>NZ_JBXEQF010000001.1:0-2548991 GCF_056858355.1 Yoonia sp. KMU-150
CAGAGACAAAACAAACCAGATGCGCCCTAACTTACCGGCGCGCCCCGCCCAAGATATCTCTAAATTTGTTCGCGTCTCGTTGCACTATGGCCCGTCTGGCGCCCCGTCGATGCATCACTGCGCCACCGGTGAAGGGGTATTTAGGGTGAGGTCGCGGGACCCGCAACCCCCTTTTTACCCGTTTTCGAATTTTTCACACCAAACCCTGTTTTTTCCGTCTTTGGGCGGGGTTAGCGCAACTTCACTACGTGGTCCCGACGTAAGTTCGCAAGAAAATATCGACGCGGCGCGCGCCGAAGCGGATTCCCATCCCAGGCAAAGGCAACAGCTTTCCGATTGCGGATCGGTCCCTGGAATCAGAAGCGACCGAATCCACGGTCACTGCATTACCGTCGCAAAACCGGTGCCAGGACAAACGCAACCACCAACCCGGGCAGCAACGCGCCCAGACCCGCACGCAGCGAATAGGTTTCCGCAATGAACCCGATCAGCGGCGGGCCGACCAGAAAACCGATCACCGTCACCATCGAAAGCGTCGCGATATTAGCGCTTTCGTAGGTATCGTCGATTCGGGCCACCGCCGACACCGCCAGCGGATACCCGACCGAGGCACCTAGACCCACAAGCGCAAAGCCTGCATAGGCGCACCACAACGGCAGAGGCAACACCAGCAGCAGCACGCCTCCGATCGCGCAACTGATCGTGACACGCGCGAGTGTCACGACGCCGAACCGAACGTTCGCCGCGTCGCCGGCAAAGCGCCCGGCTGCCAGAAATCCCGCAAAGATCGTCACTGCCAAACCCGCCCTGCCGGTGCCGTCCGGCAGACGTTCCGCCAGATACACCGCCGCCCAGTCCGACATCGCCCCTTCGGTCATCGAGGAGGCCAGCGCATAGATCGCGATCAGGAACAACGCGGCAGGCATCGCCCGAAGCGCGCGACGCGGCGGCGGGACCACTGTGGTTTCAGAGGCAAGCCGCGGCAGGCGCGCGGCGGTCCACACGCCTAATGCCGTCGCGGGCACAGAGACCAGCAACAATGCGGACAGCGGAGGAACCGCCGCGAGCAGCACGATCAGGAACGATCCAACCATCAGCCCCAGCGCCCAGAAACCATGACATCGGCTCATCACTACAAGGCCGGTCTCTTTCTCGAACCGGCCCGCATAGACATTCAGGCCGACCTGCAGGAAGGCCACGCAGACGCCAAGACAGGCCAGAGACAGGAACAAGGTGACTTGCCCCACAGCCGCCAACGGCAAGGCGACCACGCACAGCTGAGCGATAAATCCCGCAATCAGCATGCGCCGTGGGCCGAACCGCACCAGCGCCCGGCTTGCGATCATGAGGGCCGGGACGAGCGCCACAGGCATCCCCAGCAGCGCAAGCGCCAGTTCAGCCTTGTTCAGGCCGAGTGTTTCTTTGACGTGGGGGATCAGTGCCAGCCACGCACCAAAGGGTATCGGTTCCAGCGCGAAAACGAGCATCGTCAGAAAAAGAGTGCGCCGGGCGTCCATCATGCGGCGACAGTAGCGACGCCGACAGGATTGGAAAGATCAAGCGGCCCGGCGCTTCCGGGCCCAGACGAAGCGGGTCAGCAACAACCCCGCAATGATGATCAGATATACGATCGGCTCCAACTGGAACCCCTTCACCAGCCAAAGGTAGTGGATGCCGCCAAGCACGACAGCGGGATAGGTCAGCTTGTGCAGCTTCTGCCAGCTTGCCGCGCCAAGCCGCCTGACCATCGCGTTGTTGGAGGTAACAGCCAGCGGGATCAGCATGAGAAAGGATACCATGCCGACCGTGACATAAGGCCGTTTGACGATTTCTTCCCAGACGCGGCCAAGCGACTGCACATCGAGCACGGCCCAAACCAGGAAATGCGCGAGTACGAAAAAGAAAGCCGTCACGCCGATTGCGCGGCGAAATTTCAAGAGGTTCAGCCCAAGCCATCTGCGCAGTGGCGTCACCATCAGGCCAAAGACCAGCAGCTTAAGCGCGACCTCGCCATATTCCCGTTCCAGCGCGTTGATCGGCTCCACACCCAGTCCGCCTGTCAGGCCAAGGTAGAACAGCCAAGCCGCCCATACCGCACCTATCACGTAGATCAGCCACGGTGGCACCTTCCGCAATGTCTGGTTTACGGGATCGACGATCATTCGATCGCACCGGAGCAGGCGAAAATGTCGAAATTACTGCGCCCCGCACGGTAAACATCATCGACAACATAACGTGCCACGCAGCGCGGGCGCATCCGATTGCCATCGACGACATCCATAAACGTATAGACGCGCAACGGTTGACCGTCCGGTCGGGTCAGCAAAAGCGTGGAATGCACCGCATTCGTACCGATCAGATCGAACGTATTCTGTGTTCCGGCCTCGACGCCAAGACGCTGCCAGAAGGACGTCGCTACAGACCAGTCCGGAAATGCCAATATGGCAACGTCGGCGTCGCCCAACCCCACACTCGGCGGCGGCAGGCCGTACCGGAAAACATTCGCCACATCACGGTCCTGCAACTCGTTCAGAAGCGTCTGGGTCACATCCTGATAGACAACGACCAAGCGCGACCCATCTCTCCCGTCTAGGATTACGTTGGGACTGACAGGTGACGTAGCGGGCAGAAAATCCTGCGCAAAAGCTGGCTGCATTGATAGCGCAAGCGCCAAAGTTGCCGCGGTAAATGTCAACTTGGTGAGCGTGGGCATGACCAGCAATCTAGCTTAGAAATTCTCAGCCAGATCCATGCCATCGTAAAGACTGGCGACATCTTCTTCGTAGCCGTTGAACATCAACGTGTCCTGACGGCTGGCGAACAGGCCGCCTCCGACGACGCGCTCGGATGCCTGACTCCAGCGCGGATGGCTGACGTTCGGATTTACGTTTGAATAGAATCCGTACTCACGCGGATTCGCGATATTCCAGCTTGTCGGTGGTTCTTCGTCCGTCAGCGTGATCCGTACGATGGATTTGATGGATTTGAAGCCATACTTCCAAGGCACCACCAGACGCATAGGTGCACCGTTCTGCTTGGCGATAGGCTCACCATAAATTCCGGTCGCCATGATCGTCAGAGGGTGCATCGCCTCGTCCAGCCGCAAACCTTCGACATAAGGAAAATCCAGCACACGCCGCTGCACGCCGATCATGTTGTCAGGTTGCACGGCGGTTTCGAAGGCTACGTATTTCGCGCCGTCCTGCACACCGACCTTGTTCAGAATATCCACCAGTTCGATCCCGTTCCACGGGATCACCATCGACCAGGCTTCGACGCAACGGAAACGATAAATGCGGTCCTCGACCGTCAGGTCGCCGATCAGGTCGTCCAGCGCATAATCACCGGGGTTGTCGACCATTCCGTCGACCTTCACCGACCAAGGTTCGATCTCAAGCTGATGCGCGTTTTCGGCCGGGTCGCCCTTACCGGTCCCGAATTCGTAATAGTTGTTGTAGCTCGTGATTTCTTCCAGCGTATTGGGTTCCAGCTCCGCCGCATCCTGCGCCTGCGCGGTACCGCCTGCGCCGACCAGTCCAATCGCACCCAGACCGGCGGTGCCCGCCAGAATATGCCGCCGGTTCAGAAAAGCGGCCTTGGGCGTGGCGTCGGCCAGTGTCAGATCGTTTTTCCAGCGGTGTGCCATTCTATCTCCTCGTCAACGTTCTATATATACTTGAATGTTTCAACGCCGGAAGGACAGCACAGGTTCCTCACGATGCCGCCAGCGACTGTAACATACATACCCCTTTGACGCCCCTCGAATGCCGTTCCTTGGGGTTAATCCGTGCGAAACTGAACCCAGATCGGACGATGGTCGGACAGATGGTAACGCACATATGCGGCGAACGAATCGCCGGGTCGCGCCTGCCACAGATCGCTGAACACCGCTCCGTCAAAGTCGAAAACGCCGTCGGTGACATAGGCGCGTCCCGCATCACCGGGAAAAAACGCGAGTTGGTCGTAGAATTTGCCCTCGGTAATCGTCGTGCCGATCCGGGACTGGTGTTCGGGTATATGCAGACCGCGTTTCGCCAGCGCATCGAACACCTCGTCTCCGATTTCGGCCTGCGGCATGTTCATGTCACCAATGACCACCACATTCTCCGAGAACGCCTGCCTGCGATTGCGCCGCAGGTCGGCCCAGCGCCCGACAGCAAAGGTTTCCAGCGCCCGGCGATTGATCGACCGCTTGCTGTCAGAGCCGAAATAGATATGCACGTTGACCAGCGTGAGGACGAACCCGTCACAGTCAAAGGCCACGACGTAAGGCGATCTGTCGAAGCCGCGGAATTTCTGCGACGACTGTGGAATGCGTATGTGCCGGTGCGACGCGACCGGAATGTCGATCTCGCCGGCAAGCGCAAGCCGTGTCACGCGCGATCTGTCATAAAGGAACACCATCCGTTCGCCGTTGCCCGTCTGATCCGAAAGCACCGTGTCGTAGCCCGGCAATTCCGCCAGAACACGCGACAACTCGGACAGGTCCTCCTTGACTTCCTGCACGGCGACAAGGTCGAACCAGGACAGGATTTCCGCAATCAAGGCGATATCCGCATCGCTGCGGATCTGGGCGCTGTCCCCAAGGTTGGCGATGTTCCAGCTGCCGATCAGCAGGCGACCCGCCTGTTTCGGTGGGATCGCCCGGCCAGGTTCGGTGTCACGCCAACGCCGCAGCGCCGCGATCTCGCGCGCGGCGGGATAGCTGTAGTCGAACGCGGACGGGGAAAAGGGCGGCAAAGGTCGATCCTTCCGGCTGTGCCGACAAATATATCACGGCCTCCGTCCCTGACCAAACACGCAAGAACCCGTAGTCCCAGGGGCGCCCAATCTTGCCGACTGGCTAATTCCTTTCATCGCGAAAAAGGCCCGGCAGATCACCGGGCCTTTGGTCTGTCTGCTTAAGATCATGCGGGAACTAGGCGGCCAATCGTCAACAGCCCGCTGCATCCAGCTTTAGTGTACGACCGCGTCGTCCGGTTTGGGACGCTGAGAGCCTGATACCCGGTCTCCGACGATCAAACCGTCGGCCCCTGCACTGACCGGCACCGTCGCACCGTCCAGCACCTCACCAGCCAGGATCATCTCGGCCAACTGATCCTGCAACGCGCGCTGGATCACCCGCTTGAGCGGACGCGCACCGAACACCGGGTCATAGCCTTCATCTGCCAGCCACTTCAATGCACCATCGTCCAGATCGAGCGTGATGTTCCGCGCGGCCAGTCGCCGCGACAGACGACGCAACTGGATTTCCACAATCCCCGCCATGTCGTCACGCGCAAGACGGTCGAAGATGATCGTCTCGTCCAGACGGTTCAGGAACTCGGGGCGGAAATGCGCCCGCACCGCTTCCATCACGCCACGCTTGGCATCGCTTGCATCGGCACCGTCCGGCAACTGGCTCAGCGCCTGTGCGCCCAGGTTGGAAGTCAGGATGATCAGCGTCTGCTTGAAGTCGACGGTCCGCCCGTGCCCATCGGTCAGCATCCCGTCGTCCAGCACCTGCAACAGCACGTTGAACACGTCCGGGTGCGCCTTTTCGACCTCGTCGAACAGAACGACCTGATACGGCCTGCGCCGCACCGCTTCGGTCAACACGCCGCCTTCGTCGTAGCCGACATAGCCGGGAGGCGCACCGATCAGACGCGCAACGGAGTGCTTTTCCATAAACTCCGACATATCAATCCGCACCATGGCAGAGTCGTCGTCGAACAGGTATTCCGCGACAGCCTTCGTCAGCTCGGTCTTGCCCACGCCGGTCGGCCCAAGAAACAGGAATGATCCCAACGGGCGGTTCTCGTCGTTCAGCCCGGCCCGCGCACGGCGCACCGCATTGGCGACAGCCTTCACTGCGGGCTTCTGACCGATCACCCGGCGGCCCAACTCGTCCTCCATCCGCAACAGCTTGTCCCGCTCGCCTTCCAGCATCTTGGAGGTCGGGATCCCCGTCCAGCGTTCCAGCACGGCGGCGATCTGTTCGGGGCGCACGGCTTCCTCGACCATCAGGTCTTCGTTTTCCTCGGCCTCGGCCAGCTTGCGCTGCAATTCGGGGATCACGCCATAGGACAGCTCGCCGGCCTTCGCCAGATCACCTTCGCGCTTGGCGATATCCAGGTCGGCCCGCGCGCGATCCAGCTTTTCCTTGACCTCGCGAGTGCCTTCCAGCTTGTCACGCTCGGCCTGCCATTTCGCGGTCATCTCGGACGCACGTTCCTGCAGGTCGGCCAGTTCCTTTTCCAGCTTCTCAAGACGGTCAGCAGATGCCGCATCGTCTTCCTTGCGCAGCGCCATCGCCTCGATCTGCAATTGCAGGATCTGACGATCCAGCGCATCGAGTTCTTCGGGCTTGCTGTCCACTTCCATCCGCAAACGCGACGCGGCCTCGTCCACAAGGTCGATGGCCTTGTCCGGCAGGAAACGGTCGGTGATATAGCGATGCGACAGTGTCGATGCCGCCACCAGAGCCGAGTCACTGATCCGCACACCATGGTGCAGTTCGTACTTCTCCTTGATACCGCGCAATATGCTGACCGTATCCTCGACCGTGGGTTCTTCCACGATCAACGGCTGGAAACGACGGGCCAGTGCTGCGTCCTTTTCCACATACTTGCGGTATTCATCCAGCGTGGTAGCACCGACGCAGTGCAATTCGCCCCGCGCCAGCGCAGGCTTGATCAGGTTGGCCGCGTCCATCGCGCCATCCGACTTGCCGGCACCGACCAGCGTGTGCATCTCGTCGATGAACAGCACGACTTCACCCGCTGCCGTCTCGATATCCTTCAATACGGCTTTCAACCGCTCTTCGAATTCACCGCGATACTTGGCACCGGCGATCAATGCGCCCATGTCCAGCGACATCAGCCGCTTGTTGCGCAGGCTTTCCGGCACGTCGCCATCCACGATCCGCAGGGCCAGACCCTCGGCAATCGCGGTCTTACCCACGCCGGGTTCACCGATCAGAACGGGGTTGTTCTTGGTGCGGCGCGACAGCACCTGCATCGCGCGGCGGATTTCCTCGTCGCGGCCGATGATCGGGTCGATCTTGCCTTCCCGCGCGGCCTCCGTCAGGTCGCGGGCGTATTTGTTCAGCGCGTCATAGCCGTCCTCGGCCGATGCGCTGTCCGCTGTCCGGCCCTTGCGCAGATCGTTGATCGCGGCATTCAGCCCCTTGGCCGTGACAAGCCCCGCATCCAACGCGTCCTTGGCCTTGGATTTCACCATGACCAGCGCCATCAACAGCCGCTCGACAGGGACAAAGCTGTCGCCCGCCTTCATGGCGATCTTCTCGGCCTCGGCCAAGACCTTGCCGGTGCCGCTGTCCATATAAAGCTGCCCGGTATCGCCGCTCACTTGCGGGATTTTCGCGACGGCTTCATCTGCCGCCTGCACCACACGCGCAGCATCGCCGCCCGATTTCGTAATCAGGTTCGCGGCCAAGCCTTCGGGATCGTCCATCAGGGCTTTCAATACATGCTCGGGTGCAAGGCGCTGATGGCCTTCGCGCATCGCAATGGTCTGTGCGGCCTGAACGAAACCGCGCGACCGCTCGGTGAACTTTTCAAGGTTCATGGGTCTCTCCTTTGATAAGCGCCCGTCTGGTATTCGGATGCCCGGCATTGCGGCACACCCTGCTTTCGGGCCTTGCCTCCCAAATGGGGGCGCCACGACACTGTTGCAAGACAGGCACAGTGACAATTTACACACCCCCTGCCAAAGGGGATTGCGTGGCAGGGTGCAGGCTGTGAAAATCTTTCATCCTCAACGAAACCGGAGTCGTTTCCGATGATACGCGCCATTTTGACTGCCCTTGCTTTGTTCTTTGCGACGGTCGCATCCGCCGACGGCCCGTGGCAGGGTTTCTGGCTCGATGAAGACAATTGGTCATTCAATCTTTATCAGTCCGGTGATCGTGTCTGGGGCGACTACGGCCATCAGGATTATATCGAAGGCAATCTTTCGCCGGATGGCACGGAGTTCCGCGGAAGCTGGCAGGAAGCCGGTGGTCGCTGGGGCCTGATGTATTTCCGCATGGCCAGTGACGGGCAGACATTTAACGGACGGTTTACCGTCGGATCGGAAATACCCGTCTCTGGGAATGGCGACCATTGGGGCGGGCGCCTGCAAAGCGAAACGCCGGACGCATTGGCGACAGCCACCGGGCCGGGGCGGTTCTGGGCGCCCGAGTGGGACAATACAACGCCCGAGGCGCTCGACTGGATCAGCTTCGGCACCGGCCGCGACCCCAATAGTATCGCGCCATCCAACGATCTGCCGCCTGCACCCGACCCCGGCGATCTGGGCCTTTGGACACTGATCGAGAACAACACCGGCGCAGGCACGTTTATCGAGGCAGGCGTGCTTCGGATGGATCGGACGCTCAGGGGCTTCACCGCGACCGGTCAGGTCCGCATTCCCACGCTCGACGGCGGTGCACTGGTCGGGATCGAAATTCTCTACAACGAAAACGGCGACGAGCAGATCGTGACGTTCAGCCATGGTGACGGGTCCTCGCGCAAGGCTTTCGTGGTCGTCACGGAGGGCGAAGGTGATTTTTACCGTTTGCGGTTCGGTGGCCTCGTTCTGCCGTCAAGCAACTATGAACTGTTGCTCCGGCTCAACCCCGGCACGATCCCCGACAGCAGCGCCCGCGAGACCAACCGGATCGCCAACTACGGCTTCGGCATCGTCGTCAACCTCTACCGGCAAGCGGACACGGCGTCCGACGTCCTCGCGCAGATCCCCGCAGGCACCACCGGTGTGGAACTGATCGATTGCGATCCGACACCCCTGACAGAGGCAGAACGCGCGCTGACAGGCTCCAACTTGCGGGCCGTTATTGGTGGCCGCTGGTGTCGTGTCCGCGTCAGCGGCTACACCGGCTGGCTGAACGGGTCCGCGCTGCAGTAGGCCCCTGCCGGATTGCATGACTGCCCGGCAGCCGCTAGACGGCTGTGAACCGTTGCAGGAGCCGCCAGATGACCGATGACCGCCTGATCGTTGCGCTTGATGTACCGAACGTGGTCGCCGGGCTGGACATGGCCACGCGCATCGGCGACGCGGTTTCATTTTACAAGATCGGTTTGGGTATGCTGACCGGAGGCGGCCTGGCACTGGCCAACGAACTCAAACAGGAACACGGCAAGCGGGTATTCCTCGATCTCAAGCTGTTCGATATTGGTGCGACGGTCGAGGCTGCGGTGCGTGGCGTCGCGCAGTACGATCTGGATTTCCTCACCGTGCATGGCGATCCCCATGTCGTGCGGGCCGCCGTCGAAGGGGCAGCGGGATCAAAAACCAAGATTCTCGCCGTCACAATCCTGACGTCGCTTGACCGCGCCGACCTTGACGATGGCTGCATGAAGGATGGTGACATGGCGCAGCTTGTCACCGAACGGGCCGACCGCGCGCTGCTGGCCGGGGCCGACGGTGTCATCGCCTCGCCGCAGGAGGCCGCCCTGATCCGCGCCTTGCCGATCGCCGACGGTCGTCTGATCGTGACACCGGGCGTCCGTCCTGCGGGGACGGCCCTTGGCGATCAGAAACGAGTGACGACCCCGGCGGAGGCCATCGCCAACGGAGCCGACCATGTGGTTGTCGGACGACCTGTCTGGCAGGCGGACGACCCGGCGCGCGCGGCGCGCGATATCCAGTCGGAACTGCGCTCGCCACAGGCACGTCGCAGCAACCGGCGTTAGATTATTCAAGTCTGACCTGCGCTGGTGAAACTTTATTAGGAAATCGTCGTTACTTCTAAAGACGAGGTCTGATGGAGTCGGCAAATGGAAATCCTGAACCTGCGCTACAATGCCCGCGCCCGCGCATTCGAAGCATCCGTATTGATGAAAACGGGGGGTAAAACGCTCCGCTATCCCAGCTGGGTCTATGGCCCCGCGACGCTTTCCGCCGGCCTGGTCAGGGCCGGTCTGCGCGCCCGGGCAGAACGAATGCACAATCCGATGCAACGATAATCGCAGTTTTGCGTTTCAAAATCATAAAGCGGCACAAAATGGCCGCGACTATTCAGGCAAGACCACCTCGGCGGGTGGCGATCAAAGGAAGATTACGATGACAAATGTTCACCTCGGCGACGTGCGCTACAACGCTCAAAACGGTGCCTTCGAGGCACGGGTCGACATCCAGCGCGGCCAATCCACATTCCGCTACCCCTGTCAGGTCGTCGGCCCTGTGACGATGGACATGGCCAGCGTGCGCGCAGGTCTGACGCGCAGCGCCTTGCGAATGTCCGACAGTGGCAGCGACCTCGTGTCGTCAATCTAGAGATACCTGCCGATCGGATAGCAAACTATCGCCTCTGTCCCTCTGACGGTTTGCACCCCCAATTATCCGATCAGCCCTACTGACCCGGTAGCCTCGCTACCGGGTCTTTTTGTACGTGGAACGCATGATCAGTTGTCGTTGATATCACGGTCCCAGATAGTGACCTGGCCGTTTTTCAGTCCGAATGTGAACCGAAGCGCCAAATATGCGCCGAGCGACAAAAGCGCAAAGACCACCAAAGTCAGCGGCAGCGACAAGCCGGTTAAACCGATCAGCATCAGCACCCCGACGACGAGCGCGCCGATCGCGAATCCCAGAAAGATGTAACCAGGGATGATCACTTCTGCCGTACCCAGGACCAGCGCCGCCGACATCCAGACCCACCATTCAGACCAAAGTCCCATCACGCGCGACCTTTCAGCATTGAAAACGCATTCTTGAACGCATCCAGCGCATCCGCCGGCACCACGATGGTCTGGCTGCCCTGACTGCCGCCCAGCGCGTTCAGCGCCTCGACCTGTTTCAGCGCAACCTGATACTGCGCGGCCTCAAGCCCGTTTTCGGCAATCGCGACCGCAACGACCTGAGTGGCATAGGCCTCTGCATCAGCGGCGATCCGGCGCGCCTTCGCCTGCTGCTCTGCCGCATATAGATCGCCGTCGGCCTTCAGTTCGACTGACCGCTTCGTGCCCTCCGCTTCGGTGACCTGCGCCCGGCGGGCCCGTTCGGCATTCAACTGCTGCAGCATTGCCGCCCGCGTCGCCGCATCAAGGTTCACATCAAGGATTTCGGCCCGCGTCACCTCGATCCCCCAATCGTCGACCTGCTGGGCCACCTGCTCGCGCACCGCCTCGATCAGCCGCGACCGGTTGGCCTGTACCTGATCCAGTTCCATACGCCCGATCTCTGACCGCACGATACCTGCGACCGTCGTGGAAATCGCGGCATCGACATCGCGAATACGATACACAGTCTTCTCCGGCTCGATGATACGGTAGAACACCGATGTCTCGACCTGCACCAGCACGTTGTCGGACGTGATCGCATCCTGCGCCATGCTGGGCAACTGGCGTTCCAGCACGGATACCTTGTGTCGCACCCGGTCCAAAAAAGGCACGATAAAGTTGATGCCTGGCCCCAGAACGGCACGCAGCCGACCCAGCCGTTCCACCACATATTTTTCCGACTGCGGAACGATCCGGACACCCGCCAGAATGCAGATGACGATGAACAGCGCCAGCAGCAGATAGACAAGGTTCGGGCCGACGTAGTCTGCGAGAATTTGCTCGAAATCCATCTTCAACGCCTTTCAGAAAGCTGTGTCAGACATACGCACCCGCTCACACCTTTGCAATCGCGCCCGCATCAATCCATAGCGGTCCCCTGCGCCCCGCGCAGGTACTCCTGCAGGCGTGGCGGAAACGACGGCACGACCCGGTCCAGCGCCAAAAAGACCTCCGGCGCGATCAAATCCCACCGTTGCCCCTCGTCACCCAACACGACATCCGTCGCGACCGCCGCAGGCAGGTGTGCCACGAAAAACCAGTTCTGGTGACCGGGCTGATTGACCGAAGGGTAGTACTGCTGCCAAACGACCGCGTTACGCGGCAGATGCAGATTGACCTCTTCACGGACCTCGCGCTGCACGGTCTCAAACGGTGTCTCGCCCGCCTCCGCCGTGCCACCGGGACAGTCCCAGCAGTCCGGACAGGGAATGGATGGGTCGTCGTCACGCAGGATCACCAGCATCCGGTCCCCCAGAAACAGCGCGACATGACTGCCAAGAAAGGGCTTCTCCATAGCCGTCACCATAGTGATTGTGGCGTCGCCGCACAGGCCCTATCTTTGCGCCATGCCCGCCCTTTGCCGTGACTGTCTGACCATATTCGACGATGGTCGCCGCTGCCCCGCCTGCCGCAGCCCGCGCATTACTGCACACCCCGAACTCTTCGATTTGAGCATCGCGCATATGGACTGCGATGCGTTCTATGCATCCGTCGAGAAGCGCGACAATCCCGACCTGGCCGACAAACCCGTCATTATCGGTGGTGGCAGACGCGGTGTGGTTTCCACCGCGTGCTACGTCGCCCGGATCAAGGGCGTCAAATCCGCGATGCCGATGTTCCAGGCGCTGAAACTCTGTCCCGACGCGATCGTCGTGAAGCCCCGGTTCGACGCCTATGTCGAGGCTTCCCGCGCGATCCGCACGATGATGGACGACCTGACCCCGGTCGTCGAACCGCTGTCTCTGGATGAGGCATTCATGGACATGACCGGCACCGCGCGCCTGCATGGCGCGCCACCTGCCGTGATGCTCGCCCGCCTGATCAAGCGCATGAAGGAGGAGGTCGGGTTGACCGGCTCCATAGGCCTGTCCCACAACAAATTCCTGGCCAAGGTCGCGTCCGACCTGCAAAAACCGCGCGGGTTCTCGATCATTGGGAAAGAGGAAACTACCGCCTTTCTGCGACCAAAATCCGTGCGGCTGATCTGGGGTATCGGCCCTGCCGCGCAGGACAGCCTGAACAAGGCCGGCATCCGCACCTTCGACGATCTGCTGCGCTGGGACAGGCGTGATTTGCACGATCGCTTCGGCGGCATGGGCGAACGGCTCTACTCCCTGGCCCGCGGCGAGGATGGCCGCCGCATTTCCAACAACACGCCGGTCAAGGGCCTGTCGAACGAAACCACGTTCAACGAAGACACAGGCGATATCGACATCCTCGATGGTCACCTCTGGCGGATGGCGGAGAAGGTCTCCGCCCGCGCCAAGGCAAAGGACAAGGCAGGGCTGATCGTGACGCTGAAGCTCAAGACATCCGATTTTAAGCTGATCTCCAAGCGGCAAAGCCTGCGACACCCCACCCAGATGGCCGACACGATCTACCGCACCGCCCGCGGACTTTTTGATCAGGTCAGTGATCGCGGTCCGTTCCGTTTGCTGGGCGTCGGAATCTCGCAACTCGCCGGGGCAAGCGACGCCGACCGCGAAGGCGATCTGCTCGATCCCGACGCCGGAAAACGGGCCGCGGCCGAAAAGGCGGCGGATCACATCCGTGCGAAGTTCGGCAAGGACGCGATCATCAAGGGCCGCGCGTTGCGCTAGTCCGCAAAGACGTTCGGTTTCCCTGCCAGCAATATGGAGTCCATTTCCATCAAGCGCAGCGATTTTACCATATCTTGCGTTCCCGACTTGTAGGTCAAGAAGTGCGGACTGGCCAAGTGCGCCTCATAAGCGGCTTGATCAGCATAAACCTCTAGCAACCGAAAAGTCGTCGACGACCCTTTGACTGACTGCGCACACAGCATCAGGACACCAGGTTCAATTGCGACCGCGGCATTGATTTCAGCAACGAGCAACGCGCGATAACTGTCGATCTGTTCCGGATCAATCTCGATCTCGGCCATTCGGACCAATGGTGTATCTGTCATCGAATTTCCTTCGTATTGCCAATCGCGAGAGCCAATTCTATTCTTGCCATGATATTGACACCGACAACAGGAGGACCCGCGCTGATATGACAATCAACCGTCGCCTTCAGCATGGTCCCCGTGATGCCCTGCAAATGCGTTTGCAGGGCGGATAACGGGTCACGCAAGTCACCCATGGTCTGCCCTTGAACGGCGCCCTTGCGCGCCGCATCACTCTTTCCGGACCGACCAGACATGACCCTTCTCAATATCCGCAACCTTGGTGTGACCCTTGGAACGCCGCTCTTCACAGGCCTCGACCTGACCCTCAACAAGGGCGACAGGCTCGGCCTCGTCGCGGCCAACGGCGTCGGTAAATCGACTCTGCTGGCCTGCATCGACGGCACGACAGACCCCACCATAGGCGACATCACGACCGCGCGCGGCCTGCGCATCGGCCACGTCCGCCAGCATGTCCCTGACTCTGATCTTTCGAAAAAGCTCTACGATCTCGTCCTTTCCGCCCTGCCACCCGATCAGGCGGACTATGAAAGCTGGCGCGTCGATGTCGTGCTCGACGATCTCGCAATTCCTTTCGACCTACATCAGCGTCCCCTGTCGGAACTCTCCGGCGGATGGCAGCGCACCGCGATGCTCGCCGCCACCTGGGTCACCGAACCCGAGGTGCTGATGCTGGACGAGCCGACCAACCATCTCGATCTGACCCGCATCGGCCTGCTGCAGAAATGGCTCGAAGGCCTGCCCCGCGACACCGCCGTCATTCTGACCAGCCACGACCGCGCATTTCTGGACGAGGTGACGACCCGCACGCTGTTCCTGCGCGCCGAGACGTCGCGTGATTTCGCCCTGCCCTATACCCGCGCCCGCGATGCGCTCGACGATGCAGACGCCGCCGACGAACGCCGTTTCACCAACGAGATGCGGCAGGCGCAACAATTGCGCAAGCAGGCCGCCAAGCTGAAAAACATCGGCATCAATTCTGGCTCCGATTTGCTGGTAAAAAAGACCAAACAACTGTCCGACCGCGCGGAAGCGATGGAAGCGGCGGCAAAGCCCGCCTACCGAGAACATAACGCCGGTGACATTCGGCTCGGCAACTCCGGCACCCACGCCAAGGCGCTGGTCACTTTTGAAGATATTGTGGTGCGAGCCCCAGACGGTCGTGAACTTTACCGGACCGGGCAGAAATGGATCAGCCGGGGTGATCGTGTCTTGCTGCTGGGGCGCAACGGCGCGGGCAAGACGCAGCTTGTGCGGATGATCCACCACGCGCTGACCGGCGGGGACAGCCCGATCAAGCATGCACCATCTGTGGTGCTCGGCTACTCCGATCAGGGGCTGTCACAGCTCGACCCGGCGCAAAGCCCGATGCAGACGATCACCCACCGGTTCGACGTCGGTGACCAGCGCGCCCGCGGTTTGCTGGCAGGCGCAGGTATGTCGATCCAGATGCAGGACACGCCGCTGGCGAAACTCTCCGGCGGGCAAAAGGCGCGGCTTGCGATGCTGGTGCTGCGCCTGACGCACCCGAACTTCTATCTTCTGGACGAGCCGACCAACCACCTGGACATCGATGGGCAGGAGGCGCTGGAAGACGAACTCGTCGCCCACGGCGCGTCCTGTCTGCTGGTCAGCCACGACCGCAGTTTCGTGCGCGCCACAGCCAACCGTTTCTGGCTGGTCGACCGCAAGCGCCTGATCGAGATCGACGACCCCGAACCGTTCTTCGCAAGCGAACTGGCGGGGATCGCATGAGGATCAAACGCACACTCAAGGCGATTGCGACAGGCACGATCCTCGCCGCCATTACCTTTTTCGCGTTGTCGTCATGGCAGGTTGTGCCGATCCTTGACGCGACCGTCTGTTCGGAATCACCGGTCGGCTTCTACCGATTCCAGCTCGTGAATTATGAAATGACCGCCTATGCTGGCGCGGAGCTGCAGTTCGGGCGGGTCTATGGGGATATTTTCGACATGCTGGACTATGTGCTCTTTAGCCATACGTTCTGCGATCCGCTGGATTACTCCGCCGCGACCCGCTGACTCTGGTCACGTCCGATCTCGGCAATCTCGGCAATCACACCGGATAACCGCGCCCTGAACGCGTCGAAGTCGCTGTGCGGTTCCAGCGTTCGCTCGTCCATGTAAAGCGCCCGGTCCAGTTCCACCTGCACCGCGTGTTGCCGGCGTGTCGGACGGCCGTATTGCTGCGTGATATAGGCACCCGCAAACGGCATGTTGCGCGCCACGCGGAACCCAGCGGCGGCAAAGGCCGCCTCTACCCGTTCCACGATTGACGCGGCGGCGGCGGCACCGAATCTGTCGCCCAGCACCACATCGGGCCGCGTCGCACCGGGTGGGCCGACATTGGAAAGCGCCTCGTGCGGCATCGAATGGCAGTCGATCAGGATCGCCTCGCCAAAGCTGTTCTGGCTCTGGTCCAGCAACGTCTGCAACTGATCGTGATAGGGGCGCCAATATTGCGACAGACGCCCGTGCGCTTCGGCCAGTGTCAGCTTGCCGCGATAGATCGCCTGCCCGTTTGCAACCACGCGCGGGATCACACCCAGCCCGCTGGCCACACGCGGGTTGTGCGACATCCGCCGCACGCCCTCGATCAGGGCCGGGTCCAGTTCCTCCGGTCCGCGGTTGAGATCCAGAAAGGCGCGCGGGGCGCTGGCGTGCAGAAACGGTGCCCCGTGGCGCGATGCGGCTGCGAACAGCTTGTCGACATGCGCATCTTCCGAAGACCGTATCTGCTTCTCGTCCAGAACTGCCTTGCGCAGAAACGGCCCGGGATAGTCACGCCCGGAGTGCGGCGAGGCGAAAACCACGCTCGTCGTCCGCCGTCGCGGCTGGTCGAGATGATAGGCTGTCGGGGTCATGGGGCACCTTCCTGCTCCTGATACTAGCCTATAACAGGCATTTGCCAAAAGCCCTTGATCCCCTCTCCGACTCCTTTTATAGACCGCACACCTGACGCGGTTCGCCCGCGTCCTGTTTCGTTATGGGGCGCAGGTTAAATCGTTGAAGAATATGGATGATTAGCTCAGCGGTAGAGCACTTCGTTGACATCGAAGGGGTCACTGGTTCGATCCCAGTATCGTCCACCATGATTTCACCGGGTCGCCTGACGTCCCGTCACTGCAACCCAAGGCGCATCGCCGCGCCGCGACAAGAAGGACCGAACACATGAAAGTTCGCAACTCCCTCCGCTCGCTCAAGCAGCGTCATCGCGATTGCCGCGTCGTGCGCCGTAAGGGCCGCGTCTATGTGATCAACAAGACGCAGCGCCGGTTCAAGGCCCGTCAGGGCTAAGACCTGCATCGCAGCATACTTCAGAAAGGGTCGCACCGCCGGTGCGGCCCTTTTTTGCTGCGCGATCACCTGAACCGGAGCGGCGACAGCGGCACCATCGCTGACAGCCGCCCTGATCGGCGCTATCGTGCAAGCGCGGCCAAAGCACAACAACAGGAACAGACGCCCCGATGTCACATCTTTCCTACGATCTGGCCCTGATCGCGATCCTGATCTGCATCTTCGCCTACTCGGTGCTGACCAACGTCATCGCAAGGTCGCTTTTGACGCTGCCGATGCTTTTCATGGCCGCGGGGTTCCTGATCTCGACCGCGCTCGGATCGCCCGATGTGCCGGCCCCGATCGAGAACGGCAAACGCCTGCTGGCCGAAATCACACTTGTCCTCGTACTCTTTTCCGACGCGAGCCATGTTCGTGTCAAATCGCTGCGGCGTGCCTACGCAATCCCGTGCCGCATGTTGCTGATCGGCCTGCCATTGACCATCGCGCTGGGCACGCTGGTCGCCATCCTGATCAGCCCATCGGGCGGCTGGGCGATGGCACTGCTGACCGCGGCGGTGCTGACACCGACGGATGCGGCTTTGGGTCAAACCGTCGTTTCCAGCAGCGATGTCCCCGAATATCTGCGCCAGACGATCAACGTCGAAAGCGGGCTGAACGACGGTCTGGTGCTGCCCTTCGTACTGTTCGGCGCAATTCTCGCATCAGCGGGCATGACCGACGCCAGCACCGAAGGACTCGCCACGCAGGCGCTCGTCCAGATCATTCTTGGCCCCGTCGCGGGCATCGCCATCGGCTGGCTTGGCGCACGGGCGATGGGTGCGGCACAGAACAAGCGTCTGATCGCCGAACCCGCAGGCGGCGTTGCGTTCCTAGCCGTCGCGTTTCTGGCGTTCCTCAGTGCCGAAATCATCGGCGGAAACGGCTTTATCGCGGCCTTTGTCGGCGGCATGGTCTTCGGCAACACCTACCGTCACGACATCCGTTTTATCGGCGAGTTCATGGAGGGCGTCGGCCAACTCCTCACCATGTTCGCCTTCCTTGTGTTCGGCGCGCTTCTATTGCCCGCCGGGCTGGCACATATGTCATGGGACGCGGTCTTGTTGGCGGTTCTGTTCCTGACTGTCGTGCGCATCGTTCCGATCGGCCTTTCTCTGACCGGCACCGGTATGGCGTGGCGCCACAAGCTGTTTCTGGGCTGGTTCGGGCCGCGCGGTCTGGCGTCTATTCTTTTCACCCTGATCATGATGGATGAATTCGACTTCCCCGGCGAAGAGGAATTGCTGGCCTGCGTCTCGATGACGGTATCGCTGTCGATTGTGCTGCACGGCATGTCGGCCGCGCCGCTGTCGCGGTGGCTCGGAAAGGGAGAGTCCGCGCAGCATGGCGGCGGGTGATACCGCCAGAAGTGCAATTCTCGAAATTCGTTATTTGAATGGTATGTCTTGTGCTAAAGATGTCGTGAATTAAAACACGGGGTCGCCATGCGCAATTCAATTCGAACAATCTTCACGCTCTGCTCCTGCATCACTCTGGCCGCGTGCGGCGGTGGCGGCGCAGGCGACGGACCCGAAACCATGACGGTGCGCCCAGAAATCCGGACCAGCGGTGCCGCAAATCTGGCCTATGACCCCGAAACCGGCAACCTGTCCCGCGGATTGACGCTGGCGTCCGCCGCAACCCACCCCCAGCGCGTCACAGGCACACCAAATATCCTGACACCCGACCCCGCGGGAAGCAGCTACACCGTGCGCGCCAACGGCGGCGGGGTATTTGCCTTTGCCTTCGCGACGAACGATACGTCGAACGGCGTTTCGGGGACCCTATATGGGCGCGCCGCCACAGCCGAACTGCCCATAACCGGTGCCGCGACGATGACCGGCGAATATCGCGGGCTGCTTGTCGTCGACCGGCCGCAGGACAACAACCGCGACCAGGTGAACAACTTTGTCTCGGGCGACGTCTCCTTGAATATCAACTTTACCGACGATCTGATCAGCGGGCTGATCTCGGAGCGCCGGATCGGTGATATCGAAACCGGCCTGCTTTATACCGACCCCAACGCGACATTCTATGAATCGAACGATGTGATCCTGCAGCAGGCGCAGATCGACGGCACCGGTCTCTTTTCCGGCACGACGGCAGGCGGCGGGTTGCAAAGCAATACCTATACCAGCCCGAACCGCGCCGGAACCTATGCAGGTGCGATAGGCGAGCAAAGCACCGCTGGCCTGTTTTCGATGGCGACGACACCCCTGACGACCGAAATGGGCGCGTTTTTCGCACGATAGGACCGCGCAACCTTTAGGTCAGGGACTTCACGCAACGGGGCGGGTATTCCTGACCTCCGCCACCTTTGCCCTAGCCAGTCGCGCGGCGTTCGGACTAGGCTGATGCAATCTTGAAGCAAGACACCAATAGTGAGGGGATATTTCTCATGACTTCTAATGGACTGAAATCGACAGCACTGGCCACTGCAATGATAGGGCTGGCCGCACCGGCGATGGCGCAGGACCTGTGCGGCGGGGCCGGGGCCGGCGGCCAGTGGATCGGCGGCGACGAAGCCTCGTCCGACATCGCGACGGCTGGCACCTATCAGGAACAGATGGCGCTGGTTCTGGGCGGCAACGAATACGTGTCCCTCTTTACCCTCTCCGCACCGTCCCAGGTCCGGGTCGAGGCCGAGGGCCGCGGCGCCGGTGATCCGCTCATCGACCTGCTCGACGCCAATGGCAACATCATCCTGTCCGACGACGACAGCGGCGGCAACGGGGCCGCACGCGGCGAAACCATGCTGGACCCCGGCACCTACTGCATGGCCATGCAAAGCTACGACGGCGCACCGATGACCGCCTTCGTGCGCATCGGTCTGACCAGCCACGAGGCGCTGACCGAGGGTGTCGGCGGCACGGATCCTGTCGTGACACCGACAGACCCGCCCACCGACACGGTTGTCGATGTGCCGCTCAACGAAAGCGGTGAATGCGCCAACGGTATCCAGATCGGCGGCAATACAGACATCGCCGGTGGCTACAGCGATACCCGCTCCGTCGATGAAAACGGTTTCTACCGGTTCACGCTCAGCGCCCCGATGGCTGTGAGCATCACGGCTGAAAACGAAAATGCCGATCCGGTTCTCACCCTTTATGACGGGGCGGAAAACTATATCTCCGAAAACGATGATTTCGACGGGCTGAACTCACGGCTCGACATGCAGACACCGCTGGCCGCGGGCGACTATTGTATCGCCCTGACCGCGCTGAACGACACCTCGCTGCCGATCACCGTCAGCGTGTCGGAGTTCGATCCGGCCGCCGCATTGACGGCGCTCTATGACCGGGGCGAGGCGGCACCGCCGCTCGATGGCTCGGTGCCTGTCACAAATCTCGGCACGCTCGACAATCGTATGCGTCAGGACGCGCAGATCGCGACCAAGGTCACCTGGTTCAGCGTCGATATCGACGAACCCGGTCTGATGATCATCGAGGCGCTTTCTGCAGGCGACGCCGGTGATCCCTGGATCATCGTCTATGACGATCTGGGGCGCGAGGTCGCGCAGAACGACGACTATGGCAATAGCCTGAACAGCCTCGTCGCCGCCCGCGTGTCCACCGGCAGCTATATCGTCGGTGTCGGTGACATCAACGAAAACACGTCGAACTTCGGACGACTCCTGTTCGAGCGTTATGTGCCCGCACGCTGACGTCAGCTTAATCTCTAAAAATCACCCCGTCCGCACCTGCGGGCGGGGTTATTCATGGTCAGGACAGCATCTTGCACATGACGGCCCATGGCCCCTCGTCATCATCCACGCACCGCAACGGATGCCAGCCCGCGCGTTGCAACAGCGCCGCGGCATCGCGCGTCGTCGCATATATCTTGGTAGCTCCCCGCCGCGCTGCAAGATCGCAAACCGCCGCTGCCAGTGCGGTCGCGACACCCTGCTTCCGATACGCTGCGGCCACACATAATCCGTTCAGCCAATAATACTCATCCGGCGCTGCACCGTGCGACGATCGGTCAAGCGCGGCCGTTCCGATTACCGATGCGTCCAGTCCTATCGCCACGACACCAAGCGGCAGATGGTTCCCATTCGCGCGGCGGACGACGTCATCATCCGCGTCCCCAAGACCGCCGTCACCGTAGTGTGATGGCCAGCAGTCACGCATCAGCGCCGCCGCCTGCGCGCGATGCGCAGCGTTATCGCCCAACGCCATGATCCGCATCAGTCGCCCAGCGATTGCAGCCCGTCGGCCAGAAGACGGGCGACCGTCTGCTCGTTCAGATACCCCGTCGGATCAAGCGATCTGTCCTGCTGGAACGCCCGGATCGCGGCCCGCGTCCGGTCGTCGAACGTTCCGTCCACCCGGCCCGGCTCCAGCCCGATCTGCGACAGCCGTGCCTCGATCAACCGCAGCGTAATCGCGTTCAGGCCCAACGCCGCTTCCAGCCGGTCCTCTCCCGCGGCAGCGGCCTGGGCGGGGGCTTGAAGGGCCGCTATCCGCGCGCGCGCCTCGGCGGCCAGCGCACCTTGCGGAAATGCTCGCAGATAGGTCTGATAGGCGGCTACCGTGTCGCGTGCCGCCGCGATTTCCCATCCGGCGCGATCCTCCCCTTCCGCTGCCGCCCGCTTTTCGTCTTCGATCGCGCGCAGCAACTCCTGCGCCTGTGACGCATAGGTTCCGTCGGGGTAGCGCTCAAGATAGGCGCGCAACCCCGGTTCGTCGCCCTGCGCCCCGGTTTCATCCCAATAGGCCTGATCCAGCCGCAGACGCTCCTGTCGTGCGCGTTCGGCCTCGGCCTCAAGCTCTGCCGACCGGCGTGCGGCCTGCGCATCCAGCCGGTTGATCTGCTCGCGCGTCAGATAGGTCGTCTGCGGATAACCGTTCTGCTGCTGCCAGTTCTGGACCGCACTCCGCGTGCCGGGGCCGAAAATGCCGTCGATCCCGCGCGGGTCGAAATTCAGTAGCGTCAGATCACGCTGCACGTCCCGCCGGTCGTCACGGCTCAGGTCCAGCGCCTCTTCGGCCAGCCGCGCCGCGCGGTTCGGCTCGTTCTCGATTTCCGCGATCAGCGCCTCCGCGTCTGCCACGAACCGCCCCCCGGGATAGCGGGCCAGATAGTTGCGATAGGCCTCGACCGTGTCCAGCGCCCGCGCGCCATCCCACAACGCCTGTTCCGCGGCGGGATCGATCGCAACCGGGTTCGCGTCAGGCGTGGCGATTTCCGCCCCGGCGGGCACGAACGCAAGTTGCAGCGGCAGGAAGCCCGCGCCCGACAATCCCCTGCTGTCCGCGATCAGCCGCGCAATATCCGCGCCCGGCTGTACCGCATCGGTCACGAAATCGCGAATGTCGCCGGGGTCCCCCAGCACGACAGTCACCCCCTGCGGAATGTCCAGCGTGCCGACGCCCTCGCGCAGAAACCGGTCATAGGCATCGTCCTCGGCCGTATCGACGCCCAGCGCCAGCACCGCGCGGCCGGGCGATCCGCCCATCAGCCTTAGGATGCTTTCCACCGACACCGCTCCGTCCATCGCAAAGAACGACGGCAGCTCCGTATCGACGGGCAGGAACCAACTGCGCCCACCGTCCGTCGCGAAATGCCCCGCCAGCGCCACGATAATCCGGTCATTCGCGCCGATCGTGGGAACGAACGCCTGAATGGCGTCGCGCATCTGCGCACCGTCGGCATTGCTGGCGGACTGAACGGTGAATCCAACAGCCCCGAACGCCTCCGCCCCTGAACGCAACCCGTCCGCACCTACCACCTGATCCAGCGCCTCATATCGCGTGTTGCCGATCATCAGCGCGGCGTCATCGGCAAGCAACGGCGTGGCCGCCGTCAGCATCAGGGTCAGGGTCAGGGTCATCAGGCGCATGGCGGTCTCCGGCTTTCAGGTTTCGTAGGTGCGACGGTCCTCGATCACGATTCCATCGCGCGGCAATGTATCGGGGTCACAACACGTCACCGTCCCTTTCAGTTTCAGCACGTCCTTGACGGCGGCAGCAATCGCGTCTGCATCCAGCCCGGTGCCCTCGACCTGCACCGCCATCGTGTCGCTGTCGCCGTCACGATCCGCGATCACGCGCGCGCGGGTTGCCCCGTCGATATGCGCGACCAAAGTGGCGACCTGCTCCGGCCGCACGAACATCCCCTTGATCTTGGTTGTCTGATCGGCGCGGCCCATCCAGCCCTTGATACGCATGTTGGTTCGCCCGCAGGGACTTTGCCCCGGCAGCACAGCACTCAGATCACCGGTAGCAAAGCGGATCAGCGGATAGTCCGGATTCAGCGAAGTGACGACGACTTCGCCCACCTCGCCCTCCGGCACGGGATCGCCGGTGCCGGGTGTGACGATCTCGACGATCACACCCTCGTCGACCACCAGCCCTTCGCCGGGCATCGTCTCATAGGCGACGTTGCCCAGATCGGCGGTGGCATACGCCTGTAGGCAGGTGATCCCACGATCCGTATAAAGCTGCCGCAACTGCGGGAACAAAGCTCCACCAGACACCGCCGCCTTGCTGAACTTCAGCGCGACACCCATCGCGTCGGCCTTTTCCAGAATGACCTTCAGATAATCCGGCGTCCCGGCGTAGGCCGTGCAGCCGATGGCTGCCGCCGCCTGTACCTGCAACTCGGTCTGCCCGGTGCCGGCGGGCAGCACCACGGCCCCCACCGCCCGCGCGCCGTTCTCGAACATCGTGCCGGCGGGCGTGAGGTGATAGCCGAAACAGTTCTGGACGATATCGCCCTTGCCGATCCCGCAAGCGGTCAGGAACCGCGCGAACCGCCACCAGTCGGTGCTGCTGCCACCGGGTTCGTAAATCGGACCGGGCGACTGGAACACATGGCTGATGTCACCCACGGCCATACCACCGAACGGCGGGTTCTCGGTCTGCCATTTCACAAGGTCCGATTTACGCAGCACTGGCAGGTGGCGCAGGTCATCCAATGTTTTGACCCGGTCGCCACCTGTCAGGCAAGACTGCGGCTGTGCTTCCACCCTCCTGATCTGCTCTAACAGTTCCGATAGCTGGGCAGTCTCCCGATCCGCCTGGCTCCGGGTCTCCAGATCGCTGTAGAAAGTGGTCATGCGCAGTCTCCCGTCAGTTCCACCCCCACACTGGCGAACCTGACAGGCCGACGCTGGGGGATGTATGCGTTGCTATTCAATATCACAGGCGTATCAGCCGCGCCGGGCGAAGAGGCATCCTTTCGCGTCCCGCGTGATACGCCAGTCCGCGGCGTCGCCCGTGAGCACGTCCCGAAACCGCTGCATGTTGGATGTCTCGTCCGCGATCAGCAGATGCGCCCGTGCTGCGGCGTGGGCCAGCAACCGCGGCAAGACCATCGCCTGATCGTCGGGCGCCAGCATATGCAACGTGCGGTCGATCAGGATCACGTCAAAGAGGCCCTCAGGCCGATAGTCGCATACATCCGCAACGATCGCGGTGATCGGCAATCCCTCCGCCCGCGCGTCCTTCTCAAGATCGGCGATCCCCGCCGCCGACAAATCGACGGCGACGACCTCATGTCCGGCCCGCGCGATAAACAGGGCGTCGCGCCCCTGCCCGCAGCCCACGTCCAGCACCCGCAAAGGCGGCGTCAGATCGGCGAAGTAATCGACGAATACCTGCGTCGGCGCACCCAGCGCGTGCCGTTCCTGCGCATAAAGTCCGTCGTAGTCATAGGCCATCAGGCCAGCCAGCGCTTGCGCCGCCGGTAGCTGCGCACATCGCGGAACGATTTGCGGCCCTCGTCGGACATACCCAGATAAAATTCCTTAACGTCCGGGTTCTCGCGCAACTCCTTGGCCGGACCTTCCATCACCACGCGCCCGCTCTCCAGGATATAGCCGTGATGCGCGAACCGCAGCGCGACGTTTGTATTCTGCTCAGCCAGCAGGAAGGACACACCCTCCTTTTCGTTCAGATTCTTCACGATGGTAAAAATCTCTTCGACCAACTGCGGGGCCAGCCCCATCGAAGGCTCGTCCAGCAAAATCGTCTCAGGCCGCGACATCAGTGCGCGCCCGATGGCACACATCTGCTGCTCACCGCCGGAGGTATAGCCCGCCTGGCTCTTGCGCCGCTCGCGCAGGCGCGGGAAATAGTCGTAAACCAGTTCAAGGTCCGCCGCGACGGCCTTGGCCCCCTGCGTCCGGGTATATGCCCCCGTCATCAGGTTTTCCTCGATGGTCAGGTGTTCGAAGCAGTGCCGGCCTTCCATGACCTGAATGACACCGCGTTTCACCAGATCGGATGGAGACGAATCCTGCACCCGCTCCCCGCGATAAAAGATCGACCCTTTGGTCACCTCGCCCCGTTCCGAATGCAGCAGGTTGGAAATCGCTTTCAGCGTCGTGGTCTTGCCCGCACCGTTGCCGCCAAGAAGTGCCGTGATCCCGCCCTTCGGCACGGTCAGCGACACGCCTTTCAACACGAGGATCACGTGATTGTAGATCACCTCGATATTGTTGACCTCGAGCAGGGTCTCGGTCTGCGCAGCATCATCTAGCATGGGGCAACCTTCGTATTATCTTGCCAAAAAATACTCAAAGAATCGGGCGGCCCGCAGGGGCCGCCCGACACAGGGCTTACAGGCAGCCCGGTTCGATGTTGTTTTCCGCGGCAAACGCCATGGAATCCTCTTCCACCAGCGGTGCGATCACAGAATCATCGGGTGCGATGAAATCGGTCAGCGGATCGAATGTGCCGGTCGACGCATTCCACTGCTGCACGATGCCCAAGCCAGAACCGCCGTGGTCCTGACAGGACACCGCGAATTCCGGCCCGATGCCTTCCATGCCCAGTTCGGCCATGCGCGCCTCGGTGATTTCCAGTGCCTCCATGCCGTCACGCACCATCGCGGCGGTCACATCGGACACGCCGTGGATTTCTTGCGCCTTGGCGATGGCCTCGGCGGCCAGCATCGCGGCATACATGCCCCGCACATAAAGCACCGATCCCACGTTGGACCCGTCACCTGCGGCATTGCCGGCATCGACGACCATTTCCTGAATCTCGCTTAGAACAGGATAGTCCTTGATCGGGTTCATGTTCAGGGACTTGTAGCCGTTGGCCGCGTCACCCGCGGGGCCCACGTCATGTTCGGCACCGGCCCACCAGTTGCCGATGAAGTTCTCCATCGGGAACCCGATATTGGCGGCTTCCTGCACGGCAACCTGGTTCATCACGCCCCAGCCCCACATCAGGACGTAGTCAGGACGTTCGCGGCGAATTTGCAGCCACTGCGATTTCTGTTCCTGACCGGGGTGGTCGACGGCAATCTGCGTCAGGTCGAACCCGTGCATCGCCGACAGTTCTTCCAGCGTGCGGATCGGTTCCTTGCCGTAGGCAGAGTTGTGATAGACCAGCGCGATGGTCTTGCCGTCCAGCGACCCGCCGTTCTCGTCCAGCAGGTAGTTCACGGCGACAGAGGCCGCATCCCAGTAGTTGGCGGGGTAGTTGAACACCCAGTTGAACACCTCGCCGTTCGCGGCAGACGTCCGGCCATAGCCCATCGTGTGAATAGGGATCTGGTCGGCCGTTGCCTTGGGGATCAGCTGATAGGTGATACCGGTGGACAGCGGTTGATAGATCAGCGCGCCTTCACCCTTGGTGGACTCGTAGCATTCCACACCCTTCTCGGTGTTGTAGCCGGTCTCGCATTCGATGATCCGGACCTCCTCGCCGCCGATCCCGCCGTCACGGGCGTTCAGCAGGGCGAAATAGTCCTGATACCCGTCAGAAAACGGTGTGCCGCCCGCCGCATAGGGGCCGGTGCGATAGCTCAGGTCGGGGATGACAAGATCGGCCAGTGCCGGTCCCGCCGCCACCGTGCCCGCAAGGGCCATGGCTGCAAGTGTCTTCATCTTCATCGGAATTTTCCTCCCATTGGTGTTACCGATAATCGCGTGCCGGATGTGCCCGGCGTCAGGGCGGGTTGTCCCGCCTCAATACGGAAACGGCCAAAGCCGCAATTTCTCTTTCGCCAGTCGCCACAGCTGCGCCAGCCCGTGCGGCTCCTTGATCAGGAAAAACATGATCAGCGCGCCGACGATGACAAGCTGCAGATGCGCCACCAGATCGGTGGGCCAGCCCAGCACGTCCACACCCAGCACCTTAAGCGCCACGGGCAAGAGCACAAGGAACGCGGCCCCGGCAAAGCTACCGAAGATCGACCCGAGCCCCCCGATGATGATCATGAACAGCACCAGAAACGATTTCTGGATGCCGAACGCCTCGCCCACTTCCACCGCACCCAGATATACCGCGAAGAACAGCGCGCCGGAGATGCCGATAAAGAACGACGACACCGCAAAGGCGCTCAGCTTCGCGCGCAGCGGGTTCACGCCGATGATCTCCGCCGCGATGTCCATGTCGCGGATCGCCATCCATTTGCGCCCCACCGACCCGCGTGTCAGGTTCCGCGCGATCAGCGCACAAACGGTCACGAAGACCAGACAGATCATATACTGTGCCCAGGCTTCGGTATTCGGCCCCGTCACCGCCTGCCCGAAAACGAACCGCTCCGGCGCGTTGATCTGGCCCGAGGCCGAGTAGTTGTAGAACCACGCCACCTTGTTGAACAGCCAGACGAGGAAGAACTGCGCCGCCAGCGTCGCCACCGCCAGATAGAACCCCTTGATCCGCAAGGACGGCAGGCCGAACGCCGCCCCCACCGCCGCCGTGATACCACCGGCCAGGATCACATGGATCACGATGCTCACATCCGGAAACGACGTCATCAGCTTGTAGCAGGCATAGGCCCCCACGGCCATGAACCCGCCGGTACCCAGGCTCACCTGCCCGCAATACCCCGTCAGGATATTCAGCCCGATCGCCGCAATCGCATAGATCAAGAATGGCACCAGCAACGACGACGCCCAGTAATCGTTGATGACGAACGGAATCACCAGATAGGCCACCGCCAGCACCGCCCAGAATCGCCACCGGTCGAACCTGATCGGAAAGGTCTGGCTGTCCTCGGCGTATGACGTCTTGAAATCACCTGCTTCGCGGTAAAACATCAGGCGTCACTCCGTTTCGCATCGCGCAATTCACTTGCAAGATCTCCCAGGAACCCGCCGATCCGGCGCAGGCAAAACAATGCCGCACCCATGCCGATAAAAAAGAAACCCATACCGAAACCAAACAATAGGCCAATCATGGTGTCGGCGGTGTCAGGTGCAGCCGGCGCATCCGTCGGTATAGCAGTCACAACCTGACCATCGGGGTATGTATAAACAAATTGCTGGCTGATCGGTGCGCTGTTCATCAGCATCAATGTCACAATCATGAGCATCACGCCAATCGCGATGAGGCTCCATTGCACGAGGGCAATCAGGTTATCCGCAGAAAGCCACGTCATCCTACTGCACCTTCCTGCGGTGTCGCAGCCACAGACCTGCAGCGATCAGGGTCAAAGCTGCGCAGAGATAAACGAGCAGCGGCGCGAAATGTGCCACGACGTAGTAGGTATCGTGATACTCCGGTGCGGTCAGCCGCTCGATGACCCGCCAAAGCACGACGCACAGCGGCAAGAGCAACATCATGGCTCCCGAACCAACAAGAATAACGGGAAGATAGCGCATCAGACCCTCTCAATGATCTTCTCCCCGAACAGGCCCTGCGGACGGAACACCAGGAACAGCAGCGCCAGCACATAGGCGAACCAGTTTTCCGTCGCCCCGCCGACCATCGGGCCGATCAGATACTCGAACAGCTTTTCGCCCACGCCGATGATCAACCCGCCGACGATGGCACCGGGGATCGACGTAAAGCCACCCAGCATCAGCACCGGCAACGCCTTCAGCGCGATCAGCGACAGCGAAAACTGCACGCCCGATTTGGCCCCCCACATCACACCGGCCACCAGTGCAACGAGGCCCGCCAGCGACCACACCAGCACCCAGATGAAGTTCAGCGAAATCCCCACGGACAAGGCCGCCTGATGGTCGTCCGCCACCGCCCGCATGGCGCGGCCCTGCTTGGTGTATTGCGCGAACGCGATCAGTGCGGCGACCAGCACGATGGCCACGACCGTCGCCACCATGTCCAGCTTGTCGAGGAAGAAGCCGTAGAAGTCGTCGCCACCCAACCCGTTGGTCATCTCCTCCACCCAAAGCGATCCGCCCTGCGGCAGTCCCAGCGCCAGCGTTTTGATGTCGGACCCCCACATCAGATCGCCCACCCCTTCCAGGAAGTAGGCCAGCCCGATGGTCGCCATGAACAGGATGATCGGCTCCTGCCCGACCAGATGCCGGAACACGAATTGCTGCACCATCCACGCGAACGCGACCATTACAAGCAGCGTGAATGCAATCGCGAGCAACGCGGGGACCTCCCACCCGAAGTGGTGAACCTCGGTGCCGAAAATCGCGTTGATCAGATGCGCGAAGGGCACCTGCCCCTCCATGATGCCCACCAGCGTCAGCGCGGCGAACAGCGCCATCACACCCTGGGCGTAATTGAAGATGCCCGATGCCTTGAAGATCAGCACGAACCCCAGCGCCACCAGCGCATAAAGCACGCCCGCCATCAGGCCGTTGATGATGACTTCTATACCGTAAAGAAAATCAGCGGACATGCGCGCTCTCCGTCATTTCGCGGCGCACCGTCGCCAGTGCAGGATCGTCATGAACCACGTCGGTTTCCCATCCGACCAGCGTCGCTGAGTCGTTCCCGCTCTGGGGGTTGATGTAGATTTCGAGCGTCGGCACCCGCCAGCCGGTCGATTGCACGGCGACACGACCACCGCGCGCGCGCCCGCTGCGGCGATATCGTCCCTGCCGCACAGCCTCTCTCGCCCAGACACGCCCCGGTTCAAGCGCGACTGCGCCCTCACCCGGCACCACAACCGTGCCACTAAAATAGATCATGCCGTCACGCGCCTCGCGCTGACGCAGCACAAGCAGACCATCGCCCGCCTGATAGGCCGTTTCGATATCGAGCAACGGATACGCAGCGCCTTTCGCCAGCGGCAGATCAGCGACATCAGGCGTGCCACCGTCTTCCATCGGCGCCAAGACCCGCGCCATAAACGTTTCCCAGGCGCGATCAGTCATGTGCCACCCCCAAGTATGCGTCGATCACTTCCTGATTGCCGCGCACCTCCGACGGCGTGCCATCACCGATCTTGCGTCCGTAGTCCATCACGACCACGCGGTCGGAGATATCCATGACCACGCCCATATCGTGTTCGATCAGCGCGATGGTGGTGCCGAACTCGTCGTTCACATCCAGGATAAAGCGGCTCATGTCCTCTTTCTCCTCGACGTTCATCCCCGCCATCGGCTCGTCCAGCAGCAACAGTTTCGGCTCCGCCGCCAGCGCGCGCGCCAGTTCCACCCGCTTCTTCAGACCATAGGGCAGCCGCGACACCGGCGTCTTGCGGATCGCCTGGATTTCCAGAAAGTCGATCACCCGCTCCACCGCCGCGCGATTTTCGGTCTCCTCGCGCTCGGCCTTGCCCTTCCAGATCATCTGGCTCAGCATCCCAGCCTTCATGTGGCCCAACCGCCCGGTCATCACGTTGTCGAGCACCGACATCCCTTCAAACAGGGCGATGTTCTGAAACGTCCGCGCGATGCCCAACCGCGCCACCTGATAGGGCTTCATCGGCGGGCGCTTCTCGCCGCGAAACCAGACCTCGCCCTCCTGCGGGTTGTAGAACCCGGAAATGACGTTCAGCATCGACGATTTGCCCGCGCCGTTCGGCCCGATGATGGCACGGATCTCGCCCTCTCGGATATCGAAGGAAATATCCTTGATCGCCTCCACCCCGCCGAACCGCAGCGTGATCCCGCGCATATCCATCAGCACACCGCCGATCTTGCGCCCGTCCTCGGTCACATAAGGCTCCACGGTATCTTTCATGCGGCCCTCATTACCTTGCCCAAAATACTCCCGCCGGAGGCACTATGGGACGGCGGGGTTTCGTCTGTCCCGAAGGGCGTCCAGTGGACGCACTCAAGACGAAACGGGCGGAGCCCCGGGCAAGGCGTCGTGCCGCGCACGCGCGCCTGCCCCGTCATTCCGCGGCCTCCACAACTTCATCGAGCGTCTTCGTCTCGACAGGCACGACATCCGCATCACGGATATCCAGCGTCGCCTTGATCTTGCCCTTGCGGCCGTCCTCATATGTCACTTCGGTTTCGGTGTAGATTTCCGACGCATCGCTGTAGAGCGCCTGCACCAGATCGTCGAATTTCTCGCCCACGATCTTGCGGCGCACCTTGCGCGTCCGCGTCATCTCGCCATCATCCGCGTCCAGCTCCTTGTGAAGCACAAGGAACCGGTGCACCTGACACCCCGCCAGCATCTCGTCGGCCGCGACGGATGTGTTCACCTCCGACACGTGATCCTGAATCATCTCCAGCACACGCGGGTGCTGCGACAGTTCCTGATAGGAGGAGTAAGCGATGTTGTTGCGCTCCGCCCAGTTGCCCACCGCCGTCAGGTCGATGTTGATGAACGCGACACAGCGGTCGCGGTCGGCACCAAACACCACCGCCTCAAGGATGTTGGGATAGAACTTTAGCTTGTTCTCGACGTATTTCGGCGCGAACAGCGATCCGTCCGCCATCTTGCCCACGTCCTTGGCGCGGTCGATGATCCGCAGGTGACCGCTGCCCTCTTCGATGAACCCGGCGTCACCCGTGGCGACCCAGCCCTCCGCATCCTTGGTCGACGCGGTGCTTTCATCGTTCTTGTAGTATTTCTCGAACACGCCGGGGCTGCGATAGAACACTTCGCCGTTCTCCGCGATCTTCAACTCAACCCCCGGTGACGGCACACCGACGGTATCCGAACGCACCTCGCCATCCGGCTGCTGGGTGATGAACACCGTCGCTTCCGTCTGGCCATAGAGTTGCTTGAGGTTGATCCCCAGCGCCCGATAGAAATCGAAAATCTCCGGCCCGATCGCCTCTCCCGCAGTGTAGCCCACGCGCACCCGGCTCAAACCAAGGGTATTCTTCAGCGGTCCGATCACGAACCAGTCGGCCAATTTGTATTTCAGTTTGTCCATGCCGCTTACGGGCTTCCCGTCCAGCCGTGCAGGCCCCACACGCTTGGCCAGCGCCATCGCCCGGTCGAACATCCATTTCTTGATCTGGCCCGCATCCTCCATGCGGATCATCACCTGCGTCAGCTGGGTTTCGAACACGCGGGGCGGCGCGAAATAATATGTCGGCCCGATCTCGCGCAGATCGGTGTGCATCGTGTGCTCGCTCTCCGGGCAATTCACGCAGAACCCTGTCCACATCGCCTGCCCGATGGAAAAGATGAAATCGCCCACCCAGGCCATCGGCAGATAGGCCAGCACCTCGTCCCCGGGTTTCAGCTTGTCGAAGGCGGAGGAATTCTTCGAGGTCTCGATCACGTTGCGGTTCGACAGCACGACCCCCTTGGGCCGCCCGGTCGTGCCCGAGGTATAAAGCATCACGCAGGTGCTGTCGTAGGTCAGCGCATCGGTGCGCGCCTTCAATTCATCCTGCAATCCGGCATCGCGACCGGCCTTTTGCACATCGGCGTAGGACGACATCGCGGCGTGGTCGTATTTGCGCAGGCCCCGCCCATCCAGATAGATCACATGCTCCAGCGCTGTCAGCGTGTCGCGCACGTCCTCGATCTTGTCGACCTGCTCCTGATCACCGACAACGGCGAACCGCGCGCCACAGTGATCCATCGCATAGGCGACCTCTTCCGCCGCCGCATCCTGATAGAGCGGCACCGGCACACAGCCGCATTTCTGCGCCGCGACCATTGCCCAGTACAGCGCCGGACGGTTCCGCCCGACGATGGCGATGTGATCGCCCGGTGCCGCGCCCAGCTTCAAAAAACCCAGCGCCAGTGCGTCGATTTCGTCCGCGGCCTCCGCCCAGGTCCAGCTCTGCCAGATCCCGAATTCCTTTTCACGATAGGCGGGTTTCGCCCCGAACTGCGCGACGTTCACCGCCAGCAGTTCCGGCACGGATTTCGCGCTGTCCCGCGACATCACCATGGTCTGACCCTCCCATATCGGCACTGTGGCCGACCGCCCTGAATCGCCTCCCCGCGGTCCAGCTTGCAGACCTATTGTGTGGCCGGAACGACCGATGCGTCAACGGATTTTTTTGAACGCTCGTTCATTTAATAGTTCACACTTGAAATCAACGCGTTAAACGCAAAACGGGCAGCTTTGTCGCCAAAGCTGCCCGTCCGTCTAGACCCTTGGGAATGCAATCCGCGGATCAGGATATCGTCTTAGAAGTTGTAGACGACCGACGCACCGAATGTGTTCTCGGCATCCGAGAAATCGTTGTCGGTTTCGTTGTTGTACTTCGTGGCATAGCTGGTGCGCAGCGACAGGGTGTCGGTCAGCGCAACGTTGACTGCCAGTTCGTTCGTCACGGTCGTCGCGAAGTCAGAGTAGATCACGTCGGTGTCGTTGGTGATATAGGCCGTGTCCGACAGGCTGTAGAAGATGTTGTTGGATACCGAAGCAGCAGCTTCGTTGATCTGCTCGCCACCGAACACGTCGGCAACCCGGTAACCTGGGCCAGCTTGGATCGACCACTGCAGGTCGTTTGTGTTGTAGATACGGTAACCGACACCGGCACCGACGAAGATGTCCTGCTCGAACTCACCCACTGTGGTGGTCAGGCGGTCGAACGACAGTTCTGCCTTGGCAAAGCCGAACAGCGAAGGCGTGAAGTCACGACGATAGTCGACACCGGCAAGAAGCTGGTTCTCGGTCTCTGTGCCGTTGGTCTGGCCATACTTGAAGCTGGCGGTCACGTCGAAACCATTGACGCCGTCGTAGCTGCCGTAACGCAGGCCGACGCCGACGTCGGCGTTCGTGTCACCGTCGTTGCTGGTGGACGATGCGCGCATCGCAACCGAACCATAGGTGCCGACTGTGCGTCCCTCGTTGCCGAAACGGGGGATGTCGCGGGTGCGATCCTCGGCGATCTGCTCTTCCAGATCCTCGACGGCGTCGACGGATGCGTCCTGGTTGGTGAAGGTTGTGGTCTGTGCGGCAGCAGCGCCTGCGATAAGCGATGCCAGAGCAGCAGACATGATCAAAGTTGTGTTTTTCATCGTTTTGTCCGTTTCTCAATGGCGCAGCACCATCGCTGCGTTGTCTGTGGTATTACGCCTGACTCACGGATAGGTTTAGGGGGAAAACGCAGACCGAATTGACCGTATCAAATTGCGCACATCGGCTAACTTACGCTTGTAAAAAATATAACAAAAACAAGATCTTAATATAAATTGAAAATGGTTCCAACAAAAAGCGAGAATATTGATGGAACCTATCTTGAATACGCCGCAACGCTGCTTAGATCACTGCGCCGCGATGGTGCTTTCCGCGTTTTCAACGCGAACTGCTGAAAATTTGAACTCCGGTATCTTGCCGTAGGGATCGACTGCGGGATTCGTCAGGATGTTCGCAGCCGCCTCGACATAGGCAAAAGGTAAAAATACCATATCAGGTGCGATCGCACGATCCGCCCGTGCCATGATCGTGATCGAACCGCGTCGCGTGGTCAAGCGCAACATGCCGCCCGGCGCCACACCCAGCTTGCGCAGCGTCGACGGATGCAGCGAACAGTTCGCTTCCGGCTCCACCGCGTCCAGCACCTTGGATCGGCGGGTCATCGACCCGGTGTGCCAGTGTTCCAGCTGCCGCCCCGTGGTCAGGATCATCGGATAGTCCGCATCCGGCGTTTCGTCCGGCGCGATCACGCTGGCAGGCGTGAATTTCGCACGGCCCCCTTCGCGCGGGAAACCGTCCTGGAAGACGATCGGCTGGCCGGGGTCCTCGGGCGACAGCGACGGGTAGGTCACGACGTTCTGCGCCTCCAGCCGGTCCCACGTGATGTTGTTGAGAGACTTCATCACCTGCGTCATCTCGGTGAACACTTCCGACGGATGGGTGTAGGTCCAGCCAAGGCCCAGCCGTTTTGCCAGTTCCACCTCGATCCACCAGTCCTCTTTCGCGTCGCCCGGCGGCGGCACCGCGGGACGGCCCATCTGCACTTGCCGGTTGGTGTTGGTGACGGTCCCCGTTTTCTCCGCGAACGCCGAGGCGGGCAGGATCACATCGGCAAAGTTCGCCGTTTCCGTGATAAAGATGTCCTGCACCACAAGATGGTCCAGCTTCGCCAGCGCGTCGCGGGCGTGTTCCACATCGGGGTCGGACATCGCGGGGTTTTCACCCAGAATATACATCGAAGTGATGTCACCGTCGTGCACCGCATCCAGAATTTCCGTTACGGTCAGACCCTTTTTCGGGTTCACGCCCGCGTCGTCCCAGACGTCCTGAAACTTCGACCGCACACCGTCGTCGCCCACGGCCTGATAATCGGGCAGGAACATCGGGATCAGACCGGCATCAGACGCGCCCTGCACGTTGTTCTGCCCGCGCAGCGGATGCAGCCCGGTGCCGGGGCGGCCCACCTGCCCGGTCATCAGCGCAAGCGAGATCAGGCAGCGGGAATTGTCGGTGCCGTGAATATGCTGGCTGATGCCCATACCCCAGAAAATCATCGCTGATTTCGCGCCGGCAAAGGTGCGGGCAACGTCACGCAGGACGTCCGGTTCGATCCCGCAAATACCGGACATTTTCTCGGGCGAGAATTCCTTGAGGTGCTCTTTCTCCGCCTCCCAGTTCTCGGTGTAGGCCTCGATATACTGGCGGTCGTACAGCTCTTCTTCCACGATCACATGCATGATCGCGTTCAGCATCGACACATCCGCACCGGGGCGGAATTGCAGCATGTGCGACGCGAACCGCCGCAGGCCCACGCCGCGCGGGTCCATCACGATCAGCTTGCCGCCACGCTTGGTGAACTGCTTGAAATATGTCGCGGCGACAGGATGGTTTTCCACCGGGTTCGCACCGATCACGATGGCGACGTCGGCGTTCTCGATCTCGTTGAACGTCGCGGTGACGGCTCCGGAGCCGACGTTTTCCAGCAAGGCCGCGACCGAAGACGCGTGGCACAGCCGCGTGCAGTGGTCGACGTTGTTGTGGCCGAAGCCCTGACGGATCAGTTTCTGGAACAGATACGCCTCTTCGTTGGTGCACTTGGCGGACCCGAAACCGGCGACCTTGGAACCACCCGCGTCTTTCATGCCCTTCGCCGCGAAATCCAGCGCCTCGTCCCACGTCGCCTCGCGGAAGGTGTCCTGCCAGTTGCCGGGGTCGACGTTCAGGCCCTTGGGCGCGCCTTCCTTTCGGATCAGCGGTTTCGTCAAGCGGTGGTTGTGGTGGATATAGTCGAATCCGAACCGCCCCTTGACGCACAGCCGCCCCTCGTTCGCGGGGCCGTTGATGCCGTCCACGTATTTGACCTTGTTGTCCTTGACCTTCAGCGACACCTGACACCCCACGCCGCAGAACGGGCAGACGGATTTCACCTCGCGATCAAAGTCCGCGCTGTCGCCGACCTGATTTTTGTCGGTCACGGTCGCGGGCATCAGCGCGCCTGTCGGGCAGGCCTGCACGCATTCGCCGCAGGCCACGCAGGTGCTGTCGCCCATGGGGTCGTCAAAATCAAAAACCGGATAGGTGTTGTGGCCACGCCCCGCCATGCCGATCACATCGTTGACCTGCACCTCGCGGCAGGCGCGCACGCACAAGCCGCACTGAATGCAGGCATCCATGTTGACCGACATCGCGATATGGCTGTCGTCGAGCAGCGGGATCGTTTCCTTGCGCAACGTCGGAAAGCGGCTTTCGGTGACGCCCTGCTTATTGGCCATATCCCGCAGATGCGATGATCTGTCGTGCGCGACCTCAAGGTCCGGCTGGTCGGCCATCAGCAGTTCGACCACCATCTTGCGGGCCTGCACCTCGCGTGGTTGATCGGTGGTGACGACCATGCCTTCGGAGGGTTCGCGGATACAGGATGCGATCAGGTTCCGCTCTCCCTCCACCGCGACCATACAGGCGCGGCAGTTGCCGTCGGACCGGTAACCGGGCTGCGGCTTGTGGCAGAGATGCGGAATGACGAGGCCCCGCCCATGCGCCACTTCCCAGATCGTCTGACCGGGAGCGGCGGTAACGGTCTTGCCATCAAGCGTGAATGTGACGTCGGCCATGGGAATCCTCGCAGTGCTGTTGGCACATCATAACGATGCCCGCACCGCGAAAGGAAGGCCACCTGCGACCGGCAAGGCCGCATTTACGCCAAGCGATGTTTCGCATGCGAAACCGATTTACGAATTGTTAACCGGGGCGCGCGGTGGTCAGTAGAACAGCGCCTGATTGTTCCACAGCACGATGCGGATGATCTCGATCCCGATCAGCGCAACGATGGGCGACAGGTCGATCCCTCCCATTTGCGGCAGAACGTTGCGGATCGGCCGATAGATCGGATCGAGCAATCTCTGCAACCCGTACCAGATCTGCGCGACAAGTGGCTGGCGCACGTTGAGGACCTGAAAGCTGATCAACCAGCTCATGATGAAATGGGCGAAGATGAAGACCCGCGCGATGTCCAGAAGCAACATCAGGATTTGGAACAGCGATTGCATGGGCACGGCCTTTCCGGTTGAACCGGGGTTCATCTAGGCGGTTGCACCCTGCAGGGCAAGTGCGCCGCTTGCCGCGAGGTTAAAGTTGACGTTCACGTCAACCTTGCTAGATGCGAAGGTGACCGACAAGGAGCCGCTCATGTTTCCGTTCATCCGCATGGCCAAGGAATTTGTCCTGCACCGCAAGGCCGGTGATCTGCCGGTGCTGGGGGTGCATGTATCCTATCATCGCTGCTGGCCGCAGGATCTGGATGTCTTCGTCGAGATGAACAACGGGCGCATCCTGACGATCCTGGATCTGGGCCGCACGATTCTGGCGCGTCGGGTCGGGTTGCTGAAGGCGCTGAAGGAAAACCGCTGGGGCCTGACGATGGCGGGAGTCTCAGTGCGCTATCGCAAGCGGATCCGGCCCTTCGTGAAATTCAGGATGGTCAGCCGAGCGGTGGGCTGGGACGACAAGTTTTTCTATCTCGACCAATCGATCTGGATCGGCGAAGAATGCGCCGCTCAGGCGCTCTACCGGTCCGCCATCACCGACAAGAATGGGATCGTGCGGCCGCGTCGCCTGTTCGACCATATCGGCTACGAGGGTGACCGTCCGGTCTTGCCCGACTGGGCGCAGAACTGGATCGACGCCGATGCGACGCGCCCCTGGCCCCCTGAACTGCCCGACGAAAGCACCTAGCGTCACAAATCCTTTGCTTGCCATTTTTGCGCGCCTCGGTGTCTTATCCTCGCGGGGACAAAGGGGACAGGCATGGCGATCACCGCAAAGCAACGTATCTGGGGCTGGATGGCCTTCGACTGGGCGAGCCAGCCATATTACACGCTGGGCCTGACTTTTATCTTCGGCCCCTATTTCGCCGTCGTGGCGACCACCTTCTTTCTGGCGCAGGGTCTGGACGATCCCGCCGCGCGTGCGCAAGCGCAAAGCACCTGGGCCTTCGGGCAGACCGTCGCCGGGCTGTTCATCGCGCTGACGGCACCCTTTCTGGGCGCTTTCGCCGATACCACCGGGCGCAAGCGGCCGTGGATCGCTTTCTTTTCCGTCATCTATGTCGTCGCGGCCTGGTCGCTGTGGTGGCTGACACCGGATTCGGCGTCGCTGATGTTCTATCTGGTGATCTTCTACGTCGGCTTCGTCGCCGCGGAATCCGCGCTGAACTTCATCAACGCCTACCTGCCGTCGCTGGGCGGCGAGGAGGAGGTCGGGCGGATCTCAGGCTCCGGCGCGTCCTTCGGCTATTGGGGCGGATTGCTGTCGCTGGTCATCATGCTGGTGTTCTTTGCCGAATTCGGCGAGGGCGGCAAAACCATCGTCGGGCTGACGCCGGTGTTCGGCCTCGATCCCGAGCAGGCCGAGGGCACCCGTGCGGTCGGTCCATTCATCGCGGTCTGGTACGCGATCTTCATCATTCCGTTCTTTTTGTGGGTCAAGGACGACCCGTCGACCGGCGCGCCCGCCCCGCGCATGTCGCGCGTTCTGGGTGACCTGCGGGACACCATCGTATCCTTGTTCCGCCGCAAAAGCATCGGGCCGTTCCTGCTGGCCTCCATGTTCTACCGCGACGGGCTGAACGCGCTCTATGCCTTCGGCGGTGTCTATGCGGCGCTGGTGCTGGACTGGGGGCTGGACAGGCTGGGTCCCTTCGGGATCATCAGCGTGATCGCGGCGGCGGTGTTTACCTATGTCGGCGGGCGCTGCGACGCGCGCTGGGGGCCGAAGCCGGTCATCATCTTCTGTATCATGCTGTTGCTGCTGGTCTGCGTCATCATCGTCGGCATGTCGCGCGAGCAGGTCTTCGGCGTGCCGCTGCCGGAAGGATCGCCGCTGCCCGACATCATCTTCTTTACCTGCGGCACGATCATCGGCGGGGCGGGCGGCGCGCTTTATGCCGCGTCCCGCTCGCTCATGGTGCGCCACACCGACCCCGACCGCCCGACCGAGGCATTCGGCCTCTTTGCGCTGTCGGGCAAGGCGACCGCATTCCTCGCGCCGTTCTTCATCGGGGTCTTCACGGCTTGGACCGGCAACGTGCAACTTGGCTTCCTGCCGGTGATCTTCCTCTTTATTCTTGGCCTGATCTTGCTATCGTGGGTCAACAAAGACGGAGATCGCGCAGTATGATCCGCAGTATTCTGGCCCTGACCCTCTGTGCCACCCTTGCCGCCTGTGGTGGCGAGGACGCCCCCGTGACGCAAGCATCCGTGTCGACGCAGGGCAATCCCAACGACACGCGCGTGGCGAAGGACCTGTTCGGCCATACCCCGACACCGTCCGCACAGTCGCCCGCGCCGCTCGGCTTCTATTCGCGCGGTTGTCAGGCCGGGGCCGTGCAACTGCCGGAAACTGGACCGACATGGCAGGCCATGCGGCTGTCGCGCAACCGCAACTGGGGCCAGCCGGCGCTGATCGACTTCGTGCAGGACCTCAGCCGCTTCGCCGCCACACAGCCGGGCTGGGCCGGGCTTTATGTCGGTGATCTCAGCCAGCCGCGCGGCGGACCGATGCTGACCGGCCACGCCAGCCATCAGGTCGGCCTCGACGCCGATATCTGGATGCTGCCGCCCGACCGGCTGAACCTGACGGCGACGGAGCGCGAGAATATCTCCTCGATCTCCATGCGCCGGGCCAGCGGGGCTTTCACCAACAGCAGCTGGACCCCGCAGCACGAGGCGATCCTGCGCGCCGCCGCTTCCGATCCCCGGGTCGCCCGCATCTTCGTCTTTCCCGGTGCAAAGGTCGCGATGTGTAACAACGCCACCGGCGACCGCAGCTGGCTCAACAAGATCCGGCCCTGGTACGGGCACCACTACCATTTCCACGTGCGGCTGAACTGTCCGCGTGGGGCTGTGGGCTGCGAGGATCAGGCCCCACCGCCTGCCGGTGACGGCTGTGCCGACGCGCAACAGTGGGTGAACAACATTCTGAACCCGCCACCGCCGCAGCCGCGCGACCCCAATGCGCCGCCGCCCACCCCACGCGGGCCGGTAACCATGGCGCAACTGCCGGGCCAGTGCCTGAACGTGCTGAATTCGAACTAGCATGCACCGCATCTGTCTGGTCGTAACGCTCCTCTGGGGCGTTGCGGCGCATGCCGACACGGCGACATATCTCTGGACGCACGACGACGCCCGGTTCGGCGGTCTTTCGGGGCTGGAGGTCGCCGACGACGGGACCAGCCTTGTCGCGCTGTCCGATCGGGGTTTCCTGATCGCCGCTGACATCGCGCGTGATGCGGACGGGCAGATCGCGCAGGTCACGGTCACCGACATCAGCCCCATCGGCACGACTGTCGCGCAAAACCCGGAGCGGCGCGGACTGGACAGCGAAGGGCTGGCCATCGCCCGGAACGGCACCGTCTACGTCTCGTTCGAAGGTCAGGACCGCGTCAGCCGGATCAACCCGCCCGACAACACCGAAACACCCCTGCCGCATACGCCCGCATTCGATAGGTTCCAGTCGAACGCGGCGCTTGAAAGCCTCGCCATCGACGGGCTGGGACGGCTTTATGCGTTGCCGGAAAGATCCGGTCGGTTCGACAGCCCGTTTCCCCTTTTCCGGTTCGATCCTGCAAGCCCCGCGTCTGGGTGGCAGGTCGTGGCCACGGTCCCCCGCAGCGGCAGTTTCCTCATCGTCGGGGCCGATTTCGGCCCGGATGGCCTGCTTTACCTGCTGGAACGTGATTTTGCGGGGCCGGGGTTTCACACACGCATCCGCCGCGCCGACCCTGCACGCGGTATCGTCGAAACGCTGGTCACCGAATATTTTAGCGCAGGCAATCTGGAAGGGATCAGCGTCTGGCCGAATGGCGACGGGTTCGTCATCACCCTGGTCAGCGACGACAACTTCGGACGCATGCAGAAGACCCGTCTGGTCGAATACCGCATCGACGGTTGACGGCTGCGCGGCGCGGTCCTAAACGGCGGCGTCCCCGGATCGCCGGGGGCCAAGTGCCGCACCCTTGTCAAAACGGAACACATCCCATGACCAGACTTCTTCCCGGCGTTCTCGCCATGGCCATCATCGTGGTCGCCTCCAACATCCTCGTGCAATTCCTGATCCTCGACGGTCTGTTGACCTGGGGGGCGTTCACCTATCCGCTGGCGTTTCTGGTGACCGACATTATGAACCGCCTCTACGGACCCGCCACCGCGCGCCGGGTCGTGCTGGCCGGGCTGGTGACCGGGATCGTCTGTTCGCTGATCGGCAGCCAGATCATGCTGGAGGGCGACGGTTTCACCTATCCGGCGGTCGCGGTGCGGATCGCCATCGCCTCGGCCTGTGCGTTCGGCGTGGCGCAGCTGCTTGACGTGGCGGTGTTCAACCGGCTGCGGCACGGATCGTGGTGGACGGCGCCGCTCGGCTCCACGCTGATCAGCTCTACCGTCGATACGGTGATCTTTTTCTCCATCGCCTTCGCCAGTATTTTCAACGGGTTGAGCGCCATGGCCGCGGAAGAGGTCATCTGGGCGCAGGACATGGCCCCCTTCATGAACACCGGGCCGCAGGTGCCGCTGTGGGTCACGCTGGCCGTCGCGGACTGGGGGGTGAAGCTGGGGATCGCGCTGCTCGCTTTGGTGCCGTTCCGCCTCATTGTCGGGCGTTTTGCACAGCCCAGCACTTAATCGCGACCTGTGGTATATTTTCACTTGAAATATACCCGATCTATGCCAACTTCGGTGTCAGGCGAAACATTGAAAGGAGGTGATCCAGTGCATCATGAGGTATTGGAGAAGTGTGTCGGGACAACTTGGGGGAGCCTTGGCTAGAGCAACCTCTGGCTAGGAGAAACCCAAGGTGGTGATCCTAACCGACCCACCTCCGTAATTCAGGAAAGGGCCATCCCATTCGTCGGGGTGGCCCTTTTTCTTGGGCATTTTGCCGGTATGATTTGCGTGCACAGCGCGTGCACCGGGCGTGCACCGCCTTGCAGACTTCGGGACGCCTGCGGCGGGCGAGTATTTTGGGCAAGATAATGCGATGAGCGACGCGATGAAGGTGAACGATCAGATCACGATCGAGGACTGGGAAGTCACCGAACAGTTTACCCGCGCCTCCGGCCCCGGCGGGCAGAACGTGAACAAGGTGTCCACCGCCGTCGAGTTGCGGTTCGAGGCGGAGCGGTCGCCCAACCTGCCCGGGCCGGTGAAGACCCGGTTGCGGCGGCTGGCCGGGCAACGCTGGACGAAGGACGGGGCGGTCGTGATCTTTGTGCAGGAGACACGATCCCAAGCGCGCAACCGCGAAATCGCGCGCGACCGGCTGGTGGACCTGATGCGCAAGGCGGTGGAGGTGCCCAAACGGCGTCGGCCGACGCGACCCACCTATGGATCGGTGAAACGGCGGCTGAAGGCAAAGAAGGTGCGGGGGGAGGTGAAAGCGTTGCGGGGGAAGGTCGAGGAGTGAGGGGGTGTCGCGGGTATGGAACCGCCGCGACAGGGTGTCGGTTGGTCAAGTGAACTGACCAAGGTGACCCCCACGTCCGACCCAAGCAAACCCACCCCGCCCAAAGGCTTCAACCTGCGTAGCGTTCTGTACGCTCTGATCCCGATTGGGTTCGTGCCGATCATGCTGGCGCTGGTTTTCAGCGGGGAGGTGGTGCAAGAGACGACGGACGGAGCACAGGGGGATGTTGTTGAGGAGGAAGGGTGAAGGACCTGTGTGTTCAAAGTTGGTTCATGATGAAGCGTACTGGCAACGGGCTCTTTACATTTCTACTTTAGTGTGTATTTTCGTACACACGCCGGGATGTAGCTGTCCCGGCATTTTGAGTCTTTGAGGTTTCCATGAGCGGTATTATTGTCGAAATTTCGCAAGTTGCTCTTGGCGTGGGTCTAGGATTGATAGGTTTAGCCTATCTTATAGTTACTTTGAGAGGTTTTTCTAGCGGTCGTAGCGCTTACGAAGCGAACAGAGCACTTGCTTATCGAAGCCCTTTTCGGTCCGCCGCTGGTGAAATGAAAACTGAAAATCCTGCAAATGATCGCCGTACCGACCATGGTTTAGCAATTTCTTTGAAGACAAAAAGGCTCCAGCGACAGCAAAAGTTAAGTGCTGAAGCAATTGAAGATGTGATTGGACGGCGCTTTTAGTTTTCATGAGATATTGTGGTTGGGTACCGACAGTAATCGGCCATTTGTCGTTCGATACAATGGGCTTCACAAACTTTCCATCACGTAGCAGTGTTCGCCGCGAAAATAGGCGTGTAGTTTTTCTGCAGACACGCGATCTGCTAGATGTTGTTATACCCTACTTGGACAAGGGGGAAGTTGGGAAGTTTTTCCAAGAAAAACTTGCCAACCATTTAATTGGCATTAGCGGAAAGTTTACATTTATTTGCCTAGGCGACTACTTGACGAATGATATACTCAAAGGCCAAATCGCTGTCTTTGCAAATAGTGATTGCCGCACTGATATTTCGAGATTTAGAAAAGCAATTAATAAGAACTCTACTGAATTTAGCTTTGAAGAAGTTTCAACCCAAGCGATAGAATTAATCCAAAATAGTGCGCTTGCAATTTTTGAATTTTCGTTGTGGCGAAATGGTAAAGTCACATTAACACATATTCCCGATGACAAACGAGAGAATCTAGGACCTGAAATTGAAGAGGTTGTAGCGAACCAATCATATTACTTCCTTAAAGATGTTTCTCACATTCATCAACATCATGAGCCTAGTCATGATAATATTATATCTTTATCAATACTTGAGAATGACGACGATGTTTCTTGGATCAGTGATACACAGCACTCGTTATATCGAGCCGTGATACGCTATAAAAGGTTTCGCAACGAGCGCGCTCTTTTTCGTGCATCAGGCATACTTGCATATGCAAAGTCTTTCGAAAAATCCCATGCCTCCAGTGCCCAACACATCAAAAAATTCAATACAGATGAAATTGATAGGTCACTAGAAATTTCAAGGGCAGAACTTCAGCACTATGATCAAAAAGCAATATCAAGAATAGAAGCTACCAGAAACTACTTTTTCGCATTCTTTGGATTTATAATATCTACAACATTTTTGCTAAGACTTGGAAGCGAAATTAAAATTGACCCGCATCCTATCTTAGAGCAAACTACACGATTTGTTGCTGGTGAACCTATTGTTGTTTTTGGGCTGGTGTATATGCTCGCAGTTGCAGGATCCTTCTTAACCCACAGAAATGACCCCGCCTCATTTGCAATAGTTAGATCTTCCTATCGTTGGCTGCAGGGATTTCAAATGCGATGGCATATGCTATTCAATGTCGCAGTTACAATCGTTTGTTCGTATCTATCTTTCTTATTAATATGGATGAGCGTTTCGGACTAAACCACAACCTCCACCCGCTGCTGCGCCCCGACCCCGAACACCCGCTTGTACCGCGCGATCTCCGCTTCCGGTCCCATCGCCTTGTTGGGGTTGTCGGACAGCTTCACCGTGGGGCGCCCGTTCGCCTCGACCGCTTTGCAGACCAGTGAGAAGGGGGCGAGCGCGTCGTCTTCCGCCAGTCCTTTGAAATCATTGGTCAGCATCGTGCCCCAGCCGAAACTCACCCGGACGCGGCCTGCGAATTGCGCCTGCAAGCTCACGATCTTGTCGACGTCCAGCCCGTCGGAGAAGATCACCAGCTTTTCGCGCGGGTCCTCGCCGCGGGATTTCCACCAGGCGATCGCGTTCTCGGCCCCCGTCGCGGGGTCGCCTGAATCGATGCGCATCCCCGTCCAGCCCGCAAGCCAGTCGGGCGCGCCGTCGAGGAATTGCGGCGTGCCGAAGGTGTCGGGCAGGATGATGCGCAGGTTGCCCTCGTGTTCCTCGTGCCAGTCGGCCAGCACGTCGTAGGGGGATTGGCGCAGGGCGGCGTCATCCTTTGCCAATGCGGCATAGACCATGGGCAGTTCGTGGGCGTTGGTGCCGATCGCCTCGATCTCGCGCATCATGGCGATGCGGCAGTTCGACGTGCCGGTGAAATTGTCGCCCAGCCCTTCCTTCAATGCCTGCACGCACCAGTCCTGCCAGAGATAGGAGTGCCGCCGCCGGGTGCCGAAATCGGCCAGCCGCAGGTCCTCGACCTCGCGCAGTTTCTCGACCTTTTCCCAGAGTTTCGTCATGGCGCGGGCGTAGAGGACCTGCAGTTCGAACCGGCCCATGTCGCGCAGCACGGCGCGGCCGCGCAGTTCCATCAGAGTCGACAGCGCGGGGATTTCCCAGAGCATGACCTCGGGCCATGTGCCCTCGAACGTGAGTTCATACTGGCCGTCGCGTTTTTCCAGATGGTAGGGCGGCAGGCGCAGTTTCTCGAACCAGTCCATGAATTCGGGAGAGAACATCTGCCGCTTGCCGTAGAAGGTGTTGCCGCGCATCCACGTGCTTTCGCCACGCGACAGGGAGAGCGAGCGGATGTTGTCCAGCTGCTCGCGCAACTCGCCCTCGTCCACCAGATCGGCGAGGCGGATGTGCTTGGAGCGGTTGATGAGGCTGAACGTGACCTGCGTGTCGGGCTTGTTGCGGAACACGGACTGGCACATCAGCAATTTGTAGAAATCGGTGTCGATCAACGAGCGGACGATGGGGTCGATCTTCCACTTGTGGTTCCAGACGCGGGTGGCGATGTCGACCATGGGATGTTCCTCAGGCGCGGGGGGCGGCCGGGCGCGCGTTCATCGCCGCGTCGTGCAGGCGCTTGCTGACCTCGGGGGAGACGCCGAGGATCGCCTCGACCTCGTGCAGCAGCTTGTCCTCTTCCTCTTCCTCGATCCCGTCGGCGAAGACGACCTGCCACATCGCGGCGACCGTCGCCTCGCGTTCGGCAAGGTCGATGGCGTCGTGCAGGATGCCCGCCAGTTCGGCGGTATCGGGCATCGCCTCTTCCAGCTTTTCGCAGGAGGCACGCAGCTTGGCCGCCTCGACCGGGTTGAGGTCATAGCGCGCGGCAAGCACGTCGTCGATCTGCTCCACCTCCTCGAACAGGTAGGCGTGATCGGCCTTGGCGGCACGCACCAGCAGCGCGCCCAGCGCGTGCTGTACGTCTGCCAGAGGCAGCTTGGTTTCGGACGGCTCCGTGCCGCGGAAAAGTGAGAGGATACCTTCGAACATGGCCTGTCTTCCCGTTGTTTGCCGCAGCTTACGCAGCCCCGCGCGGTCATGCCAGCCCTTTGCCTTGCCTTGGCGCGATGCGCGGCGTAACGGATCGGTCATGCAGCAAAAATATCCCCTTTCGGTGATCGGCCTGGTGGTCGCGGCGATGACGCTGATAGTGTCGGGCGATGCGGCGGGCAAGATCCTGACCGCGCAGGGGTTCAGCGCGTTCTTCGTGGCCTGGGCGCGGTTCGCTGTGGCGGTGGTCGTGATCCTGCCGTTCGCCGGGTTGCAGCGCGGCGAGTTGAGATTTTTTCTGCGGTGGCCGGTGATCCTGCGCGCGGTGCTGATCGCACTGGCCATCGCCTGCATCCTGACCGCGCTGCGCACCGAACCGATGGCCAACGTCTTCGGCGCGTTCTTCATCGGGCCGGTGATTTCCTATTTTCTGTCCGCGGCGCTGCTGGGCGAGCGGATCACGCGCGCGCGCACGTTGCTGTTGTGCCTCAGCTTTGCCGGCGTGATGGTCGTGGTACGCCCGGGCTTCGGGATGACAGCGGGGTTGGGTTTCGCCGTGCTGGCGGGGTGCCTGCACGGGTCCTATCTGGTGGCGACGCGCTGGCTGGCGGGCAGCTACCGGCCCCGGTTTCTGCTGCTGTCACAACTGGCGATCGGTGCGGTCGTGCTGTTACCGCTGGCGGTCGGGCCGCTGCCGCAGGTCACGCCCTATGCAGGTTTCCTGCTGGCGATTTCCGCGCTGGGGTCTGCCGGGGGCAACCTGATCCTCGTCTCCGTCAGCCGAACGACACCGGCGGGCGTGATCGCGCCGCTGATCTACAGCCAGCTATTGGTGGCAATGGTGCTGGGGCTAGCGGTGTTCGGCGACTTCCCCGATGCGCTGAACCTGGCCGGGCTGGCGATCATCGCGACGGCGGGGGTCGCCTCTGTCTGGTTCGCCGGGCGCGGGCGGTAACACATCTGGCGCGAATGTGAGTTTACGCCGCACCCGGGCGCGGCGATTGTCGGCGCGATTGAATTGAGGGGATACCGCATGCGTCTGATCATCACCTGTGTTCTGCTTGTCTGGGGCATCGCCGCCGCCGCCCAATCCGTCACCCCGCGCGACGGCTGGGTCGTCATGGACAGCGACAAGCCCTTCGATCTGCTGCTGGAGGACGTGAAAACCGCCGTGCGCGCCAATGGCATGGCCGTTGTCACGCAGGCCGGGCCGACCGGGGCCGCCGCCAACCGTGGGATCACGATCCCCAACAACCGTGTGGTGGGCGTGTTCAACAACCGCTTTGCGGTGCGCATTCTGGGCCTGTCGACCACGGCGATGATCGAGGCACCGGTGCGGATGTATCTGACAGAAGATGCAGCAGGCCGCGCGACCCTGTCCTACAAGACACCGTCGTTCGTGTTTGCGCCCTATGCCGACGAGGGCGGGGACGATCTCGCCAATGCGGCGGCAGAGCTTGACGCCATTTTTCTGGCGATTGCCACGGCCGCGCGATAACCCTGCCCCGATTGAAAAGGAATGACGCCATGACTGACACCCTGCGCGCCGCCGACGTTCTGGCCCGACGCCTGTACGAGGCCGGGTGCCGCCACGCTTTCGGCATGCCCGGCGGCGAGGTATTGACCCTGATCGACGCGCTGGAAAAGGCGGGCATCCGGTTCATCCTGACGCGACACGAGAACGCCGCAGGTTTCATGGCCGAAGGCGTGCACCACATGGACGGCGCGCCCGCGATCATGGTGGCCACGGTCGGCCCCGGTGCCATGAACGGCGTCAACGTCGTGGCCAATGCCGAACAGGACCGCGTGCCGCTGATCGTGCTGACCGGCTGCGTCGATGCGGGCGAGGCGCAGAGCTATACCCATCAGGTGCTGGATCACCGCGCGGTCTTTGCGCCGATCACCAAGGCGACGTTCACGCTGGATGCCGGTGCTGCCGGAGTGATCACGGAAAAGGCGCTGGGCATCGCGACAGAGGGGCGATCCGGCCCGGTGCATATCGACGTGCCGATTTCCGTGGCCGATGCGCCCAGCGTCGCGACACCCGCACGCCGCGCCGTCGCCAGCAAGGTCGCCCCCGCCGGGGCCGATCTGGAACAGGCCCGCATCTGGCTGTCGGAGGCAACGCGACCTGTGATGATCGTGGGGCTGGACGTGCTGAAGGACGGGTCGGCGGATGCGGTCGTGCAGTTCGCCGAACGCTACGGGATGCCTGTCATCACCACCTACAAGGCAAAGGGCGTGATCCCGGAAAGCCACCTGCTTGCGCTGGGCGGGGCGGGGCTGTCGCCCTTGGCGGACAGCCATCTGCTCCCGCTGGTCCGGCAGGCTGATCTGGTGCTTTGCGTGGGCTACGACCCGATCGAGATGCGGCCAGGCTGGCAGAACGTCTGGGACGTGGCAGAGGTGAACGTGATCGACATCACAGCCGCACCGAACCACCATTTCATGCATCAGGCGACGCTGAGTTTCATCGCCGATACCGGTGCCACCTTGGAGGCGCTGTCGTCCGCCACACCCGGCGAAAGCTGGGCCGATGGCACACCGGCAAAGGTGAAAGACGCGCTGGCAAAGGCCTTTCCGCAGAACGATACCTGGGGCCCTGCTGGGGTGATTGCGGAATGCCGAGCCGCGCTGCCCGCCGATACCATCGCCACGGTGGACAGCGGCGCGCACCGCATACTGCTGTCGCAGATGTGGGGTTGTGAGGCACCGCGCACCCTGCTGCAATCTTCTGGCCTGTGCACGATGGGCTGCGCCGTCCCGCTCGCCATCGGGGCGAAGATCGCGGACCCTGCCCGCACCGTCGTCAGCTTTTCCGGCGATGCGGGGTTCCTGATGGTGGCAGGCGAGTTGTCGACCGCCGCCGAGCAGGGCCACAACACGATCTTCGTCGTGTTCGTCGATCAGTCGCTTGCGCTGATCGAGTTGAAACAGCGGCAACGGCAGATGAACAATACCGGCGTCGATTTCATGGGCCACGATTATGCCGCCATCGCGCGCGCCTTTGGCGGCAACGGGGCGACGGTCACGTCGCGGGCGGAGTTGCAAGACGCATTGAAGGCAGCACAGGGGGCGGATACCTTTACGCTGATCGCCGCGGTGATCGACCGCAAATCCTATGACGGGCGGATATGACATGACGGGTTCGATATGACGGGTGCACTCGACGGGCTTCGCATTCTTGACCTGACGCGCATTCTGGCGGGGCCGACGGCGACGCAGCTTCTGGGCGATCTGGGGGCCGAGGTCATCAAGATCGAGAATCCGGCGACCAACGGCGACGACACGCGCACTTGGGGGCCGCCCTTCGTGCATGACACGGATGGCAACCGCACCGATCTGTCGGCCTATTTCATGGCCGCCAACCGCAACAAGCTGTCGGTCGCGGTGGATATCACGACGGCAGAGGGGCAGGACACGATCCGCGCGCTCGCGGCGACCTGTGACATTGTGGTCGAGAATTTCAAGCCGGGCGGGCTGGCGAAGTACGGGCTGGACGCCGACACGCTGATCGCGGCGAACCCGGCGCTGATTTATGCGTCGATCTCGGGCTATGGACAGACCGGGCCGAACAGGTCCAAGCCGGGCTATGACCTGATGGCGCAGGGCTACGGCGGGATGATGTCACTGACCGGTGAACCCGACGGCGAGCCGATGAAGGTCGGCGTGGGCGTGGCGGACGTGATGTGCGGGATGTACGCCTGCGTCGGCATCCTGTCTGCCCTGCGCCACCGCGACAAGACGGGCGAAGGGCAGCACATCGATGTCGCACTCGTCGACAGCCAGATCGCCTGGCTGATCAACGAAGGCGTCAGCCACCTGACCACAGGAGAGGTGCCGAAACGGCGCGGCAACGGCCACCCCAATATCGTGCCCTATCAGGTCTTCGCCGCGAGCGATGGCCACGTGATCGTCGCCGTGGGCAACGACGGACAGTTCCGGCGGTTTTGCGACTATCTGGAGGCCCCGCATCTGGCGCAGGACGACCGCTTCGCCACCAACCCCGCCCGGCTCGACAACCGCGATGTGCTGATCGCGGCGCTGGAACCGCTGCTGGCCGCGCGCACGATGGACCACATCATCGCCGGGCTTGAGGCGGTAAAGGTGCCTGTCGGCCCCGTGCAGACCCTCGATCAAGTGTTCGCCACCGATCAGGTGGCCGCACGTGACATGATCGCCGAAATTCCGTGCGCGGCGACCGAAAATGGGGCGGTGCGGGTGATCGGCAATCCGCTGAAGATGTCGAAAACCCCTGTGACATACCGTCATGCCCCACCCCGGTTTGGGCAGGACACCGCTGACGTGCTGGGGCGGTTGCGCCCAAAACCTTGACAGCACAGGCAAATCCGCCACTGAAACATTACTGACAGGGCCGTCATTCACGGACCTGTTAAGTGGCCCGCGCCGCAAAAATCGCTATGTGGGTCACGACCGGGTGGCAAATGTAACCGATGCCGCGCCAAACCTATGAACGGAATGACGATGCAGGATATCTTTGGCCAGACAACGACCTTGACCGATCAGGGGGCGCTCGACGCCTGGAACAAATGCCAATTGGCGTTCCTGGCTCACAGTGCCGCCACGCCGGATCATCTGGGTGCAGCACTGAAAGCCGCGCCCGATTTCGCGCTGGGGCACGCGGTCAAGGGCATGTTCTATACACTGCTGGGACGGCGCGAGTTGATCGCCACGGCGCAGGAGGCACTGGCCGCGGCGCGCAAGGCTGCCGCAGCACAGCCCGTCAGCGCCCGCGAGGCGCATTTCATCGACGCGCTGGCCCATTGGGTCGCGGGCAACCCGACGCAGGCGCTGCCGCATTTCCAGGCCGTTCTGGCCGCCCACCCCGACGACGCGCTGGCGATGAAGCTCGACCACGCCACCCGCTTCGTGCTGGGTGATGGCGCCGGGATGCGCGCGACGCTGGAACAGGTGATGCCTGCTTATAGCACGGATCACGCGGGCAAAGGCTATCTGCTGGGCTGCTACGCCTTCGCGCTGGAGGAAACCGGCGACTATGCCCGCGCGCAATCCGTGGGCCGCGAGGGGATGCTGATCGCGCCGGACGATGCCTGGGGCCTGCACGCCGTGGCCCACGTGCACGACATGACCGCCGATGCCGCGGGCGGCATCAAGTGGCTGACCGGCCGCGAGGATGCGTGGGCGCATTGCAACAACTTCCGCTATCACGTCTGGTGGCACAAGGCGCTGATGCACCTCGACCTGGGGCAGACCGACGTTGTGCTGGACCTCTATGACCGCGAAATCCGCAAGGACAAGACGGACGACTACCGCGACATTTCGAACGCGACATCGCTGCTGTCGCGGCTGGAACTCGACGGTGTGAACGTCGGCGACCGGTGGGAGGAACTGGCCGACCTGTCGGCCAATCGGACAGAGGACGGCTGTCTGATCTTCGCCGATCTGCACTACATGCTGGCGCTGGTGGGCGACAACCGCGACGCGGACATCGCCACACTGATGGGCCGCCTGCACCGCGATGCGCAGACCCGCGCCACCGACATGCAGCAGGCGATGGCGCATCCGGGGCTGTCCGCCGCCGCAGGGTTGGAGGCCTTTGGCGAGGCGGAGTTCGACCGCGCGTTCATCAATCTGGCCAACGCCCGCACCAAGATGCAGGACGCGGGCGGGTCGCATGCCCAGCGCGACGTGTTCGAGCGACTGACCATCGACAGCGGTATTCGCGCCGGTTACCTGGACGAGGCAGAGGATATTCTGGCCCAGCGCACCCTGCGCCGCGACGGGCGCGAGGATGGCTATGCGGCGGCGCGGCGCGCATTGATTTCCAAGGGTCGCGCGGCCGCTTGTGCGGCGGGCATCCCCGCGCAATAAGCCAGGCAGTTTCAGCATTGGAATCACCCCCATGACGACTGCCGCCCCCGCCCCGCGCGTTCGCGATCCACGACTGGATTTCTATCGCGGCATCGCGATGTTCATCATCCTGTGCGCCCACACGCCCGGCAACTTCTTCACCAGCTGGATCCCGGCACGCTGGGGCTTTTCGGACGCGACGGAGATCTTTGTCTTCTGTTCCGGCATGGCCTCGGCCATCGCATTCGGTGGCAGTTACGACCGGCGCGGCTGGCTTTTGGGCACAGCGCGGGTGCTGTTCCGCTGCTGGCAGGTCTATTGGGCGCATATCTGCCTGTTCGTGTTCATCGCGGCGATGCTGTTTTCCTGGGACCTCTGGGGCAATTTCGAGGACAGCTACATCGGCTCGCTCAACCTTGGCCGGTTCCGCGACGATACCGGGCCGCAACTGGTGGGCCTTCTGACACTGACCTATGTGCCCAACTATTTTGACATCCTGCCGATGTATATCGCGATCCTGCTGATGATGCCGCTGGTCATGGCACTGGCGCGGGTCGACCGTGTGCTGGCCTTCGCCTTCTGCATCGGGCTGTGGTTTCTGGCGCAGGGCGGCCTGCTGGAGGCGCTGGGGATCGAGCGCATCGCGATTTCGCTCCCGGCAGAGCCGTGGTCGGAGCGCGAGTGGTTCTTCAACCCGTTCGGCTGGCAGCTGATCTTCTTTACCGGTTTCGCCTTCATGCGCGGCTGGCTGCCGCGCCCGCCCGTCAACTGGCTGCTGACCATACTGGCGCTGGTGATCGTCGTGGGTTTCATTCCGCTGTCCAATGTCGGTGCACGGGAACTGGGGTTCGGCGGTACGAACCAATGGCGCAGCGCCAACACCATGTGGATCACGAAAAGCGATTTCGGCATCCTGCGCTACGTGCATTTCCTCGGCCTCGCCTATCTTGCCTATGTGGTGGCGGGTGACGGCGGGCGGCGCTTGCTGCCCAAGGGCCGCAACGTTCTGGGCCGCGTCTGGCAGCGGATTGTCGCCCTGATCACCAAGGTCGGGCAGCAGTCGCTTGCGGTGTTCGTCTTTTCCATGGCACTCGCGCGGGTGCTTGGGTTTATCATGGATCAGGTCGGCCGCGCGACCGCGACCGTCATACTTGCAAACCTCGTTGGCTTCGCCTTGCTGATCGTGTGTGCCTACACGGCCGCATGGTTCAAGGGCCAACCCTGGAGAAAGTCGGCAACCGGATGATTTCACGACGCGCCCTTCTGGCTGGCTTTGGTGCCGGCATCGCCCTGCCCGCATTCGCCCGCACCCCGCTGATCGCGGCGCAAGAGCCGTTTTCGCCCGATATGGTGGTGGAAGAGGCGCGCGCGCTGGCGCAGTCCGACTATGTGCCGGTGCCGCTGATCCCCGAGGAATGGCGCAGCCTGACCTATGACGAATTCAGCCACATCTGGTTCGACGCCCGTAACGGCATCTGGGTGGACGAGGATCGGGCCGTCAAACTCGACCTTTTCACTGCCGGCCTTTACGTGCCGCGACCTGCGCAAATCAACATCGTCGAGGACGGAACCGCCAAGACGCTGTCCTACGATATTTCGCTGTTCGACCGGACTGACCAGTTCCCCGATCTGCCCGTCGACGACACCATGGGATATTCCGGGTTCCGCCTGCGGGCGGAGTTGAACATGCCCGAAATTTTCGAGGAATTCATGGTGTTCCAGGGCGCGTCCTATTTCCGCGCCATTGCCAACCGGCAAACCTATGGCCTGTCCGCGCGCGGGCTGGCCCTGCGCACCGGCGATCCCGGCGGCGAGGAGTTTCCCGACTTCACAAAATTCTGGGTAGAGGCGCCGGGGCCGGACGACACGACATTCGTGGTGCACGCGTTGCTCGACGGGCCGTCGACGACCGGGGCCTACCGGTTCGACATCACGCCGGGTACCACGACAGAGGTAGAGGTGACCGCCCATCTCTTCCCCCGCGTGGACCTGCTGCATGTGGGCATCGCGCCGCTCACGTCGATGTTCTTTTTCGACGAGACGAACCGCCACCGCTTTGACGATTTCCGCCCCGCCGTGCACGACAGCGAAGGGCTGCTGATCTGGAACGGCAACGGCGAACGCATCTGGCGGCCACTGGCCAACCCCACGGGTGTCGAGGTCAGCGCCTTCGGCGATACCGATCCCAAAGGCTTCGGCCTGATGCAGCGCACCCGCGACCCCGAACGCTATGCCGATCTTGAGGCGCATTACGAGGCGCGGCCATCGCTCTGGATCACCCCGCACGAAGGCTGGGGCGAAGGGGCCGTGGAACTGGTGGAAATCCCCGCTGACAAGGAAATCTATGACAATATCGTCGCCTACTGGCGACCGCGCGCGCCGCTCATGGCAGGCAGCGAACACCGGTTCAGCTATCACATGGCCTGGGGTGATACGCCCGCCGGCCTGCCCGATGTGGCGCATGTGCTGAACACCCGCATCGGCAAGGGTTTCGACCAGATAAAGACGGTCTGCGCCATCGACTTTGCCGATCATCCCGCCTTTCCCGACGATCTGGCCGAGATTCAAACCGTGATCGTTTCGAATGCAGGCGAGGTGTCGAACGGTATTTTACAGCGCAACCCCGGCACTGGCGGCCTGCGCCTGGCGTTTTCTCTCTTGCCCGGTGACGCGCAGGCGGTCGAACTGCGGGCGCAACTCTTTGCGGCGGATACGCCGCTGAGCGAGGTCTGGCTTTACAGATGGACGGCCTGAACCGATCCACCCCACGGGCCGCGATGCCCCCGAAGGCGCCGCTGGCGCGGCCGATCCAGGCGCTGGACCGGGCCTACGCCGGTGCCGCTGCCCCGGCGACCGCTGCCGCATCCCGCACGTCACTCTGGCGGCTGATCGCCTTTGTGCCGGCCGTCGCCGCCACGCTAGCCCTGATCGCGGCCTTTACCGACTGGTTCGCGATGGACGGGTTTTCCGCCTTCGAAGGGGTAGTGATCGGGTTGATCGCCTTTACATTCTTCTGGATCGCCCTGTCGGTCAGCACCGCGTTTCTGGGCGTCGCCACGCTTTACCTCGCACGGCCCAAAGTGCAGCCCTTCGCCCCGGTCACGCCGCTGGACGTGGCGCTGCTGGTCCCGGTCTATAACGAGGACCCGGTCGATGTCTTCGGCAATGCGGCCGCCATGCTGGATGCACTGCGCACGGCACCGCACCAGCATCACTACGCACTCTTTATCCTGTCCGACACGCGCGACGATGCCATCGCCGCGCGCGAACGCCGCGCGTTTCAGGCCCTGCGCGCCGATCTGCCCGGCGGTGCCGATGTCTATTACCGCCGCCGCGACGACAATGTGGACCGCAAGGTCGGCAATCTGGCCGATTGGGTCGAACACTGGGGCGGCGCGTACGACGCGATGCTGGTCCTCGACGCCGACAGCCTGATGAGCGGACAAGCGATCATTGCCCTGACCGATGCGCTGGCGCAGGATCCGGCTGCCGGGCTGATCCAGTCCTTTCCCACGCTTTTCGGTGCGCAATCCATCTTTGGCCGGGTGCAACAGTTTTCCAACCGTATCTATGGTGCCGCGCTGGCCGAGGGGCTGGCGAAATGGACCGACCGCGAGGGCAACTACTGGGGCCACAACGCCATCATCCGCGCCAATGCCTTCGCCGCCTGCGCAGGCCTGCCACGAATGAAATCGCGGCGCGGGCCGGGGCGGCTGATCCTGTCCCATGATTTTGTCGAGGCCGGTTTGCTGCGGCGTGCTGGCTGGTCGGTGCGGTTTTTGCCGCGCGTCGGCGGATCCTATGAGGAAGTGCCGCAAACCCTGATCGACTACGTGCTGCGCGACAGGCGCTGGTGTCAGGGCAACTTGCAACACCTTGGCCTGCTGGGATCGCGCGGGTTTCACGCGGTGTCGCGCTTTCACCTGATTTCGGGCGCGATGGGCTACCTCATGTCGCCCGCCTGGTTTGCGCTTCTGCTAGTCTGGGCGTTGATCGGCAACGGGCAGGACACCAACGCCCTGCGCTACTTCTCGGGCTTCGATCCGCAGGTCAGCTGGCCGGAAATGACGACCGGCAATGCGCTTGCCATTCTGGCGTTCATGTACGCGATGCTGCTCGCCCCCAAAATCGTCGGGGCCATCGCCGCCCGCCGCGCGGGTATCCGCATGGCCGATGTCGGTGGCGTCGGGCAGTTTCTTGCCTCGCTGCTGATCGAGATTTTGCTGTCCATCGCCTATGCGCCGATCCTGATGGTGCAGCAATCCATCGCCGTGATCCGCGCGCTGGTCGGCTTCAACGAAAGCTGGACACCGCAACAGCGGCGCGGCGGGCGTTATGGCCTGTTCACCATGCTGAAATTCCACGCCGTCGAAACGCTGATCGGCATACTTCTGTGTGCCGGTATGGTGCAGGGGCTGGTGACGCTCTGGCTCTTGCCCATCGCGGCGAGCCTGACACTGGCGGTGCCACTATCGGCGCTCAGCGGCGTGAACCTTGGCACGCGAGGTCGTTGGGCGCGACAGATGGGCACGCCGGAACACCTCAACACCCCGCCGATCATCCGCGCGGCGATGGCAGAGCGGGCGCGGTTCGCCAGTCTCCTTGCCACGCCGGAGACGGCTGCGGAGACGATTGCCGCTGAATGACCAAGGGTAGGGCACCACGGCCACCGGCCGGTGCCTACTCCAGTCCTTCGAACCAATCCAGCGTATAGGCTGACCAGCCGCGCGGGATGCCGTGCCCGCCGGGATGCAAAACGAATTCCAGCGCCGTGCCGTCGTCGCATTCTTCCCACGTACGCACCCAGAATTCGCCCTCCGTGTCGAACGTATCCGCGCGCAAGCCGTCGCAGCCGTTCGCCGCGCGCCAGATGCCCATCGCGTGCCAGACGTCGCCCTGATAGATCGTCCCACCGCCTAAGGGACGCCCCTCCAGCGGCACGGTCCTGTCCTTCCAGCCGTGGGTGTGCAGCAGACGCACCGGCCCCGTGCAGCCTTCGGGATGCGGCCGCCAGAAACTGCCGCCGACAGGCGCATAGGCGGCAAAGGCCGCAGGATCGTCGCAGGCGATGTAGCTCGCCATCGATCCGCCGATGGAAAATCCGGCGAGGATGATACTTTCCCGGTCGATGCCGAAGCGCGCGGCGGCATCGTCGGCCACGGCGGTCAAGAACGCCATCTCGTCGCGCTGTTGCGGGCGGTCGGGGTGGAACGACCAGCCGGGGCCGAAATTGCTGTTCTCGCGCTGCAACCCGTTGGGACCGATCACCGCATAGCCGCGGGCGTTGATCGTGTCCGCCATGCCGCCCGCCCGCGTCGATCCGGCCCCGGACCCGCCCGCGCCGTGCAGGAACATGATCGCTGGTGTGGCGGTGTTCCCTGCGTCCGGCAGGGCGATGTGATAGCTGCCTAGCGTGATCTCGCAGGGGTCAGGATCAGGCCCGCATCCGGCTTGCGCCGTCGAGGCCATGCAGGCAAGGGCCGCCGCCAGCGCCAGCTTATTCATCGCGCACCACCGGCAACCCGGCGTCGATCCAGCCCGGCCCGGCGGATGATCCCAGCATCCCCTCCGGCACGTCGATGATATTGGTGAAACCGGCCTGTTGCAGGCGGTTGGATTCACGCGCCGACCGGACGCCGCGCGCGCAGATCAGCGCGATAGGCGCAGAGCGGTCGCCGTCGACAAGTGCTGCAATCGCATCGGGAAAGTCGTCGCGGCGCAGGTCGACACGGTGCGCCCCCTCGCCCGATCCGGTGCGCGCCCATTCGTCAGGGCGGCGGATGTCAATAAGCGTGATCTCACCGGCCAGCGCCTTGTCGTGCGCCTCCTGCACGCTCAGCGTGCCGCCCGGAAAATCCTCGGTGATCGCGGCGTAGAACAGGTTTTGCCCGTCGGCGGCGACAAAGCCCGCAGCTCCCAGCACGACCACCCCCACGCCCATCACCATGCGCCGCCGCGTCACCATCAGCCGACGGGCAGGTAATTGGCGATGATCGTCACGATCTCTTCGTCCGACAGCACCGGCGGGATGATCGTGAGCACCTCGCCTGCACCGTCCAGCAGATAGAGGAAACTGCCGTGCGCATAGACCGGGCCATATTCCGGGTCATCGAAAAGATGCTCCTTCTCGATCTGGAAGGCATCATAGGCCACCTGCAATTCCGCGTCCGTTCCCGTCAGGCCGATGAAATCCGGGTGATACTGTTCCAGCGCCGGGCCGATGCTGGCGACCGTATCCGTCTGCCCGTCCACCGTGATCATCAGTGGCGTGACATGGCGGCCCGTGGCGGCCAGATCGTCAGCCACATCCGCCATCTGCGGCAGGACCGACGAACAGATTTGCAGGCAGTTCGCATAGCCGAAGAACAACAATTGCGCGCCGCCGTCGGGGCTGATTTGCGTCCGCGTCGCCCCACTTTGATCGGTCAGGGCGAAATCCCCGCCGACCGCTTGCAGGAAAGCGGGCACCGTGTCGGCCAGTGCAGGAGCGGCCAGCAGACAGGCAAGAGCCGCGGCGCGGATCAAGGCCAGACCTCTGCCTTGATCTCTTCGTCCACCTCCAGCCCCAGGCCGAAATACCCTTCCTCGGCAATCTCGGCCAGAACTCGCGGATCGCGGCGGAACCAGGGGCCGGGCCCTTCGGCCTCCGGATGCTCCTCGGCCCAGTTCTTCGTCCAGCTATTGGCCGTGGTCCACTCCTCCGTCCCGGCGGCGCGGATCTTCTGCACCAGGTAGATGTTGAACGCGCCAAGGTCCTCGTCATAAAGTTCCAGCCCGTCCACATCGACCAGTTGCCCGCAATAGGGCAGCAACTCGTCCGCGGCCCCGGTGAACGCGGGCTGGCTATTCTTGTTGGGGAAGACCAGCACCTCGTCCACCGTGCGCAGCAGACCCAGCTGGCGCGCGCCGTCGCCGCAGTTGTCGGGGCAATCGCCGGTCAACTCGCACAGGATATCCACCACCGTCGCCTCGAAGGTTGCGGGGTATTCGGCGTAGAGATTCCAGCTGCGGGCCTCCGACCCGGTTTCGAAATCATGCTCCTGTGCCACGGCGGGGGTGGCCAGCAGGGCGGCGATCAGTGTCAGACTTTTCATCAGCGGTCCCCCTCAGGCACGGCGAACGGCGGGATCGGGCCGTAGTCCGCCGCATTGTTATTGGTGATGTCCATGTCGCTGACGACGCTTTCCACGATCAGGTAATTCAGCCCGTCACGCTGATACAGCATCCCGTCCGCCTCGATCGTGTGCGAGGCCAGCTTCAGCTGCGTGTCACCGCCTGCGCTGTTTGCATCGCCCTCGATCTTGAGCACCATGTAGACGGTGCCGTCCTCTGCCAGCAGCCCGACCGGAATACCGCCCGCCGAACACCACAGCGCGCAGGTGTGATGCGCGGAGCCGACGACCGCATCCGGCCCGCCCATGACGCCCGAGAAATAACACCAGGTGTCGATGATCTCGCCGGTGACCTGTATCCGCTCGCCTTCCGTGGCGTGGGCCGGTGCGGCCAGTGCCGTCACGGCCATTGCGATTGCTGCGCTGTGTTTCATCGTGGTTCCCCTGCGTAAGTCTGCTCCACTATAGGCCGCCACGCGGGTCACCGCGCAAGTCACGATAGGGTGACGCCCGCCTTTTGCATCGCCGTCAGCGCCGCATCGAGCGACCCGTCCATGTCGATCCCGCGGCACAATTCCTGCTGCACGGTCACGTCATAGCCAAGCTGGGCGGCGTCCAGTGCGGAGTAGTTCACGCAGAAATCCGTCGCCAGACCCACCATCGTCAGCGTCTTGATCCCACGCTCCTGCAGGTAGCCATGCAGACCCGTGGGCGTCTCGTGGTCGTTCTCGAAAAACGCGGAATAGCTGTCGATGGCGGGGTTGTACCCTTTGCGGATGATCAGATCGGCGGCGTCGGTGTTCAGATCGCCGTGAAACCGCGCGCCGTCGCTGCCCTGCACGCAGTGATCGGGCCAAAGCACCTGCGGGCCGTAGGGCATCTCCGTCATCGACATCGGCGCGGCATCATGTGTGGACGCGAAGGATGAATGCCCCGCCGGGTGCCAGTCCTGCGTCAGGATTACGGCCTCGAAGCTCCCCATGAGGGCGTTGATCCCCGGCACGATCCTGTCGCCGCCCTCCACCGCCAGCGCCCCGCCGGGGCAGAAATCGTTTTGCACGTCGATCACGATGAGGGCTTTCATGGGCTGTCCTTTGCGGCTTGCGTTGCCTGAAACTTGCGCATCTCCGCCCGGTTGCGCAAGTGCCGCACGTCAAGATGCGGGTGGTCGGCTATCAGTTGCAGCAGGCGCTGCCGCGACGTCTGCCGCGTGTCCCATATCCATTTCCAGAATTTCAGCGTTTCGCGGTCAAAGGTTTCCACACATCCCGGCGCATTATCCGGACGTCGCACCCCGTAATTGCGGATAAACCGCCGGATCACGCGGAACAGGCGCAGACCCACCGGCAGGTCGAGCCAGATCAGCGTATCGGCGCGGCGCGCGCGATTGTCGTAGGTGGTGCTGAACCCGCCCTCGAAAATCCACGCCTCGCCCGCCTCGACGGCGTTCGCCATGGCCGTCCGTTCAGCGCGGGGCCGCATCACCCAACCCGGCAAATGGTGAATATGATCCATGTGATGCACCGGTAGCCCGGTCCGGTCGCCCAGCCAGCGGGCTAGCGTGCTTTTGCCCGAACCGGGGCCGCCTGTGATCATCACACGTTGCATCTGCGGCGGATAGCAGCGCCCGGTCCGATCTGAAAGCCGGTTTCGGCTTGGCAAACGGCCCTGCTTGCCCTATCCCGCCGCCTCTTTCTTGCAGGAACCGGCCCATGACACCGCAGACGCTCGGCATTGATTTCGGCACCTCCAACACCGCCGCCGGGCTGGTGGCGGGTGGCAGACCGCATCTGATCGCGGTGGAGCCGGGGCAGACGACGTTGCCCACATCCGTTTTCTTCGACACCCAGCGCAAGATCACCAGCTACGGCACCACCGCCAACGCCGCCCTGATCGAGGGGCGCGAGGGGCGGTTCATGCGGGCGCTGAAATCGGTGCTGGGCACACCGCTGATGCGCGAAAAGCGGCAGATCGCCTATGAAACGCTGACGCTGATCGAGGTCGTCGCGAAATTCCTGCGCACCGTGCGCGAACGGGCCGAGGCGGAAACCGGGCTGACCTTCCGCCACGCGATGTCGGGCCGTCCGGTACATTTTCATTCCACCGATCACGCCCGCGACGGCCAGGCGCTGATTGACCTGACAGAGGCCTATGGCATCGCCGGTTTCGACAACGTCGATTTCTTGTACGAGCCGGAGGCAGCGGCGCTGGCGGCGGGGCCGCTGGACCCCGGCACACTGGGCCTGATCGTGGACATCGGCGGCGGAACGTCTGACTTCTCTGTCTTCGCGCGTGACGGCGATGCCACCCGGATCGTCGCAAGCCACGGCGTACGCGTGGGCGGCACCGATTTCGATAAATCCATCTCGCTCGCCCATGTCATGCCGCTGCTGGGGCGCGGGGCCGAGATCCGCAACGACATCGGGCCGGGCACCTATACCGCGCCCAATGCGATCTTCAACGATCTGGCAAGCTGGGAGAAGATTCCGTTTCTTTACAGCGGCGACACGAAACGCACGGCGGCGGTCTTTGCGAAAATGGGTGTGAACCCGGTGCCGTTCAAACGGCTGCACGATGTGCTCGATCTCGAACTGGGGCACGATCTCGCCTTTGCCGTGGAGCAGGGCAAGATCGCGATCAACCGGCCCGATGCCACGGAGGCCGGGATCGACCTGCGTGTGCTGGAAAACGGGTTGTGGGCGCAGTTGACCGCAGCGGCCCTGCGCGATGCGCTGTCAGACCATGCTGCAAAAATCAGCGCCTGCGCGGAGGAGACCCTGCGCATGGCGGACGTGCCAGCCGACAGGATCGGCACGGTGGTTTTTGTCGGTGGGTCCAGCCTGATCCATGTCGTGCGCGACGCGATGGTCACGCTTTTTCCGCAGGCGGTCCTGCAACAGGCCGAAGCGTTTACTGCCGTCGCCGACGGTCTGGCGATTGCGGCGGAGCGGGCCGATTTGAACCGGTAACCTTTTGTTAAAAATTTGAAAATCTTCCCCATGGGGAAGGTCGTCGGACGTTCCCCCACCCCCCTCTTGCCGTCACGGACGGGCAAGCGTAATTGATGCGGCATGTATACCGTCGCTGCACTTTACCACTTCACCCGCTTTGAAGACCCCGCAGCCCTGCGTGGCCCGCTGCTGACCCTCTGCCAGTTCCATGGCATCAGCGGCACACTCCTACTCGCGAGAGAGGGGGTGAACGGCACTATCGCCGGTGACCGCGCAGGCATCGACGCGGTGCTGGCGCATCTGCGCGCCCTGCCCGGTTGTGCCGGTCTCGAACACAAGGAAAGCACCGCCAGCACGCAGCCCTTCAACCGGATGAAGGTCCGGCTGAAGAAAGAGATCGTGACGATGGGCCAACCGGATGTGGACCCGCTGGCAGGCACCGGCCACTACGTCGCGCCCGCCGACTGGAACGCGCTGATCCAAAGCCCCGACGTCGCCGTGATCGACACCCGCAACGACTACGAGGTCGCCATCGGCACTTTCGACGGCGCCATCGACCCGCAGACCAAAAGTTTCGGCGAATTTCCCGCTTGGTGGGAGGCTAACAAGGATCAGTTCGCGGGCAAGAAGATCGCCATGTTCTGCACCGGCGGCATCCGCTGCGAGAAATCCACCAATTACCTGATCGGTCAGGGGGTAAAGGACGTCTATCACCTCAAGGGCGGTATCCTGAAATACCTCGAAGAGGTGCCGGAAGAGCAAAGCACATGGGACGGCGAGTGCTTCGTCTTTGACGCGCGGGTAAGTGTCGGCCACGGGCTGGCGGAAGGGCCACATCTTCTTTGCTACGCCTGCCGCCGCCCGATCCGGCCGGAGGATCGCGGCCATCCCGCATACGTCGAGGGCGTTTCGTGCCATCACTGCGTGGACGAGACGACGGAGGCCGACAAGGCCCGGTTCCGCGAGCGGCAGAAGCAGCTGGCTCTCGCCCGCGCGCGTGGCGAAACCCACATGGGCAGCCTGTAGGTGACCGGCGACCGGGGCCTTTTCGCGCTGACGCTGGCCCTGTCCATCAGCCTGATCTGCGGCACGGCGGGGTATGTCGCGGGGCTGCCGCTGCCTTGGATGCTGGGGCCGATGATCGGCAATACGGCCGCCGCGATGCTGGGCCTGCCGATCCGCGGGCCAGACCGGTTACGCCCGCTGGTGATGCCGGTGATTGGTGTGATGCTGGGTTCGACCGTGACGGTCGCGATGTTCGCCCATTGGCAAAGCTGGGTCGTAACACTGATCGCGCTGCCGCTGTTTCTGCTTTGCGCAGCAGGTTTGTCCTATACGGTCTATCGGCGGCTGGGCGGCTATGACCCGGTGACGGCTTTCTTTTCCGCGATGCCCGGCGGTCTGAACGAGATGCTGATGCTCGGGGCCGAAGCGGGCGGCGACGAAAGGCACATCGCGCTGGCGCACGCCGCGCGGGTGCTGATGGTGATCACCTTCGTCGCGATCTTTTTCGGCTATTTTCTTGGCGTCAGCAGCGGCGGCACGAACAATTGGACGGCGCTGGGCGATATCGGCTGGCAGGACTACGCGATCCTTTCCGCTTGTGCCGTCGCCGGTGTCTATCTGGGCCGCTTCCTGCGCCTGCCCGCTGGCCCGGTCTTCGGTCCGATGATCCTGAGCGGGATCACCCACCTGCTGGGCTGGGTCACCGTGCCGCCGCCGACACTGTTCATCATCTTGGCACAGATCGTGATCGGCACCGTGATCGGCGCGCGGTTTGTCGGCACGCAGCCACGGGACATCCTGCGTGACCTGATGCTTGCCGCCTGTGCCACGCTGCTGATGCTGATCGTGGCGCTGATCTTTGCGCTGTTGATCGCCTGGGCCAGCGGGTTCGACCTGAGCCAGTCCTATCTCGCGTTCGCACCGGGCGGGCTGACGGAAATGTCGCTGCTGGCGCTCGCGCTGGATCAGGACGTGGCCTATGTGTCGGTGATCCATCTGATCCGCATCACGATGGTCATCGCCATCGCGCCATGGGTCTTTCGCATAACCCGGCGCTGAGCCGGTCCCGCAACCGTGATGATGCACCGGTTGCGCCGTCACATGCCCGCGCGCAGGGTGCAGCGGATACCATGACGGGAGACGACGATGGAGATTAACGCAGATTTCGCGCAGCGGGTTCTGGTGCACGCCGGGACTGCACCCTGGCAACCCTCGCCGATGCCGGGCGTCGACCGTCGCATGCTTGATCGGATCGGCGCAGAGGTCGCCCGCGCGACCAGTATCGTGCGCTATGCGCCCGGTTCCGCGTTTTCCGCACATACCCACAGCGGGGGTGAGGAGTTCATCGTGCTCAGCGGTGTTTTTCAGGATGAACACGGCGACTATCCCGCAGGCACCTATGCCAGAAATCCACCCACGACACAGCACACCCCGCGATCCGCAGTGGGGTGCGTGATCTTCGTCAAGCTGTGGCAGTTCGACCCCGAAGACCGGACACAGTTCAGCATGGACATGGACGGCGCGCTTGGCCCCGTGTCGGACGGTATCGCCACCGCAACGCTGCACAGCGACGCGCGCGAGACCGTGACCTATCACGTGGTGGACCCTGGTGCCGTGCTCAGGATCGACGGGGTCGGCGGGGCCGAAATGCTGGTGCTGGCGGGCACCCTGACCGAGAACGGCGAAACGCTGACCCGTGACGCGTGGTTGCGGGTTCCGGATGGCGATACGATTGCGGCCACAGCGGGTGACGGTGGCGCAAAGGTCTGGGTCAAGAGCGGGCACTTGCCCTTTGCCCGACCGCCTGCGGTCTGAGCGCAGCGATGATACAGCGAACGGACGTCCTGATCGTCGGCGGCGGGCTGACCGGGCTGGCGCTGGCCGACCGGCTGACACGGGCCGGTCGTGACTGGCATCTGGTCGAGGCGCGCCACCGGCTTGGCGGGCGGATCGACGTATTGCGCGACGGCGGTGCGGGTTTTGATCTGGGTCCGTCGTGGTTCTGGCCGGGGCAGCCCATGATGGCGGCCATGGTGGCCCGTCTTGGTCTGCGGGTCTTTGAGCAATATGCCACCGGCGCTGTCAGCTTCGAGGATGCACAGGGCCGGGTGCAGCGGGACACAGGGTTTGCGTCGATGGCGGGGGCGCTCAGGATCGACGGCGGCATGATGGCCATGGTCGACGCGTTGGCAGGCGGATTGGCCACGGATCGCGTGACGGTCAGTGCAGCGGTCACCGCTGTCGCGCCCGGCCACGTGACATTGCGCGACGGCAGGCGGATCGCGGCACGGCATATCGTGCTTGCCCTGCCCCCGCGCATTGCAGCAGGTCTGGACTTTGCGCCCGCGTTGACGACTGCGCAGCGACAGGCGCTTAAGGCGGTGCCGACGTGGATGGCGGGGCAGGCCAAGTTCATCGCGACCTATGACCGGCCGTTCTGGCGCGATGCCGGGTTGTCGGGCGACGCGATGAGCCGCCACGGCCCGCTGGTCGAAATACACGACGCATCGTCGCCCGATGGTCCCGCTGCGCTGTTCGGTTTTGTCGGTGTTCCCGCCGCTCAGAGGGCTGCCCAGAATACGGCAATGGTTGCCGCCTGCCTTGCGCAACTGGCGCGCCTGTTCGGCGCGGTCGCCGCAAAGCCCCGCACCACCCGGCTGGCTGATTGGGCGACGATGCCGGAAACCGCGACGCTGCGCGACCAACATCCACCCGCCGGGCACCCGGCTTATGGTATGCCGCAAGACCTGGCGGATATCTGGGATGGCGCGCTTTATTTCTCGGGCACGGAAACCGCATCGCACAGCGGCGGGTTTCTGGAAGGCGCGCTTGTCGCCGCAGCCGAAACGGCCCGCCGTCTGGACCATTGATCGCAGAGCGTTAGGTATGCGGGGAGTTGACAGTTGCGACTGGTTCGCATTTACATCTGGCGACTTGAATGGAGACCCAACATGCGCCGCCTGATTGCCCTCGTCCTCATCCTTGCCGCAGCACCCGCGCTGGCGCAGGAGCGGCTGACCGTGGTGACCACCTTTACCGTTCTGGCCGATATGGCCCAGAACGTCGCGGGCGATGCCGCCGATGTGGTGTCCGTCACGAAACCCGGGGCCGAAATCCACGGCTACGCGCCGACGCCGCAGGACATCGTGCGCGCCAGCCGCGCCGATCTGATCCTGTGGAACGGGTTGAACCTGGAGCTGTGGTTCGAACAGTTTCTTGCCAATCTGGGCGACGTGCCCTCGGCCACGCTGAGCGACGGAATCGACCCGATCTCGATTGCCGAAGGTGCCTATGAGGGCAAGGCGAACCCGCACGCCTGGATGGGGGCCGATGCCGCGATGATCTATGTCGACAACATCCGCGACGCGCTGTCCGAACACGACCCGGACAATGCCGCGATCTATGCCGCGAATGCAGAGGCCTATAAGGCAGAGATCAGCGCCGTGCTTGACCCACTGCGCGAGCAGATCATGTCCATCCCCGAAGACGACCGCTGGCTTGTGACCTGCGAGGGCGCGTTCAGTTACCTTGCGCGGGATCTGGGCATGAAGGAGCTTTACCTCTGGCCGATGAACGCCGACCAGACCGGCACGCCGCAGCAGGTGCGCGCCGTGATCGACGGCGTGCGCGAGAACGACATTCCAGTCGTGTTCTGTGAGAGCACGGTGAACACCGCCCCTGCCGAACAGGTCGCGCGCGAGACGGGCGCTGCTTATGGCGGTGTTCTGTATGTCGACAGCCTCAGCACGGCGGACGGCCCGGTGCCGACCTATCTGGACCTGCTGCGCGTGACGACGGAAACGGTGGCCGCCGGGCTGACCGGGGCCGCTGAATGACCGATACCGGAATTACGGCCCGCGATGTGACCGTAACCTATCGCAACGGCCACACGGCGCTGCGTAACGCGACGTTCGACGTGCCGCGCGGCACGGTGACGGCGCTGGTGGGTGTGAACGGGGCGGGGAAGTCCACGCTGTTCAAGGCCATCATGGGCTTCGTGCCCGCTGCGAAGGGAGAGATCACGCTGCTGGGCCGGTCAGTCCGGCAGGCGTTGAAAGAGAACCTTGTCGCCTACGTCCCGCAGTCCGAAGAGGTCGATTGGGCGTTTCCGGTGCTGGTCGAGGATGTGGTGATGATGGGGCGTTACGGCCACATGGGTTTCCTGCGCCGCCCGTCCGCCGCCGACCGCGCGGCGGTATCAGAGGCGTTGGGCCGAGTGAACATGCAAGCCTATCGGCATCGCCAGATCGGGGAATTGTCCGGTGGGCAGCGCAAGCGTGTGTTTTTGGCCCGCGCGCTGGCGCAGGACGGGCAGGTCATTCTGCTGGACGAGCCGTTCACCGGGGTGGACGTGAAGACCGAAGATCAGATCGTAGACCTGCTGCGCGCGTTGCGCGATGAGGGGCGGGTAATGCTGGTGTCCACCCACAACCTCGGCTCAGTCACCGAATTCTGCGATCACACGGTATTGGTAAAAGGCACCGTGACTGCCTTCGGCAAGACCGAGGATGTGTTCACCCGCGAGAACCTCGAAGCGGCCTTCGGCGGGGTGCTGCGGCACTTCACGCTGGGCGGCGACGATCTGCACGATGACGATGATACCCGCGAGGTGAACATCATCACCGACGACGAGCGGCCCTTTGTCATCTACGGGGACCGCAGCGATGATTGAGACGCTCTGGCTGCCCTTCACCTATGGCTATATGACGAACGCGATGTGGGTTTCTGCGCTTGTGGGCGGCGTTTGCGCTTTTTTGTCCGCTTATTTGATGTTGAAGGGATGGTCGCTGATCGGTGACGCGCTGTCCCACGCCGTCGTTCCCGGTGTCGCGGGTGCATATATGCTGGGCTTGCCGTTTGCGTTGGGTGCCTTCCTGTCAGGTGGGCTGGCTGCGGGCGCGATGCTGTTCCTGACCGGGCGGTCGGGGTTGAAAACGGACGTTATCATCGGGATCATCTTCACGTCATTCTTCGGGCTTGGCCTGTTCATGGTGTCGCTGAACCCGATTGCCGTCAGCGTGCAAACGATCACGATGGGCAACATCCTTGCGATCACTCCGGAAGATACGCTGCAATTGGCGATCATCGGCATCGTGTCGTTGGGGGTGCTGACTTTGAAGTGGAAAGACCTGATGGTCGTGTTCTTTGACGAGGATCACGCGCGCGCCATCGGATTGCGGCCCGACGCGCTGAAGGCGGTGTTCTTCATTCTGCTGTCAGCCAGCGTGGTCGCGGCGATGCAGACGGTCGGCGCGTTTCTGGTGATCGCCATGGTCGTGACACCGGGGGCCACGGCCTATCTACTGTGCGACCGGTTTCCGCGGCTGATCCTGCTGTCGGTGGCCATCGGCACGGTGACGAGTTTCGTGGGTGCCTACGCCAGCTTTTTCCTGAACGGTGCGACGGGCGGCGTGATCGTGACATTGCAGACGGCGATCTTCCTGCTGGCCTTTGTCTTTGCGCCCGTGCACGGGATCCGCGCCACGCGGCGCAAGGCGGCGGAGGCGCTGGCATGATGGACTGGCTGCTGCCGTTTCAGTTTCCCTTCATGCAGAACGCGTTTCTGATCGCGCTGCTGGTCGGGCCGCCGACTGCGCTGCTATCGTGCTTTCTGGTGCTGAAAGGCTGGGCGCTGATGGGCGACGCGGTGAGCCACGCGATCCTGCCCGGTGTCGTGCTGGCCTATATCGCGGGTATTCCGCTGCTGATCGGGGCGTTCTGCGCGGGCATGACCTGTGCACTGCTGACAGGGTATCTGGCAACCAACAGCCGGGTGAAAGAGGATACGGTGATGGGTGTCGTGTTCTCGGGCATGTTCGCCATCGGGATCATCCTGTTCACGGCCTTCCCGAGCGACATGCACCTCGATCATATCCTGTTCGGCAACATGCTGGGCGTGGGCACGGGCGATCTGTGGACGGCGGGCGTGATCGGGCTGGGGGCCTCGGCGGTGCTGGTGCTGAAGTGGAAGGACCTGCTGCTACACGCCTTCGACCCCGCACAGGCACAAGCATCGGGGTTGCGCACGTCCTGGCTGCACTACGGGTTGCTGACGATCCTCTCGCTGACCATCGTAGCGACGCTGTCGTCGGTGGGGCTGATCCTTGCCGTGGCGCTGCTGGTGACGCCGGGGGCGGTGGCGTTCCTGCTGGTGCGCAGTTTCGGTTGGATGCTGGTGGTGTCGGTGTTCATCTGCACCGGGTCGATGCTGCTGGGGGCCTACATCAGCTTTTTCATCGACGCGGCCCCGGCCCCGACCATCGTGCTGGTGCTGACGGCTTTGTTTATCATGGCCTTCGTGCGACGGACCATGCAGACGCGCGCGGCGTCGCGGACTGTTTAACGACAGAGGGCCGCGCCCGAGCCTGGGAGGAAGCGAATGCGCCCTCCCGGGGGGAGGGTCGGGCGCGGCCCAGCGATGCCGGGCCAAACGCATCTAGAAATCGAGGTTTTCGACGCTCAACGCATTTGTCTGGATGAACTCGCGGCGTGGTTCGACGACATCACCCATCAGCTTAGTGAAGAGATCGTCGGCCTCTGCCACGTCCTCCACCTTCACCTGCAACAGCGTGCGCGCGTCCGGGTCGAGCGTGGTTTCCCACAGCTGATCGGGGTTCATTTCGCCCAGCCCCTTGTAGCGTTGCAGCGAAAGCCCCTTCTCGCCCTCGGTCAGAATCGCGTCGAGAAGGTCGAGCGGGCCGTGGATCGTCTGGTGGCGGTCCTTGCGATGCAGGGTGGCGGGCAGGCCATAAACGTCCTGCAATGACCGGGTGAAGGACCCGGTGCGCCGCGCCTCGCCCGACCGCAGCATCGTGCCGTCGAGCGTACGGACCTCCTCTACCCCACGCAGGATACGGGCCAGTCGCATCCCTTTGTCCTGCGTGATGCGGCCTTGCCAGCCGCGCTCCCACTCCAACGCGATCAGGTCGAGCCGGGCGGCGACCTTGTCGGCGACGCCCTGCAGGTCGGCATCCACGGCACCCTGCACGAAGGCACCCGCGATGGCGGCCTGTTCGAGGATGTGGCGGGGATAGTGTGTCGGGAACGCCTCCAGCACGCGCTTGAGCTGGCGCGCCTCGTCCACGATGCGGCGCAGGTCGTTGCCGGTGATTTCCTCGCCGTTGCCCTGCCGCAGGATCGCGCCCTCGATGCCCTGTTCGATCAGGTAGCTTTCCATTTCGGCCTGGTCCTTGAGGTAGACCTCTGATTTGCCGCGCGACACTTTGTAAAGCGGCGGCTGCGCGATGTAGAGGTAGCCACCCTCGATCAATTCCGGCATCTGGCGGAAGAAGAAGGTCAGCAGCAGGGTGCGGATATGCGCGCCGTCCACGTCGGCGTCTGTCATGATGACGACCTTATGGTAGCGCAGTTTGCTGATGTCGAATTCGTCGCGTCCGATGCCGGTGCCCAGCGCCATGACGAGGTTGCCGATTTCCTGACTGCCCAGCATCCGGTCAAATCGGGCGCGTTCCACGTTCAGGATCTTGCCCTTGAGCGGCAGGATCGCCTGTGTCTGGCGGTCGCGGCCTGTCTGGGCAGAGCCACCAGCGGAGTCACCCTCGACAAGGAAGACTTCAGTTTTCGACGGGTCTTTTTCGGAACAGTCCTTCAACTTGCCTGCCAGAAAGTTCACGTCCATCGGGTTCTTGCGTCGGGTCAACTCGCGGGCCTTGCGCGCCGCTTCGCGGGCCAAGGCGGCCTCCACGATCTTGGAGACGATCATCTTCGCCTCGTTGGGGTTTTCCTCGAACCACTCGGCCAGTTTCTCGCCCACCAGCGATTCCACGGCCGGGCGCACCTCTGACGACACCAGCTTGTCCTTGGTCTGACTGGAGAATTTCGGGTCCGGCACCTTCACCGACAGCACACAGGTCAGCCCCTCGCGGGCATCGTCACCGGTGAAGCTGACCTTTTCCTTTTTCGCAATGCCGCTGGACTGCGCGTAGGCGTTGATCGTGCGGGTCAGCGCGCCACGGAAACCGGCCATATGCGTGCCGCCGTCGCGCTGCGGGATGTTGTTTGTGAAGGGCAGCACCATTTCGTTGTAGCTGTCGTTCCACCACATCGCGACCTCGACGCCGATATCGTCCTTTTCGCCGACGACATAGATCGGCTCGGGCATGACGGATGTTTTCGACCGGTCGAGGTATTTGACGAATTCCTTGACGCCGCCTTCGTAATACAACTCGGTGCGCAGCGGTTCGGCGGGGCGCTCATCTTCCAGAATGATACGCACGCCGGAATTCAGGAACGCAAGTTCGCGCAGGCGCTTTTCCAGCGTGTCGAAGGAATAGTCGAGATTTGAAAACGTGTCCGTCGACGCCAGAAAGCGCACCTCGGTGCCCTTGCGACCGTTGGCAGGTCCCACGACCTCCAGCGGTGTCACAGTCACCGAATCCTCGAACCGGCAGTAATGTTCCTTGTCGTTGCGCCAGATGCGCAGTTCCAGCCAGTCGGACAGGGCGTTCACCACCGAAATGCCGACGCCGTGCAGACCGCCCGACACCTTGTAGGAATTCTGGTCGAATTTACCGCCCGCGTGCAGCTGGGTCATGATGACCTCGGCCGCGGAGATACCTTCTTCCTTGTGCATGTCGACGGGAATGCCGCGCCCGTTGTCACCCACGGAAACCGAGTTGTCGGCGTGGATTTTCACGCTCACATGGTCAGCATGACCGGCCAGCGCCTCGTCGATCCCGTTGTCCACGGCCTCGTACACCATGTGGTGCAGACCGGAGCCGTCGTCGGTGTCGCCGATATACATGCCGGGGCGTTTGCGGACGGCATCCAACCCCTTCAAAACCTTGATGGAATCGGCACCGTAGGCGGCGTTTTCTGACTGCTCGTCGGACATGCGGGTTTTCCTGTTCTTCTACCCGCGAAATATAGGCTTTTTGTCGCCCGTTGTCACGGCGAAACCCCCATATTTTGTGTCAGGTGAAGGGGATGACCAGCCCTACCGCGATCAGCAGAAAACCGGCCGTCAGATTGGTCCGTCGCAAGGCGGAGGGTGACGTCAAGAGCGCCCGCGCGCGACCGATACTGGCGGCCAGAACGAGGTTGCCGATCAGCGGCACGATCAGCGACAGAAAACAGATCGCGGCGATGTCGATCCACGTCAGGATTGTCAGATCAAAGAACCCCGGCAGCATCCCCATGTAGAACAGTACCGCCTTGGGGTTGCCGAGGATCACCGCCAGCCCGGCGAGGAACCCGGCCCACATGCCCGGGCGTGTCAGGCGGCTGTCGGAGGCGATGGTCTTGTCGGCACTGCGGATCACCAGCCAGCCCATGAGGAGGAACGTGGCGCAGGCCACCCATTTCAGCAGCACCAGAAAGCCGCCATAGACGCTGACGATCCATGACACGCCGAGAATGGCAAGGAATGGCCAGAGCACATCGCCCACCACCACGCCCAGCGCCAGCGGCCAGGCGGCGTGAAACCCGCCCGACAGGGTACGCGCCACCAGCGCGACCCAGACCGGGCCGGGTGTGAGGAACAGCACGAAAAGCGCACCCGCGTAAAGAAGGAGATCGGCAGCGGTGATGGTCATCAGAAGGCGTGCCCCGCGAGATCGATAATCGCCGTGTCGTCCCATTCCGTGTCGCGCATGGGCAGCACCATCAGGTGATTGGTTTCGATTTCCCTGACATCACCGGTGCGCACGTCCTGCAGCGAAACATAGCGCGTGATGTTCGGTCGGCGGACGAAGCCGGACCCGGCGTAGAGCGGCTGGTGACCGAACAGTACGAAAAACGCGGCGGGCGAGGCCTGCGCCTCGGCGATGGCTTCTTTCATCAACCTGCTGGCGATGCCCTTGCCGCGGTGGTCGGGATGGGTCGCCACATCGCCGAGGCCAGCCACCTGCACGAGCCTGTCGCCCATGCGAATGGCCCGCAGACACAGCGCCATATGCCCGATGATCGCATCGGCTTTGCGCACGACGAGCCGGACATGATGGCGCTGCATGAAATAGGACCGGCCACCGAATTCCGCACCGAAGGCCGCCGTCAGCAATGTTGCGATCTGCGCCTCGTCCTGCTGCGACAGGCGCATTTCCTCGATGCGTTCAATCTGCATCCGGCGGCTCCGGCAGGATCTGGCGGCCGTCGGCGTCGAGCTCCCAGAACGGGTTGAACGCGACCTCCCACGGGTGACCGTCCGGGTCGGCGTAGTAGCCGGCGTAGCCGCCCCAAAACGTCTTTTCCGGGGCCTTCAGCGGTGTCGCGCCCACGGCCAGCGCCCTGGCATAGGCCGCGTCGACCTCGCCCTCGCTGCGATGGTTCTGGGCAAGCGTGATCGCGCCGGTGCCCAGCTGCGCATCGGGTCGCCCCTGATCCTTGGCCAGCGGCCCGATCCCGAACAGCCCCAACACGGACCCGTGCATCTGATAGAACACCACTTGCCCCGGCACCTCATCACGCGGCTCCCACCCCAGATCGCCGTAGAATTTTCGGGATGCGGCGATATTCGCCACGCCGAGGGTCACGACGCTGATACGCTGTACGGGAAGATCGCTCATGGGGCTGTCCTTTGTGTGACGGTGGACAGGCCACCGGTTTCGCCGACATCGACGTATTGCGCCCGGTCGCCCAGTTCGCCGAAGAGTTCCGGTCCGGTGCCGGTCATCCACGCCTGCGCGCCGAGTGCGCAGATTTCGTCATAAAGGGCGGCGCGGCGCGTGGCGTCAAGATGGGCCGCGACCTCGTCGAGCAGCAGGATCGGCGGCGCGCCGACATCACGGGCCAGCGCGCGGGCGTTGGCGAGGATCAGGCTGATGAGGAGCGCCTTCTGTTCACCGGTGGAACAGTCTTTTGCTGCCACGCCCTTGTCGGCATAGACGGCGTGCAGGTCGCTGCGATGCGGACCGATCAGCGTGCGCCCCGCTGCCATGTCACGCGTGCGATTGTCGGACAGCGCCGCCAGAAGGGCCTCCGCGTCGCCCGGGTCCTCTGCCGCGGGGTCGGATTGCACCAGCGACAGGTCTGCCGTGGGAAAGGCCGTCGCGGCATCGGCCTGCGCGGCGTTGAGTTCCGCCACTGCCGCGCTGCGGTTACGATGTATCGCGGCACCTGCATCGGCCATCTGGCGTTCGAGTGCGGCATACCAGTGCCCGTCACGCACCATATCCTTTAGCAGGCGATTGCGTTCGCGCATCGCCTTGTCGTAGGCTAGCACCGTTTCCGCATGGGATGGCGTGAAACTGAGCGTGGCGCGATCCAGAAACCGCCGACGCCCGTCCGCGCCCTCGATCCACAGCCTGTCCATCGACGGCACCAACCACAGGATCCGCGCGACACGGCCCAGTGCGACCTGCGCCGCCGCCTTGCCATCGATTCGAACTTGCCGCGATGCGCCGGGATCGGCCTGCGTGGCCAGTTCGTGAGATTGGTGCAGGTAGGTGAGACCGGCTGTGACCTTCCAGCCCAGCGCCTCGGGCCTGCGGACCAGATCGTCGGTCGCCGCCCGCCGCAAACCCCGGCCCGGCGAAAAGAGTGACACGGCCTCAAGCAAATTGGTCTTGCCAGCACCATTGGCCCCATAGATCGCGACGGGCCGCGCATCGACATCCAGAACCGCGCGCTTATGGCTGCGAAAGTGCGAGAGGGTGAGGGTGCTTAGGGCCAGCATGTGACTATCACTGCCGGGACAGCGCGCTCAGGGTGCGGCACTCGCCACCAAGACTTTTCAAAAAGTCTTGGCAAAAATCTTCGAAGATTTTTGCACCAGGCGCGTCACACACGCATCGGCATCACGACGTAGATCGCTGATGTGTCGTTGCCTTCGCGCATCAGGGTCGGATCGCCGGAGGAGTTGAACATGAACACCGCGTTCTCGCGATCCACCTGGCTGGCGATTTCGAGCAGATACTTCGCGTTGAACCCGATTTCAAGCCGTTCGTCGCCGTAGGCCACGGCCAGTTCTTCCTCGGCGGCACCGCTGTCGGGGGCGTTCACCGACAGGATCAGCCGGTCTTCGTCCAGTGCCAGCTTCACCGCGCGCGACCGTTCGGACGACACGGTCGCCACACGGTCGACGGCCTTGGCGAATTCGGCGGCGTCGACTTCCAGCTTGCGGGTGTTACCCTGCGGAATGACGCGGGTGTAGTCGGGGAAGGTGCCGTCGATCACCTTTGACGTGAGCGTGATATCAGGCGTGGCAAAGCGGATTTTCGTTTCCGACACCGACACCGCGATCTGCATGTCGTCGTCGTCCAGCAGCTTGCGCAATTCGCCCACGGTCTTGCGCGGCACAATCACGCCGGCCATGTCGGCGGCACCTTCGGGCAGGTCGGCATCGATCCGGGCCAGGCGGTGACCGTCGGTCGCTACGCAGCGCAACACCTTGCCGCCATCGCTGTCGGCAACGTGCATGTAGACGCCGTTGAGATAATAGCGCGTCTCTTCGGTCGATATGGCGAATTTCGACTTGTCGAACAGGCGGCGCAGGTCCGGCGCCTTGGCGCTGAAGTTCGCGGCATATTCCGAGGAGGCCATGACCGGGAAATCCTCTTTCGGCAATGTGGCGAGAGAGAAGTTCGAGCGGCCCGCCTCGATCGTCAGGCGACCGGAGGTCACGTCTTCTGACAGGGTGACCAGCGCACCGTCGGGCAGTTTGCGCACGATCTCGTTCAGCGTCACGGCGGAGACGGTCGTGGCCCCGGCGCGGTCCACCTTGGCCGCGGCCTTGTCCACAACCTCGATATCCAGATCGGTCGCACGGAACTGCACCTCGTCGCCCTGCGCCTCGATCAGCACGTTGGCAAGGATGGGGATGGTGTTGCGGCGTTCGACAACGGATTGCGCCTGCGCCACGGCCTTCAGCAGGCTTGCACGTTCGATACTGAATTTCATGGATCACGCTCCGCAGTCAGTTGGGACGTGAAAGCTACCTGTTTTCACGTCCCGCACAAGTTATTTATCAGCCTGTCTAGCGCAAGGTCAGAACCGCGCCAACGCTATTCGCGCAGGGCGCGGCGCAGCAGGTCCAGATCGTCGGCGATCTGGCTGTCGGTGGCTTTGAGTTCCTCGATCTTGCGCACGCCGTGCATGACTGTGGTGTGGTCGCGCCCGCCGAACCGGCGTCCGATTTCGGGCAGCGACCGGCTGGTCATGTGCTTGGCCAGATACATCGCCATCTGGCGCGGGCGTGCCAGCACGCGCACCCGCTTCGGGCCGATCATGTCGGACAGACGGATATTGTAATGCTCGGACACCTTGCGCTGGATTTCTTCGACCGTGACCTTGCGATCCGACGCCTTGAGCACGTCCGACAGGCAGTCCTGCGTCAGTTCCAGCGTGATCGGACGACCCACTAGCGATGCGAAGGCAAAGAGCCGCGTCAGCGCACCCTCCAGCACCCGGACATTCGTGGTGATCCGGTGGGCGAGGAATTCCAGCACGCCGGGTGCCATCTCCAGATCCGGGTAATGCGCGCGCTGCAGGTCCATCTTGGTCTGCAGGATACCGAGGCGAAGTTCGTAATCCGTCGGGTGCAGGTCGACGACGAGACCGCATTGCAGGCGCGACTTGATCCGTTCCTCCAGATCCTTGATCTCTCCGGGTGCGCGGTCGGCGGAAATGACGATCTGCTTGCCGGCGTCCACAAGCGCGTTGAACGTGTGGAAGAACTCTTCCTGCGTACTTTCCTTGCCGCCGATGAACTGCACGTCGTCGACCATCAGCACGTCGACCGAGCGGAACAGCGACTTGAAATCCATCATCTTGCGGTCGCGCAGCGCGGTGATGAAGCGGTACATGAACTGCTCCGCCGACAGATAGAGCACGTTCAACTCTGGCGAACGGGCCTGCAACTCATGCGCGATGGCGTGCATCAGGTGGGTCTTGCCCAGCCCGACACCGCCATACAGGAACAGCGGATTGAAGGTCACCGGTCCGCCTTCGGCAACCCGACGCGCGGCGGCATGGGCCAGCTCGTTCGGTTTGCCCACGACGAAGCTGTCGAAGGTAAAGCGGGCGTCGATAGGCGAACCGTGCAGCACGTCACCAGCGGCCGCGGTCACACCCTGGGGCTTGGCCGGGGCTTTTTTTGCCGGCTTCGCGGCGAGCGCGGTTGGTACCACGAACCGCAGACGCTGCACGCTCTTGTCCTGGCGGATAAGGTGATGCTTGATCAGATCGCCGAAATTCTGGTCGACATAATTGCCGATAAACGTGGTGGGTACGTGAAATGTTGCAACACCGCCATCCAGACCCCTGAACGTCAGGGGCGTGATCCAGCTTGAAAAACTGTTCTTGCCCACAGCACCCCTGAGGTCCTCGAGGACCCGTTGCCACGTTGCGTCTGTCATAATCTGCCTGTCCCATCCACGTTGCTGCTCCGGAGGGCCCCAAACCCCTCCGCTCGACCACGACGCGCCCAATCCCGACCGACAAACAGGGAATGCCCGCCCGAAAGGCGCCGCAGACCTGTATCCATGTCTCAAGGCCGGTTGTGGCGCGGGCGGCTGGCCTGTGCAACGGAACCGACATTTCAAAGGGACTGACGCAGCCGCAGCCGACCGCACAGTCGGCGATGCGCAGACATAAAAGCGGGCGACCACTGGCATCAAGACTGCCCGATCTGACCACACTCTTCATGCGGAAACAGCGCCGATCGACTATCATCTGCACACCGGCAGATGAGACGTATCCTTGCCGATCCCCGTCATGTCCCCCCGGAACGAAGTGAATCGCAGGATCAACGTAGCAAGGGGTCTGCGGCCATTTCAACTCAACAAGTCGCTTGACTCGGGCCATGCCGGAAAAGAATCTGAAACGGCTTTGAATCCGTTCAAGAATAAATCCGGTCAGGTCCCGCAAAAGCAAAAGCGCGCCGGGCTGCGGCGCGCTTTGTCGGGGCTTTGATGCAGATGCACCACGCAAAGTGACCCAAGGTTATCCGATCGCTTTGACGCGGGCGGCAAGGCGCGACATTTTCCGCGCGGCGGTGTTCTTGTGATACACACCCTTGGTGACGCCGCGCATCAGTTCGGGCTGCGCCGATTTCAGCGCCGCAGCCGCGGCATCCTTGTCGCCGGAGGCGATCGCCTCTTCGACCTTGCGCAGGTGGGTGCGGATACGCGAGCGGCGCATCTTGTTGATGGCAAAGCGGGCTTCGTTCTGGCGCGCGCGCTTCTTGGATTGTGGTGTATTCGCCATGACGTGTCTTTCCGTTTTCGGGACCCGGCTGTCGGGTCAAATCAAATGCAATAGCGCGAAAGCCCCGACCGGGTTCCTGACCGGCTGATTCTGGCCAAAGCGGGCCTCACACGCATGTATCGGGCGGCGTATAGTGCGCCGCATCCCGGAAGGGAAGCCAAAAATCACTTGTCGCGGAACTGCGCCTCGCGCTTTTCGGTGAAGGCGGTCATGCCTTCCTTCTGGTCCTCGGTCGCGAACAAGGCCTGGAACATTCGCCGCTCATAGTCGATGCCGGCGGTCATGCCCGTCTCGTAGCTCTGGTTGATCACGTCCTTCACGGCCATCGTGGCGATCAGCGATTTCTCGGCGATCTTCGCGGCGGCGGCGCGCGCCTCGTCCAGCAGCTTCTTGGCGGGCACCACGCGGGACACGAGACCGGACCGCTCCGCCTCTTCGGCGTCCATGAACCGGCCCGTCAGATGCATGTCCATGGATTTCGACTTGCCGACGAACCGGGTCAAACGCTGCGATCCGCCCATACCCGCAATGACGCCCAGGTTGATTTCGGGCTGGCCGAACTTGGCGGTATCGGCAGCGATGATGAAGTCGCACATCATCGCAAGTTCGCATCCGCCGCCCAGCGCATAGCCCGCAACGGCGGCGATGATCGGTTTGCGGGTCCCGTTGATCCGGTCCATCTCGGCCCCGAAAAACCGGCTTGTGAACATATCCACAAACGACTGTTCGGCCATTTCGGTTATGTCCGCCCCGGCGGCAAAGGCCTTTTCCGACCCGGTCAGCACGATGCAGCGCACGCTGTCGCTGGCATCCGCGTCTTCCAGCGCGGCGCTCAATTCGCTCAGCAGCTTCTGGTTCAGCGCGTTCAGCGCATCCGGGCGATTGAGCGTGATGGTCGCTACGTCGTCGGAGATGTCGACCGTGATGGTTTCATAGGCCATGAAGGGGTCCCTTTTCCGGTTTCAGGCACCAGTGATGGCCAATCGCGGGAAGGCAATCAAGCTATCTTTGGCATTGCGGACAGAAGAAGCTCGATCGACCGGATTGCACGATTCGGGCGATCGTCCGGTCGCAGCCAGGTGTCGTACAGGGCTGGCCCGCACGGTCATAGACCTGCAAGCCGTGCTGGAAATAGCCCAGCGCGCCGTCGGCCTGCCGGTGGTCGCGCAGCGACGATCCGCCCGCCGCGATCGCCTCTGTCAGCACCTGACGGACCAGCGGCACCAGCGGCGCGATCCGCTTTGCCGCGATCCGGCCCGCCTTGCGGGCTGGGTGGATACCCGCGCGGAACAGCACTTCGCAAACATAGATGTTGCCCAGCCCGGCCACGATCCGCTGATCCAGCAGGGCAGACTTGATCGGCGTGTTGCGCCCTCTCAACCGCGCGACCAGGTAGTCCTCGTCGAATGTGTTGCCCAGCGGTTCCGGCCCCAGATCACGGATCAGCCAGTGATCGGCCTCCGCCGCCGTCTGCATCAGGTCCATCGCGCCGAAGCGCCGCGCGTCGTTGAAGGTGATCCGCGCGCCGTTGTCCATGTCGAACACCACGTGGTCATGCTTTTGCGCCGCCGGGTGATCGTGAAAGAAGGCGCCAACGGCATGGCCCGACACCTGCATCCGCCCGGACATGCCCAAATGGATCAGCAGCGTTTCGCCGCTGTCCAGATCGGCCAAAATGTATTTCGACCGCCGCCGCAGCCGCAGCACCCGCTGCCCGTCCAGCCGCGCGGCCATGCGTTCGGGGAAGGGCCAGCGCAGATCGGGCCGGTTCACGGCGGCACGGGTGATCACCGCGCCCTCCATCACGGGGGCGATACCGCGGCGCACGGTCTCGACTTCAGGTAATTCGGGCATGGTGCGGCCCCCCTTGCTGCTGCCTGACTGCATAGGTAGGCGGATGATCCCGCGACACAATGCCATTTGTGTCTTGCCCGTGCCGGGTATAGGTCCGAAGCGATGTAATATTCAGGGGCCGCACACCCATGACAGACAAGCCGGGCAGCACGACCCACTTTGGTTTCGAAACCGTCCCCGAGGACGAAAAGGCAGGCCGCGTGCAAGGCGTCTTTTCATCCGTCGCCAGCAAATACGACGTGATGAACGACGTGATGTCCGTCGGCATCCACCGGATATGGAAAGACGCGATGATGGATTGGTTGGCACCCCGCGCCGGGCAGAAGCTGCTCGATGTGGCGGGCGGCACCGGTGACATCTCGTTCCGGTTCCTCAAGCGGGCCGGGTCGGGCCACGCCACCGTGCTTGACCTCACCGAACCGATGCTGATCGAGGGCCGCAAGCGGGCCGAAGCGGCCAGCATGGCCGACAGCCTCGACTGGGTCGTGGGCGATGCGATGGCACTGCCGTTCGAGGATAACACCTTCGACGTCTATACCATCAGCTTCGGTATTCGGAACGTGACGCGCCCCGCCGATGCCCTGGCAGAGGCCTACCGCGTGCTGCGCCCCGGTGGCCGCCTGATGGTGCTGGAGTTCAGCCAGCTGCCGAACCCGATGATGCAGGCCGCCTATGACGCCTATTCCTTCAACGTGATTCCGAAGATGGGCAAGCTGATCGCGAACGATAGTGAAAGCTATCAGTACCTGGTAGAGTCCATCCGCCGCTTCCCCGAGCAGGACACGTTCCTGCAAATGATCCGCGACGCGGGCTTCGGCAACGCGAAATACCGCAACCTGACGATGGGTGTCGCGGCCCTGCATTCGGGCTGGAAGCTGTAGCCGATGCGCGGCCCGCACAATATCATCCGGCTGATCCGCACCGGTGCCACCTTCGAACGCACGGGTGCGATGAAGGTCGTGATGGATGCGCTGGATGCCGGGCCCCTGCTGCGCGGCGTGTTCCGCACGATCGTCTGGCCGTTTCAATGGCTGGGCTACAAGGGCGACACGTCGATGCCGCCCGCGCCCCGCGCACTGACGGCGCTTGGCCCCGCCTACATCAAGTTCGGGCAGATCCTGTCGACCCGCCCGGACGTGGTGGGTAATGAGTTGGCAGTGCAACTGCGCGTGCTGCAGGACAAGCTGCCGCCGTTTTCCATGAAAGAGGCCCGCGCGTCGATCCGGCACGAGTTGGGCGTCGACGTGGCGGATGTGTTCTCGTCGTTCTCCGAGCCGGTCGCCGCCGCCTCTCTTGCGCAGGTGCACAAGGCGCATCTGATCGACGACGGCAGTGCTGTCGCGGTCAAGGTCCTGCGCCCCGGCATCGAACGCGCCTTCCGCAAGGATATCGACGCCTTCTATTTCGCCGCCAAGGCCATCGAGGTGCTGTCGCCGTCGTCGCGCCGCCTGCGCCCGATGGATGTCATCACCCATTTCGAGGGCGTGGTCATGGGAGAGCTTGACCTGCGGCTGGAATCTTCCGCAGCGTCCGAATTCGCCGACAACACCGCGAAGGACGAAGGGTTCCAGGTGCCACGCGTGCGCTGGCATCTGTCGGGCCGCCGGGTGATGACGCTCGACTGGGCCGAAGGCGTGAACGCAGGCGACAATGCGGGGCTGGATGCGGCGGGCCACGACCGTCGCGCGCTGGCGACGCGGGTACTGCAACTCTTCCTCAACCATGCGCTGCGCGATGGCTATTTCCACGGTGACATGCACCAGGGTAACCTGAAGGTGGCCGCCAACGGCGACATCATCGCCTATGATTTCGGCATCATGGGCCGGATCGACAGCTATACACGCCGGGTCTATGCCGAGATCCTGTTCGGCTTCATCCGCCGCGATTACCAGCGTGTGGCCGAGGTGCATTTCGAGGCAGGCTATGTCCCCGCCGACCGCGATGTCGATGAATTCGCCCGCGCCCTGCGCGCCGTGGGAGAGCCGATTTTCGGCATGGACGCCACCCGGATTTCGATGGCCCGCCTGCTGACCTACCTGTTCGAGGTGACGGAGCGGTTCGGCATGGAAACCCGCACCGAACTGATCCTGCTGCAACGCACCATGGTCGTGGTCGAGGGTGTCGCGCGGTCGATGAACCCGCATATGAACATCTGGGAAGACGCGCGCCCGGTGGTGGAAAAATACATCTCCGACAGTATCGGGCCCAAGGCACTGGCACGCGATCTGATGAAGACCGCGCTTGTGCTGTCCCGCTTTGGCCCGCGCCTGCCGGACATGGCGCAGGCCGCGCTGATCCGCCAGACCAACCCTGCGCCGCCGCCGAAGCCGGACCGGCTGGGCGCGCGGCTGGCATGGATGGCGGCCGGTGGCGTTCTGGCGGCGGCGGTGATCTGGGTCGTGCAGGCAGTTTAGGCGACGGTTCAGGCGCCAGGCATCCCCGATGGAATCCACCAGTCGCGTCCGCGCGGCGTGGTCACATACTCCGGCCAGCGGAAATGGATCGGCGGGTCGTAGTCGCAGAGCGGCGGGATCGGGTTGTCCGCCGTCCGTTCCCTAAACTCATCCATCGCGGCACCTCGCGCGTCCTTGTCTTCCAGCAACCGCAACGCCGACACCGCCAGCACCTTCGCCGCCGTCTGCACCATCGGGTCGATCGTCGCGGGTATGCCGCCAAGCGCGTTCATCACCCAGGGTGGATAGGTCACGCCTTTTGGCGCACGCAATGCGGGCCGCGCGACATAGAACCGTGCCGTGGGCGCGTGCCATGTCATATCGGTATAGTCGTCCGAGGTCGAATTGGTCTGCGATGGCGGCAGGTCATGGCGCAGGATCGCCTCTGCCTCCTGCGGGTCCATGAGGCGCGTCATCTCGGGGATGAGGGGATCGTCCATCGGTTCCACACCCGCATTTTTCTGCACCTCGCGCGCGACGGCTTTGGCAGCCTCGTCCCACTTCGGCGCGCCAACCGCCTGCATCGCCTCCCAGACGGTGCCTGCAATCGCGTGGTTCGCCAGACCGGGGCGCGATTTGCAGACCCAGTGCCGTTCCCACCGGCAGCCGGTCATATCCGCCGCCGCCTGCGCGTTGCGATCCAGCACGGCTGTCACCTGTTCGGCCATGGCGATGTCGGGCGTGCGCATCATGTACTGGATTTCGGCCAGACCTGCGGGCAGGTTGTCGGCAGTTGCCTGCGCATGGGTCAGCACCGCCTCGGAGATCGACCAGCCGCCTTGATGCGGCAACATGCTGTCGCGCAGCGCCTTGGACGTCATGAACATCATGTTCAGTGCTTCCCCCGCTCCCGGCGCGCGCACGGAGGAATGGCTTTGCGGGATCGGGGTGTCGGTCGCGCCCCAGTCCTGCGGCGCGTCGCAAATAAAACGGTAGATCATGGAATAGGCCGCACCGCAGTGCGTGTCCCACCGCACTGTATTGCACATCGGCAGCATGTAGAACGGATGAAACGAAAGGATCGCGGCCAGCCCGTCATAGTAGCCCGCCGCCGCATGGATCGGCTTCGATCCGCGCACCTTTTCCGCAGGTTCCCCGGTGAACCGAAGCCCGCCCCTGATCCCGTGCTGTTCCATCGCGGCCTTGGTGGCCAGCAGCCCGCCCAGCCCGGCGATCCCCAGTCCGGAATGCGGGTCAGTGTGGCCGCCCGCCTGATACCCCAGGCCTCCGCGTGGCGCACGGTGTGTCACAGCCGCCTGACAGTTTCCCGGCACCGCGTCGTATTCCGCATACATGCCGATGACCGGGCCGTCGCCGTTCGACCACTCGGCGCAGAATGCCGTCGGCATACCGGCGCTGCCTTCCTCGACAGTGAACCCTTCGGCCCGCAGATGGTCCACATACCAGGCCGCAGAGCGGTACTCTCGCCAAGCCGTTTCACCGTAGTCGAAGATCGTGGCGCACCCTTGCGACAGGTCTGTCGCGTGGCCGTCCACCCAAGCCAATCCGCTGTCCTGTGCGGCACTTAACGAGACTGCCATTATCGTTTCTCCCCACGCGATGTGCTGCCGCGCCCTGCCCGGCAATCCCGCGCATACCGTGTTTCCCGCCAGAAAAATAAGCAATATCGGAACAGAATTTTATGGCCTTCCTGGCAAAATAAGGCCAATCTTTCCGCATGATTAGGCCAGAAGCGGATTCGTTTGACTCCGCAAGGCTGACCCATAATGTTCCGGTGCGAGCGTTCCGACGCGACGTCAGAACACCAAAATGCCGCAACGAACGGCATCGTATCGGTGCCGGATGGTGCCTGTGCAACCGCACAAGCGCCTGAAACGCATCGGCAATAATGCTGGCAAACGCCAGATGACATACGACCAACTAGGGAGACGACCAAATGAAATCCAACCTGATGAAGGCCCTGATGGCGACGGCCGCGCTGACATTCACAGCGCAGACCGCAAATGCCGATGGCCATTCCGAAATTACCGTTGCCTACTTCCTCGAATGGCCGATGCCATTCCAGTTCGCCAAGGTGAACGGCATGTATGAAGAGGCGCTGGGCGCCGACATTAACTGGGTCAGCTTCGACACCGGGACCGCGATGTCCGCCGCCATGGCATCGGGCGACGTGCAGATTTCCGTCAGCCAGGGTATCCCGCCATTCGTGGTCGCGGCCTCTGCCGGTCAGGACATCCAGGTCGTCGACGTGGCCGTGTCCTACGCTGAAAACGACAACTGCGTCGTGTCCTCCGGCCTCGAAATCGACGCGCAGTCGGCAGCAGAGCTGGCCGGCAAGAAAGTCGCCGTGCCGCTGGGCACAGCTGCACACTACGGCTTCCTGCGTCAGATGGATCACTTTGGTGTCGATCTGGCCTCTCTCGAGGTCGTCGACATGGCACCCGCCGACGGCGCTGCCGCCATCGCGCAAGGCCAGGTCGACATGGCCTGCGGCTGGGGTGGCGCACTGCGCCGCATGAAAGAGCACGGCAACGTCCTGCTGACCGGTGCCGAGAAGGAAGCCCTTGGCATTCTGGTGTTCGACGCGACGACGGCACCTGCATCCTTCGTGGCCGAAAACCCCGACATGGTCGCCAAGTTCCTGCAGGTGACGGCGGAAGCCAACGAAATGTGGAACGAAGGCTCCATGCGTGACGAGATGCTGGAAGTCATCGCACAGGATGCCGGTATGGACGTTCAGGCAACGGCTGAAACGATGGACACGTTCGTGTTCCCATCGGTCGCCGATCAGCTTTCGGGTGCATGGCTGGGCGGCAACGCGCAGACCTTCATGAAAGGCGTGGCAGACGTCTTCGTGGAAAGCGGTTCCATCGAATCCGCTCTCGACAGCTATGAAGGCAACGTGAACGCCGGTCCGCTGACCGCCGTTTCCGAAATGTAAGACCCGATTGGGTTCAGGTGTGGCGCGTGGGGCAACCCCCGCGCCACATTTTTTGGCCCTTGCGCAAGGAATGACCGGGGCGGCCGATGCCCATTCCTTTCGCAAGCACCAAAGGAAGCAGGGCATGGCAGCACTTGAAATAGATAAACTCTCGATGCGCTTCGATTTGCCGAACGGGTCTTCCGTGCAGGCGCTGAAAGACGTGTCGATCGACCTGAAGGCAGGCGAGCTGATGTCGGTGCTCGGCCCATCAGGCTGCGGCAAGACGACCCTGCTGAACATCGTCGCGGGCTTTCTGGCCCCGACCGAGGGTAAGATCACCCTCAACGGCAAGCAGGTGCGCGGCCCCGGCCCTGAACGCGGCATGGTGTTCCAGCAGGGCGCACTGTTCGAATGGATGTCGGTGCGCGAAAACGTGGGCTTCGGGCCCAAGATGAAGGGCACCAGCAAGCAGGACGCGCAGAAAGTCGATCACCTGCTCGACGTTGTGGGCCTGCAGGACTTCAAGGAAAAGCAGGTCTATGAATTGTCCGGCGGGATGCAGCAGCGCGTGGCGCTGGCCCGGTGCCTGGCCAACGAGCCCGACGTGATCCTGATGGACGAACCGCTGGGCGCACTCGACGCGTTGACGCGCGAAAAGATGCAGGGCCTCGTTCTCAAGCTCTGGAAGGAAACCGGAAAGACCATCATCCTGATCACCCACTCCGTCGAGGAGGCGCTGTTGCTGGGTGAGCGTTTGATCGTCATGGCCCCACGTCCCGGCCGCATCCACAAGGAATACAATCTGCCGTTCGCCGAAATGGGCGTCGGGCAGGACCTGCGGGAGGTCAAGAAGGACCCTCGCTTTGCACAGGTCCGCGAGGAAATCCTGTCGATGATCTGGAACATGGAAGAGGAAATCATGGGACGTCAGGAAGGAGCAGGCGCATGAGTGTGATCGCTGGCCTCTGGGCCGAACTTGTCGCGGTGCTGCAGACCCTGCTGTCCGCCGCCCCCTATATCATCGGCTATGTCCTGCTGATCCTCGCGTGTGCGGTGATCTGGACATTCATCAAGCGGATGCTGACACCTCGGCACGACTACACATCGCTCAAGACCGTGACCTTCGGCGACGAAAGCGCCGTGTCCTCCAACACCGTCGCGTCCATCGTGTCTGTCGTGCTGATCTTCGTGCTTTGGGGCGCGTTCACCGGCAGCAAGCTGCTGCCGTCCTTCATGCACGCCCCCGGCCCGTTCGAGGGCGAAACCACGTTTACCTACACATCGACAGCCCCCGACGGCACTACCGACGACGCGGAGGTCACGGTGCTGGTCAGTCCAATCGGCGCGGATGTTCCGGCGCCCGAAGTCGCGCCGGGTGACGGCTTCGCCAAGAACGATTCGGTCTCGCTCATCACCTATCGCAGCGTGCTGAAACGGGTAGAGGACAACGACGACATCACCCGCGACGACGGTGCGACGATCACCGCCGTGAACGGGCAGGCGATCGAACCGGATGGATCGGTCAGCACCGATTTCGGCACTGTCGCCATGACAGCCAAAGGTACGCTGAACATTCAGCCGTCCTCCGGTTGGCAGATGGAGCCGATCTGGCTGCCCGCACCGGAAGCGGTGTGGAACCGCGTGGTCGAAATCGCATCCGCCGGATTCCGCAACTCTACGCTGGCCGAGCACCTGGGCTATTCGCTGTTCCGGGTCATCGTGGGCTTCATCCTCGGGGCGCTGGTTGGTATCCCGTTGGGCTATGCCATGGGCCTGTCAGACTGGTTCCGTGGCTGGTTCGACCCCATCGTCGAATTCATGCGCCCGGTGCCGCCGCTGGCGCTGATCCCGCTGGTGATCATCTGGGCCGGTATCGGCGAGGTCGGCAAGATCATCCTGCTGTTCCTGGCCGCACTCTGGATCATGGCCATTGCCGCGCGGTCGGGTGTGTCGGGTGTGCGGATTTCCAAGGTGCACGCAGCCTACTCTCTGGGTGCCTCCAAATGGCAGATCATGCGGCACGTCATCATCCCCAACTCCCTGCCGGAAATCTTCACCGGTGCGCGGGTCGCGATGGGCGTTTGCTGGGGCACGGTCGTGGCCGCCGAACTGGTCGCGGCTGAAAAAGGGGCAGGCATGATGATCATGGTTGCGTCGAAATTCCAGCAGACCGACATCGTCCTGATGGGCATCATCCTGATCGGGATCATCGGGTTCAGCATCGACATGCTGATGCGCTGGGCCGAACGCTGGCTGGTGCCGTGGAAGGGCAAGGGCTGATCGCCACCCCTTTTGAAACGCAAAAGCCCCGCATCATGCGGGGCTTTTTTGTCGGGCTGGTCGCTGTCAGTAGGTCAGCTTGCGCGGTTGCCCGTCCCGGGCGCTGGCATCGGCGGCATCCGCCAGCATCTGCGCCTTCAGCCCGTCGATGCCGGTCGGCTTCACCGGCTTCCCATCGGCAACGCAGGCGACGAAGTGTTCCATCTCTGCCCGATAAGCCGCGGCGTAGCGTTCCAGAAAGAACGGCAGCGTCGGTGCGGCGGTGAACCCGGCGCCGGTGGACAGTTCCACATTATGCTCCGGCACGTTCATCGCGCGCAACATGCCTTTGGCCCCGTGCACCTCGACCCTCTGGTCATAGCCATAGGTCGCGCGGCGCGAATTCGAGATTTGGCAGATTTTGCCGCTCGCGGTTTTCAGCGTCACGGCGGCTGTGTCGAAATCCCCCGCCTCACCGATGGCAGGATCGACGAGACAGGAGCCGACCGCAGTCAGTTCCACTGGGTCCTCACCCAGCAGGAACCGCGCCATATCCAGATCGTGGATCATCATGTCGCGAAAGATGCCGCCGGACTGTTTGATGTAGCCGATGGGCGGCGGCGCGGGGTCGCGTGACAGGATCGTCACGATCTCGACGTCACCGATTACCTGATCCACGATCTGACTTTGCAGATGCGCAAAACCCGGATCGAACCGCCGGTTGAACGCAACCATGAACGGCACACCCGCCTTGTCCACCGCCGCCAGACAGTCGCGGATGCGGTCGACCGACAGATCCACCGGCTTTTCACAAAAGATCGCCTTGCCCGCCGCCGCCGCCGCGTGGATCAAGTCGTAATGCGTCGTGGTCGGCGTGCCGATCACCACCGCGTCGATATCCGACGCGGCGATGATCTCCTCCGAGGACATCACCTTTGCGCCCAATGTATCCGCCAGCCCCTTTGCCGCATCCGGCAGAAAATCGGACACCGCCGCCGCCCGCGCCGTGGTCATGCCGCGCAGCGTGGCACCGTGCACCTGCCCGATACGCCCCGCGCCCAGAATACCGATGTTCAGCATGATCTATCCTTTCAGCGCCCGCAGGACGCCGCGTGCGGCCGTCATGACGGGATCATGTGTATCTTTCAGAATGGTGACCCGGTCGAATCTGTCCGGGTCCGCATTCACCGCCGCGCGCATCGCTGCTCCGAACGCCATGCGCAATTCCGTGCCGATGTTGAACTTGCAGATGTTCGTTTCACGCGCCAGCCGCATCCGCTGTTCCACCGGTACGCCCGATCCGCCGTGGATCACCAGCGGCACGTCCGTCAGCGCCTGAATGGCGGCGATCCGGTCCTCGTCCAGCCCGCCCTGCTTATCCTGTTGCAAATGCACGTTGCCCACGGAAATTGCCATGGCATCTACGCCGGTTTCGGCGGCAAAGCGCGCCGCCTCCTCCGGGTCGGTCCCTGCCGACGCCTCGCCATCAGCGTAGCCGACAAAGCCGATCTCGCCTTCACAGGACACACCCGCGCCATGCGCCAGTTCCGCCACACGGCGCGTCTGCGCGATGTTGTCTGCCAGCAGCAGGCGCGACCCGTCGAACATCAGCGATGTAAACCCGGCATCCAGCGCTTCTGCACAATCGTCGTAGGTATACCCGTGATCGAGATGCGCCACGACCGGCACGCGCGCGTTTTCGGCCAGATGACGGAACATCGCGCCCAGCACCGGCAGCGGCGTATGAGCCCGGCACCCCGGTCCCGCCTGCAGGATCACCGGGCAATCCTCGGCCTCTGCCGCCGCCACATAGGCGCGCATGTCCTCCCACCCCAATGTGACCAAACCGCCGACGGCATAGCCTTGCTTCAGCGCGGGTTGCAGGACATCGGAGAGGGTGACGAGCGGCATGTGGGGTCCGTTCCATGTTGCCCCGTCGGTGCCTCCGGCGGGAGTATTTCCGGCAAGATAATGCGATGTCGCGCTACTTGAACTTCGCGATCATGTCCTTGATGCCGGGGATGGTTTCCACCTGATAGGCGTGCGACGGCTGGAAATACTGCACTAGACTGCGCTGCGACAGCCCGCCCAGAATGGTGAAATAATACATCTGATAGCCAGGCAGCACCGCGCAGGGGTGATAGCCGTTGTCGAGACAGATCGTGGACCCGTCGACGATGTGATACGCATCCCCCGCTTTCCCGTCTTCGCGTTGCAGCATTTGCACACCGGACCCGTGGTTCGGCTTGAAGCGGAAATTGTAGGTCTCGTCATGGCGGGTTTCGTCCGGCAGGCGGTCGGTATCGTGCTTGTGCGACGGAAAACCGGACCAGCCGCCCTCGCCCACAGTGAACAGTTCCGACACCAGCAGACGGCCCACCTTATCGTGATATTTCGTGCCGAGGATGTGCTTGATCTTCCGATGGGTCTTGGTGTCGTCGGATCCGTATTGCACAAGATCCAGCTCATCGCTGCGCACGGCGAAAGCATCCAGCACTTTGTCATAGCGGGCACCGCAGACGAAGACCTCAGCCGTGTCCGACGTGCAGACCATCGTGGCCTTCGCCGCCGTGGGCACATAGACGCCCTCCGGCTCACCGTCCCAGACATCTTCCACCCGGTTGCCGATCCCGTCGGCCCTAAACCCTTCGACCTCGATATCGACGGTTCCCGTGGCGGGGACGATGCAGGTCTCGTATCCCGGCACCGCATATTCGAACGCCCGCCCCTTCTTCAGCTTCACGATATTGAAGTAATTGAGCGGCACCGTGGGATCGTCGATATCCACGATGGGTTTGTTGTGGTTGTCGAATGGCGGGATGTGCATGGCTCTTGTCCTCTCAGGCGGCAGTCGGGCCGGGGTGATCGGCCATGAAGGTTTCCAGTGTCGCGGTGTCCGCCATCGCGGGGGCGCAACCGGGGCGCGAAACGGTGATCGACGCGCAGGCCGATCCGCGCAGGATCGCGTCGCGCAGCGGCAAGTCGGCGGCCAGCCCCGTCATCAGTCCGGCCATGAAACTGTCGCCCGCGCCCGTCGGCTTCAGCGCATCGACCGGGAAAATGCCGGTGCGGATTTCGTCATCACCAGCAAAAGTCACGGCTCCTTCATGGCCCATCTTGTACACCACGATGGCGGCTGTGGTGGCGGCCAGGTCGCGGGCCTTGTCCAGCCCCTTGTCGTAATCACCGGCCATGAAGCCGAACTCCTCGTCGTTGCCTACGATCATATCGCACTGCGCTGCGGCCTTGCTGAGGACGTCGGAGGCCACCTGCGGCGAGGTCCATGAATAGGGGCGGTAGTCCACGTCAAAGATGATCGGCAAACCGGCCCTTTTCGCGTGATCGAAGGCGGCGAATGTGGCACTGCGCGATGGCTCTGCGGCAAAGACGGTGCCTGCCGTGATCAGCGCACCGAATTTTCCGTAGTCCACCGCCGCGACATCCGCCTCTTCCATCTGGAAATCGGCAGCCCCGTTGCGGTAGATCACGTTGCGATGGCCTGCGACCCGGCTTTCGTAGAACGCCAGCGAGTTGCGGTATTCCCCGCCCACCGGCGTCACATAATCGGTGCCGACGCCATACCTCCGCAGCTGCCCGATGCAATAGCTGCCGACGCTGTCATCGGACACCCGCGTGACCAGCGATGCCTGCCCGCCCAGCTTGCAGATGCCCGCCGCGATATTGGCCGACGACCCACCCAGCCCCACGGTCACGGTTTCCGCATCCTCTGCCGCGACACCCGGGTCGGTGAAAAAGTCGATACCCGCCCGGCCCACGACGACAAAATTGTTGCGACGGATGCCGTCCAGCAGGTCGGCCATCAGACGCCTTTCCGCTGGAGCTTGCGGCCATCCTCGGTGTCCCTATGGGCGGCTTCCACCTTCGGATTGTCGGTCACATGCGGCGTGCCGACCTCCCACCAGGCGTGGCCTTCGGTCGTCCAGCCATCGTAAGGGTCGACCTGCATGACGATCACATAGGTCCGGTCGGCGGCCTTGGCGCGCTTGAACACATCCTCAAGCCCGGCGGGGCTGTCGACGGTTTCGGCCTCTGCGCCCATCGCACGCGCGTGCGCCTCGAAATCGACGCGCGCCTGAGTGGTGGCGGTGGGCGTGTCCGCGATCAGGTTGTTGAAGCTCTCGTTGCCGGTGTTGTTCTGCAACTTGTTGATGACGGCAAAGCCACCGTTGTCCAGCACAAGCACGATCATCTTCTTGTCGGTCAGCACGGATGAATAGATGTCGGAATTCATCAACAGATAGGACCCGTCGCCGGTGAACACGATGGTATCCTGATCCGGCTCGCTTTCGGACTGCGCGATCCTCGCGCCCCAGCCACCTGCGATCTCGTAGCCCATGCAGGAAAAACCGAATTCCACATCGACCGTGCCGATATCCAGCGTGCGCCAGTTGGCCGTCACTTCGGCGGGCAAACCGCCAGCGGCGGCGACAATACGGTCGCGGGGGTCGCAGAGGCGGTTCACCTCGCCGATGGCCTGCGCGTAGCTGGCCGGGCCATTGCCGACACGGGTATTCTCGGCGACGTAGTCCATCCACTTCGCGCGTTCCGCTTGCGCGTGGGCTTTCCACTCGCCGGGTGCCTTGTAGTCGCTCGCCAGCGCCTCCAGCGCCAGTTTCGCATCGCCCACCACGGTCAGCGACATATGCTTGGCCGCGTCGTGCCGTGCCGCGTTCACACCAATGATCTTTGCGTCATGGGCAAAGGCGGTCCACGAGCCGGTGGTGAAGTCCTGCAAGCGTGTGCCGACGGCCAAAATCACATCCGCCTTTTCCGCAATCGTGTTGGCCGAATTCGACCCCGTCACTCCGATCGGCCCGATATTGAGCGGATGCGTGTCCAGCATGTTGGCCCGCCCCGCGATCGTCTCGACGACCGGAATACTCGTCGCCTCGGAGAAAGCGGTCAGTTCAGCCACCGCACCGGAATACTGGACACCTCCGCCTGCGATGATCATCGGGCGCTTGGCGGTTTTCAGAAGTGCGATGGCGTCCGCGATCTCGGCGGCGTCCGGGGCCTGCCTGCGGATGCGATGCAGCCGCTCCTCAAAGAAGGATACCGGGTAGTCATAGGTCCAGCCCTGCACATCTTGCGGCAACCCGATGAAGGCCGGCCCGCAATCGGCAGGGTCGAGCATCGTGGCCAAGGCCGCCGGCAGCGACTGGATCACCTGCGCAGGATGGGTGATCCGGTCCCAGAAACGCGACACCGCCTTGAACGCATCGTTCACGCCCAGCGTCGGATTGCCGAAGTGTTCGAGTTGCTGCAACACCGGGTCCGGCAGGCGCGTCAGGAACGCATCGCCGCACAGCATCAGCATCGGCAGACGGTTGGCGTGGGCCAATGCGGCGGCCGTCAGCAGGTTCGCCGTGCCGGGGCCAGCACTGGCGGTGCAGAACATGAACCGCCGCCGCAGATGCGCCTTGGCATAGCCTGCCGCGGCAAAGCCCATCCCCTGCTCGTTCTGCCCGCGATAGAGCGGCAGTACATCGCGGTGGTCATACAGCGCCTCGCCCAGACAGGTGACGTTGCCATGGCCGAAGATGCCGAAGCCACCACCGCAAACGCGGGTTTTCACGCCGTCGATCTCGATATATTGCGCCGCCAGCCAGCGGATGATCGCCTGCGCCGTGGTCAGCTCAATGGTCTCGCCGGTCTGTCCCACGCGATGCCCCCCGGTATGAAATTCACAGGGCGACAGATTGCATATTGACCCGTCGCCCAAAACAAGGATACGCATTTTGCAACCGGTTGCAATCGGTTTTTGCAGGAGGATCATACCATGGCGGAAATCGGCATCGGGATCATCGGCGGCGGCTATATGGGCAAGGCCCATGCGGTCGCGTTCGGCGCTGTAAAGGCCGTTTTCGACACCGCCCTGACACCGCAGCTGGAGATGGTCTGCGCGACGTCGCCCGCCTCTGCCGAACGCTACCGGGCGACCTATGGCTTTGCCCGTGCGACCGATGACTGGCGCGTGCTCGTCGATGACCAAAGGGTCGAGGCCGTGGTCATCGCCTCGCCGCAGGCGACCCACCGCGAGATTGCTCTGGCCGCCTTGTCTGCGGGGAAGCCGGTGCTGTGTGAAAAGCCGCTCGGCACGTCGCTGGACGACAGCCGCGCCATGGTCGATGCCGCCGAAAAAGCTGGCGTCGCGAATATGGTCGGCTTCAATTACATCCGCACCCCCGCTTCGCAATACGCGCGGCAACTGCTGGCCGAGGGCCGTATCGGCGACGTGATCTGGTTTCGCGGTGAGATGACAGAGGATTTCTTTGCCGATCCCGCCATCGGCGGCTGGCGGGCGCAGGGCACCGCCAACGGCTGTATGGGTGATCTGGCGCCGCATATGATCAACGCCGCGCACGCGCTGTTGGGACCGATCGACAGCCTTTGCGCCGTGACTGAGACCGTGCACAAAACCCGCGACGGCGAACCCGTGACCAACGACGATCAGGCGCAGATGATGTGCCGCTTCGCGTCCGGCGCGCAGGGGCATATGTTCTTCAGCCGCGTCGCGATGGGCCGCAAGATGGGCTACGCCTACGAAATCCACGGCACCAGAGGGCATATCCGGTTCGATCAGGAAGACCAGAACGCCCTGCATCTGTATCTTGCCGAAGGACCGGAAGCAGAGCGCGGCTTTCGCAAGATCCTGACCGGCCCCGACCACCCCGATTACCTTCCGTTCTGTCAGGGGCCGGGCCACGGTACCGGCTACAACGACCAGATCATCATCGAGGCCAAGGATTTCCTGACGGCCATCGCAACCGACGAACCCGTCTGGCCGACCTTCGCCGAAGGTCTTGCCGTCAATCGCATCGTCACCGCCGTCCTCGACTCCAGCGCGAAAAACGCCTGGGTCGACGTCGCCGACTACTGAAGGAGCCACGCCATGATCAATATCGGTAACGCCCCCTGTTCCTGGGGTGTGGAATTCGCGGACGACCCGCGCAACCCCGCGTGGCGCAAGGTGCTGCAGGAAAACGCGGCGGCGGGCTATACCGGGATCGAGCTTGGCCCCGTCGGTTTCATGCCGGAGGACCCCGCCGTGCTTGGCGAGGCGTTGGAGGAATTCAATCAGACGCTGGTTGGCGGTGTCGTTTTCCGCCCCTTCCACGACCCGGCCGCATGGTCTGACGTGATGGATGGCGCCGTGCGCACCTGCAAGGCACTGAAGGCACATGGTGCCGAACATCTGGTGCTGATCGACAGCATCTCACCCCGCCGCGCGCCCACCGCAGGCCGCGCGATCGAGGCAGAGCAGATGGACAACGCGGAATGGACAGCCTTTCGCGACCGGATCGCGACGATCGCAAGAATGGGAACCGAGGAATACGGTCTGACAGTGGGGATGCACGCCCACGCTGCGGGCTTCATCGACTTCGAGCCAGAGCTGGAACGCCTGCTGGAAGAGGTGGACGAGAGCATCCTGAAAATCTGTTTCGACACCGGGCACCATTCCTATGCTGGGTACGATCCGGTCGCCTTCATGCGCAGACACATCGACCGGATCAGCTACATGCACTTCAAGGACATCGACCCCAAGGTGAAGGCAAAGGTCGTGGCAAAGCGCACCGATTTCTACGATGCCTGCGCGCAGGGTATCTTCTGCAATCTGGGCGATGGCGATGTGGATTTCCCCGCCGTGCGGCAAATTTTGCTGGACGCGGGCTTTGACGGCTGGTGCACGGTGGAGCAGGATTGCGATCCGCAAGGCGATACATCGCCCGTCGATGATGCCAAACTGAACCGCGCCTATCTGCAATCCATCGGATTTTAACCTTTTGGGCGCGACACGCCGGTGCACGCGCTGTGCACGCCCGGTGCACAGGTTGTGACTTCGAAAACTGAACATTCGGCCGAAAGGTTAACGCTATGACGAAACTTAAATGGGGTATGATCGGCGGCGGCGAAGGCAGCCAGATCGGCCCGGCGCATCGCCTGGGCGCAGGGCTGGACGGTCTGTTCGAATTCGCCGCCGGGGCGCTGGACCACCGCCCCGAGCAGGGAATCGACTATGGCCGCAGGCTTGGCCTTGGCGACCGCGCCTATGGCGGCTGGGAAGAAATGCTGACGGCAGAGAAGACGCGCGACGACCGCGTCGATCTGGTGACGGTCGCCACGCCAAACGCCACGCATTTCGCGATCACCAAGGCGTTTCTCGAAGGCGGGTTCAACGTGCTCTGCGAAAAGCCGATGACGATGACCGTCGAGGAGGGCGAGGAAATCGTCGAGATCGCCAAGAAGACGGGCCGCATCTGCGCGGTGAATTATGGCTATACCGGGTATTCACTCGTCCGGCATATGAAGGCGATGGTCGCGCGCGGCGACATCGGCAAGGTGCGCCTTGTGAATGCCGAATTTGCCCACGGCCACCATGCAGACGCCACCGACGCCGACAATCCGCGCGTGCGCTGGCGCTATGATCCGGCGCAGGCGGGCGTGTCGGCGCAGTTTGCCGACTGCGGTATTCACGCGCTGCACATGGCGTCGTTCGTGACGGGACAGGAAGTGACGAAGCTGTCCGCCGACACGGTGTCCTGCATCGACGTGCGCACGCTTGAAGACGATGCGATGGTGAATTTCCGCATGGACGGTGGTGCCGTCGGGCGGCTGTGGACCAGTTCTATCGCCATTGGCCGCCAACACGGGCTGGGCATTCAGGTGTTCGGCGAAACCGGCGGGTTGCGCTGGTCGCAGGAACAGCCGAACCAGCTTTACTACATGCCGCTGGGCGAACGCCTGCAGGTCATCGAGCGCGGCGAGGCAAATCTGTCGCCGGAAGCCGACCGCGCGACCCGCGTGACGATCGGCCATGCAGAGGGGATGCCGCTGGCATTCGCCAATATCTACACCGATCTGGCCGAGGCGATCTCCGCGCGCAAGGCAGGGCGCGTCATGGACCCGGCAGCGAACCTCTATCCCAAGGCCGAGGATGGCCTGCGGTCGATGGCGGCGGTCTTTGCCGTGGCGGAAAGCGGCAAGAAAGACGGTGCCTGGCTGGATGCGCGACCGCCGATGTTTAGATGATATGCTAGGCCGGTGGCCGCAGCGTCCCGCGCTCGACGACATGGCAATCGAAGCGGTGGGCCTTTGATGGCAGATCACTGTTTTCGACCAGATCGGCAACGAGGCCGACGGAAGATTCGATGATCCGGCCAATCGGGTTGTGGATGGTGGTGAGAGCGATGTTGTCCCAACCGGCCATTTCCATGTCGTTCAACCCGATGATGCCGACGTCGCGCGGTGCGGAAAGGCCCCTGCTTTGCAACGCTGACAGAACGCCGATGGACAACACATCATCACCGCAAAAATACGCCTCGGCCAGGGGCGCATCCATCAGTCGCAGCATTTCGGCGCGTCCCGCGTCGAAAGAATATTGGCTGGCGAAGGAGGTGGCGAGGGTCGCATCACTGCCGCTGAGCGCGGCGGTGAAACCGGCAAGACGGTCCTGGGTCGAGGTTGCGGCCTCTGGCCCGCCCAGGAACCCGATGCGGCGATAACCACGCGCCAGCAACGTCTGCGCGGCGAGACGCCCGGCCTCTATATTGTCGATGCCCAGCGTGTTGACACGCGGCGCATCCCGGTGCCGCCCGAAGCTGTGCACGACCGGCATGCCGGCGTCGGCGAAGGCGAGCGCGAAACTTTCCGGCAGGGTCGAGGACGCGACGATCACACCGTCGACGGAATACTGCCGGAGCATCCGCAAGGACGCCTGCGGATCGACCTCGTCCGTGAGGTTGACCAGCAGCGGGCGCAACCCGCGATCCTGCAGGTTCTTGGTGAACAGATCGAAGACCTGCAGAAAAATCGGATTGTGGAAGTTGTTGGAGATCAGGCCGATCATCTTGGTCCGGCCGGTGGTGAGCGAGGAGGCGAGCGCGTTGGGGCTGTAGCCCAGTTCATTGGCGGCCTGCTGGACCTTGCGCCGGGTCTTGGCCGAGACAGACGCGCCCTCGGTATAGGTGCGCGACACGGCGGAGCGCGAGACACCGGCGCGTTCGGCCACGTCCTTCAGCGTCACCGCCATGTTGCCTATCCCCCGTCGTCGTCCGCGTCTTTTACGGCGATTGCGCTATAGTCTATCGTCGCGAACCGCCAGCCACAGATCGCGGCGAGGCCCAGGAAAAACACCGCCCAGAATACGGCGCCCTGCGACAGTTCGAACAACCCCCAGAGCGCACAGACGGCGACCACCGCGACGCGCGTGCCGAGCGGCACGAAGAACGGGTGTTCGAGGTCGAGCAGTTTCATGCCGCGCCTTCGTATTCCGCCCCGGTCTTGGCTCCGGTGATATAGGCGACGACATCCTGTCCGTCGGTGTCTTCCTTGTTGAGATTCGCCACGATCCGGCCGCGTCGGAACACCACGATCCGGTCCACCAGATCGAACACCTGCCGCATGTTGTGCGACACGAGGATCAGGCTTTCGCCCTGATCCTTGAGCGTGCGGACGATGTTTTCAACCTGCGCGGTCTCCTGCACGCCGAGGGCGGCGGTAGGTTCGTCCATGATCGTCAGCTTGCTGGCGAAGGTCGCGGTACGGGCGATGGCGACACACTGCCGCTGCCCGCCGGACATATTGGCGATGGTGTTGCGGATGTTGGGGATTTTCACCGCGGTCTTTTCCAGCCCGGCGATGGTGTCGGCGCGCATCGCCTTGTAGTCGAGCAGACGAAAAGGGCCAAGCCAGTTCCACTTTGTCTTTTCGCGGCCGAGGAAGAGGTTGTCAGGCACGTTCAGATCATCGGCCAGCGCAAGCGTCTGGAACACGGTTTCGATGCCCGCCTCGCGCGCGTCGAGGGGGCCGGCGAAGTTCACCTCTTCCCCGTCAAAGACGATCTTGCCGCGTGTACGCTGCTCGACCCCGGTGATCTGGCGCACAAAGGTCGATTTGCCGGCACCGTTGTCCCCCATGATCGCGACATGCTCGCCGCGCTTGAGGACGAAATCCGCGCCTTCGAGGGCGTGGACACCGCCGTAATGTTTGGTGAGGTTCTTGGTTTCCAGAATAGTGTCGGTCATGTCAGCCCCCCTTTTACGCCCGCGCCGCGGCGCGTTTTTGTTGCCATTGGTCGAGTGCGACCGCACTGACGATGATCGCCCCGAGCACCATTTCCTGATAGTAGGCCCCGAGCCGCAGGAAGGTGAAACCGGAGGTGATGACCCCGATGATCAGCGCGCCGATCAGTGTGCCGACGATCGATCCCCGCCCGCCGAAAAGCGACACGCCGCCGATGACGGCCATGGCAATCGCCTCCAGTTCGTAGGTCAGGCCCATGCCGGACTGGGCGGTCAGGTTCTTGGACGTGAGGATCACAGCGGAGAGGCCCGCGAGCATCCCGGCGATGGCATAGACCAGCACCAGATGGCGCGGCACGTTGATGCCCGACATCCGGGCCGCCGCCTCGTTCGAGCCGATGGCGTATGTGTGCTTGCCGTAGACGGTATAGTTCATCACCAGATGAAACAGCAGGCCAAGGCCAAGGAAAATCCACACCGGGTTCATGCCCGAGCCGATGACGGCGTAGGCGTCGGTCGGGAAGGATACCGGGTTGCCGGTGGACCACCACTGCGCCACGCCCCGCGCGAAAAGCATCATGCCCAGTGTGGCGATGAACGGCGGAATGCGCGCGAAGGCCACCAGCAGACCGTTGACCAGACCCGCGAGGATACCGCAGCCAAGCCCGACCAGAACCGGCACGACGACCGGCAGATCGAGCGCCCATTCCCCGAAGATCGCCTTGGGGTTGGGGTTGCCGTTGACCTCTGCCACCTGTGCGAAGCTCATCGCGATCATGGCGGTGGCGCCGACGACGGACCCGGACGACAGGTCGATCCCCGCCGTGATGATCACCTGTGTCACGCCGATGGCAATGATGCCGATGATCGCGACCTGAATGATGATGATCCGCAGGCGCGCCTCGTTGAAGATGCTGTCGAAACGGTCGCGGGTGTCGAACAGCAGGCTTTGCTGCATGAAGATCGCGCCGAGAATTTCAAAGATGACGATAATCAGGATCAACGCGCCAAAGACGTTGAGTTCGTTGGGCCAAGAGCGTTTGGATTTGTCGAACGTCAGGCCGCCTGTGCCGTCGCTTTGATCTGACATCTGTCAGCTCTCCTGATTTTGTATTTGGTTTGCTGGTGCATCAGGGCGGCCTGCGCCGCCCTGATGTATCGTAAAAGCCGGGACTTACTGGAATTCAGCCAGGTTGTCGGTCGTGACGAGCTTGAACGGGATGAAGACGGTCTTGTCGACTTCTTCGCCGTTGATCAGCGCCAGCGCCGTGTCGATGGAACCCGCACCCTGACCGGCAAGGTCCTGGAATACGGTCACGTCCATTTCGCCTGCAGCCATCGACAGCAGTGCGTCCGATGTCGCGTCCACACCACCGACGACCACATCGTCCATGGAAATGCCCGCCGCTTTCATCGCCTGAATGGCGCCCAGCGCCATTTCGTCGTTGTTGCCGAAGACCGCGTCGAATTCGTCGCCGGAGGAAATCCAGTTGGTCATCAGGTCGTTGGCTTCGTCACGCGACCAGTTTGCGGTCTGCTCGTCGATGATGGTGATGAAGTTGCACATATCCATGCCGATCACGTCATGGAAATCCTTAGTGCGCTGAACGGCTGCCTGATTGGACAGCTGACCCATCAGGACATAGGCCGTGGCACCGCCTGCCTTGCCCTCGGCGCGCAGCATCTTGCACATTTCAAATGCGGCGAGCGTGCCGGATTCGATCTCGTTGGACGCCACGAACGCCTGGCCATCGGGCAGGGTGTCCATGTTGATCGGCTGGCGGTTCACATAGACCAGCGGCACGCCCGCTGCGGCGGCGGCGTTCGACATCGCTTCGGTCGCGTTGGTGTCGACCGCGTTCACGATGATCGCATCGACGCCGGACGCGATGAAGTTGTTGATCTGATCAAGCTGCTTGGCCACGTCGTCTGTCGCGTCCTCGATCTGCAGCGACACACCGTCGAGCGTTTCTTCGTGGGCTGTCATGCCGTTGCGCATCACGGTCAGGCCGTTGTCGTCGAAACGGGCGACGGATACACCGATCTGCTGCGAGATTGCGGTGGTGCCCATCAGTGACATCAGGCCTGCGGCCAAAAGTAGTTTCTTCATGTTTTCCTCCCAAGGAACGTGCCCGGCACACGTGTTCTGAAAACCGGGACCTCTGTCGAGGCGATTGATCCATCGGACCGGAGGTCCGTCATGTTGGCGACGGACACGAGGCGCGATGAAGGCGCAAGGCCCCGGCGCGTTTGCGACAGGGCGTGTTGGCGTGGTGAAGGTGGGGAAAAACATGACCGGGCAGGCCGGTAAACGGGCCGTGTGCCCCATGCGTCATGCTGACCCGAAAGGTGCATTGATTCGATGATCCCCCATTTCCTCACCATTCACCTTAGATCAAATCTGTAATTTTGCAACCGGTTGCAAACATGCGGTGCTATTTTTCGGTAGGTTCACAGGTTTCCTGGAATAAAGGCGCAGAAGGTGTCGCTCTGCGATGGTTTTCGCCGTGTTCATGGTTACCGTTCGCAGGATCGGCAAGCGTTGCATTTCCGCCTGCTCCCGCTAGGGTTTGCGCTGGATGCAAGGGGGGCCGAATGCCGGATCGCACGCCAATCAACGGCTTGTCGCATGTGCGCGGGCAGACACGCGAACCGCTGCTGAACGTGACGATCCCGCAGCTGCTGGCGCAGGCCGCCGCCGCCGGTCCCGACCATCCCTGCGCCGTTTTTCCCGCACAGGGCATCCGCTGGAGTTACGATGAATTTCAGGCGGCGGTCGATCGCCTTGCGACAGGTCTGCTTTCGCTGGACATCGCCAAGGGCGACCGTGTCGGCATCTGGTCGCCAAACCGGTACGAGTGGCTGCTGACGCAATTCGCGACGGCGCGAATCGGGGCGATTCTGGTGTGCATCAACCCGGCATATCGACCTGGCGAGCTGGACCACGCCCTGCGCACGGCGGGGTGCAGGGCTGTCGTGGCGGCACCGCGTTTCAAGTCGTCGGATTATACCGCGATGCTGCAGGACGTGATGTCGCGCGGCAACCTGCCCGACCTCGCGCATGTGATCATGATGGGCGATCATGTGCCCGACGGTATGATCGGTTTTGACGAGCTATGCACCGCAACCGATGCTGCCGCGCTCGACGCGGTGACAGCGACGCTGGACCCGCACGACCCGATCAACATCCAGTTCACCAGCGGCACCACCGGCAGCCCCAAGGGGGCCTGCCTGACGCAACACAACATCGTCAACAATGCGCATTTCACGACCGCGACGATGGAATTCACCAAGGACGACAGGCTGTGTATCCCGGTGCCGTTCTACCACTGCTTCGGGATGGTGATGGGCACGCTGGGCTGCGTCACGAAAGGTGCCACCATGGTCGTCCCCGGCGAGGGGTTCGACCCGGCGGCGACACTGCAAGCGGTGTCGGACGAGAAATGCACGGCGCTTTTCGGCGTGCCGACCATGTTCGTGGCGGAAATGGCGCTGCCTAATTTCGCCGACTTCGACCTTTCGTATCTGCGCACCGGGATCATGGCGGGCGCGCCCTGCCCGATTGCGGTCATGCGCCGGGTGCAGGCGGATATGAACATGACCGGCGTGACCATCGCCTACGGCATGACGGAAACCAGCCCGGTGTCGTTCCAGTCCAACGTCGACGATCCGATCGCGCAGCGGGTGTCTTCGGTCGGGCGCGTCCATCCGCATGTCGAGGTAAAGATCGTGGACGAGGCGGGAGCCACCGTGCCGGTCGGCACACAGGGCGAACTGTTGACCCGTGGCTATTCGGTGATGCGCGGCTATTGGGGTGATGACGCGATGACGGCCGCCAGCATCGACGCCGATGGCTGGATGCACACCGGCGATCTGGGCGTGCTGGATGCGGAAGGATACTGCACGATCACCGGGCGGGTGAAGGACATGATCTGCCGCGGTGGCGAAAACGTCTTTCCCAAGGAGATCGAGGATTTCCTGTTCGAACATAAGGATATCGCCACGGCACAGGTGTTCGGCGTGCCCGACGCGGCACTGGGAGAGGTCGTTTGCGCCTGGATTGTTCCGCATGACGGGCGGGGGCTGACGGCGGGCGACATTACCGCCTATTGCAAGGACCGGATCGCGTATTTCAAGGTGCCGACCCATGTGCGGATCGTGGCGGACATGCCGATGACGGTGACAGGCAAGCCGCAGAAATTCATCATGCGCGAGATGATGATGCAGGAGCTTGGGTTGGCCGAGGGTTGAGTATGCTTTTGCCGGTGAGGCGCGCGACGGGAGTAAGACGATGCTGAATTTTCGCAAACTCTTGGGTGGGCGCACAGGCAGGCCATTCGAGGTAACGCTGCCGGTCGATCTGACCGATCCGGGCTTCGTCGCCGATCCGCACCCGACCTATACGTGGCTGCGCGAGAACGCGCCGCTTGCCCCCGTTGCCACAGGCGGGTTCGTCATGACGCGGCGTGCCGATATCATGGCGGCATTGTCTGGAAAGGCTCTGGGCAACGCGCCGTCGCGATTCTCGACGCTTCATACCCGCAACGCCGACAAATACCCGGCGGCGAGCCTGGCCGCACATATCCCGCCGTTTCTGGACCAGCCGGAACACCGTGTCCCGCGACAGGCGCTGACCCGGTGTTTCCATGACCGATTCAAACGGTTCGGGCCGGTATTGGACGAGATCGCAAAGCGGCATGTCGCGACAGCCCGCGCGGAACGGCGCAGCGATCTGTCCAGCGACATCGCGCAGGAATTCGCCTGTCGGGCCAGCGCCGCCTTCGTGGGACTGACGGCGACCACGGATGAGATCAAATCCGCAACCTCCGCCTTCTTCCGTCTGTTCGCGCCGGTGCAGGATGCGGAGGTTTTCGCGGCGACCAATCGGGGGCTGGAAGAGGCCCGCGATCTGGTGCAGCGGGCGCTTGACGCGGCGCGGGCAAATGCGGGCGATACGCTGATCCATGGGATGCTTCGCTATCAGGCGGATGAACCCGCGTTGACCGACCAGCATATCGTCGACAACGCGCTGCTGGTTCTGGCCGACGGGGTGGAGAACATCGCGGCCGGGATCACGCAGGTGATGATCGCGGATGGGCCCGTCACGGAGGACGCCGTGCGTCACATCCTGCGGAACGATACACCGGCGCAGATCGTGCCACGGGTCTGTCGCGCGGCGTTCACGCTGCACGGGCAGTCCGTTGCCGTCGGCACACCGGTTTTCCTGGCGCTGCAAAGCGCCAATCACGAGACAGGGGACGCCCTGACGTTCGGTGCGGGACGGCACAGTTGTATCGGGGAAAAGCTGGGAGTCGCGATGATCCTGTCGTTTGTCACGACCCTGCGTGAAAATGCTGTGCAGGTGGATGCCTCGGAAATGTCCTACATCGCGATGTTCGGCCATCGCTGGCCGGCGGGCGTTAGCCTGCGATGGTCCGACGGCTGAGGGGATTGGGCCAGACGAGGCGTCTGACCAGCCCTCCCTCGGCCTTCGTGAGGTCCCGGATGCCCTGATCGCTGAGCACGATGTCCAGCCGTAAAGGCAGGCGCAGGTCGGGGTATCGGCCATCCAGCCGCACAGTTGCGGATGCGCCCGGTGCAATCGGGGCGTCCAGTTCACCGTAGGCGATGTTGAATGCGCGCGGGTGACCATCAAGGTTCCAACCGTGTGCGGCCATGGCCAGACCGCTTTGCGCCGTGGGCTGCCAGATTTGCTGGCTGCAGTTGGTCAACGTAGAGGTGATCGTGAAGGCTTGTCCGGGGCCGACGAAACGCGGGCAGAATACCCGGAGGCGGGCGCGATACATCGCCTCGCGATCCGCAAGCGGCAGTGCGGGCGGAGAAAACGGATCGAACCCTGTGTCGCCGCGCACGAAAGGCGCAAGCACCGCGCCCAGATCGCCCAGCTGTGCCACCGTCAGGATATGGTCGCCTTGCACCCGAAAGTCCTGTGCACCGGCAGGGTGCAAAAGTGGATAGGCAAGTTGCGGCCGCTTGAACCGGACGGCAGCGCTGTAGCGCCAGCTGTCGCTGAAGACATGGAACACCGGGAACGCGGTCGGGCTTTCGAACCAGTGGTCGCAGCTGAGGAAAAACGCGACGGTGCGGCCCGCTGCGACCAGACGCGCGGCGACACGCTCCATGATCCGGCCGCCCTCGCAAAAGCCGCCCAGCACCAGTTCACCGTCAGGAGAGATTTGCTGGATTTCCGCCACCAGAACGTCTGCCGCCAGTGCACGGTCAGCCTCTGTCCGGCCCGGATAATGCACGGTGGAGATCATCGTTTGGATCGCGTGGGCGTAACCGAGTGCCTGCTGCAGCGCCGTGCCCTGGTCGCCCTCGGTGCCGCACCAGAAAATCGCGCGCCCCGTGCTGGCGGTGCCCAGACTGCGGATGATCCCGCCCGGCAGGGCCGGTTCGCCCGGCCAGCCAGCCATCATCCGGCGAATGTACGCAATGACCGGCGGGTCAGTGGGCGAGGTCGCGGGCGATTGCGCCAGCGCGTTCAGGACGCCGCCAAACGTCGGGTGATTGAACAGCAGGTTGGGATCGACCGGCGCTTGCAGGTGTTCCTCGACCGCGAGGATGAAGGTCGTTGCCGAAAGGCTGTCGCCACCTGCGTCGAAGAAATCGGTTTCCGTGTCGGGGTGGTCCGTCTTGAGCGTGTCAGCCCAGATCTGCGCCAACGCCAGGTCAAGGCCCTGCCATTCTGGTGCTGGCTGATCCGGGGTTTTCACCGCCTCGCGGATCAGCCTGCGTTTGTCGACCTTACCGCCGCCCAGACGTGGCAGCGCGTTGCGCAAATCGACCCGCCGGGGCAGTTTGTGGTGCGATAAGTGCGCTTGCAGATGGACCCGAAGAGCGTCTTCGCTCAGGGCGGACGCAACGCTTAGCCCCACCTGCTCGCCCAATGTAGGGTGCGGCAACGGATAGGCCGCTGCCTCTGTCACGCCGTCGCAGGCGAGAGCTGCACGCTCTACCTCCAGAGGAGAGACTTTTTCACCGCCGGTGTTGATCATCTCTTTCCTGCGACCGGTCAGGTAAAAGTAGCCATCGTTGTCAAATCTGCCCAGATCGCCGGTGCGGAACCAATCGCCGAAGAATGCATCGTTTGCGGACTGCCCTTCGTATCCATGAAATACCGTGTCGCCCCGCACACAGACCTCGCCTGTGCGACCCTGTGACAGGAGCGCGCCGGTCCCGTCCAGGATGGCGACCTGAGGCCCGGCGGGCCGGCCCACGCTGTCGGCGCGTCGCTCTCCGGGTGGGCGCGGGTTGGTGCAGATCTGGCCCGCGGTTTCGGTCATGCCATACATCTGGATCAGCGGCACACCGATGGCAGCCTCGGCTTGTTCCTGCAGAGTTTGCGGCAGGTCGGCGGAGACCATGCGGATGAAATCCAGCCTTTCGCCCATTTTCGCCAATGCCGCGTCATCCAGATCCTCCAGACAGCGGATCAGCATCGTGGGCACCAGTTGCATCCAGGTCGCACCACCCGTTTCCACCGCATGTGCCAAATCGGCAGGGGTGCGACCGGGGCAGATCACGGCGCTGCCCCCGGAGAGGAGCGGCACCAGCAGCAGGTCGACCAGTGCGCCGATATGGAATATTGGCAGCGCGTGCAGCGCCCTGTCATCCGCGCCCAGCGCCAGCCCCGCGATGATGTTCCGGGCGGATTGCAGCATGGCGTCGGTCGTGATCGGCACGGTTTTCGGCGTGCCGGTGGAACCGGACGTGAGCAGCACGAGACCCGGCTTGCGCGTAGTGTCGCGTGGTTCGGATGAGAAGAGTTCAGACGGGAGGATCAGAAAATCCGCCGCGGCGACCAGGGGCAGGTCGCAATCCGCGGCGAGGGTGCGCGCAGCAGCGTCGTCTGCGCGCCCGATGATCAGATCGACTTTTGCCCGCTGAACGGTGTCGCGCAATTCTGCACGTGTCAGGACCGGGTTCAGCGGTAGCACCGATACACAGTTGCTCAGGCCCAATAAAAGGAGTGCCGTGTCGGCGGCATCGGGGAGCAGCGTGGCAACGCGATGTGCCGGGGTCAGCCCATGGCGCGCGGTTGCATCAATGATCGCGGACAATCGGGTGGCGACGACGCTGGCGGTCAACGCCTCCCCCGTTTCGGTCACGAGGGCAATTGCATCCGGGGTGTCGTCACATTGCTGGAATACCGCGTCGATCAGGTGTGAATTGCCCTTCATTGCGGTATTTTGCGCGAAAAAATCCCGTTGTCGCAAGCCCCTCGGATGGGTGATGCCCGGCCTATAAGGACTGCTGCCGTTGCCGCGCGGTGCGAAGCTGCTATCAACGGGGTTCCTTCGTGCCGAAGGCAGGACCTGCACATGACCATTCGCTTTTTCTCGGACAAGAATCGCCCGGTGCATATGGGCCCCTACCCGCTGGAAAAACTTGCGCGGCGGAATGCGGTCGATTTGGATGATGTTCCGGCGTTCGCGCCGCTGTCCTTTCGGCGGCCAGATGCGCCCGCGTCCATCGTCAACGCGATGGGGGAGTATCAGGCGATGTTGGATGCGATCCGCGACGGGATCGTGAACCCGGTGCGGTCCGATTGCCCCGCCGATCCGCAGGAGCGAGCGCGGCACATCAAGGCGTTCGGCTATTTCAACGACGCGGCGATGGTGGGTATGTGCGGGATGTCCGGCGACGCCGTTCTGGCGAAGCCGGTCACGAACCCGGATGTAGCGCGGCTGGCGCATGACCTGAAGACGCGGCAGACCAAGACGCTGGCCTCCGGGATCGACGCGATCATGGCGGATCTGCGCGAATCGATGGAAAGGCCACCGACGACGATCGACGGGCACAGCCACGCGATTGTGTTCGCCTACGAGTATCCACGCGACCCGGCAGCGGACGAGGTTGGCGGCGACTGGATCGTTGACGCGCAGGCGCACCGGGCTTGCCTGCTGGCGTCTGAAACCGCGTCTGTGATCGCCAACTATCTACGCACGCTCGGCTTTGCCGCGAAAAGCCACAGCGCATCGGCGAGCGATGTCGACCTGAACCGGCTGACGGTGGCGGCTGGGCTGGCGACGGTCGAAGATGGCAAGCTGGTGAACCCCTACATCGGGGACCGGTTCGGCGTGGGCTTGGTGACCACGGATTTCTCGCTGGCGGTGGATCGTCCGCTGGTGCCGCTGGGCGATCAGCCGCGCGGGATCAAGGGGCTGGCCTGGCAGGTGGGTGCGGGGTTCGCCAAGAACGCGCTCAACCACGTGCCCTATGCCCGGCGGCGGTTCGTGGACGGGGCGCATCCGTTCGAGAAGCTGAAGCGGGTGGAGACGCCGACGACCTATATCGACGAACCCAACGTCGCGCGGGTGCCGAAGCGGGCGGACCTTTTCGCGCGGGCGCAGTTCGGCGACATGGGCAAGGCGGTGCAGAAGGGCGCGACCGGCGGGCACTACGTGCGCAAGGCCGCCCCGTCGACGGCGCAACGACGGGCGCTTGGAGCGTTTACGCTGCTGCAGGATGGGGAGTCCTCCGGCGAAAAGGCGCGGCTGGACCCGCAGGCGGCCGCCGATCTGGTGAAGGCGACGAGCTATTTTCTGGGCGTCGATGCCGTCGGCATCTCGCGCTGCCCGGACTGGACCTGGTATTCGCACGACGCGACAGGCACACCCATCGACCCGTCACACGATCAGGCGATCAGCATGATCATCGACCAAGGCTATGAGACGATGGAGGGTGCTTCGGGCGATGACTGGATCAGCGTGGCGCAGTCGATGCGGGCATATTTGCGGTTTTCGCTGCTGGGCGGGGTGATCGCCAAGCAAATTCGTAACCTAGGTTACAAGGCCAAGGCGCATACGGTGATCGACGGCGAGGTGTTGCAGCCACCGCTCTTGCTGCTGTCGGGATTGGGTGAGGTGAGCCGGATCGGCGAGGTGATCCTGAACCCCTATCTGGGGCCGCGGCTGAAATCCGGCGTCGTGACGACCGACCTGCCAATGGCGCATGACAAGCCGATTGATTTCGGGCTGCAGACATTCTGCGAAAGCTGCAACAAATGCGCGCGCGAATGTCCTTCGGGGGCGATCACCGCCGGGCCGAAGCTGATGTTCAACGGCTACGAGATCTGGAAGTCCGACAGCCAGAAATGCGCGACCTACCGGATCACCACACCGGGCGGGGCGATGTGCGGGCGCTGCATGAAGACCTGCCCGTGGAACCTGGAGGGCGTGTTCAAGGAGAAGCCGTTTCGCTGGGCGGCGATGAACTTGCCCAAAACCGCGCCGTTGCTGGCGCGGCTGGACGATGCGGTGGGCAACGGCGGGCTGAACCCGGTGAAGAAATGGTGGTGGGACCTGGAGTTGCAGGAAGACGGGTCCTACGCACCCACCGACAAGCCGGTGAACGAGCGGGAATTGCAGCGCGACCTCGATCTCAAGTACGAGGACCAGACGCTTGCTGTCTATCCCGCGCCGTTGGCCCCGCACCCCTATCCTTATCCCGACCCGATGGATCGCGAGGCGGGGATCGAAGCGTATCAGGCGATGATCACGGCGGATGTGTACCGGGAACGGCTGGCGAGGGGAGACCGCTCCGCGATCCAGCATATCTATCGCAACGACGTGGACAGCCCGGTGATCCATGTGGAAATCACCGAGGTGGATCGCATGACTCCGGGAGTGACGAAATACGAATTTGCCCGCGTCGGCGGTGGCGATCTGCCGGAATGGCAGGCTGGGGCGCATCTGGATATTGTCGTGGCACCGGAATATCTGCGTCAATATTCCATGTCAGGAAACCCATCTGAGAGGTCAAAATATCAAATAGGCGTCTTACGTGAGGATGAGGGTCGTGGCGGATCGAAATTGCTGCACCGCATCTTCACGAAAGGGCGCAAGATTTTTATCTCCAAACCGATCAACCATTTTCCATTGGCCGAAGGTGCAACGCGCAGCATTCTGATGGGTGGCGGGATCGGGATCACACCGATGATCGCGATGGCGCATGAGCTGCACACAAAGGGCGCGGATTTTGAACTTCATTACTCCGGGCGGTCGCGCGGCGAGATGGGGTATCTGGACGATCTGGCGGCAATGCCATGGGCCGACAGAGTGACATTGCATGTGACCGATGAGGATACCCGTGCCGACCTGCCGACGATCCTGTCGGGTTATCGGGACGGCTGGCACCTCTATACCTGCGGGGCGGAACGCTATATGTCTGCGGTGATGGCCGCGGCGGAGGCGGCGGGCTACCCGGAAGAGGCGCGGCATCTGGAGTATTTCGCGGTGCCGGAACAGCCGGAATACGAGAACCATCCCTTTACGCTGAAACTGGCGCAGTCCGGCAAGACACTGCCGGTCGCGGCAGACGAGACGGCGGCCGATGTGCTGATCCGCGCCGGATATCCGGTCAATCTGAAATGCAGCGACGGGATTTGCGGTGTCTGCAAATGCGGTGTCATCGCGGGCGAAGTGGAACATCGCGACTATGTGCTGTCGAAAGCGCAGCGGCAGTCGGCGATGATCCTGTGCCAGTCTCGCGCGGCGGAAAAGGATGGCGAGATCACTCTGGACCTTTAGCCTTCGAACCGCTCCGACGCGGCACCGACGTATCCATCCCACGCGAACCAATAAGCGATGTGCCCCGCAACACGCGGCAGGCGTGTACCATCCGGGCCGATAAGCGCGTCCTCGGTGACTTGCCATGCAACGCCGTCCATCGTGACCAAGCCACCGTCACGCGCCTGGAACGTCAGATCGCCACGCTCGTAGGCGCGGACGCTGCGGCTGGCCGGATCGCCAATCAGCACCATCGGCGTGTCCAACATGCCGTCGTTGATCACGGGGCGGCCGACAAAGGCGTCGAGCGGCCAAGCCTTGGCCCCGCCGAATTGGCGTACACCAAAGACGTAGTCCTTTTGCCGGTTGTCTGACTCATCGACCAGCACGGGAAACATCAGGTCGGGCGACGAGAAATAGTCACTATAGACCACGCCGGAGCCGTAGTTCCGGTTATGCCCGGTATCGAGCGACAGCACGCGACTGTCTGGGTGGGCCGCAGACCAGTTGGCCCAAGTGTCTATCACCACGGGGCGCTGGGCCAGGGTAATGCCGCTGCCGACCAGCGGACCGACGACGGGCTGCCCGGTAAACTGGTTCCAGAGCGAGTTGGTCGCGCGGTCGAACATCAGCTTGTTGGAACGGTAGAGGAAGCCGGAAGAGCCGAAGACGAGCGGGTCCGCCCGCCCCGGCACCTGCGTTTCGAACAGGATACCGGAGCCGCAGAGTGTGCAATAGGCGAGCGCCACCGGCACGCCGCCGATCACTTCGTTGAACATTTCATGCCAGCCCATGATGCGCAGCGGATATGCGCGGGTATCACCGTTGATCGACGCGCCGAACACCAGATCGTCGGGGCGCATGTAGGTGGCCTGCGAGACCGGGATCAGCGCGGGATTGTCGAGAGACGGGATGCCATCCTTGCGCACGCCGCCCCAGACGATTTCCTCGACCCGGATGCCCATACGGTCAGGCTCCAAGTATTCGGGGCGCAGGAACACATCGAAGTCTCGGTCGATGCGCAGGTGGATTTCGCGCATCAGGCGGGTGTAGGTGAGGTGTGGTCTGATGTCGGAATTGGCTTCCTGCCAGAGCATCCAGTCGAACCAGTCGGTGGCGCGTGTCTCGCCGGTGATGATGCGCAGGGTGTCAGAAATTTCACTCCGGTCAAGGCCGCTGAAACGCATCCCTAGGATCAGGCCGGCGGCCATATCGGGATTTCCGCGCGCGGCGATTTCGGCAAGCGACGCGCGGGCGCTGTCGGGGGTGGCAAAAACGACGTTCCACTGCATCTTGAAGATCGGATCGGTCTGCGCCGCGGCAGGCAGCGCCATACCGGCAAGCGAGGCCGCCCCGGCCGTTCCCAGAAACCTGCGTCGTGTCGCTGTCATGGTCTCATCCTTCGTTCAGTCGGTCTGTGATAGCGCGAAAGCGCATCACACCGCAGTCAAAGCCGCGTGAGTGTTGCCGGGGCGCGGGAAAATCCCTATCTGACATGCAGGCAACGGGGACGACACATGGCCAACCACCTTTATCAGAACGATCTGCCCGATGGGCTGGACCTCGGGCCGGTGGTCGCAATCGACTGCGAGACGATGGGCCTGAACCCGCACCGCGACCGGCTGTGCCTGATCCAGATGAGCGGCGGCGACGGCGATTGCCATCTTGTGCAGGTGGCGATCGGGCAGACGGACGCACCCAATCTGGTGAAGATGCTGGAAGATCCGAACGTGCTGAAAATGTTTCATTTCGGCCGGTTCGATATCGCCGCCTTGCTGAACACCTTTGGTGCAGTGACCGCACCGGTCTATTGCACAAAAATCGCGTCGAAACTGGTGCGGACCTTCACCGACCGGCATGGGTTGAAGAACCTGCTACAGGAGTTGCTGGGCGTCGATATTTCCAAGCACCAGCAACAAAGCGATTGGGGCGCGGAAACGCTGACCGAGGCGCAGCTGGACTATGCAGCGTCGGACGTCCTTTATCTGCATCAGTTACGCGAGGCGCTGGATGCCAAGCTGGCGCGCGAGGGGCGGGCAGATATGGCGCAGGCCTGTTTCGATTTCCTGCCGATGCGCGCGCGGCTCGATCTGGCCGGCTGGCCTGAGCAGGACATCTTTTCGCACTGATGCCCGGGGAAATGAAACACGATCCTTTGGACATCGCCCGCCGGGTCATCCGGCAGGAGGCCGAAGCGCTGAACGCCCTCGCCGATGCGCTGGGCGACGGTTTTGCCGAGACGGTTGGGATCATTCTGTCTGCCAAGGGCCGGGTGATCGTGTCCGGCATGGGTAAATCAGGCCATATCGCGCGCAAGATCGCCGCGACGCTGGCTTCGACAGGCACGCCCGCGCAGTTCGTGCACCCGGCAGAAGCAAGCCATGGCGATCTGGGCATGGTGACATCGGGCGACGTCGTGCTGGCCCTGTCGAACTCGGGGGAAGCGCCGGAATTGGCGCATCTGGTGACCTATACCCGGCGGTTCGACATCCCGTTGATCGCGCTGACCAGCCGGGCGGACAGCACATTGGGCACGCAGGCGGATATCCGCATCAACATCCCGCAACTGGGAGAGGCCTGCGGCACAGGTGCGGTGCCGACGGTATCGACGACCATGTCGCTGGCGGTGGGCGACGCGCTTGCCATCGCCTTGATGGAGGCGCGTGATTTCACACCGGAGAATTTCCGCGAATTCCACCCCGGCGGCAAGCTGGGCGCGCGGCTGTCGCGGGTCCGTGACCTGATGCACGATGGTGAGGCGCTGCCGCTCGTGGGTATGGACACCCCGATGAGCGATGTGCTGTTGACGATCAGCCAGAAGGGGTTTGGCGTGGCCGCGGTGCTGGATGACGATCACCGGCTGGCGGGTGTCGTGACCGATGGCGACTTGCGGCGGCACATGGACGGCTTGCTGTCTCGCACGGCAGGTGAAGTGATGACGCGCGACCCGCGCACCGTGGGGCCCGACAGCCTCGCCGAGGCGGCGGTCGCGGAAATGTCGGGCAAGATCACGTGCCTGTTCGTCGTGGACCCCGCAACATCACGCAACGTGATCGGCGTGCTGCATATCCACGACTGCCTGCGGGCCGGCGTGGTGTAGCCCATGGTGGCGCAGGACAACTTTCATTCGCAACTGGTCGGCTGGGCCAAGATCATCCTGCCGTTGTCGGCGCTGGCGTTGCTGTCGACGCTGTTCCTGTTCGCGCGTGACGGTGGCGAGGCGACGACGGTGCCGATTACCGATATCGCCGCGATTGCCCGAGATCAGAGCATCACCGCCCCGCGGTTTTCCGGCGTCACCGACAATGGCGGCATCGTGACCATCGCGGCGCGGAACGCGCGTCCTGACAGCGCAAACCCCGCTGACGTGCTGATCGAATCGCTGGAAATGTCGCTGGACGGACCGCAGGGGAACCGCATCGACATCACCTCGGGGATGAGCGTGATCGACACCCAGCGTAACATCGCACAGCTGGAGGGGCTTGCGCGGATGACATCCTCCGACGGCTATGTGATGGAAACAATCGGGCTAAGTGCCGATCTGAACAGTGGGGTGGTGACGTCCGAGGGCGCGCTGGAAATTCAGGCCCCTTACGGCGCGTTGACCGCCGGGCGCATCAGGATCGAAACCGCGCCGGATGGCACCGGGCAGCGGATGCTGTTCACAGATGGCGTGCACCTGCTATACACGCCGCAACAATAGGCGAGAGAGGCCCGCAACCGTGTTCAGACTATTCGCCGTATTGGCCGTCCTGGCCCTGCCCGCCCAAGCACAGACCAATATCGACCTGGGCGGTCTGCGGGTCGATTCCAGTGCGCAGGTCGAGGTTTCCGCCGATAACCTGACCGTCGACCAGGACAGCGGCACGGCTGAGTTCTCCGGCAACGTCGTCGTAGGCCAGGGCGACCTGCGGATGTCGGCGGGAAGCATCCGCGTGGTCTATGACGATGCCACCGGCGAGATCGCGCAACTCCTCGCTTCCGGCGGCGTGACCTTCGTGACCGCGACCGAGGCGGCGGAGGCGCAGAGTGCGGACTACAACCTGACCGATGGCACGCTGAAGCTGTCGGGCGAGGTGTTGTTGACCCAAGGGGCCAGCGCGCTCGCGGCGGACCAGATGACGATCAACGTTGCGGACGGATCGGCCCGGATGCAGGGTCGCGTGCGCACAGTGTTCAATCAAGGCAATAATTGATGGCTGACCAACCTGCCCTGACCGTGCAGGACGGCGATGTCGGGCTGCAGATCGTCAACCTGCGCAAAAGCTATCGCAAGCGGCTGGTAATCCGCGACGTGAGCATGGAGTTGGGCCGGGGAGAGGTCGTCGCCCTGCTGGGGCCGAACGGATCGGGCAAGACGACGTGTTTTTACGCCATTGCAGGCCTTGTGACGCCAGAAGGTGGCAAGGTGATCATCGACGGGCGCGATGTAACCGCCTTGCCGATGTACCGCCGCGCGAAGCTGGGGATCGGCTATCTGCCGCAAGAGATGTCGATCTTTCGGGGGCTGTCCGTCGAGGACAACATCAAGGCCATATTGGAAATTGCGGTGCCGGACCCGCACAAGCGCCGCGAACGGCTGGAACAACTCTTGTCGGAGTTTTCCATCGAACACCTGCGCCGCGCGCCCGCGCTGGCGCTGTCGGGTGGTGAACGCAGACGGGCGGAAATCGCGCGCTGTCTAGCGGCGGGCCCCAGCTATGTGCTGCTGGACGAACCCTTTGCCGGGGTCGATCCCATCGCGGTGGGCGAGATCAGACATCTGGTCGCGGACCTGAAGAAGCGCGGCATCGGCGTGCTGATCACGGACCACAACGTGCAGGAAACGCTGCAGATCGTGGACCGGGCATACATCCTGCATGACGGCAAGGTGCTGATGAGCGGCACCACCGAAGAAGTCGTGCGCGACGAGAACGTTCGCCGGGTTTATCTGGGCCAGGGTTTCCGCGTGAATTGACGCATCGGGAACCGGTTAACCTCTGAATCATTGACAACCAGACGGGTTCGTCGCCAAATGGAGAGGATGACAGACTTGGTTCTTCGACGCATATCCGGGCAGGCTTTCGCGCCTGACGGAGAGTATAAGCCTTTGAATTACCAAGCGTTATCGTTTTCCAGAATGTGCAGCGACGCCGGATAGCGCGGGCTATTCCCGTGTGCGTGCGCCCTGCACCCAAGTCAAGTTAGGAGAAACGATGCGGTATCAGATCAGCGGTAAACAGATCGACATCGGCGAGGCGTTGCAGACCCATGTACGCACGGAGCTGGGGGCCACGGTAGACAAATACGCCGGGCGCCCGACAGAAGCCTATGTAGTGTTTTCCAAGTCGGGCCATGAGTTCGTGTGCGAGACTGTCGTGCACCTGTCCACCGGGCTGACGGCACAGGCAAAGGACCATGCCAACGAGATCTACGCCGCGTTCGACGGGTGCTGCGAGAAGATGGACAAGCAGTTGCGCCGCTACAAGCGCCGGTTGAAAGACCACCACCGCGAGCGTTCACAGCCTGTTGAACTCTCTGACGCCGGGTCCTATATCCTCGCTCCATCGGATGAGTCGGGAGAGGCCGAACAGGATCAGGTAAGCGCCATGATCATCGCGGAGATGGAGCAGAAGATTCCATCGCTGTCGGTTGGCGAGGCAGTGATGCAGATGGAGTTGGCCGACGCCCCGGTGTTGGTTTTTACCAACGAAAAACACAGCGGCATTAACGTAGTTTATAGACGTGAAGACGGAAATATAGGCTGGATCGACCCGCGCAAGACGGGATGAACCGGTTTCGTGAAAGCAGGATATATGGATCTATCAATGATACTCAAAGCCGACGCCGTTAAGGTGATCACGTCCTGCACGAGCAAGAAGCGCCTGTTTCACGACCTTGGCGACGTTGCCGAGCAATCATACGGCTTTCGTGCCGGTGATGTGATCGACGCGCTTGTCGATCGCGAGAATCTTGGTCCGACAGGGGTGGGGCATGGGATCGCCCTGCCCCATGCTCGCATGGAAGATGTCGAAAGCGTCAGCGGTATTTTCCTGCGGCTCGACAAGCCACTGGATTTCGATGCGATCGACCGGCAGCCCGTCGATCTTGTGTTCGCCTTGCTGGCGCCGCAATCTGCAGGGGTCAATCACCTCAAGGCGCTGGCGCTGGTATCGCGCACGATGCGCGACCCCAATGTGCAGGCCAAGCTGCGGGCCAACACCGACGCCGCGACACTTCACACGATCCTGACAGAGCAGAACGCGATTCAGGCGGCCTGATCAGCGACACGGTGCGTAGTCACCGAATCCGAACGCGACATAGTCTTTCTGGCAGGCGGAACGCGCCGCTGCCTCGACCTCCGCATCATAGATTTGCACAAGCCATGTTTGCATCAGCGTCGTATCCTCCGCGACTGCGGGCATCGTGTCATGTCCGACCTGACTGGCGAGGATCGCAAGATCCTGCTGCAGGCGCTCTTCCCGGACAATCAGGTCCGGCAGGCCGAATGTCGCGAACCCCTGCAGCAGGCTGATCTGGCTAGCCCACGCCGGATCGACACGGATCGCGGTCTGTGCCGACAAGTTGTTCTGCAGAAAGGCAAGGAACGACAGAAACGCAGCCTTGTGTTCCGCGAAGCCATATCGCTTGTCTGTCGCGGGGTCCGGCGCGTAATCGGGCAGCGGTAACTTGTGGATCTTGCGCAGGGTCTGCCTGATCTCGGGAAAGCTGTCGGCACGCATTGCCATGATCTTGTTGCAAAAGGCGGCGTGGGCCCGGGCGACAGGATGGCGCACGACCGTAAAGGTGCGATGCCCCGGTGTGTCGGTCAGCCACTGCCGCAACGTCGTCTGGGAAAACCCGGTCTGGAGATCGTTGATCGTTCGGTCATCGAGTTGTGCCATCCACTGTTTCACCGTGTCATCCGGCCCGGATTTCAGCGGTAGATACAAGAGCGGGCTGACGGCCGCGGCTACATAGCCGGGCGTATTCGGTCCGCGCCGCGGTTCGAAATTGGGAGTTCGGGTCAGGTTGAACCGGTCAAGCCGCGCCAGCGACGCTTCCATCTGAGGAAAATTGGTGACCTTGGCGGACAGCGGTTCGGGATTTTGCTTTTTCAGCTTCTTGTCGAGCGCGTCGATCCGTGCGTCGACACCAAGAAACGTGGCGATGCCGTTCATGACATCCACGTCCTGCAAGTCTTCGTAGGACACGAAGAACGCTGTCTGCCCGGTCTTCTGCAATCCACCGAGGAGATGCACCTGAAAGGCCTGCAGGTTTTCAAGATGCGTTTCGAATTCGGCGGGGTCGAACGCGACTTGCTGGCTGCGGGCGTTCTTGACGTTGGTCAGCTTCCACTGTCCGGTGGCCTGCGCAATTTTCCAGCTGACGAAGCTGTCGACAGGATTGCGGGTCAGGATGATCTTGGCGCAGCGCGGATCGGGCAGGCAGATTTCAAGCGCGCGCGCATCGTGATCGTTGAAGAACCGAAATCCGCCCAGACCGCCACTCTTGCTTTTTATCGTATCAATCAGGTGCCGCGGGTTGGCATCTCGCTCCGGCTGGCTGATGCCGAGGATATTGTCGACATTGGGATAGCCGATGAAGCTGGGGTTGAACGCCTCGCCATGGCAGATGATGCCATCGAACTGATTGAGGTTCGCTTCGAGAAAGTTGGAACCCGTGCGCATTTCGGCAAAGACGACAAAATAGTCAAAGCGCGCCATCGTCACCGCACCAGATAGGGTTTGCGGGTCTTGGGCTTTTGCGCCGTCACGCCGTTGTCGACCGGGAAATCACCCATCAGATAGGGATGCATACCCTGGTTTTTCAGGTTTTGCAGGAACTGGCCAAAGCCCTGCAGGTCCTGCATGCGGGGCGCTTCGGTCAGGTGTGGCCCGGCCTTGCCCGCCATCTCGTCCACGACGCTTTGCAAGGCCTCCATCGGAGATTCGATAAACTCCGCCATGGTCCATATCCGCACCCGCGCCTTTGTATCCGAGGACCGCAGCAGATTCAGATGATCGTTCTCGATCATTTGCAGGCGCGCCGCTTCTTGCCGCAGATCGGCGAAGTCGCGGTTTGACTGGAACAACGGCACAGCCCAAGCGCCCGAAATAATCGCGACGTGGGCATTCTGATCCCGAGCGATCACCTCTCTGATCGGTTGCGCATCGCCCGGACTGAACTGAAATCCTTGCCGTTCGCCGCGTGTGTTCCAGATCAGGTTCGTCAGAAACAGCTGCGGGTTGTAGTCGCGCAATGCGGCACTATCGGACAGCGCGCCCTGAAAATGCGGCTGCATCCCGTCAAAGATCGCCCGTTCCGGATGAAACAGATGCCCGTGCACCCGCGCCTGTGATGCCTTGGCCAGCCAGGGTTCGAAATTTTCGAACAACTCGGAAAAGCCCTGAAACACCGAATAGGGCGAACAGGTAATCCCGTTTTCGTAGTGGCGGTTCGGGAACCGGCTTTGCATATAGAGGCCCGGACGACCGCGTGTCCGCCTGTCCACCGCCTTGGCGAAAATTCGGTCGATCTTGCCGGGGTTCGGTTCGGCCCCTTTCATCGGGGACACGTCGCCGTTCAGGAACGTCTGATAAAGCCGCGTTGCATGGGGCCATATCTTGCGCGCGACAAAGCAGTCAGACCGCCGAAGCAGTTGCAGGTGGTCATCATAGAAAATATGCGGCTTGCCCTGAAAATCGAATTTCGACAGCGTCAACGACCGGCTTTCGATATTTGGTGAATAGAGCCGGACGAGAGTCTGGAAGTAGCTTTCATCGGGAATCCAGACCCGCCTGAAATAGGTATCGTAAGTCTTGCGCGCCGGGTCTTGCAGGATCGCGGAGAGGGTTTGCCGGGTCAGGCACCACCACTGCGATCCCATGTGCGGCACGATCCCGTCGGGGATACGTCGTCTGAAACGGATGCGACGCTGGAAGTTGACGTAGGCATCGAACAGGACTCGATGCTTGCGCCAGGAAAACGGAAACCGCAGCGTGAACCTCTCGCGGTCGAGGCCGCCGACCGTCCATGCGACTTCGGATGTGGTGGCGCTTTCGATGAAATCGGTGCGGGGGCGACTATCGAGATAGCGGCGCAGATCCTTGACCGGGCGCAGCGGCAGGCACGCGCCCGACGCAAGATAGACATGCCGCACGTTTGGAAAGCTCCGCAACATCATTTCCGACGCGTCCTGCGTCGCGGCGACCAGACCCCACATGCCCCATTCGCAGCGGTGCCTCTTCGAGAATTTCACATTCTCCAGGTCCGACAGATTTCCAATAAATGCATCGTGGGTCTGCTTGCCGACATTCAGATCGACATGCACGACGACGGGGCAGCCGCCTTTGACCCAATGGCGGATCACCTGCTCGGCCCGGTCCAGTGCGGTATGGACCAGCATGACGACACCGACGGTCATGCCCAGTTCCCCTTGGACATGATGCCGAGGATTTCCAGCTGCCGCCAGTTGATGTATTTCTCCGACCACTTGCACCACAGGTCCGGGTTGTCCTGCAGTCCGTCTGCATAGGCCTTGTATTCGGCGCTTTGGGCATAATGTTCGCCGCGCGCCAGTTCTTCGCGCGCCTTCACGGCGAATGTATCGAGGAATTTTGTGTGCAACAGTGCGCCCGATGCCTTTTCCCCGCCCATGTCGTCATAAACAAGGTTCAGCCCGCGCGGCAACAGCATGTGGGTGGAACTGACATAGGCATAGCGGCGATCCCATTTCACAAGCGGTATCTTGTTCAAGGCAGGCGCGTCTTTCGGCGCATCGCGGAAGAATACGCGCGCGCGGGGCCCGCCCTGTATCCACAGGTTGCGATACCGGGGGTTGCGCGAAATCGTGTAGTTGCCGGCATCGAACCACGACGCGATCTCAAGCGGGTCGGTGCGGCGCTCGTAGGGCGTGTCGTTGATCGGTCCCTTGGGATACATATCCAGCATCACGGCTCCGAAGGACCGGATATTTGCGGAGTCGAGCCAGTCTGTCAGCGCTCGCACCGACCGCGTATCGCAGAACGGATAGACGAAAAATTCGTCGGGATCGACCGTCAGACACCAATGGCCGTCACCATGCTTGCGCTGCAACCACGTCAGCCAATCCACGCCATAGCGCGCGTTCTTGTAGCTGGCGTCGGTCGACCAGAGCGATACATCCGGCTGCGCTTCGAGCAATTCGCGCCCGCCGTCAGTGCTGCCGTTGTCCACAAAGATGAAGTGGTTCACGCCCAGATTGCGATAGTACTGCAGAAAGTAATGCAGGCGCACTTCCTCGTTCCGCAGGGTGCAGAACAAGAGAACGTCGCCGGGACGGATCTGTTTCGTGCGGTCGGCCACGCGCGTCAATTCGCGCCGTTTGCGAAACGCGCGAAGTTGCCAGCGCTTGCGCTGCAACCTCATCCGATATGATGCCCATGCACCCAAATCCGGTCCTTTGGTCGTGTGCCGTATCCACACAGGATGACGCGACAGGTTTAAGAGTCGCTTTGCGATGCGCCGAAAAGTGACGTATTGGAAACGATCAATAGTGATCGTTGCGGTTTTGGCAACAGTTTCAAGGCGTTTCAGCCGGCGTCGTCGCCTTTGGACATCAGGCCGAGCGCTTCCAGTTGCTCAGGTCCGGTGTAGCGCACGGAGCCGGAAAACCACAGGTCGGGATCGTCGATCAGCGCCTTGTAGTAGGTTTGATAAAGGCTGCTGTTTTCGAAATGCTGTTTGCGGGTCAGTTCTTCCTGCGATTTCGCGGCGATCGTGTTGAGAAACTTCGTATGCAGCAAGACACCCGATGGTTGCCTTGCGCCCTGTTTGGCGAACACCCGGTTGAGCCTGCGCGGCAACATATGATGGGTCGACGTCACATAGGCATAACCGCGCTGCCAGTTGACTAGCGGCACCTTGTTCAACGTCGGTGCCCGCTCTGGCCTGTCGGCGAAAAAGACGCGGTCGCGTACACCGCCCTGAATCCACAGACTGCCGAATTTGTCGTTCGGCTTGGTGCGAATGTCCGGGTCAAACCATGGGATGACGTCGACCGGGTTCTGGCCCGCTTGGTAGTCTGCGTGGGACACCGGCCCCTTTGGATAGAGGTCGAGCATGATTGCGCCGAAAGAGGCGACGCCCATCGCAGAAAGGGTCTGCGTCAATGCGGGAAGGTCCGTCTGGGGATAACCGGGAAACACCAGCAACTCATCGGCGTCGACGGTCAGCGCCCAATACCCGTGCGCATATCTACGGTGAAGCCAGGTCAGCCAGTCCATGCCGAAGCGCGAGAGCTTGTAGCTGTCGGCGGTATGCCAGAGCGAAACGTCGGGCTGCGTGGCGAGATAGTCTGTCGTGCCATCGTCGCTGTCGTTGTCGACGATCATGAAATGCGACACGCCCAGCGCGCGGTAATGTTCGAACCAATACGGCAGGCGCAGCGCTTCGTTCCGCACGGTGGCGAAGCAGAGGATATCGCCTTTGCGAATAGTACCGGTGCGATCCTGAACAGTGCGTAACTGTCGTGACTTGCGGCGTGCGCGCAGCAGAAAACGCAGACGCCGCAGGCGCAAGCGATAAGCCTGCAGGGCGCTTCCGATCATGGCCGTTACTGGGCTGCGGTCTGCATGGACACCATCTGTGCCATATAGTCGTAAAGCTCTTCACGCAGGTCGTCGCGGGCCAGTGCAAAGGCGACGGTCGCCTGAAGGAAACCCGCTTTCGATCCGCAGTCGAACCGCTGACCCTGGAACCGGAAACCGTGCACGTCACGGCCCTGATTGATTTCCTCGGCGATGGCATCGGTCAGTTGTAACTCGCCGCCCGCACCCTTTTCGATCTTGTTGAAATTGTTCAAGACTTTTGGCGATAAAATATATCGGCCGATCACCGCTAGATTTGAAGGCGCTGTGCCGGGGGCGGGCTTTTCGACCATGCCCCCGACGGCCACGGTGTTGCCGCGATCCTCAGCCACGTCGAGGACGCCATAGGATGACGCCCGCTCCGGCGCCACTTCCATCGCGGCGACCATGGAACCACCAGTTTCCTCGTAGGCTTCGACCATTTGCTGCAAGCAGGGCTTTTCGGATGCGATCACATCGTCGGGCAGGATGACCGCGAAGGGCTCGTTGCCGATAAGGCGGCGCGCGCACCAGACGGCATGACCAAGGCCAAGCGCCTTGTGCTGGCGGATATAGGCGATCGCACCGCTGTCCATATTGGTCTGCTTGAGGGTGTCGAGCAGGTCCGTCTTTCCGGATTTGCGCAGGGATGCCTCAAGGTCCGGGGCGTGATCGAAGTAGTCCTCCAGCGCACCCTTGCCACGCGAGGTCACGAAGATGAATTCCTTGATGCCGGCCGCACGAGCCTCGTCGATGGCATATTGGATGAGCGGACGGTCGACCAGCGTCATGATCTCTTTCGGGACCGACTTCGTCGCGGGCAGAAACCGCGTGCCAAGCCCTGCGACCGGAAAGATTGCCTTGGTTACTTTTCTCTTCATGACAGAGGCCCCTCAGTCTTACTCATCTACCATCCACCGACACAAACGCGAAACAGTCCTGCTTCGCCGCAGCGGTTGTCCACCATTTAGAAACATCAATGTGGTCGACATATGGCAACACAACGCACATTTTCTGGCACTGCGCGATCATTGTAACGGTGAATTCTGACGTATGCGCGTCAAACTTACGTGACGCTGCGTATTGGCGGGGCCCCGCACATATTCACGCGATTCCCATATCGGACAGCATCTTTTCGATGCGCGGCACGTCTTCGGGGTTGTTCAACTCCCAGAATTGCCGCTCGCGAGCATCGACCTCGACGCAGAGCACAGGCACGCCCTGCTCCAGAAAGCGCAGTTGTTCCAGTCCTTCGAGAGTTTCGAGCGGTCCTGCGGACCAGCCTGTATAGGCGTTCAGTGCGGACGGGCGATAAGCATAGACGCCGACATGATGAAAGACGGGTGTTTCCGCGTCGTCGGAATATGCCTGACCCGTATAGGGTATGACCTCTTTCGAAAAGTAGAGCGCGTTATGATGCGCGCCGAACACGGCGGTCGTGCCGCCGACACGCCCGGCGCGGCGATCTTCAAGAAACCCGCGCAGTGCGCGACCTTCCGTCCGTAGCACCGGCGTCGCCACATCGGCTTTCGGGTTCGCGCGCAGACCCGCGATCAGGTCCTCGACGAACCAAGCCGGGGTCAGCGGCGCATCGCCCTGCAGATTGACCACGATGTCGTAACCGCCGCCCAAGACATCGAGTGCTGCGGCGCAACGTTCAGTTCCGTTGGCGCAAGTCGCAGGCGTCATCACGACTTCTGCGTCGAATGTTTCTGCCGCTGACTTGATCCGGTCATCGTCGGTGGCGACCACGACCCTGTCGACACCCGACACCTGCATCGCGGCATCCCAGGAGCGGCGGATCAGGCTCCTTGCCTCTCCGCCCGCGCCGCGCAGTTCGACCAATGGCTTGCCGGGGTAGCGAGTGGACGCGTAGCGGGCTGGGATGACGAGCAGGACGGACATCAGGGTGCTTTCAGATCGACGCCGGGTGCATATGCGATGAAGAACGGATTGGCGTAGCCGTCCTTGCCATAAGTCAGCGGTGTATGATCATCGAACCGCACCACATGCCCGCCGGCCCCGGTCAGCACAGCATGACCCGCCGCAGTATCCCATTCCATCGTGCGCCCGACGCGAGGGTAGATGTCGGCCTCTCCTGTCGCGATCAGGCAGAATTTCAGAGACGACCCGGCGCTCTTGCTGTCGGCGACGTTGTATTTGTTGATGTAGTCTTCGGTCGCCTGATCGCGGTGGGATTTGGACGCGACGACGAGGAGTGTCGCATTATCAGGGGTTGAGACCTTGATCGGGGTCACCGGTCCGGCGGCGGATTTTGCGAATTCACCGGTTTCCTCGACCGACGCGCCGTCAGCCTGCGTGTAGAACAGTCGACCGCGCGCAGGCGCATAGACGACACCGCGCAGTGGCACGCCATCCACGACATAGGCGATGTTCACGGTGAAATCGCCACGACGCTTGATGAACTCCTTGGTGCCGTCAAGCGGATCGACGATCAGGAATGTATCTGCATCGACGCTGTGGGATGCGGCCTGCTCTTCGGTCACCAGCGCCACGTCGGGAAAAGCCTCGCGCAGTCCCGCGCTGATGATCGCATCCGCCGCCTCGTCGGCGGCCGTCACCGGGCTGTCGTCGCTCTTGGCGCGGACGTCGAAATCGGGGCTATTGTAGATTTCCATGATCTGGTCGCCCGCTTCCAGTGCGAGGCGGCGCATCACATCACTTAGCTCCGCGAAATCCATAGTTCTGCCCTTATTACCTGCTATCCGACGCGCATGACCCTGCTGCGTCATTCATTGTTTTTGCAGGGTTGCCCCCTTATGATGGGGAGATATGCGATGGGCAAGATTTTCGTGTATCATCAACAGACAGCGCGCAAACCAGGTGCATGACGGCAGGATAATTCGACAATGTTTCAGGTGGAGACGCGCAGAACGAACGCCCGCACGGCGTTTACCATCGCAGAGCTGATCTATCACTCCGTCGTGCGCGATCTGCGCAAGGATCATCGCAACGCGCTGATGGGCCTTGTGATGAATATGTTTCAGACCGTGGTTTTCGTGCTGACGTTCTATGCACTTTTCGCTCTGCTTGGTGTGCGGGGGGCAGCGATCCGCGGCGATTTCCTGCTCTACATCATGTCCGGCATCTTCATGTTCATGACCCATACCAAGGCGATGGGCGCTGTCGTGGGCTCCGAAGGGCCGGCGTCGCCGATGATGCAGCACGCGCCAATGACGACGTTCATCGCAATCTGCGCCGCCGCGATCTCCTCACTTTATATTCAGGTGCTGTCGCTGGTCGTGATCCTGTTCATCTATCATGTCGCCTTCACCCCCGTCGTGATCGACGACCCGATCGGCGCGATGGGGATGCTGCTGACGGCCTGGATGGCCGGTGTGGGCGTCGGCCTCGTCTTTTTGGCGATCAAGCCATGGGCGCCTGATTTCGCGCGCATCGGCACCAGCATCTATGGCCGCGTCAACATGATTGCGTCGGGCAAGATGTTCGTGGCCAATGCCCTGCCCCATTCCATGCTCGTGCTATTCGACTGGAACCCGCTGTTCCACATCGTCGACCAGACCCGCGGCTATGTCTTTTTGCACTACAACCCGAATTTCACCTCTTCGTCCTACCCGTTCTATATCGGGCTTGGCCTGATCATGATCGGGTTGATGGGCGAATTTTACACGCGTAAGAACGCATCCCTCTCATGGAACGCCGGACGATGATCAAACATATTTCACTTGCTCTGATGCTTTGCACCACGCCTGCCCTGGCGCAACAATTCCCCGATGCCTACAACGTGCGCGACGTGGCCTCCGACGACCGACTGAACATCCGGGCGGAACCATCGGCAAACGCGCCGGTCATCGGCGACTACTACGCCTATCAGTTGAACATCGAGGTGCTGCGAACGACGTCCGATGGCAAATGGGGGCTCGTCGGCCTAGGAGAACGAAATGGCTGGGTCTCCATGCGCTATCTCGAACGCATGGGGCACAACAGCCCATACGAATTCCCGCGCCCCATGTCCTGTTCGGGGACAGAGCCGTTCTGGAACCTGAACGTCACCGTCCGTGGCGACGAATACCGCGAAATGGGAATGGAGCGGCGCGACATCGAAATGATCTCCAACCACAGTGCATCCAATGGTGCCATCGCAGTCTTTCAGGAGGGTCCGACCCTGAACCGCACCCTGATCGTGCAAAGAGGCTACTGCGACGACGGAATGAGCGACCGGGAATTCGGCTGGAAAGGGATGCTCTATACCGAAGCGCCCGACCGCAGTTATGTGCAGTCGGGATGCTGCTCGCTGGACGCGACCAACTACTGACGCGGTACGATCCGCGGTTTACGGCGATGCCGTCCTGATGTTTAGGTGATCACGTCTCGGCGACACCCGACCTTTCTCTGATCCGCACAGCATATTTGCGCGGCATCATCAGACATTCCCACACATCACCCACATCGCCGGATTTATCATGACACAATATACCATCCGCCCGCTGACCGCCGCAGACTTGCCCGCCCTGAAAACTGTGCTTGACGAGACCGAGCTGTTTCCGTCCGACATGCTCGACGCCATGGTTGCGGGCTATCTCGACAAAACCGACCACGACCTGTGGCTCGTTTGCGAAACTGACGGCACCGCTGTTGGCCTCGCCTATAGCGCACCGGAACGTATGACTGACCGGACATGGAACCTGCTGGCGCTTGCCGTATTACCCGCATTACAGTGCAGCGGGATCGGTGCCGACCTGATCAACGCGACCCGCGACGCGTTACGCCGGAAAAATGTTCGGATGCTGCTTATCGAGACCGCCGATATTCCCGAATTCGAAGGGCAACGCGCATTCTATGAACGGATGGGACTCGCCCGTGTGGCCCACATTCCGGATTACTATGAAGCTGGTGTCGGCAAGGTCAGCTTCGCACAGCAGCTTTCATCGTAAGAATCTGCATTTTTTGGCAATTTTGCCGGGTCTGCGACGCTTGCAGGGTTCCGGAGCCGTCCCTATATACGCCTTGATCACGAAACGGCGATCCTGTCGCCCGCTCGTGTCGTGAAATCTGGCGCGGGTGCCGATCAAGGGTTCGCGCCGCTCAAACCGCCTCAAGCAAGGGATTTGAAAACATGGCTAAAGTCATCGGAATCGACCTCGGGACCACCAACTCCTGCATCGCGATCATGGACGGCGCAAAGCCGCGGGTCGTTGAGAATGCCGAAGGTGCCCGCACTACCCCATCCATCGTTGCGTTCACGGATGATGAACGTCTGGTCGGCCAGCCCGCCAAGCGTCAGGCCGTGACCAACCCCGAAAACACCATCTTTGCAGTCAAGCGTCTGATCGGGCGCCGGTTCGACGACAAGGATCTGGCCAAGGACAAGAAGAACATGCCGTTCGCCGTCGTCGACGGTGGCAACGGCGATGCTTGGGTCGAATCGAAGGGTGAGAAATACTCCCCGTCTCAAATTTCGGCCTTCATCCTCGGCAAGATGAAAGAAACCGCTGAATCCTACCTTGGCGAGGAAGTTACGCAGGCCGTCATCACTGTGCCTGCCTACTTCAACGACGCCCAGCGTCAGGCCACGAAGGACGCAGGCAAGATCGCCGGCCTCGAAGTGCTACGCATCATCAACGAGCCGACAGCCGCCGCCCTAGCTTATGGTCTGGACAAGAAAGAGACGAAAACCATCGCGGTCTATGACCTTGGCGGTGGTACGTTCGACGTAACAATCCTAGAGATCGACGACGGCCTGTTCGAAGTGAAATCCACCAACGGTGACACGTTCCTGGGTGGCGAAGACTTTGACATGCGCATCGTCAACTACCTCGCCGACGAGTTCAAGAAAGAGCACAACGTCGACCTGACCAAGGACAAGATGGCGCTGCAGCGTTTGAAGGAAGCAGCCGAAAAAGCGAAGATCGAGTTGTCTTCTTCGTCGTCCACCGAGATCAACCAGCCGTTTATCTCCATGGGCTCCAACGGTGCGCCGCTGCACATGGTCATGAAGCTGACCCGCGCCAAGCTGGAAAGCCTGGTCGGCGATCTGATCAAATCCTCGATCAAGCCATGTCAGGCCGCGCTGAAAGATGCCGGTCTGTCCAAGGACGATATCGACGAGGTCGTGCTGGTCGGTGGTATGACCCGGATGCCCAAGGTGCAGGAGGAAGTCGAAAAATTCTTCGGCAAGAAACCGCATCAGGGTGTGAACCCCGACGAGGTCGTCGCCATGGGTGCCGCCATTCAGGCCGGCGTTCTGCAAGGCGATGTGAAGGACGTGGTCCTGCTGGACGTGACGCCGCTGTCGCTGGGCATCGAAACCCTGGGTGGGGTCTTCACTCGCCTGATCGACCGTAACACGACGATCCCGACGAAGAAGTCCCAGGTTTTCTCGACCGCCGAGGACAACCAGAACGCCGTGACGATCCGGGTGTTCCAGGGTGAGCGTGAGATGGCATCCGACAACAAGATGCTGGGCCAGTTCAACCTCGAAGACATTCCGCCAGCCCCACGGGGCTTGCCACAAATCGAGGTAACCTTCGACATCGACGCCAACGGCATCGTGTCGGTCGGTGCCAAGGACAAAGGCACCGGCAAGGAGCAGACGATTACGATTCAGGCGTCCGGTGGTCTGTCGGACGAGGATATCGAAGCCATGGTGCGCGACGCCGAGGAAAATGCGGAGGCCGACAAGGCACGTCGCGAAATGGTCGACGCCCGCAACCAGGCCGAAAGCCTCATCCACTCGACCGAAAAGTCTCTGGAAGAGCATTCCGACAAGGTGGACCCGACCACCGTGGAAGCGATCGAACTGGCCATTGCCGCGCTGAAGGACGATCTGGAAAAAGACGATGCGTCCGCGGACAAGATCAAGTCCGGCATCCAGAACGTGACCGAAGCCGCGATGAAGCTGGGCGAGGCGATCTACAAGGCCAGCCAAGAAGCCGAGGACGGTGCCGAGCCTGAAATGAAGGGTGCTGACGAAGCCGGCGATGACGATATCGTCGATGCCGACTTCGAAGACCTCGACGGCGACAACAAGCGCGACTAAGGCCCTTGGCCTTGTGAATGACCGGTCCGTTGATCCGGGCCGGTCATTCCTGTTCCCAAGGGGGAAAAACAGATGGCAAAACGCGATTATTATGAAACGCTCGGGGTCTCGAAGGGCGCAAGCGCCGACGAGATCAAGAAAGCCTATCGTCAAAAGGCGAAAGAGCTGCACCCCGACCGCAACGCCGACAATCCCAAGGCTGAGGCACAGTTCAAGGAAGCGAACGAAGCCTATGAAGTGCTGAAAAGTGCCGAGAAGAAGGCCGCCTATGATCGCTATGGCCACGCCGCGTTCGAAGGCGGTATAGGGGCCAGCGCGGGCGGAGGTACGCGCGGCGGGCACGGCGATTTCAGCAGCGCGTTTTCAGACGTGTTCGACGATCTGTTCGGCGACATGATGGGCGGGCGCGGGCGCGGCGGCGGATCGCGTGCACAACGCGGCAATGACCTGCGCTACAACCTTCGGATTGATCTCGAAGATGCATTCAATGGAATGCAGAAAACGATCACCGTGCCGACCGCCGTAAGCTGTGACAGCTGCAACGGAAGCGGGGCCGAGGGCGGTTCGGAACCCCAAACCTGCCCGACATGCTCGGGTATGGGCAAGGTCCGTGCACAGCAGGGTTTCTTTACCGTCGAGCGCACCTGCCCGACCTGTAACGGTATGGGTCAGACGATCAAGAACCCCTGCAAGACCTGCCACGGGCATGGGCGTGTCGAGAAAGAAAAATCGCTTTCGGTGAACATCCCCGCCGGGGTCGAAACCGGTACCCGGATCCGGCTTGCCGGTGAGGGTGAGGCAGGGATGCGCGGCGGACCGACGGGTGACCTGTACATCTTTATCGAGGTGAACGCACACAAGCTGTTCGAACGCGACGGCACGACGCTCTATTGTCGCGTGCCGGTCAGCATGGCCTCTGCCGCGCTTGGCGGTGAGATCGAGGTTCCGACGATTGACGGCGGCCGCTCACGCGTGAAAATCCCCGAAGGGTCGCAATCGGGTCGCCAGATGCGCCTGCGATCAAAGGGGATGCCCGGCCTGCGCGGCGGTCAACCGGGCGATATGCTGATCGAACTTGCAGTCGAAACACCGGTCAACCTGACATCGCGACAGCGCGAGATTCTGCGCGAATTTGACGAGATAGCGGCGGAAAACAATCCGCAGGGTTCCAGCTTTTTCAAAAGCGTCAAGAGCTTCTGGGACGGCATGAAGGGATAGCGAGGTGGCGGCATCAGCCGCCCCATTCTCATATCGTCACGGCCAACAGATTCAGACTCTGTTAATCAGAATCATGTCATGTTCTTTCTATGTTTCAGATCGACGAAACCCTGTCTCTCTTCGATGATGACGACACGTTCGAGGTGATCGAACGTCCTGCAAACGTTCAGCTACGCAAGGAAAAGCTGCCGTCCTACATCGTCGGACATCGTCAAAGACTGCGGGACAGGTTTACAGCGGGCGGATCAGACGCGATCCCCGACTACGAATTATTGGAGTTGCTGCTGTTTCGCGCAATCGGGCGGGGTGACGTCAAACCGATCGCCCATGCGCTCTTGAAGAAGTTCGGCGATTTGAACCGGGTGTTGTCGGCCCCGACATCGCAATTGCGCCAGATTGGCGGGGTTGGCGCGGCCGTCGCCTGTGATCTCAAGATTATAGAGGCTGCAGCCCACCGCATGGCCCGTGCGCGTGTCATCAAGCGGCATGTGGTTTCAGGCTGGGATGCGCTGCTCGACTATTGCCACACGGTCATGGCCCACCGCGAGACAGAGCAGTTCCGCATACTCTTTCTCGATACCAAGAATGTGCTGATCGCGGATGAGGAACAGGCGAAAGGAACCATCGATCATGTTCCGGTCTATCCGCGCGAGGTGGTCAAGCGGGCGCTCGAACTGAACGCAGCGTCCCTCATACTTGTGCATAACCACCCTTCCGGCGATCCGACACCGTCCCGGGCCGATATCGACATGACCGCACAGATCAATACGGCGGCCAACGCGGTGGGCATCACGCTGCATGATCATCTGATCATTGGCAAATCACGCGAACTGTCGTTCCGGAGCGCGGGATTACTCTGATACCTGTTGGGTCACCCACAATTCGACGCGCCGATTCATCTGGCGGCCCCATTCGGTATCGTCACACCCCATCGGAAGCGCCTCGCCAAAGGCCTCTGTCTCAAGCTGTACATCGGCCGGAACCTGCCCCAGAACGGCGATCAGTGCGCGTTTGACCGCCTCGGCGCGGGCTGCGGCAAGATCGCGATTGGCGACGGCCCCGCCCCGCCCATCGCTGAATCCGACAAGTAAGAGGCTTTGGCCAGCGTAGGATCCATCGCGGATCGACTGCGCAAGGTTGGTCAACCCGGAGCGCGATTGCGCATCAAGCCGGGTCGATCCCACTTTGAAGCGAAAGCTGGTCGACATCCGTGTACGCGGTGCAAGCACACGGACCATACGCTGCAGTTCCGTCAGCGGAATATCCTCGCCAGCGGCGGCGATTGCGTTCACAAACCGCTGACCCTGCGCATCGAGCGGGATCGGAATCGCACCCTGATCGACATATCCCGCACGACGCACGACCAGTTGCGCCTGCGGGGTCCGTAAATAGACAAGAAACTCACCAACGACCGCGGGCATGCGGCGCGAAGGCAGATAAAGAAACAGCGGCGCGGTCAGCGGATAGTCTTCTGTCTTCAGGGTCGTCAAGACAGGCGTTGCGACAATCCCGCAGGCATCGCGCAGCACCATCGGCTGAGCAAACCCCATATCACTGAAAGACATGACGCCAAGTGCACCCGGTTCGGACGCAACGGCGCGTGCCATCGCATCACTGCCGGCATGGTGCGTGACATCCTCTGTCAGATCATGATTGCCAAGGCGCACCACCCGATCCAGAAAACCCTGCATCTGTCCGTCCCGCGCAGGGCCAAGATGCAGCGTCACGGGAAGGTCGGGGCCATCCATCTGACGCCAGTTCGTGATATCGCCCCTGAAAGCCGCCGCCAGATCCCGCAACGAAATGTCCGTCACCGGCCAGCCCGCGGACGTAACCGGCACAAGTGCGTCAATCCCGATAATCCGGCTTTGCGCTGGATCATCCAGACGCCCCAGACCCACTTCGGCGGCGCGGTCCCGTTCAGAGTCGCGCACCTCTCGGCTGGCCATGACGAGATCGGCTTCCAACGCGATGAAGTCGGCGAAGCCTTCTGCCGTGTTTGCGGTATGAAATTGAAATTCCGCCTGAACGTCGCCATCTGCGTCAGCCAGCATTATCGCAAAACGGGCGTCATCGACCTGCACCGTCGTGGTCGATTGTCCCCGGCTTCGCGCAAAACTATCGACGAGGGCGGGCAGCAAGACCGCCGCCATTGCAGCCTCGCCGGACAGACGTACCGTTGGGAGAAAGTTCTCCGCATCCGGACACGCGGTACCAGCGCAACGCACACTTGCATAGTCCAGCGTCAGCGCACCATATTCCGTTTCGACCTGCAGGAACTGGCCGTCATACCCCATGACCCGGCCTGTCAATTCCAGTCCTCCGCCGGGTGATGTCAGTGTGACCTCCTGCGCCTGGGCAATCGGCGCAGAAACGAAAAGTGCGGCGAAAATCGCCGCACGTTTCAAACTGTCCCAAAGGGTCTCGTGTCTGTCACGCGTCATCTCGCCGCGAGTGTCAGGTCCTCGAACATATTTTTCAACACAAGAAATTCACCGATGGCGTCACAGCCGGGCATGGTCATCGTCAGATCGGTTGCGTCGGGGTCCTGTCCCGGCATGATCTGCATGCTTTGCGCGGCGACGTCACGTCCACAGTTTTCTGCCGTGATCTCGGCCTCGACATTCAGCTTCACTGCACCATTCCGAGCAGCACGCCCAGTCGGGAATGTATAGACCTCGGCCAGGAAAGGTTCGGTGGCGCGGCGATCACCAAGTGTGGTCAGATATCCCCCCGCGCCGGCTTCAAGCTGTGTCATGTTACCCACCGAAACCGCCGAGATATGGCCTGTCTCACCATAATCGGCACCGAATTCGAGCGCGTGAAGCTGCATGCCGTCCTGTCCCTGCCATTGCAAGACGGCCCGGTCGAATTGTGCCAGATCCGGCACATCGGTCTGTGCGACCGCTCCCTGATCGTCGGGGAAAGCCGCCACAAAAACAGCTGTTTCGGCCAGCGCCGGTACGGTCAGGGAGAATTGTCCGCCATCGTCGGTCAGTGCGGAAAACATCATGCCCTGATGATGCAAAACAAAATCGGTGTCGACATGGCAAGGTGCGGCAAGTGCCACATCGACCATCGCCATCCCGACCGTCGTTGCGGACATCGTGATATCGCAGGCAGCAGTCGGTTCCAGCGCCTGCGGCAGATCGAGCGTCGGCGGTGTCAATTCCTCGACGCTGGCGACGCGGACGGGTGTATGCACGGGCGCATCGATCATGACGGCTTCGGCATTGCCGAGAATTGCGTCAACGTCGGCATCGGCTGGGATCGCGGTCAGCGGATCGGCGAATCCCTGCGTCGCGGGCCGCAGGGCCGCGAGTGTACGTGCCTGTTCCTCGCTGATCCGGTCTACCTCGTCACCGGGCAGGAAACGGGCCGCGACGGCATCGCCATATTGCATGACAAAGCCAATACCCAACGCCGTCGAAAACGTCGTCACGGCCGTCATCAGTTTCTTTGGTCTCGCCATCACATTTGTCCCTATCCAGTTCGGATTTGGAAACACTGTGTCGCGCGACGGTGACGTCAGATGGACGTGACCAAGGTATTGTGGTGACAGAAATACGGCACAACCATGCCGGTAGTCCGGTCATTTCAATTCAGGCAAGCCGACCATGACAGTGCTTGAATTTCTTGCCTGAGCCACAGGGACAGGCATCGTTGCGCCCCGGTTCGCCCCATGTTGACGGATCGTCCTCGACAAAGCCGTCGCGGGGCGTGGCACCGGTCGGCGAAGCGGCGCTCGTCGCGCGCGCCTTTGCATCGGCAGCGGCCTCTTCCTGCTGGGCCCGCATCTGGGCGATCATCTGCTGCTGTTCTTCCTGACTCATCGGACGGATTTGCGCCAGTTTTTGCGTCACATCCGTGCGCAGACTGTCCAGCAGACGCTCGAACAGCTGAAACCCTTCGGTCTTGTATTCATTCAGTGGATCGCGCTGGGCGTAACCTCGGAAACCGACGACAGAGCGCAGGTGTTCCAGCGTCAACAGGTGCTCGCGCCATTTCGCGTCGATTGTTTGCAGGACAAGTTGCTTTTCGACGTTGCGCATCGTTTCTTCACCGAACGCAGCCAGCTTTTCGGCCATGTGCTTATCCGATGCCTCCTCCAGTCGCTCACGAACAACGTCGTCATCGACGCCTTCTTCGTCCGCCCATTGTATCACGGGCACGTCGATCCCGAGGTTCTGGATGACGGCGGCATAAAGCCCTTCTGTATCCCACTGATCGGCATAGGTTTTTGCGGGCATATATTGCGCGACCAGATCGTCGATCACCTGGTGGCGCATATCCTGGACGATCTCAGACAGGTCCTTGCTTTCCATGATTTCGAGGCGCTGGGAGAAGATCACCTTGCGCTGCTCGTTCATCACGTCGTCAAATTTTAGCAGCTGCTTTCGGATATCGAAGTTGCGTCCTTCGACCTTTGCCTGCGCGCGCTCAAGCGATTTGTTCACCCAAGGATGCACGATCGCCTCGCCTTCCTTCATGCCTAGCGTCGACAGCACCTTGTCGAGCCGCTCGGACCCGAAGATCCGCATCAGATCATCTTCAAGCGACAGCAGGAACAGCGACCGCCCCGGGTCACCCTGACGCCCCGAGCGTCCGCGTAGCTGGTTGTCGATCCGGCGGCTTTCATGGCGTTCCGTGGCAAGCACGAACAAGCCGCCCGCTGCCTTGACCTTTTCCTTTTCCTCCGCCGTCTCGGCCTCGATCCGCGAGCGCAGCGCGTCGGGATCGGCCTCCGGATCGGCGGCCATCGCTTCGAGCACCTTCATCTCGACGTTGCCGCCAAGCTGGATGTCGGTGCCGCGTCCGGCCATGTTCGTGGCGATGGTCACCGCGCCGAACTTGCCGGCATCGGCGATGATCTGCGCTTCCTGCTCGTGCTGGCGGGCGTTGAGCACGTTGTGCTTGATCCCTTCCTTGGTCAGCATCTGGGACAGAAATTCGGATTTTTCGATGGAGGTCGTGCCGACAAGGATCGGCTGCCCCTTCTCGTTGGCCTCCTTGATCTCCTTTACGACACCGTCGAATTTCTCGCGCGCGGTGCGGAACACCATGTCGTTATCATCCTGACGTGCGATGGGCCGGTTCGTCGGCACCTCGACCACGCCAAGGTTATAGATTTCCTTGAATTCCTCGGCCTCTGTCAGGGCGGTGCCGGTCATCCCGGCAAGTTTCTCGTACAGGCGGAAATAGTTCTGAAAGGTGACGGAGGCGAGCGTCACGTTTTCCGGCTTGATCGACACGCCTTCCTTGGCCTCGATCGCCTGGTGCAGACCGTCCGACAGGCGGCGGCCCGTCATCATACGGCCCGTAAATTCGTCGATAAGCACGACCTCCTGGTCGCGGACGATATAGTCCTTGTCCTTGGTAAAGAGCTTATGCGCCTTCAACGCCTGACTGGTGTGATGCACCAGCGTGGCGCTTTCGGGGTCATAAAGCGTTTGCCCCTCGGGCAGCAGACCGCGCTGCGACAGCTTTTCTTCCAGCCAGTCGTTGCCCTCGTCGGTGAAGGTTGCCTGACGGGACTTCTCGTCAATCGTGTAGTGTTCTTCGGACACGTCCGGGATCACGCGGTTGATTTCCAGGTACATCTGGCTGCGGTCCTGTGCCGGGCCAGAGATGATGAGCGGGGTGCGGGCCTCGTCGATCAGAATGCTGTCGACCTCGTCCACGATAGCAAAGTTGTGCGGGCGCTGCATCATCTGAGACAGTTCCGATTTCATATTGTCGCGCAGATAGTCAAAGCCCAACTCGTTGTTGGTGGCATAGGTGATATCGCAGCGATAGGCCTTGTGCTTTTCGTCCTCGGGCTGCTGTGGATAGACGACGCCTGTCGTCAGACCCAGCGCGCCATAGACCTTGGCCATCCATTCCGCGTCTCGTTTCGCCAGGTAATCGTTGACGGTGACGATATGCACACCCTTGCCGGACAGCGCATTTAGATAGGCCGCAAAGGTCGCGGTGAGGGTCTTGCCTTCGCCTGTTTTCTGTTCCGAGATATTGCCCTGATGCAGGAAGATCGCGCCCAGAAGCTGTGTGTCGAAGGCGCGAAGGCCCAGCGCGCGGCGGGCGGCCTCGCGACAGTTGGCAAAGGCCTCGGGCAGGATATCATCGAGCTTCTCACCGCCCATTGCGCGCTGCGCCAAAGCCTCGGTGCGTTGCTTGATCTCGTCGTCGGACAGGGCTTCGAATTCGGGTTCCAGCGCGTTGATCTTTGCAACCAGCGGGCGGACCGCCTTGATCTTTCGGTCGTTCGCGGTGCCAAAAACCTTTTTGGCGACGGTTCCAAGTCCGAGCATATTCTCTCCGATAGCGCCGCTGCGCCTGTCTGACGTCTATTTGAGAGGAGGTCGCTTGTAGGCCCTGCGCGGGCCACCTACAAAGGGCCAAGTTCGGCCCCCTCGAAAGCCTGCAAGGGATGTAAGGGCGGGGTCATAAAGTGTCAACGTCGCGGGCCGTCCGCACAGGTATAGGAGGCGCTCGATGCGCATACACACAACACTTCTGGGCACTGTCGTGCTGTTCGCCGGGCTGGCCACCAGCGCTTCCGCACAGGACGCGACCGCCGATACCGTGGTCGCCACCGTCGGGGACACCGAAATCACGCTTGGCCAGATGATCATCACCCGCGCGCAACTGCCGCAGCAATATGCGCAACTGCCGGACGAGGTGCTGTTTCAAGGTGTGCTGGACCAGCTGATCCAGCAGCAGCTGCTGGCCGACTCGCTGGAAGAGACTCCGGCGCGCGTCGAATACGCGCTGGAGAACGAGCGGCGCACTCTGATGGCCGGTGAGGTCATCAACGATATCACGAACGGCGCGGTGACCGAGGAAGCCCTGCAGGCTGCATACGACGCACGCTTTGCGGATACCGAAGCGGGTATGGAATACAACGCCTCTCACCTGCTCGTCGAAACCGAGGAAGAGGCCATTGCGGCCAAAGCGCGGGTGGAGGACGACGGCGAAGAATTTGCCGATGTCGCGCGCGATGTTTCCACCGGTCCGACCGGCCCGAACGGTGGCAATCTTGGCTGGTTCGGCGCGGGCCAGATGGTGCCCGAGTTCGAAAGTGCCGTGATGGATATGGAAGTCGGTGCTGTCGCAGGGCCGGTCCAGACACAATTCGGATGGCACGTCATCAAGCTGAACGAAACCCGCACAGCAGAGCCACCATCGCTGGATAGCGTGCGCCGGGAATTGACGGGTGAGCTGCAGGAGGCCGCGATTCAGGAACGCCTGACGGCGCTGGAGGACGCAACCGCAGTGACCCGTCCGGAAGAGGGTGCCTTCGATCCCGCTCTGATCTCGAACCTCGACTTGCTGGAGCCATAAGCCATGCCCTTGTCACCGCTTGCGCCCGCGTCATTTCCCGACCTGCCGGTCATCGAAGGCGTGACCTTCGCGGCGGCGGCAGCGGGGATCAAACGCACCGATCGCACCGATGTAATGCTTGCGCTGATCGCTGATGGTAGCAGCGTGGCGGGTGTCTTCACCCGCTCCGCCACCAGGTCGGCCAACGTGCTGGACTGCCAGAGTAAGCTGGCGGCAAGCAGCGACGGCCCTGCCGCGATTCTGGTGAACTCGGGAAACTCCAACGCCTTTACCGGAAAGCATGGCGAGGGGTCCGTGGCCGCACTGTGCAAGGGCGTATCCGACGTCACAGGCATTGACGCGAACCGCGTATTCACTGCATCCACTGGCGTGATCGGACAGCGGCTGCCACACGAAAAGATCGTGGCGAAATTGGACGAACTAAACGGCGCACAGGACGCAGGCGGGCTGAACGCCGCTGCCAAGGCGATCATGACGACCGACACGTTTCCCAAGGGTGCGACGCGCTCCGTGAGGATTGGCGGCAAGGATGTGAAAATCGCCGGCATCGCCAAAGGCTCCGGTATGATTGCGCCTGATATGGCGACGATGCTGGTGTATATCTTCACCGACGCGCGGATCGGGCAACCCGATTTGCAGGCGCTCGTGTCGCGTCTGAACGACCGCACCTTCAACTGCATCACGGTGGACAGCGACACCTCGACCTCCGACAGTCTGATGATCGCCGCGACCGGCGCGTCGGGTGTCGACGTTGCAGGGAACGACGACTTCGGCGAGGCGCTTCACGCGGTCATGCTGGATCTTGCACATCAAGTTGTGCGCGACGGCGAGGGTGCCACCAAATTTGTGACCGTCAATGTCACTGGCGCGGCGACGGACTCCGATGCGCGGCTGGTGGCGCTCGCCACGGCTAATTCGCCTCTGGTCAAAACGGCCATCGCGGGCGAGGACCCGAATTGGGGCCGTATCGTCATGGCTGTCGGAAAATCCGGCGCGCAGGCGGATCGGGACCGTCTCAGCATCCGCTTCGGCGATATTCTGGTGGCGGAAGAGGGCTGGGTGTCGCCCGACTATACCGAGGAAGCCGGTGCCGCCTACATGAAGCAGCAGGACCTGACGATCAACGTCGATCTGGGTCTGGGCGACGGCACCAGCACCGTCTGCACCTGCGATCTGACCCACGAATATATCCGCATCAACGCCGACTACCGGTCGTGAAGACGATCCTCGTTTCGGCGGTCGCCCTGATTGATGTGGATGGGCGTGTGTTGCTTGCCCAGCGCCCGCCGGATAAATCCATGGCTGGTCTTTGGGAGTTCCCCGGTGGAAAGGTCGAACCGGGCGAGACGCCCGAATACGCACTGATCCGCGAATTGCAGGAAGAACTTGGTATCGACACTTGGGCATCCTGCCTTGCACCCCTGACCTTCGCCTCGCATGAGTACGACGACTTCCACCTGCTGATGCCGCTCTTTGCCTGCCGGAAATGGAGTGGGACGCCACAGGCGCAAGAAGGTCAAACGTTGAAGTGGGTTCATGCGCGCGACCTCAAGGATTACCCGATGCCGCCTGCCGATATTCCGTTAATCCCGATCCTGCGCGACTGGCTCTAGTATTATCTTGCCGGAAATACTCCCGCCGGAGGCTCCCGCAGTTACAACAAAAAAAGACGGCCCCGTCGCCGGAGCCGCCCTTTCATTTATCGTAGGGTGGGGTTTCACGCCACCGGTATCTTAAAGGTTCCGTTCGACCTCTTCGCGCTCGAAAATCTCGATTACATCGTCGGCGCGAATGTCCTCATAGTTCTCGAACGCCATCCCGCATTCCTGACCGGACTGCACCTCGGCAACCTCGTCCTTGAAGCGTTTCAGCGTTTTCAGCGTGCCTTCGTGAATGACCACGTTGTCGCGCAGCAGGCGAACACCCGCTGACCGACGGGCGACGCCTTCGGTGACCAGACACCCGGCGACCTTGCCGACGTTGGACACCTTGAACACGTCCTTGATGGTCGCATAACCGATGAACTTTTCGCGGATTTCGGCGGACAGCAGACCCGAAGCGGCCGCTTTCACATCATCCACGAGGTCGTAGATCACCGAATAATAGCGGATCTCCACGCCCTTCTGGTTCGCAGTGTTTCGCGCCGATGCGTTGGCACGCACGTTGAAGCCGAACACTGGTGCGCCCGATGCTTCGGCCAGGCCGATGTCGGATTCCGTGATCGCGCCGACCCCGGAGTGGAGCACGCGCACGCGCACCTCGTCGTTGCCGATCTTTTCCATCGCCTGCACGATCGCTTCGGCAGAGCCCTGCACGTCCGCCTTGACCAGAATCGGCAATTCGCTGACGTCCTCGTTGGCCTTCGCATTCGCCATCAGCTGTTCCAGCGTCGTGGCGGCACCGGCTGCGGCGCGTTTGTCCTTGGCGGCTTTCTCGCGGTATTCCGCGATTTCGCGTGCCTGCGCCTCGGTCTCGACGACGTTCAGGACATCGCCAGCCTCTGGTGTTCCGTTCAGACCCAGAACCTCGACCGGCACCGATGGGCCCGCCTCTTCGACGCGGTCACCCTTGTCGTCGATCAGCGCGCGGACCTTGCCCCACTGTTCGCCGACGACAAAGATATCGCCGCGGCGCAACGTGCCGTTCTGCACCAGAACCGTGGCGACGGGGCCACGCCCCACGTCCAGCTGCGCTTCGATCACGGCACCCATGGCAGCGCGGTCGGGGTTGGCCTTGAGTTCAAGGATTTCGGCCTGCAGCGCAATCGCTTCAAGCAGATCGTCAAGACCGTCACCGGTGATCGCGGACACCTCGATGTCCTGAACGTCACCCGACATTTTCTCGACGATGACTTCATGCTGAAGCAGGTCCGTGCGGACCTTGTCGGGGTTTGCGGCCGGGCGGTCGATCTTGTTGATCGCGACGATCATCGGAACGTCGGCAGCCTTGGCGTGATTGATCGCCTCGATCGTCTGCGGCATCACCGCATCGTCGGCAGCGACTACGAGGACGACAATGTCCGTCACCTGCGCCCCTCGCGACCGCATCGACGTGAACGCCGCGTGGCCTGGCGTGTCGAGGAACGAGAGCACTTGCCCACCTTCCGTCGTGACCTGATAAGCCCCAATGTGCTGCGTTATGCCACCGGCCTCGCCCTGCACGACCCGCGTCTTGCGGATCGCATCAAGCAGCGAGGTTTTGCCGTGGTCGACGTGGCCCATGATGGTGATGATCGGCGCGCGCGGCTTGAGGTCTTCTTCTTTATCTTCTTCCTGTGCGATGGACTGTTCCACGTCGGCATCCGATACACGCACGACGGTGTGGCCGAATTCCTCGATAATCAGTTCGGCTGTATCCGCATCGATCGTCTGGGTCTGGGTCGCCATGATACCGTTGTTCATCAACGCCTTGACGACATCGGCGACACGTTCGGTCATACGGGCGGCAAGTTCGGATACGGTGATCGCTTCGGGCAGCGCCACTTCGCGGTAAACCTTTTCACGCTCGGCAGAGACACCCATCGCCTTGGCGCGGGCGCGGTCCTGCTTGCGCTTCATCGCGGCCATCGACCGCTGGCGTCCACCCTCGCGACCCGCTGTCGCCGCGCTCAGCGTCAGCTTGCCGCCGCGGCGGCCATCGCCTTCGCGGCCCGGCTTCGACTTTGTATTCTTCTCGTTGCGATTGTCGCGTTCACGGTCGACCTTGCGCGCACCTGCGGCAGGGCGCGGTATCGCAGCCTCTCCGGGAATCGACGCAGGGTCGGCGGCAGGTGCCGACTTCTTGGCCGCATCGGCTGCCTTCTTGCGCTCTTCCTCGTCGGCTTTCGCCTTGGCGCGCTCTTCACGCTCGCGGTCCTCGGCTTCCTTGGCCTCCGCCTCGGCGCGACGGGCTTCGCGCTCTTCCGCACGCGCTCTCTCTTCGGCTTCGCGCTTTTCCGCTTCTTCGGCTTCGCGGGCTTTGGCCAGGGCAAGCGCCTTCATCCGGCGTTCGAGTTCGACATCCGAAATGCCCGCGGGCCGTTTGGACGGATCACGGCTGACCGCAGGGCTTGCCCCGGTGGTCGGCTTTGCGGCACCCGGCTTTGGCACCACAACGCGCTTGCGCTTGGTCTCCACCACCACGTTCTTCGTGCGCCCGTGGCTGAAACTCTGCTTCACGCTCCCCGGACGGGAGCCGCCAAGACCGAGTGTTTTCTTGCCGTCGTTATCGCTCATTTAGCTTCTGTTCCTTCCCGGCGGCCGCTTTGCCACCGTCAATTCCGCGCCCATCAATACCGCGCAAACCCGCAAGTCTTGTGGCTTCCTCTACAACACGATTGCCGAGTCCACCAGTCGAGAGCGCGCCATGTATCACACTTTGCCGCCCGAATGCCAAACCCAATTCCCGAGCGGTCAAACACCCGAAATATCTGGCACCTTCGGGCGTCCACAACTTTGTCTTTCCGCGTTCCGACCCGTCAGAGGCCTGCATCAGCACACGGACATTTTCGCCACCCGCCAGCCAGCCCTTGACCTTTTCGAAGCCACAGACCGCGCGGCCCGCTTTTCTTGCAAGAGCCACCAGATCGACGACACGACGGGCGAGTTGTTTTTCGACCTCGCCGACCAGCCCGTCAGGTATAGTGACCGCCTGTTTCGCGCTGCGGGAAAACTGGCCATTGCGGGCCTGTTCCAGCACCTGCCGATCAGCGGTCACATACATACCACGCCCCGGCAGTTTTCCCAAGATATCGGGATAGACCTGCGCATCGGGGCCAACCACGAAGCGGATCAAGCCCGCCTTTGGCTGCACCTCGCCTGTCACGATGCACTTGCGTTCCGCACCGTCCGGGTTGGTCTTATGTTGGCCGCCGCGCGCCATGTTCAAGGGGAGAGCCTGAAAATCAGGCCTCCGCTTCCTCTTCCGCGACGTCGTCTTCGGTGTCCGCCTCGAGATCGGCAGGATCGACCCAACCCAGCATCACGCGGGCCGTCATGACCATATCCTGTGCCTCTTCCAGCGACACGTCGAAGGGTTCAAGCACTCCGTCGTCCTTGATGCGCTCGCCATCCACCGTGGTCCAGCCACCGGCCAGTTCCCAGTCGGCGCAGGTCGCAAAGTCTTCCAGCGTTTTTACACCGTCCTTGCCCAGCGCCTCGAGCATTTGAGGCGTCAACCCTTCGAAGTCGATCAGGGACTGCTCGACACCCGTGGCGATCGCCGCTTCCATGGCCTTCTTGTTCTGCGCGTCCAGATAGTCACGGGCACGGGCCTGCAATTCGCCTGCCGTGTCCTCGTCGACGCCTTCGATCACCAGCAATTCGTCCAACTCGACATAAGCGACTTCTTCCAGGTTGGTGAACCCTTCGGAAACCAGCAACTGCGCAAAGAATTCATCCAGATCGAGCGTCTCCATGAACAGCTTGGTACGCAATTCGAATTCGGCCTGACGACGCTTGGATTCCTCTTCCTCGGTCATGATGTCGATGTCGAGGCCGGTCAGCTGCGACGCAAGCCGCACGTTCTGACCCCGACGACCGATGGCGAGCGAAAGCTGCTCTTCCGGCACGACGACCTCGATCTTGCCGGCTTCCTCGTCCAGAACCACCTTGGAGACCTCGGCGGGCTGCAACGCGTTCACGAGGAAGGTCGGCATATCCTCGTTCCAGGGGATGATATCGATCTTTTCGCCCTGAAGCTCGTTCACGACGGCCTGCACGCGGCTGCCGCGCATACCCACGCAAGCACCGACGGGGTCGATGGAGTTGTCGTAGGAGATCACGGCGATCTTCGCACGGCTACCGGGGTCACGGGCGACGGCCTTGATCTCGATAATGCCCTCATAGATTTCCGGCACTTCCATCTTGAACAACTCGGCCATGAATTCCGGCGCGGTGCGGCTCAGGAAAATCTGCGGGCCACGCTGTTCGCGGCGCACGTCCTTGATGTAACAGCGGATACGCTCGTTCGGGCGGTATGCCTCGCGACCGATCTTTTCGTTGCGGCGCAAGATACCTTCGCCGGGGTTCATATCAACAATGACGTTGCCGTATTCTTCACGCTTGACCAGGCAGTTGATGATCGTGCCTGCGCGATCCTTGAATTCTTCGTATTGCTTGTCACGCTCTGCTTCGCGGACCTTTTGCAGGATAACCTGTTTGGCCGATTGCGCGGCGATCCGGCCCAGCTCGACCGGCGGCACTTCCTCGATCAGCTGCTGACCGACTTCGGGGTTTTCCATGTACTGCTTGGCCTGCTCGACGGTAAATTCCGCCTGATAATTCTCAAGTTCTTCATCCTCGACCACGGTGCGCACGCGGGTAAAGGTGGCACGGCCGGTCTTGCGGTCGATGGAGACGCGGATGTCCATTTCAGCGCCGTAACGCGACTTGGCCGCACGCGCGAGGCTTTCTTCCATCGCCTCGATAACCAACGCGGGGTCGATCATCTTTTCGCGGGCCACGGCCTCTGCGGTCTGCAACAACTCAAGCTGGTTGGCGGAGGTAATTGCCATCAGTTCTTCTCCTTGGATGCGCCATTGGCTTTGCTCGGGCGCTGTTTGGACTTGCCCGCCTTGGCGGGGGCCACGTTGTCATCACTGTCGATAATGGTTTCGATCTCGTCGAATTGGCTTTCTTCGATCTGCCCGGCGTCCTTGCGGCCGCGCAGCACGTCGCGGATCAGATCATCGGTCAGAACGAGCTTGGCGTCGGACAACCAGGCGAATTTCAGCCCGATGGTGCCTTCCTCGATAGTGATCAGAATCTCGTCGCCTTCGGTGCCGGCCAATTGTCCCTTGAATCGGCGACGCCCATCGATCAATTCCTCAGTTTCGACCTTGGCCTCGAACCCTTCCCATTGATCGAAATCCTTGAGCCGGGTCAGCGGGCGGTCGATACCGGGGCTTGAAACCTCCAGCGTGTAGGCATCCAGGATCGGATCCTCGACATCCAACACCGCTGAAATCGCGGTGCTGATCTGACCGCATTCATCGACCTCGATGGTGCCGTCGGGTTTCTGCGCCATGACCTGCAACGTGCTCTCCTTGCCCGTCATCAACCGCACGCGCACGACCTCGAACCCCATGTCTTCGACGACAGGGGTGATGATTTCGGTGATACGGCGGTCAATCGCCGCCTTGGCGATCAGGTCGTTCATGGTCTCAACTCTGCTTCAGACACAAAAAAACGGGCACACGGCCCGTTGCGATTTCGGTGGTGCAGGGGGTGGAAGCCTGCGCCGGTGTTGAAGAGGATATAGGCCGCCCGGGGTGAGTCTGCAAGCCCTGTATCGTTTCGTCGCAAGGATGACCAAACCGAACGCGCCACAAAGAAAAACGCCCCGCCGTTTCCGACGGGGCGCTTCGATCATATCAACGGGGCCTTATGCGACCGACCAACGCTCGGCCATGCGGGCGTTGTCCATCTGCCAAAGGTTACCGACCGTATCGGGAGACACGATCCGGTTGTTCACGGCCTGAACGTAGTTCGCGAACATCGGCAACAGGACACCGCCTTCGTCACGCAGGATCTGCTGCATTTCCGTGTACTGCTCGCGACGTACGTCGCTGTCGAGTTCGGCACGGGCCGACAGCAGCAGTTCCTGGAAACGTGGGTGATCCCAGTTGGTATCGTTCCACGGCACGCCAGCTTCATATGCGGTCGAGAACATCCAGTCCTCGGTCGCGCGACCCGACCAGTAGCACGCGCAGAACGGCTTGGTGTTCCAGACGTTGGACCAATAGCCGTCAGCCGGTTCCTGAATGACGTTGATGTTGATGCCCGCCGCGCTGGCAGATGCCTGGAACAGCTGGGCTGCGTCGACAGCGCCTTCGAATGCCGCGTTGGACGCCGACAGATCGATGTCCAGCGATGTCATGCCAGCCTGTTCGAGGTGGAACTTTGCCTTGTCGGGGTCGTAGGCCAACTGCTCCATATCGGCGGCGTAGTACTGGTTGGCGGGACCGATGGGCGAGTCGTTACCGACCTGACCGTGACCCAGCAGGATTTTCTCGACCATCTCTTCGCGGTTGATACCGTACTTGAGCGCCTGACGAATGTGGACCTGATCGAACGGGTTCACGTCTGTCAGCATCGGGAACGTGTAGTGCTGGTTTCCGGTCACTTCCTGAATGCGGACATTGGGGTTCGCGTTCAAAAGCGCCTCTGTCTTGAAGTCGATCCTGTTGATTGCATCGACCTGACCCGTCATCAGCGCGTTCATCCGGGCGGTGTTGTCGTTGATCGCGATGAACTCCACCTCGTCGAAGAAGCCGGCACTGTCGCCCTTGTAGTGGTCGGTGACACGTTTGGCAGTCATGCGCACGCCGGGATCGAAGCTCTCGACAGCATAAAGACCGGTACCGATGCCCTGCTGGATCGCTTCCTCGATCATGCCGGCCGGGAACATCAGGATGTGATAGTCGGACATCAGGTAGGGGAAGTCGGCGTTACCGGAGGCCAGCGTAAACTCGACCTCGTGATCGTTGATCTTTTTCATTTCGTCGATGGCGGCCACGATCGGCTGGGCCGCGGACTGCGCGCCCTCTTCGACGTGCATGTTCAGCGATGCGATCACGTCGTCTGCGCCGAACGCCTTACCATTGTGGAAAGTCACGCCCTGACGCAGCTTGAACGTCCATGTCTTTGCGTCTGCAGATGCTTCCCAGCTTTCCGCCAACTCGCCTTTCAGCGAACCGTCTGCCGCGACTTCGGTCAGACAGTCAAAGACCGTGCCGTGCGCCGCTGCGATCATGAAAATGTCCGAATGTGTCCGGCCATCCCAGCTATCGGATGTGTTTGCACCGCCCAGACCGGCGGTCAGTTTTCCACCACGGGTCTGCGCGCGCAGGGGCATCCCTGTCAGGCCCAGAACGCCGGCGGCAACACCGGTCTTCAAAAGACCGCGTCTGCTAATTCCATTCATAGTGTCGTCTCCCTAGTTGTCTAAATCGGGGCTTTTGCCCCGTTGTGTCGCCCGCGCAAACGGGTGATTCGTGATTACATCTTATCAACGGCTGCATCGCCGATGTTATCAACTCCGCGTTCCGCCAGAAGATTGGTCAGCCAATCCGGGTCCATTTCGGGAACCGAAGACAGCAAAAGGTCGGTGTAAGGGTGGTGCGGTGGCGTGAACATATCCCGTTTCGGTCCCTGTTCGATCACCCGTCCATCCTTCATCACCACGACCTCATCCGCAATGGCCCGCACGGTGGCGAGATCATGGGTGATGAACATATAGGAAAGCGACAGCTCGTCCTGCAAACGCGCCAGCAGGCGCAGAATTCCTTCGGCGACCAGTTGGTCCAGTGCCGATGTCACCTCGTCGCAGATAATGAACTTGGGGTCGGCGGCCAGAGCGCGGGCAATGCCGATCCGTTGCTTTTGCCCGCCCGAAAGCTCGGATGGCAGCCGGTTGTAAAACTGGGCTGACGGCAGCTCGATCTGCTCCATCAGCTCGTCGACCCGCGCACGCAGCTTGCGCCCGGACAACCCGCTGTAGAACTGAACAGGCCGCGCGATGATGTTGCCGACAGTCACGCGCGGGTTCAGCGCAGTATCTGCCATCTGGTAGATCATCTGCACCTGTCGCAACTGATCCTTGGATCGCTTGCGATAGTTCGCGGGCACGGGTTCCCCATCGAAAAGTATCTGCCCCGATGTCGGCGGCAATAGACCGGTGATGCAACGCGCCGTGGTCGATTTGCCAGAGCCGGACTCGCCCACCACCGCAACGGTGCGGCCCGCGTGCATATCGAAGCTGACGTCGAACAGAACCGGAATGGTGCCGTAGGATGCGTCGACGTTACGGACGGCCACCACCGGCACCGCATCGCCAACAACGGGTGGTTTGGCGGGCCGTTCAAATTCGCGCACGGCCCAAAGCGACTTGGTGTAATCCTCGGTCGGGGCGGACAGCATCGTGCGGGTGTCCGCGGTTTCAACCTCGTCGCCCTTCAGCAGCACCTTGATCCGGTCAGCCATCTGCGCAACGACGGCAAGGTCGTGCGTGATATAGATCGCCGCCGTGTCGAATTCGTCCACGATATTGCGGATTGCCGCCAGCACTTCGATCTGCGTGGTCACATCCAGCGCGGTCGTGGGCTCATCAAAGATGATCAGATCCGGGCGGCACGACATCGCCATCGCGGTCATGGCCCGTTGCAACTGCCCGCCCGACACCTGATGCGGATATCGAAACCCGATTTCATCGGGATTCGGCAGACGCAGCTTGGCATAAAGGTCCATGCCATCGCGTTCGCTCTCCGCCTTGCTCATGACCTTGTGACGGGTCGGACCTTCGATATGCTGTTCAAGTATTTTGTGCGCCGGGTTGAAGCTCGCCGCTGCGGACTGCGCGACATAGGCGATCCGCTTGCCCAGCAGGCTGCGCTTTGTCGCGGCAGAGGCCGTCAACAGGTCGATCCCGTCGAACGCGACAGACCCCTTGGAAATCCGCACACCGTCGCGGGTGTAACCCATCGCGGCCAAACCCAGGGTGGATTTGCCAGCACCGGATTCCCCGATCAGCCCCAGGACCTCGCCCTTTTTCAGGTCGAGATCGACGCCGTTGATGATCGGGTTCCAGGTTTCGTCGCTGCGTCCCTCCAGCCAAAGGTCGCGAATTTTGACCAGCTGATCGCTCATTCCTTCAACCCCGACGATTTATGCAGCATCCAGTCGACGACGAAATTCACCGCGACCGTCAGAAGCGCGATAGCGCCGGCGGCCAGCAGTGGCGTGACGGAGGCTTGCGGCGCGAACTGCGCATAGTTGATGAAGCCCGCCAGATCGCGCACCATCGTCCCCCAGTCCGCCAGCGGCGGCTGGATCCCCACACCCAGGAACGACAGCGATGCGATCGTCAGGAACACAAAGCAAAACCGCAGACCGAATTCGGCAAGCAACGGGGCGGTCGCATTGGGCAGGATTTCGCGGAACATCAGGTATCCCATGCCTTCGCCACGCAGCTTCGCCGCCTCGATATAGTCCATCACGACAATGTTCTGCCCGACCGCACGGGCAAGACGGTAAACACGGGTGCTGTCGATCACGGCGATGATCAGGATCATGAAAATCGTCAGCGGAATACCCAGTTCGGTGGACCAGACGCTTGCGATGGTCATCAGCAGAAGCGCGAAAATCAACGACGGAATCGCCATCAGCACGTCGACCGCACGCGACAACACCTGATCCAGCCAACCGCCGATCGTCGCCGCCAGAAAGCCGAAGGTTCCGCCGAGCAGGAATGCCAATACGGTCGTGACAAAGGCGATCCCGACGGTGTTTTGCGCGCCGTAGATCAGGCGGCTAAGGATATCGCGACCGATCTGATCAGTCCCCAGCGGGAATTCGGGATTGCCGCCCAGAGCCGGATCGCCCCCGGCCACGATATTCGCGGCCACGCCCTGAATGATCTGATCCTGACCATAGGGTGCGAGGACACCCGCAAAGATCGCTACAAAAACGTAAAGGATGATCACCAATATTCCGAACGACGCCGTCAATGGCATCGAACGGAACATTTTTTTGCTCCAGTTTGTGCCCACCGTGCGACCAAGCAGCTTGAACAGCCATGCCGCCACGGCAAAAATGACGAATGCATTGATCGCGACCCGCAGGAAGAAATAGGTGTTCGCGGTCGCCGGATCGTCACTCAGGCTGGCGACATATCCCCGCACCAGAAACAGCAGGATAGCCGCTGCCAGAATATATCCAAAGGCCACGCCGTACGGCATATCGCGCCAATAGGGCGCGTTGCCGGTAATCATCTGCCCGGCGAACCGCAGTGCCCAGCCCAGCGCGGCAATCGCCACCAACCAGACAGCCACATTCGCAAGTGCGCTTTCAAAGATCATTTCGGATGCCTTAGTCGCGGATTGCTGAGGATCGAAAGCACGTCAGCGGTCAGGTTCAGCAGGATATATGCAGCGGCGAAGATCAGGCAGCAGGCTTGCACTACGGGGATGTCGCGGATTTTCACGCTGTCCACGAACAGCTGGCCAATACCGGGATAAACAAACACCACCTCGACCACGACGACGCCCGTCACCAGATACGCCAGGTTCAGCGCGATCACGTTGATGATCGGGGCCAGCGCGTTAGGTAACGCATGCTTCACGATCACCCGTATCGGTGACATACCCTTGAGCCGCGCCATTTCGATGTAGGGCGAGGCCAGCAGATTGATGATCGCCGCCCGCGTCATCCGCATCATATGCGCCGTAACCACCAGCGTAAGCGTCAGCGCAGGCAGCAGCGTTTTCTGCAGCCGCTCGCCGAACGGCATCCCGTCATAGATGTTGGACAGCGACGGCAGGATCGGATTGATCACGGCGAGTATCAGGATCAGGATATACGCCATGAAGAATTCGGGACTGGAAATGCTCGAAAGCGTGGCCACGTTCGCCGCGCGGTCAAACACCGTGTTGCGGTAAAGCGCCGCCAGAACACCCAGCGTTACCGCGACAGGCACGGCGATCATCGCCGTGACACCCGCAAGAAACAGCGTATTGCCCAGCCGTGGTGCGATCTGGTCAAGCACCGTCACATCGCCGGCACCGCCCATTTGCTGCGCGAACATCAGCTGCGAAAAGGGCGTGCCGAGATCACCGGTCAACATCCCGCCCAACCAGGACAGGTATCGCGTGACCGGCCCCTGATCGAGTCCAAGATCTTCGCGGATGGACGCGACCGACTCCGGTGTCGCGCCCTGCCCCAGAATGGATTCTGCAAAGTCGCCCGGCAGCAGGTTCACGGCGGTAAAGATGACGATCGAAACGATCAGCAGCGTCAGAAACCCCAGCGCGAGACGCTGCAAGATGATCGACAGGACATTGCTCAATGTCTGATTTCCCCGGTTGGTCGTTGCGCAGACTAAGGTCTGAAAACGACCTGTAAACCCTAAAGGCCCAGAATCTCCCGTTTATCCGCCATCAGGTCCATCGTGCGGACAAGCTCTGCGCTGATCCCCGGCTCTGACAGGGCGTGACCGGCACGCCCGATCATCACCAGCCGGCCCTTGGGCCATCCTGCCGCCAGCTTGTAGGCCGATGCGGGCGGACAGATCATGTCATACCTGCCCTGCACGATCACGCCCGGAATATCGGCCAGACGGTCCATGCGATTGAGGATTTGCTGATCCTGGGTCAGGAAACCAGCGTTCTGGAAATAGTGATTTTCAAGCCGCGCGAAAGCGCGTGCGTAGTCACCCGCGCTCTCGCCCGTCACGCCATCGCTGCCGATTGCCGCCAGCGCGTTTTCCCAACCAGCCCAGGCCCGTGCAAACCGGATTTCCGTCTGCAGGTCGCCGGAAAACAAACGTTCATGATAGGCTGCGATCAGATCGTCCTGCTCTTCCGTCGGGATCAAACCGGCGAACTTCGCCCACAGGTCGGGCCAGAACCGTGCGGCACCGCCGCCATAGAACCAGTCCAGTTCCGGCTGGGTCATCAGGAAAACGCCGCGCAGCGCAAGGGCCGCGGCTCTATCGTTATGCGCCTGTGCATAGATCAGCGCCAGCGTCGCGCCCCAACTGCCGCCAAAGACGATCCAGCGGTCGATACCCAGCGTGTCGCGGATCATCTCTATGTCAGCGACAAGGTGCCATGTCGTATTGTCCGTGACGCTGGCGTGGGGCCGCGAGCGACCACAGCCACGCTGATCGAACAGCACGATGCGATAGCGTGTCGGATCGAAATAGCGCCGCATCGCCGGGCTGCACCCGCCGCCCGGTCCGCCGTGCAGAACGACCACCGGCATCCCGTCCGGGTTGCCGCATTGCTCGACATAAACCGTATGCCCGTCGCCGACGTCCAGCATCCGCTGATCATAGGGGTCGATCGGCGGGTATAAATGCGCCCCTGCGCGTTTTTGACCTAAGACCTTGTCCATATCCGTCCTATATAACGTGTTGCGCCGGGACGCCATGACCGGACGACCGTTCAAGCGACACGCATCGAGGGGCCACATCATGACCGCAGACGCCACTAACACCGTGGATCCAGCCGAAATTGCCAAGTTCGAAGCAATGGCGGCCGAATGGTGGGATCTGGAAGGGAAATTCAAGCCACTCCACATGCTCAATCCGTGCCGACTCGACTATATCACCCGCCAGATCGCTGCAGAGTTCGGACGCGATCTTGACGCGCCGCACCCGTTCAAAGGGCTGCGTATCCTCGATATCGGCTGCGGTGGCGGGTTGCTTTGCGAGCCTATGGCGCGGCTCGGTGCTGAGGTCGTCGGTGCGGATGCCGCGGCGGGCAACATCCCTGTCGCGCGCATCCATGCAGACCAATCCGGCCTCGCCATCGACTACCGGCACACCACTGCAGAAGCACTAGCCGAAAGCGGCGAGCAATTTGACGTCGTTCTGAACATGGAAGTAGTCGAACACGTCGCCGACTCGCTGGGATACCTGACGGCTTGTCAGCAGCTGCTGAAACCCGGCGGGCTGCACATCTGCTCGACGCTCAACCGCAATCCGAAGAGTTTTGCGATGGCGATCGTCGGGGCCGAATGGATCATGCGGTGGCTGCCGAAAGGAACGCACGAATGGTCAAAGTTCATCACCCCGGATGAACTGTTCGACCTGCTGCGCCAGGCCGGGCTCGACCCGGTGGATCGCAAGGGCTTCAAGTTCAATCCGATCGCCTGGGACTGGAGCATTTCCGACACCGACCTGTCGTGCAACTACGTTACTGCCAGCCTGAAGGCGTGATCCCGCATGACGCTGCGCGCCAGAACCTCCTCAGTCTTTTCCGGGTTCGCTCAGGCTCAGGCGCATCTCGCGCAGGACCGGCAGCGTTGCACGCGCCTTGTCGGCACCGACCCGGTCGACGATACCGTCGATCAGCGGCGCGATGCCTGTAATCGCGGCATCCCGCACCGCGCGCCCTGCCGGGCTGATCGCGACCATTTTGCGACGTGCATCGTCCCAGTCGGGTCGCACGTGCACCCATCCGGCCCATTGCAGTTTGGCCAGCGTATTCGTCATCGCACCCCGGGTCAGATGAAATGTCCGGGCTAGCTCCGCCGGTGATTTTTCTTCACCTGCATAAGCCAGATGGTTCAGCACCGAAAAATGCGACAGCTCCATGCCCTTTGGCAGAACCTTCGTCAGCCGCGCGCGCGCCAGCTGGTCCACTGCCAGAATCTCGCTGAACAGGGTTACGGCAAGATTGTGGGCGGCATCGGTCATGACGGGCGGGTATAGTCTCTGTCGTGGGTCAGCGCAGGCACGCGGTTGCGCGCATCAGACACGTCTGCAAGATCGATATCAACACATGTGACACCCGGTTCGGTCCCCGCATCGACCAACACCTCGCCCCAGGGGGCCACGACCATGCTGTGTCCATGGGTCTTGCGAGGCTTGCCCGTGGTCGCGGCATGGGTGCCGGTCTGGGCGGCGGCGATCACGAAACACCCCGTTTCAATGGCCCGTGCCCGCAAGAGCGTTTCCCAATGCGCGGCACCTGTCACCGGCGAAAACGCGGCCGGAATCATCAGAACCTTCGCCCCCGCCTGTGCGAGATCGCGAAACAGATACGCAAAGCGCACATCATAGCAGATCGCCAGACCGATGTACCCGAGAGGCGTATCGGCCAGAACCGCCCGCGATCCGGGGCGATACCCTTCGGACTCGCGAAAGGTTTCGGTCTCGGTCACGTTCACATCGAACATATGTATCTTGTCATAGCGCGCCACGATCGTCCCATCCGGGTCGATCAGAAACTGCCGGTTGGCAAAGCGTCCATCCGCATCGTCGGTCAGCAATCCCAACGACCCGATCGAGACCCAGACGCCCAGCGCCCGTGCCTCATCGCGTATCGCCGCAAGCGTGATGTCATCCGCCTCGTGCTGAAGCACCTGTTTCTGGCGGCTGCGGCTGTTTGATACGCAATTGGTCACTTCCGGTGTCGCGATCAGCTCTGCGCCCTTTTCCGCCGCATCGCGGATCATCGCAAGCGTTTCAGGCAGGTTGGCCGCCGGATCGTCCGACGACGTCATCTGGAGCAGCGCGACCTTCATGCCGCCAGCAAGGCATCCAGCTTGCCGCGCGCATGAAGCGCGCTCAGATCATCGAACCCGCCGATATGCTGCCCCCCGATGAAAATCTGCGGCACCGTCGTGCGGCCATTCGCACGTTGGATCATCTCGGGCCTGCGGGCTGGCTGTGCAAGAATATTGATAGTCGTATAGGCGGCGTTCTTTTGGTCGAGCAAACGCACAGCAGCATGGCAAAACGGGCAGCCGGGTTTGATGTACATCTCGATAGGGGCCATTTACCTGTTCCTTCGGCGGCGTGTCAGACCAATCTAGGTGTCTTTGGCGACTCTTGCCAGTGTCACGACACAACACTGCCGGGCGCCCGCGGCAAGCGTGGCCTCCGCTGCGGCGGCAAGCGTCGCTCCGGAGGTCATGACGTCATCGACGATCAACACATCGCGTCCCTGCAACAGCGGCACGCGGTCGGGCCACGCCCTGATTGCATCCGTCAGCGCTGAAAAGCGGTCGGCCCGGCTGTGCCCTTCCAGTGGCCTGGTGCGGCGCGGGCGCACCAACGCATCGACACACACCGGCAAGCCCACGATCTTGCCCAGATCCTGCGACAGCACGGCCGCCTGATTGTAGCGCCGCTTGAGCAACCGGGTCCAATGCAACGGCACCGGCACGATCATCGTTTCGGGAGTAAATAGGGGTTCGGCCGCCCGGGCCATCCAACAAGCGGCCGGGTAGCTGAGGTCAAGCCGATCCCCGTGTTTCAGTCCAAGAACCAGCCGGCGTCCGACCCCGTCATAGACCAGCGCAGCACGACCCCTGCTCCAGGGTCTGGCGATGGTCATGCAATCGTCACATTGCACCGCCTCGTCGGGCGCGTCCCCGGGCAAAGGTGTTCCGCAGGTGTCACAGACCAGCCCTCCGATAAACCGCGTCTCGCGCCAGCAGGTTCCGCACAGCCCGTGTTCTGCCTCGGTCTGCGCATCGCAGGCCACGCATTGCGCCGGATAGATGGCGCGAATGATGCTTTGCAACTTGATAGTGCTGCCCCTAAATGACCTCCATGACATCGTCGCCACACCTAACCGACCGGACCGCCCTTGCCCGCTATCGCGACAGGGCGAACACCGAAGCCTTGTTTCTTCACAGGATCGTGGACGATGAAATCAAGGAAAGACTTGAGGAGGTTAACAAAACCTTTACGTCCCCAGCAATCGTGACAGGCCATCCCGATTTCTGGCAGGCCGCTTTCCCGAACGCGCTGGTCGTACCCGATGACGACACGCTGACGTTGAAGCCGGGGACCCACGATCTGGTCATTCACGCCATGGCCCTGCATTGGGCGAACGATCCCGTCGGTCAGCTCGTGCAGTGTCGGCACGCGCTGCGACCCGACGGCCTGTTTCTGGGTGCTTGTTTGGGTGGACAGACTCTGCACGAATTGCGCGCAGCCCTTGGTCAGGCCGAAGTCCAGATCACCGGCGGTCTGTCGCCGCGGGTCGCGCCGATGGGCGAAATCCGGGATCTGGGCGCATTGTTGCAGCGCGCCGGGTTCGCGCTGCCCGTCGCCGATGGCACAAGCCTTACCGCCAGCTACACCCACGCGCTGCACCTGATGCACGACCTGCGGGCGATGGGGGAAACCAATGCGCTCTCCGCACGGATCCGGCACATCACCCGTCGTATTATCCTGACCAAGGCTGCAGGCATCTATGCAAGCACATTTGGTGACGACGGCGGACGTGTTCCGGCCACTTTCGAACTGATCACGCTGACTGGTTGGGCGCCCGATCCATCGCAACCGCAACCACTGCGACCCGGCAGCGCCGCGGCCAGACTATCGGATGCTCTTGGCGTGGCGGAACGCGGCTTTGGTCAATCCGATATCTCCGATTGACCGTATCTGATTTAACTGCCCCGCCAATAGCGCTACTGACGGGTGACCTATGTTTGATGCAATGACGGATACGTCCATGACCACTGCCAAATGCCCATACCACGCACCGCCTGATCATCCGAAAATCAAGCCAGCGCGCATTGGGGTGTTGCTTGCCAACCTCGGCACGCCCGACGGCACGGACTATTGGTCGATGCGTCGGTACCTGAGCGAATTTTTGTCCGACAAACGTGTCGTCGACTATTCGGCATGGCTCTGGCAGCCTTTGCTGCAGCTTGTCATTCTGAGCAAACGGCCCTTTACCTCCGGCGCGGCCTACCGGTCGATCTGGAACACCGATGCCGATGAAAGCCCGCTCCTCACAATCACCAAACAGCAGACGTCCGCGATCCGCGCCAAGATGCAGGCCCGTTACGGCGACGATGTGATCGTCGATTTCTGCATGCGCTACGGCAATCCATCGACCAAGTCCAAGGTCCGCGAGATGGTCGAGGCGGGGTGTACCAAGATACTCTTCTTTCCGCTCTATCCCCACTACGCCGGAGCCACCTCCGCCACCGCAAACGATCAGTTCTTCCGCGCGTTGATGCAGGAAAAGTGGCAGCCCGTAGCGCGCGTGGTCGAACCCTATTTCGAGGACCCGGCCTATATCGACGCGCTTGCCCAGTCGATTGAGACAGCCTATGGGGCGACGACGGTCAAACCGGAAAAGCTGATCTGTTCATACCACGGCGTCCCCGAGCGGTACCTGCGTGAGGGTGACCCCTATCACTGCCAGTGCCAGAAAACGACGCGCTTGCTGAAGGAGCGTCTGGGCTGGGACGACACGCAAATCGTGACGACCTTCCAGTCGAAATTCGGTCCCGAAGAATGGTTGAAACCCTACACTGTCGAAGAGGTCGCCCGGCTTGCAAGAGAGGACGGCGTCAAAAACATCGCCGTTTGCGCACCTGCCTTTTCGGCCGATTGCATCGAAACGCTGGAAGAGATCAACGAGGAGATCAAGGAAAGTTTCGAAGAGGCTGGCGGCGAACACTTCACCTACATTCCCTGCCTCAACGACGACGATGCCCATATCGCCGCGTTGTCGAGCCTGATCGACAAGAACCTGCTGGGATGGGTCAATCAATAGGGGTGGCGACGATCAGCCTCACCGATCCATTGCCGTGATCAAAAACGAAACGGCGGGCCAATCGACCCGCCGTTCATTCATTTCAGCACGCGCACAGACTGCTTAAATCAGCATGACCTGCGTGCCTGTCGTCGCAAGAGCGTAAAGCTCGGCGATATGTTCGTTGTAAAGGCCGATGCAGCCATTCGACGACCGGCGTCCGATCTTGCGCGTGTCATGGGTGCCGTGGATGCGGTAGTACTGCCAGGACAGATACAGCGCATGCGTGCCGAGCGGGTTGTCCGGTCCGGGTCCGATCCGCTCGGGCCATTCGGGGTTGCGTTCGCGCATCGCAGGCGTCGGTGCCCAGCTTGGCCCCTCGACCTTGCGGATCACCTCTGTCCGGCCGCGCCGGGTCAGATCCTCTGACAGCGGCACCGATGTCGGGTAGAGCTTGTAAACGCTCTCATCGGCGGACCAATAATGCAGCGCACGGCTTTCCATGTCGCACAGGATCGCGCCGCCGTTCAGATTGCTGAAATACGGACGCCAGTCGAGCGCACGAAAGCTGGCCGTATTGCGCGTTACGGCGCTGCCGATATCGCGCTCGATCTCGGTGGAGTTTGCAGTCTGGGCCAGGGCGCCCGTGCCGACTGCAGCAGCGCCGGCAGCCAGAAAGCCGCGGCGGGAAAAGGTATTGAAGCGATCTTGCGTCATTTTTCTATCCTGCTTTTCAATCTGCGTTGGTATTTAGTGCCTGTCTTGCAACGCGGCAATTCAAACATCCGTCATATTGGCGGAACATGGCCGAAGGATGTTTGAAGTGTGGTTCTATTGTCGCTAAGAGAAGCGAAATTATCGCGGGTTTTCAGATGCAGCGTCGTTCATTTTGTCTTGGGTTGGCCGCGGCTGGCCTTGTTGCCTGCACAACACCATCTGCGCGGATCGGTCCTGACGGGCTCCCTTTGCCACAGATATATCCGATCGCACCCGAAGACGTGGATGCAATCCAGTTTCGTATGGAAGAAAGCATCAATGCATTGCGACAGGCCGCCGGTGTGGCACCGGTCGCGCTCGACTCCGAACTGATCGCCTCTGCGGCGACACATTCGCGGGATATGTCGGTGCAGAACCGGCCATGGCTTTTCGGTTCCGACGGATCGTCGCCGCTGGATCGTGCGCGCCGCGCCGGGTTCACCGGGCGTCTTCTTGGCGAGAACATCTCCGAGTCCTACGAGACAGAATTACAGACTCTCGCCGCATGGATGCAGGAACCCGATACCCGGGCGGTCATTCTCGACCCCGCTGCGCGGCGGATCGGATTTGCCTGGTATCAGGAACCTGCTGGCAAGATCTGGTGGACATTGTCCGTCGGAAGTGCCCCCGGAACATCACCTGTGACCGGCGCACCGACGATCACACCGCTGGGCACCCCGGTAATAGGGTCGACCTTCCAAGGCTGACGAGTCGGATCAGGGATAGATGTAAACCGGGGTGCCGTCGCGTACCATCGCGTAGATGTCTTCCATCTCGTCATTGGTCACGGCAACGCAGCCCCAAGTCCAGTCATCTTCGCCCATATAGTTGCTTGGCGTGCCGTGGATAAAGATATCGCCGCCCGGGCTGCGCCCGTTGGCCCGTGCATATGCGATATCGGCAGCATTGGGATAGGAGATGCCAAGCGACAGATGAAAGCGGCTGTTGGGGTTGCGGCGGTCGATGTAGTAAAGACCTTCCGGTGTACGCCCGTCGCCTTCGAATTGCTTGTGTCCCTCTGGCGCAAACCCCAATTCGAAGTTGTAGCGACGCAGCAACCGCTCGCCGCTCATCAGCTGCATGACACCTAATGATTTGAATATCTGAACGCGGGTGACCGGCGGCCCGCTGTAGCTTTTGAATTTACTGGCGGTGCATCCGGTCATCGCCGCAGCCGTCACCAGCAACATCGCACGTCGTGAAATCATGACCCTGCCCCACACAGATACGGTCTTGCCGCTTTTTTCTGTCCTAGACGAAGTCGGATTTTTTTCAAAGCACCGTGATGGCCGACGAAATCACGTGCGTGTGAACGATGCCACAACCTCGACATGCGGCGACCAGCGAAACTGGTCAACGACCTGCACCCAGTTCAAAGCGAATCCGCTCTCTGCAAGCGTCGCCGCGTCGCGCGCAAAGGTTACCGGGTTGCACGACACCATCGCAACGGTCGCCACGCCGGATCGGGCTATGGCATCGACCTGCGCCTCTGCCCCTGCGCGCGGCGGGTCGATGACCGCTGCGTCGAACCGCGCCAGTTCGTCCGGCTCTAACGGGCGGCGGAACAGGTCGCGCGTCTCTGTCGTGACGCGTTTCAAACCGGGCGCGGCGCGCCATGCCCGGTCAAGCGCCGCGGTCATCTCTGCCTCGCCCTCCACGGCATGCACCTCGGCTGTGCGCGCCAGCGGCAAGGCAAAGGTGCCGACACCACAAAACAGATCGACGATCCGGTCGGCATCGGCGGTAATCTCCGACACAGCAGCCAGAAGCGCCGCTTCGCCGTCCGCAGTGGCCTGCAGGAACGCGCCCGGCGGCGGGATCACTTCGGCAGAGCCGATCCAGTGCGCGGGTTGAGCCATCGTCACGATCACCTCGTCTTGCCAGACCAGCCGCGCCAACCTGTGGCTTTGCGCGAATGCGGCAAGCATGATCCTTAACTCGCCTGTCAGGGGCTTATCGGTCTCGATCAGAACGTCTGCACCATTTGCGCTTTCCGTCACCGTGAACGCGATCTCACCCTTGCGCGAACAGGCCAGCGGGATCAGTGCTTCCAGCGCCGGAAACGTCTCGCGGATGCCCGGGGTCACCAGCTGGCAGTCAAGCACCGACACCAATGTGTCGGATGCGCGCGCATGAAACCCAAGCATGACACCTTTCTTTGTCCGCCGCCCGGACAGCTTTGCCCGCCGTCGCGACTGTGGCGGCGACGTGTGCAGAGCGCGAAACGGTGGTGCAAGCCCACGCGCCGCCAATGCACGACGTACGATATCCTGCTTCCACTCCGCGACGAACGGATCGGACGCATGTTGCATTGCGCATCCGCCGCAGGATTTGAAATGGCGACAGGGTGGCGACACACGCGCCACCGAAGGTGTCACGATACGCACCGTGCCATCCTGAGCGACAGTCACCTCTTCGCCGGGCAGGACACGTGGCAGAAGCGTGCGTCCATCATCCAGTTTGCCCATCCCCAGATGAGTCAGCCCCTCGACCCGTGCCATTACTCCGCCGCATCCTGAACGTTGATGAATCCGCCCGATTGCCGGTTCCAGTATCGGGCATAAAGCCCGTCCTTGGCCAGCAACGCACGGTGCGTGCCTTCCTCGACGATACGTCCGGCGTCCAGCACGACGATCCTGTCCATACGGGCCAAAGTCGACAGACGATGCGCGATCGCGATCACGGTTTTGCCGTCCATGACAGACTCCAACGCTGATTGAATCGCCGCCTCGACCTCGGAATCGAGTGCGCTTGTCGCCTCGTCCAAAACAAGGATCGGCGCGTCTTTCAGGATCGTCCGGGCAATTGCGATGCGTTGGCGCTGGCCGCCGGACAGCTTCACCCCCCGCTCACCCAGATGCGCGTCATAACCGCTGCGATCCTTGAAATCGCGAAGATCAGTGATGAATTCATGTGCCTCGGCCTGTCGGGCTGCCTCGATCACCTCGGCTTCCGTCGCATCGGGTGTTCCATAGCCGATGTTCTCATGGGCCGACCGGTTGAACATCGCGGTTTCCTGCGTGACCATGCTGATCTGTCGCCGCAGACTCTCCTGCGTGACCTGCGCAATGTCCTGACCGTCAATCAGGATGCGCCCGCCGTCCAGATCGTACAGCCGGAGCAGCAGTGCGACGAGCGTCGACTTCCCGGCACCTGACCCACCGACGATCCCCAGCTTTTCACCGCTCTGCAGTGTGAGGGACAGGTCGTGAATGCCATTGCGGCTGCCGTCATAGGCGAAATGGACATTCTCCAGCCTGATCTCGCCACGCTCGACCACAAGTTCTGTTGCGTCGGGCGCATCCTTCAGGGTCTGGTCCCCTGACAACGTGCCGACGGCATCTTCCAGCACACCCACGTTTCCGTACATGCCCATCAGTGTAAAGCTGACCCACCCGGTCATCTGCGCCAGACGCAAGCCGATCGTGCCCGCGACGGCAATGTCACCGGCAGACGCTCCGCCGTTCGTCCAGACCAGCAGCGTCACCCCGACCAGCAACAACGGCAGAACGCCGGACAGAACCATCAGCGAGCCGCGGAAACTTGCCGAAACCCAGCCCCATTTGATCCCTGCCTGCCGCGCATCTTCCAGCGCGGCAATCGCCGCCTGATCTTCGTGCCGGTCGTGCGCGAACAGTTTCACGGTCTTGATATTGCCGATGGTGTCGACGATCTGCCCAGATACCGTTGCCGCCGCACCGGCCCGCACTTTCGATGCAGCCCTGATCCGCGGCATAAAGAACCGCAGGAACATCACGTAGGCGGCGAACCAAAGGCCCAGCGCAAGACCTGCGCGCCAGTCCAAAGTCATGACCAGAACCAGCGAACCGACCACCGAAGACAGCGCGAAAACGACGGTGTGCACGAATTCGACGACAAGGTTCATCAGCGCGCTTGCCGCCTGCATCTGCTTTTGCGAAATACGCCCAGCAAAGTCGTCATCGAAGAACGACACCGACTGCCCGAGTGTGTGGCGGTGCAGGCGCGACAGGATGAGCGTCGACACGGCCGGGCCGATCACCACCGATTGCATGATGCCCGAAAGGCCCAGCCACAACGGGCGAAACAGCAGGAAAAACACCGAAACGCCCAAGATCAGCCCCGTATTTTCGGCAAAGAAGCCTTCGGTCGATCCGGCCAGCGCGGCATCAATCACGAGACCCAGCATCAGGGCGGATGCGACCTCGATCAAACCTGAAACGACAGAGACGGCGGACCCCGCGAATATTGCTGGATAACTGCCCTTGAGTCCCCAGTGCATGAAGGCCGCGATGGTCTTGGGCGGCGGTCCGTCAGCAGGGGCAAACGGGCTGATCCATTCAGTGATCTTCATGTGCCCTGCCCCAGAAACCCGCCAGATTGTCGCGCCCAGAACCTTGCGTACTGGCCTTCGTCCGCAAGGAGACTGTCATGGGTGCCGTCCTCGATAATCCGGCCCTGATCCATGACGATAATCCGGTCCATCTGCGCAATGGTCGATAAACGATGCGCCACCGCGATTACGGTCTTGCCTTCCATCATACCATAGAGCGTTTCCTGAATCGCCGCCTCGACCTCTGAGTCGAGGGCGCTCGTCGCTTCGTCAAGCAAGAGGATCGGCGCGTCCTTCAGCATCACGCGGGCCAGCGTAATCCGCTGCCTTTGCCCGCCCGACAGCTTCACGCCGCGCTCACCGACGCGTGCGTCGTAGCCGGTTCGCCCTTCACTGTCCGCAAGATCGAGGATGAAGTCATGTGCCTCGGCTTTCCTTGCCGCGGCCAACATTTCGTCCTCACTGGCTTGCGGATTGCCGTACAGAATATTGTCGCGGACAGACCTGTGTAGCAGCGTGCTTTCCTGCTGTACCATACCGATAGCACGCCGCAGACTTTCCTGACTGACCTGTGAAATATCCTGTCCGTCGATCAGAATGCGCCCTTTCTCTGCGTCATAGAACCGCAACAGAAGTTTCACGAGCGTGGATTTCCCCGCGCCTGACTGGCCGACAAGCCCAACTTTCTGACCCGCAGGTATTTTCAGGGAAACAGACTCTATTCCACCCGTCTGGCGACCGTAGTGATGTTCCAGGTGGTCGATTTCGACTGCACCTTCGGGCACCGCAAGCGCGCGCGCACCAGACTTGTCCAACAGGCTGATCGGTTGCGCGATGGTCTGCATGCCTTCGGCTACGACCCCCAGTTCCCGGAAAAAGTTCGACACCGCCCACATGATCCAGCCCGACATGCCGTTCATCCGCAATGTCAGCGCCGTCGCTGCGGCGACCACACCGATCGCAGCCGAGCCCTGCGACCAAAGCCAGACGGCCCAGCCGACGACGCCCACGATCAGCACGCCGTTCAATACCGTCAGCGCAACATCCATGATCGTGTAAAGCCGCATTTCGATCTGGAATGTGCGGCGCGCCTCTTCGATGGCTTCCTTGGCGTAGGTGATTTCGCGGTCGTGATGCGCAAACATCTTGACCGCATGGATATTGGTGTAGCTATCGACGACGCGCCCGGTAACGGCGCTGCGCGCGTTCGACGCGGCCTCGGACGCGGGACCGATCCGCCGGACGACCCAGCGCAGCAGGAACAGGTAGGGTATGAACCAGGCCAGCATCGGGATGATCAGTCGCAGGTCCGCATCGCCCAACAGGATCAACGCACCGATCAGGTAGGCAATCGAAAACGTGATCGCGTCGAAAATCTGGAACACCACCTCGCCCGCCGCAGGCGGTGTCTGCATGATCCGGTTGGCGATGCGCCCGGCAAAGTCATTCTCGAACCACCCTACCGACTGCCGCATCACCTGTCGGTGCGCGCGCCAGCGCACAAGGGTACCGAAGTTGGGCAAAATCGACTGGTTCAACAAGGCAACCTGCACCACCTGCAATACCGGGCGCAGGGTCAGCAGGAAAAGAGCGACAAGCAGAAACTCCAGCCCGTGCGTGCGCCAGATCTCGCCCGGGTTACCCTCGGCGAGAATATTCACAAGACGCCCAAGGTAGCTCAACAGCCAAACCTCGACCCCCGCGATGATGATCGACAGCAAACCCGTTACCCAGAACACTTTTCTGAACGGGCGCGCGTAGTCGAGCAGAAACGGACGCAACCGCTGCGGTGGGCGGTCGGTTTCCTGATAGGGCGTATAGGGATCGACGAGGTTTTCGAAAAACCGAAACACGCTGAGTCTGCCTTTGAACGTTGAATACCCGATATAGGGGCTTTGGCGCTAAAGGAAAACCAACAGTGAAAATCCCGCCAGCGCCACGGCCATGACCCGCATGAACGCACGCCATGCGACAGGGTTTTGCAGAAGGTATGAAAGGACCGCACCGGCAGCGGTCCAGAACAGGCAAACGAACAGGTTGATACCGCTGAATGCGACAGACAAGGTGATGGCCTGCACCAATGGCGACAGCGTTTCGACAAACGCCATTGCAGACAAGGCGACGGCCCAGATCTTGGGATTGATCCATTGGAACAGCACTGCCTCGACAAATGTGAATGGGCGGTCCCCAACCCTGCGGGCCGCCAACGCGTCGGCCTGCCACAACTTCCACGCCATCCACGCGATCCACGCCGCGGCCACCAGTTTCAGAACCAGTGTCAGACGCGGCGCGGCCTGTAAAAGCGCGCCGACACCCAAGGCAGTCACCCCTGCGATGACCCCGACGCCGAGCGCCACACCGATGATATGCGGTACGGTCGGACGAAATCCGAAACGTGCACCGGACGCCGTCAGCAGGATCACGTTCGGTCCGGGCGAAAACAGGCCCAGAAAAACGAACCCGAACAGGGGCAGCAATTCAGCCAATCAGGTCTTCTTTGCTCAACGTAAAGCCGGAAGCAATCCAGCGCCGCTCCGCCACCTTCAAGGCTTCCCCCAGTGCAGGCCCGGACAAGGCCGGCATCAAGTCGTTTGCCGAAACCGGAAAGACCTGCGCTGCGGCAAATCGGGCAAATTTGGCCTTTTCAGTGTCTGGTTCCTGTCCCGTCATAGCCGCAGCGACCGCCAGCGCATCGACCGCAACATCGACCCCGTGTCGATAGGCGACCTCTCCCGTGGCACCGCCCGCGCAGATCAGCGCAAACCGCTGCGCGTCTTGTCTGGACAACCGTAGCCGGTTCGTGACTTCCTCACCGCCCAAGACCGCAAGGCGGCGGATCGGGTCGGGCTGCAGATTAAGCACCGCCTCATCATGAACCAACACCGCAAGTGCGCTGTGCCCCGCGCCAGGTAATATTTGCGCCAACGCACCGGTAGCCGCCATCGACGCGACAGCGGGGGCCGGATCAGGCGCAGCGAGCAGTTTCAACACCTCCTGACCGACACGCTCGGGCGACAGTCGCGCCAACCCGTCGATGTTTGCAGCACAGGCCGCCAAACCCTCGGGGTCGATGCCTCTTTCAGGGTCGCCGTACCAAGCATGGAAGCGAAAGAACCGTAGGATGCGCAGATAGTCCTCTTTGATCCGTCGATCCGCATTTTCGATAAACCGCAGACGCCGCGCTTCAAGATCGGCCAGACCTTGCCCCAACGGGTCCACCACACGTCCATCCGCGCCACAATAGAGTGCGTTCATCGTGAAATCGCGGCGGCGTGCATCGTCGATCATGTCATCGGAAAACGTCACGACTGCGCGGCGGCCGTCAGTTGCCACGTCACGCCGGAATGTCGTGATTTCGAACGGACGACCATCGGCCACCACCGTGACGGTGCCATGATCGATCCCGGTCGGGATCGCCTTGAAACCTGCCTCTTCAGCCAACGCCATGACGCGATCGGGCCGTGCGTCCGTCGACAGGTCCAGATCAGAGACAGGCGCGCCCAGCAGCGCGTTGCGCACACACCCGCCGACAAACCAAACCTGATGTCCCGCACCCGCCAAAACGGCGCAAACCCTTTGTGCAGGGTCTGACTCAAGCCATTCTGCGGCGATTCGAGTCATGCGATCCGCTCTGCCAGCGCGCGCAGGATTCGGGCGGTGGCACCCCAGATATAATAGGGGCCGAATGGCACCGTGTAATAGTGCCGCCGCCGTCCCTGCCAACGCCGCCCTTCGACCCGAAAGCGATCAATATCGGTGACATGGGCGAACGGCACCTCGAACACTTCGCTGACTTCGCCGGCCTCCGGCACAGGCGTGAAGTTCCCGAGAATCAGCGCAAGCACTGGCGTGACGTTGTATCCGGTCACGGTTTCATGCGCAGGAAGCGTGCCCAGCACCTCGACCTGATCGCGATGCAGGCCGATCTCTTCTTCGGCCTCGCGCAGGGCGGCTAGTGTCGGCGTCGCGTCGCCGGGGTCCTGCCGACCACCGGCAAAGGCGATTTGCCCCGGATGATGTTTCAACCGGGCAGAGCGCGTCGTCAGCACCAGATTGCCGGTGTCGGCGCGAAACGCGACAAGCACCGCGGCTGGTGTCAGTTTGCGCGCCGGCGGCAGATCGATGTCCTTGTTAAGGTCAAAGTCCGACGATGCACTGCCGGTCGCCGACAGCGCATCCATCAAGATTGATCTGTAATCAGGCGCCCCCATCCTGCGCCTCGAACCCCAGTTGTGACGGGTCGTCGAAAACGTAATGCGCCCCGCAGAACTGGCAGTCGGCAGTGATCGTGCCGTCATCCTTTGTCATCGTGGCCAGATCCTTGGCCGAATAGATCGACAGCGATTGTTCGACCTTCTCACGCGAACAAGTGCAGCCAAAGCGGATTTGCTTGGCATCGAACACGCGCGGCCGTTCCTCGTGGAAAAGGCGCACAAGCAGATCCGTCGGCGCGACGGAGGGGCCGATCAGCTCCATCTCCTCGACGGTATCGAGCAGTGCGTTGGCGCGTGTCCAGTCCTCGTGCTCCTCGGCATCCAGAAAATCGGCCGGATCGGCCAGACCGTCCTCGCGCACCGCATCCTGTTGCTGTGCGGAGGGCGATGCCTTCGGCATCTGCTGCAACATGATCCCGCCCGCGCGCCAAGCCGCCCCTTCGCCGGGCGTCTGCGCTTCGCCGTAGGTCAGCGCAAAGCGAGTCGGCAGCTGTTCTGACTGCGCGAAATAAGTCTCTGCACAGGCCGACAGCGATCCGCCTGCAATCGGAGTGATACCCTGATAGGGCTGCATGTCCTCGCCCTGATGAATCAGGATCGCGAAATACCCCTTACCGATCTGGGCGAAGGCCGGTCCATGCGGGTCGATCCTGTCCGCATCGAAGCTGGCGTAAGCGCGGACCTCAGCAGGCTTTCCATCATCCGTGGGGGCGAAATAGTCGGTCGCGATCAGCCGGGCGGGTCCATCGCCGCGCACCTGAAGCGACAGCTTCCAGCGCAATTTCATCGATTGACCTATCATCGCGGTCAGCAGCGACATTTCCGCCACCAGCGCCTCGATTGCCGGGGGATAATCGTGCTGCTTCAGCACCTCTTCCAATACCCCATCCAGCCGCGCCACACGGCCGCGGATATCGGATGCATCGAGTTGAAACGGCAGGACGGTATCGTCCCAGGCAATCGCGCCTATGGTCATGGTCTTTCCTTACATATCAGGAATTGGCATATCGCGGGTATATAGGCGGGGCAAGGCAACGGTCCAAGGGGGCAGGCCATGATCAGACGGTATGGCGATACGCCGCAACGCGGGCGGCGGTATATTCACCGGCCGGGCGTATATGCGATTCTACCCGGCGCGGGACGGCTTTTGCTGACCTATCAGGGCGATCCGCATTTTGAGTACCAGCTGCCCGGCGGTGGCATCGACCCCGGCGAAAGCCCCTTGCAGGCGCTCCACCGCGAGGTGTTCGAGGAGACCGGCTGGCGCATCGCCGCACCGCGCAAGATCGGCGCTTTCAGGCGATTTGCGTATATGCCGGAGTATGGCGTTTATGCAGAAAAACTGTGCCACGTCTATCTGGCCAAACCCGTCCGTCCGCACGGCCCCCCGCGCGAGGCGGGCCATACGGCGATGTGGATCGAGGCCAGCCTGGCACCCTCCCTGCTCTACAACGCGGGAGATGCCGCCTTTGTCGCGCGGCTGACCGGCTAGGCCGGGAGGTCGCGCCCCTCGACAAGGTGACCGTATAGCGAGGTCAGGATGCTGATCCCGACCATCATGACCAACCACTGTACGGCCAGGGACAGGATCAACAACAAGATTCCCGACACGCCCGAAAGCAGCAGCACCAGAACCGTATTTGCAACCGTGTTGAACACCACGATCAGCAAGGTGACCAGCACCAGGTCAAAGCCCAATCTGCTCGTCGCCAGGCGCGACTCCCTGAACGTCATGGGCCGATCCAAAGCGGAAGCCGGCAAAACCATCGAATACATGAAGGCAATGGTACCGAAGATTGTGCCCATGATCACCTGCACTGCAAAGCCGCCGAGACCAAAGTTGATTGCTGCCGTGGGATTGGCAGCGTCGACTTGGAGAAAAGGGAAGAGTGCGAAAGACGCGATCAGAAAGATCGGCAGAAAAATCATGAAAAGCCACAGCGCCAACAGGATCGATGTGCCGATATAGGGAAATGCGCGGGCGGTTGCAGGCGAGCCGAACAACGCAGGTTGCTCTTCGAGCAGGACATAGCGATGCCAGCTGACCGCAATGAAACCGAAGACGAAAAGCGATGCAATCGAGAGCACGATGGCGCCGGTCACCTGACCGGCCGAAGGTGCGGCACCTACGGCTGATTCCATCCCCATCCCGAACAGGAAGGAAACAGCGATCAATACGCCGAAGGGGATCACAGAAATTGTCAGCGCCTCGCGCAGATTTCCAAAGATCGTCTGGAAGGAATGGAGAAAAAGACGAAATGCCATGATGCAACCCCGGAATAGTACAAACCTCTTTCGCAGGTGCCACCATCTGCCGGGCCGGTCAACGTGCGATCCTTGCTCATCACGCCGAAAACCTCTAACCCGCGTGCCAATCGCCACAGATTCAAAAGGCCTGTCATCATGTCCGCTCCCAAGAAAGTCGTCCTCGCCTATTCCGGCGGTCTCGACACGTCGATCATCCTCAAGTGGCTGCAGACGGAATACGGCTGTGAGGTCGTGACCTTCACTGCCGATCTGGGTCAGGGAGAGGAGTTGGAACCCGCGCGCAAAAAGGCCGAAATGATGGGTGCCTCGTCCATCTACATCGAAGACCTGCGCGAGGAATTCGTGCGTGATTTCGTGTTTCCGATGTTCCGCGCCAACGCGCTCTATGAAGGGCTTTATCTGTTGGGCACCTCCATCGCGCGCCCGCTGATTTCCAAGCGTCTGGTCGAAATCGCCGCCGCCGAAGGAGCCGACGCCGTGGCCCACGGCGCCACCGGCAAGGGCAACGATCAGGTGCGGTTTGAATTGGCCGCTTACGCACTGAATCCGGAAATCAAGGTCATCGCCCCTTGGCGCGAGTGGGACCTGACAAGCCGCACGCGGCTGATCGAGTTTGCAGAAAAAAACCAGATCCCCGTCGCCAAGGACAAGCGCGGCGAAGCTCCGTTCAGCGTCGATGCGAACCTGCTGCACACGTCGTCCGAAGGCAAGGTGCTGGAGGATCCCGCGCAGGAAGCACCTGATTACGTCTATCAGCGCACCGTCGCTCCCGAGGATGCGCCCGATACGCCCGAAGTGGTCGAGATCGGGTTCGAACGGGGCGATGCAGTGTCTATCAATGGCGAGACCATGTCGCCTGCCGCCATCCTGACCAAACTGAATGAGATTGGCGGCAAACACGGCGTCGGCCGTCTTGATCTGGTCGAGAACCGCTTCGTCGGCATGAAATCACGCGGCATCTATGAGACGCCGGGCGGCACCGTCCTGCTCGAGGCGCACCGCGGTATCGAGCAGATCACGCTGGACTCCGGCGCGGGCCACCTCAAGGACAGCATCATGCCGCGTTATGCGGAACTGATCTACAACGGTTTCTGGTTTTCGCCAGAGCGTGAAATGCTGCAAGCTCTGATCGACAAGAGCCAGGAGCATGTATCCGGGACCGTACGCGTGAAACTCTACAAAGGGTCGGTTTCGACAGTTGCCCGCTGGTCAGACCACTCGCTTTATTCCGAGGCGCATGTGACGTTCGAGGAAGATGCCGGTGCTTATGACCAGACCGACGCGCAAGGCTTTATCCAGCTGAACGCGCTTCGGCTAAAGCTGCTCGCTGCGCGCAACCGCCGCCACAACTGAAAAAAGAGCCCCCTGCCTGCGCAGGGGGCTCCGTCACTCATTAACACGATACTTTTGAATTACTCGGCGGTGATGACCTGCATCACCAGCGCATCATCGATGCGGATGGGACCGTCTTCGGTCGCGCCCAGCGTGTATTCAAAAATGCCTGTCTGCGTGCCGCCTGCCTCGGAGTGAACCATCAGCATCAGCATGTCGCCCGATGCGACTTCTTCGGTCAGGATCGCAGCAACGTCGGTGTTTTCGCCAGCGCGCAGCGGTGCATGGCCGACCACGGGGCCGGGTGCCATGTCGGCATCGGTGCGGTGAACGACCAGCCAGCCGTTCTCCATCGCCATGACAGTCTCGGCGCTGACGACGCCGTTCGAGACGTCCTGATCAGCGGCGGTGACCGACGCGGTGGCGTGGCCGTCAGCAAATGCCACCGAGGCCGTTGCCATCAGCGCGAAGGTAGTCATCAGAGTCTTTTTCATATCGTTATCTCCCACAAATTGGCCGAAACATCTTCGGCGATTGTGGAATCCACGCACAAAAGGAACACAAAGTTTCACGGCAGATTGCAGAAAGACGCCAACATACTGAAAGATCAGGATAGTTTGGCTTTCGTGAGATCACTGTAAAACGGCATCGCGCGCTGCAAAAGGAGCGCATCCCTGCCGGTAAGGTCGGGCAAGGGACCTTCCGCGCCGGCAAAACCCTCGCTGCGGTGGACGGAACCGTACCAATGCGCGGCCCATACACCGTCTGCTGTTTTCGGGCCGGCAGGCCAGCGCAGCATGTCGGGGTCGAAGGAGAGTGAAAGTGCATCGCAAAGCAGGCGCAGTGTGCGTTCGGGATTTGCGCGAATGTCGGCGCTGTCGATAACAACGCCACCGATTTCATCATACAGTTCCGCCTGCTGCCGGAAGCCGATGTCGTCGTCGGTGATGTCCTCGCGCTTGGCGCCATAACTTGCGATCACCCGTGCAGGGTGACGAATGAGGTGGACATGGACACATTCGGCCATCCAATCGCGGGGGAAGTCATTGCGCATCTGGTGTGGCATGACTTTCAGATAGAGATGTGCCTTTTCGCCCGGGATAGACCCTGAAATGCGTGCTGCGACGCTTGCGGGATCGCTATCGTGACCGGCAATGATCTCTGCGGCCATCGGGTGTTCAATACCGGTCTGCCTGAGATACGCCGCGTAGAACGGTTCGTCCCAGACGGCGAAATCCGGCCGGTTGCCAAAGGCATACATCATCGCGGTCGACAGGTTGCGCGGGCCGGACCACATGGCAATTTTCATGGCAAATCCCTCGTATGAATCGCGTGCACCGGGCGTGCACTACCCGTGCACCAGATTTGCGTAAAGCGCGCGGATCCGCTCCGTAACGGGACCTAGCTGCCCGGTTCCGATCTGCCGTCCGTCGATTGACCCGACGGGGGTTTGTGCGCCAAAGGTGCCGGTCAAAAACGCCTCGTCAGCGCCGTAGGTATCGACGAGAGAAAAGTTACGCTCGAACACGGGGATGTCGTTGGCGCGGCACAGGTCGATAACCTTTTGCCGGGTGATGCCGTTCATGCAGTAGTCGCCGGTGCTGGTCCACACTTCGCCCTTGCGAACGATAAAGAAGTTACAGGCGTTGGTGGTGTTCACGAAGCCATGCACATCCAGCATCAGCGCCTCGTCCGCGCCGGCCTTTTGCGCGGCGATACAGGCAAGAATGCAGTTCAGCTTGGAGTGACTGTTCAGCTTCGGGTCCTGGGTCATCGGCAGGCCGCGTTGATGCGGCACGGTTGCTAGGTTGATCGGGCGGCCCAGCGCAGGTTTGGAATGTTCCACGATGATCACGAAGGTCGGACCGGATTGAGAGAGCGACGGGTGCTGGAACGGGCGTATTTTCACACCACGTGTCACCATCAGGCGCGCGTGGGCATCGGTGGTCATGCCATTGGCGTTCTGGGTCTCTAACAATGCTGCAAAGACACTGTTCCGGTCCATACCGATATCAAGATCGATCGCTTTCGCCGCCTCGAACAACCTGTCGAGATGTTCGTCGGCGAAGGTCCATGTGCCGTCATGCAGGCGCAGGCCTTCCCATACGCCGTCACCCAGCATGAAACCGCTGTCATAGACACTGACGACGGCCTGCGACCGGGGCAAAAGCTGCCCGTCCACATAGATCAGAATGTCGGCATTGCGGGCGTCCTCGGCGGCCTGATGGGTCGTTTGGTGATCAGTCATTTGGTCCTCCCTGCGATGCGACGCTAGGACGATCCCGCGCAGGGGCCAAGTGGTAAACTGGTCGTGAGGTCACGGGCTGGTGAATTGCTACGTCGGGCCACCGGTCGCAGGCTGATCAGATAGAATGGAGGGTCCCATGCGTGTTTCGCTACAGGCCGCAAAAGCAATGGTTCTAGTGGTCGCCATAGGGGTCGGGCTGCTGATGCAGGCGCATCCGTCAAAGGCGGCTATGGATCAAATGCCTGCACTTCTGACAAATCAGGAATCGCATCCGCCGTGCCACGGCGTGTGACCATCAGCGCGCCCGCCTTGAGCGCCTGACCGATGGCCTGTTCCATCGGCATCCCCCTGTCGATGCCGGCCAGCAGATAACCGGTGAACGTGTCCCCGGCCCCGGTGGTGTCGACAGGGTCGACTTTTATCGCGTCGAAATGTTTTTTTGTGCCGCGGTGATACCAGTCTGCGCCATCGGCCCCCAACGTAACGATGACATCCATCACACCGATATCTGAAGGACCCTTGCCCGTAGCCTGTTCCAACTGGTCCGCCTCGACCGCGTTTAGGATCAGGAAATCGAGCACATCGAGCACCGCCTGTACCCTGTCGGCATCGAAAGGCGCGGCGGCGTAGGCGACGCGCATCCCCATTTTCCGCGCGAGCGTGGCACCCGTGCGCTGCAGATTGGTTTCGTTCTGAGTGATGAACCAGTCGCCTGTCTGCGCCTCTGACAGTGCCTCTTGCAGCGTGGCTTGCGGTATCTCCCCGTTTGCGCCCGGGTGCAGAATAATCGCGTTTTCGCCGTCATTATCGACAATGATGATCGCCTGTGCCGCGTCGGTGTCGAGTGTCGCGATATGGCGCGTATCGACGCCGTATTCCAGCAGACGCTCGGCCGTCCATTTGGCACCATTACCGACAGCACCGATGTGATTGACGCGTGCCGCGGCACGGGCGGCAGCGACGGACATGTTCGCCCCCTTCCCGCCCAAGAAGACCTCGCGACCCGTGGAGGCGAGCGTTTCGCCGGGTGCCGGGATATGCGGCACGGAATAGACGATGTCTTCGTTAATGGAGCCGAGATTCCAGATCGCCACGTCGCTGTTCCTCTTCCCTGGCGCTGCGCCTAGCCGACCTTGCAGGCGGCGATGATGGCCATGTTCATGATGTCGTTGACCGTCGACACCGTCGAGCAGATCTGCACCGGTTTGCCCACACCGGACAAAATCGGGCCGATGACCGTCGCACCGGCCATCTCCTGCATCAGTTTTACCGAAATCGAGGCAGAGTGGCGCGCGGGCACGACCAGCACATTGGCGGGGCCGGTCAGGCGCTGGAAGGGATACGCCTCCTGTGCCTTGGTGTTCAGAGCGACATCAACCGTCATCTCGCCTTCGTATTCGAAGTCAGCACCGCGCGCGTCGAGCACCTTGGGTGCCGCGTGCATTTTTTCGGCGCGTTCCGACACCGGATGCCCGAAAGTCGAGAACGACAGGAAGGCAACTCGCGGTTCCAACCCAAGGTCGCGAGCCACGGATGCGCCACGCTCCGCAATATCGGCAAGGTCATTTTCATCTGGCCACTCGTGCACCAGCGTGTCCGAGATCAACACGATACGCCCTTTGTGTAGCACAGCCGTCACACCGACCGCGCCATCATGCGGCTGGGCATCGAAGACGTGATTGATCAAGTCGAGCACGTGGTTCGATTTGCGCGTGGCCCCGGTGACCATTCCGTCGGCATGGCCGTGGGCGAGCATCAGCGCGGCAAAGACATGCCGGTCGCGCGCGGCCAGGCGGTGCACGTCCTGCGCGTCGAAGCCCTTGCGCTGGAGCCGGTCGTAAAGAAAGGTCTTATACGTGTCCAAGTAAGGCGTATTGGCGGCGTTTACGATTGTAAGTTCCGACACGGCGTCGGCCAGACCTTCTGCCGTCAGCTTGGCTTTGACATCGTCCTCACGGCCCACGACGAGGGCCTTGCCCAACCCTGATCGCTGGTAGAGCACGGCAGCACGCAGCACGCGGGGATCGTCGCCTTCGGCAAAGATGACCGTGGACTGGTTCGCACGCGCACGGGCGTTGAGGTTGCGCAGCATGGAGGCTGTCGGATCCATGCGCGATTTCAGCGTAACTTCATAAGCCTCCATATCCACGATCGGGCGGCGGGCGACGCCGGTGTCCATGCCCGCACGGGCGACGGCGGTGGGAATGCGGTGGATCAAGCGCGGATCGAAGGGCGTGGGGATAATATAGTCGCGCCCGAAGGTCAGTTTCTTGCCGTAGGCCATCGCAACCTCATCCGGCACATCCTCGCGGGCAAGATCGGCAAGCGCTTGTGCGCAGGCGATTTTCATCTCGTCGTTGATCGCGCGGGCGTGGATGTCGAGCGCGCCCCGGAAAAGATAGGGGAAGCCAAGCACGTTATTGACCTGATTGGGGTAATCCGAACGACCGGTGGCGACGATCACGTCTTCGCGGACGGCGTGCGCCTCTTCGGGTGTGATTTCCGGGTCGGGGTTGGCCATCGCGAAGATGACGGCGTTTTCGGCCATGGAGGCGACCATGTCCTGTGTGACGGCACCCTTGGCCGACACACCAAGGAACACGTCACAACCGCCCATCGCCTCGGCCAGGGTGCGGGTATCGGTGGTGGCGGCGTGCGCGGATTTCCACTGGTTCATGCCTTCGGTGCGGCCCTGATAGATCACGCCCTTGGTGTCGCACATGATGCAGTTGTCGTGCTTGGCGCCCATCGCCTTGAGCAATTCGAGACAGGCGATACCCGCGGCCCCTGCCCCGTTGAGCACGATTTTCACGTCCTCGATTTTCTTACCGGAGATATGCAGCGCGTTGATCAGACCGGCGGCACAGATCACGGCGGTGCCGTGCTGATCGTCGTGGAAAACGGGAATGTCCATTTCCTCTTTCAAGCGCTGTTCGATGATGAAGCATTCGGGGGCCTTGATGTCTTCAAGGTTGATGCCGCCGAAAGTCGGCCCCATCAGCTTCACGGCGTTACAGAAAGCATCCGGGTCTTCGGTGTCCAGTTCGACGTCGATCGAATTCACGTCGGCGAAGCGTTTGAACAGAACCGCCTTGCCCTCCATCACCGGCTTGGACGCCAGTGCCCCAAGATTGCCGAGGCCCAGCACCGCGGTGCCGTTCGAGATCACGGCGACGAGGTTGCCCTTGTTGGTATAATCATAGGCGGTGGCGGGATCGGCGTGGATTTCCTCGCAGGGGATCGCGACGCCGGGGGAATAGGCCAGCGACAGGTCGCGCTGCGTCGTCATCGGCACAGTGGCCTGGATTTCCCACTTTCCCGGCGTCGGTGAAATGTGGAATGTCAGCGCGTCCTCGCGGGTCATTCTGGTCTTGGCCATCGCGTCCTCTCCCCTTGGCGTTCGATCAATGTAGGGGCGATGCGCGGGCAGGGGCAACAGGTTGATTTTGGGGTTTCGGCGCTAACAGGGGCTGGTATTGTCCGGCCAACAGGTGCGGGGATCACATGAGCGCGGCAAAAGACGGCACAACGCCGATGATGGCACAGTATCTGGGACTGAAAGCCGATTACCCGGACGCGCTGCTGTTCTATCGCATGGGCGATTTCTACGAGATGTTCTTTGACGATGCCGTCGCCGCGGCAGAGGCGCTGGATATCGCGCTGACCAAACGCGGCAAGCATGACGGCAACGACATACCGATGTGCGGCGTGCCTGTTCATGCCGCCGAAGGGTATTTGCTGACGCTGATCCGCAAGGGGTTCCGCGTGGCTGTCTGCGAGCAGATGGAAAACCCGGCCGACGCGAAAAAACGGGGCTACAAGGCTGTCGTCAAGCGCGATGTGGTGCGGCTGGTGACACCCGGTACGCTGACCGAAGATTCCCTGCTGGACGCGCGGCGGCACAACTTTCTGGCAGCCTATGCCACCGTGCGTGATGCGGGCGCACTGGCCTGGGTCGATATCTCGACCGGTGCGTTTCACGTGATGCCTTGCCCGCGTGTGGCACTGGGGCCGGAACTGGCCCGGCTGACCCCGCGCGAAGTGATTGTGAGTGACGGAACAGAGTCTGAATATGGCGATATGGTATCTGACACAGGTGCCGCGCTGACGACATTGGGTGCCGCGGCCTTTGACAGTACGGCCGGTGAAAAGCGGTTGCAGGCGCTCTACAGGGTCGGATCGCTGGATGCCTATGGTTCCTTTTCACGGGCAGAGATTGCCGCGATGTCGGCCGTCGCGGAATATCTGGAGATCACGCAGAAAGGTAACCTGCCGCTGTTGCGCCCACCGGTTCAGGAGGGGCAACGCGCGACGATGCAGATTGACGCGGCGACGCGGCGGTCGCTGGAACTGACGCAGGGAATGGCGGGCGGCAAGGGCGGGTCACTTTTGCAATGCGTGGACCAGACCGTCACCGCCGGTGGCGCACGCCTGTTGGAGCGGCGGCTGTCGTCACCATCCTGTCATCTGCCGACGATCGCGGCACGACAGGATTGCGTGGCATGCCTGACCGGCGAAATGCGCCTGACCGCAGACATTCGCGACCACCTGAAGGGCGTGCACGATCTGGATCGGGCGCTTTCGCGACTGGCACTGGACCGCGGTGGACCACGGGATCTGGCCGCGATCCGCAACACGATCGGGCGTGCACAGACACTGAATTCGACACTTTCGGGCGATCTGCCGGATCTGCTGGAACAGGCGCGCAATGGATTGCAGGGGCACGAGGGCTTGCTGGGGCTGCTTGATGCAGCCCTCGTCGCGGAGCCGCCGCTGTTGGCGCGCGACGGCGGCTTTATTGCGGCCGGGTATGACGCCGATCTCGATGAGGCACGCAAGTTGCGCGACGAAGGGCGCAGCGTGATCGCGCAGATGCAGGCGGAGTTTGTGGAGCTGTCGGGTGTTTCGTCATTGAAGATCAAGCACAACAATGTCCTGGGCTACTTCATCGAGACGACGGCGACCCATGCCGACAAAATGATGGCAGCTCCGTTGAACGAGACCTTCATCCATCGGCAAACGACGGCCAATCAGGTGCGTTTCACAACTGTCGAACTGTCCGAGATCGAGACCCGGATATTGAACGCCGGGGGCAGGGCATTGGAGATCGAAAAGCGGCTTTATGGCGATCTGACGCAGGCGATCCTCGCGCAGGCCGGGCCGCTTGGCACATTGTCGCGGGCGCTGTCGGAGTTCGATCTGGCCGCGAGCCTTGCGCATCTGGCGCATCGTGAAAACTGGGCACGGCCGCACATGGACGAGAGCCGGGCGTTTGACATCGCGGGAGGGCGGCACCCGGTGGTCGAGGCGGCGCTGACCCGCGACGGCGCGCCATTCATCGCAAATGACTGCGATCTTTCGGAGCATGGCATCTGGCTGCTGACCGGGCCGAACATGGCCGGTAAATCGACTTTCCTGCGGCAAAACGCGCTAATCGCCGTTCTGGCCCAAATGGGCAGTTTCGTGCCTGCATCGGCCGCGCACATTGGCATCGTCAGCCAGATTTTCAGCCGGGTCGGCGCATCGGACGATCTGGCGCGCGGGCGATCGACGTTCATGGTCGAGATGGTGGAAACGGCTGCGATCTTGAATCAGGCGGATGACCGGGCGCTGGTCATATTGGATGAAATTGGGCGCGGCACGGCGACCTATGATGGGCTCTCGATTGCCTGGGCGACACTTGAGCATCTGCATGACGTAAACCGCTGCCGCGCGTTATTTGCCACGCATTACCACGAGATGGCGGCGCTTTCGGCGAAACTCGACGGTGTCGATAACGCGACGGTTGCGGTGAAGGAGTGGGAAGGCGACGTGATCTTCCTGCATGAGGTCCGCAAGGGTACGGCGGACCGGAGTTATGGTGTGCAGGTGGCGCGCTTGGCCGGGCTGCCGCAGTCGGTCGTGGAACGCGCGAAGGTCGTGCTGGAAGCATTGGAAAAAGGTGAGCGGGAAGGGGGCGTGAACCGCAAGGCGATTATCGACGACCTGCCGCTCTTTGCCGCGACGCCTGCGCCATCGGCACAAAAAACCGCGCCGTCAGAGGTGGAGGCGCGGTTGAAAAATGTGTTGCCCGACCAGCTGACGCCACGCGAAGCGCTGGCGCTGATCTACGAGCTACGCGGCATGACCCGCGATTAGGACGCAGGGGTCGACGAGACGCCGACCTGCGCGGGACGCAACAGACGGTCGTGCAGCATGAAACCTTCGGTCATGACCTGAATGATCTCGCCTGCCTTGGTGCCGGGCACCGGGGCCTCGAACATGGCCTGATGCAGTTGCGGATCGAATTTATCGCCAACTTCGGGCACGATAGGGTCGATTCCGTGCTTTTTGAAGACACTGATCAGTTCCTTCATCGTCAACTCGACCCCTTCGAGAAGCGCGGCATTTGCGTCTTTCTCGGCATCGGCAGAGGACTGCAGCGCGCGGCGCAGGTTGTCGTAGATCGGCAGCATATCGCGGGCGAGTTTCGAGCCACCGTAGTTTTCGGCTTCGCGCCGATCACGTTCAGCCCGCTTGCGGGTGTTCTCGGTATCGGCCAACGCGCGCATGAATTTGTCGCGGAAGTCGTCACGCTCTGCCTTGAGGGCCTCGATTTCCTCGAAAGCCTGCGCGTCCAGATCAATTTCGTCCGCTTCGGCGGCGAGTTCATCGAGGCTCATCGGTTCGTCGTTTTCGTCAGACATGGTATTCCCTTCAGGACTGGCCGCTAAGTTCGATCTGCGATCATCTTGCCGACCAGTTGCGCGGTGTAGTTCACAATGGGCACGATGCGCCCGTAATTCAGTCGTGTCGGACCAATGACGCCGACGGCGCCAATGATCCTCTGATCGGCGTTCATATATGGAGAAACCACCAGAGAGGAACCCGAAAGTGAGAAAAGTTTGTTCTCTGACCCGATAAAAATGCGCACGCCTTCTGCATCGTCCGCAAGGTCGAGGAAGCTGGCGATGTCGCGCTTGCGCTCCAGATCGTCAAAGAGCGTGCGGATGCGGTCCAGGTCGGCTTCGTTCTCGTGGTCGGACAGCAAATTACCGCGACCGCGTACGATCAGGCGCTCGCTCGGCTGGCCCTCGTTTTCCCACATGACAAGGCCGTTTTCGACCAGCTCGGCGGCCAGCGCGTCGATCTCTTGCCGACGGGCGGCGATTTCGCGGGCGATGACGGTCGAGAGATCGGACAGGGTATGGCCGGCGGCGATAGCGTTAAGGAAATTCGCCGCCTCGCGCATGGAAGACGGCGTCTGACCGGCCGGGGGTGTGAACAGGCGGTTTTCGACGTGCCCGTCATCGAAGACGAGGACCACCAGCGCGCGGTCACGGGAGAGAGATACGAAGTCGATATGACGGATCGGGGCCTCGTGCTTGGGCGTCAGGACGAGGCTCGCGCCGTGCGTGACGCCGGACAGAGCAGAGCCGACACGGTCCAGAACGGTTGCGACATCGGCATCGTTGGTGCCGAACGTTTTATCGATCTTTTCTCGGTCGGCACCATCGAGATCTCCAACTTCGAGCAAGCCGTCGACGAACATCCGCAGACCCAGCTGCGTCGGCACCCGGCCCGCGCTGGTGTGCGGGCTGCCGAGAAGCCCCAGGTATTCGAGATCCTGCATGACGTTGCGCACGGTTGCGGCGCTGACCTGTTCGGTGAGGGTTCGGGTCAGCGTGCGCGACCCGACGGGCGCGCCGGTTTCGAGGTAGCCTTCGACGACGCGCTGAAACACTTCGCGCGACCGGGCATTGAGTTCGTCGATCTGCGGTGTTTTTTCGCTCATGAAACCCGTTCCTGCAGTCATGCAAACTAGGGCGATCGGTGTCCGCGCGTCAATCAGACTTGGAATTCGGATATGGGCAGCGTATCGGGAATGCGCAACCGAACAGGAGAGACCGACATGCGCCCATCCGGCCGCCAGACGAACGAAATGCGCAACGTGACCATCGAAACCGGAGTGACACGCCACGCCGAAGGGTCCTGTCTGATCAAATGCGGGGATACGCATGTGCTATGCACCGCGTCAGTCGACGAAAAGGTGCCGCCGTTCATGCGCAATTCAGGTCTGGGCTGGGTGACGGCGGAATACGGTATGCTGCCACGCGCCACGAACACGCGGATGCGGCGCGAGGCCAAGAACGGGCAGTCCGGGCGGACACAGGAAATCCAGCGCCTGATTGGACGGTCCCTGCGCGCGGGCGTCGACCGCGTGGCGCTGGGCGAGCGGCAGATCACTGTCGATTGCGACGTAATCCAGGCCGATGGGGGCACGCGCTGCGCGTCGATCACCGGTGGATGGGTCGCGTTGAATCTGGCTGTGAACCAGTTGATGAAAGCCGGTGTCATCACGAGTGATCCGCTGATCGACCCTGTTGCGGCGATTTCCTGCGGGATTTACGCGGGGCAGGAGGTCCTCGACCTCGATTACCCCGAAGACAGCGAGGCAGGTGTCGACGGCAATTTCGTCATGACAGGCGGCAAGCTGATCGAGGTACAGATGTCGGCGGAGGGGTCGACCTTTACGCGCGATCAGATGAACGGGCTGCTTGATCTGGCGGAAAAGGGTGTGGGCGAGTTGCGCGAGATCCAGTTGGCGGCTGTCAGCTGATGCGGCGTTTCGACGGCAAGGCGCTTGTGGTCGCGACGCACAACCAGGGCAAACTGGAGGAGATGCGCGACCTGCTGGAGCCATACGGCATCACGCTGACCTCCAACACCGATCACGGGCTGCCGGAGCCGGAAGAAACCGAAACGACGTTCGTAGGCAACGCGCGGATCAAGGCCCAAGCGGCGGCGAAGGCCACCGGATTGCCTGCGCTGGCCGATGACAGCGGAATCGAGGTCGATGCGCTGAACGGCGCGCCGGGTGTCTATACCGCAGATTGGGCCGAAACTCCGACCGGGCGCGATTTTGAAATGGCGATGACGCGCACCTGGAATGAACTTGAGAAGATCGACGCGCCACACCCGCGCACTGCAAGGTTTTGCAGCACGCTTGTACTGGCCTGGCCGGACGGACACGACGAGGTGTTTCCCGGCGTGATGGAAGGGCAGGTTGTCTGGCCGATGCGGGGCGATCAGGGGCACGGCTATGATCCGATGTTCCAGCCGGACGGGTATGCGCTGACCTGCGGCGAGATGGACCGCTGGGAAAAGAACAAGATCAGCCACCGGGCAGATGCGTTCCGCAAGCTGGTTGCGGGCTGCTTTGCGTGAAGACTGGGAAAATGGCGGCTTTGGTCTCTATATCCACTGGCCGTTTTGTCAGGCGAAGTGTCCGTATTGCGATTTCAACAGCCACGTCGTTTCACGGATCGACCAAGCCAAGTGGCGCGATGCCTATCTGAGCGAGATTGCCTGTGTCGGTGCCGAAACGGAAGGCCGGGTTCTGCGGTCGGTGTTCTTCGGCGGCGGCACACCCAGCATGATGGACCCCGATCTGGTAGACGCGATCCTGCGCAAGGTGCGCGCGACATGGCCCGCGTCCAACGACATCGAAATCACGCTGGAGGCGAATCCCACGTCAGTCGAGGCAGGACGCTTTGGCGGATATCGCGACGCGGGGGTGAACCGGATTTCGATGGGTGTGCAGGCCCTGAACGACGGGGACCTCAAGGCGCTGGGGCGGCTGCACACTACACAGGAAGCGATGGCGGCGTTCGATACCGCCCGCGGGATATTCGACAGGGTCAGCTTTGACCTGATCTATGCGCGGCAGGGGCAGACGGTAGAGGCCTGGCGTGCGGAACTTGACCGGGCGCTTGGCCTCGCGATTGACCACCTGTCGCTTTACCAGCTGACTATCGAGGACGGCACTGCCTTCGGTGACCGCTATGCCGCCGGAAAGCTACGCGGATTACCGGACGAAGACAGCGCCACCGATATGTATCTGCTAACGCAGGAGGTTTGTGGGGCCGCGGGCTTTGCAGGTTATGAAGTGTCTAATCACGCAAAACCGGGGCAGGAAAGCCGGCACAACCTGATCTACTGGCGCTATGGTGACTATGCCGGGATCGGGCCTGGCGCACATGGGCGTGTGACATTGAACGGGCGGCGGTTTGCGACCGAAGCGCACCGCGCACCGGGTGCATGGATGGCTGCGGTGACGGAACGGGGAACCGGAGAAATCGCGCGCGATGCGCTCAGCCCGGATGAGGTTGCGACGGAGTACCTTTTGATGGGGCTGCGCCTGACCGAGGGTGTCGACATGGATCGACTCGCAACTCTGACAGAAGAAAAATATATTAATAATATTAATTACTTAGAGGGTATCGGGATGGTTGAAGTCGTTCACGACCGCTTGCGGACGACTGAAGCGGGTCGTCCCGTGCTGAACGCTGTCCTTGGGCGCTTGTTGCAGGCGTAGGATGCCGTGCTATGCCCCGGCCAGCACGCTGAGCAGATCGTCGAGCTGGTCCAGCGTGCGATAGTGCAGGGTCATCTTGCCACCGTCACCACCCGCCTTGTGGTCGATACTGACCTTCATTCCGAGCGCGGCGGACAGTTCCTTTTCGATCTGGATCGTGTCGGCGTCTTTCGATGGTGCGGACGCGGTGCCGCCCTTGCTTTTTCCCTTTGTGTTCGGAGCCTTGACCAGTCGCTCGGTCTCGCGGACCGAAAGCCCGCGCTGGATCACCTCGCGCGCGAGCTTGCTCGCGTCGGGATGCCCGACAAGCGCGCGGGCATGCCCGCCGGTCAAGCGTCCGTCTGTCAGGTAACCCTGTACATCGTCGGGGAGGGTGAGCAGGCGGAGCAGGTTGGCGATGTGACTGCGGCTCTTGCCCATGGCCTGCGCCATCTGATCCTGGGTGTGGCCGAATTTGTCCATCAACTGCCTGTAACCGGCGGCCTCGTCCACGGGGTTCAGGTCGGCCCGCTGGATGTTTTCGATGATCGCGACTTCGAGCACTTCGGTATCGTCGAAGTTGCGCACGAGTACGGGGATCTCGTGTAATTGGGCGAGCTGAGCAGCACGCCAGCGGCGTTCCCCCGCGACAATCTCGAAACGGTCCGGCTGGTTTGGCGCAGGGCGCACGATCAGCGGCTGGATAATGCCTTTCTCGCGAATCGACGCCGCAAGCTCTGCCAGCGCATCATCGGAGAACGTGCGGCGGGGCTGATCCGGGTTCGGCTGAATCCGTTCCACTGGGATCATTTGATCGGGCCGTCGCGGACGATCCGGTGCCTGTGCACCGCCTTCCGGATTGACATCCGCCATCAGCGCCGACAGGCCCCGGCCAAGGCCCCGCGATTTGTTGGGTCGATCAGCCATGTTGTGCCTTTCTCGTCTGGGGGCGCTGGTTCCGCGCCATGATTTCTCGCGCCAGCGCCAGGTAGGCCTGGCTGCCCTTGGACTGCGGATCATACTGCAGGACCGGCATGGCGAACGAAGGTGCCTCGCTCAGGCGGACATTGCGTGGGATGACGGTCTCGAACACCAGCTCGCCGAGGTTGGCGCGGGCGTCCGCCTCGACCTGCTGGGAGAGGTTGTTGCGACTGTCGTACATCGTGAGCGCGACGCCCTCGATGCGCAGGTCGGGGTTGGCCGTCTGGCGCACCTCACGCAGGGTCAGCATCAGTTGCGACAGGCCTTCGAGCGCGAAAAATTCGCTTTGCAGCGGCACGATGATCGCATGTGCCGCAACCATGGCGTTGACGGTGAGCACGTTCAGCGAGGGTGGGCAGTCGATCAGGATAAAATCCAAATGAAACTGGTCAATTCCGATCTGTCTGAGCGCATCGTGAAGCAGATAGCTGCGCTTTTCGTTCGAGATCAGCTCGATATCGGCAGAGCTAAGATCTGTCGTGGCCGGTATAATATGCAGATTTTCAATTGCGGTCGGCATGATCGCTTCGGCGAGGGTCGCGTCGCCGGCGAGCAGATCATAGGTTGTTACGTCACGGGCATCCGCCTCGATCCCCAGACCGGTCGAGGCGTTGCCCTGAGGGTCGAGATCCACCAGCAAAACGCGGCGCCCTTCGGCCGCGAGCGCCGCGCCAAGATTGATCGTCGTGGTCGTCTTACCGACGCCGCCTTTCTGATTCGCGACGGCAAAAATGCGGGGCCCGCTTGTGGGAGAAGTGTCAGCCACGACTGATCCTTTTGATTGAGAGAATGCGCGCGTCCGGGTCGGTGATACTTGGGTATTGCGTCAGTTCAAAGTCCCAATCAGCACGCGCTGCAGCAATCTCTTCCGCATGGCGACGCCCTTTGTGAAGCAGTGCAATCCCCGTCGGAGACATATGGTGCCGGATCGGGCCGAGCAATTCGCGCAGCGACGTGAGTGCACGTGCGGATACCACATCTGCGCCAACTGACGGTGTTTCTTCTATCCGTTGTGATATAACCGATATGTTGATAGTCAACTCACGTACGACAGTACGCAGAAATGTCGCCTTGCGCTGATCACTTTCAATCAAAGTGAATGCGGTGTTGGGGTGGGATTGCTTTCCGATTATGGCGACGACAACGCCTGGCAGCCCACCGCCGCTTCCCAAATCGACCCAACTGTCAAATGTTGCGGGAGCGTGCGTCATCAGTTGCGCCGAGTCGACAATATGGCGCTGCCAGAGATCGGCCTGAGTCCCCGGTGCGATCAGGTTTATCTTACCTGTCCACTTTCGGATAAGCGCGGCAAATTCCTCAAGCGTTTCAAATGTTTCACGTGAAACATACTGTCCGCCAACCAAATGTGACGTCATGCGCTGGCATCCAGATCCGGTTTCGGCTTTCGTAGCCAGCTAAGCAAAAGCATCAATGCGGCGGGTGTCATGCCATCGATCCGACTGGCATGAGCAAGTGTGGCCGGCCGGGTCTTTGCAAGTTTTGTGGCAAGTTCAGTCGAAAGCCCCGGAATGCGAAGATATGGCGTATCGTCCGGTATCGTCTGATTTTCATCGCGCTCCATCGCAGCGATATCCCGTGCCTGTCGGCTGATATAATTTGCATATAGTGCGTCGCGTTTGATTTGCTCCAGCACGTCTTGAGGCCAATCTTGAGATATATCCGAAACCGACGCCAGCTGCTCTATCCCGAAATCGGCAAGTTCCAAAGCTTCCAATGCTGATCGCGCTGGTCCACTTGGGTTTAGTTTAGCACCTGTGGCGGCGATGTCTTTGGCTGCAATCTGTTGGCTGGCCAAATCTTTTTTTGCATCGCTGATGTTATTCATTTTCTCAGAAAACACTGCCCAGCGCGTATCCGAAACACATCCAAGATTGCGGCCCATTTCAGTCAAGCGCTGATCTGCGTTGTCCGCGCGCAGAGACAACCGGAACTCGGCCCGTGACGTGAACATGCGATAAGGTTCGGTGACTCCGCGCATAACGAGATCGTCGATCATAACGCCGATGTAAGATTCGCGCCGGCTGAAACTCACCGCAGCGTCGCCACGCGCCGCACGCGCTGCGTTCAGACCTGCGACAAGCCCTTGTGCCGCGGCTTCCTCATATCCGGTCGTTCCGTTGATCTGGCCCGCAAGGTAGAGTCCGGGCACATCTTTGAGTTCCAGGCTGGGGCGCAACGCACGTGGATCGACATAATCATATTCGATAGCGTACCCCGGTTGTAGAATTTCAGCATCCTCAAGTCCGTAAATCGAATGGACATAATCAACCTGAACGTCAACAGGAAGAGACGTAGAAATCCCGTTGGGATAGACGGTATGGTCGTCAGCCCCTTCCGGCTCCAGGAAAATCTGATGCGACGCCTTGTCGGCAAAGCGGACGACCTTGTCCTCGATCGACGGGCAATATCGTGGCCCGACGCCGTCGATGTGGCCGCCATACATGGCTGACTTATCCAGATTTCGCCGAATAATCTCATGCGTCTTTTCATTGGTATGCGTAATGCCGCAGACGACCTGCGGCGCAGATATCTGCCGCGACAGAAACGAAAAGAATGTCGGATCCTGATCTCCCGGCTGGCTTTCCAACAGGTCCCAGCGAATGGTTCTGCCATCGAGCCGCGGAGGCGTCCCGGTCTTCAGGCGTCCGAGCGGCAACGCAAACCCATCAAGGCGCTCAGCCAGACGTATTGATGGTTGCTCACCCATCCGACCGCCAGACTTTGCGACGTTCCCGATATGAATGACACCGCGCAAAAAGGTACCAGTCGTCAAGATAACTGCTGATGCACAAATTTCGCTCTCGTCCGCCAGCCGGACACCGCAAACCACGTTCCGCTCCATGATCAGATCGGCGACCTCACCCTCGATCACGGCGAGATCAGAAACAGTTGCAATCTCTTTCTGCATTTCAAGTCGATAGATCTTGCGATCCGCCTGCGCCCGCGGCCCTTGGACCGCAGGGCCTTTGGTACGGTTCAACAACCGAAACTGAATACCCGCACGATCGGCCACACGGCCCATCACACCGTCCAAGGCGTCGATCTCACGAACGAGGTGCCCCTTTCCCAACCCGCCAATTGCCGGGTTACAGGACATTACGCCAATTGCTTCTTTCTTTAGCGTGACCAATGCCGTGCTGGCACCGCTACGCGCAGAAGCGTGGGCCGCCTCGGCCCCGGCGTGACCGCCTCCGATGACGATGACGTCAAAATGTTTCACGTGAAACACTCCTACTTTCCGATGCAGAAACTCGAGAATATCTCGTCCAGTACATGCTCAACATCTACGCGGCCAATCAGGGAATCGACCGATCTTACGGCAGATCGCAGGTCTTCTCCGATCAAATCCGCCTGCGCGATTCCCGCGTCCGAACGCGATAACGCCTCGGATATATATCGGACCGCGTCCAGCATCGCCACCCTGTGCCGCTCGCGCATTGCGATTCCGGCACCCTGCGCTCGTTTTTGCAGAATTTCCGTCACCATATTGACCAATGCGTCGATTCCGGCACCCGTTTTAGCCGAAATACCAAAACCGCTGCCCGGCGCAACATCGGCCTTCGGCGCCACAAAGATATCTTCCTGCTGTGGAACGATACCACGCAAGCCGTTCGCCGCACCCAGAAAAATCCGCAGGTCTGCAGAATGCGCCCGTGCGACGGCGCGCGCAATGCCGAGCTGCTCCACCTGATCATCGGTGTCGCGTAGCCCAGCCGTATCCAGTAACGTCACCGGCAAACCGCCCAGATCCATTCTCACCTCGATCACGTCCCGGGTAGTGCCCGCAACATCAGAAGTGATCGCCGCATCCCGTCCGGCCAGACGATTCAAAAGCGTCGATTTTCCGGCGTTCGGCGATCCGACGATAGCCACCTCGAACCCGTCGCGCACACGCTCTGCTGTGGCAACACCGGCGGCCTCGCGCGCCATGTCTTCCTGCACACCGATCAACAAATCCCTAACGTCGGGAAGGACATCGACCGGCACATCTTCATCCACAAAATCAATCGTGGCCTCGATCAGCGCCGTCGCCCTGATCAAGTCAGCGCGCCACGCTTCCGCGCGTTGGCCCAAGGCCCCGGAAAAGACGCGCAGTGCCTGGCGTCGTTGTGCCTCGGTTTCCGCGTCGATCAGATCGGCCAGGCCCTCGACCTGCGCGAGATCGAGGTATCCGTTTTCCATTGCGCGTCGCGTGAACTCACCAGCCTCAGCCTGACGCAAACCTTCGATCCCACCCAGTTCCCGCAAGACGGCAGCAACGATTGCGGGGCTGCCGTGCAAATGCAGCTCGACCACATCCTCACCGGTAAAGCTCTGCCCTGCCGGAAAATTCAGGATCAGGGCCTCGTCCAGCAGAACGCCATCCGCGCCCACCAAAGACCGTATTCCACGACGCTTCGGCAGCCCCGTCATCAAACGGCCACACGCATCCGTTGCCGCAGGACCAGACACACGCACAATCGCGACGCCGGCCCGGCCTTGCGCAGTCGCAAGGGCGAATATCGTATCCATATTATTAACTCACTGTTATAAAACAGTAATTTATGTATTCATCGAATCGAAGAAGTCTGCGTTCGTTTTCGTCTGCTTCAGCTTTCCGATAAGGAATTCGATACCGTCCGTCGTGCCCATCGGGTTCAGGATGCGACGCAGAACGTAGGTCTTCGCCAAATCGGTCTTGTCGACCAGCAGTTCCTCTTTCCGGGTACCGGATTTCAGGATGTCCATCGCAGGGAATACTCGCTTGTCGGCAACCTTGCGATCAAGCACGATTTCGCTGTTACCCGTGCCCTTGAATTCCTCGAAGATCACCTCGTCCATACGGCTGCCAGTGTCGATCAATGCTGTCGCGATGATGGTCAGCGATCCGCCTTCCTCGATGTTACGTGCAGCACCGAAGAACCGCTTGGGCCGCTGCAGCGCATTGGCATCAACACCGCCCGTCAACACCTTGCCCGATGACGGCACGGTCGTGTTGAACGCACGACCCAAGCGGGTAATCGAGTCGAGCAGGATCACAACGTCGCGTTTGTGTTCCACAAGACGCTTGGCCTTTTCGATCACCATCTCGGACACCGCCACGTGGCGCGACGCAGGTTCATCGAAGGTCGACGACACGACCTCCCCCTTGACCGACCGCTGCATGTCGGTGACTTCCTCCGGCCGCTCGTCGATCAACAACACGATCAGATAGCACTCGGGATGATTCTTTTCGATCGAGTTCGCGATGTTCTGCAGCAGCACCGTTTTACCGGTGCGTGGCGGGGCGACGATCAGCGAACGCTGTCCCTTCCCGATCGGCGCGACCAAGTCGATGATCCGGGCCGAGCGGTCCTTCGAATTATTCTCCGACGTCACTTCCATGTTCAGCCGCTCATCGGGGTAGAGCGGTGTCAGATTGTCGAAGGCCACCTTGTGTTTGGCGCGCTCCGGTTCCTCGAAGTTGATCGATTCCACTGAGGTCAGCGCGAAATAGCGTTCGTTTTCCGTCGGTTCCTTCATCACACCCTCGACCGTATCACCGGTGCGCAGCGAGTGTTTTCGGATCATGTCGGGCGAAACATAGATATCATCAGGGCCAGGCAAATAGTTTGCCTCCGGCGAGCGCAGAAAGCCGAAACCGTCCTGCACCACTTCCAGCACGCCGTCGCCGCCGATCACCCATTCTTCGTCCGCACGTTCACGCAGGATCGCGAACATCATGTCACCCTTGCGCATGGTCGAGGCATTCTCGATCTCGAGCTCTTCGGCGAGCGATAGAAGGTCCTTGGGACTTTGCGCCTTCAGGTCGGCAAGGTTCAAACGGTCTGTTGTCATGAAAATATCCAATGCACGGCAGGGGGCCGCGCTGTGTTCAGGTCAGGTCTGGAAAATGCGTCGCCCGGACGGGCAGCGCGATTTGCTTACGCCCTTGCCACCGTGAAGTCAATCGTCGGACAGCAGCGCACTAGAACGGGCGTGCCACGACCATGATCACGATCACCAGCATCAGCACGGTCGGCACCTCGTTGGCAATTCTATAATCGCGGCCGGAGCGGATGTTCGTGCCAGCCGCGAAGTCTTTGCGACGCCCGGCAAGCCACATATGAAACACCGTCATCATGATCACCGCACCCAGTTTCACCCAGGACCAGAGGGACCCCCAATCGAACATCCCCATTCCGATCAGAACCAGACCGGCAATCCAGCTGACGATCATCGCCGGCGTCATGATGACCCGCAACAGTTTCAGTTCCATCGTCTGAAACGTCCGGTCCAATTCTGACCCGGGCGTGCCCCGCTCTGCATGATAGACGAACAACCGGGGAAGATAGAAAATCCCGGCCATCCATGAAATCACCGCCGCGATATGCAGGGCCTTGATCCATGGATAGAGAGGTCCGAGTATGTCCATGGGCGCGCTCCGTCCGGGTTTTTCTTCTTAATATATAATTAAAGATAAGAAAGATGATGTTGTAGGTAGTGTCGCCAGTTTCTGTGGTTTCTTTTTTGATCCTCCGACTTATCCACCGCAACAGATGCAAAGCATAATTTTCTGAAGACGACGAATATTGATGATATTATTATAATTATCAATAGGTTAAATTGATACTAGTGTGGCGATAATTCAACATTTTAGCAGTTGACTCGTGGGTGGTATGCGATTCCTGCACAGCGCCGATTTATCATTATCAGTTGTGGATCTGTGTGGGTCCGAATGTGCATATCCCGTGAGGCCATTAACACGACCGGGGCGACATGAAGCCGGGCACCGTTTCGCACATAGCTCCCACATGGATTTTCCAATAGGTTATCCCCATGACGCAAACTATCGTTCTTGCCTCCGGTTCCACGATCCGCGCCACCTTGCTGCGGCAGGCGGCTGTGCCCTTTACGGTCGATGTTGCGCGTGTGGACGAAGAGGGCATGCGGGCTGCGATGACGGCTGAAGGAGCAGGCCCGCGCGACATCGCGGATGCGCTGGCCGAGATGAAGGCTCGCCGGGTGTCTGCGCGGCATCCCGATGCGCTTGTGATCGGGTGTGACCAGATACTTGCTCATGACAGCGAAATTCTAACCAAGCCGGAAACGCCAGCCGATGCAATCGCCCAGTTGCGGGCCTTGCGCGGCGGGCGGCACGCGCTTCTCTCTGCAGCGGTGATCTATGCGGAGGATCAGCCGCAGTGGCGCCACGTCGGCGTCGTGCGTCTGCATATGCATGCGGCAAGCGATCACTATCTGGATGACTACGTGGCCCGCAACTGGGACAGCATTCGCCATGCTGTCGGCAGTTACAAGCTGGAGGAGGAGGGTGTTCGTCTGTTTTCACGTATCGAAGGCGACTATTTCAATGTGCTTGGTCTGCCGTTACTTGAACTCCTGTCATATTTGCGTCTGAGAGGAGCGTTGCCGACATGACCCCGCACAAGATCCCCCTTGCCGGTGTGATCGGTAACCCGATTGCCCATTCCCGGTCACCGCGACTGCACCGGCATTGGCTGCGGCAATACGGATTGCTGGGTGCCTACGTTCCCCTGCATGTGACCGAAGATAACCTTGCCCAGGTGATCCGCACCCTGCCGATGATGGGTTTCGTCGGTGCGAACGTGACGATTCCGCACAAGGTTACGGTCCTTTCGATTGCCGATCAGATCAGTGATCGGGCCACGCTGATCGGCGCGGCCAACACGCTCATTTTCAAAAGCGACGGCAAAATCTATGCCGACAATACCGACGGTTACGGATTCATGGCGAACCTGCGTCAAGGCGCACCCGGCTGGTCGGCCAAGGACGGTCCGGCGGTCGTTCTGGGGGCCGGCGGCGCGGCGCGGGCGGTGATCGTCGCCCTTGCCGATGCCGGCGTGCCGGAAATCTATCTGTCGAACCGCACCCGCCCGAAGGCAGAAGCGTTGCGTGCAGAATTCGGCGCGCGGATCACGGTGACGGACTGGGTGCAGGCGGGCAACGTTCTGGAGGACGCGGCTCTTGTCGTGAACACGACATCGCTTGGAATGACCGGACAGCCGGAACTGCGTATCCCACTGGACGGATTGCAGCGCGGCACTGTCGTGAACGACATCGTCTACACGCCGCTGGAAACCGGCTTGCTGCACACCGCCAGGGAGATGGGATGCGTGACCGTCGATGGGCTTGGGATGCTGCTGCATCAGGGCGTGCCAGGGTTCGAACGCTGGTTCGGCGTGCGCCCGCAGGTCGATGACGCGACACGCGCGGCGGTGCTGTGATGGCCCGAACCATCGGACTTACCGGGTCAATCGGCATGGGAAAATCGACGACTGTAGAGATGTTCGCCGAGGAAGGCCTGCCTGTCTGGGATGCGGATGCAGCCGTGCACCGAATTTACGCGCGCGGCGGTGCCGGTGTCGATGCGGTAGGTGCGCTGGTTCCCGAGGCGATCGTCGACGGCGCTGTCGATCGCAGTGTCTTGAAGGCCAAGATCGCGGCAGACCCCGATCTGATCGGTCAGCTTGAAAAGATCGTTCATCCTCTTGTCGCGGCAGATAGGCAAAGGTTTCTGAAGCGTCATGCAGCGGCCGATTTTGTCGTGCTGGATATTCCGCTGCTGTTTGAGACCGGCGCCGCGGATTGGCTGGATATCACTGTCGTGGTGTCGGCCCCCGAAGACGTGCAACGCGCCCGTGTGCTTGCCCGCCCCGGCATGACGGCAGCCCAGTTCGATCTGATCAAGGCGCGTCAAATGCCGGATGCGGAAAAACGCACCCGCGCGGACCATATTATCGAAACCCGGACGCTGGACGGCGCGCGCCTTGCGGTGCAAAACCTCGTCAGATCACTCAGGAAATCGCGACATGCGTGAAATCGTACTGGATACAGAAACGACAGGGTTCGAACCTGCCGAAGGCGACCGGATCGTCGAGATCGGCGCGGTCGAACTTATCGGGCACGTTCCGACCGGGCGAACCTATCACCAGTATATCAATCCGCAGCGGTCGATGCCTGATGGCGCGTTCTCCGTGCATGGCATCGGGCCGGACCTGCTCGAGCCGCCGCAGCCCGTGAAGCCAGGGCAGGTTACGCTGCGCGACAAGCCGCTGTTTGCCGACGTTGCACAGGCGTTCGTCGATTTTGTCGGCGACGCTAAACTGGTGATCCACAACGCCGCCTTCGACATGAAATTCCTGAACGCGGAATTGGGCTGGGCGCATCGTCCGCTGTTGCCGATGGATCAGACCGTGGACACGCTTGCCATCGCGCGGCGCAAGTTTCCCGGCTCGCCCGCGTCACTGGACGCGCTTTGTCGTCGCTTCGGCGTCGACAATACCAACCGCACTCTGCACGGTGCCTTGCTGGACAGTGAAATTCTGGCAGAAGTCTATCTGGAACTGATCGGCGGGCGTCAGCCCGACTTTGCGCTGGCGCAGAATACCGACCGCGCCAAAGGGACAGCTGCGCAAAGCGACTGGCGGCCCCAGCCGCGTCCGGAGCCGTTGCCGCCGCGCCTGACCGAAACGGAAATCGCCGCCCATCGTGCTTTTGTGGAAAAGCTGGGCGGCGATGCGATTTGGCGTAAACTTGGCGACTGAGGACGTCGCTGTCGCTGATCAGTTGATCAGCGGTTCTTCCTTTTCCGCCTTCTGCGCCTCGACGCGGCGGGCCAGTTCGGCGCGGTAGAGCGCCAGGAAGTCGATCGTCTCAAGGTTCAGTGGCGGGAAGCCACCGTCGCGCGTGATGTCGCTGACGATGCGGCGCACGAAGGGGAAAGTGATGCGCGGGCATTCGATCAGCAGATAGGGGTGCAACTGGTCTTCCGGCACGCCCTCGATGGCAAAGATGCCGGCATATTCCAGCTCCAGCACGAACAGGGGTGCGCCGCCGTCCTTGGCGTTGCTGGTTACGTTCAGTTTTGTGATGACCTCGAACTGGCCTTCGGTGCCGCGCTTGCGGGCATCCAGATTCACCTGCACCTTGATTTCCGGCGTCGCGTCGCCGCTGACACCCTTCTGCGCCAGTATGTTCTCGAAGGACATATCGCGGATATACTGCGCCATGACGCGGCTTTTGATCTGCGCCTGCTGGGCCTGCGCCGCGTCGGTGGATTCGGGTGTTTCTGGCGTGTCGGACATGGAAGTGCCTCCGGAGTAATAGGTGTGAAAATAGGTCGCGCCGTACCTAACAGGCGCTGCGGGGGGTCTCAATGTAAAGTTATTGGATCATATGGTCCCGTGTCAGTGCTTCGTCCATTCCGATGGGCCATGCGTCGGCTTCTTTGCGGTCGTGACATCCTCATACTCGCCGTCGATCACCCGGTCGCGTGGGCCGCGTGGCTGTGCGGGATGCGGTCCGGCACCTTCGAAGGACTGGACCTTGATCCGGGTCCGCAGGAACCGATAGGTCGCGGCCCGTACTGGCGGTAACAGCAGGGCAAAGCCGACAGCATCGGTGAAGAAGCCCGGCGTCAGAAGCAGCGCCCCGGCAAACAGGATCATGGCACCATTCGCAAGCGGTTCGGTCGGGTCCCGCATTTCCGAAAAGGAACTGCGTACGTTGGACAATTCGCGCGCGCCCTGCGATCTGACGAGCCATGACCCCAGCACCGCCGTAACGAGAACGATGGCAAGGGTCGGCCAGAGGCCGATGATGCCGCCGACCTGAATGAACAGGGCAATTTCGATGAGTGGAACGGCGATGAATGCCAGCAACAACCACATGGTTTCGATCCTTCTGCGCACAGTTTCGGGGGCAAGGTGGACTCGACCCTATCGCCACCCTACATAAGGACGGTAACACGATGTTTCCATGCCTGCCCTTGATGAGGTCCTGATGAACTCTCCGATTATCCAGCTTCTGGTTCTGGCGGCGATCGCCGTTTTTTTGATCCTGCGCCTGCGCGGCGTGCTGGGAACGCGCGAGGGATTCGAGAAGCCGCCGACTGCGCCGCAACTGCCGGAAAAGCGCCGCAAGCACGATTTCGACGTGATAGAAGGCGGTCCCGATACGGATATCGCGGATCACGTGCCGGAGGACAGCCCGGCGGCACACGCACTGGCCGACATGAAACGCGCCGATCCATCGTTTCACGTGGGTGAATTTCTTGGGGGTGCCAAGGGCGCCTATGAGATGATCCTCATGGCGTTCGAGCGCGGTGATCTGTCCAGCGTGACACCATTCATTTCCGAGGATGTGTTCGAGGCCTTCCAGTCCGTCATCGACGAGCGGGAGGCGCAGAAGCTGACCATCGACGCGAAATTTGTCGGCGTGAGTAATCTAGGCATCAACGATGCGACTTTCGATGCCGATACCAAGGAAGCAGAGATTACCGTGCGGTTTACGGGTGAGCTCACCTACGTCGTGCGTGACGCCGGGGGCGACATTGTCGAGGGCAGCGATACAGAGGTGAAGCGCCAAAAAGATGTCTGGACCTTCGCCCGCGATATGAGCGCGAACGATCCGAACTGGCGGCTTGTTGCCACGGGTGAATAAATGCGGCCCGTCCGGGATAGCGTCGCGCTTGCGGCCGGTCTTTGGATGGGGTCGATACTGGCGGGGTCTGCCGTGGCACAGGTCACCCACACGCTTTTGACGTTTGACGATCTGGCAGGCTGGGCCGAGGATGACCACCAAGCGGCGCTTGATACGTTTTTGATGACCTGTGGTGATCTGCCCGACACCGAATGGGCCAACCTGTGCCGTTATGCGCGGTCGGGCCCGGCACCGCGCGAATTCTTCGAATTGTTCTTTCAGCCGGTCCTGATGGAGGACGGTGAGCCGATGCTGTTTACCGGTTACTATGAGCCGGAATTGCGTGGCGCACTCACGCAGGGCGGTGAATACCAGTATCCGATTTACCGCTTGCCCGAGGACGTCGTCGATGGGCAGCCCTACCTGACCCGGCGCGAGATCGAGGAGACCGGCGCATTGGCCGGGCGTGGTCTTGAGATTGCCTGGCTGGCCGATCCCGTCGACGCATTTTTCCTGATGGTGCAGGGATCCGGACGGATCAGACTGCCCAGCGGGCGGGTTATTCGCGTCGGATATGCCGGTAAGAACGGGCGGGACTATTCGTCTGTCGGGCAGGAACTTGTCCGCCGCGGTGTTTACGAGCCGCATCAGGTGTCGGCAGATGTGATCCGATCCTGGGTGGCGGCCAACCCCGAGGAAGGGCGCGAGCTGCTGTGGGTCAACGACAGTTTCGTGTTTTTTCGTGACGTGAACGAGGTGCCGGCAGAGCGCGGACCGCTGGGCGCGATGAACCGGTCGATCACCGCGATACGGTCGATTGCGGTGGACCCGTCCATCGTGCGGCTGGGCGCGCCGGTCTGGATCGAAAAGAACGGGGCGGAGCCGCTGAACCGGCTGATGATCGCACAGGACACAGGATCGGCGATCAAGGGCGCGCAGCGGGCGGATATTTTTTTCGGCACCGGAGTGACGGCGGGGCGTGATGCCGGGCGGATCAAGGACGGTGGCCGGATCGTGGTATTGCTGCCGATCCAGACGGCTTATGCCATGCTGTCGGACACGCTTGACGGTGTACAGTGATGCGCAAGCCTCGGCATCTTTCCCCGCAGGAGCGGGCGCTGTGGGATCATGTCGCCGGGCAGACCGTGCCGCTGTCGGGTCCGGTAGCTGAACCGAAACCTGCCGATACCGAACCCCCGCGATTTCAGGCACCGGCACACGGCACGGTACAGGATACAGCACCGGTTCCGCAGTTCCGGGTGGGCGAGCGGGCGGATGCGTCACGCGGGCATGACCTGCTGTCGCCGATCGGACAACGGCTGAACGCCGCGCCGGTCAACATGGACCACAAATCCTACGGGCGTATGACACGCGGCAAGCTGAAGCCCGAAGGCCGCATCGACCTGCACGGCATGACGATGGCCGAGGCGCATCCCGCGCTCGTCGGGTTCATCCTGAACGCACATGCGGCGGGCAAGCGTCTGGTGCTGGTGATCACCGGCAAGGGCAAGGATCGTGACGACGGTGGGCCGATCCCGGTCCGACACGGGGTGCTGCGGCATCAGGTGCCGCAATGGCTGGCTTTGCCACCCATGAGGCCGGTCGTTCTGCAGATCACGCCCGCACATATCCGGCATGGCGGGCATGGGGCCTATTACGTCTATCTACGCCGGGCGCGCTGACCACCGGCGTGACGCCGCGACCGGATAAAGCAGCAAAAGGGCCGCACTGGCGAAGATGGCGGCATAACCCAGCATCTGCACCTCGAACCCCACGCCTGCGTCGATCAGCCAGCCGCTGATGCCGGGACCGAGTGCGGAGCCGAGCACCATCAGCGCAGTCACCGCCGCCTTGATCGACCCCAGGTTCGCGGTGCCATAGAATTCAGCCCAGCAGGCGTTGAGCAGCGTCGACTGGCCGCCCCCTGCCATACCCATCAGGATGACCGCTAGCGCGGTCCAACCCAAAGTGGGCGCGTACCAATGCAGGACAAAGGCCAGTACGTATGGAATCAGGTAGAACGGAAGTAGCCTGACCGCGCCCAGCCTGTCGATCAACCAACCGAAGACAATGGTCGAGACCGCCAGCATGATCGTGCCGAGCGGGAAAACCGCGACGAGCGACAGGTGCGACCATCCCTTGATTTCGGCGAAATGCACTTGATGGAACCAGAATGCAGTCCCGAAGCCGGAAAATGACATGACTGCGGGGGCCATGGCCCAGAAGATCGGGTTGCGCAATGCCTCTGATCGGGTCCAGTGGCGACCACCCAGACCGGTGGATTGATCCTCTGCCGCGGCGGCGGCCGGAGTGCGTTCGAGGCGCAGCAAGCGGCGCAGCACCGGGATCATGAGCAGGCAGAACAGCGCGAAGCCCAGCCAAAGCGTGCGCCAGTCTATCATGGATTTCAGCCAGACCATGATCAGCGGCAGCGTCGCCTCGCCCAGCATGAACCCCAGTGCCGCGACGGCCAGCGCCCGCCCGCGTGCCGCAATGAACCAGCGCGCCATGGCGACCACCGCCACGTGTGTCGTCATGCCCTGACCAAGAAACCGGAGCGCGAAGATCACGAATACCAGCGCGCCGGCGGCCGTGTTCAGCGCCATAGCACTACAGGCCACCGCCAGCAGAGCGATGACGACCGTGCCCAGCGCCTTGACCCGGAAGCGGTCCGCCAGACCACCCGCATAGATCATGCAGGCCGCGGATGCTGCGGTGCCGATCATGTAGATCGCACCCCAATCGCCGTTCGACAGGTCAAAGGCGGCACGGATGTCACCGCCGAAGATCGAGATGAAGAACGTCTGCCCGAAGCTGGACAGAAACGAGAGTACCGCGCCCGTCGCGAGGAAGGGCGCGTTGTCGCGGATGAAAGCGAAGTAACCGGTGGGCTGGCTCATGCCGCCCTAGATGATCCTGTTGCGCGCCGGGTGAAAGCCCTAAAGCACGTAGCGGCTGACATCTGTCGACCGGGCGAGTTCGCCCAGATGGGTTTCGACGAAATCGGCATCGACGGTAATGTCCTCGCCGTTGCGGTCGGGGGCGGTGAACGACAGATCCTCGAACACACGTTCCATCACCGTGTAGAGTCTGCGCGCACCGATGTTTTCCACCGCTTCGTTCACCTCCGCCGCGATCTTTGCGAGGGCGGCGATCCCTTCAGGTGCGAAGGTGACAGTGACCTCTTCGGTCTTCATCAGCGCGGTGTATTGCAGCGTCAGCGCGTTGTCGGTTTCGGTCAGAATGCGGACGAAGTCGTCTTCGGTCAGTGCGCGCAGTTCGACGCGGATCGGCAGGCGACCCTGCAATTCGGGCAACAGGTCCGACGGTTTGGCGACGTGGAACGCGCCCGATGCGATGAACAGGATATGGTCGGTCTTGATCGGCCCGTGTTTCGTGCTGACGGTCGTGCCTTCGATCAGTGGCAGCAGGTCGCGCTGGACGCCCTCGCGCGATACATCCGCACCGCGCGCGTCGGATTTCGCACAGACCTTGTCGATCTCATCCAGGAACACGATGCCGGATTGTTCCACAGCTTCAAGCGCAGCTTTTTTGACGGCTTCGTCGTCCAGCAGCTTGTCTGCCTCGTCTGCGATCAGCGCGTCGTAGCTGTCGGCCACCGTCATCTTCTTCTTGACGGTCCGGTTCATGCCCATCTTGCCGAACAGGTCACCCAGGTTCATCATGCCACCCATGCCCGTGCCCGGCTGACCGGGTATTTCGAAGCCGCCTATCGGGTTTGAGGTGTCGGTCAGCTCCAGCTCGATGACGGTATCATCGAGTTCGCCGGACTTCAGCTTCTTGCGGAACATGTCGCGCGTGCTTTCGCGCGCGTCCTCACCGGCGATGGCTGTGACGACGCGGTCTTCGGCGGCCTGCTGGGCGCGGGCCTTCACGTCGTCGCGCATGTGTTCGCGGGTATCGAGGATCGCAGTATCGACAAGATCGCGAACGATCTGTTCGACGTCGCGCCCTACATAGCCGACCTCGGTGAATTTCGTCGCCTCGACCTTGATGAACGGCGCACGCGCCAGTTTCGCCAGACGGCGCGAGATTTCAGTTTTGCCGACGCCGGTCGGCCCGATCATCAGGATGTTCTTGGGATAGACCTCGTCGCGCAGATCGTCGCCCAGCTGTTTGCGCCGCCAACGGTTGCGCAGGGCTACGGCGACAGCGCGTTTTGCGTCCTTCTGGCCGATGATGAAGCGGTCCAGTTCGGACACGATTTCGCGGGGGGTCAGGTCAGTCATAACGGGTCTTTCATACGGAAGGGGGCAGGCGGTGCAGCGGCACGAACCCGGGCATCAGGCGCAGCAGACGCGCACGGATCCGTTCCCAGAACGCACCGAGAAGAAGAAGAACGATGCCAAGTATCAGGACAGTCAACGCGGCGCCGTCGCCCTCGATCACCGTGGCGGCGAGGGCCACGATATAGCCGATCGCAGCGATCAGGAACGACCGGCGGTCGATGACGATCGCGACGAGGGCAAAGACGAGCAGCACGACAAGCAGAAGCATATTTGCCATGCCCGAATCCTGATCAAGCAGCGAAAGGGCGATGGTGTTGACGAGGGCAGGGGCGGCAACGACGTGCAGCCAGAACCCATTGGCGGACCGACGGGTAACGCGGTGCGGATCCGACATATCGAACATCATCGCCACGGCGAACACACCGAAACCGACGAGCAGGGTGATCCAGGCGAACGGCCCGCCTGCCGACAGCAGGAACAGATCGGCAGGGCTGGTGGGGGTCCCGCCGCTGTTTGCGGCGATCAGGATCGCGACGATGAAAACACCGACGGCGATCATCGCCATGGCGAAGGGGACACGGAACCGGAACCAGTAGATGAAAAGCGCCAGAGTGCCGAGGATCATCGGGAATGGCAGGCTGCCGTAGTCTTCTTGCGCGACCATGAAGGGTTCGGCGAAATAAAGCGTGAGGGCAAAGCCCGCGTTCATCGCGAACAGGACCGACAGCGCGATGGCTGGGGCGACCATGCGCCGTCTGCGCACGAAATATTCTGACAACAACCAGAGGAAAACGGCTCCGATGCCGCCAAAGCTCAGCGCGGCCTGCTGTGGGTTGGTGATGTTGGATACGAAGGAAAACCCGGCGACGCCGATCCAGCCCGTGGCGAGAATCAGCAGGCCCACGACGATGAAAATCTCGTTGAAGCCCTTGAACAGTTCGAACGGTTCATCGCCGGCGCGCAGGTTTTCGCGCGCGCCGCGCCTGCTGTCTGACAGGGACGCGAGCGACGCGGCCTGCGCTTCCGTCAGGATGCCGGCACCGATGGCGGCTTTCAGGTCGTCGCGTTCGATCATGTTGCGGTCCTTTGCTGCGTTCTACTTATGGGCTGCATCCGCGGACGCCAAGGCGTCGGCGCATCTTTGCCCCTGCTGACACGTTCATCACAAACCCGTGCAGGCCGTAGCGTGAATTTGTGCAGGACGCTAGCGTTGCGGCCAACACGAACACTGACAGGAGATTTCCAATGGACCGCCGCACTTTTCTCGCTTCCACCCTTGCCGTCACCGCGCTGCCTGCCTTTGCGGGTGGCCACGGGCGGCTAGGTACGTTCACCGGGCTGAACGGCCACGCCACATCCGGCACAGCCGAGATTGCCGCCGATGGTGTGCAACTGCTTGCCGATTTCAGCTTTGACGGCGCGCCCGACCCCAAGGTCGCGTTGGGCCGTGACGGCGTCTATGACCCCAACACGCTGATGGGCGCGCTGGAAAGCAATTCAGGTGCCCAGAAATACAGCCTGCCCGCAGGTGTGAACCCGGACGACTATAATGAAGTCTATATCTGGTGCGAGCGGTTCAACGTGGGCCTTGGCGTCGCCCCGGTCGGTTAACCGCCCAGCGTTTCGACCGTGAGATTGCCGTTGGTATAGACACAGATATCGGCGGCAATCGCCATCGCGGTGCGGGCGATATCCTCTGCATCGCGGTCGCTGTCCATCAGAGCGCGCCCGGCGGCGAGGGCAAAGTTGCCGCCCGACCCGATGGCGGCGATATCGTGTTCGGGTTCCAGCACATCACCCGCGCCTGTGATGACGAACAGGTCCTTGCCGTCGCTGACGATCAGCATCGCCTCCAGCTTTTGGAGGTATTTATCGGTGCGCCAGTCCTTTGCCAGTTCCACGCTTGCGCGGGCAAGCTGACCGGGCGTCGCCTCCAGCTTCTTTTCCAGACGTTCAAGCAGGGTGAAGGCATCCGCCGTAGACCCGGCAAAGCCCGCGATCACGTCCATCCCGCCGGGTGACAGACGGCGGACCTTGCGTGCCGTGCCCTTGATGACAGTCTGGCCCAGACTGACCTGCCCGTCACCGGCGATCACGACTTTGCCACCCTTGCGCACGCCGATGATCGTCGTGCCGTGCCAGCCGGGAAAATCTGTGTCAGCCATAATGCGGGTCCTTTCCTGTGTTGGATTCTATATGGCGGCGGGCCGCGTGAGTGACAAGGTTCGGACATTCCCGATGCAAAAGGGCGCCCCGATGGGACGCCCTTTCAATCCGGTTCTCGCCGAAATCAGATGGAGTCTTTGATCCAGCCTTCAATGGCGGCCTTGGGTGCCGCACCGGTCTTGTTCGACACGACCTCGCCGTCCTTGAACAGGAACAGGGCCGGAATACCGCGCACGCCCATCTGGCCGGGGGAGTTGGGGTTCTCGTCGACGTTCACTTTGACGATCTTCACCTTGCCGTCCATCTCGGCCGACAGCTCTTCCAGGGCGGGGCCGATCTGTTTGCAGGGGCCACACCATTCGGCCCAGAAATCCACGACGACGGGGATATCGGACTGGCGCACTTCGGCGTCGAAAGTGGAATCGGTGACTGCGACTGTGGCCATAACGGCTCTCCTCATGGGGTCAGAATTGTTAGACCCGGAACCTATGAACCGCCCGGCGGATGGTCAAGGTGCGGATCGTCCGTGATCACGTGCGCAAGAGCGGATGAAACAAGCGACGCGGGCAGCCGCATCAGCGTGGCGGTCTGGGTCCAAAGGATCGCCGTCTCGATGGTGTGATCGGGGAAAATCTGTCGCAATCCCATATCATAGGCACCCATTTGCCGCAGCAACCCGTCGGGAACCTGCGCCGGCCCGTCAGGTACGAGCCTGTTGGTCTTGTAGTCAATCGCAAGAACGGTGGTATCGGTCACGATCAGCCGATCAATGTAGCCATGCAGCCGTCGCCCGTCGGGCAGCGGGGCGGTAACGCCGACCTCGACCAAGGCGTCGGATGTCCAGATGTCGGCAAGGGCATCGGTCCCGAGCAGGGCGATCGCCTCGTCGACAAGCGCGTGATTGCCCGGATCGTCCAGCGCCGCGACCAACTGCCGACCGATGTCCGCACGGTTTACCGGGGACACGTGCGGCAGATGTTCCAGCAGCACATGCATCTGGCGTCCGCGCTGTTTTGCGCCGTATTCGTCGTCAGTGCCCGGGTCGCCCGGCAGCACTTTCGCACCACCCAGGTCCGAGGGTGATATGGTGCGTGCGGCGCTGGTCATAGCCACTGGCCCGAAAGCAGGCGGTGCGATCCGCTTGGCAGGGGCTTGGTGCACCTGCACAAGGTCCAATGCGTTCCAGTCCAGATGACCGACGCGGCGGATGTCCATTCCGCCGCTGCGCACAGAGACGTCACCGGCATGCTTCATTCCGTCGGCGACGATATTGTACCAGCTGGCGTCACCATCGCCGACCTTGCCCGCGGCCCCCACGATCAGCCATTTCTCGGCCCGCGTCATCGCGACATAAAGCAGGCGCATCCGCTCGCGCGCCTGTCGAGCAACGATCCCCTCGCGCAGCCTTTCAATCGCCGGTGGCGCGGCATCCTTGTTCGTTTTCCAGACGACGTGCTGTCCGGCCGGGTAAAGTTCGGCCTTGGCCTGATTGTCGCGCTGGGCGGTGTCGGGCAGGAAAACGATGGGAGCCTCCAGCCCCTTGGCACCGTGCACGGTCATCACGCGGATGCGGTTGCCCTGACTGTCCATCTGGCGCTTGACCTCGACGTCGTCGGTTTCCATCCAGGTGAGGAAACCGGTCAGCGACGGCACGCCGGTGCTTTCATAGGCGAGGGCCTGCGACAGCAGCGCGTCGATACCGTCTTCGGCCTCGCTGCCTAGACGGGCCAGAAGATTACGGCGACCGTCGTGCCGGGTCAGGATGCGTTCGATCAGGTCGTAGGGGCGCAGAAAGTCGGCCTGATTGCGCAGGTCGGTCAGGATGGCAAGTGTTTCGGGGCAGTCGGTCCGGGTGCGCAGCGCCTCCCACAAATAGGTCTTGTCGGGCCGGTGATGCGCGAGCGTGAAGAGATCCTGCTCGGTCCAGCCGAAAAGCGGTGATTTCAGCGCATTGGCCAGCGACAGGTCGTCTTCGGGCAGTGCGAGGAATTGCAGAACGGCGGCCAGATCCTTGACCGCCAGTTCGGCACCCACGCGCAGACGGTCCGCACCGGCGACTTCCAGCCCGGCGGCCTTGCAGGCGCGAATGATCTCGGAAAACAGATCGGACCGGCGTTGCACGAGGATCAGGATATCGCCTTCGGTGATCGCGCGTTTCTGATAGGTGCCGGTGTTACCGATTTCGACAGGCAGGGTCTCCTGGGCGATCATTCTCTTGATTTCACGCGCCACGCGGTTCGCCATCCGAACCGCGACATGATCGTCGCCAAGATGATCGACGGGCTGCGTCCAGTCGATCTCGGTTTTTGCGCTCTCGTCCGTGATCACCGGCCACAGGTCGACGCGGCCGGGCATATCGCCCTTGAACGCGATGTGGGACACCTGCTTGTCCAGGCCCACGGCGCGATCCCCGGTAAAGGTAGTATCGACCACCCGCAGGATCGCCTGTGATGATCGGAATGAATAATCCAGCGACCGGGTGTGCAGATGCTGCGCGGATTGTGCCAAACCGGTGCTGAAGTGATCCTTCATCCGGTCAAAGGCGTCGGGGTCGGCCCCCTGAAACGAATATATCGACTGCTTCTTGTCGCCGACGACGAAGATGGTGCGGCGACGGTCAGGGTCGGTACCGACGCCGGCCGTGAATTCCTGCGTCAACTGTTCGATCACGGCCCATTGTGTCGGGCTGGTATCCTGCGCCTCGTCCACCAGCAGATGGTCGATCCCGCCGTCGAGCCGGAACAGCACCCATTGCGCCAGCTTGGCGTCGGTCAGAAGGGCGCGGGTCTTGCGAATCAGATCGTCGAAATCGAGCGCACCGTGCATAAGCTTTTTCGCCTCGTAGGCGGGGACGAATAGTGTTCCAAAACTGTAGAGCGCCTGCGTCCGTGCCAGCGCCAGCAGCGCGAGGCGATCCGGGCGTGCCTGCTCCACCGTTTCCATGATGATGTTGACGGTGTCGATGAGGGCTGGGTGGGCCTCTCGCGTGGCCTTGACCGGGAACTTTCCGATTTTGGCCTGATGGATCGAAGCCCCGCTCTTGTTCAGAAAAACATCTTCGAGAATGGCGAGATCGCGGGCGTCACCGGTCACTTTCGCAAGTTTGGCAGATGCGGTGATCTCGGTACTGGAGCCGGTGGCGCAGATTTGAGCAAGCTGTTGGATCGCGGCCAATCCCCCGTTGTCGAAAACGGCATCGCGCAATGCATCGAGAGTGAGGTTCGGCGAGACGTTGAAAAGTGTGCGCAGCGTGGCATCCGTTGGCGGTGCCGCAAAGGCATCGCGCCGTGCCGCGATCTCTGCCGTCAGCTTTGACAGATCGTCGCCGGTGAAATGGTGCAGCAGCCCGTGCACGACGTGGGCGTGCGGCCCAGCCACAAGGTCATCTACGACCTCGGCCCGTAGCAGTTCGGCCTCCCGCTCCTCCATCTCGCGGAATTGCGGGCTGACCTGCGCTTCGAGGGGGAAGCGGCGCAGGACGCCCGCGCAAAACGAGTGGATCGTCTGGATTTTCAGCCCGCCGGGCGTTTCGATGGCACTGGCAAAGAGAGTGCGTGCGCCAGAAAGGTCCTCGGCGGCGATATCGCGGTCGACCCCCAACACCTTGAGATCTTCGCGCAGGGCCTTGTCCGGCATCATGGCCCAGTCGCCCAATCGTTGGAAAAGGCGGTTCTGCATTTCGGCGGCGGCGGCCTTGGTGTAGGTCAGGCAAAGGATGTTCTGCGGGTCGACGCCGTCGAGCAACAACCGCGCCACACGATCCGTCAGCACGCGGGTCTTGCCTGACCCGGCGTTGGCAGAAAGCCAGGTCGAGTTGCGGGGGTCGGCAGCGTCAACCTGCGCCTGCGATGCAGCGTCGCGGATCATGACATCACCTCTGCCACCGGATCGTCACCGGCTTTCCATTCGCCGAAACGCGACAGGTGATCGTAAGGGCTGAAATCGGTGCGTAATTGTAAGGCGCGCCGCGCGGTATAGCCACTGTTCACGTCGTTCCAGTACTGCAGGTGCTGTTCCAGTTCCGCATGGATCTGGGCGGTCGACGTCTCGGACAGCGGTGCGGCGCTGTCTTTCATCGCGGTGTTCACCGCGACAAAGGTTGCGTCGGAGACCTGCGGATGTCCAAGTTTTTCGAATGCGCCCCGTTCGACCATCACCGCTTCGACCAGCAGCTGCTTGTCAAAGGCTTTCTGCATCGCCTTTGTCGGCACCGTGCCGGTCTTGTAGTCATAGATCAGCGCGTCTCCGCCTTCTGTCAGATCGAAGCGGTCGGCCTTGCAGGTAATCGTGACGCCGGCGGCAGCCACCGGCATTTCGCCGTATTGCTCCAGTGCGACGACCCTGCCGCGGGCCTGCCTTTCGGCCTCGCCCGCAAGGAACAGGTCGACAACCCGTTCGAGACGCGCGCGCCATAGGGCGCGGACCGTGGGCCAGGGACACTGTGCGCCAAACTGGATGTCCGCGATTTCAAGCAGTCGTGCACGTGATGCGGGATCTGTCGCATCTGGATTTTCAGCGATGAAGCGTTCGAGGATTTTATGGATTATCGTGCCGCGCATCGGGGCATCCGGCTGCGGCATCAGCGGGTTGAGCGGTTTCAGCCGAAGCACCTTTTCGGCGTAGATCGCATAAGGATCGCGGATCAGCGTCTTGATGCGCGTGACCGAAAGCGTGCGCGGACGGGCGGCCACCGGTGGTTGTGGGGATGGTCGATGTGCCGCTGTCTTGGGCGCTGCGGGTTCTGACAGGCAAGCTGCCATCGACAGCCATCGCTGGCCGTCGGCACGCATGCGCGCCACCGCATCCCGACCGCCCTGATCCGGCAACCCGGTAAGCAGATTAAGCAGACGGTTGACCCAGCGCGATGGCACGGTTTCCGCATCCGACGAGCGTTTTGCGCGAGTCAGCCAGACCTGGGCCCCGGCGATGGCTTGTTGATAGTCGTGTGCAGACAGGCCGATCCTGCGTTCCGGCAGCAACAACCCAGCCTTGGCCCGCATGGACCGGTTTAGCCACGGGTCAGGTGCCGGTGCCTCGGGCCAGACCCCTTCGTTCAGCCCGCCAAGGATGACCAGATCGGCCCCCTGAACACGCGCTTCCAACGTGCCCCAGATCAGAATCCGGGGATGCCCGGCATCGCGGTCACGGACCACACCTTCGGACAGGACCGCACCGAAAAGCGCCGTGAAATCTCGCGGTGACATGATGCCGCCGGCGTCGGCTTCGCGCTGGAGGGTTTGACAGACGCTATGCGCCTCGCGGCCTGCGGCCGTATCCCAAAGCGCACCTGCCCCGTCGATTGCAATCGGCCCTGCTGCGCATTGCTCGGCGATATGGATCAGGCGGTCGGTGTGGTCGGTCAGCGGGGCCGTGTCGGACAGGGCCAGCGAGTCGATCCGGCCGCCGACCCAGGCCGCCCACGCCTGTCTTGCGTCCGATTTGCCTGCTGCAAAACCGTGGAGCGTTTGCGCCGTTGGATAAAGCGGGCCGTTCCGGCGTAGATGCAGTTCAAGGTCGCGCGTATATCGCAGATGATTGTTCCTGTCGCTGCCATCGCTGTGGCAGAGCGGATGTTTCAGAAGCGTCAGCAGAGCCTCTCCGGTCAGCGGTGCTGCGAGCGCATTGGCTACATGGCGCAGAAAGCGTCCGGGCGGCGACAGGGGCAGGGGTGTGCCCGCGCTGTCGTCCGGCGTGATGTCCCATCGGTCGAGCGCCGCCGTCACCTGCCGGGTCAACATTCTGTCCGGGGTGATCAACGCGGCGGTGATTCCGTCTTCGACGGCCTGCCGCAGGCGGAGTGCGATCGCTTCCGCCTCGGCGCGCGGGCTTGGTGCCTCGACCAGTGTCAGCCCAGCGGTCGCGGCGGTCAGATCGCCCAGCGATGGCCCGTCCTGCAGCCACTGGTCGGTGACCGGTGCAGGACGCAGAGAGAGGGATACCAGCCTGTTCCGGGCCGGATTGGGTGGAACGGTGTCGGTCCAGGGTAGAATATCCTCCGGCGTCAGCGCCATACGATCCATCAGCTTGCGGAACCGGAATTGTGGGTGATCCTCGCCTCCCCGCTCTGCCTGCATCGCTGACCAGACCTTGCCCGGCGTTTCGAAATCAAACCCCGGCAGGATCACGGCACCCTGCGGGAGGCGCGCGACACGGTGCATGAAAATCGCGGTCGCTCCGCGCGACCCGGTCGAGCCTGCAACGATGATCGGCGCGTCAGGCGGCTGATCGCGCCAGACAGCATCCAATGTCTCGATCACACGTCTTTGCCGGGCTTCCTTGTCCGGTTGTGTCGTGTCGGGGTTAAAATAGGGCGTGATGATCGACAGAAAGCGCAGCGCGCGGTCCCAGTGATGGGACTGGTCGGTCACATCGAGCGCGCGGATCACTTCGGGCAATACACCCTCGCCCTGCATTTCATCCATCAAACGGGCCAGACTGTCGGACAGATCATAGAGCGCCGCACGGGGTGCAAGATCAGGTTCCTGTTCTAGCAGGGCCGCGACGAACTGCGACAACTCGAGACGCCTGCGCAGGGGCGAAACGGGCGGCGCAAGACCCAGCACCTGAGGCTCCATCGCAAGATCGGTGAGCACTTGAATGCGCGGCAACAGGCGCGGGGGGCCGGCGTCGAACACGTCGCGCATGCGGCGCTGCATCCGGGTCGTGTTCACGAAAATGCGTATTCGGGCGAATTCCACAGGTGATTTTGCGGCGAACCGCGCGGTCAGCCCGTCGATGACCGCTTGTGCGAAATCCACGCCGGGCGGGATGCCAAAGACACGACCTGTGGCGGATGGCTCAGACATCGCGGTCCTCCAGCATGGCTTCGGCGAGCGGGATGCTGTCCGGTTGGCCGACATCACACCATCGCCCGTCGTATTCGATACCGTAGAGGCCGTCGCGTCGCTGCATCGCATCCCACACGACATTCATCGAGAACGCGGTGTCTGCAACTTTGGGCAACGTGTCGGTGCGGATCATCTGCAGCCCGGTATAGATAGCGCCCGGTCCCCGCTCCAGTCGGCCATGGGCGTCGATCAGAAAATCGCCCGCGCCCTTGTGGCCGATGGCGCGGTCCGGCGGGGCCAGCAGCAGTAGCGCCTCCATATGATCAGCCCAAGCCGATAGAAGCTGGCCAATGGGATCGCCGTCGCGCCACACCGCATCTGTGTTGAGGGTCAGAACCGGGCTTGACCCCAGAAGCGGCATCGCATGGCGCAACCCGCCGCCCGTGTCGCGTAGGTGGTCGGTCTCGTCGGAAAACGAGAATCCTTCGCCTGCGAGATGGGCGCGGATCATATCTGCCTTGTAGTGCAAATTGACGACGCAAGGGCCGACGCCCTGAGCCGGAATCAGCGTACGGGCATGGTCGAGCAAGGGGCGACCCGCGACCGTGACCAGTGGCTTTGGCCGATCATCGGTCAGTGGCCGCATCCGCGACCCAAGCCCGGCTGCGAAAAGGAGGATTGGCGTCACAGGAGGTCTTTCAGTGTCGAGGCGTCGGGCGGGGGCAGTGTTTCGGCGACGACCGTCCGCAAACCGGCGAGGGCCGGGTACGCAAGATCGGTCTGGATATGGGACCAGACCCGCGGGATGAAGGCGAGGTATTTATGTTTCCCATGATACCGGACAAGGCGCGCGAAAACGCCAAGGATTCGCAGGTTTCGCTGGACCGCAAGGCAGGCGAATTGCGCAGCGAACGTACGCCGGTCAATTCCGGTCGCATCGGCGTAGCGCGTGATCGCACGCGCGCAAACCGTCGGTGAAACGTCGCGCCGGGCATCGCGCAGCAGCGATGCCAGATCGTAGCCTGCAGGCGCGAGAAACGCATCCTGAAAGTCCAGCAGGCCGACGCGACGGAGACCTGTTTCGTCAGCTCGCCAGATCAGGTTTTCGGCATGAAAATCGCGCAGCGCGAGAGTGTCGGGCTTTGGTGCCAGTTTGTGCAGATGGTCCGCCATCGCAAGCGTGATCTGGCCGGGATCGGCATTTTTAGCATACCATTCCGCCGTGATCGCGACCATCTGGCCACCGGTTTCCGGGTCAAGGCTGATCAGTCCATCTGGCGCGGGCAGGCGATGCAGCGCGATCAGAACATCGGTTGCCGCCTCGTAAAGCACTGATGTGCTGTCCGGTGTCGCGGTTGATTGGAGAGCAAAATCTGTAGGGCCCAGATCTTCCAGTACCAGTAGGCCCAGCGCATGATCGTCCAGCAGGATTTGCGGTGCGGCCAGGCCATGTTCGTGCAGGAATCGCGCCAATGCGACAAAGCGCCCGGTGTCTTCGCCTCGTGCGGGGGGTGCATCCATCACGATGACGCTCTGTCCCCGCGGGCCTGTGCGGCGGTTGTAGCTGCGGGCAGAGGCGTCGGCGGCAATCGCGCTGTCGGTCCAGTCCCCCCAGGGTGTCGCACCCAGACGGGCGGTGATCAGGGACGCGCGGTCAGTCAAGAATCTGACCCAACCGGGCGTTCCACGCGGTATCGAGTATGCCGCTGATACAGTGGCCCGTTTGTTCAGCGGAAAATTCGAGCAAGAGCGCGCCGTCCGGCTGGTCCCGGCCCAGACGGTCGGGCCACTCGATCAGACAAATCGCCGTCGTGAAGGCGTCGGCAAGCCCCAGCTCGAATGCCTCGTCGGGATGGGTCAGCCGGTAAAGATCGCAATGCCAGATCTCGACCGGGCCGTCCTGATAGGTCTGGACCAGCGTGAACGTCGGCGACGGCACATCCTCATGCTCACCGATACGGGCGCGGATCAGGGCGCGGGCAAAAGCCGATTTTCCGGCACCGATCGCACCGGACAACAGCAGCACATCGCCCGCACCCAGAAGGGGCGCGATCCGGCGAGCGAGGGCCTGGGTATCCTCTTCCGAGTTAAGTGTGCGTTTGAAATGCCGGTCTGCCATGGCGGACAGACTATGGGGTCGGTGCGGGCCTGCAAGCCCCTATCGCTTGCCGACCATCAGGGCCGGGTCCTCGCGTGTCAGCATCTGGATGCGCGGGCTGCTTTGTCTGGCGGTGCTGAACGTGACCAACGTCTTGCCCCCGGCGACAGGGCGCGCGGCACAACCCAGCCGTCGGCCATCGTCGAGAACGGCGACAGCCTGCCAGTCCGTGCGATCACCAGGCTGACCGATGTAGTCACGCAGCGCGTCCCAGGTCGGCGCTGCGGCGCACTTCTTCTGCCAAACGGCAGCCTCGGCGCGAATGTCCTGCCGTCCCATCAAGCCGAACTGCTGCATGTCCCACAGATCGTCATAGGCGGCATTGGACATCACAAGCGCACCGGTTGCGGAAAAAACGGCGATTGCATCCGGCAGGGTATCCAGCACGGCTTGACCGGTTTCGATTTCCGACCGGAACCGGCGGGTCAAAGAGACCTCTGCACTGATATCCTCGAAGAAAAAGGCGAACGCGCCGTCGCCCTGCGGCTTGCCGGTCACGCGATAGGTCAGCCCATCGGGCAGATTCCAGATTTCGCTGTAAATGCCGCGCAGCGCCGCATCCTCAAGCGCGGAAAACTGTTCGCGCCAGGAGGCATAGTTTTTCGGTTCGGGCAAAAGCCGTTCTTCCCGCAGCATATCGAGAAACATATCGATTGTCGGTCGCCCGGAAAGAAAGTCGACGGTCATGCCGGTCAGGTCCATCAGCGCGGGGTTGAAGATCGTCAGCTGGCGCTTTTCGTTGAAGATCGCGAGTCCTGTCGACAGGCTGGCAAAGGTTTTGCCGAAGGTCTGCAGCAACGTACGCTTGGCCTGTTCCATCACGACCGTGCTGTCGGCGCTGATTGCAAAGTGGATCGTGCTGTCGCCATCGCGGAGCGACGTCACGTCGAACCAGCTTTCTGCGGTCTGGGAGGGCAATTTCAGCGCCCTGCGCCGGACAATTGGGTTATCGGGCGGCACATCGAGGTGCAAATCGTCAAACAGGGGGCGATCCGGCCATGTCTGGCCTTCTGCGCCGGCAACAGCATGCAGCTGGTCCGAGGTTGCAAGATAGGCCCCGTTTGCCCATTGCAGATGCCCTTGGGAGTTCTGTTGCCAAATCTGGAGCGGCGCTGCTTCTGCCAAACGTCGCAGAAATGCAAGCTCTGACCTGGTGCCGGTATCGACGGATGCGCGCGGCGCATGAGGTGTCTGATGCAATGTCACCCTTATTGCGTCGCCTTGCCCCGAAAGGGTCAGGGTGTCGTCACTGGCACCTGCCGTATCGAGTGTAAGCACGGTATCGGGCGGGGTCGTCAGAAGTGTATGGTCCAGGTCGGGGAACTGCCCGCCCAAAGCGCGTTGTATGGCGGCGATATCCGTCATGCGGGATGGGCGTCCTGCGATCATATCCTGGGCGCGGGCGGTCGCGTCGACCAGTTGCCCGTCCCTGAGAAGGAAGGAAATGCCATCCGCGGGCTGCTGCGAGATGTGCTGTTTGCGTGTCGTGGTGGCGATCACCGCAAAGGTGATCAGCCCCGCACCCAGCGCGGCCAAGGCGGCCAGCATCATCAGATCCAAGAATGTCAACGAGCCCAACGCACCCTCCCAATTCGACTCGAATATGGGAAGAGAAAGTTAATGCACGGTAAACGTGTGGTTGAACTCAGAATTAGACGAAAGGTTGATTGTCGCCCAGTGGTGCGACCTGACCTGTCGTTGCGTGGTCGGCCGGTGTCCGTGCCCAGCTGACCGCCACGACGGCTCCCGTCGCCTGTCCTGCGGTCCGCGCATTGTTGAAGTGCAGCACGGCACCGGTCCGTTCCAACAGGGTCTTTGCGATGAACAGACCCAGGCCCATGCCGCGATATCCCGGCCTGCGCTGGCCATCCTGGCTCCGGCGCTGACGGCCCAGCGGTTCCCCGATACGGCCCAGCACCGAAGGAGGAAATCCGCCGCCATCATCGGCGATCCGGACCGTGATGTGGCTGTCGGACCAGATCACGTCGATTTCCACGCGCTCATCGGCAAAGTCGACAGCGTTTTGGATCAGATTGCGCAAGCCGTGGACCGTTTCCGGGCGACGCGGAATCACCGGCTGTGTGAGTGGTCGATCATCCTCGGCGGCGACGTCGATCAGTACCAGTTTGCCGCGGTCCATATGCGGCTCTGCCGCCTCACGCACGACCGTTTCAAGCGGCGCATTGCGCAGGTGCAGATCGTCCTTGCCCGCACGCCCCATTGATTGAAGGATATCGCGGCACCGGTCGGCCTCTTGCCGGATCAGCTTTATATCGTCCTGGGCGTCGGGCAGGTCGCGCAGCTCCTCGGCCAGTTCGGCACTGACCAGTTTGATTGTCGCCAGCGGCGTCCCCAGCTCATGCGCCGCCGCCGCGACGACGCCGCCCAGATCCGTCAGCTTCTGTGCGCGCGACAGGGCCAGTTGCGTCGCCAGCAGCGCCTCGCTCATCGTGTGCATCTCGATCGTGACCTGGCGCGCGTAGATTGCCAGAAACACCATGCCGATCGTCAGCGCGATCCAGAATCCGAACTGGAACAGGCGGGGCAGGGTCAGTGGATCACCCTCTGCCGTCAATAGCGGGATATGATACCGGCTCAACACCGTGATCAGGACAATGGCAAGAGAGCCGAGGATGATCGTGCTGCGCAGGTGAAGCACGGCTGCCGCGATGGTGACCGGGGCGAGCAGCAGCATCGCGAAGGGGTTGTTCAGGCCGCCGCTCAAAAACAGCAGCAGGCCAAGCTGGGCGATGTCGAAGGCGAAGACTAGAAACGCCTCGCGCTCCGACATCCGGCGGCTTTCGGCATACAGAAATGCGAATACCACGTTGGCCAGGACGGAGGCACCGATGGTCACGGCGATATATCCGGTCTGCAACTGCAGCTGATAGACGTACAATGCCACTAGCGTCGCGAAGGTCTGGCCCGCGATGGCATACCAACGCAGGCGGACCAGGGTGCGCAAACGGACCCAGTTGCTGGGTTCGTACTCGTCGAAAAGCTGATCGTCTGTCACGCTCATGCGGGTCACGCTGGTTTGATTGGCCTGCGGCACAGTGAACCATTGATAAAGTGGCACACATGAATGATGCAACGCGCAGGATAAGGGAGCTTCAATATGTCACGTTTCATTGCCATCGGTGCCGCGGGCGTCGTTCTGGCCGGGCTGGGTGCGACGCTGCTGGTCACGCAGTTGGGCGCGCGGACCGCTTTCGCTGATTGCGCGACGAGCAGCGTGGCCGGCGGCGACATCGGCGGACCGTTCACGCTGGTGGACGAGACGGGCCGCACCGTCACCGACGCGGACGTCATTACCGAACCCGCGCTGATCTACTTTGGCTATACATTCTGCCCCGATGTCTGCCCGCTCGACGTGATGCGCAATGCGCAGGCGGTCGATATCTTGGATGAGCAGGGTGTGGCGGTCACGCCGGTTTTCATTTCAATCGACCCCGCCCGTGACACGCCCGAAGTCGTTCGGGGCTTTACCGATAACTTTCATGACCGAATGATCGGGTTGACCGGGAGTGAAGACCAGGTGGCGGCGGCATCGCGGGCCTACAAGACATTTTACCAGAAGGCTGACGACGATCCCGAGTACTACTTGATGGATCATACGACCTTCAGCTATCTGACGTTGCCGGATGTCGGTTTTGTGGAGTTCTTTCGACAGGACGCCGCGCCCGAGGATATCGCGGAAACCATCGCCTGTTACGCTGCCGCGGCCTGAGTTGACGGGGTCGTTATCAGGCCTAGCTTTTGGGCAGGACCATTGGCAAAGGATGCCGCGCAATGACTGACCCACTCGACCTTGGCGAAGACCCCAGCCTGCTGTTGGTCGATGATGACGAAGCCTTTCTGAAACGCCTTGCCAAGGCGATGGAAAAGCGGGGATTTTCGGTCGAAACCGCAGATTCCGTTGCGGGCGGCAATGCCATCGCGACAGCCCGTCCGCCAGCCTACGCGGTGGTCGATCTGCGTTTGAAGGACGGTAACGGGCTCGATGTGGTGGAAACGCTGCGCGCGCGCAGGCCCGAAAGCCGCATCGTCGTTTTGACCGGTTACGGGGCGATCGCAACCGCCGTGGCCGCCGTCAAGATCGGTGCCACAGATTATCTGGCTAAGCCCGCCGACGCGACCGATGTGACCAACGCACTGCTGTGCCGCGATGAGGCACTGCCGCCGCCGCCCGAAAACCCCATGAGTGCGGACCGGGTCCGGTGGGAACATATCCAGCGCGTCTATGAAATGTGTGATCGCAACGTGTCCGAAACGGCGCGGCGGTTGAGCATGCATCGTCGGACGTTGCAGCGTATCCTGGCCAAGCGCAGCCCGCGTTAGGGCTGCCTGAGCAGCCAAGACCGGAATGTCTTGACCTTCGGGCTCAGGACCCCCGGCAGCGTCGCAATATAATAGCCGAGGCCCTCGCGTTTTTCTTCCGTCACCGCGACGAGACGGCCTGTCGCCAGATCGTCGAGGACCAGCGCGCGTGACACGACCGACATCGCGGCGCCGGCCCGCACGGCCGCAAGCACCATGTTCAGCGTCGCCAGTTCCTTGAGTTGGCAGCAAGCCAGATCGAGACCGTTTTCAATCGCCCACTTGCGATGTTCGCGGTGCATCTTTTCAAAAACCCAAGGGATATCCTGAAAGTCGGCGAAACTGCGCGCCTTGCGCTCACCCAGCAAGGCGGGTGCGCTGACGATTACATAATCTGCTGAAACCAGAAACGTTGACGTCAGCCCGGGCCAGGTGCCCATGCCGTAGCGGATCGCCATGTCATAGCCATCGCGCTTGAGATCGGTAACGGTGTTCTCCGGCGTCATCGTCACGGTAATCTCCGGATGCTTTTCCCAGAAATCGGAAAGCCGCGGCATTAGCCAGTTGTCGGCGAACGTCGGCGTGACGGTCAGCTTCAACGGGCTGTCAGTCACGTCCTGCGCCAGCGCCTGCACACCCCGCACGATCTGCGCGAAGCCGTCGGACAAATCTGACGCAAGGCGCGCGCCTGCGTCGGTCAGCGCCATACCCTTGCCAGCGCGGCGTAGCAGGGACACGCCGAAATGGGTTTCCAGCGTGCGAACATGCTGTGCGACGGCCGCATGGGTCACGTTCAGTTCCCGCGCGGCGGCGCTGAACGATCCGGCACGGGCCGCAGCTTCGAACGCGCGCAGCGCCGGGAGTGATGGAACATCACGCCAGTCCATATGAAAGCAAAACTAACATTTTAGAATTCTTCCTGATTAGCGTTAGAGGCAAAATACTCTTATTCACAATACATCACATCAAACAAGTCAGAGAAGGACTTTAGCCATGCTTTCAGTATTCAACGCCATGTTCCGCACCGCGACAAGGACAGAATGGGACGCACCCCGCCATTGGAAAGACGACGATGCCCGCAAGACCGGGCGACAGCTGCAGCGCGAGGAGCTGGAGCGCCACCGGCGGGCGATGCGCAACGCCGGCAGCCTGTGGTAACTACAGCACCATACGCTTGGTGATCCGGTCGACAGGTGTCCCATCCGCCAGCGGGACACCTTCGTCGACCTTAAAATCCTCAAAGCCCATCTTGGAGTAGTACGCCAGCCCGGGCACATTGTCGGCCCTGATCTTGGCGTCGATCCAGCGGTATCCGGCAGCCGCTGCGGCCCTGCGGGTCGCATTGAACATCATACGCCCGGCACCGCGTACCGGATTGCGCTGGTCGGTGAAGCTGCCGATGGACAGACCCTCGCCCTTTTCAAAAACCGCTTGCAGACCGATGGGGCGGTCGTCGTTCAGCACTGTATGCACCATGACCGGATCGTCATAGTAATGTGCGGTGAACTCCTCCACTGACCATTCTTCCTCATGGGCGGTCGTGCCGCCCATCCGCACCGTGTGATTGAAAAGATCGGCGAGCGCAGGCAGGTCGGCGACTTTGGTGCGGCGGACGGTCAGGGTCATAGTTGCTCCATCAACTCGGCATGGCGTTGGGTGAATGCGTTGCGCGTTTCGACCGGAGGACGCAACCTGATTTTGAACCGCTTTGTGACGTCCGGGTCCTGTTTACCGAAAAAGCGGTCGGCCTCGGACGAGAGGAATCCCGCGATCTGCGTCGCCTCGAGCCAGGCCGAAAGTTTGTCGGCTTTCTTGATCTGCCTTTTGATCGTTACGGGAAGTTGGGCGGGCAGACCGAAACGTATGTGGATCGCCGCTGTCAACCTTTCGTCAAGCGCCCCGTAACCGGGACCCACGGCGGCCTTCACCGGGCTGATCATGTCGCCGATGACATACTCCGGCGCGTCATGCAGGAGAGCGGCCAATCGCCATTTCACCGGTGCCTTCGGGTTTTGCAGCGCAAATATGTCGGCCACCAGAATGGAGTGCTCTGCGACCGAATAGGCGAATTCCCCCTTCGTCTGACCATTCCAGCGGGCGACAAAGGCCAGACCATGGGCAATGTCGGAAATCTCGATGTCCATCGGCGTCGGGTCGAGCAGGTCGAGCCTGCGACCCGAAAGCATCCTTTGCCATGCCCTTGGCTGTTTCATACGCGCCTCATTGTCTTGCGCCGCCATTTATGCCGCAACCTGCCACATTGTCGACAAGCAGCTGTGGTGATAGACGCGCGACAACTGTTGATATGAGGATGCGAGAGCATGGCAAAGGACTACGTCGTTAAGGATATCGCGCTTGCAGGCTTTGGCCGCAAAGAACTGGATATCGCTGAAACCGAAATGCCCGGACTGATGGCGTTGCGCGAGGAATACGGTGAAAGCCAACCGCTGAAGGGCGCGCGGATCGTCGGATCCCTGCACATGACGATCCAGACCGCCGTGTTGATCGAGACGCTTGTCGAACTGGGTGCCGATGTGCGCTGGGCGTCGTGCAACATCTTTTCCACGCAGGACCACGCGGCGGCGGCGATTGCCGAGGCGGGCGTTCCCGTTTTTGCGATCAAAGGGCAAAGCCTTGAAGAGCACTGGGATTACCTCGACAAGTCCTTCGCCTTCCCCGAAGGCTGCAACATGATCCTCGACGACGGCGGCGATGCGACGCTCTACATCCTGCTGGGTGCGCGCATGGAAGCGGGCGAGGATGTGCTGGCGGTGCCGACCTCCGAAGAAGAGGAAGTCATCAAGAAGCAGATTCAGAAGCGGATGGCGGAAAGCCCCGACTGGTTTGCAAAAACACGCGACGCGATCCTGGGCGTGTCCGAGGAAACGACCACGGGCGTGCACCGCCTGTACGAGCTGCAGCGCGAAGGTCAGCTGCCGTTCCCTGCGATCAACGTGAACGATTCTGTGACGAAATCGAAGTTCGACAACAAATACGGCTGCAAGGAATCGCTGGTTGATGGTATCCGCCGTGCGACCGATACGATGATGGCCGGCAAGGTTGCTGTGGTGATGGGTTACGGCGATGTGGGCAAGGGCTCTGCCGCGTCGCTGAAGGGGGCCGGCGCCCGCGTGATTGTGACCGAGGTCGACCCGATTTGCGCATTGCAGGCGGCGATGGACGGCTTTCAGGTCACGACGCTGGAAGACGTGGTCGCCACGGCGGATATCTTCGTGACCACGACCGGCAACAAGGACGTGATCCGCATCGAGCATATGCGCGAGATGAAGGACATGGCCATCGTCGGCAATATCGGCCATTTCGACAACGAAATTCAGGTGGCGTCCCTCAAGAACCATAAGTGGACCAACATCAAGGAACAGGTCGACATGATCGAGATGCCGAACGGCAACCGCTTGATCTTGCTGTCCGAGGGCCGCCTGCTGAACCTTGGCAACGCCACCGGCCACCCGTCGTTCGTGATGTCGGCATCCTTCACCAACCAGGTGCTGGCGCAGATCGAATTGTTCACCAAGGGCGACGAGTATAAGCCGGGCGTATATATCCTGCCCAAGCATCTGGATGAAAAGGTCGCGCGTCTGCATCTGGACCGCATCGGCGTGAAGCTGTCGCAACTGAGCAGTGAGCAGGCATCTTATATCGGTGTCACGCCGGAGGGACCGTTCAAGCCTGAGCACTACCGCTACTAGGCGGGGCTGGGTTGAAACCCGACGACGAACCAAAGAAAAAGCACCGCCGCGGCAGTATTGTCGGGGCGGTGTTTTTGTCTTTGCTGGTGATGGGCACGATCATCGGGGCCGCATTGGTACTGGTCGAGGACAGCCCATTGCCGCGGGAATGGAACCCGACGGTGCCGTTGCATGTGTCGCACGAGCTGTCGCCCCTGACATCGTGGAAGCTGGCGAACGCAACGCGCTCGCTGGATGCCTGTGTCGCGGCACTCGATGGCGGGGTAACACCGCGCACCGATTTCGAGGCGGGGGAGAATTGTCATATCCGCGACCGGGTCGAGGTACATCGTGTGGGCCGAAGCGACATTGCCGATGTCGAAACGACCTGTGGCATCGCGTTGCGAATGGCGATGTGGGAGCGGCATGGCCTACAACCGGCAGCCCGTGCCTTGCTTGGTACCGATCTGACCCGGATCGACCACATCGGCAGCTATAACTGCCGACAGATGCGCACGTCGTCCGGCAACTCCGGCAGATGGAGCACCCATGCGACAGCAAATGCCATCGACATTGCGGGCTTTCGCTTTGCTGATGGCACACGTCTGCGTTTGCTGCATGACTGGGGTGCAGGGGACAGCGGGTCCGCGTTCCTGCGCGCCGCGCGCGATACGTCCTGCGATTGGTTTCGCGTGACGCTTTCGCCCGACTACAATACCTTGCACGCGGATCATTTTCATCTGCAGTCGACTGGCTGGGGGCTTTGCCGGTAGATTGCGGGCTTTGGCACGATCCGCAAATGCGGTCGTAGCCCTGCCGGGACAACGGATTACACAGGTTTAGGTTCTGGTCGCCGCCGGGCGCTTGCCGTAGCCTTGCGTCGGAAACCCATGATGGAAGGTGTTGCGGATCAGATGATCGGATATATCACAGTTGGAGCGGACGATATTTCCGCTGCGAAACGCTTCTACGACGCGTTTCTTCCGGCGCTCGGGTACGGTGTACAAGAAGGGGCCGAGGGGCTCAGCTACGCCCTGCCGGTTGCTACAGGCCAATCGCCGATCCTGCCGGATTTCTACGTCAAACCGACATTCGATGGACATCCTGCCTCTGCTGGCAACGGCACCATGGTCGCGTTCGAATTGTCCGGCCAGCAACAGGTTCGTGAACTCCATGCCGCCGCGCTTCTTGCAGGCGGGACAGACGAGGGTCAGCCGGGATTTCGCGCCGCCTATGGACCTCGATTCTTTGTCGCGTATCTTCGCGATCCGCAGGGCAACAAGATCGCTCTTTTCTCAAGCAACCCCGAAGAACCTGAGCGCGATGGGTAGACCTGCGCGCGTGTGAGGCGGAACGCCGCCTTTTCCCCGTGATTTTTCTTTACCAATCGCGCCGACAGACCTTACCATCCGGCCAACGCTGCACACGTGCCGCGCCAAAACCGGCCTGACTGCGGCCAAATGCAAAAAGAACTGGGGACGACGACATGGGAAAAAGAGACGACTGGATCGCGAAATACGCAGATGATCTGAAGAACAAATGCGGGATGCAGCCTGACATGGATCTGCTGACCAAAGTCACCATCGGTTGCGGTCCCGCGATTTATAATGCCGACGCGCAGACGGTGGCCGGTAGTCAGGAATCCGAGCTTGAAACCGTCAAGAAGAACTTCTTGATGAAAAAGCTGGGCCTGCCCGACAGCCCCGAACTGATGACGGCGATTCACTCCGTAATCGAGACCTATGGCAAGTCAGAGCGCAACAAGTATCGCGCCGTGATCTACTACATGCTGACCAAGCATTTCGGGAAAGAAGCCGTTTACGGTTGATTTTCTCCGCACCCATCAAACGCCCGCCACTCCGGCGGGCGTTTTGCGTTCAGGCGAACAGTGCCAGCACCAGCCCCATGATTCCGCAACCGAGTGTCGCATAGCCACTGTCGATCAGCGCGAGCATCCACGGGCGATTGGAATAGCCGGTATTGATGAAAATCCACGGGCTGATGAAGAATGCGCCGACGCCGAGGCCTGAAACCAGCCCTTTGCCAACGGTGTCGATTCCCGATAGGGCAAACGTGTGGCGCATCATGCCGGCGACCAGCACGATCATGATAAAGGACACGATATACGGCATAGGATCGCTGCTGTTTTCAGGCTGTCCGTCCGGACCGACCTTAATGTCCGCGACTGCCATCCAGGGCTTGGCGAGGGCCATGTAGTACCCGGCGCCAAAAGCGAATGTCGCGATGGCCGCGACGATAACCGATAAAAATCCCATTGGGCTCTCCCGTGGTTTTGTGTTCCTGCGGTCTGGTAAGATCAGTCTGGACCAGAAACGCCCGCTTTTCCTAGGGCTTTGTGTCGCCCATCCTGCAGATCGTTTCCCATTCGTCCTGGGTCACGGGCTGAACCGACAGACGGGAGTTCTTGACGAGCACCATGCCGCTCAGGGACGCCGTGTTCTTGATCTGGTCAAGCGAGACCGGCTTTTCGAAGGGGCGCACGGCCCTGATATCCACGCACTCCCAGCGGTCGTCATCGGTCGTGCTGTCGGGGTGTGCGGCGGCGCAGACCTCTGCGATGCCGACGATTTCGAGACCGCTGCGTGAGTGATAGTAGAACCCAAGATCGCCGACGGTCATGTCGCGCATGTGATTGCGCGCCTGATAATTGCGCACACCATCCCACTCTTCTCCAGCTTTACCCTTGGCCACCAGATCGTCCCAGCCAAAGACGTCGGGTTCGGATTTGAACAACCAGTAGGCCATCAGCCGATCACCTTTTTCCAGGCTTGCAACGTCACCGACTGAAAGAGACCTGCCTTTTGATAGGGATCGTTGTCTGCCCACGTCCGGGCGGCAGCCATATCTGCAACATCAAGGATGATGAGAGAGCCGCACATCGTTCCATCCTCGTCCAGAAACGGGCCGGCCATTTCGACGACACCGGTTTCCCTGATATAGGCCAAATGCGCATCGCGGTTATCGAGGCGTGTTTGCAGTGCGCCGTCTTTGTCGCGCGTGATCAGGGCAATTCGCATGTCATTCTTCCTTTAATGGGCGCGACAAAAGCGCGTCGAGCGCGTCCGCCACGCTGATTTTTGTCTCGATCAGGTCGGCAACGACTGTGCAGATCGGCATGTCGATGTCCAGCTTGGCGGCAAGCGCACGCACGGCTTTGGCCGTCGCCGCACCTTCGACGGTGGTTTTCGGGTCGAACGCCGTGGCCGCGCCGATGGATTGGCCCAGACGGTAGTTTCTTGACCCTTCCGATGTGCAGGTCAACGCCAGATCGCCAAAGCCGGAGAGGCCAGCCAATGTCGTTTCCTCTGCCCCCAGCCGGGCGGCGAGCCGCTGCATCTCGGCAAAGCCGCGCGTCATGAGTGCGGCGCGGGCGCTTTCTCCAAGTCCCGCACCCATGGACACACCGCAGGCGATCGCCATCACGTTCTTGAGCGCACCGCCCAGTTCGGCACCGATGGTATCGTCGGTCCAGTAGATGCGCAGCACCTGAGTGGCCAGAGCCTTCTGCAGGTCCTCGGCGCGGTCGGTCACGGCGAGGGTCACCGCAGTCGGTAACCCTTTTGCGATATCAATCGCAAAACTTGGCCCGGTCAGAATTCCGGCTGTGCAACGGGGCAGGGCATGCCGGATGGTACTTACCGGCCCTGTCATGGACGTCACATCGATCCCCTTGCAGGCCGCGATGACGGTATGGTCGGATAGGGCCGTCGCATGGGTGCTGACGAATGCCCGCACCGTCTGCGCAGGGATTGCGAGTATCAAGATATCGCAGGCAAAAAGTGTCTCTAGCACAGGCGAAAACGCAAGTTTCGCAGGAAAGGTGATCCCGGGCAATCGGAGGGTTTGCCGCGTTTGTGCCATGGCGTCGAGTGCGACTGCATCGCGCGCCCAAAGGGTTACGTCGCGCCCCGCCTTCGCCCAGGCGCAGGCGAGCGCCGTGCCGAAGGCACCCGCACCGATGACCCCGATCCTCATGCCTTTGCTCCCTTCTTGCCGTGACCCAGCATTGGCGTGGCCTGACTATCGAGAGGCCAGCGTGGACGGGCAGACAGGGTAAGATCGTCGATCAGGCCGCGCGCCATGCGCTCAATACCCACATAGGCGATCATTGCGGCGTTGTCCGTACACAACGCCAGTGGCGGTGCCACGAATTCAGTCTCTAAATTGGCGCAAACCCGCGAAATCGCGCTGCGGATTGTGAGGTTTGCAGCCACACCGCCAGCGACAGCCAATACCGGAACGGCTGGGCGGAGCGCAAGATAGGTGTCGATGGCGCGGCGTGACTTTTCGGCGAGAATATCGGCAACGGCCGACTGAAACCCCGCTGCCAGATCGGCCTGATCCTGCGGTGATAGACCGCCCTTTTCCGCGATCACCCCGTCACGCGCGCGCAGCATTGCAGTCTTCAGCCCCGAAAACGACATATCGCAGCCCGGTTGACTGAGCAGCGGTCGCGGCAAAGGAAAGCGCGTGGAATCGCCTGCTGCGGCGGCACTTTCGATCGCTGGCCCACCGGGTTGCGGGAGACCGAGAATGCGGGCCGTCTTGTCGAACGCTTCGCCGGGGGCGTCGTCGATGGTACCGCCCAGGCGCACGAAATCATCGACATCCTTTACGACGAGGAACTGGCAATGACCGCCGGACACCAGCAACGTCAGATAGGGGTATGCCACATCGTCGGTCAGACGCGGCGTCAGCGCGTGCCCGGCAAGATGATTGACCCCGATCAGCGGCAGCCCGGTCGCAGCGGCCAGCCCCTTGGCACACATGACCCCGGACAGGACGCCGCCGATCAGCCCCGGTCCTGCCGTGACGGCAATACCGTCGATCGCGGAAAGCGGCGTTTTCGCCTGTGACAGAGCCTGTTCTATAATGAAATCGAGCTTTTCTGCGTGTGCGCGCGCGGCAATTTCGGGAACGACGCCGCCAAATTCGGCGTGCAGTTGTGTTTGTCCGAAAACGACCGACGATAATATGTTCCGGCCACGCACGACGGCGGCGGCTGTGTCGTCACAGCTGCTTTCGATGCCAAGAAGGGTCAGCGCGCGCATGGGTGTGCCTGTTGCAAGTCGATAGTTCGCAGGTAACATTCACCGTTGCGTCAAACAATGCCGGGTGCGTATCTCCCGGATCAAAGCGGAGGGTCCGGTGACACCGATACTACTTGTGACGCGCCCGACCGCTTCTGCTCCCGAGACGGTGGTGCGAATGCGAGCTGCGGTTTCGGGACCGGTAAAGGTCATCCTGTCGCCGCTATTGGACATCGTCCCATGTGCCTTCGCGCCTTTGGACCACGACCCGGCCCATATCATCTTTACGTCTATCAACGGTGTGGCGCAGATCGACCGGATCGGTGTTTCGCGGGAGGCGACGGCGTGGTGCGTCGGGACGCGGACCGCCCTGGCGGCGCAGGCTGCAGGTTTTGTTACCCGCGCGGCGTCGGGTGATGCTGCGACGCTTCTGGCATTACTGCAGCGCGAGGCGCCAAGCGGCCCGCTGTTGCACGTGGCTGGCCGTCACAGGCGCGTGGACTTCAGTGCAGCGCTTGGTCGGGATTGCCAGACGCTCGTCGCTTATGATCAGGTGCCGTTACCGCTGACCTCGCAGGCAGAGGCGGCACTGCGGGGAAATGCTCCTGTGATTGCCCCGTTATTTTCGCCGCGGACCGCACTTATTCTGGCACAGGCGTTGACCGAAAACATGGCAGTTCATGTCGTCGCCATCAGTGCGCAGGTTGCGGACGTGTTGTCGGTGACGGGCGTGGCCAGCGTCACGATATCGGCGACGCCGGATCTGGAGGGGATGGCCGATGCAACCGGTCGTGCCTATGACGCGTTGAAACAGTAACGCCGCGGCTTGAGGGTGCCGCCGTGGCGGGCTACGGTGGCAGGCAGGCCAGTCGGAAGGCTGCGCGGAAGTGAAGGAAGGGTGAGAACTTGGCGAAACGCACGAAGAAGAGCCAGACCGAGGTGACCGACGACGCGACCTCATCCCCTGTCACCTCAGAAACGCTCCCAAAAGACGAGACAAGCGACGGCAACGACGCGGTCACCACTCCCGACCCTGTCGCAGAGGATGTCACGGCAGACAAAGACAACGAACCTGTTGCCGAACCCGACCGGGCGGAGGACGCAAAGCCAGAGCCAGATACGACGGTTGTAACCGAACCCGCCCCTGCGCCCGTTTACGCCGACACGAGCCGTGAAAACAACGTGCTCTTGCCGATGATCCTCGGTGGCCTGATCGCCGGTGGTATCGGTTACGGTGTCGCCTATCTGCAGCGCCCCGTGATCGACGTGCCGCTCGAACAGCAGGTGGCAAATCAGGCCAGTGATATCGCAGAGATTCAGGCCGCGATTGCCGAACCCGTAGAGATACCCGACATGACCCCGCTCAGCGATCAGATTACCGCGCTGTCTGAAACGACGACGTCGGAATTTTCCGCCCTCGACACGCGGATCAGCGATCTCGATGAAAGGCTCGAAGCTGTCGAAAAGCAGCCAAGCGCCGATGGAACGCTGCAGGCCAGCGCGGTCGCCGCATTTCAGCGTGATCTGGACGAGTTGCGCGCACAGACGGAGCAAATGGCTGCGGATGCCGCCGCTGCGTTGCAGGCCACGCGCGATGAGGCCGCGGCTATCGAACAGAACGCAATCGACAATGCGCGCGCCGCGACCGCGCGGGCGGCGCTCGCCCGCGTGCAGGCAGCCCTGTCCGACGGTGCACCTTTTGCCGAGGTTCTACCCGATCTTGAGGATGCCGTGGATGTGCCGATCCCTGCCGGTCTATCTGAGGCCGCCGATGGCGTGCCGACTTTAGGTCAGTTGCAGGCAGATTTTCCCGCTGCGGCACGGCAGGCTCTGGCCACGGCCAGAACGGAAGGGACGGACGAAGGGGAGCCCGGTGGCCTGACAGGTTTTCTGCGCAGCCAGCTTAACGTGCGATCCGTGACGCCCCAGGAGGGTAGCGGCGTCGACGCCGTTCTGTCGCGCGCCGAGGCCGCATTGCGCAACGGCGATCTGGATACGACACTGACCGAAGTCGACGCCTTGCCGGAGGTCGTGCGCGGCACGTTGTCCGATTGGCGTGCCCGGGCCGAAACACGCAAATCCGCGCTAGACGCCGTCGAAACACTTTCCCAATCCATTAACGATAACTGAAGGCGGACGTGATGCTCTGGTCTCTGATCAAAATACTGGCCTTTGTGGCCGCAATCACCGCGCTGACCTTCGGGGCGACGCAGCTGCTTTCCGTCGATGGCGGCGCGGTCATCTCTGTCGGCGGGATCGAGCTTTCGCTGTCGATCCTTGAACTGGTGTTTGCGCTGGTCGCACTGGTGGTGCTGGTCTGGCTTGCACTCAAACTTCTGAAATTTCTTGTCGCCACCTATCATTTCCTGAACGGAGACGAGACCGCGATTTCCCGGTACTTCGACCGCAATCGCGAGCGCAAGGGGTATGAGGCGCTGTCGGAGGGGATGGTGGCCCTTGCCTCGGGCGAGGGGCACCTGGCGATGACCAAGGCCGCACGCGCTGACAAGTATCTTGATCAGCCACAGCTGACGACCCTGCTGACTGCTCAGGCCGCAGAACTGACGGGAGACCGCAAGAAGGCGGAGGAAAGCTACAAGCGCCTGCTGCAGGACGACAAGACACGGTTTGTCGGTGTCCGCGGGATCATGAAGCAGAAACTGGACGAGGGTGACACCGAGACCGCCCTGAAACTGGCTGAAAAGGCGTTCGCCTTGCGGCCGAAACACGAAGATACGCAGGATGTGCTGCTTCGCCTGCAGGCTGAAAAACAGGACTGGGCCGGCGCCCGGACGACACTGAACGCCAAGCTGAAATCGGGCGCCTTGCCCCGCGATGTTCACAAGCGGCGCGACGCGGTGCTGGCCCTGTCAGAGGCCCGTGCCGTCGCCGAGGCAGGAAACTCGATCGAGGCGCGCGAGGCCGCGATCGAAGCGAACCGCCTGTCACCCGACCTGATCCCGGCAGCGACGACGGCGGCGCGCGGCTATGTCGACGCGGGCAACAGCCGCTATGCGGCGCGTGTCCTGACCAAGGCGTGGAGCGCGCAGCCGCACCCCGATCTGGCCGCGGTCTTTGCCGAGATCGAGCCTGACGAGACGCCCGATGCGCGCCTGAAACGGTTCCGTGCACTGACCAAACTCAACCCCGATCACCCCGAAACAAAGATGCTGCTGGCCGAACTGCACATCGCAGCCGAGGATTTCCCGCAGGCCCGTCGCGATATCACCGAACTGGTGGCGACGGATCCGACCGCGCGCAGCCTCACGATCATGGCTGCCGTCGAACGCGGCGAAGGCGCGGACGATGCGGTGGTTCGCGGTTGGCTGACGCGCGCGCTGACGGCACCGCGCGGTCCGCAGTGGGTGTGCAGCAACTGCCAGCACATTCACGGCACCTGGGGTCCTGTCTGTTCGAACTGCGCGTCGTTCGACACGCTGGCTTGGACGCGCCCTGTCGATACAGATGTCGCGATGCCGGCCGGAACAGAGATGCTGCCGCTGATCGTCGGACAGATCGAAAGCAAGCCCGTGGAAGACCAAGAGCCGGATGCGGACATCGTCGAGGGTGAAGCGTCGGATGCCGAACCCGAAACGGTCGCGGAAAAATAGGTCTTTTCCAAGTCGGAACCCGGTGCTAACAGACCACCGGTACGCCGCTGTAGCTCAGATGGTAGAGCACGTCATTCGTAATGATGGGGTCGTAGGTTCGAGTCCTATCAGCGGCACCATTTCCCCCAATAGCACTTGTTGTTTCGCACCACTGCGATCCGTTTGAACCGGTGGCGGCGCTGGCTGCCCGTCCGGGTGTGGGTTTACTAGTCGAAGAACTGTTCACGCTCCATCACGTAGTGCCACAGCGTGACCTCGTCGAAAAACCGGTCGTAAAGCTCTGGCAACAGTGCTTTTGCGGCGTGACGTGCGGGGCTGTTCGCACCCGCTTCCATCGCTTCGGTGTCGGCATAGGTGATCGCGAGGATCAGCGGGATCGTCGGGCCGTCCTCGTCTTGCGCGACCCCGTAGAAGACACGCACCTCTTCTGCGCGGGCGAATTTGCGCCAGAGCGGCGTCAGATGTTGCGTGACCCACGCGCGCATGGCCGCGTCCTGCCCTTTTTTGACCGTGCCGCTGAAAATTGCGTAGCGCGTGATCATCTTAACCGCCCCGGTGTTTGAAACTGTCGCGCCGGAATGAATAGAGCGCATCCGGGTCGACCGCGACGTCGACAACGGCAGGTCTGCCACAGGCCAGCGCCGCCTCGATCGCAGGGGCGACATCGCACAGCGTATCGGCGCGATACCCCTTTGCACCGTAAAGCTCTGCCAAGGCGTCAAAGCGCGGGCTGCTGACATCGGCCCCGATGTAGCGCCCGTTGAAGAAGTCGCGCTGATAGGCTTTCTCGGCACCCCAACACTGGTTGTTCATCACGACGGTCACGGTGTTGATACCGTGGTCCACTGCCGTGCTCAGTTCGCTGACCGTCATACCGAAACCGCCGTCCCCCATCAGGCTGACCACCGGGCGGTCGGGTTGTGCGCATTTCGCACCCAGCCCGCAGGCAAAGGAGAATCCGACAAGGCCAAAGTCGAGCGGCGTGAAAAGACTGCCGGGCGTCCAGTAGTTCAGCGCATCGGTGGCCTGCAGACACAGGGTGCCCGCATCCATCGTGACGGCTGCGTCCTGCGGCAGGACGCTGCGCAGCGCCTTGAAAAGACCCGAAGGTTGGGTCGGGTCGGTTTCAATCGTGTCGGCGTCACGTCGCAACAGAAATGCCGCACGCTCTGCCATGAAATCCGCGGTCCAGCTTTCGGCCAGCGCCCGATCGGCAAGTCCTTGCAGCGCGTCGGTGATTTGCCGGGCTGTCGTGGGGGCATCGGACCAAATGCCTTGCGCCACGGGAAAGAAGCGGCCGATCGCGGTCGGTTCCAGTTCGACCTGAATGATCTGCGCCTCGGGATTGATATTGTCGTAGGAGTAGAATGTCGCGTTGAATCCCAGACGTGTGCCGAGCGCGAGTATGACGTCCGCCTCTTTCACCAGCCGCGACGCTACAGCGTTGCCACGCGGCCCCATTTGCCCGGCGTTCAGAGGATGCCCGAAGGGGATCGCATCGCCATGCCCCGGTGACGTCACGATGGGGCAATTCAGTGTCTCGGCCAGACCGATCGCCGCATCATGCCCGCGCGTATTCTTGATCCCGCCGCCGGCGATGATCACAGGCTGCACCGCGCCCGCCAGGAGTTTCGCCGCCCGGGCAATATCGTTGGGATGGCCTGCGGGGACCGACATATTGCGATAGCCCGCCGGGTCCTGCATGGCGGGGAACGTGGCCTGCGCGGACAGGACATCGCGCGGCAGGTTCAACTGGACCGGCCCCATGCGCGGCGACAGGGCGGTGCGAAACGCCTCGCGGAAAAGTTCGGGCACACGGTCTGCCGACGGCACCGTCCAGGTCTTTTTCGTGACCGGCGTGAACAGCGATTGCTGATCCACTTCCTGAAACGCATCGCGATAGATATGCCCTTGCGCCAGCATCCCTGCGATGGATACCACCGGCGAAAACGCGGCGCGCGCCTGACTGAGACCGGTGACGAGATTTGTCGCACCCGGTCCGTTCTGACCGGCGAGAATGACGCCGGCCCTGCCGGACGCGCGGGCGAACCCATCGGCCATATGCGTGCCGGTCCGTTCGTCGTGCACACCGATAAAGGTGATGTCGTCGGCGTCATACAGCGCATCGAACATTTCCATCGTGGCCGATCCGATCAGGCCAAAGACATGGCTGGTCTTTTCGGCGCGCAACGCGGCAATCGCAGCCTGCCCGCCACTCATCTGTGTCATCATCGGCCGACCTCCTCCAAAAATTGCGTGATCGCTGCGGTGAATGCGCTTGGGTCTTCCATCAGCCCCAGATGCTGCAGATCAGGCAGGATGATTGTTCTGGCTCTCGGGATTTCGGCGGCGATCGCATGGCTCATCTCCGGGGTAGAACCGCTGTCGTTTGCACAGGTCATCACCAGCGTGGGCATCGCGATCTGGCCATCGCGGCCGGTGAGTTCGACGACGCCGTTCGCCAGAACCCACGCGGTCTGCGCATAGCTTTCCGCGTCGACCTGCCCTCGCCATTTTCGCACCTGTGCGATCCCCGCCCCCTGCGCCAGATACCCGGGCGTGAACCAGCGTTGCAGTGCCGCGTCGAAGGTGGAGAAGGCCCCCTGATTGCGCACCGCCATCGCCCGCGCTTCGACCTGTGCTTGCGCGTCCAGTCCGCGGTCATGCGGCGCGTTCAGGATCGCAAGCGACGCAACGCGCTGCGGAAAATCAAGCGCGATACGCCGATTGATCATACCACCTATGGAAAACCCGACGACATGCGCCCGTGCAACGCCGACGTGGTCGAGCAGGTCCACGCACTGCCGGGCGAACAGCGCCAGCGACGCCGCTTCCGGCACAGGAGCACTGTCGCCATGGCCATAAAGGTCGTACCGCAGTACCCGCCAGTCGGCGAAGGCGGGAAGATGGTCGTCCCATATCTGGCGTGACAGTCCCAATCCGTGAATCAGAACGACGCAGGGTGCGTTCTGCGGGCCAATCAGATCGTAGGCGGTGCCGTCCGGCGCGGTTTCAGACACCGGCAGGGTTGTCCACGTTATGCCCCATTTCCTTGAGGTCTTCGTAGCGGTTTCCGATCCGGTGGTTGGGGTGTCCGCCAATCGACGCGCCAAGTGCCACGATAATTTCGTCCTCGGCAGGGGCGTCCTGCACGGACAGATGGATCGTCTGGTAATGTGACCGCAGACCGCCGTCATCCTTGTGCATCAGCGGAATCATGAGCGAACAGCCTGCTGCCCCGCGGGTGTTCGCGAAAACCAGATAGGATTGCGCATTGACCGCCTCGCGGTATTTGTTGCCGAACCACAGCGTGTGCGTCAGCGCCTGGGCGTGCTCGATTTCTCCGCCCATGCCGACGACAGAGGCTTTGCCATAGCCCTCCAGCCTGTCGCCGGTGACGTCGAGGATCATGCCGGTCAGCAATGCGCCAAGTTCCGGACCGACGTCGCGGATCTCGGGGCGCAGGTTTTCCACATGGCCGCGCCCGAACCACGGGTTCCGGATGATCGCCATCGCAGCGACGAGGCGGGTCGGAACATCGACCTTTTTCCAGCCTTCGATATGGGTGTCCTGGATGTTCAGGATCGTGCGGCGTATTTCAGCAGCCATCAGGCAAACTCCGGCATGACTTCATTTATGAACAGGTTCATGGATCGCTTCTGCACATCCATATCAAGCCCCATCGAAGCGTAGTAGATAAAGGCGTCGACGCCCAGCGCCTCGTAGGCTTTCAGCTTGGCGATCACGGTCTCGGGCGATCCGAAGGCAAGGTTGTCTTCCAGCATCTGCGGGTCGACCCTCACGTTGCCCTCCAACTCCGCCAGCGGCACGTTTTCGGGAAATCCGTTGATGACATCGCCCTTTTTCATCATCAGGTTGCCGAATTTGCCAAGGACGTTGCGGATCGCGGTCATGACGCTGTCGCGATCCTCTGCGGTGTCATAGACGGCGGTGTGACGCATCAGGGCAAAGGTGCCGTTCCAGCCGCCGGCCTTGGCGATGCTGTCATCCAGCTGGGACTTGTATTTCTCCGCCTCTGACATGGGCATCGTGAGCGGCCAGCACATCACGTTGCACCCGTTCGCCACGGCATAGTCGAATGTGGCCGGAGAGCGGGCCGCCACCCACATCGGCACCTCGTCCTGCAACGGTTTCGGACAGGCGGTCGCTTTGGGAAATTGCCAGTTTTCGCCGTCATGTGCGACGTCACCTTTCCAGAGTTCGCGTACGAGCGGCAGCATTTCCTGCATGAAGCGGTGGCTGTCCTTCTGATCCAGACCTGGATGCATCCTGTCGAATTCGCGCTGATAGGCCCCTGACCCCAGCCCAAGCTCTAGTCGACCGCCCGACAACAGATCGACCATTGCGGCCTCTCCGGCCAGATTGATCGGATGCCAGTAGGCGGCGTTCGCGACACCGCAGCCGAGACGGATGTTTTCGGTGTGATCGGCCCACCAGGTCATGATCTGGAACGGGTTCGGCGCGATGGTCATTTCAAGCGCGTGATGCTCGGCGGCCCAGGCGATTTCGAAACCAGCGCGGTCGGCCATCCTGACCATTTCGAGCGTATGATCACGCACCGCGACAAGACTGGTGTCGGCGTTCATGCGTTCAAGATTGATCGCGAGATGGAATTTCATCGGGTCACCTCGGTTTGAAGGGGTTGGCGATCGGATCGTCGGACAGGTTCATCCAGACCGTCTTGGGCCGGGTGTAGTCGTACACCGCTTGCAGACCCGCCTCGCGGCCGTAGCCACTGGATTTCATACCGCCGAAAGCCGCGATTGGGCTGATCGCACGATAGGTATTTACCCAAACGATTCCCGCTTTCACGCGCCTGGACATCCGCAGCGACCGCGCGCTGTCGCGGGTGAATATCCCCGCGGCTAAACCGTGCCGGGTATCGTTGGCCAAAGCGATTGCCTCGTCCTCGGTCCTGAATCGCTGCACGGCAAGAACGGGGCCAAAAAGCTCTGTGTCCACGATGGTCATGTCCTGACGCGGACAGGCGATGATCGTCGGTTCGTAATAGAGCCCCTGGATATCGGCACGGCGGCCCCCCGTGAGCAACGCACCGCCTTCTTCGCGTGCCAGCGTGACCTGAGCCGTGATGTGATCCATCTGGCCCTGGGTGCACAGCGGCCCCATCTCGGTCTCGTCGGCCTGTGGGTCGCCGATGCGGATGGCCTTGGCGGTGGCGACCATTTTCTCCAGAAACGCATCGGCGATATCTTCGTGCAGATAAAGGCGCGATCCGGCGACGCAGCTTTGGCCCGTCGCGCCAAAAATGCCGGCAACCGACCCGTTCACCGCACTTTCGAGATCTGCATCGTCAAAGACGATAAAGGGTGATTTGCCGCCAAGTTCCAGTGAAACCTCGGCAAAGTTTTCGGCTGCATTGCGCACGATATGGCGCGCGGCTTCCGGTCCGCCGGTAAAGGCGATCTTTGCGACCAGAGGATGTGACGTCAGCGCCGCACCACAAGGGTTTGCGTGGCCGGTCACGATATTGACCACCCCATCGGGGATCCCCGCCTCTGCCACCAGCTTGCCAAATTCCAGCAGGGGTGCTGAGGCATGTTCGGATGCTTTCAGAACGATGGTATTTCCGGCAGCCAGTGCAGGTCCGATCTTGACCGCGCTCAGGAATATCTGGCTGTTCCACGGGATTACCGCTGCCACGACGCCGACAGGTTCCCGCTGGGTAAAGACGAACATATCCGGCTTGTCGATGGGCAGCGTCTCGCCGTTGATCTTGTCGGCGGCCCCCGCATAGAAATGCAGGTATTCGGCGATATAGGTCGCCTGCCAAGCTGTCTCCTTGAACATCTTGCCGGTGTCGGTGGTCTCTACCCGGCCAATCACTTCTGAACGGGCCGCCAGCAAGTCGCCTAGTTTGCGCAGGCATTTGCCCCGCGCCGTTGGCGTCATCGCGCCCCAGGGGCCGTCCAGCGCCGCATCCGCCGCGCGCACCGCGCGATCCACATCTGCGGCGGTCGCCTCGGGCACGGTGGCCCAGACCGCACCTGTCGCGGGGTTGATGCTGTCAAACCGGCCGCCATCGTCCGCGTCGACCCAGGCACCGTCTATCAGCATGTGAAATTTCTGAACGCTCACCAATCGGCTCCCTTGTTTGACGCAATGTTATCGCCGTTTGGTCAATCGAAAAAACGGATATTATTGGACATTAAGTTCGGGATATTCGAAGCTATCGACATGAACCTTTCCGAACTCCGCACCTTCCTTGCAATTGTCGAGACCGGCAGCCTTGTCCGCGCGTCCGCGGTTCTTAACGTGACGCAGTCAACGGTGACGGCGCGGTTGCAGTCGCTTGAAGCGCAGGTCGGGCAGACCCTTTTGCACCGCAGCAAGGCAGGTGTGACACTGACCGCCGCCGGGCAGCGTTTGCATCGCTATGCGGACACGATCTGCGACCTGTGGCGGCAGGCGCGGCAGGAAACGGCCCTGCCCGACGGCACATCGGGCATGTGCAACATGGCCTGTGAATTCGATCTCTGGCCCGGTCTGGGCGACCGCCTCTTCCACGCGATCCTGCAGCAGTGCCCCCGAATCGCGATATCGGTCTGGCTTGGTAGTCAGTCTGACGTGGCGAACTGGCTGGATCAGGGCAAGTCCGATCTGGCCCTGACCCACCGGTCGGCGATGTCTCAAAGACAGGGGCAAGTCAGTCTGAAGCCTGACAAGATCGTGTTGCTGTCGACCGTCCCCGACGGACCTGTCAGGTTCGATCCGTCCTATGTTTTCGTGGAGGCGGGCGATGCATTTGGGCGCGATCACGCCGCCGCCTATGCCGATGCCGACACGGCCCGTATCAGCTTTGGCAACGCAACCATCGGGCTGGACCATCTGCTGCGGTTCGGCGGGAGCGCTTACCTCCCGCAGCGCCTTGCGCAAGCGGCACTCGACAATGGGCAACTCCACCCACTGAGAGAAGCACCAGTCTTCGAACGTGCGGTCTATCTGACGTTCAACACAGCGGCGCGCGCCGAATGGCACTGGTTCGACCGGATTGTCGGTCAATGTCTAACTGCGTAGAGACCGGGGTGCGGCCCTAACTTCCAGGCAACGCGATGCACAGGCCATCGTGACCGACATAGAGCGGGCCCTGCCAGTGGTCGGCGACCGCATCCTCCCAATCCGTTTGCGTGAAGGCAGGGTCGTCTGCGGGCAGCAGGTGGGACAGGGCGAGCGCCTTTACACCGGCGCGCGTCGCGATCCTGGCGGCGTCATGGGCGTAGGTGTGCGACCGTAAAAGATGCTGCATCAGCTTTTCGGTGCCGTTCCCGACACGCGCCATCAGCGCAGGCAGGGCATCGCCCAGCATCGCTTCGTGGATCAGAAGATCGGCACCTTTGGCGAAATCCACCATCCGGTCGATAGGTGCCGTATCGCCGGAAAAGACGACATGCACATCTGCCGTGCGGAACGACAGGGCAAAACAATCGACCAGCGGCGGGTGATCGGTGCGCATGGCGCTGACGGTCAGGCCGTCGTGCTCCAACACCGTGCCGTCCTCGATCACTGCGAGCGTCACCATATCGGGCAAGTTCGGTCGCCCTTCGTCCGCGATACGCAGGTCGATGTCGTCTTTCATCGAAAGCAGGAAGGCGTCCCAATATCTGCCCAGCCCGGCCGGCCCGTAGATCGTAACCCGATCCTGCAAACCCGCGGTCCAGGCGGTGTGGATGAGTGGACCAAGTTCAAGATAATGATCGCTGTGCAGGTGGCTGATGAAAATCAGCGAAATATCCTTCAACTGCATCCCCTGATCGACGAGGCCGCGCGTCACGCCCAGGCCGCAGTCGACCACAATCTGCTGGTCGCCGAGACACAGCAGGTTCGACGTCGGCATCGACGACCCGGGCCGGATCGCGGGGCCACCCTTGGTGCCAAGGAGAGTGACGGAATTCTGCATCGCAGGATCGCCTTTGTGTCCGTTCGTTCGGACTCTCACATTATGCAAGGCAGCGATGGCGCGCCAGATGGCCTTGGCGCGAGAGCAGACCGCGATGCACAAAATCCTGGACAGACCTGTCCAGAGCAAGCAGGATTTGAGAAAGTTGAGATTAAGGACCGGCCCAGCTGGCGAGGAGACCGCAAATGAAATCGCATTATCGTGTCGTCGTGATCGGTGGAGGCGTGGTAGGCGCATCCGTGTTGTATCATTTGGCCAAGCTGGGCTGGACCGATGTGTGCCTGATCGAACGCAACATCTTGACCGCCGGATCAAGCTGGCACGCGGCAGGTGGCATCCACGCACTGAACGCCGACCCGAATATCGCGGCCCTGCAGGCCTATACCATCGATCTGCTGTCCGAGATCGAAAAGGAATCGGGACAGTCGATCGGGCTGCACATGACCGGTGGCATGACACTGGCGGGTACGCCCGACCGATGGGAATGGCTGCAATCGGCCTACCGCACGTTCCAATCCATCGGGATCGACGATTGCCGTCTGATCACGCCGCAGGAAGCAAAAGAGCTATGCCCGATCATGTCGACTGACGGGATTCTGGGCGGCATGTGGGCCGATCGCGAGGGATACATCGACACGACCGGAACAGTGCATGCCTACGCAGGGGCCGCGAAAAAGCGCGGGGCGGAGGTGATCGAACACAACCGCGTTCTGGAACTTCATCAGGTCGACGGCGGTTGGGACGTGGTGACCGAGAAGGGGACGATCCGGACAGAGCATGTGGTCAACGCCGCCGGTCTTTGGGCCAAGCAGGTGGGCCGTATGGCGGGGATCGAACTGCCGGTGGCCCCGCTGAACCACCATTATCTGATCTCCGACACCATTCCCGAACTGGAGCAGCTTGATTTCGAGGTGCCGATGACGGTCGACCTCGAAGGGTTCACCTATATGCGGCAGGACCAGAAGGGCATTCTACTGGGTATCTACGAGGTCGACCACCAGCATTGGATGGTCGACGGCGCGCCTTGGGAATACGGGTTCGAGTTGCAGCAGGAAGACCCGGACCGGATCGAGAAGGAACTGATCTTGGGCTTCGAGCGCTATCCGGCATTGCAAGAGGTCGGCGTGAAGACCTGGGTCAACGGTGCGTTCACGTTTTCGCCCGACGGCAACCCGCTGGTCGGCCCCGTGCGCGGCAAGCCCGGCTACTGGTGCGCCTGTGCGGTGATGGCGGGATTCCTGCAGGGCGGCGGTGTCGGCAAATCGCTGGCCGAATGGATGATCCACGGAGAGCCGGAGGCGGATGTCTTCGGCATGGATGTAGCCCGCTACGGCGACTATGCCCAGAACAAGCGGTTCATCAAGGAAACAACCGGGCAGTTCTACACCCGCCGGTTCGTGATGACCTACCCCAACGAACAACTGCCCGCAGGCAGGCCGGTCAGGATGGCCGCGGCACATGCCGACATGACCGCCGCCGGATGCCGTTGGGGGGCCAGTTACGGGCTGGAGACGCCGCTTTACTTCGCGCCAACGCCCGATTTCGTGGAAACACCGACGCTGAAACGCTCCAACGCCTTCGATATCGTGGCACAGGAATGCAAGGCCACACGCGACGCCGTGGGCCTGCTCGACATCACGGGGTTTTCCCGGTTCGAGGTGACAGGCCCGGGGGCAGAGTCTTGGCTGGATTGGATCATGGCGAGCAAGCTGCCCAAGCCGGGGCGGGCGAAACTCGCGCCCATGTTGTCGCCCGAGGGCCGGATGAAAGGGGACCTGACGGTCTTCAACTGGGGTGACGGCACCTGGTGGATCATGGGCAGCTACTACTTGCGTGAATGGCACATGCGCTGGTTCGCCGACTATATGCGTGACGGCGTGACCGTGCGCGACATCGCCGATGCGACGACCGGGTTTTCGCTGTCCGGGCCGAACAGCCTGAGGGTGCTCGAAAAGCTGACGGAGGGACCCATCGGTGATTTGCCCTTCATGGGCTGCGGCACCTTCGATATCGGCCTGATCCGCGCCAGGGTGGGGCGGCTATCGGTGGCCGGTGAGCTGGGCTACGAAATCCATTGCGGTGCGAACGAACACGCGGGGTTGCGCCGGGCGTTGCTGGCGGCCGGTGCCGATCATGGCATCTGCGAAATCGGCTTCAATGCGCTGCTCAGCCTGCGACTGGAAAAGAGTTTCGGTATCTGGTCCGCCGAATTCACCCAAGGCTATACGCCGGGCGAAACCGGCATGGATCGTTGGATCGACTGGTCGAAAGACTTTGTCGGCAAGACCGCTGCGCTGGCCGAACGTGATGGAAACGGCCCGGCGCGTCGGGTCGTGACACTCGAGATCGACGCGGAGGATGCCGACGCCACAGGGTTCGAGCCTGTCTGGTCGGATGGCAAACTGGTCGGCTTCGTGACCTCCGGCGGCTATGGACACACGGTGGGCAAATCACTCGCCATGGCGATGGTGAACGCCGATCACTGTGCCGAAGGGCAGCGGCTCGACGTGCACATTGTCGGCATGTCGCGGACGGCGACGGTCATCGCCCCGTCGCCTTATGATCCTGCCGGTCAAGCGATGCGCGGATGATCCATGGACAACGCTGACCCATCCGCGCGCCCTCGGAAACGACGCGGACGCGCGCGGGCGACCGCCGCCCCTGTTACGCGGCAGGTCGACTATCACAACCTTCGTAATCCGTTTCCGCCGATGGCGGTCTTTTCGGCCGATCAGATCGCCGACATGCACGCGACGGCGCTGCGCACGCTGGAAGAGCTTGGCATCAGGGTCTTGCTGCCGGAAGCGGTGGAGGTGTTTCGCAAGGCGGGGGCCAACGTCAAGGATCAGATGGTTCATATCGGGGCGGACTTGGTCGAAGCGGCACTCGCCACCGCGCCGAAGCAGATTGACGGGAGGGCGGGTGCCCGCGCCCGCGACATCGTTCTTGAACAGGGGCGATTGCTGTTCCAACCCGGTGCGGGCGCGCCGCACGCCACCGATCTGGAGCGGGGCCGCCGCCCTGGATCGGCACGCGATTATGAGGACTATACCCGCCTGAACCAGCATTTCGACGTGCTGCAGATGCTGTCCCCCTCGGTCGAACCGCAGGACGTGCCGGTGCATCTGCGCCACTATTTCACGACGCAGACGCAACTGACCCTGAGCGACAAGTTTCCTTTCGTGTTCGCGCGGGGCACACCGCAGGCGATGGATTGTTTCGAGATGCTGCGCGACTTTCGCGGCGTTTCGGATGCAGAGTTCGCTGCGAACCCCTATTGCTACACGATCATCAACACCAACAGCCCGCGCACGCTCGACATCCCGATGGCGCAGGGGCTGATCGATTTCGCCCGCAACGGACAGATGTCCATCGTCACGCCGTTTACGCTGATGGGGGCGATGGCCCCGATTACAGTCGCCGGAGCGGTCACACTCAGCCATGCAGAGGCATTGGCCGCGATCACGTTGACCCAGCTTGTCAGACCCGGCGCGCCGGTCTGCTATGGCACGTTCACCAGTAACGTGGATATGAAATCCGGCGCGCCTGCCTTTGGCACCCCCGCGCATTTTCAGGCCTCGCTCGCTGCCGGGCAACTGGCGCGACTGACCGGCCTGCCATGGCGCTCGGCAGCGGGATCGGCGTCGAACCTCAACGACGTTCAGGCGGCCAACGAAAACCAGATGGGATTGTGGGGCTGCCTGATGGCGGGTGCGACGGTGATCATCCACGCCGCAGGCTGGCTCGAAGGCGGGTTGAGCGTATCCTACGAAAAGATCGTGACAGACGTCGAGGTACTCAACATGATTGCGGAGCTTTGCGCCGGTGCGCAGGCGGGGCCGGACGAAATCGGGTTCGAGACGGCGCTGACCCATGTCGACCCGAGCGGCCATTTCTTTGCCGCGCCACAGACGATGGCCCGCTACGACACTGAATTCTATGCCCCGATCGTCCACGACTACGCCAACTTCGGCACCTGGCGCGAGCGCGGCGCGCAGGATGCGACGCGCCGTGCTACGGCGGTGTGGAAAGATATCCTTGCAGCCCCGAACGACCCTGTCGTCGACGGCGACCGGCGCGAGGCGCTGGATCGCTTCATCGCACGGCGCACCGCCGCCGGTGGTGCCGCGCCCGAAAGCTGATCCATGTCGCACCATAACAAGCCCGTGCTGCATCGCGACGACCCCGGGAAGGACCCGTTGGCCGGTCACGTCAAGGTAACCCGACAGGACTGGCTGAACGTTGCGCGCGATGTGCTGGTGACCGAAGGTGTGGGTGAGGTCAAGATCATGAGCCTGGCGGCCCGGATGGAGGTATCCCGCTCCAGCTTTTACTGGTATTTCACCGACCGCGCCGACCTTCTTGCGGCATTGCTCTCCGTTTGGGAGGCTCGCAATACCGTACAGATCATCCGGCACTGCAGGCTGCCCGCTACCGGGATCACAGACGCGGTCTGCAACTTTTTCCGGTGCTTCGTCGATCCCGCACGCTTTGATCGCGGTCTTGATTTCGCGGTGCGGGAATGGGCGCGCCGGGATGATGCTGTTCGTGCCGCCGTCGATGCGGCCGACGCCGACAGGATCGCCGCGGTGACCGCGTTTTTTGCCGCACACGGATACGACGCGGCAAGCGCGGACGCGCGTGCGCGCATCCTGTATTTCATGCAGCTTGGCTACTATGCGCTGCGTGTGCGCGAACCGATAGACCTGCGCCTTTCGCGCGTGGGTCCCTACGTCGAGGGTTTCACCGGTCGTCCTGTCGACCAGACGGCGCTGGAAACGTTTGAAAAAGATATCAAGGCGCTGGGGCTCGACTAGGCAGCGCCCGGCGTCGCGCAAGGCACGGGGGATCGCTGCTACCAATCAACAGGCGAACCGTCGGGTCAAAATATGACATTTTCGGGAAATGGTGCCCAGGAGAGGACTCGAACCTCCACGTCCATACAGACACCAGCACCTGAAGCTGGCGCGTCTACCAATTCCGCCACCTGGGCAGGTCACGTAACGGGCGATTTAGAGAGACGTGCGGGGCGTGTCAATGCGATTCCGGCGCGTTACGGTATGAATCTGCAACCGGCCCGGAATGCGGAAATTCAGAGTGGCGCGACGCGGCGAAGGCGAAAGCAGCCGAATGCATTTCGCCTTGTTCGCAACGGGGGAGGCGGATACACCAAGAGCCAGATTTCTGATGAGGGTTGCCATGTCCCAGCTTGTCACCATTTTCGGCGGGTCCGGTTTCGTCGGGCGTTATATCGCGCGGCGGTTGGCCAAGGCGGGCTGGCGTATCCGGGTGGCCGTGCGTAACCCCAACGAGGCGATGTTCGTGCGCCCCTACGGCAATGTCGGACAGGTGGAACCCGTGTTCTGCAACATACGCGACGATGCCTCTGTCGCAGCTGTCTTGCAGGGGGCGGATGCGGTGGTGAACTGTGTCGGCGTGCTCGCGGAGGTCGGCAAAAACACCTTTGACGCGGTGCAGGCCGAAGGTGCGGAACGCGTCGCGCGCCTTGCCGCGGCGCAGGGTATCACCCGGATGGTGCAGATTTCCGCCATCGGCGCGGATGCCGAGGCCGAGAGCGCATATGCGCAGTCCAAGGCTGCGGGCGAGGCTGGCGTGCTGGAGCACATGCCGCAGGCGATGATCCTGCGCCCATCGGTGATTTTCGGCCCGGAGGACGAGTTCTTTAACCGTTTCGCCGGGATGTCGCGTTTTGGGCCTGTGCTGCCGGTCATCGGTGCGGAAACCCGGTTCCAGCCGGTCTATGTGGACGATGTCGCGGCGGCGGCGGAAATCGGCGTGACCAAGGGCACCGGTGGCACGTTCGAGCTGGGCGGCCCGGATGTGCACAGCTTTCGCGAGCTGATGCAACAGATGCTGGAGACCATTCGGCGCAGGCGACTGATCGTGAATATTCCGAATTTTGCAGCGCGGATCATGGCGTCGCTGATGGGGTTTGCCCAGTTCCTGACCGGCGGGCTGTTCAAGGCGCCTGTTACCAAGGACCAGATCCTGAACCTGCAGGTCGACAACGTCGTTTCGGAGACGGCCAAGGGCTTCGATGCGCTGGGCATCAAGCCGACGGCGATGGAGGCTGTTCTACCAGATTATCTGTGGCGTTTCCGCCCTTCGGGGCAATACGCCGCGATCAAGGAATCGGCGAAGAACCTGCAATCCTAGGTATAGGCGATCGTCAGTAGAAACAGGCCCAGCACCACACGGTAAATGACGTAGGGCGTATAGCTGACCGATTGCAGCAGGCGCATCATCAGGGTCAGCGCCAGCAGTGCGGCGACGAACGACATTACCGCGACAATCGCGATATCGCCCAGAACATCCGGCGTGCCGATCACGTCGAGCGACAGAAGTGCGGCCGAGGCGATGATCGTCGGGATCGACATCAGCATCGACAGTCGCGCTGCATCTCCCCGGTTGTAGCCAAGAAACCGTGCGCCAGTGATGGTGATGCCCGACCGCGACGTGCCGGGAATCAGCGCGAGACACTGCCACAGGCCCATGATCGTTGCGTGCTTCAACGTCCAGTCGTCGGCGTCGCGTGTGACGGGGCCTTTTTGATCGGCCCAATAGAGGACAACCCCGAAGATCAGCATGGTCCATCCGATGACGGCGATCCCCCGCATGGCATCGTCCAGCCCGGTGAGTTTCAGCATCAGGCCGAACAGGATGACCGGGATCGTCGCGACAAGCAGGCAAAACGCGAGGAACGCGCCCTTGGTGTCGACCTTGCCGCGCAGCAGGCGCAGCGTTCCGCCCAGCGCCAGCCGCACATCGGCCCAGAAATACAGGATTACCGCACAGAGCGTTCCCATGTGCGCGGCGACGTCGATGACCTGCCCCTGATCGGCGAGCCCGGTCAGGGAGGGCAAAAGGATCAGATGGCCTGACGAACTGACCGGAAGAAACTCGGTGATGCCTTGAATCAATGCGATGAGAAGGAGATTGAAAGTTGTCATGGCCTGCCTGATTGATTCGCTTCCGGCACCATAAAGCCCTTCAACATAGGGGGAAGCGGATAGATAGGTATAATATCGGACCTATTATTTGCAAAATTTGCACACACTTGAGTATCGTGCGTGCAGAAATCTGTATATTATGTCAGTATCACTGACTTTTCATTATCCTGGGCTGGCGATAAAAGGCGGCTTGAGTGGTTAATGGAGGGCGGGCGGATGGCCGGGCAGAAAATGCTGAAATTCACGAAGGTGGAGCGGGACATGCCGGAGAAGCGTGCGCCCAATTTACGCAATCAGGATTTCCACGAGATTTATGCCGAGTACGCACGCGACAAGGCGGCAGAGCAGGCCAGCCGGTGCAGTCAATGCGGCGTCCCCTATTGCCAGACGCATTGCCCGCTGCACAACAATATTCCCGACTGGTTGCGGCTGACTGCCGAGGGGCGGCTTGAAGAGGCTTATGAGATCAGTCAGGCGACCAATACCTTTCCCGAAATTTGTGGCCGCATCTGCCCGCAGGACCGCCTGTGCGAGGGTAACTGCGTGATCGAGCAGTCCGGCCACGGCACGGTGACTATCGGGTCGGTGGAGAAATATATCACCGATACCGCGTTCGAAGAAGGCTGGGTGAAACCGATCCGTCCGCACACCGAACGCGCCGAGAGCGTCGGCATCATCGGCGCTGGCCCCGGTGGTTTGGCGGCGGCGGATATGCTGCGCCGTGATGGCGTGCAGGTCACGGTCTATGACCGTTACGACCGCGGCGGCGGGCTGCTGACCTATGGTATCCCCGGTTTCAAACTGGAGAAGGATGTCGTCATGCAGCGCATGGCGCAGCTTGAAGATGGCGGTGTCGAGTTCGTGCTGAATTGCAACGTGGGCGAAGACCTTTCCTTCGATGCGATCCGGGGCAAGCACGACGCTGTGCTGATTGCCACCGGCGTCTATAAAACAAGGGACCTTGTCGCGCCGGGTGGCGAGGCAGAGGGGATCGTGCGGGCGATTGATTACCTGACGGCGAGCAACCGCAAGAGCTTTGGCGACGTGGTCGAGGAATTCGAAAGCGGTGAGTTGAACGCGGCAGGCAAGCGGGTCGTCGTGATCGGCGGCGGTGACACGGCAATGGACTGTGTGCGCACCGCGATCCGGCAGGGTGCGGAAAGCGTGAAGTGCCTTTATCGTCGTGACCGTGCCAACATGCCGGGATCGCAGCGCGAGGTTCAGAACGCCGAGGAAGAAGGCGTGGAGTTCGTCTGGCTGTCTGCACCACACGGATTCGAGGGCGAGGCCGTCAGCGGTGTGAAGGTGCAGAAAATGCGGCTGGGTGCGCCCGACGCGACGGGCCGCCAGATGCCGGAACTGATCGAGGGGTCCGACTACGTCGAAGGGGCCGATCTGGTGATCAAGGCGCTGGGATTCGAGCCGGAGGACCTGCCGACGCTCTGGGGTGAACCGGCGTTGGAAGTGACCCGCTGGGGCACGATCAAGGCGCAGTTCAACACCGGCGAAACCAACCTGCCGGGCGTTTATGCGGCGGGCGACATCGTGCGCGGCGCGTCGCTGGTCGTCTGGGCGATCAAGGATGGACGCGAGGCTGCGCAGGCCATTCTGGGCTATCTGTCGCAGGCCCAAACAGTTGCAGCGGAGTGAGTGGATATGACCGAAATAAAGACTGACACAATGCGTGCACCGCGCGTGCACCGGACGTGCACCGCAAAAACACACGTCATGGCAGCGACGCTGACCTTTTTGACGGGCGGCGTGATCGCCGCAGGTCCCGCGACAGCGCAGTCGACGCCCGAAACCTTCAGCCTGCCCGCAGGTTGCGAGGCTTACCTGACAATCCAGAGCGCCGACTGTTCGGTCGATCACCACTTCACCTGCGAGGGCGATCCGACAGGTCACAAGAGCCGCGCAAGCCTCGACCAGAACGGCATGACCTATCTGGGCACGGTCGATGACGAGGCGCGCTGGATGAACAGCTTCCATGTCTTCTCGAACCATTCGGAGCGGTTGCGCGAGGGCAACCCGGACGAAGCGTCGATCAGCGAATTGATCGAGTTCGGCGTGGATACCTATGATTTCACCACCGAGTCCGACGAGATCGGTCCGTCGCGCTATGTCGGGCAGGACAGCCTGACCGGGCGGCAGCTGACTATCGACGGTGTGACGCTGGACGAGACGCAATACAACATCACCGCCTATGACGGAGACGGCACGGTCATGTGGTCGTCGGAGGGCAACGAGTTCATCAGCCGCGAGTGGCGGATGTTCCTGTCGGGCACCACGCGCGTCACGACGCCGACCGACAGTTTCGATCTGAACGGCACACCAGTCGAATTCATCTTTCCCGGGGAGCCGGGCTTCCTTTCGGCCAACCCCAAGCATGGCTGCGGGGTCGAGATGTCCAGCTTTCAGGTGACGCCATGATTCGCGCGATCTTTGCTGCCGTGCTGATGCTGCCCGCGGCGGCGGCCGCGCAGGACTGGTCGGCGCAGTTGCGGGTGAAGGGTGGCGACACGGCCTTTCACAACGACAGCGGCGATCAGCTGTTTGTCGGCGGCCGAGGTGATGGCGCCTGGAACGGGACCGAAATCTATCAGGCGGTGCCCGGGTCGCCCGTCGTCGATTGCGACGCCGCCCGCGAATACGAGATCGACCATTATGTCGGCCATGACGACGACTATGTGCTGCAGGTTCTGATCACGTTTGAACGGCGCGGCAATGGCGGTTGGGCCGCTATTCAGCCCGACATCTACTACGATGTGGACGGGGGGACGTTCGGCGACGGCAAAAGCTATTCCGGTTTTGACGGTGTCGCCAAGGTTCAGTCGCTGAGTTGTACGGACGGGATCGTCACGGTCAGCTACAGCTTTGCGGGAGAAGCGACGACCGGCGACGACAAGGATCGGCCCGCGCTGATCAATGGTCGCAGCACGGTCACGCTACCCGTCTTTCCCTATTCCGAATACTGAAGCCGCCGCCCATCGCTGGCCGGTGCACCAAAGGATTTGCCAATGACAACCTATGACGAAAACTGGGTCGCCGCCGAAGAGGCCAAGCGTCAATGGATGAACGATAACGCGCTTTACAAGGTCGAGGATGAACATGCGTCCTGCGGTGTGGGGCTGGTGGTCGCCATCGACGGAACCAAGTCGCGCGAGGTCGTGGACAAGGGGATTGCCGCGCTGAAGGCGATCTGGCACCGGGGGGCTGTCGATGCGGATGGCAAGACCGGTGACGGTGCCGGTATCCACGTGCAGATTCCGGTGAATTTCTTTTACGATCAGGTCCGGCGCACGGGGCACGAGCCTGCACCCGACAAGATGATTGCCGTGGGGCAGGTATTCTTGCCACGCACGGATTTCGGCGCGCAGGAACGCTGCCGCACCATCGTCGAGGCCGAAGTGCTGCGGATGGGGCATTACATTTACGGTTGGCGGCATGTGCCGGTCGACATCACGTGTCTGGGTGAAAAGGCCAACGCGACCCGGCCCGAGATCGAGCAGATCCTGATCCGCAACGAAAAGGGTCTGGGGGAGGAGGATTTCGAGCGCGAACTCTACATCATCCGCCGCCGGATCGAAAAAGCGGTGACGGCTGCGGGGATCGCCAGCTTCTATTTCTGTTCGCTGTCGTGCCGGTCGATCATCTACAAGGGCATGATGCTGGCCGAGCAGGTGGCGGAGTTCTATCCCGACCTGATGGACGAACGGTTCGAGAGCGCGTTCGCGATCTATCACCAGCGATACTCCACCAACACCTTCCCGCAGTGGGCGCTGGCGCAGCCGTTCCGTATGCTGGCGCATAACGGTGAGATCAACACGCTCAAGGGTAACATGAACTGGATGCGCAGCCACGAAATCCGCATGGCGTCTGGCGCGTTCGGGGACATGGCGGAAGATATCAAACCGATCATTCCGGCCGGATCGTCGGATTCCGGCGCGCTGGATTCGGTGTTCGAGGTGCTGGTGCGCGCAGGCCGCAACGCGCCGATGGCCAAGACGATGATGGTGCCTGAAGCATGGTCGCAACAGGCGGTGGAGATGCCCGAGGCCTGGGTGAATATGTACGGCTACTGCAACTCCGTCATGGAGCCGTGGGACGGCCCGGCCGCGCTGGCGATGACGGATGGCCGCTGGGTCTGCGGCGGGCTGGACCGGAACGGGCTGCGCCCGATGCGCTATGTCGTGACCGGCGACGGTATGCTGATCGCCGGGTCCGAGGTGGGCATGGTGACCGTTGACGAGGCGACTGTGGTGGAAAAGGGCGCGCTGGGTCCGGGCCAGATGATCGCCGTGGACATGAACGAAGGCACGCTGTTCCGCGATACCGAGATCAAGGACAAGCTGGCCGCATCGCAGCCGTTCGGTGACTGGATCGAGAAGGTCGTGAACCTGAACGAGATGCTGCGCGACGTGCCGGAAACGGCGCTGTTCGACGGCGGCGATCTGCGCAAGCGGCAGGTTGCGGCGGGCTATTCCATCGAGGAGCTGGAAAGCGTGCTGGCCCCGATGGCCGAGGACGGCAAGGAGATGATCGCGTCGATGGGCGACGACACGCCGAGTGCGGTCCTGTCCAAGACCTATCGGCCATTGTCGCACTATTTCCGGCAGAACTTTTCGCAAGTGACGAACCCGCCGATCGACAGCCTGCGTGAAAGCCGGGTGATGTCGCTCAAGACGCGGTTCGGGAACCTCAAGAACGTGCTGGACGAAAGCGGCAGCCAGACCGAAATCCTGATGCTGGAAAGCCCGTTCGTAGGGAACGCGGAGTTTGACCGCATGGTCGCGCATTTCGGTGAAAGCGTGGCGTTCATCGACTGCACCTTTGTGACCGGACCGGATGCGCTGCGCGCAGCGCTGGAGCGGATCAGGTCGGAAGCGGAAGATGCGGTGCGGTCGGGTGCCGGGCACCTTGTACTGACGGACCAGCATCAGGATGCGGATAAGATCCCGATGCCGATGATCCTGGCGACCAGTGCGGTCCATAGCGGGCTGACGCGCAAGGGGCTGCGGACCTTCTGTTCGCTGAACGTGCGGTCGGCCGAATGTATCGACCCGCATTATTTCGCCGTGCTGATCGGCTGTGGTGCCACGACGGTGAACGCCTATCTGGCGCAGGACAGCATTGCCGACCGGCTGAACCGTGGCCTGATCGACGGCAGCCTGACGGATGCCATGCGCCGCTATCGCGCGGCCATCGACGCGGGCCTGCTGAAGATCATGTCGAAGATGGGGATCTCGGTGCTGTCGTCCTATCGTGGCGGTCTGAACTTCGAGGCTGTGGGCCTGGGCCGGGCGATGTGCGCGGAGTATTTCCCCGGCATGCAGTCGCGGATTTCCGGGATCGGGATGATCGGCTTGCAAAGCAAGCTGGAGGAAATCCATGCGATGGGCTGGAAGCGGGGGCAGGACATTCTGCCTATCGGCGGGTTCTACAAGGCGCGTCGGTCGGGCGAGAAACACGCCTGGGAAGCGCAGACCATGCACATGTTGCAGGCCGCCTGCACGCGGTCGTCCTATGCCCTGTGGCAGCAGTATTCCAAGGCGATGCAATCCAACCCGCCGATCCACCTGCGCGATCTGCTGGCGATCAAGCCAATGGGCAAGCCGGTTCCCATAGAGGAGGTCGAAAGCATCACGTCGATCCGCAAGCGGTTCGTGACGCCGGGCATGTCGCTGGGCGCACTATCGCCCGAGGCGCATCGCACGCTGTCCATCGCGATGAACCGGATTGGCGCCAAGTCGGACAGCGGCGAGGGCGGCGAAAGCCCGGACGATTTCACGCCGGAGCCCAATGGTGACAACGCGAGTGCGAAGATCAAGCAGGTGGCATCCGGGCGCTTTGGCGTCACGGCGGAATACCTGCTGGCCTGCGAGGAGTTGGAGATCAAGGTCGCGCAAGGGGCCAAGCCCGGCGAGGGCGGTCAGTTGCCCGGCATGAAAGTCACCGACCTGATCGCCAAGCTGCGCCATTCGACCAAGGGTGTGACGCTGATCTCGCCACCTCCGCACCACGATATCTACTCCATCGAGGATCTGGCGCAGCTGATCTACGACCTCAAGCAGATCAACCCGCGCTGCAAGGTCACGGTGAAACTGGTGGCGTCCTCAGGCGTGGGCACAATTGCCGCCGGTGTCGCCAAGGCCAAGGCGGATATCATCCTGATTTCGGGTCACAATGGCGGCACCGGTGCATCACCCGGCACGTCGATCAAATATGCCGGCCTGCCATGGGAGATGGGCCTGACCGAAGCGCATCAGGTGCTGGCGATGAACAACCTGCGCGAGCGCGTGACGCTGCGCACGGATGGTGGCCTGCGCACCGGGCGCGACATCGTGATGGCCGCGATGATGGGGGCCGAGGAATACGGCATCGGCACCGCCGCCCTGATCGCGATGGGCTGCATCATGGTGCGGCAGTGCCAATCGAACACCTGCCCGGTGGGGGTCTGCACGCAGGACGACGACCTGCGCCGCAAGTTCACAGGCAATGCGGACAAGGTGGTGAACCTGATCACCTTCTACGCCAGCGAAGTGCGCGAGATTCTTGCGGAGATCGGCGCGCGGTCGCTGGACGACGTGATCGGGCGTGCCGACCTGCTGGCGCAGGTGTCGCGCGGGTCGGCACATCTGGACGATCTCGACCTGAACCCGCTGCTGATCACCGTCGATGGAGCCGCGCAGATTCGTTACGACCGTAACAAGCCCCGCAATGCGGTGCCCGATACGCTGGATGCGCAGATCGTGCAGGACGCGGAACGGTTCCTGAAAGACGGCGAGAAGATGCAGCTGGAATATGCGGTGCAGAATACGCTGCGCACTATCGGGACACGCACGTCGAGCCATATCGTCGAGCGTTTCGGGATGCGTAACGACCTGCAACCGGATCACCTCACGGTAAAGCTGCGCGGGTCTGCCGGGCAATCGCTGGGGGCCTTTGCGGCACCGGGGTTGAAGCTGGAAGTCAGCGGCGACGCCAACGACTATGTCGGCAAGGGCCTGTCGGGAGGCACCATCGTGATCCGGCCGCAGATGGCCTCGCCGCTTGTCGCTTCGGAGAACACCATCATCGGGAATACGGTGCTCTATGGTGCGACTGCTGGTCGGTTGTTTGCCGCCGGGCGTGCGGGCGAGCGGTTTGCGGTGCGCAACTCCGGCGCGTCGGTCGTGATCGAGGGCTGCGGCACCAACGGGTGTGAATACATGACCGGCGGTGTCGCCGTGATCCTTGGGTCGGTCGGTGCGAACTTTGGCGCGGGGATGACCGGCGGGATGGCGTATCTGTATGATCCCGATGGTGAATCCGCGCCGCTGATCAACATGGAAACGCTGGTGACCTGCGCGGTGACGGTCGATCACTGGGAAGACCAGCTGCACGGCTTGATCAGCGCCCATGCAAAGGAGACCGGCAGCCGCAAAGCCGCGGATATTCTGCAGCATTGGGAGCAGGAAAAGAACAACTTCCTGCAGGTCTGCCCGAAGGAGATGCTGGTTCATCTGCCGCATCCGCTGAGTGTGGAGGACGCCGCGATCCCGGCGGAATGACAGAAAAGACCAGGGCCCGGCGCATTGAAATACGCCGGGCTTTTTCCTGTGCGGCTATCGTGGCAAATGCCACAATACGCATTGTTTCCACTTCGCCCGCTTGACCGCCAATGCGCGGCCATGAACATAGACCCATGGCGAAATCGAGCACCAAAAAGAAAAAGCCAGCCACCCGCAAGAAAGCCCCGCCGCGGCGGGGTCTGTTCGCGCGCATCAGGCGGTTTATCGTTTTTGGAGGACTGGCGGTTTTGAGCCTGATACTTGTCGCGACCTTTGCCGTGGGCCTGCTGAACCCACCGACCACACCCTATATGTTTTCCGAAGGCCGCAGGCTGGGCGGTGTGACGCAGGAGTGGGTCGCGATGGACCAGATCGCGCCGGTCATGGCGCGGTCCGCCGTGGCGGCGGAGGACGCGAATTTCTGCTTGCACTGGGGGCTGGACGTGAACGCGATCCGCGCCACCATCGACCGGGGCGGCAGTGGTGGCGCATCGACCATCAGCCAGCAGACCGTGAAAAACGTGTTTCTGTGGCACGGACGATCCTGGGCGCGCAAGGCGATGGAGGCGCTCTGGACGCCATTGACAGAGGCGGTCTGGTCGAAGCGGCGGATTCTGGAGGTCTATCTGAATATCGCGGAGTTCGACGAGGGCGTGTTCGGTGTGCAGGCGGCGGCGCGGCATTACTTTGGCGTGGATGCCCGCGATCTGACGGCGGTGCAGGCGGCACGGCTGGCGGCGATCCTGCCTAGCCCCAAGACACGGTCGGCGTCGCAACCTTCGAACTTTGTCCGCAGGCGTGCTGCGGCGATCATGGACGGGGCCGCGACCATCGCGGCGGACGGGCGCGCAGCCTGTTTCGAGAACTGATCGGGCATTGATCCCGCAAGGGACATGCTGCATCTATGACGACACACGTCCTAGCAGAGCAGCCCGCGATGAACCGCCTTTACCACTATCCCCTGTCGCCTTTTTCCCGTAAGGTCCGGCTTTCGCTGGCGGAAAAGAAGATAGAGGTGGAGCTGGTCGAGGAGCGGTACTGGGAGCAGGACAGCGATTTCCTGCAGCGCAATCCGGCGGGCAAGGTGCCGGTGCTGCGGCTGGGCAATCGCACGATGGCCGACAGCACGGCGATTTGCGAGTATTTGGAAGACAATCACCCGACGCCGGCGTTGCTGCCGAAGACCGCCGAGGGGCGCTACGAAGTGCGGCGGCTGGTGGGCTGGTTCGACGACAAGTTCCACAAGGAAGTGACCGCCAAGCTGGTGGGCGAGCGCGTGTTCCGCAAGGTGATGGGCACGGGATACCCTGACAGCGCCAATGTGAAGGCGGGCGCGCGGGCGATCAAATACCATCTCGATTACATGGCTGGGCTGCTGGATCAGCGGCGCTGGCTGGCGGGCAACGAGATGTCGCTGGCGGATTTTGCCGCCGCGGCGCAGTTGTCGTGTCTGGACTATATCTCGGACGTGGACTGGAACCGGTCGGAGGTGGTGAAGGATTGGTATGCGAAGATCAAGTCGCGGCCTTCTTTCCGGTCGCTGCTGGCCGATCAACTGCCCGGCTTTCCACAGCCGCGCCATTATGCCGATCTTGATTTTTGATGGTTCCGGGTGGGTGGGCCCGCCCGTCGCCATTGTCTCTCGGACCAATGGCGCGAAAATGGCGACCCCCTTTTCGGGGCTTTGCCCCGGACCCCAAGGTATTTTCAACCGGAAGAAGGCGGGCGCGTGAAGGAGCGATTGGTCGCATGCGCGCGTGAGGCGGGGTTCGCGAAGGTGGGCGTATGCCGACCCGATGCGGTGCCGGAGATCGCGGCGCGGTTGGCGGCATTCGTCGATGCCGGATACCACGGCCAGATGGGATGGATGGGCGAGCGCATGGGCTGGCGCGGCGATCCGGCGGCGCTCTGGCCCGATGCGAAGTCGGTCGTGATGCTGGCGGAGCCCTACACGCCGGAGCACGATCCGCTGGCGGTGCTGGAGCAGCGCGACCGGGCGGCGATTTCGGTCTATGCGCAGGGGCGTGATTACCATGATGTCGTCAAGAAACGGCTCAAGAAGGTTGGGCGCTGGCTGATCGAGCAGGTGCCTGGTGCCGAGATCAAGGTGTTTGTCGATACTGCCCCGGTGATGGAAAAGCCGCTGGCGCGGGCGGCGGGGCTGGGCTGGCAGGGCAAGCACACCAACCTGCTGGGGCGCGATCTGGGGTCGTGGTTTTTTCTCGGGGCGATCTTCACCACGGTCGATCTGCAACCGGACGTGCCGGAAGCCGAGCATTGCGGCAGTTGCACGGCCTGTCTGGATGTGTGTCCGACCGATGCCTTTCCCGCGCCATTCCAGTTGGATGCGCGGCGTTGCATTTCCTATCTGACGATCGAGCACAAGGGGCCGGTGGATGAAGACCTGCGCGCGCTGATGGGCAACCGGATCTATGGCTGCGACGATTGTCTGGCGGTTTGTCCGTGGAACAAGTTTGCGCAGGAGGGACGCGATGGGCGGTATGCGGCCCGCGATGATCTGCTCGCGCCACCGCTGGCTGAACTTGCTGTGCTGGACGACACCGGGTTTCGCGCGAAACTTTCGGGATCGCCGATCAAGCGGATCGGACGGGACAGGTTCGTGCGCAACGTGCTTTACGCCATCGGGAATTCCGGCGATGCGGCCCTGCGCGAGGTCGCGCAGGGACTGGTCGATGATGCGGACCCGGTGGTCGCGGACGCCGCGCGCTGGGCCGTGGGGCGGCTTAGCGCGTGATGTACTCGCCCGCGACCCAGCCGAAGAGGTAGGGCGTGCGCATTTTGCAGAAGCGGTCGGCCATTACATCATAGAGATCCTCGCCCGTCAGTTTGCTGTCGGGGACGGACAGGGCAGGCACGCAGACCCGCAGGCTGAGGTTCGTGGCGTCGCGCTGGAGCATGCCGGTGACCGAGGAGGTCGGATCGGGTTCGGCGTAGACGGCCACGGCCAGGCCCGGTGGCACGCGGCTCGTGTCGATGCGGAAAGTCGTCAGGTGGTTTTCCGTGTCGGTTTCGGCAGGTTGCGCTGCGGGGCGCGAGCCGGGGATATGGTTGATATAGAGGTCGTAGGGACCCGGATCGGGATCGAAGGTGCCCGCCGGGATCGTCACGATATACTGATCGCCCTCGCGTTCGCGGACAGTTGCAGCGACGAGCCAGGCGACATTGCGCGACGGTACCTGCAGTGAAATGTTGTCGGCCGCGTCGTTGGTGCTGTCGAGGATGCTGATGTCGATCGGGTCACCGTCGAAGGCTTCGGGGATGATGATCTGGCCTGTCATGGTGACCGAAGCCGGGAGTTGGTTCCAGTCGACGGTGCCGATCTTTCCGTGATCGCGTGCTGTGACGCGCATCAGGCCGAGGTTGCCGGGTTCCGGGGTGTCGAGAGTGGAGATGTCCAGTTCCGGCACGGAGCCCGCGATCTGGACCAGTCTCATGGTGTAATCGTCATTACCCATGAAGTCGCCATCGAACGAGATGTCATGGCTGCTTGCGCCGTCCGGACGGATGTTGACGGATTCGAACTGCGTATCGCCGCTCAGCACGATCTGAAAACTGGCTTCGTCCAGAACCTGGCCGCTTCCGCTTTCAATGAAGGTTGCAAGCAGTGGCGTTCCGGCCTGAAAGTCGGGCAGACGGATTTGGCCGCTGGCGGTGAAGCTGCCATCGGGTGCGCGATCCATCGCGACGGTGCCGACGTGGCGGTTGTAGGTGTCCAGCACCTGCCACAGACCGCCGTTGCCGGGTGCGGGTATGGGCAGGTCGTCGATGCCGACAGGCGGGGCTGTGGGGGCATCGGGTTGCTCATAAGGGCTTTGAAAATTGATCCAGGCGACATGCGCCGGATCGTTCATGTTAAGACGCGCGCCAAAGATGTTGTTGCCGTCGTGAAATCCCGGACGCTCGGCATCGGTCGCTTCGCGTACGGCATTCCAGCTTTCCGCGCTGGATTGCGGGAAACCGTTGCCGCTGTCGGCGCCGCTCCCGCGGTAGCTTTGACCATCGGCGGCAAGCGTGAATTCGAACAGGCCCTGTGAATGGCTTTTGCGGTACCATGTCCCGCGCACCGTACGCCCGTCGGGTGAGACCCGTCCTTCAAACCGGTGCGGGCGTGTGGTCTCGCCCCAGACACGATTGCCGTCCTGAAAGAGCCACGTTGCCTGATGGTTGTTGTTGCGCCATTCGCCTTCCCACGGGTCGCCGGGGGCGGCGACGGCTTGGGTGGTGAGTATCAGCAGGGCGATCAGGAAGCGGGACAGCAGAGTCATGGCCGGGCCTTTCATGCGGTTTTGCAGGTCGTCCAGAGCATGGCTTGCGCCCCGACAGGTTGAAAGTCACGGTTTCCCGACCCTGTTTTCCGCGCAATCCCCCCTTCAAGGGGGTGGCAATCGCAAGACAGCGTGAGGGAACCGCGACCGCGCGTTCGGGGTTCGGTCTTTGACATCCCTTCAATGGAGACCTTTCAGATGAAATTTGCCGCCGTTCTTGCCGTGCTGCCCGGCCTCGCTTTTGCGCAGGTGCCACAGGGTGCGCCCAACACCGATTTTTCCCCAGCATTCGAAAACCAGACCCGCGCGGATGCGCTGCAGCCCAGCGACGTGACGATAGAGGTGTTCGCCAGCGGTTTGGAAAATCCCTGGGGGATCGCACCCCTGCCCAACGGGCAATGGCTGGTGACGGAACGGCCCGGGCGGCTGCGGGTCATCAACGCCGACGGCAGCGTATCCGGCCCGGTCAGCGGACTGCCGGAGATTTTTGCGCAGGGGCAGGGCGGTCTGCTGGATGTGGCGGTTTCGCCGAACTATGCTTCTGACGGTGTGATTTTCTTTACCTATGCCAAGCCTGTGGACGGCGGCAGCATCACGGCGGTGGCATCCGCGCGACTGACGGCGCAGGGGGCGCTTGAAAACGTGACCGACATCTGGTTGCAGAACCGGCCTTCGCAATCGGACAAACACTACGGTAGCCGGATCATCCCGATGGCGGACGGTACGGTCTGGATCACGACCGGCGAACGGTCGACACCGCAGGAGCGTGTCTTTGCGCAGGACCTGGAGGTGACCTATGGCAAGATCATCCGGGTCAATCGTGACGGATCCATCCCCGGCGACAACCCGTTTGTCGGGCAGGATGGTGACGACGCGATCTGGTCTTACGGCCATCGCAACGTGCAGGGGGCGGCGATCGGGCCAGACGGTGCGTTTTGGACGATCGAGCATGGCCCGCGCGGTGGGGATGAATTGAACAGACCCGAGGCCGGTGAGAACTATGGCTGGCCGGTGATATCCTATGGCATCAACTACGGTGGCAGCGATGTCGGCAGCGGCGAGGCTGCGCGCGACGGCATGGAACAGCCGGTCTATTACTGGGACCCGGTGATCGCGCCCGGCGGGATGACGTTTTATGATGGCAGTCATGCGGCATGGCAGGGTGACCTGTTCATCGGGTCGCTGAATCCCGGGGCGGTCGTGCGCCTGCAGATCGAGGGCGGGCAAGTCACAGGTGAGGAGCGGCTGGCCACGGACATCGGGCGGGTGCGCGACGTGCAGCAAGATAGCGACGGCAGCCTGCTGGTGCTGGTCGACAGTTCCGACGGGGCAGTGTTGCGGATCACGCCGCAGCAATGAGCCTGAAGCTGAAGCTGGCCCGCGTGGCGGCCCGGATCGAACGCCGGGTCGACCGGCTGATCTGGCGGACGCCGCAAGAGGCGTCAGTCGTGGAACCCTACGTGGGATACGCCACGCCGGAGCACCTGATCGTGCGGGGTCGCGTATTGTCGAAGCTGCGGGAGGATACCGTCAAGGATGGGCAAAGCCGCTGGACCAACCTGCGGCAGATGTTGCGTTTGTTCATGACCGACGAGGTGGCCGATGTGACGGTCAGCGCGGGTGACTACAGCGCGCAGTCGGACGAGGAGGGCTATTTCACCATCCTGCTGCCACGCGAGGGACAGACAGGCTGGCAGAGCATCGCTGTCACGGCCGGAACCGGCACGGCGGATTGCCCCGTGATGATCGCCAGCGAACGGGCGGCGTTCGGCGTGATCTCCGACATCGACGACACGCAGATGGAAACCGGAGCCTACAGTCTGTGGCGCAATATCTGGACGTCGTTGACAGGAAACGCGCTCACGCGACACGTGTTTCCAGACGCCATCCGGCTGATGACGCTGTTGCACGACAGCGGTCGCAATCCGGTCTACTACGTCAGTTCCAGCCCATGGAACCTTCACGGGTTTCTGGGGCGGATTTTTGCGCGCAACGGCCTGCCGAAGGGGCCGATGTTCCTGCGCGATTACGGGATCAGCGAGACGCAGTTCATCACCGGCACCCACGGTGACCACAAGGGCAGTGCGATCGACCGCGTGCTGGCCGCGAACCCCGATCTGTCGTTCATCCTTATCGGGGACACTGGGCAGCATGACGGACACGTCTATCACGACGCCATTGTCCGCCATCCCGGGCGTATCCGGCAGGTGATCCTGCGTGCTGCGGGCAAGATCGACGCCGAAGACACCGCATGGGCGGATAAAATTGACGCACTGGGTGTTCCGGTTGTCGTCGGGGCGGACTACGGTGAGGCCATCGCCGCCCTGTCCTGAGGTCCCCGCCTATGAATCCGCTGCGTGGCATTCTGTTCAAGGTACTATCCGTCTGCACCTTCGTCTGCATGGCCAGCCTGATCAAGGCGACGGCTGCGGACGTGCCCCCGGGGCAGGCGGTGTTTTTCCGGAGTGTCTTCGCCTTGCCGGTTATCGTTGTCTGGCTGGCGGTGACCGGGCACCTGCATGACGGCATGAAAACGGCCAGCCCGATGGGGCATTTCTGGCGCGGTATCGTGGGCACGATGGGGATGGGGTTCGGATTTGCAGGGCTTGGCCTGCTGCCGCTGCCCGAAGTCACGGCCATCGGCTATGCCGCACCGCTGCTGGTCGTCGTGTTCGCGGCGATGTTCCTGAACGAACGGGTGCGCGCGTTTCGCCTGTCGGCTGTCGCGCTTGGCCTGATCGGCGTGTTGATCGTGTTGTCGCCGCGCCTGTCGGTCGGCGCGATGGACACGCGCCAGACATTGGGCGCGGTCGTCGTGCTGATGGGTGCTGCCTGTGCCGCACTTGCGCATGTGTTCATCCGCAAGCTGGTGGCCACCGAGACGACGTCGGCCATCGTGTTCTGGTTCGCAGTCACCTCGACCTCGCTGTCGCTTCTGACGATCCCGTTTGGCTGGGTCGTGCCGGGGTGGGGCACGTTCGGTTTGCTGGTGCTGGCCGGATTGATCGGCGGGATAGGGCAGATTTTCCTGACCTCCAGTTACCGGTTCGCCGATGCGTCGCTGCTGGCCCCGTTCGACTACACGTCGATGATACTCGCGGTTCTGATTGGATATTTCGTGTTCGCCGAGGTCCCGACGGCACCGATGCTGCTGGGGTCGGCAGTGGTGATCCTCGCCGGGGTCCTGATCATCTGGCGCGAGCGGCAACTGGGGCTGGAACGGGCGAAGCAACGGCGCGCAATGGGGAACGTGGCGGGGAAGTAAGGGTCACAGCTTTTCATTGATGCTAGCGCTTCTGAGGATCGCGTTGGCTGTGTGGCGGCTCTTGAGATTCCGCGGAACGGTCAAAACACGGCCGAGTTGCGCATTGCGCCATTTTTCATGCGAACCCTTGCCACCTTTCACCAATTCGAAATTATGCAGCCGAAGCAGGCCCGTGACTTTGCGATACAAGTCGGGCACGGATCAGGCGGCGGATTGCCCGGGTTTGCCTTCGCGCCAGAAAATCGTTGGGATCAGATCGCGGAGCGGGCGGTTCGCAAGATCTGTCTTGTCGATGTGGTTTTCGATAATCATGTCGGCGGCATGTTCTTGAACTTCTCGTTCAAATTCTTCGAGTGTGTCCGCTTCGATGTGCAGGCCGATGATGTTGCTCTCCGAAATCCAGACTTGTGCATCGTCGTCCCAGACAGCGGCAATTTCAAACTTGAGATTGGACATGGCGCACCTCGCTGACGTCAGCGGCTCGCCGACAATCCTAGAATCGCACGTTTGAATCCCTGCATCAAGCGCGCGCTTGTTCAGGCCCGCACCAGCTTTTCGTAGTCGCTCGCGATGTCCACCGTCATCTGACCGACCTCGAAGTTGTAGTCGCCGATCTGGCCGACGGGGGTGACCTCGGCGGCGGTGCCGGTGAGCCAGCATTGCTCGAAACCTTCCAATTCGGCCGCCTCGATCCGGCGCTCGTGGACGGTGATGCCCTTCTCTTGCAGCATTCCGATCACGGTGCGGCGGGTGATGCCGTTGAGGAAGCAATCGGCCTTGGGTGTGTGCACCTCGCCGTCCTTGACAAAGAAGATGTTGGCGCCCGTCGCCTCGGCCACGTAGCCGCGGTAATCGAACATCATGGCGTCCGAGCAGCCCTTCGCCTCGGCGGCGTGTTTGGACATGGTGCAGATCATATAGAGACCGGCCGCCTTGGCCTCGTGCGGGATCGTCGCGGGGTCGGGTCGTTTCCACTTGGCGATGTCGAGCTTCGCGCCTTTGGTTTTGGCGTCGCCATAGTAGTTGCCCCAGGACCAGACCGCGATGGCCATGCGCACGGGATTACGCTCTGCCGCGACGCCCATATCCTCGCCGGCACCGCGCCAGGCGACGGGGCGCACGTAGGCGTCGGTCAGGCCGTTGGCCTCCAGTGTTTCCATCTTGGCGGCGTCGATTTCCTCGACGGTGTAGGGGATTTCGAAATCGAGGCAGTTGGCGGAGAATTTCAGCCGCTCGGAGTGTTCCGTCGATTTGAAGATCTTGCCGGAGTAGCATCGCTCGCCCTCGAACACGGAGGACGCGTAGTGCATCGCGTGGGTCAGGATGTGAACGTTCGCGTCACGCCAGTCGATCAGCTGTCCGTCCATCCAGATTTTGCCGTCGCGATCATCGTAGCCAGCCATTGGTCCACCCCGTCATTTGCATAAATGTCGCACAAAGGTCCGCATCGGCCATAAATCTGTGCGTTGTTTGCGATTTTGCTATCGGTGGCGGGCTACAAAGTCAATAAAGCTGACGTATTATCACAGGCCGAGAGGACAGGTGACGTGGCAGAGGGACCATCGCCATCGACAGGACAGGCGCTGCTGTTTCTGACCGACGAGCAGCTGCGCAAGGGAATCGAGGCGATGTTCTTTGCCTACCGCGGGTTCACCGCCGATCCCGACCGGATTCTGGCGGACAAGGCCTATGGCCGTGCCCATCACCGCGCCATCCACTTCATCCACCGCAGCCCCGGTACGACCGTCAACAACCTGCTGAACATTCTCGGCGTGACCAAACAATCGCTGAATCGTGTGTTGCGTACCTTGGTCGATGACGGTTTGGTGGCAAATATGGTCGGTACGCAGGACCGGCGCGAGCGCCATCTGTACCTGACGGAGGCCGGTGCCGCGCTGGAACGCGCGTTGTCGGATGCCCAGCGTGACCGGATGCGCAGCGCATATCGCGCCGCGGGGCCCGAGGCGGTGGCCGGTTTCCGGCGTGTGCTGGAAGCGATGATGGATGAAGACATGCGTCGCCACTACGACGCGCTGAAGGACAAGACACCATGAATGCCGATGACCCGCACCTGCTGATCGTGGACGACGACGAACGCATTCGGGGGCTTTTGCAGAAATTCCTGATGCGCAGCGGATTTCTGGTGACCACCGCCAGGGATGCCGCCCATGCCCGGCGTATCCTGTCGGGGCTGGAGTTCGACCTGATCGTTCTGGACGTGATGATGCCGGGGGAGGATGGCATGGCGCTGTGCCGCGATCTGCGCCGCGCGATCACCACACCGATCCTGCTGTTGACCGCCAAGGGCGAGACCGGGGACCGGATCACCGGCCTTGAGGCGGGGGCGGACGACTATCTGGCCAAACCGTTCGAGCCGAAAGAACTGCTGCTCCGGATCAATGCGATCCTGCGACGGGTGCCGCAGGCCGAACCCCTTGTCGTGACGCCGAAGGTGCTGAACCTTGGTCCGGTTCGCTATGACATCGAGCGCGGCGAGATGTGGCGCGGCGAGGAGTTGGTGCGGCTGACGGCGACGGAAAGTCAGTTGATGCGCATATTCTCGGGTCTGCCGGGCGAGCCGGTAACCCGCACGCGACTGGTCGAGGAATTGAGCCGGTCCGGCGGGCAGACGCAAGAACGTGCAGTGGACGTGCAGATCACACGGTTGCGCCGCAAGATCGAGGCCGACCCCAAGCAGCCACGCTATCTGCAGACCGTGCGCGGCGCCGGATACATGCTGGCCCCCGACCACGGCTGAGCGTGGTTTGATCCAAAGGAGCTCCCCTGCGGGGCGCACGACGTTTTTTGTCTGCCTTTGGCTGGCGGTTCGGGTCCGAATTTCTGATAGTGATGGTTGAAACGCTGCTCTTGCCTTCGGCGGGAGTATTTTTGGCAAAATGATGCGGGAGACGCGCCATGGTAACAGCTTTGGTAAGCCATGAGGCCTGTGCGGCGCATGTGACGCCGCCGGGGCACCCCGAGCAGGTGGCGCGGCTGGGCGCGGTGCTGGATGCGTTGGAGGGGATGGACCTGCTGCGCGTAACCGCACCGATGGCGGCAGAGGACGATCTGTTGCGCGCGCATCCGCAAACGCACTTGGACGCGATGCGCCGCGCCGCGCCGACGCAGGGGTTCCGGTCGCTGGATGCGGATACACATATGTCGCCCGGCACGCTGGAGGCTGCGTATCGCGCCGCAGGTGGCGTGGTGCGGGCGGTTGATCTTGTGTTGGGAGGAGAGGCCACGAACGCCTTTGCCGCCGTGCGCCCGCCGGGTCACCATGCCGAGCGCGAGACGGCGATGGGGTTCTGCTTTTTCGGGAACGTTGTGATCGGTGCCTTGCATGCGCTGGAGCATCACGGGCTGGAGCGTGTGGCGATCGTGGATTTCGACGTGCATCATGGGAACGGCACGCAGGATCTGGTGGAGGACGACCCGCGTATCCTGTTCTGTTCGACCCATCAGTCACCGCTGTTTCCCGGCACCGGGATGGCGCATGAGGTCGGCGTGGACAATGTGCTGAACGTGCCGCTGCCTGACGGGACCGGATCGAAAGCGTTTCGGGATGTGTACGAACGGCACGTTCTGCCGCGCGTCGATACGTTCTCTCCACAACTTCTGATCATTTCCGCAGGCTTCGATGCACATCGGGCCGATCCATTGGCGGGGATGATGCTGGAGACGGATGATTTTGCATGGGTCACAGAAAAGCTGTGCGATCTGGCGGATACCCATTGTCAGGGGCGCGTGGTATCGAGCCTCGAAGGGGGCTATGACCTTGCGGCGCTGGGGGCGTCGGCGGCGGCCCATGTCGGTGTTTTGAAGGAGAGAGGCGTATGAGTAACGCGGTCGATCAGATGAGTTTCGAAGATGCGATGAAAGAGCTGGAGAGCGTCGTCGGCAAGCTGGAGCGTGGTGATGTGGCGCTTGATGAAAGCATTGCGCTTTACGAACGCGGGGCGGCATTGAAGGCGCGTTGCGAGACCAAGCTGAAAGAGGCCGAGGAGAAGGTCGCCAAGATCACCCTTAGTGACGGCAAACCGACGGGAACCGCGCCGCTGGATGACTGAAGGGTTTGAAAAGGCGCTGAAGAAGGCATCAGGGCTGGTACAGGCGAGCCTGAAGACAAAGCTATATAGCCCGCACAGTGCGACGCTGACCGATGCGATGCGCTATGCGGTGACGGGTGGCAAAGGTCTGCGCGGATTTCTGGTGATGGAAACGTCTCGCTTGCATAGTGTCAGCGCGGGCCGCGCGCAGCCCTGTGCCGAGGCGATCGAGTGCCTGCATGCCTATTCGCTGGTTCACGATGATCTGCCTTGTATGGACGACGACCGACTGCGGCGCGGGCAACCGACGGTCCATGTGAAGTGGGACCAGGCGACGGCTGTACTGGCCGGTGATGCGTTGCTGACCGAGGCGTTCCGGCTGGTGTTGGAGACGCCGGGGGACCCTGCCCGCACCGTGGACCTGATGTGGTCACTGGCGATGGCCGCCGGTGGGCAAGGTATGGTCGGCGGGCAGGCGGCGGATATTGCCGCCGAGACTGCGGCCACTCCTCTTGATCTGGAGGGTATCATGGCGCTTCAGGCGGGGAAGACCGGTGCGCTCATCACATGGTCGGCAATGGCGGGACCGCGGCTGGCAGGTGCGGACGTGGTACCGCTGAAACGCTATGGCGATGCGCTGGGCCTGGCGTTCCAGATCGCTGACGATGTGCTGGATGTCGAAGGCGACGCCGCGACGGTCGGCAAGGCTGTCGGCAAGGACAGTGGCGCCGGAAAGGCCACGTTCGTGTCGCTTCTGGGGCTGGACGCGGCGAAAAGACGCGCATGCGACCTCGTGCAAGAGGCCTGCGATGCGTTAGAGATATACGGGGCGGATGCGGACACGCTGCGCGAAGCGGCGCATTTCGTCATCACCCGCGACAAATAGGAGCCGTGACCATGGCCGACCGTCCGATCACACCGATCCTGGATACCGTGCAAAGCCCGTCAGACCTCAAGGGGATGCCGGACACCAGGCTGCGGCAACTGGCGGATGAGGTGCGGGCAGAGACGATTTCGGCGGTTTCGGAAACCGGAGGGCATCTGGGGGCGGGGCTGGGTGTGGTGGAACTGACCGTGGCACTGCATGCGGTTTTCGACACCCCCAAGGACAAGATCATCTGGGATGTGTCGCACCAGTGCTACCCGCATAAGATCCTGACGGGACGCAGGGATCGGATCCGCACGCTGCGGATGAAGGATGGTTTGTCGGGGTTCACCAAACGGTCGGAAAGCCCCTACGATCCGTTCGGCGCGGCTCATTCCAGCACGTCGATTTCGGCGGCGCTCGGTTTTGCCGTGGCGCGCGATCTGGGCGGTGCGCCGCCCGAGGGACTGGGTGACGCGATTGCGGTGATCGGTGACGGGGCGATGTCGGCGGGTATGGCCTATGAGGCGATGAACAACGCGGGCGCGCTGGGCAAGCGGTTGATCGTGGTGCTGAACGACAACGAGATGTCGATCGCACCTCCGGTCGGCGCGATGTCGTCTTACCTGTCACGGCTCTATGCCGGGGAGCCGTTTCAGGAACTCAAGGCCGCTGCCAAGGGCGCGGTTTCGCTGCTGCCCGAACCGTTCCGCGAGGGTGCGCGCCGGGCCAAGGACATGGTCAAGCACATGACGGTCGGCGGAACACTGTTCGAGGAGTTGGGTTTTTCCTATCTCGGGCCGATTGACGGGCATGACATGGAACAGCTTCTGTCCGTCCTGCGTACGGTCAAGACCCGCGCGACGGGTCCGATCCTGATTCATGCGATCACGAAGAAGGGCAAGGGCTTTGCACCTGCTGAAAAGGCCCGCGACAGGGGGCACGCCACGGGCAAATTCGACGTGCTGACGGGGGAGCAGAAAAAGGCGGTGTCGAATGCGCCTTCCTATACCGCCGTTTTTGCCGAACAATTGCTGAAACAGGCTGCGACAGACCCTAAAATCTGCGCTGTGACTGCGGCGATGCCCGATGGCACCGGGCTTAGCAAATTCATGGATCGCTATGCTTCGCGGTGTTTCGACGTGGGGATCGCGGAGCAGCACGCGGTGACGTTTTCCGCCGGGTTGGCGGCGGGCGGGATGCGGCCGTTCTGCGCGCTTTATTCGACATTCCTTCAGCGGGGGTACGATCAGGTGGTGCATGACGTTGCGATCCAGCGGTTGCCGGTTCGGTTCGCCATTGACCGGGCGGGGCTGGTCGGTGCCGACGGGGCGACACATGCGGGTGCGTTCGACGTGGCCTACCTGAGCAATCTTCCCGGTTTCGTCGTCATGGCCGCAGCGGACGAGGCTGAACTGGTACGCATGGTCGCGACGGCGGCGGCGCATGACGAAGGACCGATTGCGTTCCGGTTTCCGCGCGGGGAAGGTGTTGGCGTGGAGATGCCGGTCGACCCGGAACCGCTGGAGATCGGCAAGGGCCGGATCGTTCGTGAGGGCAAGCAGGTGGCGATCCTATCGTTCGGTACACGGTTGCAGGAGGTCGAAGCCGCCTGCGAGGCGCTGGGCGCAAAGGGGATCACGCCGACGGTCGCCGACGCGCGCTTTGCCAAGCCGCTGGATCGCGAACTGATCCTGCGTCTCGCGGCGGAGCATGACGCGCTGATCACCATCGAGGAGGGTGCTGTCGGCGGGTTCGGCAGCCATGTCGCGCAGTTGCTGGCGGACGAGGGTGTGTTCGATCACGGACTGAAATTCCGGTCGATGGTGTTGCCCGACGTCTTTATCGATCAAGCCAATCCGAAGGATATGTATGCCGTCGCGGGCCTGAACGCCGCGGATATCGAGGCGAAGGTCCTGGCGGTGATGGGTGTGGCGAAAATAGGCTCTAAATCAGCTTAATTCGTCCGCTTTGGCTTGTTCGCGGTCGCGCGCGTCCAGCCGTTTTTCGATCGCCTCCAGTTTCGCCAGAACCTCGTCGCGGTATTCATCGGTGGCGGCGTTGTTTTCCTCGTGGTGGGCGTCCTGCATGGAGTTCACGATGAGACCGACCAGCAGGTTCACCACGGCGAAGGTCGTCACCATGATGAACGGGATGAAGAAGGCCCAGGCGTAGGGATATGCCTCCATCACGGGTCGGACGATGCCCATCGACCAGCTTTCCAGCGTCATGATCTGGAACAGCGAATAGCCCGAGCGGGCCAGCGTGCCGAACCAGTCGGGGAAGGCATCGCCAAAGAGTTTCGTGGTGATGACGGCACCGATGTAGAAGATGATCCCCATCAGCACGAACACCGATCCCATGCCGGGCAGGGCGGTGATGAAGCCTTCCACCACGCGACGCAGCGACGGAGCGACGGAAATGACGCGCAAAACGCGCAGGATGCGCAGCGCCCGCAGCACCGATATGCCTTGGGTGAAGGGCAGCAGGGCGACGCCGACGATCACGAAGTCGAAGATGTTCCAGCCATTGCGGAAGAACCGGGCACCATGCGCAAAGAGCTTGAGCGCGATTTCGGCGGAGAAGATCGCGAGACAGATGGTGTCGAGCAGCAAAATGAGATCGCCCCAACGCGCCATCACCGAGTCGGAGGTTTCCAACCCGAGGATCACGGCATTGAAGAGAATCACGCCGATCACGAAACGGCCCACGAAAGGACGTGCAAGGAAGTCGGCGGTGCGCTGTCGGAGGGACACGGGGGATAACGGCCTTGGGTTGGGTTGCCCGTCATATGGGATGGAAGCGGGGTGCACGCAAGTTCCTTCTGCGACGCCGGGTCAGGGTGGCGCGGTGGCGGCAGGACGTGCAGAGTGACGCCGACCATTGGAACATGCCCCATGACCCTGACACGTCTTTATCGCTGGATCGTCTTCCTGCTGGCCGCGTTCTATTGCCTGCGAACGCTGATCCTTGGCGACTTTACGGAATTCGGCGGGCCGTTCCGGTATCTGACGATCTGGGCGCTTTTCATGTCGTTCTTCGCTGCCAGCCGGATGATGGCGCTTGAGGAAGGGCGCAGTCAGAACCGCTGGGACGGCTTTGTCTGCGCCACCGCGGTGATCAACGCCATGGTCGTGTTTCTGTACTGGCGGCTGTATTTTGCCGACCCGACATCGGTGACCCGGGACGGCGCGTTGGGGCAGTTCTATCTTGAGATGTATTTGCACGGCCTTGGACCGGCGCTGCAGATTGTCGACACGATTTTCGTGCATCGCAGCTACCGACGACTGACACGCCCGCTTGCGTGGCTGTTCGGGATCATCGCGGCCTACATCCTGTGGTGCGAAACGCTGGTGCAGCGGTTCAACGACAGCCCGGCTGGCGAGATCACGTCAGGCCTGCCCTACCCTTTCCTGAACGATCTGGCGTTTGACGGTCGGGCAGTCTTTTACGGCACGAATTTTGTCGTAGCGGTCATACTGCTTCTGGTTTTCGCGAGCCTCGCGTGGATCGTCAGGACGACACGTCCTGCGCCAGCAGCGCCTTGAGCCCGCTGCGGTAGTCCGGATAAAGCAGGTCCACACCAAGTTCCGTCTTGATGCGGTCGTTCCGGACCATTTTGCTTTCGGCGTAAAAGCTGCGGGCCATCGGTGTCATGTCCGCGGTCGCGAAATCCTCTGCCGGGGGAACGGGCACGCCCAGAAGCTCTGCCGCATAGGCGATGACATCCTGGGGCGGGGCGGGATCGTCGTCGCAGAGGTTGTAGATGGCACCGGGATCGGGGCGCCGGATCGACGCATGCAGCACACGGGCGATATCGGCGACGTGGATACGGCTGAAAACCTGCCCGGGTTTGACGATCCGCCGTGCCGTGCCCGCGCGCACCTTGGCGAACGGACCACGCCCCGGCCCGTAGATTCCCGCAAGGCGGAAGATATGCAGCGGAAGATCGGGGATCGCGGCCCACGCGGCCTCGGCCTTCACCCGTGCGATACCGCGTTGCGTGGCGGGGGTAAGGGGCGTGTTTTCATCTACCCAGTCGCCGCCATGGTCGCCGTAAACGCCCGTGGTCGACAGATAGCCGACCCAGGTGAATTGCCCGGCACGCTTTGCGATTTCAGTCTCTAACGCAGCCAGAACCGGGTCGCCGTTTGCATCGGGCGCTGCTGAAATCAACAGATGTGTGGCTGCATCGAGTGCCGGTCCCATGTCTGCGCCCGGCCATATCCGCGGCTCTGTCCCTGCCTGCATGAGGGCGACGGCCTTGTCCTCTGACCGTGTCGTGCCGATCACACGCCATGCGTCGGGCGCGAGCAGACGGGCCAGTGCGCGCGCGCTGTAACCGTGACCGAATGAAAGCAACGTGTTTTCCATATGCCATCTGTGCGCGGCACAAGACACGGACGCAAGACGGTGTTAGCGTCAATGCATGAAAACGGACCCCGACCTCGACAAAGCCTATGCGATCGAATCCCCGGATGCGGCGCGGAAACTCTATGACGTCTGGGCACCAAGTTACGATGTCGGCTTTGCCGAGCGGCAGGGATACCAGCTTGCACGCGAGGTCGCACTGGCTTTCGTTTCGGCGGGCGGAAGCGGCCCCGTGCTCGACGTCGGTGCCGGCACCGGGCTTGTCGCAGAGCACCTCCGATCAATGGAGATCGGGCCGATCCATGCGCTCGACCTGTCTGCCGAAATGCTGGCCGTGGCTGGCGTGAAGGGCCATTACGACAAGCTGATCGAAGCGGATGTGACCCGGCCCCTGCCGGGAGCGCCGCGCTATGCCGGGATCGTCAGCGCGGGCACTTTCACGCTTGGCCATGTCGGTCCCGAGGGCCTGCGCGCCCTGCTGGACGCGGCGCGCCCCGACGCGGTCATGGTGATTTCCGTCAACCTGGCGCATTTCGAAAGCGCCGGTTTTGCCGCATTGCTTGACGAGATCGCGCCACGGATCGATGCGCTGACGCTCAAGGACGTGCGTATCTATGACGACAGAGCGGATGCGGCACATCGCGACGACAAGGCGCGACTGATCGTCTTTCGCGCGCGTTAGCGCCCTTTCCAGACCGGATCGCGCTTTTCCGCGAAGGCGCGCGCGCCTTCCATCTGGTCCTCGCTGCTGTAGAGCGTGTCGACAGAAGCAAGTTGCCGCTTGGTGATCCGGTTCATCGCGTCCTGAAACTTGGCGTCCTCGGCATCGCGCACGATTTCCTTGATCGCGGCATAGACCAGCGGCGGACCGGATGCGATGAGATCGGCCATCGCCCGGGCCTCGGTCATCAGATCGGCTGCCGGATGGACGTGGTTCACGATGCCCCAGCCATGTGCTTCGATGGCGTCGAACCAGCGACCGGTCAGCAGAAGTTCCATCGCGATGTGATACGGGATGCGCTTTGGCAGCTTCACGCTCGCCGCGTCCGCGACGGTGCCCGACCTGATTTCGGGCAGGGCAAAGGTGGCGTGATCGGCAGCGAGGATGATGTCGGCGGAGAGTGCCAGCTCAAGCCCCCCGCCGCAGCAGATGCCGTTTACGGCGGCGATCACCGGTTTGCCCATCCCGCGCAACTCCTGCAGGCCGCCGAAGCCGCCTACGCCGTAGTCGCCATCGACCGCGTCGCCTTCGCTTGCCGCTTTCAGATCCCAGCCCGGGCAGAAGAATTTTTCGCCGGCACCGGTCAGGATCGCGACGCGCAGGTTGGGATCGTCGCGGAATGTCGCAAAAACTTCGCCCATCACGCGGCTGGTGGCAAGATCGATCGCGTTGGCCTTGGGCCGGTCGAGCGTGACTTCCAACACCGCGCCGTTGCGGCGGGCCTTGACGGGGTTTTCAGTGTCTAACATGGCGTTTTCCTTATGAGCGCATCGGCTGCGATTGCGGCGGTCGGGGTGCAGATCAGCGGATTGATTTCGACCTCGAGCAGAGTATCGGCGTGGGCGGCGACGTAGGTGGAAATCGCCATGATGCTATCGACGACTGCGTTCAGATCGGCACTTGGCTTGCCGCGATATCCGGACAGGATCGTGTGGATTTTCAGGCGGGTCAGCGCGTCTGTGACCGTGTCCCTGCCGACTGGCAGGATCAGGGATTGCGTGTCCTGCAGAACCTCCGTCATCACGCCGCCCCAGCCCAGTGTCATGACGAAGCCATGCACCGGATCGTGGACCACGCCGACCAGCAGTTCGGCCGCCGCGCCGGTGATCATCTCCTCCAGCAGAAACTCTGTACTGTCCATCGCTGTCGCGGCAGCCGTCACATCGGCCGCTGTGTGCAGGTGCAGCGCGACCGCACCGACATCGGACTTGTGTGCGATTCCGTCCCCTTTCAGCACGAAAGGACCGGTGAACGATGGGGTATCGGGAAACGTCGGATCAGGCAGTGGATATTGGCGGGGGATCGGAACACCATGTTCGGCCAGCTGCTGCTTTGCGGCACGTTCGCCAAGTGTCACGCCGTCTGTCGCCCTCGGTCCCGCCAGGACATCCCGCGCCAGATCCGGCGCTGCGACCCGACGAACCGCCGCGAGGGCGCGCAGGCCGTCCGACAGGCCCGACAGCGGAACCACGCCGCCCGCCATCAGTCGCGCCGCCACATCTTCCGGCATCAGTTCCGGCAGGGTAGCCACCATCGCAATCCGCCCTGTCGCCTGTGCCTGTGCGGTCAGGGCGGCCTGCACGGCGCATTCCCAGTCAGCGGGATCGCAGCGATCTGCGCGGGGGAAATCTACGATCAGCAGCGTCATCGCCAACGACCGGTCCATCATCGCGGCGAAGACAGACGCCATGGCGGCAACATCGCGCCAGATGTAGGTGTGATAGTCCAGAGGATTGGCCAGGGCGACCCGCGGCCCAAGAACCGCACCAAGCGCGTCACTCTGTTCTGAGGTCAGGGCAGGAAACGTGAGACCCAGCGGTTGCGCGAGATCGGCGGTGAGCGATGCCTCGCCCCCTGAACAACTGACAGAAGCGATGCGCCCCGATACGACAGGCCCGCCCAGATGCAGGATTTTCAGAGCCTCGATCAAGACCGCCGGATCGGGGACGGGCATGAACCCCAGACGGCGGATCAGCGCCGCGGCCCCGGCGGCGCTGCCCGCAAGCGAGGCTGTATGTGACACCGTGGCACCCTGCGCTTCTGCCGATTGGCCGACCTTGAGCACGACGACCGGCACGTTCCGGTCAAGTGCCGCGCGGGCGAACCGTTGCCAGGCGGCCAAGTCGCCGAAGCCTTCGATGTGCAGGCCAATGGCCGTGACGCGCGGGTCATCCAAGAGCGCGAGGGCGATATCGGCCTGCGACGTCTGCGCCTGGTTGCCGCATGTCACCACATAGGCCACCGGCAGGCTGCGCATCTGCATGGTCAGGTTGATCGCGATGTTCGAGGATTGCGTCAGGATCGCCACGCCGCTGTCGCAGGGCGCGCAGCCGTGCTGATCCGGCCAGAGCAAGGCACCGTCGCAGGCGTTGATATAGCCATAACAGTTCGGCCCCAGCACCGGCATGTCGCCGGCCGCAGTCAGTAGCGCGGCATTCCGGTCGTGGCCGTCGGAAACCTCCGCAAAGCCCGAGGCAAAACAGACTGCACCACCCGCTCCTTTTTCGCGCAGGGCCGTGACGATAGCGATGGTCGCATCGCGGTTGACCCCGACAAAAGCGGCGTCCGGCACGCCGGGCAGATCGGCGACGCTGCTGAAATCACCCTTGGGATGCACGTGCCAGACCGGTCCGCTAAATCCCGCCTTTGTCAGTTGCGCAATGACCGCGTGGCACCAGGCGCCACCGCCGACGACAGCGACGGTGGTGGGCCGCAAGAGGCGCGACAGATCACCCATGTCGCGCCTTACGATCTATTAAGGTTAATGCGCTAGACCCGGTACGCGGTACAGGCGGAGGCGCCGATGACCGCACCGGAAGAAGGCCCTCGTCCGGCGTTCTGCCGCACGGGGGCTGACCTGCACCGCCTGCCCTTCTTCTGGTCGAAAATACCTCGGAGAGCGCGAGAGGCTGGCCTCTCGCTTCTGTCGGCGCCTGAAAGGCGTCGGCGGAAATCGCTACGGGCAATACCATCGGCTCAGGCTCCCAGCGCACGCAGCAGATCGCGGCTGATGATGTGGCGCTGGATTTCCGATGTGCCGTCCCAGATGCGTTCGACCCGCGCATCGCGCCAGAACCGTTCCAGCGGATAGTCGTCCATCAGGCCCATGCCACCGTGAATCTGGATCGCGGCATCGGTCACGCGCGACAGCATTTCGGAAGCATAAAGCTTGGCCGAGGCGATTTCGCGGTTGGCGGGCAGCCCCTTGTCCAGCCGGTCGGCGCTGGCCAGCGTCAGCAGATCGGCGGCGTCGATCTCGGTGATCATATCGGCAAGCTGGAAGCTGACACCTTGGAATTTGCCGATTTTCTGGCCGAACTGCTCGCGTTCGGCGGCGTAATCCAGTGCGTAGTCGAAGACGCGCCGCGCGCGGCCGACGGACATGGCCGCGACGGTGATGCGGGTCGCGTAGAGCCAGGTGTTCATGACCGCGAACCCGCCGTCGACCTCTCCCAGCACCTGCGCGTCGGACAGGCGGCAGTCATCAAATTCCAGGATCATGTTCTTGTAACCGCGGTGGCTGACGGATTTGTAACCGTCGCGGATCGTGAAGCCAGGCGTGCCGCGGTCCACCAGAAATGTCGTGATCCGTTTCTTGGGGCCGCGTGGGGTCTGATCCTCGCCGGTGGCGATGAAGACGATGACGAAATCGGCATGCTCCGCCCCGGAGATGAAGTGCTTGGTGCCGTTGACGACCCAATCGCCGCCATCGCGGACAGCGGCGCATTTCATGCCGCGCACGTCGGACCCGGCACCGGGTTCCGTCATGGCCAGTGCGTCCATCTTGTCGCCGCGCACGGCGGGCGTCAGGTAGCGGTCGATCTGGTCGCCTTCACAGGCCATCAGGATGTTCTGCGGCCGCCCGAAAAAATGGGTGAGTGCCATCGACCCGCGTCCCAGTTCGCGCTCGACCAGTGCAAATTCGAGGTGATTGAGCCCGGCACCGCCGACACTTTCGGGGAAGTTGCAGGCATAGAATCCGAGGTCGATGGTTTTCTGCCGGATCTCCTGCGCAAGCGCGGCGGGCACGGTGCCGGTGCGCTCCACCATGTCTTCGTTGGGATAGATTTCCTTTTCGACGAAGCGGCGCACCGTATCGGCGATCATCTGGTGTTCGTCGGTCAGCCCGTAGATCATGTTGTGGTCCTACTGTGCATAGTCGCTCTTTTCAGCGTCGAGCAGGTGTCTGAGCTCCGCCAGATGGCGGTCAGCCTGTTCGGGGTAGTCCTCGAGCTCGCGCGCGGTCTTTTCGGCAATGTCGTCGGGCAGGACGCGCAGCGGCTGTCCTGTCTGCAGGGCGCGGATGTAGGTTTCCGCAGCGCGTTCGAAATAGTAGAGCCTGTTGAAGGTGTCTGCGACGGTGTCGCCGATGATAAGCACGCCGTGGTTACCCATGATCATGACCTTCTGGCGGGGATCGGAAAACAGGGCGGCACAGCGCGCGCCCTCATCCTCGAAGGCGAGGCCGCCGTATCCGTCGTCGATGACATAGCGGTTGAAGAACGTGCAGCAGTTCTGGTCGATCGGTGGCAAACGACTGTCCTGCAGCGATGCAAGCACCGTGGCAAAAACGGAATGCACATGCATCGCGCAACGGGCATGGGGCACCAGCCGGTGCAGCCCGCCGTGCAGGCCCCAGGCTGTCGGGTCGGGCGCGTTCGGACCGCGCAGGGTATCGGGGTCGTTGGCATCCACCAGAATCATGTCGCTGGCGCGGATGCGGGCAAAATGCATCTGGTTCGGATTCATGAGAAACCGCGTTCCGTCGTCATTCACTGCAAGAGAGAAATGGTTGGCGACACCTTCGTGCAGGTTCAGCCGCGCGGCCCAGCGGAATGCGGCGGCCAGATCCACCCGCGCGTCCCAATGCGTCATGTTTGCGGCGGCCATCCCTGTCTCCGTCCCTGTCGCTTTGGCGCAGGCTGGCAGGCCCCAAACCCCGCGGCAAGCCGGTTTGCGTATTTTTTGGTGTCGCGGACGGATCAGGAACATCTGGCGCGTGCAGGGGGCTGTGGTAACGTCATGTGACCCTGCTGCAGACCAAGGACGCATGCGATGGACCACATATTTCCGCCGGTACCGCCGAAGACACTTCCGATTGAATGTGAAACGGCTGTTTATCCGGTGCATCGCATCTTTTGTGTCGGGCGCAACTACGCGGCCCACGCCGCCGAGATGGGCAGCGAGGTCGACCGCGAAGCACCGTGGTATTTCACCAAGTCCGCTACCGCCCTTTGCGCGTCGGGCAGCACCGTGCCCTATCCGCCGGGGACATCGAATTTTCATTATGAAATGGAACTTGCGGTCGCCCTTGGTGCCGATGCGTTTCAGGTCGATGTGGATCAGGCCAACGCGACTATTTTTGGTTATGCCTGCGGGCTGGACATGACCCGCAGGGACCGGCAGCAGGATGGCAAGGATCATCGGCGGCCGTGGGATCTGGGCAAGGACATCGAGAACGGCGCCGTGATCGCGACCATCACGCCGGTGCGGAACGTGGATGCGTTGACCGGGCGGCGCATTCATCTGGCGGTGAACGGTGCCGTGAAGCAGGACGCGACGCTGGACGATATGGTCTGGTCGGTGCCCGAGATCATCAGCCATCTGTCGCAATATTACCATCTGCGGGCCGGTGACGTCATTCTGACAGGCACGCCAGCCGGGGTCGGGCCTGTTGTGGCAGGCGATGTGATGACCGGCGGGATCGACGGGCTTGCACCGGTATCATTGACACTCGGGCCGCCGGAGTGACGCGAGACCTCTGACTTTCGGTGCGTATAAACCGGTGGCCTTGTCGTTTGCGACAAGGCAGACTGATCCGCGATTCCGCACCTTCGTTGCAATCACATGGGAGAATATCATGACGACACGCAGAGCCACGATGGCATTGATCGGTGCAGCCGCACTTGGTCTGACCGCGACCGGCGCTTTTGCGCAGGAGGTGACGCTGAAGCTGCACCAGTTCCTGCCCGCACAGGCCAATGTACCCAAGCTGATCCTCGATGTCTGGGCCGACAATGTCGAAGAGGCATCGGGCGGGCGGATCGCGGTCGAACGCTATGCCGCGATGCAACTGGGTGGCGCGCCGCCAGAGCTGATCGACCAGGTGCAGGATGGCGTGGCCGATGTGGTCTGGACCGTCGTGGGTTATACCCCGGGACGTTTCCCACGCACGGAGGTGTTCGAACTGCCGTTTTTGGTGAGCGACGCCGGGGCTGCTTCATCCGCCTACTGGCAGATGTATGAAAGCCATATGGCCGAAGCGGATTTCGCGGGGATCAAGATCCTCGGTACCTGGGTGCACGGCCCCGGCGTGATCCACTCCGCCGATCCGATCGAGACGCCTGCGGATATGCAGGGGGTCAAGGCGCGAGGTGCATCGCGCCAGATCAACGCGCTGCTGGAAGAATTCGGCGCGACACCGGTTGGGATGCCGGTGCCGGCGGTGCCGGAGGCCTTGTCGAAAGGCGTGATCGACGCGACCACGATCCCGTGGGAAGTGACCGGCGCGCTGAAGATCGCGGAACTGGTGGAGAACCACACCGAATTCACCGGCAACATGCTTTATACTGTCACCTTTGTGCTGGCGATGAACCAAGACGTCTATGACGGTCTGCCTGCCGACCTGCAGCAGGTGATCGACGACAACTCCGGGCTGGAATTCAGCGTCTTCGCCGGTCAGACGATGGCCGAGGTGGATGCGCCCGCCCGCGAGATCGCCGTCGACTTCGGGAACAACATCATTACGCTGGACGAGGCGCAATCCGCCGTTTGGGCCGAGGCCGCCGCACCTGTGCGCGAGGCCTGGCTGGCCGACATGGAAAGTCAGGGCATCGACGGACAGGCGCTGATCGACGAGGCCACGGCACTGATGGAGGCCTTTGACGCCGGGAACTAGACCGGTGTAGGTGACAGGGGCCACGCTGACCGAAGTTGGTTGGCGTGGCCCTTTTTTGTTGAACCGCGTGGGGCCGTCGCGATGTATCCGTTTTTTCTGACCGTATCGCGCGTCATGGCGTGGCTGGGCGGCGCGATGCTCGCCCTTCTGGTCGTGATGGTCTGTGCGTCGATTGTCGGGCGACAGTTGAATGCCTGGATGTTCGATCTGATCGCGCAGGACAGATTTGCGGGTCTGGCGCAATGGACGCTGGACCTTGGGATCGGGCCGATCAAGGGTGATTTTGAATTGATCGAGGCGGGTGTCGCTTTTGCGATCTTCGCTTTCCTGCCCTATTGCCACATGACCGATGGTCACGCGCGTGTCGATATTTTCGCGCGGCGGCTGTCCGCGCGGACAAATCGCATCCTTCGCCTCGTGACGGATGTGGTGTTTGCCGCTGTATTGATCCTGATCGCTGTGCAGCTTTTTGGAGGTATGCAAAGCAAGATCCGGTCGGGGCAGACGACGTTCCTTCTCGAATTTCCGATCTGGTGGGCCTACGCGCTGTCGCTGACGGGGGCTGTCGTCGCCGCTGTAGTATCGGTTTTCGTTGCGTTGCAACGGTTGCGTGAGGCGGCGACTGGCCGGGTGCTGCTGCCGGACATGGGGCCGGAGCATTGAGCGATTTCACCATCGGTCTGCTGTCGTTCCCGGCGCTTCTTGGCCTGATTTTTCTGCGTGTGCCGATCGGGCTGGCCATGTTCGTGGCCGGACTGATCGGGCTGGTGCTGGTGACGGGCGATACGACGGTGCCGTTCGGGCGGTTGAAATCCGAGACTTATACGACGTTCTCCAGCTATTCGCTGACCATCGTGCCGATGTTTCTGCTGATGGGTCATTTCGCGACGCTGGGCGGCATGTCGCAGGCACTGTTCAAGGCGGCGGAGGGGTTTCTGGGGCATCGGAAGGGCGGTGTCGCGATGGCGTCGGTCGGGGCCTGCGCAGGGTTCGGCGCGATCTGCGGATCGTCGCTGGCGACGGCGGCCACGATGAGCCGGGTCGCTCTGCCGGAGTTGCGGCGTTACGGCTACGCGGGTGGGTTTTCGACGGCGACGTTGGCGGCTGGCGGAACATTGGGCATCCTGATCCCGCCGTCGGTTGTCTTGGTGATCTACGCCATTTTGACCGAGCAGAATATCGCAAAGCTGTTTTTGGCAGCTTTCGTGCCGGGGCTGCTGGCCGCGCTTGGCTATGTCATCGTGATCTCTATCTATGTGCGACTTTACCCCGCTGCGGCGGGCACGAAAGCGCGCGTTGGCTGGGGGCCGCGTATGCGCGCGCTCGCGGCAGTCTGGCCGGTGCTGCTGGTCTTCGGGCTGGTCGTGGGGGGCATATATCGCGGCTGGTTCACGCCGACGGAGGGCGCGGCGGTCGGCGCATTCGGGACCGGTTTGATCGCTTGGGCCAATGGCGGGCTGACGCGGGCGACGCTGGGCGAGAGTTTTCTTGTCACGGCCCGGTCGACCGCGATGATCTTTTTCATCGTGCTGGGGGCCGCGTTCTACAACGGGTTTCTGGCACTGACGCAGGTGCCGCAGGAACTGGCGATGTGGGTCGGGGGACAAGGTTTCAGCCCGTGGCTGGTGCTGGCCTTTATCCTGATCTTCTACCTGTTGCTGGGCTGTCTGATGGACAGTCTTTCGATGATCCTGCTGACGATCCCGATCTTCTGGCCGGTGATGCAGGCGTTGGATTTCGGGTTCGTGACACTGGCAGAGTTGCATGCGGATCGGGCCTTGGCGGCCATTGCCGACGGGGTGAAACTGGCCCCGGCGATGTTGGCCGAGATACAGGGTGCATTGGCTGCCGGGATGGAACTGACGCGTGATCAAATCCGTACGCTGGAATTGCGTGGCGTGTCGCAGGGCGCGCTGAACCGGATCAACGCCGAACAGGTCGCGATTTGGTTCGGGATACTGGTATTGATCGTGGTGGAAGTTGGGCTGATCACCCCGCCTGTGGGGATGAATCTGTTTATCATCAACGCGATGGATCGGGAGACGCCAATGGGTGACACGTACCGCGCGGTGCTGTTCTACGTGGCGTCGGACCTGCTGCGCGTGGCGCTTTTAGTGGCGTTTCCCGCGGTCACGTTGTTCCTGATCCCGTGGTGATCAGTATGGCAATCCGGGTGTGAGCGACAAAAGCTCCTGCGAGTAATGTGCTTGAGGCGCGTTGAAGAACGGTTCGGACTCGCCAGCCTCCTCGATCTTGCCGGCGCGCAGCACGGTCACATCGTCCGACATCTGCCGCACCACCGCGAGGTTGTGGCTGATGAACAGGATCGTCAGGTTGAATTTTGCCTGGAGGTCCTTCAGCAGGTTCAGCACCTGCGCCTGAATGGACACATCCAATGCGCTTGTCGGTTCGTCGCAGATCAGGAAACGCGGGCGGGCCAGCAGGCCGCGGGCCACGGCGATACGCTGGCGTTGTCCGCCTGAAAACTGGTGCGGGTAGCGGTCGATAGCGGTCGGTTCCATCTCGACCAGTTCCAGCATGGCGGCGGCCAGCGCGCGACGCTTGCGTTTGTCACCTTCCAAGCCATAGAGCGACAGCGGTTCGGCCAGAATATCACCGATGCGGTGGCGGGAGTTGAGCGACGAATAGGGATCCTGAAACACCATCTGGATGATGCGGCGGGCGGGATCATCACGGCGACGTTGCTTGGCGGGGGGCAGGGTGCGGTCGCCAAGGATCACGTCGCCCGCCGATGGCTGCACCAAACCTGTAATCGCCTTGGCGAGCGTCGATTTGCCCGAACCGCTTTCGCCGACGAGGCCCATGACGGTGCCGGGGCGCACGTGCATCGACACGTTGTCGAGCGCGACGTATGGATCGGGCTTCTGGAACAGACTAGTGCGCTGGCCCGCGAATTTCACCGTCAGGTCGCGCACCTCCAGCCCGATGGGGTCGTGTTCCATGCCGCGCATCAGCCAGTCTTCAGCGTCGATCCCTTGGGTGATGGCGGGGGCGGCGTCGAAGTCTTCCTCCGGCACACGGAAGCGATCGAGCTTTTTGTCCAGACGGGGAACGGCGGCCATGAGTTCCTTGGTGTAGGGGTGGTCCGGGTCGCCCAGCACCTTGTCTGTCAGACCGCTTTCCATCACCTTGCCGCCGCGCAGTACGGTGACTTTGTCGGTGACCTGCGCGATGACGCCTATATCGTGGGTGATCAGGATAAACCCGATGCCGCGCGTATCGGCGAGGCGGCGGATCAGGGCGAGGACCTGGGATTGCACCGCGACATCGAGCGCGGTCGTCGGCTCGTCCGCGATGATGAGTTCGGGGTCGGTGCAGAGCGCAAGCGCGATCACGACGCGTTGTCGCATCCCGCCGGAAAACTGGTGCGGGTAGGCGGTGATGCGTGTGCTGGCATTCCTGATGCCGATCTCCTCCAGCAGATCCACGGCGCGTTTCCGGGCAGCGGAAGTGCTGACATCGGAATGCGCCTGGATCGTTTCGATCAGCTGATCCTCGATGGTCATCAGCGGATTGAGTGATGTCTGCGGGTCCTGAAAGATCATCGAAATGCGGTCGCCGCGGATGTCATGCGCCTGATCGCGCGTGAGGGTGCGCAGATCGGTATCGCCCAGCGTCATGGTGCCGTCGGCCACGTATCCGGGTGGTTGCAGCAGGCCGATGATGGCGGCGCCGATGGTCGATTTACCTGCCCCGCTCTCACCGACAAGGCCGTGAATCTCGCCTTTCCGCACAGCGATGTCGACACCCTCGACCGCGGTGAAATCGCCGTGGCGGGAGGGAAATTTGACGGTGAGGCCGCGCACGTCCAACATCAGCGGAGCCTCGGGTTGAAGACGTCGCGCAGGAAGTCGCCGAGAATGTTGATCGACACCACGAGCGCGATCAGGAACAGCGTCGGCACCCACAAAATCCACCATTCACCGGAGAACAGGAACTGCATTCCGATACGGATCAGGGTGCCGAGCGATGGCGAGTCGGCGGGCAAACCGATGCCGAGGAACGACAGCGTCGCCTCCAGCAGGATCGCGCTGGCCAGATCGACGGTCATGATGACGAGCAGCGGACCAAGGATATTGGGCAGGATATGGCGGAACATGACGCGCAGCGGATGCTGCCCCATGATCATGGCGGCCTGCACATATTCCTTGTTCCGCTCGACGAAAGTGGACGCGCGGGCCGTGCGGGCGAAGTTGACCCAGAGCGACAGCGCGATTGCGATGGTCAGCACGACGACGCGCAGGTTTTCCTGTTGGTCGGGCGGCAGGATGCCCCGCGCGATCCCGTCAATCAGAAGTGCCGTCAGGATCGCGGGCAAAGCAAGCTGCACGTCGGCGATGCGCATGACGACGGCGTCGAACTTGCCGCCGTAGTATCCGGCGGCAAGGCCGAGCGAGACACCCAGCACGGTCGCGATGGCCATGGCGGACAGCCCGATCATCAGCGACAGCCGCGCGCCGTAGAGGATGGATGAGACCATGTCGCGGCCCTGATCGTCTGTGCCGAGCAGGAAGCGGGGGTCGCTGCCGTCTATCCAGATCGGGGGCAAAAGACCGTCCCACAGCACGAAGCTGGACAGATCGTAGGGGTTCGTGCGGGCGATCCACGGGGCCAGCAGCGCACCGCCGATGATCAAGATTGCGACGATTGCCGCGATGATCGCCGCCGGGCTGTGGCGAAAGGCATAGACGCCGTCATTGTCCCAGATGCGGGCCAACATCACGCCGCCTCCTTCACGCGCAGGCGCGGGTCGATGGCGAGATAGAGCAGGTCCACCGCCATGTTCACCAGCACGAAGAAGAATGCGATCACGACGAGATAAACCGACATTACAGGAATATCGACAAAGCGGATGGATTCCAAAAACAGCAAGCCCATGCCCGGCCACTGAAATACGCTTTCCGTGACGATGGAAAAGGCGATGACGCCGCCGAATTGCAGGCCGATGATAGTGATGACGGGGATCATCGTGTTCGCCAAGGCGTGACGGAAATGGAGCTGGCGATAGGGGATGCCGCGCGCCGTGGCGAAACGGATATAGTCGGAGCGCATGACCTCCATCATCTCGGCGCGGACAAGGCGCATGGTCAGCGTCAGTTGATACACACCCAGCGTGATCGCAGGCAGGATCAGCGACCGCCAGCCGTCGATCGTCAGGAACGATGTCGTCCACCAGCCGACCCTGACGGTTTCACCACGCCCGAATGTGGGGAGCCAGCCAAGCTGAACACCGAAGAAAAAGATCAGCATGATCCCGATGACGAAAGTGGGGATCGACACCCCGACCAGCGTCGTCAACAGCAGGGATTGCGTGATCGCACCACGCGGCCTGAGGGCGGTATAGACGCCGGCCGGTATGCCCACGATCAGCGATATCACCAGTGCCACGACACCCAGTTCAAGGGTCGCCGGCATCGCCTTCACGATCATCTCGGACACAGGTTGTCGGGTGCGGTAGGAATAGCCGAAATCGCCCTGCAGCATATCGCTGGCGAAGCGGTAGAATTGCAGCGGGAACGGATCGTTCAGTCCCAGTTCGTCGCGCAGGCGGTCCTGATCGGCAATGGTCGTCTCCACGCCCGTCATCTGGCTAACGGGATCGCCCACGAAACGGAACAGTGAAAACGCGAGCAGGGCGACGGCCAGCATCACAAACACCGACTGTATCAGCCGTTTGATTATGAAATAGCCCATCGCCCTGCGGTTCTTTATGGGTGCCTAGTTCACCGTCACCCAGCGCAGCATGAAGAAGTTATCGGCGCGTTGCGTCACGTCGATATTGTCTTTCATCGCCCAGATCAGTGGCTGGGTATAAAGCGGCACGTAGGCCACTTCTTCCTGCGTAATGGCGACGATCTCGTCGATCAGTGCCTGCCGCTTGGCGGGGTCGAGTTCTTGCTGGACCATAGGCAGCAGTTCATCCACGCGGGCGTTGGAGTAGTTGCCGAAGTTCCACGACCCCAGCTTTGCCTCATCGTCCTGCGTGTGTAGCAGAAAGCGGATGGGGTGTTCGGCGTCGAATGTGCCCGGCGACCAGCCCAGCAGATACATATCGAAGTCATCGGCGCGCAGTTGTTCCCAGTAGTTGCGCACCGGCATGGTGGTCAGTTCCGCGTTCAGACCGACGGCCGCAAACATTGATGCCGCGGCCCGGCACAGCGATTCGTCGTTGATGTATCGGTCGTTGGTGCACTTCAGTCCGAAGGAAAACCCGTCAGGGTAGCCTGCCTCGGCCAGCAGTTCCTTGGCGCGGTCTGGGTTGAATTCCGGCCGGTCGCTGTTGGCTTCCGAATAGCCGGAGATACCGGCAGGCACCAGTTGCGACGCGCCCTCGATCTTGCCGCGCATCACGACGCGGTCGATGGCGTCGATATTGATTGCATGAGCGGCGGCCAAGCGGACGCGCGGGTCGCTGAACGGGTTGGCGTCGGTCACGTCGGAGGAATAGAGCAGGGTATCGTGTTCATGCCCGAAGCCGAACATGATGATCCGGGTTTCCTCACCCTCCAGCACCTTGAAACCGTCGCGGCCCTCGACTTGTGCGACGTCCTGCAGGGGCACAGGCTCGATAAAGTCGATCTCGCCGGACAGCAGTGCGGCCAGTCCGGTGGCGGCGTTGCCGATGGGTGTCAGAACGGCTTCCGTCACGTTGCCGCGGTCGTCGCCCCACCAGCCTTCGTGCGGCGTCAGGCGCGTTTCGACACCGGGATCGCGGGCGGAAATAACGTATGGGCCTGTGCCGTTGACGTTGCGGGTGGCAAAGTTCTCTGCATCGCGGGCGGGCAGAAGCGCATCGTTTGTCTCGGCCCAGCCGCTGTCCATGATCATGAAGTTGGCGATGCTGTCGGGAAACAGCGGGTTGGGCGCGTCCGTGACGAATTCGATCGTGTAGTCATCGACCAGCCGCACGGCGGTCACCGGCGCGAACCAAGAGCGGACATCGGAGGCTTCCGAAGATGCGCGGTCATAGCTGAACATCACGTCTTCTGAGTCGAAGGTCGATCCATCGTGAAAGGTCACGCCCTCGCGCAGGTGAAAGCGCCAGCCGTTTTCGTCTTCCAGCGGTTCCCAGGACGTTGCCAGCGATGGTTCGATCGACATATCGCGCCCGCGACGGACCAGACCTTCGTAGACGTTGTTGAGGAAGGACAGCACCGGGGCCGCGTTGACGGCGTGCGGGTCCATCGTTTGCGGATCGGTGGTGGTGGCGAAGCGGAACGTCTCGGCAAAGGCGGTGCTGGCAGCAAGAACGGCAGCCCCGGCCAATGCCGTGGTGCGCAGATAGGCAATCGACATGATGTTATTCCCCGAAGTGGTAAATTGAACCCCGATGGTGGCGGTCATCAGGCGGCGCGTCAAGCAATGGCCGATCACAACTGCTGTGCGCCAGTGTTGCGCCGGAGTTGAGGTCGCGCCGCGTATCTTCTATCCCCTGCGATAACCTCAGGCGGAAGGAACGCAGAATGGCCACCAACATCGCCCTCGTCGGGATCGGCAAGATCGCCGTGGACCAGCATGTGCCAGCGATCGACGGATCGGCTGACTGGACACTGGCAGCGACGGTCAGCCGGTCGGGCACGGTCGACGGTGTGCCGGCCTTCACCAATTTCGACGCGATGCTGGCGGAACGTGCGGATATTCCGGTCGTGTCGCTGTGCCTGCCGCCGGTGCCGCGGTTCGCATATGCCGCCAAGGCGATTGCGGCTGGTCGCCATGTGATGCTGGAAAAGCCGCCGGGTGCGACGCTGGCGGAAGTGTACGCGCTGCAGCGGATGGCGGATGATGCTGGCGTCACGCTCTTCGCCACATGGCACAGCCGGGCGGCCAAGGCTGTGAAGCCCGCCAGGGCGTGGCTGGCGGACAAGGGTGTGACGGCGGCGCATATCAACTGGAAGGAAGACGTGCGCAAATGGCACCCGGGGCAGGAGTGGGTGTTCGAGCCGGGTGGCATGGGCGTGTTTGATCCGGGCATCAACGCGCTGTCGATCATCACGGAAATCCTGCCGTTCGAGATGCATCTACAGCATGCCACGCTGGAGTTTCCTGAAAACCGCGACACACCGATTGCAGCGCAAATGCAGTGGACAGGCAATGTGACGGGCGATTTCGACTGGCGTCAGACCGGCCCGCAAAGCTGGGACATCCGCGTGGAAACCGATGCGGGTATACTGGACATTACCGAAGGCGGCACACGGCTGATGATCGACGGCGCAGAGCAGGACACTGGTGATCTGGGCGAGTATCCCGCACTCTACAACCGGATGATTGAACTCGTCGTCGTGGGAAAAAGCGATGTCGACCTGCGCCCGATGGTGCATGTCGCCGATGCGATGACGCTGGGCAAACGTGTTGCTACCGACGCCTTCTTTTTCTGAACACCTATGTATTACCTTGCCAAAAATACGCCCGCCGGAGGCATCGCCGCTTGCAACGGAACTTGCATTTGCAATTTGCCTGCTGCCTAAAATTTACCATTTGATAAAAAATAATTTTGTGCCAAGCTGATCCCGACGCTAGGGGAGAACGCACGCGCATGGCTACGCCTTTGACATCAGGGATCACCGCAGGACGCCTGTCAGCCGAGGAGATCGCAGAGAACTTCGACGACCTGCATGCGCCGCTGGACCGACACGAGGCTGCCGTCGCCGCCGACCGTTGCTACTTTTGCCACGATGCGCCCTGCGTGACGGCCTGTCCCACGTCTATCGACATTCCATTGTTCATTCGCCAGATCGCCACCGGAACGCCGGAGGCAGCGGCGAGGACCATCTTTGATCAGAATATTCTAGGCGGCATGTGCGCGCGGGTCTGCCCGACGGAGGATTTGTGCGAAGAGGTCTGCGTGCGCGAAGTCGCCGAAGGCAAGCCTGTCGAGATCGGCCGCCTGCAACGCTTTGCCACAGATACGCTGATGGAGAAACAGAGCCATCCCTACAGTCGCGCCGAAAGCACGGGCAAGACGGTTGCTGTCGTCGGTGCGGGACCTGCCGGGCTTGCCTGTGCGCACCGGCTCGCGATGCTGGGGCACTATGTGACGCTGTTCGAGGGCAAGGCGAAACCCGGCGGACTGAACGAGTTCGGCATCGCGGCCTACAAGTCGACCGATGATTTCGCGGCGCGTGAGGTGGACTGGCTGATGCAGATCGGCGGGATCACCCTGCAAACCGGGCAGATGCTGGGCGACGGGCTGGAGCTTGATCTGCTCGCCTCAGATTTCGATGCGGTGTTCCTGGGTGTTGGTCTTGGTGGCGTCAACGCCCTGCGCAGCGCGGGCGAGGATAAGGCGGGCGTCGATGACGCCGTCGCGTTCATTGCCGAGTTGCGCCAAACCAGCGACCTGACGCTTCTCCCCGTCGGGCGCAACGTGGTGGTGATCGGCGGCGGCATGACCGCCGTCGACGCTGCCGTGCAATCCAAACTGCTGGGTGCGGACAACGTGACCATTGCCTACCGTCGCAGCCGTGACCGGATGGGGGCCAGCCGCTACGAGCAGGATCTGGCCGCGTCCAAAGGCGTGCGGCTGATGTTCAACACGATGCCGGTTGCCGTGAATGGCAACGGGTCCGTCGCCGAGATCGAACTGGAATACACCGCCGAGGTCGACGGCAAGCTGCAGGGCACTGGCGAAAAGGTTCGTCTTCCCGCCGATCAGGTGTTCAAAGCGATTGGCCAGACGCTGACCACGGATGCGGGACTGGACCTTGAGGGCGGTAAGATTGCCGTGGACGACAAGGGTCGGACCAGCCGCAAGATGGTCTGGGCAGGCGGCGACTGTGCATCCGGCGGAAACGACCTGACGGTCACGGCCGTAGCAGAGGGGCGCGACGCGGCGATGGATATTCACGCCACTTTGACCAGTGCCAGATGATTCGCGCAGGTGCGACATGCCTTGCGGTACTGGTGGCCGCACCGGTGGCCGCGCAGATCGACCCGTTTCTGGGTGTGCGCTGTTCACCTGACATGGACATGACTGTCGAGGAATTCGCGGCAGGTTTTCGCGAGAACACGATCTGCGACTTTACCAGTATCCCTGTGTTCAAGAACGACACGATGCGAGTGACGGCGGATTGCGCGACGATCCAGATCGTCGATATGTCCACCACGCCCGTGACGGTGGTGGAAACCGATCAGCGCAGTATCGTGCTGCTGCTTAAACGCATTAACGATATCGACATTGACGCATTTATCGACGGAACGCCGACCGGGCGTTTCGGCGCCTGTGGCTGAGGAGGACATTCTATGGCCGATCTGACGACAGACTTTCTGGGCATCAAAAGCCCCAACCCGTTCTGGCTGGCTTCGGCCCCGCCGACGGACAAGGAGTACAATGTCCGGCGGGCGTTCGACGCGGGCTGGGGCGGCGTCGTATGGAAAACGCTGGGGGCCGAGGGGCCGCCGGTCGTGAACGTAAACGGCCCGCGCTACGGCGTGGTCTATGGGGCCGACCGGCGGTTGCTGGGGTTGAACAACATCGAGTTGATCACCGACCGGCCGCTTGAGGTGAACCTCGAAGAGATGGCGCGCGTGAAGGCCGATTACCCCGATCGCGCCCTGATCGCGTCGATCATGGTGCCGTGCGAAGAGGACGCTTGGAAAGCGATCTTGCCGCGCGTGGAAGAGACAGGTGCCGACGGGATCGAGCTGAACTTCGGCTGTCCGCACGGAATGTCAGAGCGTGGCATGGGGGCCGCCGTGGGGCAGGTGCCTGAATACATCGAGATGGTCACGCGCTGGTGCAAGAAATACTACGACCGCCCGGTGATCGTGAAGCTGACGCCAAATATCACCGACGTACGCAAGCCCGCGGCGGCGGCCAAGCGTGGCGGCGCGGATGCGGTCAGCCTGATCAACACGATCAATTCGATCACATCCGTGAACCTCGACAGCATGTCACCCGAACCGTCGATCGACGGGAAAGGATCGCACGGCGGCTATTGTGGCCCTGCCGTGAAGCCCATCGCCATGTCGATGGTGTCCGAGATCGCGCGCGACCCCGAAACCCACGGTCTGCCGATTTCCGGCATCGGCGGGATCACGACGTGGCGCGACGCGGCGGAGTTCATGGCGCTGGGTTGCGGCAACGTGCAGGTCTGCACGGCGGCGATGACCTACGGTTTCAAGATCGTGGAAGAGATGAAATCGGGCCTGTCGCAATGGATGGACGAGAAGGGCCACACCAGCACGGCGGATTTCATCGGCATGGCCGTGCCGAACGTCACCGACTGGCAGTATCTGAACCTGAACTACGTCGCCAAGGCGCAGATTTCACAGGACGACTGCATCAAGTGCGGTCGCTGCTATGCCGCCTGCGAGGACACGTCGCATCAGGCTATTGCCATGTCCGACGACCGTACTTTCACGGTGATCGACGAAGAATGCGTCGCCTGTAACCTGTGCGTGGATGTCTGTCCCGTCGAGGACTGCATCACCATGGTGCCGATGGAGCCGGGCACTGTCGATCCCCGCACGGGCAAGACCGTCGAAAAGAAATACGCGAACTGGACGACCCATCCGAACAACCCGGGTGCTGTCGCGGCGGAGTAGGGATTGCGCCGTGCCTTGCACGTCGCCGGAGTTGTGGGGCTAGCCCCCCAAACCCCCGAAGGTATTTCAGACCAAGAGAAGCAGGAGCCGGTTCCGGCATAAGATTTGCGGGGAAACGGAAGTTGCCGCGTGATCGGCAGTTCGTAATGTCGAACCGACAGGCCATTAGGCAAAACGTGCAGGTCTCGTTTGACGACGATTTAGTCTTCAGGACCTATGGCGTCAGCATTCGGCGCAACATGGCGTCGAGATGCGCGGACGCGCCCTCGAACGGATCGCGGTCGCCGAGAATGGCGCGGACCTGTACGTCGAAATCGGCGTAGTGTTGCGTGAGGGACCAGATCGAAAAGATAAGGTGGTGTGGGTCGACCGCTTCGATCTTTCCCGCAGCGATCCAGCCTTCGATGACCTGAGCCTTGCTATCGACAAGCTCACGCAGTTCGCCCGCAAGCACGTCGTGAATCTGCGGTGCGCCCTGCAGGATTTCATTGGCGAACAAACGGCTCTCGCGCGGATAGTCACGGCTCATGCTGAGCTTGCGCTGGGCATAGGCGAGGAGTTCTTCCACAGGGTCGCCTGCGTCGTCCATCGCGTGCAGCGGTTCCAGCCAGTTTTCGAGCAGCCGCGCCAAAAGGGCGGTGTAGATCGCATCCTTGGACGGAAAATAGTAGAGCAGGTTCGGCTTTGACAGGCCTGCGGCGTCGGCGACCTGATCCAGCGTGGAGCCGCGAAACCCGTATTGCGAGAATACCTCGAGCCCGGCCGCCAGAATTGCGGTGCGGTTCTTTTGTTGAATACGCGTGGCGGGCTTGGCCATGGCAATCACAACTCATTATTTGATCGGACAGCGCCATCCTTTGGGCAGGTTCGCCTTTTCCGACCGCAATTGCCAGAAGTCGGGGCGAAAAACTTGACTGGTGCAACGCCTCTGTTAGCGTTGCTTTGACCAGATGGTCAAATTCGGAAGTTGCATATCCGTCGCCCAATGCCAAGGAGAACCCGATGCCCGCACCCGGAGAGAACCTGAAAATCAATGGAAGCCGGTTGTGGGACAGCCTGATGGAAATGGCCAAGATCGGCCCCGGTGTCGCGGGTGGCAACAATCGACAGACGGTCACAGACGAAGACGGCGAGGGGCGGCATCTGTTTCAGAAGTGGTGCAAAGATGCGGGCTGCACCATGGGGCTGGATACCATGGGCAATATGTTCGCACGCCGCGAAGGCACGGACCCGGACGCGCTGCCGGTCTATGTGGGATCGCACCTTGATACGCAGCCGACGGGTGGAAAATACGACGGGGTGCTGGGTGTGCTTGGCGGACTGGAGATTATCCGCACGATGAACGACCTCGACATCAGAACCAAACACCCGATCGTCGTGACGAACTGGACCAACGAGGAAGGCACGCGCTTTGCGCCCGCGATGCTCGCATCGGGCGTCTTTGCCGGCATGCACGAGGAACAGTGGGCCTACGACCGCCAGGACGCGGATGGCAAGACGTTCGGCGACGAGTTGAAGCGCATCGGCTGGCGTGGTGACGAACCCGTGGGTCAGCGCAAGATGCACGCGTTCTTTGAATTGCATATCGAACAGGGCCCGATCCTGGAGGCCGAAGGCAAGGATATCGGCGTCGTCACGCACGGGCAGGGGTTGTGGTGGTTGCAGGTTACGTTGACGGGCAAGGACGCACATACCGGATCGACGCCGATGGATATGCGGGTGAACGCGGGTCTTGGCATGGCGCGGATTACCGAGTTGGTGCACACGATCGCGATGGACAACCAGCCCGGTGCGGTGGGGGCGGTCGGCCATGCCAACGTCTATCCCAATAGCCGCAACGTGATCCCCGGCAAGGCGGTGTTCACGATTGATTTCCGCAGCCCCGACCGGGAAAAGCTGGACGGGATGAAGGCGCGGCTGGAAGAGGAAGCGCCGAAGATCGCCGCCGATCTGGGATTGGGTTTCGAGATCGAGGATGTCGGCCATTTCGATCCGGTGACGTTCGACGAGGGGTGCGTCAAAGCTGTCCGCGATGCCGCCGAGCGGCTGGGGTACAGCCACATGGACCTGATTTCCGGCGCGGGCCACGACGCTTGCTGGATCAACCGCCTGTATCCCACCGCGATGGTGATGTGTCCCTGTGTCGACGGGCTTTCGCACAACGAAGCCGAGGAGATCAGCGAGGCCTGGGCGACCGCGGGTGCCGACGTTCTGTTCCATGCCGTCGTCGAAACTGCAGAGATTGTGGGTTGAGTCTGGTCAGGCTGCACAGAAGTGTGGCACCACTTGGCGGGGATTCAGAATGATAAGTGAGAGACCGATGAAACGACTGCTGCCGCTGTTGATTTTGCCTTTGCTGGCCGCCTGCGTTGCACCGCCCGTGCTGGACGAGGACGGCAACGTCGTGCCACCACCTCCACCGCCACTGCCGCCGCAGGTCGTTGCGGCGATGGAACCGGGGATTCCACGCGCTTTCGTGTTCGAGCTTGGAAATGGTTGCTGGGCCGTGGGCATCGAGGCATCCGAGCCGCGTTCAGGCCGGGCCTTGCGCGATGCCAATGGCAACTGGGTCTGCAACGATGGTGTCATCGCACCGGACGCGGTTGCGATTGCACCCGAGCCCGGGCCGGCGACGGCAGAGCCACCGGCGTGATCGGCCGTGCGATCATCCTGACCATGGGCTGCGGGCTGACGGCCTGTGCGGCACCCGCGCCCGAAGCCACGGAACCGACGCGTGTGGCGCAACCGGTCGTCGGTCTGGTGAACAGCCCGTCTGACGGGGATGCGGTACCGCTGGCGGTGATCCAAGCGCTGCCCGCCGGTGTTTCCGCGACAAGCGTGCGCGAGGATGAGGGCGGTTGCTTCAGCTATCTCACGGCAGACGGGGCGACACCCGTCATCGACGCCGCAAATGTCACCATCTGTCGCGGGTAAGGGGCGGGGCGGTGTGGTCCTTTCCCATCAGACCGGGCAGTGCCACGTTGATCGTCTTGGTTGCCGCGGGATGCCAGCGCCCCCTGCCCGAGCCTGTTACCGTGGGTCTGCTGCCACTGACGGTAGAGCAGGTCCTGCCGGACGATGTCCCGGCGGCGGCGGTCTATGAACGCGACGGGTGCTATTTCTATCGGACGACCGAAGGTTTCGTCACAATCGCCACAGTCGCGGCCCCGGACGCCCGCCAACCCTATTGCTAGCCAAGGAGACATCCCATGAGCACAGTCATCAAGAACGGCATCATCGTCACCGCTGATCTGACCTATAAGGCGGATGTGCTGATCGAGGGTGGCAAGATCGTCGAGATCGGGCAGGGGTTGTCGGGGACCGAGGAACTGGACGCCACCGGCTGTTATGTCATGCCCGGGGGAATCGACCCGCATACGCATCTGGAGATGCCGTTCATGGGGACGTACTCGACCGACGATTTCGAGAGCGGGACGCGCGCGGCGCTGTCGGGTGGGACCACGATGGTCGTGGACTTCGCTCTGCCGTCGCCGGGACAGGGCCTGCATGACGCGCTACAGATGTGGGACAACAAATCGGGCCGCGCGAACTGTGATTATTCCTTCCACATGGCGGTGACCTGGTGGGGCGAGCAGGTGTTCGACGAGATGGAAACGGTCATCAAGGACCGGGGCATCAACACCTTCAAACACTTCATGGCCTACAAGGGCGCGTTGATGGTGCAGGATGACGAGATGTTCGCGTCGTTCCAGCGGCTAGCGTCCCTTGGCGGGATCGCGATGGTCCACGCCGAAAACGGCGATGTGGTGGCGGACCTGTCCGCGAAACTGCTGGCCGAGGGCAACACTGGACCCGAGGCGCACGCCTATTCCCGCCCGCCGCAGGTCGAGGGCGAAGCGACGAACCGCGCCATCATGATCGCCGATATGGCGGGCGTGCCTTTGTATGTCGTGCATACGTCCTGCGAGGAATCCCACGAGGCGATCCGCCGCGCCAAGCAGCAGGGCAAGCGTGTCTGGGGTGAACCGCTGATCCAGCACCTGACGCTGGACGAGAGCGAGTATTTCAACAAGGACTGGGACCACGCCGCCCGCCGCGTCATGTCGCCCCCCTTCCGCAACAAACAGCATCAGGACAGTCTCTGGGCAGGTCTGCAGAGCGGGTCGCTGTCGGTGGTGGCGACAGACCACTGTGCTTTCACCACTGATCAGAAACGCTATGGCGTGGGTGACTTCACGAAAATCCCCAATGGTACCGGCGGGCTGGAGGACCGGATGCCGATGCTCTGGACCTATGGTGTCAGCACGGGGCGTTTGACGATGAACGAATTTGTCGCCGTGACCTCGACCAACATCGCCAAGATCCTGAATTGCTACCCGCGCAAAGGGGCCGTTCTGGTCGGGGCCGACGCCGATATCGTGGTCTGGGACCCGGAGAAGTCCAAGACGATCACCGCCAAAACGCAGCAGTCGGCCATCGACTACAACGTGTTCGAGGGCAAGGAGGTGAAGGGCCTGCCGCGCTTCACACTGACGCGCGGACACGTCGCTGTGCACGACGGCGAGATGCGCACGCAGGAAGGCCACGGGAAGTTCGTGAAACGTGAGGCGAATACGCCGGTGAACAGCGCCCTGACGAAGTGGAAAGAGATCACGAACCCGCGGCCTGTTGAACGTTCGGGGATACCGGCTTCAGGCGTATAAATAATACAGTTAGATAATTGAGAGATAAAATATGTGGAAATTTGCTGCTGCCCTGATGATGGTGCCGTGCATGGCCGCGGCCCAGGATGTCTATGGCACCATGGCCGGTTGCGCGCGCGCTGTGGGGATGTCCGACAACTCCGACGGGGCGATTGCATGGTTCGTCGGCGACCGGATCGATTTTCATGAAAGCTCTTGCGCGATTTCGGACTCTGCGCCTGTCGGATCGGGCGCGACCGTCGTGACGGTGCAATGCACAGGCGAGGGCGAGACCTGGGAGAATTACTACATGATCGAGACGACCGCAGATGTGGACCGGTTCGTCATCTATCCTGAAGAGTTCCCGGATCTGAGAAGCGAGCTGACTGCGTGCTTCTAAATGATACCCACGTCATTCAGGCGCAATCGCTCGACCTGACGTTTCAGACGAACGACGGGCCTGTCCACGCGCTCAAGGACGTGTCGCTGGACATCGGCAAGGGCGAGTTCGTCAGCTTCATCGGCCCGTCCGGTTGTGGCAAGACCACGTTCTTGCGCTGTATCGCGGGGTTGGAGCAGCCGACAGGGGGTGCAATCACCGTGAACGGGATGACTCCGGAGGAGGCGCGCAAAGCACGGGCCTACGGCTACGTGTTTCAGGCAGCGGGGCTGTATCCGTGGCGCACGATCGGGGGGAATATCCGCCTGCCGCTGGAGATCATGGGGTTTTCGAAATCCGATCAGGAAAGCCGCGTGAACCGCGTGCTGGACCTTGTCGATCTGGCGGGGTTCGAGAAGAAATTCCCGTGGCAACTGTCCGGCGGGATGCAGCAGCGCGCCTCGATTGCCCGCGCGCTGGCCTTCGACGCGGACATCCTGCTGATGGACGAACCTTTCGGCGCGCTGGACGAGATCGTGCGCGATCATCTGAACGAACAGCTGCTGCAACTTTGGGCGCGGACGGACAAGACCATCGGCTTCGTCACCCACTCGATCCCCGAGGCGGTCTATCTGTCCACCAAAATCGTCGTCATGTCCCCGCGTCCGGGACGCATTTCGGATGTGATCGACAGCCCGCTGCCGCGCGAACGTCCGCTGGATATTCGTGACAGCACCGAATTTATCGAGATCGCGCATCGGGTCAGGGACGGCCTGCGGGCGGGGCATATCGATGAGTGACCCGGCCATCAGACGGGCGGTGGCGGACGATGCCACTGCCTGTGCCGCGATCCTGAACGGCTGGATCGACGCGACGGACTGGTTGCCGCGCAAGGTCGATGCGGTGGCGCTCGAGGGTATCCTGCGCCAGGGCCTACCCATGCGGGAAGCCTATGTAATCGGTGACCCGGTTGCCGGTTATCTTTCGATGGAAACCGAGACGGCCCATATCTGGGGGTTCTACGTCGGACCGAAAGGTCAGGGGCTTGGCCGCACGCTGATGGACCATGTCAAAAGGGAACGCACCTTTCTGCAGTTGAATAGCCATGCCGCGAATACGGAGGCTCATCGATTCTATCGCCGAGAGGGCTTTGCCGTTGTGGGAGATCCGTGGCGTGGTGACGACGGGATCGACGAGATCAGGATGGAGTGGCACGCATGAGGTCGGTGCTGCCGGTCCTGACCGTTATTGGCGCGATCCTGCTGTTCTGGATCGTCGCGGTGATCCCGATGAATATTCATCTGGCCGCCGATATGGCGCAACGGCAGGACGTGGCGGTAACGCCCGAGACACCTGCCGCGCGGCAGGATGTCGGTAGCATCGCGCTTGCACTGCGCAACCCGGACGTCGTGCCGATGACCTACACGCTGGACCGGCCACGTCTGCCATCGCCGCATCAGATTGCGGCGGAACTTTATGACACGGTGATCGACAAGAAGATCACGTCGAAACGGTCGCTGGTCTATCACGGCTGGGTGACCCTGTCGGCGACCCTGCTGGGGTTCGCCATCGGCACGACGCTCGGGATCGCGCTGGCCGTCGGAATCGTTTTCAGCCGGACGATGGATAAATCGGTCATGCCTTGGGCCATCGTCAGCCAGACGATCCCCATTCTTGCACTGGCCCCGATGGTTATCGTGATGCTGGGCGCACTGGGCTTTCAGGGATTGCTGCCGAAGGCGATGATCAGCGCATACTTGTCGTTCTTTCCGGTGGTCGTTGGCATGGTGAAGGGGTTGCGCAGCCCTGATGCGATGCAGCTTGACCTGCTGCGCACCTATAACGCCAGCAACGCGCAGGGATTCTGGAAACTGCGGCTGCCTGCGTCGGTGCCCTATCTGTTCGCCTCGCTCAAGATCGGGATTTCGGCGTCTCTCGTCGGTGCGATCGTGGGCGAATTGCCGACCGGGGCGCAGGCCGGGTTCGGCGCGCGAATGCTGGTTGGCGACCAATACGGGCAACCGCTGGTCACATGGGCTGCGCTGTTCGCGGCGGCGATCACGGCGGCGGTACTGGTCGGGGTCTTTGGCTTGTTGGAGCGGATCACGCTCAGGCGCATGGGGACGCAGGCGGTATGATGTACCTCATCGCGGCGATGGTGATCTGGGCTATGGGCTGGCTGATGAACATGTGGCTGGCACATTCCGCAAGGTCCGATACCCGCGCTGTCAGTCTGTTGATCGCGGCGGTCTTTGGCATCACATTGCTGCTGATGTGGGAAATCCTCGTCCGCGGGTTCGAGGTAAGCGCGGTCATTCTGCCGCCGCCGTCGATGATCTGGGAGCGGATGATTAACGAGGGGCCGCGTTTGTGGGCAGACTTTGAACAGACGATCATCAAGGGCGCGATGACCGGATACGTCGCGGGCGCACTTGCGGCATTTGCCGTGGCACTGCTTGCCGACCGATCGGAATTCCTGTCGCGCGGGATCCTGCCCGTCGGCGGGTTCATGGCGGCGCTTCCGATTGTCGGCACTGCGCCGATCTTCGTCAAATGGCTGGGCAGCGACTGGGAAAGCAAGGCCGCGGTCGTGGGGGTGATGGTGTTCTTTCCCATCCTTGTGAACACTGTCGCGGGGCTGAAAGACACATCCGCCATGCAGCGCGATCTGATGCGCACTTATGGCGCGGGATACTGGCCGACGCTGCTGAAACTGCGTCTGCCCGCGGCGATGCCGTTCATTTTCAACGGATTGAAAATCGCGACGACACTGGCGCTGATCGGGGCGATTGTCGCTGAATTTTTCGGCTCTCCGACCGTTGGTATGGGCTTTCGCATCTCGACGAGCGTGGGACAGCTTGCGCTCGACATGGTCTGGGCCGAGATTGTCGTGGCGGCCCTTGCCGGATCGGCATTCTATGGGATTATGGCATTTATCGAAAAGCGGGTGACGTTCTGGCATCCGTCGCAGAGGTGAATTCAGGCGGCGCAAGACCGCACAATGCAAACTGACTTGGAGGTCAAAACGATGATGAAGAAAATCGCACTTGCCGCGGCATTCGCTGCCGGGCTTGGTGGTACGGCGGCGCAGGCCGACGGCCATGCCAACGACGTGACGCTGCAGTTGCAGTGGGTCACGCAGGCGCAGTTCGCGGGTTACTATGTTGCCCTCGATCAGGGCTTTTACGAGGAAGAAGGCCTGAACGTCACGATCCTGCCCGGTGGTCCTGACATTGCGCCGCCGCAGGTGCTGGCCGGTGGCGGTGCCGATGTCATGCTGAACTGGATGCCGTCGGCTTTGGCCGCGCGTGAAAAGGGTCTGCCGGTGGTGAACATCGCGCAGCCGTTCAAGACGTCCGGCCTGATGCTGACCTGCTGGAAGGATACCGGGATCGAAACGGTCGAGGATTTCCGTGGCAAGACCATCGGCGTCTGGTTCTTCGGGAACGAATATCCGTTCCTGTCTTGGATGAGTCAGGTCGGTATCCCGACCGACGGTGGCGAGGATGGTGTGACCGTCCTCAAGCAGGGCTTCAACGTCGATCCGCTGTTGCAGCGCGAGGCTGATTGCATCTCGACCATGACATATAACGAATATGGTCAGGTGCTGGACGCGGGCGTCAGCCCCGATGAACTGGTGACCTTCAAATATGAAGATCAGGGCGTTGCCACGCTGGAGGACGGCATCTATGCGCTGGAAGAGAATCTTGAGGATCCGGTATTCGTCGACAAGATGGTGCGCTTTGTCCGCGCTTCGATGAAAGGCTGGAAGTGGGCCGAAGAAAACCCTGAAGAGGCCGCCGGCATCGTGCTCGACAATGACGGCACGGGCGCACAGACCGAGGCCGCGCAGATCCGGATGATGGGTGAAATCGCCAAGCTGACGGCAGGGTCGAACGGTGCATTGGACGAGGCGGACTATCAGCGCACGGTCGATACGCTTCTGGCGGGCGGTTCTGACCCGGTGATTTCTGAAGAGCCCGAAGGTGCGTGGACCAGCATGATCACGGATCAGGCGCTGAACTAGGCGACGCAAAACGAGACCAAGGCGCCCCGTGGCAACGCGGGGCGCTTTTTGTATCCATCGACACGTCCAGCAGCGCGTTTTCGGCATGACAAAGCCGAAGTGTTGCGTATTGAAGGACACAGGTAGGCGCGGCCCGTGGGGCGGGGCAGAAAGGAGCAGGGCGATGGCATATCTTCTGGGTGTGGATACCGGTGGCACCTACACCGATGCTGTCGTGCTTGACGAAGGCGACAATACCGTCGTCGCCGCATCCAAGGCGCTGACCTCGCGCCCCGACCTTGCCAGCGGTATCGGAGAGGCCGTGAATGCGGCGATCGCGGAGTCGGGCGTGTCCCCCACCGACATCGCGATGGTATCGCTATCTACGACACTGGCGACTAATGCGCTTGTCGAAGGTCAGGGCGGGCGGATTGCGCTGGTCTTTATCGGCTTCGCGCTGGCAGAGCTGGGACGCGCCGGATTGACCGAGGCGTTGCGCGGCGACCCGGTCATTTCGCTTGCCGGTGGCCATGGTCATGGTGGTGCGGAACTTGTTCCGCTTGACCTTGACGCACTGGCAAGCGCGCTCGCGTCTCTGGATACTAGTGTGACGGGATTTGCCGTCGCAGCAAGTTTCGCGACCCGCAACCCTGCGCACGAAATCGCGGCCCGTGATGCGATCCGCGCGGCGACCGGCAGACCCGTTACCTGCTCGCACGAGTTGTCGTCCGCGCTGGGTGGTCCGAAGCGCGCCCTGACCGCTGTTCTGAATGCACGATTGATCGGGATGATCGACGGGCTGATCGGTGCATGTGAGGGGCATCTGAAACAGCTTGGCATTTCTGCAAGGCTGATGGTGGTCCGTGGTGACGGGGCGCTGGTGTCGGCCGAGGTCGCGCGCGAGAAACCGATCGAAACGATCCTGAGCGGTCCTGCCGCCTCGATTGCGGGGGCGCAATGGCTGACCGGCGCGACCGACGCACTGGTCAGCGATATCGGCGGGACCACGACGGATGTGTGTCTGTTGAAGGACGGTCGCCCGACGATCGACCCGCGTGGTGCACAGGTCGGCCCCTATCGGACGATGGTCGAGGCCGTAGCGATGCGCACGACCGGTCTGGGTGGCGACAGCGAGGTGCATGTCACCGATGGACTGGACGGTGGTTTGCGGCTTGGCCCCCGCCGCCTCATGCCGATTGCGCTTGCGGGGAAGAAATATCCCGAGCTGGTTCACGCGGTGCTGGACCGGGCGCTGGCAAGCGACACGCCTGCGCTGGACGGAGCACAGTTCGTCGTCCCGCTCTGGCATGATATTCCAGAAGGACTGGACAAACGGGAGGCCGCGGTCGCCGCGCGACTGGCGGACGGACCGCGGCGTTTGGGTGAAGTCGTGACAAGCCGCATGGAAAGCCCGGCGCTGGATCGGCTTGTCACCCGCGGGCTGGTTCTGCGCGTGGGCGTGACGCCGTCCGACGCGGCCCATGTGCTGGGCCGTGTCGCCGCTTGGGATGCCGAGGCCGCGCAGAAGGCACTGACGCTTTTCGCGCGCCGCAGAACCGGCGGCGGCGACCGCCTTGCGCCCGGCGGCGCAGCACTGGCACAAATGATTGTCGATCAACTGACGGCACAGACGGTCACCTGTCTGCTCGAAGCGGCATTCGAGGAAGATGCCCGCGACTGGGGCGGGGTCGAGACGGCACGGCTCGCCCGCCACCCGCTCACGCTTGCCGGGCTGGATCGGCACAGCGGCGTTGTACAGACGACATTCGCCTTGGGCGTGCCGCTGATCGGGCTGGGGGCATCCGCGTGTGCCTACTATAGCGCGGTCGGTACGCGCCTGAATACGGAAACGATCCTGCCCGATTATGGCGGCGTCGCGAATGCGATTGGCGCGGTCGTGGGACAGGTCGCCATGCAGGCCAGTGGCACCGTGACCAGCCCGGGCGCGGGACAGTTCGTCGTGCATCAGGCCCACGGCACGGCACATTTCGCGGATCGTGACACGGCCCTGGCGGCGCTGGAAGCGACATTGGTCGAACAGGCCACGCAAAGCGCACGGGCCGCCGGTGTCGAAGAAGTTCGCCTGACCACGGATCGGGACGTTCAGGAGGCGCAGGTCGAAAACCGGCCGTTGTTTGTCGAGGCCAGAATACGTGTCACCGCGCAAGGCCGTCCGCGGATTGCCATCGGTTAGGGTCACGAAAACGTCAGGTGGATTGCCCGTGCGCGATGTCTGCGCCAAAGAACCAACGACAAGGGAAAGTGCCGCAGATGTTCGACCGCCAGTTCAGAAAACTGATAGACCCGCCCCTGAACCGCTTGGGTCGCGATCTGGCGCGGCACGGTTTTTCCGCCGATGGTGTGACGCTGATCGGGCTGGGGCTGGGATTGATCGCTGCGCTCAATATCGCGCTGGGCTGGACATGGCTTGCGCTGATTCCGCTTTTGATGAGCCGTATCGCCGATGGGCTGGACGGCGCGGTGGCACGGGCGACCCGCAAGACGGACTTCGGCGGTTATCTGGATATATCCGCGGATTTTCTGTTCTACGGCGCGATCCCGATGGCGTTCGTCTGGCTCGATCCGTTGCAGAACGGAGCGGCGGGTGCGTGGCTGCTGACCGCCTTTTACTTCAACGGCAGCACGTTTTTGGGCTACGCGATACTGGCCGAAAAGCGGAAAATGCAGACGTCCGCGCAGGGCGTCAAATCGCTCTACTATTCGAATGGCCTGCTGGAAGGGGCGGAAACCATCGCGTTCTTCGTGCTGATCTGCCTGTTCTCACAATATTTTGCCTTCCTTGCCTGGATATTCGGTGCAATGTGCTTTGCGACCGGGTGCCTGCGGATACATGCCGCGCGGCAGACCTTCACCGTTTAGAGGACGATCCATGAAATATCTTGCCTTGCTGGCTGCTCTTGGCCCTTGTGCCGCTTTCGCGCAAACCGATCCGTCGGACTGGGACAGCGTCGTTGCTGCCGCCGACGGACAGACCGTCTACTGGAACGCCTGGGGCGGGTCGACGCAGACCAATGATTTCATCGCATGGGTGGGCGAACGGGTCGCGGCCGAATATGGTGTCACGCTGGAGCATGTGAAGCTGACCGATACCGCAGACGCCGTCACACGGGTCCTGTCCGAAAAGCAGGCGGGCGAGGACAGCGACGGTGCCGTCGACATGATCTGGATCAACGGCGCGAACTTCGCCGCAATGAAGGACGCCGACCTGTTGTTTGGATCGTTCGCCGAGCAACTGCCGAACTGGGCGCTGGTCGACGTGGACGGCAAGACCGTGCAGACCGATTTCACAGTCCCGACCGATGGCTTCGAATCCCCCTGGGCCATGGCGCAGGTCGTGTTCGATTACGACACTGCCGACATTGCCGCACCGATGGGGTCGATGCAGGAAATACTGGAATGGACTGCGCAGAATCCGGGGCGTTTCACCTACCCCCAACCGCCGGATTTTCTGGGCACGACCTTCCTCAAACAAGTGTTGGTCGATATCCTTGACGACCCCAGCGTTCTTGCCGCACCTGCGACCGATGAAAACTACGACGCGGTGACCGCTCCGCTGTGGCGCTATCTTGATGAGCTGACGCCGAACCTTTGGCGCGGTGGGCGGGCCTATCCGCCGACCGGCACGGCCATGTTCCCGCTGATTGCGGACGATGAACTCGATCTGTCTATCTCGTTCAGCCCCGGCGCGGCCTCTGCCGCCATCGCCAATTTTGAACTGCCCGAGACGGTGCGCACCTTCGTGCTGGACAAGGGTACGATCGGGAATGCGTCGTTCGTAGCGATCCCCTACAATTCCGGCAGTAAGGAAGGCGCGATGGTCGTGGCGAACTTTCTGATGTCACCGCAGGCGCAGGCCCGCGCACAGGACCCCGACCTGTTGGGTTACGGCACGGTGCTGGATATGGAGAAACTGACAGCAGAGGATCGCGCGTTGTTCGATGCACTGGAATTGGGGATTGCGACGCTGTCCCCCGAAGAGCTCGGCACCGTCGTGGCAGAGCCGCATCCAAGCTGGATGACACGCATCGCGGATGACTGGGTCGCGCGCTACGGCGTCGCGCAATAGACGGCCTGTGAGGTCGCGCCGCGTTCTTCCGGTTCTGCCGGCGCTGACGTTATTGGCGATGCTGGGCCCGGTCGCGGCGGGGCTTTACGGGACCGTGCTGCCTGCCTTCGGCCATCTTCCGGCGGCTGGAGAATTTGGCCCGGATCTTGATGCTGTGCGCGCGCTGGTCGCATGGCCCGGTCTGGCGGACGCCGTGCGCTTGTCACTGACCACGGGCCTGATCGCGACATCGGTTTCCCTGTTGATCGTGACGCTGATCGTGGCGGGCTGGTCCGGCACGCGGGTCTTTCGCGCCCTCGAAAGGCTGTTGTCACCCCTGTTGTCCGTCCCTCATGCCGCGGCGGCCTTTGGGCTTGCGTTTCTGATTGCCCCGTCCGGCTGGCTGGCCCGCCTCGTCTCGCCCGGGCTGACGGGGTGGGACAAGCCGTTGGACCTACTGATCGTGCAGGATCCCTGGGGGCTTGCGATGACCCTTGGCATGATCACCAAGGAGGTTCCGTTCCTGCTGTTGATGACGCTGGCGGCGCAGGGTCAGGCGGATGCCACCCGGTCGGTAGCCGTGGCGCAGGCGCTTGGTTACGGCCGGCTGACCGGTTGGCTCAAGACCGTCTTCCCGCGCGTATATGCGCAGATCAGGTTGCCGGTCTATGTGGTACTGGCCTACGCGATGTCGGTCGTCGATGTCGCGATCATTCTGGGGTCGAACACGCCGCCACCCTTGTCGGTGCAGATCGTGAAGTGGATGTCCGACCCTGACCTGTCCTTGCGTCTGCAGGGCGCTGCCGGTGCGTTGCTGCAACTGATGCTGGTGATCGGCGGGCTGCTGGTCTGGCGCATGGGCGAACGCGCGGTCGGCTGGGCCGGGCGGCGCTGGATTATGGCCGGGCGGCGTGGACGCATGGACCGTCTTGCCGGCGGGCTGGCGCTGACCCTTGGCGCTGTGTCCGCACTGGCGGTGCTGCTTGGTCTGGCGGGGCTGGCGGTCTGGTCTGTCGCGGCCTTCTGGTCGTTTCCCGATGTGCTGCCCGACAGTTTCACCTGGCGCAACTGGATGCGCCACGGGTCGGGCACCCTTGCCGCCTTTCAGGAAACCGCCGTGATCGCGCTCACTGTCACGCTGGTAGCGCTTTTGCTGACCATCGGTTGCCTTGAGGCCGAGGCGCGGTATCACCTCGGTTTCAGCACGGTCAGCGTCTGGATGCTTTATCTGCCGCTGCTGATCCCTCAGGTAGCGTTTCTGCCGGGTCTGCAGACGCTGTTCCTGACCGTCGGTGCCGATATGGGGCGTGGCCCTGTTATGCTTGCGCATCTTATCTTTGTGCTGCCCTACGTGTTCCTGTCGCTGGCCGATCCTTTCCGCGCCTGGGACGCGCGAATGGGAACGATTGCCGCGGCGCTGCGCGCCTCTCCCGATGGGGTCCTGTGGCGTGTGCGTCTACCGATGCTGCTGCGCCCGGTGCTGACTGCCATGGCTGTCGGAATCGCGGTGTCCGTCGGGCAATATCTGCCGACGCTTCTGATCGGCGGCGGGCGGGTCAGCACGTTGACGACCGAGGCGCTTGCACTGTCGTCTGGCGGTGACAGGCGCGCGATCGGTGTCTATGGCCTGATGCAGACCCTTGCGGCACTTGTGCCGTTTGCGCTCGCGTTATTGATCCCCGCGCTGGCCTGGCGCAACCGGAGAGGACTGTGGCATGGATGAGACCGGGCTTTCGCTGCGCGACTGTATCATCACGAAGGATAGGCAGCGACTGCTGGCGGTATCGCATGACATCGCTCCCGGCGAGGTTCTGACGATCATGGGTCCGTCGGGAGTGGGCAAATCGACCCTGCTCGCCTTCGTCACAGGGACTCTGGCCCCTGCGTTTCGGGCAGAGGGACGCATCGTATTGAACGGGCAGGACATCACGGACGTGCCACCGCACCGCAGGCGCGTCGGGATTCTGTTTCAGGACAATCTGTTGTTTCCCCACTTGTCAGTCGGGGCTAATCTTGCCTTTGGGTTGCCGCCCGGTGGTAACCGGACGGACCGCGCCGACCGTATCGCCGACGCATTGCAGGAGGTCGGTTTGGCCGGTTATGCGGACCGTGACCCGGCCACGCTGTCCGGCGGCCAGAAGGCGCGGGTCGCATTGATGCGGATGTTGCTGTCCGACCCCTGCGCGCTTTTGCTGGATGAGCCGTTTTCGCGTCTCGATACCGCGCGCCGCGCACAGGTGCGCGACATGGTGTTCGCCCGTGCAAAGGCGCGCGCGCTTCCCATTCTGATGGTGACGCATGATACCGAGGATGCCAACGCCGCAGGCGGCACAGTCATCACTCTCGGCACCCCGGAAACCATCTGAATACCCAGAGATTGCCTTTTTCTTTACGTAGTTGCGCCATGCGGGCGGTGCATAGGATGCAATGCAAAATTGCAGGCAAAGGATGGGTAAGATGATCAGGGAACTGTTTCAGAAAGCCAGTAAAGTCGTCGCGACAAGACAAGGCAAAGTGGCGGAAACGCAAGTGGCCGCACCTCAACCGGCGCAGGACAACGCGGGCGGAGACGATGCCGATGTCACCCGGCTTGACCTGATCGTGGTGCCGCAATCGGCGCGTGACAGCTACCCCGATGATCCCCGCCCCCTTGTCGAAGCCGTGGTCACTTATGTGAACCATCTGCAGTTCGTGGCGGGCTTCGCGGAAAGTGAAGTTCCTGCGGAGGCGCTTCAGGCCTGGCAATGTGACACATATCATGCGCAGGTCTGCGAGGGCGGTCATACGCTGTTCGTCGCGAGTGGCGCCGAAAATATCAAATCGCGCATCAGTAGCCTGATGGTCGGCTTGATCGGTATGGGTGACAAGAAATATCAGAGGCTGGCTGGCGAGATGGCCGCCTGGGTCGCGACCCACGCCGAAGAGGTGAACCCGCAACTCGGGTTTCGCGATGCTGCCCCGGACGGGCTGAAGGCATTGGACCAACCATTCTATGTGCACGATAAAAAGGTACGTTTCACACAGGCACTTGCGGACTGGATCGCAGGTCTTGAAACACTGATCGCGGTGCCTGACGATCTGGTCGACCGGGTGTTGGACGGGATCGCGAAAATTCATGGGCCGGTGCAAGGCCGTGAAATACAGGACCGACGCGTTGACCTCGAAGCGATGCTGTCGGATCCCGAAAGGCTTGGGCTGGGCATGGCGGCAGGCAAGATCAAGGACCCGGTGATCGGAACCGGTGGCAGCCTGAAGATGGACATCGACGGGGTGATGACCCCGGTGCGACTGACATATCTGGCGAGCGGCGAGGCCTGGGGTCTGGCGAGCGAGGACGGTGTCGCGATCATGACGCACGAGGTCGATGAAGCGCAGGGAACCGCGAAGGTCGGTGAGGAAGTGTCCAGCGTCACGCAAGCAGAGATCATGGCAACGGCTGAACTGTGTCGATCCCTTGGCGCTGCCGTCGCGATCGACAGCCTGATGGCGCAACATGATGCCTCGGCTGAAATCGACTTTGTCTCGATCCACAAGACTGTCGCCGATGACGGTGTTTCAGAGGAATTGATGATCTACGTCGTTTGCGACAAGGGTGAGACGGCCTATGCCGCAATCATCGACGCTAGTGGTGCCGAATTGCGGGCAGAACCCTCTCATGCCGTGCTTGCGACTGTTGATCGCATCGAGATCGAGCGGCACGCGGCCCGGATGGATCGCGCCGCAGCCTAGCGGCTATGACCTTGCGCCGAAGATCGTGTTTTTGTGCTGCGACAGATAGATCGACAGCCACGGCGTGTAGGGTGCGGGGTTTTGCGCGACTTCATCGCTCAGCCTGTCGATGTCGTCCCAGCGCGTCGCCATGACCTCTGCCGGGTTTGGCGCAAGCGTCATGTCGGGGGTAGCCCGGGCGACGAAGACATCCACGACCTCGTGTTCGATCAGCCCGTCGCCGACATCGGCACGATATTCGATCTGATCGCGAAACTCCGGTTCCACGCCGGTGAGACCCAATTCCTCTTTCAGACGCCGCACGGCGCAGTGTTCCGGCTCTTCCGACCACTGCGGATGCGTGCAACAGGTGTTCGCCCAAAGGCCGGGCGTGTGGTATTTGCCCAACGCGCGCCGCTGCAAGAGCACCTCGCTGCCACGCATCACGAAAACGCTGACAGCCTTGTGACGCAGGCCGCGCTGGTGCACAGCGAGTTTTTCCACCGGCATCAGTGCACCGTCGACCCAGGCCGGGATCAGAATTTCAGTCGCACCGCTCATCTTCGCCTCTTATCAACAGGGCGAGGGCATAGCCTGCTTTCCCGGTGATTTGAACGTCAATTTGGCAAGTGGGCTTGTGTTCCCGCCAGACCTGCTCTTTGATGAACCTCAAAGCGCTTTGAAGGATTGCGAAGATGACAATTAGGGCTCTGGTCTGGGGCGAAAACGTCCATGAAAAAACCAACAAGATCGTGGCCGATCTTTATCCCGACGGCATGCACGGCGCGATTGCGCAGGCGCTGGCGTCGGACGGCATCGCCGCCACGACGGCGACGTTGCAGGAGCCCGAACATGGTCTGACGGAAGATCGCTTGTCGCGGACGGATGTTTTGCTGTGGTGGGGGCATGCTGCACACGGCGACGTAGAAGATGCCATCGTCGAACGTGTCGCCGATCATGTGAACGCCGGTATGGGTTTGATACTGCTGCATTCGGCACATTTCGCCAAGATATTCAAACGTCTGATGGGCACGCCCTGCAATTTGACATGGCGCGAGGCGGGCGAGCGTGAACGGCTTTGGGTGACGTCGCGCAACCACCCGATTGCGGCCGGGTTACCCGATCATTTCGAGCTTGAGAACGAAGAAATGTATGGCGAGCCGTTCGGCGTGCCCGAGCCGCTGGAAACCGTTTTTATCAGCTGGTTTCAGGGCGGCGAGGTTTTTCGGTCTGGCCTGACCTACAAACGGGGGGCCGGCAACGTGTTCTATTTCCGCCCTGGACACGAAACATACCCCACCTATCACGACGCCAACATCCAGACCGTGCTGCGCAATGCGGTGCGCTGGGCCTACAACCCTGCGCCGCGTGTTCAGGGTGTGCATGATGCGCCCAACGTGCCAGTCGAATCCGCATTGGAACCTATCACCGCGCGCGGCCCGCGACTGCACAAGGACGGCGAAGAGGGCTTCCGGTGATCCGTGTCCTGATCGTCGGCACGGGCGGTATGGCCGAGACCCACGCGCAGGCCTATGCGGGGATCGAAGGGGTCACAGTCGTCGGGGGTGTCGATTTGGACGCGGACAAGCTGGCGGATTTTCAGGCGCGGCATCACATCTCGCACGGATTTGGCAGCGTCGATGATGCCCTGGCGTGGGGCGCGTTCGACGCCGTGTCGAATGTCACACCGGATGCCATCCACCACATGACGACCCTGCCGTTTCTGGCCGCGGGAAAGCACGTCCTGTGTGAAAAGCCGCTGGCCGCAAATCACGCCGATGCAGCCGAGATGGCCGCGGCCGCACAAGCGGCGGGCGTGGTGAACATGGTCAACCTGTCCTATCGCGAGGTCCCGGCCATGATCGCGGCGGCGCAGATGGTATCGGACGGCACGATTGGCAACGTGCGGCATTTCGAGGCGTCGTATCTGCAAAGCTGGCTGACCCAATCGGCCTGGGGGGACTGGAAGACAGAGGACCAATGGCTATGGCGTCTGTCGCGCGCGCATGGGTCGATGGGCACGCTGGGCGATGTCGGCGTTCATATCCTCGACTACGCCACCTATGTCGCGGGCGCGGATGTCGCGCGGGTCTCGTGCCGGCTGACGACGTTCGACAAGGCCCCGGGAGGGCAGATCGGGCCATACTGGCTTGATGCGAACGATAGCTTCAACATGCATGTCGCCCTGACCAACGGGGCGGCGGGTGTCGTGCACTCCAGCCGGATGGCGTCGGGACATCTCAACGACCTGAGCCTGCGCATCTACGGCGATCTTGGCGGGCTTGAGGTGCAAAGCAAAAATCAAGTCAGCAGTCTGCGTGCCTCGATCGGCGACGATATGCAGGCGGCGCGCTGGGTCAGCGTCGAAACGCCGCCCGTTGCCAGCAACTACCAGCGGTTCGTCGACGCGATCCGCGACAAGACGATGGTCAGACCCGATTTTGCGCGGGGTGCCGCGCTGCAGCGGGTACTCGATCAGGCGGTCGCGTCAGATGCACAGGGGTCACGCGATATGCCGGTCTAGTCTTGTCATGGCCCCGCGGTGGCGTCAGGCTTTGCGAAGGCAATGGCAGGATGCGACATGGCGACGACACCGGCGATCTATTTCCATACCGACGCGGTCGAGGGCGAGAATAAGGATCTGGTTGGCCGGCGGTCAGCCGGTCAGTCGTTTCTGAAGGGATTCCTGCGTCATGTCGGCGGACCCGAGGTGCATGCCGTCGTCGCCGGGGGAAGCGGCGCACAGGCGTTCGACGATGCAGCGCGCGCGCTTGGCGAAACACGACCCATGCGGGTGTCTTCGCTACGCGGCGAAAGTGACTGGACCTATCCAGGCACGGTATTTTTTCCGGCACCCGGTTTCACCGATGCCGCCTGGCGCAGGCAACGCTTTGATCCGAAGGCGTGTTCACTTGTCGGGATCACCCACACGGTTTCCACGCGGCGGGTGATCGACCGCCTGCACAACCAGATGCTGGAGCCGGTGGAGCCGTGGGACGCGATTATCTGCACGTCGCGGGCTGTGCACAGCGTGGTTCGTCAGCAGATGGACCTGTCGGCAGAGTTCATCCGTGCCCGCTTTGGTGCGACGCGGGTCCCGATGCCGCAACTGCCGATCATACCGCTCGGGATCAACGCCGACGATTTCAGCCACCGTGCGACCGACCGCGACGGGATGCGAAGGCGGTTTGATGCAGGTCCCGACGATGTCGTCGTGATGACGATGGGCCGGTTGACCACGGTCGAAAAGGCGAACCCGCTGCCGCTTTATCTGGCGTTGGAGGAGGTCGCGCAGACGACGGGAAAATCCGTGCATCTCTGGTTGGTCGGCTGGCCCGCCAATGATCCCGAGAAGGAGCTTCACGAAAGGGGTCAACAGGTTTGCCCTTCGGTGAAGGTCACCACGATCGACGGGCGTGCACCGGATGTCCGTCGCGGCATTTGGTCGGCCGCCGATATTTTCACGCTTCCGGTCGACAACATTCAGGAGACGTTCGGGCTGGTCCCGGTAGAGGCGATGGCTGCCGGGCTTCCCGTCGTGATGCCCGACTGGAACGGGTTTCGTGACACGGTCGTGAACGGCGAGACCGGATTCCTGATCCCGACGACGATGATCGGTCCGGGCCGCGACATCGGCGACAGGATCGCGCGCCGTTTTGCCGACGGTACGGACGGATATCATCATCATCTGTCGGTGATGCAGCAGCAGACAAGGATCGACATGCGCGCCTATGTTGCGGCGTTGACCGATCTTGTGACGAACCCCGCATTGCGCCGCGAAATGGGCCAGGCGGCGGTAGCGCATGTGCAGCGCCGTTTCGACTGGTCCGCGATCATTCCACAATACCTCGCCCTTGCCGAGGAACTGGCGGCGATACGGCGGGGCGGCACAGTGACCACGCCGCGCCTGTCCGACGCGGCGGCGAGCCCGCGCGAGGTTGATCCGTTTCGGCTCTATGGGGGTTACCCCAGCCATACGCTCGCGCCGACCTCCGAGATCGCCCACCGCAAACCGCTCGATGCGGCCGGGCTGGACGCCTTGGACCAGATGAACGGTCGCACGCTTTACCAGCGCAAGCTGACCCCGGACGGGCGGATGCTCGAAGTGGCCGAGACCATCGCCGCCGCAGACCGGTTGACTGTCGCCGCGCTGACACAGCGCACGGCTCTGTCAGAGGACATTGTGATGGCCTCTGTTCTGTTCCTTGCAAAATATGACTTTGTCACGCTCAATATGTTAAAGCCAAATTAGCGCCGCAATTTCAGGATAGGCGCTCCAGCCAGTGATACCGCCAAAAAGATCCGCTTGCGGCGGACAGGGCGCGCAAGAGGATCAGCAGATGCAGCTATCAGTCCATTTCGAAAACACGGCCGAAGGCACGCCGAGGAGCGGACCGGTGAAGGTCGGCTGGTTCCTGAACAGCCGCAAGGCGGGGATCGTATATTTCCCGCCCGAGCGTGTGCGCTCTGCCGACATGAACAAAAGCCACGCGAAATCGGCCTCGCGCTGCCCTGCCGTGATCAATCTTGAAAGCCGCTATTTCGCGATCCGTTGCCCTTTCGATCTGAACCTGCAGTTTGTCCGTGACAAGGACGGCAAACCCGCGATGCGGAACCTGAACGGCGAGGCGAGCGGGATCAGAAGCAACAAGCTGCGCGAGAAGCTGCATATCGCCAACGAGACCGAATGGCGCTACCCCGGTGTGCCGACGCTGCAGCTTGAATTGCCATATGTGTTCATCGCCGACGAAGCTGTCTACATGTCGCAGATTTCGCCTTTCATGCATTACAACAAGGACCAGTTTCCGGGGACGATCTTTGGCGGTCGGTTCCCGATCAACGTCTGGCCACGGCCCCTGATGTGGGCGTTCGAATGGCACGATTTGGACAAGCCACTGAAGGTGCGGCGCGGCGACCCGTTGTTCTACGTCACCTTCGAGACGATGCCGCAGGACAGATCGGTCGTGCTGTTAGAGAATGAGGTCACGCAGGACCTCGAAGACTATATGGAACTGATTTCCGGCGCCGTGAACTATGTCAACCAGACGTTCTCGTTGTTCGAGGCGGCAGAGGCGCGGCGGCCCGCGACGCTGCTCAAGCCGTCGCGAAACAAGGCGGATCAGGCCTGATAGATGCGCGCTGACCTCAAGGCGCTGCGCGAAGCCGCCAATCGCGCACATCAGCAGGGCGATCTGGCCGGGGCGGTGGCGCACTACGCGCGCTATCTTAACCAGATGCCCGGCGACGCGATGATGTGGTCGAACCTTGGCGCCTTGCATCGCAGTGCAGGCCGTCACCGCCAGGCGCTTCGCGCACACCGCCGCGCCGTGGCTTTGAACCCCGAGGTGATCGCGTTTCGCAACAATCTTGCCAACGTGTTGTCCGATATCGGGGAATACGACGAAAGCATCGCCCTGCGTCGCGCGATTTTGCAGGAAGAACCCCTGGATACGAACCACAAGGCCATGATTGGAAGGTGCTTGCGTGGCAAGGGCGACTATGCCGACGCGATCAGTTACCTGAAGGAGGCGATTGCCGCGCACCCCGAGGATACGGAGCTTCAGATGCAACTCGCGTTTGCGCAGCTCGGGGCCGGGGAGTATGCGGATGCGTTCGAAACCTATCGGATCCGCTGGCAGGCAGGCGAACTCAAGGCTCGCGATGTGCCCTTTCCCGAATGGAAGGGAGAAGAGATGGACGGCAAGACGGTACTTGTCCTGCCGGAGCAGGGGTTCGGCGACGCCATTCTGTTCGCGCGCTTCGTGCCCTTGCTGAAAGCCCGCGGCGCGACTGTGCGATACCTGACGGAAAAACCCGTCGCCCCGCTGTTTGAAGGACTTGACGGTGTGGATTGGGTCGGCACGCAGGAGTCCCGGCATGCGCCTGTGGATTTCTGGATCAATGCGATGGATCTTGCGCTGCTGCACTTTGAAGACTCGCAGGAGGTCCCGCCACCACCGCGCCTGAACGTTCCGCAATCGGCACGGGACAGGGCCGCCGGGATCGTGAAACCTTATCGCGATGCCTTCAAGGTCGGGGTCGTCTGGACGGGGTCGGCGACGTACAAGGGAAATGCCTTCCGGTCGTTCAGCCACACGGATTTCCTGCCGCTGGTCGATATTCCTGGCGTGCAGCTGTTCTCACTCTACAAAGGTCCGTTTCTCGATTCGTTCGAAAACGACGGCACATCGGCGTTCATGGTGGATGCGGGACGCACCGAAAGCAACTTTGGCGATTGCGCGGGCATGATGGAAGAAATGGATTTGATCATTACGTCCGACACGGCCACCGCCCATCTTGCGGGTGCGCTGGGTGTGCCGACATGGACCATCCTGCACTGGGACCCGTTCTGGGTCTGGCGACATTCCGGCGAAACGACCGCGTGGTATCCGGGTATGCGATTGTTCCGGCAACTTACCCCGCTTGTCTGGGAGGACGTCATGCAGGACGTCGCAACGGCATTGCAAGACAAACTGGAAGGGCGCGCATGAAAGAAATACTGACACCCATTGCACCAGGAGAGCTGATCGACAAGCTGACGATCCTGCGGCTGAAGACCGAAAACATCAGCGATCCGGGCAAGCTCGCCAATGTGAGGCACGAACAATCGGTTCTTCAGGCGGTGGCCGATGCAGCGATCCCGCAGTCCGAAGACCTGACGGGTCTTTGGGCGGCTCTCTACAAGGTGAACGGCGATCTTTGGGTTATCGAGGACGATATTCGCAAATGCGAAGCGCGTGGCGATTTCGGACCTGCCTTTATTGCGCTGGCGCGCGCGGTCTATGTCACGAACGACGAACGCGCGCGGATCAAGAAGGACATCAACCTGTTGCTGGGGTCCGATCTGATCGAAGAGAAGTCCTACTACAATGGGGGAGACGGATGATGAGCCAGGACTCCCTGATCAAGACGGCGCGTTCGGAACTTGCCGCCGCTCATGATGCGCTGGTAAAGGAATTGCTTGAGGAAAAGTCGCGCAAACGCGGGCCTCTGAACCGCCAACTGCACGAAATCCGGCAAATGCTGGACCGGCGCTACGCCTATGCCTCGCAGGCCGGGCAGGATGTCATCGTCGACCGGGTCTTTGATCGCAAGCGCGGCGGTACATTTGTCGACATCGGCGGTTATGACGGAGTGACCGGGTCCAACACGATTTTTCTGGAGCATTGGCGCGGCTGGACCGGTGTGCTGGTCGAGCCTGTGGCCACGCATCTTGAACACGCGATGATGGTTCGCAGGTGCCCCTGTCTTGGCTATGCCGTCGCCGATTCCGACGGAACGGCGGATTTTATCGCGGTTACGAACGGTTTTACGCAAATGAGCGGTTTATCGGACAGCTACGATCCGAAGATGCTCGCCCGGGTACGGGCCGATCCGCGCCATGTGGAGGACGTGCTGAAAGTGCCGACCCGGACGCTGTCGTCAATCCTGACCGAGGCCGATATCCCCGATCCGGACTTTGTTTCGCTGGATATCGAAGGCGGTGAACTGCCTGCTTTGCAAGGGTTTCCCTTCGACAGGCACAAGGTCGGCGTCTGGGCGATCGAGAACAACACAGGCACCCCAGAGATTGCCGGGCTGATGCGCGACCACGGATTTGATCTGATCGAATTCTGCGGTCCAGACGAAATCTACATCAATCGAAATCGTTGAAAACTCGCGTCAATTTCCACCTTTAAGCTGCTCTTCACCGGCCACTCAATAGGGCTGGTATCGGGTGGCGACAAAGGCGGGACCACATGAGCACACAATCGAACGCACCGATCATCATCAAACGCAAAAAGGTCATTGCCGGTGGCGGTCATCACGGCGGTGCATGGAAAGTCGCGTATGCGGATTTCGTCACCGCTATGATGGCCTTTTTCATGCTGATGTGGCTTCTGAACGCGACGACCGAACAGCAGCGCAAGGGAATCGCTGACTATTTCTCACCGACCGCGCCGATGTTCCGGGTGTCGGGCGGCGGTGACGGCATGTTCGGTGGCGAAAGCATTTTCAGCCAGAATACACTCGTGCAAAACGGAACCGGCGCCAATGCATTGCAGGCGGGTCGCGATACGAGCGACCCGGGCGCCCAAGCCGATGCCGATGCGCAGGCAGCGATGGCGCAAACCGCTGCGCTGCAGGATATCGAGGACGCGCTGTTGGGACGTGGCGGCGAAAGCGCGATTTCGCGGCAGGCCCTGCGCCATATCGTGACCCGTGTCACGGACGAGGGCTTGATCATCGAAATTTTCGATCGCCCGGATGCTGCGCTCTTTGCACCGGGGACCGATACACCGATGCCCGTGACCGAGGAAATCGCTGCGGTGGTTGCGCGGGTTCTTGCGTCCGTGGAAAACCGGATCGCGATCAACGGTCATTTAGCGGCGAATCCGGTTGTCCTGCGCGAAAATCCCGCTTGGGACCTGTCGCTCGATCGGGCAACGCGCATGCGCCTGATGACTCAGGCAGGTGGTCTCGCCGAGCTTCGGATTCTGCGGGTCACGGGCTTTGCTGACCGTGTCGCGATTGCGCCGAACGCGGCCGATCTGCGCAACAACCGGATCGAAGTGATCGTTCTGCGCGAGGAAATATAGGCCTTACGCCCTAGCGCTGCGATTTCGTGTCCGCCGTTAGCGGCGCGTTAAGCCCTGATCACTAAGCCTTGCCGACATGGATTACCTGTGTTGCGATCGAAAGGCTATGTCATGACCATTTCCTCGTCTCTGAACGCCAGTGTGGCCGGGCTTGCGTCGAACGCGACACGGCTTGCCAGCATTTCCGACAATATCGCGAACTCGGCGACATATGGATACAAGCGGGCCGTGACAGATTTTCATGCGATGGTCATTTCGTCCGGACGCGGTACCTATTCGGCTGGCGGCGTGCGCACGACGAACACACGCCTGATCGACGAACGGGGGGCGCTGGTCGCGACGGGAAACGCGACTGACCTTGCCGTGCGGGGGCGCGGGCTATTGCCTGTCACGCCGGAATCCTCCGTCGCCAATGGCGACAATCCGATGATGCTGACCACGACCGGTTCTTTCCGTCCTGACGATCAGGGGTATCTGCGCAGCCCTGCCGGACTGGTGCTGATGGGGTGGCCCGCCACGCTCGATGGAGTCGTCCCGACATATCCGCGCGATGCGACCGACGGTCTTGAGCCGATCAAGATCAACAGCAACCAGTTCGCGGGAGAGGCGACGACCCGCGTCGACCTTGCCGTCAATCTTCCCGCCACGTCGACAGAGGCGAGCGCGACAACCGGGCCGGAAACGCTGTCGATCGAGTATTTCGATAACCTTGGCAAATCGGCGAACCTGCAAATCAATTTTGCGCCGACGATTCCTGCCACCGGATCGTCGAACGAATGGACGATGACCATTGCCGACAGCGCCTCTGCCGGGGCCGTGATCGGTGAATATACACTCACCTTCGACGACTCACGCGGTGGCGGCGGCACGTTGCTTTCGGTAACGGACATATCGGGCGGACCCTACGATCCGGTGACCGGCACATTTACCGTCAACGTCGCCGGCGGCCCGATGGACCTGTCGATCGGAACGCCTGGCAGCTCCGCGGGCCTGACGCAGCTTTCGGATGCCTTTGCGCCGGTCTCCATTTCCAAAAACGGCACACCGGTCGGCAGCTTGACAGCGATTGAGGTGGACCAGAACGGTTTCCTGCGGGCATCCTTCGATATCGGGATCAACCGTGTTCTGTATCAGATTCCGCTGGTCGACGTGAGCAATGTCAACGGACTGGAATCGTTGGACGAACAAAGCTATCGGGTGACACCTGACAGTGGGTCTTTCTTTCTGTGGGATGCGGGCGATGGTCCGACGGGTGACATCGTCGGTTTCGCCAGAGAGGAGTCGGCGACCGATGTCGCCGGGGAACTGACCCAGCTGATCCAGACGCAGCGGGCCTATTCCTCCAACGCGAAGGTCATCCAGACCGTCGATGAAATGCTGCAGGAAACCACCAACATCAAACGCTGATCCCGGGTCGAGGAGCCAGGCTGAATGAGTATTTCGAGCGCCTTGAATGCGGCGGCCAGTGGCCTGGCGGCGAACGCGCGTCTGGCCGACGTGACCTCTTCCAATATCGCCAACGCATTGACCGATGGCTACGGACGTCGCACGCTCGACCTGTCCGCCCGTCAGGTGGCCGGAGGTGTCCGGATCGACGGCGTCCGACGCCATTTGGATCAGGACATCATTGCCGACCGCAGGCTTGCCGACGCGCGCCGTGATGGACATCAGCGCGGTCTGGACGGGTTGCAACGCATCTCGAACGCCTTCGGCACACCGGGCGCGGCTGACACGCTGTCCGGCAGGCTGGCCGCGTTCGAGGCGTCGCTGATCGAAGCGACTGCCGATCCCGCATCGGACACACGTTTGAATGCCTTGCTGAACCGACTGGAGGCCGTAACGGATGGGTTGCACAGCAGGACCCGGTCGGTTCAGGATCAGCGCGCTGCTGCCGATGCCGCGATCGCGCGCGATGTTCACACCCTGAACACCGCGCTGGTCCGCGTGCATGACCTGAACACCGATATCCAGAGGCTGAACGGAATCGGGCAGGACACATCCGCCGCGCGTGACCTGCGGCAACAGGCGATTGACGAGATTTCGGGCATTGTTTCATTGCGTGAAGTGGACCGCGGCAATGGTCAGATCGGCCTTGTAACGCAAAGCGGCCACACTCTGCTTGACGGCACAGCGGCACAGTTTGCGTTCGATCCGACGCCAGTGATCGTCGCCGATATGACGCTTGCGTCGGGTGCGCTGTCCGGCCTCTCGCAAAACGGAACTCCACTTGATCCTGCCGATGGTTTTGGACGTTTGGCTGGCGGATCGCTTGCCGCTTCGTTTGCGCAGCGCGACGCGACGCTCGTCGAGATCCAGAAAGAGCTCGACGCCGTGGCAGCCGACCTTGCCGCCCGCTTTGCGGACCCGGCAACTGATCCGTCCCTCGGGTTTGGCGACGCCGGATTATTGACCGATCGTGGTGCAGCAGTCGCCGCAACCTCGCTGGAGGGGTTGGCGGGACGGTTGCAAATCAACGCACGTGTCGATCCTGCAAACGGCGGCGCGGTTTCGCGCCTACGCGATGGCGTACAGGCACCGACGGGCGGGGCCGTCGGCAACGCGGAACAGCTGAACCGATGGATCGATGCGCTTCGCGACCCGCGCGCCAGCGGATCGGGATCGGCGCTGTCCGCCGCTGGTCGTATGACCGCACTGCAGGAAAACGTGCACAGCCTTCGTACAGAAGCTGCGACCGAGGTGTCGTTCCAGAACACGCGCTGGGCGACCCTGCGAGATGCCGAATTGGCGACCGGGGTCGACACGGATCAAGAGCTTCAGCAACTCCTGCAGATCGAACAGGCCTATGCGGCGAATGCACGCGTCATTCAGGCTGTGGACGCCATGATGCAACGCTTGATGGAGATTTAGCGATGACCCTGATGACCATCGGTGACGGGGCACGGCAGTACCAGCTTGCTCGCCATAGTGGCGACCTGAAAACACAGATGAACGCGCTTTCCAGCGCTTTGTCGAGCGGGCGGTTGGCCGACCCAGCACTGGCGCTTGGCGGTTTGACGGCCCCGGTCGACGGAATCGCGCACAGCCTGCGTCTGCTCGAAAGTTACGACAGCAGTGCACGCGCCGCATCCCAACGGCTGAACACTGTGCAGAACGTGTTGCAATCTGTCGATTTGTTGCGTGAAACGCAGGCAGGCGTTCTCTTACCGATTACGCGAAGCAGCAGCGACGCACAGATCAACCTGGCCGCGCAAACGGCAGTGGCCGCATTTGCCGATACCGTTGCGCTGATCAATACCCGGTCCGATAACCGGAGCTTGTTTGCCGGCGCTGCGTTTGACCGCCCCGCGCTTGCGCCCCCTGATGATATCTTGACGGAAATCGCGGGTGCGGTGTCAGGTGCCACGACAGCAAGTCAGGTCGTTGCGGGGGTCGACGCGTGGTTTGGCGACCCCGCGGGATTTGCGGCGACGTCCTACCTTGGCGACACCGGTACCGCGTCACGTCAAATGTTGTCCGATGGTGTGACGATCACAGCAACCGTGGCGGCCGATCAGGCGGAAATCATCAGCGTGTTGCGCGGCCATGCGCTCGCCGCTCTATCGGGCCAGCTTTCGGGGCTCGATCAGGGTGAAAAGGCTGCGCTGTTGGCGACCGCCGGTGTTGCCCTGCAAAGTGCGGCGACGGATATGGCGGCAATTCAGGCCGACATCGGAGTGTCGCAAACAAGGGTTTCCCGCGCGCAGGTACAGAATTCGAGCGAACGGCAGGCGTTGACGGAAGCGCAGAGCGGCTATCTCGCTGCTGATCCCTTTGAAACCGCGACCCGATTACAGGCCGTTCAGGTGCAACTGGAAACCCATTTCGCGATGACGGCCCGCATTTCGCGTCTCAGCCTGAGTGCCTACCTGTGAAGCGCGGGTTCATCGCGTTCATAGCGGCCAGCATGACGCTGGGCACCTTGCCGGTCGCCGCATCCCCGATCCGGCTGAAGGATCTGGTGGAGTTCGATGGTGTCCGGTCCAATGATCTGGTCGGCTACGGGTTGGTGGTCGGGCTGAACGGCACCGGTGACGGGCTGCGCAATGCACCTTTTACCGAAGAGATCATGTCGAACATTCTGGAGCGGTTGGGCGTGAACGTCACGGGCGAGCAATTCCGCCCCAAGAACGTGGCCGCCGTGATCGTGACCGCGAGCCTGCCGCCCTTTGCCCGCGCGGGCAGCCCCATGGATGTGACGGTGTCTGCCATCGGTGACGCCAACAGTTTGCTGGGTGGAACACTCATCATGACCCCACTGAACGCGGCGGATGGCGAAATCTATGCGGTCGCCCAAGGTACGATCATCGCTGGTGGGGTGACTGCCGGTGGCGACGCCGCGACGGTGACACAGGGTGTTCCGACTGCGGGTGTCATCCCGTCGGGCGCGACCGTCGAACGCGAGGTCGACTTTGATTTTGCGGGTCTCACGACGCTTAGGCTGGCATTGCGGACACCTGATTTCACGACAGCCGGCCGGATTGAACAGGCGATCAACGCAAATTTCGGGCACCAGGTGGCTGTCATGATGGATGCGGGCACGGTCCAGTTTGACATTGCAGCGACCCGCATGGCGTCGCCGGCCCATGCGCTGGGCCGGATCGAGAATATCCTTGTCGAGCCAGAGCGGCGCGCCCGCGTCGTGGTGGACCAACGATCCGGCACCATCGTCATGGGCGAGGATGTCCGGATCAGCCGGGTCGCCGTCAGCCAGGGCAACCTGACGCTCCGCATCGAAGAGGCACCGCTGGTTTCGCAACCGAATCCGTTTTCGCCCAGCGAGACGATCGTGGTGCCACGCACGGCGGCGGCGATCACAGATGAGCCGGGGATTGGACTGGCCGAAGTGCGCGAAGGCACATCGCTCAGCGAGGTGATCGCGGGGCTGAATGCCCTGGGCGTCGCCCCGCGGGACATGATCGATATCCTCAAGAGCATAAAGGCGAGCGGGGCTCTGCACGCAGAGTTCATCGTACGTTAGACATAAAACTGTGCTTGTCGACGATGGCAGAAGCGCGCCCGTTGGCGGAATTTGTCATGCGGTGAGCTGGTTCTGGCGGTATGGTCCAGAAGCAAAGCACAGTTGAGGATTGGCTTTGCGGCTTCGGTTTGTGAAACAACGGTGAATTTCGGTCAGGTATAGCTTCGCACCAGCCCCGCCGCGATCAGTGCCCAACCATCCGCGACCACGAAGAACGCAAGTTTGAAGGGGAGCGACACGATTGCGGGCGGCACCATCATCATCCCCATCGACATCAGAACGGCAGCGACAACCAGATCGATGATCAGGAATGGCAGAAAGATCAGGAAGCCGACCTGAAAGGCCCGTTCCATCTCGCTCAACAGAAACGACGGGACGAGAACCGACAACGGCGATTGCACCAGCGGGGTGTCGCGTGGAAGTTCCGGCCGTAGCGCCGCGAGTGTTTCGAACGTGTCCGGCGCGATCCGGTCGATCATGAAACCACGCAGCGGTGCCATGATCGGTTCGAACGCAGTTTCGATCGTCAGCACCCCGTCGAGAAGCGGCTGGACGCCCGCGCGCCAGCTTTCGGCAAAGACAGGCTCCATCACAAAATAGGTGAGGAAAAGCGCCAGGCTGACCATGAGCATGTTCGGCGGCGATTGCTGCAAACCGATCGCCTGTCGCAGAATCGCGAGGACCGTCACGATGAACGGAAAGCAGGTCACCATGATGGCGATGCCGGGGACCAGGCTCAGCACGGTAACTAGGACAAGCAGTTGCACCGTGCGCGCGGCGAGCGACCCGTCGTCTCCCAAAGACAACGACAGATCCTGCGCCGCGACAGGTACGGCTGTGACCATCAGAATTGCCGTCGCGATGAACAGAAACCGGATCATGTCAGGTCAGATCGCCTTCGTGCACGATGACCTCGGTCAACCGCACCGCAAGTGCGCCATCCGGTCCGTTTTCGTCCTCTTCCAGTTCGCCCCGGGCGATCAGGCGTTCGCCGACGTAGAGTTCGACCGGGTCGCTGATCTTCCGATCAAGTTGCAGAACCGCGTTTTCACCAAGCGTCAGAACGTCACGGATCAGGGGGCGCGCCTTGCCGACGGACACCGTAATCTCGATCGGAATGTCCCGCAGCGGATGGGCCTGGGCCGATGGCAGGGCGCCTTCAGTAGGTGGGGCAGACATCATGCGCTCCTTTCCAGGGCGGTGGGTATTGCATTGAAAGCGTCGGCGATGGCCGCGATGGCGGCTGTGGTATCAAGACAGGTTTCTCCGGAGCACGTACTAATAATCGTGGCATGTTCCGACAGGTCGGCGTCTGCCATGATCACCAGATCGGGATGATCAGAGTCGGCCAGCGCGTGTTCGAGCGCGGGCTGGCGCGTGGGGTGTACGCGCAGAAGGGCAGGTTTTGACGCGTCCTGCTGAGCCGCAGCCATGAGGATGTTGTGAAGCTGCGCGACCTCGCTAAGCCGGGCGATATCCGGCAGAATCTTTTCGATCACGAGATTCAGGAACGGATCCAGCTGTGCCAGCACATGTCTGCGCGCCTCTGCAAAGGCGAACGAGGAATCGGCGATATCCTGAACAAGTGCCGCACTGAGAGTGGTTTGTTCTGCGTCGAAGGCCATGCGCGCGGCGATCTCCCCCGCCTCAAACCCGGCTTGGTAGCGTGGATGGTGTACCGGGTCCGGCGCGGGCTGATCGCCCGTATCGCCAAAACTTTCAAGCGCCAGTGTCATTTAGGTCTGCTCCTGCGGTGCGGGATCTTCCATCCAGCTTTGCAATATCTGCAGCGTCTCGGTTTCCCGCGCGGCGATAGTTTCGCGAAGCCGGGTGACCGGGTCCGCCGCCGGTGCAGTGGCTGTCGCATCTGAAATCGCTGCAAGCGTTGCGGGCTGGGCCTGTGGCGGACCCGCCTGCCCCTCGATCAGGTCAGGGGCGGGCAGCGCGGGTGGTGTGCGCTGGGTCAGGATCGGTCGCACGACAAATAGTCCTAGAATGAGCGACACCAGTGCGACCGCGGCAATCTGGATCACGCGCATCGGATCAAGAGGTGCGGCCTGTGGGGTCGCGGCCTCGGTGCCGGGAAATGTGACCGGTTCGAACGGGAGCGATTCCAGCGTCAGTTCATCTCCGCGAGACGCATCGAATCCGACTGCGGAACGGACCAGCGCGGCCAGTGCCTCAAGTTCTTCGGGGTCGCGTTGTTGTGTTGTTACCGTGCCGTCCTGCGCGATGCTGGCCTCGTCGTTGATCAGTACTGCGACAGTCAGGCGTCGAATCGCACCGGGGTCGCGGCGCACCTCGCGCTGGGTTTCCGAAATTTCGAAATTTGTAAGCGCACGCGTCTCGCTGCTCTCGTTCTGCGTACTGCCGGCATCCGCACCGGCGTCGCCATCAGGCAGGTTCGATGCCACGGTCACGTCGCCGCCGCGGTTGTCGGCCGACTTTCCGGTGCTTTCCTGAACGTCCGTGCTGATCGCGACACGGCTGTCCGGGTCAATGATCCGTTCCGATATCGTTTCCGTATCCATTACCGTTTCGACGGATACCTCGACGATGGCATTGCCTGCCCCGACCCGGGCCGCCAGCAGGCGTTCCGCCCGGTTGCGCAAGGCATCCGCCACATCCATACCATCGACCTGGCCGGGTACGGCGGTATCGCCCGACAATAGTCCGCCATCATTCCCGATGACCGCGACATCGGCCGGGTCGAGCCCTGTGACGGCGGATGCAATCAGGAACTGAAGTGCGTTGACCTGACGTGCAGGCAAATTCCCGCCCGTGGTCTGGATCGAGACGGCCGCCGTCGTCACCTGTTCGCGTTGGAAAGGTCGTCCGACAGGTGCAGAGATATGCACACGAGCGGCGCGAATAAGCGGGTTGGCAACGATCGTGCGGGCCAACTCGCCCTCTTTCGCGCGCCAGTATGCGGCATCGAACATCTGTGATGTAGTGCCAAAACCCGACAGACCGTCGAGCAGTTCGTAACCTTCTCCGCCGCTCAACGGCAGCCCGTCGCTGGCCAGCGAAAGACGCAAACTATCGCGTGACGCGGCATCCACGTAAATTGCGTTGCCCCTGACCTCGTGGGCAACGCCGCGCTGCTCTAGCGCCGCGATGACGTCACCTGCCGCACCGGCCTCCAGTCCTCCGAACAGCAACTGGAATTGAGGCGCCCGTGCACTGCGTACAAGAAATGCAACGCTCGCCAGAACCGCGATAACCGCCAGAAAAGCGATGATGCGGCGACCGACGGTCAATGCGGACCATGTCTTGAGGATGTTCTGCACGTCCGGTTCTCCGTTGTCACCGATGCGTTCTGCATCCGGTGACTCGCTTTTGCCCGAAGGGGCTTAACAATCGGTTAGGGCTTAGCGGCTTATGGTCGGCGAAACCGGCATGAAGGAGAATCCCTCGATGACAGCCGCCGCCGATCCTGCCGAACCTGCCAAAAAGAAGCGGTCGGTTGTTCCGATGTTACTGGCGCTTGGCCTGTCCGCTGCCGGGGCCGGCGGTGGGTTCGTATCCGTGCAAATGGGGCTTTTGCCGTTTGGCACAGCCCCGGAAAATGCGGATCATGATGCAGAGCCGCCGGCGACGCCTCTCCCTGACATCGCTTTCGTGCCGCTCGATCCGCTTGTCGTCTCGATCCCGACAGACAGCGGTCGCAGTTTCCTGCGGTTTTCGGCCCAACTTGAAGTGAGGCCCGCCTACAGGGAAGAGGTCGCCGCGCTTGCGCCGCGCATGATGGACGTTCTGAACGGATATCTGCGTGTGGTCGAGGCCGAAGAACTGGAAGACCCCACCGCGCTCGTGCGTTTGCGGGCACAGATGCTGCGGCGGCTTCAGATCGTCGCAGGGGAAGGGCGGATCCGCGATCTGCTCATCATGGAATTTGTTCTGAATTAGGAGTGCGACATGCTGTTCATCGCCGATATCCTGTTGGCCGCAGGGGCGCTTGGCGCCGGATTTTATTGCTACATTCTTTCTGCCCGGTTGCGCCGCTTCACAGATCTAGAAACCGGTGTCGGCGGCGCAGTGGCGGTGCTGTCGGCGCAGGTCGACGACCTGTCGCGCTCGCTCAAACAGGCACAACAGGCCGGGCAGGGCCCGTTGAAAGACTTGCGTCAGGCGACGGAGAAAGCCGAGGCGGCGGGCCGACGTCTCGAATTGCTTCTCGCGTCACTGCATGACCTGCCCCAGCCTGCGAAACCCGGGTCTGACACCAACCCGTTTTTCGTCAGAAGGCCGGATGTCGCTGGGGCGCGACCCTGATGGCTGGCAAAGGGATACGCGGGAACACGCTTCACGTGGTGGCAGGGCTGCTGTTCGTGTCGGCCTGTATTCGCGGGCTTTCCGCCGCGACGCCGGTGGCAGCACAGGATGTCGCGCCGCCGCCGGTCGCCCTACCTGTCGCCGAAGTGGTGGGGCCAGCGGAACTTTTAGCCGCGCTGGCGGATCGTGAGGAAAGACTGGTGCAACGAGAAGAACAGGTCGCTGACAAGATTCAGGCCCTTCGCGTATCTGAGAGTGAAATTGCCGAACAAATGGTGGCCCTCCAAGAGGCGGAGGCGGCGCTGCGTGCGACGCTTGCGTTGGCCGAGTCTGCCGCTGAAAACGATCTGGCCCGACTTGCCGTCGTCTATGAAAATATGAAACCCCGTGATGCCGCGGCCCTGTTTTCGGAAATGACGCCGGACTTCGCGGCCGGGTTTCTGGGACTGATGGACCCGACCGCAGCGGCCGCCGTCATGACCGAACTTGAACCCCCTGTCGCACATACGATCAGCGTCATGCTTGCAGGGCGAAATGCCGGTGTACCGGTCGAGTGATGCAGACGAAATCTTAAGGGATGCCATGCCACCCTGAAGGCGACAGAAATCAACAAGCAGCTCTGGGGTAGTGAAATGATCGGCCTGATCGGGATCGGCATTGTTTTTGTGATGGTTTTCGGCGGCTACCTGCTTGCAGGCGGCAAGATGGGCATCATCATGAAAACCCTGCCGTTCGAAATGATCATGATCGCCGGTGCCGCCACCGGTGCTTTCGTCATCGCGAACGATACCTCTGCGATCAAGCATACGCTCAAGGACGTGGGCAAGGTTTTCAAGGGACCGCACTGGCGCAAGGGCGACTATCAGGACCTGCTCTGCCTGCTGTTTGAGCTGATTCGCATCGCCCGGGCGAACCCTGTCGCTCTCGAAGAACATATCGAGGCACCGGAACAATCCGACATCTTCGCAAAGTACCCCCGCATTGCCGCCGATCACGAGGCTGTTGCCCTGATTTGCGACACACTGCGGTCGGCCACCATGAACTATGATGATCCGCACCAGGTGGAGGAAGTTCTCGAAAAACGGATCGAGGCGACGCATCACCACAACATGCATTCCACTCATGCGTTGCAAACCATCGCGGATGGTTTGCCGGCGCTGGGCATCGTTGCGGCCGTTTTGGGTGTCATCAAGACCATGGGGTCTATCGACCAGCCGCCCGAGGTTCTCGGTAAACTTATCGGTGGGGCGCTGGTCGGGACTTTCCTGGGCGTTTTCCTTGCCTACGGCGTCGTTGGACCGTTTTCCAACAAGGTCAAGGCGGTGGTCGAGGCGGACGCTCATTTTCACCAACTCATCCGCGAGGTGCTTGTCGCGAACCTGCACCGGCATGCGCCCAATATCTGCATAGAAGTCGGTCGCCAGAACACGCCCGGTCACAACCGCCCCACCTTCGGTGATCTTGAAGCTGCCCTGAAATCAGTCAAGCAGGACGCCGCATGAGGGGTCTGTTACTCGTTCTGTTTCTGGTTTTGCCGGGTCTGGTTACAGCGCAGATTTCCGTGCGAACCGGAGAGCACGCGGATTTCAGCCGAATGGTGTTTGCGATACCCGTCGGGCAGGCATGGGCCGTCAACGAAGAACCGGGCGCAATCACGATTGCTTTCCCAAACGCAGGCAACATCGACCTTGCGGGCTTTTTCGTGCGTATCCCGCAAGACCGAATCACCGCGGCAGAGGTCGCAGGGGATGAGGTCAGACTGCGCCTGAATTGTGATTGTGTGGCGGTGCCCTTCCTCTGGCGCGAGGATCGTCTCGTGGTCGATGTCCAATCCCCGCCGGTCGCGGGTGATGCATCGTCGGCGGTAACGCGGCCGTCTCGCCCGATCTTGCCCGTCATCCTGCCTAGAGACGCAGAAACGACACTGCCATGGGCGGTGAATCCGCAATATGATTTGATCCAGACTGACCGTCTGCGTGAAGACGCAAGCGGCGTGCCCACCCGTCAGCTACAGGCGCTCGAAGCCGCACTGAGACAGGACCTGACTCAGGCCGTTGCGGACGGCCTGATCAATTCCGAATCCAGCCTTGGCATATTGTCCGGGGCAATGACGACGGACCGGCAGGCTTCCGGTGCTGCAAAGGCACGCGATCAAATTCCCGGTGTCGCGATCCGCACAGCCATCGACGACGGTTTGCAAAACAACACTTCTGACGTTTCGTCTGAGCTGGACGCATGCCCGGCACATGATGAGTTCGACCTGACGACTTGGGGTGTGGATGGTGATTTCGGTACCGAGATCGCGGAGAGGCGCTTTGCTCTGGGCGAAGCCACTCGCCAGACAATGACCCTGGCCGAAATCGAACTCGCAAAGGCCTATCTTTACTTCGGCTTTGGTCGGGAGGCGGTGGCGATCCTGCAATCGCAAGGGTCCGGCGCAAATGAAAACGCGGCACTGATGACCATCGCACAGACCATGGATGGTGACTCCGTCCCGGTTCCGCTCGCGATCGCCTTCGCGGTCTGCGATGGTCCCGTCGCGCTGTGGGCCTTTCTTGGTCACGACATAGCGCCGGATTTTGACGCAGCGGCGATCTTGCGGGCTTTGCGTCAGTTACCGGGTCCCATACAGGTCCATCTCGGGCCACGGCTGTCGGCGAGATTTCTGGCAGCCGGTGATCTCCAGTCAGCTGAACTTGCCCTGTCCAAAGGACAGCAGAGCCTAGATCGCCCCACAGAGGTTTCACTTTCGGATATGGCGATCCGTCAAAACTCTGGCGAAACAGCGCCGGACGACGTTGCGCGCGAAATCATGCAGGTCGCCTTGTCCGAACAGCGCGTCGCGCCGGAGGCATTGGTCGAACTCCTACAGCTGCAGCGGCAAGAGCGGCTCTCGCCGCCTGACGAATTGCTGCAACTCGCCGCCATCATGCGATTTGAGAACCGACATCGCGCCGTCGCGGTCGATCTGGGGCGCGAAGAGATCCTTGCGCTTCTTTCCGCTGGTCGTATCGCGGCGGCTGTCGCCGTTCTTGAGCAGCTGGATGCACCTGACAACATAACCTTTCCATTGGCGGACGAAATCATGTTGGCGGCAGTTGGGGCGGCAGACGATGTTGGATTTCTGGAACTGGTGTTTGAAGAGCGTGTCGCGCCTACAAGTCCGGAAGCGCAGAATGCGGTTGCCGCCCGGCTGATCGATATGGGGTTCGCGGACCGCGCGCGTGCCATGCTATCGGACCCCGCGCGTGGCGACGATATGATGGAGCGGCGCTATCTGCGGGCCCGCGTGGCGCTCGAAACGGATCAGCCGGACCAGATCGATTCGATCCTTGCCGGTATCACGACGCCGCGCGCGCAGGCGATCAGACGCTCGGCCGCCGCGCGCGCGCAGGGGCTATATTCGTCACCCGCATCGGTTGCCGCCGACGCTGAGATCGAGTCCGAGGCTTGGCGGCGCGGCGATTGGCAGACCGTCGCGCAATCAGCGGATCCTCTACTCCTTGTCGTATCCGATCTTGCCCTGACCAGAGCCGGCACCGGTAACGACCCCGATGCGCCCCTCGCATCGGGATACGATCTGCTGGCGGAAACGGAGGCGCTCCAATCGGTCTTGGCAGAGTTGGCGACCCGGTATGAAACACCTGACTGAACCGCGCTCCACGACTTGTTAACTCTCGCGGTGCTAGACCCGTCGCAACGGCGTGCTCAACACCACGTCCACGCGACGGCAAGAATTGCGGGCGCGACATAGACAGGAGCGCAGGCGACGTGCCGCATCAACTGACCAAGCTGTTCCAGCCGACAGTGCTGCTGGCCCTGGCCCTCATGGCGATCATCGTGATGATGATTCTGCCGGTACCGGCATGGGTTCTTGATGTCGGTCTGGCCGGGTCGTTCGCGCTTGCCATCCTGATCTTTACCGTAACCCTGTTCATTGATCGCCCTCTTGATTTTTCCGCATTTCCGACTGTCCTCTTGGCGTCGCTCATGCTCCGGCTTTCATTGAACGTCTCGTCGACAAAGCTGATTATCGGCGAAGGCCACACCGGTACCGATGCCGCGGGCGATGTAATCGAAGGATTTGCGAGTTTTGTGATGGGCGGGAACGTCCTGCTTGGGCTCGTTATCTTTTGTGTCCTGCTGATCGTGAACTTCGTCGTCATCAACAAAGGTGCGACCCGCATGGCGGAGGTTGGCGCGCGTTTCGCGTTGGACGCGATGCCGGGCAAACAACTGGCGATCGACAGTGACGTCGCCGCCGGCGCCCTGACCCATCAGGAGGCGAAGGACCGGCGCGAACGCGAACAGGCGGAAACGACCTTTTTCGGCTCACTGGACGGTGCGTCGAAGTTCGTGAAGGGCGACGCCATCGCGGGCTTGCTGATTACGGTCCTGAATCTGGTGATGGGTCTGGTCATCGGCCTCTCGGTGCACGGCATGCCTTTGTCGCTGGCGTTCGAGACCTATGCGATTCTGACGGTTGGGGATGGTCTCGTTTCACAAATCCCCGCCGTGGTCATTTCTATCGCATCGGCCCTCTTGCTTGCACGCGGCGGTGCCAGCGGGGCGACGGATATCGCGTTGATCGGGCAACTGGGCCGGCATCCTGCGGCACTCGCAACCGTTGCAATCCTGATGGCGCTATTCGCCATCGTGCCGGGCCTGCCCTTTGTTCCTTTCCTGATCGGCGCAGTAATTCTGGGATTATGCGCCCTGCGCGTGTTTCACGGCCGCCGCGTGTCGCATGCGCGCAGCATATCGGCGCAGGACCGGGAGGTTGCACCGCCGGCGGCATCACTGGGTGATATGCTCGACCTTGACGATATCCACGTCGAGTTCGCTCCTGATCTGGTCGATATGGTGCTGGATCCGGGCACGGGCCTGGACGCGCGCATTTCGAACATGCGGACCCATGTCGCGACGACATACGGGATGCTGCTGCCCGATATTCGATTGACCGACAACGTGACGCTTGACGAGGGCACCTATGTCGTGCGCGTACACGGTGTCGAACAGGCCCGCGATCGCCTGCGCCCCGGTCGCGTTATGGCCTTGGTCGCTTCCGACGAATTTTCCGACATTTCCGGCGATGCCGTCGATGAACCCGTCTATGGCGCGCCTGCACGATGGATCGCGCCGACCGAGCAGGAAACGGCGGTGCTCGCCGGAGCGACAACGATCCAGCCCGAGGAAGTGCTCGCGACCCATCTTCTTGAAATCGTGAAGAACAACTTTGCCAAGCTCCTGACGCACAAGGCCCTGCGCCGGCGACTGGAAGAGATGGTGAACCTGACCGATCAGGCACGGGCCGACGCGAACCGCAAGATGCTTGACGAGATGATGCCGGATAAGGTGCCAAGCGATATTCTTCTCGCCGTGCTGCGCCTTTTGCTTGAAGAACGTGTGTCGATCCGAAATCTGCCACTGATTATCGAGGCGACGGCAGAGGCCCGCCCGTTGCACAAGACGATTGAGGGGATCGTCGAACACGTGCGCCAACGGCTCGGGTTTCAACTGGTCGCCGATCTGCGCCGGCCTGATGGAACGATCCCGCTGATCCAGCTTGCGCCGGAGTGGGAAGACACGTTCGTCACTTTCGAGATACAATCGGATAGAGGCGGCGGTGACATCGCACTGCCGCCGGACAGCTTTAACCGGCTGGCTGATGGGATTTCGGAAAAGCTGGGGAACGCGGCGGACAATGGTACCTATGCCGCAGTCGTGACGTCGATGCGCAGGCGCAGGTTTCTGAAAACTGTGATGGCCGCAAAGGGGCTGCTGCATCCGGTCCTGTCATTCGAGGAAATCGGTGTCGATGCGCGCCCGGCACTGGTCGGGATGGTACCCGCGGCATGACCGATCTAGTGCTTCTGCTTGCCACGTCGCAGGGTTGGCTTTGGTCGGGTTTCGTCGTTTTCATCCGGGTTGCAGCCATGTCGGCACTCGCGCCGGTTTTTGGCGAACAGAGCGTCCCGGTCCGGGTCAAACTCGCCGTTGCGGTCGCGTTCACTATGATCGTCACTCCGACCGTCAGTGAAACAATACCGCCAACCGTCCCGGACCTGAGGCAAGGTGCGCTGTTGCTGGCACCCGAAGTCGTGACCGGTCTTTTTCTGGGTCTTCTCTTGCGGTTTTTCGTCCACGCCCTGCAGATCGCCGGGGCGATCGCCGCGCAATCCACGTCGCTTGCGCAGATTTTCGGTGGCACCGCCGGGACCGATCCGCAACCGGCGATCGGGCATCTTCTGGTGATTGCCGGACTGGCGCTTGCCGCTCTTGCGCAGCTGCATGTCATGCTGGCCGCGTTTATTCTGCAGAGCTACGAAATCATTCCGGTCGGGGTTTTGCTGAACAGCGAAACGGTGCTTCGACTGGGGCTTGAAGAAATCGGCCGGGCCTTCGCGCTTGGCTTTTGCCTCGCGGCCCCGTTTCTGATCGCCTCACTGGTCTATAACGTGACGCTGGGCATCATCAACAAGGCCATGCCGCAATTGATGGTGTCATTCGTCGGCGCGCCTGCCATCACCGCCGGTGCGCTTCTTTTGCTGACACTCGCTGCGCCGCTGCTCCTGTCGACCTGGTTTGCCGCGTTCGAGGTTTTTCTGTCACAACCACCCGGCGGGTTGCGATGACGGCGACGGACGATACGGAAAAGCAGTTCGACCCGACCCCGAAGAAACTTGAAGACGCCCGCAAAAAGGGCGAGATCGCGAAATCGGCGGATCTGACCACGGCTGCTTCTTACGGTGGCTTTCTTCTGGCGGCGGTCACGGTGGGTGCCGGCTCGCTGTTGGCCCTGGGCACGACACTTTCCAACATCCTTGGCCATCTTGACCTGATATCAGAGCAGGTGTTTTCAGGTGCCCCCGCCCCGTTTTTTGGCGGTATGCTGTGGGACGTGGCGTTGGATGTTGCGCCATGGGCCGCATTCCCCGCAATCGCTGCGCTACTGTGCCTTTTTGCCCAGCGCGGCGTGGTCTTTGCTCCATCGAAACTCGCTCCCAAAATGTCGCGAATTTCTCCGGTCAGCGGTGCCAAAAACAAATTCGGACGGCAGGGCTGGTTCGAATTCGCAAAAAGTACAGTGAAACTTGCGATCTACTGCATCGTTCTTGGGGCCTTTCTTGCCGCACAATCCGACCGCCTGATCGCCGTCGTCCAACAGACCCCGGGGCAGATCGCGTCTTATCTGGGCGAAATGGTGATCCGACTTTTGGCTATCGTTCTGGTGATCGCGACCGCCTTGGGCGGGGTCGATTTCCTGTGGCAAGCAGCGGAACATCAGCGCAAGAACCGGATGTCGCGCAAGGAAATTATGGATGAAACCAAGCAGGCCGAGGGCGATCCGATGATGAAACAGCAGCGCCGACAGAAAGGAATGTCGCTTGCAACCAACAAGATGCTGACCGAAGTACCGCAGGCAAGTGTGGTTGTCGTGAATCCGACCCATTTTGCCGTCGCCCTGAAATGGGACGCCGCCGCCGTATCGGCGCCGGTCTGTGTCGCCAAAGGTGTCGATGAGATTGCCGCCCGGATCCGCGAAGTCGCGGCGACAAGCGGCGTTCCGATCTACAGCGATCCGCCCACGGCGCGCGCGATTCACGCAACCGTCGCGATCGACGCACCGATCGAAGTGACCCACTATCAGGCCGTCGCCGCTGCCATTCGTTTTGCAGATGCCATGCGCGCCCGGGCGTTGCGGCAATGACCGCGACCACCGATCTTGGCAAATTGACGCGACTGATCGACCTGTCCTATCAGTCAGAGCAGGCGGCCCTTGCCCGTCTGAACCAGCGCGAGGAAGACATCAATCGGAAGTTGAAGGAATTACGGGACGCAAGGTTTGCCCCGTCCGTGGGCGGACCTGCGGAAAAGAGTGGTGCCGATCTGCGTTGGCACAGATGGATCGATCATCGCCGTGAAATCATGAATACTGAACTTGCCCAGATTCGCGCATTGAAAGAGACCCAAATCGGGAAACTGCGCTTGGCATTCGGTCGCCGGCAAGTGGTTAAAGGCCTCCGTGACAGACAACACGCAACGACAAAATCGCGAGAGCTGCGCCGAGAAGACAGCCGATAAACGCGGGCGCTGCCACAGTGTCTCTAGACGTCTTGCCGCACGATATCGAGAATCAGAATATCCAGGATACGATCACCGGCCGCACGCTTGGCGCTTTGCAGCAGTTCCTGGCGCAGTACGCGCATGTTGGACGCGGTCGTGAAGTTGTCATCGAAGCCGCCTGCATTCGCGTGGGCGAACATCACCTGAAGGAAATTGTCGCGCAGGCGCGGTTCAAGTTCGAACGCGGCCTCGATCCCGCCATAGGGTACTTCCAGGCTGATCGACATGACGACCAGACCATGGACCTCGCCTTCCTCGACGAGGGGGACGACGAATTGATTGGCCAGTTTGGCGAATTCGCTGGTCGCTGTGGCGTCATGATCGTTTTCGGAAACGTCCTTGGCATGTTGCGACGCAGGATCACTCAGGTCAGGGTCGGCGCAGGTGCAATGCATTGCGTCCGCATCCTGCGTCGCGTCGCTCGCATCTGAACCCGGTTGCACATACAGTCCGGCCGCGACGCCGGCTCCGGTCCCCAGAATGAGGAGTATGATCGGCAAGAGCAGGCGCTTCATCGCGACCTCCGTTTGGGGCAACTAGAAAGGTAGAATGGCTTCAAGAGCCTGCTGGCCGTATCGCGGTTGCTGAACATCTGTGATCTGGCCACGCCCGCCATAAGAGATCCGCGCGGAGGCGATTTTGTCGTAGGTTATCTCGTTCTGGCGGGTGATATCCTCCGGTCTGACATATCCAGTCACCTGAAGCTCCCGCAGTTCGAAATTCACCCGAACCTCCTGATTGCCGACGATGGACAGCACGCCGTTCGGCAAGACATCGACGATGGTCGCGGCGATCCGCAGCGTCAGCTTTTCGTTTCGGCGAACAGACCCCGCGCCATTGGCGTCGCTTTGGGAACTCAGCTGTACCGCATTGGCCAAAGCGGCCCCTTCGGGCAGCCTGTTGTCGATCCTTTGGGGCAGGCCGAACAACTCCGGCACGCCAAGCTGCTGCGACCCGGAGCGTGACCGGTCGGTCGTGTTGGAAAATTCGGCCTCATCGTCGATTTCGATTACGACCGTCATGATGTCGCCGCGCGTCATGGCGCGTCGATCACCCAAAAGCGAGCCACGGTCGCGGGTCCACAGGGAAGCTGCCTGCACCGGCGCGCGCGGCAACGCCGCAAGTGTGGCCGTATCGCTGTAGGTCGCGAATGCGGCTTGCCCGTTGGCGACATCTGGCGCTGTGAACTCAGGTGCGCCGCCGATGGGTGTGGAACTGCATCCGGCACAAAGCGCAAAAATGGCAGCCAGAATTCTATTGCGTAACATAAGCTGCTCCATCTGCGCCGATCCGCGCGGTGACGGTCGTGCGGGACGCAAGATTCATCACGCGGATCAATTCACCCGGCCCGGCCCTGTCGAGCGCGCGCCCCTCGGTCGCGATGACCAGCCCGGCGCGATCAAAGATGAGCGGCACGATCTGGTTGCGATTGACGACTGCCGGCGTGCCCACATCCGCTGCGCGAATGGGGCGACCGGCGAACAGCGCGATGCGCGTTTCCTGCCCGACGATCATTGCCGGATCGGCGATTCCGCCAGGGACGGTGTGGTCCTGGATTGCCAGATCGTCCGGCGAGATGATCGTTTGGGCCGGGATCGTTCTGACCGGCACGACCACGTCTGCCGCGACAGGCCCGGCACACGCGATGCAAAGGATGGTCAGACGGATCATCTGACCTGCACCATGGCGCCAAGCATCTGGTCGGCGGCGGTGATGACCTTGGAGTTGAGTTCATAGCCGCGCTGCGCCTCGATCAGATCAGTGACCTCGCGCACCGGATCGACGGAACTGTCCTCGAGAAATCCCTGCCGCAGAACACCCAGACCGTCCTGCCCCGGCGTCGTCACGTTGGACGGACCGGATGCCGGTGTTTCGATGAACAGGTTCGAGCCGATCGCCTCCAGCCCCTTCGGGTTCGTAAATCCGGCGACCGTGATCTGCCCCAGAAGCTGCGGCTGGATCTGGTCGCTGAAATAGCCGTACACCTCGCCCTCTGCATTGATCGAGATCGACCGCGTGTCGCTGGGTATCGTGATATCAGGCACGACCGGAAAACCGTCCGATGTCACGATCAAACCGTCGCCGGTGCGTTTGAGCCCGCCGTCACGGGTATAGGCAGAGCCGCCGTTTGGTAGCGTCACTTCCAGATATCCGGGACCTTCGATAGCGATGTCCAGATCACCACCGGTCTGGGCCAGCGCACCCTGTTCCAGCAGCATGGAAACGGCAGTTGCACGCACACCCAGGCCCAACTGCACGCCCGTCGGCAGCACCGTACCGTCCGCCGCATTGATCGTGCCGGGCCGTGCAAGCTGCTGATAATGAAGATCCGCGAATTCGGCGCGCCGCGCGTTGTAGCCGGTTGTGTTCATATTCGCGAGGTTGTTCGAGATGACCTCGACCCGCATCTGCTGCGCGGTCATGCCGGCCGCCGCAATCTTGAGTGCACGCATACCGTTCTCCTATCGGCCCAGGGCCTGAATGACGCCGCGCATGCGCTCGTCTTCTTTTTGCAGAAACGTCTGTCCCAGTTCGTAGGCACGCTGCACTTCGATCATGCGGGCGACCTGCAGCGTGGGGTTGACGTTGGATTTTTCAAGAAAGCCCTGCAGCAGGCGCCCGTCCTGTGCAGGAGCAAAACCACCGTCGGCTATGAAAACCGTGCCGCCGGCGCGCCGGAGTCCACCCGGGTCGACAGGCATGACAAGCCCGATTTGTCCAATGGGCTGCCCTGCCGCGCTGATGGTACCGTCAGGGGCCACCGCAACCGGGCCGAGACCCTGCGGGACGAAGACGGCGGCGCCCCCTGCATCGAGAACCGGGTGCCCGTCGGCGGTCACCAGATCGCCGTCTCCGTTGGGCGTAAAACTGCCTGCGCGGGTCAGCCGCTCGCCCCCGGGTGTCATCACGAGGAAAAAGCCGTCGCCTTCGATTGCAAGGTCAAACGGGCCGCCTGTTTGATCGAGCGCCCCCTGCAGGCCCGACGTGTCGCGCACGCTGCCAGATGCCATCGACAGGGACGACTGGCCGGGGCCAAGCCGGTTGATATGTTCGGCGAACATCATCCCTTCGGCGCGGTAGCCTGTCGTCGTTGCATTCGCGATGTTGTTCGCGATGATCTGAAGCTCTTGCATCAGGCCCGATTGGCGGGTCAGCGCGGCATATGTCGCATTGTCCAAAATCAGCCTCCCGAAATCAGCGGCACGAGTGTCGCCTGAAAAAACGAGACGAGCGTTCCGGACATGAAGTTCATTGTGATCCAGAAGACGCCGATGATCGCCGCAAGTTTAGGCACGAATGTCAGCGTCATTTCCTGTATCGAGGTCAGGGCCTGAAAGAGTCCGACGACCAGACCAGACGCCAGCGCGACCGTCAGAATGGGCAGCGAGATCAGGAATGCTGTCCATAATCCCTGCCGCAACGTGTCGAAAAAGAGTGACTGATCCATATCAGACAGGCATCCGCAGGATTTCCTGATAGGCCTCGACCACCTTGTCGCGCACCGTTACCGCGGTCTGCACCGCGAGTTCTGTCTGAGCCAAAGCCTGCACCAGCGTGTGCGGATCGGCACCCGAGGTCATCGCGTCCATCGCAGCGCTCTCGCTGGCCTGCAGCGTGTCATAAAAGCTTTTCGCGGCTCCCACCGCGGTTTCGCCAACGCCTTGGCCGGGCGCGATTGCCGATTTTTCGGCAGCATAGGTCTGGGCGACAAGCGCCGTGCGGATATCCATATTTGCGGTTTCCTAGTTTCTGAGTAGATCCATCAGGGATTGCGACATCTGTCGCACCTGATCGAACATCTTGAGGTTCGCCTCGTAGCTGCGCTGGGCTTCGCGGGCATCGGCGATTTCAATAAGAAGATTGACGTTCGAACCATCATAAAAGCCGCCTGCATCCGCCAGCGGATGGGCGGGGTCATATATCTGCTGCAAAGCCGTTCGGTCGAGCGTCACATCTCCGGTGGCGACCGCACCCATCACGTCCTCGAACGCGACGGTCTTGCGCCGGTAGCCGGGCGTGTCCGTGTTTGCGATGTTTTCGGAAAGGTGGCGCAGGCGGGTGGCCTGTGCCTTCATGCCACTGAACGAGACGCGCATCGCATCTGAAAAATCTGTCATGTCACCCCCTAGCGCCGGACGGTCGTCTGCAGGACGTTGAGCGCATGCCGGTAGATTGCAAGCGCGCGGGAGTGTTCGCGGCTGATCGCCACGCTTTCCAGCATTTCATCCTCGACGGATACAGTGTTGCCGTTCGGCGCCGGTTCAGCCGGGCGCGGCATCGTCGGCGGATTTTGGGAGAGCGCGGTATTTTGCAAGTGTCCCGGCCGGGACGCCCGCATCGCCGCGCTGGCGGCCAGTCCGGAAGCGCCATCGAAAGGCGCGATCTGCATTGCGCGAAACCCCGGTGTGTCGGCGTGGGCGATGTTGCGTGCGACCACGGCCTGTCTGGCACCGGCATGCCGGGCCATGCGGGCGCTGATATCAAAAACGGCGAGCGATTGATGCATTGGGGGCTTCTCCCTCCTCGACTTCAACCAATGCTTAAGGGCGATTCCTTAAAATTGAGTTGTCCGGCATTGGAGGAATCAGGATGAACGATGATCTTTTTGACCGGCTCGTGCTTTCCGTCGCGCCGGTTCTGTCGGTGCGTCCAGTCGGGCGGGTGGATGCGCTTGCTGGCCAACTGGTCAAAATAAGCGGTCTGAACCGGCATGTCGGTCTTGGAGATCGGCTGCAGTGTCTGACACGGGACGCGGCGGGAGAAATTGTCGCGCTGGACCGGACCCACGTGCATATGCTCGCCGACAGCCCCACGTCCGGCATCCGGCTTGACGATCCGGTGCGCCCGGCTCCGCCCAGCATCTTTGCCCCGCATGACAGCTGGATCGGTCGGGTGATCGACCCGGACGGCCTGCCCATCGACGGGCGGCCAATCCTGCCCGGCACGCAAGCGCGCGCCGTGCAGGCGGCACCGCCGGCACCGACCAATCGTCAGCCCCTTGGCGCGCGTCTGGAAACGGGCCTGGCGGTGTTCAACACCCTTCTGCCGATTGTCGCGGGGCAGCGTGTCGGGCTCTTTGCGGGGTCCGGCGTCGGAAAAACGACACTTTTGGGCGATCTGGCCCGGGGCATTGATGCCGATGTCGTGGTTATCGCACTGGTCGGGGAACGTGGGCGCGAGGTTCGCCATTTTGTCGATAACGTCCTTGGTTCCGCCGGTATGGCGCGTGCCATCGTCGTCGCCGCGACATCTGACCGTGCGCCGCACGTCAGGCGACGATGCGCGTGGTCGGCCATGGCGGTTGCGGAATCATTTCGGGATCAGGGGAAATCCGTCCTGTTGCTTGTCGATTCGGTTACGCGGTTTTGCGAAGCACATCGTGAAATTGCTGTCGCTGCCGGAGAGTCGGCCGCGCTGCGTGGCTTTCCGGCCTCGACCGGGCCGGCCGTTGCGGCGCTTTGTGAAAGGGCGGGCCCCGGCGAAAGAGGCAGCGGGACGATAACGGCCATCTTTTCGGTTCTTGTGGCCGGGTCCGATATGGACGAACCGGTCGCCGACCTGCTGCGTGGTGTGCTTGACGGGCATGTCGTGCTGGATCGCACGATTGCAGAGCGCGGGCGATTTCCCGCGGTCGATCTGTTGCGGTCGGTGTCGCGGTCTTTGCCAGATGCGGCGAATGCCGCTGAAAACGCATTGATCGCTCAGGCACGGAAGTTGCTGGGGCAATATGACCGTGCGGAAATGATGATCCAGGCGGGCCTCTACACGGCGGGGTCGGATCCGGCAATTGACGCGGCCATCGCCTGCCAGCCCGCGCTGGACCGGTTTCTGGCGATCAAGGATGCGCGCGGCACCAGCGCCCATTTCGCCGTCCTTCGTCAGGCGGTGGATGCGCAGAAAAAGGCTGTCACCGCTACACCGTGACCGGTACGGATTGCAGCAGGGTCAGCGCCGTGGACAAACCGCTGCTGTTCGCGGCAGGCGCTGCCTCGGCCCGCAGCAGAAACAACCGGACCAGTTTTTCCTGCACGACCGGATCGGCGAATCCGTCGACGCGGCTGGTACCGAAAACACGATCGGCACGGTCCTGAAAAGCATCAAGTTGCTGATCAAGATCGATGCTTGCCAGTTGTTGGGGCAGACCCAGCGCCGTCTGGAACACCTGTCGCAGCGGTTGATTTCCCATCACCGCAAACCATTGTGCGGATGTTCCGCGCGTATCGGACACGATCTCGCGCAGCGACTGATCGAGGTTGAGCGCGAGGCGCATGTTGTTGTCCTGCGTGCCCACCGCGCGTTCGAATTGACGTGTTTCAAACCGGTCCACGATGTCTGCCGCCAAAGTCGGAGCGGTGGTCAGTGGCACCCCGAAGTCGCCAAAGCCGAACGCGCGCGAAAATGCGGCATACCGTTTGTCGGAAAGCCGGTTGGCCAGCGCGTCTTCGGCTGTTGTTCCGTCTTCCAGGATTTTGCGAATGAAGAACCGGTTGTCGATGTCATCGTCAAGGCCGAATGCGCCCAGCGCCACGGTCAAAAGGCGACGGTCGTCGACGAGGTCAGCCGCCGTTGCGATGCTCCCGATCTTTTGCATGAAATAATCGTTCGCCCGGGCGACCGGTGCGCTTTCACGAAACGCGGCCTGTTGGGTATCAAGCGTGCGCTGCAGAAAGCGCCAGCCGGCGTAGCCGGAAAGCGGCACGACCGGCTGAAAGCTCATGTCGGATAGGCCGCCATCAGGCGCGTCTCGCGCGGGATCAACGCACGCAGTGATTTCAGAACGCGGTAGAAATCGTCATTCTGTGTCGCCGTCGAGGCCGCGTCGAGATATGCGCGGCTGTCGTCATCGCGCAATGCCTGCGACAACTGTTCGATGCCCTGCATCAGTTGCGGTCGCGCCCGGTCGCATGCAACGTCCCCGGACAGGACCAGCTGCGCGATATAGCAGACGCGCCGCACCGGGGTATTTGCCTCGTCCGGTCGGATCGCGTCGCGCAGCCGGAGAATATTGGTGTTCGGCGTCATGACGGACAAGCGGCTGCGCCGGTCGCCGTTTTCCACGACGGCGCCGTTGATCAGCACTCGCTCATGTGGGTTCAATTTGAGCACGAGTCCCGACATCAGACCGTCGCACGCGCGTTGAGTCCGCGCAGAATTGCGGTGTTGATGTCGATCAGCGGGGCGGTCGATGCGGCGTCCTGCAAGACCTTGCGGGTGTGCGATTGCGTGAATTGCGCGAGCGCAAAAAGCTGCGCGCGCAGATCGTCCGGTAAGCCGTTGTCGGGATCGGCAAGATCGGTCGCCAAAGTGATCCACAGCTTCCGGTTATCGTGCAACGCGGCGACATGGGCGGGAAAGTCGATCCCGGCTCTGTCGGAGGCACGGCGCAGACGGGCCGTTACGTTGGCGAAAACCTGTGCTTCGACGGCCCGATGGGATTTCAACGGGTGGTGCGCGGGGGCATAGGCTTGCAAGGCAAGATCGGTTGCGTTCAAGGGACGGTCCTTTCGGGACGGAATGGCGCGGAAGACGGCTTTGCCGCCCTATGGGGCGTCCCGGGGGCCTGTTGGTGCCCCCGGAAACTCGTTTACCGGAAAAGCGAAAGGATCGATTGCGGCGCCTGATTGGCAATCGACAGTGATTGCACGCCCAACTGCTGTTGCACCTGCAGGGCCTGGAGCCGTGCGGACGCCTCTTCCATGTTGGCATCGACCAGTGCACCGATCCCCGACTTCAGACTGTCGGACAACGAACTGACGAAGTCATTCTGGATCGAAATCCGCCCCTCGACCGAGCCAAAGGCCGCGGCCGCGTCGATCGATTTCGAAATCAGGCTTTCAAAGGCGCTCAAAGATGCCTTCGCCCCGTCCAGCGTCGATACGTCGACCTTGCCCAGCAACTCCAGCCCGCCGCCGACCGTGCCTTCCGTCGTGACGGCGATGGCAGAGGTGATCGATGCGCCCGTGTCGTTGGCGATGGAAATCGCTGCACCGCTGCGCGACACTTCCAGTCCTGTCACGCCATCCGCCTTGATCTGGTACTGGAATGACGCTTCGAGCGCCTTGGCGATGTCCGTGACGGTATCGCCGTCTCGCGCGACATATGTCACATTGGCCGACAGGCCGAACGGTGCGCCCGTGATGCTGTAACTGTCCCCGGCCAGCACGGCGTTGCCATCGCGCGCTGCAAGACCCGAATCGCCCGCGACCGTCAGTGTGCCGACGGCACCGTCGGCGATCGCGCCGGCCCCGGACAGGGCGGTTGCCGCCGTGATGTCCGTTCCCGTGCCGACAGTTCCGACACCCAGTCCAAGATCCTGCTTGCCGGCACTGATCGAGGAGGAGGATACCGTCTGGTCCGCCGCCCGATCCAGCGACGACAGAATGCTCACACTGCCCGAACCCTTGTTGCCAAGAATTGCGGCAAGGCTGGCACCGGTTTCGGTGTTCGACAGTAGGTTCAGCCCATTGAACTGGGCAGCACCGGTAATGCTCGTGATCTGGTCGCGCAGTGCGGACAAATCGGTCTGAAGCGTTTCCGCGTCGAAGTTTTCCTCGTTCGCGGCGATGATCTTGCCTTTGATATCATTCAGCAGATCGGTAATTTTTTCCGCACCATTGCGGGCCACCGCCACGGTGGACTCACCTAGGGACAGGCTTTCCGAAATAGCCTTGAAGCCCTTCACGTCGGACTCCATCACCTTGGAAATGGCCCAGACAGCCGCGTTGTCCTTGGCGCTGCCGACCGCCTTGCCGGTCGAGATCATGGATTGCGTTTTCGACAGATCGTTGTTGATGGATTTCAGGGTCTGCAGCGCGACCATCGCGCTGTTGTTGGTCAGAATACTGGACATATTTCATGGTCCTTCATGGGAAACGCTTTTGCGTCGGTTTCTTGGCATGGCCCCCGAAGCGGAGGCCGGTTTGGACCGTCATTCTGACAGGGCGATCAACCATCGAATCAATCGAACCGTTCTGGCGTGCGTCCCTTATGGGTTCAGGAAGTGAAGGGGGTCTTAATCGCGGCGGAGGAAAATAAGTCTCTTGCTTGCGAAAGCCTAGGCCTTGCTGTCCAACCCCTTGCGCCCCACGGCCCTTGTCGTCAGGCGTCCATCCGGCGTGTAGACCGACAGTTCGTTCCGGACGCGCGCGAGATCGGCAAGCCGCTGCCGCGCGCCGGCGATTCCGCGGATTGCCGCAGCGAGCAAAGCCTGATTCTCCTCAAGCTCGGACATGACACCGGAAAGCGCCTTTGCTTCCTTCGTCAGAGGCGCGATCCGATCAAGTGCAGCTTGTTTTGCGTCACCGAACGCCAGCACATCGTCAAGTCGCCCAGCAAGCAGCGCCTGTCGTTCCTGCGACAGGATATCGGACAGGCATGAAATGTCGGCGTTACCCATCCTGCCGCGCTTTCATGGCTTCGAACAGCGCCTCGGCAAGGCCGATACCGCCGTGTTGCGCGAGGGTCCGGGCCTGTTCTTTACGCAGGAACGACGAAAACTGCTCTTCGCCGATCCCACCCCCAAACGCGCCCCTTGCCGTACCGAATCCGGCTGACTTGAGCATCTCCGACAGAAAGGCCGCTTCAAGTTGCACCGCTGCCGCGCGCAGGGCACGGTCGCTGTCGGCAAGCATCGGCACCGGGGCGGGGCGGGGTGGAACGGGGATGGGTCGCATCGTTTTCTCCGGCAGGGTCGGGTTCGGCCCTTATCGGTGCCAGCGGTAAACATTCGGTAAGCAATTTGCGCGAGGGTGGCCGCGAAAAGACCCGTGACCGGAGCCGTCCCATGCACTTTGCGCCACTGATTGTCGGCGATCCAATCGCCGGTCCGCTGCACGGCGGGACGGCCAGCCAAGTAACGCCGAACGGGGCTGCTATGTTCAGCCTGCTGGTCGCGCAACAGGACGATGCAGTCACGCCCGACGATGTGGAATTGGACAGTGGCAAAATCGACACGCCAGAGGATCACCCTGAAGAATCAACCACACCGAACAAAGATGCCGATGACGTTGATTTCGCAGTGTCGGACGATCCCGTGTCGATTGTCGGGATACTGGCGGCACAAAGCAATGATTCCGGTTCGAAGCGTGCCGGGACCGGTGTTTCAGAGACCGCGACACAGCAAAATGACAAACACCATTCTCATTCAGGACGCGGATTGACTGACGCGCCATCGCAAGGCACGGGGATTTCCGAAGCCCAGTTCGATCATGGACATCACCCGGCCACTGATACGCCATCGCGCGCAGAAATTGCGCAGCATGTGCCACAGCTACAAGCCCATCCGTGGCGCATGGCCTCAATCCAGCCGATGCCTTCGCCAAAGGAAACGCCGGCGTCATCAGTCGATCCGATGCGCGGCCCTCAACCCGCGCCCGGGGCGGTTGTCGGCATGACAGATGTCGACAAAGCGGCGATGCAATCAAGCACGCATCACCTGCGGGATCTCCGGACACAGTACCCGGGACTGACGCCGCGCCAAGCTGAGAATGCGGTTGTATCGGAACCGCTTCGCCCGCGTTTCCCGGCGCGGTCCACGCCCGAAACGGCGGCGCAGCATCATGGCCCGCAGTTTCAGCCCGTGCCTGCACCGCTGCCACCGATAGGCAGCACTGCCACTATGCCCGCGCCTTTGCCCGCAAGTGTTGAAGTCGTCGAATTAGGCAGTCCGGTGGCAATCGAACGCATTGCGACAGGGACGGCAGTCGTTTCACCCGCGCCGCCGATTGTCGCGCCGCAATCCGTCTTCTCGGTTCAAACGCCGAAGCCTGCACCGCTGGCACAGCAATTGAACGACGAGGTTGGCCGCGCTTTGCCCACCGGTGACGAGATCGCGAACGGGGCGGTCGGCACTCAGGGCTTTGATAGGGTTTCATCGGCGCAGATGCCGAATTCGTCTGCAAACCCGCCATCGGGTCCGCGCGACATCTCGCGGCAGGTGGCGGTCGCGATCACTCCGCTGCAGGATCAGGTGACGGAAATTACCCTGCGCCCCGAAGAACTGGGCCGCGTGCGGATGCAATTGACCGGGACCGATGGTCACTTGACGCTCTCGATCATGGCGGAACGCCCGGAAACGTCCGAGCTGATGCGTCGGCATCTTGATATCCTCAGTCAGGAACTGCGCGCGCTCGGTTACGGCACGCTGGCCTTCAGCTTCACCGACGGTGGCGATCGCGGTGGAACATCCGTCGGATCACAGGCCAATGCCGCATTCGAAGAGGTTGGAGTGGAAACCGGACCGATCGAAGACGACGAACCGGACATAGGCGCCAATCAAAATGGATCGACTGCCCTCGATCTTCGACTTTAGGGGACCTGCATGGAAATTGCCCAATCACCGCCTGCTTTGCAAACGCCGGGGGCCACAAATGCGCCGACCGGCAGCACGATCAGCTCCGATTTCGATACGTTCCTGCGCATGCTGACCGTCCAGATGCAGAACCAGGACCCGTTGAACCCGATCGAGTCCTCGGATTATGCGGTTCAGCTTGCCACGTTTTCGGGGGTGGAACAGCAGGTGCAGACCAACGATCTGCTTCGTGATCTCGCCCTTGCACTGCGCGCGGGCGGCCTGTCCGAGCTTTCGGGCTGGGTCGGCAAAGAAGTGCGCGCGCCTGCGGCAGCATCATTTACCGGCAGCCCCGTCAGTATTGTGCCTGTGGTCGCGGCAGAAGCCACGCGCGCAGAGATTGTCGTGCGCGATGCCAACGGGACGGAAGTGCAGCGAATCGACATTGCACCGACATCGGGGCCTGTGGAGTGGGCCGGCGTTGGTCAGGATGGCGCGCCGATGCCGCCGGGCAGTTACAGCTTTCACACCGTCAGCTATGCCGACGCGGCGGTGCTTTCCGAACAGCAGGCGACCGTCTTTGCCATGGTGACCGAGGTACGCAAGATGCCGGATGGCGTCGTGCTTGTCCTCGCAGACGGGCAGACGGTTTCGGCGGCGGAGGTCACCGCGCTGCGTGCCGCGCCCTGACTTCAGGATTTGACCGGTCGCAGGCGACTTGCGCGCGGCTCAGATCATCGCGCAGACCCCGGATCATCCTTTCGGCTGCGCGATACGCCCGAGCAGGTCCGTGGCCCGCCTGACCCCAAATCGTTTGATGAGTCGCCCACGCACGTCGTCGACAGTGCGCGGTGAAATACCCAGTTCCCGCGCGATTTCCTTGCTGGTCAAATGCCTGTTCATCAAACCCAGCACCTGCCGTTCGCGCCGTGTCAGGGTCGGTGGCTGGGTTGCATCCGGTATCTGCGCCACGCTCATGACCAGATGATCGAGAGGCGCGGCGGGCGTCAGCGTCACCGCCCGGAACCGGCACCAGATCGTGTGCCCCGCGCGGTGCCGCAGCAAACGCTCATCGGTGTACTGCCCACCGGCATGAAGAACCGACAGCCCGATATCCCGAATATTATGGAATTCGGCATCTGTGCCATAGAACAGCCTGAAAGACTGCCCCGCCAATGCTGCGGGGCGATATCCAAGCATCCGGGCAAAGGTGCGATTGAAGGTCGCGATCACCCGCTTGCGGGTCATGACGATCCCGATAGGGGCAGCGTCGAACGCTGTCGCGATTAGGTCGGCTGTGTCCGTCATGGTCGGATGATACCGTAATAATACGGTATTGATACCGTATATTTCGATGTCATACTGATGCCATGGGCAAATCTGTCTCACGGCATGACGAAGCGCGCCTTGCACCGCTGATGGCCGCCATCGCGGACCGGCGTGATGCGCTTGTTGCGCTGACCCAGGACCTGATCAGAATACCGACACTGAACCCACCGGGCGAGAATTACCGGGCCATTTGCGACTACCTCGACACCCGGTTGCGGACCGCCGGATTCGAAACGCAATTGGTGCGGGCGGAAGGGACCCCGGGCGACAGCGAGCGTTATCCCCGCTGGAACATCGTCGCGCGGCGCGAGGGCGCGCACAGCGGCGATTGCGTGCACTTCAACAGCCACACCGATGTGGTCGAGGTTGGCAAGGGATGGACGACCGACCCCTTCGGCGGTGCGCTGATCGACGGGAAAATCTACGGGCGCGGCTCCTGCGACATGAAAGGCGGTCTGGCCGCCAGCATCATCGCTGCCGAGGCGTTTCTCGCCTGCTTTCCCGATTTTCACGGCGCGATCGAAATTTCCGGTACGGCCGATGAAGAATCGGGTGGCTACGGCGGTGTCGCCTATCTCGCCGAACAGGGTTTTTTCAGCCCCGACCGCGTGCAGCACGTCATTATCCCCGAACCGCTGAACAAGGATCGCGTCTGCTTGGGGCATCGCGGCGGCTGGTGGGCCGAGATCGAGACGTTCGGCGAAATCGCGCACGGGTCCATGCCGTTTCTGGGAGATTGCGCGGTGCGCCACATGGGGGCCGTGCTCGACAAATTCGAAAGCGAGTTGTTTCCGGCCATGGCGTCCCGCCGCACCGACATGCCCGTCGTTCCAGAAGGCGCGCGGCAATCGACGATGAACATCAATTCAATCCATGGCGGCCAAAAGGAACAGGACGATGACTTCACCGGCCTGCCGGCGCATTGTGTTCCCGACAGTTGCCGGATCGTGATCGACCGCCGGTTCCTTGTCGAGGAACCGCTCGACCAGGTACGGGATGAGGTGGCGGGGATCCTCGAACGCCTCAAGGCGGACAGGCCGCGCTTCGACTATGAAATGCGCGAGTTGAACAGCGTCCTGCCATCCATGACCGATCGGAATGCGCCGGTGGCGGCGACGGTGGCGGCGCAGATCGAACAGGTCATGGGCAGGACCGCAAAGTTCGTCGCTTCACCCGGCACCTACGACCAGAAACATATCGACCGCATCGGGAAACTGAAAAACTGCGTGGCCTATGGCCCCGGCATATTGGAACTGGCGCATAAGCCTGATGAATATGTCGGCGTTGATGATATGATGGACAGTGTCGCGGTCATGGCGCGGAGCCTGGCAGACCTGCTGCTGCCCGCCGACTGACCGCAAATAGGGAGAAACGACATGCATAAATTCACGACGCGGCTTATCGCCTCCAGCGCGCTGGCGCTCTGTGCCGGGATGGCGGCTGCGGAAAACCACAGCATCACCGTCGCCATCCAGTTGGAGCCGCCGAACCTGGACCCGACGGCAGGTGCCGCGCAGGCGATCGACTCAGTGCTTTATTCGAATGTGTTCGAGGGGCTGACCCGCTTTATGGGTGACGGCTCCGTCGTCGCGGGCCTTGCCGAAAGCTGGGAGATTTCCGAGGACGGGACGGAATACACATTCATGCTGCGCGACGGCGTGACCTTTCACGATGGCTCGACCATGGACGCCGAAGATGTGAAATTTTCGCTCGACCGAGCCCGGGCCGAGGACAGCGTGAACGCCCAAAAAGGGCTTTTCGCGGGCATCACCGATGTCACGGTCGTCGACCCGACGACCGTCAAGGTCACGCTGGAACAGCCGAACGGGTCGTTTCTGTTCAATATGGCGTGGGGCGATGCCGTGATCGTGGCACCCGAAACGGCTGACAGCAACGCGACCAACCCGATCGGTACGGGCGCGTTCATGTTCTCAGACTGGGTGCAGGGCGACCGCCTCGAAATGGTGCGCAACGATACCTATTGGGGCGACGCCCCGGCGCTGGAATCCGCGACGTTCCGGTTCATCAGCGATCCGACCGCAGCCTTCGCCGCGGTGATGGCCGAAGACGTGGATGTCTTTGCGGGCTTTCCTGCACCTGAAAACCTGCCGCAATTCGAAGCCGATCCACGCTTCCAGGTGCTCGTCGGTAATACCGAAGGCGAGACGATCCTGTCCACCAACAACAAGATGCCGCCATTCGACAACGTACTGGTCCGTCAGGCCGTTGCCCATGCGATTGACCGTCAGGCGATTATCGACGGCGCGATGTTCGGCTATGGCACCCCCATCGGCACGCATTTCGCGCCGCACAATCCCGACTACGTCGATCTGCTGGATAATTCACCCTACGATCCCGACCGCGCGCGGGAATTGCTGGCCGAGGCCGGTTTTGCCGATGGTTTCACCACCACGTTGAAACTGCCACCACCGTCCTATGCCCGGCGCGGTGGCGAGATCATCGCGGCACAGCTGCGCGAGGTCGGGATCGAAGCGGAAATCAGCAACATCGAATGGGCGCAGTGGATCGAGGAAGTGTTCACCAACAAGGACTTCGGCCTGTCGATCGTCAGCCATACCGAACCGATGGACATCGGGATTTATGCCAACCCCGACTACTATTTCCAGTATGACAATCCCGAGTTTCAGGCCCTGATGACAGATCTTGAGGCGACGGCTGATCCGGCCGCGCGCTCGGACCTTCTGGCGCAGGCGCAGACCATCATCTCGGAGGACTATGTCAACGGATATCTGTTCGAACTGGCTTACCCGACGGTCGCCAAGGCGGGCGTGCAGGGTCTGTGGGAGAACCAGCCGACAGCGGCTGTTGATCTCACAATGGTCAGCTGGGCCGAGTGAACGACATGCCCCGGCAGACCGGTTTTGCCGGGGCAACCTTTTCAGAGCGTCGCGTGGGTCTCTATGATGGCCAGCGCCGCTTCGGCCGCTTCGCGCCCCTTGATACGAAAATGGCCGGAATAGACACTGATATGGTGGTCGGTCTCTTGAAAATGATGTGGCGTGAGGACGACCGACAGGATGGGCGTGCCGGTGGTCAGACCGACATTCATCAGACCCTGCACGACGCTCCCGGCGACAAAATCGTGCCGGTAGATGCCGCCGTCCACGACCAGCGCGGCGCAGATGATGGCGTCATAATCGGGCGCCAGACGCTGGGCCAGCAGCGGCAATTCAAAAGCGCCGGGCACATCGAAGGTGTCGTCGACGGGGGCGATTTCCTGAAACCCCGCCAGCGCCTGATCAACGATTTCGGCGTGCCAGCGGGCCCTGATGAAGGCAAAACGGGGTGGTGTCATTGATGATCTCCTTGGTTTGCAAACGACACGTCACCCAAGGCATCACACGCGGTTGCCCACCGCATTCGGGGCGCCGCCGCGCGGTCTCTTTCATCCAGACTTTCACTGTCAGCCCAGGCGTCGCACCTGATCTGCTCGACCCTTCCACCGGAAGGCGCTCGCGGGCTCGTGTCGCCACATACCGCCGGTGGGGAATTTCACCCCGCCCTGAGAACACGCCGATTGATACACGATTGATACAGTGGCGCAAGCCATGCTGATCCGACCGGAACGCCCTGATGATGCACAGCCGATCCACGATCTGACCGCCGCAGCCTTTGCACCGATGGCGTTCTCTGACGGGACAGAGGCAGCGATCATCGGGCAGCTACGCGACGCGGGCGATCTGTCCCTGTCGCTGGTGGTCGAAGAGGAGGGCGTCCTCGTCGGTCATGTCGCGTTTTCCCCGGTTCAAATCCCCAACGTCAGACACTGGTTCGGCCTTGGTCCCATTGCCGTTGCAATCGCCCGGCAACGACTGGGTATCGGTTCATCCCTCGTCGCCGAGGGGCTTCGTATACTGCAAAAAAAGGGCGCGCAGGGTATCGCGCTGATCGGTGATCCCAAGGTCTACGGGCCAATGGGTTTTACTTCCCGCCCGGCACTGACCTACCGCGACCTTTCGCCGGGACTGGTGCAGTATAGTCGTTTCAAAGGGCCGGAGCCCGCGGGCGAACTGACCTTCGCAAAGGCCTTGGAAAGCTGATGCTGCGCTACGTGCTCTCCCGCCTCCTGTCGCTGGTCGTCAGCCTTTTCGTGGCAAGCATCGTCATCTTTGTCGTGATCGAGATCGTGCCGGGCGACCCGGCGGCCTTTATGCTTGGTGTGAACGCGCGGCCCGATACGGTCGCGGCGCTGCGGGCGGAACTGGGCCTCGATGTCAGCAAGATCGAACGCTATTTCACCTGGGTGACCGGGATGTTGCGCGGTGATTTTGGCACCTCATATACCTACCGCGCGCCGATCGCCGAAATCGTGGCGGATCGGGTCTGGGTCTCGCTGCCGCTGGCGATCTATGCGCTGTTCCTGTCGACCCTGATCGCGTTTCCGGCAGGTATATATGCCGCGTCGCGCCGGGGGAGTGCGGGTGACGTGACGATCATGGGCGCGACACAACTGGGCGTTGCGATCCCGAATTTCTGGTTCGCGATGATCATGGTCGGCATCTTTGCGATCAAACTGCGTTGGTTCAGCGCCGGGGGCTTTCCCGGATGGGACAACGGCGTCCTGAATGGCATCAAGGCGCTGACCCTTCCGGCCATCGCCCTCGCCCTGCCGCAGGCCGCGATTCTGGCGCGGGTCATGCGGTCGTCGCTGCTCGACATGCTGGGCGAGGATTTCATGCGCACCGCGCGGGCCAAGGGCCTGACCCGGAGGCAGGCGCTTTGGAAACATGCGGTGCGCAACGCGCTGATCCCGGTGCTGACGATTATCGGGTTGCAGTTTTCGTTCCTGCTGGCCGGTGGCATCGTCATCGAACAGGTGTTTTTCCTGCCAGGGCTGGGTCGGCTGATTTTCCAGTCGATCAGCGCGCGTGACCTGATCGTCGTGGAAAGCGTCGTCATGCTGCTGGTCTTTATGGTGATCGTCGTGAACTTCGCTGTCGATCTGGCCTATGCCGCCGTCGACCCGAGATTGAGGACGAGGACATGAGGCGCGGATTGATCTTCGGTGCGTGTCTGACGCTGACCTTTGTGGCACTCGCGCTGCTGTCATTCGCGTGGACACCCTATGACATCAACGCGCTGGATATCCCCAATAAACTGCACCCGCCGGATACCCGCAACTGGCTCGGCACTGACCATTTCGGGCGCGACATCACGTCGATGATCATGATGGGCGCGCGCACCTCAATCGCCGTCGCACTTGTCGCGGTCGGCATCGGTATGGGGCTTGGCATTCCGCTCGGCCTTTGGGCGGCGGCGCGGCGCGGATCCTTGCTCGACGAGGTGATCATGCGGGGCAACGATCTGATCTTCGCCTTCCCGTCGCTCGTCATCGCGATCCTGATTACAGCGGTATTCGGTGCATCCGCCGTCAACGCGATCATCGCGATCGGGATTTTCAACATCCCCGTTTTCGCGCGCCTCACCCGCTCTGCCGCGCTGTCGCTGTGGGAGCGTGATTTCATCCTTGCCGCGCGCGTGTCGGGCAAATCCGCCTTCCGTATTTCGTTCGAACATATACTGCCCAACATCACCAACCTGATGATCGTGCAGGGCACGATCCAGTTCAGCCTGGGCATCTTGGCAGAGGCCGCGTTGTCCTACATTGGCCTTGGCGCACAGCCCCCCACGGCAAGCTGGGGGCGAATGCTGGCCGATGCCCAGACACTCGTCAGCTTCGCGCCGCACACGGCCCTGGTTCCCGGCATGGCGATCGTCCTGATGGTGCTGGGGCTGAACCTGATGGGCGACGGCCTGCGCGATTGGCTCGATCCCAGAATGCGGGTGGCGCGGGTATGACGCTACTGTCGATACAGGGTCTATCGCTGGGGATTCACGATATCCCGATTTTGCACGACGTGAGCTTCGACGTCGCCGCGGGCGAGATCGTCGCGGTGACCGGCGAAAGCGGATCGGGCAAGTCGATGACCGCGCTCGCGATCATGGGTCTTTTGCCGCGTGGCGCGAATACGAACGGCCGCATCATGCTCGACGGCGTCGATGTCACCGCCACACCGGAACCGGAGCTTTGCAGGATGCGCGGCAACGACATGGGCATGGTGTTTCAGGAGCCGATGACCGCACTCAATCCGGTCCAGACCATCGGCGACCAAGTAGCAGAGGCCATTCTGGTGCATGAGGGCGGCTCGCGGAAGCAGGCTCTGCTCCGGGCCGCCGAGACGCTCGAACGTGTCGGCCTGCCCAATGATCGCTTCCCGCTCGGGCGTTACCCGCACGAGCTGTCGGGGGGCCAGCGACAGCGTGTCGTCATCGCGACCGCCATCGCCCTGCGCCCCAGGCTGTTGATCGCGGACGAGCCGACGACCGCCCTCGATGTGACGACGCAGGCGACGATCCTGGACCTGCTGAAGGGTCTGGTCGACGAATTCGGGATGGGTCTGGTCATGATCACCCACGACCTTGCCGTCGTCAGCCAGTTTGCGGACCGCATCGTCGTGATGCAGCACGGGCGCCTTGTCGAACAGGGGGCGACAACGCATCTGCTCCACAACATGCAGCACCCATACACGAAAGCATTGTTCGCCGCTTCCGGTCATCGGGTCGATCTGCCAAAGCCGCCTCCGCCCGCGCCTTTGCTGTCGGTCCGCGACGTGGTGCGAGACTACGCCCTCCCGCGCATGCCGTTTACCGCCGCACGTCACTTCCGCGCCGTGGATCACGTGAGTTTCGATCTGCAGCGTGGCGAGCGGCTCGGCCTCGTGGGCGAGTCCGGCTGCGGAAAATCGACTCTGACGCGGGCCATTCTGGGTCTTGAGCCCGTCCAGGCGGGTCAGATCACGCTGGATGGCATGCCGGTTGACGCGGGCAAGCGACCCAACACCGTGGTCCGCCGCAAGATGCAGGTCGTGTTTCAGGACCCCTTCGGCTCTTTCAACCCCCGGCACCGCGTCGACCGCCTGATCACCGAACCGTTTCACCTTATGGATCACCCGCCCAAGGGCGCCGCGCGCGCGACCGCGATTGCAAAGGCCCTGACCGACGTGGGTCTGAAGGCTGCGGATGCAAAGAAGTACATTCACGAATTTTCGGGCGGACAGCGGCAGCGCATCGCCATCGCGCGCGCGCTGATCACCTCGCCCGATCTTATCGTCTTTGACGAGGCCGTTTCGGCACTCGACGTTTCCGTGCGGGCGCAGGTGCTCGATCTGCTCGCCGACCTCTGCCGTGACCGTCCGTTGTCCTATCTGTTCATCAGCCACGATCTGTCGGTGGTGCGCACGGTGACCGATCGCGTTCTCGTCATGCAGGCCGGGAAAATCGTGGAACAGGGCGAAACAGAGACTGTTTTCGCCGATCCGCAACACCCCTACACGCAGACCCTTCTTGCCGTCGCACCGCGTCTGCCAAATCTGGAAAGGACTGCCGCGCATGTGTCTTGAGGCTTTCGGTATCGACCCGTCACACAACCTGATCGGCGGCCAGTGGCTGCCACCGCAGACAGGCCGGACCTTGCCACTGATCAACCCGTCCGACGGCACGGCGCTTTGCGACATCGCCGGAAGTGACACGCAGGACATCGACGCTGCCGTTCATGCCGCACAGGCAGCCCGCGACGGTGCGTGGGGCCGCACGACTGCGCTGGAGCGTGGCCGTATCCTGACCCGCATCGGACAGCGTGTACTCGACAACGTCGAAACGCTCGCCCGGCTGGAGGCCGCGGATGTCGGCAAACCGCTGACACAGGCCCGCGCCGACGCGGTGGCACTTGCCCGCTACATGGAATTCTACGGCGGGGCTGCCGATAAGGTGATGGGCGAAACGATCCCCTATCTGGACGGCTACACCGTCTATACCCTGCGCGAGCCGCACGGCGTGACGGGTCACATCATCCCTTGGAACTACCCGATGCAGATCATCGGCCGCTCGGTCGGTGCGGCGCTGGCGATGGGGAACGCCTGCGTGCTGAAACCTGCGGAAGAGGCCTGCCTGACCGCACTGGCGTTTGCGGCAATCGCGACCGAAGCCGGCCTTCCGCCCGGCGCGCTGAATGTCGTGAACGGTACCGGCGCGGAGGCGGGCGCGGCCCTTGCGGCGCATCCGGGCCTGCAGCATATCTCCTTTACCGGATCGGTCCGCACCGGCGAGATGATCCAGGCGGCAGCTGCAAGGAATGTGGTTCCCGTAACGCTGGAACTCGGCGGCAAGTCTCCGCAACTTGTATTCGACGATGCCGACATCGACCGCGCGCTGCCGTTTCTGGTGAATGCAGGTGTGCAGAACGCGGGGCAGACCTGCTCGGCCGCGTCGCGCATTCTGGTGCAGCGCGGTGTCTATGACATGGTACGCGACCGTATGGCAGCGGCCTACTCGGCGATGACGGTCGGCCCGGCGCTCGACGATCACACCCTCGGCCCGCTGATCTCTGCCCGGCAAAAGGGCATCGTGGCGGCTTTTCTGGACCAGGGCGCGGACCTTACCGTCGCGGCAAGAGGGCAGATCGACGCCGCCGCCCCGGAACACGGTGCCTATGTCGCGCCGACACTCTTTGCCGACGTCCCGCCCGATCACCCGCTGGCGCAAGAGGAAATCTTCGGCCCCGTGCAGGTGCTCATCCCCTTCGAGACGGAGGCCGAGGCGTTGCAGGTCGCCAATAGCACCGACTATGGCCTTGTCGCGGCGGTCTGGACAGCGGATGGCGGGCGGCAGATGCGGCTGGCGAAAGCCCTGAAAGCGGGCCAGGTCTTTATCAACAACTACGGCGCGGGTGGGGGTGTCGAACTACCCTTCGGCGGTGTCGGGAAATCGGGCCACGGTCGCGAAAAAGGGTTCGAGGCGCTTTATGGCTTCTCTACCCTCAAAACCGTCGCGGCCTGGCACGGATAGGAGCATGGGAATGAGACTGAACGGCAAGACGGCAATCGTGACCGGTGGCGGGTCGGGTTTCGGCGCGGGAATCGCCCGGAAATTCGCCGCCGAAGGCGCAAAGGTCATGGTCGCCGACATCAACATGGCGGCAGCACAGACCATTGCGGAGGAAATCGGCGGTCTTGCGCAAGACTGCGATGTCTCCGACCGTGCCAGCGTCACGGCCATGTGCGACGCAGCCCTGTCGCGCTGGGGCGCGCTGGATATCCTTGTGAACAACGCCGGTGCCACGCACCTTCCAGCCGATCTTGAAACCGTGAGCGATGATGACTTCGCCAAGGTCTTCGCCGTGAACATCAGGTCAGTCTATCTGACCGCGCAGGCAATCGTGCCGCATTTCAAGGACCGCCGTCGGGGCGTCATTCTCAACGTCGCCTCGACCGGCGGCGTCTCCCCGCGCCCGCGGCTGACCTGGTACAATGCGTCGAAAGGCTGGATGATCACCGCGACAAAGGGCATGGCCGTCGAACTTGCCCCGCACGGGATTCGTGTGAACGCGATCAACCCAGTCGCGGGTGAGACGCCGCTGCTGAAATCCTTCATGGGCGAGGACACGCCGGAAGTGCGGGCCAAATTCCTCGCCACGATCCCGCTGGGTCGCTTCTCTACCCCCGAAGATATGGGAAATGCCGCCTGTTATCTGTGCTCCGGCGAGGCCAGCATGGTGACGGGCGTCGCGATGGAGGTCGACGGCGGGCGGTGTATCTGATTTCTTTTGGTCGGAAATACCTTGCGGAGGTTTGGAGGTGCAAAACCTCCAATTGGCCCGGCACGGGCCAAACATCAAAAATATCGTGCGGCGCAGCCGCTCCATGGGATCAGACACGATGAAACCCGGACCCCGAAATCTCATCACCGACATCGCGGGCCTGAAGGTCGGCAATGCGCAGGACGATGTCGTCAAATCCGGCGTCACCGTGCTGACGGCGGATGCGCCGTTCGTGGCCTCCGTTCATGTCATGGGCGGCGCGCCCGGTACCCGCGAAACCGATCTGCTGGCCCCGGACAAGACCGTCGCGGGGGTCGATGCGCTGGTGCTGTCCGGCGGCTCCGCTTTCGGTCTGGATGCCTGCTCGGGTGTGATGGATGCCCTGCGCGCCGCCGGTCGCGGCTTCGCCGTCGGGCCGGTGCGGGTGCCTCTGGTGCCGGGCGCGATCCTGTTCGATCTGCTCAACGGCGGCGAAAAGGCGTGGGAGGCCAACCCCTACGCGGCACTGGGTCGCGCGGCCTATGCCGCCGCATCAAAGACCTTCGCGCTGGGCTCGGTCGGCGCCGGTACCGGGGCGATGGCCGCGATGCAGAAGGGGGGGCTGGGCTCCGCTTCGTTCGTACTGCCCGACGGCACGACCGTCGCCGCCCTCGTGGCGGCAAACCCCATCGGCAGCGTCACGACACCGGGTGACGTGCATTTCTGGGCCGCCCCGTTCGAGGTCGGGCAGGAATTCGGCGGCCGCGGGGTGGACACCGCCGGGGGTGTCTTCCAACTGCCCGACAGTCGCAAAAGCCATGCGATGCACCTGCAGGCGACAGACCGGTCAAATACGACGGTCGCCGTCGTGGCGACCGATGCGCCACTGACAAAGGCGCAATGCCATCGTCTGGCGGTCGCCGCCCATGATGGGATCGCCCGCGCCGTCGTACCCGCGCACACGCCGTTCGACGGCGATCTGGTCTTCGGTCTGTCCACCGCGACCGATGCCGCACCTGTCGATGATACGGCTCTGCTCGTCATCGGTCATGCGGCATCCGTCTGTCTCAGCCGGGCCATTGCGCGGGCGATCTACGCCGCAACACCGGCCCCCGGCGACCTGATCGCACCCTATCGCGCGCCCTGAACGGGACCCAAACCGCTTTGAATGCGTTGGAGAATCGTGCAATGCTTTCATTCGTTGCGTGCCGGCAACCAAAAAGGGGTTGGGATGTCAAAGACCGAAAACGCGATCACGCTCGACGATCGGCCTGCCATCGAGGCGCTGGTGCACGGACGGCATGGCGCGCCGTTCGACATCCTCGGGCCGCATCTCGTCGGCAAGGATCGACAGGTTACAGTGTTCATCCCGGGGGCAGAAACCGTCGCTGCGATCACGCCGCGGCGCAAGCCGGTACCCCTGACCCCGATCGCGCAGGGCGTGTTTCGCGGGATCGTGCCGGGGCGCGGGGCTTACCGCCTGCGCGCGAACAACGCCGACGCCACCTGGGAGGTCGAGGACCCGTACCGCTTTGGCCCGGTTCTGACCGACGACGATCTCTACTTTATCGGGACCGGCCAGCATCAGCGCATCTGGCACGCGCTGGGTGCGCATGTGATGCAGCATGACGGTGTTGCAGGTACGCATTTCGCGGTCTGGGCGCCCAATGCACAACGGGTCGCCGTCGTCGGTGATTTCAATCACTGGGACGAGGCGCGCCATGGCATGCGGCGCAGGGGGGCCTCGGGCATCTGGGAAATTTTCCTGCCGGGCGTCGGCGCGGGGGCGGTGTACAAATATGCCGTGCTGGGTGCCGACCATCACGTGACGCAAAAGGCCGATCCCGTCGGCTTCGGAGCCGAACATCCACCTGCCACGGCCTCTGTCGTGCGCGATCTGGCCGACCCGGACTGGCGCGATGGCGGTTGGATGGACAAGCGTGCTGCCCTGCAGAACATCGACGCACCGATCAGTATTTACGAGGTGCATATAGGCAGCTGGCGCCGCGTCGAGGGTGGCCGCCCGCTGTCATATACCGAACTGGCGGAGCAACTGATCGACTATGTGGTCGACCTTGGCTTTACGCATATCGAACTGATGCCGATCTCCGCGCATCCCTTCGACGGCTCCTGGGGGTATCAGCCCATCGGTCTTTACGCGCCCACGATCCGGCACGGCACGCCGAAGGAATTCCGCGCATTCATCGACGCGGCGCACAAGCGTGGCATCGGCGTGCTGTTGGACTGGGTGCCGGGGCACTTCCCGTCCGACGAACACGGGCTGGCACGCTTCGATGGCACGGCGCTCTACGAGCACGCCGACCCGCGCGAGGGCTATCACCCCGACTGGAACACCTACATTTACAATTTCGGACGTCCCGAGGTCGCGAATTTCCTCACCTCCAACGCGCTCTACTGGCTGGAGGAATTCCACCTCGACGGTATCCGCGTCGATGCCGTGGCCTCGATGCTCTACCGCGACTACTCGCGCAATGCGGGCGAGTGGATACCGAACAAGGATGGTGGCCGCGAAAACTACGAAGCCATCGCGTTGCTGCAGAACATGAACATCAACACCTACGGCGCGGTCGACGGCATCATGACTGTGGCCGAGGAATCCACCGCCTTTCCCGGCGTGTCCCGTCCCGTAGATCACGGCGGGCTGGGGTTCGGGTTCAAATGGAACATGGGCTGGATGAACGACACCCTGTCCTACATGGAGGCCGATCCGATCTACCGGTCCTACGATCATCACAAGATGACCTTCGGCATCGACTACGCGTTCTCGGAAAACTACGTCCTGCCGATTTCCCATGACGAGGTCGTGCACGGCAAAGGGTCGATGATCGCGAAGATGCCCGGCAACGACTGGGAGAAGTTCGCCAACCTGCGCGCCTACTACGGGTTCATGTGGTCGCATCCGGGAAAGAAGCTGCTGTTCATGGGGTGCGAGTTCGCGCAGTGGGGCGAATGGAACCACGGCCAGCAACTGGAATGGCACCTGCTGCACGAACCGCGCCATGACGGCGTCCAGAAACTGATCCGCGACCTGAACAGGGCCTATCGCGACGAACCGGGTCTGCACGTCAACGACTGCCGACCCGAGGGTTTCAAGTGGCTCGAAGGTGGCGATATGCAGGCATCCGTCTTTGCCTTCGCCCGCTTCGGGCGGAACGATGATCCGCCGCTCGTGGTTGTGATCAACATGACGCCGCTGGAACGCACCGGCTACCGCGTCGGATTTCCGCTTGGCGGAGTCTGGGACGAGGTGATCAACACCGATGCCACCGATTACGGCGGTGGGGGCCGGGGCAATCTGGGGCAGGTCACGACCGAGCAGATTGCCGCCATGGGAGAGGCGCAATCCGCGACACTGACGCTGCCGCCGCTATCGACGCTGATTTTCAGGCCGACGCGGAATGGCGGTGAAATATGAATATGAATGGGGAGGACGACGACATGTAAGCAAGACCCAACCAAAGGCTGTCCAGCCGGGCGATGGCATTCGTTCTGGCTGGGGGCCGTGGTAGCCGCCTGAAAGAACTGACCGATGATCGCGCCAAGCCTGCGGTGTTTTTCGGCGGCAAGACCCGGATCGTCGATTTCGCCCTGTCCAACGCGCTCAACTCCGGCATCCGCAAAATGGCGATCGCCACGCAGTACAAGGCGCACTCACTGATCCGCCATTGCCAGCGGGGCTGGGGCTTTCTGCGGGCGGAACGGAACGAATACCTCGATATCCTGCCCGCCAGCCAGCGGATGAACGACGAAAACTGGTATCAGGGCACCGCCGACGCCGTGACTCAGAACATCGACATCATCGACAGCTATGGCGTCGATTTCATCGTCGTTCTTGCCGGTGATCACATCTACAAGATGGATTACGAGATCATGCTGCAGCAGCACTTGGATACAGGTGCGGACGTGACGATTGGTTGCCTGACCGTGGCACTGGACGAGGCAAAAGCCTTCGGCGTCATGCACACCGATGAAAAGGGCCGGATCACCGATTTTCTGGAAAAGCCGAAAAACCCGCCCTGCATTCCCGGCGATCCCGACCATGCGCTGGCCTCTATGGGCATCTACGTTTTCCGCTGGGATTTCCTGCGTGACCTGTTGCTGAAGGACAAGGAAGACAGCAACTCCAGCCATGACTTCGGCCATGACATCATTCCCCATGTCGTCGCCAACGGCAAAGCCATGGCGCACCGGTTCGAGGAAAGCTGTGTCACCTCCGGGCTTGAAAAGGAGCCATACTGGCGCGACGTCGGCACCATCGACGCGTTCTGGCAGGCCAATATCGACCTGACGCACTTCACCCCGCCGCTTGATCTTTATGACACGAGCTGGCCGATCTGGACCTATTCAGAGGCCGTCCCACCGGCAAAATTCATCCACAACGATCCCGAAAGGCGCGGGTCCGCCGTATCGTCGCTGGTGTCGGGGGGCTGTATCATTTCCGGTTCGGAAATCTCGGAAAGCCTGTTGTTCACCGGTGTGCGCACCCACTCCTTCGCGAAACTGCACGGCGTCGTCGCACTGCCCTACGTCGAGGTGAACCGTAACGCGCAGCTGACGAAATGTGTCATCGACCGTGGCGTGGTGATCCCCGAAGGCCTTGTCGTTGGCGAGGACAAGGAAGCCGACGCGCGTTGGTTCAACCGCTCTGAAAGCGGAACCGTGCTGATCACCAAAAAGATGATCGCCCGCTACAACGCCGAGAACGGCTGATGAAACGGGTCCTGTCGGTCACCTCCGAATGCGTCCCGCTGATCAAGACCGGCGGGCTTGCGGATGTTGCCGGTGCATTGCCTGCCGCATTGGCGGATCATGGCTGGGATATGCGCACGCTGCTGCCCGCCTATCGCGGGTTGATAAAGAAAACCAAGGCCGTAAAGGTCGTCTGGCAGACCGACGATCTTTTCGGCGACGCTGCAAAGGTGCTGGCCGTCGATGTGGGCGGGGCGGCCATGCTTCTACTGGACGCGCCGCATCTTTACGACCGCAAGGGTGGCCCCTACGGCGACGGCGTCGATTTTGCCGATAACGCGGAACGGTTCGCCGCTCTGTCTTGGGCTGCGGCACAGATCGCGCAGAACGGGCTGAATGATGGCTGGACGCCGGAAGTGCTGCACGCCCACGACTGGCAGGCCGGACTGGCGCCGGCCTATCTGCGCTTTGCCAAATCGCCCGTGAAGACGGTGATGACGGTGCACAACATCGCTTTCCAGGGCGTGACCCCGGCGGACAAACTCGCCGCGCTGAAGCTGCCCGCAGCTGCGTTCACGTCCGACCGGCTCGAATACTGGGGCCAGATCAGCACGCTCAAGGCGGGTCTGGTGACGGCGGATGCGATCACAACTGTCAGCCCGACCTATGCCGAGGAATTGATGCGACCGGATTTCGGTATGGGTCTCGACGGTGTGATCGCCTCTCGCTCCAAGGACCTGACCGGTATCCTGAACGGCATCGACGATTCCGTCTGGGACCCGGCCAACGATCCGGCCATCACGCCATACAGCGCCGGGAAGATGGGCGGCAAAGCGAAGAACCGCGCGGCACTCTGCAAGGAATTCAACCTGTCGGACATCGACGGGCCGCTGGCCATCGTCGTCAGCCGCCTGACCCAACAAAAGGGCATCGACCTGCTGGTGGAATGTGCCGACGAATTCGTCTCTCAGGGTGGCGGTCTTGCGATCCTTGGCTCAGGCGATCCGTGGCTCGAAGGGCAGTTGCAGGCGCTGGCCACCCGCAACCCCGGCCGCGTCGGCCTGCGCATCGGCTATGACGAGGCGCTGTCGCACCGGATGTTCGGCGGCGGCGATGCGGTCCTCGTGCCCAGCCGGTTCGAGCCCTGCGGCCTGACCCAGCTTTACGGCCTGCGCTACGGCACGGTCCCCGTCGTCGCAGCGACCGGCGGGCTTGCCGATACGGTGATCAACGCCAACCCGGTAGCGCTCGCCGCCGGTGTCAGCACCGGCATCGTGTTTCAGGGCATCGACAGGCTGGGCTTGTCACGCGCGCTGAACCAGTTGATCCGGGCCTTCGCCGACAAGAAGGGCTGGACGGCCATGCAGAAACGCGGGATGACGCAAGACCTCGGCTGGGGCGCGTCCTCGGCCAGATATGCGAAACTCTACGAGGCACTCTGACCGTGACACTTGCCCTTTTGCCGCACAAGCTGCGCAACCACGCGCTGGCCGCCGGCAGACCACATCCTGTCGGCGCGACCTACGACGGGTTCGGCGTCAACTTCGCCGTGTTCTCCGAACATGCCGAGCGGGTGGAACTGTGCCTGTTCGCCGAGGATACCCGCACCGAGGTCGCACGCATCCCGCTGATGGAACGCGACGGCGACATCTGGCACGTCTATGTGCATGGCCTCGCCCCGGGTGCTGCCTATGGCTACCGGGTGCACGGCCCCTACGCGCCCGAAGAGGGGCACCGTTTCAACCACCACAAGCTATTGCTGGACCCCTACGCCAAGCAGATCAGCGGCGGGTTGGAATGGAACGACGCGGTGATGGGCTACAAGGTCGGTGCGCCGCACGAAGATCTGACCTTCGACATGCGCGACAGTGCGCCCTATGTGCCACGCTCCATCGTGGCCGACCCGGTGCCTTTTGTCCGCGGCGACCGCAAACCGCGGATCGGTCGGTCCGATACCGTTCTCTACGAAGCCCACATCAAGGGCATGACCGCCCAGTTCCCCGGCGTGCCGGAGCATCAGCGCGGACGGTTCACCGGCATGTCCAGCGCCCCGGTCCTCGACCACCTGACAAAGCTCGGGGTCACCTCTGTCCAATTGATGCCGACACACGCCTTTCTGGACGACAAGTTCCTGCTCGATGCCGGGCTGTCGAACTACTGGGGCTACCAGACCATCGGCTTTTTCGCGCCCGAACCGCGTTATTTGGGCCACGACGACATCGTCGAATTCCAGCAGATGGTCAAAGGCTTCCATTCCGCCGGGATCGAGGTGATCCTCGACGTGGTCTATAACCACTCGGGCGAGGGCAATCATTTCGGCCCGACACTGTCGTTCCGCGGCCTCGACAACAAATCCTACTACCGGCTGACCGGGGGCGGTCGTTACTACACCAACGAGACCGGCACCGGCAACACGCTGAACGTCGCGCACCCGATGGTCCTGCGGATGGTCATGGACAGCCTGCGCTATTGGGTCGAGGTGATGCACGTCGATGGCTTCCGCTTCGATCTGGCTACCGTGCTGGCGCGCGAATCCACAGGCTTCAACCGCAACGGCGGCTTCCTCGACGCGATCCGGCAAGACCCGGTTCTGGCCGACGTGAAGCTGATCGCAGAGCCATGGGACCTCGGGCCGGGTGGCTACCAACTCGGCGCATTCCCGCACCCGTTTCTGGAATACAACGACAAATACCGCGACGGTGTGCGCAAGTTCTGGAAGGGCGAGGCCAATGTGTCCGAGCTGTCCAAGCGCATTCTCGGCAGTGCCAACCAGTTCGACCATTCCGGCCGTGCCGCCACCACTTCGGTGAATTTCGTGTCGGTGCACGACGGCATGGTGCTGAACGATCTGGTCAGCTACGACCGCAAGCACAACGCGGCCAACGGCGAAGACAATCGCGACGGCAAGGATGACAACTATTCCGACAACATGGGCGTCGAAGGGCCGACGGACGACCCCGCGATCAACGCGGCCCGCGCCCAGCGCAAGCGTAACTTCCTCGCCACGCTGTTCCTATCACAAGGCACGCCGATGCTGCTGTCGGGTGACGAGATCGGCAACACGCAGCACGGCAACAACAACACCTTCGGTCAGGACAACCCCATCGGCTGGGTCAACTGGGACGATGCGGACACCGACCTGCTCGCTTTCGTGCATCGCCTGACCGCTTTGCGCCGCAAACATTCGGTCCTGCGACAGAACCGGTTCCTGCATTCGCGCCCGCGCCAGAAGGACGGCATCCCCGATCTGTTCTGGCGGCTGCCCGATGGCAGCAAGCCGGAGACCGCGGACTGGCAGCGCCCCGATCTGCACACCATCTGCGTCGAGGTGCGGACATCCTCCGACACGCCCGCCTACGCCGCCTCCGACGATGTCCTTTTTCTGGTCTTCAACAACGGCCCCGCCTGCGAGGTGCAGTTGCCACCCAGCGCGCCTGGTCTGGTCTGGGAGCAGGTCCTGAACACCGCCTTCCCGACCGATGGGCCGGTCTGCCTGACAGGACCCCTCGTGCCGGCGCAGGCGAACGCAGTTCAGGTGTTCGCCCGGACGCCCATCACAACCAAGGAGTAAGCCATGCCGATCCTGACGGTTTCCACCACACCCTTCGACGATCAAAAGCCCGGCACATCGGGCCTGCGCAAGAAAACAAAGGTTTTCATGCAGGATCACTACCTTGAAAACTTCGTGCAGGCGATCTTTGACGGGATCGGCGGTGTGGAGGGCAAGAGGCTCGTGGTCGGCGGCGATGGGCGCTTTCACAACGATGTCGCCATCCGCACCATCCTGCGCATGGCGGCGGCCAACGGCGCGAAACGGGTGATCGTGGGGCAGGGCGGCTTGCTGTCCACGCCTGCCGCATCGCATCTGATCCGGCTGAACAAGACGGACGGCGGCATCATCCTGTCGGCCAGCCACAATCCCGGTGGCGAGGATGAGGATTTCGGCATCAAATACAACATGGCCAACGGCGGCCCCGCACCTGAAAGCGTGACCGACGCGATCTTTGCCAAGACCGGCAGCATCGAAAGCTACAAAATCTGGGATGGCGACGCGCCCGATATCGACGTGATCGGTGACAGCCACCTCGGCGATATGCTGGTCACCGTGGTCGATCCGGTCTCCGACTACGCGGACCTGATGGAAACCCTGTTCGACTTCGGCGCAATCCGGTCGCTGTTCTCCGAGGACTTCACCATGCGCTTCGACGCGATGAACGCGATCACCGGCCCATATGCGACCGAAGTGCTGGAAAACCGGCTGGGCGCGCCGAAAGGCACGGTCGTGCACGGTACCCCGCTACCCGATTTCGGCGGCATGCACCCCGACCCGAACCCGACCTGGGCGCACGAGCTGATGGAAGAGATGTTCAGGGAGGACGGCCCCGATTTCGGCGCCGCCTCCGATGGCGATGGTGACCGGAACATGATCGTCGGCCACAACGTCTATGTCAGCCCGTCCGACAGCCTCGCCCTGATCGCCGCCCACGCGAAAAACGCGCCCGGCTACAAGGACGGCCTGCCCGGTGTGGCACGGTCGATGCCCACCTCCGCCGCGGTGGACCGTGTGGCAAAGGCGCTGAATATCCCGTGCTTCGAAACACCGACGGGGTGGAAGTTCTTTGGCAACCTGATGGACGCGGGCAAGGTCGCGCTCTGCGGCGAGGAGAGTTTCGGCACCGGCTCGGACCACGTTCGGGAAAAGGACGGGCTTTGGGCGGTGCTGATGTGGCTCAACATCATCGCCGCGACTGGCAAGGGCGTGGGTGAACTGCTGCGCGACCATTGGAAAACTTATGGCCGCAACTACTACTCCCGTCATGATTACGAGGCCGTGGATACCGATCAGGCCGAAGCCGCCTATCAAAAACTGCGCGACGATCTGGATACGCTGGCCGGGGCGACGATCGGCGACCTCATTGTCGATCAGGCGGATGAATTCAGCTATACCGATCCGGTCGACGGCTCCGTGTCGCGCCAGCAGGGCCTGCGTGTCCTCTTCAAGGGCGGCTCGCGCTTCGTGCTGCGCAAGTCCGGCACCGGCACCAGCGGGGCGACGCTGCGGCTTTACCTCGAACGGCTGGAAACCGACCCCGACAAGCTGGACGAAGACCCGCAACAGGCGCTCGCCCCGATCATCGCGGCGGCCGAGGAACTGGTCGGCTTCCGCGGCAGTCTGGGCCGCGAGAAGCCTGACGTGATCACCTGAACAAGTCCGCCCGCGCTACCCCATCGCCGCCAGCCGTTTGAGCAACGACGACGTGTCCCAGCGCCCGCCGCCCAGTTTCTGCACGTCCTTGTAGAACTGATCGACCAGAGCAGTCACCGGCAGGCTGGCACCGTTTTCATTCGCCGTCGCCAGACAGATGCCCAGATCCTTGCGCATCCAGTCCACCGCGAATCCATGGTCGTAATGATCGTTCAGCATGGTCTGATAGCGGTTCGACATCTGCCAGCTTCCGGCGGCGCCCTGGCTGATCACCTCTACCACTGCGGCACCGTCTAGCCCCGCTTTCTGGGCGAAATGCAAAGCCTCCGACAGCCCCTGCACGAGTCCTGCGATGGCGATCTGGTTGCACATCTTAGTCATCTGCCCCGCGCCCACGTCACCGATCCGCCGGCACAGCTTGGCATAGGTCGTGATCACCTTTTCGGCGGCATCGTAATGATCTTGCGCGCCACCGCACATGATCGACAGCTGACCGTTTTCTGCACCCGCCTGACCACCGGAAATCGGCGCATCGACATAGCCGATCCCCCGTTCCCCCGCCGCGTCGGCCAGTTCCTTGGTCACTGCGGCGGAAACTGTCGTGTGGTCAACGAAAACGCTCCCCTTCGCCATGCCTGCAAAGGCACCGTCGTCGCCCAGGCAGACGCTGCGCAGATCGTCGTCGTTGCCGACGCAGGCCATCACCATCTCGGCACCCTCCGCCGCCGCGCGCGGTATGTCGCCCTGCCGTCCGCCATGTTCATTCACCCAGGCCGCTGCCTTCTCACAGGTCCTGTTGAAAACAGTCACGTCATGCCCGGCGGCCTGCAAATGCCCCGCCATCGGGTAACCCATCACGCCAAGACCCAAAAATGCCAGTTTTGCCATCGCTTGCCCTCCAGATTTGTCCGGCACAGCATCGCGCATTTGATCTGGGCCGCAAGTGGCATCTGACCCGAAGTCAGCCCGCCGCGGGTTTCCCGTCGTAGGGGCTGTAACGCCCGTTGGAATGCGCGGCGTTCAAGAGCGCCATGACTTGATGCCTGGGCATCGGACTGGCCAACCCGTAGCCTTGCAGATAGTCGCAGCCAAGATCGCGCAACACGTCGATATGGGCCGGTGTCTCCACCCCTTCCGCGACCACGGCGATGCCCTGCACGCGCCCAATTTCGATGATGGATTTGATCAGCCGCCGGTGCTTGGCCGATGTGTCCACCGGGCCGACAAGCTCCCGGTCGATTTTCAGCCGCGCCGGATTGAGCTTGAGCAGCCCGACGATCGAGGCGTGACCGGTCCCGAAGTCATCCACCTCGATATCGATCCCCATATCGCGGATGAACGCGAGGTTGGCCGCCAGCTGTTCGTCCTGCGTGTCCAGAAAGACCGATTCCAGCAGTTCGAACGCAAATTCACCCGGCGCGTCGCGTAACGTCTGCAACTTGTCGGACAGGCCCGGATCGGCCAGTCGCCGCGCCGAGACGTTGACCGACATGCGCGGCACAGGTAGCCGCGCGCGTTGCCACTGGCCCATGTCACGGATCGCCTGATCCAGCACAAGCTGGTCGATCCGGCCGACCACGTTCAACTCTTCCGCGACGGGCAAAAACCTGTCCGGCGGGATCGTCTCTCCGCTGGGGTGTTTCCACCGCACCAGTGCCTCTACGCCGGACAGGTCCAGCGTGCGCGCATCGAACTGCGGCTGATAGATGCAATAAAACTGGTCGTTCTGCAGCCCGGTGAGAATCTCGTCGGCCAGCCGGTTGCGTGCCTGGGCGGCGGTCTTCAGATCATCGTTGTAGAACCGGAACCGCCCCCGGCCATCGTTCTTGGCCAGATAAAGCGCCAGATCGGCATTGGCGAACAGGGTCGTACCGGCCTGTGTATCGTCGCGGTCCGTGGCGATCCCGACGCTCATCCCGAACCGGCAAGTATGGTTCTTGATCATGAGCGGCTTGCCCGCGGCGGCGATGATCCGTTCGGCCAGGGAGGCCAGATCGCGGTCGGCAGGTGCGCGGGGGATGTAGATGACGAACTCATCACCACCCACCCGTGCGACCAGCGCGCCCTCCGGCGCATGTCGTGTCAGGATTCCGGCTGCGTGAATGATCACCTGATCGCCTGCGGCGTGGCCAAGCGTATCGTTGACCTGCTTGAAGCGATCCAAATCGATGTGCAGCACAGCAGGGCGGTCCCGCGTCGTGCGCTCGAAATCGTCCAACTTACGTCGGTTCGCAAGACCGGTCAGTGTGTCGTGCAGCGCGTCGAATTCCATCTGCGCGCGCGCCGCTTCCAGTGCGGTGTTCTGCTTGCGCGCCAGCGCATTGGCCTCCCGCAGTACGTCCGCACGCTTGCGGTCGGCGCTGATGTCCCAATTCACGCCGATCAGCTTGTGCCCGCCGCCGGGGTCCGAAAAATGCGACGCCCGCGACCGGATATGCCGCACGGTCCCGTCCTTGCGTGTGATCCGGTAATCGAGGATGAAATCTTCGCCGGTGTCCAGACACTGCTGCGCCGCCGCGATCGTCGCCGCGCGATCCTCGGGGTGCAGGTGCCTTTCCCACACACCTGAAAGCGAGGGCGTCGTTGCGGGGTCGAGCCCGTAGATGGCGAACATCTGCCGGTCCCATGTCGTTTCCTTTTTGCGCAGGTCGAATTCCCACACGCCGATGCCGGCCGTCGTCACGGCCAGTTCCAGCGTGCGCGATACGCTTTGCAGCGCATCCGTGCGCGATTTCAGCCGCGTGACGTCGGTATCGTTGCCGATGATCCGCGCCGGGCGACCGTCCGGCCCGCGCGACATCACGCGCCCCTGGCTCAGGATCCAGACATAGTGCCCGTCGGCGTGACGCTCGCGATATTCGTACCGGATTTCATCGGTCTCCCCGTCGTCGATCCGCGCAATGGCCGCGCGCAGCCTGTCGGCGTCGTCGGGGTGGACGTTCGCGAACCAGTCGTTCTGCGTCGCACGGTGGCCCTCGCCGGGCGGCAGCCCGCGCAGCGCGTGCCAGATGTCGGAACAGAACCGTTTCCCCGACACCAGATCGTGATCCCACAAACCCTGTCCGGCACTTTCCACGGCGACCTGCCACAACTGGCGCGACGCCTCCATCTCGTGCAGGCGGTCGGTGGTCTTGCGCAGTTCGGTCACATCGCGGTCGGTCGCGACGATATGCGCGGGCCCGCCGTCCGGCGTAAGCCGGGTGACCTGACCCCGGCTTTCGATCCAGATCCAATGCCCGTCGGCATGGCGTTCGCGATAGGTGGCCTCGAAACTGTGGCGGGTCCCGGCCAGAAGCTCCCCGGCGACGATATCGACCGCCGTGCGATCCTCGGGATGAATGTGCTGGACCCAGTCCTCGCGGCTGTCGCGACTGTGATCGTCCGCTTTCAGCCCCCGCAACTTGCGCCAGCCGTTCGACCGGAACCGGTCGTCGCTGTCGACGTCGATATCCCAGACACCATCGCTCAGGTGGTCGACGATGCGTTGCCAGCGGTCCAGCAGGTCGGGCGCGCTGCCGGTCCCGTCTTGCGGGTGGATCAGCCCAAGATATTCGCGCATCCGGGCGTCGCCGCAGGTCAGCGGTGTCACCGACAGGATGTGGTCGGCCCCGATCAGACGCAATTGCCACCGCCCGGGCGCATCCCCGCTCTTTGCGTCCTTGAACGCCACCCAAGAGGCCGGATCGACAAACGTCGCCACGGACAGCCCCCGCGCGTCGCCACCGGCAGCGATCAATTGCGCGCAGGCGCTGTTGGCGTGGCGTACGGTATGATCGCCGCCGATCAGCAGGGCGGGCGCATCGATCTGGTCGATCATGCCGACCCGCTGAAGATCGCCACCCAGATCCCGTTCCAGTTTCAAGACCGCACCCTCTTTCGCGACGTGCTGCCATTGGCGCAGAACTTCGTGAAAATATCGGAAACGATCCCGCACTGCGACGGCGGCACCTAAACGCATCTGTGACAAAAGGTGCCTTGTGTCCCGTCTGCGCATTTCCTACCCCGGTCGCATCACCGGAATAAGGACACACCCGATGCGTTTCTTGACAGCCCTCCTTCTTGGCAGCCTGCCTGCCATGGCCGCCGCCCACGACTATAACGTCGGTGACCTTGTCATCGCGCACCCGATGGCATTCGAAACGCCCGCCACCGCGCAAAGCGGCGCGGGATACCTTGAGATCACCAATACCGGCGATACCCCGGACCGCCTCATCGCGGTCGAGGCGGATTTTCCCCGCGTGATGATCCACGACACCATCGTGACCGACGATATCAGCCGCATGGTGCATATCGACGGGCTAGATATTGCACCCGGCGAAACGGTTCGGTTGGCGCCGGGTGGCAAGCACGTGATGTTCATGGGTCTGGGCGGCGATCCGTTCGAGGTTGATGAAAAAATCGACGCGACGCTGGTTTTCGAACGCGCGGGCGCGGTCGCGATCACCTTCAACGTCGAGCCGCGCGTGGCCGACGACATGAATCATGGCGAAATGGACCACGGCGAGATGGATCACGGGGAAACGGCAGACGGCGATTCCTGATCGGTGATACCGCACTTGTCCGCCCGACCACCGGCGCTGGCCGACAACCTCCGGCTGATCGTTCACGCAGAGTTTTGACCCCCGCACTGGACTGTCACTGCTGAGACGCTAAGCTGATTTCATCAGGGCACCCGCGATGCGGTGTGGTCAAACGATCAAAAGGACGATGAGTGATGAAGAGATTTACAGCCGCAGCTGCGTTCGCTGTTCTGGCTGCCCCCGCATTCGCGGACGGTCATGCCGCAACGCAGGGTGACATCGCCGCAGGGGAAGAGCAGTTCAACCGGCAATGCGTCGCCTGCCACGTCGTCGCCGATGCCTCGGGTGAGGTACTTGCCGGACGCAACGCGCGCACCGGCCCGAACCTCTACGGCGTCGCGGGGCGACAGCCCGGCTCGGTCGAGGATTTCCGCTACGGCGACTCGATCGTGGAATACGGCGAAACCGGCGCGGTCTGGACCGAAGAGAACTTCGTGGCCTACGTACAGGGGCCGACCGACTTCCTGAAAGAGGTTCTGGAAAACCGCCGCGCACGTGGCAAGATGTCCTATCAGGTTCGCGACGAACAGCAGGCCTACGACATCTACGCCTTCCTGGCACAGTTCAGCGAATAGACACGCCGCGGCGTGAAACATTCGGCGGGCCGTCACGGATTGTGGCGGCCCGTCTTGCATGTCCGCCATGCAGCGCGTCGGCCCCCCTTGTTCCCGCTTCAAATCAGTGAAATATTTGGGGATGGTAACTCACATCAAATCCTGGGCCGACGTGGCCCCCCGCCTTGTCGCCGTCGCCGCCGGTCGCGAAGCGGCCGACACGGTGATCCGTGGCGGCAAGCTGGTCAATGTCCAGTCGCGCGAGGTCCTCGACGGCTGGCAGGTCGCCATCACTGAAGGGCGTTTCGCCTACATCGGCCCCGACGCCTCCCATTGCATCGGCCCCGATACGCAAATTATCGACGCCGACGGCCAATACCTCATCCCCGGCCTCTGCGACGGTCACATGCACATCGAAAGCGGGATGCTCACCCCCGCCGAATTCGCCGCCGCCGTGATCCCGCACGGCACCACCACCATGTTCACCGACCCGCACGAGATCGCCAACGTGCTGGGCCTCGACGGCGTGCGCATGATGCATGACGAGGCGCTGATGCAGCCCGTGAACATCTACACACAGATGCCCTCCTGCGCGCCCTCCGCCCCCGGTCTGGAAACCACCGGGTTCGAAATCACGGCCGATGACGTGGCCGAAGCGATGTCTTGGCCCGGCATCATAGGGCTGGGCGAGATGATGAACTTTCCCGGTGTCACCGACGGTGACAAGCAGATGCTCGCCGAAATGGCCGCCACCATGAACGCGGGCAAGACCGTGGGCGGGCATTATGCCTCCCCCGACAAGGGCACCGCGTTCTCGGCCTATGTCGCAGGCGGGGCGGCGGACGATCACGAAGGCACGGCAGAGGCTGATGCCATCGCCCGCGTGCGCAACGGGATGCGCTCCATGATGCGCCTCGGCTCGGCGTGGTATGACGTGGAAACGCAGATCACCGCCGTCACTGAAAAGGGCCTCGATCCGCGCAATTTCATCCTGTGCACCGACGACTGCATGGCCGGCACGCTCGTCAACGACGGCCACATGAACCGCGTCGTCCGCCACGCCATCGCCTGTGGCTGCGATCCGCTCATCGCGTTGCAGATGGCCACGATCAACACCGCCACCCATTTCGGACTGGAACGCGAGCTGGGCTCCATCGCGCCGGGCAGGCGCGCCGACGTGATCCTTACCGACGACCTGATCACCCTGCCGATCAACACCGTGATCGCGCGCGGGCAGATCGTGGCGGAAAACGGCAAGATCACCGTGGACTGTCCGCACTACGACTGGCCCGATTCCGCGCGACAAACCGTGCACATGGGTAAGACCCTCAATGCCGCCAATTTCGCGGTGAAAGCCCCGGACGGCGCGAACACCGTCACCGCCAAGGTCATCGGCGTCATTGAAAATCAGGCCCCGACAAAGGCCCTCACCGCCGATCTGCCGGTGGTAGACGGCGTGGTCGAAGGCGAAGGCGAAACCTGCCAGATCGCGCTCGTCGAACGTCACCGCGGCACCGGCGATGTCGTCAACGGTTTCGTCTCCGGCTTCGGCTACACCGGCAAGATGGCCATGGCCTCCACCGTGGCGCACGACAGTCACCACATGATCGTCGTCGGCACGGACCGCGACAGCATGGCGCAGGCCGCCAACCGGCTGGGCGAGGTCGGCGGCGGCGTCACCGTCTGGAAGGACGGTGCGGAAATCGCGCTGGTCGAACTGCCCATCGCGGGCCTGATGTCCGACCGTCCGGCGGCAGAGGTCGCGAAAGCCGCCGACCGCATGGTAAAGGCCATGGCCGATTGCGGCTGCACCCTCAACAACGCCTACATGCAGCACTCGCTGCTGGCGCTGGTCGTCATACCGGAACTCAGGATCAGCGATCTGGGGCTGGTCGACGTGACGACATTCACCTTCACGGACCTGCTGACCTCATCCGAGTGACGCAGATTACACATAGATTTCACACAAGACCGTCACGCATCACCGTGGCCAAAAAGGATAACAAATGATCGACACCACACACCTTGCCCTGCACACGCCCGACGTTCCCGCGCCCGAGGCGTTCATGGACGCGAAAGCGGCCGTCGCCCGGCTGGAAGAGCTTTATGTCACGGCAGCGAAATTCCTGTGCGACAACTTCGCGAACGCCCTGACCGACGGCATGCCGGACCGGCGCTACCGCGCCTATTACCCCGAAATCCGCCTGACGACGACCAGCTTCGCCACGACGGATTCCCGCCTCTCGTTCGGCCACGTCGCCGAACCCGGCGTTTACGCCACAACGGTCACCCGCCCCGATCTCTTCGCGCATTATCTGGAACAGCAGATCGGCCTCCTGATCAAATCCCACGGCGTCCCCGTCGTGATCGGTCCGTCCATGACCGAGATGCCGGTGCATTTCGCTGTCGCCAACGACGCAAACCTGTCCGTGCCACAGGACGGCAGCATGGAGTTCAACCTGCGCGATGTCTTCGACGTGCCCGATCTGGCCACGACCCACGACAACATCGTCAACGGGCAGGGCTATCTCTATCCCGACGGCGCGCGCCCGCTGGCCCCGTTCACCGCCCAGCGGATCGACTATTCACTGGCGCGTCTGTCGCATTACACCGCCACCGCGGCAGAGCATTTCCAGAACCATGTCCTGTTTACGAACTACCAGTTCTACGTCGAGGAATTCGAGGCCTACGCACGCCAGATGCTTGCCGATCCCGACAGCGGCTACACCAGCTTCGTCAGCACCTACAACGTCGAGATTACGGACCCCGACGCTCCCATCGAGGCACCCGCCAAGATGCCGCAGATGCCGACCTACCACCTCAAGCGCAAGGGCGGCGGCGGGATCACGCTGGTAAACATCGGCGTCGGCCCGTCGAACGCCAAGACGGCGACCGACCACATCGCCGTGCTGCGGCCCCACGCTTGGCTGATGGTCGGCCACTGTGCCGGTCTGCGCAACACGCAACGGCTGGGCGACTACGTGCTGGCCCACGCCTATTTGCGCGAGGATCACGTGCTGGATGACGACCTGCCGGTCTGGGTGCCGATCCCGGCACTCGCCGAAATCCAGATCGCGCTGGAAACCGCCGTGGCCGACGTCACCGCGCTGGAAGGATTCGAGTTGAAGCGCATCATGCGCACCGGCACCGTCGCCACCATCGACAACCGCAACTGGGAACTGCGGGACCATTCCGGCCCCGTGCAGCGCCTTTCGCAGTCACGTGCCGTGGCGCTGGATATGGAAAGTGCCACGATCGCCGCAAACGGATTCCGGTTCCGCGTGCCATACGGCACCCTGCTCTGTGTGTCAGACAAACCCCTGCATGGCGAGTTGAAGCTGCCGGGCATGGCGTCCAACTTCTACAAGACGCAGGTGGCCAGCCATCTCCTGATCGGTATCCGCGCAATGGAGCGCCTGCGCGAGATGCCGCTGGAACGCATCCACAGCCGGAAATTACGCAGTTTCGAGGAAACTGCGTTTTTGTAGCGCATCAATAAATAATTTTGTTCCATTAATGTTCTATCAATATGTTCTTGAGGGCATCTTCCATCCCTGCTAATTGATGCTCATGAGAACTTATATCCCCGAATCCCTACGGAAGCGTCTCAAAGATATTGAGGCTGCACAAAAATCTTTGGAAGCCGAACGCGTTGAGATCGTCTCGGCAATTGAAATCATCAGTCGCTACGCTGAGTCTCAACATCAAGATATGGGCATCAAAAATGCTGCAAACACAACTGAGGGAGCCCAGCGTCCTGATGGAATTCCAACGATATGGGAGATGACTCGGTCCGTTCTTGAGGAGACAGATGGTGGCCCAATGTTGGTTGACAGTATTGTAAATGAAATTGGATTCCGTTGGTGGCCTGGTGTCAATAAATCCCAAATTGCGCCAACAATTTACAAGTTTGCGAAGGATGGACGTTTAAACAGACCCGGCAAAGGATTGTTTGCCCTTGTCATGGAAGAGAATGAGCCGCCCAAAAGCGGCTCAGAAACCAAGGAAGTTGCAGCTTCCTTTGATAGGACAAGCAAAAGCTTGTTCTGATTTCAACTTTCCTGCGCTCCGCAGGCCAGACCTCGCACTGGAAGCTGCGAGGAGAACGATATGAGGCCAAAAGTGCCCATATAGTTCCCCAGCCGGTGTGCGATGCGAAGCATGGCTATCCGGGTGCAGCCCCACTTGAGGGGCATATCGGCGGGGGAGCTGTCCAGCTTCTCCGCCTACTTTAAAATATATCTTGAACAAATGGCCGATTGTCAAGATTTTCCGTTTAGGGCGTGGATTCGATAGCACGCAGCCACAGTCTTGAGGATGCGAGGGCGACGGCGGCGATGAAAGTGGCGGCGTGTTTCTCGAAGCATTTGGCAATGCGGCGGACCTGTTTGAGATTGCACAAGAAGCGTTCCACGAGGTTGCGTTGACGATAGAGATCGGCTGGAACGCTGCGCTGGAGTCGCACCCGGCTTTGCGTCGGGATGTGCGCCTCGCCACCGCGGTCGCGCACCAACTCGACCAAGGCGCGGCTGTCGTAACCCCTGTCAGATATGACGGTGCCGGATAGCAAGGCGTTCAGCAGGAGCGGTGCAGCGGTTTTGTCGGAGGCTTGTCCGGGGGGGATCAACAGCTTGACCGGTATACCATCCTGATCGACGACGGCGTGGACCTTGGTGCTCAATCCGCCACGAGAGCGGCCGATGGCGTTATCCGTCCCCACTTTTCCGCCTGCGGCGTGTTGGTGGGCTCGGACGATAGAACTACCGATCAGGTGCAGGGAATGCGGCGACCGCCGTGCCGGTTCTTCGAATGTCTTCAGCCAGATACCGCGTTCGGCCCAGCGGTCGAACCGATTGTAGACGGTCATGTAGAGGCCGTAGCGCTCCGGCAGATCGCGCCAGGGCGCACCGGTGCGAAGCACATGGAGTATTCCGTTGACCACCCGCCGATCGCCCACCTGTAGCCCGCACTTGCCGGGTCTCGGCAGTAACGGATGCACGATCATCCATTCCTCGTCGCTCAGATCGTATCGCGCCATGACAACCTCCTGCTCTTTTGCAGGAATGAACCACCAGTGCCATCCCACGGGAATACCCCAATTGAGTACACGCACTAGCCGCTGCGCACGGTGTCGATCATCAGTCGCACGTTGTCGGGGTCGGCATCGGGGGTGATGCCGTGGCCGAGGTTGAAGATATGCGGGCCGCCCGACAGGGCGTCGACGATGCGGCGGGTCTCGGTCACCAGCGCGTCGCCGCCGGTGACCATATGCAAGGATTTCAGGTTGCCCTGCACGCAGCCCATGGGCTGCACGTGTTCGGCCACCCATGCCGCATTGATACCGTCGTCCACCGCGATACAGTCGGCTCCGATAGCGCGGTGCGCACCCTGATAACGTGCGCCGGCCCCGCGCGGAAAGGCGATGACAGGAACGGTGGGGTGCTTCGCCTTGAGGGCGGCGGTGATGCGCTGCATCGGGGCGATGGAGAAGTCGTTGAAATCCGCACCCTCCAGCGATCCGGCCCAGCTGTCGAAGAGTTTGACCACCTCGGCGCCCGCGTCGATCTGCATCGACAGGTAGGCGATGGTCGCGTCGGTGATACGGTCGATGAGAGCGGTGAAGGTGGCGCGGTCTTCGGATTTCAGCGCGTGCGCCGGGGCCTGATCGGGCGTACCGCGCCCGGCGATCATATAGGTGGCGACGGTCCACGGCGCACCGGCGAAACCGATGAGCGTGGTATCGGCAGGCAGTTCGCGCGACAGGATTTTCACGGTTTCATAAACCGGGGCGAGGTGATCGTGGATCGCGTTCGCGGGTTTGAGCGCATCGAGTTGCGCGCGACTGGTGATGGTCGACAGGCGCGGGCCTTCGCCGGTAACGAACCACAGATCGGCGCCGAGGGCCTGCGGCACCAGCAGGATGTCGGCGAACAGGATCGCGGCGTCGAACCCGTAGCGGCGGATCGGTTGCAGCGTGACTTCTGCGGCCAGTTCGGGATTGTAGCACAGCGACAGGAAGTCGCCCGCCTGCGCCCGCGTGGCCTTGTATTCAGGCAGATACCGCCCCGCCTGCCGCATCATCCAGATTGGCGGTGTCGGCAGCGTTTCGCCTGCCAGCGCGCGCAGGATGGTTTTGGTCATCATCTGTCCCTTTCGGTTCGTCGGGCGTGCATATGACAGGTCAAGGGGCTTTGCCAGTGCGCGTCGTGTCGCAAGGGCGGGCGTGGATCAGTTGTCAGCGTTGAAGACGAAGAGTTGCTGGCCGTCGATGGTGTAGCCGTCGATCAGCGTGCGTGCCGCATCCCCGGTCAGCCAGCGTTCCAGCCGGAGAGCCGCCGCATGAGCGACATGGGGGTGCCGCTCGGGATTGACCGGAAGATAGGCGTATTGGTTGAACAGCGCCGGATCGCCCGCATAGAGCAGCGCCAAACCGGCGGTGTTGCCGAAATTCAGCCAGCTTGCCCGGTCGGCGAGGATATAGGCATCGAGACCCGCTGCGGTGTTCAGCGCGGCGCCCATGCCGGCACCGACGGCGTGATACCACGGTCCTGTCTGCGCCGGATCAGTGTCTAATGCGGCCCAGATCGCCAGTTCCGTCTGGTGCGTGCCGCTTTCGTCACCCCGGCTGACGAATGGCGCGCGGACGTCTGCGATGCGCGCGAATGCCTCTGCCGTGCTGCCCGCGTCGGCGATGCCGGCGGGATCGGCGGACGGGCCGATCAGGACAAAGTCGTTGTACATGATCTCGCGCCGGTGGGTGGCATGACCGGCGGCGACGAAAGCCTCTTCCGCCGCGCGGGCATGCACGAGGATCGCGTCGACGTTACCGGCCTGGCCAAGCCGCAGGGCTTGTCCTGTGCCCACGACAAGCAGTTGCACCTCGATCCCCGTGTCGGCTCTGATCTGTGGCAGCAGCACGTCGGCCAGCCCGGAGTTTTCGAACGAGGTGGTGACGGCCAGGCGCAGGGTTTCGGCCTGCGCCTGCACCGCATACAGACACGTGGCGGCAGCCAACAGGATCGTGCGGATCATTCGACGATGTCTCCTCTCAGGAAGGCGCGCAGGGCGCTTGTCTGTGGGGTTTCAAAAAACGCGGCGGCGGGGCCGGTTTCGTGCACTTGTCCGCCAAGCATGAAGATCGCGTCCGTAGCCAGGCGGCGCGCCTGACCGATGTCGTGTGTCGCCATGACGATCCTTGTGCCCGCGGCAAGCGTGGCGACGAGTAGAGTTTCGATCTCGCGCGTGGCGCGACCGTCGAGGCTGGCGCAAGGTTCGTCGAGAAACAGCAGCGCCGGTTCACGGATCAGGGCGCGGGCAAGTGCCAGTTTTTGCCGCTCGCCGCCTGACAGGCGTGTGGCCTGCAGGCGAGCCGCATCCTGTAAACCGGTGCGCGCGAGCCAGTAGGTGACGCTGTCTTCTATCCGTCGCCGCGCCCAGCCGGCCAGTTGCAGCGGGTAGCGCAGGTTGTCGGCCACCGAGCGGCGCAGCATGATCGGTTGCTGAAACACATAGGCCTGTGCCGCGCGGGCCGTTGCGGGGGCGACGGGCCAGTCGATCGCGCCCTCGCTGAGGCGTTCGACACCGTGAATTGCCCGCAACAGTGTCGTTTTTCCCGACCCGTTGGGACCCAGCAGCACGGTCAGCCCACGGTCGTCGAGCGTGTGTGTTACGGGACCGAGGATCGTGCGGTCCCGGCGTTTGACCGTTACGCCCCGCAGCGAGATGGGAAACAGCGACGCTACCATCGGCCCGACCTTTCGGTGCGCGACAGCCAGTGGATCGCGATGTTGACCAGCAGCGCCAGCGCGATCAGCACGAAGCCCAGACCAAGGGCCAGCGCGAAATCGCCCTTTCCGGTTTCCAGTGCGATGGCGGTGGTCAGCACGCGGGTGGCGTTGTCGATATTGCCGCCCACGATCATGATCGCGCCGACCTCGCCGATGGCGCGGCCGAAACCGGCGAGGGCCGCAGTCAGCAGGTTGCGCCGTCCGTCCCACATCAGCGTCTTGATGCGCTGCCATTTGCCGGTGTTCAGAGAGATCAGAAGGTCATGGTATTCGGCCCAAAGTTCGCGCATCGCCTGATGGGTGATCGACGCGATCAGGGGCGTGATGATGATCACCTGCGCGATGATCATCGCGGTGGGGGTGAAAAGCAGCCCCAGCACGCCGAAGGGGCCGGAGCGCGACAGCAGGATATAGACGATCAGCCCGACGACGACGGGTGGCAGGCCCATGAGCGCATTGATGACCGCGATACAGAACCGGCGGAAGCGAAACCGCTGCACTGCGAGAAACGTGCCGAAGGGGATCGCGATGGCGCAGGCGATCACCAGCGCCGACAGCGACACCTGCAGAGAGCGCAGGCTGATCGCGATTAGGTCGGCATCGCCCGACAGGATCAGCCGGGCCGCAGCCTGCAAACCTTCGAGGATGTCACCCATGTCGCGCCTTTGCCGTTTCGGTGCCGTCTTGCCTGTCGATCACAAGACGGCCCCCTGCGCAACATGCAGGGGGCTGGGCCTTGGATGTCATGGATCAATCCCGTTGGCACCGGCGGCGCGATTGCGTTGCAACAGTTCGTGCCGCATTGCCGGATATGACAAAAAATCTGGAGAGTTCACCTTGACGCTCCCCCGGAAGTTGTGACGGTAAACACAAGCAAAAGATAACACGCGGGCGTGAGCGATTGCCGTTCGGACCCGCCAACAGGGCGTATGTTCAGATGATCCGCAGGCTGTTCTCTCGTTTGATCCCGATTCTTGCGACTCTGGTCATTGCGGCACCGGTCACCGTGCAGGCGACGCCCTTTACCCAGACGGTGCCGGGCACCGGAGTTGCGCTGCCGGACGAGTATCCCGGAGCCGGCGGTGTCGCGATCGTGCTGACGGGTGTGAACGGCAACATCTATTACCAGTTCTCGGACCCGGCCGGTGCCTTTGTCGGGTTCCAGTATCGTGGGCAGCCGGCGCGGTTCCGTGGTAACCCGTTCACGATCAACGATCCGATTGCGCTCGATTGCGGGTTTCGGCCGTGCCGGGATTATTTCGGTGGCGCGTTGGCGCGGGTCGATATCCGGTTTTCCGCATATGACGGCGATACGCAGGGCACGCCGACCACGCCCGCCAACCAGCGTGGTTTCGACTACGAAGACATCTCTCTGGTGATGAACGGCTTCGACGTCGGCAGCTGGTCGAACCGGACGACGGACCAGACCAACAACGCGGGCACCGTCAGTTTTGGTCTGGTGACGGGATTCGGTAACAACACGTTCAACACCGGCTGGTTTTCGTCGCAGAACCCGGCGCTGCTCAACAACATCCTGGATACGGGGCAAACGTCGACCCAGGTGCGCGACCGGGACCCGGACGACAACTACTGGGACTTCACGCGCGGCGGCAGCCTGCCGCGCCCCGACCTGCGCAGCATCGCGCCGGGCTACGAGCTGGAAAAGACGGTGCGCGGCGGCGATCTGACGTTCGACGCGGTCGGCGACGTCATCACCTATGACTATATCGTCGGCAACATCGGGTCGGTCGATATCGAGAATATTACGGTGTTCGACGACCAGATCGGCAACGTCGCCTGTACGCCGACCGAGCTTGAGCGCACGCGGCGCGGCACGGCGACGCAACCCAACCGCGCGACCTGCACCGGAACATACACCATCACGCAGGAGGACTACGACAACCGCAGCGTCACGAACATCGCGCAGGCCAACGGTACACCGGAGTTCGGTGTGCTGGGCACGTTGACCGACCAGGTGATGATCACCGGTCCCGCCTTGTCCCCGGCGATCACGCTGGAGAAGGTGGCGGTGCCGCAGAGTTTCGCCGCCATCAACGAAACGATCCGCTACGACTTTACCGTGCGCAACACCGGTGACGCGACGCTGCGCAACGTCGTCGTGACCGACCCGAGGATTCCGGGGCTGAGCTGCACGGTACCGACCCTGCTTCCGATCAGTGCGGCGAATCCGACCGACAACAGCTTTACCTGTTCGGGGACCTATGTGACGACGCAGGCCGATGTCGACGCCTCTGCCGCGGGCAACGACCTGAGCAACACCGCGACCGTGCGGTCGCGCGATCCGCAGAACCGGCTGGTTCAGGCGACCGCGACCGAGACAGTAACAGGCCCCGCCGCACAGCCGGCGATGACGCTGGTCAAGACCGTGCAGGCGACGGATTTCAACGCGACGACTGACAACATCGGCTATCAGTTCCGTGTGACCAATACGGGCAACGTGACCTGGCCCGGACCGCCGACGATCACGGATTCGCTGGGGATCGCGGTTTCATGTCCTGCCGGTGCGGTGAATGTCGGCGCCAGCGTGACCTGCAGCGCGACCTACGGCGTCACGCAGCCGGACCTCGACGCGGGCCAGATCGACAACAGTGCTACGGCCAGTATCACTGTAAATGGCGTGACTGCGACGGCGACCGATACCGCCAGTGTGACTGGCACGCAAAGCCCTGCCTTTACCGTCGACAAGGAATACCTGTCCGGCCCCAAACCGTTTTCAGCAGTGGGTGAGGAGCTGACCTATCGTTTCACCGTGCGCAACACCGGTAATGTGACGCTGGCGGCAGTGACGGTCACCGACGACAAGGTTGCGCCGAACTGCCCGGTGGGTTCGCTGGCCCCCGGCGCGACACTGGTCTGCACCTCCGACCCCTACAGTATTCAGCAGATCGACCTCGATGCGGGGCAGGTGCTGAACACCGTGACCGTAAGCGCCAACGATCCGCAGGGCGATCCGGTGCCGCCCGTGACCGCGCAGGAAACTGTCCTTGCCAACCGGATGCCTGCGATGGCGATTGAAAAGACCGCGCAGGAGCCCGCGATCTATGCGCAGGGCCAGACCGTCACCTATACCTATACCGTCACCAACACCGGCAATGTCGGCCTGACCGACCCGATCCTGATCCGCGACGACAAGTTCCCGGCGGAATTCGCCTGCGGGTCCGGTGCGCTTGCCCCGACGCAGACGCGGGTGTGCACGGCGGATTACATCATCACGGCGGCTGATGCGGCGGCGGGTTTCGTCACCAACATCGCTCTGGCCGTGTCCGGCACGACGGAATCGCCCACCGACAGCGTGACTATTCCGCAGGCCGGTGAACCGGAGCTGGTGCTGGTCAAGGCGGCGGATGACGCCAATTCGACAGACGGCACAGCAGAGTTCAACGATGTCGGCGATATCGTCGCCTATACGTTCACGATCACGAATACCGGCGACCGGACGATTTCCTCGGCCGAGCAGATCACCGTCAGCGACCCGCTGATCGACAACAATGCGCCTGCGGGCGGTGTCGATTGTTCGGCGCAACCAAACCCCACGCTGTTTTCGACGCAGACCGGCGGCGGGCCGACGTCTTTTGTCTGTACCGGCGAATACCGGGTCACGCAGGGCGACATCAACCGCGGCTTCATCGACAACACCGCCACGGCCAGTTTCACGTTCAACCGCAACGGGACGCCCACGCTTTACACGTCGCCGGTATCCTCGGCCCGGGTGGAGACCAATGTGGTTCCCGATTTCACCCTTGCGAAGGATGCGGTGAACCCGACTTTCACGGCCGCTGGCGAACAGGTGACGTTCCGGTTCACCGCGACGAACACGTCAAACCAGCGGATCGCGACCGTGACGGTGACTGACCCGGCCATTCCGGGCTTCAGCTGCACGATTACCGGTCTGCGTCCGGCGCGCTTCGCGCCGCAGAACGAGGGCTCCTGCACCGGGGTCTATACGACCACACAGGCGGATATGGACAGCGGCACGTTCACCAATACCGCATCGGCCACGGCCGTTTCCACCACCGGCACCACGATCCCCGAGCGGACTGCGAGCGCGACGATCACCCGTCCCGTCGGTGCCATCAACCGCGCGATGACCATGGTCAAGACGCCATCGAGCGCGACCTATGCCGCAGTCGGCGACAAGATCACCTATACCTTCGGGGTGACGAACACCGGCAACGTCACCCTGACCGATGTGACCGTCACCGACCCGCAGCTTGGCACCAGTTGCCTGATCCCGACGATCCCGCCCGGTGTGACCGACAGCAGCTGCACCGCCGAACTGACGGTCACGCAGCCGCTGATCGACGCGGGCAGTTTCGCCAACACGGCGACGGCGACGGCGGCGGGCACGCCGGATGCGCCCGCCAACGCGAGCGTCACCGGGCCGACCCGCACGCCCGCGATTACCATGACCAAGGTGGCCGATGCGCCGTTCACTGCCGTGAACGACGTGGTGACCTTTACCCTTACGGCGCGTAACGCGGGCAATGTGACGCTGACCGGTGTGACGATCACCGATCCCTTCTTTACACCTGCTCTGACCTGTAATCTTGCCGATCTGGCACCGGGCGCGACCGACAGCTGTATCGCGACCTATCAGGTCATGCAGGGTGACGTGGATCGCGGGCAGATCACCAATACCGCCACGGCCAGCGGTACCGGTGGCGGGCAGACGGTGACCAACCCCGGCACCGCTGTCGTCGACGGCCCGGCAGAGGCCCCGGCGGTCACGATCGCCAAGGCGGATCGTGACGGTGACGGTCTGTTCGGTGCCGCGGGCACGACGCAGGACTATGATCTGACGGTGACGAACACCGGCAACGTGACCTTGCAGAACCTGCAGGTCGTCGACGCGATGATCGGGCTGAACTGCCAAATCGCGACGCTTGCCCCCGGTATCAGCACCACGCAATGTGACGTGCCTGCACAGACTTTGCAGGGCAGTTATATCGTGCAGCAGGGCGATGTCGACGCGGGCGGGCTGGACAATACCGCCAGCGTCAGTGGTGAAACGACGCGGAACACGCCGGTAACTGGCTCTACCATGTTGACGCTGAACGGGCCCGAGCAACTGCCCGCGCTGACCATCGACAAGCAGGCGGTGAGCGGGCCGAACCCGACGACCGCCGGTGGTGTGACGACCTTTGAATTCGATGCGGTCGGGCAAATCATCGGATATGAATATACGGTTCGCAATACGGGCAACATCACCCTGACCGCGCCGATATCCGTGGCCGACGACCGCACCACGGTCAGCTGCACGCAGGCGGCTGGCGCACGGCTGGCGGTGGGTGACACGATCACCTGCACGGCGACCTACCGGGTCACGCAGGCCGATCTGGATGCAGGTGACGTGATGAACACGGCCACGGCATCGGTGACGCAGACCGTCGTGCCCGGCCCGACCTATCCGAACGGGACCGCGGCGATCACCTCTGCCCCCGACAGCGTGACGGTGGATGCCGACCAGCAGCCCGCGATCAGCCTGAACAAGGCGATCACGCCCGGCACGCCGACGACCTATGACGCGGTGAACGATACGATCAGCTATACCTTCACGGTGCGCAATACGGGCAACGTGACGACGACCGCGCCAATCACCGTGACCGACCCGGCTGTCGGTGCGCCGATCACCTGTGCGCCGGCGGGGCTGGCACCGGAGGCCACGGCATCCTGCACGGGCACCTGGCCCGCGCAGCAGATCGACATAGACAACGGCAGTTTCCAGAATACGGCGAACGCGAGCACGACCTTCAACGGTATGGCTGTTCCGTCCGGCCCCTCGAGTGCCACCGCCAATGCGGTGCAGCAACCGGCGCTGGCAACGGTAAAGGCCTTCGTGTCCCTCGTGCCGCCGGTCTTCGTCGATCCGAGTGTCGCCACCTACAGTTTCAGCGTGACCAATACCGGCAACCAGACCGCCGTCGGTCCGATCGACATCGTCGACAACCTGATCGGGACATTCGAATGTTCGCCCGGCGATCTGGCACCGGGTGACACCATCAGCTGCACCGGCACTTACGTCATCACGCAGGACGACGTGCGGCTGGGCAGTGTGACCAACGTGGCCTTCGCCCGCAGCCCGACCGTCAGCAGCCCGCCCACATCCGAGACGATCCCTGAGAACGGCGTGCCCGCGCTGAGCATCACCAAGGTCGCGGATGTGACGACTTTCAGCGCTGTGAGCGACCCGATCGTCTATACCTACACGGTGCGCAACACCTCGACCGGGTCGCCGCCACCGGCCTTTGCCAATGATATCTTCATCAACGACGACAAGTTCCCGACGCCGATCCTGTGTTATACAACGGCGGGGGGTAATCCGTCGCTGAGCCCCGGAGACGAGGCCACCTGCACCGCGACCTACCGCGTGACGCAGGACGATCTGGATGCGGTCGCCGCCGGAGTGACGGACGGTTTCGTGACGAACAATGCCTCGGGTCAGACCCGGTTCGGCACGACCGATGTCGTCTCGCCACCGCGCAGCGTGACCGTGGTGGGCGAGGCGCTGCCCGCCCTTGCCGTGACCAAGACCGTGGCCGGGCCGTCGCCCGCGGCGGTGACGGATATGCTGACCTACACGATCACGACCCGCAACACGGGCAACCAGACGATTTCAGGCGTGGTGGTCACCGATCCGCGCATCGACGTGCTGACCTGCACCATCGGCGGGCTTGCGGCCCCGTCCAACATCAGCCTTGCACCGGGTGAGGAGGTGATCTGCACTGGTCCCTATACCGTGACGCAGGATGACATCGACGCGCAGGCGCTGAACAACACCGCGACCGCGACCGGATCGAACCCGCAGGGCGACCCGGTGACGGCAAGCGGCAGTGCCATGCAGCCGGTGGTCGACGATATGCCGGCGGTCGACATCGTAAAGACACTGCGCAATCCGCCGTCCGGCGGACAGCCCGCCTTTACCGACCCCGGCCAGATCCTAACCTACGACATGGTGGTGACCAATACCGGCAACGTCACGTTGGCCACGACGGACGTTTCGGACATCCTGTTCCCGGGCGACGTGCGCAGCATCGGCGCGCTGGCACCGGGTGAGGAAGACCGGAGCGTCTCTTATGACTACATCGTCACGCAGGAAGATATCGACCGCGGTTTCATCATCAACAGTGCGACCGCCACATCCACCGCCGACACGCCCGATGCGACGGTTGTGACCGACACCGCGCGGCTGAACAACACCGGCCCTGACCGTTTGCCTGCGATCGCGATGAGCAAGATCGCCGACACTGCCGGCTTCGACGTCGTCGGCGATGTCGTCAGCTATCGCTACGTCGTGGCGAACCTTGGCAACATCACCATCACGGCGCTGCCGCAGATCACCGACGACAAGATCGCGAACGTGGTGTGCGATCCGTTGCCCGCAACCGGGTTGCGGCCTTCGCAGGAGGTGACCTGCCGTGGTGACTACACGGTGATCCAGGACGATGTGGATGCGGGTTTCGTGACCAACCTCGCGACGGCCAGTGTGGCGAATCCGCTGGGCGGTGCGCCGCTGACTACGCCGCCGCAAACCGCCACCGTCACGGCGGAACGCCGGTCGTCGATGACGCTGGTGAAGACACCGTCGATCACGACGGATGTGCGCGCCGGCGACGTGATCACCTACAGCTATACCGTCACCAACACCGGCAACGTCAGTTTGACCAATGTGCAGTTGAGCGATCAGCACACATCGGCCAGTGGCACCGTCGCGCTGAGCCTGTCGAACGGCGGGTTGATCCCCCTGATCCTGCCCGGGCAGCCGGAGACGGTCACCGCGACATACACGGTGACGCAGGACGATATCGACCAGCAGGTCGATCTGACCAACGTGGCGACAGCGACGGCCGAGACGCGCTTTGGCTTCACGCCGCCCGCGCCGCAGGTCGACGACGCCCTTGTGACGGTTGCCCCGAACGCGCCGCTGCTGGAGGTCATCAAGGACGTGACATTGCCCGCGACACTCGAGCGGGGGGCGACCGTCGTGTTCCCCGTCACAGTCGAAAATACCGGTAACGTTACTTTGCGGGCACCGGCCCTGTCGGACACTCTGACGCGGCTTGACACGACCGTGGTCAGCCCGGCACCTGTGGCGGTCTATCTGCGCGGTGATACTGGCGGTGACGATCTGATGTCGATCGGCGAGGTCTGGGAATACGAGGTCCGACATGCTCTGACACAGGCGGATATCGACGCGGGCGGGTTGTCCAATACAGTGCGCGCGTCGTCCCAGGATTTGCTGGGTAACCCTGTGTCGGACCTGTCCGACAACGGGATCAACCCAGCAACACCGAACGAGCCGACGCGGGTCCTGATCCCCGCGCGACCTGCCATCGAGGCAGAGAAGGTGATTACCTCGACGACGGTCGGTCTGGGCGATATCGTCCGGTTCGAAATCCGCGTACGCAACACCGGCAATGTCACATTGTCCTCGGTGGGTGTGTCGGGCGATACGCTGACGCGCGACGACCCTGCGGCGACGCCGCTGACATTGACGACGCCCCCCGCATTCTTTGCCGCCGACAAGGGGTCGCCCTCCGGGACGCTTCAGGTGGGTGAGGTGGCGACGTATCGCGCCACCTACGTGCTGACGCAGGAGGATATCGACGCGGGCGGAATCGCCAACACGGCAACTGTGGTGGGCACGCCGCCGGTCGGATCGCCGGTCACCGATGTGACCGACAATGGCGACGATACCGACGGCAACACCACGGACGATCCGACACGGCTACCGATTCCGCCGATGCCGGGCATCGCGATGACCAAGGCGCTGACCTCGGGCGGGCCGACGTTCGATGCCGTGGGCGACGTCCTTGTCTATACCTTTACGGTGACGAACACCGGCAACATCACCCTGACGGATCCGGTCGACATCAGCGATCCGCTGATCACGGATGCCGGCGGAACGATCACCTGTGGGCCGGTGCCGCTGACACCATTGGCCGACCTGACCTGCACCGGCAGCTATAATGTCACGCAGGACGATATCGACGCGGGCGAGGTGCTGAATGCGGCGACGGCAAGCGCCGGCGTGCTGGTCACTCCGCCGTCGACCGTGCGTGTGCCCGCGTTCCAGGCCCCGGCGCTCGAGACGGAAAAAACCGCGACGGCGATCACCGTCGACGGGGTCACCAGCACCAGCCTGACGGCAGAGCTGTTCGTGACGGGCGCTGTCATCGACTATCGCTACACGGTGACCAACACCGGCAATACGACGCTGACCCAGCCCGTTACGGTGACCGACAACCTGATCAGCATTGTGACCTGCCCGGCCCTGCCTGCGGGTGGTCTTGTCCCGCAGGGAACGCTGGAGTGCACCGCGCAATACACGGTGACGGAAACGGATGTGCAGATCACGTCCGTGACCAATATCGCCTCCGCGATGTCAGGCACCACGAGGTCGCCGCTCGTTTCTGTGACGGTGCCTGCGGATGGCAAGCCCGCGCTTGAGACGGTGAAATCGCTGGTCGGTGTCACCAATCCCGACGGGAGCGCGTCGACCGGGACTGCGTTCGACGAGGTTGGCGACATACTGACCTATCAGTTCGACGTGACCAACACGGGCAGCATTGCCTTTGCCCGCGACGTGACGATCAGCGACACGAAGTTCGCGGCACCGATCACCTGCTTTACCCCCTCGACCGCCGATCCCGATCTGCGGGCGGGCGAGACGATCAGCTGTACGGCGGATTACACCGTCACACAGGACGATCTGGATGCGGGCGAGGTCGTGAACGAGGCCTTTGCCGAAACGATCTTTGGCGCCGCAAACCGGCCTGTCGTGTCCGACCCGGTGACGCAGACGACGCCAGCGGACAACGATCCGCAGATCGCCATCGCCAAGTCGGCGACGCCGGCACGGTTCAACACCGTGGGTGAGGTGCTCCGCTATACCCTGACGCTGTCGAACACCGGCAACCAGACGCTGACTTCTGTCACTGCGCGCGATCCGCTTTTGCCGGGATTGGTGTGTGACTTTGCGACGCTGCCGCCCGGTGCGACCGAAACCTGTTCAGCGGATTACACCGTAACGCAGGCCGACGTGGATGCGGGCCAGGTGGTCAACAGCGCCAGCACCGCCGCCGTGACGCCGCAGGGCACAGGCGTCGGCGACAACACCACGCTGGTAACCCCCGGACCGGCGGCAGTGCCGGGGCTGGCCCTGACCAAGACCGCCACGCCCGATCCGTTCGGCCCTGTGGGGTCCGCGATCACCTATGTGTTCACGGCGGAAAACACCGGCAACGTCACGCTGACCAATGTTACGGTCACCGATCCGATCACCACGCCGCCCTTCACCTGCACCATCGCGCGGATCGCTGTCGGGGGCAGCGATGGGACGTGCACGCTGTCGCTGCCGGTGACGCAGGACATGGTGGATGCGGGGCAGATCACGAATACTGCGCGCGCAAGTGCCGTCGACCCCAACGGCACGACGCTGACGGCAAGCGACACGATCACGACACCGTCGCAGGCACCGCGTCCGGCTATCGAGGCCACCAAGGTGGCCAGCCTGAACGGCACCGCTGTGGGTAGCACCATCGACTATACGCTGTTCGTGCGAAACACCGGGGACGTGACGCTGACACCGACCGGGATCACCGACTCCATGACACGGTTCGATGGCACCACTGCCGGGCTTGCCCCGGTGACCTTTGCCTTCCAGTCGGGCGACACTGACGGCGACCGCCGGATCGACGTTTCGGAAACCTGGGTCTACGTCGCGCAATACACGCTGACGCTGGACGATGTAAACGCCGGCGGCTTGCGCAACACGGTGACGGTCGACGCGACCGATCCGTTCGGGAACCCGGTGCAGGACGTGTCCGACAACGGCAATGATGCGGATGGCAACACCGCCGACGACCCGACCGAGGTGGAGATCGTGCCAGGACCCGCGCTTGACGCGACCAAGGTGCTGACGCAGGGCGGTGCGGTCGCGGGCGACGAGGTGGTCTTTACCGTCACCGCGCGCAACGTGGGCAACGTGTCGCTTGATAACGTGACGCTGGCCGACACTATGACGCGGGCCGACGGTACCGACATCACGGCTGGCATCGCGAGCACCGACCTTGTCGATCCGACACAGGCGGGCACGCCTCTGGCACCGGGCGACAGCCGCGCCTGGCTGGTCCGCTACGTGCTGGAGCAGGCCGACGTGGACGCGGGCGGCCTGGCCAACGTGGCGGTCGTGACGGGCACCGATCCGGGTGGCGCACCGGTGCGCGATGTCGCGGACAACGGTGACGACAGCGACGGCAATCTGGTGGACGATCCCACGCGCCTTGCCATCGTGCCGACCCCGGCATTCGAAGTGGTCAAGACGGCGGTGCCCTTCGCCGATCCGGCTGCGGTCGTGCGGGCGGGTGAGACCGCCAGCTATCTGATCACGGTCAGCAACACGGGCAACGTCACGCTGGACAATCTGGTGTTGACGGACACGATGACCAATCTTGACGGTGCGGTGCTGACGCCGGACAGCCTGACCCTGACGACCGGTGTGTCCGAGACGGAGATCGGCACGGGGCAGACCAATGTCTATACGCTGGTCTATACCTTGACGCAGGCGGATATAGACGCGGGCGGGATCAGCAACACGGCGACGGCTGACGTGACCACGCCGGGGGGTATCCCGCTGACCGACGTGTCCGACGATGGTGACGATACTGATGGCAATGTGCTCGACGACCCGACGGTAATTCCGCTGGGGCAGGTGTCGTCGGTCGATGTGACCAAGGACGCGACCCTGCCGGTACGCGTGGCACCCAACCGGTTCGAGGTGACGTTCGACATGACCGTCACCAACACCGGCAACGTGACGCAGCGCAACCTGGATATCCGCGACGATCTGGCGGCCTTTGTCGCCCTGGCGACGCTGGTGTCGGTGACGCCGCCGCAGGTTGCGGGCTTCGACGGCACGGCCAATACGGGCTACGACGGGGTGAGCGATACCGCGCTGCTGACGGCGGGGGCGAACCTTGCGCCGCAAGCGACGGGCACGATCGCGATCACCGTGGTTTACGACACGACGAACGGATCGCCTGCGCAGCCGAACACGCTGGTGGTGAATTCGGACACTTTGATCGGGGCCGCGCTGGCCACGGCCGCAGTGCCGGCGGTCGACGACCCGGATATCTTTGCGATGAAATCTGTGACTCCGGACAATGCGTTTCTGGGGGCGACCGTCACATATCGGCTGTCGTTCGAAAACCAGCTGGGCACGGCAGAGGCGAACCTGACGATCGTAGACGACCTGCCGCCCGGTGTGCTGTTTACGCCCGGAACGGCGCGCTACAACGGTGCGGAAACGCCCGTGCCGGTCGTGATCGGGCGGCAGATGCGCTGGTCGGGTGTGACGCTTGGCCCGCGCGAAACGGTCGTGATCACGTTCGACGCCCGTGTCACGGGTGCGGCGGGAGAGCTGGTGAACCGGGCCTATGTGCTGGGACCGGACGGCACGCAGGTATCGAACACCGCGACTGCGACCCTGCGGCGGCCACCGGAGGCCGTGTTCGAATGCGGCGACGTGATCGGCAAGGTCTTCGACGACCGCAACATGAACGGCTATCAGGACGGCATTTCCGATCCGGCCTATGGCCAGCCGGGCAACAATCCGCAGATCACCGACCAGAGTTATGACGGTGGCAAGGGTGCGCCCGCGCCGGTTATCGAGGCCCCGGACTACGAACCGGGCCTGCCGGGCGTGCGCCTGTCGACTGTGACCGGCACGCTGATCACGACCGATGAATATGGCCGCTTCAGTGTGCCCTGTGCGGAATTGCCTGCCGATATCGGATCGAACTTCACGCTGAAGCTGGACGAGCGCACGTTGCCGACAGGCTATCGCGTGACGACAGAGAACCCGCGGGTGATCCGGTTGACGCCGGGCACGGTGGCCAAGCTGAACTTTGGCGCGGCGATCGCCAACGTCGTGGATATCGACCTGATCGCGTCGGCATTCGTCGGCACGCAGCCTTCGGGGGCGCTGGTGGCCGGTGTCGATCAGCTGGTGGCCTATCTGCAGACGGAGCCATCGGTGCTGCGGCTGAGCTATTACATGAACGGCGAAGGCCGCGATGTCGCGCGACTGCGGCTCGATACGGTCGAGGCGCTGGTGCGCGACCGCTGGCGCGGCGGCGGTGGGTATCGTTTGCTGATCGAACGCACGATCCGGCAGATGCAGTAGGATGATGACGATGATGAAACGCACAACATATCTGCTGGGCGCCACCGCGCTGACATTGATCGGGGCAGGAGCGTTGGCACAGGATGCCGTGACGATCCCGGTGGGTGCCAACACGGAACCGGCCAGCACGCCCGCGCTGCCGGTAACGGGGTTCGTGATTTCGGTCGACGGGCAGGCGATTGCCGGCGACCGCGAGGTCGTGGATATCGTGCGCCGCACCGATGTGCAGATTGCCAATGCCGATGTGCAGGTATCCTTCGACGGGCTGGGCGCGGAACCACGACTGGATCTGGAGACCGTGGGCGGAGACCGCGCCTATGACGCCGGTGACGTGGTGACGGTGCAATCGGCGCTGAATTACCCGGCTTATGTCACCCGTGGCGAGTTGCGGGTTGTCGACCGCAGTGCAATAGGCGGGCCGCGCACGGTCGCGACCGTGCCGATCGACCCGAACGGGCAGGCGTCGCTGACCGTGCCCGAAGGTGACGATCTGGTGATCGTACACCGGGTCTACGATGCCGCCGGACGGTATGACGAGACCCGGCCGCTGGCCCTGCGGATCGCCGACCAGCGCCCGAACCTCGACGGTGTGGAGGAGGGCGTGGACAGTGCCGCGATCCGCAACATTCCCGTAGCGGGTGGCGCGATCACGGTATCGGGGTCCAACGTGGCGCGCGGTGCGACGGTGACGGCGCTGGGTGAACGTATCCGCCCTGACGGGTCGGGCGGTTTCGTGATCCAGCGGATCCTGCCCGCCGGTGACTATGGCGTCGACGTGCGCGTGAACGGGGCAGGGCAGAATGTCGACCTGATCCGCGACGTGACGATCCCGACATCGGAGTGGTTCTATGTCGCCACCGCCGACCTGACGTTCGGCCTGCGCGAGGATGGCGAAACCGGTGAGCGCGAAAGCTATCAGACCGGGCGTGTCGCATTTTATGTGGATGGACAGACGGATACCGGCGTGCAGATCACCGGGTCACTGGATACGGGCGAGGGGGACCTCGACCAGATTTTCCGCGGGCTGGACGAGCGTGATCCGCGACAACTGCTGCTGCGCGTGGACCCCGAGGACCTCTATCCGACCTATGGCGACGACAGCACCAGCGTCGACAACACGCCGACCTCCGGCAAGCTCTACCTGCGGATCGAACAGGACGGGAACTACGTCCAGTGGGGCGATTTCGATGCCGATCTGGGTGACAACCAGTTCGTGCGCAACAACCGCACGCTTTATGGTTTGCAGGGGCTTTACGCCACGCGCGAAACAACGTCACGCGGCGATGCGCGGGGCAGGGTGCTGGCTTATGCCGCGCAGCCGGGGCGTTTGCCGCAGCGCGATACGTTCCTGGGCACCGGCGGATCGGTGTTCTTTCTGGACAAGCAGGATATCGCGCAGGGGTCCGAACAACTGTCGATCCAGCTGCGCGACCCCGACAATGGCCGGATCATCGAAACCCGCACGCTGATCGCGGGACAGGATTACGCGATCAACTATATCCAGGGCATCGTGACTTTGACCCGGCCCCTGGCCAGCGAGGTTCAGGCCGGGCTGATCCGTGACGGCGGGGCTGGCAATGCCGACGCGGTATTGGTCGCGGCCTATGAGCATACGCCGGTGGCGACCGATCTGGAGGGCTTCGCCTATGGCGCACGGGCCGAGGGCTGGGTCACCGATACACTGCGTTTCGGAGTCAGCGGGCAACTTGACGAAACCGGGGTGACCGATCACCGGGTGATCGGCGCGGACGTTCTATATCAACCCACGCCGGACAGCTTCGTGCGGTTGGACTATGCGCAAAGCGAGGGAACAGGGTTCGGCAGCACGTTTTCCGCCGACGGCGGTTTGATCGTGCAGAACATCGCCGGTGCCGGGTCGGAGGGCGAGGCGCTAAAGGTCACGGGTCGCGTGCTTCTGGCCGATCTGGGGATCGCCGCCGATGGGTCTGTCGGGGCTTACTTCGAACGGCGTACCGAAGGGTTCGCCTCGCTCGACACCCAGGTGACGACGGCCACGGGTGACGAGACGTTCTGGGGCATCGACGGCGATGTCGCGGTGACGGATCAGCTGCACATCGCGGGCAGTTTCGAAAGCTATGAGAACGGCGTCGGCGAGACCAGCCTGACCGGCGCTGCAGAGGCGACCTACCGCGCCAACGACCGCTTCGCATATACGCTTGCGGTCGAAAGCCAGGACCGCGAAGGCGGCACGCGCGAGGGCAGCCGGACGGACATGGCTGCACGGGTGACGTTTACGCCCAATGACCAGATCGCACTCTACGGGTTCGTACAGGTGACGGCCGCCCGCGAGGGACTGCGCGAAAACAACCGCTACGGTCTTGGCGGGGCTTATGATTTCGGCAACGGCTGGAGCGTCGCAGGCGAGGTGTCGGACGGCACGCTTGGGGCCGGCGGCCTGATCACCGCGAACTATACGGACGAAGCGGGCAACACGCGCTATGTGGGTTACGAGATCGACCCGGGGCGTGAACTGGACGGTGTGACGTTACGCGGGCGCGACAGGGGCCGGGTGATCGCCGGGGCGACGAAGCAGCTGACCGAAACGGTCAACGTCTACGGCGAAAACGCCTATGACCTGTTCGGTGCGCATCGGTCGCTGACCAGCCGTTATGGCCTGACCTACACGCCCAACGACGTGCTGAGTTTCACCGGTGCCATCGAACTGGGCCGGGTCCGGGACGATCTGTTCTATGATTTCGACCGCAATGCGCTGTCGCTGGGTGTCACCTATCAGGATGAGACTTTGTCCGTCGCGGGACGGGTGGAATACCGCACCGAGGACGGTTTGCGCGACGGCACGCAGGTGAATTCCGACACGCTTTTGGTGAGCGCCGATGCGGCTTACAGGATCACGGAGGAACATCGTCTGGTGTTCTCTGCCGATCTGGCCCGGTCCGAGACCGAACAAAGCGCGCTACTTGACGGAAACTACGCCGACCTGGTCGTCGGCTATGCTTACCGGCCCACCAATGACGATCGGTTGAACGTGCTGGCCCGCTATCGCTATCTTTACGATCTATATGGGCTGCGTGATGCCACCGACGACAGGGGGCCGCGGCAGCGTAGCCACGTGCTGAGCGTCGATGCGTCATACGATCTCGACGAGACGTGGACCATCGGCGGCAAGCTGGGGTATCGCAGCGCGGAAACCTCGCCTGACGGCACAAGCGGTTTTGCGCAGAACGATGCCTGGCTGGCGGTCGCCAGCGCGCGTTATCACATGGTTCACAACTGGGATGCGCTGATCGAGGTGCGCAGCCTGAATCTGGTGCAGGCCGAGACGCAGGAGAACAGCCTGCTGGGTGCGGTCTATCGCCATATCAATCCGAACGTGAAGATCGGTGTGGGGTATAACTTCGGCACGTTCTCGGACGATCTGACAGATCTGACCTATGACGATCAGGGCGTGTTCATTAATTTGATAGCGAAATTTTGAAAAATCTTAACGCAGGCGGAAACAGATTGGTTCCCGCCGATCTGCAGAAAATGCACGTTTAGGGCGTATTGGCGGTTGTCAGGTCACGGAAAGTTGTTCAAAAACGACTGGGGAACTTTCCGGGGGATAGATCGGGTGACGGACAAGCAAGACGATGGGACAGCTGCGCCCGACGCAACGGACAAGACGCCAAGCCCTGAGGCGATGGCGCAGATCGCCGGAATTCGCGCGCAGGTCCGCGAGCAGTTCGGCAAGGTCGCCATGGCGATGATGGCGCTGTCGCGGTACCGTCACAACAGTATCTCCGACCTCCAGCATCTTGTTCTTGAACCGCTTTTGCAGGATCGCGTGGCGCTGGCCTATGTCACCGACAACGCAGATGCCGACGTCGCCGGTATGGCCTTCTGGGCCAGCGTTTCGCCTGAGGTCGATGCCAAGATCCGCGACCAGATCAAGTCGGGTGTGTTCCCGATCCGGCTGCGGCCGGACGAGTGGAAGAGCGGCGATATCCACTGGCTGTTCGATGTGATCGCGCCCGACCAGAAAGCGACCGCGCGCGTGCTGTCGAACTTCAAGCAGGTGGTGAAAGACGGCGACCTGCGCCTGCACCCCCTGATTGCACGGCTGGTCGACGAGGAAACGCTGCGCAAGATGGGCGCAAGCAAGGGTGTGACATCGGTGTCGACGGATACGGTGCAGTGACGCGTCGGTGTCTGTTAACCCTGTTTGCACGTTGGTTTGGGATGCTGGCGGCATGACGCGCGGTGTTTGGTTGAGCGACGTCATGGCGCAGCAGTCTGCGCAAAGCGGCTTTGCTTTCTGGCCTGCCGCCGATCAGAATGCCGATCCCGCAATCAAGGCCAAGGCCGTTGAATTTGCCAAATGCCTGCGGCGCATCGGGCGCGGGCAACCGTTTACGGACGACGAACTACCGGACCGTCTGATTTGGGATCACTGGGACCTCAAGCCATTCGATGGGTTGCCGCCCGTGTCTTATCTGGGCTTTCTGCTGCTGCGCGAAGACGTCGCGGCGGTGTTCCGCAAACACGACTTGAGTGACACCCGGCTTTTCCCCCTGCCACTGTTCGACGTGGATGGCAAAACGCCGATCGAGGGCACGCTGTATGCGCTTGTCTCGCGGGCAGCCTGGAACACTCTGCAGACGGATGTACCGCCGTTGCGGGACGTGCCCCACACGGATCCGCCGCGTTACATGCTGCCGACAAAACGAGGCGGGATCAACGCGCTTTCGGTGTCCGGTTTGCCGGAAACACCAGCGGATTATTGGTTCGATCCCCGTGTTTTGCGGTCGCATTTTCTTAGCGACGCATTGGCGGGCGATCTTCTTGATGCAGGGTTTGGTGAAGGGATGCGTTTGACGCGCCTGGCTGAATAGTACGACTTACAAGGGTAAGATTAATGTCTATTGAAGATATTACCGTTGACGGTGGCATTGAATACGGTTTCGAAATTCACCATATTTTCCCACGCGAGCTGTTCCGTCTGGCTGAAATCGCCGATGTGCTGGCGTTACTGGGCATCAACGAAGATGCGCGTGGCAATAAGGTTGCGCTGTTTCGGACGCCGGAAACCGGTGACGCGCTTTTTTCGGACAATGCGATTGCCGGCGTTCTGAACGACGCCAGTTTCGGTAAGGCCGGTCACAACGCACGCGAGGACGGCAGCCACCCCGACTACAACCAGTTCTTTGCTGACGAACTGACGCGGATTGCAGAAGCGGACCTGACAGACCAGCAAAAGGCGAATGCTGCCAAACTGGTTCACGCGTTTGCCGTCGATGTGGTGAATGGCGACGTGCCCGGTGTCGGGGTCTATGATACCTCGGTCGATGAATACAATTCGGCCTATGAAAGCCGCAAGGTCGACTATGCGACGTTTGATCCCGCCGACCCGATGTCGCCGATCGAAACAACCGCCGCCGGTATCATTTCAGATCGCTATGACGGCGACGCTTTCAACAACAATGTGGTTGATGGCCCCGGTTCTAACACAAACATGCGCCAGGAGGTCGTCAAGTCGCTGCTTGACGGGCTGTTGGCGATTGGCGTGATCGACGCCGAGTTTCACGGTCAGAAAGTCGCCGATATGGCGCAATCCCCGGGCCATGTCAGTTCTGCCGGGATCGCTGCCATTGCAAATGCCAAAAACGCAGCGACAGGCGTGCTGAACAGAAGTCTGGACGCCACTATCGAGGTGTTGAGCGCCGAGGCGCACCTGCTGTTTGGTAACAAGATCTCCTTTGAGCAGGCTCAGGCTTTCTGGGCATCGCTGCTGAACAAGATGGCAGATATTCGTTCTGCGATCACACCTGACTTTCTGCAGATCGACGAGGATACCAAAGGGTCGATTATCCGGTCGATGGACAAGGTCAGCGGCGGGCTAAGCGGTCTTGGCGGCGGCGTTCTCAGCGATGTCGTCGAGTATCTGAACGTATCCTACGACGCGATCAAGACGTTGTTGACCGAAGGTGACATCCGCCCGCTTCTGAAGGCCACCAAGGATTTTGGCTTTGCGATTGTGTTGAGTTCCGTACTGGTCGGTGGATCGGTAGCGGTTGCGGCATTCTTTGGCGGACCACTGGCCGCTGCGGCCATCGGCGCGGGCTGGGCCGCTTACGGGCTTTACGATTCCTTTGTGAATGGTAGCGAATTGTTCGGCAAGATTACCGACGATTTGGCTGATTGGTTTACAGGCGGCGTTGATCTTGGCGGGGCTGTCGAAGGCAATCGCGATAATGTTCTGATCATGCGGTTCATGGACTCGCTAGCTGAGACAGGCGAGCCGCAGCCGAATGAGCCTTTTGCGATTCAGGTGATCGCCGACGACGAAGACGACCAGTTTGCCGACCGGTTCCGCGGCACCGACAATGCCGAAATCATCTATGGCCGCAACGGTGCTACGATCGACGGTGGGGGCGGTGCGGACGAACTCTACCACAACGGGTACGGTCTGGTTCTGGGCGGTGACGGCGGCGACTTGATCGCGTCGCAAACCAATCAGGGTCTGACGGCGCTGGGACAGAAGGGGAACGACTGGATCATCGTCCGCTCTGGCGAGGGCGGCGAGTTTTACGGCGGTGAGGGGCAGGACACGATCTTCGTCGCGAGCCGTGGCGCGAATATCTGGGGCGACACACGTAACGGCACGACCATCGGACCGGGCGGGATCGAGATCCCGCTGGACGATACGTCGAGTGATCACGCCGACCTGATCTGGTGGTGGCCCAGCACGACAATGCACGACCCGTCCGAGGCGGACCGTCTGCGGTTCTTCGGTGTGCCGCTGATCGGCGGGACGAACGATATGCCGCTGAGCTTTGCGCCGACGACGGTGCTGAATTCCGTCGTGCCGGTGACCGGGCTGTCGCTGTTCCTCAGCCCACTCTACTTCGACTACTGGATGCCTTTCATCGGGTATATGCAGTTTGAAGACGGCACCATGCACGTCTTCAACGTTTTCGACAGCTTGTTCGGTGCTGATCAGATCCCGACGGAAGCGGAGCGTCTGAAAACCGGCGAGGTGGTGCCGAACATTCAGGGATCCATGCGGTTCCTGAATTTTGAAACCGCGGCAACTTACTGGAGTTCCGGTTTCCTGAAGGGCAATGCTGCGGACGGGGCAAACAGCCTTTTCGATCTCGTATTCTACGGTGCCAGTGTCGATCCGAGCAAAGCCGGCGACATGGGGATGTTGTTCAAGAACGCAAACCCATTCCTTGATATTCTGGCGATGATTCCCGCGCCGGCGATCGGTGCGTTGACGCGCACGCTGCCGATGATCGACCGCTTACTGACGCTCAACTACGCGACCCAGCTCTGGGTGAAATCGCTGGAATGGCGCGAGGACAACGATCCGTTGGTGATCGACCTCGACGGGGACGGGCTGGAGTTTATTTCGCTGGCGTCCTCCAAGGGGTTTTACGATTTCGACGGCGACCGGTTTGCAGAACAATCGGGCTGGGTGCGGCCGGACGACGGATTTCTTGTTCTCGATGAAAACCAGAACGGCCGGATCGACGATGTGGCCGAGATGTTCGGCGGGCCGGGTGTATCCGGCTTCGACGAGCTTGCCACGCATGACGACAACGGCGACGGGCTGATCGACGCGCAGGATGCGATCTGGGATGAATTGCGCGTCTGGCGTGATCTGGATCAGGACCGCGAAGCGACGGTGGATGAGCTGTTCACGCTGGACGATGTGGGGATCACGTCGATCTCGCTGAACAAGGATGAACTGGGGATCACCGACAGTTCCGGCACGCGGCTTGATGCGTCCGCGGCCGTCACCTTTGCCGATGGCGAGGTGAACCGGGCCTATGACGCGGTGTTCGAGACCAGTGAAGTCAACACGGTTTTCGCCGGCGAGACGGGTCTGCCGGCCTGGCTCAACAACTCGGTGCTGAGCGCGCGGGGCTTTGGCTCTGTCGTCGATCTGGAGATCGCGATCGCCAATGACATTGCGTTTGGTCGCAGGGCCGATGCGCTGGCACCCACTCTGGATACACCCAAGCTGAAAACGCTCGTCGAACAGACCGGCGCGCTGATCGACGAGTGGGCGATGGTGCAGCCTACATCGCGCGAGCTTGCGCCGGTGCTGCTGGAAACGGCACCGGACGGGACCGTGACGCTGGTCGACCGGGCGATCTATGTCGAGACGGAATCCACGGGTCACTGGGTGCTGGAAAGCGGCGATCCGGTGCTGGATGGGGACGGTGCGGAAATCGCGCTGGCGACGCTGGAAGACGTCATGGCGCAGGTCCCGGCGGCGGGGGCCTGGCAGCTGGAGCAGGTGTTCTCGCCGACCACGCGGGACGCGGCGTTGCAGTACCGTACGGAACGCCCCTATCTGTCGGAGCGGATCGACGGGCGTATGGTCGTCTATGATTGGGGCGTCGAGAACCCCGACGGAAGCTGGCGACTGGCCAGCGGCAACGATGTCACCGATGCGCAGGGCACGGTCATTGCCGCGCCCACGCTCGACGATGTCATCACCAGCCTGAAACCGTTCGGGCAGGAATGGCGGGTCGAGGAGATCACGTTCAACCCCTACGGCGCCATCCCGGTGCAGCAGATCGGTGTAAACATGATCGACGGTTATGTCGTCGACTATACCGTCGAGATCACCGATGCGGACGGCACGTTCCTCGTCTGGGCGCGCAATCTGGATCGCGCGCTTGAGCTGCAGGAGAAATACGGTCACGCTCGCGATTTCAATCTGCGCAACTTCGAGGTCGACCTTGCCACGCTCGACGAGGTCGGTTCCACGGACGACAGCACCTTCCGGGTCGAGGTTCTGACACCCGGTCAGTTGCATTTCGCCACGTCGCTGATGGGCGTCGCGTTCCAGCCGCAGATGCTGGCCGGAACGCTGAACGCACAGGGCGTGATCAGCTACACGATCAGCCCGGAGTTTGACACCACCGTCACGCTGCCCGGCGGGTATCAGAGCAGCGTCGTCGCGATGATCGAGATGCTGGACGAGGTCGTGCGGCAGTACATCGACAGTTCGCGCGCGATTGCGGCCAATCTGGCGCTGCAGGGCGGATTGTCCGACTTTGCCCGCGATCTGGAGTACCTGCCCGAAATCAACAAGTATCGCGGCACATCGGATCGCGAACTGACGCCGATGTTCGAGGCGATCTTCGAGGCAATCCCGGCGGGCTATGACGCGGCGCGCGACTATCTGACCGACTGGAACGAAATCCTGACGCAGGTCTGGCCGGACTACCTGCCTGGCGCAAACAGTGTCGGCGGGGCGTCTGTCAGCGTGGATCAGGCGTTCATCATGCAGATGATGCTGCCCGCGTTCGAGACCATCCCGACCGATCTGGATTTGCAGAGCGTGCTGTATGCGCTGTCCATCGACGAAAGCAGGCTGCGTAAACACGATGCCGCGGCGACAGAGCTGAACGGCACGGCCGGTGTCGACTATCTTTATATGAGCGAGGGCGACCAGACCTATCGCGGCGGGCGCGGCGAGGATCTGTTCTTTGTCAGCAGCCAGAACAACGGTGTCGACATCATCGACGAGGTCGATACCGGGCAGAAGGACAGCCTGCGTTTTGCCGGTGTCCTGTCGACGCAGGTGACGGCGACGCGCGACGGGCAGGATATGATCCTGAGCATCGACGGCACCGACGATGTCGTGCGTCTGAAAGACCAGTTCCTGGGCGAGTTGAACCCCCGGCTGCAGAACGGCAAGCTGCTGGAATCTGGTGTCGACAGCATCGTGTTCGCGGATGGCGTGTTGTGGAACAGGTTCCAGATGGCGATCGAGGTCGCCACGGAGAGCGACACCAACGACATCCTGATCGGATCGGGTTCGGGTGACGTGCTGCGCGGTGGCAAGGGCAACGATGTCGTGCGCGGCGGGGCCGGTGGCGATTATTATTTCTACAATGCCGGCGACGGGCAGGACGTCTTTGGCGAGGCACTGGATTTCGGCGCGACCGTGGCGCAGGCGGGTTACGGGCCGTTGGCGGGCGGTCTGGACTTTATCTTCTTCGGTGAGGGGATCACATCGGAGCACGTGCGCCTGCAGCGCGACGGTATTTCCGACCATCTCAAGATCACGTTCCTTGACGATGACGGCGTCGAGACCGGCGACACGCTGGAAGTGGAAAACCAGTTCGCGGGTATCAGGCTGAACCTCGGTATCCTGGGTGATCTGGATCCGTCCCTGGCGATCGACTATTCCTCGCCCTACCTGATCGAACGCTTTGTCTTTGACAACGGCGAGGCGATGGATTTCGAACAGGTGTCGCAGCGCGTGCTGGAAGAGGCCGGGACAGCGGGTGACGATGCCATCTATGGCATGATCAACGACAACACACTGGACGGGAAGGGGGGCGACGATTTCCTGACCGGTCTGGAAGGGTCCGACACCTATATCTTCGGCCGCGGCTATGGCGAGGACCTGATCCTCGACGGCGACTACAGCATGAAGCTGTTCGGTGCGCCGCCTGACCATCTGGAATTTATCGACGACCTGCGCTGGACCGACTTCGATTTCGAGCGCGACGGGGCGGGCGACACGCTGACCCTGCGGATCAAGGGCACGCAGGATGCTGTGATCCTGAAGGACTATCTCGATAGCTTCCCCTTCATCGGATTCATCAACCGGATCGAGGACCTGACCTTTGGCGACGGGACCGTCTGGTCCTGGACCAAACTGCTGCAGCACTATGTGGCGATCGCGCGCACGACCGGTGACGACACGATCTACGGGTTCACCGTATCCGACGTCATCGACGGCGGTGCGGGCGATGACTATTTGGTCGGGCAGGGTGGCGGCGACACGTTCATCTTCGAACGCGGGTACGGCACCGACACCGTACTGAGTGTCGGTGATGACAAGCTCGTCGACCGGCTGGAACTGCGTAACATCAATTCCGACGAGGTGACGTTCTCGCGTACCGACCTCGATCTGATCATCACGATCAACGACACCGGCGAGCGGGTCATCCTGCAGAACCAGTATGTGCGTGAGGGCAAGCAGGTTCACGCCGTCGAGGAGATGGTCTTTGCCGACCGGATCATGGTGTTCACCGACCTGAATGCCGAAGACCTCGACCTTGTCGGCGACGGCACGGATGAGACCATCACCGGGTCAAACCTGTCTGAGCGGCTGGACGGGCGCGCGGGCGACGACACGCTGATCGGGCGTGACGGCGGCGACATCTACGAATTCGACGCGGGCTATGGCAACGACGTCATCATCGACCGGCAGGAGCGGGCCGCGTGGCAAGACCGTCGGTTTGTGCCGAAAGTCACCGAGGATACGGTTGAATTCGGCGGTGACATCACGCGCGAGAACGTAATTTTCACCAAAGATGGCAATGACCTTGTGGTGTCCATCACCGACCGGTCAGATACGCTGCGCATCCGCGACCAGTTCGCGTCGCTGACGCAGGGTGTGGAACGCTTCGCCTTCTTTGACGGCACCGTCATGGCGATTTCCGATGTCGAGGAGCTGTTGGCCATCGAAGGCGGCAACCGGGGCGACAACGTGATCGACGGCCTGCCGGATCAGGAAAACGTGCTGGACGGACGTCAGGGTGACGACATCCTGCGCGGCGGCAACCTTGCCGATACCTACGCCTTCGGTGCGGGCTACGATCTTGATCGGATCGAGGAGCGGACGGACAGCGCGGGCATCATCGACCGGGTGATCTTTGGCGAGACGGTGCGCGCCGATACGCTGGTGATCCGGCGCAACCTTGACGATCTGCTGATCGACCTGGGCAACGGCGAGGACGTGCTGACCATCGTCGACGGGCTGGGCGACAAGAGCATCGAGGAATTCCTCTTTGCCGATGGCACGACCCTGACCAGCGATATGCTGCGCGACCGGCTGCTGACCGGCGACGACACCGACAACCAATTGATCGGGTTCGATGGGCGTGACGACACGATTGCCGGCGGCGGCGGATCGGATGCGATGGAAGGCGGCGGTGGCGACGATACCTATCGCTTTGGCTATGGCGACGGTGCGGACAGCGTGCGGGACACCGGCGGTGTGGACCGGATCGTCTTTGGCACCGGAATCACCCAGGCCGATCTGCGCTTTACCGAAGTGGGGGAAGACTTCCTCGTCACGCTGACGCAGACCAACGAGACGTTGGTGATCCTGAGGGGGGCGTCGGCCAGCAGTGGCGACTGGATCGAACGTTTCGTCTTTGCCGACGGCACCGAGCTGTCATTGTCGGACGCCCGTGTCATCGCGCTGGCCGAACTGCAGAACGCGGGCATGGACCTGATTGACGCCACGGTGCTCGACAACGATTTTGCCCTGACACCGGGTGCCAGTTTCGACAGCGTGATCATGGGTGCCGATACCGTGGTGAACTTCCGCGCAGGCGACGGCATCGACCGGATCATGACCCCCGACGAGGTGGGCGAGGCACGGATCGTGCTAGATGACCTGACGAGTGCGGATGTCGAGGTACGGGTGACGCGGATCAACGGCGACGACCTGACGCTGTCGTTCCCGGACACCGGCGACCAGATTCTGCTTGTCGGCGCGCGGGCCGCGGTCGATCTGCCGGTCATCGCCTTCGCCAACGGTGTCGAATGGGGCCGGGCGGAACTGTTCGAGGCGCTGATCGCCAGCCAGCAAAGCGAACGCGACGACGTGATCTTCGGCACCGGCCAAAGCGACACGATCATCGGCGGGCTGGGCAACGACGATATTCGTGGTGAAGGTGCTGACGATCTGTTCATCTTTACGCTGGGCGACGGGCAGGACGTGATTGCCGATGATGCCGGCGTCGATACGCTCGAAATCCGCGGCTATGCCGCCGCCGACATGACGGTGAGCTTGCCTGTCAACGGGTCGCAGGCCTTTGGTGTCGGTGCTAGGATGGAGCTTGTGCTGGGCTTTACCGGTACGCTGGACGAAATCACCCTGCGCTATGATGCCGACCAGAACGGTGTCGATATCATTCGTTTCGACGATGGCACGGAATTCACGCGCGATGCGCTTTTTGCCCAGGTCGTCGGGCGCGGCACCGATTTTGCCGATCTGATTGACGGCACCACCGGCAGCGACACCATCGAGGCGGGCGGCGGTGACGACATCATCGAAGATCCCGGTGGCAGCGACGTCTATATCTTCCGGGCCGGTGACGGACGGGATGTGATTGATGAGGGTGGTTCGCGGTTCAACACCAATACCCTGCGTCTGCCCGACCACACGCCCGCCGACGTGCGCGCGGCCCGTCTGCCCGACAGCAGTGATATGGTCCTGCGCCTGTCGGACGGCGACGAAATCCTGCTCAAGGGTCTGTTCTCGACCTATTCGGCGAACGTGAACCGGATCGAATTCGGCAATGGCGTCGTCTGGAATATCACGGCCCTGCGCAACGCCGCGGACACCGGTCTGGTGCCTGAATTACCGCGCACCATTCAAGGCACCGACGCAAGCGAGACGCTGACCAGCACTGCCTTTTCGGAAAGCCTGATCGGCGAACGGGGCAGTGACACATACGTCTATCAGCGCGGTGGCGGCACCGATACGATTATCAGCGATACGGCGTCCAACACCACCAATACGCTGCGTATCGAAGGCTACGACTTTGCGGACGCGATCTTCGGCGCGGGACCGACAACCGACGATCATCTGGTCATTCGCTTTGACGGCACCGACGATCAACTGACCATCGAGGATGCGTGGTACAACAGTCATTATTCCAGCACCCGTGTCGATGGCGTCTGGATCCGCACCTATTGGCGCACGATCTCGCAATTCGAATTTGACGACCAGACCATCGACTATGACGATCTGGCGGCGCTGCTGATGGCGCGGCAGGTCAGTGACGGTGACGATCTGATCACCGCGCTGGATGCGCCCGAAACGATTACTGCGGGTGCGGGCAACGACACGATAACCGGGGCGCTGGACGATGATGTGATCGTCTTTGCCCGGGGCGATGGGCAGGATGTGATCCTGCCGTCGTCAAATGGACGCGCGACGCTTGATATCGTGGATTATCTGCCGGCAGAGGTGACAGTCTCGCGCGATATCTATGCGCAGGCGGGCTATACGCTGACGTTCGCGGATACCACGGACATGATCACACTTGTCGGGTCGAGCCGGACCGGATTGGGTGGCGTGGAGCGCGTGACCTTTGCCGATGGTACCGTCTGGACCGCGAGCACGCTGGACGCGCTTGCCCCGCCGGTCGGCGGAAGCCAGGGCACCGACGGCGACGACGTGCTTGTCGGCAGTAACGAGGACGAAACCTTCGTACCGCTCAAGGGCGACGACTATATCGAGGCCGACGACGGCGAGGATGTGATCGTATTCGGGCGCGGCGACGGCGTGGAGACCGTCTATGGTGACGACTATCCGGGGCTGTCGCTCACCCTCCGTGATCTGAACCCGGATGACATCCGCATCGTCGAGGTGCCGTTGCGTGCAACCGCGCTGAACGCCTACAGCAACAGTGTCGATGTGCGTGTGATCGGGTCCGACGACCGTGTCTTCATTCAGGACGGTGCGCAGGGCCTGCGCGGAATCACCTTTGCCGATGGCACGGTTTGGGGCACGACCGAGGTACGCGCGGCGATCGAACAGCTGCCGCCCCCGGCGGGAGAGACGCTGCGGGTCAGTGTCTCGCCCTATACCAACACCCATGCGTCGACCGATCAGGACGAGGCGCATACCTTGCCGTCGTTCTCGGACGGGTCGCAGTCTGTGACGTTCACCTATGCGCAGGGCGGTGGACATGACCAGTTCATCTCTCCCGACTATGGCGACGGCCATCAGAACCGTTTGGTGCTGACCGATATCGCGTCGACCGCGGTCACGCTCCAGATTCTGCCCTTCGTATCTGCCTTGTCACAGGAAGGGCCAGATGGGGACGATTTGCTGATCACCTTCGGATCGGACGACGACAGTGTGCGGATCGTCGGGGCCAAATTCGACCCGGACAGTTTCGTGCAGAACGGTCTGCGCGAGGTGGAATTCGCCGACGGTGTTATTCTGACGCTGGACCAGCTAGTCGCGCAGGCCGAGGCGGCGGAAGCGGCCGATCCGCGAATTCTGGAAGGCGCGGCGACGCTGACGCGCGGCACCGATGCGGGCAGCTATTTTGCCAAAGGTCCGTCCTTTGGCGGTCCGGGCGGTCCCGATGGTCCGCCTATCGGTGTTTTCAATCTGGACGACGATCCGTTCGGCGACGGTCCGCCCCCGGGTGGCGACGACGGCGATTTCCCGCCCGACTTTCCACCACCAGGCGGCGAGGGTGGGGATCCGCTGACGCTGACCCTTGCGGACGTGACAGCGGCCGAGATTTCGGTCGTCAAGCGGGCGGATGAATTCATCATGCATGTGGCACCCCGGCTGCCAGACGGCAGTGACGGGATCGCGTTGTGGCTGGGCGGTCAATTCATCGCGAATTCGGCGAACGTCGTACTGGACGACGGGACCACGCTGACCGGTTCTGACCTGATCGCGCTGGTGCCGCCGGTTATGGCGACCGCAGGAGATGACGTGTTCCGCGAAGGGGGCGGTGCGTTTGGTGGCCCGGACGGTCCGGGTAACGGTGCGCCGATCGTTCTGGAAGGTCTTGGCGGCGACGATTTCCTGCAATCCTACGAATCCGGCGCGACCTTCATCTACAGCCGTGGCGACGGCAACGACATCATCACCGCGCCGCGCACCTACAGCTATCAGAGTGAAGAGAACACGCTTGATCTGAAAGCGATCGACCCTGCGGATGTGAAGCTGGTGCAGCATGGTGTGGATCTGCTGATCCGCGTGGCGGAGTCCGCGCCCGATGCGGGCGACGGCGGTGTGATCCGCTATGTCGACGGTTATCTGCTTGGCGGCAGCAACCCCCCGACATACGGGTCGCGGTTGGATGCGATTGTCTTCGAGGACGGCACCCGCTGGACGCCGACCGAAATCGCCGCGATGGTCGCGCGCGATCTGGGCACCGCCGGCAACGACGTGATCGAGGACCTGCCGGGCGACAACACTTATGAATTGCTGGGCGGGGACGACCTGGTCATCACGTCGGATTCCAACGACACCTATATCTACAACAACGGTGACGGGTTCGACGTCTATGTCGAGGACGGGGACAATCCCGAGACCCCGGACGGACCTGGCGAGGATGTGCTGCGCTTTCCCGACCTGCTGGCGGATGACATGCAGTTCAGCCGGAACGGCACCGATCTTGTGATTGATATCATGGCTGACGCGGATCGCGGTATCGCCGCAGGCCGAGTCACGATGAAGTTCGCCTTCAGCACGACCGATTTCAACAGCCGGCTGATCGAGCGGATCGTCTTTGCCGACGAGAGCGAGGTCATTACCCGCGATCTTCTGCAGACGGTTCTGACGCAAAGCGCGACCGCAGGGGATGATCGCATCACGGGCATGGGCTTTGCCTCGACCCTGACGGGCGGGCCGGGCAATGACGTTCTCAAGGGGCAGGACGAGGACGATACCTATGTCTATTCCCGCGGTGACGGGCATGACGATATTCTGGAGGAGAACCAGTACACGCCGCTGCCGTCGACCGACCGGATCGTATTCACGGATATCAATGCGGACGCAGTGACCTACGATCTGACGCCGGCGGGCCTGAAGCTGCTTATCGCCGAAAGCGCGGAGGGTGCAGGGGATGCGGGATCCATTCTCGTGCACGGGTTGTTTGCCGGAAACGACTACCCCTACGAATCTGACGAGGCGAATACCGGGATCGAGGAAATCGTGTTTGCCGACGGCACGGTGAAGACAGCCGGTGAAATCTCTTCCGACATGATTGCGGCCCGCGTGACACCGTTCGACGACCTTCTGGAAGGCGGCAGCGGCGACGAGACGCTGGAAGGCAAGAAGGGCGACGACATGATGTCGGGCGGCGAGGGGGTCGATACCTACATCTATACCCGTGGTGACGGCGATGACTGGATCACCGACAACGGGTTTCTGCAGAACGTGGCCGATACGCTTGTCCTGCACGGGATCGTGGCAGATGACGTGACCCTGCGCGCAGGTTATCGCGGTGACCTGATCGTGGAGATTGCCGACAGCGGTGCCGGTGATGCGGGACGTATCGTGCTGCGCAGCAACGCTTATGAAAACGCAGAGGAAGGCGTCGAGCGGATCGTCTTTGACGACGGCACCGAATGGACGCGCGCCGACATCTTCTCGCGGATCCTCGTACCCGGGCCCACGCCCGGTGACGATCGTATCGTCGGGACCGGCGATGCCGAGACTATTGCGGGCCTGCAAGGCGACGACCTGATCGAAGGCCGCGGTGGTGCGGATACTTACGTCTTTATGCGGGGTGACGGCACCGACGTGATCGACGACCGGTCAGGCGACGCGAATACGTTGGAGATCAGCGGTTATACCGCCGCAGAATTGACCTTTGCGCGCAAGGGGATCGACGGGCCGGATCTGATCATCCGGTTTGCGGATGCCGGTGACCAGATCACGGTCCTTAACGGAATCGACAACGGTTTCGGCGGCGCCCCGGTGTCCACGGTCACGCTGGTCGACGACGGCACGGTGTTGTCGATCGACGATATCCGCCGTGATGTCGTGTCGGGGCAGGGCAGTGACTTCGACGATGTGGTCGTCGGGTCCGATGCCGCCGACACGCTGAGTGCGGGGGCCGGGACCGACCTGATCGACGGGCGCGAAGGGAATGACCGTTACAGCTATGCGGCGGGTGACGGTGACGACCGGATCAGCGACAGCGGTCGGTTCGATCCCGACGATGTCTTGACACTGACCGACTACACACCCGGGGATGTGGAATACGCCTTGCGTGCCGGGGCCAACAGCTTCGATCTGGTACTGTTCTTTGCAGGCACGCGCGACCGGGTGATCCTTGAAAACGCGCTGGGGGCGTCCCGCGAGGGAGTCGACAGCGTCGTCTTTGCCGATGGCACGATCTGGGACCGCGACGAGATGCGCGCCCAAACCATCGCCTATACGCAGACGGCCGCGTCCGAACCGGTCTATGGGTATAGTGGCAACGACCGGTTTGAGGGATCGACAGGCGATGACCGGCTGATCGGTCTTGCGGGGTCGGACACCTATGTGTTCCGTCGCGGGCACGGTGAAGACGTCATCATCGAGGAAACGAACAGCACGTTCCACACCGACCGCGTGGAAATGCCGGATTTCGTCTCGTCCGAGGTTTCGGTCGCGCGTCTGTTCAAGGGCAGCGACACGGTGGTCCTGCGCTTTGCCAGTGCGCCCGATGACAGTCTGACGATTGTCGATGCCCTGGCCCCTGACGGTGCCGGGGTGGAACAGCTGGTGTTCTCTGACGGGGTGGTCTGGACGCCCGCGATCATCGACACTTTGCTGGCCAACAACGCGCCCGTCGCCACCGCCGACGGCTATTTCACCGCGACCAGCGGCGAGGCGCTGGTGCTGGACGCACAGACCCTGCTGCGAAACGATTTTGACGCGGATGGTGATGATGTGGCGATCATCGCTGTATCCGGCGGTGCTCACGGCCTGGCCGAGATCAACGCCGACGGCAACATCGTCTATACGCCCATGCCTGGGTACTACGGCCCGACGCAATTCACCTACACGATCAGCGACGGGCGCAACGGGATCGCCACCGGTGCGGTCGACCTGCGCGTGCGTCCGGTGGCAGAGGCACGTGACGACAGCGGCTTCACTGTCGCCGAAGACGGATTCCTCACCATCGACGCTGTGCGCCTGCTGTCAAACGATCTGGATGGCGACCGGATGATCGTGAGCCAGGTGTTCGGTGCCGAAAACGGAACCGTCAGCCTTGCCAGCAACGGGCAGGTCACCTTTACGCCCGATGCCAACTTCAGCGGCGTCGCGGCGTTTACTTACGTTGCAAATACCCCCGAGGGGGGCCGTGCCGAGGCGCGGGTGACTATCGACGTCACACCCGTCAACGATGCGCCCGACGCACGTGACGACAGTGGCTTTGTGACCGATGAAGACGTGCCGGTGCAGATCCTGGCGAGCCGCCTGTTGCGCAACGACCGTGATGTTGATGGCGATGCGCTGACCGTGAGCGGCGTTACAAGTAACGAGAACATCGACGTCACGCTGACCGAGGACGGCGTGATCATCGTGACCCCGCGCGCCTATTTCTTTGGCGATGCCTATTTCGACTACACGGTGGTCGATCCTGACGGGCTGACCGACACGGCGCGGGCGTCGATTTACATCAATCCGGTCAACAATGCGCCGGAACCAGTGACCGATCTTGTCGTGACCGACGAGGATGTGCCGTTCATCATCAGTGTCGCCGATCTGCTGGCCAACGATATCGACCGCGACAACGACCTGCTGACGATCACGTCGCTGACCGGGTTCGATAGCGGCGGCAATGCGACGCTGCTTGAGAACGACACGATCCTGTTCGAGCCGCGGGCCAATTTCAACGGGACAGGCAGTTTCCGCTATGTCGTCGATGACGGGCAGGGTGGGGTGGCCATTGGCATCGCCGACGTGCAGATCGACCCGGTCAATGACCGCCCGATCGCCCGCGACGACAGCTACGGCAACGTCGCCTTCGAGACGATCCTGCGCGGCACCGAAGACGTGCCGCTGGTCATTCCCATCGCGGAGTTGATGAAGAACGATACCGACCTGGAAAGCATCGTCCTGCAGTTCGAGAACGTCTCGAACCCGGCCGATGGCGAGGTCGAGGTGATCGACGGCAACATCGTGTTCACACCCGATCAGGATTTCTGGGGCGAAACCAACTTCAGCTATCTGATTTCGGACGCGGAAGGGCTGGTCGACGATGCGACCGTCACGCTCTATTTCGAGAATGTCGGCGATGCGCCGCCCGTTGCCGTCACGGATACGATCACCGTTTACGAGGATGTGCCCTACCTTATTCCGGCCGCATTGCTGCTGGCCAATGATACGGACATCGACCGTGATCCGCTGACGATCAACGGCTGGCGTTTGCCCAACTTTATCGAACAATTCGTGCAGCCCTTCACAGGGTCGGTGGAGGTCACGCCGGAAGGCTTCCTCTACACCCCCGGTTTGAACGAAACGGATGAGCTGGGCTTCTTCTACTACGTCACCGACAATGCTGACGGCACCACCGAGGGTTTCGTCGATATTGAGATCATCGCCGTCAACGACCAACCGAACGCCACGCCGGACTCCGTGTCGAGCACACCGCTCGACGTGCCGCTGGTCATTCGGATCAGCGACATCATGGCCAACGATTTTGACGTGGACGACGACCCGGACGGACCGTCCTCGATCAGCTTTGTCGGCGTGGATTCCGTAACTGTGGGCACCGCCGAAGTACGCGACGGGTTTATCGTCGTGAGAACGCCGGAGGGCTATGACGGGCCGGTCCAGCTGACCTACCGGATCACAGATACCGAAGGGGTCGAGGATACCACCACGATTACCGCATTGGTCGAAAACGGCTACGGCCGTGTGCTGACCGGCACGCCGCAGAACGATCTGCTGCTGGGCAACGCGCTGGACGAAACCATCATCGGCCTTGCGGGTGATGATATCATCGAAGCGGGTGCGGGCGACGATACCGTGCAGGCCGGCGCGGGCGAGGACACGATCCTTGCCGGCGCAGGCGACGATCTGATCGACGGCGGCGACGATGCCGACAGCATCGACGGCGGCGACGGGTCCGACACCGTTACTTATGCAGACTCCAACGTGACGGTCAGTGTCGATCTGGCGGCGCGGTTGGGGCAGGGCGGGTACGCCCAGGGCGATCTGCTGACCAACATCGAGGGGTTGATCGGTTCGGACTGGAACGATTATCTGCGCGGTGGTCTTGCGGACAACAGCATCTCGGGTGGCGCCGGGCGCGACCTGCTGGAAGGGCGTGCCGGCGACGATATCCTTGCGGGCGACACGGGCGACGACACGCTTGTTGGCGGCGAGGGTGCCGATGCCCTGTTCGGCGGCGACGGGTCCGACACGGCGGACTATCGCGGGTCGGCAGAGGCCGTGACCGTTTCGCTGGCCGATGGCACGGCTGCGGGTGGCGATGCCCACGGCGACACGCTGACGGGCATCGAGAACCTTGCCGGGTCCGGCGAGGCGGACACGCTGACCGGGTCCGACGCCGACAATATTCTGTCTGGCGAACGCGGTGACGACACGCTTTATGGCGGTGCTGGCGATGACATTCTGTCGGGTGGCCGCGGTGCCGATGCGCTGTTCGGCGGTGCGGGGATCGACGTGGCCGACTATACGATCTCGGCCGAGGGCGTGCTGATCGACATGGCTGACAGCGCAGCCAGCGGCGGAGACGCCACTGGCGACACGTTCGACGGGATCGAGATCGTGCAGGGGTCGTATCACGACGATACGATCCGCGGCGACGCAGGCGACAATATCCTGCGCGGCGGGCGCGGCGCGGATGCGCTGGACGGACGCGGCGGGTTTGACATTGCCGATTTCGCGATCGCGGACGAGGCCGTGGGCGTCGATCTGTCGACCGGGCAGGGTACGGCGGGCGAGGCGCTTGGCGACATCTACACCGGGATCGAAGGGGTAACGGGTTCGGTCTGGAACGACACGATTACCGGCAGCGCGGGCGACGAATGGTTCGATGGCAACTGGGGCGACGATACCATCGCCGGGGGTGCCGGGTCGGACGGGTATGTCTTTGGTTACGACAGCGGCACCGATCTTGTGATCGAGGCGGGCGATGCCGGTGACACGGACCGTGTTCTGCTCACGGCCGACATTGCGCCCAAGGACCTTTCGGTGATCCGCGAAGGCGACGACCTGCTGCTGGAACTGGAACGTGATGAAGGCTTCCTGATCGACACGTTGCGGGTCACCGATCATTTCGTCGGCGCAGCGACGGGGATCGAGGAAGTCGTCTTTGCCGATGGCACGATCTGGGACCGCGCGCAGATCGACGCGCTGCAACGTCTTGGCCGGTTCAATGCGGACGACGATATCTACCGTCTGGCCATCGAGGACGAGGAGGCGATCATCGACCCCGCCTTCCTGATCCAGAACGATGCCGAAGACGTGACGGGCATCACGCTGATCGCCGTCGAAAACGCCGTGAACGGAACGGTGGGAATTAACGCTGACGGTATGATCACCTTTACCGGCGATCAGGATTTCAACGGCGATGCGTTCTTCGATTACGTGCTGCGCGATGAATTCGGGCGCGAAAGCAGCGCCCGTGTCGAGGTCAACATCGCGCCTGTGAACGACGCGCCTGTCGGGTTTGAGGATGGCATCTTTGCGGGGACCGAAGACACGATCCTGCGGATTTCCTATGCCGATCTGCTGGCCAATGACGTCGATGTCGACGCCGAGGAGGTCCTGACCATCGTCGGGGTGTCGCCGGTCATCGGTATCGACGGTGAACCGCTCTATCCGCAGATGCCGTTCCCTAGCGATTTCCCTTTCACCGAGGGCGCGACCCACGGGATCGTCTGGCTTGACGGGACGCATGTGAATTTCAACCCGCGGGCCGATCACTTCGGCTATGCCGGGTTCCAGTACACCGTCGCCGATCTGGACGGCGCCGAAGGGACGGCGGACGTCGAGCTTTATCTACTGCCGGTAAACGACGCGCCGCGCAGCCGCGACGACGACTATACCATCCGTCTTGAGCGCACCGCGGACATCACGGTCGCCGATCTGTTGTCCAACGACTATGACATCGAGGGCGACGCTTTTGATTTCGAAGGTGTTCATTCGGCGTTCGGCGGCGAGATGACCTTTGACGCGGAAACAGGCACGGTATCGTTCACGCCGGATGCATTGGGGTCTGCCGGATTCTCTTATGACGTCGAGGACGTTCGCGGTGCCCGCGCGACGATCACCGTCGACCTGACGGTCATCCCGCTGAACGATGCGCCCGTGGCCCGCGACGACGGACCGTTCATCACTGATGAGGACGCAATCCTTTATCTTGATCCCGCTGATCTGCTGGCCAACGACACCGACAACACCGATCCGCTGGACGAAGTGTTGTTCATCTCGGCACTCGACCGGTTTGCGGAAAACGGCAAGGTTGCCTGGACCGAAGACGGGCGCATAGCCTTCACGCCGCGCACCGATTACAATGGCCAGGCCGGGTTCCAGTACACCGTCGCCGACGGTAATGGCGGGTTCGATATCGGTTATGTCAACATCACCATCCTGCCGACCAACGACGGCCCCGTCCTGCGCGACGATATCGCGCTGGGGCTGGAGGATCAGCCAATCTGGGTGATCCCGGGCGAAGTGTTCGGCAACGATCTGGACCCCGAAGGCGATGTCGTGTTCTTTGACGACCTCGAAATCCTGGGTGTGATCGACGCGGATTATACCGATCGCGATCCGGTCGATATTTCCTATGGTTTCGATGCCGGAAAGCTGGGCGAAAACACGTCCGTCGCCGCGACGCTTGCGGATGGCACGGACCTGCCCGCCGGGATCGTTTTCGATGCCGAAACACTGACGCTGACAGGTGAGGTGCCTGCGGGCACGATCGACCCGATTGACGTGACCGTGACCTGGACGAATGCGGAAGACGGCACGCAATTCACGCAGGATGTGGCAATTGCGCCCGACGCCGATCTGGCCAGCGGTGTAAGCGTCACACCCGACATTGTCCTGTTCGACATCGCGGCAGGCACGTGGAGCCTTGATCCGGCTGGCAACCAATCGCTGCCGAACTGGCTGGAATTTGATGCCGAAACGCTGCAAGTTACCAAGGTGGCTGATGCCCCGGCAGACGACTCCGACGTGCTACGGTTGCAACTGCGCTTTGAGCCCGACGCACCGGACCTTGCACCGGGCGAGCAGTCGTACGGGCGTCGCGGCTTTGCCATCGAGGTATTGATCGACCCGCAGGCGGACATCCCTGCAGCCGTGAACGACCTTTTTGCCAACGACGCGTTCTTTGCGGGGCAGGGGCTTTATGCCTTGCCGCGTGCCGCGGGCGAGACCCGCACTGCGGAAAAGGAGAATGGTGCGCCGCTAGACGAGTGGCTGGCCTTCGATGCGGATAGCTTTGGTTTTGCCGGCACGCCGCCGGGTGTCTTTGTAGGTACCCCGCCGGTGCGTGTGGACAGCACCGGTGGTGCCGTCGACTATGCAGTGCTGACCGAACTGCCGATCGACGACACCTATACGCTGATCAGTGGCGACGGGTTCTCGACCACGCTGCTCAACGACCGGTTCCAGCTTTTCACGCCAGAGGATTTCTTTGGTCAGGTTGTGCTGCGCTATACCGGGACCGATGAAAAGGGTGGCGTGTCCGAAGCGCCTGCAGAGATCGTCGTCAATGTGCTGAACACGCCCGAAGCGCCTGACGCGATGGACGACAGCTTTGACATGCTCGAAGACGGGCGGATCGAGATCCTGTTGAGCGATCTGCTGACAAACGACGTCGATGCCGAAGGTAACCCCATCCGCGTGATCGCTTTGCAGCAGAACGACGTGCTTGAGGTGACACGCGGTACCATCAGCCTGATCGACCCGGCTGACGCGGCGACCATCGGTGGCGGCTCTGGTACAGGTGGCGGCGCGGGGCAGACCGGCCTTGTGAACATGAGCCTGTCGGACATCATCGGACAGGAGGCACGCGGTTTCGGCTTTGCCGCTACCGAGGATTATCTGCTGTTCGACCATGCCCATGGCGATGACCACGATGCGGACGACCACGCGCAGGACCAGAGCCCGCTGTCCGGTGGTCTTGCAGGCAGCAGCGCGCAGTTCGGCACGCTGGGCGAGATGGCAGATTTTGTGGCTGCGGATTTCTGGGACGGCAACGGCGGCGCGCGCTATCACAACGTGACCGATACCGGCGCCGATCCGAACGATGGCGTGATCCTATACAACGTCAGCGGCTGGGCCGAGGATGCCGACGGGATTAGCGCCGCACGCGCCGATCTGGTGCGCGAGGCGTTCAAGCTCTACGAGGCCGCGCTGGGGATCGAATTCCGCGAGACCGAAGAGACAGATACGTCGATCACCGACATCTTCTTCGGTGACAACGCCACGGGTGCCAACGCGTTCTCCTATCTGTTGTCTGATGGCGAGATCGACTATTCGCGGATCAATATCGCCGCCTCCTGGTCGCAGGGTACGTCGACCTACAACGACTATACGCTGCAGACGGTGTTCCACGAGATCGGTCACGTCCTCGGGCTGGGCCATCAGGGTGACTACAATCTGGTAGGCGAATACGGTGTCGATCAACGCTACGACAACGACAGCTGGCACACGACCATGATGTCGTATTTCAGCCAGAGCATGAATTATCACACCGTGACCGATTTCATGTTCCTGCAGACGCCGATGGCTGTCGACTGGATGGCGCTGGACGATATCTATGGCGCGCAGGGCTTTGGTATCGCCAATGCCTATACCGAGGATACGACCTGGGGCTTCAATACCACGGTGACACCGGAGGTCAGCGACCTTTGGGCGAACTGGACCGATTGGGCCGATGTGACCGCATCGACCATCGTGGACGGCGGCGGCATCGACACGCTGGACGTGTCGGGTTTCGATACCAATACGCTGATCAGCCTGCAGGCGTCGGATCGCGGGTCGCTTGTTCCGGCGTTCTCGAACCTGGCCGGGCGCTATGGCAACCTGACGATCACCGAAGGCACGGTGATCGAGAACGCAATCGGCGGGGCCGGGCACGAGACGTTCTATGGCAACGATGCCGACAACATCCTGACGGGCAACGCGGGTCAGGATACGTTCTATGACAGCGCAGGCAGTGATACCTACATCGGTGGCACCGGGACGGACCTTGTCGTCTTTGCGCAGAATTTCTCGGATTATGCCTTCGCGGTTCTGGGTGACACGCTGCAGGTGATCGGCGAGGCGGTGGATTATGTCGCAAGTTCGGTCGATTTCCTGTCCTTTGCGGATCGCACGCTCAGCTGGCTGGCCTTGGCCGAAGAGACCGTTCCCGGTGCCGATATGCCCGCGCCGGAAGCCGCGGAAGCCGGACCGGTGGCGACAGGCGTGACCGCTGCAGGGCTGCCCGTACTGGACGGCGGCGTTTACCTGATGGCGATGAGCGACGGCAGCGACCTGCCGTTCTGGCTGCAGATCGACCGCGATACCGGCGTGGTGTCGGGTGAAGTGCCCTTCAACGTGCGCATGGCGCTGACGCTGGATATCACCGTGACGAATGGCACCGAAACCCATGTCGAGACGATTACAGTAGATGCCAATGGCAACGACGGTGCATCGGTCATCTTTACGCCGAAACCCGGTTTCAACGGCACGTATGATTTCGACTATGTCATAACCGACGATGCGCAGGGCACGGATCGCGCCACGGTCACGATCAACGTGGCCGCCGTGAACGACCCGCCCGAGGCTGTGACGGACGAGCTGACCGTGCTGGAAGACACGGTTCTGGTGATCGACCCGGCAACGTTGACGGCAAACGATATCGACGTGGACGGCGATGCGCTGACCGTGCTGTCGGTGTCCAACCCGTCGAATGGCACGGTGACGTTGGTTGACGGCGAGATCACCTTTACCCCGACGCCGAACTATGACGGACCCGCTGGCTTCGACTATGTGGTCACGGACGGGGCCGACGGGGAATCGACCGGCCGGGTCGAGATCACCGTCATCTCGACCAACCAGGCGCCGATTGCAGCGACCGACCGGTTCCTGTCGGCAGAGGATACGCCGATCACGCTGACCATCGCGGATCTGATGGTGAACGACAGCGATCCCGACGGCGACGCCATCAGCTTTGTCAGCATCGCGGCCAGTGTCGCGGACGCCCGGACCTTCGTCCTGCCAGGTGGCGAGATTCAGTTCGTCCCGGATCAGGACATTAATGGAGAGATCACCTTTACCTATCGCATCACCGACGGGCGGGCCGAATCCACAGGTGCGGTCGTGATCGACTTTGCCGCTGTGAACGACGGGCCACGTCTTGGCGACGATCCGGTGTTCGCGGGGGTCGAGGATCAGGTGATGACGGTTGATATGGCGCAGATTATCGCCAACGACACTGACATCGAAGGCGACAGCTTTTCCGTTACGCGAGTGTTTGACCCCGAAAACGGATCGGTGACGCTTGACGGGACGATTGCGATATTCACGCCGCGGGCCGATTATTTCGGCAACGCCGGTTTCCGCTATGTCGTGACCGATGTGCGGGGTGCCGAAACCGAGGGCTTTGCCCATATCACGCTCAGCCCGGAGAACGATTTGCCGCAAGCTGTGCTCGACCGGCTCGAAACCGAAGAGGACACACCGCTGGAGATCAGCGCGGCCGATCTGCTCGCCAATGACTTTGACGCGGACGGCGATACGCTGACCGTGACGGGGATCAATGGCGCAACGCTGTTGGCCAACGGCAACTGGCTCTACACGCCGTACCCCGACGATTTCACCAGCGACACGCTGACCTACACGGTTTCAGACGGTGGGCCACAGGCTGCCATCGGAACGATCGTGATCGATCTGTTGCCGGTCCCCGATGATCCGATTGCGGTCGACGACACCATCGCTGGCACCGAGGATACGGTGCTGACGCTGGCCCCCTCTGCCCTGCTGGGCAATGACAGGGAGCCTGATCTGGAGGCACTGTCGATCACTGGCTTCTCCAACCCTGTCGGGGCCACGGTCACGGTGAACGAGGCCGGGCAGATCGTCATCACACCCGAAGCGGATCGCAACGGACAGGCGACGTTTGATTACCAAATTGCGGACAGCACCGGACGCACGGATTCGGCATCGGTCACCGTGACCCTCGCCGCGGTCAACGATGCGCCGCAAATCGCGGTAACCAATCTGACCGGGGTCGAGGATACGGCGTTCACAACGACCTTCGATCCGGCGATCTTTACCGATGTGGATGGCGATGCTTTGCTCGCTGGTTTGCGCGGCGCGGACGATACGGCACTGCCCGATTGGATGACTTTCGATCAATCGACCTTCACCCTGTCCGGCACCCCGCCGCAGGATTTCAACGGCATCGTGGCGCTGGAGCTTTTCGCTTTCGACGGTGCGCTGGAAACGGTTGAACCGCTGACGCTGACGATCACGCCGGTCAACGACGCGCCGACGATCTCGCCGATCAGCCTTGCCGGGATCGAGGATACCCCGCTGGACATCACGCTCGATGCGGCGGCCTTCGGCGATGTGGATGGTGATACGCTGACCGTTTCGCTGCGCGGCGCGGACGGGGCCGAACGACCTGCCTGGATCGGGTTCGATCCGGATACCCTGCAGGTGACCGGCACCCCGCCCGCCGATTTCAACGGAGACATCACGCTTCAGGTTGCGGTGTCCGATGGCACGGTCGCGGTGACGCGCCCGGTCACGCTGACGCTCGCACCGGCGAACGATGCGCCGGTGGCGCGTCCCGATACGCTGGATATCGGCACGGGTGTTTCGGTAACCCTGTCGACGCAGGACCTGCTGGCCAACGATTTCGACATCGATGGCGATGCGCTGCAGGTTGTCGCCGTCACCGGTGGTGAAGGCTTTGACGCGGTGCTGGCGGACGGTCATGTGACGATCACCCGTGACCCGGGCCTGGGCGGGCAGATCGCCGTCGGATACGAGGTGTCTGACGGAGCCCTGACGGCACAGTCGGTGTTGCTCATCGACCTTGAGATCGCCAACCGGCCACCAGAGATCGCGCCGCTTGAAGCACTTCAATCGCCAGAGGATGCGTTCATCGACCTGGCCCTGCCTGCGGATGCGTTCAGTGATCCCGACGGTGATACGCTCACGCTGACCGCCGCGCGCGCGGGCGGCTCCGACCTCCCGACGTGGTTGAACTTTGATGGCGAGACTCGCCGTTTCACAGGAACGCCGCCGCAGAACCTCAACGGCGTTATTGCGCTGCAGGTGACGGCAAGCGACGGGCAGTTCGCCACCACGCAGGCGTTCGACCTGATCCTCGATCCGGTGAATGATCTGCCGGTTCTGTCCGCGCCACTGTCCGACCGGACCGCGACCGAGGACACGACCTTTGCGATCCAGCTGCAGCGGAATATCTACAGCGACCCCGATGGTGACCCGCTCGATTTCTCGCTGACGCAGGCGGACGGCACGGATCTGCCGGAGTGGATCGGTTTCGATGCAGAGAGCCTGACGCTGACCGGCACGCCGCCGCAGGACTTCTTTGGTATCGTGCCGCTGCGTCTGCATATCGGTGACGGCACCGGTACGATTTCCGACGATTTCCGCCTGATCGTGAGCGGGACGCCGGATGCACCGGTGCTGATCTCCGCCTTGCCGGATATCGCCACCGACGCCGATGGTAATCCGCTGACCGCAGGGGATGCCTTTGCCTTCGCCGCGCCGATCGGCAATTTCACCGATCCCGACGGCACACCGCTGGCCTTTGCCGCGACCCTGGCCGATGGCAACGCCTTGCCCGACTGGCTGACGTTCGATGGCACGACTTTCACCGGCACGCCGCCATTGACGGCGGCGGGCGATATCGAAATCGCGATGCGGGCCACTGACGGCACCGCAGAGGTATCGGACATCTTTGTCCTGACGATCGCGCCGGGCGACGCGGCACCTGTGGCCAACGACGATGCCTTCGATGTGACGGTGCCGGACCGGTTGCAGATCGACACGGCGGACCTTCTGGCCAATGACGATGCAGGGTTGACGGTGATCGGCGTTCAGGGGTCCGCAAACGCGCAGGTCGCGCTGGAAGGCAACACAGTCACCTATCTCGCCGACTTTGACTTCGAAGGCGCTGACCAGTTCACCTATACCGTGACCGACGGCAGCCAGACCGACGAGGCGACCGTCACCGTGACCGTCGACAACCCCTACGGCGAGGTCGATCAGGGCGGCGACGGCACGGATGTGTCGTTCGGCGGTCGCGGTCGCGATCTGGTCACGGGCGGTGCGGGAACCGACTACCTGTTCGGTGGCCGCGGTGCGGATGCGTTGCTTGGCGGCAGCGGAAGTGACCTGCTCTTCGGCGGTCGCGGCGCTGATACCATCGACGGCGGCACCGGATCGGACCTGCTGTTCGGCGGTCGCGGGCGTGACACGATTCGCGGCGGCGAGGGTGACGACCTGATCTTCGGCGGCAACGGTCAGGATACCTTCGTCTATGAAACCGGCGACGGGGCCGATACGATCTTCGGCTTCCGCGCGCAGCGCCGGTCATTCATCCAGGGCGACCAGATCAGGCTGGGCGTCGACGGTGTCGAGAGTTATGCCGACCTGATGGACACCGCGAGCCAGGAACGCGGCGGTGTGCTGTTCGACTTCGGCAACGGCGACCAGATCTTCTTGCAGGGCACGCGGCTTGCGGCCTTGGACGAGGACCAGTTTTCGTTCTACTAGGGTGCGGATGACGGGACGGCCTGCCGGGGCCGTTCCCTGACCGTTCATAGAGGCGCAGCAGCGATCGTGGCCAGGAAAGTCAATCTTTACAAAAAGGCCCTGCGCGGGCTGAAACGGTCGTTCATCGCGGTCGGGTTGTTCAGCGCGGCCGTCAATATCCTGATGCTGACCGGACCGATGTTCATGCTGCAGGTCTATGACCGGGTGCTGTCGTCGGGGTCCGTCGCCACGTTGCAGGGCCTCGTGATCATCATGGTCTTTGCCTATCTCTTTCTGGGGCTTTACGATTTCCTGCGCGTGCGGGTGCTGTCGCGTGCCGCCTACCGGTTGGATCAGGCGGTCGGGCGGGCCGCTTATGACATCTGGGTGCGGTCGGGCATACATCAGAACGCGACGATCCAGCGTCCGTTGTCCGATCTGGCGGTCGTGCGCGGATTTCTCACTAGTCCCGCGATCCTGGGGTTCTTCGATCTTCCGTGGATTCCCTTTTACCTTGTTATCGTCTTTATCGTGCATCCGTGGCTCGGTTTTCTCGCCCTTGGCGGAACCTGCGTAGTGATCGTGCTGGCACTTGCCAACCAAGTGATGACCCAGCGGCATCTGGCCAAAGCGATGCAGATGGACGGATCGGAATCATTCTATGTCGAACAGACCCGCCGCAACGCCGAAACCATACTGACGCTGGGCATGGCCGATCCGGTCGCCAATCGCTGGGGTGACATGCACACCGAAGGGCTGGCCACCGGCCAGCGCGGTGGCGACCGTGCCGAAGGCTTCACCGCCGCATCCAAGGCGTTCCGGCTTTTGCTGCAATCGGCCTTGCTGGGGCTGGGCGGGTATCTGGCGCTTCAGCAGGAAATCTCTGCCGGGATGATCGTCGCCGCTTCGATCATCGCGGGGCGGGCACTTGCCCCCATCGACCAAGTGATCGGTGCCTGGCGCAATGTGGTGCGCGCACGCGAGGCGCACAAGCGGCTCAAACTGGCCTTCGATCAGGTGCCAGCGCTGGAAACCCCGATCGACCTGCCCGCGCCCGAAGGACATCTTGACGTCATTGGCGCGACCAAATTCGCACCCGCTAGCGAACGCCGGGCGGACCGCGCACCGATCCTCGATCAGGTCAGCTTCAAACTGGCCCCGGGCGATGCACTCGGTGTCATCGGGCCAAGCGCATCCGGCAAATCGACGCTCGCGCGCGTGCTTGTCGGGGCGTGGCCGCTGGAAGCCGGCGAAATCAGGCTGGACGGGGCCACGCTGGATCAGTGGGACCCGATGGCGCTTGGGCGGCACATCGGATACCTGCCGCAGCATCTGGAACTGCTGACGGGTACGATCCGCGACAACATCGCCCGTTTCGATCCGCAAGCCGACGATCAGGACGTGATCGCCGCCGCGCGTATGGCCGGGGTGCATGACATGATCCTGCACTTGCCCGATGGCTATGCCACGCAACTTGGCTTCAACACGCAGCCGCTGTCCGGTGGCCAGATGCAGCGGATCGGGCTGGCGCGCGCGGTGTTCCGGGTGCCGCGCTATATCGTGCTGGATGAACCCAACGCTAACCTCGACGCCAGCGGTGACGAGGCGCTGACCGCCGCAATCACTGCCCTGCGCGAGGCGGGATCAACCGTTGTTGTCATGGCGCACAGGCCTAGTGCCATCGCCGCGGTAAACAAGGTATTGGTCATGCACGCGGGCCGGGTCGCGCAGTTCGGCGACAAGGCCGAGGTGCTTCAAAAGGCCACCCGTCAACCGCCCGTGCCGGAGCCCGTCTGATGACCAACATGCTTGCCGAAACACCTGATCTGAAGACCGGCTATCGCTGGCCCGCTGTCCTCGGGGTAATCGTTACCATCGCTTTTGTCGCGGGGGCAGGGGGCTGGACCTGGCTGACGGAAATCAACGGCGCGGTGATCGCGCAAGGCGGGGTCGAGGTCGCGTCGCGCCCGAAGTCGGTGCAGCATCTGGATGGCGGCATCATCGAGGAAATCCTTGTCTCCAACGGCGACACAGTGGAGCAGGGCGACGTGCTGATGCGGCTTGATGCGACGCTGCTTGCGGCCAACCTGAACATTTATCAGACCCGCCTGGCAGAGGTCTCTGCCCGCCGCGACCGCCTGATCGCCGAACAGGAAGGACGCAATGAGATTGCCTGGACTCCGCTGGACATTCCCACCGGTGACATCGACGTGGCCCTGATCCGCTCGGGCGAGGAAGAAATCTTTCGTTCGCGGCGCGAGTTACAGGACGGGCGGCGCGAACAACTGGCCGAAAAGATCCTGCAGTTCGACAACCAGACTGAGGGTGTGCGCGGGCTGATAACCTCCAAGGAGGATCAGCTTGCCCTGATGGAAACCGAGATCGCCGCGACCCAGACGCTCGTTGACCGTGGACTTGCCCGCGAAAGCCAGTTGTTGTCCCTCTTGCGCGGACAGGCGGATATGCTGGGGCAGATCTCCGAACACGCCTCGGAACTTGCGCGGATCGAGAATTCGATACGCGATACAGAGCTTGAAATCCTTCAGAGCGACCGTCAATTCCGCGAGGGCGTTGTGACTGAATTGCGCGATGCCACCACGCAATTACAGGAACTGTCGCAACAAATTTTCAGCACAGAGAAGCAGTTGGAACGGGTGGAAATCCGCGCGCCGGATGCCGGGCGTATCCACGAGTTGCAGTTTTCGACGATCGCCGGGGTGGTCGCCCCCGGGGCGGTGATCCTGCAGATCATTCCACGTGACGATGACCTGAGTTTCGAATTGCAGATCGACCCTGCATCGGTCGATCAGGTATTTCCGGGGCAGGAGGCTACGGTGCGCTTCCCCGCATTCAACCAGCGCACCACACCCGAATTGACCGGCAGCGTGACGGATATTTCACCGACCAGCGTGATGGACGAAGCGACTGGGCTGACATTCTATCGCGTTTCCGTCGCAATACCGGAGGATGAACTGGCCCGGCTGAGCGGGCTGGAACTGGTGCCGGGCATGCCGGTGCAGGCCTTTTTGCAAACCGGAAAACGCACCGTGTTCAGTTATCTGACGAAACCGCTCACTGAACAATTGACTCAGGCATTCCGGGAGGAATAGGGATCATCCTTGCCAAATGGCATTATAAACTCTATATGGTGCCAAAAGGAAATAAAATGTCTTTGCAGCAGCTTGAAACCAAGGCCCATGAATTTGTCCCTGATCCGATCACGGATGCAGAGGCAGGCGCAATGCTGCGCGCCGCGCTGACGCTGTTCGACAAATGGCGATTGACCGACGATATGGCGGCAATTCTGCTTGACCTTCCGTTGCGCACTTACCGGCGCTGGAAGGCCGGACAGCCGGGGCGTTTCGACCGCGATACAAAGGCGCGACTGTCGAATATTCTGGGCATTCACAAGGCCTTGCGAATTGTCTTTACGGAGCCTCAGCGCGGCTATGACTGGATCAAGGCGCCGAACACAGCGTTTGGCGGTGCTTCCGCGCTCGACGTCATGCAGCGCGGCGACCTGACCGATCTGATGCGGGTGCGACGCTATCTGGATTCAGTGCGCGGCGCATGGTGATCACACCGGACGCGGTGCCGATCAATCATGTGCTGTGGCCAGACGCGCGCCGCATCATCCGCAGCACTTATCCCCCCATCGACCTGTTCGAGGACATCGCCGACCCCGAAGACTGGCCTCTGCTGATCTCGGCCGAGCAAAAAACCAATCCGCGTTTGATGGACAGTATCGGTGCGCTCGATCTGATCCCCCCGGAGCGGCGCGTCGGCGGCCCCGGCGCGAGCTATCTTATGGCACCCTTCACACATACCAGCACGGATCGGCCGAGCCGGTTTTCGGACGGACGGCGCGGCGTGCTGTATGTGGCGCAAGACTTTGAAACTGCCGTGCACGAGACGATTCACCATCACGCCCGCTTTATGACGTTGACCGCGCAAACTCCGGGCTGGACGTCGCAGTTTCGCGAACTCGTCATGACAGTCGATGCGCAGGCGCATGACCTGCGTGGGCGGCGCGACGACCCTTGCCTTGACCCGGATGATTATGGTGCGGCGCAGTCGTTCGCTGCCGGTGTCCGCGCAGCGGGCGGCGAAGGTATAGTTTATCCAAGCGTGCGCGCGCCCGGCGCTTGCGTAGCCCTGTTTTTCCCCGACCTCGCGCGCGATCCGATGCAGGGTCGGCACCTTGACTATCACTGGGACGGCACATCGGTAAATCTGGTGCGCGACGCCGGAACGGGCGACGTTTTTCGCGTCGTCTGAGCCGCAGGAATTCCACTGATCGGACGGCTCAGCGAGAGCTATACAGACCGATTTCATAAGCGGTTTCTGCACACGACGGCAACTGCACTCTATGCCATGAAAGACTGTGCGAATCAGCCATTCATGACCTGATTCTCAATGGTGATTCGGAATAATGCCGCAGGTCGCGGTCAGGCATTCCATACCTTGCGAAACGCATATTTCGCTCGGTTTGCACTGAAAATTCAGGAAATTCACTGTTTTCACCAGATGAAAATTTGCAGATTAATAGCAAAATTCACGCTAAAGTTGTTCTTCACATAAATTTAACGTTTCTTTTTGAGTGGTTTACTTCGCATAACGCCCTTTCTGCTGCGCGTCTCCGCACACGTCGCTTGGTAAATATTTTCTTGCTCCACTGTACGATGCTGCCTAATTTTGGCGCATCGTGAAAGGCATATGACTATTTGAAGTGATCGGGAGATTGATTGTGCGGCCCAAAATTTCTGTGGGCAAACAACACGCACCGTCTTTTGATTGGGGGCATACCGCAGCTGCCTGAAGTCGCAACGCCAATTGTCTGGCAGGATCGGCTTCATTTTCATTTTCAGCGTGCCTGATGATCGGAGATTTCGCCGTGGCTTTGCCGCGGCCCGAACATAAGTACTGAGGGACGCGCTCATGGACGACGACGGTGCAACGGATCCAAACGCCCTGTTTGGAACGGACGGCGCGGACACGATCACCGGCACGTCCGGCGATGACACCATTACCGGTGGTGCCGGCGGCGATACGCTTGACGGTGGTGAGGGCAGCGACCGTATCGTGATCGAGGACGGTCACGGCGACACGACCGTCATCGGCGGCGAGGATGCGGACAACAGCGACTACGACATCCTCGACCTGACCCGGGTGACCTCTGCAATTACATTCAATGCCTCCGGCCCCGAAAGCGGGACAATCACCACCGGGTCGGGCACCATCACGTATTCCGGCATCGAACAGGTGATCCTGCCGGGCGGGTCGCAGATTATCGACCTGTCCCAGAATGACTCCGGCACCCCCGTGACCATTTCGACCGGTGCCGGGAACGACACGGTATCCACCGGCGGCGGTGACGACACCGTCAGCACCGAGGCCGGGGACGACTGCATTTTCGGCGGCGGCGGAGACGATCTGCTGTCGGGCGGCGCGGATGACGACTGTATCTTCGGCGGCGAGGGCGATGACTTTATTCTGGGTCAGGCCGGGAACGACTGGCTCGAGGGTGGCGATGACTTCGACACCATTATCGGCGGTATCGGCGACGATACCCTCCGCGGCAATGATGGCGAGGATGAACTGATCGCCGAGGCCGGACACGACACACTTGAGGGCGGTGACGGAAATGACCTGCTGTCCGGTGGCGACGGCAACGATACGCTGAGCGGTCAGGGCGACGACGATATCCTGCAAGGTGATGACGGTGCCGATACGCTCTATGGCGGAACAGGCGCGGACGAGCTGTTCGGCGGCGATGGCGACGACACCCTCGAAGGTGGCGAAGACGACGACGCCCTCGTCGGCGGCGAAGGCAACGACACACTGCGCGGTGATGCAGGCGCGGACACGATTGTCGGCGATGAGGGCGCAGACGAAATCTACGGCGGCGAAGATGACGACGAGATCCTGAGCGGGGCTGACGACGACATCGTATATGGCGGCGCGGGCAACGACACAATTTTCAACGGCTCCGATAATGACACCATCCACGGCGATGACGGCGACGACACAATTGCCACCGGTGGCGGCGAAAACGAGATTTACGGTGGTGCCGGCAACGATATCGTCGAAGGCCACGACAGCGTCGACACCATCGACGGCGGCAGCGGAGACGACAATCTGCGCGGTCTTGATGGTGCGGACATCATCGTGGGAGGCACCGGCAACGACGTGATCGACGGCGGTGAGGGTATCGACGAAATCGACGGCGGCGCGGGCAACGACATTATCGAAGGCGGCACCGACGGCGACACGCTGTTGGGTGGTGAGGGCGACGACACGATCGCCGGTGAAGGCGGCGACGATGTCGTTTCCGGCGGCGCAGGCAACGACGTCATTCTGGGCGACACCGGAGAGGACATTCTCGTCGGAGACGCCGGGAACGATGTGATCCTGGGCGGTGCCGAGAACGACGATATCGACGGCGGAAGCGGCGACGATACAATCGACGGCGGCTCCGGTGCCGATGTCATTTTCGGCAGAGACGGGGAAGATATCGTCGTCGCGGGCAGCGGCGAAGACTCGGTGTTCGGCGGTGAGGGCAATGACGACATCGCGGGTGGTGACGGCAACGACACCCTGTTGGGCGATGACGGCAACGACACGCTCTTGGGCGAAGATGGCGAAGACACGTTGCTGGGCGGAGCTGGCGTCGACACGCTTTATGGTGGCGACGACGACGATACGCTCGACGGTCAGGGTGACAACGATACGCTGATCGGCGCAAGCGGTTCCGACATTCTGATCGGTGGCGCGGGGGACGATGTACTCGAAGGGGGCCGCCAGACCGATTTCCTCTATGCCGGTATCGGGAATGACGTGCTCAAAGGTGGCGATGGGGTCGACTCGCTTTATGGCGGAGAAGGCGACGATATCGCCTCGGGCGGTGACGGACTGGACTCGATATTCGGCGGTCAGGGCAACGATCTGATCGACGGTGGTCTGAAAGGTGACGTCCTGCATGGCGATGCAGGCAACGATTCCGTCATCGGCGGCGGCGGTTCGGATACGTTGTTCGGCGGCGAAGGTGACGACACGCTGCTGGTGTCTTCGGGGGTATCCTCACTCTACGGTGGAGCAGGCAACGACGACATCATCGGCGGGACCGGCGGTGACCTGATCAGAGGGGATGACGGGAACGATGTCATCTCCGGCGGTGGCGGCGCAGACCAGATCGACGCCGGAGCGGACGACGATACGGTCGATGCCGGCGCTGGCGACGATACCGTCATCGGCGGCGCGGGCAATGACGTGCTGGCAGGTGGCACCGGTGCCGATATCATCACCGGCAACAGCGGCAATGACGTTGTGGACGGCGGCATCGGCAATGACATAATCACCGGCGATACCGGCGACGACACGGTCTACGGATCGGACGGCAACGACACGATCGACGGAGGCGAAGACGACGACACGCTTTACGGCGGCGGCGATGATGACACGCTGGCAGGGGAGAGTGGTGCCGACGAAATCTATGGCGGCGCCGGCAATGACCTGATCAGTGGCGGAAGCGGCGAGAACACCCTTTACGGTGGAAGCGGCGACGACGAGTTTGTCGTCGATTCCGATGACAACACGATCTATGGCGGATCGGGTGACGATACGCTCGATTATTCCGAACAGGGCGACGATTTCGACATCGTGACCGGCACGACGAGCGACGTCGACCTCTACATTCTCGACCGTGACTTCAACCGGCTGGATACGGTTGCAGGTCTCGAAGATATCGAGTTGAGCGATAACCAGAATACTGTCTATCTCACGCTGAACGGCGATATCGAGAGCGCGACGACGATCTCGTTCAACGGTGGCGGATCGAACTCGCGCGGCGATACGCTCGACTTCACCGATAGCGGCGACAATGCAAACGGCATCCTTTTCGCCAACGGCAAGTTTGCGGCTGCAGATCGCGGAAACTACGATCTCGGAAGCCTTGTCTATGTCAGCAAACTGGCAGTGGACCGGCTTACGACGTCGGCCCGCAATGAAATCGGCAGCGCGGATTTCTACGAAAATCTCGTGTTCGACGATATCGACTCGGTATCGCTGACCTCGAACGAAGACCGTTTCATCATCGGTTTCGGCGACGACGAGGGCCTGCGTCATATGTCGGGCCAGGGTTACATCGACGCCGAGGCAGGCAACGACACCATTCTGGTCGAGGCGATGCCGGAGGGCTGGGACCTCACACTCGACGGTGGCGATGGCGACGACATCGTTGCGGTATTGGAGGGCACCGGCGTCACGACTGCAGGCGGCCTTGGCCGTGACGTCGTCATGAATTTTTCGGCCGGTGGTACGCTATTTGGCGACACGACCACGGGCTATTACCCATCCGGGCGCGATGGGAACGGTCGCCCGACGACCGGCGAGAATAAGCCGGAGAACGCGGACCTGTTCTACTTCGCGACCGATACGACGATCATGGATCCGGAAATCGACGATGTTCTCGTCTATTACGGTGTGCCGCTGACAGGTGGTGATGTGACACCGGGGTCGGTGATGTGGGCCGTCGGCGGGCTGGCGGGCGGGCTGGCAGACGCCATCGCGGGCGGTATTTCCGCGGCCACGCAAACGGCGGCTTTGGCGATGTCGGCGGGCATCGGTAAAAGCGTGTTCTACGACACCTTCGTGCCGTCGATCGCCTACGTCCTCGATCCCGACGGCGGCATGAAAGTGGTCGACATCGGCAACCTCTTCTGGTCGGCCCTGCAGGTTTCGATCGGCGTTTCTGCGCCCGAAGGTCTGCCGACGGGCATTCAGGACATTCCCAACTTCGACGTGCAGGATGCCGGGTTCTTCCAGACGAACGTCTTTGCCGGAACGTTCGGCGGCTTCACCGCACTTGATAACGCGGGAGCGAACAAAACCGCCGACCTTGGCTTGGCCTTCAACGGGCCGAGCATTTTTGCAGCGTTCATGAGCGTTCTGGGAGTGGCACAATCTGCGATCAAGGCGCTGCCTGCCGGTGTCGGTGCGTTGTTGCAAGCCTATAGCTGGGTGGAAAAGGCGGACACAGCCGCGTGGTTCGCCAGCGCGGCGGTCCGGCTGTCAAAGCAGCTTGACTGGGCAAACGGCAATGATCCGCTTGTGATCGACCTGGACGGCGATGGGCTGGAAACCATCGCGGTCTATCGTTCGAGCACGTATTTCGATCTGGGCGACGACAAATTCGCAGAGCGGACAGGCTGGTTGCAGGGCGATGACGGTTTCCTTGTCCGCGACATCAACAACAATGATCGTATCGACAACGCGACCGAGATGTTCGGCCTGAACACCGGGCGCGGCTACGACGACCTTGGCGTGTTCGACACGGTAGAGCTTGGCGGGAATGCCGACGGCAAGATTACCGCCGCCGATGCGATCTGGGCCGACCTGCTGATCTGGCGCGACCAGAACGAGGACGGCGTCACCGACGACGGCGAGCTTCAGACGCTGGATGCCTGGGGTATTGTCGCGCTCGATCTGGACACGATCGACCTGAACTTCACGCAGCCACAGGGCAATGAACTGCTGTCGACCGGGCATGTGGAATTTGCCGATGGCAGCGTCGTCGATATGTTCGAGACGATCTTCGAGGCGATCCCGACGGATTCGCGTTATATCGGTGAAAACGGTGCGCCGGAATGGGGCCTGCCGGTCGATTTGAACGCGCATGGTTACGGACAGGTCACCAATCTGACGACCGCGATGGCGAACGACATCGCCTTGGCCGATATCGTTGCCGACGCCGCCGCGAGCATGACGGTGCCCCAGATCAGGGCGCTGATGGACGCTGTCGGTCCTGTTCTGTCGTATTGGGGTCAAACCCTTGAAACCACGCAGGAACTTTTGCCTGTTCTGCTGCAGACCGCATCGAACGGGGCGGTCACTCTGATCGACTTCGGCGTCTATCACGAGGATGTCGATGGCGGATACTGGGGTCTTGACAGCGGGGCGGATGTGCTTGACGCGGACGGGCTTGCAATTGCGCGTCCGACGCTGGAAGACGTCATGGCGCAAGCCGCCGCGGATGGTTTCCACTGGCAGATGGAGCAAAGCTGGTCACCGGCCAGCCGCGGGTTCGACCCGGTCGACCGCGCCCCCGCCCCCTATCTTGTACGCATCGTCGAAGAGCGTGCCGTCGTCGATGACTGGGGCATTCAGAACGAGGACGGCAGCTGGCGACTGGCGAGCGGTCGCGAGATCACGGGTCCTGACGGTGCGGTCGTGGCCGCGCCCACAATCGACGACGTTCTCGCACTGGCACGCGACCCCGGCCAGGAATGGCGGGTCGAAGACATCAGCTACAACCCGATTGCCGCGGTACCCACCGAACGGATCGGCATTCGTGTCACCGACGGCATTACCGTCGACTACACAGTCGAGGTAACCGACCAGGACGGCACGTTCCTGGTCTGGGCCCGTAATCTGGATCGCGCGCTCGAGCTGCAGTTCAAGACCGGCGACAGCCGCGAATTCAACCTGCGTAACTACGAAGTCGATCTCGATACGTTGTCCGAAGTGGGTGTGACCGACGACAGCGCCTACCGTGTCGTCGTGATGACGCCCGGGCAGTTGCAATATGCGACAAACCTCGGCGCAATCGAATTCCGCCCGGAAATGCTGGCGGCGACGCTCGATAACGATACCGGTTTGATCGACTACCGCGTGGTCGAAGGCGGCGACTACACGCTGTCTCAGGATCGCTACGAATCCGTCATCACCCCGATGATCGACCTGGCCGGTCAGATCATGACGCAGTACCTGCTGATGAGCCAGCGCGTGGCCGTCGAAATGGCGCTGCAATCCGGGCTGTCTGACTTTGCCCGTGGTGTCGAATTCGACATCGAGGCCGATGCCTATGTGCCGACGACAGATCGTGAACTGGCGCCGATGTTCGAGGCGATCTTCGAATCTGCCCCGGCGACGAATACCGACGACGCGGTCTATGACTATCTGGCCGAGTGGAGTGGCGTTCTGGCGATGGTCTACGCCAACTACCAGACCAGCGAAGGTGCCACGATCGTCGACTCCAAGGTCGATCTCGATCCCTCGTTCGTGTTGCAAATGGCGCTCGCCGCCTATGAGAACGTGCCCATCGATCTGGATGTTTTCGCCATCGCCAACGCGCTGAACGTCGATGAGCGGCAGTTGGTCACACATGGTGTCGACGACACGGCGATGATCACCAAGGAAGGTATCAACTTCTTCTACCTCTCCGAAGGCGAAACCACCGTTTACGGCAGCTATCCCAAGGACGCCACCGTCTACACCGACGATGTGCAGATCGACATTTATTTCGTCGGTCGCCAGACCGGAACCGATACCATCGTCGACTACGATCTGGGTGATCACGACCAGTTGCGTTTCCTGCATCTTGCGTCCGACGACATCGACTTCGAGCGTGATGGCCAGGATCTCGTCATGACCTGGGACGATGAGCAGGGCGGCAGGGCGACCCTGCGGGTTCAGGACCAGTTCCTGGGCGAAGAGAACAAACTGCTCCAGAACGGGACCCAGATCGACAGCGGGGTCAACGAGATCATCTTTGCGGACGGGACAATCTGGGACAGATTCCGGATGTCGTTCGGCGTCGTCGATTTTGAACGAGGCCGCGAGGATGAAGCGGACGCCTACTATGGCTCCGGGTCGGTCGATGTCATGTACGGCGGCCTGAACAACGATTACCTGTCTGGCGGTAAAGGCGGTGACAGCTACTATATCGAACGGGGCGACGGCCACGATGTCATTGACGACATTGGTAGTTTCTCGTTCGGTCCGCTGGAGGCCGGGCTGGATTTCCTGCATTTCCGCGGCGATATCTCCAAGGACGATCTCTACATCACCCGCGACGGCGATGCTGACGATATCGTCATCCATGTCCTTCAGGACGGCGAATTTTCCGGCCAGTCGGTAAAGATCGTCGGACAGCTGGGCGGCCTGCAACTGAACCTCGGATTCTTTGCCGAGGCTGTGGGGTCGGAGACCGGTCTCGACTTCGTCGCGCCCAACATGATCGAGGTGATCACGTTCGAGTTCGGCGGTCAGTTGGAACAGGACGAAATCATCGCTGAGGTCATCGCGAATTCGCAGACCGACGGTGATGACGTTGTCTTTGGCTATCTGAACGCCAATACGATGGATGGCGGCGCGGGCGACGATTACCTGACCGGTGTCGGCGGTTTCGACACCTATATCTTCGGGCGCGGCTACGGGCAGGACGTGATCTATGACGCCGATTTCGGCGGCCCCTTCGGACCCAAGGACGACCTGCTGCAGTTCAAGGACGATCTGCGCTGGACAGATATCGAATTCCTACGCGACGGGTCCAGCGACACACTGCGCCTGCAGATCCGCGGCACCGACGATCAGGTGATCCTGTCCGAATATCTCAAGCATGTCTTCTTCGTCGGTTTCACCAACCTGATCGAGGAAATCAACTTTGCCGACGGCACGACCTGGGACTACCTGAAGCTGTTGCAGCACTATGTCGATATCGCCAAGACCGATGGCGACGACACCATCTATGGCTTTGAATTCAATCAGGATCGTCTTGACGGCGGGCTCGGCAATGACCGGCTGGAAGGGTTCGGTGGCAACGACACCTATGTCTTCGCGCGTGGATACGGCGAAGACACCGTCTTTGATGAGTCGAATGCCTTCCTGTCGCCAGCCGGTGCCGCAGACAAGATCGTTTTCACTTCCCTGACCGCAGCCGATGTGTCTTTCTCGCGAACGGCTCTCGATCTCATCATTTCGATTGACGGGACGGACGACCGGATCATTCTGGAAAACCAGTATGTCCGCACCGACCGGCAAACGCACGCGATCGAATTCTTCCAGTTCGACGATACGGTGCTGGAATACGAGAATTTCAACCCCGAAGATATCGACCTTGTCGGCACGGATGCGTCCGAGACGATCACCGGGTCCAACTTTGCCGAGAAACTTGACAGTCGCGGCGGTGACGACACGATTATCGGTGGCGACGGCGGCGATACCTACGTTTTCGACGTTGGCTATGGGCAGGATGTCATCGTCGATACCCGCCTGCGCGCGGCTTGGACCGACCGGGAGGGCATCAATGTGCCCGTCGACGATGTGGTGGCTTTCGGCGACGATATCACAGTGGACAATGCCGTCTTTACCAAAGACGGCAACGACCTCCTGATCAGCGTCGAGGATCGTACCGATACCCTCCGCATTCGTGACCAGTTCCTGAGCATCGACACAGGGGTCGAACGGTTCGAGTTCGTGAACGGCGAGGTGCTGTCGATCGCGGATATCGAGGAACGCCTGCAGATCACAGGCGGCAACCGGGGCGACAACGTGATCGAAGGCAATCCGACGCAGCCCAATGTGCTGGACGGACGCCAGGGCGACGACGTGCTGATCGGCGGGGCCGCTGCAGACACCTACGCCTTTGGCGCGGATTACGATTTTGACCGTATTCTGGAAACCCCGGATGCGCCGGGTGTCATTGACCATGTTCAATTCGGAATTTCCGTCACTCGCGACGCGCTGAAAATCAGCCGCGACGGCGATGATCTGGTGATCGACCTGGGCCTGGGCTCCGATGTACTGACAATCGTCGGCGGGCTGGCAAACACGCGGGTCGAAGAGTTCCGCTTTGGCGACGGCAGTGTCCTGACGCTTGAGGAAATCCTGAACACGATGCTGACCGGAACGGCGGCATCAGAACTGCTGCAGGGTCTCGACAGCCGTGACGACACGCTGTCAGGCGGGGCAGGGGCCGACCGGCTGGAAGGCGGCGCGGGAGACGACGAATACCGTGTCAACTACGGCGACGAGTCCACCGCGATCTACGACTCCGCCGGTATCGACCGGCTGGTGTTCGGCGCCGAAATCCGCCCGATGGACGTAGCCTACCAGAATGTCGACGGCGACCTCGTTCTGACGCTGTCCGGCAGCGACGAACGCATCGTCGTGATTGGCGGCTACAAAGATACGCCGGTCGAAAACTTCGTCTTTTTTGCGGGGACCGACGACGAGGTCTCGATTTCGATCGAGGACATCCGCATCAAGATCTACGAGGCGACGTCCTTCGCCGGGCAAAATATCCTCGACACCAGCGACTTCCCCGCCGGGACGCCCCTGAATGCCGGGCCGGGCAACGACCTGATCCTGCTCAGCGACGGGGCCGAGGTCACCTTCAACGGCGCGTTCGGCAGCGACCGTGTCGAAATGCTGTCAGGCGCGTCCGACGCCCTGCTGCGCATCACCGATCAGCACAGCAATTCGGTCAGCGTCGTGCGCGGCGACGGATCCTCTGACGATTTGGTTCTGAACTTCACCGACGGTCAGCAGATCGTCATCGCGGGGGCAATGGGCGGCGGCGCGGTGCCCCGAATCCAGTTCTCGGATTTCACAACATGGACCGCCGCCGATCTGGTGCAGGCCTTCGTCGATGATCAGGCCACCGACGGGAATGACTATGTTCGCGGATCAGACCGGGCGGATACGCTTGACGGTGGCGAGGGCAACGACATTCTGACGGGTGATCGCGGCAACGACCACTATGTCTTCCGCTTCGGGTCCGGGCAGGACGTGATCGAGGATTTCCAGGGCTACGACGTCGTCGAAATCATCGGCTATCGTCCATCCGAGATGCTGGTCGACCGCCTGTCGGACGATCGCGACGATGTACTGATCAGCTTTCTGGCCAGCGACGACAGCCTGTTGATCCGCAATGCGTCGATCGAGGAGATCATCTTCTCGGACGGCACGGTTATCCTCAAGGAAGACCTGCTCAACACGCTCAATGCCATTGGTACCGATACCGATGACCTGCTCAGAGGGACCAGCGGCGCCGAGGGGTACATCGCGGGTCTGGGCAACGACATCATCGTCGATGGGCGCGGGGCCGATGTCTATACTTTCAACCTGGGCGACGGACAGGACCGTATCACGACCTCGAACGCTGCCGACGGTTTTGGCACCATCGCCTTTGGTCCGGGAATTGCCGCCGAGGATGTCACCGCCAAGCGCGACGCCGAAGGCAATATCATCCTGCTGATCGCGGGTACCGACGACCGGTTGACCCTGATCGATCCGGTCAACGACCCGGATGCCATCGTCGGGACGCTGATGTTCAGCGACGGCCAGACGCAATCGGTCTTCGCGCTCGCCGCAGCGATCCCCGCGACGGACGGTGACGATCATGTGATCCTTGCCTCTGGTCCGAACGCCGCGAACGGCACGACTCCGGGTGCGAATGTCTTTGGCCGCGACGGCAACGATTGGCTGGAAACCGGCCGGGGTGCCGATGTCCTGACCGGTGGTCTGGGCAACGACCGGCTGGAAGGCAATTCAGGCGCCGATATCTATGTCTTCAATCCCGGCGACGGGCAGGACACGATCATCGACGTCGAGGCCTTCGACAACAGCACGATTGACACGCTGCGTTTCGGTGCCGGGATCGCCCGCGCCGATCTGGAGATCATTGCGGGCGACCCCGACGATCTGATCATCGGGATCAGGGACACCGCGGATCGGATCACGATCAAGGGCATGTTCAGCAGCGGCCTGCGCCTGCAGCAGATCGAACGCTTTGAATTTGCCGCAGACCCGGCGATGACACTGGCTGACATCGTCGCCTTTGTAACGGCAAACGGTGACGGCGACGACGTTATCTCGCTTGGTACGAATTTTGTAGCCGACACCCAGATCGAAGGCGGGTTCGGGAACGACAGCCTTGCCGGTGGGTACGGCGATACGCTCTATATATTCAGACCCGGCTTCGGCCGCGACACGGTGACGGAAGTCAACGGTGCGGGTTCTGACGACACGATCCGGTTCGACGGCTTCGACCCGGCGGATATGGTCGCGGTCCAACGCGGCGACGATCTGCTGATCCGCTTTGTGGGCTCCGACGAGCAATTGCTGGTCGAGAACCAATATCGCTTCTCAAACCCGCTGGTCGAAACATTTGAATTTGCAGGGTTTTCACCGCTCACCGCCGCGGGTCTGACGGCCCTTCTGGTCGATGAAGCCGCAGCGCAGCAACGCCTGTCGCCTTCTGTCCCGGATGCGGATCCGTTCACCGATCCGCTCTTCGACGATTTCACGCTTTCCGGCGGGGCCACCGGCGGTGGTTCGGGCGGCGGGGCTGCAGCACCGCGGCGTTTTGTTGCCGTGGATGGTCAGGTCGATACGTTCACGACCTTCGTGCCCGAAGTCGATGAAGGCGACGGCCTGATCACGATCGAGAATTTCGAGGTCGGCGATCTGGGCGATGCGCTCGATATCCAGTTGGCGCTGAATCTGTCGGGCGAAGTTGTGGCCCGTCAGGAGGGCGAAGATACCTACGTCTACTTCGTCGATGCAGGCACGACGAGCCTTGATGCGGCGCGCCAGCTTTTCCGGCTTGAAGACGTGGCTCTCGGTGATCTGAGCGGCGGTAACTTCAGCGGACAGCCCTTCGCCACCACCCTGCCGCAAACGCTGTCCGGCACCAACGATGACGAGACCTTCACGGGCGGCTGGGGTGACGATTCCATCAGCGCGGGTCGCGGCGACGACACGCTCGTCGGCGCGCAGGGCGACGACCGCCTCTCGGGCGGTGTGGGCAATGACAACTATGTCTTCGATGCCGGGTTCGGGCAGGACACCATCGTCGACGCCGGGCGCAGCACCGAGGTCAACGACACGGTCGTATTCGGCCCCGGCCTGCTTGAAAGCGACATGGATGCCGCCGTCGATGGCGACGACCTTGTCCTGAGTTTTGGCGCGACCGGCGACACTCTGCGGATCGAGCGTCTGTCGAACACGAACTACCGGATCGAGGTCTATCGGTTCGATGACGGGACCGCGGTGACCCACGCGGACCTGCTTGCACGTCTGACGGCCGCGACCGACGCGGACCAGACCCTGCGATCCTATGAGGACAATGACGCTCTGTTCGGCGGCGGCGGCAACGATACGATCGACACGGGCGTCGGCGACGATACGCTTGACGGTGGCACCGGAAACGACCGTCTGACCGGCGGTCGCGGCAGCGATCAATACGTGTTCAACGCAGGTTTCGGTGACGATACGATACTCGATGACGGGCTTAACACGAGCTTCTCGCCAAACGATGAAATCGTGTTCGGGGACGGGTTTGCTGTGGCCGATTTGCGGGTGGTCGCTACCTCGACCGATCTGATCCTGTCGTTTGAGGGATCCGATGACCGGCTTCGCATCATCAACACACTGACCAGCACGCAGAACCGTATCGAAACCGTGCGTTTTGACGATGGTGCCGTGCTGACCCATGCACAGCTGGTCACACGCGCCACCGTGCCGACCGACGCGGACCAGACACTGTTCGGGTCATACGACGCCGAAATGATTGCGGGCGGTGCAGGCGACGACACGATCAAGGCCGGGTCCGGCGCGGACACCATTTCCGGAGATACCGGAAACGACCTGCTCAAAGGCGGGTACGGCGACGATACCTATCTGTTCGAGATCGGCTTCGGGCGCGACGTCATCGACGACAATGCACTGCGGAACAATTCGTATAACGACGTTATCCAGCTTGGCGATGGTCTGACGCAGGACTTGCTGCGCGTAAGCGCCGAAGGCGACGATCTGATCCTGTCCTTTGACGGAACCGATGACGAAATCCGTCTTGTCGACACGATGAACAGCGAAGGCGCGCGGATCGAGACACTACGCTTTGCCAACGATGTGGAACTGTCGCACGCGGAACTGGTTACCCTGGCCCTCGCCGCCAGCGATGCCGATCAGACCCTCGTCGGCAGCTACAATGCCGAGACGATTGCCGGCGGCGGCGGCAACGATTCGCTCTTCGGCAACGCGGGCGCGGATACGCTGGAAGGCGGCACCGGCAACGATTTCCTGTCCGGGGGCCAGACCAGCGACGTCTACCGCTTTGCCGCCGGGTTCGGTCAGGACACGATTGCCGACAGCGGCATCTTCTCCAACGAAGACGAGATCAGTTTCGGCGCAGGGCTGACCCGCGCTGACCTGCGCGCGCGCGTCATCGGCAACGACATCGAGCTGCGTTTTGTCGGCACCGAAGACCGGCTACTGATCAGGGACGGGGCCACGAACAACAGCAACCGTATCGAATTCGTGCGGTTCGACGATGATGCACCCGGGGTCGACCCGCTGACCCGCGACGACCTTCTTGCACTCGCGGCGACCGTAACCGAATTCGCCGACGACGTGACCGCCACCGACGAGAACGACACGATTGACGCGCTGGCGGGCAACGACACCGTGACAGCACTTGACGGTGACGATTCCGTTGCAGGCGGGGCCGGTGACGACATCATCTACGGTGGTGACGATGCCGATGATCTGAGCGGTGATGCAGGCGACGACGCCGTGTTCGGTGGGCGCGGCACGAACACGCTGTCCGGTGGCGACGGCTTCGACACGCTGCAAGGCGGGTCCAGCGCAGACACGCTCTTTGGCGGCGAAGGCAACGACCAGCTGTTCGGCGGCGATACCGGCGATACGCTAGATGGCGGAGCCGGTGACGATCTTCTGAGCGGTGGCGACCGCGACGATGTCTATCTCTTCGCGGCGGGCTTCGGCCACGATACGATCGACGAAAGCGCCGGCTTCAGCTGGCGCGCCGGGTCTGACAGGATCATTTTTGCGGCTGACATTGCACGCACGGACGTTCGGATTTTCACCGATGGCGACGATCTGCTGCTGGCTGTCGGCAGCAATGACCTTTTGCGCATCGCCGGGGCCCTGGATGAGACCCGCAAGCGTGTCGAAACCGTGACTTTCGAAAGCGACAGCGATCCCGACTGGACACATGACAGCATGATCGCCGACGCCCTGCCATGGCCGGGCGCGACCGGTCTTGTCCTGCAGGGCGATCCAGCCACGAACCTGCTGGAAGGCGGTGCCGGCGACGATCTGATCGAAGGTCTTTCCGCAACGGCAAGCCGGATGGTCGGCGCGGGTGGCAACGATATTCTCTTCGGTGGTGCGGGCGGTGAAACGCTGATCGGTGGTACTGGCAACGACACGCTTACCGGCAACGGTGGCGACGACATCTATCGCTTCGATGCGGGCTTCGGCCAGGACGTGATCGACGATGGCGGTATGAACGGCGCAGGCCAGAATATCGATATGATCGTATTCGGTGCGGGCATTCTGCCGGCCGACGTCACGGTCGAGGTCGACAGCGACACCGGCGACGATCTGGTGCTGAAGATCGGGGCCGGTGACCGGCTTCGCATCGTAGGCGGCAATCTGGTCGATCCCGCGACGGGCGGCATCGACACGGTAACGTTTGACGATGCACCGGGCACGGTCTGGTCCGTCGCTGACCTGCAGACGATGGCAGGCCCCGCCAACCCGGACGGCCTCGTGATCGGTGCGGTCGATGGCCCTGTCGACGACACGCTCACCGGCGGCGCGGGCGATGATTTCCTCGAAGGGTTGCAGGGCTCGGACACGCTTGACGGGCGCGGCGGCAACGATGAACTCGAAGCCGGCGACGGCGACGACCTGCTGATCGGCGGCGAAGGCAATGACCGCATGTACGGCGGCGAGGGCAACGACACCTATCGCTTCTCCGCCGGTTTCGGGTCGGACACGATCAATGAGTATCAAAGCCCCGAAGATGATCTGACGACGCTGGTATTCGACGACACGATCGATCCTGCCGACCTGCTCGTCTTTGAGGCGGACAATGGCGATCTGATCCTGACCTTCGCCGGGACCGAAGACCGTGTCGTCCTGAACGTGCCGAGGGACGACTTCGAAGAAGGTCCGATTTTCGACGAGGGCGACCTCGGTGAGGGCGAGGGCGACTTTGGCGAAGGTGACGGCGACTTTGGCGAGCGCGAGGGTGAAGGTGAGGGCGAGACGGGCTTCGACCCGACCTATGCCGTCACATTCGAATTCGGTGCCGGTTCGTCGCTCGACTATGCCGCGTTGCAGGCGCTCGCGGTGCCATTGCCCGCTGGGCTGGTGCTGAATGGTGACGATGTCGCAGACACGCTGACCGCCACGCAGACGGCAGGCGAAGTCTATGGCGGCGGCGGTGACGACACGCTGACGGGCCAGGCCGATCATGCCGATCTGTATGGTGGTGCCGGTAACGACCTGCTGGTCGCGGGTGGCGGCCGCGTCGATATCGTCGACGGCGGTGGCGACAACACGATCCGCGTGTCGGGCGATTTCGATCTGGTCACCATTCCGGTCATCTTCGACGACGACGGCATCATGGCCGTCAACACGCTCGAGCTGACCGATCTGAACGCGGCAGACGTCATTGCGGAACCGGATATCGAATCCGGAGAGTTCGGCTACAACTTCCTGCAGATCGCCGTCGCCGGTGGCGAAGGCCGTATCCGTATGGGCAACGGTAGCGTGGACGAAATCCATTTCGCCGACGGCACTGTCTGGACATGGGACGAATTCAGGGCCCTCGTCGATGCAGCCGCCGCATCCCCGCGGGGCATCGAGGACTCAGACGGAGACGGAGATGGCGAAGTTATCGGAACCGATGCCGATGACGCCCTCTACCTGTGGGGCGAAGGTACGCTGAACGGCGGCGACGGGTCCGATCTGGTCTATGGCGGATCGAACGATCAGACGATCACCGGCGGACGCGGCCACGACCAGCTTGAAGGCGGGCGCGGCGACGACCTCTATCAATTTGAGGCAGGTTTCGGCCACGATCAGCTCTACATCAGCTTCGATGAAAGCGATGTCGACATCGTCGCCTTCGGGGCCGGGATCGACCCCAGCGGGATCACCGCACATTGGACGCCCGACGAAACGCTGATCATCGCCACCGCCGATGGCGACAGTATCGAAGTCATCGACTACTACGACAATCCGGCGAAGATCACGGAATTCCGTTTTGCCGCGGATGGCAGCACGATGACCTGGGCCGATGTCGTGGCCCTCGCCAGCGTCGCGCCCGCGGAACTGGTGGGGTCGGTGTCGGATGACACGCTGACAGGCAGCGATTCCGACGACATCATCAACGGCGGCGGCGGCGATGACATTGTCGTCGCGGGCGGCGGCGATGACATTGTCGTCGCGGGCGGCGGCGATGACCGTGTCATTACCGGTAACGGCGACGACACGGTCACCGGCGGTTCCGGTGACGACCTGCTGCGCGACGGCGGCGGCGGCGTGACATACAACTACACCGCAGGCTTCGGACAGGACGACATTTCAGTGCTGCTGGAAGGCGGCGACGTCATCGTCATCTTTGACACCTCGCTGAGCGAGGCCGACTTCTTTGTCGAGCGGACGTATGAGGGCGGACCTCTTGCGCTGCGCTTTACCGGCACGAGTGACCGGATCGAGATCGACGTGCGCATGGCCGGTGAAGTGTTCTCTCACGGCGTCAGCCAGGTACGTTTCGAAGGCGGTTCGACTTTCACGCTCAACGACCTGCAGACCATGTCGGTCGACCCGGTCAATATCAACCTGAGCGGCGACGTGACTCCCCTGGACTCAGGTGGTGATGGCGATGACCTGATCGAAAGCAACGGGTCCGGCCATGTTCTGATCGGGAATGGCGGGAACGATTCACTCGATGGCAACTCCGGCAGCGACACGCTGATCGGCGGCGCGGGTGACGACGTCCTCGATGGCGGATGGGGCACCGATACGTATCAATTCTCTGCAGGTTTCGGGCAGGACCTGATCGACTATCACTTCAGCTATGGCGGCGACCGCGTCGTGTTCGATGCCACGATCACGCCTGCCTCTGTCATCGTCGAAACGTCCGGTCTCGATCTGATCCTGCGGTTCGACAATTCCGACGATCGCCTGACGATAGAACGTGGCGCGACTCGCGCTGTCGTGCAAACCATCGAATTTGCCGACGGCACCGTCTGGACCCATCAGGAAACGCTCGAACGCGCCGTCCCGGCGACCGGTGTGACCGTCGATGCGATCATCGCGGATGATGTGACAGCCGGATCGTCCGGCGACGACCTGATCGACGGCATGGCCGGAAACGACGATCTGAGCGGTCTTGCCGGGGCCGACCGCCTTGTCGGCGGGGCAGGAAACGACACGCTCGCCGGTGGCGAGGGTAATGACCGGCTGTCGGACGAAGCGGGCGACGAGACCTATCTGTTCAATCTCGGTGATGGCGTCGACACGATCGACGATCTTGGCGGTCAGGATACGCTGGTCTTCGGTTCCGGCATCCTGCCGGAGAACATCACCGTATCCGTAGTGAACGATCTCGACCTGATGCTGCAAATTGGCACGGATGATCGCGTGATCATCATCGGCGGCATGGGTGATACGCAACTTATTGAAACGATTGAGTTTATCGATGCGCCTGCAGCAGGCTGGACCGCTGCGACCCTACGGTCGCTCGCACTGCGGCCGTCCGAGCAGTCGGACGATATTACCGGCACACTCTTCGGTGAGACCATCGACGGACAGGCCGGTGACGACAGCATCGACGGCGGCGGCGGTGACGACAGCCTGCTGGGCGGCACCGGATCGGACAGCATCACCGGTGGCGCCGGGGCCGATACCCTGTCAGGCGGCAGCGGGCTCGACCATCTCGACGGCGGCCTCGGCAACGACACCTATATCTATGCGATGGGCGACGGAAACGTCGTCATCACGGATCAGGACGGAACAAATTCCCTTCAGATGGGCGGCGGCATCCTCGCATCGGCAATCGCCTTTGCGACCGACGGTGACGACATCACCCTGCGGTTGGGCACGACAGAAGACCGTGTGATCCTGCGCGACGCCATGCTCGGCGGTATGGATATGACCGTCGTTTTCGACGACGCGACAAGCTGGACGATGGATCAGCTGATTACCTTCGCGCTTGAGAACAGCGGTCCTGACCAAACCCTGATCGGCAGCGATATTGGCGCCACCATCGCGGGCGAGGACGGCGATGATCTGATCGACGCGGGTGCGGGCAACGACGACATCGACGCAGGGTCCGGCGACGATACCGTCGAAGGCGGGTCGGGGAACGACACGATCAGCGGCGGCACGGGTCACGATATTCTGACCGATCTGGACGGCGACGATCTTTATCGCTTTGCGGTAGGCGACGGCGTGGCGCGGATCACCGACCTGGCCGGGACCGACGAAATCGCGCTGATTGGCGTGCTATCGGAAGACCTGCGCGTTTCGGCGACGGTCACGGGCGATCTTGTCCTCCGGGTGAACGGCACTGCGGACCGTATCGTGCTGGTCGGCGCATTGACCGATCCAGCACGCGCGATCGAAACCCTGCGTTTCGACGATGACGCAACCTGGACCTGGGCCGAACTTGTCGCAGCAAGCCAAGTCGGAACTGCTGCGGATCAGGTTCTGGTCGGCACGCAGGCCGCCGACGATCTGGCCGGTCTGGCAGGCGATGATACAATCATCGGTGGGGGTGGTGGCGATACGCTGACCGGCGGCACAGGTCATGACGATATCACCGGCGGCGATCAGGCCGACACGCTCGACGGTGGCAGCGGAACCGATCTGCTCGCCGGGGGCGGCGGCGACGATATCTACCTCTTCGGCCTCGGCTACGGTCAAGACCGGATCACCGACACTCAAGGCATGGACAGCGTGCGACTGGGGGCCGGTATCGCAACGGCCGATCTGCGCGCCGTCATGGATGGCACCGATCTGGTGCTCAAGATCGACGGCACCGAAGACCGTCTTCGTTTGGTCGATGCGCTGACTGACGGCAGCGTAATCCGCGTGACGTTCGATGACGGGGCTGAGCTGGATAAGGCTGAACTCATCGCGCTCGCGACCTCCGGCACTGCAGGCGACGACACCTACGTCGGCACTGCAGGTGACGATCTGCTGATCGGTCTGGGCGGTGACGACGACCTGACCGGCGGTGCGGGCAACGACGACCTGTACGGCGGCGACGGGAATGACAACCTGTCGGGCGAAGCAGGCGACGACCTGCTTGATGCAGGTCGCGGCAAGGATGTCGCCTCCGGCGGCACTGGCGGCGATACATATGTGTTCGCGGCGGGCGATGGCAGCCTGGTCATCGACGATCAGGGTGACACCACAGGCGAAGACCGTCTTGAGGTTTCGGGCTACGACCTGACCGATCTGCGGTTCTCGCAAACCGGGCCCGGCGGGTCCGACCTGACCATCCGTTTTGCGGGCAGCGATGACCGCATCACTGTCTCCGGTGCTTTTGCGGGCAATGCGGGCCAGATCGAAACCCTGCTGATGACCGATAGCGGTGCCAGCCTGACGTTTGCGGAAATCGCGGATCGAATTCGTCCCGATCTGGGCGTCGACGGCGACGTGATCTTCGGTGACGCGAGCGATGAGACGCTGACAGGATCGGCGCTCGGCGACTACATCGAAGGCGGGGCAGGGGCCGACACCATCGACGGCGGAGCCGGTGACGACGTCTTCGGCGATCTTCTGCTCGATCAGTCGACCGACAGCTACACCGGCGGTACCGGGCGCGACATCTATCGCTATCTGCCAACCTCCGGGCTGGCTGCGGATGCCGCCTTGGATATCATCACCGATTTCGAAGCGGGTGACACAGGCGATATCCTGCGGCTTGAAACCCAGTCGCCCAACCCCTTCGCCAGCGGGCTTTTATCACTTGCGCAGGACGGTGCGGATACCGTCATTTCCTTCGACAACGACGGCACACCACAGCAGATCATTCGCCTCGTCGGCGTAACGATGACCGAACTGACTGCCGCGAACTTCGGCGGCGTGTCCCCCGACGAGGTGCTGAACGCTCCGGTCTATGGTGACGACGTCGCCAACGAGATGCTCGGCACGCCGGACTCCGACCGCTTCTTCGGGAACGGCGGTGCCGATACGCTGTCTGGCTTTGCCGGCAACGACAAACTGGCCGGCGGTGCGGATGACGACACCCTCGAAGGCGGGTTCGGTGACGATGCGCTGGCGGGCGAGGCCGGGCACGACGACCTGTCGGGCGGCGCGGGCAACGATATCCTGTCCGGCGGCAGCGGCGACGACGTGCTGCGCGGCAATGGTGACCCAAGCGCGCAATTCGCGGGCGACGACACATTCGAGGGCGGCACCGGCGACGACACCCTGATCGGTGGCGAAGAGGACGACACGTATTTCTTTGGTGCCAACGATGGCCACGATACGCTGACCGATACCGGCGGAACCGATACGCTCGTCTTCAAGACCGGAATCGCTGCGGCCGATCTTGCCGTGCGGATGCGCGGCGATGACATCGAATTGCGCGTCACCACCGGCGATACCCGGATTCTATTGGTCGGGGCGGCCGCTACGCCGCCTACGCTGGCAATCGAAGCGATCCGCTTTGAAGAAGACGGCACGCTCTGGGACCAGACAGCCCTTTTGACCGCCGCAATGGCCGCGACCGCCGGTGACGACGACCTGAAGATTCTGACCGGCAATGCGCTCGACGGCCTCGCTGGCAACGATATCCTGACCGGCTCCGACCAGGCTGACGAGATTTCCGGCGGTGCGGGCGATGACCTGCTGAGGGGCGGTGCGGGCAGCGACACATATGTGTTCAACCTTGGCGACGGACAGGACCGGATTGAGGACACCGACGGTCTGAGCATCCTGCGCTTCGGCCCGGGGATTCTGCCATCCGACGTCGCGCTTGTCGCCGGACAACCGACGATCCAGTTCCAGATCATCGGCAGCGGCGACAGGGTCGATACTGGCCTTGCCCCAAGCCTGACCATGCCGATCGAGGTTCACTTCGCCGACGATCCGAGCGTGTGGACGGCAGCAGGTCTGGTCGACATGGCGCTGACCACCACCGCCGAAGACGACGTCGTTTACGGGACCGATACGGGCGACATGCTCGGCGGTATGGGCGGCGATGACCGGCTGCTTGGTCTGGATGGCGACGATGACCTCGCCGGCGGGTCTGGCGTTGACCTGCTCGAAGGCGGGCAGGGCAACGACACTTACCGGTTCGATCTTGGCGACGATCAGGACCGCATCGTCGACGCTGGTGGTGACGCGGATGTTCTGATCCTGGGCGCGGGCATCACCGAAGACATGCTGACCGTAGTGCAGTCAAGCGACGGTTCCGCCATGATCCTCCGGATTGGAGAAGACGGCGACCGGGTCCGCATCGACGGCGCTTTGGGTGCGGGCGAGATCGAAACGGTGCGCTTTACCGACACCGGTGCCGAGTTGCAGATCGCCGATTTGATCGCGCGCGTACCGACGGTTCTGGACGACTTCATCTATGGCAACGGCGCGGACAACACGCTGATCGGCGGATTGGGCGATGATCGCATCAGCGGCGGCGGCGGTAACGATGTCTATATCTTCAACGCGGGTGACGGGTCCGACATTGTTCGCGACAGGGCATTTTCGACAGCAGATGTGCTGCAAATTGCCGGCTATGGACCCGAGTACGTTCGTTTTGCGCGCCTGGGCTCCGACAGCCCCGATCTGCGTATCACCTTCGACGGTTCGCAGGACGACCAGATCATCATCGTTGACGGGCTGAGCACATCACGCGGCATTGAAAGCCTCGTCTTTGTCGACCACGCCGACGCGACGCTGACAGTCGCCGATATCCAGTTGCTTCTGACGAATGCGCAGATCTCTCCCGATGCCGATGTGATTTTCGGCACCAGCGGGGCCGACGATCTATCCGGCGGTGCCGGTGCGGATCTGCTGCTGGGTCTGGCGGGCGACGATATCTTCCGCTTCGGCCGCGATGCGGGCGACGACCGGATCGACGCCTTCGGTTCCGGCGCGAACACGGTGATCCTCGAAGACCTCGACCGTGCCGATATCGTGTCTGTCGTGCGGTCCGGCCCGACCTTGCTGGACCTTGTGATCGACTTCGGCGCAGGTGACCGCCTGACGCTGATCGACGCCTTGCAGGACCATGTCAGCGCAACGCTGACGCTTGATTTCGCCGACGGCAGCAGCTGGTCCGCGGACGAAATGCGGGCTGCCGCCATCGACGGCGTGCGGACGCCGGGCGACGACTATATCGAAGGCTTCGACGGCGACGATACCTTCGTTCTGACAGGTGGCAACGACACCGTTGAAGGCCACGGCGGCGCGGACACCTATTTCTGGTCCGCCGGGCTGGGGCAGATCGAAATCCGCGACAGCGGGACAGCCGATCCGACCGATGTCGACCGGGTCCTGCTGACCGGTGTCACCCCCGACGACGTCTCGGTCGACCGGGTATTCCAGGGCAGCACGGCAGTATCGTTCCAGTTCGCGGGCATGCCGTCCGACGGGCTGACGGTGATCAACGCATTGTCGACCGACGGCGCGGGGATCGAGGAATATCTGTTCGACGACGGTACCCTGTGGACCCGCGACACCCTGTTGACGCTGGTCGAAAACGACGCACCCCGCGCGAACGAGGACGGTTTCTTTGCCGTGGTGACCGGGGAAGAACTGGTCCTGTCACTTGCGGAAATTCTCAGCAACGACTTCGATTCCGACGGCGATCCGCTCTCCGTGATTTCGGTCGATGCCGGCGAAAACGGTGCCGCCTACCTGCCGGGCGACGGCACGCTGCGGTTCACCGGTGTCGACGGGTTCATCGGGGCGACAAAGATTTCCTATACGATCTCCGACGGGCGCAATGCGTTTGCTACTGCCGATATCAATGTGACGGTCCGGCCCGTGGCAGAGGCGCGCGACGACCGCGGGTTTACCCTGGCCGAAGACGGCAACCTCGTCATCGACGTCAACCGGCTTCTGTCGAACGACGTCGACGGTGACCGCATGATCGTCGGTCAGGTGTTCGACCCCATCGGCGGAACAGTCTCCCTGTCGTCTAACGGTCAGATCAGCTTTACCGCCGCGGAAAACTACAACGGTCCGGCACAGTTCACCTATGCCGCGAATACACCGGAAGGCGGCCGGGCCGAGGCCATCGTCTATATCGACATCACACCGGTCAACGACGCGCCAGTGGCGCGCGACGATACCGGTTTTGTGACACTTGAAGACACACCGCTCACGATTGCCGCCTCCGCCCTTCTGGGCAACGACTTCGACGTGGACGGCGACGCGCTGAGCATCGTCGAGGTGATCCCCTCCGCCGATGTCGCCGTCGAAATCGACGCGAACGGCAACGTGCGGGTAATCCCGGTCGAGGACTTCTTCGGCACGACATCCTTTGACTATATCGTGACGGACGGTCAGGGGCTTACAGATGTCGCGACCGCGACACTGACCGTGACCGCCGACGAAACCGGCACCGACGCGCGCGATGACCTGCTGACCACCGACAGCAACGGCACGCAACTGCTCGAAGACAATCCGGTCATCATCAGCCTCGATCAGCTGATCGCCAACGACACCAATCCGCTTGGCACGATCACGCTCAGTTCCGTAAGTGGCGGCACCGGCGGCCGGGCAAGACTGCTCGACAACCAGACCGTGCTGTTCACGCCCGGCAACAACTTCAATGGCGAGGCGACCTTCCGCTACACTATCGACGACGGACAGGGCGGGCGCGATACAGCGACCGCAACGCTGGTCTTCGAGGCGGTGAACGACAACCCGATCGCGCGGAACGACAGTTTCCGCAACGAAAGCCAGGCCCATCTGCTGCGCGGCACACAGAACACGGCGCTTGAAATCCAGATCCTCGATCTGCTCGCAAATGACGAGGATGTCGAAGGCTTTGCCGTGACGTTCGAGAACGCCACCGGTGCAGTGCGCGGTACCATCGAACAGACCGATACCACGGTGATCTTCACGCCCGATACCGATTTCTGGGGCGTCACGACGTTCGGCTACTCGATCACCGATCCCGAAGGCGCTGTCGACGGGGCACAGGTCACGCTTTATTTCGATCCGACTTCGGACGCGCCGCCAGTCGCGGTGACCGACCAGTTCCTCGTACCCGAGGACATCCCGACAGTCATCCGTCTCGATACGCTGCTGGCCAACGACAGCGACATCGACGGCACGGACCTGACAGTCACCGGCTGGCGCTACGTGGACCCGATTGTCGATGCGTTCAAGTTCGGCGCGCAGGCGCTTGGCGATCTCAACGGTATCATCGAGGAAAACGCCGACGGCGATTTCCTTTATACGCCGAACATCGACGCCTCGCTTGCCGGTGCGTTCGTTTATTTCCTGACAGATGGCGAAGGCCGCACGGTCGAGGGATTGGTCGACATCGTGATCGTCCCGTCGAACGACGACCCGACCGTTGTCGACGATCCGGGATTTGTCACCCCGCTTGACGTACCGCTGGTGGTGCGTGTGTCGGACCTGGTCTTCAACGACTACGACATCGAACAGGCCGACACCGACGGTGACGGCGTCATCGACGTCGATCTGGACAACCCCGACCGGCCACGGCCCGATTTCGTCACGGTCAATGCGCTCTATGACCCGGTCGAACTGGCGCAGGGCAACCGCGTCGAGGTCGGCGCGTTCGAGATCGTGTCGTTCCGCGGCGAGGATTTTCTTGTGGCCCGCTTCGAAGAGGGCTTCTCCGGCGACGTCACGATCGAATACAGCATCGCCGATGTCGAAGGACTGCAGGACGTGGGCTTTGCCTATGCGACGGTCGCCGATTTCTACGGTCAGGTGCTGACCGGCTCGCCGGACGTCGACTATATCGAAGGCAACGATCTTGACGAAACCATCATCGGCTACAATCGCGATGATCTGATCGTCGCACTGGGCGGTGACGATACCATCTTCACCGGTGCAGGTGCGGACGTGATCTTTGGCGGCTTCGGCAACGATGTGATCGACGCCGGTGACGATGCCGACGAGATTCGTGGCGGGGCCGGCTTTGACGTCGTGACCTTCGGCCTGTCCAACACCGGCGTACGCGCCGATCTGACGACATTGATCGGGCAGGGCGGGTTTGCCGCGGGCGACAAATACTTCGAGATCGAGGGCTTTGTCGGGTCGGCGTTCGGCGACATCCTCGGCGGCGATGACCGGGGCAACGATCTTGAAGGCGCTGCCGGCGACGACCTGCTGCAGGGTCGCGGCGGGGCCGACGCCCTGTCCGGCGGTGCTGGCGACGACACGCTGCAAGGCGGCGCCGGTGCGGATGCGCTCGACGGTGGTGCCGGAAACGATACAGCCTCCTACGAATTTGGAACGGTCGGCGTCGATATTTCGCTGGCGGTCGGCACAGCCGCGGGCGGCGATGCCGCGGGCGACGTGCTGTCGCGCATCGAAAACCTGATCGGCACCGACGCCGCCGACCGTCTGGAAGGCGACGCCAACGCCAATACGCTTATCGGCGGGCGTGGCGCGGACACCTTGCTCGGCGGTGACGGCGACGACCTGCTGTCAGGCGGTCGCGACGGGGATGCACTCGACGGCGGGGCCGGGATCGACACGGCCGATTACCTGCTGTCGACCGCCGGTATCCAGATCAATCTGGCCGCAGGCACGGCGACGGGCGGTGACGCGGAAGGCGATACCCTTTCCGGTATCGAAATCGTTCAGGCCAGCTTCCACGACGACACGCTGATCGGCGACGACGCCGACAACGTCTTCCGCGGCGGTCGCGGGGCAGACACCATCGACGGTGGCGCAGGGACCGACACAGCTGATTACGCCAATGCCGACGAAGCGGTTACCGTCGACCTCGCCCTTGGGCTTGGTCTTGCGGGCGAGGCGCTTGGCGACGAGCTGTCCGGGATCGAGGCGCTGACGGGTTCGATCCACGCAGATACCCTTTCGGGTGATTCGGGTGCCAATACGTTCGACGGTCGCTTTGGCGACGATACCCTGTCCGGGGCAGGGGGGTCCGACGACTATCTCTTCGGTTTCGACAGCGGTGCCGACACCATCGCCGAGATCGGCGATCTGGCCGACATCGACCGTCTGGTCATGGGTCCGGGCATCGCGGCCAAGGACGTGTCCCTGCTGCGGCAGGGCGACGATCTCTTCGTCGAACTGGAGCGTGACGACGGTTTCCTGATCGACACTGCCCTTGTGACCGATCACTTCCTCGGTGGCGAAACCGGTCTTGAACAGATCGTCTTCGAGGACGGCACGATCTGGGACCGCACCTATATCGCCGAAAACCTGCGCGACGGGCGTTTCAATGCGCAAAACGATATCTATCTGCTGGGTGTCGAGGACGAGGTCAGCTATATCGACCCCGCCGACCTGATCGCGAACGATGCCGAAACAGGCGTCGAAACGCTTGAACTCGTTTCGGTACAGGCCGCACGCGACGGCAGTGTCTGGATCGAACCCGATGGCCGCATCGCGTTCCTGGGTGATCAGGATTTCAACGGCGACGCCTTCTTTGCCTACACGGTGCGCGACCCCTCCGGCCGTGAATCCACGGCGCGGGTCGAGGTCAACCTGACGCCCGTAAACGATGCGCCCGTCGCGGTCGACGATCCGCTGCAATACGGGATCGAGGATGTGCCGCTGCGCATCCGGATCGAAAATCTGCTGGCCAACGACTATGACGTCGATGGCGACGCAGAGATGGAATCCCTGCGTATCGTGTCGCTCGAACCACTCACCGATGGCGCGGGCGATGCAATCCGGCCCTATGAAGACCGTCAGAACTACGACGGCCCGGCGACCGATGCGACCTGGAGCATCAAGGGCGATTACATCGAACTGGCCAGCCGCCCCGATCATTTCGGCTTCGCAGGGTTCCGCTACGTCCTTGAAGACGGTGACGGTGCGCAGTCCCGTGCGGATGTGGAAATCTACTTCGCCCCCGTCAACGATGCACCGCGCATCAATGACCGCGCGGTGTCGGCAAAGCTCGAAGAGATCACGATCTTCAACGTCTCCGACCTCATGGGCAAGGTCTATGACATCGAAGGCGACACATTCACCTTTGTCGGCCTGCATGAAGGGGCGGACGGGAATGCGTCCTTCAACGGGTCCGAGACCTTTGATGCGGACACCGGCGACATCTTCTACACGCCCGAAGAGCTTGGTGCCGCCTATATCGAATTCGAAGTGATCGACGCGCGCGGCGCGGAGGCCACGCTTGCGTTCAACATCAACGTCCGTCCGCAAAACCTGCCGCCGATCGCAGTCGACGATCGTGGGCTGCAGCTGCTGCAGAACGGGACCATCACCATCGACCCGGCGACATTGCTGGCCAACGACCGTGACCCCGATGACGACACCCTGACATTCGACAGCGTTTACCGCTTTGCCGAGAACGGTAAGGTACGGGTCAACGCCGATGGCATGATCGAATTTGCCGCCCGCGCAGACTACAACGGCGCGGCCAGCTTTGAATACACGATCAGCGATGGCAACGGCGGTTTCGATTCCGCGATCGCCCATCTCACGATCCTGCCGGTCAACAGCGGCCCTGTCGTGCGCAACGATGTCGCCGCCGGGCTGGAGGACGGACCGCTCTACGTGATCCCGGCCGAGGCATTCGGCAACGACCTCGATGTCGATGGTGATGTGCTCTTCTTCGAAGACGCCACGCTGCTGGGTCAGTTCGCGCAGAAATTCCTGTCCGCCGATTATACCGTCCGGGCAACGTCGGCCAACAACACCGATCTGCCCGAATGGCTGACGTTCGACGCGGCGACCATGACCTTCATGGGCGACGTGCCGACCGATCACGACGGACCCGTCGAAGTCGCCGTATTCGTCACCGATCCTGTCAGCGGTGCGGTTCACAATTTCCGCTACATCTGGGATGACGCGCCACAGATCACCGCGCTGTCCACCGGCATAAGCGTCAGTGAAACTATTCTGAGCGGCTTCATTCTGCGCGAACCGTTCGAATGGACTCTGGACGAGGACGCCGACAGCATCGCGGCCTTCGACATCGCCGAAGGGACGTTCGCCGCACAGGTCAACGGCGGTCGCGCGCTGCCCTCTTGGCTGGTCTTCGACGAAACGACACGCAGCCTTGCGATTTCTGACTTCGGTATCGACGGGGATGACGGCCCCGCCCGTGTCCAGATCGTCTTTACGCCCGGCGACAAGCCCGATCTTGAAGAGTTCGAATACTATGCGACCGACCGGGGCTTCACCCTCGAATTCGTGATCGATCCGACCGATCCGCAACTCGCGATGATCAACACTGTTCTCGCCGGTGCACCTGCATTGGCCGGAACCGACACCTTCGGCCTCGACTTCTCGACCGCCATGGACATCACCGTCGCGCGGGAAAGCGGCGCGCCGCTGAACGACTGGCTCACGTTCGACGAGGATACCTTTACGTTTACCGGCACACCGCCGTCGGAATATGTCGGTGCGGTTCCGGTGCGGATCGACATCGGCGCCGGTGGCGATCTGCCCGCAATGTCGATCATCACCGAAGCTGTGGTCGACGAAACCTACACGCTTGTCGAAACCGATCCTTTGGCAGGCTTTACCATCCGCGATCTGCCGGAGCGGCTTGACCTGACGGCGCCCGCAGATTTCAACGGTGCCTTGGTCATCGACTATACAGCCGAGGACGAAAAAGGCGGAAGCTCGGACGAGTCTGCCCAGATCGTCTTCAACGTCCGCGCCGCACGCGAACTGGCGGTCGCGAACGAGGATCGCGTCGATCTGTTCGAAGGCGGCCTTGTCACCTTCCAGGTGGCCGATCTTCTGACGAACGACCGCGACGACGATGGCGATTATCTGCGTATCACCGGCTTCGACGATCCGTCGCAGGGTGAGATCGTCATCACCGAAGGGCGCGTGGACATCGCCGCACCCGACACGCTGACACCAGTCGCCGGCGGGACATGGACCGTTACGCTGGCAGACGGATCGGCGCTGCCGGAGTGGATGATCGTCGATACGGATACAGGGACCGTGACAGCGGTCATCCCGCTGGATGTGCGGGCCAACTTCGACCTGCTGTTCACCAGCGCCAATACCGCCATCGCGACGAGCAATTCCGAAGGCGTGGCCGTCAGCCTTGACGGGAATGCCGCGGCGACCGTGACCTACACGCCTCTGCCGCTCTTTGCGGGCGAGGACATCCTGACCTACACGCTCACCGACGATGCGGAGGGCGAGGTCACGGGCACCGTCATACTGGACGTCGCCTCGCTGCTCGATCCACCGATCGCCGCCGAAGATGTCTTCTCGATGTTCGAGGACGGCAGCCTGAACCTGCTGCCCGAACAGCTTCTTGCGAACGATTTCGACGTCGATGGCGATGCGATCCGCTTCCTCGGGGTCGAGGACGCACAGAACGGCATCGTCGTCTTCCAGGACGGCGGGATCACGTTCACGCCGACCGCAAACTTTGCCGGTGACGCCGGCTTCAGCTACCGCATCACCGACGATACCCATGGTGAAAGCGTCGGCTTCGTCGCCGTCGAGGTCGTATCGACCAACCAGCGCCCCGATGCGGTGGCCGACGTGTTTGAAACGGTCGAAGACACGCCGTTCGAATTCACTATCGCCGAGCTGATGGCCAACGACACCGACCCGGATGGCGACGCCGTATCGTTCGTCAGCCTTGAAGAGGAGGTCGAAAACGGTCGCATCCTCGAACTGCCCGGCGACCGCTACCAATTCGTGCCCGACGAAAACGTCAACGGCCCGGTGACCTTCAACTATCGGATCACAGACGGTCGCGCTTTCGACCTTGGTCAGATCACCTTCAATATCGAGGCCGTCAACGACGCGCCGATTGCCAACACCGACGGATTCTTCTTCGGCACACAGGATCAGCCGCTGGTCGTGAGTTTTGCAGACCTGCTGTTCAACGACCGCGATGTCGAGGGCGACGACTTCTCGATCGTCGAGATTTTCGACGGCGATAACGGCACCGTCTATCAGGACGGCGAAACCGCCGTCTTCCTCGGGCGCGAGGGCTATTTCGGCGACGGCGGTTTCAACTACCGTGTGACCGACGAATTCGGCGCGACCAGCATCGGCTACGCACAGGTCATAGTGATGCCGCTCTTCGCCGTGCCGGTCGCCGTGTCCGACGCAGGTTACGAGATGCTCGAAGACACCACCCTGATCATCGATCAGGCAGAGCTGATGGCCAACGACGACCTGCCGCTCGGGTCGGATGTGACCTTCCTCGGCCTGACGGTGTCGCAGCTTCAAAATCAGGACGCCACGGTCGAACAACTTGAAGACGGAAAATGGCAAGTCACGACCGCGCCCGATTTCTTCGGCGAACTGGTGCTGGAATACGCACTGACCAACGAGACCGGCTTTGCCGTTCCGACGACGGTGACCATCGATGTCATCGGCACCGACGATGCGCCGATTGCGCAGGACGATGCGATCACCATTATCGAGGATCAGCCCGCAGCGGTCTTTGTGTCCGCACTTCTCGCCAACGACAGCGACCCGGATCTTCAGGGTTTTGCCATCACGCGCCTGCTGGACAGCGAGAATGTCGACGTCGAACTGACGGTCGACGGTCAAGTGCTGATCAATCCCGATGACGGCTTCTTCGGTGCGGCCTGGTTTGACTATGAAATCGCCGATTCCACCGGGCTGCGCGATACCGCACGTGTCGCCGTCACGGTCGAGTCGTCCAACGATGCGCCGATCATCGACCTTGCCGATGTGCTGAACGGCACAGAGGACGAGCCGGTCGCGATCGCGCTGCCACGGACCAGCATCAGCGACGCCGACGGCGATGCGCTCTTTGTGGAACTGCGTGGCGTTTCGGGTGCCGCGTTGCCGGAGTGGCTGTCGTTCGATCCGGAAACCTACGCGCTCACCGGACAACCCCCCGAAAACCTCGCAGGTGACGTGGCACTCGAACTCTTCGTAAGCGACGGGCAGGCCGATACCCTCAAGCAACTCACCCTGCGCCTGGCTGCCGTCAACGATGCCCCAACCGCCGTCATCGACGCATTCACGGTGGGCGAGGTCGACGTCACCGCCCTCGGCGATCTGCTGGCCAACGACACGGACCCTGACGGCGATACGCTCACCGTGCGCCGCGTGAACGGCAATACCGCGAATGTCGCTGTTGCCGTCGCGGGTGACAACGGCGGCCTGCTCACCGTCGCCGCCAGCGGTATCGCGTCCTTCGATCCGAACGGGGCGTTCGATGCCCTGCTCGAAGGCCAGACAGCGACCACCGCATTCACATACAGTGTCGTGGACGCCGCCGGTGTCGAGGCGAACGCCACGATTGAAATCACGGTGAACGGCGAAGGCAACACCATCACAGAGGTCTTGTCCGGTGGCCGAATCCGCGTGACCGAATACGAGGACGGCGAGAAGGTGTCGCAGACCATCACCGACGCCGCCGATGTCTACGACTGGACGAGCTATGTCTATCGCTTCGATGGTGCCGGCGTTCTCACATCGCGCACGTTGACCTATGACGACGGGCGCATCATGAACACGCTCTACACCGATGGCGTGCAATCCTCGGCCACGCTGACGGACGCCGAAAACGCCTTCGTCTGGGACACATATACCTTCGCCTACGACGAAACCGGCGTGCTGGAGTCCTACACGCTGACCTATGACGACGGTCGCATCCTGACGACCACGTATACCGACGGTGAAAGATCATCCGCCACGATGACCGACGTCGCGGACGAATTCATCTGGACCAGCTACGAAAATACCTACGACACGAACGGCGACCTCGCCGCACGTACGATGGCTTACGACGATGGCCGTATTCTCGAGACGCAATACGATGCGGGCACACGGTCTTCGGCGACGATGACCGATGTGGCGGACGAGTTTATCTGGACAAGCTACGTCTACGACTACGACGACAGCGGAGACCTCGAAGCACTCACCCTGACCTATGACGACGGGCGCGAGCTGGAAACCACCTATGTGGACGGCACCAAATCCGCCGCCACCATGACCGACGTGGCGGATGAGTTCATCTGGCAGCAGTATGTCGATGATTACGATACGGATGGCGTCCTGGCGTCGCGCGAACTGACATATGACGACGGACGGGTCCTCACCACCGACTATACCGATGGCGTGAAATCCACGGCGGCGATGACGTTCCCCGCGGACGAATTCATCTGGACCGGCTATGTCGACAACTACGACGATGGCGGTGTGCTCACCGACCGGACGCTGACCTATGATGACGGGCGGACCCTCGTGACCGAATACGCCGACGGCACCAGGTCGGTCGCGACGATGACAGATGTCGCGGACGTCTATGACTGGACCAGCTATGTCGATACCTATGGACCGGACGGCGCACGGATCAATCGTGTCTGGACCTATGACGACGGCAGCATGGATGTGATCTGAGAAACCCTGTGACCTGTCAGGCTGCGGAACCGGGATGCGCGCATCCTTCGCCCGCGACAACCGACACAACAAACCGAGGATAACCGCAATGGCCGGACGAAAAGACACGAAAAACGGCGCTGCAAAGCAGGCTGACAAGAAAAAGAAACCGGCGGCAAAATCGGCCAAAAAGGCACAGGAGACCCCCAAGACCGAGGCGCCGACGATCGACCAGGAGGTCATGGAACGCGTCGGCAAACTGCGCAGCCATCTGAGGGAAACCTTCGGACAGGTGGTCATGGCGATGATGGGTCTGCCGCGCTACCGGCATCAGTCGGTCATGGATCTCAGCCACATCGTGCTGGAACCGCTGATCCGCGACCGGATCGCAATCGCGCATGCGACAGCGGAAAACACCACGAACGACGTCGCGGGCCTCGCGATCTGGGCCAGTGTTTCGGAAGAGGTCGACGCGCGTATCGTCGATCAGATCAAGGCCGGGGTCTTCCCGATCCGCCTGAAAGCGGACGACTGGAATTCCGGCGATATCAACTGGCTCCTCGACGTGCTGGCGACAGATCGCGAAACCACAGGATCGGTGATCGCGAACTTCAAGCAGGTGGTCAAGGAAGGCGAACTCAAAGTCCACCCGATCATCTCGCGCCTCGTCGACAAGGCCACACTGGACAAAATGACCCGCAACAAGGCCCCGAAAGAGTAAACGGCTAGACGGCGCCCGAAGCCCCGAGACGTGACTCAAAATCTTGGCAAAAAACATTACATAATCAACGTTATTGGTCATCTATGTGCGCCAGGGCGCGCGCTACTTTGAAGTGCGACTCCTATTGGAAAACAATGTGTTATCTGACAGGAGAACATCGCATGGGAGCCGTCCCTAGAACGTCCGCCAGTCGAAGAACCCGGCCCCCACCGTTTTCAGCATCTCTGCCGCCATAGCGCGGCCTGCTGCCGGGCCGTCGGCAATCGGCACGGTTACGTCGTCGGCGATGGCGTCCGACCCGTCCGGGCGCAGCACTTGGCCCCGCAGCCGCAAGGACGGTCCGTCAAGTTCGGCGAGCGCCGCGATCGGGGTTTCGCAGGATCCGTCGAGCGCCGCCAGAAAAGCGCGTTCCGCATCGACCCGCTGCCCCGTTGGCCCGTCGTGGATCGCCGCCAGCATCTCGGCGGCGCGCATGTCGTCGGCACGGCGCTCGATCCCGATGGCCCCCTGTGCGACGGCGGGTAGCATGTCGTCGGGCGCGATGGGCGTGCGCGCTACATCGTCCATCCGCAGCCGCCTCAATCCGGCCATCGCCAGAAACGTCGCGGCTGCCACCCCGTCGCCCAGCTTCTTCAGGCGGGTCTGCAGGTTGCCCCGAAACTCCACGACCTGCAGATCGGGCCGCCGCACCAGCAACTGCGCACGGCGGCGCAGGCTTGACGTGCCGACCAGACTGCCAGCAGGCAATTCGGCGAGACGCCCGCCATCCAGCGAAATGAACGCATCGCGCACATCCTCGCGCGGCAGATAGGTATCCAGCAGCAGCCGATCCGGCTGCTGGGTCGGCATGTCCTTCATCGAATGTACGGCGATGTCGATCTGCCCGGCCAGCATAGCGGCTTCGATCTCGCGGGTGAACAGGCCCTTACCACCGATATCCTTCAGCGGCCTGTCGACAATCCTGTCGCCGGTCGTTGTGATCACCTGGATGACAAAGGCGTCCTGCGGCAGATCGAACGCGCGGCACAGGCGGTCGCGCGTCTCGTGGGCCTGCGCCAGCGCCAAAGGCGATCCGCGGGTACCAATTCTGAACGGGTGATCCGGTGTGGGGGCGGCATGTTTCATGCGGTCACTCCTAAGCCCGTCGATTTGCCATGACAACCGACACCGTGCCGCTATCGGCGCGAGCGACCATACGCCTGCTGCACCACGGCATACCATTGTATTCATATAAACCGTTGGTATACGAGGATTTTTCTGATGCATCTGCGGCGACCCGTCGCTACAAGCCGATCAGAACCCACGATTGCGAGGCACCGATGCCCCCCGTCACCGACCATCCACTGCGCTATGCCCTCGCCAACGAGCTGCACGCCCGCCCCTTTCCCACGGTCGGCGCGCCCAGTCAGGCTGCCTACCTCGCGATGAAGCGCGACGACCCGCGCGACAGGCAGAGCGAGCGTGCACATCTTATCGCCCTGCTCGACCGGTTCGGCGCGGCCCACCCGCAGCCCGGTGCCACGCATTATTCCGGCACCATCGGCCGGATGACGCTGAAATGGGAAAGCCATACCGAATTCGTGACCTATACGATCTTCGTCGATCATCTTGGCGAAACGCCCTACGCGCCCGATGCCTTCGCCGTATTCCCCGACGACTGGCTTGCCGCGGCCTCCGGTCAGCGGATCACCTCTGCGCTGATCCGGGTCGAGCCCGCCCCCGACGACAGCACAATCTTGGCCCGCGCGCACAAGTGGTTCGTTCCGGAAAGCGTTGCGATCAGCCGCGCGCTCGATGATGCGCTGGTCATCGCCGCGGATTTCCGCATCGACCCGGCGGGCCATATGCGCCTTGCCGTCTTCACACGCCCCGAGGTCGGCCCCCAACGGATCGGCCGCGTGATCCAGCGCCTGTGCGAAATCGAAACCTACAAGGCGATGTCGATGCTGGGGCTGACCCGCGCCGCCCGGCTGGGCGCGGAACTGGACCATATCGACGCCAAACTGACCGGTCTTCTGTCGGACATGGCCGGCGCCACCTCTGACCCCGCAGCGATCCTGGCGCAGCTGCTCGACGTGTCCAGCACCGTCGAAAATCTGGGCGCACAATCGGCCTACCGGTTCGCGGCGACGGCGGCCTATGCACAGATCGTGAACCAGCGGATCGCGGTGCTGCGCGAGGAACGGTTTCTCGGCTGCCAGACGTTCGGCGAATTCATGATGCGCCGGTTCGATCCCGCCATGCGCACCGTCGCGGCCACGGAACGCAGGCTGCAGGCCATGTCGGACCGCGCCCTGCGCGCGGGGGAGTTGCTGCGCACCAAGGTCGATGTCGAACGATCGGCTCAGAACCAGGCGTTGTTGACCAGCATGGACCGCCGCGCAGACATGCAGCTCCGCCTGCAACGCACCGTCGAGGGGTTGTCGGTCGTGGCCATCAGCTATTACGCGACCAACCTTGCGCTTTATCTGCTGGGGCCGTTGGGCGAAAACTTTGGCCTGTCGAAAACCATTCTCGCCGCTTGCACCGCACCGGTCGTGCTGCTCTGCGTTTGGCTGTTCCTGCGTCGGCTGCGCCGTCACCTGGAGTAATCGGCCCGGCAAATCCTGCGCCCGCTTGCGGGGAGGGGAGCACCCTACCCCGCCGCTGCTGCGTCAAGTGTCGCGATGTCGATCTTGCCCATCTGCATCAGCGCCGCTGTGACCCGCGAAACCGCGCCCTGATCTTCGCTGGCCAGAAGCGTGGTCAGTCTTCGAGGCACAATCTGCCACGACACGCCAAAGCGATCCACCAGCCAGCCGCATTGCTGCGCTGCGCCACCATCCGAAGTCAGCGCCTCCCACAGCCGGTCGGTTTCCTCCTGATCCCCGGTCGTCACACTGATCGAGGCCGCGGGCGTCAGCCGATAGTGCGGCCCCGCCGTCAGGATCATCATCGGTGCCCCGGCCAGCGTGAATTCAACAATCATCGGATCATCCGGCTGACCATTGGCAAGCACGCCATCGATACGGCTGTCGGGAAAAAGCGCGACATAGGCCCGGGCCGCGTCCAGACCACCCTTGTCGAACCACAGGCAAGTGCGCAGCTTTGCATCAGTCCCCATCCTCAACCTTTCCCTTCTCCGGTCGATGGCCAGCGGGCCGTCACATCGCCACGGCCCGCGCGACAAGCGCCGCCTTGTCTGCATCGTCGGGCATAGCGATGCCACGGTCCTTGAGTGCAGCGCGCAAGGCCGCTTCGGGCAAGGCCGCAATGCTCTGCTCCGACATCGCCCTGAAATTGATCCTGTAGCGAAACGCCGGATTTGTCTGCCCGAAAAACCCGGCATCGCCAAACCCGAAGTCCGCCGCGTACTGCCCCATGAAGTGCGTCAGGAAAGTATTGATCGCAGGCCGGATGCGCGGGTCGTCCGGCAGCGTCGCGGTGCCCTCTGCAAGGGTACGGCGCATCAGCAGCGCCCACCGCGCAGCCCCTGCGTCGGTCATCAGCTGCATGGCGTTATGTGTGTGATGAAACCGTAACCGGTATTCCGCGCCATGGTAATAAGGCCCGCCCCCCATCACGTCGATCCACATTGCGGCCTGCGTGTTGACGTGATGATGCAATGGCCCGACCCGGGCAAAGACCGACGTAAACCAGTCTTCGTCCGCAAAGACACGCCGATAGAACGCGGCAACCAGATCGACGATCACCTGCTGGCCCAGCACCGAATAAAGCTGCCAGAACTGAATCGGCAGCGCAGGGTCGTGCGGCGCGGTCAGCGCCATGATTTCGGGGAGACGATAGGCCGCGTCGGGTAGCAGCCCATCCTTGATCGCCGCCGCGATGTAATCATGCCGCGCCTGTTCCGTCATGAAACCGGCCTGCGTCGGAAATCGGTGCGCCTCCGCACCCGTCATGGTGCGATCCGGCGTGCGCGGCTGGCACCCGATCCATCTACAATCTGCATCCGCTCCGTTCAGTCCGGCAGCGGGATAAACTCGTCCCGGTCGTCGACCGGCAGATCGAACAGCCCTTCGCCCCAGCGGTTCGCCCGCCAGTCCGCCTTTGCGGCCTCGATCTTGTCCTTGCTGGACGCGACGAAATTCCACCACATATGCCGCGGCCCGTTCAGCGTGGCCCCACCAAGCGCCATCAGACGCGCGCCCTGCGCTCCGGCGGAAACGGTGATCTTGTCGCCGGGGCGAAAGACTATCATCTGTCCCGCGTCAAAATCCTGTCCGGCAATACTGACCGACCCTTGCGTGATGAAAAGCCCACGATCCTCGTGATCGTCAGGCAACGGAAACCGCGCACCGGCCTCCAGCGTCACATCCAGATAGAAGGTTTCCGAATACATCGTCGCCGGCGCGCTCTCGCCATAGGCCGTGCCAAGGATCAGCTTGGCGTTGATCCCTTCCGCCTCGATCTCGGGGATCGCATCCTTGCCGTGATGCTCGAAGATCGGGTCCATGTCCTCGCGGTCCTCGGGCAGCGCCATCCACGTCTGGATACCGTGCAGCGCATGCGGCCCGGTCCGGGCGGCATCCGATGTGCGTTCCGAATGGGTGACACCCTTGCCCGCGACCATCCAGTTCAATGCGCCGGGGCGGATGATCTGATCGGTGCCCAGGCTGTCGCGGTGATGAAAGTCACCCTGATAAAGGTATGTCACGGTGCCCAGCCCGATATGCGGGTGCGGGCGCACGTCGATCCCCTGCCCTGTCAAAAACTCCGCCGGTCCCGCCTGATCGAAAAAGATGAAAGGTCCGACCATCTGACGCTTGGGAGCGGGCAGTGCCCGCTTGACCTCGAACCCGCCCAGATCGCGTGCGCGCGGAATGATCAGCGTCTCGATGGCATCCACCCCGATCTCGTCGGGGCAACCGGGCGCAAGTGCGGGATTCCAGCTCATGTCTCTCTCCTGTGTACCTGCGATCAATATGGGGCGTCTGCCCACCGCTGGAAAGGGCGCAGGTTCGGCGCGCGCCGTGCCACCCGTTCAGTCCACCGCCAACCCGCCGTGCTCCGCGATGAATGCGGCGATCTCTTCGACCCCCTCACCGTGGCGCAGCGCGGCAAAGACGTAGGGCCGTCCGTCCCGCATCCGGTCGCTGTCGCGTCGCATGACGTCGAGCGATGCGCCTACATGCGGCGCGAGGTCGGTCTTGTTGATCACGAGCAGATCCGACCGGGTGATCGCAGGGCCACCCTTGCGGGGGATCTCCTCGCCCGCGGCCACGTCGATGACGTAGATTGTCAGATCCGCCAGTTCGGGGCTGAAGGTCGCCGACAGATTGTCGCCGCCGCTTTCGATCAACACCAGTTCCAGATCGGCGTGCCGGTCCTGCATCTCTGCCACCGCCGCCAGGTTGATCGACGCATCCTCCCGGATCGCCGTATGCGGACAGCCACCCGTCTCCACCCCGATGATCCGGTCACGCGGCAAAACCTGCATCCGCATCAGCGCCTCGGCGTCTTCCTGCGTGTAAATGTCGTTTGTGATCACCCCCAGCGAAACCGCCGGATTCAGCGCCCGCGCCAGTGCCGCCGTCAGTGTCGTCTTGCCCGCGCCCACCGGGCCACCGATGCCCACGCGCAGGGGGCCGTTCATTAGTGTCATGTCCTGAATATCCTCGGCTGGAGAGTTTCGTGCCGCATCGCCGCGATGTCCGACAGCCACGCAGTACCGTGTAGATCGTCCGGTGTCGCGCCTGCCGTCTCTCGCGCGACCTGTCGGCAGACGGGAGCCAGAGCCGCGACGATCCCCTGCCCTTCGGTCTGGCCCAGCGGCATCAGCCGTTGCGCCGCCGCCACCAGATTACCCGCGAAAGCCTGTAGATAGAGCGTCGCCGTCACAGTCGCGTCGAACCCCTGCCGCGCCGCCGCCGCTCCGACCGCCACCGGATAGATCAGCGACGTGTCGTCCCCACCCCACACCGCTGCGGTCACCTTCGTAAACGCCGCCCCGGTCAGCTCCGCCTCCTGCCGCCGCTCCGCCGATGCGGCGAAGGCGAGGCCGGCGGCGTTCACCGCCGCAAGCGCCTCCGCCCCGTCGCAACCATGTGCCGCACGCAACAGGATGCAATCCGTCCGCCCCGTCCCGTGCCGCAGGATGTCACCCAGCCAGCTCTGCAAATCTTCGCCGGTTCCCACCGCATCGCCCGCAATCGCAGCCTCCAGCCCGTGGGAATAGGCAAAGGCCCCCACCGGATAACCCGGCGACAGCCATTGGTTCAGTGTCAGCATCTGGTCTTCAGTGTTCATGCGCCGTCGCCCCATGTGCGTGTGCATGGGTCCGCCCGGGACCATAGGCGCCGCCCTCCGGCGTGAAGGGTGCCGTCACCTCCGCCACGTCCGCCCCCAGATGCGCCAGCATATGCCCGATCACCTTATCCGCCTGGATCAGTAGATGATCCGAGCCGATCTGACAGGGCGTGTGCCGGTTGCCCACGTGCCAGGCCAGCCGCGCCAGATCGGGCCCGGTCACGTGATAAAGCGGTTCCCGCGCCGCGACGATCCGCACCTGCAAACCGGTGTCGAGCACCAGCGCGTCACCGTGATCCAGCGACGTGGTCTGCGCCAGATCGACGACGAAATCCGTGCCCGCCACGGTCTCCAGCCGCTTGCGCCGCAAGAACCGCCCCGCATAGTCCAGCACGCAATCCTCTGCCGCGCCGGACCACTGACCGGCCCGCACAAGTGTCTGTGCAAGGGGAAGCGTCATCGCAGCCCCCTCAAAACAGGAAATACCGCTGCGCCATCGGCAGTACATCCGCAGGTTCGCAGGTCAGCAACTCACCGTCCGCCCGCACCTCGTAGGTTTCGGGGTGGACCTCCATCTGCGGCATGGCGGCGTTGAGCACCATGTCGGCCTTGCCGATGTCGCGCGTGCCGCGCACCGCCACTGTCTGCTTGGCCAGCCGTAGCGTATCGCGCAGCCCGTTCGCCTGCGCCGCCGCGGACACGAAGCTGACGGAGGATCGCGCCACCGCCCCGCCGTAAGCTCCGAACATCGGCCGCGTATAAACCGGCTGCGGCGTGGGAACCGAGGCGTTCGGGTCCCCCATCTGCGCCACCGCGATCGTGCCGCCCAACAGCACCATCTCCGGCTTCACGCCAAAGAACGCGGGATCCCACAGCACCAGATCGGCCCGCTTGCCCACCGCGATGTCACCCAGAACGTGGCTCACCCCCTGCGCAATCGCCGGGTTGATCGTGTATTTCGCGATGTAGCGGCGCACGCGCACGTTGTCGTTGTCGCCGGTCTCTTCGGCCAGTCGCCCGCGCTGCTTCTTCATCTTGTCGGCGGTCTGCCAGGTGCGGATCAGCACCTCGCCCACGCGCCCCATCGCCTGACTGTCGGACGCGATGATCGAAAACGCGCCCATGTCGTGCAGGATATCCTCCGCCGCGATAGTCTCGCGCCGGATACGACTCTCGGCAAAGGCGATGTCCTCGGGGATCGACTTGTCGAGGTGATGACACACCATCAGCATGTCCAGATGCTCTTCCAGCGTATTCACCGTGAACGGCCGCGTCGGGTTCGTCGAGGACGGCAGCACGTTGGCATCGCCGCAGATCTTGATGATATCCGGCGCATGGCCGCCGCCCGCCCCTTCGGTGTGAAAGGCATGGATCGTGCGCCCCTTCATCGCGGCGACCGTATGTTCCACGAACCCGCTTTCGTTCAGCGTGTCGGTGTGGATCATCACCTGCACATCCAAGTCGTCGGCCACCGACAGGCAGCAGTCGATCGCGGCGGGCGTGGTGCCCCAGTCCTCGTGCAGCTTCAGCGCGCAGGCCCCGCCGTTGACCATCTCGACCAGCGCATCGGGGCGGCTCGCGTTGCCCTTGCCCGCCAGCCCGATGTTCATCGGAATGCCGTCGAAGGCCTGCAGCATCCGCCCGATATGCCACGGTCCCGGCGTGCAGGTCGTGGCGAGCGTCCCGTGTGCGGGACCGGTGCCGCCACCGAAACAGGTCGTCACACCCGAATGCAGGCTGTCCTCCATCTGCTGCGGACAGATGAAATGGATATGGCTGTCCATGCCGCCCGCCGTCAGGATACGCCCCTCGCCCGCGATCACCTCCGTGCCGGGACCTACGATGATGTCGACACCACTCTGCATATCCGGGTTACCCGCCTTGCCGATAGCATGGATCAGCCCGTCTTTCAGCGCGACATCGGCCTTGTAGATCCCGGCATGATCCACGATCAGCGCATTGGTGATCACGGTATCCACCGCCCCGCCCGCGCGCGTGACCTGGGATTGCCCCATGCCGTCGCGGATCACTTTGCCGCCGCCGAACTTCACCTCCTCGCCATAGGTGGTCAGATCCCGCTCCACCTCGATGATCAGATCGGTATCCGCCAGCCGCAACCTGTCGCCCGTGGTCGGGCCATACATGGCGGCATAATGATCGCGTGCGATTTCAACGGGCATGTCAAAGCTCTCCCATGATCTGTTGGTTGAACCCGTAGATGCAGCGCGCACCTCCCACAGGAATCAGCTGCACTTCGCGCCGCTGACCCGGCTCGAACCGCACCGCCGTGCCGGCTGCAATGTCCAAGCGGCAGCCTCGCGCCGCATCGCGGTCGAACTCCAGCGCCGGGTTCGCCTCGGCGAAATGGTAATGGCTGCCGACCTGCACCGGCCTGTCGCCGGTATTGGCGACCATCAGCGTGACCGCACTGGTACCGGCGTTCAGCGTCAGCGTGCCGTCGGCGGGAAACATCTCTCCGGGGATCATGGCGCTCTCCTATCTGATCGGGTTGTGCACGGTGACAAGTTTCGTGCCATCGGGAAACGTGGCCTCGACCTGCACTTCGCGGATCATCTCTGCGATGCCCTCCATGCACTGGTCGCGGGTGACGACCGTGCCACCGGCCTCCATCATGTCGGCTACGGACCGCCCGTCGCGCGCGCCCTCGACCACCGCATCGGTGATCAGCGCGATCGCTTCCGGGTGGTTCAGTTTCACACCGCGCGCCAGCCGCTTGCGGGCGACTTCGGCGGCCATGGCGATCAGCAGCTTGTCCTTTTCGCGGGGGGTCAGTTGCATGGGTCAAAGCCTCCATGATGTTGGTAAGGGGGTCCGTGCCAGCTGCGCCAGAATCGGCAGCAGATCGCGGCGCAAGGTAAAACTGTCGGCTGCCAGATGCCGCACGACAAGCACGTCATCGGCGATCAGGCTGGCCCCGGCTGTCGCTGGCAGGGCGGCGCGCACGGCATCGAGGTGTGCCGCGGCATCGTCACGCACCAACACGACGCTGGCCATGGCCCTTGCCCCTCCGGCCAGCGCGCGCCCGGCCAGATGCGCCGCCGCATCGCCAGCCAGATGCACCCCGTCCAGATACAGCGGGCGACCATCGCGGTGGATCGCGATCCGGTCGCGGAACATGATGTCGGTGAGCGTCTCCCGCATCGCGGCGCGCCCAAACACCACCGGCTCCACCAACAGGAGTTCGGTACAGGGGGCGAGCGTGACGTCCAGCCGCCGCTCCAGCGCGCAATTATCGTAAAGGATCAGTTCCTGCGGCAACCAGTGCAGCCGCCCACGCGGCCCGACCGTCAGCCGAGTGCCAACCCGCCCGACTTCTCCGGCCTGCGCACGATAGGCCCGCTCACAGGCCTGCGTCGTCACCGTCAACGCGGCATCGGCCCGCACGGTGAAATCCAGCGTGAAATCGTCGCCTCCGGTGATCCCGCCCGCCGTGTTCACCACCACCGCCTCGACGGCACTGCGAGCATGGCGCGGAAACACAAGCCGGCACGACCCCGATTGCCGCAGATCGCGGATGCGCGACGCACCCCCGTCGCAACCGACCGTCAGCGCAGCCGCGCCTACCGCCCGCGGTTGCCGCGCGCGCGAAAATGCTCCCGTCGTGTCTTCGGTCAGTAGAATGGTGGACCCCTGCAGCTTGTGCGACGGCTCTTTTGATCACATCGCACAGGGTGGGGTCAGGTCACACGCCACACTACACGACATGAAAACACAAAACGTCTGATTTTCAGGCAATCCGGAATTTGTTGCCCGTGAAAGCAGCGCTCGACTGATCCGTCCTAGGTCACACGCCCGGTCTTGCGATAGGCCGGATCGTCCCACAGCCGGTTGTCGAGCACGTCCGCCAGCACATCGACCGCGCCGCACACATCCGCTTCATCCACATACAGCGGCGTGAAGCCAAAGCGCATCACGTCCGGCGCGCGGAAATCACCGATCACGTCGCGGGCGATCAGCGCCTGCATCGCGGCGTATCCGTTCTCGAAAGCAAACGACACCTGACTGCCCCGCTGCGCCGCATCGCGCGGACTGACGAGGGTCAGTTGCGGGCAGCGCGCCTCTACCTCCGCGATGAACAGATCGCACAATGCGACACTAACGTTGCGCAATTCCTCCATATCCACATCGTCCCAGACGTGCAGTGCGGCCTCCAGCGCCGTCAGTTGCAGCACCGGCGGTGTGCCGACGCGCATCCGTTCGATCCCCATGGCGGGGCGATAGCCCTGCTCGAAAGCAAAGGGTGCGTCATGCCCCAGCCACCCTGACAGCGCGGGCGCGATGTCGCCGATCACATCGGGCCGGACATAGATGAACGCAGGCGCCCCCGGCCCGCCGTTGAGGTACTTGTACGTGCAGCCCACCGCGAATTCGGCGCGGCAACCCGTCACATCCACCGGCACCGCCCCGGCGGAGTGCGCGAGATCCCAGACCATCACGGCCCCCGCCGCATGCGCCTTGGCGGTGATCGCGGCCATGTCGTGCATCCGCCCCGTCCGGTAATCCACCTGCGTGATCATCGCGCAGGCGACATCGTCGGTGATCGCATCCGCGACCTCCTCCGGGTCCACGATCCGCAACTCATGCCCCGTATCCAGCTGCGCGATCAGCCCCTGCGCCATATACAGATCGGACGGAAAGTTGCCGCTGTCCGACAGGATCACCTTGCGGTCCGGCCGCATTTTCAGCGCCGCCGAAAGCGCCTGATACACCTTCACCGACAGGGTATCCCCCATCGTCACCGTATCCGCGCCAGCCCCGATCAGGCGTCCCACCATATTGCCCACGCGCATCGGCTGGCCCATCCAGTCGTCCGCGTTCCAGCCCTTGATCAGATGCGCGCCCCACTGGTCCGTCACCATGTTGGCAAGCGCGTCCGGCACCGCCTTGGGCAGCGGCCCCAGCGAATTGCCGTCCAGATAGATCATGCCGTCCGGCAGATCGAACAGGTCTTTCCTCGGCAGCGTCATAATTGCCCTCTCATGTTCCACAACTCCGGGAATAATTCAGTCTCTAGCATGCGGCGCAGATACTTCACGCCCGACGTGCCGCCGGTGCCGCGCTTGAAGCCGATGATGCGTTCCACCGTTGTGACATGGTTGAACCGCCAGCGGCGGAAATAGTCTTCGAGGTCCACCAGCTTTTCGGCCAGTTCGTACAGCGTCCAGTGTTCGCGAGGGTTGCGGTAGATCACGGTCCAGGCGTCCATCACCGCGTCGCTGTGCATGTGCGGCTGGTCCATGTCGTACACGCCGGCACCAAATGTCACGCCCAGCCGGGCGGCCAGCTTGTCCAGCGCCACATGATACAGCGATTTCGTCCGCAACTCCTGCGCCAGCATCCGGTGCAGCTCCGGCCGGTGTTCGTGGACCTTCATCATCGCCGGGTTGCGATTGCCCAGGATGAATTCGATCAGCCGGTATTGGTGCGACTGAAACCCGGACGACGCGCCCAGATCGTCGCGAAACGCGGTGTATTCGCTGGGCGTCATCGTGCGCAGCACGTCCCAGGCGTTGTTGAGCTGCTCGAATATCCGCGACACCCGCGCCAGCATCTTGAACGCGGGCTGGAAATCCCCGGCGATCAGATGCGTGCGGGCATGGGACAACTCGTGCAGCGCCAATCGCATCCACAGTTCCGACGTCTGGTGCTGGATGATGAACAGCATCTCGTCATGCGCATCCGATGCCGGGTTCTGCGCGCCCAAGATCGGGTCGAGCGACAGGTAATCGCCATAGGACATATCCTTGGCGAAGGACATTTTCGCGCCGTCGTCTTCAGGGTTGTGTGGGATGATCATGGGGTGCGCCCTTCGTGGTTGAGCGCAGGTTGCCCGAGGCGCCTATCCTCCGCAAGGGCAGGGCCTGTCCGCGGGCGGAAGCGAAGCGCCTTCCCGTCGGGAAGTCAGGCGCTGCCCGGCGATGCCGGGCGAGACGCAATCGGAAAAGGGGGCGCTCCGAAAAACGCCCCCTCTCCCGTTCAGTCTTCCAGATCGAAGCGATCCAGTTCCATCACCTTGGTCCAGGCGGCCACGAAATCGCGCACGAACTTCTCTCCCGCATCATCGGCAGCATAAACCTCCGACACCGCCCGCAGGACGGAGTTGGAGCCGAACAGCAGGTCGATCGACGTGCCGGTCCATTTCTTGTCCCCGCTCGCCCGGTCCACACCGTCATAGCTGTTCTTCGACGTGGCCTTCCACTCCGTGCCCATGTCCAGCAAATTCACGAAATAGTCGTTGGTCAACGCGCCCGGCTTGTCCGTGAACACGCCGTTGTCCGACCCGTCGGTATTTGCGCCCAGCACCCGCAGACCGCCGACAAGAACGGTCATCTCCGGCGCACTCAGCGTCAGCAGTTGCGCCTTGTCGACCAGCATCTCCGCCGGTGTCCGCATGGCCCGGTCATGGTCATAGAAATTGCGGAACCCGTCCGCCTTCGGCTCCAGCCAGGCATAGCTTTCCACATCGGTCTGCTCTTGCGTGGCGTCCGTGCGGCCCGGTGTGAACGGCACAGTCACGCTGCTGCCCGCATCCCGTGCGGCCTGTTCGATCGCGGCGGACCCGCCCAGCACGATCAGGTCGGCCAGCGACACACGCTTGCCGCCGTCGGCCTCGACATTGAAAGCCTCCTGCACGCCGCGCAGCTTGTCCAGCATCCCGCCCAGTTCTGCGGGCCGGTTCACTGCCCATCCGTTCGCAGGCTCCAGAGCGATGCGCGCGCCGTTGGCCCCGCCCCGCATGTCCGATCCGCGATAGGATGCGGCGGACGACCAGGCGACGAAAACAAGATCGCTGACCGAAAGCCCGCAGTCCAGCAGGCGCGCCTTCAGCGCGGTGATGTCGGCAGCGTCGATCAGCGGATGGTCGACCTCTGGCACCGGGTCCTGCCACAGTTCCGGCTCTGCCGGGACAAGCGGGCCGAGACCGCGCACATAAGGCCCCATGTCGCGATGGGTCAGCTTGTACCAGGCCCGCGCAAAGGCGGCGGCAAACGCATCGGGGTTCTTGTGGAACCGCTCGCAGATTTCGCGATATGCCGGGTCTTCTTTCAGTGCGATATCGGCGGTGAACATCGTCGGCAGATGCTTTTTGGACGCATCATGCGCGTCGGGCACATTCGGGTCCATTCCCTTGGGATACCATTGATGCGCCCCGCCGGACCCTTTGCCAAGCTCCCACTCATGGTTCAGTAGGTTGTCGAGATAGCCCATATCCCACTGAATCGGGTTGTTCGTCCACGCCCCTTCGAGGCCGGACGTAATCGCATGCGCACCCTTGCCGCTCTCATAGCTGTTTTTCCAGCCAAGCGCCTGTTCCTCCATCGCGGCGCCCTCCGGTTCCGCGCCGACATAGGCATCGGGGTCGGCTGCGCCATGCCCCTTGCCAAAGGTATGGCCACCAGCTGCGAGTGCGACGGTTTCCTCATCGTTCATCGCCATACGGCGGAACGTCTCGCGGATATCGCGGGCGGACCCCAGCGGGTCCGGCGTGCCGTTCGGCCCCTCGGGGTTCACATAGATCAGGCCCATCTGCACGGCGGCCAGGTCGCCCTCAAGCTCGCGGTCGCCGGAATAACGGTTGTCGGCCAGCCATTCGGTTTCCGGCCCCCAATAGATGTCTTCCTCTGGCTCCCAGATATCGGCGCGACCCCCGGCAAAGCCGAAGGTTTCGAACCCCATGGACTCCAATGCCACGTTGCCCGTCAGGATCATCAGATCGGCCCAGGATAGCGCCGCACCGTATTTCTGCTTGATCGGCCACAGCAGACGACGCGCCTTGTCTAGGTTGCCATTGTCGGGCCAGGAATTCAGCGGCGCAAACCGCAGGTTGCCGGCCCCCGCCCCGCCGCGCCCGTCACCCACGCGGTATGTGCCGGCGGAATGCCAGGCCATGCGGATGAAGAACGGGCCATAGTGGCCATAGTCGGCGGGCCACCAGTCCTGACTGTCCGTCATCAGCGCGTGCAGGTCGGCTTTCACCGCTTCCAGATCGAGTGTCTTGAACGCAGCGCGGTAGTCGAACTCCGCACCCATCGGGTCACTCTCGGCGGTGTTCTGGTGCAGCACCTTGAGGTTCAGCATATTCGGCCACCAATGCTGGTTGGCCGTCGTGCCGCGCGCGCCGTGGTGATGCGCCCCACCCAGCACCGGGCATTTGCCGCCGGTGTCCTGGTTCATCTCTCCAACTGTGCTGTCGCCGTCCATGATTCTCTCCTGTCGCGCATGAATTTGGAATTGTTCTAACAAGCCGCCCTGCCGAGTTTAAGCCAAAACTGACGCGGCCCGCCGCACGCCCGCGTGATTTGACACGCTGCGCTGCCGCCACAACTGTAGTGGCGAGCAACCAAAGGACCACCCCATGAGCGACGCAGATATCGGCCTGATCGGCCTCGGCACCATGGGCGCGGCCCTGGCACTGAATATCGCCGACAAAGGCTATGACATCGCGGTGTTCAACCGCACGACCTCCAAGACCCATGACTTTCACGCGGACGCGGGCGATCTCGCCCCCCGGATCACGCCGACGGATACGCTCGAGGATCTCGTCGCCGCCATCGCCAAGCCCCGCGCGATCATCATCATGGTGCCCGCAGGTCAGCCGGTGGACGACCAGATCGACGCGCTGACCCCGCTGCTCGACGCCGACGACCTGATCATCGACGCGGGCAACGCGAATTTCCACGATACAGTGCGCCGTGTGGAATGCGCGACCGTCCCGTTCATGGGCATCGGCGTGTCCGGCGGCGAGGAAGGCGCGCGTCACGGCCCCGCGATCATGGGCGGCGGCGACCGCGCCTGCTGGGACCGGGTCGCGCCTATTCTCGAAGCGATCAGCGCGAAGTACGAAGGCACACCCTGCGCCACCTGGATGGGCGAGGAAGGCGCCGGGCATTTCGTCAAGGCCGTGCACAACGGCATCGAATACGCCGACATGCAGATGATCGCCGAATCCTACGGCATCATGCGCGACGGACTGGGCATGGATATGAGCGACATTGCGCAAACCTTCGCCCGCTGGAACGAAGGCGCGCTGCAATCCTACCTGATCGAGATTTCCGGCAAGGTCGCGGGGGCCACCGATACCGCGACCGGCAAGCCGCTGCTCAACATGATCGTCGATGCCGCAGGCCAGAAAGGCACCGGCCGCTGGACCGCGATCGAGGCGCAGGAACTAGCTACCCCCATCCCTGCGATTGAGGCCGCCATCGTCGCGCGCAACCTGTCTTCGCGCACCGGCGAACGGGCCATCGGGCAGGACATTTTCGGCACAGCCCCGCAGACCATCACATCGGACGAAATCAGTCTCGAACAGCTGGAACAGACCCTGATTGCGGGCAAGGTGATCTGCTATGCGCAGGGCTTCAACATGATCGCCGCCGCGGCGCAGGCCTTCGGCTGGGCGCTGCCCCTGCCAGACATCGCCCGCAACTGGCGCGCGGGCTGCATCATCCGCTCCGCCATGCTCGACGATATGGCCAGCGCCTTGGAAGACGATCCCAGCCGCAACCTGATGTTCGCGCCGACCTTCGCCCAATACCTCAAGGACACCCACGCCGCCCTGCGTCATGTCGTGGCGACCGGGGCCATGCACGGCATCCCCATGCCCGCCCTGTCATCCGGCCTCGCCTATTTCGACGCGATGCGCACCGCGCGCGGCACCGCCGACATGATCCAGGGCCAGCGCGATTACTTCGGCAGGCACGGCTTTGCCCGCTTCGATGCCGAAGGCAAGGACCACCACGGCCCCTGGGACGACTAGGGCCGCAATCCCAATATCGCCCGCGCCTGCGCAAATGTAGCGACGGGCCGTTCGTATTTCTCGCACAGCTCGGCCGCACGGCGGATCAGCGCGGCGTTCGACGGGGCAAGCGTGTGACGGTCCAGCCGCACGTTGTCTTCCAGCCCCGCACGGGTATGCCCGCCCGCGGCGATGGCCCATTCGTTGACCAGCACCTGCGCCGGGCCGACACCCGCCGCGCACCAGTTCGCATCCGGCGCGCGGTCGCGCATCAGCTTGACGTAGAAATCGAACACCTCCCGATCCGCCGGCATCGCGTTCTTCACGTTCATCACGAATTGCACATAGAGTTTCCCCGGCAGCACCCCTTCCCCGTGCATGGCGATGGCCTGCAGGATGTGGCTCAGATCGAAGGCCTCGACCTCGGGCGTGATGTCGTATTTTCCCATCTCCCCCGCCAGCCAGGCGACGAGGTCCGGCGGGTTCTCGTAAACCCGCGTGGGAAAGTTGTTAGACCCGACGGATAGCGACGCCATGTCGGGCCGCAGGGGCAACATCCCGCCGCGTTCGGCCCCTGCCCCGGACCTGCCGCCGGTCGAAAACTGGATGATCACGCCGGGGCAGTGCTTCTCCAATCCTTCCTTCAGCGCCGCGAATTTCTCCGGATCGCTTGACGGGGACTCGTCGTCGTTGCGCACATGCGCGTGGATGATCGCCGCCCCCGCCTCCACCGCCGCGTGGCTGCTCTCGATCTGCTCAGACACGCTGATCGGCACCGCGGGGTTGGCCGCTTTCGTCGGCACCGATCCGGTGATCGCGCAACATAGAATACAGGGATTTTGGCTTGGCTCGACCATTTCATTACCTTCGGGATGGCTGCACGTCAATCTTACCGGGCCGCATGGAGTTTGACGACGACCAATCGCAAATATAGTATAACATATTGATATTAATCAATTATTTCAATTATTGGCGATGCAGCGGCAGTAACCCACGGGTTACCGTCCCTCAAAACGCCCAACAAGGTAACCCACGGGTTACCACGCCGGATTACAGCCGGGTAACCCGTGGGTTACCCTTCAGCGCCGCCTCGAACGCGGCAACCGCATCCTCCAGCTGCCCTTTCGGAATGCTCGCGAAATCCACTCCGGCGACGATCCGGCATTCGCCGTTGCGCGCCGTGACCTTCATGTCGCCGACGTGAAACTCGCGCTTTTCCTTGCGTTCGGCATTTCCCTTGGGCGCACCCCGGGTTCGCTCCCGCTGGAGGAATCGCGTCAAGACCTGTGTCTGCGCATCCTCTGTCGTGCAGGCCCGCAACTCCAGCCGCAGCGCCTCCTGGTTCCGCGTCACCTTCAGCGCACGGGCCACATCCGCCCCGAGATTGCGCGAAACGGCCTTGGGAAACTTCAGGTCGTCTTCCAGCGCGCATAGCAGGAACACGAAATTACGGATATAGGACCGCTTCATCTTGTGCAGCGAACCATAAAGACGCGGCACCATTTCATCGGGGTCGGCACCATTTGTCGCCTCGTCCTCCGCCGCCAGAATCGCCACCTGTGCCATTTCGGCAAAGGTGAGATCCTCACGCACGACGTTCTCCTCGACCATGTCGATATAGCGCGTGATCCGACTGTCGCCGCTCTCGTCGATGCGCGCGATGATGGTGCTGAACTCTTCCGCTCCGGTTTCTGCATGAAGCTGCGACAATGCAGTGAACCGCCGCCAGCCTTTCTTCAATTGCAACGTGCCCTCCGCATCGCGATAAAGTTCCACCGGTTCCTTCTGTCCCCGCGCACGGATCGAGTTCTTCAGCTCCTCCATCTCGTCCGAAGTGGCGACCGCGCGCAGGTCCAGCCGGTCGCGCGGCAGGTCGGTTGTTTGCACATCCGTCAGCGGCACGGCGACGAGCACCCGCCCCTCGCTTTGTGCGGCGCGAAAGGCCTTGGCATCTTCGACGTTTTTGCGCCGCTGCTCGACCTTGGCCTCGGTGGTCTCCGTCAGGCTTTCCGCCGCCTCGCGCACCGCGGCCCCCATCGGCCCGACGGACCGTTCGCGACGGGTTTCGAACGGCGCGTCGACCGGCGTAATTCCAAATTTGTTCTTCGGTGTCATTGCTTGGCCTCATCTGTTTTTTTCGGTTGCTCCCAAGCATTGAGAACAGTGGTTTTGAATTCGTTATAGGCCCGGTCGAAGGATTGACGGGCGCGTTTCCAGGTCTCGCGAGTCATCTGGCGATAGTCCTGTTCGTAAACGCTCATCTGGAACCGGCCCGACTGTTCGACCGCGCGGGTCATCTCGATCGGGTTCAGGCAGACATCGGCGCCGAACACGTTGCGGAACGCCTCCATCATCGCACCGTGCAGCGGGTTGTTCGCCTCGAACCGAGTCATCAGCAGGCGCAAGTCCATGAAGGTCTTGGGCAGCGTCAGGCCCGCGTCCTTGGCAAGTGCCGCGAAACCGTCGGAGATATCCGCCATCGCATCGCCAAGCTGTCCCAGATAGCTGGTCGTGCTGTCGTATTCCCAATAGCCGGGGCCGGAGGGGATATAGAGGATGTCGGAGGCGAAAGCCGCGTTCAAGGACTGATAGCCGATCGCCGGTGGGCAGTCGAAGATGATCAGGTCATACTGATCGTCGGGCAACTCGTTCAGGTAGCGATCGACACAGCCGAAGAAACTCCACGCCTTGTGCAGGCTGCGGTATTGCGCGCTGGCGAATTCGACGAAGGCCGCGTTGGCGCAGCTCGGGATGATGTCGATGGTCGGCCAGCAGGTCGGCTGGATGAAATCCTGGAACCGCTGCGCGCCGATGGATTGAACATCGTCGGGCAATTCATCGCTGGACGGGTAGGGGCAATCGTCGGGGTCGTCATAGCTGTCGGTGATCCGGTCCGCCTCGCGGCAGAGATCGCGGCACATGATGCCCCAGACCGTGTTCCACTCCTTCACCTCGGTGATGCCCATCGAATGGGTCAGCGTGGCCTGCGGGTCAAAGTCGACGCAGAGCACGCGGTAACCGTCGAGGGCGGCGGCGTTGGCGAGGTGCTGCGCCACGACAGTCTTGCCGACACCGCCCTTGAAGTTGCTGACGGCGACCCGCAGAGCGCGGCCCTTCGGCCGTTTGGGCAGCAGCGACTTGCCGCGGAACTTCACGCGACGGCGCAGCTCGTTGATCTCCTGCAAAGTGAACCATCGCTGCCGCCCATCCTCTTCAGTCTCGCCCTGTGGCAAGGAGGGGTCGTCGGCGAGTTTCTTGCGCAAAGTGTCGGCGGGCACGTCGAACATAAACTGGCTGATTTCCCAGATCGAGAACGGCCGCAGGGTTTTCACTTCGCCGGGCGAAAAGGTCGCGCGGCGCACGGCGGCCTGCTGCGCGAGGCTGCGCTCGTTCATGTTCTGGAGGTCTGTGTGATTGCGCATCTTGATTTCTCGTTTTTTCTGCTCACACGCTGGATAACGAGAAATCACGGTTTTGCAATTTTCTATTTTCAGGAAACCCGCCTTTCTCCATTGCGCTATGACTAGTGTCTGACAACATCCTCGCGCTATATTTGGTGATACGCTATCGTTCCGAACGAAGGTTAGGGTGACATGACTCACCAGATATGGTGACACGACCGGTGTCACCCTTAACCAATATAACCTGATCTATGTCTATTCTTGCGAAATCGACTCCATTTCCGCTAAATTCAGCGATGCTGACAGAAAACGGGATTTCATGGTTCGGTGACACATAATCAGAATCGGTGCGGATGACCGATCTAGAGCAGAGCAGTGGCCCATGGTCATGGATGCAAAACGATTGACCGGCGTCAATGCCGGCGCCATGATGTATGACCTTTTGACGGCCTTGTCCGTCTATGGGTTGCACAGCGGGCCACGGATGCAGATTGCCATGGCGCGTCTGACCACCCTGATGACCGCGCGGTATAACTGGCGGCTTGATGAGTTCAGCGTCGGGCAGCGCGATCTGTCACGGATGTGGAATATCACCGAACGCAGCGTGAAACGCGAAATCAAGTTCTGGACCGAGAACCGGCTCGTCATCGTCAAACGCGCGGGCGTGTCGCAGCATACCGGTTGAATTACCCTGAAATATACCGGTTGTCCGCCCCGTTCTGGGCCGCGGTCGGTCCGAATTTCGATGAGCGTATGCGTGACGTCGCACCGCAAGCTGGTGCAAAGGTGGTGCAGGTCGATTTTGCCGGCAAGTCAAAGGCAAGTGCCGCTTTGCCGGAGGGGCAGGGGGCCTGGCGGGATGTCTGCCAGCGCGTGCGCGATGCACATCCCGCAACCTATAAAAGCTGGATCGCACAGTTGATCTATCTAGGCGATGACGGGCGGTACGTGCGACTGGAGGCGCCGGGGCGGTTCGTCTCGCAATACGTGGAAACCCATTGCATGACGATTCTGGCCGAGGCTGTCGAAGCGATGATCGGTCCCGGTCGCCGGATCGTTTTGACAGCACGCGCCTCGCAATAGACTCTAATCAGTGTGTTTGTGACTGCTCCAACGATGTTAAGGTGCGAAGTGGTTCGGGCAGTTGCACCCCAATCGTTTGCCAGATCGGCCTGACCGGGCTAGCTGTGAGACAAGACGAAGACCGATCCTCGGACATCGTGACATTTTCCGGCACTGTGATGGCGTTTCGCCCTGTGCGGTAACGGCCATCGGGGGCATGAGATGAAAGCGATCCAAGACGATCTGACAAGCGGCGGCATGGCCGGACATTTCCGCACCCTGGCGATCCCCGCTGCGCTCGGGATGCTGTTTTCGACGCTTTACAACGTTGTCGACGTTTACTGGGCGGGGCGGCTGTCGACCGAGGCGCAGGCCGGGCTGGCCATCGGGTTTCAGGCGTTCTTTATCCTTATGGCCGTGGGCTTTGGTCTTGGATCGGCGATGTCGGCGCTGGTCAGCAACGCCAAAGGCAAAAAGGATACCCGCAGCACTCGGCGCATCGCGGCGCAGGGATTGAGTTTCGGCGTGATCGCGACCGTCAGCTTTATGGTGATCGGGTGGATCGGTGGCCCGTATCTGATCCAGCTTGTGTCGGAGGAGGGCGGATATCGGGATGCGGCGACCGGGTATTTCCGCTGGCTGATATTTGCATTGCCGGGGTTCTTTCTGGCCTACGGCGGTAACGGAATCTTGCAGGCCCATGGCGACAGCCGAACACTTCAGCGTGGGCTGATGGCTGCATTTTTCCTGAATGTGGGGCTGAACCCGCTGCTGATGTTCGGGGTGCCGGGGATCTGGGGCGGTATGGGCTTCAACGGTATCGCGGTCGCCACGATCGTCAGCCAGACCGGTGTGATGCTGTGGGTGCTTTCGCGCATCCTGAAGCTGGAGATGATGGCACGGGTGAAGGCGGTGGAGTTCATCCCTGATCTGGGCACGTTTCGGGACATCATCGCGCAGCTGCTGCCGTCGAGCACGGCGATGATCGTGATGTTCGTGTCCGGTTTCGTCGTGCAGTTCGCGCTGAAGGGTTTCGGGGAAGAAGCCATCGCGGCCTATGGCATCGCGCTGCGGATCGAGCAGATTCTGCTGCTCCCGGTTCTGGGCATGACCGGGGCGCTGCTGCCGATCGTGGGACAGAATTTCGGCGCCGACCAACCCGACCGGGTGCGCGCGGCGCTATTTTTCTGCTGGAAGGTCGGCTTTGCCATGTCCGCAATCGCGATGCCGGTGCTGTGGTTCGGCGGGCGGACCGCGATGGGGCTGTTCACCGACGACGGCAAGGTGATCGATATCGGTGTCAGTTACCTGCGGGTCGATGCGGTCCTGTTCTCGATCTACATGATGTTGTTCGCCATCAATTCCCTTTTGCAGGGTCTGAAACGGCCGATCTGGACGCTGTGGATCAGCATCTATCGACAGGGGTTCGGGGTGGCGTTTTTCATCTGGGTTTTCATCGGTGTACTGGATTTCGACGTCTGGGGCGTCTGGCTGGGAATCGCCACGGCTGTGGCCTCGGGCTGGGTGATCGCGTTGTTTGTCGCGGCCCGGATCGCGCGTGAGGAAATCGGGGGCTTGCGGCCTGCGCAGACCTGAAAGCGGCCGCCGGGCACCGGACGACCACTCAATCGTCCGGTGCTGCGGCTTGCCATGCACGGGGGAGCCCGCGCAGGCCAGCGTATCAGGACAGCCGGGAAATTAGAGGTTGCTGTCACCGATCTCAGGGAGTTGTTCACCGGGGCGTAGTCATGGATAATCCACAGCCCCGACAAACGTGAAATAAACGTCTAAAATACGCTCTGGTCGTGCAGGACTGCCCCTGACCGAATTTCAGGGGGGCCGCGTGAACGGCCATGTCCCGCAAGACATGACGTAAGGTTAAGACACACAGCGTGAGGCTTGCGTGAGGTTCGGGTGAGGACCGCGAGAGAAAACCGTGTGTTGCACACACAGGTCGAGGCCGTTTTGCGCGCGGTAAAACCAGAGCGCGAGTGGTCCGTGTCAACTGCCACCTAAGCGGTTTCAAAGGCTTCTCGGATCGGTGTGCTGTTATCTCACGCTAGACTTGCGCTACGCTCACGGGGCGTTTGCAAGGGTTAACGTGACCGGGCGCGTTGGGCGGTCGGCGTTCAAGAGATTTCACACGAGGGGTATGCGGCATGGCATTGGCGGGCGGAACACACGGCGGGACACATGGCGGCACCCATGGAGGCACGCATGGCGGAACCCACGGCGGGACACACGGGGGAACGCATGGCGGCACCCACGGTGGAACGCACGGGGGGTTTCGCGCGGCAGGCGCCGCGTCGCCATTGATGGCCGCAGCACTGGCCGCGGCGCGCGATGCCACGACGGGTTATTGGGATCTGCAGAACGCCAGCTACGACACCATCGCGGCGCCTGCCGACCTTGACCGGCTTACCTATCTGTCCGACGGGCGGCGGCAGCAGATCTACGTCAACGAGGTCGCGGCGAATTTCAGCGTGGCGGATGCCGGTGGCGCGGGGGCGACGGTGTCGGTTGCGAGTGATCCGCTGTCGACCGTGACCCGCCCCGATATCGACATCGCGAAACAGATGGCGCATGTGCGCGGCTATGCGGACCTGCGGGCGGACCGGATCGCGGAGATCGTCGTGCAGACCGACGACATCCTGTCATTTCTGGGCAGTGTCGTGCCGCTGAACCCGTTTCGCTATGAAAAGACACTGCATGTGTTGTCGGCGGTGCATGATGTGGTGATGCAGCAGGAGATGCAGATCAAGCACTACTGCTGGATGGCGCGGCCCATCGACTATGCGCCGCAGGTACAGCCGGTCATCCCGACGCCGGATCACTCCAGTTTTCCGTCCGGCCACGCGATGGAGATCACGGCACTGGCGACGGTGCTGCACCGGTTGCAGACCGGCGAAAGCCTTGCCACGGCGATGGCCACGGACGAGATGCCGATGCTGTTCCGGGCGGCGCACCGTGTGGCCGTCAACCGGACGGTGGCGGGCGTGCACTTCCCGGTGGATTCCGCCGCAGGCGCGATCGTGGGCAGCGTCATGGCCGAAGCGATCGCCAATCTGGCCGAAGGGGTGGAGACGCCGAAGCAGGACTTCGGTGCAGGTACGTTCCCCGATACGGAGGATTATTCGCTGCAATGGATGCGCGCCAATCTGGGGCAGGGCGGGGCGACATCGACCTATCCCGGGGCGCGGATGCCGCTGTTTGCAGGCCTGTGGGCCGAGGCCGTCGCGGAGTGGCGCGCGGATGCCGGGGCGATGGTATGAGCCTGACATGGAGCGGGTGGCGTCCCTATGGGGGCGGGTCGATCTACATCGACTGGTCGCGCAACGGCCCCGGCGAGGACCGGATCGACAGTGAGGCGGGCGAGGGGCTGACACTTGTGCAGCCACAGGGCACCGCGCCGGGTTTTGCCTTCGACGGGCTGACCGACCCGCTGCCAATCCCCGCGTTTGCGCGAAACGGGACCCATGTGGGCCCCGATCTGCCTTTGCCCGGCCTGCCGCCGGAGAACAGTCTTCCCGGCGGGATACGCGCGGACGGGAGCCTGAAAATCCCCGACGACACGATCATCGCGGGTGTCATCGACGTCGGCATGCCGCTGGGTCACCGGCGCACGCGGTTGGCCAACGGCAAGACCCGCATCCTCGCGGCATGGCAGATGATGGGTGACTGGACGCTGAGCGGGCACGACTATCTGCCGTTCGGATGTGAATTCTATGCCCGCGACATCAACCGGATGATCAGGGCCAGCAGCAACGGCAACCGCCGCGGGCTGCTGGACGAGGCGGCGCTGAACCGGACCACCGGTGTGACCCATATGACCGAACGACTGGGGCAGCGGTTCGCGGCGCGGCGCGTGTCGCACGGGTCGCATGTGCTGGATGTCGTCGCGGGGGCGGAACCGGACGACCCTGTCGCAGAGCGGGTGCGCATCATCGCGGTGAATGCACCGTCGAGCCGCACGTTCGGTGCATCGGGCACCTATCTGGACAATTTCATGTTCCATGGCATCCAGCGGATCGTCGATCTGGCCGATGCGATCTGGGACAAGCAGCACCCTGACGGCGATCACAGCAACGCCGACGGGCAGCGTGGCTTTGCCATCGTGATCAATATGTCGTTCGGCAGGCAAGCCGGTTCGAAGGACGCGCTGGACCTGTTTCCGGCAGAACTCGCACGGTTCCACGCGGCGCGCGCGGCGGCGGGACGGCCGCCGGTCTCCTTCACAATGCCATCGGGCAATGACAACCTGATGCGCTGCAACGCCTTTTTAGAGCCTGTTTCGGGGGCGACCGAGACACTGGATTGGCGGATTCTGCCGCAGGACCAGTCATCGAATTTCACCGAACTTTGGGTCGACGATGCGGATGCGCCGCCGCTGGCCATCGACCTTACGCCGCCCTTCGTCAGCAGCGCGCCGACCGACCCGCCGCACGACGGGCAGGACCATGTCCGGGACCTGCTGGACAGTGACGGCGCGACCGTGGCGCGCATTTATGCGCTGCATAAGTCGCTGCCGTCCGATCCGGCAGCGGGCGACGGGCAGGCCGCGAAAAAGCTGTGCTATACATTCTGCGTGGCGCCCACCCATGATCCGACCGGCAAAGCGGGTATCGCGCCGCACGGCACCTGGCGGATCGCGCTGCAGAACCGGGGCGGTGCCACGCTGCAATGCGCGCTTTCGGTGCAGACCGATCAGGTCAACGGCGGCGAAGGGGGTGTCAATCTGCGATCCTATTTCGACGATGCGACCTATGTGCGGCATGGGCCGGATGGGCGTTTGCTGGACAGCTACAGCTTTCCGCCGGATGCGGGCGGCAACGTCGACAACCTGGATACACAGTCGGGTTCTGCGGTGCGGCGGCATGGGACGATGAACGCCTCTGCCGCGCATGATCAGGTGGTCAGGGTAGGCGGTTACCGGCAGTCGGACGGGCGTCCCGCGCCCTATTCGGCCACCGGGCGCGGTGCGGCAGAGAACGGCCCGGACGGCACGACGGTGGCCAATCTGGGCAATGCGGGCCGCGCATCGACCCCCACGGCGGCGTTTCCCACCGATGACGGCACGGTGCATTTCGGAATACTGGCGGCGGGGGCGGCGGAGGGTTCTGTCGCGGCGATGCAGGGCACCAGCTTTGCCGCGTCACAGGCAGCCCGCGCGCTTGTGCAGAGCCTGATGGACCCGGCCCAGACCGGCACCGATGTGGATCGGTTGGTCGGGATGGCCACACAGGCAGAGGCCGATGGCGTGCACCCGACGGGGTTCAGCACAGGGCTTGCACCGGTGCTGGGGGCCGGGCGCATTCCCGCACCCTATCGCCGCGAAAAGGCGCGGCTGGCCTGAAAATTCGGCGCGTGCCGGGGTCAGCGTTTGACAACACGTCTCGTTTCCGCCTGACTGTCCGGCAGGGACGGGGACCACGTGGCATCTGACAAGGTTGTGATCGAAACGGTGGGTGTTTTGCACCTGACCGCGCCTGACGGGCGTCATCTGACACCGCCCGGAGCGTTGCCGCGCGCGGTGCTCGCCGTGATCCTGCTGTCGCCGCGCATGACCGTGGCCCGCCGCAAACTCGAGGCGCTCCTGTGGCCCGACCGGGACGGCAAGCAGGCGTCGGGCAGTTTGCGGCAGGTGCTTGGGGTGATCCGCAGGGCGTTGAGGCCGCACGACGATATTCTGGTCTCCGGGCGCACCGACCTGTCGCTCGATCCGCACCGGGTGGCGGTCGATCTGTTCGACGCACCGCAGGAGGCCTTTGCCAAGCTGGCGGCGGGCGGCGCGCTCTTCGACGGACTTGATCTGCGATCGGAGGAATTCGAGGACTGGTTGCGGCAGGAGCGGACGGCTCTGGAGGACCGGCGTGAACGCGAAACGGGTGCCGTGCCGGAGCTGAGCGGCCCGACGCTGATCCGAAACCCGGGCGTTCTGATGGACCTCCCACGTCTTTATGCGGACCCGCGGGGCATGAGCGAGGGACTGGACAGTTTCATCGCCGAGGCGATCTGCACCCAGCTTGCGCAGACCGCTGTGGAACACGCCCGGACCGAGGTTGTCGTGCTCGACGGCGCGCTGACGCAAAGCGTGATGGCACCGGGGTCACGCTGCACGGTGCGGGTCACCCGGCAGGGCGACCGGATGCTGGTGCTGGCGCGGCTGACGCTGGAACCCGCGGGCCGCCAGATCTGGACCCGGCGGGTCAGCTTCGATGCCAACGACGATCTGGAAGCGGTGGATGTCGCGGCGTCGCTGGCGCTGGAAGCGACCGAGGCGCACGCGGCGCTGGATGGCGGGGGGAGTGCGGCGGAGCGGGCAAACGCGATGGCCGCCAAGGCGCTTGGCGATGTGTTCAGTTTCGACCCCGCGCGTCTGCGTCAGGCCGACTGGCTGCTGGAACAGGCACAGGCGCTGGATGCCTTTGCCCCGCGCCCTGCCTTGCGGGCACTGGCCAAGGCGTTTCTGGCGCTGGAAAGCGATGACCACGACGCCGCGACCCTGCAGCAGGAGGCCGATCATCTGATCGCGGAGGCGTTGCGACAGGACGGCGGCAACCCGCTGGCGCTCGCCTTTATCGCGGACGTACAGGACCTGGTCTTTACCGATCCGCATGCGGCGCTGTCATACGCCAACAAGGCACTGCAGGCCAATCCGGGGACCGGTTACGCCTATGCCAGCCTGGGCGCGCTGGAGTTGCGGCGCGGGCAGGGGGCGGCGGCGCTGGAGGCGGCGAGCCGCGCGAAGCGCCAGCTGCAGAACACGTCTTTGCAGGTATTCGCGCTGATGCGGTTCTGCGTGGCGGCCATGACGATGGGCAATTTCGATGCGGCGACGGAGGCTTCCTATCAGGCGTCGCTGCTGGCACCGACCTCGCGCCCGCCGCTGCGGCACCTGTATGCGCTGCGGCTTTATCGCGGAGACAGGGCGGGTGCGCGTACGGCCCTGACCGCGTTGCGCAAGCTGGAGCCCGATTTTTCCATGCGACGGTTGCGCGAGGACCCGGATTTTCCGGCCGCGACCCTGCGCGCGCTGGGGCTGGACAAGCTCGACGACGTCGACGACTAGGGCGTGGATTCGATAGCACGCAGCCACAGTCTTGAGGATGCGAGGGCGACGGCGGCGATGAAAGTGGCGGCGTGTTTCTCGAAGCATTTGGCAATGCGGCGGACCTGTTTGAGATTGCACAAGAAGCGTTCCACGAGGTTGCGTTGACGATAGAGATCGGCTGGAACGCTGCGCTGGAGTCGCACCCGGCTTTGCGTCGGGATGTGCGCCTCGCCACCGCGGTCGCGCACCAACTCGACCAAGGCGCGGCTGTCGTAACCCCTGTCAGATATGACGGTGCCGGATAGCAAGGCGTTCAGCAGGAGCGGTGCAGCGGTTTTGTCGGAGGCTTGTCCGGGGGGGATCAACAGCTTGACCGGTATACCATCCTGATCGACGACGGCGTGGACCTTGGTGCTCAATCCGCCACGAGAGCGGCCGATGGCGTTATCCGTCCCCACTTTTCCGCCTGCGGCGTGTTGGTGGGCTCGGACGATAGAACTACCGATCAGGTGCAGGGAATGCGGCGACCGCCGTGCCGGTTCTTCGAATGTCTTCAGCCAGATACCGCGTTCGGCCCAGCGATTGAACCGATTGTAGACGGTCATGTAGAGGCCGTAGCGCTCCGGCAGATCGCGCCAGGGCGCACCGGTGCGAAGCACATGGAGTATTCCGTTGACCACCCGCCGATCGCCCACCTGTAGCCCGCACTTGCCGGGTCTCGGCAGTAACGGATGCACGATCATCCATTCCTCGTCGCTCAGATCGTATCGCGCCATGACAACCTCCTGCTCTTTTGCAGGAATGAACCACCAGTGCCATCCCACGGGAATACCCCAATTGAGTACACGCACTAGCGCTGCTTCGTGAACAGGGCCTATCGGCAGTAGGCTGAATTTGTCACTTTAGCCTATAGAGCGACTCTAGTAGCAGTTTTTGAAGCGCATCATTACGTGCAGGAAACTTGAATAGGTCAGCATGCATTATTGTGCTGTTCGTGCGATAAGGTTTAGTGTGCTAGCAAAATTTTGCTGAAAACCCTGTTGATGGCCTTTAGTTTTCCAGTTCAAATTTCGAGTTGTGATTACGTCTCTGTCACAAATTACCCATGAGAATGGTATCATGACCATAGAATCGGCGAAAAACCTTAAAAACAGCATGTTTTTGCTTGCCTTGGATACACTAATTGTTGTGGATACCTACCATATGCCGTTTACTACGCGGGTATGAGGCCCCAAGGATTGGGCAGTGAATAAACGAGGGAGACCACAAAAATGGCAACGAAGCCGATGACGAAAGCGCAGCTTGTCACTGCACTCGCCGAAGAAACCGGCATGGACAAAAAAGGCGCAAGCAGCGCACTCGACGGGATCGTCGCGATCATCACGCGCGAAGTTTCGGGCGGCGGTGCAGTCACCCTTCCCGGTGTCGGCAAAATCTATTGCCGCGAGCGCCCGGAGCGTATGGTCCGCAACCCCGCCACGGGCGAGCAGATCAAGAAAGATGCCGACAAGGTGGTCAAGATGACCATCGCCAAGGCGCTCAAGGACAGCGTCAACGACTAGGCGTTGAACCTGTCGCAGGATTAGGAAAGGGTCGCCCCGACGGGCGGCCCTTTTTCTTTGCGAGGTGGACATGGACATCAAGGCGATCGGCATGGGGCTGGCATTCGCGCTGATGTGGTCCTCGGCCTTCACCTCCGCCCGGATCATCGTCGAATACGCGCCGCCCCTGACGGCACTCGCCCTGCGGTTCTTCGTCTCCGGCCTGATCGGCATCGGGCTGGCTTGGGCGCTGGGACAGCGGATGCAACTGACCCGCCAGCAATGGATCGGCGTGCTGGTCTTTGGTATCTGCCAGAACGCGCTCTATCTCGGCCTGAATTTCGTCGCGATGCAGACGATCCAGGCCTCGCTCGCCGCGATCATTGCCTCCGCCATGCCGTTGCTTGTGGCACTGTCCGGCTGGCTTTTATTCCGAAGACGGGTGAACCGTCTGGGGATGCTGGGCCTTGTCGCGGGGATCGCGGGCGTTGCGCTGATCATGGGCGCGCGGTTGCAGGGCGGCGTCGATGTCTTCGGCCTCGTGCTTTGCCTGATCGGCGTCTTCTCCCTGACCGCCGCGACAATGGCCGTCATGGGGGCTTCCTCCGGCGGCAACGTGCTGATGATCGTCGGTTTGCAGATGCTGGTCGGCGCGGCGTTCCTGACCGGTCCGGCCCTGGCGCTGGAAACCTGGGACGTCACCTGGAACGCGCAACTGATCGCCGCTTTCGCCTATACGACCCTCGTGCCCGGTCTGCTGGCCACGTGGGTCTGGTTCATGCTGGTGCGGCGGATCGGCGCGGTGAAGGCTTCCACCTTCCACTTCCTCAACCCGTTTCTGGGCGTCGCCGTCGCCGCGGCGATCCTGTCGGAACGGATCGGCCCGCTTGATATTCTGGGCGTCGCGATCATCGCGGGCGGCATTCTGGCGGTACAGCTGTCCAAGCAGCTTTAGCGAACCAATACCGCAGGTTGCGCGTTGATCCCTCATAGTCCCAAGCGAATGGAGGACAACATGCTCACTGATACAAATCACGACCTGATCGAATCCACCCGCATCAACGGCACCAAGGTTTTCGCCGCGAACGGCGAGGAGGCGGGCGAGATCGACCACCTTCTGATCGACAAGGTCAGCGGCAATGTTGCATATGCCGTTATGACTTTCGGCGGTTTCATGGGGGTTGGTGAAGACGAACACCTGATCCCGTGGTCCGCGCTGCATTACGACAAGGACTCGGGCGGTTACCGCACTGACATCACGAGGGAGCGGTTGCAGAACGCGCCGGAACGCCGCGAGGATTGGGCCAGCGACCGGGAATGGGAGAAGAACGTTTTCGCCCACTACGGAGCTGCGCACTACTGGATGTAGATCAGCCGATCCCGCCGCGGACGCCGCCGGTCTGGCCACGATCCAGCAACAGATGATCGAGGATCACACAGGCCATCATCGCCTCGCCCACCGGCACGGCGCGGATGCCGACGCAGGGATCGTGGCGACCTTTGGTGATCACTTCCGTCGCTGTGCCATCCATACGGATGGATTTGCGCGGCGATAGGATGGACGACGTCGGTTTCACCGCGAAACGCACGACGATGTCCTGCCCGGTGCTGATCCCGCCCAAGATTCCGCCCGCGTGGTTGGATGAATATTCCGGCCCATCCGGCCCCATGAAAATCTCGTCGGCATTCTCGCGCCCGGTAAGGGCGGCGGCGGCCATCCCCTCGCCGATCTCGACGCCTTTGACGGCGTTGATCGACATCATCGCAGCGGCCAGATCAGTGTCGAGCTTCGCGTAAACAGGCGCGCCGATGCCCGCTGGCACGCCGCGCGCGACTACCTCGATGATTGCGCCGACCGAGTTGTGATCGTCTTTGCGGAGCCACGCCAGATAATCGTTCCACTCGGCGGCGGCGTCAGCATCGGGGCAGAAGAAATCGTTCCGGTCGATCTGGTCCCAGTCGATCTTGGCGCGGTCGATCTGCTTGGCGCCCATCTGGGTCATGTAGCCACGGATTTGCACGCCGGGCGCAATCGCTTGGATCGCCTCGCGCGCCACACCACCCGCCGCCACCCGCGATGCGGTTTCACGGGCGGATGAGCGGCCACCGCCGCGATAATCGCGCAGGCCGTATTTCTGGTGGTACGTGATATCGGCGTGACCGGGGCGGAAGGTGTTGGCGATGTCGCCGTAATCCTTGGACCGCTGATCGGTGTTGCGGATCATCAACTGGATCGGCGTTCCGGTCGTCTGTCCCTCGAACACGCCAGACAGTATTTCGACAGCATCCGGTTCCTGTCGCTGGGTGGTGTTCTTGTTCAGACCGGGGCGGCGCTTGTCGAGCCAGCGTTGCAGCATCGCAGGCTCCAGCGGCACGCCCGGCGGGCAACCGTCGACCGTGGCGCCGAGCGCGGGGCCGTGGCTCTCACCCCAAGTTGTGAAGCGGAACAGATGGCCAAAGCTGTTGATCGACATACGCGGTATCCCTCTTTGCGGCCCCTGATAGGACAGTTTGCGCGGGTGGGAAAGCGGCGCGGTGCAGGGGGCAAAAGGTTTCGCATGCGAAACCTGTGGCCATTTTTGCGTTTGGAATCAGAAACCGGGCGGTCGGTCAGTCATTTATCAACCCATTTGTGTATCGGCTATGGGCCCGGTTGATCCATGAACCAGCGTCCGTCCCGCATCCGGCGTTGGTCGCGCGCCAGAAAGATGCGGATCAGGTTCGAGACAGCCCCGTTGCTTGCGGCATCCTCGGCGGTCAACACCTGCTCGACAACGGCTTGCGGCGCGAACAGCACAAGTGCGATATGGCGATCCGCAAGCACGTCGGTCGTCATCGGTTGCATCTGATACCGGCTGTGCAGCAGGGCGTACAGGAAAGAACGGCGCTCCGGATCCGCTTTCAGTATCTCGAATTCGGTTTCGGAGATTTCGAACCGGAACACCTTATCCACATGACCCGAGGCGACGGGGACGGCATAAATCAGTTTTTCCGTCCCGATCTCGACGACCGGCTCCCAGGATTTCTCGGCGAAGCGATAGATCGTTTCGGGTCGTGCCATGACGGTTTCGTCCTTCTGCGCCACTGGTTTCGGGAATGATTGCATGACCCGTTTCGCGGTGCCAGCCGCGACGCCCTTGCACCTGCAGGTTCGGCGCGCTACCTAACCCTTACCTCGGGGGGCCACTGATGTGGCTGAGATTGCGCAAGCTGACCCGTTGAACCTGAACCGGTTAAGACCGGCGGAGGGAAGGTTTGGCAATGACGCCGTACCCCAAATCCGCCATTTGTTTTATTTCGGGCGCATTTGGAGGATACGATGCGAAACATCACTTATCTGATGGCTGTGACGGGGATGTGCTGTGCCACGATGGCCGCGGCCCAGACCCCGAAACTGACCGTGCTGACCTACGACAGCTTCGTCACCGAGTGGGGCCCGGGCCCGGCGGTGGAAGCGGCGTTCGAAGAGGTTTGCGGTTGCGATTTGGAGTTCGTAGGCGCGGGCGACGGGGCGGCGTTGCTCGCCCGTTTGCAACTGGAAGGGCCACGGACGGAAGCAGACGTGGTGCTGGGGCTGGATACGAACCTGACCGCCGCCGCGCGCGACACCGGGCTATTTGCCCCGCATGGGGTAGAGGCCGACCTTGACCTGCCGGTCGCCTGGGACGACGCGGATTTTCTGCCTTTCGACTGGGGCTTTTTCGCCTTTGTCGCGGACGGCGATACCCCTGCGGTCGGATCGCTGCGTGAACTGGCGGACAGTGACTTGCAGATCGTCATTCAGGATCCGCGGTCATCCACACCGGGCCTGGGTCTGTTGATGTGGGTAAAGGCGGCTTACGGCGACGAGGCAGAGGCGCTCTGGTCCGATCTGGCCAACAATATCGTCACCGTTACGCCGGGCTGGTCAGAAGCCTATGGCCTGTTCTTGGAAGGCGAGGCCGATGCGGTGCTTTCCTACACCACCTCGCCCGCCTATCACCTGATTGCGGAGGAGGATGACAGCAAGACCGCCTGGGCGTTTCAGGAGGGCCATTACATGCAGGTCGAGGTTGCGGGCAAGCTGGCGGGCACGGACGTGCCGGACCTGGCGGATCAATTCATGGCCTTCGTGGTGTCGGACGCGTTTCAGGCGGTGATCCCGACGACGAACTGGATGTATCCAGCAGTCGTTCCCGAGGACGGTTTGCCCGACGGGTTCGACACGCTGATCGCACCGGAAAAGGCGCTGCTGCTGTCGCCGGAGGACGCGGCGGCGGTGCGCGATACGGCGCTGGCCGAATGGCGCGCGGCGCTGTCGCAATGATCCTGCGCGCCCCTGCATGGATTGCGGGGGCGCTGATCGCCTTTCTGACGCTTGGGACACTGGCCGCGGTGGCACTGCGCGCCGAATGGGGCGGCGGGCTGTCCGGGGCGGACTGGGCTGCGGTGCGGTTCACCGTGACGCAGGCACTGCTGTCCGCGGCACTGAGCGTCGGTCTGGCGATCCCGGTCGCGCGGGCGCTGGCGCGGCAGTCGTTTCGGGGGCGGTCGTTGCTGATCACCTTGCTGGGTGCGCCGTTCCTGTTGCCGGTGATCGTAGCGGTGCTGGGCCTGCTGGCGGTCTTTGGCCGGGGCGGATTGCTGAATGACGCGCTGGGCCTGATCGGCTTGCCGCCGGTGTCGATCTACGGGTTTCACGGGGTCGTGCTGGCGCATGTGTTCTTCAACCTGCCGCTGGCGACGCGTCTGCTGTTGCAGGGCTGGCTGGCGATTCCGGCAGAGCGGTTTCGGCTTGCTGCATCGCTGAACGCGCCGGTCGGGAGGTTGCTGGAGTGGCCGATGCTGCGAACGGTGGTGCCGGGGGCCTTACTGGTGGTGTTTCTGATCTGCCTGACCAGCTTTGCCGTGGCGCTGACGTTGGGCGGCGGGCCGCGGGCGACGACGGTGGAGCTGGCGATCTATCAGGCGGTGCGGTTCGATTTCGACCTTGGGCGCGCGGCACTGCTGGCCTGCGTGCAGTTCGGGATTTGCGCGGGGGCGGCGCTGGTGGCCTGGCGGGTGACGGCGGTAGACGGGTTCGGCGCGGGGCTGGACCGGGTCGTGCAGCGGTGGGACGGGTCGCGCGTGTTGGATTTTGTGTGGATCGGGGCGGCAGCGGTTTTCCTGATGGTGCCGCTCGCGATGATCCTGTGGCGCGGTGTGCCGGGGCTGCTGGAATTGTCACCGTCGATCCTGACGGCGGCGGTGCGGTCGGTTTGCGTCGCACTGGCCTCGGCACTGCTGACGGTGGTTCTGGCGCTGGCTCTCGCGTTGCGCGGCGGTGTGCTGGTGTCGATGATCGGGGTGTTGCCGCTGGCGGCCTCGTCACTGGTGATGGGCACGGGGCTGTTTCTGATTGTTTTTCCGTTCGTGCGACCCGCCGATCTGGCGCTGCCGGTGACGGCTGTGGTCAATGCGGCGATGGCGCTGCCTTTTGCGCTGCGGTCCATCGCGCCGGCGGTCGATGCCGTGCGGGCGGATTACGGAAGGTTGAGTGCGCATCTGGGGATCGGTGGCTGGGCGCGGTTGCGGCTGGTCGTGCTGCCGCGCATCCGCCGCCCGCTTGGGTTCGCCGCGGGCCTAGCGGCGGCGCTGTCGATGGGCGACCTTGGCGTGATCGCATTGTTCGCGGACGAGCGGAATGCGACGCTGCCGCTTGAGATGTATCGGCTGATGGGCAGCTACCGAATGGAGGCGGCGGCGGGAGCGGGGTTGCTGCTTGTCGCGCTGAGCCTGCTGCTGTTCTGGCTGTGCGACAGGGGAGGACGCGTGGATGCTGACGTTTGACAAGGTGACCTTGGCGCAGGGGGATTTCGTGCTGACCGCCGATCTGTCCATCGCGGCGGGCACCGTAACGGCGGTGATCGGCCCGTCAGGCGGAGGCAAATCCACGTTTCTATCGGCTGTGGCGGGATTTCTTGAGCCGCGGTCCGGCGCGGTGCTGTGGCAAGACAGCCGTTTGAACGGCCTGCCGCCAGGGCAGCGCCCGGTGGCGATGCTGTTTCAGGACAACAACCTGTTTCCGCATATGACGGTGGCGCAGAATATCGGGCTTGGTGTCCGGCCAGACCTTAAGCTGACCGCGACCGAGCGCGATGCGGTGGCGGCGGCGCTGGCGCAGGTTGGGTTGACCGGCTTCGCGGATCGCAAGCCCGGTGCGCTGTCCGGTGGGCAACAAAGCCGGGTGGCGCTTGCGCGTGTGCTGGTCGCGGAGCGCCCGCTTGTCCTGCTGGACGAGCCGTTTTCGGCGCTCGGCCCCGCGCTGAAACAGGAGATGCTGGGGTTGGTGCGGTCGGTCCTGATCGCGGCGGGCAAGACCGTCGTGATGGTCACGCATGACCCGCAGGACGCGCTGGACGTGGCGGATCAGGTAGTGCTGGTAGCGGGGGGCGTGGCCCATGCGCCTGTCACGACGGCAGAGACATTTGCCAATCCGCCGCCAGCCTTGCGCGCGTATCTGGGCGAGCGATCATGAGGTTCGGGCAGTCACAAAGAAAAAGGCCCGCCTGTTTGGCGGGCCTTGTCGATTGAGGGACGCGTGATCTACGCCTCGTCATCCTTGTGCTTGTGGGGTGCCCACAGACGCTTGTTCGTCAGGTAGAGCAGCACCGACAGCAAAGCGAGGAAGATCACGCCGGTCAGGCCGGCCTGTTTGCGGGCCATCATCTTGGGTTCCGCCGTCCACATCAGGAAGGCGGCGATGTCTTCCGCCTCGTGGTGCAGATCGGTGGAGTGACCGTCGGCGAATTCGACGTCATCGCCATAAAGCGGCGGTGCCATCGCGATCCAGGAGCCGGGCACGGTGTTGTGGCCGTGGTCCTTGCAGCTTTCGGGATAGCCACCGGAGGCGAATGCGGTGTTGTAATAGCCTTCGAAATCATCAGGCGCGCAGTCAGGCGGATCGGCATATCCGGTGAGCAGCGACGCGATATACTCCGCCCCGCCCATGCCCTTGAAGAGTTGCGCCAGACCGGTGCCGTAGGGGCCGTGGAAACCCGCGCGGGCCTTGGCCATCAGCGACAGGTCGGGCGCGTTGGACAGGTTCGAGCCAGGGAACTTGTCTGCCGGGGTCGCGGGGCGGAAGTCGCCTTCTCCGTCGAACAGCGCGGGGTCGAAGACCTCGTAGAATTCCGCGTAGGCGAAGACCTGATCCTCGGGCAGGCCGGGGCCGCCCTCGTCATGCAGGTTGCGAAAAGCGACATGCTCCAGCCCGTGACAGGCGGCGCAGATCTCGGTGTAGATCTGCAGGCCGCGCTGCAGCTGCATCTGGTCGAACGCACCGAAGGGCCCTTCGAACGAGAAGTCGAAATCCTCGACATGGATTTCTGACTCTGCCGTGGCGGTGCCGGCTGTGAAGGCCAGCGCCGCAGCCAGTGTGAGTTTTCGGAAAATCGTCATTCTTGTCGTCCTCACTCGGCCGGATTCACGATGGTTTTTGTGCCACCGACTTTGGGTGCGTAATGCGCGTCGAAATCTTCCTCGATCGTCGCGGGCGGCTGCATCGGCTTTTCCAGAACACCCAGCAGCGGCAGGATGATCAGGAAGTAGGCGAACCAATAGGTCGATGCGATCAGCGAAATCCAGTCATAGGGGAATTCGGCCGGGCGCGCGCCCACCCACATCAGCAGGATGAAGTCGACGACCAGCAGCGCGAACCACCATTTGAACATCGGGCGATAGCGGCCCGAGCGCACGGAGGATGTATCGAGCCAGGGCGCCAGCGCCATCACCGCGATCGCGCCGAACATCGCCAGCACGCCGAAGAACTTGGCGTCGATGATGCCGAAGCTGATGAAGTTGACCAGTTGCACGACCCAGACATCCGCGGTGAAGGCACGCAGGATCGCGTAGAATGGCAGGAAGTACCATTCGGGCACGATGTGTGCAGGCGTCGCCAGCGCGTTGGCCGGGATGTAGTTGTCGGGGTGACCCAGGTAGTTGGGCATAAAGCCGACGATGGCCATGAACACGACAAGGATGATCGCGAGTGCGAACAGGTCCTTGATCACGAAATAGGGCCAGAACGGCAATGTGTCTTTCGCGGCGTCTTCCTTGCTGGTGCGGCGCACCTCGACCCCTGTGGGGTTGTTGTTGCCGGTCGTGTGGAAGGCCCAGATATGGACAATCACAAGACCCGCGATCACGAAGGGCAGCAGATAGTGCAGCGAGAAGAAGCGGTTTAGCGCGGGCTGACCCACGGCACCGGCACCCAGCAGCCATGTCTGAATGCTTTCGCCGACGAAGGGAATCGCGCCGAACAGGCCGGTGATCACCGCCGTGCCGTGGAACGACATCTGCCCCCAGGGCAATACGTAGCCCATGAAGGCGGTGCCCATCATCAGCAGGTAGATCAACATGCCGATGATCCACGTCACCTCACGCGGGGCTTTGTAGGAACCGTAGTAAAGGCCGCGGAAAATATGGAGATACACCGCGAAGAAAAACAGCGATGCGCCGTTCATGTGGAAATAGCGGATCATGTGGCCGCCATTCACGTCGCGCATGATATGTTCGATGGATGCAAAGGCCATGTCGACGTGCGGCGTGTAGTGCATCACCAGCACGATGCCGGTGATGATCTGCAGCGCCAGCGTGAAGGTCAGCACGATGCCCCAGATCCACATCCAGTTCAGGTTTTTGGGTGTGGGGATCATCAGGGTGTCGTACAGCAGGCCGATCACCGGCAGGCGCTTTTGCATGCCTTTTTCAAATTCGGTCTTCGGTTCGTAATGGTCGTGGGGAATACCGCCCATGGGTCTGTCTCCTTAACCGAGTTGAATGGTGGTTTCGTCGATGAACTCGGCAACCGGCACGGGCAGGTTACGCGGAGCGGGGCCTTTGCGGATACGGCCGGAGGTATCGTAGTGCGAGCCGTGGCAGGGGCAGAACCAGCCGCCGAATTCACCGGCACCGTCGCCCAGCGGCACACAGCCCAGGTGGGTGCAGACACCCATCTGGACCAGCCATTGACCGGATTCGTCCAGCGCGCGGTTTTCGTCCGTCGCGGGCACTTCGCCAAGGTTGGCATTGTTGGCGTCGGCATCCGGCAGGTCGGAGACGTCCACGGCGCGGGCCTCTTCGATCTCGGCCTCGGTGCGGGAGCGGATGAATACGGGCTTGCCCTGCCACAGCACGGTGATCTGTGTACCGGGCGCGACCGCGCTGATGTCGACGCGGATCGAGGCGAGCGCCAGCACGTCGGCGGAGGGGTTCATCTGGTTGACCAGCGGCCAGACGGCGGCCCCCGTCGCGACTGCACCCGCGCCGGCGGTGGCGTAGTAGATAAAGTCGCGGCGTGTGCCCTGATGGCCATTTGCGTGTTCGTCTGCTTGTGACACGGGGTGCATCTCCGGTTTGGTGTGCGCGGGCCTTGTGCCCACGTGACATTGGCGGGCAACCTTGTGAAAGGTGCCGTCTTGCAGCGGTTTCTAGCTGTCTAAGCCGGTCGCGTCCAGCGGACAATAGGGCGCAGGGGGCGAGATTGGGGGTCCGGCGACCCCGGAAAGGTGCAAAATGATCGAAGGGTCCTGCCACTGCGGCGCGGTGACGGTGCGGTATCACGGGGTCCCGCCCCGTATTGTCGTGTGCAATTGCAGCATTTGCAGGCGTCTGGGGGTGCGCTGGGCGCACGGGCCGGAGGGTGTGATCGAGATCGTGGCAGAGCCGGATGCGACACTGGCGTATGCCTATGGCGAACAGTCGCTGGCGTTTCACACCTGCCGCACCTGCGGCTGCACGACGCACTGGATATCTTTGATCGACGCGCCGCCACGCAACGGCGCGGTGAACGTGAACCTGATGGAGGCCGCGGCGCTGGCGGACATCCGGGTGCGGCATTTCGACGGCGCCGACAGCTGGCGCTTTGTGGATTGACCGGATGCGATCCGCAGGTCGCGGCTTGAAACCATTTCGTCGGCCGATTCGTTGTTAACAATGAGAACCGTGCGATAGTTCGGAGACAGTCATGACGCTTGGCCGCATCTTATCGTTCTGCTTGGCGCTGGTCGCGCCCTGTGCAGCGACAGCGCAGGATGTCGAGTTGAGCTTCTACGGCGGCGCCCAGCAGGCCCAGCCGTCGGATATTTCGGTGCGGGGAGACCGCTTCGTGACCGGCGGCGATTTTGCGCAGGACTGGGAGGGGCGTTCGTTTGACGCGCCGATCTATTACGGGCTGCGCGCGACGGTCTGGCAGACGCCGAGCTTTGGCTACGGCGTCGATTTCACGCACAACAAGGTTTACCCGACAACGCTGCCGACCGGCTATGACCGGCTGGAGTTCACCGACGGGCTGAACACGCTGACCCTGAACGCCTATGCGAAGTGGGACACGACGTTCGCAGGCGTCACGCCCTATGTCGGGGCCGGGGTCGGCCTGTCGATCCCCTATGCCGAGGTCGAAAGCGGCGGGTCGGACACCCGCGGCTACCAGATCGCGGGCCCTGCCGCCACGCTGATCGCCGGGGCCAGCTACCCGATCACCGAGGACTGGTCCGTGTTCGGTGAATACAAAGGCACCTTTACGCGCAACTCCGTAACGCTGGAGGGCGGCGGAACGCTGGACACGGATATCACGACGAACGCCCTGAACGTCGGCGTCAGTTTCGCGTTCTAGCCGGGGATCGTGGCTTTCATGCTGTCGCGTTCGCTGAACGCGGCGTGCCATTTGTCGAGAGCGGGCCGACCGCTGCGCCACCCGCGCGCGTCATGGCGCAGGTCGATATAGGACAGTGCGCAGGCGACACCGATCTGGGAGATGTTGAGCGGGCCTGACAGGTGGCTCATCCAGCGGGATTCGATGGCGTCGAGCGCGCGGGACGCCTTGCCCCACTGCGCCTCGACCCATTCGGGTGACTGCTGGGGCTCCGGGCGCAGGCGCGCCTCGTAGGTCATGGACACGGTCGCGTCCATGATCGCGTCTGCCGTCGCTTCCAGCGTCAGGATTTCCCAAAGACGCGACTGTGGATAGAGGCCCGCCCCGGCGTGATCGTCCAAGAACCGGGTGATGACGCGGCTGTCGTAAAGGGCAGGTCCATCTGCGCGGATCAGTGCGGGGATTTTGCCCAGCGGGTTGGCGGACACGACCGCCGGATCGGTATTGAGCGGGGTGGTAGAGACCGCGACCTCTTCGACGGTATCGAGCAGATCCGCCTCGCGCAGCAGCACGCGGACCTTGCGCACGAAGGGGGAGGCGGGTGACATCAGCAGTTTCATCGGATTTTCCTTTAAGATGAGGGCGCGGGCGGGTCGCGCATCAGGCTGGCGAGCGTCTTGACGTCGGACCCGATGGCCGCCTGCGCGACCTGATCGGCGGCGGAGAGGCGGACGCCGTCCGGCTTGTTCTGGCCCAGCTTCCACGTGCCGTCGATGGCAGTGACGGCCAGGTGGCAGGGAACGATCTGGCGCATCATGCGGCCAAGCAAATCGGGTGTCATCTTGTCGGTAGTCCACGGCGTCTTTGGGGCCAGGCGGGTTTCATATCCTGCTGATTGGTGATCGAGCATCGCGCGCATTTCGTCCTGCGGCAGCTTTGTCAGTGACCCGCGCAAATGGACGGCCACGTAATTCCATGTCGGCACCTGATCGGGCACGCCGTACCAGTCGGGCGAGACATAGCTGTCCGGCCCTGTGATTGCGATGCAGGCGGCGATGGGCGCGTCGAGCAGGCGCAGGATCGGGTTGGAGCGCACGAGATGCAGATCGGCGCTCTGGCCATCCTCGGACAATGCATAGGGAATATGTGCGAGCAGCGGGCCGTCTTCGCCATTGATGCACAACACGCCGAACGCGCGGTCGCGGGCGAAGGCGATGTTGCGATCGCGGGCTGTCTTACGAAACGTCGGATTGGGGTGCATTTGGGTTATCCGGGAAAAGAACCGGCGGCTGACCGGGCTGCCATGGCGGATACTTGTGCATGACGGCGGCAAAGTCCACGCCGGTTTCGAAATCCACAAGCCAGCGGCGCAGGTGGGGCCAGTCCTGCGCGTCGAACCAGGCACGGTCGGTGTTTGCGAACTGGCGGACGAATGGGGCGATGGCGGTGTCGGCCATGCGGCGGCGGTCACCGGTAAGGAAGGCGTGGTTTTGCAGGCGCGTGTCGAGCATGCGCAGGTATCCAGCGGCTTCGGCCCTGTCGGTTGCTTCGTTCCGGTCGGGGAAGCGCACGCAGTATTTGGTGTGATCGAGTGCCGCCTTGAACGGGCCATCGTTGGTGTCGATCAATGCAACGTCTTCGGCGGTCATGTCCAGCCAGCCGTCAGGGTCGTTCTGCGCCAGCGCCCAGAGCATGATGTCGCGACTTTCCGCAATCACCCGGTCGCCGGTGTCGATGACCGGGACGGTCGCCTTGGGGCTTGTGGCGCGGAAGGCGTCGGGCTTGTCGCGCAACAGGATTTCGCGCAGTTCGACCTCTACGCCGGTGTAGCGCAGCGTCAGCCGGACGCGCATGGCGTAGGGGCAGCGGCGGAAGGTCCAGAGGATGGGCGTTTGCGGCACGTGTCGGAGCCTCCGGCGGGAGTATTTTCGGCAAGATAATACGGAATAGCGCTCAAGCCGACAGGTGGAATCCGGTGTATCCGGAAATCGTCGCCTCCACGATCCGGCTTTCGGCCTGATCGGTGTCGAAATGCACCTCCGCGAATTGCGGGGTGCGGCCCATGCGGGGGTTTTCCATCAGCACGGCGTGGCGCTGGCCCACCTGTGCAGACAGATGGCGAGCGACCTGTGCCTCACCGGCGGCGCGCAGTTGCGCGGCGCGGTCCTTGATGACCTTGCCGTTGACGGCGGGCATTTTTGCGGCGGGCGTCCCGTGGCGGGCGGAATAGGGAAAGACGTGCAACCACGTCAGGTTGCAGTCGCGGACCAGCGCCAGCGAGTTGGCGAACATCGCGTCGGTTTCCGTGGGAAAGCCCGCGATGATATCCGCGCCATAGGTCATGTCGGGGCGCAGCTTGCTGGCCTCTTCGGTGAACCGGATCGCGTCGTCGCGCAGGTGGCGGCGCTTCATCCGTTTCAGGATCATATCGTCGCCTGCCTGTAGGCTGAGGTGCAGGTGCGGCATCAGGCGCTGGTCGGTGGCGATGGCTTGCATGAGGTTGTCGTCCACTTCGATGCTGTCGATGGAGCTGATCCGCAGGCGCGGCAGATCGGGGACGAGGCGCAGGATGCGCATGACTAGATCGCCCAGTTTCGGCGTCGCGGGCAGGTCCGCGCCCCAGGATGTGAGGTCGACGCCTGTCAGCACGACCTCCTGATAGCCGCGATCGACGAGGCGCTTGATCTGGTCCACGACCACACCCGCCGGCACCGACCGCGAATTGCCGCGCCCGTAGGGGATGATGCAGAAGGTGCAGCGGTGGTCGCAGCCGTTTTGGACCTGCACATAGGCACGGCTGCGCGTGCCGAACCCGTCGATCAGGTGGCCCGCGGTTTCGGTCACCGACATGATGTCGTCCACCTGCACGGGTTCGGTCCGGCCGATCAGGTCGGGGGCCATTCCGGCCCAGGTGGCGGGCTGCATCTTTTCGGTATTGCCGATGACGACGTCGACTTCGGCCATGTCGGCGAAGGTCGCGGGTTCCGTCTGGGCGGCGCAGCCGGTGACGATGATCTTTGCGTCGGGGTTGGCGCGGCGTTGCTTGCGGATGTCCTGCTTGGCCTTACGCACCGCCTCTGCCGTGACAGCACAGGTGTTGACGATCACCGCGTCGGTGACGCCCGCCTGTGCGGCGAGGTCCTTCATCGCCTCGGTTTCATAGGCGTTCAGGCGGCAGCCGTGGTTGGAGAATATCGGCGCGTCAGCCATGCCAGACGCCGTCGAAAACATGGGCGGTCGGGCCGGTCATCCAGACACCGTCGTCGCGCCAGTCGATCTGCAGCGTGCCGCCGTCGAGGTCGATCTGCACCTTGCGCCCCGTCAGCCCCCGCCGCGCGGCGGCGACGGCGGTGGCGCAGGACGAAGAGCCTGAGGCCAGCGTGATGCCCACACCGCGTTCCCAGACCCGCATACGAATGTGGTCGGGGCCGACAATCTGGGCGAACTGGACGTTCGTGCGTTGCGGATAGAGCGGGTGGTGTTCGATTTCGGCTCCGCGCGCACCAAGGTCGATGGCATCGACGTCTTCCACGAAAAACGTGCAATGCGGGTTGCCCATGCCGGTCGCCGTCGGGCTGCCATCAATGGGGAGTTTGAGCGTGTCCATCGCCCGGGCCAGCGGGATGTCGCGCCAGTCCAACTGCGGCTGTCCCATGTTGACGCTGGCCAGGCCGTCGACATCGCGGGCCTGTAAAGTTCCGCGGTCGGTCGTAATCGTCAGCGCGCTGCGCCCGGTCTGATCCATCAGGTGCCGGGCGATGCAGCGGGTGGCGTTGCCGCAGGCTGCCGACTGCGATCCGTCGCTATTCCAAAACGTCAGATGCACGTCCGCTCCGGCCCGGTCGGACAGCACGGCCAGTTGGTCGAAACCGACGCCGCGATGCCTGTCCGCGATGGCGCGGGCGAGGTCCGCATCGACCCGCGGTGCGCCGCCACGCTCGTCGACGACGACGAAGTCGTTGCCCAGCCCATGCATCTTCATGAAGGGCAATGATGTGGTGTGGTCGCGGATCATGCGGCGCATATAGCCAATGCCCGCGGACTATTCCAGACGCGCCGCGTTTTGGGGTTGACCCCATGCCCCATGGTTTCTAATACCCGCCTCTAGTGGGCCGTTAGCTCAGTTGGTAGAGCAACTGACTTTTAATCAGTGGGTCGCAGGTTCGAATCCTGCACGGCTCACCACTGAAACCCCGGATATTAGGGTGGCGGTCGCCTGCATTGTCCCGGCAGGAATACCGGGCACCTGGCGGTGGCTCGTATATCGATGCCGGTCAGGGACAGTGTCAGATCAGCCATTGAACGACCCAAACGCTCCAGAATCCCAGCGCGAGCCACGGTCCGAAAGCCAGGCCCTGCGTAGAGTCCCGTGACGTCATTTGCGTGAACAGCAACGCGCCCCCGGCGGCGATCAGCAGGACGTAGGGCAGCGACGTGATGCCGACCCATGCGCCTGCCGCGGCGAACAGTTTGGCGTCGCCCAGACCGAGGCCCTCGCGACCGCGCAGGCGATGGAAACCCGTGCCCAGCGCCCAGAAGACACCGTAGCCGGCTATCGCGCCCCAGATCGCCTGATGCGGCAAAGCGCCGTATAGGACGGTATTGATGGCCAGGCCCGCGACGATGAGCGGCAGGGTGTAGGTATCGGGCAGGCGCAGGGTACGCAGGTCGATCCAGACCAGCCGCAACAGAACCGCCGTCAGACCGGCTGTTGCGACAAGCCAGACGCTATGCGCCAAAAAAGCCAACAATAGAATGCATAGATTTCAGTGTCTTGCGCAGATGGCATCTTATTGTTGCCACTTTCATGAAACCTTTTGTCTAACTGCGCGTGGTTCCTTGTAACGGACGTAGGGGCAGGTTCGCAAATTGAACTGCGCCCGCCCGGATGCAATGCGGCAAAATTATAGCCGTCAACAAAAACCGACAGTCGGAGGACTTTCAATTGACGATTTCCAATTCCAAATTTCTGCTAGGCACAACCGCGGCAACGCTTTGTCTTGCAGCCACGATGGCGACCGCGTCGTCGCACCGCGAGGCACCCGGGATCACCGAGCAGCCGAAGGTCGATGCGACGGACTTCTATATGTTCCGCAGCTACGAGACCGGCCGTGAAGGTTATGTCACGCTGATCGCCAACTATCAGCCGTTGCAGGCGCCCTATGGCGGTCCGAACTATTTTACGATGGACCCGGACGCTCTCTATGAAATTCACATCGACAACGATGGCGACGCGATCGAGGATCTGACGTTCCAGTTCGATTTCGAGAACACGCTCGTCGGTGGAACCGGTGTACAACTCGACATCGACGGCGAGATGGTTTCGATCCCGCTGCGTGCAGCTGGTCAAATCTTCAACCGCGATATTTCAAAGCTCGGAGAGATCGAAACCTATTCCGTGACTATGGTTTCGGGTGATCGCCGGAGCGGCGAAGCGACGACGCTGTCACATGGTGGCGGTGCGACGTTCACCAAGCCGGCTGACTATTTCGGGCAGAAGACGATGCCTGCCTATGGTGCGTATGCCGACTCCTACATCTACAACGACGTCAGCATGCCTGGTTGTGAGGCTGACTCGCGCGTCTTCGTCGGGCAGCGTGCAGAAGCGTTCGCCGTGAACCTTGGCGAAGTCTTTGACCTTGTGAACCTCGTGCCGATCCAAGGCGCCGACAATGCCATGTGGCCGCAGTACAATGTGCCTGCAGATCAGCAGTTCCCCGGTGGCATCACGCAGGATCGTGCGAATGACGATCTTGTCGGTATCGCCAACGTGACGTCGATCGCCATCGAAGTTCCGATTGCCTGCCTGACCGGCGGCGGCAACGGTGTGATCGGTGCCTGGACCACAGCCAGCCTGCCACAGGCCGAACTGGAAGATCCTTCGCCCACCTATGATGGCACGTCCGTCTATGGCGGTGCTTGGGTGCAGCAGTCGCGTCTGTCGGCTCCACTGGTGAACGAAGTCGTGATCGGCCTGCCCGACAAGGACCTGTTCAACGCAGCCGAGCCGATGCAGGACGGTGCGCTTGCAGTCTATGTCACCAATCCGACATTGCCTGCCCTGATCGACGTGCTGTTCCGCGAAGCGGTCTTGGGTGAAGGTGCGACGACCAATCTTGCACCGTCGAACTTCCCACGTGCGGACCTTGTCGCGGCTTTCCTGACCGGCTTCCCGGGGTTCAACCAGCAGGCGACTGTCACACCGTCCGAGATGCTGCGCCTGAATACGGGTGTGCCTGCCACACCGCGTGACAGCCAGCATACATTCGGCGTCGTGGCCGAAGACCTTGCAGGTTTCCCGAATGGCCGTCGTCCGGGTGACGATACCGTCGACATCGCACTGCGGGTCGCCATGGGTGCACTGTGTCACCCTGTGCCGCTTGGCGCTGAACTGGGTGTCGAAGGTGCCGTCGAAGATACGGACAGCGATCTGGTGAACCTGGGTCTGTGTGAACCAGCTGATGCGCCCGCCGGTACGGCACCGCTGACGGACGGTGCGCCGCTGAACGCATCCGAACTGGGTGATGCATTCCCATACCTGAACACACCACTGCCAGGTTCGCGGTCGTAAGGGGAACAGGATAGGAGAGACGATATGTTGAAGAATCTAACCTACCTTTCCGCCGCACTTCTGGTGCTCGCTGCCTGCGACGAAGCTGGCATCGGCAACGACCCGGAGGGAATTGAGACACTGGGCAACGACTTTGTCCGCGCGTTTCAGCAGGATCCCAACGATGAACCGCTTGATCCCTCGGATCTGCAGTTGATCCTGACCCCGAATGCGGAACCGTTTAACCCCTAGGGTTTCGGTCAAGGTAAATCAAAGAGCGCGGCTGCCGGGAACGGTGGCCGCGTTTTCCGTTGGCGGTCCGGTCGGCGTGACAAGCAATCGCATCGGGCAGGTCGATTTGGCACGTCGGTGCCGAAGCAGGCACTGTTACGGCGTTGTGGTCGGCTGTCCGGTTTTGGCGGCACTTGTGGACACACAAACTCTGGCAAGCAGATGACGATCCGGACGGTTTACCGGCCAAGCCGTCGTGAGACGACCTGCGCGCGCTGCACCCCGACCCCGGTGACCCGTGCGACGCGCGACAGCAGTGTGATGGTGACACCGTCAACCTCTGCCACGGAAATCACGTCGAACATCGCGGATGTATAGCCCGCGCCATTCACGGACAGGATGCCGGCATCGGTCAGGTCACCCTGCGTGAGAAATCCGATCCGTTCGCGTGTCTTGATCAATTGACGCGCCGCGGCGGGATTGCCCAGAACCGCCGCCATCACCTCCTCGCCCGCCGTATTGAGATTGACTTCAAGGTCCGGGGGCAGGCCAATGACATGCGGCGTGAGGGCTGTGTAGGTCGCGTCCGAAAGCCCGGGTATATCTTCAAGTGTCGTGACCGCGCCACGCGACCCCAGATGCCGCACGATCAGATTGGCCTGTTCATCGGGCAGGCCCAGGCTGCGTGACAGGCGCAGCAGGATCTGCGCGGGGAGGATCGTCGGGCCGATCAGCGTGTTCAGGTTGAATCGCCCCTGCAGGTCGATGATGTCGACCGAAAACTGTCCTGTCGACAGCGTGACATTTTCCTGCGCGGCACCGGCCCATGCTTCGGCATAGTGGTCGGTCTCGGGGGCCTCTTGCATATCCCGTTGCAGGGCCAGCACGACCGAGGTTTCAGCCGCGAATGCCAGCGCCTCGGCCTGCGTCGCCGCGGCGGCGCGGCTGGTGCGGTCGAGCAGGTTGTCCTGGGATGTGAACATCAGCACGATCACTGCGGAGCCGATGGCGAGAACGACCAGCACGTTCACGAGGATCACGCCGCCGTCGTGCCTCATGGGGCCGCGATCCGCGCCAGCGGGACCAGCCGCGACACGCTGCGATCGTCGCGCAGACGCAGTTGCATCTCGACGCCCAAAAGCGCGGGAGCGCCTTCGGCAGGCCAGGCGGTATGCCAGTTTCCGGCGACATCGCGGAGCCTGAAACTGATCTGCTGCGTGTCGGCGATCAATGTCTGTTCCAGCGGACGATCCGGGGTTTCGGGAAAGACGATCTGACGGATGAGGCCGTCGTCGGTGCCGCTATAGCGCAGCGTGCGGCCCGTCGATACGCCGACCGACAGCGTATCGTCGGACAGATCAAGCGTGGTCGGGTCGGCCTGCAGCAGATCGTGTGCAAAAAGGGTCAGCGCCCGGTCGATGCGCGCGACCTGTTCCAGCCGCCCGTCCGTGCGGTCCCTGACCTGCAGCAGCGTGTCGAGCATGGTGAAGGACGCAAGCCCGACGAACGCGAAAATTACCAGCGAAACCAGCATCTCGATCAGCGTGATGCCTGCAGCCCCGTCGCGCGCGCCGGTCTGTCGGGCCGGTGTCATACCGCGGTGGTGCCGATCAGGTTGGTCGCGCCACCCGTCACCTTGAGGATCGCAAGCCCGCGTTCGCACTGGCCCGTGTCGCGAAAGCGGTATGGCCCGACGATCCCGTCGAAGCCGGCCTCGCGCAACAGGCCATCGCGATCCTGCTGGCCGATCCGGCCCAGCAGCCGGGCCATTTCGACCGCATCGAAGGTCAATCCGGCGACTACGCCCGCGTCGACGCCCGCCTGCTGTTCCAGCGCGATCGAAAACGCCTCGAACCGGACGGGGTCGGGGGCCGCGAACCAGGCCTCGTCCAGCGCCCCGATCCGCCCGGCGTCGATGGCGGCCCACTGATCGGACCCGAGAATTTGCACGCCCGCCGCCGAAAGCGCGGCTGCCTGCGCCTCGAACGCGCCACCGACGATGGGCAAATAGACCGCATCGGGAAGTGTCCCCCCTCCGGCACTGCGCAGGGTCGCGACGACGCCGCCCGCATCCGATGTGACGACAGGCGGCAGCAGATCGAGACCAAACCCGCTGGCGGCGGCCTGGCCGGCCGCGACCGACAGGTCCCCGAACCGCCCGGGTGGTGTGACGATCGCGAAACGGCGCAGACCGCGCCCTGCCGCAAATCCCATGACCGCCTTCGCGGCCTGCAGCGGAGTGATCCCGAACACGAAGAGGTTGGCACCCGCGACACTGCTGTCGTTGGTCAGTGACACGACGGGGATATTGCGCCCGACGGCATCCGCGACCGGCCGCGCCTGTGCCGAGAACAGCGGCCCGATGATCATCTGCGCACCGTCGCTGACCGCCGATGTGGCCGCGGCCACCGCGGATTCGGTGCTTTCGCCGCCGTCGACCACGAAAATTTCCGCGGTTGACCCGGCCCCGGCCCCGCCGATGCTTGCAGCTTGCCCCATGATCTGCCCTATTGAGGCACGCGCACCCGACAAGGGTGCCAGCAAAGCCGCCCGCCCGATCGTTCCCGCCGGAGGCAGGTCCGGCTCTTGATCAGAGCCGAGATACCCGCAGCCCGCCAAACCGAACAGAGCCGATGACCCAGCAAGCGACTGCAAGAAACGCCGCCGCGCCAGACCGTTCCGGGCGCTTGGGTCGCGGGATAAGAAAGCTGTTGTTTGCCTGTGGTCTTGCATTGTTTGCCGCCGTTGTTTTTGTCGGTTCACTGCTGGTGACGCTTCCGGCCACTGTCGTGACGGAGTTTGCCACACTCCCCGCGCAAGTCACAGGGCTTTATGGCAGTCTGTGGCGGGGCAGGGCGCAGCTTGTCGGCGGATATACGCTCGAATGGGAGGCGCGTCCGGCCGCGCTGGCGACGTTGAGGGCGGAGTTCGACGTGCAGCTTGCCGGGCCGGACACGCAACTGTCCGGTGTCGGCGCGGTGACGCCGTGGCAGGGTGCGGTGACCGATCTGCGCGGGCGCGCCGGGCCGGGTCTTTTGCAACTGATACCTGGACTGCCGATCAAGAGCTGCACATCACGCGCGGTCGTGGATATCCAGGAGTTGCGTATGACAGGCGATGCCGCATCGGCGGACGGCACGGTGTCGATCGACGCGGGCAGTTGTATCGACCGGTTCGACCGCCAACAGACCGTGCCCGAGATGGAGATCGATCTGCTGACGCAGGGCAGTGATGCGGTCGCGATCCTGACCGACCGCGACGGTCAGCTGGCGCGTGTCGCCGTTGCGGGCGACCGCCGGTTGATCGTCCGGGTCGAGCCAGAAGGGGCGACGCTGGTGCCGGGGCTGCCGACGTCCGGGCCGATCATTCTGGAGTATCCGTTCTAGTTCACCAGCGTGTTCAGGTTCACGATGGGCAGCATGATCGCCAGCACCAGCAGCATCACGATACCGCCCATCAGGAGCAGCACCGCCGGTTCGACGAGCGCCACCAAGGCGGCGACGAGCGCGTTGAGGTCGCGCGACTGATCCTCTGCCGCACGGGTCAGCGTTTCACCCAGCACACCGCCCGCCTCGCCGCTGGCGACCATCGCGATCAGCATCGGCGGAAATACCTGTGCATCGTCCAGCGAACGCGACAGCGCCGCACCCTCGCGGACGCGGGCGGCGGCGGTGTTCACCTTGTCGCGGATGTGCAGGTTTGGGACGGTGGCGGCGGCGGCCGACAGGGCATCGACAAGCGGAACGCGGCTGACGGCGAGCGTGGCGAGTGTACCCGCGAACTGCGCGGCATTGGCCTTGAGAACGAAACTGCGGGTCAGGCGCGACCGGGCAAGCCAGCGATGCCAGATGCGTCTGACCGCCGGGCGACGCATCAGGGCCAGCACGATCAGGATCGTGGCGGCGATGCCGCCCAGCACCACCAGACCCCATTGATTGATGAAATCGCTGATCCCGATCAGCGCGCGGGTCAGAAACGGTAATTCCGCACCGCGTGACGTGAAGACGCGCACGATATCGGGCACGACGAAGGTGAGCAGGGCCACGATCACGGCCAGTGACACAACAGCAAGGATGGCGGGATACATCAGCGCAAGCTGCACTGTCTGACGGTTTTTGGCACGGTTTTCGACGAAAGCGGACAGGTGCGCCATCACGTGGCCAAGCTGTCCCGATGCCTCGCCCGCGGCCACCGACGCACGGTAGTAGTCGCCGAAGACATGCGGGTAGTCACCCAACGCCTGCGCAAAGCTGCGCCCGTCCAGCACGGCGGAGCGCAGGTTCAGCAGCAACGACGATACCGCCGGTTGCGACGCCTGATCCGCCACGGTCTTCAGTGCCTGTTCGACGCCCAGACCCGTTCCGACAAGGGTGGCAAGCTGCCTCGTCAACAATGTGAGGGCTTTGCTGCTGATCCGGCTGCGGCGAAACAGGGGCTGGGCGGTGCCTGCCTTTTGCGTCGTCGGCGACACGGACACGGGCATGAGTTGGCGCGCGCGCAGGGCCTGCCGCGCGGCGGCGGCATTGGACGCCTCGATGATACCTTTGGCGGTTTTCCCTTTGGGATCGACGGCCTGATAGGCGAAGGCGGCCATCTAGGCGTCACTTTCTTGTAGGGTCGGGTCTTCGTGCACGGCGCGCGCCACTTCTTGCGCGGTCGTCAGGCCCTGCCGCATTTTGGCGATGCCGTCGGCCAGAATGCCGGGGCCGCGTTCGCGCGCGGCGGCGATCAGCGCCGCCTCCGACAGGCCCTCGTGGATCAGGCGTTCGAGATCGGCGTCGACCTCGATGATTTCATAGAGTGGCAGGCGGCCACGGAAGCCGCTGTCGTGGCAATCGGGACAGCCGGTGCCCTTTTTCACGACGGTGCCTTGGGGGATATGGCCCGACAGCAGGGCGCTTTCGGCGTCTGTGATTTCATGATCCGCCGCGCAACTGTCGCAGACCCGGCGCACCAGACGCTGCGCGATCAGGCCACGCAGCATGGGCGCGAGCAGGAAGCGTTCGACCCCCATTTCGACAAGGCGTGAGATCGCGCCGATGGCAGTATTGGTGTGCAGCGTGGAAATCAGCAGGTGCCCTGTCATGGCGCTTTCGACGGCGATCTGTGCGGTTTCCCGGTCGCGAATCTCGCCCACCATGATGACGTCCGGGTCCTGCCGCAGGATTGCCCGCAACCCGCGTGCGAAGGTCAGATCGGTCTTGGCGTTGACCTGCATCTGGCCGACGCCGTCCATCGTGTATTCGATCGGGTCCTCGACCGTCATGATGTTGCGCTCGCGGTCGTTGAGCATGTCGAGGCCGGCATAGAGCGTCGTCGTTTTACCCGAACCGGTCGGGCCGGTGACCAGCACCATCCCGTCGGGCCGCGTCAGGATGCGTTTCAGCTTGTCCAGATCGCTGTCGGTCAGGCCGAGATGGTCGATGCCGCGCAGGGTTTGCCCCCGGTCGAGCAGACGCAGCACGACACGTTCGCCGAACTGGCTGGGGATCGTGGAAATGCGCACGTCAAGTTCGTAGCCACCGACGCGGAGCGATACCCGTCCATCTTGCGGCAGGCGTTTTTCTGCGATGTCGAGTTTGCCCATCACCTTGATCCGGCTGACCAGCAGCGGGGCAAGCGCACGTTTGGGCGCGATGACTTCGCGCAGGACGCCGTCGATCCGGAACCGGACGAGCAGGCGGCGTTCTTCGGTTTCGATGTGAACGTCGGACGCGCCCTCGCGCACCGCCTCCAGCAGCAGCGCGTTGATCAGGCGGACGACCGGCGCATCGTCGTTCTGGGCCAGCAGGTCGTCGACCGATGCTGCGGTGTCGGCCAGGCTGGCAAGATCATCGTCGGCGTCGGCGGCCACCTGCGCGGCCTCGCTGGCGCTGTCGCGATAGGTGATGCCCAGCGCGGCCTCGAATTCTGCCGGGCTGACTTCGGCGGCGACAAGCGGTCGCCCGGCCACGCGTTGCGCCTCGATCAGGGCCGAGACGCTTGCATCCGCGCGATGCTTGCACAGGATCATGTCGTCATCCGCCGTCAGGATCACGCCCTGGGTCTGTGCGAAGCTGTAAAGCAGTTTCGGAGTGGCGGCGACTTCCGACATCAGAGGTTTCCCATCAGAAGGCGGGCAGAGACCACGCCCGGCTCCGGACGGCGGTCGATCTCGACCGCGATCGGTGTGGCGCCGAATGTCTGTTCCATATCCGCGATCCAGACCATCAGCTGCGAAAACGGCGTATCGCCGACGGTCACACGCACGCCGTCGCCGTCCGGTTCGATCCGGCGCACCGTCACATCTGCCGCCTGCGCCGAGGCGGTGATGCGGTTCGGCAGCGGCGTCTTGTTTTCGGGTGACGCTGCCGGTCGGTCCGTCGCGTCCTGCGTGCGCGCGGCGAGCGCGGCGGTGTCCGTGACAAGGCGGTAGTCGGAGATCGCGCGGATATGATCGGCCCTGGCAGCCTGCAGCGGCACCCACGCAAGTTGATATGCGGCGGCCAGTGCCGCGAGCGGCAGGACAGCGACGATCAGGATTTTCTCGCGCAGCGTCAGGGCATGGAACCATGTCATTGCGTGCTCTCCCGTGTGATCCGCAACTCGGCTTCCGCGCCACCTTCACCGGCATTTGCGGCCCCGGCGGAAACGGCGAAGCCGTTTGCGGCGAGAGCCTGTTGCAAGCGCTGCAGGTCGTCCAGACCACCGGCCTGAACGAGCATCACCAACTGCCCGCTTTGCGCGCCCCACGTCAGGCGGCGCAGGCTGGTGGGTGTCCCGGTGTCCGATGGCGTCGCGCTTATGATGCGTGTGGCGTCCGACAGCAGTGGCAGGAACGCACCCCTGCGGGGTGCCGATGCGGTCGGCGCGAGGCGGGCCAGAACCGGGGATACATCATCCGTCAGCGTGACGCCGGGCAGCGGGCCGGCAATGGCGGCCTGTGCGGTTGCGCGTTCACCCTCGGCCTGCCTGGCCAGTGCCCATGTGTCCGCTGCAAGCAGCCCCAGATGCACCAGTGCCGCCGCGAAGACGGCAGAGGCCGCGATCAGCACCAGCCGCAGGCGGCTACCGGTTTCGCGCGCCTGGTCGTGGGCAAACTGAAAGGCCAGGTCGGCGGGCGCGGGACGAGGCGGCGCATCTGAAAGGTCGGTCGCATTCAGCTCCGGCGGCAGCGGTTCGGCCAGCGCCTCGACCCCGGGTCGCCCCGCGGCGCGCCAAAGGGCCGGTAGCATGTCCGCCGGTACCGCGAACCCTGTGCCGTCGGTCGCCCGCACGACCGCTCGTACACCTTCCCGCCAGACACGCCATGTCGCCGGGGCGTCCGGGGCGGGGATCATCAGGATTTCGGGCAGCAGGTTCGGCGTATCGGCATGGATGTCCAGCACCACTTTGGCCGTGACAAAGGCAAGATGTGGACCGGCCTTGCTGACCACGACCTGATCGAGGGGCGTCGCAATCTGGTCTTCCACGGCAAAGCGCATCATGGCCGCCTGCTGTCTGGCCGAAGCCTTGGGCAGGTCGACGACGTGGGCGCTCGTATGCTCTGCGGCAAGCAGCGTGATCGCCCCGGCCCTGCCCTTGGCGCCGAGGCTTTGCGCGCGCTCCACCAACCCGGCGGCGGGCCGGAAAGCGGCGATTGCAGGAGGCTGTCGGTGGGGCGTGTCGTCGGGTCGCCCTGAGGCGTCAAAAACGTCGTTAAGTTTTTGATTTAACACGAATTTCGACCTTTGAATTTCCCTGCATCTGAGATACTGTCACAGAAACTACGTTTTCGGAAGGAAAAGAGTTTCATGGATGAGCGGCAGCCAAAACCCACGCAGCGACGGGTTGGGCGCACGGTTACCCGGCGCAGGCCAGACGCCGGTGTGACACTGATCGAGATGATGGTCGTTCTGGTCATCATCGCCATCGTCGCGGCTATCGTGGTGCCGAATGTCGTGGGTCGTCCGGACGAGGCGCGGGTCAGCGTCGCGCAGACCGATATTCGCGCCATCGGCAGCGCGCTGGAGCTGTACCGCCTCGACAACCAGACCTATCCGACGACGTCGCAGGGGTTGGCCGCTCTTGTCGAACGACCGACCAGCCCGCCGGAGCCGCGCAACTGGGTCGCGGGTGGTTACTTGACGGCAGTGCCGATGGACCCTTGGGGCAATGACTATCTGTACCGGTCCCCCGGCGACACAGGAGGCTTTGATCTGGTATCGCTGGGATCGGACGGGCAGCCCGGCGGGGACGGCACGGCCGCCGATATCCTGCATGGCCAGACATCGAACGGCGGTTGACCCATAAGCGACACAGCCCACGCGACGGACAGGCCGGGGTAACCCTGGTCGAGGTTTTGGTGGTGCTGGCGCTGCTGGGCGTGATGACCGGTGCGGTCGCGCTGAGCCTTGGTGGGGTCGGGCGCGGGAATTCGGCGACGCAGGAAGCTGAATTGCTCGCAGCCCGCCTGAACCGCGCGGCGGACGAGGTGTTGCTGACGGCCACGCCGATGCGGTTTCGCTGGACGGACACGACCTATCGCTTCGAGGTGTCGCTGGATGAAGACTGGGTGCCGCATCCCGTGGCGATCCTGGGCACGGAGCATACCTTGCCCGAGGCGCTGCGCCTGCGGGCACAATCGGACGCCGCGATGCTGATCGTCGGGTCCGATCTCGTGCCAGAAAGTGGCGAGGCGCTGGAGATGCAGTTTATAGCCGACGGGTCCGTTGCCAGTGCACTCCGGTTCGATGCGGTCAACGCAACGCTGATCGGGGATCGACCATGACGCCGAAACGCAGCTCCGATGCGGGCTTTACCCTGATCGAGGCACTGGTCGCCATGGTGATCCTTGCGCTGGGCGCGGTGTCGTTGCTGACGGCGGCCGAAGGGCATACGGGACGGATCAGCGACGTCAGCGCGCGTGTCGCGGCCCGGTGGGTGGCCACCAACGCACTGGCAGAAGCGCAGATGGGGCTGCCTGTCGCCGAAACCGGTATCGCGATGTTCGGCGAAAGCTATGATATCGACATGGACCGGACCGAAACCGCCGATCCCGGGCTTGTCGCGGTCACGCTGCGGGTGTCACGGGCTGACGCTGTGCAGGTTCTTTATGTTCTGGATGGCTATGTGGCCGCAGGAGGAAACTGATGTCGGGACGTGCGCGCATGCTGAAAACTCTGGTGATCCTGATTTGTATCGGCAGTGTCGCCGCCGCCGCCGCCCCTGTCGTCTGGAAGCTGCGCGGCCATGATACGGTCATCCCGCCGGTCGCCGTTTTGCAGCCGCAAACCGCCACAGACGCGGCGCCCATCGACATCGACCCGGTTCTTGATCTCGCGCCGTTCGGCGCCGCACCGGCGGCGGATGCACCCGTGCGCGATGACGGGCCGGCAATGCCGCAGCTTGCCCTGTTGGGCGTGATCGTGCGTGACGACCCCGCGCGGTCGCTTGCGTTGATCGCGTCGGAGACCGGCGAGGCGAATTACCGTATCGGCGATGCGATCACCGATACGGTCACGCTGACCGCTGTCGCTTCGGAGTTCGTGACGTTGGATGTGGCGGGCGAAAGTCGCAAGCTGGCTTTCGACGGTGCGGAAATCGCAGAGGATGACGCGACGCCGACTGGCCAGGACAGGCTGGCGGCGATCATGGCGATCGGACAGGGCACGACCATCAGCGAACGCAACGATCAGGCGCAGCGCGCGCAGCCGCAGAGCACGCAGGATTACATTGATCTGTGGCGTGACCGCATCAGAGCGAATCCGGCTGAGGTGATGGACGCAATTGGTTTGGTGCCTGTGGAAAACGGCTATATGATCGCTGAAAAACATGACAGCGGTGTAAACCGCGCGGGTTTGAGAGCAGGTGATATCGTGAGAACTCTGAATGGTCAGCCTGTGGGCGACGTGGACAGCGATCGTGTGCTATACGATCAGGTGGCTGAGTCCGGTCTTGCCCGCATCGAGGTAGAGAGGGACGGCCGCACGATAGTGATGTCGTTTCCATTGCAATGATCGCGCTGCTGCGACGCTATGCGCTGGCGCTATGTCTTGCGGCGATGGCCGTTCCTGCGCAGGCGCAGGATGAAACATTCGTCATCAACCTGCGGGATGCGGACATCTCTGCGCTTGTCGAGCAGATTTCCGAGATTACGGGCCGCACGCTTGTTCTTGATCCGGGGCTGTCGGGCGATGTGACCGTCGTGTCGGCGCAGGCACTGGATCAAGAGGGCGTCTGGTCCCTGTTCCAGTCGATCCTGAAGGTGCGTGGCTTCGTCGCCGTGCAATCCGGCACCATCTGGCAGGTTGTCCCCGAAGGCGAGGCGCGCACCGTCAGTGGCCCGACACAGGATGATGTGGATGACGCGGGCAGCCAGGATTTCGTCACCGAAATGTTGCGCCTGAACCGTCTGCCGTCGTCAGAAGCGGTGCGCATCCTGCGCCCCCTGATCGCCGACAGCGGCTATATCGAGGCGGTCGAGGACCCGAACGCCATCGTGATCACCGACACCAGTGCCAACGTCGAGCGGATCATGACCATCGCCAGGTCCTTTGACGGTGACGCGACCGTGCGCGCGGAAGTGATCCGCTTCCGCAGCGCCGATGCCGCATCGGTCGGCAACGCCATTCTGGAAGTGCTTGGCCCGGCGGGAACGGCGGCACGGCTGTCGGTCGATCCGGGATCGAACCTGCTGCTGGTGCGTGGCACGCCTGCGGATATTCAGGAAATCCGCGAACTGGCCGATGCGCTGGACGTGCGCCCGATTACCAATCCGCGCGAAACCGTCAGCACCACGGTCTTCAACCTGCAATACGGTGACGCGATGATCATCGCGGAAATCATTCAGGGCACTGTCGGCGACGCCACCAACATCACCAACGCAGTCGCCGCTGATATTGGTGCAGCCGAACCGGAGACGGAGAACGTCGAAGGTGGGCAATTCGTGCCGATCACCCGCGTGGTCGCACCGGATGCGGTCACCATCACGCCGTCACGTGAAACGAATTCGATCATCGTGCGCGGAACCGCGGCACAGGTTCAGGAGATCGGGCAACTGGTCCACGCGCTCGACGTGCGACGCCCGCAGGTCATGATCGAGGCCGCGATCGTCGAGGTTTCGGGCGACGCCGCCGAACGGCTCGGTGTGCAGCTTGGTTTCGGCACGGGACCCGAATCCGGCGGGATCGCGGCCACATCCTTTGGCAACGGCGGCGTGTCGTTGCAGGGCGTGCTTGCGGCGGTCGGTGCGCCGGCGTCGGCGGCCCTGTCCACGGGCCTCACGCTGGGGGGCGGAACGAACGATTTCGGTATCCTGATCCAGGCCCTGTCGCAATCGACCCGCGCACGGCTGCTGTCCACGCCAAGCGTCACGACGCTCGACAACGAACCGGCAACGATCGTCGTCGGTCAGAACGTGCCGTTCCGCACCGGCAGCTTTGCGACCGACGGAAATACGGTGACCCCGTTCACGACCATCGAACGCCGTGATGTCGGCATCACGATGAACGTGGTCCCCCGGATCACCGCCGGCGGTGTCGTGCAGCTTGTGATCGAGCAGGAAATTTCCAGCCTTGTGAACGCAAATGTCGAGGGTGCCGCCGATCTAGTGACCAACCGGCGGGTCATCAACACGACCGTGATGGCCGACAACCGTGGCACTGTCGTTTTGGGCGGGTTGATCACCGATGACCGCACAAGCGGGGAAAACAGGGTGCCCGGCCTGTCCGATGTTCCGATCGTCGGCGAGCTTTTCCGATCACGCAACGCGCGCGAGACGAACCGCACGCTGTTCGTCTTCCTGCGACCCACGATCCTGCGCAGCCGCGAGGATATCCAGCATGCGGCAGAGACCCGCTACAACCGTGTCCAGACGGCGGACATCACGGAGCCGCCACGCACCATCCTGAACGAAACAGAGGTGCGTCAGCTTCCGCTTGAAATTCAGGGTCTTTATTGAGGTCGGCCCGTCACGGCGGCATGAGGCTATAATCCCCGCGGCAGCGGCGTTTTGCCGTCAGACCTGCACCCAAGCGGCGTTTTGCCGCGACGACGTCACGCAGGCCCGAATGAACGCCATACAGACCATGCCGAGTCTACCGACCATGCCAAGTCTGATGCGTTTCATATCCATCGACTCCTGTCGGGCAGTGCGTCTTCGCGCGGGTCGCCGCGTTAGGGCGTGTCGCGTGCGGCCTGAACCCATGCAATGATCGTTTCCCGGTCGCCCTGCTGCATCTGGATGGCGTTGGGCGGAGGCATCGCGTGGCTGATACCCGCCTGCAGATAGATTTGATCGGCGTGGCGCGCGACGTCGCTTTCGGTTTCGAGGAATACGCCTTTCGGGGCCCATCTGATCCCCTCCCAATAGGGGTCCCGCGCGTGGCACATGGAGCAATTGCCGATCACCGTGTTGTAGGCCGCATCGAACCCTGCGGCGGCGGCAAAGCGTTCCTCGTAGGGCGTGAGCGCGCGTGCCTGGACGGTTGCGGCGTCGGGGCGCAGAGACGACAGCCAGGCGATCAGGATCATCAGCAGGACCGTGACCGCCCAGGTCCAGTGCGGGCCGCGCCCGGTCTTGTGCATGGTGTTGAAGTAGTGCCGGATCGTGACCCCGGTGAGGAAAATCAGGCTCGCGATGATCCAGGCATAGGGTGTGCCGAATGACAATGGATAGTGGTTGGACAGCATCAGAAAAACGACGGGCAGCGTCAGATAGTTGTTATGCGTGGACCGCACCTTTGCGATCTTGCCGTATTTCGCGTCCGGCTTGCGCCCGGCCTTGAGGTCCGCGACCACGATGCGCTGGTTCGGCATGATCTGGAAAAAAACGTTCGCCGTCATGATCGTCGCGGTGAACGCCCCAAGGTGGAGCAGCGCGGCGCGCCCCGTGAAAATCTGATTGTAACCCCAGGACATCGCCACAAGGATCGCGAACAACAGCAGCATCAGCACTGTCGGGCGGTCCGCCAGCCGGGACTTGCACATGGCGTCATAGGCCAGCCATCCGACCGTCAATGACCCGCCGGAGATCACGATACCCTGCCAAAGCGCCAGATCGGCCTTGGTGGGATCGAGAAGGTAAAGTTCCCCGCCCACCCAGTAGATGATCATCAGAAGTGCCGCGCCCGACACCCAGGTCATGTAGCTTTGCCATTTGTGCCAGGTCAGATGCTCGGGCATCCGTGCGGGCGCGACCATGTATTTCGTCGTGTGGTAGAAACCGCCGCCGTGGACCTCCCATTCCTCGCCGGACGCGCCCTCGGGCATGTCGGAGGCAGGTTTGAGCATCAGATCCAGCGCGATGAAATAGAAAGATGCGCCGATCCACGCCATTGCCGTGATCACGTGAAGCCAGCGGACCGAAAACGCGATCCAGTCCCAGACCACTGCTATGTCGTACATGCCATCCTCCGGAATGCGGGTGCCTCTTACCCTAGGCGAGACCGGTTTATGCTGGTATCGGGTGAAATTGCCAAGCTGTATCAAGAAAAGCCGAAAAATGTCCTATTTCGACAATATCCGCACGTTTGTCCGTGTCTATGAGCTGGGCAGTATGTCGGCGGCGGGGCGGGATTTGCGGATATCGCCGGCTGTGACGTCTTCGCGGATTTCGCAGCTTGAAAATTACCTTGGCGTGCGGCTTTTCCAACGCACGACCCGCAATCTGAGTGCCACGGAACAGGGCAAGGCGTTCTATCGAGGTGCATGCGAGGTGCTGGCGTCGGTCGAGGCGGCCGAGGCCGAGGTGACGGCGATCACCGACCGGCCCCGCGGGTCGCTTTATGTCGCGGCACCGCTTGGCGTGGGTCGCCGTCTGATCGCGCCTCAGGTGCCTGCCTTTCTTGCGGAATACCCGGATGTGAACCTGCGGTTGCGCCTGACCGACCGCAAGGTCGATCTGACGACCGAAGGTCTGGATCTGGCATATTTTCTGGGCCAGCCCGAAGACAGCAATCTGAAAATCAGGAAAATTGCCGATGTGCAGCGTGTGCTTTGTGCTTCACCCGCCTATATCGCGGTGCGCGGGCACCCCCGGTCCGGCGAAGAGATCGTGGCGGACCGACACGAATGCCTGAACCTGCGGTTTCCGGGCGCGACCGAATTCCACTGGCCCCTGATGACGGAAGCGGGGCCGAAACGGTTTCGCACTACCGGGCGTCACGAGTGCGATGACGGTGACGTCCTGACCGATTGGGCGCTGGCGGGGCAGGGGATCGCGCTCAAGCCTGTGTTCGAGGTAGCCGGTCATCTGGCGTCCGGCGCGCTTGTCATCGTCGGCGAGGCGACGCCACCCGAACCGATCCAGATGGCATGTCTTTTTACACACAGGCGCCATCAGGACCCGAAGACGCGGCTTTTCATGGATTTCGTGTCGGACCGCATCAGCGATGTGATCAGGGACACACGTCTGCCCGATCAACTGCCGCGATAGGTTGAAAAGCTGAACGGCGAAAGCAAGAGCGGGACGTGGTAGTGCTGTGCCGCCGACATGCCGAACCGGACCGGAATGATATCGAGGAAACGGGGTTCTTCCGATGGAATGCCGGTGCGGTCTAGATATGCGCCTGCATGAAAGACCAGTTCGTATGTTCCGATCTCGAATTCTTCCGCTGGTAGTATCTGTGCGTCGGTGCGGCCATCACTGTTGGTTTCCACCGTTTTCAGCAGACTGCGCGTGTCGCCTGTCACGCGGTAAAGTTCGATCGTCATGCCGTCGGCAGGGCAACCTCTGGCGGTGTCAAGAACATGGGTCGTCAGGTATCCGGACATGGGCGTCCTCCTTGCGTGACATCAGTCTGGCGATCCGCGACACCGACCGCAAACACTGACATCGGTAAACTGCTTCTGATATTATTTGAAAAACAGGGCTATCGGTTTGAAATACAAGCGTGCCGATCAGGAGGACCAGGCGTGACAAGATACCCGCGTGACATGACCGGTTACGGCGCGACGCCGCCGCAGGCGGATTGGCCGGGCGGTGCACGGATCGCGGTCCAGATCGTGCTGAATTACGAAGAGGGCGGCGAGAACAACATCCTGCACGGCGATCCCGCGTCAGAGGCGTTTCTGTCCGAAATCACCGGCGCCCAGGCTTGGCCCGGTCAACGTCACTGGAACATGGAGTCGCTTTATGAATATGGCGCGCGGGCCGGGTTCTGGCGCTTGCACCGGCTGATGATGGATCTTCCGGTTACCGTTTATGGGGTGGCGACAGCCCTTGCACGTGCGCCGGAACAGGTGGCTGCCATGAAAGACGCGGGCTGGGAAATTGCCAGCCACGGCCTGAAATGGATCGAACACAAGGATATGCCCGAGGATGTGGAGCGGGCGCAGATGGCCGAAGCGATCCGGCTGCATACCGAGGTTGTGGGCACGCCGCCGCGCGGCTGGTACACAGGCCGTTGTTCGAACGACACGGTGCGGCTTGCCGCCGAGACTGGGCAGTTCGCCTATGTCGCCGACAGCTATGCCGACGATCTGCCGTACTGGATGCGGTTCGGGCGGCAATCGCAGTTGATCGTGCCATATACGATGGATTGCAACGACATGCGCTTTGCCATTCAGGCGGGCTTTACCAACGGCGACCAGTTCGAAAGCTATCTGCGCGACAGTTTCGATGAACTTTATGCCGAAGGCTGCGACGGTGCGCCCAAAATGATGTCGATTGGCCTGCATTGCCGGATTGCGGGCCGCCCTGGACGCGCTGCTGCCTTGCGCCGCGCGCTCGATCATTTCAAATCTCATGATGGCGTATGGTTCGCGACACGCGAACAGATTGCCGACCATTGGACAAAGGCGCATCCCCCTGTGCAGACCCCCCGCCCCTCGGGCATGGATCGTGACAGTTTCGTCGCTGCCTTCGGCGGTATTTTCGAGCACAGCCCATGGATCGCCGAAGCCGCGTATGGGCTGGAACTGGGGCCGACGCATGACACTGCCGCAGGTGTGCACAGCGCCCTTGCGCGGGTGTTCCGCAGCGCGACGCCGGACCAAAGGCTGGGTGTGTTGAACGCCCACCCCGATCTTGCCGGGAAACTGGCAGCCGCCGGTCGTCTGACCGCCGAAAGCACCGTCGAGCAGGCCGGTGCCGGGCTGGACTTGCTGACAGACGACGAACGCGCGCGGTTCACCGCGCTCAACACAACCTACACCGGCAAGTTCGGCTTTCCCTTCATCATCGCGGTCAAGGACAACACGAAGGCAAGTATCGTCGCGGCGTTCGAAAGCCGGATCGAAAATGACCGCGACACCGAATTTGCCGAAGCCTGCCGTCAGGTCGAACGCATCGCAGCGCTGCGTCTGCAGGAGAAGTTCGGCACATGACCGACACGATCCGCATCCAGCCGCTGACCGCGACGGATTTTACCTCTTTCGGTGATGTGCTCGACGCTGCGGGCGAGGCGGACAGGATCATCAATCAGGGCATGTGTGGTCGTTATCATGACCGGGCAAAGCTGGATTTCACCGACGGCAGGGCCTGCCTGAACCTTTTCAAGGCCACCCCGCGCAAGTTGCCGCTGACTCTCGACATGATGGAACGCCACCCCGATGGGTCGCAGGCATTCATCCCGATGAGCATGGATCCGTTTCTGGTCATCGTGGCGCCCGACGCAGGCGACAGGCCCGATAGGCCGCAAGCCTTCGTCACCACGCCCGGACAGGCGATCAACTTTCACAAAGGCACGTGGCACGGGGTGCTGACACCGCTGCATGCACCCGGCCTTTTCGCCGTGATCGACCGGGTCGGGGACGGCCCGAACTTAGAGGAATACTGGTTCGAGACACCGATGGTGGTCGATCTCTGACTTGTCACCAAAGCCGGCGCGACGACCGGCGCAACACCACTCAATATGGACATATAAAATGACTGACATATCCTACAGCGATCCGAATGTGACGCCGCCGATCGGACAGGCGGTGCCACTTGGACTGCAGCACGTACTGGCGATGTTCGCCTCCAACGTCACACCGTCGATAATCGTCGCGGGTGCGGCGGGTCTGGCCTTTGGCGGGCCGGAGCAGATTTATCTGATCCAGATGGCGATGCTGTTTGCAGGTGTCGCCACCCTGTTTCAGACTGTGGGCCTTGGCCCCATCGGCGCGCGCCTGCCGATCATGCAGGGCACCAGTTTCGCCTTTGTGGGCGTCTTGGCGGGAATCGCCGCAACGCTGGGCCTGGGCGTGGCGCTGACGGCCTGTATCATCGGTGGTGTCGTCCACTTCATTCTCGGTGCGTTCATCGACAAGCTGCGGTTCTTGTTTCCGCCGCTGGTGATCGGCCTCGTGATCCTTGCCATCGGTCTTTACCTGATCCCCGTCGCGATCAAATACGCGGCCGGCGGAGCTGCCGATTTCCAGATGGCCGCAGAGAGCTTCGGTTCGCTGATGCACTGGTCAGTCGCTTTGACCGTGATCATCGTGTCGCTGGTGCTGAAGTTCTTTGCCAAGGGGCCGCTGTCCAATGCCGCGATCCTGATCGGCCTGCTGGCGGGCTATGTGCTGGCCTACGTGCTGGGCATGGTCAACTTTGAACCGGTGGGCAAGGCCGCGTGGCTTACATCCATAACGGCGCTGCCCTACGGGTTCGAGTTCAACCTGGGCGCGGTTATCGCGGTCACGCTTGTGTCGATCGTGTCGGCTATCGAAACGGTGGGGGATGCCTCTGCCACTGCCAAGGCCGGTGCACAGCGCGAGGCGACCGATCAGGAAATCGCCGGTGCCACCTATGCCGACGGTCTGGGCACCGCCGTGGCCGGTGTCTTTGGCGGTCTGCCCAATACATCCTTCAGCCAGAACGTCGGCATCGTCGGCATGACCGGCATCATGAGCCGCCATGTCGTGACCATCGCCGGTCTGATCATGATCGTCTGCGGTCTGGTGCCCAAGGTGGGTGCGGTCGTCGCCTCCATGCCGTTGCCCGTGCTGGGCGGTGGCGTGATCGTGATGTTCGGCATGGTCGCCTCGGCTGGTCTGAACATGCTGTCGGACGTGCATATGTCGCGCCGCAACATGATCATCATCGCGGTTTCGCTGGCCTTTGGTCTGGGTCTGAACCTTGTGCCGACGGCCGTGCAATATCTGCCCGGCGTGGTGAAGGTGCTGGCCACCTCTGCCGTGGCACCCACCGCGCTGATGGCGATCATCCTCAACCTCGTCCTGCCGGAAGAGGACTGACCACACAAAGGCCCGGTCATCAGGATCGGGCCTTTTTCCTTAACGCGGCCCCAGCGGCATATGCCGGTTCACGTCCTTGTAAAGCAGGTAGCGGAATTGACCCGGTCCACCGGCATAGCAGGCCTGCGGGCAGAACGCGCGCAGCCACATATAATCACCGGCCTCGACTTCGACCCAATCCTGATTGAGCCGGTAGGCGGCCTTGCCTTCGAGAACGTAAAGGCCGTGTTCCATCACATGGGTTTCCAGAAACGGAATGACCGCGCCGGGTTCGAACGTCACGATGGTCACATGCATGTCGTGGCGCAAATCTGCCGGATCGACGAAGCGTGTCGTCGCCCATTTGCCATCGGTATCGGGCATGACCGTGGGCGCGATATCGTTTTCATTGGCTATGACGACATCCGGGGTGTCGAGGCCGGGAACGAACACGTAGGATTTGCGGATCCAGTGGAACCGCAACGGATCGCCTGTAAGGTTTCTAAGCGTCCAGTCGGCTTGCGGCGGCAGATAGGCATAGCCACCGGGTGACAGGTGATGGGTCTCGCCATCGACCGTCAGGGTCGCGGTGCCGTCGACGATGAACAGCACCGCCTCCGCGCTTGCGTCGGTTTCCGGGCGGTCCGACCCGCCGCCGGGTGCCACCTCCATGATATACTGTGAAAAGGTCTCGGCAAACCCGCTGAGCGGACGCGACAGCACCCAGAGCCGCGTCCCCGTCCAGAACGGCAGATAGCTGGTGACGATGTCGCGCATCGTGCCGCGCGGGATCACGGCATAGGCGTCGGTAAACACCGCACGATCTGTCAGAAGCTGGTTCTGCGGCGGGTGGCCACCTGTGGGTGAGTAGTATCGGGACGTCATGTGAATACCTGATGGTGCGATCGGTCGGAGTATGCGGGGCCGGATTGCGCAGCACCACGCCGATCCGCCGAGCAGCACCTTCTGCACTATTTTGACAATCGGCACGCCCGATCTTTGCCGGAGGTGAGGTGACAAATTCCGGTCGAGGGTGTCGGACCGGTCGACGCAATACCGGATGGCACATTTGTGTTGCCACCGCACCTCGGGACGTGATTTCATACACTTATCACCCCGACAATAAAGGCATCGCGCGCTGCTGTCCGGGTCAGCGGAGCCTGACTGCACCTGCAGCGGGTTTGCCCCTCGCGTGCATCCGGCTCCTTCAAGATCGACGGCGGTGCGATGCCGCGGGAAAGGGCAGGGATATGCTGCGAAACGACCAACTGGAACACTGGGACCGGGAGAATTTCTTTCATCCGTCGACGCATCTTGCGGGTTTTGCCCGTGGAGAGGTCCCGCAGCGCGTCATCACCGGCGGGTCGGGATGTTATATAGAGGACCGAGACGGACACCGTCTGCTCGATGCCTTTGCCGGGCTTTATTGCGTCAACGCGGGCTACGGGCAGACGGCGATAGCCGAGGCGATTGCCGAACAGGCCAAGACGCTCGCCTATTATCACGCCTATGTAGGTCACGGGACCGAAGCCTCTATCACCCTGGCGAAGATGGTGCTGGACCGCGCGCCGGATCATATGTCGAAAGTCTATTTCGGGCTGACCGGGTCGGACGCGAATGAAACGAACATCAAGCTGATCTGGTACTACAACAACATTCTGGGACGCGAAGGGAAGAAGAAGATCATTTCGCGCTGGCGCGGATATCACGGGTCCGGCCTCATGACCGGATCGCTGACGGGCCTCGACCTGTTCCACAGGAAATTCGATTTGCCGCTGGCTCATGTGCTTCACACGGGGGCCGCCGATTATTTTCGCCGCTCCGATCCCGGGCAGAGTGAACAGGCGTTCGTGACGCAATGTGCTGCGGATTTGGAGGACCTGATCGCGCGCGAAGGGGCCGACACCATCGCCGCCTTCATCGGTGAGCCGGTGCTGGGCACAGGTGGCATCGTCCCGCCGCCAGCGGGATACTGGCCGGCAATTCAGCAGATCCTCGACAGACACGACATTCTTTTGATCGCCGACGAGGTGGTCACCGGGTTCGGGCGTCTGGGGACGATGTTCGGGTCCGAACACTACGGCATGCGGCCCGACCTGATCACCATCGCCAAGGGGCTGACCTCGGCCTATGCCCCGTTGTCAGGGTCAATCGTTTCGGACAAGGTCTGGCGGGTGCTGGAGCAGGGCACGGATGAAAACGGTCCGCTTGGCCACGGGTGGACCTATGCGGCGCATCCGGTCGGGGCGGCTGCGGGTGTCGCCAACCTGCGGGTGCTGGACGAACAGAACCTGATCGCGAATGCCGGTGACGTAGGGGCCTATCTGAACGCCGCGATGCACGATGCGCTATGTGACCATCCACGGGTGGGGGATATCCGCGGCGAGGGGATGCTCTGCGCTGTCGAGTTTGTGGCCGACAGGGATACACGTCGGTTCTACGACCCTGCGGAGAAGGTCGGACCACGGATCGCGGCAGCGTTGCTGGAACAGGACAGCATCATTGCCCGCGCGATGCCGCAGGGTGATATCCTTGGATTTGCACCGCCATTCTGCCTGACGCGGGAACAGGCCGACACCATCGTCGCGGCAACACAGCGTGCCGTGACTGCAGTTCTGGGTTGAGGCGGATAATCGGGGGTTAGAATGTCGGACACCAAGGCACCGTTCTCCATGTCTGAGTATCAGGCCCGTCTGGTTAAAACGCGTAAAGCGATGGACGCGGCCGGTCTGGACGCGCTTTTCGTTACGGACCCGTCCAATCAGGCTTGGCTGACCGGCTACGACGGCTGGTCGTTCTACGTGCATCAGGGGGTCATCGTGCTGCCGACCGGGGATCCCGTCTGGTGGGGTCGGCACATGGACATGCTGGGTGGACGACGAACATGCTGGATGCCGCATGACAATATCGTCGGTTATGGCGACCACTATGTGCAGGCGACCGACATACATCCGATGCAGGATCTTGCCGACCAGTTGTCGGCGCGTGGGGTCGGCACGGGACGGATCGGCGTGGAGATGGAGAACTATTATTACTCCGCCAAGGCGCATGCCGTCCTTGAGGCCTCTCTGCCCAGTGCAACGCTGGTGGACGCAACCGCGCTGGTGAATTGGCAACGATTGGTCAAATCGAAGGCCGAGATCGGTTTCATGCGCCGCGCGGCGGCCATTTCTGACAGGATCATGGAGACGGCAATCGCACGGGCGGAACCCGGCGTGCGCAAGAACGATCTGGTGGCCGACATCCTGCATACGGGCATCACGGGCGTCGGGGACGATTGGGGCGACTATCCCGCGATTATGCCGCTGACCCCGTCGGGTCTGGATGCCACCGCAGCGCATCTGACTTGGGATGGTGCGCCGATGTGCGCGGGCGAGGCGACGTTCTTTGAACTGTCCGGGTGTTATCGCCGGTACCACGCGCCGCTGTGCAGGACCGTATTTCTGGGCCGCCCCGGCGATCATGTCCGGCGCGTCGGGGCCGCGCAGATCGAGGGGATCGCCGCCGGGCTGGAGGCTGCGCGCGCGGGCAACCGCACCTGTGATATCGCCAACGCGTTCATGACGGTGATGAAGGCGCACGGGATCGCGCGACAGGGGCGGATGGGATATGCCGTGGGGCTGAGTTATCCGCCCGACTGGGGCGAGCGTACGGCATCGATCCGGGCCGAGGATCGGACGATCCTGCAACCGGGCATGACGTTTCATTTCATGCCTGCGCTGTGGATGGAAACCTGGGGGCTGGAGTCCACCGAAACCATTCTGATCCGCGAAGACGGCGCGGCAGAGACGCTGTGCGATGTGGAGCGCAGATTGTTCGTTAAACCATGAGCGACCGAACCCCCGTTGGGTCTATTCCGCAGCGAGGCTTTGATGGCTTTCCAACCAGGCTCATCGCGACAAGGCTCTGAATTGTCATGCGGAAAGCGGGAAATCTGCCAATCCGGAATTAAAGTTTGCGCGCGGAAAGCAATCGTATAACATCTGCCTGCGAAATATTTGCGACGAAGGCGGGTCCCGTTTTGAAAATAAAGAACATGGAGGAATTCGCCGCCGTCAGCGGAATTTCGCGCCCCACGATCTCGAAATACTTCAACGCGCCCGAGAGCGTGCGCCCCAGAACCCGCGCGCAGATCGAACAGGCGTTGCAGGAACATGACTACCGTCCGAACATCTATGCGATGAACCAGAACCGGAAACTCACGAAGAACGTGGGTATCGTGGTGCCACTTTTGGTCGATCCGTATTTCGCAGAAATCGCCCGCAATCTGGAACAGCGGTGTATCGACGCTGGGTATCGTCCGACGTTGTTCAGTTCGCACGGTCGACCCGAGCACGAGGTCGAGGTGCTGGATAACCTGCGTTCGCTGAAACCCGCTGGCGTATTGCTCGCACCGCTGGGGCGCGCATCCGACCGCGATGCGCTGGAGAAGTTCTGCGAGGATGTGCCGACCCTGATCTTCGACAGCAGTGTCGAAGAGTTCGGGATCGCTTTCGTCGGGTCGGACAACGTGCAGTTCACCGCCCATATCACCGATTACCTTTGCCGCACGGGAGAGCCGCCGTGCTTTTTCGAGATGAAGACGCCGGCCAACCCAAATGCCCACCGCCGCAGGCAAAGCTATCTGAATGCGATGGCGACGTTCGGCTTTGAACCGCAGGTGATTTCCGTGGCAGGCGAGGGCTGGGCGTTCGAGGAAATCGGGCGCTTGGGAGGGCACGAAGCCCTGGAACACGGGCGGTTTTCGACCAACACGGTTCTTTGCAGCAACGATCGGCTGGCCATCGGGCTGCTGACGGCCTGCTATGAACGCGGGCTGCGGGTCGGACGCGGCGCGGACTGTGCGATTCGTGTCGCGGGACAGGACGGACATCCGCATTCGCGCTACACCTGTCCGCCGCTGACGACCATTTCGCACAACTACGATGCGGTCTCAAAAGCTGCGGCGGATACGCTGTTCGCGGGTATCGACGGACACGTAGCACCTTGGAAAAGCACAAGATTGGAAGGACGGCTCGTTTTAAGAGACTCCGCGTGACAGATGAAATTTTTACGCGCGTAAATTTTTGGTTGACGCCGCGTTGTCCTGTCAATAGTTTCGGCACATCACATCCAATAGGGAGGATACCGGATGTCTTTGAAGAGCACACTTCGTGCTGCAACCGCACTTTCGCTGATCACAGCAACCAGTGCATTTGCAGACGGCCACTCGGCAACGATCACCATCGCCACCGTGAACAACGGCGATATGATCCGTATGCAGGGCTATACCGATCAATTCACCGAAGAGACCGGCATCGCCGTCGAGTGGGTGACACTGGAAGAGAACACACTGCGCCAGCGTGTGACGACCGACATCACCACCAGCGGTGGCCAGTTCGACATCATGACCATCGGCATGTACGAAGCGCCGATCTGGGGTTCCAATGGCTGGCTCGTCCCGCTGGACGATCTGTCCGACGAATACGATGCTGCTGATATCCTGCCCGCGATGGCTGGTGGTCTGAGCCACGACGGCACGCTTTATGCGGCACCGTTCTATGGCGAAAGCTCGATGATCATGTACCGTACGGACCTGATGGAAGCTGCCGGCATGGAAATGCCTGAATCGCCTACATGGGAGTTCATCCGCGAAGCAGCGGCTGCCATGACCGATCGCGATAACGACATCAACGGTATCTGCCTGCGCGGCAAGGCCGGTTGGGGCGAGGGCGGTGCCTTCATCAACGCCATGGCCAACTCTTTCGGTGCCCGCGTCGTCGACGAAAACTGGAATGCGCAGCTGGACAGCGAAGCCTGGGCCAATACCCTGAACTTCTACAAAGGCATGATGGACGAAAGCGGACCGACCGGTTACGCCACCAACGGCTTCAACGAGAACCTGTCGCTGTTCAACCAGGGCAAGTGCGGCATGTGGATCGACGCCACCGTGGCTGCATCTTTCGTGACCAACCCCAACGACAGCGAAGTGGCTGACAGCGTTGGCTTCGCCCTTGCACCCAACACAGGCCTTGGCAAGAACGCCAACTGGCTCTGGGCATGGGCGCTGGCGATCCCTGCCGGCACACAGCAGGAAGCTGAAGCCAAGCAGTTCATCGAGTGGGCCACTTCCAAGGACTACATCGAGCTGGTTGCAGAGAACGAAGGCTGGGCCAACGTTCCTCCGGGTGCGCGTCAGTCTCTCTATGAGACTCCCGAGTATCAGGAAGTGCCATTCGCTCAGATGACCCTGGACTCGATCCTGTCGGCTGATCCGAACAACCCGACCGTGGACCCGGTTCCCTATACTGGTGTTCAGTTCATGGCGATCCCTGAGTTCGCTGGCTTCTGGACCGAAGTGAGCCAGGAATTCTCGGCCGCTTATGCAGGCCAGCAGACGGTCGAAGAGGCGCTTGCAAAGGGCCAGCAGATCGTGAACGAAGCTCTGGAAGGCGCAGGCTACCAGTAAGCCCGGCGCGTGAGTTATCGGGGGCGGCCACGGGTCGCCCCCGAATCCCTACTTTTTCACAATCAAACTCGTTATCCTGTCCCGACAGCGCTGAACAACGGCGACCTGTCAACGGAGGAGATGCATCCCGATGGCTACCAAAGCTTCCCGATCCGCGGCCCGGCTGATGATGGCCCCGGCAGTAGTCCTGCTTCTGGGCTGGATGCTGGTCCCCCTGATAATGACCTTGTGGTTCTCGTTCCGCACCTATCTTCCGCTGCGCGGCGGCGACCAGGGCTGGACAGGTTTTGACAACTACGTCCGGTTCGTGACGTCGAGTTCTTTCTGGCCCGCCATTCTGACGACCCTGACCATCGTCATCAGCGTTCTGGTGATCACCGTCGTTCTGGGTGTGCTGCTGGCGCTGCTGCTGGATCGGCCCATGTGGGGGCAAGGCGTTGTCCGCATTCTGGTCATTGCACCTTTCTTCGTAATGCCGACCGTGTCCGCACTGGTCTGGAAAAATATGTTCATGGATCCCGTGAACGGATTGTTCGCGCACCTCTGGCGCTTTTTCGGCGCCGCGCCAGTCAGTTGGCTTTCGGACGCGGCGATGCCGGCCTTGATCCTGATCATCAGCTGGCAATGGCTGCCCTTTGCGACCCTGATCCTGCTGACGGCGATCCAGTCGCTCGACAGCGAGCAGCTCGAAGCCGCAGAGATGGACGGCGCACCGACGCTCAAGCGCTTCTTCTACATCATTCTGCCGCATCTGAGCCGCGCGATCACGATCGTGATCCTGATCCAGACGATTTTCCTTCTGGCAGTCTTTGCCGAGATTTTCGTGACGACCGGCGGTGCGTTCGGAACGCGGACGCTGTCCTACCTGATCTTCCAGCGCGTGCTGGAAAGCCAGAATATCGGTCTCGGCTCCGCCGGTGGTGTCTATGCCATCATCCTTGCAAACATCGTCGCGATTTTCCTGATGCGAATCGTCGGCAAGAATCTGGATAACTGATCATGGCACGTGCAGTCACATCCCGCCGCAAGCTGGTGAATACGGCCTTTGCCTGGGCTATCGGTTTGCTGATCTTCTTTCCGATCCTCTGGACGATCCTGACGTCGTTCAAGACCGAGGGGCAGGCCATCGCCAGCCCGCCGATCTTTCTCAACTTCGACTGGACGCTGGAAAACTACAGCGTCGTGATGGAGCGATCGAACTACGCGCGCTTCCTTTGGAACTCGATCATCATCGCAGGTGGTTCCACCATCCTCGGTCTGATCGTCGCAGTGCCTGCCGCCTGGTCGATGGCCTTCGTGCCGTCGCGCCGGACCAAGGATATCCTGCTGTGGATGCTGTCGACGAAGATGCTGCCCGCCGTCGGTGTTCTTTATCCGATCTACCTTTTGTTCATCAAAATGGGGCTTTTGGACAGCCGGGCCGGTCTTGTCATCGTGATGATGCTGATCAACCTGCCGATCATTGTCTGGATGCTTTATACCTACTTCCGCGAAATCCCGGTCGAGATTCTGGAAGCCGCCAGGATGGATGGCGCAACGCTCAGGGATGAGGTTCTGTATATCCTTACGCCGATGGCGATCCCCGGTATCGCATCCACGATGCTGCTCAATTTCATTCTGGCCTGGAACGAGGCGTTCTGGACGCTGAACCTCACGGCGGTGAATGCGGCACCTCTGACGGCTTTCATCGCGAGTTATTCGTCGCCCGAAGGTCTGTTCTTCGCGAAACTCAGCGCAGCCTCGACGATGGCTATCGCGCCGATCCTCATCCTTGGCTGGTTCAGCCAGAAGCAACTCGTCCGCGGCCTGACATTCGGCGCGGTGAAATAAGGAACCTGACCCATGGGACAGATTGAACTCAAGAAGGTGACCAAGAGCTTCGGTGACGTGCAGGTCATCCCGCCGCTGGACCTCACCATTCACGATGGCGAATTCACGGTCTTCGTCGGCCCGTCGGGCTGTGGCAAGTCCACGTTGCTGCGCCTGATCGCGGGTCTGGAAGACATCACCTCCGGTCTGATCGAAATCGACGGCAAGGACGCGACCAATCTTGTGCCGGCCAAGCGTGGTCTGGCGATGGTGTTTCAGTCCTATGCGCTCTATCCGCATATGTCGGTGCGCAAGAACATCGCCTTCCCGCTGCGGATGGCCAAGATGGACAAGTCCGAAATCGACCGGCGCGTCGAAGGCGCAGCATCGGTTCTGAACCTGACCGATTATCTGGATCGCCGCCCCGGGCAGTTGTCTGGTGGACAGCGCCAGCGGGTTGCCATCGGGCGCGCGATCGTGCGCGAACCTGCAGCGTTTTTGTTCGACGAACCCCTCTCGAACCTCGATGCGGCGCTCCGCGTCGGTATGCGGCTGGAAATTTCCGAACTGCACAAGCGGCTTGAAACCACGATGATTTACGTGACCCACGATCAGGTCGAGGCGATGACGATGGCCGACAAGATCGTGGTGCTGCAGGCCGGGGTGATCGAGCAGGTCGGTTCTCCGCTGGAGCTTTATCGCACCCCGCGCAACGTCTTTGTCGCGGGCTTTATCGGCTCTCCGAAAATGAACATTTTCGGTGGCGAGGAAGCGGCAAAGCATGGTGCAGACACCATCGGCATTCGCCCCGAACATATCGATGTGGTGGCCGATGGCGGTGTCTGGAAGGGCACTGTCGGTGTGGCCGAACACCTTGGCTCCGACACGTTTTTCCATATCCATGACACCGGGTTGGCCGAAACGATCACCGTACGTTCGATCGGCGACGTGAGCCTCAAGCACGGCGACACGATCCACCTGAACCCGCGTGTCGATGAAATCCACAAGTTCGGCAAAGACGGGTTGCGGATCGGCTGATGCAGCTGTCTGGCAAAACCGCGCTGATTACCGGGGCTGCCCGTGGCATAGGTCTGGCATTTGCAAAGGCTTACGTGGCCGAGGGTGCGCGTGTCGCGCTGGCCGACATCGACATTGACCGCGCGCGCGAGGCTGCGGATGCGCTGGGCGATGCGGCGGTTGCGGTTCGCATGGACGTGTCCGATCAGGACAGCATCGACGCCGCCGTGACCGAGGCTGAGGACAGACTTGGCCGGATCGACATTCTGATCAACAATGCGGCGATTTTCACGGCCGCGCCGTTGGTCGAGGTGGATCGCGCGGACTATGAGCGTGTTTTCGGCATTAACGTCGCGGGCACGCTGTTCACGATGCAGGCCGTTGCGCGCCACATGATCGACCGCAAGATCAAGGGCCGCATCATCAACATGGCCAGTCAGGCCGGGCGTCGCGGCGAGGCGCTGGTATCTGTCTATTGTGCCAGCAAGGCGGCTGTCATCAGCCTGACGCAGTCCGCCGGGCTGAACCTGATCGCCCATGGCATCAACGTTAACGCCATCGCCCCCGGTGTCGTCGACGGTGAACACTGGGACGGTGTCGATGCATTTTTCGCCAGATACGAAAAGAAAAAACCCGGCGAAAAGAAGAAAGAGGTCGCGGCGGCTGTGCCATACGGGCGCATGGGCACCGCTGACGATCTGACCGGGATGGCGGTGTTTCTGGCATCCGATGCGGCGGACTATATCGTCGCGCAGACCTATAACGTCGATGGCGGGAACTGGATGAGTTGATGCGCACCCGGTCATCAGAGGAGGCGCCCATGAAGCTGTGCAACGCAAATCTGTCGCAGTTACCCGAAGGCACGCCGGGGCCGGTCTATGACCGCGCTGCCCTGACCCCGGGTATCGTTCACATCGGGTTGGGCAATTTTCACCGGGCACATCAGGCGTGGTATCTGCACAGCCTGATGCAACAGGGGCTTGCACTTGACTGGGCTATCATCGGCGCCGGTGTGCGCGCCGGCGACGCGGCCATGCGCGACCGGCTGCTGGCGCAGGATTGTCTGACCACGCTGATCGAACTTGACCCCAAGGGCACATCGGCCGAAGTCACCGGCCCGATGATCGACTTTCTGCCGGTGGAAGATGCCAACGGCGCACTGATCCGCGCCATGTCGGACCCGGCAATCCGCATCGTCGCGCTGACGGTGACCGAGGGCGGCTATTATCGCAATGCGGACGGGCAACTGGACCTGCATCATCCGGATATCGCGCATGACGCCGCCAACCCCGACAGCCCGCGCACGGCTTTTGGTGCAATGGTCGCGGCCTACAAGGCGCGCCGTGCCGCAGGTGTCGTTCCGTTTACCGGACAATGTTGCGATAACCTGCAACATAACGGCGACGTTCTGCGCCAGACCGTCGTCGGCCTTGCACGTCAAAGCGATACCGATCTGGCGGAGTGGATCGCCGAACATGCGACCTTCCCCAATGCCATGGTCGATTGCATCGTCCCCGCGACAGGCGAGGCCGAACTGGCGCTGGTGCGGGAACTGGGGATCGAGGATGCGGCACCCGTGACGCACGAGAATTTTCGCCAATGGGTGATCGAGGATGCGTTCTGCGCCGGTCGCCCCCCGTGGGAGAAGGTCGGCGCGACGCTGACCGACAATGTGCACCCCTTCGAGGCCATGAAGATCCGCATGCTGAACGCAGGGCATCAGGTGCTGGCCAACGCGGGAGAGCTGTTGGGTCTGCCGACGATTGCCGCCTGCATGGCACATCCGGGCCTCGCCACGTTTTTCCGCAAGGTCGAAACCGATGCTATCGCGCCCTATGTCGATGCCGTTCCGGGCATGACGCAGGATCAATATCTTGATTTGATCGTGCGGCGTTTCGCGAACCCTAAAATTCATGACACCACCCGCCGCGTCGCCTTTGACGGATCGTCGCGTCATCCCGGATTCGTGCTGCCGATCCTGCGCGAAGCACTGGCTGCGGGCGGAGACATCAGCGGTCTTGCCCTGACAGAGGCGCTCTGGGCGCGGATGTGCGCGGGAACCCGCGAGGACGGCAGCGCCATCGCCGCGAACGACCCGATCTGGGATCAGCTGAACGCAGCGGCCCTCGCCGCCCGCACCTCGCCCGCGGCCTGGCTGGCACAGGAATCGATCTATGGTGATCTGGCGCATGATGCGCGTTTCGGTGACGAGTTCGCACATTGGCTTGACCGGGTGTGGGCCGACGGATGCGAGCAGACGCTCGCCGCTTATTGCAAACTGCCCGATCCGGTTGCCTGACATACACGCCGGCGCGGGCAGTGCGTGATATTGCTGTAGCCGTTGACGTTTCTTAACCGTCGATGACCGGCAGTTCAGGCGGCGCACGCCGCGTCAAAAGCTCTGCACGACCCAGTCGCACGACGATATTTTCCTCGTGCACCATCATCAGACCGTGGCCGTAGGAAAGCGACGGTTCGATCGTCAGCACCATGCTGTCGCAAAGCGCCGTGTCGTCGAATGGAGCGAGTGAGGGCTGTTCGGTCAGTTGCATCCCCAGACCGTGCCCCAGCCGCCCGACATCGCCGCCGCCGGGGTCCACCTCGGCGATGATCTGCGACATTGCGGCGGCAACGTCACGGCAGGTATTTCCGGGCACGGCTGCGGCGATGCCCGCCTCGGTCGCGCGATACAGAACATCATATGCGCGACGGGCCGGATCGTCCGCACGACCGATGGCCCAATTCCGGTCGAAATCGCAGAAATACCCGTCCCAGGTGCACCCGGTGTCGAGCATCAGAACATCGCCTTTGCGCAGCGGCTGCGCCGTGGGCGGGGATATCACATCGGCATACCCGCCCTGATCGGCACCGCCCACCAGATAGGGTACATCATCCGCACCGCAGTCGAGCGCGGCGCGGCGAAAGGAGCGAAATACCTCGTCCAGCGGTTGACCGGTCGAAATGAGGTCGGGCACCCGGGCAAACGTATCTGAACCGATGGCACAGATATGTCGCAGCTTTGCGATCTCAGCCTCGGACTTGACCATGCGCAGGCGCTGGATCATCGCCGTCGCATCGGCGATCTGCAATCCGGGCAGCGCCGCCATCAGAGGCTCCCAGTCGCCCAGCGGCATGCGCAACGTCGTCTCGTGGCCCTTCATCACGCCGATAGAGGCACCGGATGCGGCAAGCGGGGCCAACAGGTCGGTCAGCAATGTGATGCCATCGTCCTGCGGTGCCGGCGCGGCCCATGTGCGGATGTCGTCGATCCATGTGCGGGCCATCAAAGCAGCGCCGATTTCCGGGATGATCGCGATGGGCTTGCCGGTCGCCGGGACGAAGACGAACCATGGTCGTGTCGGGCTTTGCCAGAACAGCGTATGAAAGCCTGTGAAATACCGCACGTCGGCTTCGCTCATCAGCAGGATACCGGACAATCCCGCGTCCGCCATGCGGGCCTGCACTGACTGGGTACGCGCTTGATATTCGGCGTGGTCAAAGCCACGCGGCGGTGCGATCGGTGTGGTCAAGGCATGCTCACTCGGACGGGTGTTCTGGCACCGTTTGTATCGCGCGCGCCGCATGACCGGTCAATGTCGCTGAAACCTTCCTGACCCACGGTGCCGTCAGTCAGGCGCGTCCACAGGCCATTTCGGATCACTTGATTTGTATCCGACCGCATGTCACGCTCCTGTGATCTGACGGCGCTATCCGCAGCGCAGTTTCATTTTGAAACCTCAGATCAACAGAACAGCGCCGCTGCGGCGCATGGGAGGAATGATGAAAAATTCGATGATTGCAGGGCTGGCGCTGGCCGGTACGATCCTGACGCCGCTTGCGGCCACCGCACAGACCGAAGTGCAGTTCTGGCACGCCTTCACCGGCCGTCTGGGTGAGCTGGTCGCCGCTCAGGTAGAGGATTTCAACGCAAGCCAGGACGCATACACCGTCGTCGCCAGCCACAAGGGCAACTACTCCGAAACGCTGAACGCGGGCATTGCCGCGTTCCGGGCGGATGAACAGCCGCATATCCTGATGGTGTTCGAGGTCGGCACAGCCACGATGATGGCCGCCCCCGGTGCGACGCGCCCGGTGTACGAGGTCATGGCCGAGAGCGGTGCGGAGTTTGACCCCGATGCCTACATCGGTGCGGTGAAGGGATATTACACGACGACCGACGGCCAGATGCTGTCGCTTCCCTTCAACTCGTCCACGCCCGTACTTTGGGTCAACCGCGACGCGATGGAGGCTGCCGGTGTCGACCCCGATACCGATCTGTCCACCTGGCAGAACGTGGGCGAGGTGCTGACGCAACTGCAGGAGGGCGGCGAGGATTGCCCGCTGGTCACCGCGTGGCAAAGCTGGATCCACCTGGAAAATTTCTCGGCCTACCATGACGTGCCGTTTGCATCGCAGGAGAATGGCTTTGCAGGTCTGGACACCGAATTGATGCTGAACGGCGAGGCGCAGGTCGCGCATCTGACCGCGATGGGTGAATGGGCGCAGGACGGCAAGTTCATCTACACCGGTCGTCGCAACGAGGGCGGCGCCAACTTCCGGTCCGGTGAGTGCGCGCTCTTTACCGAAAGCTCTGCCGGGTATGCCGGGATCAAGGCCGAGGCCGATTTCGATTTCGATGTACGCCCGCTCCCCTATTGGGAAGGCGTGGGCAACAGCCCGCAAAACACCATCATCGGCGGGGCGTCGCTTTGGGTGATGTCCGGGCATGAGGAAGAGGAATACAAGGGCGTGGGTGAATTCCTGGCTTACCTGTCCTCGACTCCGGTGCAGGCGCAGTGGCACCAGGACACCGGCTATCTGCCGATCACCGCTGCCGCGGGTGAAGCCACACGCGAGTCCGGTTTCTATGAAGAGAACCCCGGCACCGATGTTGCTGTGACACAGATGACCGCGAACGAACCGACCGCGAATTCGAAGGGTCTGCGTCTGGGATCGTTTGACCAGATCCGCGGAATCATCGACGAAGAGCTCGAGGCGATCTGGGCCGGCGACAAGACCGCGCAAGAGGCGATGGACAGCGCCAAGGAGCGCGGCGACGCGCTGCTGCGCCGGTTCGAATCCGCCAACTAGGCGATTACTCAAGGGGCGTGCCACGCGGTGCGCCCCTTTTGCCTGACGGGGGACTGTATTGGAAAAGCGCGTCACATTTCGCGGATGGCTACTGCCGCTGATCCTAATCGCGCCGCAGGTCATCATCTCGGCCGTGTTTTTCTTCTATCCGGCCGGGCAGGCAATCTGGCAATCCCTTTTCATCCCCGACCCGTTCGGCCTGTCGATGCAGTGGGTCGGGCTGGGCAATTTCGAATTCCTGCTGTCCGACAGGTTCTATCGTGCGTCTTTCGTCACGACGGCGGTGTTCTCGATCCTCGTGACGTTGTGTTCGATGATTCCGGCACTGTTTCTGGCTGTCATGGCAGACCGGCTGATCAAGGGGTCGGGCGTATATCGCACTATGCTGATCTGGCCCTATGCCGTCGCCCCTGCCGTGGCGGGCGTGCTGTGGCTGTTCATGTTCAACACCCGCGTCGGCGTGGTGTCATGGTATCTGGGACAACTGGGGTACGACTGGAACCATGTGCTGAACGGGAACGAGGCGATGGGCCTTGTCGTCGTGGCCTCCGCCTGGGGGCGGATCAGCTACAACTTTTTGTTCTTCTTCGCCGCGTTGCAGGCGGTGCCGAAATCGGTGATCGAGGCCGCCGCCATCGACGGCGCACATTTCTGGCGGAGGTTCTGGACGATCGTTCTTCCGTTGCTGTCGCCGACGACATTCTTCCTGCTGGTCGTGAACATCGTCTATGCGTTCTTCGAAACCTTCGGCGTGATCCACACGATCACTGCGGGCGGTCCGCAACAGACGACGACGATCCTGGTCTACAAGGTCTTTTCGGACGGTTTCGTCGGGCAGGATCTTGGGTCGTCCGCCGCGCAGTCGGTGATCCTGTTGATCGTCGTGGGTCTGCTGACGGTGATACAGTTCAAATTCATCGAAAAGCGGGTGCATTACTGATGGCGCGTGAAATCCACGGCATGGTCGAAAAGCGTGGCGCGGGCCTTTGGCTGACGCATGTTTTCATGATCTTCGGCGTGCTGGTGATCTTCTTTCCGATCTGGCTGGCTTTCGTCGCATCGACCGTGACGCAGGCCGACATCATCCGCCCGCCGATGCCGGTCTGGCCCGGCGACCAGTTCCTCGAAAACTACCGCAGGGCGCTGTTTTCGGGCATCAACGTGCCGGTGGCGACGATGCTGTTCAATAGCATGGTCATGGCGATCGGGATCGCGGTGGGCAAGATCGTCATCTCGCTACTGTCGGCCTTTGCCATCGTCTACTTCCGGTTCCCGGGCAAGATGGTGTTCTTCTGGATGATCTTCCTGACGCTGATGCTCCCGGTCGAGGTGCGGATCGTCCCGACCTATGAGGTCGTCGCGGGGTTCGGGATGCTGAATTCCTACTCCGGCCTGATTTTCCCGCTGATCGCGTCCGCCACGGCGACCTTCCTGTTCCGCCAGTTCTTCCTGACCATACCAGACGAATTGGCAGAGGCGGCCCGCGTCGACGGCGCGCGTCCGATGCGGTTTTTCTGGGATATCGTCGTCCCGATGAGCCGTACGAACATCGCTGCCCTTTTCGTGATCCTGTTCATCTACGGATGGAACCAATATCTCTGGCCGCTGCTGATCACTACCGACCCGGAGATGAACACCATCGTCATGGGCATCAAGCAGATGTTCCCGTCCGGCGATGACTTTGCCCATTGGCCCACGATCATGGCGACCTCCATCCTCGCGATGATCCCGCCGGTGATCGTCGTGGTATCCATGCAGCGCCTGTTCGTGCGCGGCCTTGTCGATAGCGAGAAATAACCGATGGCCACCGTCACCCTGAAAGACATCAAAAAGAGCTTTGGCGCGACGGACGTGATCCACGGCATCGACGCGGACATCGCCGACGGCGAATTCATCGTGATCGTCGGCCCGTCGGGCTGCGGCAAATCCACCCTTTTGCGCATGGTGGCTGGGCTGGAAACCGTCTCTGCGGGCGAGGTGCTGATCGGTGGCCAGCGCGCCAACGACAAGGAACCGATGGACCGCGACATCGCCATGGTGTTCCAGAATTACGCGCTTTATCCGCATATGTCGGTGCGCCAGAACATGGGCTACGGCCTCAAGATCGCGGGTCTGCCGAAGGCCGAGATCAATCAAAAGGTCGAGGCGGCGGCTGATTTGCTGCAACTCAGCCCATTGCTGGATCGCAAGCCGCGGCAACTGTCCGGCGGCCAGCGACAGCGGGTCGCGATGGGCCGCGCTATCGTGCGCGAACCTGCGGTGTTTCTCTTCGACGAACCACTCTCGAACCTTGACGCGAAACTGCGGGTGCAGATGCGGCTTGAGATCAAGGAACTCCAGTCGAAGCTGGGGATCACCGCGCTTTACGTCACCCACGATCAGGTCGAGGCAATGACCATGGCTGACCGCATGATCGTGATGAACGGCGGGATCGCCGAACAGATCGGTACCCCGCTGGAGGTTTACGAAACGCCGCGCACACTGTTCGCCGCACAGTTCATCGGCAGCCCTGCGATGAATATCGTCGACGCGCGGATCGTGGACAATACGATCATGCTGGGTGACGCGAAAGTCGGTCCGTTCGATGCGCCCGACGGGCCGGTTAAACTTGGCGTCAGGCCCGAGCACATGGAGCGGGATGCAGCGGGTCCGATCCGCTTGCGGGTGCAACTGACGGAACCGCTGGGCGCGAACACGCTATTCCATGGAAAGCTGGCCGAAACGGACGCCCCCTTTACCGTCAGCCTGCAAGGCGTGCACGCATTTTCGGACACGGAAATGCGCTTTGCCGTGACACCGGGCCTTGCCCATGTCTTTGACCCGAAGACCGGCCTGCGCCTGATCCGCTGACAGCTTGTGCAAGAATCATCTTGCCTGCCGCGGCGGAAACGGGCAGGTTGCGCGTCAAATCATCGTCGGGAGAACCAGTTCACTGGTGCCGAAGGAGCAACCGCCCCGGAAACTCTCAGGCCAAGGGACCGACGTTGAGACGAACACTCTGGAGAGTGGCACAGGATATGTGCCCGCCGAAGGGATAGCAATCTCAGGCGCAAGGACAGAGGGGGCATCACCCGTGCAGGCCGTGCCTGCGCAGACGCTGTGGTGCCGCTGGAACATAGAAATTCCGGTTGGTCGAGATACAAAGGGGCTGAAATGTCTGACCTTCTGAAAACGCCGTTGCACGACCTGCATGTCGCGCTTGGCGCGAAAATGGTACCGTTCGCCGGGTATGCCATGCCGGTTCAGTTCCCGATGGGTGTCATGCAGGAGCATCTGCATACCCGCGAAAAGGCGGGTCTTTTCGATGTCAGTCACATGGGTCAGGTGATCGTCAGGGGCGACGACTATGCACAGGTCGCCCGTGCGTTGGAGACCCTGATCCCCGTCGATATCCTCGGCCTTGCCGAAGACCGGCAGCGATATGGCTTTTTCACCAACGATCAAGGCGGTATTCTCGATGATCTGATGCTGGCCAATCGCGGCGACCACGTTTTCGTCGTCGTCAACGCAGCCTGCAAGGCGCAGGACATCGCCCACATGCGGGCCAATCTGCCCGGCGTCACCGTCACCGAGATTACTGACCGTGCCTTGCTGGCGCTGCAGGGTCCGAAGGCCAACAAGGTGCTTTCTGCACTTGATACCCGCGCTGGGCAAATGCGTTTCATGGATGTCGCGACCCTGTCGTTGGACGGCGTGGACTGCTGGGTGTCCCGTTCCGGCTATACCGGCGAAGACGGTTTCGAAATTTCGGTGCCTGCCGACCATGCGGTCGCTCTCGCCCAAACGTTGCTGGCGGATGAAGACGTGGCCCCCATCGGTCTTGGCGCGCGCGACAGCCTGCGACTGGAGGCGGGCCTGTGCCTCTACGGACATGACATCGACGCGAATACCACGCCGGTCGCCGCCGCGCTGACCTGGGCCATCCAGAAAGTGCGCCGCGCTGGTGGGGACCGCGCGGGCGGCTTTCCCGGTGCTGACGTCATCCTGAACGAACTCGTCGATGGCCCGACCCGCCGCCGTGTCGGCCTGCGCCCCGATGGGCGCGCGCCGATGCGCGAAGGTGTTGCGCTTTTCGCTGACGAAGACGGCGCCACACCCATCGGCACCATCACCTCCGGCGGTTTCGGCCCCTCCGTTGGCGGCCCTGTTGCCATGGGATATCTTCCGCTGGACCATGCTGCCGTTGATACGACAGTCTATGGCGAGTTGCGCGGCAAGCGCCTGCCGCTGCGGGTGACCGCCCTGCCTTTCCTGCCCGCCAACTTCAAACGCTAACTAGCAAGGACCCAAAAAATGAAATTCACCGAAGAACACGAATGGCTGCGCGAAGAAGACGATGTCGTCGTCGTCGGCATCACGGAGCATGCGACAACACAGTTGGGCGACATCGTCTTTGTCGAACTGCCCGAGGTCGGCACGACTGTCACGAAGGACGAAGAGGTTGTCGTGATCGAAAGCGTCAAGGCGGCGTCTGACATCATGGCCCCCATCGACGGCGAGATTGTCGAGGTAAACGAGGCGCTGGCCGAAAACCCTGCACTCGCCAACGAAGATGCCATCGGTGACGGCTGGTTCTTCAAGATCAAGCCCGCCGACCCGTCCCAGATGGACGGCCTGATGGACGAAGCCGCCTACAAAGCCATGATCGCCTGAGCACCGGAGCCTGCCATGACCTTCACCCCCACTGACTACCTTCCCTATGATTTCGCCAACCGGCGGCATATCGGCCCGTCGCCTTCTGAAATGGCGCAGATGCTGGAAACCGTGGGGGCGAAGGATCTGGATGCGCTGATCGACGACACGCTGCCCGCCAAGATCCGGCAGAAGGAACCGCTCGATTTCGGCAAACCGATGTCGGAGCGCGAGTTGCTGCACCACATGAAGGGCGTGGCGGGCAAGAACAAGGTGCTCGTGTCCCTCATCGGGCAGGGGTATCACGGCACCGTCACCCCGCCTGCGATCCAGCGCAACATTCTGGAAAATCCGGCTTGGTACACGGCCTATACCCCCTACCAGCCGGAAATCTCTCAGGGCCGGTTGGAGGCGCTGCTGAACTTCCAGACGATGGTGTCCGACCTGACCGGTCTTGAAATCGCCAACGCCTCGCTACTGGACGAATCCACCGCCTGCGCCGAGGCGATGACCATGGCGCAGCGGGTCTCCAAATCGAAAGTGAAGGGCTTTTTCATCGACGAGAACTGCCATCCACAGAACATCGCCGTGATGAAAACCCGCGCCGCCCCGCTGGGGATCGAGGTGACGGTCGGCAACCCTGACGATCTGGACGCCGACAGTGTATTCGGCGCGATCTTCCAGTTTCCCGGCACCCACGGCCACCTGCGCGATTTCACGCCCGAAATCGAAAAGCTGCACGTGGCAAACGCCATCGGTATCGTCGCCGCCGACCCGTTGTCGCTCTGCCTGCTCAAGGAGCCGGGCGCGATGGGCGCCGACATTGCAGTGGGCAGCACCCAGCGTTTTGGCGTGCCTGTGGGCTATGGTGGCCCACATGCAGCCTATATGGCGACCAAGCAGAGCTATGCCCGCAATATGCCGGGCCGCATCGTCGGTGTGTCCATCGACAGCCATGGCAATCGCGCCTATCGTCTGTCGCTCCAGACCCGCGAACAGCACATCCGCCGCGAAAAGGCGACGTCGAACGTCTGCACCGCGCAGGCGCTGCTGGCCGTCATGGCGGGTTTTTATGCCGTATTCCACGGGCCGGACGGACTGCGTGCAATCGCGCAGCGCATCCACCGCAAGACGGCGCGCTTGGTCGAGGGGTTGAAGGACGGCGGCTATGACGTTCGCCCGGCGACCTTCTTCGACACGATCACGGTGGACGTCGGCGACAAGCAAAAAGCGGTCATGGACAAGGCCGTGTCCGAAGGGATCAACCTGCGCAAGGTGGGCGATACCAAGGTCGGTGTTACGCTCGACGAGCGCACACGGTCCGATACGATAGAGGCCGTCTGGGCTGCTTTCGGGATCGACCGCGAGGACAAGGACTACACCCCGCATTACAACATGCCGGAAAAGCTGATCCGCACATCGGAATACCTGACCCACCCGGTGTTCCATATGAACCGGGCAGAGACGGAAATGATGCGCTACATGCGTCGTCTGGCCGACCGTGATCTGGCGCTGGACCGCGCGATGATCCCGCTGGGATCCTGCACGATGAAGCTGAATTCGGCGGCCGAGATGATGCCGGTGACGTGGGACGAGTTTTCCCTGCTGCACCCTTACATCCCCCGCGATCAGGCGGCGGGGTATTTGGAGATGATTGACGATCTGTCGGCGAAGCTCTGCGATGTGACAGGCTACGACGCGATCTCGATGCAGCCGAATTCTGGCGCGCAGGGCGAGTATGCAGGGTTGCTGTCCATCGCGGGCTATCACCGCGCCAACGGTGACGATCACCGCAATATCTGTCTGATCCCGATGTCGGCGCACGGTACAAACCCGGCATCGGCGCAGATGGTGGGCTGGAAGGTCGTGCCGATCAAATCCGACGCCAACGGCGATATCGACGTGGCCGATTTCCGCGCCAAGGCCGAACAGCACGCCGACAACCTCGCGGGCTGCATGATCACCTATCCGTCGACCCACGGCGTGTTCGAGGAAACGGTGATCGAGGTCTGCAAGATCACCCACGAACACGGCGGGCAGGTCTATATCGACGGCGCGAACATGAACGCGATGGTCGGCCTCTCCCGCCCCGGCGATCTGGGCGGCGACGTCAGCCACCTGAACCTGCACAAGACCTTCTGCATCCCGCACGGCGGCGGTGGCCCCGGCATGGGGCCGATCGGTGTCAAGGAACACCTGATCCCGCATCTGCCCGGCGATCCGACGACAGGCGAGGGCGCGGTATCCGCCGCCGCCTTTGGCTCTCCGTCGCTACTCCCGATCTCCTGGGCCTATTGCCTGATGATGGGTGGCGAAGGGCTGACGCAAGCCACCCGTGTGGCGATCCTGAACGCAAACTACATCGCGAAACGGCTCGAAGGATCCTTCGATGTGCTCTACAAAGGCCCGTCCGGTCGTGTCGCGCACGAGTGCATCATTGACACACGGCCCTTTGCCGATTCCGCGCATGTCACGGTCGACGACATCGCAAAGCGCCTCGTCGACTGCGGCTTCCACGCGCCCACGATGAGCTGGCCTGTTGCCGGCACCCTGATGATCGAGCCGACGGAATCGGAGACCAAGGCAGAGCTTGATCGATTCTGCGACGCGATGATCGCGATCCGTGCCGAGATACGCCAGATCGAGGACGGCAAGATCGACGCCGAAAACAATCCGCTCAAGAATGCGCCGCATACAATGGAGGACCTCGTGAAAGAGTGGGACAGACCCTATTCGCGCGAGGAAGGCTGCTTCCCTCCCGGTGCTTTCCGTGTCGACAAATACTGGCCGCCCGTCAACCGGGTCGACAACGTCTGGGGCGACCGCAACCTGACCTGCACCTGCCCGCCGATGGAAGACTACGCCGAAGCTGCAGAGTAAAGGACAATGCGACCGGTGGGCTGAAATCCACCGGTCGTTTTCCTTTCTGCCCATGCAAAGCCGATTGAGCCTGCGCAGGCTCGACGATATGCTGGTTTATGCGGAACACCACCGCACCAACCCCCTTGCAGGAGGCCCCGATGCCGCGCTCCAACCATCCGCCCACCGCCGAGCTTCAGGCGATGGACGCCGCCCACCACATGCATCCATTTTCCGATGGGGCGGAACTTGCCGAAAAAGGCGTGCGGGTGATGAAATCGGCGCAGGGCGTCACCCTGACCGATACCGAGGGTAACACATATATCGACGCCATGTCCGGCCTGTGGTGCGTGAACATCGGTTACGGGCGCACCGAACTGGCCGATGTCGCTGCGCGCCAGATGGCGGAACTGCCGTTCTACAACACATTCTTCCAGACCAGCCATGTGCCGGTGATCAAGCTGTCGGCAAAACTCGCCGAACTGGCACCCGGCGACCTCAACCACGTTTTCTACGCCGGGTCCGGTTCGGAAGCAAACGACACCAACATCCGTCTCGTGCGCCACTACTGGGCGACCAAGGGGAAGCCCGACAAGAAGGTCATCATCAGCCGCAAGAACGCCTACCACGGCTCCACCATGGGCGGGGGTAGCCTTGGCGGCATGACCGGGATGCACGAACAGGGGGGAATGCCGATCCCCGACATCACCCATATTGATCAGCCGCACTGGTACGACGAAGGCGGCGATATGGACCGCGACGCCTTCGGGCTGGAGCGCGCGCGCCAGTTGGAAGCGAAGATCGCCGAACTCGGCGAAGACAAGATCGCCGCATTTATCGCCGAGCCGATCCAGGGCGCGGGCGGTATCGTTTTTCCACCCGACAGCTATTGGCCGGAGATCAAACGGATCTGCGACGCCCACGACATTCTGCTGATCGCGGACGAGGTGATCTGCGGCTTCGGGCGCACCGGCCATTGGTTCGGCTCTCAGGCGGTGGGCATCCAGCCGCACATCATGACTGTGGCCAAGGGCCTGTCGTCCGGCTACATCCCCATCGGCGCATCCATCGTCTGTGACGAGATTGCGCAGACCGTCGCACAGGCGGGCGATTTCAATCACGGCTACACCTATTCCGGCCATCCCGTCGCGGCCGCCGTTGCGCTGGAAAACCTGAGGATCATCCAAGAAGAAGGCCTGGTCGACCGGGTGCGTGACGATATCGGCCCCTATCTCACCGACCGCTGGGCGACGCTTGCCGATCACCCGCTGGTGGGCGAGGCGCGCAGCCGCGGGCTGCTTGCCACCATCGCGCTGACGCCCGACAAATCCACCCGCGCCGCATTCGCAGGCGAGGGCGGGCAGGTCGGCTTGATGTGCCGCGAACACTGCTTTGCCAACGGCCTCGTGATGCGCCACGTCGGCGACCGTATGATTATCGCGCCGCCGTTGGTCATCACGCGGGAGGAGGTCGATCTGATCATCGCGCGTGCGACCATCGCGCTCGACAAGACGCTCGCCGATATCGAGGCGAAGGGACTGAACCGCGCCGCCTGAGACAGGGAAACGCGCACCGGAAAGGAACGCGGTAATGGAGATATGGAAAGACCGGGTCGCGGTGATAACCGGCGGCGCATCCGGGCTGGGGGCCACGACTGCCCGTGCGCTCGCCGACGCAGGCCTGCGGGTGGCTATACTCGACCGGGACGAAGCTGGCGGCAAAGCCACCGCCGAAGCCACAGGTGGAATCTTATGCCCCGTCGATGTGGTCGACCCAGACAGCGTCACCAGCGCGCTGGAGGACGTCGTAACGCGGCTTGGCACGCCCGCTATTCTCGTCAACTGCGCCGGCATCGCCCCCGCAGGCAAAACAGTGTCGCGCGGTGCCCCGCATGACCCCGAGATGTTTGCGAAAACGATTCAGATCAACCTGATCGGCAGTTTCATCTGCGCCAGTCAGGCCGCTGCCCTGATGGTGGCGGCCGACCCGTTGGATGACGACGGCACCCGGGGCGTCATTATCAATACCGCCTCTGTCGCGGCATTCGACGGGCAGGTCGGGCAAGCCGCCTATGCCGCATCGAAGGGCGGTATCGTCGGCATGACGTTACCCATGGCCCGTGATCTGGCGGACAAGGGCGTGCGCGTCTGCGCAATCGCGCCGGGTTTGTTTCTGACGCCGATGCTGGAGGGGTTACCGGAGGATGTGCAGGCGTCGCTCGGCGCACAGGTCCCGTTTCCGTCGCGTCTGGGACGGCCTGCGGAATATGCGAAACTGGTCTGCCATATCCTCGACAACCCGATGCTGAACGGCGAGGTGATCCGCCTCGACGGGGCCATTCGCATGGCCCCCAGATGATCCGCACATGAGCGGCCCACTGCTCCGAAACGGCCTCTGGGGCGATCTATTCGCTGATGCAAGTGTCGCGGCGGCGTTCTCCGCGCCGACCGTGCTGTCGCACATGCTTGCGTTCGAGGCGGCCTGGACACAGGCGCTGATCGAGACCGGGTCAGTGACCCCGGAAAATGGCACCGCAGCCTTGCAGGCGATGGCCGTGGCGCAACTCGACCCGACTGTTTTGGCGCGGGGCAGCGAACGGGACGGGCTGCCGGTGCCCACCCTCGTGAAGCAGCTGCGCGATGGTCTGCCGCCGGACGTGCAGGCCGCAATCCATACCGGTGCCACCAGCCAGGATGTGATCGACACGGCGATGGTCCTTTGCCTGCGGATCTGTCTCCAAGGCTTTCTGACCGCACTCGATCGCATCGCCGCGCAACTGGATGAACTGACCACACGTTTCGGCGCACGGTCCATGATGGGCCGCACCCGGATGCAGGCTGCCCTACCGATCAGCGTAGGCCATCGTCTGGGTCAGTGGCAGTCTCCTATTAGCGGATTGCATCAGGCGTGCCAGCAGCAGCGCGACGCGATTAGCACAGTGCAGATCGGCGGGCCGGTCGGCATGCGCGACGCGCACATCGAAGCGTTGCTCCCGCACGTCGCCAACGCGCTGGGCCTCGCCGCAGGTCCGGTCTGGCATACTGACCGGACGCGGATCGTCGACACGGGCCACTTGATCGCGAAAATCACAGGTCACTGTGGCAAGATCGGCGCGGATATCGCGCTCATGGCGCAGCAGGGCATTGACGAGATCGCTTTGACCGGTAGCGGCGGATCCTCCGCCATGCCCCACAAACAAAATCCGATCCTTGCCGAAACGCTCGTGACGCTGGCCCGACATGCCGCCGGTCAGCAGGCGGTGCTTGCGCAGGCGCTTATCCACGAGCAGGAACGGTCGGGCACAGCCTGGGCACTCGAATGGATGGTCCTGCCACAAATGGCGGAAACCTGCGGCGCGGCACTGCGCCATTGCGCGACCTTGCTGGACCAGATTAGCTCCATGGGCGGCGCCCCGGCGTGATTGTCATTTTACAGGATCGGCCACCGCCGCCATAGTGCCGGTGACATGAACCGGACCATCAAGACACAAGTGGCGATCATCGGCGGAGGCCCTGCCGGGTTGCTGCTTGGCCAGTTGCTGACACGGCGGGGCATCGACACGATCGTGCTGGAACGGCAGACGCAGGCGCATGTGCTTGGCCGCATCCGAGCGGGTGTTCTGGAACAGGGTCTCGTGCATCTGATGGAAGAGGCGGGCTGCGCCGACAGGCTTCATGCCGAGGGCTATGTCCACAACGGCGCACAGATCGCCAGCGGAGACGACATCTTCCGCATCGACTTCGCCGCGCTCACCGGCAAACCGGTTGTCGTCTATGGCCAAACGGAGGTGACGCGCGACCTCTACGATGCGCGCGCCGCATCGGGCGCGCCGACGCTGTTCGAGGTTTCCGACGTAGTGATCGCCGGCGCGGATACCGACACCCCGCAAGTGCTGTGCACCGTTGACGGAGAGGACTACCGCATCGCCTGCGATTTCATAGCTGGCTGCGATGGGTTTCACGGCGTCAGCCGCCGCACGATCCCCGCGACGGTGCGGCGGGAATACGAAAAGGTCTATCCCTTCGGCTGGCTCGGGGTCCTGTCGCGCACGCCACCGGTCAGCCACGAATTGATCTATGCCACTTCGGATCGCGGCTTCGCGCTCTGCTCGATGCGCAACGAGAACCTCAGCCGCTACTACATCCAGTGTTCGATTTCAGACAGCCCGTCGGACTGGACGGACGATACCTTCTGGCAGGAATTGAAACGCAGGTTGCCTGCCGCACAGGCCGCATCTCTCGTGACCGGCCCGTCGGTCGAGAAATCCATCGCCCCACTACGGTCTTTCGTCACCGAACCGATGCAATGGGGCAGGCTGTTCCTGTGCGGCGACGCAGCCCATATCGTGCCGCCAACCGGCGCCAAGGGTCTGAACACGGCAGCCTCGGATGTGCACTACCTATCTGAGGCGCTGGCGGGGCATTACGCGACCGGCCAGATGGATCGGCTTGATCGCTACTCGCAGAACGCGCTGGCCCGGGTCTGGAAAGTCGAACGGTTTTCGTGGTGGTTCTCGTCGCTCCTGCATCGCTATCCTGATCAGTCGCCTTTCGATATCAAGATGCAGCTGGCGGAAATCGCATTCCTGCAAACCAACGAACACGCGCAGCGCGCGATGGCGCAGAACTATGTCGGGCTACCGTATTGACCGACGAGATAGCTGAAAGGGCACCGAAATGGCCGACCGGATGAAAAAAGGTGATACCGCCCGCCGCGCCGTTCTGGGGGATGCGCATGTGGACCGCGCCACTGCCGCCACGACCGACTTCGACGCGCCGTTTCAGGCGTTCATCACCGAAGGGGCCTGGGGCACGCTTTGGGCCGACGACACCATGTCCCGCCGCGACCGGTCGCTTCTGACGCTCGCGATCCTTGCGGCCACCGGCAGCTTCGACGAAATCCCGATGCATATCCGCGCGACGCAGACAACAGGGGCCAGTCGCGCCGACGTAATGCAGGCGCTTTTGCACGTCGCGGTCTATGCCGGCGTGCCCAAGGCCAATCGGGCCGTCAAACTGGCCAAGCAGACCTATGCCGAAATGGATGCAGAGCCATGACGCAAAGAAAAGACGCGCCATTCCTGCCGCGGGATCTGGCGCGCCAGCCGGTCGCACGATCACGGGCCTACAAATCCACGCTGCTGCGTAGCCCAAACCATGCACCCTTGCAGATGCAGACGTCTGTATCAGAGGAAAGCGGTCCGGTGTTTGGGCATGCCGCCATTTCCGAGGCCGATGCCGATTTGATCCACAACTTCGGCGATCCGGCGCAGGGTGCCATCGGCCCGCGGATCATCGTGCATGGTCGTGTGCAGGATGAAAACGCGCGCCCCGTGCCCAATGCGCTCATCGAAATCTGGCAGGCCAATGCCGGTGGCCGCTATCGTCACCGCAGTGAAAGCTACCTCGCGCCGCTCGATCCGAATTTCGGCGGCTGCGGGCGTGTCATGACGGATGCCGACGGCGCATATATGTTCCAGACCATCCGTCCCGGACCATACCCATGGCCCAACGGGCCGAACGACTGGCGGCCTGCACACATTCATTTCAGCGTGTTCGGGCAGAGTTTCGCGCAACGTCTGATCACGCAAATGTATTTCGAGGGCGATCCGCTGATCGAGCTTTGCTCTATCGTGGAAACGGTCACCGATGCCGATGCGGTAAGAAGCCTGATCGCCCCGCTGGACATGGACCGCGCGAAGCCGATGGATGCTTTGGCCTACCGCTTTGACATCACCCTGCGCGGGCGCGACCAGACCTGTTTCGAAACCCGCCCGGAGGGAGGCTAGATGTCGGAAAGGCGGCGCGTGACCCCATCCCAGACGGCGGGACCTTATCTGCATATCGGATGTCGTCCGTCGCTTGACCTGGCACGTCCATCATGGGGCGACCCGGGCGCGGTCATCTGGGACCCGGCACCGCCAGCCGCTGATCTGATCGTGATCGAAGGCACGGTACGCGACGGGAACGCTGACCCGGTGCGCGATGCGCTGATCGAGATATGGCAAGCCGACGCGCGCGGCATATATGCATCGCGCCCCTCGGCCACGGATTTGAATTGCGACGGGTTCGGGCGCACGACAACCGACTCCACGTCAGGCACATACTGCTTCGAGACCTGCAAGCCGGGGCCGGTCGCGGCGCACGACGGCAGCGAAAGTGCACCGCACATCACGCTTTGGATCGCGGCGCGTGGAGTCAATACGCCGCTCCAGACACGCATCTACTTTGATGATGAAAGCATGGCCAACCGGAACGACCCGCTACTCCGCGCGGCGCGAGAGACAGGGCGGGCGGACACGCTGATCGCGACGATGGTTTCCGAAAACGCCTATCGTTTCGACGTGACGTTGCAGGGCCCCGGCGAGACGATTTTCCTGGACATATAGTTCAGCGCGATACCTTACATGATCGGGCGCTGCGGTGGTTTGGGGTTATCCACCATTGCGAGTTTTGCAAGCCCGTCCGGATCGTTGACCCGCAACATGCCGTCTGTCCAATGGCAAAGCTGGCGGGATTTCAGCGATGCCAGTGTCTTGTTTGTGTGCACCAGAGACAATCCCAGGGCATCGGCGAGATCCTGTTGGCGGTAAGGCAGCTTCATCTTGGCGTTTTCCACCATGCCCAGGGCCTGTCCCTTGCCGAACACCCGCGTCATCGCCCATGCAACGGCCTGCTCCGCGTTTCGTTGGCCAAGCGTGGCGAGCGCATCACCCAGAAAATGCTCTTCGGTCGCGGCCAGCCATGTCAGGTCGAACGATCTTTCCGGTCGCTCGCGCACATAGGACCACAGGGTCGACCGGTCGAAAACGCAGAGTGTCATTTTGGTCGTGGCTTCGACCGAATGACCCATCTCTTTCATGATGCCGGCCTGCAGACCGATGAAATCGCCGGGGAAAATGAAGTTGATGACTTGTCGCTTGCCATTCTGCAACATCTTGTAACGCAGCCCCATGCCATGCAACGCGGTGAACAACTGGGGGCTGTTCGATCCTTCGAGCAGGATCGGCGTGCCTGGGTCGACGATTAGCTCCCCGACCTTGAAACGTTGCATGATCCGCACGTCGTCCTTCGACATCGGGGCAAAAAGATCGCGGCGACGCAGCGGGCAATACTCACATTTTGTGGCCAATTTTTCTTGTCCTTTCTATGTCATACATTAATGAGAACAAGCTGAGTACCATATAGAGAGGCGGCATCTGCCATCCGGGGGTTTTGTGGGAACGTCATTCCTCATTATTGCGACCGACCCGATCATCCGATTGGACCTGCAGGGGATGCTCTCAGAGGCATTTCCCGATGCATTCGTGGACTCAGTGGACTCGCCGGATATGCTTGACCGGTTTATCGCCATCCAGCCCAGCGACCTGATCGTCTTTCTCAGCGGTGACGTCGCGGAGCACGCAGATTTGTCTGAGCTTGAAAATCTTGCTGCACGCGGATGCCGTGTGATCGGGCTTGGAAGGAAGGGCGGCGTTCCCTTCCCGTTAGAGGCTGTCGATCTCCCGTTTACATCGCAGATGATCCTTTCAGCTGTTACTTCCGACGCGCCTGATTTGCACGGTTCCCCGCCTGAAGGCCGTACATAAAGGCCTGCATCAACGGCGGGCTCTCGACGTCGGCTGCAGGTTTTGCGGCATGCTGTGAGTGGGCCGCATGTGACGATCCGTGTTCTTCGTGACTGTTTTGCGTGCCCGAGGCGACACCGATCAGGATCAGGCCAACGCCGAAATAGATGCCCGCGATCACCAGTGCCGTCATTTGATGGCCCAGCAGCGGTACGAGTGCAAACCAGCCGGCGACGGTGAGAAAAGCCATGCCGACAACGCAAAAAAGCAGACCTCCTGTCAGGAGGCCTGCACGCTTTGCAGTGTCGGCGACTTTGTCCTTGATGCCGAACATCCGTTATTTCCGGCTGCCAAGGAAACCGATCAAAAACCCGACGCCCGCGGCGATGCCAAGTGCCGTCGCAGGCTGTGCGCGCACAAAGTCATGCGCATCATCCTGCAGGCGCAACGCTTGCTGGCGTGCAGCCTCGGCATGCTCCGCGGCGGCGTCGCGCGCGTCTGCCGCCTTCGCTTTCGCCGCCGACAGGGCCTGGTCGCCTTTGGCGCGTCCAAAATCCGCCATTGTTTGCGTCAGCGACAAGATATCACTCCGCAGTGTTTCAATTTCGCTAGAAAGGTCTTCGACCGTCGCCGCGCCTCGTGTCGATTTCGTCGCCATTGTCCATTCCTTCCACGTCATTCTGGTTTCAGCCCGACAACGTGTCACACCCGCAAGAGTTCCCGGGACGGAGATAGGAAAATATGGAACTTCCTTTGGCCAGAAGCGGTTGTCGTCCCAATACAACCGCGCAATGCGGACCAACCCTAAAGCGAAAGGAGCAAAAATGTTGAATTACGCAATAGCATTTCTAGCCGTTGCACTCGTTGCGGCTCTGTTCGGTTTTGGAGGGATCGCCGTGGCGTCTGCTGCAATCGCTCAGATACTTTTCTTCATCTTCGCCGTGCTGTTCGTGGCCGCTTTGGCCATACACTTTATGCGCACGAGGAGCGGCGGTCCGTCACGAGATTAGGTGCCGACCAGGCAGTGAAAGAGTACACACCCCGCACGGACATCCGTGCGGGGTCCTTTACTTAGTGACCCGTTAGTTGCGCAAAGTCGCCGTTGAGGCAAAAAAGATCGCTTGGCTGACGGCCGACTGTACCTGTGCCTCCTGAAATGGCTTGGAAATCAGAAACGCTGGCTCGGGGCGATCACCTGTCAGCAGACGTTCCGGGAAGGCAGTAATGAAGATGACAGGAACGTCCATCGTTTCGAGCAGGTCGTTGACCGCGTCGATGCCGGAAGAGTTGTCCGCAAGCTGAATGTCGGCGAGGATCAGATCGACCTCGCCTTCTTTGCCAAGCGCGACGGCCTCGGTCTGTGTCCGCGCGACCCCGTTGACGGTGTGACCCAGACCTTCGACGATTGCCGTCAGGTCGGCTGCGATTATCGGCTCGTCCTCGATGATCATGACGCGCCCCTTGACGCTGCTCGCAAGCTCGCTGTTCGCGGTCGAGATCAGTTCGCGCACCTCTTCGACATCTATTCGCATGATCTTGGCGATGCTGCCAAGATTGAATTCCTCGATGGTCCGCAGCAACAGTGCCTCGCGCGAGTTCGGCGTGAGTTTTGCAAGCAGTCCCTGTGCCCGACCGCGTAGACTGTCCTCCGGTTCCGCGAAGGTCTGACCGGTGCTGACCCAGATCGCATGAAAGCACTTGAACAGGTTGACCTTGATGCCGTCCTCGTTGTCGAACTCCGAACGGTCTTTCAGGATCGCCTCGAGCGTGGCGATCGTGTATTGGTCGCCGCGCGACTGCGACCCCGTCAGGGCCCGCGTGTAACGCCGCAGGTATGGCAATTCTGCCGCGATCAGATCGGAAAACGTTTCCTGAACTGGTGTGTCGTTCATTATTCTTTGCCTTTTTTGCGCTAATTGCTGGAACCAAACGTCAGACCCTGCGTTTGGTTCCAGCGCAAGTAAACTATGCAAAAATTTGAGGCCGATTTAAGCGATGGCAACCGCAGAAGACCCACGGAACGCAAAAATTTCCGAATATATAGACTCCAATCTGAAACGGGTCTTTTCGGAACTTGAGAAAGACGAATTACCCGACCAGATCACCGATCTGCTGTCAGTTCTGCGCGCACAGGATCATGAGCGTGAGGGTGACAGGTGAAGATGACCGACCCGAAGGATGAGCTGGTGGAACATCTGCCGGCTCTGCGTGCATTCGCGCTCAGCCTGACCCGCAACCGCGCCACTGCCGACGATATGATGCAGGATACCGTGCTCAAGGCATGGACGAACATGGACAAGTTCAAACCCGGTACGAACATGCGCGCCTGGCTTTTTACCATTCTGCGCAACAATTTCTATTCCAGCCGTCGCAAGTTGAATCGTGAAGTGGCTGACATCGACAATGCGTTTTCCGAAAAGCTATCGGTCAAGCCCGATCATGACGGACGCCTGCAGATGCGCGACTTCAAGGTCGCATTCGATCAGTTGGCCGACGAGCAGCGCGAGGCGCTTATCCTTGTCGGTGCACAGGGGTTTTCCTACGAAGATGCAGGAGAGATGTGCGGCGTCGCGACTGGTACGATGAAAAGCCGTGTCAACCGCGCGCGGGGCAAACTGACCGAACTTCTGAACCTCAGCGACGATGACGTGCTTGAGCTGACGGATGCGGCGACTCAGGCCGTGGTAGGAAGTCCCGGTTTGCCAGCCTGATGATTTTCGCCTGGTTGAACAACCTTCGCGTCCAGATCCTTCTTCTTTTGACCTTGGCGCTTTTGCCGCTTGGTTCGGTGGCGATCTACCAGACCAACCAGGTCGCGGAAGAGGCCAAGAGAAACGCTGATCTCGCGCTTGTCGCGCTCACTGAACGCGCTGTGAAAGCTGAACAGCTTGCAATCGAGCGGGCGTTCGGTGCGGCCCGGTTTCTTGCTGCGCTGGCGGTTGATTTCGTCAACACCCCCGGACAATGCAATTCCGACTTTGCACGGTTCACGCAATCCGACAGCAGCTATAGCTTCGTGGGATATGTGCCGCTTTCGGGTGTGATCTCCTGCTCCTCGGCGTCTGACGTTCAGGACCTGTCAGGGTCCGAAACCTTCCAAAACATCGTTGACGCACAGGGCCCTTCGATCCAGGTGGCGCAGCGCGGACGCATCAGTGGCAAGTCGGTTTTCGTCGTGGCGCAACCCTATCGGTTGGGGCCGGACATATCCGGCTATGTCACGATTTCCATACCGCACGAAAACATGCCGCAACTGCGCCCGTCGCTGATCGAGCAGGGACTGCGCGAGCTGATCGTATTCAACGCGTCGGGGCAGGTGCTGACGGCCCGCAATGGTCTGGACACGGCAGATCAATTCCTGCCACGCAACCGCGCCCTCGAAAATCTTGTCGGCGCCGACGGTCTGGTCTTCAACGACATCGGCCGTGACAACCAGACATATACCTATGCGCTGACACCGCTCGACGGCAGCCCGGCAAGCGTCATCGGCGTCTGGGAACGGACCGCGGCGTCGCCCGGTTACGTGACGGCCCTCGTGCGTCCCGCCCTGTTTCCCTTGCTGATGTGGGCCGCCAGTATGGCGGTCGCGATGCTGTCGATCCACACGCTTGTCCTGCGTCACGTCACCCGGTTGCGGCGCGACATGGATGATTTTGCGTCCAACAGGGCGACCGCCGAAATTCAACCGGCGAGCGTTTCGATGCCCACCGAAATTCAGGAATTGCACAATAACTTCGTGCGAATGACGCGCGAGGTCATGCAGGACGAGGCGCGGATCGAGGATGCCCTGCGTGAAAAGGGCGTGCTCATCAAGGAAGTGCATCACCGTGTCAAAAATAACCTGCAGCTGATCTCTTCGATCATGAACATGCATATCCGTCAGGCGAAACACGAAGAGACACGGTCGGTTCTGCACCGTCTGCAGGACCGGGTGCTCAGCCTCGCGACGATCCACCGCGACCTCTATCAATCCGAAGGCAGCGGTCAGGTGAACGCAGGCGATCTTGTCCGTGAGGTTGCGGAAAAGTCGCTGGAGATTGGCGTCGAAAGCGATGCGGATGTCGACGTCACGCTTGAAATAGATCCGGTGCTTCTGTTCCCCGATCAGGCCGTGCCGCTGTCGCTGCTGGTCGCGGAGGCGACGACGAACGCGATGAAGCACCTTGGCGTCGATCAGATCAGGAAACCATGGTTCAGCCTCACGCTGAAAACCACCGGCGACACCTGTCATTTCGCCATCAGCAATTCCATCGGAGAGCAGGACGATGCCGAAAGCACCGGGCTGGGCACACGCCTGATCAACGCCTTTGCGATCCAGTTGGGCGGGAAAGTGGAAATCGACAAGCAACCTGACAGCTACGCGCTGTCGCTTGATTTCAAAGTTGCCGATTTCGTCCCAGATACGCCAGACTACTGATCATGGAAAATGGCCACGATTCTCTTTCTCTACACCTGACGGCAGAGGAAGCATATCCCGCGTTCGAGCGCGAAGTGCTGGGTGCACAGGACAGCGTCGAGGCGAGTTTTCGCGTTTTTGATCCCTGGACCCATCTGCAGTCGGACGAGGCAAAGGCCGTCGGCGAGACCTGGTTCGATCTGCTGGTTGCCCTGCTGCGTCGTGGTATCAAATTCGACCTGAAGATCAGTGATTTCGATCCTGTCGTGCGGTCGGATATGCACGCCTACACATGGGCCTGCATGCGGGCGCTGCGTGCAGCAGGAGAGGCTTCCGGGAAACCCCATCTGCTGCAGGCCCGCGCCGCGATGCATCCCGCGCGGGTGGGGATACTGCCGCGACTGCTGCTCTGGCCCCGCCTGATCAAGGAAATGCGCGCGACGACGGACAAGCTGAACGATCTACCCGCACCGGAGCGCCGCGAAAGGCTGCGCGACCTGCCGCTGCTGCGCCCGCTGCTGAATATCACGCCTGACCGGGTTTCACCGAAATGGTGGCCGGTTCCGCCGCTGGTCCCCGTCAGCCATCATCAGAAGCTCGCCGTGATCGATGGAAAACGTCTTTATCTAGGCGGTCTTGATCTGAATGACCGTCGGTTCGATACCAAGGACCATCGCCAGGCGCCCGAAGAAACCTGGCACGACACCCAGATCACCGTCGATGGCCCGGTCGTGGAAGAGGCCGCACGGCATATCCGCAGCTTCGCGCAGGAGGCGGACCGCAAGCCGCAATCTCCTTATCGCTATCTTTTGCGGACGCTGTCGCGCAAACGCGAAATTTCCGCCCCGTTCCTTTCGCCGGAAGTGCACGACGTGTCGCTGTCCAAGGCGCATCATGACGGGATCACGGCCGCGACCAGACTGATCTACCTTGAGACACAGTTCTTTCGCGATGTGGGTCTTGCACAGGTGCTCGCCAGGCGCGCAACGCAGGAGCCGGAGCTGTCACTTATCCTGATCCTACCGGCGGCCCCCGAAGATGTGGCCTTTGGCGACGACCCAGGTAGCGATGCCGCCTATGGCGAGCACCTGCAGGTCAAATCCCTGCGGATCGTCAAAGAGGCCTTTGGCGACCGGGTCTTCGTCGGTTCACCGGTGCAGAAACGCCGGTCCAACCGGGCGGGGCGCGCGACACTGCACGACGCGCCGCTGATCTACCTCCATGCAAAGGTGTCCATTTTCGACGATCAGGCGGCGATCGTGTCGTCGGCCAATCTCAATGGCCGCAGTCTGGCCTGGGACACCGAAGCGGGCATCGCCACGACGCGCGCGACCGAAGTGGACCATATCCGGGATCGTTGCTTCCGTCATTGGCTGGAGGATGATGCCGACGATGACCTCTTCGACCTTGAGAACGCGCAGCGCGCCTGGGCGCAGCTGGCCGACGACAACGTGCAAAAACCGCCCGAAGACCGGACCGGTTTTATCGTGCCTTACTCGATCTCGCCGGCAGAGGGTTTCGCGCGCAACCTGCCGGGCGTTCCCGAAGAAATGGTCTGATCCGTCAGTCGCTTGAACATGGTGATGCACCAGATCGTCAGCGGAATGGCGATAATGCCGCCGATCGGCCCCCAGAGCCAAAGCCAGAACACCAGCGCGAGGAACACCATCAGCGGATTGACCGAAAGGCTGCGCCCGACCAGCGTCGGCGTGACGAACTGCGCTTCGGTCGCGTTCATGCCGAGATAGGCCAGAGCGGGAACAAAGCTCATCGCGCCGTCAAAGGTAACGATACCGGCGACCAGCAAGGCGAGGATCAGCATCGAGGGCCCGAGATACATGATGAAATTCAAGGCAAATGCCAGGACGCCCCAAAGAATGGGTGTCGACATGCCGATCAGGCTCATGACGATGGCGACGATGGCCCCGAAGCAAAAGTTGATCGCGCTGATTGTGAGTACGTAACGCGCCACTTGCGACCCGGCAAAGCGCAGATCCGCTTCGCCCAGCTTTGGAAAGGTTTCGCCGACCCACTCGTAGACCCGGTTCTGGCAAACCAGAAAGAAGTAGAGCGTGCCGGTAAAGATCAGCAGCTGCGCTGCGAACTGCGGTGCATAGAACAGCGCGTCCGTCCATGTCGGCACCGGGACAGGATCGCCCTCTTCGGTTTGGCTCTTGCCTGCGTTCTCCGGGTCGATGGCCGACGCCACGCTGTCGGTCATTTCTTCCAGTCCGCGCAGGGCGCGGCGGAATTCCTCGATGGTGGATCGCAATTCCGACCATATCAACGGCGCACGCGAGATCGCCTGAGTGACATAGGGTTCGATCAGCAACAGCAACGTGAGGATCAGCAAGAGCGCGAGCAGGACCGAAATCAGCGCCGCGAGCGCAGCAGGAACGCGCAACTTGTCCCACAGATCCGACAGCGGCGTCAGCACGACGCCGAGCAGCATCGCCGCGATGATCGGCGCGAACAGATCGCGTGAATATTGCAGCGCCGCGAACAGCGCGATCGCCGCAAGCACGACAAGGCAAATGGTCTGAATGGCGCGTAATGACAAATCCGTGATCCCCTTCGACACGAACGCGCGCCTTTGGAAAACGTTCCGCCGCGGCACATCCGGAAATCAGATCGTCTCGCCCCGTGCGACGGCCTGCTCGACCATGGCGATTTCCGCCTCGGTCAGCCCATAGATATCGCGAGCGGCAGCGGGCGAGATATAGCCCCGCGCGAGGTCCCTTTCGATGTCGGCCTTCGCGCGTCGCGACGGGTCGCCATAACCGCCGCCACCGGGGAACGCCATGCGCACCCGCGCGCCATGCGGAACAAATTGCTTGCCCTTGCCGCGCATACGTTGCTCGTCGTCGCGGCTGATCGTGGTGGGCGCCCCTTCCAGCCCGCCGTGACGTCCCCGCGCCGGGTGGTCGACCCGGTCGAACATCGCCTGAATGTCGAACTCGTGCCCGTCGCGCGCGCCGACATCCATGTATTGTCCCAGACCGCCGCGCCGTGCGCCCGCACCACCGGAATCCGGCCGCAACTCCTTGCGCCAGATGATGACGGGCCCGGCGTGTTCTGTCGCCTCAACCGGCATGGTCATCACGCCAGACGGAAACGCTGTGGCGTTCATCCCGTCGAGCGTCGGCCGCGCACCGGACCCGCCCGAATTGAAGGTCAGCACCTCGGCCCGCACCGCATCCGGCGGGGCCGGCGCGTCACTGCGGGGGCGCAACGAAACCTGGAAATTGCACAGGCATCCCGCCCCTTCGGCCGGAACCAGATCAGGCAGGATCTTGTCCAGCGCACCATAGACGGCGTCCGGGACGAAATGCCCGATGATATGACGCAATGCCACTGGTGCCGGATGACGCGCGTTGACGATGCTGTCTTCGGGTGCCGTCACCTTGAACGGCGCAAGCGAGGCTGCGTTGTTTGGAATATCCGGGGCGATGGCGCATTTCAGCGCGTAACACGCATAGGCTTTGGTATAGACCAGCGGGCAGTTGATGCCCTTCCTGTCGATTCCCGATGTGCCCGCGAAATCCGTCAGGATGCTGTCCTCGCGGATCGTCAGCGCCACCTTGATCGTGATCGGCGCATCGAAGCCGTCGATGGTCATTTCCCCATGTGCCGTCTGCCGGGGCAGGGCTGCGATCTTTTCCAGCGTCGCACGGCGCGAATTGTCGAATATGAAGGCTGCGACCCCGCTCAGGTCATCCAGCCCGAACTCATCCATCATTTCGTTCAGCCGGTGCCGCCCGATGTCGTTGCAGGTGGCCAGCGCGTACATATCGCCGATCAGCTGGTCCGGTTCGCGCACATTGCCACGCACGATCCGCACCAGCGTGGCGTCGACCGTGCCCTGGTCAATGAAGCGCATAATCGGAAGATAAAGCCCTTCCTCGTAAACGCTTGCCGCATCCGCGCCAAAGCCGCGCCCGCCGATGTCGACCACATGCGCGGTACAGGCGAAAAACCCGACATGCGCACCGTCGTGAAACGCCGGCGTCACCATCGTGATGTCATGCAGATGGCCCGTGCCTTCCCAGGGATCGTTTGTGATATAGACGTCACCGTCGCGGATAGTGTCGCGCCCGATGCGACGGATGAAATGCGCGACAGCGTCGGCCATCGCGTTCACATGCCCCGGTGTGCCCGTAACCGCCTGCGCGAGCATCAGGCCGTTGGCGTCATAAACGCCTGCGGAAAGATCGCCCGCTTCGCGGACGGAGGTGGAAAACGCGGTACGGATCAGCGCCTGCGCCTGCTCCTCGACGACCGAGATCAGCCGGTTCCACATGACCTGATAGGCGACGTTCGACGGGTTCATGGCGTGGCCTCCTTGCGTGTCATGTCGATGCAGCCGTCGGGTTGGCAGATCGTGCGAAAGCTCGACGGGACGATGATCGTCGTCTCGTCCTCGCGGATCACGGCGGGGCCGGATGTTGTGGTGCCTATTTTCATCACGTCCCGTAGATGCAGGTAGCCGTTTGCCCACTGTCCCTTGGCCGCATCGAAAAACCCGGTTTTCCCGTCCAATCGCGCAAGCCCGGCATCAGCGCTTTCCCGCACCGGTGTCACCTCTTCCGGCGGGGTGGTGGCATTCACGGCCCAGACCGTGATCTCGATGTCCAGACCGGCCACGGTCCGGCTGAACAGCTTGGCATAGGCCGCCTCGAACAGTGCCTGAAAGGTCGTGGCGTCCGGGTCGGCGGCCTGTTCGGCCGTCAGGTTGATGGGAATTTCCCAGCCCTGCCCGGTGTAGCGCATGTAGGCCTTGAACTCGGACAGGATGGGCGCGTTCGCGTCACAGCTGCGCACGAAACCGGCGGCCTCGGCCTGCAATTCCTTCAGAAGTCCACGGACCGTATCGGCATCGAAATCCGACAGCCGCATGTAGACCGACCGGTTCGCCTCGAATGAAAACGGTGCGCGCAGGAACCCGATGGCCGACCCCACACCCGCACCCGGAGGCACCAGCAGCCGGTCGACGCCCAGTTTTTCGCACAGACGTCCAGCGTGTAGTGGTGCGGCACCGCCAAAGGCGATCATCGTATAGTCCGAAAGGTCCTCGCCGTTTTCGACCGCATGCACGCGCGCCGCGTTCGCCATGTTTTCGTCGACGACCTCGGCCAGCCCAAAGGCGGCGGTTTCGGCGTTCATCCCCAGCGGGCTGCCGAGCACCGTCATCAACGCCGTTTCCGACGCGGCCTTGTCCAGCCTGATCGAACCACCCGCGAAATTGTCGGGGTCCAGCTTACCCAGCACAAGGTCGGCATCGGTCACTGCGGGCTTGTCACCTCCGCGGCCATAGCATGCCGGTCCCGGTTCCGATCCTGCGCTTTCCGGCCCGACCCTGATCTGGCGCAAGCTGTCCACATGCGCCAGCGATCCGCCACCGGCCCCGATCTCGACCATGTCGATCACCGGGATCGAAATCGGCATGCCGGACCCTTTCTTGAAGCGATAGGTCCGCGCCACCTCGAACACCCGGCTGGTTTTCGGCGTCTGGTTCTGGATCAGGCAGATTTTTGCGGTGGTGCCGCCCATATCGAACGACAGAACCTTGTTCAGACCATAACGCGCGGCGATGTTCGCCGCAAAGACCGCCCCGCCCGCCGGGCCGGATTCGACTAACCGCACGGGAAAGTCAGCCGCGCTCTCGATCGAGATGATACCCCCGCCGGAATGCATCAGAAAAATGTCGCAGTCAGCACCCTCGTCGCGCAGCCGGCCCCGCAGGCGCCCCAGATAGGACTTCATCAAGGGTTTGATATAGGCGTTGGCAACGGTCGTGTTGAACCGTTCGTACTCGCGCATCTGCGGGCTGACCTCGCTGGAGATCGACACCATCACGTCGGGCAGCATCTCGGCCAGCATGTCACGCACGTGCCGTTCGTGGCTGTCGTTCAGATAGGAATGCAGCAACCCGACCGCCACGCTTTCATAACCGGCTTCCGCGATCTTCTCGACGACGGGCTCTATGTCCGCGCAGATCAGCGGCACCAATTCCGCTCCGGTGGCATCGATCCGCCCCGGCACGGTATAGCGCATCTGCCGCGGCAACAGCGGTTCCGGGAGCGTCAGGTTAAGATCGTATTGTTCGAACCGGCTTTCGGTCCGCATCTCGATCACATCGCGGAACCCCTCGGTGGTGATCAGCGCCGTCTTTGCGCCGCGCCGCTCGATCAGCGCATTGGTCGCCAGCGTCGTGCCGTGGATGATCTGGGTGATGTCACCGGGTGTGATACCTGCCTTGGTGCAGACTTGCGTCATGCCGTCGATGATCGCATTTTCGGGCGCGGCGTAGGTCGTCAAAACCTTGGTCGAATGGCTTTCGCCGTCGCGTTCCAGAACGACATCGGTGAAGGTGCCGCCGATATCGACGCCAAGGCGCGCAGGGTGTTGTGTCATGTCATCCGTTCCTCTTGCGGCGGACTTTGACCAGATCGGTCAGCACGTGCAAGCAGGTCACGGATGTCGATGACTATGCGCGATGTTCCGGCGCGGCTCGCCAAAGCGGCAGCAGCAGGCAGAGCGCCGCCAGCCAATCGGCGGCAACGATCCCGACGATCCACCAGATCAGGATCGGCCCCGTGGTCCAGACCATCGACAATGCGACACTGCCACCCAGACCCATCACAAAAAATGTGAACCACGCGACCCCGCGCCGTTCTCGCACGAGGCCAGTCACCAATAGCAGGTAGAACAGCCCGACGCCGACGAAACCCAGCGTCAGCGGCGTCACCCCGGCGGGTAGGAAAGCGGTCAAGTGCAGCGCCGCGCTGATCAGGCCGAAAAATGCGGACACACGGTATGGGCCTGTCAGATGCAACATGGTGAAATCCCTTTCATCGATCAGCCGCGCAGGGAAAGCCCGCGACGCCCCAGATCAGCAGATCGTCGATATGTTCCTGCAGGCTGTAGGGTGCAGGCTCGCGCCCACCGCCCGGCTCCCACGCCCAATGCAGAATGATGTCGTGGCCCAGATGGTCCGCCAGTTCGATCATCGTGCGGCCGCCATTGCGGGCGGGGTCGCGCAATTGTGCGCAGATCTCGTCCGACGTCTTGCCGAACCAAGCGAATTCCGGCGGCGGCAGCTTCCAGTTGTCATCGACCTGCGGTGCCGCATGCGGCACGTCGTTCACTGTCGCGCGAAACGCGTGGCAGGTGACGCACTGGATCGTCTCCGCCCCGATCCGGCTCTCGCCCGCGTTGATGTTCATCCCATGCGGCTGCGTCCGGTCATAGCTGGGGCCGGACCACATCGGCACGTTGCTTTCGCCGACATGGCAGTTGGAACAGCGCGGATGCGACGCAACCTCGAACACTCGGTCGAATGCCGCCAGTCCTTCATCGCGCGACACAGAACCGGCGGGCGGCGGGTCGATTACGGTGCCGGTCGTCTCTGCCATACCCGTTGTCCCGGTCAATGCTGTAACAAGAGCGAGCAGTCTGAAATTCAAAAACCGCATCCTACACAAAGTCCATATGGTTCTGGAAGGGCATCTCGCGCAGGCGCACGCCTGTTGCGGCAAACACAGCGTTTGCCAATGCCGGTGCGGCGGGCGGCACACCCGGCTCTCCGATCCCGCGGACCTCCGTGCCGTTTTCCAGCCCGCGCACGATGACCTCGGGCGACTGATACATCCGCATGCCCGCGTGCCGGTGATAGTTCGTCTGCTCCACCATGCCATCGGCATAGGTGATCTCGCTATTGATCGCGTGGCCCAGTCCCCAGTTGATGCCGCCCATCACCTGCGCTTCGAAATTCACCGGGTCCAGCACACGGCCCACGTCGCAAGCTGCGAACACTCGGTCGATCTTGATGCCCCGCTCGGTCTGGCTGACCTCCACGACCTCGGCCATCGGCACGCCGAAGCTGGTGACCATCGCCACACCGCGCCCGCGCCCTTCACCCATGGCACCGCCCCAATCCGACATCTCCGCCACGGCTTCCAGCACCTTGCGTTGCACGGGATCGCTGCAAAGCCGCAACCGCTCTTCCATCGGGTCGGCCCCGGCGGCGTGGATCAACTCGTCCAGAAACCCCTCGGCAAAGAACCCCGCCGTCGATGCGCCGACCGACCGCCACGAACTCACCGGGGCAAGATCGGGCACCGCATAGCCGCGTACCCGCAGATGCGGAATGGCGTATGCCATGTTCGACGCCCCCGCGACGATCTGCGAATCCGGTCCCGGCACCTGCTGGTTCATCCGTCCGGTCTGCGACCGCGTGGCCGACACCGTCGCGATATCGAGCGCCACGCTTTCGACACGGCCATCCTTCACAGTGCCACGCGCCCGCGCCATACCGATCTGGCGGGGATAGTCCTGCGCGAAATCCTCCTCCCGGCTGTAGGTCAGCTTGACCGGCACACCCGGCAATTGCGCGGCAATCTCCGCAGCCTGCGCGACGAAACCGGATTCCAGCCTGTGGCCAAAGCTGCCGCCCATGAACTGGTTGTGGAAGGTCACGTCGGCGATATCGCAGCCGACGATTTCCGCCACGCGCTGTACGGCAAATCCCGGGATCTGATGCCCGGCCCAAACCTCTGCGCCCGAGTCCATCACAAGAACCGTGGCGTTCAGCGGCTCCAGTGGGGCGTGTGCCACATAGGGCGCGCGGTATTCCGCGGCGATCACCTCCGCGTCGGTCATGGCCGCATCGACATCACCGTCCGCGCGCCACTCCCGGTCCAGCCGGTCGGGCACGAAACTGTCGCTCACCGCTTGCCAGTGATCGGCCATCTCCGCCGGATAGGGCGCCGGCCCCCAGTCGCAGTCGACCGCTTCGGCGGCGCGCATCGCCCGCCAGGTGTTGTCGGCAATTACCGCAACCCCGTTCGTGATCGGCACCACCTTCTGCACACCCCGCATCGCCTCGGCGGCGCTGGCATCGTATCCATTCAAAACGCCACCATGACGCGGGTTCAACCGGACGGCGGCATGAACCATCCCGTCCATCTGCAGGTCGATCCCGTATTTCAGTTCACCCGTCGTCTTGGCCGCGATATCCGTGCGCATCATCGGCGTGCCGATCAGCCGCCAGTCGCGCGGGTCGCGCAGGGTCACCTGCTGCACCGGTTCCAGCGTGGCCGCGGTCCGGGCCAGCGCCGTATAGGGTAGGGTGGTCCCGTCGGGGGTGATCACCGCACCATCCGCCGTCGTCAGATCGTTCACCGGCACACCGGTTTCCTGTGCCGCCGCCAGCTTCAGCGTTTCCCGCGCGACAGCGCCGGCCATGCGCATCTTATGATAGGCATCCGGCATCGAAGACGACCCGCCGGTCAGCTGCAGCCCCATCACCTTCACCGCGCTGCCGACGACACTGCGTATGATCTGTTTGGCCATGTTGTTGTTCAGGCCCATGCTATCGGCGGCCTCTGCTGCCAGACCCTGATTGTAGTAGGCCGGATCGGGCGGCCCGAAGGAAATCGCGACCTGATCCGGCCGCACATCCAGTTCCTCGGCGATCAATGCGACCTGCGACGACTGTACACCCTGCCCACTGTCCGCATGTGGCGCGATCAGCGTAATTTCTGACTCCGTGACGATGACATAGGGATTGAACGTCGCCGCATCGTCGGGAAGGTCCGCCCGCAGCGGATTGTCATGCGGCTTTTGTACGACATAGGTACCGAAGGCCACGCCACCCATCACGGCAGTCGAACCGATCAGGAAGCCGCGTCGTGTAAATGTTCTCAGCTTGCCCATGATCTACGCCTCCTCCCGCATTTTTGCGGCGGCATCCTTGATCGCCGCCCGGATGCGCGGATATGTGGCGCAGCGGCACAGGTTGCCACCCATCACCGCGTCGATATCGTCGTCGGTCGGTGTCAGGTTAAAATCGAGGAGTGTCGCCGCCTGCATGATTTGTCCCGGCTGACAGTAACCACACTGCGCGACCTGATGCGCGATCCAGGCCTCTTGCAATACATGCAGCGCCTCTGGCTTACCCAGTCCCTCGATCGTGGTGATCGTGGCTCCATCGGCGGACCCGGCAGCGACCTGGCAACTGCGCATCGCGATCCCGTCCATATTCACCGTGCAGGCCCCGCACTGCGCGATCCCGCAGCCGTATTTCACGCCGGTAATTCCAAGTTCATCCCGCAGTACCCACAGCAGCGGCATGTCGTCCTCGACATCGACCTCGTGGGTCTGTCCGTTCACCGTCAACTGCATGCGAGTCTCCACTTGTATATTTGGACATCTTACGTAAAATTGTCCAATAACGATCTACTTGTCAATGGAAAGCCGCATCTTGATGGAACAACGGCACAACAAACTGATCGACGCCGCCCAGACCGTGTTCATGCGGTTCGGCTATGCGCGCGCGACGATGAACGACATCGCGGCAGAGGCAGGCGTGGCGCGCCAGACGCTCTACAACGCCTTCGCCGGCAAGGAAGAGGTGCTGCGCGCCGTCGTTCGCAGCTTCACCGCCGAGGCGATACGCGACGTGACCGCCGCCTGGGCGGACGCGGAAGATTTCGGTGCCAAGCTGGACATCTTCAGCAACCGTATTCCGCTGGCGGCCTACGACATGGCCGCATCGTCGGCGCAGGCGGCAGAGGTATTCGACGGTGTCCACCAGGCTGCCAAGGAGGAGTTGCAGCAGGCCGCGACTCAGTGGCAGGCGCTTTTCGTGAAAGAGCTTCGCGCTTTGCATCCTGCGCCGGCCGATGCGGCTGCTCTGGCCGACTTCATCTATGCCACCAGCCTGAATGCCAAGTACAACGCCGCCAGCCGCGCCGTCGTTGAAACCCGGTTGCAGGTGTTGCGAACCTCGGTGCTTGCGCTGCTCGACGCTCAGGCCGAGAATTCGTCGAAGGCTTCCAGCGCTTTCGCACCGTAGGCAATCGACGGTCCACCGCCCATATAACCGATCATCTCCAGCGCCTCGCACAGTTCTGCCCGCGTGGTGCCCAGACGCACCAGCGATTTGACGTGAAATCCGATGCAGCTTTCGCAGCGCGTACTGACGGCGATCCCCAGCGCGATCAACTCCTTCGTCTTTTCGTCCAGCGCGCCGTCGCGTTTGGCCGCCTTCGACATTGCATCGAAACCCGCGAACATGCCCGGCGTTTCCTTTTGCAGCACCCCGATCCGGCGCACGGTATCGCCCAGAAATGCAGTCCAGTTCATTCAGTTCTCCTCAGCGGCTTTCGTCCGCGCCCATCCGGCGCTCCAGCCAGCGCACGAAAAAGCTGATGATCAGCACCAGCACCAGATATTCGAAAATCAGCAGCGTGTAGATTTCCAGCGGCCGGTATTCTGTCACCACCAATTCGTTCGCGCGCCGTGTCAACTCTTGCATGCCGATCACGGACGCAAAGGCCGACATCTTCACGATATAGATGAACTGGTTGGCCAGCGGCGGCAGGATGCGCCGGATCGCCTGCGGCAGGATCACGTAACGCATCGTCTGCCGGTAATTCAGTCCCACGGTCCGCGCGGCCTCTGTCTGGCCCTTGCTGATCGACTGGATGCCCGAACGATAGATTTCCGCCGTGAACGCGCTGTCCGAAATCGCCAGCGTGATGATTGCGCCCCAGAACGCGTCGATACTCACGTTGATGCCCATTGACCGCAAGACGATCGGCAGGCCGTAGAACACCCAGAACAGCATCGGCAGCAGCGGGATCGCACGCACGAACTCGATATAGATACGCGACGGCAGCCGCACCCACCGGTTCGCCGACATCCCCGGCAGTGCCACCAGCAACCCGATGGTCATCGATATCAGCGCCGCGATCACCGACAGTAGGATCGTGGCGCCAAACCCGTTCAAAAGGAACTGGATGTTCGCCTTGCCTGCCGGTGTCGCCGGGTTGATCACATACCAGCCCCAGCTGACGCCGCTTTCGGCGCAACCGGCCAGCAGCAGGCACGCGCCGACAGCCAAAATCATTCCTTTGCGCACTGCGGTCATCCTCTCAATGCTTCAGGATCTGGCTCAGGAACGCGCGACAGCGTTCCGTCTGCGGCGCGGTAAAGAACTGCTCCGGCGTGCCGGTCTCGATGATCTCGCCCCGATCCATGAACACCATCCTGTCCGCCGCCTTGCGCGCGAACCCCATCTCGTGCGTGACCACGATCATCGTCATCCCGTCGCGCGCCAGGTCGATGATCACGTCCAGCACCTCGGAGATCATCTCCGGGTCCAGCGCCGATGTCGGCTCGTCGAACAGCATGATCTTGGGTTCCATGCACAGCGACCGGGCAATCGCCACCCGCTGCTGCTGCCCGCCCGACAGATCGCGCGGCCGCTTGTGCGCCTGTTCGGGGATCCGCACCCGTTCGAGGTATGTCATCGCGCGGGCCTCCGCATCCTTGCGCGACAACCCCCGTGCCTTCATCGGCCCCAGCGTCAGGTTCTGCAGGATCGACAGATGCGGAAACAGGTTGAACTGCTGGAACACCATCCCGACCTCCGACCGGATCGCCTCGACAGACCTTGGGCCATCCATCGTGATCCCGTCCACGGTGATCTGCCCGCCATCAGGCTCTTCCAGCGAATTCACACAGCGGATCAGCGTCGACTTGCCCGACCCCGAAGGCCCGCACACGACCACCCGTTCACCGTGATCCACCGTCAGGTCGATATCCTTGAGCGCGTGATAATCCCCGAACCATTTGTTCAGCCCCGAAATCGCGATGGCTGGTGAATTTTCAGGCATCGGCAGGGCTCCAGCGGGACAATCGGGCGATCACGATCACGTTTTATCCCCCCTAAAGCTATTCAAACCGGTATTCCAGCTTATGTACGTCATATAACAAAAGAATGACCAACACCTCCGGGGAGAAGACGACCGATGAAACTGACAAAAACAATAGCGCTGGCAGCGGCCTTCGGAGCGGCACTCATGGCCGCACCGGCCACCGCGCAATCCGCGCTGAATGACATTCTGAACAACGGCGTGCTGAAGGTCGGCACCACCGGCGACTGGAACCCGATGGCTGTTCGCGACCCTGCCACAAATTCCTATATCGGCTATGATGTCGACGTGATGACCCAACTCGCCGCCGACCTGGAGGTCGAGCTTGAGTTCGTGCCGACCGACTGGAAAACATTGGTGAACGGCGTCGTCGCCGGCAACTATCACATCACCGGCTCCGCCTCGATCAGCCCCGCGCGGCTCAAGGCGGCGGGCTATTCCGACAGCTACATCTCTGTCGAAATCCTGCCCTTCACCACCGACGACAAGATCGACGCCTACGCCGGTTGGGATGCCATCAACGCCGAGGGTGTGACCGTCGCCACCACATTGGGTACCTCCTTCGAGCAGATGGTCCGCGAATGGTTCCCCGATGCCGAAATCGTCGTGGTCGAGGCCCCTGCGCGCGGCTATCAAGAGGTGCTGTCGGGCCGGGCCGATGTCTTCATCACCTCCAACATCGAAGGCTCCACCCTGCTGGAAAAATTCCCCAATCTGCGCCAGATCGAGGTCGACGCCCCCCGCGCCCCGACCCCCATCGCCATGCTGATGCCGCAGAACGATCAGGTCTGGATCAACTACGTCAACAGCTGGATCGAGTTGAAAAAGGCCCAAGGCTTCTTTGAAGAGACGGCGGCGAACTGGGGTCTCTGATCTCGGAAGGGACCTCTGAATAATGAAAACCGCGACACCCGCCCGGTGTCGCGGTTTTTTTTGTGCGTCGCCCCCTTGCCGCGCTTGCACGGCAGGTGCAGCGTGCCCAAAGGCGAAAGGGGATCGCACATGACAAAGGTGTTCATCAACGGCTTGGGCCGGATCGGCCGGACGGTCCTGCGCGCCTGGGCGCTGGGGCAGGCCCCCGACATCACGATCACCGGCGTCAACGACATCGCCGCCGCCGATCTTTGCGCCCATCTGATCGCCTACGACAGCGTCTTCGGCCCGTTCCCCGGCGATGTGCATGTCGCGGACGGTCACCTGCATATCGCAGGCCACGCCATTCCGATCCATTGCACCGACAATGCGGCCACTCTCGATTTGTTGGGCGTCGATATCCTGATGGAATGTACCGGAAAGGCAGATGACCCTGCCGTGGCCGGGCGCGGCCTCGCAGCGGGGGCGCGGCGAGTGCTGATTTCAGGGCCGTCCGATGCCGCCGATGTCACGATCGTTCTCGGTGCGAACGACGAACGGTTGGCGGGGCAACAGATCGTCTCGAACGCCTCCTGCACCACCAACGCGCTGGCCCCGCTGGTGCGGCTGTTGCACGATCATTACGGCGTCACCGCGGGCTGGATGACGACAATCCATTGCTATACCGGCAGCCAGCCGATGATCGACGCGCCGCGCGGCGATTTCCAGCGCAGCCGCGCGGGAGCGCTGTCCATGGTGCCAACCACCACCTCCGCCATGCGCCTGCTCGATCAGGTGCTTCCTGACATCGCGGGCCGGATCGAAGGGGCCGCCGTCCGGGTGCCTGTCGCCTCCGTCTCCGCCGTCGATCTGACGGTTTCGCTCGCTACGCTTCCCGACACCACCACCGTAAAATCGCTGTTTACCGATCAATCCGGCATCATCGGCACCACCGACAAGCCGCTCGTCTCCACCGATCTGCGCGCCCGCCCCGAAAGCCTCGTCATCGCGCTGCCAGAGGTGCATGTGACACAGGCTGGTCTGCTGCGCGTCTTTGGCTGGTATGACAACGAATGGGGCTTTTCCTGCCGGATGCTGGAAATGGCATCCCGCATGGCGGCGGAATAAGCACTGCGCGGTCTTTCCCTTTGCCCGCTCCGCCACTAGGTTCTGCGCGAATGATACCGGGGGCAGCATGACATCCATCGTTTCGGTCCAGAACCTGCGCAAGGCCTATGGCTCGGGCTTCGAGGCGCTCAAGGGTGTCGATCTGGAGATCATGGAAGGCGAAATCCTCGCCCTGCTCGGCCCCAACGGCGCGGGCAAGACCACCCTGATCTCCACGATTTGCGGTATCGCCGTGCCGACCAGCGGCACGATCACCGTCGGCGGCCACGACACGCAGACCGATTTCCGCGCCGCCCGCAGCCTGATCGGTCTGGTGCCGCAGGAAATCAACCTCGAACCGTTCGAAACCGTCGGCAACACCGTGCGTTTTTCGCGCGGGCTGTTCGGCAAGCCGCGTGACGACGCGAAACTCGATGCGATTCTCAAGCAACTGTCGCTCTACGACAAGAAGGACAGCAAGATCATGACGCTCTCGGGCGGCATGAAACGTCGTGTGCTGATCGCCAAGGCGCTGGCACACGATCCCCGCGTCCTGTTCCTCGATGAACCCACCGCCGGCGTCGACGTGGAGTTGCGCAAGGATATGTGGCAGGTCGTGGCGGACCTGAAGGCCACCGGCGTCACCATCATCCTGACCACGCATTACATCGAAGAGGCAGAGGCCATCGCCGACCGCGTCGGCATCATCAGCAAGGGCGAGATCCTGCTGGTGCAGGACAAGACAGAGATGATGGACCAGATGGGCAAGAAGCAGTTGAGGATCGAACTGGCGGACCCGGTGTCCGACATCCCCAAGGCGCTCGCTGGCTACGATCTGGCCGCCGACAGCAACACACTGATCTACACCTACGACATCCGCGGCGAACGCACGGGTATCACGACCCTGCTCAACGATCTGCAAAAGGCAGGTCTGCAGATGGTCGACCTGCAAACTCAGCAAAGCAGTCTCGAAGACATTTTCGTCGGTCTGGTAAAGGAAACCGCATGAACCTCACCGCCGTCGCCTCCATCTACCGGTTCGAAATGGCCCGGTTCTTCCGCACCATCACGCAGTCGCTTGTGTCACCGGTCCTGTCCACCTCACTCTATTTTGTGGTCTTCGGCACCGCCATCGGCAGCCGCATCGAAAGCGTCGAAGGCGTCAGCTACGGCGCGTTCATCGTGCCGGGCCTGATCATGCTGTCGGTGATGACGCAGGCGACCTCCAATGCCTCCTTCGGTATCTATTTCCCGAAATTCATCGGCACCATCTACGAATTGCTGTCGGCCCCCGTGAACTTCCTTGAAATCACGCTGGGCTATGTCGGGGCGGCGGCGACAAAGGCGCTCTTTATCGGGGTCATAATCCTGATCACTGCGTTTTTCTTCGTCGACCTGCAAATCGCGCATCCGCTGGCCATGCTCGCGTTTCTCGTGCTCACCTGCGTCAGTTTTGCGTTGCTCGGCTTCATCATCGGCATCTGGGCGGGCAATTTCGAACAGCTCCAGCTCATCCCGCTGCTGATCATCACCCCGCTCGTCTTCCTCGGCGGCAGCTTCTACTCCGTCACTATGCTGCCACCCGTCTGGCAGACGATCACCATGTTCAACCCGGTCGTCTATCTGATCAGCGGGTTCCGCTGGTCGTTCTTCGGCACCGCCGACGTGCCCATCGGCATATCGCTTTTCGCGATCGCGCTCTTCACCGGCATCTGCCTGACCGTGATCTGGTGGATATTCCGCACCGGCTGGCGCATTCGCGAATGACCGGGCTTGTGACCGGTCGGGCCGCTGCATAGGTGCATATGATGAAACGCTTTATTCCCTTCGTGAAATCCGATCCCTTCGTCGCCGTCGTGCGCCTGCAGGGGGCCATCACCAACTCCGGCCGCGGGCTGGACGACACCGGCTTGGCACCGGTCCTGAAGAAGGCGTTTTCGCGTGGCAAGCCCGCTGCCGTCGCGCTCGAAATCAACTGCCCCGGCGGATCGCCCGTGCAGTCTTCTCTGCTCGGCGCGCGCATCCGGCGGCTCTCGCAGGAACACAAGGTTCCGGTCTTTGCCTTCGTGGAGGATGTCGCGGCCTCGGGCGGTTACTGGATCGCCTGCGCCGCCGATGAAATCTACGTCGATAACTGCTCGCTGACCGGCTCCATCGGTGTGATCGCCGCAGGCTTCGGCTTGCACGAGGCGATCGACCGCTACGGCGTCGAACGCCGGGTGCACACGGCGGGCAAATCCAAATCCATGCTCGATCCCTTCCGCCCCGAAAAGCCCGAGGACATCAAGCGCCTCGAAGGCTGGCTCGAAGACCTGCACGCGACCTTCATCGACTGGGTCAAATCGCGCCGCGGGGTCAAACTGGCCGACAATCCCGACCTGTTCACCGGGGAGGTGTTCATCGGCCAGAAAGGCGTCGATCAGGGCCTTGTCGACGGCATCGCCCATCTTGTGCCGGAAATGCAGCGGCGCTTTGGCGACAACGTCAAGTTCCGCCGCTACGGCCAGAAACGCGGCCTGTTGCAACGGTTCGGCATGGGGCTCGTGCACGACGCCGTCGCGAGGATCGAGGAACGCGCGGCCTTCGCACGGTTCGGCCTCTGAGCGATGCTGGCAAAAATCGTCTTTCTGTTTCTGGCCTTCATGGGCGTTCTGGCTATCTTCGGGAAATGGCGGTTTCCGGGGCAGGCACGTCTGGCCGCCGCAAAGTGCCGCCGCTGCGGCCGCTACAAACTAGGCAAAGGCCCATGCCGTTGCAGACAGGGATAGGATAGGCATGGATTGGGTTTACGTCGCGGTCGGTCTGGTGATCCTGCTTCTGGCGGGGGACATGCTGGTCAAGGGTGCGGTCAACCTGTCGCTGCGTCTTGGTGTGCCCGCGCTGATCGTGTCGCTGACCATCGTGGCTTTCGGCACCTCCGCCCCAGAGCTCCTGATTTCCATCAACGCAATCTGGGACGGCGTCGCCGGGCTTGCGCTGGGCAACGTGGTGGGATCGAACACCGCCAATATCCTGTTGGTGCTGGGCGTGCCGGCGCTGCTGGCCACGATGCACACCAGCGAATGCAATACTCGCAACAGCTTCATCCAGATGATCGCGGCGACGGCACTGTTCATCGTCTTGTGCTTCTTCGGCACATTCACATGGATCAGCGGCCTGATCCTGCTGGCGGCGCTGGCCGCCATGCTGACCTATGCCGCCATGCAGGCCAATTCCCATCGCAACGCTGCCAAGGCCGAAGCGATGGAGGAAGGGCTGGAAGAGGTCGAAGGTGCCGACCCCGACATGAAGGGCAGCCAGATCGCGCTTTATCTGGTGCTGGGCCTGATCGGCCTTCCTCTCGGCGCATCCCTGCTTGTGGACGGTGCGGTCAGCATCGCTACCGCGTTCGGGATTTCCGAAACCGTGATCGGTCTCACGCTGGTCGCCGTCGGCACGTCGCTGCCCGAACTCGCAACCACGGTCATGGCCGCCCTGCGCCGCCAGGCCGATGTCGCACTGGGCAACGTGATCGGCTCCAATATGTTCAACCTGCTGGGGATCATGGGCGTAGCCAGCCTCGTCGGGCCGATCCCGGTCGACCCGCAATTCCTGACCTTCGATCTGTGGGTCATGCTGGCGGCATCGCTGCTGCTGATTCCTTTCGTGTTCATGAAGGTCGATATCAATCGCGTCTGGGGCCTGATCCTGAGCGCGCTGTATGTGATCTATATCGTGATGGTGCTGGCCTGATGCCTGCGGCGCTGGTGACCGGCGCGGGCGCACGGCTTGGCCGCGCAATGGCGCTTTATCTTGCCGGACGTGGCTTTGACGTCGCGGTACATTACGCGACCTCCGACAAGGGCGCGCGGGATACCGCGGCAGAAATCGAAAAGACCGGTCGCCGCGCCGTGGTGCTGCAGGCCGACCTGCTCGACGAGGATGCGACACAGGCCCTGTTCCCCAGCGCCATCGACAGCTTGGGCGGCCCGATCACCTGCCTGATCAACAATGCCTCCGTCTTTGAATACGACACGATTTCATCCGCCACCCGCGAAAGCTGGGACAGGCATTTCGGCAGCAACCTGCGCGCGCCCTTCGTGCTGACGCAGGCACTGGCCGCACAGGCACCCGACCCTGCGACAGATGACAACGGCGAACCCGTCGCACAGGCGCTGGTGATCAACATGCTCGACCAGCGGGTGCACAAGCTCACGCCGGAATTCATGACGTATACGCTGGCAAAGATGGCGCTGTGGGCCTTCACCCGGACCGCCGCACAGGGGCTGGCCCCGCGCGTGCGCGTCAACGGGATCGGCCCCGGCCCGACGCTCAAAGGCCACCGCCAGAGCCAGGACCACTTTGACCGACAGCGCGCAGCCACCATTCTGGAGCGTGGCGCGAACCCGTCCGACATCACCGCAGCGCTGGGCTATTTCCTCGATGCCCCGGCTGTGACGGGGCAAATGATCAGTGTCGACGGGGGACAACATCTGGCATGGCGTACCCCGGACATTCAGGGCGTCGAACCCTGATCCGGAGTCTCATTTTTTGGATCGCCGTCGTAAGTTGTGCACTGCTTTCTCGGGCAGTCACGTAACTGTCATAATTCACGTGGGTTTTCAAATATTTACCAGGCGTTAAGAAAAATATGTAGTTAAAACAGAATGTTAAAAGACCGCCTAAAAAACAGGCACTCTGGCGAACCCTCCTGTTTACAACGAAAAAATCGGTGCCATCTGTATTTGCCCACGCAGTTATCCACAATTTTCGTGGATGCCTTTCCTCTTGCCCATGGGGCGTTACCATTGCAGCTACATCTAGAATCACGAGGCGTTCATGGCTGACCCAGCGTCACCCAAAACCAAGACCGGATACGACCTGATCGCGTCCTATCTGCGCACGCTGGATGCGTCGCCGGGCGTGTATCGGATGCTCGATGCCGAAAGCCGGGTGCTCTACGTCGGCAAAGCCCGCAACCTCAAGGCGCGGGTCAGCAACTACAGTCGTCCGGGGCAACACTCGGGGCGCATCGCGCGGATGATCGAAGAGACAGCGTCGATGATGTTCCTGACGACGCGGACCGAGACAGAGGCGCTGTTGTTGGAACAGAACCTCATCAAGCAGCTCAAGCCGAAATACAACGTGCTGCTGCGCGACGATAAATCCTTTCCCAATATCCTGGTGTCACGCTCGCACGATTATCCGCAGATCAAGAAACATCGGGGCGCGAAAAAGGAGAAGGGCAACTACTTCGGCCCCTTCGCCAGTGCCGGGGCCGTCAACCGCACGCTGAACCAGTTGCAGCGCGTGTTCCTGCTGCGCAACTGTTCCGACAGCGATTTCGAGACCCGCACACGCCCCTGCCTGCAATACCAGATCAAACGGTGCTCCGGCCCCTGCGTCGGGCTGATCTCGCAAGAGGACTATCGCCAAAGCGTGCGAAGCGCCGAGGAATTCCTGTCGGGCCGCACCAAGGGCATACAGGAGGCGCTGGCGTCCGAGATGAACGAAGCCTCGCAGGCGATGGAGTTCGAACGCGCCGCCGCCCTGCGCGACAGGATCAAGGCGCTGACGCAGGTGCAATCGGCGCAAGGCATCAACCCGCAATCGACGGCAGAGGCGGACGTGATCGCGCTCCACGTCGACGGCGGCCAGGCCTGTGTGCAGGTGTTCTTCATCCGTGCCAACCAGAACTGGGGCAACCACGACTATTACCCACGGATAAGTGGCGAGGAGGATCTGGCTGTCGTGATGGAAGCCTTCGTCGGGCAATTCTATTCCGACCGCGAGCCGCCGAAGTTGCTGCTGCTGTCGCACGGGCTGGATAACGACGACCTGATGGCGGAGGCGTTGACCGAAAAGGCCGGCCGCAAGGTCGAGATCACGGTGCCGCAGAGGGGCGAGAAGGCGGAACTGGTGCAGGGCGCGCTGCGCAACGCCCGCGAAAGCCTTGCGCGCAAGATGTCGGAAACCGCGACGCAGGGCCGCCTGCTCAAAGGCGTGGCGGAAGCCTTCGATCTGGACAAGGTGCCGCAGCGGATCGAGGTTTACGACAACTCCCACATTCAGGGCGCGCATGCCGTTGGCGCGATGATCGTCGCGGGGCCGGAAGGGTATGAGAAAAGCCAGTACCGCAAGTTCAACATCCGTGGGGAAGACCTGACGCCGGGCGACGATTTCGGCATGATGAAAGAGGTGATGACCCGCCGTTTCCAACGCCTGCTGAAAGAGGACCCCGAGCGCAAGAGCGGCGTCTGGCCCGACCTGCTGCTGATCGACGGCGGTGCGGGGCAGGTTAGTTCCGTGCGCGAGATCATGGAGAAACTGGGCGTCGGCGATGTGCCCATGGTCGGCGTCGCCAAGGGCGAGGACCGGGATGCGGGCAAGGAAGTCTTCCACCGTACCGGCAAGCCCGTCATGGCCCTACGCCACAACGACCCGGTGCTGTATTTCATCCAGCGGATGCGCGACGAGGTGCACCGCTTTGCCATCGGCACCCACCGTGCCAAACGCGCCAAGGCGATCAGCGCCAACCCGCTTGACGACGTGCCGGGCGTAGGGGCAATGCGCAAGCGGGCGCTTCTGGCGCATTTCGGATCGGCCAAGGCGGTCGCGCGCGCGAACCTTGCCGACCTCAAGGCGGTGCCGGGGGTGTCGGGCAATATGGCACAGACGATCTATGACTACTTCCACGAGAACGGCTGACCTTCCCCACGGGGAAGGTTTCCCAATATTAACAAATATTTAACCAACTCGACCACAACGCGCTACAACCGGCAGCGGGACGCGATCCCGCCGAAACAGGCCAAGGCCCATTCTGCATATGGCAAGACGCGCGCAAGCAGACTAGATATCAGACATGAACCTGAATCTGCCGAATATCCTGACGCTTCTGCGTCTTCTGGCCGCGCCCGGCGTCGTGGTGATGTTCCTCTATTTCTCGCGCCCCTATGCCGACTGGTTCGCGCTGGTGCTGTTCGTCGTCGCTGCGGTGACGGATTTCGTCGACGGTTACCTTGCGCGGGCGTGGAAACAGGAAAGCAAGTTCGGCGCGATGCTGGACCCGATTGCCGACAAGGCGATGGTGGTCATCGCGTTGCTGGTCATCACCGGCTTTTCGGGGATGAACCCGTGGATCCTGCTGCCCGCGACGGTCATCATGTTCCGCGAGGTTTTCGTGTCGGGCCTGCGCGAGTTTCTGGGTGATACGGCTGGCACGCTGAAGGTGACCAACCTGGCCAAGTGGAAGACGACAGCGCAGATGGTCGCCATTGCCGTGCTTTTTGCCAAGGGCGCGTTCGAACATTTCCTGATCGAGCAGACCATCGGCATGGATCAGGATACCATCGACGGCATCATGAACGGCACGATCGACGATTTCGTCGGGTTGCGCTGGAAGGAGTTGGGCTGGAACATCTGCTGGTTCGGCGGCATCGGCCTGCTGTGGATCGCGGCGGCACTGACGTTCATCACCGGCTGGGATTACCTGCGCAAGGCGATGCCCTATCTGACGGGAGCGAAGTGATGGACGTGATGTATTTCGCATGGGTCCGCGAACGGATCGGCCTGCCGAAAGAGCGGATCGAGACGGACGCCGTGACTGTGGCCGATCTGGTGGCGGAACTGCGCGGGCGCGAAGAACGCTACGCCGCGGCCTTTGCCGATACCACGGCGCTGCGGGTCGCGGTCGATCAGGAGCTGGCGGATTTCGATGCGCCGCTGAAAGGTGTGCGCGAGGTCGCGTTCTTTCCGCCAATGACCGGTGGCTGACGTGCATATCCGCGTTCAGGAGGCCCGGTTCGATGCGGGGGCGGAACTGAACCGCTTTGCACAGGGCCGGGCGGACGTGGGCGCGGTGGTCAGCTTTACCGGCCTTGTGCGCGACGTGGCCGGTGGTTTGCAGGCCATGGAGATCGAGCATTATCCCGGCATGACCGAACGCGCGATCAAGGCGATCGCACAGGAAGCGCAGGACCGCTGGTCACTGGCCGATGTGCTGGTGATCCATCGGTTCGGCACCCTGCGCGCGGCGGAGCCGATCATGATGGTGGCGACGGCGTCGCAGCATCGGGCGGATGCCTTTGCGGCAGCCGATTTCCTTATGGATTACCTGAAATCCCGCGCGCCGTTCTGGAAGAAGGAAACGACAGGCGACAGGGCGGGCTGGGTTGCCGCGAAAGACGACGACGAGGCGGCGCTGGACCGCTGGCGGCAGGGGATCAGATCCTGAAGGCAAAAGATCAGTTTGATCCCCCGGACTGCTTGCAATCCGGTTCGCGACCGACCCTGTCCCCCAGGGCGGGCGCGAATTTGCCGGGCCAGATGAACAATGAGACGTAGATTTTTATGTGATCGGCTTGCCATGCTGAGGGTCGCCCCCGGGGTCGGTCGCGAACCTGGCGTTGTGCCACCAAGCGATGTCGGCGATGTCCCGGTCAGGACTTTCGTGTCTACGCCCCATACCGGTAGCAGCTCACGATGTGATCGTTGATCAAGCCCGTCGCCTCCATGAAGGCATAGACGATGGTGGGGCCGCAGAATTTGAACCCGGCCTTTTTCAGATCCTTTGACACCTGCACGGATAACGGCGACTGCGTCGGCACCTCGGCCTGCGTCTGCCAGTGGTTCACCAGCGGCGTGCCGCCGACGTAGTCCCACAGGAATTTGTCGAAGCCCTGCGCCTGTTCGATGCGTTGCCACGCGCGGGCATTGGTGATCGTGGCCTCGATCTTGCCGCGGTGGCGGATGATGCCGGGATCGGCCAACAGACGCTGGACCTCCGGCTCGCCCCATGTCGCCACGATGTTCGGGTCGAACCCGGCAAAGGCGGCGCGGAAGTTGTCGCGTTTCTTTAGAATCGTGATCCACGACAGGCCGGCCTGAAACCCGTCGAGGATCAGCTTTTCCCACAGCGCGCGGCTGTCGTATTCAGGCACGCCCCATTCGGTGTCGTGATAGGCCTGATAGATCGGATCGTTACCCGCCCATGCACAGCGTTGCACCATTTGTTCTGCCCTCTTGCCCGTGTCTTAACCCCGCCTTAGCGCATCCCGGCGCAGATTGGCAGGGTTCAGTCAGGACAGGCCTCATGTATCACGCCCCCCCGCCGCGCGCAGGCGACCCGGACCAGCCGCCGCTCGACCCGTTGCAGGCCGCGATGGCCAGCCGCGATGCGGATGTCTTGTCGTTGGTGTCGGATGCGTTGCGTGCCAATCGCGCCCGGATCGCGGTCCAGCCCATCGTGGTCGCCGGAGATACCAGCCGGATCGCGTTCTACGAGGGGCTGATCCGCGTCATGGACCCAGCGGGGCGCACGATACCGGCCGCGCATTTCATGGATATCGTGGCCGATACGTCGCTCGGGCGGGACATCGATTGCGCGATGCTGAAACTGGCCTTTGCCCATCTGCATAAACATCCGGAGGTGCGGTTGTCGGTCAATATTTCTGCCCGATCCATCGGGGATGGCGCGTGGCGTCGCACGTTGGATGCTGAACTGGCAGGGCTGCCGACGCTGGGCGAACGCCTGATTTTCGAGATCAGCGAGACCTCTGCCATGCTGCTGCACGAGGTGGTGATCCGCTTCATGGCGGAAATGCAGCCGCGCGGCGTAGCCTTTGCGCTGGACGGATTCGGTGCCGGGCTGATCGCCTTTCGTCATCTCAAGGATTTCTTTTTCGATCTGGTCAAGATCGACAAGGGGTTCGTGCGGGGGATCGCGGGCGACCCCGACAATCAGGTCCTGGCAGAGGCACTGATGACGGTGGCGCATCAGTTCGAAATGTTCGTGGTCGCCGACGGTGTCGAATCCGAGCGGGACGCCCGGTTTCTGACGGCCATGGGTGCGGACTGCCTGCAAGGCTATCATTTCGGGGTGCCGAAGCTGGGTGGCTGATCGCCGCCTGTCGCGGCATGTGCTTCCGGCAAGGCCGGTCTGCCCGTCCGGGAATCGCGTTGCTCTGCCCCCCTTATCACCATAAACACGATAGCAAGCGGCTGGGCGGGGTCTGTGTCGGTGATCGCGCATTTGCCCCGCACGCCAGAGGAACAACCTTTGAGAGGACTGAACATGACCAATGTCGTAATCGCATCCGCTGCCCGCACTGCCGTCGGCAGCTTTGGCGGTGCCTTCGCCAACACGCCCGCGCACGATCTGGGCGCCGCGGTGCTGGAAGCCGTGGTCGAACGGGCCGGGGTGGACAAGGCAGACGTGTCCGAAACGATCCTGGGTCAGGTTTTGACGGCGGCACAGGGGCAGAACCCGGCGCGGCAGGCGCACATCAACGCCGGTTTGCCGATCGAGAGTGCGGCCTGGGGGATCAACCAGGTGTGCGGGTCGGGCCTGCGGGCCGTGGCGTTGGGCGCGCAGCATATCCAGCTGGGCGACGCGGATATCGTGATCGCGGGCGGGCAGGAAAACATGACGCTGTCGCCGCATGCCGCGCACCTGCGCGCCGGTCAGAAGATGGGCGATATGAAATACATCGACACGATGATCCGCGACGGCCTGTGGGATGCCTTCAACGGCTACCACATGGGCCAGACGGCGGAAAACGTCGCCGAAAAATGGCAGATCAGCCGCGACCAGCAGGACGAATTCGCCGTCGCCTCGCAGAACAAGGCGGAGGCCGCGCAGAAGGCGGGCAAGTTCGCTGATGAGATCGCCGCATTTACCGTGAAGACCCGCAAGGGCGACATTACCGTCGATCAGGACGAATACATCCGCCACGGCGCCACGATGGAGGCGATGCAGAAACTGCGCCCGGCCTTCACGAAGGACGGGTCGGTGACGGCGGCCAATGCCTCGGGCCTGAACGACGGCGCGGCGGCGACACTGCTGATGACGGCAGAGAACGCTGAAAAGCGTGGCATCACGCCGCTGGCGCGGATCGCATCCTATGCGACGGCGGGCCTCGATCCGTCGATCATGGGTGTCGGCCCGGTCATGGCGTCGCGTAAGGCGCTGGAAAAGGCGGGCTGGTCCGTGGACGACCTTGACCTGGTGGAAGCGAACGAGGCGTTCGCCGCGCAGGCCTGTGCGGTGAACAAGGAAATGGGCTGGGACCCCGAGATCGTGAACGTGAACGGCGGGGCAATCGCCATCGGTCACCCGATCGGTGCATCCGGCTGCCGCGTGCTGAACACGCTGCTGTTCGAAATGCAGCGCCGTGACGCCAAGAAGGGCATTGCGACCCTATGCATCGGCGGCGGCATGGGCGTGGCCCTGTGTGTCGCCCGCGACTGAGTTGATCAGCCAATGGCGTAATAATATTGCGCAATGGGCTGTTGCATTGTAATTAAATCACGAACGAAATTCCTGAAGGAGAACCTCCATGTCCCGTGTTGCACTTGTCACCGGCGGATCCCGCGGTATCGGCGCTGCCATTTCAAAAGCCCTGCAAGACGCAGGCTGCAAGGTCGCTGCTACTTATGCGGGCAATGACGAAAAGGCCGCGGCCTTCACTGAAGAGACCGGCATCAAGACCTACAAATGGGACGTGGGCAGTTACGACGCATGCGCTGAGGGCATCGCCAAGGTCGAGGGCGATCTGGGCCCCATCGACATTCTGGTCAACAACGCGGGCATCACCCGCGATGCGCCGTTCCACAAAATGAAGCCCGAGCAGTGGAACGAGGTGATTTCGACCAACCTGTCCGGTGTCTTCAACATGACCCATCCCGTCTGGCCCGGCATGCGCGAGCGCAAGTTCGGGCGGATCATCACTATTTCCTCGATCAACGGGCAGAAGGGGCAATTCGCGCAGGCCAACTATGCAGCCGCAAAGGCCGGTGACATCGGCTTTACCAAGGCGCTGGCACAGGAAGGCGCGCGCGCCGGTATCACCGTGAACGTGGTCGCCCCCGGTTACATCAACACAGAGATGATGAGCACGATCCCCGAAAAGGTGATGAACGAAGTGATCCTGCCGCAGATTCCCGTCGGGCGTCTGGGCGAGGCATCCGAGATCGCGCGCACGGTCGCGTTCCTTGCGTCCGACGATGCCGGATTCATCACGGGATCGACGATTTCGGCCAACGGTGGTCAATATATGGCCTAGACCGGTCGGAAATTAGAATTGGCAAGGGCCGCGCTGATCAGGCGCGGCCCTTTTTCGTTCGGCGACGCGGGGGCCACCGGAGCGAATGACTTAGCGGCGTCCTGTCATCCACCGGATAACATGGCGCAAAGCCGCACCTCGTTCGGCGTGGGCGATGCGGTAGGCGTTTGCTTCACGGGTGTTGCGTGCTGTCTCGATCATGGTTCAAATCCTTTGAGAGGTTTCGGCGTTTGACTATAATATGGCGTTTGGAATGCTGCATCGCAAACGAGACTTTTCATCACTTCGGTTAAGCTGTATTTAACTGAATATGTCTGATCGACTGCCATCCCTGACCGCATTGCGTGCCTTCGAGGCCGCGGCGCGCCATATGTCGTTTGCGCAGGCTGCGGCGGAATTATTCGTCACGCCCGCGGCGCTGTCCTATCAGATCAAGTCGCTTGAGACCGATCTGGGTCAGCCGCTTTTCCACCGCCTGAACCGCGCTGTCGCGTTGACGGAGGCCGGGCGCACACTTGCACCGGGTGTGGCGGACGGGTTTGCGTCGCTGACGGCAGCATGGAGGAACACCCGGCGTTTGACGAATACCGGCGTGCTGACCGTCACGGCCGGGCCTGCATTCACGTCGAAATGGCTGGCGCCGCGCATGTACGATTTCGCACAGGCCCACCCCGAGGTCGAGTTGCGGTTCGCAGCCGGGCTGCGGGTCGCTGATTTTGACCGGGACGCTGTCGACGTGGCCATCCGTTTCGGTGTCGATGCCGATCCTGCGCTTTATACCGACCCGCTCATCAAGGAATGGGCGACGCCGATGATGACCCCTGAAATCGCCGCCGGCTTACGTGATCCGGCTGATCTGACGGGTGTAACGCTGATCCATGACAATTCGCTGTCGGGGTTTCGCACACCTTCGGACTGGGCGGCGTGGTGCCGCGCGGCAAAGGTGGATGTCGACACGGCACACGGCCCGCAGTTTTCACAAGCCGACCACGCGCTCGATGCGGCGATGGCCGGTGCGGGTGTCGTTCTCGGGCGGGTCTCGCTGGCGACGCGCGCCTTACAGACCGGCCGTCTTGTGGCACCGTTCAGCCTTGGCCTTGTGATCGAGGCGCAGTTCAGGTTCGTGTGCCCGAAAGGCCACGAGAAACGCCCGCATGTCGCGGCATTTCATGAGTGGGTAAAAAAAGAAATCCAGGCCACGAAATCATTCGAGGCAGGCCGCACATTTGTGAGGGCTGTGGACCTTTGATCGCTGTCGTGCGCCGGGAAGCGACGCTGGCGAACGCCGCCAGCGCCAATAGCTGGTCAGTGCGCGGCGAGGCGCGTGATTTCTTCCTTGAGCATAAGCTTCTGCTTTTTCAGCTTCGCAATTTCAAGATCGTCGGTCGCGGGAGAGCGTTGCAGCGCCTCGACCGAGGCAGAGAGGTTTTCGTGTTTCTTCTTCAGTTCCTGCAAATGCGAACTCAAGCTCATGGTCGTCCTCCTCTGAAGTGTGAAAGTGCATTCATAGCACCATAGTTGGAACGATCTGTCACGCCGCGGGGCAGCATTGCCGATCTGTCAGCGATGCTGTGCCGAAAGGATTGCCATTTCGTTAAGCAGCACTGTCCAATCCCGCGCCATCGCGCAAAATCGCGTTGATCTGCGGGGTATAGCTTTCGCGGTCGCCGTCATGGGTCGGGTGTTCGTGCATCAAAAGCGGGGGGCGCATCATAAACGGCGCCCGCCCGCCATGTCGCGCCTGCAGCAAAAACAGATCGGGTGCGCGGTTCGGTCGCGGCATGATCGGCAGAACGATGACCGACCCGAGCCTGCCCTGCAGGTGGGACAGCACTTCTGGCAGGCGGGTCATGTGCTGGATCATCGTCAGATACCCTTTGGGCGCGAGCCGTTTGGCGGCGACGTCGATCCAGTCAGCCAGCGGTGTGTCGCCCGACAGCGCCAGATCGCGGCCTGTGTCGCTGGCGGCGGTGCCCCGCGCGCGGTCGAAATATGGCGGGTTCATCATGACGTGGTGAAACTGGCGCTGGCGCAGATCGGGCGGAAGTGCGCGCAGATCGGCGTTCACGATGCTCATGGCGGGACCATTCCGGGCGGCGAGTGCGGCATACGCAGGCTGCACCTCGACCCCGGTTTGGGACAGTCCGCCGACGCGGGCACCGAGGCAGAGCGATGCGACCCCCGCACCGCAGCCCAGTTCCAGAACGCTTTGCCCCGCTTTCGCTGGCACGGCTGCCGCCAGCAGGACGGCATCGATTCCGGAGCGAAATCCGCGCGCGGGTTGCCAGGCCATGACCTTGCCGCCCAGAAAGGCATCGCGGGTCAGATCGGCACTGTCGTCACCGGCCAAGGTCGATCTCGTTGTCGCGCATGACGCTTTCGGCCAGAAACAGATCGCGGTCGGCGACCATCAAGCGCCGCGGCAATATGCCTATGCTGCCTTCCAGCACGCTCATATTTACGTCGAATTCAAAGAAGGTTATACCCTCGCCATCCAACAGGGCGCTGGCAAAGGCGATGACGGTCGGGTCGTTTGTGCGCAGAAGTTCTTTCATAATGATGACCTAGGGCGGGCCGCCGCCTTTGTCTATAAACACGCCGGGATCAGTGATGAGTCTTGATGTTGCAGCCACGAAACCGCACGAGCAACTCGCCGCGGCGCTGGCCGACGATCTGAGCGCCGTCAACGCGATGATCCGCGCGCGGATGGCATCCGAACACGCGCCCCGCATCCCCGAAGTGACGGCGCATCTGGTCGAGGCGGGCGGCAAGCGGCTGCGCCCGATGCTGACGCTGGCGGCGGCGCGGATGTGTGGCTACGACGGACCTTATCATGTGCATCTGGCCGCGACGGTGGAGTTTATCCACACCGCCACGCTGTTGCACGACGATGTGGTCGACGAGAGTAACCAGCGGCGCGGGCGGCCAACGGCCAACCTGCTGTGGGACAATTCGTCGTCGGTGCTGGTCGGTGACTACCTGTTCGCGCGGTCGTTCCAGCTGATGGTGGAAACCGGATCGCTGCGGGTGCTGGATATTCTGGCCAATGCCGCCGCGACGATTGCAGAGGGCGAGGTGCTGCAACTGACCGCCGCTGCTGATATCACCACCACGGAAGAGACCTACCTGAAAGTCGTGCGCGGCAAGACGGCGGCGCTGTTCTCCGCCGCGATGGAAGTGGGCGGAGAGATCGCCGGGCAGGACGCGGCCACGAAACAGGCGCTGTTCGACTATGGCGATGCGCTGGGCATCGCGTTCCAGATCGTGGACGATTTGCTGGACTATGGCGGCAGTGACGCCATCGGCAAGAACACCGGTGATGATTTCCGCGAGCGTAAGCTGACACTCCCGGTGATCCGCGCAATCGCTGCCGCGGATGTGACGGAGCAGGCGTTCTGGACGCGGACCATCGGCAAGGGCCGACAGGAGGACGGCGATCTAGAACAGGCGCAGGCCCTGCTCGCCAAACACGGCACGATGGACAGCACGCGCGATACCGCGATCGAATGGGCTGGCCGCGCGCGTGCATCGCTGTCTGCCGTTCCCGAACACCCGTTGCGGACCATGCTGGAAGACCTGTCCGACTACGTCGTGGCGCGGATTACCTAGACGCTCAGGATGCGGGCGGGCGTGACCCACCAGCCCATTTCGGCCACCTGAATGACCCGTGCGACCTGCCGCGCGGTCGCCATATCCCTGACCAGTGCCACACATGTCGCCCCGGATCCGGACATTCCGGCCCATGCGACGTTTGGTATCTTGCGCATCCGGGTCAAGGCGTGCGCAATTTCGGGCACGATTGTGGTTGCCGGGACCTGCAGATCGTTGCGTTGCTGGTCGAGCCAGCCGATGAACCCGTCGAAATCAAGCTGTGCGGCCAGATCGGACATGCCCGGATTTGTCTTCGATTGAAGCGCGGCGAAGGTCGGTGCCGTGGGCACGGCGATTTTCGGGTTCACAAGAACAGCGGCACAGCGCGGCAGGCGCGGCACCGGCGTCACGGTATCGCCGATACCCTGCATACGCTGCGGTGCGGGACCGGCAAGGCAGACGGGAACATCCGCGCCGAGCCGCGCGACGGCATCGTCCTGCGGCGTCAGCGGGGCGACGTTCCAGACCTGCGCCAGAACGGTGAGCGCGGCTGCGGCATCCGCCGATCCGCTGCCGACACCTGCCGCGTGGGGCAATTGTTTTTCAAGGGTGATATCCGCGCCCGCGGTCACGTTGCGCAGGCGGCGCAGGGTTTCGGCGGCGCGAATGACAAGGTTTGAATGATCGGTCGGCACGCCTTCTGCAAACGGCCCCGACACGCTGAGCCGCAGGTCCGGCGCGGGGCGTATCGACAGGGTATCGCTGGCGTCGGCGAAAACGACGAGACTGTCCAGAAGGTGGTAGCCGTCGCCGCGCTGCCCGGTGACATGCAGCGTCAAGTTCAGCTTGGCCGGAGCCTTGATCGTCTGCAGCATCATTGCCGATCAGTCATCGCTTGCGACGCGAACAGGCTCTGCACCTTCCTCGATCAACACGGCATCGAGACCGACGTCGAGCTTGCGGCGGATGCGGATGGCTTCGTCCTCTTCGGGATCAAACGACAGTGCGCGTTCCCACTGAAACTGCGCTTCGATTTCGCGACCGACGGCCCAGTAGACATCGCCCAGATGGTCGTTGATCACAGGATCGACCGGTTCCAGCGACGCCGCGCGTTCCATCGGTTCGACCGCGTCCTGATAGCGGCCCAGCTGAAAATAGACCCAGCCGAGACTGTCGACGATGGCCCCGTTGTCGGGTTGGGCCGCGACGGCGCGTTCGATCATGTCGAGTGCCTCGTCCAGCTTTTCGCCGCGCTCGACCAGTGAATATCCCAGAAAGTTCAGGACCTGGGGCTGTTCGGGATTGATCGCAAGCGCGGCGCGAAAGTCAGCCTCTGCCTCGGGCCACTGATCGAGCATGAAATAGGTGATCGCGCGGGTGTAGTGGACGAACCACAAGGCTGGGTCATCCTCCGGATAAAGGTCCAGCGCCTGTGTATAGGCCGCGTTCGCGTCCTGATCACGATCCATCTGCCGCAGGACGTCGCCGGTGGCGGCATAGATGCGCGGCGTTTCGGGATACTGGCGCGAGAGCGATTGCAGCACCTCGACGGCGGCGGCGAAGTTTTCAGCCTTGCGCAACGCTTCGGCACGGCCCAGTTCCGCCTCGATATAAGCGGGGTCGTCGGGTGAGACTTGCGCGAAGGCCGCGCTCGACATTTCGTAACGGCCCAGATCGTCGAGCAGATCCGCCGCCACCATCAGGATTTCGGTATCGTCGGGGCGCAGGGCCTGCGCGGCACGCACGTAAAGCAGGGTATAGCCGTCAGGCGTCTCCCCCCGCAGGGCGCTGCCGACAAGAAAGAACACCTCGCCCAAACCGTCGCGTGCGCTGCGCACCATGTCGTAGGGCAGGGTATCTCCGGCCTCCAGATCGGCGCGCATCTTTTCCAGCCGGGTGTCGAGCCTGTCGCCGAAGACCGCGTCGATCAGGGCGATAGCGTCCGGGTTCCGGTCAAGCTGGCTGAGGATCTGCGCCAGTGCAATCGCGCTGCGCCGGTTGTGGCGGACGCCCCCGTCCGGTGAGAGCGACAGCAGCGCCTCCGCGCCTTCGAAATCGCCGACGGAGGCGAGCGCCTGCGCCTTGTGCAACAGGCCGTAGGCGCGCAGACCCGGGGCATCTATCACTTCGTCAAAGCTCATCAGGGCCTTGTTGACCTTGCCTTCGCCCATATGCGCCCAGGCCTGTGCCAGACCGTCGACCAGCGGGCCGACGGAATGTCCAGCCTCCAGCGCCTCGAAGATCGCGACCCAGTTGTCGCTCCGGGCGGCGTCGACGTTGCGCACGATATTGGCGACCTGGCTTTCGATACCGTAGTCGACCATCGCGTCCGCGATACTGGCCGCGGCGTCGATATTGCCGAGTGACAGGTGCGACGCCATCGTGCCTTCGAGCAGTTGCGGATTGGACGGGTCCGACAGCAGGGCATTGCCGTAGTAGCGGGCCGCCGCGACGTAGTCGTTGGCGAAATCGGCCTGCCGCGCCGCAAGATACGAGCCAGGGTCGCTTTGCGCGTGAAGCGGGCCCGCGAGCATCGCCAGAACACCCGTCGTCATCGTGAATTTTCTGAACATGCCCAATGCCCCCGTTTGGTTCAGGCGGACCCTAGGGGAGGGTGCGAATCTGCGCAATTGCCCGATTGCCGCAGGCCGCAAAAGCTGCGGGATCGTGCCGAGAGCGGCGGGGCCTTGCCGAGGTGGGGGGCGCGACGCCCCCCGGCCGCTACATATTCGGGTAGTTCGGACCGTCGCCGCCCTGCGGCACGGTCCAGGTGATGTTCTGGCTCGGGTCCTTGATGTCGCAGGTCTTGCAGTGGACACAGTTCTGGAAATTGATCTGGAATTTCGTATCCACGCCCTCGCCCACGAATTCATAGACACCCGCCGGGCAATAGCGCGCCGAGGGACCGGCATAGGTCGGCAGGTTCACGTCGACCGGGATCGACGGGTCCTTGAGCTTGAGGTGTGCGGGCTGGCTTTCCTCGTGGTTGGTGAAGCTGAAGGCGACGTTCGTGAGCCGGTCGAACGACAGCTTTCCGTCGGGCTTGGGGTAGTCGATCGGCTTGTGCTTGCCTGCGGGCTCTGTCGCTGCGGCATCGGACTTGCCGTGCTTGAGCGTACCGAGCAGGGAGAAGCCGAAGGTGTTGGTCCACATATCCATGCCGCCGATGCCCAGCGACGCCAGCAGCCCGTATTTCGACCAGAGCGGTTTGACGTTGCGCACGCGGAGCAGGTCGGTGCCGATCGGCCCGTCGCGGACCTCTTTTTCGTAGGCGGTCAGTTCGTCACCCTGACGGTGCGCCTTGATCGCGTGGTGCGCGGCCTCTGCCGCCGCGATCCCCGACAGCATGGCGTTATGGTTGCCCTTGATGCGCGGCACGTTGACCATGCCCGCCGAACAGCCCAGCAGCGCGCCGCCGGGGAAGGTCAGTTTCGGCATGGATTGGTAGCCGCCCTCGGTGATCGCGCGCGCGCCATAGGCCACCCGCTTGCCGCCCTTCAGTAGTTCGGCGACCATCGGATGGTGCTTGAACCGCTGGAATTCCATGTAGGGGAAGGTGTGCGGGTTCTTGTAGCCGAGGTGGACAACGAAACCCACGTAGACTTGGTTGTTGTCGAGGTGGTAAATGAACGATCCACCGCCCGCGCCGGTTTCCGACAGCGGCCAGCCCATGGTGTGGGTGACGGTGCCTTCTTTATGTTTCTCCGGGTCGATTTCCCAGATTTCCTTCATGCCGAGGCCGTATTTCTGAACGTCGGCGTCCGCATCCAGATCGTATTTCGCGATCACCTGCTTCGACAGCGATCCACGCACGCCTTCGGACAGGAAGACATATTTGCCGTTCAGGATCATGCCGGGTTCGTAGTTAGCCCCCTTGGTGCCGTCGGATTCGATGCCGAATTCACCGGCGACCACGCCCTTGACCTCGCCATCGTCGCCATAGACCAGTTCGGAACAGGCCATGCCTGGGAAGATTTCCACGCCCAGTTCTTCGGCCTGTTCGGCCATCCAGCGGCAGACGTTGCCCATCGACACGATGTAGTTGCCGTGGTTGTTCATCAGCGGCGGCATGGCGAAGTTCGGCACGCGCAGTTTGCCCGCCTCGCCCAGCATGTAGAAGTTGTCGGCCTTGACCGGCACGTTCAGCGGCGCGCCCTTGGCCTTCCAGTCCGGGATCAGCTTGTCGAGGCCGGACGGGTCGAGCACCGCGCCGGACAGGATATGCGCGCCCACTTCGGACCCTTTTTCCAGCACGACGACGTTCAGATCGGCATCGAGTTGCTTCAGGCGGATCGCCGCAGACAGGCCTGCGGGCCCGGCGCCCACGATGACCACATCGTAATCCATTGCTTCGCGTTCGATTTCGGCCATGGTTGGTATCCTTTGCTTGCGTCCGGGGGCAGCGCCCGCATCAATCATGAAATCAGTTGCAAACCGACCTAGCGCAAGTGCCATGACTGGGCAATCGGGACGCCACGACAAAACCGCCGATCCGGCCCGCAAACACGGGCTTGCCCTTGACTTTCCGATGGCAGACTAATGTATGAACGTCCGATTGACACCAAACAGCCCCGGAGGGGTGCACGCGCATGGAAAAGATACCTTTGACACGGACCGGCTTCAACAAGCTGGATGCGGAGCTCAAGCACCTCAAATCGGTGGAACGTCCGGCGATCATCCGCGCCATTGCGGAGGCGCGCGAGCATGGTGATTTGTCGGAAAATGCCGAGTATCATTCCGCCAAGGAAAAGCAGTCATTCATCGAAGGCCGGGTGAAGGAGTTGGAGGGCGTGATCTCGCTCGCCGATGTCATCGACACGGCCAAGATGTCGGGCAACGTCAAGTTCGGCGCGCATGTCACGCTGGTCGACGAGGATACCGACGAGGAAAAGACCTATCAGATCGTCGGCGAGTACGAGGCGGATATCGAGGCCGGGTTGCTGAACATCAAGTCGCCGCTGGCCCGTGCATTGATCGGTAAAGAGGAAGGTGACAGCGTCGAGGTGCGCACGCCGGGTGGTGACCGTGCCTACGAAATCCTGTCGATCGCCTACAAGTAACCGGTCGCCGATGGCACGCACCCCACAGCCGCAACCACCCGCCAAATCGGCGACGTCCCGCGCTGAGGTGATCGCGCTGGCATTGTCGGTCGGCTGGATGCTGGTCGTCGGGCTGTTCTTTCTGGTACTTCCGCCGACCGGTGATGCGGCGTCATTCGACAGTCTGCGGTTCGTTCTGACCCTGATGGCGATTTTTCTGCCCGTGGCGATGATCTGGGTGGCGGTCGCTGCCGCCCGGTCCGCGCGCGTCATGCGTGAAGAGGCACAGCGCTTGCACACCGCAATCGACGGGATGCGCCAGACCTATCTGGCCGAACGTCAGGGGCGTCCCGCCGGGGCCGCGATCGAACCCACGGTCGAGAAGAAGCTGAACGAGATCGCTCAAGCGACCCGCAAAACGGAAACCGCGCTGGCGACCTTCACATCGTCGCGCGAGGCGCAGAAACTCGTCACCGAACGCGCGAAAGCACCGCAGGACGACCAGCCCGCGCTGGCGCTGGGCACCTCTGCTGATGACATCACGCCGCCGCTGCTGAATTCCGATCTGATCCGCGCGCTGAACTTTCCTGACACTGAACAGGACACCAAGGGGTTCGCCGCGTTGCGCCGCGCGCTCAAGGATCGCAGTGCACGGCAGTTGGTGCAGGCCAGTCAGGACCTGCTGACGCTGCTGTCGCAGGACGGCATCTATATGGACGATCTGCGCCCCGACCGTGCCCGCCCCGAATTGTGGCGGCGTTTTGCGCGTGGCGAACGCGGGCGGCCGATGGCGGCGCTGGGCGGGGTGCGTGACCGGTCGTCGTTGGCGCTGGCGGCGGGGCGGATGCGCGAGGACACGATCTTTCGCGATGCGGCACACCATTTCCTGCGCAAGTTCGACCAGATGCTGCAGGCGTTCGAGCCGCAGGCCAGCGACGAGGAGATCGCCGCGCTGTCGGAAACCCGCACCGCGCGCGCCTTCATGCTGATGGGGCGGGTGACGGGGGCCTTCGACTAGCGTGCTGGCCATATTCCTGCAAACGCTGCCGTTCTTTGCCTTGATCGCATTGGGATACGGTGCGGCGCGCACGGGGTTCTTTACGGCGGAAGCGACGGCGTATCTCACGAAATTCGTATTCTATTTCGCCCTGTCGGCGATGCTGTTCCGCTTTGCCGCGAACCTTTCGCTGGCGGACATCTTCGACCTGCGGTTCGTGTTGGCCTATTTCGGCGGCACGTTGTTCGTCTATCTGATCGCGACCCTCGTGGCGCTTTTGCGTGGGCTGACGGTGGCCGAAGGCGCAGTCGAGGCGCAGGTCGCCGTGATCGGGAACGTAGGCTTTCTGGGCATTCCGATGCTGGTCCTGCTGCTGGGCCAAGACGCCATCGGCCCGGTGATGATGGTGCTTGCGGTCGATCTGATCTTCTTTGGCAGCCTGATCGTGATTCTGATCACCGGATCGCGCGACGGGCGGGTCAGTTTCGGGATCCTGCGTACGGTCGGGCTGGGATTGTTGAAGAACCCGATGATCATGTCGATGGGGCTTGGGCTGCTGGTGTCAGGCTTCCGTTTGCCGATCCCGGTGCCGCTCAACGAATTCGTGACGATCCTGGGCGGGGCGGCGACGCCCGGCGCACTGTTCGCCATCGGCGCGTCGCTGGCCAGCAAGTCGGCGGAACGGCTGGCCGTGGCAGGCTGGCTGACGCTGTGCAAACTTGCGCTGCACCCGGCGGCGGTGGCCGTAGCGGCGTTGTTCGTTTTTCGGGTCGAACCCTATGCTGCTGGTGTCATGATCGCGGCGGCGGCCCTGCCGGTCGCGGGCAACGTCTATATGATCGCGCAGCACTATGGCGTGGCACCTGCGCGCGTCTCCGCCGCGATCCTGGTATCCACGGTGCTGAGCGTGCTGACGGTTTCCGGTGTGATCGCATGGGTGACAACGCTTTGAGGCTGGGATAGCCATTGGGCGAAAAGCGAAGGAGCGCCGCCCATGAAAACTGTATCCGAAAACCGCTGCCATGGCGGCACGCAGGGGGTCTATACCCACGCCTCTACCGCGACCGGGACCGACATGACTTTCGGGCTGTTCCTGCCGGAAGAGGCGGCGCACGGGCCGGTACCTGTGCTGTGGTATCTGTCGGGCCTGACCTGCACCCACGCCAATGCGATGGACAAGGCCGGCGCGCAGGGCTGGGCGGCGGAACAGGGGATCGCGCTTGTGTTTCCCGATACCTCGCCACGGGGCGAGGGCGTCGCGGACGACGACGCTTTCGATCTGGGGCAGGGTGCGGGATTCTATCTGAACGCCACGCAGGACCCGTGGGCTGCGCACTTCAGGATGTGGGATTACGTGGCTGACGAGTTGCCTGCGTTGCTGGGCGACAGGTTCCCGCTCGACATGGACCGGCAGGCGATCACCGGGCATTCGATGGGCGGGCACGGTGCGCTGACATTGGCGATGGGCTTGCCGGGGCGGTTCCGGTCGGTCTCTGCCTTTGCCCCGATCTGTCATCCGACGCAAAGCGACTGGGGCCGCAAGCAGTTCAGCGCCTATCTGGGTGAGGATGAAAGCAAATGGGCCGCCCACGACGCGACCCTGCTGATGCGGGACGATGGCTTCGACGGGCCGATCCTGATCGACACCGGCACCGACGATCAGTTCGGCAATCTGTTGGGGACAGAGCATCTCGCGCAGGCGATCGCCGCGCAACGGCAACCGGCGCAGATCCGGCTGCAAAAGGGCTACGATCATTCGTATTTCTTTGTTGCGACCTTCATGGAAGATCATGTCGCCTTCCATGCCGAGGCGCTTTACGCATGATCTACGTCGATGCCGACGCCTGCCCGGTCAAGGCCGAGGTCGAACGTGTCGGCACGCGCCACAAGGTGCGGATGTTCATCGTATCGAACGGTGGTTTGCGGCCGTCGCAGAATCCGCTTGTCGAAACCGTGATCGTGCCGGACGGTCCCGATGTCGCCGATATGTGGATCGCCGATAGAGCGACGGTGGGCGACGTGGTGATCACCGGGGATATTCCACTGGCCGCGCGCTGTGTCGAGAACGGTGCGCTTGTGCTCAAACACAACGGCGAGGCGCTGACGCAGGCCAATATCGGCAACGTGCTGGCGACCCGGGACCTGATGGCGGACATGCGCGCGGCCGATCCGTTCCGGCAGGGCGGCGGAAAACCGTTTTCCAAGGCTGACAGGTCGCGGTTTCTGGATGCGCTGGAAACCACGTTGCGTCGCGCCGCGGCGGTGCGCAGGTGACCGGCTGGCTAAGTGCACTGCGCCCGGCGCAACTGGGGGCACTGTCGGCGCTGCTGGCGGTCGCCTTCTTTTCCTTCAACGACGTCATCATCAAGTTCGTGAGCGGCGACTATGCCCTGCATCAGGTCGTGATGATCCGGTCGCTGATCGGGTTCACGATCATCTGTGGTTTCATCATGCCGCTGACCGGTGGCTTGCGCGCGTTCCGCACCCGCAGGCTGGTTGCGCATCTGCTGCGGGGCATGTTCGTCGTCTTCGCCAATATGCTGTTCTTTCTGGGTCTCGCGGCGATGCCCTTCGCCGATGCGGTCGCGATTTTCTTCATCAGCCCGCTGCTGATCACTGCCTTTTCGGTCGTATTCCTGCGCGAGGTCGTGGGGCCGTGGCGCTGGGCGGCCATCGCAACCGGGTTCGTCGGCGTGCTGGTGGTTATGCGCCCCGGCACCGGTGCGTTTCAACTGGCGTCGCTGCTGCCTCTGGGGGCTGCGTTCTGCTACGCCTCCCTGCACATGCTGACCCGCAAGATCGGCGGCACCGAAAGCGCCACGACGATGGCGCTCTATATTCAGCTGACCTTCGTGATCGTGGGTGTCGTCGCCGGTCTGCTGATCGGCGACGGGCGGTTCGACACCTTCGACGATCCGTCGCTGTCGTTTCTGTTCCGTTCTTGGGTCTGGCCCGCCGTCGCCGACTGGCCGCTCTTCATTTTACTGGGCAGCGGCATCGCATTTGCCGGGTTTTTCATCAGTCAGGCCTACCGTGTGGCGGAAGCGGCGGTGGTCGCTCCGTTCGAGTATCTCGCAATGCCACTGGCCGTCGTCTGGGGTATCGCCGTGTTCGACGAATGGCCCGATGCGGTGACATATGCGGGCATCGTGCTGATCGTCGGATCGGGACTGGTGACCATATGGCGCGAGCAGCGGCAGGCGGCGATTCTGCGCCGCTGACTGGACGGCGCGGCCCCAACCGGTAGAGTGCGGACAGCCATCAGGGAGCCCACATATGTCCGACATCAAGGCCGTTGTCTTCGACATCGGCAACGTGCTGATCGAATGGCAGCCGGAACGCTACTTCGACAGGGTGGTCGGAGAGGACCGCCGCCGTGCGATGTTCGACGCGGTGGACCTGCACGCGATGAACGACCGCGTCGACCGGGGCGAGAATTTTCGCGATGTGGTCTATGCGACGGCAGCGCAGTATCCGGAATTCCGCGAGGATATCCGCCGCTGGCACGACGATTGGCTGGCGTTGGCGACACCGGAGATTTCACATTCCGTGCGCTTGCTGCGCGCCCTGCGCATCAAGGGTGTGCCGGTCTTCGCGCTGACAAATTTCGGCGTCGAAACCTTTGCGCTGGCCGAGCCGGTGTATCCGTTTCTGGCTGAGTTCGACAAACGCTACATCTCCGGCCACATGAAATGCGTGAAACCGGATGCGCGGATTTATGAGATGGTCGAGGAGGATTGTGGCGTGCCGCCCACGGCCCTGTTGTTCGCGGATGACAGACAGGAAAACCTCGATGCCGCCGCCGCGCGTGGCTGGCAGACGCATCTGTTCGACACGCCGCAGGGCTGGGCCGACCGGCTGGTCGCCGAAGGATTGCTGACACCGGAGGACGCGAAATGACCGTCATAATCCCCTTTGCCGAGGGTGAGGCCAATCTGGATTGGCTGGCTCTGACAGATGCGCTTGCCGCGGGTCACGATGCCCCGGCCGCCGAGGTCGAGGACGTGTTTCTTTACCGTGACGACAACACATTGCTGAACCGGTCCGCCTGGATCGCGGGGATGGGTCTGGCGGTGAAATGCGCAACCGTGTTTCCCGGCAACAAGGCTGCGGGCAAGCCGATGATCGGCGGCGCGGTGAACCTGTTTTCGGATGATGACGGTAGGCTGGAGGCGATCCTCGATTTTCATCTGGTGACCAAATGGAAAACCGCCGGTGACAGCCTGCTGGCAGCGCGTCGTCTGACCCGCCCTGACAGCCGCAACATCCTGATCGTGGGGGCGGGGACTGTCGGACGGTCGCTCTATCAGGCCTATAGTGCTGCCTTTCCCGATGCTGCTTTCACCGTGTGGAACCGCTCGCCGGAGGGCGCGCAGGCCTTTCAGGCGGACCTGCCGGACGTGACCATCGCCGACGACCTGGAAACTGCCGTGCGCGCGGCCGATATCGTGACATGCGCCACGATGTCGACCGAACCGGTGATCCGAGGCAACTGGTTGCAGCCCGGCCAGCATATCGACCTGATCGGCGCCTATCGCCCCGATATGCGCGAGGTCGACGATGCGGCGCTGCTGCGGTCGCGCGTATTCGTCGATAACCGCCACACCACCGTGGGTCACATCGGAGAGCTGAAAATCCCGATCGCGGCAGGGATCATCGAAGCGGATCATGTGATCGCGGATTATTATGCGCTGGACCGGTTTCAGCGTCATAGTGATGACGAAATCACCCTGTTCAAGAACGGCGGCGGCGCGCATCTCGACCTGATGACAAGCCGCTACATTCTGGATGCGTGGACTGAGAAATGACGATGACGGAAGAGCAGATCGCCGATTTCCAGCGTGATGGGGCCGTCGTTTTGCGCGGCGTATTCGCCGACTGGATTGACGTGATGGCCGACGGTGTGGCGCAGAACATGGCGGACCCGGGTCCCTATGCCTCTGAGAATGCGGTCACACAGGGTCGGTTTTTCGACGACTACTGCAACTGGACCCGCATCACGCCGTTCGAGGATGTGGTGCGCAAAAGCCCGGCGGCAAAGATCGCGGCGCAGGCGATGCAATCGCGGCGTGCGCAGTTCTTTCACGATCATGTGCTGGTGAAGGAACCCGGCACGCCAAAGCCTACGCCATGGCATCAGGACGCGCCCTATTATTTCGTGACCGGTGAACAGACGGTCAGCCTTTGGATTCCGCTCGATCCGGTCAAAGAGGCGTCGTTGCGGTTTATCGCGGGATCGCATCGCTGGGACAGGATGATCCGTCCGGTCAGTTGGGCCGACGACAGCGATTTCTACGACAGCGGCGACTGGACCCCGGTGCCGAACCCGGACGCCAACCCCGAAAACCAGCGCGTGCTGGAATGGGCGATGGAACCGGGCGATGTCGTGCTTTTCGATTTCCGCACTGCACATGGCGCGCGTGGTAACACCGCGCAGGCGCGGCGGCGGGCACTTTCATTACGCTGGGTCGGCGACGACGCGCGTTATGTCACACGGCCGGGCCGCACGTCGCCGCCGTTTCCGGGACACGGGATGCAGGACGGTGATCGTCTGCGGACCGACTGGTTTCCGATCATTCAGGAGGGGCAGGACTGATGGGCTGGATCGTTCTGCTGATCGTGTTCTGCGGCATCGCGGCGCTGCCGTTCGTTCTGGAACAGGCGCGTAGCCCGATCACATCCGCGCAGCGCAAAGCGTCTTCCGGGCGAACCGTCCGGCTGTCGCAAGGCGTCACGCATTACCGCTGGATCGGTCCGGTCCGCGGACCGGTGGCCGTGATGGTGCATGGGTTGACGACCCCCTCCATCGCGTTCGACGATCTGGCTGCCGGGATCGGTGCGCTGGGCTACCGCGTTTTGGTCTATGACCTCTACGGTCGCGGGTTGTCCGACGCGCCTGCGGGCCGGCAGGACCGTGCGTTTTTCCTGCGGCAACTCGATGATCTGCTGCAGGATCAGAGTGTTGCCGAGGATATCACGCTTGTCGGCTATTCCATGGGCGGGTCGATTGTCACGGCGTTTGCCGCAGCGCACCCCGAACGGGTCAAGCGGGTCATCCTGCTGGCGACTGCCGGTGTCGATACGCGCGAGAGCGGGTTTTCAGCGTTCTGCCGTCGTGTTCCGGTGATCGGTGACTGGGTGCATCACGTGATCGGCGCGCGGCGGATGAAGCGCGGCTTGGCGACGGGTGGAGAGGCCCCCCCGGCCGTGCGCGCGGCGCAGGAAGCGGAACTGGACCGGCGCGGTTTTCTTGGTTCCGTGATGTCCAGCCGCCGTGGGGTGCTCGATGAAACGCTGGAGCAAGAACACCGCGCGTTGGGCCGTGCGGACGTGCCGGTCGTTGCGGTCTGGGGCGGGCAGGACGAGGTGATCCCGATCTCGGCGATGGGCCGGCTTGCCCAGTGGAACCGCAGCGCCAGACAGGATGAGGTCAAGCATGCAGGTCATGGTCTGCCCTTCACCCACGCGTCCGACGTCATGAAAATCCTGACGGATACGTTCCGGGAAAGTTAGTGCTGTGGATTGGCCCTGCGCTGTGCGTTGAGGCGACCCATACGGCGTACGGCGACTGGTTTCTTGTAGGATGGCGATGAATTGGACCGCCGTGCGGGTCAGCTGTCGTGATCAATTGGTCAAAAACTGCGATCCGCTAGAGCGACACCCGGACCGCGCAATACCGGGCAATATCCGGTGACATCAATCAAATGTCGGGCTTTCACCTGGAAAAAGGTCAACCCTGGTCCGTTTGGCAATTGCGGTGTGCGTTTCCCCGCAATCATGCGCTCGCCCGTCGAGCCGCGGACAATGCACCTTCCGCTGCCTGCGCAAATGGCGCGTAACCGTAGGCGACACAGTCCCGCCCCTTGGCCTTCGCTTCGTAAAGACACAGGTCGGTCTGCGACAGGAGGGCGTTGAAATCCTGATGTGATCGCGACCAGTTGACGCCGATGCTGATCGTCACGTCGATGTCTCCGGTGTCGATGCGCAGGGAGTTGGAGCCGACAGCACCGCAACACCGTTCTGCAATGGTTGCGGTCTGATGTGCGCTGACGTCAGGGAGGATGATCAAAAACTCGTCCCCGCCGATGCGCGCGAAGAGATCACTGGGCCGCAGACAGGCCGAGATACGCTCCTTGATCTTCAGGATCACCTCATCCCCGATCAGGTGGCCATAGGTGTCGTTGATCCCCTTGAAGTGATCGATGTCAAAGCACAGCATCGCAGTGCCGCGACTGGGCGTTTTCGGTTGTGCGAGCCGGTCATAGAGTTCCACCAACCGTCTGCGATTCAGGAGTTTGGTCAGCGGATCGGTCGATGCGGCTGATATCAGGTCAGAGGTCAGGGCGATCTGCTGCTTTTCGTAGATGATGAGGCTTCCGATCAGGATCGCACCCAGGAAGTTGAGTGGAACCAGAACGGGCGCTACATTTGTCATGAACCTGACCGCGATAGGTGTCGGCAGCAGGAAGGCGCTGACAAGCGTCAGGTTCACAGCGAACCCCAGCCAGAACAGCGCCAGCAGGTTCGAGGTCATCCGTGGCCGCACCCAGCGGGCCCAAACCATGCTGAGCATTGCCACCAGGGCGATGCCGCTGACACCGGCGACGGTACCCGCACCGCCCGACCATATCCGCGTGGCGATTGCCATCGCTGCCGCGATCCCGACGCCGATGGCCCCAAAAAACGCGCCGGCGAGGCCCACGATCAGGGTGCGAAGGTCGACGATCACGCCTTCGGCAAATTGCATCGGCGACAGGATCGCGAGCATCGCGGCGGTTCCCATCACGACGCCCATGGCGCAGTTTGCGGCCAGCGGCGTCGCCATGCTGCGCACGATGAAACCGTAGGAATAGGCAAGCACGATGGCGAGCACCACGGGATTTGCCACAATCATCACTTTGGGCCAGAGGTCTTCCATCGGTGTCACCTGTTCATCCGGTTGCGGAGACCCTAGGTGCAGAAGATGAGCGTAAACTTAAGATCGGCGTCAAATCGTGAAATTTTGACACATATCAGCGCGAATTCAGGCTGCGCGTGCCATGGGTGCCGGTCGATTTTCCCGAATTGGCAGGTGCACGATGGCGCTGAACGCCCCCACGGCCACGCCGACCCACCAGACATGGGTATAGGTGCCGTAGACATCATAGAGCCTGCCGCCCAGCCACACTCCCACGAACGACCCTAGCTGGTGCGAGAAAAAGACGATGCCGTAAAGCGTTCCCATGTAGCGCAGGCCGTAGAGATGCGCGACCAGACCGGAGGTCAGCGGCACAGTGGCGAGCCAGAGGCTCCCCATGGCGACGGAAAAGATGATGACCGAGGTGGGCGTGATCGGCATCAGGATGAAAACCGTCGCGACGATGGTGCGCCCGGTATAAATGCCCGCCAGTAGGTATTTCTTGGAATACCGCTTGCCGAGATACCCGGCGAAAAGCGTGCCGCCGATGTTGGCCAGACCGATCAGCGAAATCGCGACCGCACCCAGCGCGCTTGTCGTGCTGATACCCATTCCGTCAAGCATGCCACCCGGCATGATCGGTCCGCACATTTCCGTCACGAAGGCCGGGAAATGCGCGGTGATGAAGGCAAGCTGGTAGCCGCAGGAGAAGAAGCCGAGGAAGATCAGCGTGTAGGACGGGTCGCGAAAGGCGCGGATCAGGACCGTGCTCATGCTGTCCTGCAGCTGTGCCTTGTCGGCCGTGACCGGCGCGCGCATCATCGGCAGAACAAGCAGCACTGCCAGGATCATCCCGGCGAAAGTCACGAAGGTCATTTGCCACGTCATGAAGGTCAGGAAATATTCCGCCAGCGGCGCGCCGAAGACCTGCCCGGCAGAGCCCGCCGCTGTCGCGATCGCCAATGCCATGGAGCGGTTTTCGTCCGAAGCGGCACGGCCCACGACAGCGAGGATCACGCCAAAACCGGTCCCCGCGATCCCGAACCCCACCAAAACCTCATAGGCCTGGTGGGCGAGCGGCGTTGTGGCCCCGGACGACAGCAGCAGACCGGCAGCATAGCACAGCGCACCGACGATGATTGCCTTGCGGTCGCCGATCTTTTCCGCAATTGCGCCGAAGATCGGCTGACCGATCCCCCAGGCAAGGTTCTGTATCGCGATGGCGAGCGAAAAATCGGCTCGCAGCCAGCCGAATTCTTCGGCGATGGGAATCTGGAAAACCCCGAACGACGCCCGAATGGCGAACCCCGTCATGATGACGATGCAGCCGGCGATCAGCACCGGCGTGATCAGGGGCGCCTTGTGTTCCATCCCGCACATTGATGCGATTGCATCGGGCGCGTCAATCCATGCCTGTCGGGGGCAGGGCATTGCCATGCCCCGACAGTTTGACCACGATGCGCCCATGACGATGACAGCGATCTACGAAAAAGCCGTCGCCGACGGCACCTTGCGCGCCGACCCCGCGCAGGAGGCGGTTCTGCCCGAGCTGGAACGGATCCGTGCCGGGCTGGCCGCGCCGGTGAAGACCGGTTTCTTTCGCAAAGCCCCGGAGCCTGTGAAGGGGCTGTATATGTGGGGTGGCGTGGGGCGCGGCAAATCGATGCTGATGGACCTGCTGTTCGGGGCTGTCGACTCGCCAAAGCAGCGCCGCCACTTTCACGCTTTCATGCAGTGGGTGCACGCGGAAATGGCCAAGGCGCGCAAGCAGGGCGTGGACGACGCCATCGCCCCGGTCGCCAAGGCGTTGGCCGACGAGGTCCGCTTTCTGGCGTTCGATGAAATGCAGATCACCGACATCACCGATGCGATGATCGTGGGGCGGTTGTTCGAGGCGCTTTTCGCCGCCGGTGTCACGGTTGTGACCACGTCGAACCGGGTGCCGGACGACCTATACAAGAACGGGCTGAATCGACAGTTGTTCACACCCTTCATAGCACTTTTGAAAGAGCACATGGTCGTGCATGAACTGACGTCGGATACCGACTACAGGCAGGGCCGGCTGTCTGGCAGCGAGACGTATTTCACACCCGTCAACGCCGCGGCGAAAGCCGCCATCGACGCGATCTGGAATGACCTGACCGGCGGCACGTCGGAACCGCTGGTGCTGCGGGTGCAGGGCCGCGACGTGACGTTGCCGGGCTATCAGAACGGCGTGGCGCGCGCGCCGTTCTATGACTTGTGTGGCAAGGCGCTGGGGGCGGCCGACTATCTGGCGCTGGCCGAAGCGGTGCGGGTGCTGGTACTGACCGACATCCCGACGCTGTCGCGCTCCAACTTCAACGAGGCGAAACGGTTCGTCACGCTGATCGACGCGCTTTACGAGGGCAAGGTCCGGCTGATCTGTTCGGCGGCGGCGCCACCGGAAATGCTCTACCTCGAAGGCGAAGGAACGTTCGAGTTCGAACGCACCGCCAGTCGTCTGCGAGAGATGCAGGCGGATGACTGGCCGAAACGGGGCGGTTAGCGCGTCGGAATAATCAGCACCTGGCCCGGTGCCAGCCGGTCGGCTGCGGGCAGTGTCAGCGCATTTGCGATCAGCAGGTCCTCGGCGCGGGTGGCATCGCCAAGCAGGCGCTGCGCGATACCCGCGAGGCTGTCGCTTTCCGTCACCTGATAGATCGCTTGTGCACCATCCCAGGAAATCGCGCTGTGGTTCCGCAAGTCGGGCGCTGCCGGTGCAGGCTGTCCGGCCACGATCCCGGCCTGCACGATGATGGATTGCAACAATGCAGCCGTGTCGACAGCGCCATCGGCGCGCACCAGCACATCCGGCACAGTCATGCCCGCATCGCGCGCCGCGGTGTTGATGTAAGTGTCGATCTTGGCATCCGACCAGCGCGCCTGCAACATCCGCAGCACATCCAGCTCAAGACGGGTCTGCGGGCCCCGGGAAGACGCGGACAGATCGCTGATCTTCTCTGGTGTCATCCCCACACCGACCAGAACGTTTGCCACGGTGGTCGCAAGGGGGTCGCGGCTGACGGCGATGGCAGGCGCAGCGGCGGGCCGTGCAAAGTCGCCAAGCGTGATCTGACGCGGCAGGGCCAGCGCATCATCCGATCCCGAGCGGCTGACGTCCGCCTGCGGAACAGGCAGCGCAGAGCGACGTCCGTCGTCCGCAGGCCGTGTGACGATATAGGCGCAAAGAGCGACGGCGAACACGAATAGGCCAAGAACAAAGCGGATCATTTCAAAAACGGCTTTCTTTCAGAACAGGTCGCGCGGCAGGGCGGCGCGGGGCCATGTGCGGACCCCCGGGAATATGTGGATTGCAGAAACAAGAAGACAGGCCGAAGCCCGCCCCCTCGCCCTGCCAAGGTCTGTGGAATAAGGGGCTTTGTCCGCCTCTGTCCCGTTGCGGCGAATCTATGTCGCAAAGTGATTCGGGGTCAATCACAATGATTCGCCTTTCTGCATTTTGCTGAGCGGTGCCGCCGCCGTGCAGCCCGCTGCGGCCGGTCGCGTCGTCGCGATCAGCGGTGTGTCCGGTGCGATGCTGCTGGCGCGGATATAGACACCGTCGACGCAGATATCCTGCGCATAGCTGCCGACGTTGAAACCGAAACCCGGCACGCCGCAATTTTTCACCTGGCCATCGGCATTCCAGCCTTGGCTATCGGGGCTGCGGAACTGCCCGCCGGTAGGAAAGGTCATCGTTGCGGGCACAAAGCGCAGATACCACGTCGTCGTCGGTCCGGCCTCTGCCTTGTCCCACGTGCCCAGCAGGCGTCCTTCGTGATAGCCCGCGATCTTGAACCGGGTCACGTCGTCCTCGGTGACGACCGGCTGGGCCATGGCCCTGTCGGGCACGGTCATCTGACCGGTCATGGTGTAGCCGTTTGCGCCGATCCAGCAGATATGCAGATCAGCCGCCACAGTCATGGTGCCGGTCGCACAGCAGACGACCGACAGGATCGCGGTCCGGATCGCCGACAGGCACCGACGGTCGGGCATCAGACGTTGGGAATGCGCAGGCGCTGCCCGATCTGGATCTTGTCGGGCGCAGGGATGATGTCGCGGTTCGCCTCGTAGATGCGGCCATAGGCACCGGTGCTGCCGTAGAATTGCAGCGCGATGTAGGCAAGGCTGTCACCGCTTTCCACGGTGTAGTACCGTGCGCCGTTCACGACTTCCGTCTGGGCCGAGGATGCCTCGAACGCGCGGCGGCGCAATTCGGCGGCAGCAGCGATTTCCTCTTCGCTGCCACTTTCAAGCGACCGCTGGACCAGATCGAACAGCATCGTCTGGGAATCGACGACACCATCGGCATTTGCCACGGAGTCCGGCAATTCGATTTCACCGCTTGCGACGGCCTCTGTCAGCAGGTCCTCCAGCTTCACGACGGCGCTGGGTGCGTTGCGCGATGCCAGCGCAATCCGCGACTCGCCGTTGTCCCCTTCGTTGGTGACGTCATAAAGGCCCGCGACGATCCCTTCGGTCAGCATCCGCACCTGATTGCGGTTCGCGGCGGCGATCGCCTCTGCCACCTTTTCCTCCTGTGACCGGGTGTCGGTCGCGGCGGCGACAGGTTGCACGGTTTCGGTCAGTGCGGACGTGGCCGTCGGGATCGCGGCGAGGGCGGAACTGGCCGATGGGATGCTGGCCGCGGCGGTGACCGGTTCAGGTATCGCCGCCGGTGCAGGTGCGGTGACCGGCTGCGCGGGTACAGCCAGCAGGGCCGGGGCCGCGTTACGGGTCACCGTGTCCTGCTGCATCTGCATCATTTGCGTCGCAAGGGCCGTCATCATTTCGGTCTGCGCCGCCTGCCGCGACTGCATCACAAAGACCGCCCCTGTCGCGCCAAGTGCGAATGTCACGGCGCCGACCGCGATGGCCCAGGGCAGGGCCGACGACCGGCGTGTCTCTCTGATCGGTCCTGCTGTGCTCATGATGATGCTCCCTCTGCATTCAGTCCGACGGCGGTCCATACCTGCATGCCGCCGCGATAATATTTGATCTTGTTGGCGGGATATCCCGCGGTGATGATGGATTGGATGAACCTGGCCGCGTCCTGTGTCGTCGGTCCGTCGTCGAAGACCACGATATCGAGCGCGTCGGAGAAGTTGAGCGATCCGTCCAGTGACCGCGCGCCCATCGCGACAAGGATATCCGGCAAAAGCGCGTTGTCCGGCGATATCAGCGTGTGCGGCACGTTGATGGATGTCGGCAGATACGCGACGGCCCGATCCGCGGGCAGGCGACTGTCGATCAGGAGGCCACTTCCGTCGGCCACGGCGCTGGTGACGAAGGCGATCACTTCCGCCTCGCCGATGGTCGCGACACCCTCTGCCGCCGCATGGGGCGCAAGACAGAAATCGGCACAGTCTGACGGCAGATGGTAGAGCGCGGCCACGGCACCTGCATTGACGGTCGGGGCCTGTGTGATGGACATCGGCTGGCCGTCATAGACGAAGGCGACGTTGACGGTGTCCTGTGCGCCGACATGCGACGCGATATAGATGCCGGTCAAAGCGATGGCCGCGGTAACGCGCGATTTCATGCCGATCCCCCAATCAGACTTACTACATATTGACCGAAAGGCTGGCAGGCCCGGCGTCTATAGTAATTTCGGCAAGATATAGCGCATGACTGATTCGCGGGTCAAACCAAAACGAATCAGTGCGGGAAATTTATACGGGCTGATTCGTGCGGATCACGTCACCCGCTAGATAGAGCGATCCGCAGATCAGGATCCGGGCGTTCGGCGTCGCCGTCGTGATCGCCCGGATCGCGTCTGGGACGTCCGCGGCGATCTGCGACGGCAATCCGACCTTGGCCGCGATGCGCGCAGTTTCCTCGGCAGATAGTGTCGCTGCCTCACCGGGGATCGACACTGCGGTCAGGCTTTGCGCGACCTCTGCCAGCGGGGCGAGGTATCCGGCGATATCCTTGGTGTTGAGCATGCCACAGATCAAATGCGTGGGTCGTGGCGGCTGCGCCTGCAAGGTCGCGGCAAGCGCCTGACCTGCGGCCGGATTGTGCCCCCCGTCAAGCCAGAGTTCCGCAGGCGCGGCAAGATCGGCCAGCACGCCCGCGCGCAGCCGCTGCATCCGTGCGGGCCAGCTGACCTGCGTCATCGCGGCGGTGCAGGCATCCTCACCACGGCCCAAAAGACGCAACGCGGCGATGGCGGCCCCTGCGTTCATGATCTGGTGCGGGCCGGGCAGGGCGGGCAGTGGAAGGTCGAGCAGACCCGCCTCGTCCTGAAAGACCAGCTGGTCGCGTTCGGTCATGACATGCCAGTGCTGCCCATGCGCCTGCAACGGTGCGGCGTGTCGGGCGGCCACGGCCTCGATCACGTCCATCGCCTCGTCACGCTGGGGGCCGACGACGCAGGGCACGCCACGCTTGATGATCCCTGCCTTTTCGCCCGCGATGGCGGTCAATGTATCGCCGAGATAGCTTTGGTGATCGAGATCGACTGGCGTGATGACAGTCAGCGCGGGCTTCGCGATCACATTCGTGGCGTCCAGCCGCCCGCCAAGGCCCACCTCCAGCAAGGTGTAGTCGGCAGGTGTTTCGGCAAAGGCGAGGATCGCGGCGACGGTCGTGATCTCGAAATAGGTGATGGGTTCGTCACCGTTGGCGGCATAGCAGCGATCCAGCACCTCGGTCAGTGCGGGTTCGGTGATCAGCGTTCCGGAAAGGCGGATTCGTTCATGGAACCGCGCCAAGTGCGGAGAGGTATAGGCATGGACCCGCGCCCCCGATGCCTCCAGCCCCGCGCGGATCATCGCCTGCGTCGATCCCTTGCCGTTGGTCCCGGCGATATGGATCACCGGCGGCAACCGGTCTTGCGGATTGCCCAACCTGTCCAGCAGCCGCCAGACCCGGTCGAGCGTGAGGTCGATGATCTTTGGGTGCAGCGCCATCATGCGCGCAAGGATCTGGTCGGATGTCACAGCCATCATGGGCTTTCACTGGTGCGAAAAGAACAGGACGCAGCGGGGGCGTCAGCCAGCCCGCGAAGCATCAGGTTGCGGGTGCGGCCTTTCCGGTGTCGGGCGTTGCCTTGGCGTCCCCGGGGGCGGGTAGATCGCCGCGCACCTGCGGCTCCATCCCCATCAACATGCGGATGATGGTCACCAGTTCCTCTTTCAGCGCATTGCGGGGCGTTACCCGGTCCAGCATGCCGTGATCCAGCAGATATTCCGCGCGCTGGAACCCCTCGGGCAGTTTTTCCCCGATCGTCTGTTCGATCACGCGCGCCCCGGCAAAGCCGATGAGCGCATTGGGTTCGGCGATCTGCACGTCGCCCAGCATCGCGTAAGACGCGGTTACGCCGCCGGTCGTCGGGTGGGTCAGCACGACGATATACGGCAGTCCGGCCTCTTTCAGCATTTGCACGGCGATGGTCGTGCGCGGCATCTGCATCAGGCCCAGAATGCCTTCCTGCATCCGCGCGCCACCGGCTGCGGAAAACAGCACCAGCGGGCGACCCAGGTCGATGGCGCGTTCGGCGGCGGCGATGATCGCGTTGCCGACATACATCGACATCGACCCGCCCATGAACGAAAAGTCCTGCACGGCGGCGACGATGGGCGTGCGCCCGATCTCGCCCTCGGCCACAAGCATCGCGTCTTTTTCGCCGGTTTTTTTGCGGGCGTCGCGAATGCGGTCGGTGTATTTCTTCTGATCGCGGAAATGCAGCGGGTCGGTCACCGGTTCCGGCACCGCGACCTCTTTGAACACACCATTGTCGAACAGCGCGGTCAGCCGCTCGCGCGCACCGATGGGCATGTGGTGGCCGCAGTTGGTGCAGACGTTCTGGTTGTCGCTGAGTTCGCGGTGAAACAGCATCGTGCCGCAGTCTTCGCACTTCGACCACAGGTTTTCCGGCACCTCGCGGCGCGAGAACAGCGAGTTGATGGTCGGGCGGACGTAGTTCGTGATCCAGTTCATGCGAAACCTCTGCGATGTTGATCCAGAGATATGCGGGCCGGAGGGCGATTGCAAATGCCCGTTACCTGAACGGCAAAGTCGGATAGGTTGGCCGCATACCGGAAGAATGCCTGCACATATTGCGCTGACTTGAGGGGTGCCACAGCATGATCGACGCCTTGAAAGAGCTGGAAGTGCTGACCTTGTTCGTCAGTGATCTGGCACCATCGCGCGCGTTCTACACCGACGTTTTCGGGTGTCGCGTCGTTTTCGAAGATGACGTGTCGGCTGTCGTGTCGTTCGGATCGTTGATGATCAACCTTCTCGACCGCGGTGAAGCCACCGACCTTGTAAAGCCAAGGCCCGTCGCGACGGGCGACACCGCCGCTGCAATGTTGCTGACGGTCAAGGTTTCGGACGTCGATTCTGTCATTTCGGAACTGGCCGACCATGGGGTCGGTCTGCTCAACGGTCCGACGGATCAGGACTGGGGGCGAAGAACCGCCGCCTTCGCCGATCCGGATGGGAATGTCTGGGAGATCGCCCAAGAAATCTAGGCTAGTTTATCGCGAGATAAAGCCGCGCAGAAAAGCGCCGCCGCCAAAGCAAGGCGACGGCGCGTCAAATGCCGGGTGATGGCAATTATTCGGAAGGTGCCGCTTCTTCTGCCGGTGCGGCCTCCTCTGCAGGTGCAGCCTCTTCGCTGGCAGGCGCGGTGATGTCGACATCGATCGTCGCACCTTCGCCACCGCCGCCGATCATGCCGGTGCTGAAGGCATAGACGCCGCCGACGACAAGGACCAGCAGGATGCCGATCAGTAGCCAGCTTGCACCGCCGCCGCCACCGGTCGTCACGACCGTCGTCTCGCGTGTATGGGTGCTTTGCTCTTTGTTTTGGTCAGCCATTTTTCGTCTCCGGTATTTATCCGGCGCGTTGTGTCGACCGAAATTCGCCTTTGATCGCTACGCCGGGTTTCTTGACCTGAGAACGCCCGTCTGTCCGAAGGGTTGCGTGTGTTTTGGCCGATTTCGACATGGCCGCCGCATCAGGGCGTGAATCCGCCCAAATGCCTTGTCACGCGCCGAGGGCTTATTTAGACCCGGTTCAACAGTTTTTCGTGAAAGGCCGCCCCATGTCCCGTGTCGATAAATCAAGACTTCCCAGCCGTCATGTGACCGAAGGGCCCGCGCGTGCGCCGCACCGGTCCTACTTCTATGCGATGGGTCTGGATGAAGAGGCGATCGCCCAGCCTTGGGTCGGCGTGGCGACCTGCTGGAACGAGGCCGCACCCTGCAACATCGCCCTGAACCGTCAGGCGCAATCGGTCAAGCTGGGCGTGAAAAAAGGCATGGGCACGCCGCGCGAATTCACAACCATCACCGTGACCGACGGCATCGCCATGGGTCACGAGGGCATGCGGTCGTCGCTGGCTTCGCGCGAGGCGATTGCCGACACGGTCGAACTGACGATGCGTGGCCACTGCTATGACGCGCTGGTGGGGCTGGCGGGCTGCGACAAATCCCTGCCGGGCATGATGATGGCGATGGTGCGCCTGAACACACCGTCCGTGTTCATGTATGGCGGCTCGATCCTGCCGGGCAAGGTGCCGACAGGGGCCGACGTGCCAGCCGATTTCGCCAGCCGCGACCTGACCGTGCAGGATATGTTCGAGGCCGTGGGCCGCCATCAGGCGGGTGAGCTGTCGGATGCCGCGCTGGAAATCCTCGAACGGGTGGCCTGCCCGTCGGCCGGGGCCTGCGGTGGGCAGTTCACCGCCAACACCATGGCCTGCGTGTCAGAGGCGATTGGTCTGGCGCTATTCAATTCCTCCGGTGCACCCGCGCCCTATGAATCCCGCGATCAATATGGCGTCGCATCCGGCGAGGCGGTGATGAACCTGATCGCCAGGAACATCCGCGCCCGCGATATCGTCACCCGCAAATCACTGGAAAACGCGGCCCGTATCGTGGCCTGTACGGGCGGGTCGACCAATGCCGGTCTGCACCTGCCCGCCATCGCGCACGAGGCCGGGATCGACTTCGACCTGTCCGACGTCTGCGAGATATTCAAGGACACGCCCTATTTCGTCGATCTGAAACCGGGCGGCCAGTACGTCGCTAAGGACCTTTACGAGGCTGGCGGCCTGCCTGTCGTAATGAAGGAGTTGCGCAAGGCGGGTCTGATCCACGAGGATTGCATGACCGCATCGGGCCGTATGGTGGGCGAGGAGCTTGACCGGATCAAGGGCGAACCCGACGACAAGGTCATCTACCATATCGACAGCCCGCTGACGAAAACCGGTGGTGTCGTGGGCCTCAAGGGCAACCTTGCCCCCGAAGGGGCTATCGTGAAGGTCGCCGGTATGGCCACGCAGGAACAGTATTTCCAGGGGCCCGCCCGCGTGTTCGAGAGCGAGGAAGACGCATTCGCCGCCGTCAAGGCCCGCGCTTACGAGGAAGGCGAGGTCATCGTGATCCGCAACGAAGGCCCCGCAGGCGGTCCCGGCATGCGCGAGATGCTGGCGACGACGGCAGCCCTGTCCGGTCAGGGTATGGGCAAGAAGGTGGCGCTGATCACCGACGGGCGCTTCTCGGGCGCGACACGCGGGTTCTGTGTGGGTCACGTGGGACCGGAGGCCGCACACGGCGGCCCCATCGCGCTGATCCGGAATGGCGATGTCATCTCGCTCGACGCGGTCAACGGCACGATCACGGTCGATCTGACGGAAGAGGAGCTGGCCGCCCGCAAGGATGAGTGGAAAGGCATGAAACCCACGATCTACGCCTCCGGCGCGCTGTGGAAGTTCGCAAAACTCGTCGGCTCGACCCGGCTGGGGGCCGTCACGCATCCCGGCGCAAAGGAAGAGCGTCACATCTACATGGATCTCTGACGTCGTGCCGGGGTTCCGCAAGACCGCGATGGCACTCGGTGCCGCGCTAGCGCTGGCGGGCTGCGCCGGGGCTTTCTCGCTTTCCGGGATCGGCGCGGGTTCGCCCGTGCCCGCGCTGGTGCTGCGCGACGGGGCCGTCGCCGTCGCGGGACCCGCAGGTTATTGCGTGGCTCCGGGGGCGAGCAGTGCCACGGCGGGGTTCGCCCTGATCGCGGCCTGCGATGCGATCTCAGGCGGCCCGGTGCGCCCTGCGCTGAACGGTCTGATCACGGCGCAGGTCGGAACAGAGGCGACGGCGACCGTCGCCGGGCAGGAAGGCGCGATGCAGGCGTTTCTGGAGTCCGCAGCTGGTCAAAGCCTGCTCAGCCGCGCGGGGTCGAGCGAGACGATCACCCTGCATCGCGCCGAAAGCTCTGCCAACCGCGTCACCGTCGTGTTCGACGATACCGCACCAGAGCCGTTCCCCGGGTTCCAGTCCCGGCAGTGGCGGGCCTTTCTGGATGTGAACGGGCGGCTCGTGACCCTGTCGGTGCGTGGCCTCGCAGCAGAGCCCCTGTCCGACAGCGCCGGGCGCGCACTTCTCAACCGGACGGTGGATGCGGTGCGATCTGTGAACACCGCTACTGCGGGTGCCGCCAGCGACGGATAATTGTTTTCTTTCCGTCAACAGTTTGGCAGTTAGGATTATCGTTACGACAGAATGGACAGGAAACTGGGGCGCAGCGTGGCACATCGGGGTTCGGAATTGATGGAACGGCTGCTGCATACCCGCACCCTTGCGCGCTGGTCGCAGCATGCCGCGAAGGCTCCGACCGCCGAACTGGAGGCCCTGCGCCTGCAACGCCAGCGGGCGCGTCAGCTGCGCAGCAGGCTCGATACCGTGATGCATGTTGCCGACAGTCGGCTGGCGCTGCCGCGCGTCGGATCGAATGCGTTCGACCGCCCGCCCGGCACCCAGTGGAGCTGGCGACCGAACCTGTGGCGCGGGTCGCTGGGCCGTAAAGGCTATGCCGCCGTCGACAACAAGACGAAGCTGGGCGAGGCCATCACGATCTTCCACGACTGCAAGTCGAGCGAAATCACCCTGCGCCAGTTGCGCAATGGTCGCGAGGAAGACCTTGCCCCGTTCGGACTACGCATGGACGTGCTGAACTTTGACGGCGGTTTCCTGTCGCTGGTCGTCGATCTGCCGCTGGACGCCGCCGCCGGGGTGTCGCGCCGCCACGTCATGCGGCTCAACGCCATCCTGCAGCTTGAACGCCGGATCGAGGTATTCGCCCGCCTCAACATCAAACACGGCCCGAACACCGAACAGATCGTCGCCGAACTGCCCACCGACACACCGGATGTCATGGTCGAATTCGATCTGGCCTATGCCGACATCAACGAACAGCGGGTCGAACGGCTGTGGCTCGATCTGATCTTCGAGGGCCCTGCGATGAATCAGGTCACTCTGCGCGATCTGACCCTGTGTCGGTATCCAAGGGCGGAACTCTGATGGCGAAAACAACGAAGTCCGTCACGCTCAAACTGACCAAGACGCGAATGACCGCCGGCGTCTGGCAGGGCATCCTGACGGGCGCGGGCAAGACCGAACCGGTGCTGACCGTACGTCATCAGGATACGCTGGTCCCCGGCATTACCCTGACCGCGGCGGAAAAGGCGGGCACTTGGCAGGTCGAGGTGCCGGTGCCCGCGACGCTGATCGCCGATGGTGTCCAGACCTTCGTGATCGTGGACGAGGCGACAGGCGATACGCTAGCGAGCTTTGCTTTGCTCGCGGGCGAGGGTCTGGCCGAGGATATCCGGGCGGAGATGGATTTGCTGCGCGCGGAACTGGATATGCTGAAACGTGCATTTCGCAGGCATTGCGCCGAAACCGGCTGACTCTTTCTGCTTGACGCAGCGGTAGGCGAAAGTTATCGCCACCGGCTCGCGCAGACAGCAAGGGAGGGTGCGATTATGTTACGATTTGACCGACGCGCTTTTTTGACGGCGCTTGCCGCCACTGTCGTCTTGCCGATCAAAGCACGCGCCAAGGCGGCGCAACCCGTGATGAAAGTGGCGATTGCAGGCACTGCATATTACGACTTCGGGAAGGTGATGAACACCTTGGCGGCAGGGCAGCGACTGGAGTTGCGACGCGAGGCCGACAACCGCTACGATGCCAACGCCATCGAAATGTTGACCGAGGACGGAACAAAGCTGGGCTACGTGCCTCGCAAGGCCGCTGCGGTTCTGGCAGAACGGCTGGACGCGGGCGATACCCTGCAAGCCGAAATCACCGGCTTTGTCGGCCATGACGAATGTGGGTATGTGACGCTGCCGGATGATCTCGTGTTTACCGGGGTTATGGGTGGTGATCCCGTGATCACACTGTCCGCCTGAAAAATCCCGGCGCTGACGCCGCGTTGATGATGACGCGCGCGTCAGCTTTCGGCAGAGTGCCCGCAATCAGACAGGAGTGCCGCCATGACCACTTATCCGCATCTTCTCGCCCCGCTCGATCTGGGTTTCACGACGCTGAAGAACCGGGTGCTGATGGGGTCGATGCATACCGGGCTGGAAGAAACGAAAGACTGGAACCGCGTTGCGGAATTCTATGCCGCGCGCGCCCGCGGCGGTGTGGCGCTGATGGTCACCGGCGGCATGGCCCCCAATCGCGAGGGCGGCGTATTTCCCGGTGCTGCGGGCCTGTTTTCCGACCAAGACATCGCCAACCACCGGGTCGTCACCGACCGCGTGCACGACGCAGACGGCAAGATCGCGATGCAGATTTTGCACGCGGGCCGCTATGCCTACTCGCCTGAGTGTGTAGCCCCGTCGCCGGTGAAATCCCCGATTTCGCCGTTCCCACCCAAAGAGTTGGACGCCGACGGTATCGAGAAACAGATCGCCGACATGGTCACCGCCGCCGCCCGCGCGAAGGAGGCGGGCTATGACGGGGTCGAGGTGATGGGGTCTGAAGGATATTTCCTCAATCAATTTCTTGTCACTCATACCAACAAGCGCGAGGATGAGTGGGGTGGCGCTTACGAAAACCGCATGCGCCTGCCGGTCGAGGTCGTGCGCCGCGTGCGCGAGGCTGTGGGGCCTGAGTTCATCATCATCTACCGCCTGTCGATGATCGACCTCGTGCCGAACGGATCGACCTGGGCCGAGGTGGTGCAACTTGCCAAAGCCATCGAAGCCGCCGGTGCCACCATCCTGAACACCGGTATCGGCTGGCACGAGGCGCGGATTCCGACCATCGCCACCTCCGTTCCGCGCCGGGCTTTCACATGGGTCACGAAGAAGCTGATGGGGGAGGTGTCGATCCCGATCATCACCTCCAACCGCATCAATACCCCGCAGGTGGGCGAGGACGTGCTGGCCGACGGTTGCGCCGATATGATCAGCATGGCGCGGCCTTTCCTCGCCGATCCCAATTTCGTCGCCAAAGCACAGACGGGCCGGGCCGAGACAATCACGCCCTGCATCGCCTGCAATCAGGCTTGTCTGGATCACACCTTCGGCGGCAAGCTGTCGTCCTGTTTGGTGAATCCCCGTGCCTGTCACGAAACCGAATTGGTGATTGAGAAGGCCGACACCCCTAAAGCGGTCGCCGTCGTCGGCGCGGGACCTGCAGGTCTCGCCGCTGCCCTGACCTGTGCAGAGCGGGGCCACACGGTCACACTGTTCGACAAGGCCGATGCCTTGGGCGGGCAGTTGAACATGGCCAAGCAAATCCCGGGGAAAGAGGAATTCTGGGGGCTGGTCGACTATTACAACACCGCCGTGACCGAGACCGGGATCACGGTGAAGCTGGGGCAGGCGGCGGATGTCGCCGCGCTCAAGGACTTCGACGAGGTGATCGTCGCCACCGGCGTTCTGCCGCGTGACCCGGAAATCCTAGGTCAGGACGGTGACAACGTGCTGTCCTATATCGACGTGCTACGCGGCAAGGCCGAGGTCGGCAAGCGCGTCGCGATCATCGGTGCGGGCGGGATCGGGTTCGATGTCGCTGAATTCCTCGTGACCGACGATAGCCCGACAGAAGACCTCCAGGCGTGGCTGGAAGAATGGGGCGTAGCTGACCCGGAAGAACATCGCGCCGGTCTCGCCCCCGAAGGCCCGCAGCCCGATCCTGCGGTGCGTCAGGTCACGCTGCTCCAGCGCAAGGCGCAGAAACTGGGCAAGGGGCTGGGAAAGACCACCGGCTGGATCCACCGCGCGGGCTTGCAGATGAAAGAGGTGCAGATGACCGGCGGCGTGAACTATGAAAAGATCGACGCCGACGGCCTGCACGTCACCTTCGGCAAGGAGCGCGAGAACCCGACCCTGATCGCCGTGGACAACGTGATCCTCTGCGCCGGGCAGGTGCCGGAACGCAGCCTGGCCGACGAATTGATCGCTGCTGGCCGCACACCGCATGTGATCGGCGGCGCGGATGTGGCCGCGGAACTGGACGCCAAACGCGCGATTGATCAGGGGACCCGGCTGGCGGCAACGCTGTAGGTCGGCGAGCAGGGGCCGCTCAATCCCGGCGTTTGCGCCAGACCGAGACATGGGCGGTGCTGTCTTTCGTGAACTTCGATTTGTCCCAACCGCTCCAACGCGATTCCAGCGTCAGTCCGGCGATCCGTGCCATGAGGTCAAGTTCGGATGGCCAGGCATAGCGGAACGGCACCGAATTCACCCGGTTGCCGTCCGCGCCGATATGCAGGTGGTGCGACTGATACCTCTGGCTGACCACGTCGAATGTGTCGATGCCCCAATGCTGATCGGTACAGTCGAACGCGCACATCGTTTCGCCCATCGGAATTTTCTGCAAAGGCGGCACCAGCGTTTCGATGACGAAGCAGCCGCCCGGAACAAGATGCTGCGCTGCATTTTCGAAGCAGGCAACCTGCGCATCCTGCGATGTCAGGTTATCAATGGTGTTATAGACGAGATAGACAAGCGTGAATGTCCGCTCCAGCCGTGTCGTGATCATATCGCCGCGCGCAGTCTTGATCCGGTGGCCGTCCGGCTTTCCATGTAACTGCGTCAGCATGGCTTGTGACAGTTCAATCCCATGGACGTCGACCCCGCGCGCAGCAAGCGGCAGGGCCACACGACCGGTTCCGATTGCAAATTCCAGTGCCGGTCCGGACCCGGCGAGGTCTGAAAGGGTTGCGACCATCTGCCGGACCTCGGCGGTATCGCTGCCGCCGTGGACCGCATCATAGATGGCCGCGATGTCGCTGTCGAAATGATTGGTCGTCATAACTCTCTCCTTTCCCCGTAGGAAATGCGCACTGCTTGTGTAGCCCAAGCGCAGGTGGTTAACGGCATCGAAATTTGCCGAATTGCAGACTTTCCTGTTGGTCGATCCAGGTGCTGCCCTGTTTCGCCTGTCGCAACAGTCACCCGCATTACCCCGCAATTGTCAGGCATCCGCCCCATTCGTGTCCGATTTGACCGGCAAACAGTCCATCAACGAGAGCAGTAGTGTTGAGGACCGCGAATGGATCGCCTGACTGAAATGGAAGCCTTTGCCACGGTGGTGGATCAGGGCGGATTTACCGACGCGGCCAAGAAGATGGGGATCTCCAAATCCGCCGTCTCCAAGCATGTGTCGTCGCTGGAGGCGCGGCTGGGTGCCCGTCTGCTGAACCGCACGACCCGCCGCGTCAGCCCCACGGAGATTGGTCTGGCCTACTACGACCGCGCCCGCCGCGTGCTGAATGACGCGGGAGAGGCGGATGCACTCGTCACCTCCATGCAATCGGCTCCGTCCGGCCTCTTGCGGATTTCGGTGGCGACGGACTTTGGTGTGAACCACCTGTCGCCGGTGCTGGGCGATTTCCTGACGGAATTTCCCGATATCACGGTCAACATGGTGCTCAACAACCGCTATGTGGAACTGATTTCCGAAGGTTTCGACATGGCCGTGCGTATCGGCGAGCTGGAGGACAGCACCCTGCGCGCCCGCAAGCTCACCGAAACCACGAAACGCATGATCGCCAGCCCGAAGTATTTCGAGGAATACGGACGCCCCGAAAAGATCGACGATCTGAACGAACACAAGCTGCTGCACTATTCCAACCAGGCCAATTCCGCAGTCTGGAAGCTGACCGCGCCATCGGGTGAAAAGCGCCAGGTGCGCACGGCGGGCTGGCTGACGGTGAACGACGGGCAGTCGTTGCTGAACGCCTGCGTCGGGGGCCTCGGCATCGCCTACCTGCCCAGCTTTCTTTATGCCGACGCGATGAAATCCGGTCTGGTCGAAGAGGCGATCCCCGATCTGCCGGTCGAAACGCAAGGCATCTATGCGGTCTATCCGCCGGGGCGGTTTACCCAGCCCAAGGTCCGCGCGTTTATCGACTATCTCGTGCATACGCTGGCCGACAAGGGCCCGGACGTCTGGTAACCCGTCACACATTTTCCCCGAGGTGCACCGCACCCGACTGACGCAGCCCACAGTGGCTGCGTTTTTTTGTGTCCTTAAGAGTGTCGAAACAGGTTCCGTTTAGGCTCTTTCGCAGTTCCATGTGAAAGTGATCGATGCGGCGCGTAATTGAGTTTCTGACACCGGACACCGCGCGGCAGGCCCTGGTCGGGATTGCCGCAAGCCTGATCGCGATCACGCTGGTCAATCTGCTGTTCCACAGTCTGCCCAACGTTCCGGGCTGGCCGGTCGCCCTCATCATCTGCAACGCGGTCTTTACCGGTACGCCGTTCGTCGCCCTGTTCTTTATCGTGTCCCTGCGGCAAATCGCGATCCTGCGTGACCTTTCGCTGCGGTCCCGCAAGGATGGGCTGACCGGGCTGAACAACCGCTACACGTTCCTTGATCTTGCGCAGCGCCGCCTGCGCGATGCCCCGACATCGGTTCTGCTTTTGCTCGACGCCGATCATTTCAAACGGATCAACGACACTTATGGCCATGCGGTGGGCGATACCTGCCTTGTCGCGATCGCGCGGCACGTTTCGTGGAATTTGCGGGCTGACGACGTCGCCGGGCGCGTCGGTGGAGAGGAGTTTGCCGTGCTGATCTCGGGCGTGACCATCGCGCAGGCGCGCGCCATCGGGGAACGGCTGGTGCGCCCGATCCCGTTTCGGGGCGGCGATGATCATCCCCACCTGAGCGTGACTCTCTCTGTCGGCGCGGTGTCGACGGCGCATGAAACGTCCCTCGACCGGCTGTTAATTCAGGCGGACGAGGCGCTTTATGCCGCCAAGGCCGCTGGCCGCGCATGCCTCAAGACGTGGTGCGAAGTATCGGAAGCAACGGCGGCCTGAACACTCTTTGCACGTCACTGTGTCGCGGTGACGATCACCTCGACCCGGCGGTTTGCCTCCCGGCCTGCGTCCGTCCGGTTGTTCGCCACCGGCGACAGGTATCCCATCCCCTGCGCCTCGACCTGATCGCGCGACACGCCATAGGCGGTGACAAGCCGTTCCAGCACCGATCCCGCACGCCGCTTCGACAGGCTGATATTGCCGTCGAGTGAACCCGAGGAATCGGTATGCCCGACCAATGCGACCGTCAGGTCCGGGTTGGCCAGAAGGTGATCGGCCAGGTCCTGCAACGCGGCGGACGGTGCATCCGACAGTTGCGCCGACCCGGTCGCAAACCGCAGGTCGTGCAGGATTGCCCGGCCCTGCTGCGTCAACGCCTGTGCCAACGTGAGCGGCTCGCCGGCGGCGGGGGTATCGGGCGTATCGTCACGCAACACCGGCCCGGACGAGGCAGGCACCACCGGTGCGGCGTCTTCCGGCCCGATCTGCACGATGTGGATATAGCCTGCGCGCCCGCCGCGACTGACCAGGATGGCGATGTGCTGCGCGTTTTCCGCGGACGCCTGCCGTGCCGCGAAATACCGGAAATCGCCCAGGTCCACCTGCATCGCGGGCGGGGCCGCAAGGTCGAGCGCAAAGCGGAAATCAAACCCGCCACAGGCGTCGGTGTCACAGCGAAACATCTCTTCATATCCCGCCGCCAATAGCTGACGCCGCAGGGGTGCGATCATTTGCAAAGTCGTCAGACCGACGGCCGGCACGCGCCAGACCGACCTGCGGACCGCACCTTCGACGTGCAGTGCGGGCAGGTCGCCCTGCCATGCTCCGGTCGCGATGGCATAGCTGTCGGGGCTTTGCACCGTTTCCAGTTGCAGCACCGCGTTTCCGGGCAGGGCTAGGTCCTGCGCAGCAGCGGGCAACGCCAGCCCACAGGCCAGCGCGGCGCAAAGGCGCCTGATCATCCGGTCTGCCCGCTCATCGCGCCTGACTGTGGTAGGCATCGTTCGGGCGCATGTCTGTGGCCGACGCGATACGGTTCGACATATTGTAGAACCCCACGACCGATGCGATGTCCCAGATGTCGCGGTCGCTGAACCCGACTTTGCGCAACGCGTCGCGGTCGGCTTCTGACGTCTTGGCGCTAGCCACCGTCACGTTTTCCGCAAAGGTCAGCATCGCCGTCTGCCGCGGGTCCAGATCGGCGGCCCGCCAGTTCATCACCAGCGCCTCGCCCAGCATCGGATCGCCCGACAGCTTGCGCACCGCCGCGCCATGCGCCGTCAGGCAATAATAGCATTTGTTGATCGACGACACGACGACCGCGATCATCTCGCGCTCCAGCTTGCTCAGGCCAGACTCCCCCAGCATCAGGTCGTTGTACATCGCCGTAAAAGCGTTCAGCTTGTCGATATCGAAGGCGTAGGCGCGCAGTACGTTCGGCACCATGCCCAGCTTGTCCTGACAGATATCGAAATACTTTTGCGTCTCTGGCGGCAGCGGGTCGACGATCGGCAGGTCAAGCGCGGTGGGGCTGTCTGTCACGGTGTCAGTCCTGTTTGATGCGATAGTGATACTGTCCCACAACCTGCATCCCAAGTGAAGTATAGAGCGCATTGGCCGCCACGTTCGCCTGCGTGGTTACCAGCGTCAGAAATTCCGCCTCCTGCTCTGCCGCCCAGAACGCCGCCGCCCGTGTCAGGTGCCGCGCATGACCCTGACGGCGCGATCCCGCAGCGACTTCCAGCGCGTGGATCATCGCACAGCCATGCGCCATCCCGACGAACGCCGTCCCGGCGGGTCTGTCATTCAATCGGCCCAGCAGGGTGGTCTTGGGATGCGGCGCGCGGTCCATCACCGCGAGGCGCCCCGGCCCGATGCCACCATCGGACCAGATGTCGATCTGCACCTGCAACGGCGGCCAAACCGCAAAGCTGGTCACGGGCGGAGGACGTTCGGTGGCGATATCCGTTGTGCGCGCGGCGTAGAGGACGGAGGCATCGCGGACAATAAATCCGGCGTCAGCCAGCAGGCCGTCGAGCCGATCCTGCCCGCCGCGCACCGAAAAGATCGGCGGTTGGTCTAGCGCCCGCATCGCGTTCTCCGCCTCTGCAAGATCGGCGGCAGTCACGTTCTCGCCCGTGGAAGCGGCGCTCACCCGGCTTCCACCGCCGCGCCCTTCGAGGATCGTCCAGGGGCCGATGCGCTGTATCGCCGCCGCGCGCCATGTGGCCGCGATCACGTCAAAGACCGTGTCGGCGTCGGGTAGTGTCATGCAAAGATCGCCTGCAGCGTTCTCATCGCGTCATCCAGCCGCGCCGCATTATTGCCCCGCACGACGATGTTGGCCCCGTAAACGCCATCCTTCTGGAACGGATACGACCCGACAGAAAGGTCCGCGTGGCCCTGCGCGAAATCCGCCAGCGGCCCGGCGATATCGCCTTCGCCGCGCACGACGCGCAGGGACCGCGACAGCAACGGCGCGCCCCCGGTCAGGGTCGGCAGCACAGAAGCGACCATCGCCTGAAACACCGACGGCACGCCTGCCATCACATGCACGTTGCCCAGCTTGAATCCCGGTGCCGTGCTGACCGGGTTGTCGATCAGCGTCGCGCCATCAGGGATACGCGCCATGCGCAGGCGGGCCGCGTTCAACTCCTGTCCGGATTTATCGTAGTGCGCCTGCAACAACGCGCGTGCGTCGTCGCGCACGTCAATCGGCGCGTCAAAGGCCGCCGCGATGCAATCCGCGGTGATGTCGTCATGCGTCGGGCCGATACCGCCGCTGGTGAAGACATGGTCGTAAGACTTCGACAGTGCCTTGACCGCGTCGATGATCGCGTCGCGGTCGTCGGACACGACCCGCACCTCGCGCAGGTCGATCCCGGCCTCGGTCAGTCGACCCGCCAGATGGTGCGTGTTGCCGTCGCGCGTGCGCCCCGACAGGATCTCGTCGCCGATCACCAGCATGGCGGCGGTCGGGTTGGGCTTTGGGTCGGTCATGGGTTTCTCCGCTCGGGTCATCGTGGTTATAGATCGTCCCATGCAGTTTGCCACGCCCCTTGTCCCCGCCCGCCTGATCCGGCGCTACAAACGGTTTCTTGCAGATGTGACGCTGGCGGACGGTACAGAGGTCACGGCCCATTGCGCCAATCCCGGTTCGATGATGGGACTGGCGGAACCCGGCACGAAAATCTGGCTGGAACCCAACGACGACCCGAAGAAGAAGCTGAAATTCGGCTGGCGGCTGGTCGATCACGAAAACGGCCATTTCACCGGTGTTGATACCTCCGTCCCCAACCGCGCGCTGAAGGCCGCTTTGCTGGCGCATCAGGTGCCGGGGCTGACCTACGATCTGGTCTGGCCAGAGGTGAAATACGCCGACAATTCCCGCATCGACTTTCTGCTGACGGGGCAGGGCCGGGATACCTATGTGGAGGTGAAAAGCGTCACGCTGTCCCGCCAGCCGGGCCTTGCCGAATTCCCCGACAGCGTGACCGCACGGGGTGCAAAGCATCTGGCGGACCTTGCGCGCATGGTGGGTGAAGGGCACCGCGCCGTCATGTTCTACCTCGTGCAGCGCACCGATTGCAGCCGCGTCACCCTCGCCGCCGATCTCGACCCCGCCTATGCTGCGGCCTTCACGCAGGCGCGTGCGGCGGGCGTTCAGGTGCTGGCCTTCGACTGCGCGATCAGCCCCGGAGGCATCACCCTGCGGGGCGCGCTGCCATTCACGGAGGCCTGACCACTGGTTTTACGCGGTAAGATCGCCTATGTGGCGGGCAAGCTAGGCAAGAGGACACCGCCCGTGGAAACGAACCAGACCCGCCTGACCAAGGATGGCATCCGCATCTACGATCCCTCCGATTTCGCGGGGATGCACGCTGCGGGCCGTCTGGCCGCGCAAATCCTCGATGACATCGCGCAATACGTCTTTCCCGGCCAGACCACTGCCAAGATCGACGAAAAGATCACCGCCATGGTGAACGATGCGGGCGCGACTTCTGCCACGATCGGTTACAAGGGGTATCAACACGCCAGCTGCATTTCGGTGAACCACGTGGTGTGTCACGGAATCCCCGGCGACAAGGTGCTCAAGGATGGCGATATTCTCAACATCGACGTCACGGTCATTGTCGATGGCTGGTTCGGCGACACCAGCCGGATGTATGTCGCGGGCAAACCCAACCGCAAGGCGGAACGCCTGCTGCAGGTGACGCATGACGCGCTGATGAAGGGGATCGAGGCGGCGAAGCCCGGCAATACCTTCGGCGACATCGGCCACGCGATCCAGACCTATGCCGAGGCGCAGCGCATGTCGGTCGTGCGCGATTTCTGCGGACACGGGTTGGGGCGCGTCTTTCACGCCGCCCCCAATGTGCTGCACTATGGCCGCCCCGGCACCGGTGCACGGCTCGACGAAGGCATGTTCTTCACCATCGAGCCGATGATCAACCTGGGCCGTGCCGATACCAAGGTGCTGGCCGACGACTGGACAGCGGTGACACGCGACAAGTCGCTGTCGGCGCAGTTCGAACATTCCATCGGCATCACAGCGGACGGCGCGGATATCTTCACGCTGTCCCCCGGCGGTATGTTTCACCCGACCTATCAGGTTTGACGAGGCACGCGCGGGATCGGACGCAGCGGCTCTTTCGATCTCAGCCCCCGCCGCAGGTCCACGTATCTGTCGTAGCGATCCCCCAGCGGGCGATCCATCAGGGGTTCGGCCACGATCCCGCCGAAACGCGCTTCGCCGACCAGAACCGGGCGGTGTGAGATCAGGCACATCGCGCCGTAGTGTTGATCGTAATACACATCCTCGCCCGCGAAGGCCCAACCGAACCCGCCGCCGGGGTGGGTGTTGAAAAATTCCAGACGCCGCCCGTCATAGGCGACGGCCCCCAAGGTGCAGTCCCGGCAGAAATACCACGGATAGCGGGCGAACGCCTTTCGCTGCGCGCCACAGGCAGGGCAGAAGTGGTCTGGCCATTCGGTCATGCGAGCGCCCTCATCAGTGTGATCCATGTGTCGCCATAGCGGCGCTGGTCGAGGGTCTGGAAACCCGACGGTGCAATTTGCGCGGCACTTTCCTCCCATACGATCAGCGCCTCCGGCGCAATCCAGCCCGCGACGGATGCCGCGGCCAGCGCGCGGGTGCCAAATCCCTTTCCATAGGGTGGGTCGAGAAAGATCAAGTCACACGGGGCCATGGCCTCGGGCAGGCGGGTCGCATCGGTTTTGATCGCCTGACACGCCTCCTCGCGGCGCAGTTTCGCGATATTGGCGCGGATCAGATCAAGCGCGGCGCGTCCATTGTCCACGAACGTGACATGCGCCGCCCCGCGTGACAGCGCCTCCAGCCCCAGCGCGCCGGTGCCCGCGAACAGGTCCAGCACCCGCGCGCCGGTCACCGCATCGCCATACCGTCCGCCACCCAGCACGTTGAACAGGCTCTCGCGCACCCGGTCGGACGTCGGGCGCAGATGCGCCGCCGCATCGCCCTTGCCGACAGCGGCCAGTGCCGTGCCGCGATGGGTGCCTGCGATGATCCTCACGCCTTCAACAGCGCCTTCATATCCGTCGCCGGGTCGGTGATCGCGGCATGGTCGGGGCTGCGCCCCGCCTCGATCAATCGCTTGCCGATCATATAGTTGCGCGGATCGTTCATCGCATCGACGGCGAGCAGCGTGTCGCCATCGTAGTACCAGTGCGACTGCACACCATCCGAGTCGCCCTTGCGCACATAGACATCCGTATAGCCCACATTCAGCCCCGCGATCTGCAGCTTGCAATCGTACTGGTCCGACCAGAACCAAGGCGCGGCGGTATAGTCCACACCCTTGCCCAGAATGTTCTGCGCCACGACCTCGGCCTGGTCGATGGCGTTGCCCACGCTTTCCAGTCGGATCCGCCGCCCCCGAAAATCGAACGAAGCGCAATCACCCGCAGCCCAGATATACGGGTCCGACGTGCGGCCTTGCCGGTCCGTGGCGATCCCGTTGTCGAGCGTCAGCCCCGCGCTTTCCGCCAACGCCCTGGCGGGCCGGATACCCACACCGACGATCACGAAATCGACCGGCAGTTCCGTCCCGTCCGTCAGCCGCGCGCCGGTGACGGTGCCTTCGCCGGTCAGCCGCTCCAACCCAACACCCTCACGGATATCGACGCCATGCGACTTGTGCAGTTCGCGAAAATAGTCCGACGTCTGCGGTGCCGCGACCCGTTGTAAAATCCGGTCCGCCATCTCCACCAATGTCACGTCGACACCGCGCTTTGCCGCGACCGCTGCCGCCTCCAGCCCGATATACCCGCCCCCGACGATCAGCGCGCGCTTGCCAGCCGCGAAATGCGGGGCCATGGCATCGGCGTCTTGCAGATCGCGCACGGTGAACACGTGGCCCAGATCGCCGCCGATCTTGGCGGGCAGCCGGTTGGGATGCGATCCGGTGGTCAGCGCCAGCGCGTCATAGGTGATCGCTTCCTTGGTATCGAGGGTGATCGTGCGCGTGACGGTATCGACCGCCACGACCTGCACACCCAAGCGCAGGGTGATGTTGTTGTCGGCATAGAATCCGGCAGGCCGCAAATACAGCCGCTCCTCTACCATCTCGCCCAGCAGATAGGCCTTGGACAGCGGCGGGCGCTGATAGGGCGGCACCTTTTCAACCCCGATCAGCGTGATGCGCCCGTCGAACCCCTCGCTGCGCAGTTTCGCCACCAGCGATGCACCGGCCTGCCCGGCCCCCACGACGACGATGTGCTGCATGATGAAATGTCCTGTCCCGCTGGCCTGATTGTTGCGCAAACCCTATATGCGTCCTAACGACCGACGCAATCCAACAAGGGAATACCGGATATGACGATCAAGACAGGCGACACACTGCCCGACGCATCTTTGCTGCAAATGGGTGAGGGCGGACCCGAGGCGGTTTCGCTTTCCGACAAGCTCAAGGGCCGCAAGGTCGTGATCTTCGGACTGCCCGGTGCCTATACCGGCGTTTGCTCAACCGCCCATGTGCCCAGTTTTATCCGCACCAAGGATCAGTTCGAGGCGAACGGCGTCGATGAAATCATCTGCGTCTCGGTAAACGACCCCTTCGTGATGAAGGCTTGGGGCGAATCCACCGGGGCGACCGACGCGGGACTCACGATGCTGGGCGATGCCGACGGCAGCTATACAAAGGCCATCGGCATGGATTTCACGGCCCCGCCCGCGGGCTTCATCGGACGGTCAAAACGCTATGCGATGCTGGTCGAGGACGGCGTCGTCAAGGTGCTCAACGAAGAGGGCAGCCCCGGCGAATGCGAGATTTCCGCAGGCGAGACACTGCTGGACGCGATGTAGTCGCAGCGCACCTGCGCGGCGGTTCTACCAAGGCAGAAAGGGCGGGGTGATCCCCGCCCTTTTTCTATGCCTCTTGCGCAGTCTCGTCCGTCTTTGCCTGGACGATGGTGCGCGTGGGGAACGGAATATCCACGCCACCGGCGTCCAGCGCCTCTTTCACCTGCCGTTTCATGTCGGCCTGGAACTGAAAGAACACCGCGCTGTCGCACCAGACCCGCACCAGAAAGTCCACCGAACTGGCGTTCAGGTTGTTGACCTGAATGAAGGGTGTCGGTGTTTCGTGTGCCCGCTCGTCCGACAGGATCGTCTCCCGGATGATCCGCTCCGCATCCGCCAGGTTCGCGCCATAGCCCACGCCGAAGGTCCATTCCGCCCGGCGGGTGGTATAGACCGAATAGTTCTCGATCGTGTTGCCCCAGACTTCGGAGTTCGGGATGATGATCTGCACGTTCGACAGCGATGCAAGCTCTGTGTAATTCAGCGTGATATCCTTCACCGTGCCCATCTTACCGTTCACCTCGACAAAATCGCCCAGCTTGATCGGGCGGAAAAAGATGATCATCACACCTGCCGCCACGTTCGACAACGTGCCCTGCAGCGCCAGACCGATGGCCAGACCTGCGGCACCGATGACGGCGACGAAGGATGTCGTCTCGACGCCGAAGGTGTTGAGGATGAACAGAAACGCAAAACCGACGACGATGTAGCGCGCGATATTGCCCAGAAAGTTGAACAGCGTCTCGTCCAGATGCTTGTGTCGCCCGCCGATAGACGTGATGCGGTTGCGCACCCAGCCGCCGATCATGAAGCCCACGAACAGGATCAGGATCGCGCCCAGCACCGATCCGGTGATGGACAGCAGGAATTCGAGTGTCAGCACGTCGGCAAGCGTCTTGCCGTTGACGATTTCGGTATTCAGCAACTCTTCCATGTTATCCTTCGCTCAGTTGATCCAGCTTTTTGGCCAGTTTCACGTCGAGCGCGCTTAATCCATCTGCGTCATGCGTCGTCAAGGTCACCTCGACAGTTTTGTAGACATTGGACCATTCGGGATGGTGGTTCCACTTTTCCGCCCAGATGGCAGCGCGGGTCATGAAGCCGAAGGCATCCACGAAGTTGCGGAACTGATAGGTCTTGTGGATCGCATCGCGCCCGTCGCTCATGGCCCAACCGTTGTCCAGCAGCGGTTGCAGATCGTCCTTGCGTTCGCCTTCGGTCAGTTTGTCGGTCATTCCTGTTCCTCCTGATGTGTCTTGCGAAACGGGCCATAGCTGGTGAGAATTTCGATCTCCTCGTCCACCGCTGCGCGTTCCGCCTCTAGGTAGCGCGCCACGGCATCGCGAAAGCCCGCGTCCCGAAACCAGTGCAGCGAATGCGTGGCCACCGGCAGATACCCGCGCGCCAGCTTGTGTTCACCCTGCGCGCCCGCTTCGACCCGTTTCATGCCCTGCGCGATGGCAAAGTCGATGGCCTGATAGTAGCACAGTTCGAAATGCAGGCAGGGGTGATGCTCGGTGCAGCCCCAGTAACGCCCGTAAAGCGTATTGCGCCCGATCACGTTCAGCGCACCCGCCACAGGCACGCCGTCGCGCTGTGCCAGCACCAGCAGCAGATCGTCGCGCAGGGTTTCCTGTGCTGCGTCAAAGAACGCGCGTGTCAGATAGGGCGTGCCCCACTTGCGGCTGCCTGTGTCCTGGTAAAACCGCCAGAAGGCATCCCAGTGATGCGGCTGGATCGCGTCGCCGGTCAGCTGCACAATCTCGCCACCGAAATCCTGCGCCTGTGCGCGCTCGCGGCGGATGTTCTTGCGCTTGCGGCTGGACAGGCTGGCGAGGAAACCGGCGAAATCGGCATATCCGTCATTTTCCCAGTGAAACTGCTGCCCGATCCGGGGCAGCAGGCCCATCTGCTCGCCCGCCAGCGCCTCGCCTTCGGTGCAGAAAGTGACGTGCATCGACGACAGGTCGTTGTCGGCGGCGATTTGCGTCGCCCCCTGCAGAATCGCCGACATGCCCGACACCTCGTGCCCCGGCCGCGTCAGGAACCGCCGCCCTGTCGCCGGCGTGAACGGCACCGCCATCTGCAGCTTCGGATAATACCGCCCGCCCGCACCCTCATAGGCGTGAGCCCAGTTGTGATCGAAGATGTATTCGCCTTGGCTGTGTCCCTTGGCGTAAAGCGGGGCCACCGCGATGATCTGCCCGTCCTGTTCGGCGGTCAGGTAGCGCGGCTGCCACCCTGTCCCCGGCCCGACGGACCCCGACACCTCCAGTGCGCGCAGAAACCTGTAGGTCGTGAACGGATCGACCGGACGACCCTCCGCCGCCTCGGGGCATGCGCAGGCATCCCAGTCTTCCTGTGCGATCCCAGACAGGTCAGGGTGCGCCGTAATCTCGATGGTATCCGTCATGCAGTGTTAACTGGCCGCGATGCGTGCAAGTTCAAGCCATGTAGCCTTCGAAGGTGACGTTGTTGGCGACCTGCCGGGCGGCTTGCTCCTGCTCTGCCGATCTGATCGTCCAGCACAGCACATGCGCACCACCCGCTTTCAGTTCCGCCACCCGGTCGCGCCCCAGATCGGCGGCCTCATGGCTGATGAAACAGGCACCCGTCGCATCATAGTCGGGGATGTCGCGCATCCGCTCGCAGACAGAAACGGGCAGGGGTGCCCAGTTCGCCGGGTCATAGGCAGAGGTCACCAGACCGCGCGCGATACCCGGTGCCGCGGCACCGAAGGCGCGCACCGCATGCGGGTTGAACGACATCACCGCAACCGGCCCGGTGTAGCCTTCAAGATCGCGCGCCGTGGCCTGTTCCAGCGCGCCTACGTTCGGCCCCATCGCGCCATCCTGATCCTTGATTTCCACCAGCAGCGGCACCTGACCATCGACCAGCCTCAGCACCTCGGCAAATGTGGGGATGCCCGCCACCCCGCCGGTCAAGGTGATCTGCGACAGCTCCGTCGCATCGCGCTGCGCCACCGCACCTGCCTGCCCGGTCAGGCGGCCAAGATCGTAATCATGGAAAACCATCGCCACGCCGTCGTGCGATAGTTGCAGGTCGATCTCGACTCCGTAGCCATGCGCCATGGCAGCGCGGATCGCCTCGACACTGTTTTCGGGGCGTCCGTCCGCGATGTCATGCAGGCCGCGATGCGCAATAGGGCGGTCAAGAAATACAGGGTCCAGTGTCATTTGATCTGAAACGTGCCTTCGATCTCGACCGCGACACCGAAGGGCAGGCTCGCGGCACTCACCGCCGCCCGCGCATGACGCCCTGCATCTCCGAAAGCAGCGACCATCAGATCGGACGCGCCGTTGATGACCTTGGGCTGGTCGCCGAAGTCGGCGGACGAATTCACGAATCCGCCCAGCCGCACGACGCGGACCACTCGGTCCAGATCGCCGTCGCAGGCCGCTTTCAGTTGCGATAGCAGGGCGACGGCACAATATTCCGCCGCCTTCGCCCCGGCCTCCACGTCCATATCGGTGCCCAGCTTGCCCTTGATCAAGCCATCCGGCCCGGTGGGCAACTGACCCGAAATCGTGACCATGTCGCCCACGACCACATAGGGCACATAGTTGCCCGCCGCCGCGGCGGCCTCGGGCAGCTTGACGCCCTGTTCGTTCAGTCTGGTCTCGATCGCAGATGTCATCGCGCCCTCCGGTATGTGTTGGCCGGAACGCTACCCGCGCGGGCGCGGCTCTGCAATCACGTCTCTCGGAATGCCTTGGCGAAATAGTCGGCCAGCGGTTTGATCAGGTAATCCATCGGGCTGCGGTCTGCGGTGCGCACGAAGGCCTCCACCGGCATCCCGGGAATAAGCGTCATGTCCACCGGCAGCTTTTCAAGCTCGCCTTCGTCCAGACGCAACTCCACCCGATAGAACGACTGCAGCGATGCCTCGTCCTGAAACGCATCAGCCGAAACAAGCGTGACCGTGCCCATCAGCTCCGGCGTGCGCCGCTGGTCGAACGCGGAAAACCGCAGCGTCGCTTCCTGCCCCAGATGAATCTGGTCGACGTCGGTCAACTGCACCTGTGCCGCGATGACAAGCGGCCGATCCTGCGGGATCAGGAACATCACCGGGTCGGCGGGCCGGATGACGGATCGCGGCGCAAAGACCGTCAGCCCGTAAACGATCCCCGACACCGGTGCACGGATGTCCAGCCGGTCCAGTTGAGTCTTGAGCGTACGCCGCCGTTCCGACAGCTCCAGCTCGTTATACTGGATGTCGCGCAGACGGGTGATCGCCTCTTCGCGGCGGCTGGTTTCCAGCCCCAGCATCTCGATCTCGATCTCGGTGATCTGCTCGGCGGCCTGCGCGGCGGCGGCGGTCAACTCCCCGACACGACCCAGCAGGTTGGCATCCTCGCGTTGCAGCGCCAGCACCCGGCTGGCCTGCGCCAGACCGCGATCCAGCAGCGATTGCTGGTCTGCCAGTTCACGCGTGATCAACTCCCGCTGGGTTTCGAGTGCGGCCTGCTGCGCCCCGATCCCGCCGATCTGGCTCACGATCTGTGCGCGGCGCTGGCTCAGCTGTTCCTGCGCGCGGGCGATGGATTCGCGCCGGGCGTCGAACAACCGGGTTTGCCCGGCGATCAGCTCGGCGGCCCCTTCGTTTTCAGGGTCCAGCAGGGTTTCCGCAAAGGTGATCTCGTCGGTGCCGTCGCGCTCTGCCTCCAGCCGACCGCGCCGGGCCTGGATTTCGAACAGCTGCCCCTCGACGATGGACAGTTCGGACTGCAGCACATCCGGGTCCAGCTGAATCAGCAGCGCACCTTCCTCGACGAACTCACCCTCGTCTGCGATGATCGCCTTCACGACGCCGCCGTCGGGGTGCTGGATCACCTGCCGGTTACGGTCGACCTCGATCTGGCCGGATGCGATGACGGCACCGTTGATTTGCGCCATGACCGACCAGGTGCCAAAGCCACCGACCAGCACCAGCAGGGCCAGCAGGCCAATCACCATCGGCTTGGTCGTCGACCAGCGTTTCTTGTGTTCCGCATTGCTCATGACACACCCCCGCCGGCACCGGCGCCCTGTTTGATCTGATCCGCATTCTGCACCATTTCGCGCAGCACCTCGTCCTTTTTGCCAAAGGCACGGCGGGTGCCGTTCTCGATCACCAGCAACAGATCGCACTCCTGAATGGCCGCAGGCCGGTGCGCCATGATGAACACACAGCGCCCCTCGGCCTTGGCCCCCCGGATCGCGTTATTCAACGCGAGCGAACCATCGTTGTCGAGATTCGAATTCGGTTCGTCCAGCACCAGCACCACCGGATCGCCGTAAAGCGCCCGTGCCAACCCGATCCGCTGAATCTGCCCGCCTGACAACCGTCCGCCGTTGGCCGACACCCGGGTGTCGTATCCGTCGGGTAGTTTCAGGATCATCTCATGCGCATCCGCCTTCTTGGCGGCGGCGACGACGGCGCTATCGTCGGGCTGCATCGACATCCGCGCGATGTTTTCCTTGATCGTGCCGTCGAACAGGGACACCCGCTGCGGCAGATATCCGACATATTGCCCCAGCACGTCCGGGTCGTATTGATCCAGCGCAGCACCATCCAGCCGGATTTTCCCGCCCGCCGGACGCCACACGCCGGTCAGCGCCCGCGCCAGCGTGGATTTACCGGCGCCCGACGTGCCGATCACACCGACCGCCTGACCCGGCCCCACCGCGAAAGAGATCATGCGCAGCGCCGCCACCTGTTCGCCCGGCGGCACCACCGTCACCTGATCCGCGACAAGCCGTGCGGACGGTGCCGGCAGGTTGGTGCGTGGATCGTCTGGCGGTACGTTGCCCAGCAGCACGGCCACGTTGCGCCACCCCTCGCGACCGCGTTGAAAGACAGCCCACTGGCCAACGATCATCTCCAATGGCGCAAGCGCACGACCCAGCAAGATCGAGCCCGCGATCATCGCGCCCGGTGTCAGTTCGCCCTGCAGCACCAGATAGGCACCCAGGCCGAGCATCGCCGACTGCAGGAACAGCCGGAACGATTTGGTCATCGCGTTGAACGTGCCCGCGCTGTCAGCGGCACCGATCGTCGCATCGAGCGATTCCGCCCGGGCGATCTGCCAACGGCCAAACGCGGCATCCCGCATGCCGAGCGAATGGACCATCTCGGATTCCGATCTGATCTGCGCGCCCAGCGCCTCTGATTGGAAGGTCGCGGCATTGGCCGTCTGCAGCGGCTTGCGGGTCGCAAGCTGGTTGAAAATCGCGATGGTGATCAGGATCACCCCGCCGACCAGACCCAGCAGGCCCATATAGGGGTGGAAGATAAAGATGCCGAGAAAGAACAGCGGTGTCCACGGCAGGTCGAACAGCGCCATCAACGCGGGCGAGGTGATCAGCCGCTGGATCGACTCCAGATCGCGCAGTCCGGTCGCCGCTTCCTTGACGGCCCGGTTCATCGTCGTGGCCTTCAGCGCGGCGGCGAACACACGGCGGTCCATGGCCGCCTGGAACCGCGCGCCGACGCGGCCCATGACCCGCCCGCGCACGAAATCGAGAATACCCATCATGCCGTAGAGAAACGCCACCAGCACCGACAGTGCGATCAACGTTTCAAGGCTGCGCGACCCCAGCACCCGGTCATAAACGTTGAGCATGTAGAGCGGACCGGTCAGCATCAGCATGTTCACGAAGAAGCTGAAAATCGCGACCATCCAGTAAAGTCCGCGGCTCTCGCGCCGTGCGGCCCGCAGTTCTGCTCTGCCTTTTTCCTCGAATTCGTCAGCCATGCGCGTAATTCCGCCTTTGCTTTTGGTGCCCGCCTGTTCTAATCCGACAAAATAGTCGAAAAGGCGGCGATTGGTTACAGGATAACTGTGCCTTGCAGCATTTCTATGGCAGGTGTCACATCTGACACCATATGTCATCGTCATATGAATAAGTTGAGTTGAGACCGTATTGCCCATGGCTCGAATTGCAATCCTGTTCAGCATGCTGGGGCTTTTGGGCTGCGCCGTGGCGCCCGACGGCGCGGTGGTCAACGACCCTTACGAGCAGGCAAACCGGCAGGCGCACGCCTTCAACAAGGCGCTGGATGCCGCGCTTTTTGCAGATGACGACGACGGCACAAGCGACACGACACCGCTGCTGCATCCCGACATCAGCGCCATGGTGATCAACTTCGCCGACAATACCGGCGGTCCGGGCATGGTGCTCAACGGTCTTTTGCAGGGTGACATCGCAAGTGCCGGCACCAACGCATTCCGGTTCGTGCTGAACAGCACCGTCGGTGTACTGGGCCTGTTCGACCCCGCCGATGCGATCGGCCTGCCCGAGGTCGAAACCGATTTTGCGCAGACGCTGGCCACATGGGGCGTGTCGGAAGGTGCCTATCTGGAATTGCCCGTGCTGGGCCCATCGACCGAAAGGGATGTGGCCGGGCGGATCGTGGACAACCTGATCGACCCGCTCGACCGCTTTGGTGCGGCGGCACAGGTCGACTATGGCATCGTGGCCCGTCTGGGCGCGCGGGTGCTGAAACGCGACCAGTACAGCGGGGCCATCGACAGCGTGTTATATGATAGCGCCGACAGTTATGCGCAAACACGGCTCATCTATCTGCAGAACCGCCGATTCGAACTTGGTGTCGACGATGTGGATGCGGTGGATCCGTATGATGAACTGTTTGGAGACCAATAGGATGTTCCTGACCCGCCGCCAGATGTGTCTGGCTACCGCCGCTGCCGTCATGGTTCCGCAGACCGCGCGCGCACTCTCCGTCGAAACCGCGCAAGAACTCGTCACCAGTCTAGTGGAGGAGGTGAACGCCGTCATCGCCTCCGGCAAGTCCGAAGAGGCGATGATCGCCGACTTCGCCATAATCTTCGACCGCTATTCGGATGTGCCCACCATCGCCCGCTATTGTCTGGGTGCCGATGCGCGCACCGCATCCGCCGCACAGCTGCAGGCATGGACAGCCGTGTTCCGCAACTACATCGCGTCCAAATACGGCCGCCGCTTCCGCGAATTCATCGGCGGGCAGATCACCGTGCAGGGGGCCGAGCCGGTCAAAAGCTGGATCGAGGTCGAAACCACCGTGCTGTTGCAGGGCCGCTCCCCGTTGCGGATGGACTTCCACGTCTCCGATCGCTCCGGCAGCCACAAGTTCTTCAACTTCATCATCGAGGGCGTGAACATGCTGCTGACCGAACGGGCCGAGATCGGCGCGATGCTCGACCGGCAGGGCCGCGACCTCGATGCCCTGATCGCCCAACTCGGAGGCTGACATATGTATCGCACCATCGCCGCCACGCTCGCCCTTGTCCCGACACTCGCCATGGCGACCCCCTATGACGGCGTGTTCAAGCAGAACGCCAACGCCGAATGCGCCCTCGTCGGGGCCGACGGCGGATCGCTGAAGATCGAGGACGGGATTTTCTACGGTGTCGAGGTCGAATGCCGCATGACCCGCCCCGTCAACGTCGTGGATATGGACGCGACGCTTTACACCATGCAATGCTCCGGCGAGGACCAGATCTGGACCGAACGCGCCCTGCTGATGAACGCCGCCGAAGACGACGGGATCATCATGATGTGGGACGGCTATGTGTTTGCCTATGACCGGTGCGAAGAGGGCGAGAACTGAGCGGTTCAACGTCGCGTGCAGTGAGTTGGTGCACTGATTATCGACCACAGAACCTTTTGCGTCGGCAGCGAACGCCGGGTTTGAGCCTATACCCACCGCTTTTTGGACCGCAGCAAGTGACGGCTCTCTTGGCAACTGTCTCTAAACTCATCGCTTTGGTTGAGCCTTGAGGTAGTGGTTGTAAGAAAGGGTCTTATGGGAGCCTTGCTGAAACCCTATCCGCCCCAAGAGGTTCAACTACTTGGAAGCCCTTAGTTTTGCTCCACGACATGCGATGATTGAAATTCGCCATACTATCTGAAGGATCGACGCTGGCGAGGTTAAGTTTGTCCATGGTCGGCCTGACGAACTGAACCGATAGTATTGGGGCCGGCTCTAGGTGGCCGGTCGCGGTGTTGAGCATCTCGGCTTCGCAGGTCACGTAGACCTCATCGAGTGGAAGGACGTGGAACAGGTCGCCTGCGACCTTGAGCGCAACGCTTGCCACGTAGTCCTGATACAGTTCATTGAACTCGCCTTTTGGCATTTTGGTTTGTGAGAGTTTGCCCGAGGCGAGTTGCTTGCGCCGGAAATCGGGAACAATCTCGTCGCCGTGGACCATTGGCTTGGCATGTAGGTAGTTGTCTGCAATCTCGAAGTTGATTGCCGAACCTATCTTGTCTTCCTCGACCAGCGGTTGCATTTCTTCGATCACCTCTCGGATGGCGGCAACTTCGCCAGCGGCAAGACGTTCCGCCAGCGCCCGATCCTCTTTCCATTCCACAAGCGCTTTTTCGTATCGGTGCTGTTCCCCTTCGAGCTTCTTGTCGTCCAGATCAGGCGCAACGGAGAGTTTGTGTTCCAATTCTGACTTACGCTTCGCAGTCCTTCCCAGCACCTTGTCGCGAAGTCTGGGGCGAAAGCGCTCAAGCGCTTCTCGAGCCTTTCGTTCGTTGGCGGATGACCTGACTGGTTTGGGCGGCTCAGGCTTTGTGAGAATGCTTTGCCAATCCATCGGCTCAGTCAGACGTGTATGAATGCTTACAAGCTCTGCGATGTAGTTTTTCCAGTCACCAACGTCCTGCGCTGCGTCTGCCGCAACGGCCTCCTTGTATTCCTGTTTGCGCTTCTTTTCCGCTTCCCGTTCCATTTGCCGCGCAATGGCAGCCATGGAACGCATTGTTCCTCGCCAACCCATTTAATCAATCTCTTTTTTTCAGCCTACGGTGACGCTGTCACCTCCAAGTACGCTTGTCCATGAGCGAAGCTCCAACGCGGACCTTTTGGAGCTGACGGCATTGTCCGCACACCACCCTTCCACGGCCCCCTCACTGCCCACTCAATATCCCCTCAAGCACATTGATAATCTCCTGATTCGGGGCGTCGAGGTTCGTCGGTCCGTCGATTGGCTGCCCGCCGCCCTGCGGCACCTGCAGCGGCAGTGGTGTCGGGACGCGACCGGCGAGGATGCGGACCATCGTCTCGCGCCAGATGTCGGCGGGCAGGCCGCCGCCCGTCACGTCCGACAGCGGGCTGTTGTCGTCATACCCCATCCACACACCTGTCACGTAATCGCCGGTGAACCCGATGAACCAGGCATCGCGCGCGGCCTGCGTGGTGCCGGTCTTGCCCGCGATCTGCCAGCCGTCGATCCGGGCGCGCGTGCCGGTACCGCCCTCGACCACCTGCGTCATCATATAGGTCAGTTCGCGTGCGGCGAATTCGCGGATCACCCGTTCGCCGATGCCGCCGCCCTGTGTCATCAGCGGTTCGCTGTCGCCCTGCAGGCGCAGTTCCACCAGCCCGTAGGGCGTCACCGACGATCCGCCGTTCAGGATGCCCGCATAAGCCCCGGTCATCTCCAGCAGCGTGCTTTCCGACACACCGAGCGCCAGCGCCGGCCCCGCTGCCAGATCGCTCTCGATGCCGAAACCCGTCGCCACCGTGCGCACCACCTCGCGGCCCACATCCTCCGACAACAGCACGGCGGGGATGTTCCGGCTCTCAGCCAATGCCTGCGTCAGCGTCATTTGCCCCTTGTAGGTGCGGTCATAGTTCTGCGGACACCATTGCCCCGACCCGGGCGTGTTCCAGCAGGTTTCCTGATCCACCACCGTATCCAGCGGCGAGAAATCCAGTTCCAGCGCCGCGGCGAACACGAAGGGCTTGAACGCCGATCCGGTCTGCCGCACCGCCATCGTTGCGCGGTTGAACGCGCCCACGACCGACGGATCGCGCCCGCCGACCATGGCGCGCACCGCGCCATCGGCGGACATCACGACGATCGCGGCCTCGGCCTCCGATCCCGCGCGGACCTTGTTTTCGAACACCCATGCCAGCGCCTCCTCGGCGGCGGCCTGCATGGCGGGATCCAGCGTGGTGCGGATCATCACGTCCTCGGTGGTGTCGCGGGTAAAGAATTCAGGCCCCGATGCCATCACCCAATCCGCGAAATAGCCACCGGCCTCCTGCCGCGCGTTGGGCGACAGGGTGGCGGGGTTGGCGCGCGCCTCTGCCGCGGCGGAGGCAGACAGCAGCCCCTGAACCTCCATCAGCCCGATCACCACATTCGCACGTTGCTGCGCGCGGGCCAGATCGCGGGTCGGGGCGCGTGACGACGGGGCGGGCAACAGGCTGGACAGCATCGCGGCCTCCGCCGGGCGCACCTCTTCGGCAGATTTCCCGAAATACCGTTGTGCCGCCGCCTCGAACCCGCGCGAACCGGCCCCCAGATAGGCCCGGTTCAGATAGATCGTGAGGATCTCATCCTTGGTATAGGCCGTCTCCAGCGCCATCGCGAACACCGCTTCCTTGGCCTTGCGCCACAGCGTCGTGCGGCGGCAGTCCGCCTCATAGGCCGCTTCCGACTCCCACGCTGTCGGGTCGAACTCCACGCCGAGGCACAGGAGTTTCGCGACCTGCTGCGTGATCGTGGAGCCGCCGTTACCGGACAGCGGCCCGCGCCCGGCGCGCAGGTTGATACGGATCGCCGACGCGATACCGCGCGGCGAAATACCGAAATGCCGGTAGAACCGCTTGTCTTCGGAGGCGACGACCGCGTTCACCATATGCGGGCTGACGCTGTCGGTGGTGATCATCCCGCCGAACTGGTCGCCGCGCCACGCAAAGATTTCACCAGACCGGTCTGTCAGCGTGACCGACCCGCGCGCCCGCCCGTCCACCAGTTCCGTCATCGGCGGCAGTTGCGAGGCGACGTAGAAAACGCCGATCCCGACGATCAGCGCGGTGACGAGCGTCAGCCGCCAGACCAATCGCCAGATAAGCCGCAGAACACCCCCGATCAGCGCCAGCAACCAGCCGATAGGACCGCGCCGTTGCCGTTTTGCCGGGCGCCGGCGGGTAGCGGGCTTGCGTTTGGCTGCCGGTTTCTTGCCGGATGTGTTGCGTCGCTCTGCCACCAGGGGGGCACGCGATTTGCGGTTTCCACTCATCTTGCGCTCAACTGCTTTGTTTGTCTTTTGCGGCACCATATCGGCCCTTGCCGGAAATAACGACCCACAAGCCGCGCCCCGCCTTTCTTAAGTGATCGCCTAATTTTCAGGCAATCATGCCAATTTGTGCAAATATTGTGCAAATCTCCCGATGTCACGTCAGTCTTCTCAGGGCGCGCCCTTGTTTGCACCTGCAGCATTTGTCCTCCTGACCGCGGAACGACGGAGTCGGAGGTCGGCACCGCCGCAGGGTGAAGCGCAAGGGAAAATCAGTGAAACTCATCATTGCAACGATAAAACCATTCAAGCTCGAAGAGGTCCGCGAGGCCCTCACCACCATCGGGGTGCGCGGGATGATGGTCTCTGAAATCAAGGGGTTCGGATCGCAGTCCGGCCATACCGAAATCTACCGCGGCGCGGAATACGCCGTGAACTTCGTGCCGAAGGTCAAGCTCGAGATCGTCGTGCCCGAGAGCATGGTCGATCAGGTCGTCAGCACCATCGCCACGACCGCCAAGACCGACAAGATCGGCGACGGGAAAATCTTTGTGCTGGATGTGGAAAGCGCATTGCGCGTCCGCACCGGCGAAACAGACGACGAAGCGCTTTGAGCGGCGAAGGGGAAAGAACGATATGATACTTCTGAACAAATACACGGTCGGTGCGGGCCTCGCCCTGCTGCCGACACTGGCCGCGGCACAGGATGCCGCCCCCTCGTTCGACGAGGTCGGCCCCTACATCATGACCACGCTGCTGTTCCTGGTGGCGGGTTTTCTGGTGTTCTGGATGGCCGCGGGCTTCGCCATGCTGGAGGCCGGGCTTGTCCGGTCCAAGAACGTGGCGATGCAGTTGACCAAGAACATCGCACTGTTCTCGCTGGCCTCCATCGCCTATTGGCTGATCGGCTTCAACCTGATGTATCCGGGCGATGGCTGGATCATGGCGGGCTGGATCGGGCCGTTTTTCTCCGTCACATCGCTGGAACCGGTCGGCCTTGCCGCTGCGGATGCATCGCTCGACTACGCGTCCGTCGCCTCCGACTTCTTCTTCCAGTTGATGTTCGTGGCCGCCACGGCCTCCATCGTGTCGGGCGCGCTGGCCGAACGGATCAAACTCTGGCCGTTTCTGGTGTTCGTCGTCGTGCTGACCGGTGTCATGTATCCGATCTCCGGTTCGTGGAAATGGGGCGCGGGCTGGCTCGACGCCGCCGGTTTCCAGGATTTCGCGGGTTCGACCATCGTGCACTCCGTCGGTGGCTGGGCGGCACTGGCCGGTGCGATCATCCTTGGCCCGCGCCTGGGCAAGTACAAGAACGGTCGCGTCAATCCGATGCCCGGTTCCAACCTCGCGTTGGCCACGCTGGGCACGTTCATCCTGTGGCTGGGCTGGTTCGGTTTCAACGGCGGCTCGCAGCTTGCGGCAGGCACCGTGGGTGACATCACCGACATCGGCCGGATCTTCGCCAACACCAACATGGCCGCGGCCTCCGGCGCTGTCGCCGCACTGATCCTGACGCAGGTGATGTTCAAGAAGGTCGACCTGACCATGGTTCTGAACGGCGCACTTGCCGGTCTGGTGTCGATTACGGCCGAACCACTGGCACCCTCGCTCTTCGGTGCGCTCTGGATCGGTGCCGTCGGCGGTGTGATCGTCGTCTTCGCGGTGCCGTTCCTCGACAAGCTGAAGATCGACGACGTCGTCGGCGCGATCCCGGTTCACCTGTTCGCAGGCATCTGGGGTACCATCGCGGTGGTCTTCTACAACACCGACGCATCGCTGGTGACACAGCTGACCGGCATTTTCGCCTACGGTGTCTTCACCTTCGTCGGCAGCATCGTGCTCTGGGTCATCCTCAAGGGTGTCATGGGTATCCGCGTCAGCGAAGAGGCCGAAATCAACGGTCTGGATATGAGCGAGTTGGGTATGGAAGCCTATCCCGACTTCTCCAAGGGCTAAGGCGTAGGTGCCATGAAGTTGGAAAAGCCCGGGCCACGGTCCGGGCTTTTTTGCGCAAGAAACCTGCTGCGCTCATGTCAGGAACAGAAATTTCTTCGAACTATTGAATATTTTTACGAAGAATATTCATTCAAATTGAATAAAGACGACAGGAATTGAGAGCGATTTGCACAAAATGTCCGATATCGTCGCGCCAACACAGAATCAGTCACCTCCGATCCCCGAAAGGACCCGCGCCATGATCCAGACACCGTATCTCCTGTTTCTGGGCGACGCGCCCGACCAGCTCGCCGCGAAGGTCGCCCGCGGGATCAAGGACTGGCGTCCCGAAAACGCCGTCGGCCAGTTCCGCATGGAAGGCTGCGGCGCGGATGTCGACCTGCAGGACATGACGCTGGAGGAGGGTCTGGCAGCCGGCGCCAAGACGCTGGTGATCGGTGTCGCAAACCGGGGCGGCGTGATCTCGGCAGCTTGGAAAGAGGTTCTCGTGCAGGCGCTGAAGATGGGCTACGACATCGCCTCCGGCCTGCACAACCTGCTGCGCGACGAGAAGGAACTGATGTCGGCGGCCCGCGTGAACGGGCAGACCCTGTTCGACGTGCGCATCCCTTCCGTGGCTTACCCTATCGCCAACGGCAAGAAGCGGACCGGCAAGCGCTGTCTGGCCGTCGGGACCGACTGTTCGGCCGGCAAGATGTACACGGCCATGTGTATGGATGCCGAAATGCAGAAACGCGGGATGAAATCCACCTTCCGGCCCACCGGCCAGACCGGCATCCTGATCACCGGCGGCGGCGTGCCGCTCGACGCGGTGATCGCCGATTTCATGGCCGGTGCCGTCGAATACCTGACGCCCGACAACGATGCCGATCACTGGGACCACATTGAAGGGCAGGGCAGCCTGTTCCACGTCAGCTATTCCGGCGTGACCATGGCGTTGATCCACGGCGGTCAGCCCGATGCGCTGATCCTGGCGCACGAGCCGACCCGCACCCATATGCGCGGCCTGCCGGACTACAAGCTACCGACGCTGGAGGCGCTGCGCGACATGGTCCTCCCCATCGCCCGCATCGCCAACCCGGCCTGTGTGATCACGGGCATTTCGGTGAACACGCAGCATATGTCCGATGCCGACGCGCAAGCGTATCTGGCGGACGTCGAGGCCCGGATGGACCTGCCCGCGACCGATCCGTTCCGCTATGGCGCGGCCAAGCTGGTGGATGCGCTGGACGCGATCTGACATATCGGGTGCCATGAATATTCGCGAATATTCGCGAATATTCGTATTCGGGCTTTCGTTGAAATCCCGATGCCTCCGGCGGAGGTATTTGAGAACCGGAAGAAGGACAGGCGATGCGCATCGAAGTGACGTCGGACGTTTTCAGGCTGGCGCAGGTCTTCACGATCAGCCGGGGCTCGCGCACAGAGGCGAAGGTGCTGACCGTGCGCGTGACCGATGGCGGTGTGACGGGCTGGGGCGAATGTGTGCCCTACGCGCGTTACGGCGAGACGCTGGACAGCGTAACCGCCCAGATTGCAGGTCTTCCGGGTGATCTGACCCGCGACGCGCTGCAGGATGCGCTTCCCGCGGGGGCCGCCCGTAATGCCGTGGATTGTGCACTGTGGGATCTGGCCGCGAAACAGGCGGGCTGCCGGGTCTGGGATTTGCTGGGCCTGCCCGCGCCGCGCCCCGAAATCACCGCCTATACCCTGTCGCTCGACACGCCGGACAAGATGCAGGCGCAGGCGGCGCAGAACGCGCACCGGCCCTTGCTGAAGATCAAGCTTGGCACGCCCGACGACATGGCCCGGCTGGAAGCCGTGCGCCGCGGCGCGCCTGATGCCACCATCATCGTCGATGCGAACGAGGGCTGGACGGCGGAGGTTTATGCCGATCTCGCCCCGCATCTGCTGCGCCTTGGCGTGGCGATGGTCGAACAGCCGCTGCCTGCGGGGCAGGACGACATGCTGGGCGAAATCGCACGCCCCTTGCCTGTCTGCGCCGATGAGGCCTGTCATGACCGCGCGTCGCTGCCCGCGCTGCGCGGCAAATACGACATGATCAACATCAAGCTGGACAAGACCGGCGGCCTGACAGAGGCGCTCGCGCTGAAAAAAGCCGGGCAGGCGGCGGGCTATGATGTCATGGTCGGCTGCATGGTCGGATCGTCGCTCGCCATGGCCCCTGCGACGATCCTGGCGCAGGGTGTGGCCTTTACCGACCTTGACGGCCCGCTGCTTCTGGCTGAAGACCGGGACGAACCTTTGACATTCGACGCGGCGGGCGTGCATGCCCCCTCCGCCAAACTATGGGGCTGACACGATGCGCACTGTCTATCTGAACGGCGACTACCTTCCCGAGGATCAGGCTAGGGTATCGATCTTCGACCGCGGCTTCCTGATGGCCGACGGCATCTACGAGGTGACGTCCGTGCTGGACGGCAAGCTGATCGACTTCGAAGGCCATGCCAGGCGCCTGCAGCGGTCGATGGGTGAACTGGACATGCGCAGCCCCGTAGACATGGACGAACTGCTCGAAATCCACCGCGAGCTTGTGCGCGCCAACGACATCACCGACGGCATGATCTACCTGCAGATCACGCGTGGCGCGCCGGACGATCGGGATTTCGTGTTCCCCGACCCCGAGACGACCGCCCCCACCATCGTGCTCTTCACTCAGAACAAGCCGAGCATGGCCGATGATCCGCGCGCCGGGGTTGGAATGAAAGTCATCTCGGTCGAGGATCAGCGCTGGGCGCGGCGTGACATCAAGACGGTGCAGTTGCTCTACCCCTCCATGGCCAAGATGGCCGCCAAGGCGCAGGGCAAGGACGACGCCTGGATGGTCGAGGACGGCGAGGTCACCGAAGGGTCTTCCAACAACGCCTATATCGTGAAGGGCAACACGATCATCACCCGGCATCTGGGCAACGAGATCCTGCACGGCATCACCCGCTCCGCCGTGCTGCGTTTCGCGCGCGAGGCGCAGATGACGGTGGAGGAACGCAGCTTTACCATCGCAGAGGCACAGGCCGCGGACGAGGCCTTCATCACTTCCGCATCGACTTTCGTGATGCCGGTGGTCGAGATCGACGAGGTTGCAGTGGGGGGCGGCACGCCGGGCCCCGTCGTCGGTCGGCTGCGGGAAATCTACCTGGACGAGATGCGCAAGGCCGCGATCTGACCCTCACCTGACCGACGCCAATGAAAAGGGCCGCACCCATTGGATGCGGCCTTCGTCATGTGCTGACGGAAACCGTCAGATCGTCGCGCTTTGCGTGACGATGATGTCGCCCACATTGACATCCTGCGGGTCCACCCCGCGCAGGAAAAAGACCACCGTGTCGCCATAGAAGACTTCGGTACCGCTGTTGTCTGCCGTTCCCGCGGCAAAGACCGCCGGTGGCACGCCGGGCGTCGCCGTGTCGTCGACAGGACGGACCACGATTTCCAGCGCCTCGGTCTGCGGATCGAAGTCTGTGACGATGATCGGGTCGCTGGTCACGTCGCGCAGGATGTTCGTGAACCCGTCGGTCTCGCCGCCGCCGGTGAACGTATCGCCGTTATCACCGACCAGCACGTCATTGCCGCGCCCGCCGTCCGCGGTGTCCGGCGTATCGCCCACCGTATCGTCGGTGATCAGCAGATCGCGGCCAAATCCGCCGCTCAGGCTGTCGGTGCCGTTGTTGCCGCCAAGGATATCGTCGCCAAGGCTGCCGAGCAGTACATCATCGCCGCCGCCACCGACGACGATATCGTCGCCGTCCCCGGCCTGCACGCGGATGTCCTGATCGTCGGGGCTGCTGACGAACCCGGGTGGTGGTGCGACTGAAATCCGGTCGTCGCCGTCTCCGGCAAAGACGGCGTCCTGCCCGGCATCGGCAAGGAGCGTGTCGGCTTCATCCGTGCCGAAAAGCGGGTTCTCGAAGTTGCCGCCGCTGGCTTCGCCTGACGCGCCTGCCGTACCGCCGGCCATCTGGTCGAAGGCACCTGCCGGTACCTCGGTCAAGCCCTGCAGAACCACGACCACCTGATCGTCGAGCAGGACATTGGTATCCGCACCGTTCTCGGCCAGCGCCGTGCTGATGCGGTTCATGTCGGCGGGGCCTTCGCCCGGCATCCGGATCAAAAGCGTTTCACCCTCTTCAAAGTCTGTGATCACCGCAGGCCCGGCCGTACCGCTGATCTCTACGTCGAAGATATCGTCGCCTTCACCGCCGCTCAGGATATCGCCGTCGTTGGCGCGCAGCACATCGTCGCCCGTACCGCCGAAGAGCGTGTCGACAGACCCCTGGTCGATCGCCGCATCGCGACCGGACAGGATATCGTCCCCGGCGTCGCCGAACAGCGTGTTCGATCCCAGAATGTCGATGATCCGGTCGTCACCTTCGCCACCGCTGATCCGGTCATCGCCTGCGGCGGGCGATCCGCTAGGCTGGAGCGCCAGACCCGCAAAGGCCTGATCGTTGGTCGCGGTATCGTCACCTGCGCCAAGGTCGATCACGTCGTCGCCGGCCTCGCCCGCGACGGTATCGTCACCGTCGCCTGTCGAGATCACATCGTCTCCGGCACCCGCGACGACCGCGTCATCACCACCCAGCCCGGTTATGGTGTCAGCGCCGGGCGTGCCCTGGCCAAAGCCGCCCTCCGCGGAGATGTCGATCATCTGACCGATAGGCATCGGCTGCACCGGCGTCTCGCCACCGTCGCCTTGCCCGGCGGTGCCGCTCCCGGAGCCTTCTCCGTCATCGTCGGAACTGTCGTCAAAAATCAAAAAGCCCAGACCGAGCAGCAGCAATACAGGCAGCAAGAATTCCATCGTCATCGTCCCCAGAAAACCGAAAGCAAAATATCGGGACCCAAACGCACGAAATCGCGGCGCATGGACCCGCCCATCGCAATTGAATGTGCGGGGTGGGCCGTTGTCAAGAAATCGCAAACACTGGTGCCGGAACGGCGATAACCACCCTGAAACCGGACCACTGTTGCCGGATCGGCATCAATCCTTCGGGTGACTCTTGTCGAACGCTGCCTGCGCCGCGGCAGAGGCGTCCGTCTGGTGCAGGGCCTTCCAATCCGCGAAAGGCATGCCGTAGAAAATCTCGCGGGCCTCGTCCTTATCCATGGCGATGCCGCGGGCATTGGCGGCCTCCTGATACCAGCGCGACAGGCAGTTCCGGCAGAACCCGGCGAGGTTCATCATGTCGATATTCTGCGCATCCGGCCGTTTGTTCATCAGATGGTCGCGCAACGTGCGAAAGGCCGCGGCTTCCAGTTCGATTTGTGTCTGTTCGTCGATCTTGTCCAAGGTGGTCTCCTTTTTCGGGTCGGTCACAGGCCGCTTTCGGTCAGAACGTCCTGCAGGATCGGGGCCAGCCGCGCCGCCCACAGCGCCTGACCGGCGTCGTCGGCGATCAGGTCGTTGCGCAACTCGATCAGCACGTTGGGCCGCTGAAACGGCGTGGCATGCCGGTCGATGGCATCGCCGGGAAAATAGCCGACATAGGGTGCGTTGTCGCCGGTGCACCAGCCCTGCGCGCGGCAGGCGTCCAGCATCGGTCGCGCCAGCCTGTCGTCAGCGGCGTAAAGGATACCGATCTCCCAAGGGCGGCGCGGCCGGCCGCGCAACTGCGGTGTAAAACTGTGCACCGCGCAAATCACCGTGTCGTCACGCCGGGCCGCCAGTGTCGCATAGGCATCGTGGTAGGGGCGATAAAGCCGGTCCAGCCGGTCACCGATGTCCTGCGCCGTGGCATGCCGGTTCGCGGGAATGATCGTGCCATCGTAAAGCCGCATCATCAGTGTCGGGTCGTCCTCGCCCCGGTTCGGGTCGATGACCAGCCGCGAGAACTGCGACAGGATTGCAGGCCCGCCGAGAAGCCGAGCCAGATGCGTCGACAACCCCGCCGCCCCGATATCGTATGCGATATGCCGGTCCATATCCGCACCGGGCAGTCCCAGATCGCCGCCGTTGATCCAGCCGGGCACATGGTTGCTGGCGTGGTCGCAAGCCACCAGCCAGCGCCCGGGCCGATCCGCACCGTCTATGATATAGGCAGGTCTTGTCATATTGGCTTCATTCCATCCCGCTACCGCATAGGCCAGTTGTGACCGGATTGGAATTGCGCAATAAGGGCCGCAACCGCTTTGTTACCGCTAACGCCACATGCCATGTCACCGGAAGGACCCGTTTCATGAGACGCCACCGCAATGTCAAAATCGTCGCCACCCTTGGCCCGGCTTCCAATGACTACGAAATGATCCGCAAGCTGGTCGAGGCCGGTGCCGATGTGTTCCGCCTGAACATGAGCCACGGCGACCACGCGGAAATCAAGGTGCGTCACGAGATCATCCGCCAGGTCGAAAAGGACCTCGACACGCCCATCGCCATCCTGGCCGACCTGCAGGGTCCGAAACTGCGCGTCGGAGTATTCGCCAATGACGACGGCGAGGAACTGGAGCCGGGTGCATCGTTTCGGCTCGATCTCGACGACACGCCCGGCGACGCGACCCGCGTGCAACTGCCGCACAAGGAAATCTTCGACGCGCTCGAACCCGGCGCGCACCTGCTGGTGAACGACGGCAAGATCAAGCTGCGGGTCACCGACTGCAGCGCCAAGCACGCAGATTGCGAGGTCATCGTCGGCGGCACGATTTCCAACCGCAAGGGTGTGAACGTGCCCGACGTGGTTCTGCCATTGGCTGCGCTGTCCGACAAGGACCGCAAGGACCTCGATTTCGTCTGCGATTTGGGTGTCGACTGGCTGGCCCTGTCCTTCGTGCAACGCCCCGCCGACGTGGAAGATGCGCGCACACTGGCCAAGGGCCGCGCGGCCCTGCTGTCCAAGATCGAAAAGCCTGCGGCTGTGAAATCCTTCGACGACATCCTCAAGGTCTCCGACGGTATCATGGTCGCCCGTGGCGATCTGGGCGTCGAGCTGCCGGTGCAGAACGTCCCGCCGATCCAAAAGCAGCTGGTCCGCAAGTGCCGCGCCGCCGCCAAGCCGGTGATCGTGGCGACGCAGATGCTCGAATCCATGATCGAATCCCCGATGCCCACGCGCGCTGAAGTGTCCGACGTCGCCACCGCCATCTACGAAGGCGCCGACGCGATCATGCTGTCGGCCGAATCCGCCGCCGGCTCCTACCCGGTGGAGGCCGTGACCACGATGAACAACGTCGCGGCAGAGGTCGAGGCCGACCCCACCTATACCGAAATCATCGAGGCGTCACGCCGCGCCACCCGCACGACCGTCGCCGACGGCATCGTCGCCGCCGCGCGCGAGATCGCCGAAACCACCGACGTCAAGGCGATCTGCTGTTTCTCGCAATCGGGCACCACGGCACTTCTGGTATCGCGCGAACGGCCCCGCGTGCCGATCATCGCGCTGACCAGCCACCGTTCCACCGCACGCCGGTTGTGCCTGTCGTGGGGGACCAACTGCGTGGTCACAGGCTCCGTCAACCGCTTCAAGGATGCGGTCATCGGGGCGGTGCGCGCGACGTTGAAAGAAGAGCTTGCGACAGAGGACGACATGATCGTCGTGACCGCCGGTGTGCCCTTCAACACACCCGGTTCGACCAACATCCTGCGCGTGGCACCCTGCGCGGAAAGATTGATTTACGCCGCCGATCCAGAGTAGCGTCCCGGCAATAATAATTGTCCGGGGATTTTGCAGTATGGATACCGACACAATTTTTGTCCTGGGCGCGATCATCGCGGTCTTCGCCATTCCGGCCGTCATCAGCGCGTTTCTCGACGGGCGCGCGCCGCGCGTGCCGGCCGTCATCGTTCTGATCGGGGCGGTCATGATCGGCTACGCCATCAATCAGCGCCCGGGTGCCTACAACTTCGACACGCTGCCGGACGTCTTTGTGCGCGTCGTGGGCAATCTGTTCTAGGAATCACTTGTCAGTCTGACGATCCGCGCCTATACGGCGCACTCTATCCGCGCGTCCGGCCGATATGGCATGCCGAGTCGCGTTCAACGACCGCACTTTACAGGAGACGGAAATGCCGAAAATGAAGACGAAATCGAGCTGCAAAAAGCGGTTCAAGATGACGGCCTCGGGCCGCATCAAGGCGGGTCAGGCCGGCAAACGCCACGGCATGATCAAGCGCTCCAACAAATTCATCCGTGACGCTCGCGGCACGACCCTTCTCGCCAAGGCTGATGAAAAGATCATCAAGCCGATGATGCCCTACGCGCGCTAAGGAGAGTTTGATATGTCACGTACCAAAGGTGGAACCGTCGCTCATCGCCGTCACAAGAAGGTTCTTGACGCGGCCAAAGGTTACTACGACCGTCGCTCCAAGACCTTCAAGGTCGCCAAGCAGGCCGTCGACAAGGCGAACCAGTACGCAACCCGCGACCGTCACAACCGCAAGCGCAACTTCCGCGCCCTGTGGATCCAGCGGATCAACGCCGGTGTCCGTTCGGTCGACGAGACCCTGAACTATTCCAAGTTCATCAACGGCCTGACGCTTGCGGGCATCGAGGTCGACCGCAAGGTCCTCGCCGACCTCGCCGTGCACGAGCCGGAAGCGTTTGCCGCCATCGTCGGCAAGGCGAAAGACGCGCTGCCTGCATAAGGCCGGTTGCTTTACGGATAATGAATGGGCCACCCGTCACGGGTGGCCCTTTTCAATTGTAACCGGGACATCCGGAACGACGATCAATGACCGCCCGCAAGCGCGCCGACTTCGATGCCGCCTCCAAATCCAAAACTGTGATCGACGAGAATACCCGCAACGGCTTCGTCCCCTCCACCGGCAATCAGACCGCGATATTCGCCCTCTGTGATCGAGGTGGCGAGACCGACATACGTAATTTCACCGCCTGACGTGTCCGTCGTGAATGCACCGTTGGCGTCGATGACCGCAGCGTTAAGTATAAGATCAGCGACCGTCACATCGGCCCCGTCAATAGGTGGCGGCATATTCCGTTCCCGATCACGGGCCTCGCGATTGATCACCGCACCGCTGACTGTGCCGGCAGCGAAATCGAAATCGAGCCGTCCATCGCCGATAATCAGCATAGTGACATCGGCCTCGGTGCCGGCCTGCAATACGCTCTGATAGGTCCCTGTCACGGTTGCCGTTCCGCGCGTCGGCACCTCGGCGGGCGCAAGACGGCGCATCGCGACGGTCGGGCCGCCAGACAGCGTTGCTGGATCGGGCCGGAAAAGCGTGACTTCGCTGCTATCCGTGCTGCTGATGAAAAGCCCACTTTGCGGTGAAGCGGTGCCCTGTGTCGCGACAAAGCTGCCATTGTCAAAAAGCGGCAGCGGTATCGTCTCGATCGTCCGCCCGCCTGCTTCGACCGTGAAAGTACCCGGTGCAGCCCCCGGCACCACGGTCGTGCTACGTCCGCCGATGTCAGTATCGAAGGCAGCGAAATTTTGGGTCGATTCACTTGAACCGCTGCAAGCCGCAAGAAACAGTGAAGCCACAACGATAGTATTTGCAGTATGCATTGGACCGTCCTTCCACTTTGACGATAGCAGCCACGCACCGCTCAAGTCAAAACCGGCAAACGACCAATGGATATCCTCACCATCCAATGCCCGTATAAGGCACCGCTTTCGTTGGGTTCTTGGCCCGTTCCGCTAAGTCCGCTGCAATGTTGCTGACAGTAATGATCGGATCATGAAAGACGCCGCCACCCAACCTCCCGAAACGGTCGCCGACCCCTTCGTCTGGCCCGCGCCATTCCACGCAGCGTCTATCTCGACAGCGATTTCCTGACACTGGAGCACGACCTGTCTTCGCGCGCGTTTGGGACCATGCCGGTCCGATCACGACCCCGAACGCCGATCTCTCCCGCGAGGGCTATCGCCTATGCAACTCCGCTGCGATGTCTGGGAAGGGCCGGGTGATGGTCACGCTCGACCACGCACCCGGCCCGCACTGGCGCCTGACCGTCAGCGCCTCAGCGGCTGCTCACAAATCCGCCCAGCTCGGAATAGGGCGCGTTGTTGATGCTGTGCTCGATCCGGACGAACCCGGCAATGTCCTGACTTTCCGGTCCCGCGACATATCCGGTCATGGTGCCGGTCCCCGTGTCCCATCCGGCTGCATTCACCTCTCCTCCGGTCAGGCTCGTCCCGACTCGGCCGTCGTTGCTGATACCGCCATTTGCGAAAACCACATCGGTCGCGTCGACATTGAACGGCGTGTTGCTCGTGAGGCTCATCATCTGGCGGTTGGTGATGCCGCCGCTGATGCTGCGCGCGGCAAAGTCCGCAGTAATCGCCACGTCGCCGCTTGTGCGCTGCAATTGAAATCCGCTCTCGTCCGTGATGATCCCGGTATAGTCACCTTCATAGACCGCGCTGCCGGTCGCGGCGAGGGCATTGCCCGCCTCCGTGAACCGCGAGACCGCCACGCCGACGTTCTGACCAAGAGCCGGCGGCAGATAGACGAGCGCCGCCTGACTGTGTTCGGTCCGGTTGATCGTGATGAGACTGTCCCGATCCGCAACGCGGTAGGCCGTCGCGTCGCCGACATCGAGCGTGTCGTCCCGGCTGAACGTCTGCGGCACACCGCCGTTGCCACCTTCGAAGCTGGCCGGCAGCGGAGTGCCTAACGATGGTACGTTGACCGAACTGCCGCTGCCAAGGCCGAAACTGTTGGTCGGTGTGAACGGCCCCGCGACGGTATCGCGCATGGTATCGTCCATTTCCATATCCATATCATCCATCTCCATCGTGGAGGACCCGCCGCCGGAACAGGCGGCAAGGGCCGCGCACAAAAGTGGTGGAAAAACTTGCAGTCGCATGATGTAACCTCGTCGTTGAAACTGCATGAAACGTGCCGGTCTGTGACGCATGGATCATCACCCAACTGGGTGACGGCGAACGAAAATTTGGATGAAAAAGGGGACCCGACCGCGTGGAACCAGTCCGAATATTGATGACCCAACTGCGCGAGATTGTACGCGCGTCCATCGAACTCCTGCCGCAACTGGCTGTCGCCATCGTCGTCATTGTCCTGACCTGGCTGGTCAGCAAGGGCGCATCCGCCATCCTGCGCCGCTCCCTGTCGCGCACCAAGCTGCGGCCCAGCCTCAAGGAACTGTTCCAGCTTTTGCTGTCGATCCTGATCTGGGTGCTGGGTCTGATGATCGCCGCCGTGATCCTGTTCCCCGGCCTGACCCCCGCCAGCATCCTCGCCGGTCTGGGCATCGGGTCCGTCGCCATCGGGTTCGCCTTCAAGGACGTGTTCGAAAACTTCCTCGCGGGCATCATCATCCTGTTCCGCCGCGAAATGCGGATCGGCGATTTCATCGAATGCGAGGATATCGAAGGCAAGGTCGAACATATCGCCATCCGCGAAAGCCACATCCTGCAAACCGACGGCCAGCTTGTGATCGTCCCGAATTCGATCTTGTTCAAGAATCCGGTCGTGATCCGCACCCATCAGGATCAGCGCCGCGTCACGATCATCTGCGGCGTCGCCTATGACGAGGATGTGGACCAGTCGCGTGACGTCATTACAAACGCCGTGCAGTCCTGTGACACCGTCATCACCGATGGCAAGCCGATCCAGATTTTCGCGCAGGCCTTCGGCGCCTCCTCGATTGATTTCGAGGTAACATGGTGGACCGGCTCCAAACCGGTCGAGGTGCGCAAATCCCGCGATCAGGTCGTCGCCGCCGTGAAGCGCGCGCTGGATGATGCCGGTATCGAAATCCCGTTCCCCTACCGCACGCTCACCTTCAAGGAACCGCTGCCGGTGCAATCGCTGCCTGACAGGGAGGACGAGAAAGGCGACTGACCGGTGCACGTGCGGTGCACGCCCGGTGCACGCGTTTCATACACCGCTTTCGCGGCCAAACTTGCAACCGCGCCCGCCTTTCGCTAACCCCGCGAGGACACATGCAAGAGGCGCGCCATGGACGATCTCAAATCCAAATACCTGACCCTGATCGCCGACGCCGGTGACGAGGCCGCGTTGGAAAACCTGCGTGTGCAGGCCCTTGGCAAGAAGGGCGAAATCAGCCTGCAAATGCGCGAACTGGGCAAGATGTCGCCCGAGGAACGCCAGACCGCAGGCCCCGCGCTCAACGCCCTGAAGAACGAGATCAACTCCGCCCTGATCGCCAGAAAAACCGCCCTTGGCGATGCCGCGCTCGACGAACGCCTGCGCGGTGAATGGCTCGACGTGACCCTGCCGTCCCGTCGCCGCCCCGCCGGAACGATCCACCCGATTTCACAGGTGACGGAAGAGGTTACGGCGATCTTTGCCGACATGGGATTCGCCGTGGCGGAAGGCCCGCAGATCGAAAGCGACTGGTATAATTTCGACGCGCTCAACATCCCCGGCCACCACCCCGCGCGGGCCGAGATGGACACGTTCTATACCCACCGCAAGGACGGCGACAATCGCCCGCCGCACGTGCTGCGCACCCACACATCCCCCGTGCAAATCCGCGCGATGGAGGCGCAGGGCGCGCCTATCCGCATCATCTGCCCCGGCCGCGTCTATCGCGCCGACTACGACCAGACCCACACCCCAATGTTCCATCAGGTCGAGGGGTTGGCCATCGACACCGACATTTCGATGGCGAACCTGAAATGGTGTCTTGAGGAATTCGTCAAAGCCTTCTTCGAGGTCGATAACGTCGAACTCCGCTTCCGCGCCTCCCACTTCCCCTTCACCGAACCCTCTGCAGAGGTCGACATCCGCTGCTCATGGGAAGGCGGCACGCTGAAAGTGGGCGAGGGCGACGACTGGCTGGAAATCCTCGGCTCCGGCATGGTCCACCCCAAGGTGCTGGAGGCCGCGGGCGTCGACGCCACCAAATACCAGGGCTTCGCCTTCGGCGTCGGCATCGACCGCATCGCGATGCTGAAATACGGCATCCCCGACCTGCGCGCGTTCTTCGACAGCGACCTGCGCTGGCTGCGCCACTACGGCTTCCGCGCGCTGGATGTGCCGGAACTGGCGGGGGGGTTGAGTGGGTGACGGCTGCAAACTGGATAACTCTGATTGTCCCAATTGTAGGATTGATTGGTGGCGCGCTGATTTACGTGCTTCAGAAACAAATTGATCGTGCTAACGAAATCAGCCGTGAACGACGTGAACTATATCGGAATGCCGCTGTCTTGCTTGAACGCGTCAATCAACAACTCTCAACCAACGATCCTGACGAAACGCAGCAAATTGAAGCTATTCGTGCGCTAGAAGTCACGATTGCAGAAATTCAAGTTGCTTGCCCAGATCCAGTCGCTGAGGCTTGGGTTGATATCCCGAAACTCGTCTCCGATTTGCAGCTTGAGCAACAAAAATTTGGTACCGATTTCCAAGAAGTAGAAGCGGGTTACGACGCATTCGTACTTGCTATAGACAAATATGAAAGTGGTAGAGCAATAGCACTCCAAGCAATGCGCAAAGACACTTACGGTGAGACAAGGATTACTCTGGAGCACATTCTTCAAGCAATGTCAGAAATGGCAAAGATACAAGCGCGGATGCTAGGTTTCTTGCGGTAGATTTATGTACATCATGTAACAATGACCAACAACATCGAAGATCTGCAAGACACCTACCCCGGCGCCGGCACGTTCAAATTCGGCGACTCCGCCGCGCTCTGTCAGCACCTGATCGCCCTCGTGCGCCAAGGCAAGAAAACCGCCACCTGCGGGGCCGCGCGGGACTTCGAAGATGAACCCGAGACGATGCCCGTCGTCGGCCGCTGCGATATCGCGGCGAACTGGGACGGCACGCCCGCTCTGGTGATCCGCACCACGAAAGTCGAGACTGTCCGCTTCTGCGACGTGACCGAGGAGATGGCACTGGCCGAAGGCGAGAACGACGCGCTGGTCGGCTGGCGCAAGGACCACAAGGCGTTCTTCAAACGCAACGGCGGCTGGGACCCGGAAATGCCGCTGATCTTCGAACACTTCGAACTGGTCGAGGATCTGGCCGGGCGGGAGCTGTAGCGGCGGATCAGGCTGTTGTCGCGGCGCAGGTCCAGCTTGCGAATGTCGGTGACATGCACCGCCCGTCCGCACCCCAGACGCTGCATCGCGGTCTTGCCCTGACAGCTTTCCGCACTGCGATAGAAATCGTGCACAAGTGTCGGCAGTGCCGCGATATTCAGCCGCTGCCCGTGAAGGGCTGCTGCGACGAGCAGCAGCAGGGACGCGACGATCCCCAGTCTGACAGGTGATGCAAACATGCCGACGATTCCTTCGCGCAGGACACATCCCGCAGATCGCATATCATTGCGTCCGATTTATGGCCGACGCCCACAATCATGTGACGTGACAGTCGCGCCCGACCGTTTAGAAGGGACGCCATGATCGTCCTCATCATCATCTTTCTGTTCCTCGGCACTGCCGCCCCGGCGCAGACCAACCCCGACAGCATCCTGCCCGGCAATCCCTGCCACGGGCGCGATGCGCCTTGCGCGCTGGACGGGCGGGAATACCATGTGAAGGAACCCGATGGCTGGGACGGCGTCAGCCCGCTGCCGGTGCTGCTGCATTTCCACGGCTGGGCGCGCACCGGGGCGGTGCCGGTCTATCACGGGCGGATTTCCGGGGCGACGCGGCGGCGCGGCGTGCTGCTGGTGGCCCCCACGGGGCTGAACAAGACCTGGAACTTCCGCCAGAACGGCAGCTATGACGTGGCCTTCGCCGATGCCGTCATGGCCGATGTCGCCGCACGTTACCCTATCGACACAAGTCACATCTACGTCTCCGGTTACTCCTACGGCGCGCTCATGGCCTGGCGCTACGCCTGCGAAAGCGGCGATGGCGTGGCCGCGATGCTGTCCATCAGCGCCGCCTACAACAGCCTGTCCTGCGATCAGGCCCCGACCGAGGTGCGCAGCGTGTATGGCCTGCGCGACACCGTGCTCGACTTCCCCATGGGGCCGGGCGGCGATACGACGCAACCGGTGCGGCTGTGGCGCGACCTGTTCGACTGTGCCGAGGCAGGAACGCCCGCCGGTGACTGGGCCGCGACCGATATCCGCACCTTCACCCGCGCGCGCTGGGACTGTGGCGACCGCGCCGTGATCCTCGACCTGCATCCGGGCGGCCACCTGATTCCGCGCGGCTGGATCGCGCGGCAGCTGGACGAACTGCTGGGCCTGCCCAACCGCTATCCATAGCTTTCCCCCCGCTAGCCGATGCGCTAGGACGTGTCCGACACATCTGATGGACGGACCCGACCCATGAAATTCACGCTTTCCTGGCTGAAATCGCACCTTGAGACCGACGCCTCGGTCGATGAAATCGCCGACGCGCTCACCGATCTGGGGTTGGAGGTCGAGGGGATCGAGAACCCCATAGCCAAGCTGTCCGATTTCACCATCGGCCACGTCGAAAGCGCCGAAAAGCACCCCGACGCCGACAAGTTGAAGGTCTGTCAGGTGAATACCGCGCAGGGCATGACGCAGATCATCTGTGGCGCCCCCAATGCGCGGGCCGGCATCACCGTCGTGATCGCCAGCCCTGGCACCTATGTCCCCGGCATCGACACGACCATCGGCGTGGGCAAGATCCGCGGCATCGAAAGCCACGGCATGATGTGTTCCGAACGCGAGATGGAACTGTCCGAAGAACACGACGGCATCATCGAATTGCCTTCGGGCGAGGTCGGGCAGAGCTTTGCCGACTGGCTGGCGCAGAACGATCCCGCCAAGGTCGATCCGGTGATCGAAATTGCGATCACCCCCAACCGCCCTGACGCGTTGGGCGTGCGGGGCGTGGCGCGTGATCTGGCCGCACGTGGATTAGGCACGCTGAAACCGCTGGGCGTCGATCCGGTGCCTGCGGCCTTCACGTCCGACCTGACCGTCAGCATTGCCGACGACACGCTGGACGGCTGCCCTCTGTTCACGGGCCGGCTGATCCGGGGCGTGAAGAACGGGCCGAGCCCCGACTGGTTGCAGGCGCAGTTGCGCGCCATCGGGTTGCGCCCGATTTCCTTCCTCGTCGATGTCACCAACTGGTTCACCTACGACCTGAACCGCCCGCTGCACGTCTTCGACGCCGACAAGGTGGCGGGCAACCTGCGGGTGCATCGCGCCGTGGGCGGCGAGACGATCACCGCGCTGGACGACAAGACATATAAGATGCAGGCGGGCCAGATGGTCATTTCCGATGACAATGGCCCCGAAAGCATCGCCGGGATCATGGGTGGGCTGGACACCGGCTGCACTGTGGAGACGGTCAACGTCTTCGTCGAAAGCGCCTACTGGGATCCGGTTCAGATTGCGTATACGGGCCGCGCGCTCAAGATCAATTCTGACGCCCGTTACCGGTTCGAGCGTGGGGTGGACCCGGCCTTTACACCCGAAGGGTTGGAGCACGCCGTGCGGATGATCGTGGACCACGCGGGTGGCGAGGCGTCGGAGATGATCGTCGCCGGGGCCGTGCCTGACACCGATCGCGCCTACCGTCTGGACACCGATCGCGTCGTGTCGCTCGTGGGTATGGAAATCCCCGCCGACACGCAGCGCGCGACGCTGGAAGCATTGGGATTCACCCTCGACGGTGACATGGCGCATGTGCCATCCTGGCGGCCCGACGTGCAGGGCGAGGCCGATCTGGTGGAAGAGGTTGCGCGCATCGCGTCGCTGACAAAGCTGAAAGGCAAACCACTGCCGCGCAAACCCGGTGTGCCGAAGCCCGTGCTGACGCCGATGCAACTGCGCACCCGCGCGGCCAAGCGGACGGCGGCGGCGCTGGGCTACAACGAATGCGTGACCTACAGCTTCATCGACGCGGCTGCGGCCACGCTGTTCGGCAGCGGTGACGACGCGACGATGCTGGAAAACCCGATCTCTGCCGATCTGTCGCACATGCGCCCTGGCCTGCTGCCCGGCCTGTTGCGGGCGGCGGCGCGCAATCAGGCGCGCGGCTTTGCCGATATGGCGCTGTTCGAGGCGGGTGACGCCTTCCACGGCGGAGAACCGGGCGAGCAGCACCTGCAGGTGGCAGGCATTCTGGTCGGTCGCACCGGGCCAAAGGATGTCCGGGGCGAGTCCCGCGCCGTGGACGTGTTCGACGCCAAGGCGGATGCAGAGGCGATTCTCGCCACCATCGGCGCGCCTGCTAAGGTGCAGATCCTGCGCGGTGGCGAGGGCTGGTGGCATCCGGGCCGCCACGGGCGCATCTGTCTCGGGCCGAAAAAGGTGCTGGGTGTGTTCGGCGAAATCCACCCGAAAATCCTGCGCGAGATGGATGTGAAGGGACCGGTCGTCGGCTTCACGATCTACCCGGCAGAGGTGCCGCTGCCGCGCAGCAAGACCGCCACGCGCCCCGCGCTGGAGGCGACCGATTTGCAAGCGGTGGAGCGCGACTTTGCCTTTGTCGTCGACGCGGACGTCGAGGCGTTGACGCTGGTGAACGCCGCCGCCGGGGCCGACAAGGCGCTGATCGCGGATGTGCGGGTGTTCGACGAATTCATCGGCGGGTCGCTGGGCGAGGGCAAGAAATCGCTCGCCGTGACGGTGCGGTTGCAGCCGAGAGAGGCCACGCTGAAAGACAAGGAGATCGAGGCGGTTGCCGCCAGGATCGTCGAGAAGGTAAGCAAGGCCACGGGCGGTGTGCTGCGTGGCTGATCTTGGATTTGAGTATTTTGTGCAAGGTAATGAGGAACGTAGCGCGATGAAAATCTATCTGTCCGGTGAAATCCATACCGACTGGCGCGACAAAATTATCGACGGCGCGGCGGGGCTGGATGTGATCTTCACCGCACCCGTCACGGACCACGCCGCGTCCGACGATTGCGGCGTGGCGATCATGGGCGCGGAGGACAGCAAGTTCTGGCATGACCACAAAGGGGCAAAGCTGAACGCGATCCGCACCCGCAAGGCGATTGCGGATGCCGATATCGTCGTCGTGCGCTTCGGTGACAAATACAAGCAGTGGAACGCGGCCTTCGATGCGGGCTATGCCGCGGCACTTGGCAAGTCGCTGATCGTCATGCACGGGTCCGACCATCAGCACGCGCTGAAAGAGGTCGATGCCGCCGCGCTTGCCGTCGTGGAAACACCGGAGCAGGTCGTGCATATCCTGCGCTACGTGCAGGATGGCACGCTGCCATGATGCGCCGGATTCTCATCGCGCTGGTATTGGCGGGTCTGCCGCCTTTCGCCCATGCGCAAACCTATTCGAACGCGGCGCGATACCTCATGGCAGAGGAAATCGCAGCGGGCTGTGACGGAGCGGGCCGATTTTTACCTGAAGGTGCTGTCGAGCGTGACCTCGATGGAGATGGCCGTCCCGATCTGATGCTGTCGCATGACGGCCTGATCTGCGCCGGTGGCGACCGCAGCCTGAGCGGCTTTTGTGGCGTGCAGGTCTGCACCGTGAAAATCTATCTGCGCCGTGGCCAGCTATTGAAACTCGAAGAGGAACTTCTGGGTGGCGGTGTCACGCTCGGCTCTGGCGATCGCCCCGTGATTTCGGGCTATGCGCATGGCGGCGCGCCGTGGTCGCTGCGCTGGAGCGGCAGCGGCTTTGCATTGGGAGAGTGACCGGGGCCGATGTGGCCCCGGTCATCCGGATCAGGCGGGCCGCGCCGGGATGTTCTTGGCCTTGTCCACGGCGGGGCGGGCGTAGAAACGGTCGACGTAACCGGGCACGTTCTTAAGATCGTCGAAGCCCACGTCGTCCTTCACGCCGTAGAAATTCAGCGCGTTCAGCCAAGGTGCGATGGCCATGTCGGCGATGGAATAATCACCCGCGATCCAGTCGCGACCCGCAAGCGCACCGTCGAGGACCGACAGCAGGCGCTTGGCCTCGTCCAAGTAGCGCTGACGGGGCCGGGGGTCTTCGATATCCTTGCCCGCGAACTTCGTGAAGAAGCCAAGCTGCCCGAACATCGGCCCGACGCCGCCCATCTGGAACATCAGCCATTGCGTGATATGCGCCTTTTCGGTCGCGGTGGTGCCGATGAACTTGCCGGATTTTTCCGCCAGATAGAGCAGGATCGCACCGCTTTCCCAAAGGCCCACGGGGCCGTCGGGGCCATTAGGGTCGATGATCGCGGGAATCTTGTTGTTGGGGTTGAGCGACAGGAACGCATCGCTTTTCACGTCGTCGTCCGACAGCGTGACCAGGTGGGGTTCATAGGCCAGCCCCATCTCCTCCAGCGCGATGGAGGCCTTGACGCCGTTCGGTGTCGGAAAGGCATAAAGCTGGATGACCGACGAGTCCTTGGCGGGCCAGCGCTGTGTGATGGGGAATTGGGAAAGATCGGCCATGATATGGCTCCTGTATGAGGTCCGGGTTGCGTCAGAACCAACCTAAGGGGAAACAATCGTAAAAAAAGCCATGGTTCTGTGACGATATCGCGCTAATGATGTGCGCGAGCGCGCAGGGCGGCATCAGATCGGCGGCGTGCAACCACACACAGAAGGGACATATCGTGATTCAAGAATTCAAGGATTTCATCGCCAAGGGCAATGTCATGGACATGGCCGTCGGTATCATCATCGGTGCCGCGTTCACCGCAATCGTCACGTCGCTGGTCGGCGACCTGATCAACCCGATCATCGCGCTGTTCACCGGCGGGATGGATTTCTCGGGTTGGTTCTATGTACTGGGTGACGGCGAATGCGCCTCGGTCGCGGCCTGTACCGAAGCCGGTATTTCGGTCTTTGCCGTCGGTAACTTCCTGATGGCGATCATCAACTTCCTGATCATCGCCTTTGTGGTGTTCATGCTGGTCAAGATGGTCAACCGGGTGAAGGCCGCCGCAGAGAAGCCGGAAGACGTGGCACCCGAGGTCGACACCGGCCCGTCGGAGCTGGATGTGCTGCTGGAAATCCGCGACTCGCTGAAGGCCGGTCGGTAACGTCCACCGCCCCCGCATTGCAAAGGCCCGCCGGTTTGGCGGGCCTTTTTCGTTTCAGAGTTTCAGCGCTTTCTGCGGCGACATGACACTGAGGCCCAGTGCCTTGCCCACGGCGTAATAGGTCAAATGCCCCGCGTGCACGTTCAGCCCGTTCAGCAGATGCGCGTCATCCTCGCAGGCCTGTTTCCAACCCTTGTCGGCCAGGGCCAGCATGAAGGGCATCGTGGCGTTGCCCAGTGCGATGGTCGATGTGCGCGCTACCGCGCCGGGCATGTTGGCCACGCAGTAGTGCATGATGCCGTCGACGTCATAGACCGGGTCCTGATGCGTTGTGGCTTTCGACGTTTCGAAACAACCGCCCTGGTCGATGGCCACGTCCACAAGGGCCGCACCCGGTTTCAGATCGGCCAGTTGATCGCGCGAGATCAGCTTGGGTGCGGCAGCACCGGGCACCAGCACAGCGCCGATGATCATGTCTGCGGCCACGGCCAGGTCGTGGGTATTGCCCGCGCTGGCGTAGGAGGTCTTGAACTGTCCGCCGAACATATCGTCCAGATAGCGCAGCCGCGTCAAAGAGCGGTCGAGCACGGTGACATCCGCGCCCATACCGGCGGCGATCCGCGCCGCATGGGTGCCGACGACGCCGCCACCGATCACGACGACGCGGGCAGGGCCGACACCGGGCACGCCGCCCATCAGCACGCCACGCCCGCCGTTAGCCTTTTGCAGGGTCCACGCGCCCACCTGCGGCGCAAGACGGCCCGCGACCTCTGACATGGGGGCCAGCAGCGGCAGGCCGCCGCGGTCGTCTGTGACGGTTTCATAGGCGATGCAGGTGGCACCGGATGCAATCAGGTCATGGGTCTGGTCGGGATCGGGCGCCAGATGCAGATAGGTGAACAGTATCTGCCCTTCGCGCAGCATCTTGCGCTCGGGCGCCTGCGGTTCTTTCACCTTCACGATCATGTCGGCGCTGGCGAAAATTTCCTCCGCCGTGTCGATGATCGTGGCACCTGCCGCGACATAGTCCTCGTCCGGGAAACCGGCCCCGACGCCCGCAGCCGTCTCGATGCTGACACTGTGGCCATGAGCCACGGCCTCGCGCGCGGCGTTGGGTGTCATGCCGACGCGAAATTCCTGTGGTTTGATTTCCTTGGGGCAACCGATGTGCATGACGAATCCTCCTGCGTTTGCGGTATTGTGGCGCAGCTCACGCGCAATTGCAGGGGCGATTTCATTGCATGTTAGCGTGATCATTCGTAGGGTTTTGCGCAGAAGCCGCATTTGCCCGAAGGAATCTGCGCAAAATGGAGATCGACAGCCTTGATCGGCGTATTCTGGAGGTGCTGCAACGCAGCGGGCGTATGTCGAATGCCGATCTTGCGGAAAAGGTGAGCCTGTCCGCCTCGGCCTGCCACAGGCGCGTGCAGCGGCTGGAAAAGGTGGGCATCATCCGCGACTACGTGGCGCTGCTGGACACCCGCAAGATGGGCCGCCCGACGACGGTGTTCGTAGAGATCACGCTGTCGGGGCAGGCGGACGAGGTGCTGGACGCCTTCGAGCGCGCGGTGGCGCGCATCCCCGACGTTCTGGAATGTCACCTGATGGCGGGCAGCGCGGATTACCTGCTCAAGGTCGTGGCAGGCGACACCGAAGATTTCGCGCGCATCCATCGGCAGTTTCTGGCGCGGTTGCCGGGGGTTGCGCAGATGCAGTCGTCCTTTGCGTTGCGTACGGTGCGGCAGACGACGGCGCTTCCGGTCTAACGGCACAAATCCTTGCAGAGGATTTTGGGTCAGACTTTCGATGAAAGTCTGCCTAACGGCTCGCCAGGATCAGATCGCTCGCTTTTTCGCCGATCATGATCGCCGGGGCGTTGGTGTTGCCGGACACGATTTCCGGCATGATCGCGCAATCCGCCACGCGCAACCCCGCGATGCCATGCACCTTGAGGTCCTGATCGACGACGGTGTTCGGCCCCTTGCCCATTTTGCAGGTGCCCGTGGGGTGGTAAATCGACGCGGTGTTGTTGCGCGCCCAATCCAGCGTGGCGTCATAGTCGTCCATGTCCAGATCGGGGTTCGGGCGGTATTCCTCTGAAATCTTCGAGGTCAGTGGCGCGTGGCGCGCGATGGTGCGAGCGATGTTCACGCCGGCCACGATGGTGCGGCAGTCGGTTTCCGTCGACAGGTAGTTCGGGATGATTTTCGGATAGGTCAGCGGGTCCGGCCCGTTCAATCGGATTTCGCCACGGCTTTCGGGGCGCAACTGGCAGACCGACATGGTGAAGGCACTGAACGGGTCCGCCCCGCGCCCCGGATTTTCCGCAGACAGCGGCTGCACGTGAAACTGGATATCCGGCGTTTCGACATCTTCGCGGGTCTTCATGAAACCGGTGGCAAGTGATGCCGCCATGGTCATCGGACCCGCGCGGAACATGATATATTTCAGGCCGATCTTGGCCTGGTTGAATATGCCGCGCACTTCGTCGTTCAGCGTCGGTTCGTTGCATTTATAGACCAGCCGGGCCTGCAGATGGTCCTGCATGTTCTTGCCCACCGCAGGCAGGTCCCTGACGACCGCGACACCGTTGTCCTGCAACTGCTGCGCCTCGCCGATGCCCGACATCATCAGGATCTGCGGCGATCCGATGGCACCGCTCGACAGGATCACCTCTGCGGCAGCGTGCACCGTCTGCACCGTCCCGGTCTTGTCACGGTAGGAAACACCGGTGGCGCGTCCGTTCTCTATGATCACCTTCTGCACCTGCGCGTGGGTGATGATCGTCAGGTTGTCGCGCGATTTGACCGGGTTGAGGTAGGCCACCGCGGCGGAACAACGCCGCCCGTTGCGGGTGGTCAGCTGGAAATATCCCACGCCTTCCTGTGTCGCTCCGTTGTAATCGGGGTTGAACGGGTAGCCAGCGGCCTGCGCCGCCGCCACCCAGGCATCGCAAATCGGGCGCTGAATACGCATATTGCTGACCGACAGCGGCCCCTGATCGCCGTGAAATTCATCGGCACCGCGTTCGTTGCATTCCGCGCGCTTGAACAGCGGCAAGACATCGTCCCACGCCCAGCCGGTGTTGCCCATCTGCGCCCAGCGGTCGTAATCCTGCGGCTGCCCGCGCACGTAAAGCAATCCGTTGAGCGACGACGATCCGCCCAGCACCTTGCCGCGCGGCCAGTCGATCGACCGGCCGTTCAACCCGGGATCGGGCTCGGTCTTGTAGCACCAGTCGACGGACGGGTTGTGGATCGTCTTGAAGTAGCCGACAGGCACGTGAATCCACGGATTGAGGTCGCGGCCACCGGCCTCCAGCAGGACGACGCGGTTCTTGGGGTCGGCGCTGAGCCGGTTTGCGATGACACAGCCCGCAGAGCCGGCGCCCACAATCACAAAATCGGCATTCATGGCGATCCCCCGTTCGCTGCTCGGCACGCCGTCGTCCCGAATGTGAAAAAAAGTCTATGCAGAACGTCTGTCTCATACTAGTCTTTTTTTGAAACTATAAGTCTCATTAATTGAGATCACACCAAGGGAGGAACTATAATGAGTGTTGGCAACAAGCTGAGCCGCATCAATCGGCGCGATCTTTTCAAGCTCGCCGGACAATACGGGATGAGCAGCACGCTGATGGCGGCGGGCACGTTCGGCGGGGCGATGAGCCTTGCAAACTTGGCCTCTGCGGCGGAATCGACCTATGAGCGCCGCTTTGCGAAAGAGGCCAAGCACACGCTGAAGTTCGGTGCCGCCGGCTTCAATGCGCGCAACCTTCTGATCGAGCGTGCGGGTGCCCTCGAATTCGCCCGCGACCTCGAAGCACGGACGGATGGAGAGATTCGGATCGAGTTCATCGGCGACAACCAGATTTGCGGTCAGACATCGTGCGTGGAGAAAACCCAGCAGGGGATCGTGGATATCTATGCCGCCTCGACGCAGAACTCTGCCGGTGGCGCGCCTTACCTAAACGTGCTGGACTATGCCTATATGTTCCGTAGCCGTGCGGATCAGTACCACTTCCTCTATCACCCCAAGTCGGTCGAACTGCTGCGTGACCCCTATGAAAAGCGCCATGGCCTGAAATTCCTGTTCAGCCACGCCGAACTGCGGGGCATCCAGTTGGGACTGGCCTGGGAAGACAAGGAAACCGTCACGTCCATCGAACAGCTTTTCGGCACCAAGAACCGCGTGACCGGCACGCAGCTGGGCCGGATCGCGATGCAGGCGCTGAACCTGAACCCGGTGCCGGTGGCCTGGGAAGAAACGCTCGACGGTCTGCGTCAAGGCCTGATCGACGGGGCCGAAACATGGGCGTCCGCCGTGGCCTACGCCGGTATGTCGCCGGTGGTGTCGCAGTGCGTCGACCTGCGGTTCTTCTGCGGGACAGAGCACACGGCGATGTCGGCTTCCGTCTTCGACGGGCTGGAAGGCTATCTGCAGGACGCCGTGATGGAGTCCTCCTACTGGGCGCAGACCCACGTGCAGGCCGCCAACGAGGCCGCGCTGGTCAACACGGTCGGCTTCTCCACGCCGCAGCTCGATGGCACGATGTTCAAGGAAAACAACGTGCGTCTGGCGACGCTGTCGGATGCGGAAATCCGCAAGGCCGAGGAAATGTGTTCGCCCGAATTCCAGCCGCAACTGTGGGAACAGTGGCGCGAGCGGATCAACGGCTGGCAGGGTGGTGCCGACACCTACCAGGAGATATACGACATCGCCCGCGAGATCGACGCCGACACGCTGGCCGAAAACGTCGAGCCACGCCGCTGGTGGAAAGGCTAAACGCCACACGCGTCATCGGGACCGGCCCTTGTTACGGGGCCGGTCTTGCCGTCTTATGGAACGATAGGTCCCAGGGGCCCTGCATCCTGCAGGAGGGACAACCGAGGGAGGAGCGGCCATGTCACTGTGGTCCGAAGCGATTGGTGTCGTCACAGCCATGTCCAGCAACGACAGCTGGGAAATCAGCACGGCGTTGAAGACGAACGGGGCGTGGCTGGCCGGAACGATCCTGACAATCGGCGGCGGTCTTCTGATCGTGCTGATCTACCGTCTCGTGCCGTTTCTGGAACGCCATCTTGAGCGGTCCATCATGGTTTACAGCTACCTTGCCATCGCCGTGATCATCTTCGTGGAGGTCATCCGGCGTTTCGTCTTTTCCGTGCAGGCCCCGTGGTCCACGACCTTTCCGCCGGTGCTGTTCCTCGTGATGACGTGGTTCGGCTGTTCCTACAATATCAAGCTGCGGACGCATCTGGCGTTCAACGAATTCCGCACCAAGATGCCGCGCGCGGGGCAGATGTTCTGCCTGACGCTGGACGCGGTGCTTTGGCTGGGCTTCTGTATCATCGTCGTGGTGACCGCCTCGCGGGTCACGGCGCAATCGGCCTCCAACTTCCAGATTCTGGAAGGAACCGATAACTTTCTGAAATGGTGGTTCCTGATCACCGTGCCCATCGCCTTCATGATGATGGCGGGGCGGGTGCTGCAGAACTGGTTCACCGACATCGCCAAATTCCGCTCGGGCGAGGTGATGATCGAACAGGCCGTGATCGGGGGAGACGTATAATGGATATCTCGACCTGGATCACGCTGATTTCCGTCGGTGTCACCGTGCTGTTCATGCTGGGTGTGCCGGTTTTCCTCGTCATCGGCTACTGGGTGATCGGCACCACCTTCGTGCTGGGACAGACGCTCGACAACGTCGGCGCGGAACTGGCCAACGTCTTCGTCAAGGGCTTTGCACTGCTGGCGATGCCGCTGTTCATCCTGACCGGGGACCTGATCAACCAGTCCGGTATCGCGCGGCGATTGTCCGATTTCGCCTATTCCTGCCTGGGCTGGCTGCGCGGCGGTCTGGCGATGGCCTCTATCGGGGCCTGTGGCCTGTTTGCCGCGATCTCCGGCTCCAACTCCGCCACGACGGCGACCATCGGGTCGATGCTGCACCCCGAAATGGTCAAGGGGGGCTATGACGAACGGTTTTCCGCGGCCACGGCGGCTGCGGGCGGCACGGTGGGTATCATCATTCCGCCGTCGATCATCTTCATCGTCTATGGCTACCTGATGAACCTGTCGATTTCCGACCTGTTCATCGCGGGCATCGTGCCCGGCGCGCTGATGGTGCTGGCGATGATGACCGCGGCCTTCATCATCTGCACCCTGAACGGCTGGGGCTACCTGATCCCGCTGCAACTGACCCGCATCCTGAAAACGGCGTTCGGCGCATGGCTCGGGTTCTTCGCCATCGGGCTGGTGCTTTACGGCATTTACACCGGCAAGTTTTCCCCGACAGAGGCGGCGGCGGTGACCGTCGGTTTCTGTCTCATCGTTGGGCTGATCTGTTATCCGCTCAACAAGGTGATGCATAACGACGCCGACACCCCGGTCGAGCAAAAGGGCTATCGCGACATGGTCGTCGTCGAAGGCTTCAAGCTGACGCAGGTGCCCAGCATCGTGATGCGGTCCGCACAGATCACCGGCATCCTCGCGCCACTGATCGGCATTTCCGTGGTCATGCAGCAGAACCTGTCGCTGCTGGGCGCGCAAGAAGTGATCGGTGGCTTCGTGCGGGGTATGGGCGGATACTACGCGGTGCTCTTCACTTCGATGATCATCGTCTTCGTCGCGGGTATGATCCTGGAATCGCTGCCGGTGACGATCATCCTCGCGCCGATCCTCGCCCCCATCGCGGCGTCGGTCGGTGTCGATCCGATCCACTTTTCGGTGATCTTCCTTGTCGGTGCCTCCATCGGGTTCATAACGCCACCCTACGGGCTGAATCTTTACGTGGCGTCCGGTGTCACGGGTGTTCCGTATTTCAGGTTGCTGCGCTACACCGTGCCGTATCTGGTCGCGCTGATTTCGGTCTGGGTGATCGTATCGCTGACCCCGGCGCTGGCGCTGATGCTGATACCCGCGATCTGACGGAGCACATATCCCATGGCGGCTGACGACCTGCGTGGCAAACAGACCATCCCGACCAACCTGCGCCTGCTTTTGGTGCTGGAGGAGGTGGCCGCCATCGGGGTGCCTGTGACCCCGACGGAAGTGAACGCCAAGCTGGGCCTGCCGAAACCCACGATCCACCGGCTGTTTTCGACGCTGGAGGCCGAAGGCTTCCTGCAACGCGATCTCGACGGGCGATCCTACAGCCCCGGCGGACGGCTGCGGCGGTTGTCGGTCAACGTGTTTTCGTCGTTGCGAATCAGGGCGGCCCGCTTGGCCGTGCTGAAATCGCTGGCCGCCGAGGTGGGCGAAACCTGCAATATCGCCACGCCGGATCGTGACGCAATGACCTATCTCGACAGGGTGGAGACGAAATGGCCACTGCGCATCCAGCTGCCCATCGGCACGTCGGTGCCGTTTCACTGCACCGCCAGCGGCAAGATGTATCTGTCGACACTGCGCCCGGCGCATCTGGATCAGTATCTGAACGCGGCCCCGCTGCGGCAGCAGACCGCACAGACCATCACCGATCCGCCGACCCTGACGATGGAACTGCGCGGGATCGCGCGGCGCGGCTATGCGACCGACAACGCGGAATTCATGGACGATATGGTCGCCATCGCGGTACCGATCGCGGATGAAACCGGGCGTCTGTTGTCCACCCTGTCGATCCACGCCCCGGTGCAGCGGATCGACATTGCCGGGCTCGAATCCTATCTGCCGCTGATGCAGGAGACGGCGGCCAAGCTGGCCCGGCTGGTGATGGACGACTAGGGCGCGGATGCGGTTCCGGTTTCGCGCGGCGCGCGGTAGGCTGGTGCCGTATGATCCGCCGAAGGTCCGACCATGACGAACCCCCTCTTTTATGAACTATTCGGCCGCCACGCTGACAGCGATGAGGTATTCCTGACGCTGCTTGATGGCACCTCGATCTCCTACAGAGATTTCGTGGCGCAGGCGGGGCGTATCGCACAGGTGTTGCAGGACGCAGGTGCCGTGTCCGGTGACCGCATCCTGTTGCAGGCGGAAAAGTCGGTGACGGCGCTTGCCGTCTATGCGGCTTGCGTGCGCGCGGGGCTGCTGCTGGTGCCGCTCAACCCCGCCTATACCGCCGCCGAGGTCGGGTATTTTGTGCAAGATGCCGATCCGGCGGTGATCATCGTTCACCCGGCGAAGGCGACGGCCCTGCGCGATATAGTCGTGGATGCGTCACCAGTGGTGCTGACACTGGGCCGGGACGGGTCCGGAACACTTGCCGACAGGGCGGCGGCGGCGGGTGGCAGCGCACCGGTCGCGCCGCGCGCACCCGACGACCTCGCCGCGATCCTTTATACGTCCGGCACCACAGGGCGGTCGAAGGGCGCGATGCTGACGCAGCGCAACCTGCTGTCGAACGCGCGGGTGCTGGCAGAGGCATGGCGGTTCACGGACGATGACGTTCTGCTCCACGCACTCCCCATCTTTCACACGCACGGTCTGTTCGTCGCGACCAACATCACCCTGCTTGCAGGCGGGCGGATGGTGTTCTTCCCGACATTCGATCTGGACGGGCTGATCGCGCACATGCCGCGGGCGACCGCGCTGATGGGCGTGCCAACGTTCTACACCCGCTTGTTGGCGGCGAAGGGTTTCGATGCGGCCCTCACCGCGAAAATGCGGCTGTTCGTGTCCGGCTCCGCGCCGCTCTTGGCCGAAACCCACCGTGCGTTTACCGCGCGGACCGAGCATCGCATCCTCGAACGCTACGGCATGACCGAAACCAATATGAGCACCTCGAACCCCTATGAGGGCGAACGCCGCGCGGGCACCGTCGGTCTGCCCCTGCCGGGGGTAGAGGCGAAGGTCTGCGATGGCGCGGGCAGGGAGCTACCGCGCGGAGAGATCGGCACGCTGGAGGTGCGGGGCGACAACGTTTTTGCGGGCTATTGGCAGATGCCCGACAAGACCGCGGCGGAACTGCGGGAAAACGGGTTCTTCATCACCGGCGACCTCGCCACGATGTCGGACGACGGCTACGTCACAATCGTCGGGCGCGGCAAGGATCTGATCATCGCGGGCGGTCTGAATATCTACCCCAAGGAGGTCGAGGACGTGCTGGACCGGGTTCCGGGTGTGATCGAGAGTGCCGTGATCGGCGTGCCGCACCCCGATCTGGGCGAGGCGGCACTGGCGGTTCTGGTGTTGGACGGCCCGTTGCCGGAGGAGGCGATTGCCGCTGCCTTGGTCGATAGCCTGGCAAAGTTCAAACACCCGCGCGCGCTCGTCGCCGTCGATGCGCTGCCGCGCAACACCATGGGCAAAGTGCAAAAGGCCGCCCTGCGCCAAACCTACGCAGCCCATTTCACGCCACGCCCCTGACGCGGCTTGCCCCTGTCGGGCGGGCGTGCCAACAGATTGCCAAGGGTTCAGCAAAGGGCGCACTCCATGAAAGCCAGTATCGCCATCCTTGTCGCGGCCTATGCGATGTCGCAGTTCTTCCGGGCGTTTCTGGCGGTGCTGACGCCTGCGCTGGACCGCGACATCGGGGCGACGGCGGACGATCTGGCGCAGGCGTCGGGCCTGTGGTTTCTGGCCTTCGCCGCGATGCAGATACCCGTGGGCGCGATGCTGGATCGTGTTGGGCCGCGGATCACGGCGGCCCTGATCTTTGCGCTGGGCGGTGCCGGTGGGGCAGCCGCCTTTGCACTGGCGCAATCGCCGCTGCACATCAGCCTCGCGATGGCGCTGATCGGGGTCGGCTGTTCGCCGGTGCTGATGGCGGGATACTACATCTTTGCAAAGGTCTATTCGCCCGCGGTCTTCGCCACATTGGCCGGGGCCATGATCGGGCTGGGATCGCTCGGCAATCTGGCGGGATCGGCCCCGATGGCCTGGTCGGTGGCGACTTTCGGTTGGCGCGAGACGATGTTCGGGCTGGCGGTGCTCTGCCTCGTGATCGCGGCGCTGATCTGGATTTTCGTCAAGGACCCGCCGCGCGTGGTGCACGCACAGCGCGGCTCCGTGCTGGACCTGCTGAAGATGCCCGTGCTCTGGCCGATCTTCGCGATCATCTTCGTGTCCTACGCGCCCGCGGCGGGCTTGCGCGGCCTCTGGGCCGGGCCCTACATGGCCGAGGTCTTCGGGCTGGACGCCACAGGCATCGGGCGCGCGACCTTCGTGATGGCGCTGGCGATGATCGCCGGAAGTTTCATCTACGGCCCGCTTGATCGGTTGTTCGGCACCCGCAAGGGCGTGATCCTCGTGGGCAACCTGATCGGGCTGGCGGCGCTGCTGGCGTTGTGGATGTTCCCGGCGGACAGCGTCGTGCTTGCCACCGTTCTTCTGGCTATCGTCGGTCTGGCGGGTGCCAGCTTCCCGATGATCATCGCACACGGCAAGGCGTTCCTGCCGCCCCACCTGACCGGGCGGGGGGTGACGCTGATGAACCTCTTCGGCATCGGCGGCGTCGGCGTCATGCAATTCGCCACCGGCCGCCTGTTCGAGGCGAGCCGGATCGACACCAAGGCCACGACCGAGAGTTTCGCCCTCATCTTCCTGTTCTTTGCCATCGTGCTGGCGCTGGGTCTTTTCGCCTACGCCTTCAGCCGTGACCGCACCGACTGACGCGACCCCCTTCCTTTCGCTGCACCTGCACGGTAAAGGGGCGCATTGCTAGAAGGACAGGACCAATGGGTTACAGAATCGCCGTCGTCGGGGCCACGGGCAACGTGGGCCACGAAATGCTGAACATCCTCGCGGAACGCGCGTTCCCGGTGGACGAGATTGCCGCGCTTGCCAGTCGGAAATCGCTGGGCACCGAAGTGTCCTTCGGCGACAAGACCCTGAAGACCCTCGATCTGGACACCTTCGATTTCACTGGCTGGGACATGGCGCTCTTCGCCGTGGGGTCCGAAGCGACGAAGAAATATGCGCCCAAGGCCGCCGCCGCGGGCTGTGTGGTGATCGACAACTCCTCGCTCTACCGCTACGACGCGGACATCCCGCTGATCGTGCCGGAGGTGAACCCGGAGGCGATCCACGGCTACGCCAAGAAGAACATCATAGCCAACCCCAACTGCTCCACCGCACAGATGGTCGTAGCCCTCAAGCCGCTGCACGACCGCGCGAAGATCAAGCGCGTCGTGGTCAGCACCTATCAATCCGTGTCCGGTGCCGGAAAGGCCGGCATGGACGAGTTGTGGGATCAGACCAAGAGCATCTACAACCCGACCGACGACAAATCCTACGACACGTTCACCAAGCAGATCGCCTTCAACGTGATCCCGCATATCGACGTGTTCATGGAAGACGGTTCGACCAAGGAAGAATGGAAGATGGTCGCCGAGACGAAAAAGATCGTCGACAAGTCCATCAAGGTCACCGCGACCTGCGTGCGCGTCCCGGTTTTCGTCGGCCACTCCGAAGCGGTGAACATCGAGTTCGAGGATTTCCTGGACGAGGACGAGGCCCGAGACATCCTGCGCGAGGCACCGGGCATCATGGTGATCGACAAGCGCGAAAACGGCGGCTACGTCACGCCGATTGAATGTGTCGGCGACTACGCGACCTTCATCAGCCGCATCCGGCAGGACAGCACCATCGACAACGGTCTGAACCTGTGGTGCGTGTCCGACAACCTGCGCAAGGGGGCCGCATTGAATGCGGTCCAGATTGCAGAGCTGTTGGGGCGGGAGTGCCTGAAAAAAGGCTAAGTAATCCAGCGATTTATTCTGAAAAGCGGCGCAGATGTGGTTCTGCGCCGCCTTTTTTTGCGGCTTTTATGAAACTCTTTTGTGGCGGCGGCGTGGCTTGGGACGTGTGGGGGCGCACAAACGAACGAGACTGCCAATGACCCGTGCCATCGCAATGTTCCGCGCCACCCTGTCACGTAATTCATTCAGCGAAACGCCGTCCGCCCCACGCGATACGGCCCGCGACGTCCAGCTGACCCGCGAGGAGCTGGCCAAACTGTTCGCGCAAGAGCTTGGCTACGCGGGTTGATCCTAGAACCGTTCCGCCCGCAGCACTTGCGCATCGACGACCGACACGACCCCGATGTGCGGTTCGACGACGGCGAATGCCGCTTCCAGCAGCGGGTCGAGCCGTTCGGGCGCGATGATGCAGATCACTGCGACCATGCCCGCGCGGCCCACCTGACCCTCGCGTGACCAGTTACCGGACCGGCCCGAACCGCCTAGCACCGGAAGGACGGTAAACCCCGTTACCCCCGCATCCAGCAACGCCTGTTTCAGACGCCGTTCCAGCGGGGCCTCGATCACGATTTCCACGCGCTTTGCGGTATGGGTCTTCATCGGTCAGGCTCCTGTCATGGCCCGGGCGATGGCCAGATAGATCGGGATGCCCAGGGTCAGGTTGAAGGGGAATGTGACGCCGAGCGACAGCGTCAGATAGACAGCCGGATTGGCCTGCGGCAGGGCGACACGCATCGCGGCGGGCACTGCGATATAGGACGCGGAAGCGGCCAGCACCATCATCAGCACCACGCCGCCCACCGACAGCCCGACCAGCATACCCAGGATCAGACCAGCGATGCTGCCGATCATCGGCATGACAATCGCAAAGGCCACCATCGGCAGGTTGACCACACCGCGCGCCTGCCGCAGCCCGCGCCCCGCGATCAGGCCCATATCCAGCAGGAACAGGCACAGCACGCCCTTGAACGGATTGACGATGAACGACGAAATTTCTGCCAGCCCCTTTTCCCCGGTCACCGCACCGATGGCGAAAGACCCGACCAGCAACACGATGGACCCGTTCAACAGGATCTCGCGCATCAGCCCCGGTGCCATCTTGCCACCTACGCCACCTCGCGCGACCAGCCAGAGTGCCGACAGGATCGCCGGTGCCTCCATCGCCGCGGCGACGGCGACCATGTAGCCCTCGGCGGAAATCATGCGCCCTTCGAGCACGGATGTCGCGGCCACGAAGGTCACGATGGAGATGGAGCCATAATGCGCGGCCACGGCGGCGGCATCCACACGGTCCAGCTTGGTGATCAGCCGCAACAGGGCGAAAGCGACGAACGGCAGACCGAAGGACAGCACGACACCGGCGGCAATCGCCGCCAGCAAGGTGCCGTCGACCCCGTGCGCCGAAACGGCGGCCCCGCCCTTGAAGCCGATGGCGAACAGTAGGTAGATCGACATGCCTTTGGCCACGGCCTCGGGGATCGTCAGGTCGGACCGGGCAAGTGCTGCGGCCAGACCCAGCGCAAAGCTGAGGATGATCGGAGAGATCAGGTTGCTGCCCGCAAGCGATAGAATTTCCGACATGATCCGCCCCGCATCACTTTGCCCGTTGTCTTAGCGTCGGCAACGCGCCGCGCCTAGCGAAATCCGGCGGATGCTGTTGCCCGCGGACGATCTGCACTAGGTTTGGCAGGAGAACCTTCGACAGGGAAAGATCACCTCATGCCACAATCCGCCGACACCAACCGCCGCATCGTTCTGGCCGAACGCCCGCGCGGGCTGCCTGACGACAATACCCTGCGGCTGGAAACGGCTGATGTGCCCCGTCCCGGCAAGGGCGAGATGCTGCTGCGCACCCGCTACCTGTCTATCGACCCCTACATGCGCGGGCGGATGAACGACGCGAAATCCTATGCCACCCCGGTGGCCATCGGCGGCGTGATGACGGGGCAGGTTGTGGCCGAGGTGATGGAGAGCGACTGCGACGGTTTCGCCAAGGGCGATCTGGTCGTCGCGGGTAGCGGCTGGCAGGACTATGACTTATCTGACGGCAAAGAGGTGCTGAACCTCGGCCCGGACCCCGACAAACCGTCCTGGGCGCTGGGTGTTCTGGGAATGCCGGGGTTTACCGCGCACGCCGGGTTGCTGAATATCGGTGAACCGAAAGCGGGCGAAACCCTTGTGGTCGCCGCCGCCTCCGGCCCCGTCGGCGCGACGGTCGGCCAGATCGCAAAGATCAAGGGATGCCGCGTTGTCGGCGTGGCAGGCGGCGCGGACAAATGCCGCCATGTGACGGGCACCCTCGGCTTCGATGCCTGCATCGACCACCGCGCAGACGATTTCGCCGATCAACTGAAAACCGCCTGCCCGGACGGGATCGACATCTACTGGGAGAACGTCGGCGGCAAGGTGCTCTATGCCGTCCTGCCGCTCCTGAACCCCTTTGCCCGCGTGCCCGTCTGCGGTGTCGCCGGGTGGTATAACCTGAGCAAGCTGCCCGACGGGCCGGACCGGGGGCCGTCGATCCTGAGCACGATCCTGAAAATGAAGGTAAAGATGCAGGGCTTCATCATCTTCGACAATTTCGGGCGCGACGACTACAAGGCTTTCCGCAAGGATATGGAAGGCTGGCTGGCGGACGGCAGCATCGCTTACCGCGAACAGGTGGTCGAGGGGCTGGAGAACGCCCCGCAGGCCCTGAACGATGTCCTGCTGGGCGACAGTTTCGGCAAGGTTGTGGTGAAAGTCGGCTGAAGCTCAGATCGGCAGGTAGCTGCCGGTTTCCGGGTCATAGACCTCCAGCGACCCGTCGGCGATGTTGTTCCACAGCCCGTGCAGGGACAGGGTGCCATCCTTCACCGCCTGTTCGACAAAGGGAAACGTCATCAGGTTCTCCAGACTGACCAGCACCGCCTCTTTTTCAAGCGCGGTCTTGCGGGTCTCGTCGTCGCCGTCGGGCAGGCGGTTGAAACCGGGGCGCAGGATGTCCATCCAGCGCCCGACAAAGCTGCTTTTCTCTTCCAGTTCGGGGGCGTTGCCCGAACACATCTCATAGCAGCCTTCGCACCCGCCGCAGCCCGAATGCCCCAGCACCACCAGATGCGCGACCTTCAGCGCGTTGACCGCATATTCGACGGTGGCAGAGGTGCCGTGATGATCACCGTCCGGCGCGTAGGGCGGCACCAGATTGGCGATGTTGCGGTGGATAAAGAACTCGCCCTGATCGGCCCCGAAGATGGCCGTGACATGCACCCGGCTGTCACAGCAGGAGATCACCATGGCGCGCGGGCGCTGGCCCTCGTCGGCAAGGCGTTTGTACCAGCCCTTGTTCTCGGCATAGGTGGTGGCCTTCCAGCCGTGATAGCGTTTGGTCAGGTATTCGGGCAGCGGACGGGCGAATTCCATGGCATTGTCCCTTTCTTTTCGTCAAATTTCACTAAGCCGGATTTGCGATGATTTCGAGAGATAATTGCCCGCCGTATCAACTATCTGGATACCAAGCACCGCTAAGACGGGGCCATGACCTATCAAAGCCCCCTTCCGGCCCATGTGCCCACCCGTTCCGCCAGCGTTTCGGTCCTGCGATGCCACGAGGTATTCACGATGGATCCCGCTCCGCTCGAACTTCTGTTTCTCGATCTCTCCGAACACGAGGCAGAGGCGATGATCTGCCGTGCGCTTGAAGATATCGCGCATCGGCTGGATCGCCTGCACGAGGCCCGCGCGGGCGGCAACCTGTCACAGATGTGCAAGCCGGCGCGCCGCGTCGCCGCGATCGCGTTGCAGATCGGGCTGACGACGGTGGCGACGACGGCCGACAACGTGGCAGAGGCGGCACAGGGGCAGGGCGGGGTGGCCGTGGGGGCGACACTGGCCCGCCTTGAACGCGCTTTCGACCTGGCCGTCAGCCAGATCTGGACCTTCCGCCGCAATCGCCCGGTCTAGGCATCCCTTGCGGTCGCGTCTGCGGTCGGTAGTCTGGGGCAAACCTGACCCAAGGACACCCCATGCCGCTGACGTTCGCCGCGCCGACCGACGATGCCATCGACCTGCATATCGTCACCCCCGACACGCTGTCCGAAGTCCTGTCCTCGCTCCCCGGACCGGCACAGACATTTGCCGCGCTGCAGGGGTTCGACGCCAGGATCGGTGAGGCGGTGATGCTGCCCGACGCTTTGGGCGGGGCGCAATGCGCGCTGATCGGCATCGGCACCGAAGCGGCGCGCCGGCGCGGTCGGTTCGCCGTCGCGGCAGGGGCGGGCAAACTGCCGGCCGGCACGTATCGCATCGTGTCGGGGCTGACGCCTGCGACGGCAGAAGAATCGGCGCTGGGGTGGCTGCTGGCGGGTTACCGCTTTAACCGCTACGCCAAGGGCAATGCGCTCGCCGCGCGTCTTGTCGCGCCCGACGGGGTCGACGCTCGGCGGCTGGAGACCATCGCGGCGGGAGAGGCGCTGACCCGCGATCTGATCAACACGCCCGCCTCCGACATGGGACCGCAAGAGCTTGAGGACGCGGCCCGCGATCTGTGTCACCGCCACGGTGCCGCGATCACGGTCACGGTGGGCGACGACCTGCTGGCGCAGAATTTGCCGATGATCCACACCGTCGGCCGCGCCTCGCAGCGCGCGCCGCGCCTGATCGATTTAAGTTGGGGCGATGCCGGGCCGACGCTGGTGCTGGTGGGCAAGGGCGTCTGTTTCGATACCGGCGGGCTGAACATCAAGCCCGGCAGTTCCATGGGCCTGATGAAAAAGGACATGGGCGGTGCCGCAACCGTGCTGGGGCTGGCGCATATGATCATGGGGCTGGGCCTGAAACTGCGCCTGCGGGTGCTGATCCCGGCGGTGGAAAACAGTATCGACGGCAACGCCTTCCGCCCGCAGGATATCCTGACCAGCCGCAAGGGTCTCACGGTCGAGATCAACAACACCGATGCCGAGGGGCGGCTGGTACTGGCCGACGCGCTGGCGCTCGCCGATGAATCCGCGCCCGATCTGATCGTCTCGATGGCAACCCTGACCGGGGCGGCGCGCGTGGCCGTGGGTCCGGACCTCGCCCCGTTCTATACCGACGACGATACCCACGCGGCGGCGATTTCGGATGCGGCGGCGCGTGTCGCCGATCCGGTCTGGCGGATGCCGTTCCACACCCCCTATGAGGCGATGATCGAACCGGGCATCGCCGATCTGGACAACGCGCCGTCGGGCGGCATGGCGGGCAGCATCACGGCGGCGCTGTTCCTGCGCCGGTTCGTCGAAAACGCGCCCTACACCCATTTCGATATCTACGGCTGGCAGCCAAGCGCCAAACCCGCCCGCCCCAAAGGCGGCGTGGGCATGGGCGCACGCGCGATGCTGGACGCATTGCCAAAGCTGCTGAACCTATGAGCGACCGGCGGCTGACACCCGCGAACGGACGGGTGGCCGCGCTGCACCTGCAGGGCCAGGTCACGGCGGACAGGTTCGTGGCCGGTGAAAGGCAGTCGGTCGCCGTGTCCGTGACCGATCTTTGCGCGCAGCCCGGCGGCGCGCGCGACCGGCAAATCCTGCTGGGCGCGAAGATTACGGTGTTTGACGATCGCGACGGCTGGTCTTTCGTTCAAACCGCCGCCGACGGTTATGTCGGCTACGTGGCCACCGATGCGCTGGGCGCACCTGTCGAACCAACGCATCGCGTCGCCACACCGGCGACCCACGCCTACCGCGACGAGGATTTCAAATCACCCGACCTGATGGCGCTCAGTTTCGGTGCCCGGCTGCGGGTCGTGGACGAGCGGCGCAAGTTCTTCGAGACGCCGCAGGGCTACATCCCCAAGAAACACCTACGCCCGCTTGACCGCCCCTTTGCCGACCCCGCTGGCATCGCGCAGCTGTTTTTTGGCGTACCCTATCTCTGGGGCGGCAACTCCATCCGCGGGATCGACTGTTCCGGGCTTGTGCAGGCCGCGCTGATGGCTTGCGACATATACTGCCCGGCGGACAGCGACATGCAGCGCGCCGAGACCGGGCAGATGTTGCCGCCGGATGCGGCGCTGCAACGCGGGGACCTGATGTTCTGGAAAGGCCATGTCGGCATGATGGTCGACGCAGAGGTGATGATCCACGCCAACGCGCATCACATGGCCGTCGCCTACGAACCCATCGCCGATGCGATCCTGCGGATCGCGGCACAGGGCGACGGCGACGTGTTGGCGCGCAAACGGTTAACGGGCCTGCGCCAGAATTAACTATCTGTTAATAAGCAACATAATACGTTTCGCATGCGAAACGCCTAGTCGACCGCGCGGATCAGCTTGCGCTCCAGCACCCGCAGCACCTGTCGCAGATCGTCGCCGCGCTTGAGGATCTGCCCGTCCATGCCCACGACCAGATACTGCCCCTGCCGCAGCCGCAGCTTGGGCCGCTTCTCGATCCGGTAAAGCGGGTTTTCCGCGGTGTGACGAAACACCGAAAAAACGGCCACGTCGCGCAGGCTGCTGATGCCATAGTCGCGCCATTCGCCCGCGGCCACCATACGCCCGTAAAGCGTCAGGATCGGGGCCAGTTCCGTGCGGTGAAAGCTGACCTGATCGGGCAGACCGAAGGCGCTGGAGGGGGTGTTCAACATGATCCGAGAGTTGCCGCAAACGGCGGTCAGATCAAGGGCCTTGCGCGACGCAGGCATCGCCGCGAAACGGTCACGCCCCGTTCCAACCCGCGCCACAATCGGGGTGCAGAACACGTCCATAGCAAGAGTGCTACTCCGGCGTCGCGATTATTTGCCCCCACCCAGTTCGTGACGTCGGAGGACTTTTGCTGCTCCCCAAAACCAGAAGCACCACGACCGCAAACGATCAACCGCAGGTCAGCTCAGATATCGCACCGGCCGCGTTCACCCGGAAGTTCAGCCGTGCGGGCACGTAATCCTGCGTGACGATACTGCCCGGGCGGATTACGCGGACCTCGCGCAGGATCAGGATCCGTTCGAGCGCCGTGGCGTCCTGTCCGATCAGCACAGCATATTGTTCGGCACCACAGGTGTCGTCCAGCCCGGTCGGGTAGGATCCGCTGATCTGCGCACCGGGGCGCTCGCCTCCGGTCGGGGGGGTGGTCGTGGCGCAGGCGGCAAGCCCGGCGCAAAGTGCAATCGAGATGGCTAACCGCATGATATCCTCGTGATCAGACCATCGGCGTCGGTAAAGATATTCAGGCGGTCAGGCTGAAAATTGAGCGTCACATCGTCTTCGGGGCCGATGATCCGCGCGTTCAGGTCGGCGGGAAAGGTGGTCGCGGCCAACGGCGCGCCGATCAGCGCCGCATAGCCGTCCTTGCCACAGGTGTCGGGTTGCGTGCCGCCCGACGTTACCGGTGGCGCGCAGGCAGACAGGGCCAGAGAGGCAAGGATCAGTTTCATAACCAGACAGAATCAGGTTTTCGACACTCTGGCAACTGTTTCGGCCGGTCCTGTCCGGGCTTGAAACCCGATCGCGTTTCACGGAACCTGCGCCGTAATCGTAGAGGGAGAGAGAAAATGCGAACACGCGCCGCCGTGGCTCTGGAAGCCGGAAAACCGCTCGAAGTGATGGAAGTCGAACTGGAAGGCCCGCGCGCGGGTGAAGTCCTGATCGAGGTGAAGGCCACGGGGCTGTGTCACACGGATGAATTCACCCGCTCCGGCGACGATCCGGAAGGTATCTTCCCTGCGATCCTGGGCCACGAGGGTGCCGGTGTCGTCATAGAGGTGGGCGAGGGCGTGACTTCGCTTGCGGTCGGCGATCACGTGATCCCGCTCTACACGCCGGAATGCCGTGAATGCGAATATTGCCTGAACCCGAAAACCAACCTCTGCCAGAAAATCCGCAGCACGCAGGGACAGGGGCTTCTGCCCGATGGCTCCACCCGGTTTTCGATGCTCGACGGCACGCCGATTCATCACTACATGGGCTGCTCGACCTTCGCCCATCACACCGTCGTGCCGGAAATCGCGCTGGCCAAGGTGCGCAAGGACGCGCCTTTCGACAAGATTTGCTACATCGGCTGCGGTGTGACGACCGGCATCGGCGCGGTCATCAACACCGCCAAGGTGGAAATCGGCAGCCGCGCGATCGTCTTCGGTCTGGGCGGGATCGGTCTGAACGTCATCCAGGGCCTGCGGCTGGCCGGGGCGGACCAGATCGTGGGCGTTGATCTGAACGACGGCAAGGAAGAGATGGGCCGCCATTTCGGCATGACCGATTTCGTCAACCCGTCGAAAGTCGACGGCGATCTTGTCGCGCATCTGGTGGACCTGACCGGCGGCGGCGCGGACTACACCTTCGATGCGACAGGTAATGTGCAGGTGATGCGGACCGCACTCGAAGCGGCGCACAAGGGCTGGGGCGAAAGCATCATCATCGGCGTGGCCCCTGCCGGAGCGGAAATCAGCACGCGCCCCTTCCAGCTGGTCACAGGCCGCAGCTGGCGTGGCACGGCCTTCGGCGGTGCGTCGGGCCGGACGGACGTGCCGAAAATCGTCGACTGGTATATGGACGGGAAGATCGAGATCGACCCGATGATCACCCACAAGTTGACGCTGGATCAGATCAACGAAGGGTTCGACCTCATGCACGAAGGCAAGTCGATCCGGGCAGTGGTGGAATTCTGATCGGAGAGGGCTCGCGTTTGGCTTTGCCCTGCGCTACCGCGTTTTGCGGTCGTCATGAGAGCCCGCAATGACGGATCTGCCGGTCAGGCGTGACTATGCCTTCGCGGGGCTTGCCCTAGCGCGGGGGCGCGACGTTTCGTTCAGCGTCAAGACGGCCGCCGGGATCGTGGCCGATCACGACACCATGTTCCGCGTCGCCTCTGTGTCGAAAGGGGTGACGGCGGCGGCCTGCGTCGCGGCGGCACGGGCGGTCGGGATCGGCCCGCCGTTCGACGCGGATGCAGGCGAACTGCTGGGTTTTGCATTGCGGCATCCGGCCTGGCCAAAGACACCGGTCACGCTGCGGATGCTTTTGACCCATACGGCGGGGCTGACCGATCTGGCGCCGCCGGTTCTGCTGGACGGTCTGGCCACACATTGGGACGCGGCGTTGTGTTTCGGGCCGGATCGTCCCGGCACATGCTTTCGCTACAGCAACCTCGGCTACATCCTGCTGGCGGCGATCGCGGAGCGTCTGTCGGGGCGGCGGTTCGACGTATTGGCACAGGCGACGGTTTTGCAGCCGATGGGCGTCACCGGCGGATTCAACTGGTCAGGGGTCGACGCCAAGTCGCGCCGCGCTGCCCTGCCGACGTTTCGCACCGACGGGGTGCGCTACCTCCCCCAGATCGACGACGCGGTTCCGGATACAGGCGTGACCCATCCGCTGGGCGGTGTAATTGCAGAGGCCGGCTATCGCCTTGGCGAGCATACGGCACAACTGTCGCCGCAGGGCGGCTTGCGGACCTCTTTGGCGAGTATGTTGGCGCTGGCGCGCGCGCTGGCCGACGCCCCGCCAGACCCGCTCTGGCGCGAAGGGGACGATGATGGGGTTCTGCTGGACGGGGTATTCCAGCATTACGGTCTTGGTCTTCAGTATTTCGACAGCCCACGGTTCTATCCCCGCCCCCTGATCGGCCACTTCGGCAATGCTTACGGTTTCAACGGTGGTATCTGGTATGACCGCGCGGCCGACACCGCCTTTGCCTATGCGCTGAACGGGCTGGATGTCGGCGATGAAAGCGACGCATTCTCACCGGACGAGCGTGCGATTTTCGATCATGTCGCGCGCGTCGCCGCCTAATCCGCGGCGCTGCCGTAGTGCGACATGAACATATCGACCGCGCCGGTGATGATCCGGGTCTTTTCTCTGTCGGTGAACGTCGTGTTCATGTTGAAGACCATCCGCGGGAAAATATCGGCCTTGCACAGTTCCGCAAATTGATCCGCCGCCAGTTCCGTATCTTCCACGATAAGCGCGTCTTCCGCGACGGCGGCGGCGATAAACTCCATCAGCTTCGCGCGCACCAGCATCGGGCCGCTTTCGTAGAATTCCTGTCCAAGCTCGGGGAACCGGTCGCTTTCACCGACGCAAATCCTGAAGATCCGCTGACCGAATGGCGAGGTCAGAAATTCCAGAAACTGCGAGGCCACATTGGTCAGAACCTCGCGCACCGGCATACCCATGTCGATGATGTCGATGGCGGTTTCGGCCTGTCGCCTGCATTCGCTGCGGGCGACCTCCATGAACAACAGCCGTTTGTCGGGAAAGTAGCTGTAGAGTGTGGCCTTGGACACCTGCGCCGCCCTCGCGATATCGTCGACGCTGGCGCCCTCGAAACCGTCAGACATGAAGACGTCGCGCGCGCCTTTCAGCACCTGGTCGAACTTGCGTCCACGTTTGATATCCGGGCCTCCGTCGGGCATTTCGCCTCCTGCATCTCCAGAGGGATAACTTAAACCGTTCGGTTCAGTTCCGGCAAGCGGGCACGACATGACATTTCCGTTTTCCGCAAGCGTCAGCCGGATGGCGGGGCAATCTCTTTGACCATGGTGGTCGCCGACCGAAAGCCGAAAATCCATCGCAGTGGTCCCATCTCGTGGGTCTTGACGGGCACGAAGCCTTCACGCTCGTAAAGCGCGCGGGCGCGCGGATTGGTGTCGATCACGTCGAGGCGGATGTCCTGGTATCCGCGGTCACGCGCTTCTGCCACGATGGCGCGCAGCAGTGCGGTCCCGACCCCCTGACCGCGCGCGGACGGGGCGACGAAGATCCCGTCCATCAGGAACCGTTCGTTTTCGGTGTCCCGTTCCAGCAGGGTCAGCAGTGCGGCGCGCCATGTCGCCCCGACAAGGCCGAAAACCCGGCGCAGATCGGCGAACGTGCCGCCGACCAGCGCGCCCTTGTGGGTCTTGAAGCCGACGATCCCCAGCAGCGTGCCATCCGGGTCGTAGGCGGAAATCGCGTGCGTCGGATCGAGCACGCCGGTCACGAAGTCCAGCGCCCGCCGTCGCGGACCCAGCGGGATACGGAGCTTTTCGCCGAAGGCCTCCCAATACAGGGTGGCAGCGGTGTCGCGGTCTTCATCGGCAAAGCCGGAGCGGACGATCACAGGCCAAGCGCCGAGAACGGAATGAACGGGACCGGGTCGCCCGGCGCGATCGTCATCGCGTCGTCGCATAGCGCGACAAGGCCGGTGGCCCAGCTTAACCCCGACACCCGACCCGATCCTTCGGAGGCGAAGATTTCCACCACGCCGTCGACGACGCGCGCGCGCAGGTATTCGTGGCGCCCGGCCTTTTTCGATTTCGAGAAGCCGGCGGGGAGCAGGTAAGGTTGCGGGTCGTCCCAGTGCGCGCCGGCCAGAACGCCCAGCGCCGGACGCGCGAAGATCAGCGTGCAGACCTGCGCCGCCACCGGGTTGCCGGGCAGGCCGAACACAGGTTTCTGTCGCCACAGGCCAAGCGCCAGCGGTCGCCCGGGTTTGACTGCCAGCCGCCAGAGCGCGAAGCTGCCGGTGTCGCGCAAAAGCGCGGACATATGATCCTCGTCGCCTGCCGAAGCGCCGCCGGAGGTCAGGATCGCATCGCAGCGGGTTGCCGCATCGTCGAGGATCGCACGCAGCGCGTCGCGGTCGTCGGGGGCCTGGCCAAGATCGACGACCTGATGCCCCCAGGCGGCGACGGTCGCGCAAAGCATCGGGCAGTTGGCATCGTAAATCTGCGCATCCGTCGCCGCGTCACCGGGCGATACCAGTTCATCCCCGGTCGACAGGATACCCACGCGCAGCGGGCGATGAACCTCAACCGCGCCCACGCCGGTCGCGGTGACGGTGGCCAGATCGGCCGGTGTGATCCTGCGCCCCTGCAGCAGGATCACGTCGCCCGTCTGCATGTCCTCGCCTGCCTTGCGCGCGTTCGCGCCGCATGCCAGCGGGCCGTGGAAGGCGATATGCGCGCCGTCGGTGCTGACGTCTTCCTGCAGGATGACGGTGTCGACACCGCGGGGAAGACTGGCCCCGGTCAGGATGCGGATCGCGTGACCCGGTGGTACGGTTTCGCCATGCGGCTGTCCCGCTGCGGCACGTCCGGCGACCAGTGGCATTTGCTGCGGCCCGGCACTCGCCGGTCCGGCAAAGCCATAACCGTCGACGGCTGCATTCGCGCACGGCGGATGCGCGCGCGCGGCCAAGACGTCACGCGCCAGCCTGCGGCCCGCCGCCGCCTGAATGGGAATGGTTTCCGTCGATGTGACCGGACGCAGGCTGTTGCGCAGGTGGTCCAGCGCGTCGGCGACCGGGGTCCAGTATGCGCCTTGCGGCATGGCGAAACAGTCGTTGCGCAACGGCGGCGGGGCCAATCCGACGGTTATTTTTTTTGCTTCCCGTTCAAGCAGGTCTTCCTGCCCGGCGCCAAGCACCCAGCCCTCCTCACTGGCCGGAACGTCGAGGAGTTGCCGCCAGGCGTCGGGGTCGAGCGCAGAGAAAACTTTGGCGAACAGGCGGACCTGCGCCGCGTCCTTGATGTTGTCGGTGGTCGCTGCCGCGAGCGCCTTAGGCATCAGAGAAAAATAGGTTTCAGCCAGAACGATAGGGGATTGCGGTGCCTCGAACGGCCAGACGCTCAGCGTGGTGCCGAACCGTTGCCGCAGACGTGACAGCAGTGGCAGGCCCATGATCACCTGTCCGCCGACCGCGCCGGCACCGGACAATTGCCAAGGCGAGAACGCGCCTTTCGCCGCGATATCGGCGGCCCGTTTTTCCGGCAACCCGTGGCCCGCACGGGCACTGCCCTTGCGCGGCAGATGGGCGATATCGCGGCCCAGCGCATTGCCCCAGAACGGACCCGTGCCCGGGAACAGGGCGTTGATATCCGCGGCCAGATCGAAGCGGTTGTTGCGATCCGGGGCATCCGTCACCCGCGCGGCAAACCAGTCCCAGAGAGCAAGTGGATCGTCCGAGCCGGTAAGGTTCCGGGCAAAACCGGCGGGAAAGGCGAAGCAAAGGTCAAACCCGACCAGGCAGGTGCGACCCCCGCGCACTTCTTCCTCCAGCGCCGTGACGAGCCATGCCTCTGCCACCTGCCGGTTGCGGTGGTAGATCGGCGGTTCCGCCTGCCCCTGCCGCGCGCGACAGGTCCAGATCGCGTCTTTTTTCGGTCTCGCCCCCCGGTCGTTCCCGCCGGACCAATCCACCATGATCACCGTGTCGAACGTCATAGGCCGACCTGCGCCAGAATGAAGTCCGCAATGGCTGCGGTATCGTCGAGGTCGAAGACCGGTCGGTCGACCGCGAGGGGCGTGTCGCTTGCGAGTGCCAGAACTGTCGGATCGCCCGGTGCGAGAAGGGGGTGGCCGGTGCTGGCGCGATAGGCCTCTATCTTGGGGTGGGCGTCGCTTTTCCACCCTTCGACAAGCACGAGGTCGACCGGATCGAGCCGCGCCAGCAGCGACTTCAGCGCAGGTTCCGGCGTGTCGCGCAATTCTGTCATCAGCGCCCAGCGTGTCCCGGAGGCGAGCAGGACCTGCTGCGCGCCCGCCGTTTTATGGCGGTGGCTGTCCTTGCCCGGCTGGTCGACATCAAAGGCATGATGCGCGTGTTTCAGCGTCGAGACGGTATGACCGCGCGCGGTGATGTTTTGCACCAGCCGTTCCATCAACCCGGTCTTTCCGGCGTTCTTGTATCCCACGACCCCGAAAATCTTCATAGCATGGCCTGCGCCGTTTTCAGATCGTCTGGGGTGTTGACGTTGAAGAAGGCCGTATCGTCGGGAAATTCGGCCATTTTGCCGTCATGGCGCTCGGTCCATTGCACGACCTTGCGCAGCCCGTCGTTCAGGGCGCTGCGCAAATCGTCGCGCAGCGCGGTGGGCCAGATGCCGAAGGTGGGTTGCCGACCTGACGGAGAGGCGGCCAGTGCAAGTCCGGTCGCGCTGGTTTCGGCTGCCAGTTGCAGGTGCGGGACCAGATCGCACGGCAGAAACGGTGTATCTGCGGCGGCGGTCACGATGTGTGAAAAGCCCTGCTTTGCGGCATGATCCAGCCCCGCCAGCACACCGGACAACGGCCCGGCAAACCCGGCGATGCTGTCGGCCACCACCGGTATCCCCAGATCGAAACGGGCCGGATCGCCATTGGCGTTCAGAACGACGCCGTCGACCTGCGGTGAAAGCCGGGCGATGACGTGACCGATGATCGTGGTGTCGCCCAGCGCCAGCAGCCCCTTGTCGCCACCGCCCATACGTGTGGCCTGACCCCCGGCCAGGATCACGCCGAGCGGGGCGCGCTGACCTAGTGCCATGTCAGCCATCCCTTGATCAGCGATTTGAGGTCGTCGCGCGTCATTCCATCGGGAAGTGCGGTGTCCGGGACGATCAGGCACTGGCCACCGTGATAGGCGATGCCGAGGCCGGTCGCCGCGTCGAAGGTGCGGGTGACACCGGCCCAGCGGGTGCGGCCCTCGGTATGGCTGTTGCTTTGCGCGATCCCCGTCGCGTCGATCTGCATTTCGAAGACTTCCAGTTTCGACAGTTCGCGCACGGCCAGTTTCCTGTCGGTGGTCTGCAGCACATAGGTGAAGACGATGCCGAAGATCAGATAGCCGAGCACGGTCCCGCCGATCAGCGCCATGGCGATCGTGCGGTCCAGCCCGAGCGGGACGGCGATACCGATCGCCAGCACCAGAAGCAGGCAGACGACGAACCGCAGGATACCGATGGTGTCCACGCCCTTGGGGCTGTCGATGCCCGGCGCATAGCCGCCCATGTTGGCGCGCTGGGTGTCGGCATAGAGCGCGGGCGTCCACACGTGGGTCCATGTCACCTTGTCGGTCAAGATGTCCTCCACTTCTCGATATCAGCGGCCAGAGCCTCGGGCGTCATGCCTGTCGGCAAATCGCGGTGTGGAATCGGCAGATTTATCACGCCGAACTGGATGACGGTCGCATGGCGGCCGGTGACGACCCCGGAAATCGCCGCCCAACCGATGTGCGACGTGCTGTGGTCGCTGCGCGTGGCGACGCCGGTTTCGGAAATCGTCACGATCTGCGGATCGTTGATCGTGGCCGCGGTCTGGGCCAGCGCGATGATCCGGTTTCGCGTGCGATGCGCGAGGCCCAGCCAGATGGCGAAAACCGCCACAGCACCGATGGCGAGTGCCACGAAATGGCTGCCATCGGGATCGAACCCGAAGCCCAGCCGGACCAGCAGCATGCCGCCGCCGCCCAGCACAAGGCCAAAGGCCAGACCCTTGAACAACGACATCGCAAAGCTGTCGCCTGCGTTGGCGGGGCCGATCATCTGGGCGGCTTCCATATAGGCTTGCGCATCGAAGCGGGTGGTCAGTTCAATCTTGTCCATCACGCACCCTTGCGCCGGGCGTTGGCCGGGTCGTCCGCGACGGTCGCAAGATCCGCATCGCGGACCAGCCGTTCCGCGCCGGACAGGCAGACGAACCGCTGTCCCTTCATCCGGCCGATCAGCGTCAGCCCGACCTGCCGCGCGATCTCGACCCCCCAGGCGGTAAATCCCGAGCGCGACACCAGCACGGGGATTCCCATCAGGGCGGTCTTGATCACCATCTCGGAGGTCAGCCGCCCGGTGGTATAAAGCACCTTGTCGTCGGCGCTGACCTGTTCGGAGAACATCCAGCCGGCGATCTTGTCGACGGCATTGTGGCGGCCGACGTCTTCCATAAAGGCCAGCGGCCGGTCGCTCTGACACAGGACGGTGCCGTGAATGGCACCGGTGTCGAGATAGAGCGAGGGCGTCCGGTTGATCGTCGCCGCCAGCGTGTAGAGATCGGAGGTGCGGACCCGCGCATCCGGCAGGCGCACCTGCGCCAGGCCCTCCATCATATCGCCGAAGATCGTGCCGACGGCACAGCCGCTGGTGCGGGTCTTTTTTTGCAGCTTCGCCTCGTGATCGGTCTCGCGGGCGGTGCGGACGACGACCACGTCAAGCTCTGCATCGTAGTCCACGCCGGTCACGGTATCGGTGTCGGCCAGCATGCCCTGATTGCGCAGGAACCCCAGGGCCAGGTATTCGGGATAGTCGCCGATGGTCATGGCCGTCACGATTTCGCGGGCGTTGAGGTAGATCGTCAGCGGGCGTTCTTCGACGACCCGCAGATCGACGGTCTGACCGGTGTGGTCTGTTCCCTGCATGCCGCGCGCCAGTCCGGGCGTGTCGGGCCGGGGCGCGACAAGGTAGCCTGATGTGTCGTTCAGACGGGCCAATTGTCATTCCTTTGCGGCGGGGATAGGACGATGAAGACCCGCTCAAGCTAGGCCGAATTCATGTCCGTCGCCACCGAGAAATCCGCCTTCGCCGCTGGCTTTCGCGACGGGCTGCCTTTTGTTTTCATGGTCGTGCCCTTTGCGCTGCTGTTCGGTGTCGTGGCGACAGAGGCGGGGCTGACGGTCGCGCAGGTGATGGGGTTCACCGTGCTGGTGATCGCCGGGGCATCGCAGTTCGCCGCCGTGCAGATGATCGTCGATCAGGCGGGGATTGCGCTTGTGTTGCTGGCGGCGCTGGCTGTGAACCTGCGGATGGCGATGTATTCCGCGTCGCTGGTGCCCTACATGGGCGATGCGCCGCTGTGGAAGCGTGCGTTCGCCGCGTATTTCCTGTTCGACCAGCCCTACATCATCAGTATCGCGAAGTTCGAAAAGGCACAGATGACGACGCGCGAGCGGTTCGCCTATTACTTCGGGACGGCCACGCCGATCGCACCCTTGTGGATTTCGATGAGCTATGTCGGCGCGCTTCTTGGGGCCGCGTTTCCGCCGGAATATGCCCTGGATTTCGCGCTGCCAATTGCGTTTCTGGCGATGGTCGCGCCGATGATGCGTACACTTGCGCATGTCGCAGCGGCGCTGGTGTCGATCGTTGTCAGCCTGGTGCTGGTCGGGTTGCCGTCCGGGTCGGGTCTGCTGATCGCGGCGGTCTGCGCCATGGTGGTGGGCGTGGTCGTCGAGATGGCGATGGAGCGGCGGGCATGAGCGACGCTGAAATCTGGCTGATCATCGTGCTGCTGGGTGCGGGGACCTATCTGATCCGGTTTTCCTTTCTGGGGCTGATCGGCAACCGCCCGATGCCGCCGATGGTCTTGCGGCTGCTGCGTTATACGCCCGTGGCCGTGTTGCCGGGGATGGTGGCACCGCTTGTGCTGTGGCCCGCGGCGACGGGCGGTGACCCTGATCCGGCGCGCATGACCGCCGCCCTGGTGACGGTTATCGTCGGGCTGTGGCGCAAGAATGTGTTGCTGGCGATTGCCGCGGGTGCGCTGACGCTCGCCGCCGGGCTGTCGCTTACCGGGCAGGTATAGCGGCGTCGATCTGGGCCGCCTGTTCACGGGCGGCGATGGATTTGTCATCGGCGTCGTTTTCGCGCAATTCGCTGCGCTGGACACCGGGAATTTGCTGCATCTCGTCCATCAGGTTGTTAGGGAACCATGTCGTGCCGATCTGTTCGAAGCCGGGCAGCTGCGACAGGATACGGGACGTGGCCCGGGTGCAGCTCATCTGGCCGACGGCACCGTTTTCCATCACCAGCCGCAACGCGCGTTCGGCGGTCTGCGGCGGCACGATCACCTTTTGGCTGACGACGAAGAACGTCTCGCGGGCGTGAAAGCTGGCGTAGATGTCTTCCAGATATGGGGTGAAACCGAACAGCACGTCGTTTCGTTCTGGGATCGACGGATGCCCGAACGATCCGGCCGGATCGAAAAGCACGCGCTGGCTGGCATCGACCAGAAGCGCGGTGTGCGCCCCGTTGCCGGAACTGACGTTGCGCACCGTGATCAGCGTGAGCGATCTGGGTCCGCTTGTCCTGTGGATGACGCGATCGATGTCGGATTGCGGTGCCCAGACCGGCTGCGGCCCGGAGCATGCGGCGGCAGCGGCAGACGCGCCGACCAGAAACGCCCGGCGCGACAGACGGTGGGCGGTCATCAGCCGTTGATCAGGGCAAGCAGGATCAGAGCCACGATGATGATGATCGTGGCGCGCGTGACCATGGTGACGAAGCCGTTGAAGGTGGCTTCCTGTGCCGAGATATCCATTTCGCCGTGCTTGTGGTCAGACATGAGGCGGGACCCTTTCCGTTACGATTTGATGCGTGGTAGCCGATTCATCGGGGCGTGTCACGGGGTCAGGTCGCCGCATCCGGCGCACGCTCCAGCGCCTCGCCCAGTTTGAAACCGATGCGGATCGGCGCACCCTGGTCGATGTGTTTGGGGCTGGCGGTCAGCATCACGTTCAACTGGCTCACATGCTGGATCAGCTGGGTTTTCATGCCCGCGCCGTTGCTGCCGTAAAACGTGATGATGTCGGGGTCGTAAAAGCCCAGACCCTCGATCCTGATGACGCCTGCATCGCCGCCGGTAAAGCCGAGCCCGACCTCGTGATCGTTGTCGAGTTGTTTCTCGAAGTTCTGGATGTAGAGGATGATCCGTTCGTAGGCCCATTGCGCCGGGCTTTTCTTCTGCGCGGGCTCCTTCAGCGCCGGGGGCAGATTTCCGTCCGCGGGGCTGTCGGCATCGGGGTTGGTGTGGATTTCACGGATCGTCGGCAGCACGGCGTTTTCGGCAGCTTCCGCCGCCGTCGCGATGATCACCGGGTCGGGTTGCTGGGTCATAAGGGTACCGCCGTCGTTTCCTTGATTTCTTCCATAACGAAACTCGCCGATACATCCGACACAGAAATCCGTGATGTCAGTCTTTTGTAGAACGCATCATAGGCCGGGACATCGGCGACGCGCACGCGCAATACATAGTCCAGATCGCCGGTCATCCGGTAGGCCCCCACGACCTCGGGCATTGTGCGCAGAACGGCCTGGAACTGGTCCAGCCACTCCTTGTCGTGGCGGCGGGTGCGGATCAGCACCATGGCCGTCAACGGACAGCCGACCCGTGCGGGATCGACCAGCGCCACGCGGCGGGTGATGACACCGGCGTCGTTCATCTGGCGCATGCGCCGCCAGCAGGCGTTGCGCGACAGTGCGATGCGGTCGCTGATGTCATCGACCGACACGGTGGTGTCCCGTTGCAGGATATCGAGGATCTTGCGATCCGTATCGTCAATTTCATAGGCCATATTGGGATCATGTCCCAAGTATTCACAAATTTGAAGTGTAAATTGGGACGCTGTGCCAATCGCGACGAGATATCCTGCCGGAAATCAAGGAGATTCCCATGACCGACAGCACATCACCACAAACCTCCGCCAACCCGATCAAGGCGCTGTTCACCGATCACCCGGCGAGCGTGAACGAAACCTATTTCGGTCATATGAAATTCGCGCTCGGCTTTGCGTTCTGGTTGACGGTGGCAGGGATCGCGGCGCTGGTCCATGCGTTTCTGCCGTTCGCCTGTGAAACCACGGCCAGCCGTATCCTGAAGCGTTTGACGGCCAAGATGTCGGCCCGCCACTGATGTGTCGCATCGCGTCGTATTGCGGGCCTGCGATTCCGCTTGAGAATATCATCATACGGCCCGCACATTCCCTGCTGACGCAAAGCCAGCACGCGACCGAGGCGAAGCTGGCGGTCAACGGCGATGGATTCGGGATCAGCTGGTATGATGTGGACCCGGTTCCCGGGCTTTACCGGGATGTCCTGCCGGCCTGGGCCGACGGCAATCTGACGAGCCTGTGCCGGATGGTCCGGTCGCGGCTCTTTATCGGGCATGTCCGGGCCTCGACCATGGGTGAAACCAGCAGGGCGAACTGTCATCCGTTTACCCACGAGGCATGGTCGTTCTGCCACAACGGCCAGATCCCCCACTTTCCGCAGGTGCGCCGTGCACTCGAAGTGGCATTGCCGGATGATCTTTATGCCGCGCGCCGTGGCACGACCGACAGCGAGATGATCTTTCTGACGCTGCTGGCGAACGGGTTGTCCGACGATCCGGAGCGCGCCCTGCACAGGACCATCGCGCAGATCGGCACCGGAAGAGAGCCGGTCAAGATCACTTGCGTTTTCTCGGATGGCCAGTCGCTTTACGGTTATCGCCATGCATCGGAAGGCCCGGCGCCGACGCTCTATCTGTCCGGCGCGCTGGACAACGGCGGGCAGGCGATCGCGTCGGAACCGCTGTGCGGGGTTGCCGACAGATGGCGGCCGATACCGGAAAACACCGTTTGTACCGTGGCGGATATATCCCCCGCGCGGCTTGACCGGGTCGCGTGACGGCGTTGTTCAGACCGCTTGCCAGCGATAGACACCGTCCTTGCCCAGCGTGCGCGTGGCGCGGCCGGTCTGATGCAGGTGATTGAGGTGGGCAATCGCCTCGACCAGGGCCAGCCCGTATTCGCCGCGACCGATCTTGCGCTTGAAGAGCGGGACGAAACAGTCACCCGCCGTCCGCGGTTGCGCAAGATGATCGACCAGCCGGGCAAGCGCGCCGTGGTGATTGTCGATCATCTGGGCCAGCCGGAGCGGTAGCCCCGTGAAGGGCAGCTTGTGACCACCGAGAACCAGTTGATCGTCGCGGGCGAACGGCAGGAAATCCTCGCAGGACCGCAGCCATTCGGCGACGGGGTCGGCCTCCGGTTCCGTCGGGTAGACGCCGAGGTTTGCGCTGATCGACGGCAGCAGTTGATCGCCCCCGATCACAAGGTTGTCTTCGCGGCTCCAGAACGTCGCATGCTCCGGCGCGTGGCCGTCGCCCATGCGGATGTCCCAGGTGCGCCCGCCGATACTGATCGTATCGCCCTCGGCCAGGCGGGTGAAACCCAGCGGCAGCGGCATGACGCAATCGGCAAAGTTGAACGGGCGTTCGGTCCGGCGCTTGGCCAGTTCATCCGGGTCCATGCCGTTTCGGGTGTAGAACGCGATGGTTTCGGGCGGGTAGGACGGTTGTTCGTCCAGCGTCAGCATCCGCGCCATCAGCCAAGGCGTGCGCGGCATCAGCAGTTCGGCCCCCTGTGCCACGAACCACGCCGCCAGCCCGACGTGATCGGGGTGGTGATGGGTGACGATGACGCGGCTGACACGTTTGCCGCCGAGCGGGCCATCCAGCAGTGTTTGCCAGATCGCGCGGGATTTGTGCGATGCAAAGCCGGTGTCGATCACCGTCCAGCTGTCGCCGTCGTCCAGCGCATAGACGTTGACGTGATCCAGTGCCATCGGCAGCGGCAGGCGCATCCAGAGCACGCCGGGGGCCACGGTGATTGCTGCACCCTCGGCGGGCGGGTCGGGGTAGGGGTATCTGATACCGTCAGTCATGGTCGGTGCTTGTCGCCGCAATCGGCGTCCGGCACAACAGCGCGATCAGGCGGCAAGATCGTCGGGCGTGATCGCCATCAGATCGTCGGCTCCGTGGCGCACCTCGGCCAGAAGGCTGGCATGTTCGGGCAGCAGACGGGTGATGTAGAAGGTCGCCAGTTTCTCGCGCGTCGCGTCACCGGACAGGGCCGCACGCAGATGCGCGTGGCCGCCCAGAACGCGCGCATAGGCCCGCAGATATGATACGGCACCGGCGAACCGCTGTGTCAGATCGTCCTGCGCGACCAGCCATTCGGTCGTTTCGCGCAGGCTTTCGGCGGCATTCCACACGGCCTTTGCCAGCGTTGGATGGGTGGCCTTGCCCGCGTCGGCGCCTTCCTGAATCTCGTCGATCAGGGACAGGGCGACATCACCGCCGTCCATCATCTTGCGCGCGACGAGGTCCATCGCCTGGATGCCGTTGGTACCCTCGTAGATCGCGGTGACGCGCACGTCGCGGCTGTATTGCGCGGCCCCGGTTTCCTCGACAAAGCCCATGCCGCCGTGGACCTGCACGCCGGTCGAGGCGACGGCGATGCCGGTGTCGGTGCCGAAGGCCTTGCAGATCGGGGTCAGGAAGGCAGCGCGGGCTTTCCACGTGGCGTCGCCCGTCGCGGTCGCCATGTCGATCGCGGCGGCGTTCATCAGCGCGATGGCGCGGGCGGCGAAGATGTCGGCCTTCATGCCCGCCAGCATCCGCCGCACATCGGCGTGTTCGACGATGGTGCCGGTGCCGCCGGCCTTGCCCTGCTTGCGCTCCATCGCATAGGCGAGTGCGTGCTGATACGCGCCTTCGGCGGCACCGATGCCCTGCACGCCGACACCCAGCCGCGCGTTGTTCATCATCGTGAACATGGCGGCCATACCGCCGTTTTCCGGCCCGACGAGCCAGCCCGTGGCACCTGCGTATTCCATGATGGCGGTGGGAGAGCCGTGCAGGCCGAGCTTGTGTTCGAGCGATACGACGCGCAACTCGTTGCGTTCGCCGGGGTTGCCGTCTGCATCGGGGATCAGTTTGGGGACCATGAACAGGCTGATGCCCTTGGTGCCGGGCACCGCATCGGGCAAGCGGGCGAGGACGAGGTGGCAGACGTTTTCCGTGAAATCGTTGTCGGCCCAGGAGATGTAGATCTTCTGACCCGTGATCGCGTATGTGCCGTCGTCGTTGGGCTCTGCCTTGGTGCGCAGCGCGCCGACGTCGGACCCCGCCTGCGGTTCGGTCAGGTTCATCGTGCCGCACCATTCGCCGGAAATCAGTTTCGGCAGATACAATTCCTTGATTTCGTCGCTGGCGTGGTGCTCCAGCGCCTCGATCTGGCCCTGCGTCATCAGCGGGTTGAGTTGCAGCGACAGGCAGGCGGATGACATCATTTCGTTGACCGTTGTCGTCAGCGTCATCGGCAGGCCCATGCCGCCAAAGTCTTGCGGGGCGGACATGCCGATCCAGCCGCCTTCGGCAATCGCCTTGTAGCCGTCGGCAAAGCCGGGGGAGGTGCGCACGACACCGTTTTCCAGTACCGCCGGATGCAGGTCGCCTTCGCGCTGCAAGAGGGCGAGCGCGGTTTCGGCCATCTTTGCCGCCTCGGTCAGGATCGCGTCGACCATGTCCGGCGTGGCTTCGGCGAACGTATCGGTCGCGGCGACGTCCGCGAAACCGGCCACGTGATCCATCAGGAAAAGGAAGTCGGCAACGGGGGCAGTGTATGGCATCGGACGCTCCTGTCGTGTGCCCTGTGGCTTGGCAAGAACACATGCCGCAGGTATGGGTTTGAAATTCACGCCCAAGGGTAGCTGACCCCGCTGGCCCATCAACCGAAACGCCACGTCATGACCGAGATGACCACCGCCAGACTGATGCCGGACGCCGATGGGGTCGCGCGGGCCGCGGCACTTTTGCGTGCCGGTGAATGCGTCGCCTTCCCGACCGAGACGGTTTACGGGTTGGGGGCGGGTGCGCGTGACGACCGTGCCGTGGCCGGTATTTTCGAGGCAAAGGGGCGGCCCGCTTTCAACCCGCTGATCGTGCATGTGGAGGATATTGCGGCGGCCCGCAGCATCTGTGCGTTCGATGATGTTGCGGACCGGTTGGCGGATGCGTTCTGGCCCGGCGCGCTGACGCTGGTGCTTCCCGTGCGCGCGGATGCCGGGATTTCCAAGCTGGTCACGGCGGGCCTCGATACGGTTGCCGTGCGCGTGCCGGACCAGCCGCTGGCACAGGCGTTGTTGCGGGCATTCGGCGGGCCTGTCGCTGCGCCGTCCGCCAACCCGTCGGGCCGGATCAGCGCCACCACGGCTTCACATGTGATCGACGGGCTGGGCGGGCGGATCGCGGCGGTGCTTGACGGCGGTCCCTGTGCCGTCGGGCTGGAGTCGACGATCGTTCGGGTCGTGCCGGCGCCTGCGTTGCTGCGCGCGGGCGGGCTGCCTGCCGAAGCGATTGAAGCCTGTCTTGGGGTGCCGCTTGCCATGCCCGACGATCCAGCGATCCCGCAGTCGCCCGGGCAGTTGCTGTCGCATTATGCGCCGCGCGGGTCGGTCCGGCTCGATGCGACGCGGGTCGAGGACGGCGAGACTTTGCTGGGGTTCGGGCCTGTCGCCGCGGCGGTAAACCTGTCGCGGAGTGGAGACCTGACAGAGGCGGCGGCGCGGCTGTTCGATTGCCTGCACCAACTCGACGCGATGGGCGCGGAACGGATCGCGGTGTCGCCCATTCCCGCGCACGGGCTTGGACGGGCGATCAATGACCGGTTGCGCAGGGCGGCGGCCCCGCGCGGCTAGTCTTTGGCGTCGGCCATGATGTCGCTCATCCGCGCCTTGAGATCGTCTTCCCAGACATCGACCATTTCGCGTACCTTGCGCATGTAGGCCTCGTTTTCGGTTGCGGCGATTTCCGTCGAGTAGTGTTCCGCCATTTCCAGCATCGCCTTTGCGTCCAGATCGTTGAATGCGCCGACCATACGGTCGGCCTGATCGCGGTTGGCGCCGAGCGCCTCCAACGCGCTGCGGCCCATGCGCAGGGAACTGTCGTAGTAGTCGCGGATGATGTCCCGGCAGCCCGCGGCCCAAAGATCATAGACATGGTTCCTGTCGACCGCGCGGGCGACGACGTGGAGGTCGGGATATGTCTGCTGGACGTAGTGCACCAGTCGGGTGATCTGTTCCTTGCCGTCGATGGCGATCACGAAGAGTTTGGCATCCTTCAGTCCCGCAGCATGCAGCAGATCCGGGCGGGTGGCATCGCCGTAGTAGGCGCGGATACCGAATTTCTCGAGCATCTCAAGCTGTTTGGCGCTGAAGTCGATGACCGTTGGCGCGTATCCTGCCCCCTTCAGAATACGGCTGACCAGCCCCCCGACACGACCATGACCCGCGACCACGATGTTGCTTTGCTCGGTGATGTCATCCATCGGGCGGCTATCGTCCCCTGAAAAGCGCGGCGCGATCACGCGGTCATACAGAATGAAAAGAACCGGCGTCAGCAGCATCGACAGGGCCACGACCAGAAGCAATTGATCGGCGAGGGCGTCGGGGATCACGCCGTTCGCCACGGTAAACGACAGCAGCACGAAACCGAATTCACCGGCCTGCGCCAGGCCGAGGGCAAAGAGCCAGCGATCCGCTCCCGATATGCCGAAGACGACGGCGAGGCCAAGCAGGATCAGCGATTTCAGCACCATCAGACCGAGCGTCAATCCCACGATCAGCGGCAGGTTGTCGAAGAGCAGCGTAAAGTTGATGCCCGCGCCGACGGTCATGAAAAAGAGGCCCAGCAGCAGGCCCTTGAACGGGTCGATGTCGGATTCCAGCTCGTGCCGGTAGGGGCTGTTGGCCAGCACGACGCCCGCCAGAAAGGTGCCGAGTGCCGGGGACAGGCCGACGACCGTCATCAAGAGGGCGATGCCGATGACGATCATCAGCGCCGTCGCGGTGAAGAGTTCGCGGAGTTGAGCCGCCGCGATGAACCGGAAGATCGGACCGGTCAGGAAGTTCCCGCCGAGGACCACCGCCGCGACGGCACCCAGCGTGACAAGCGCGGTCTGCCAGCCCGACAGACCGTCGACGAGGCTCATTTCCGCACCGTGGCCGTCGTCGGCGTGATGCTCGTCTCCGGCGTGGCTGTCCTCGACCGCGATCACCTCGCCGGTATCGGCACCGTGGGCGGCGGGCAATCCGCTGTCGGCCAGTTCCGGCAGGGCCAGCAGCGGGATCAGGGCCAGCATCGGGATCACGGCGATGTCCTGGAACAGCAGCACCGAGAACGACGACTGCCCGCCATCCGATTTCATCAATCCCTTTTCGTTCAGGGTTTGCAGCACGATGGCGGTGGACGACAGGGCCAGCACCAGTCCGACGGCCAGCGCGATGGTCCAGGGTTGACCGAAGAGCATCGCCAGACCCGTCACCGCCAGTGTCGTCAGGCCAACCTGCCCGCCACCCAGACCGAGAAGTTTTGCCCGCATCGACCAGAGCAACTTCGGCTCCAGCTCCAGCCCGACCAGAAACAGCATCATAACGACGCCGAATTCCGCGAAGTGCTGGATCGAAACGACATCGACGCCAAGGAAACCCAGAACCGGGCTGATCACGATCCCGGCGATCAGGTAACCCAGAACGGAGCCCAGACCGAGCCGCGCCGCAATCGGCACGGAAATGACGCCCGCGATCAGAAAAATGAAGGAAAGAAGGAGAAACCCGGTCATGTGCCGTTCCTTATGGGTGAAAGTCCATCGTGCGATCATCCCCCAATCGGGAGGGGTTGCAAGGGCGTGCCGGTTTTGGTCGCCTTATGGCGTAATGTGAAGGGGTCGCAGATGTACAAATTTCTTCTCGCAAGCCTTGTACCGCTGGGCACGGCCGTTTTGGCGCAGGATGAGGGTATCTACGATATCCTGCTGGAGGAGAGCGCCCTGATCGGGTTTGCCAACGAGGCCGCGTTTTGTTCGGGTGATGCGGCGACCGCGCGTGCGGAGATCAGTCCGCAGATCGCCCGGCACTGGAATTTTTCGTTTCTGGGCGGCGTCGTGGTCGTCGACGATATGGTGCTGCCCGACACGTTCACCATGACGCTGCCTGCGGAAATGTACCGCACCCGTCGTGGGTTCGATCTTTATATCGGTGACCGGTCGATCCCTGTCAGGCTGGAATGGAAAGACAAGGTGGAGGTCGATTTCGACCGGCCCGATTTCCTGCAGGGCGACGGGCGGTTGGTCGGCAACGACTTCATCTCAAGATGGTTCGATTGCCCGCTGGACGAGGTGCCGGCGCTTCGCGAGGATCGGACATGGTCGGGTGGCACGCTGTCGACGGTCGTCTGGTTCCGCCAGCCGCAGCAGGCCATGGGTGTGAATACCGCGACGGGCAGCCGCGCGGTCGGCACGCAGCAATTCGTGCTGGAGCCGGTCATCGACGGACCCGAGACGGAGGTGCTGTTCGACGGGTGCGAGACAGGCGAAGGTTTCGAGACCGAGATCAACGACATTATCCTGGGCCAGTGGTCGGCGGAGTTCGGCTATGGGCAAATCCTGTCGGACGACGGGCTGACCGAAAGCCCGCGCGACGGCATTCGTGGTGGCGAACGTAGCACATTGGTCAACTTCCGTCCGGCCGAAGGTGGCACGATGGCGCAGATCGGCGCCGCCGACGGGTTCATCGTGGATGTGGAGCAGGGCGGCAATCAGGGTGAATTCGGGATGCTGGTGCCCGGCAAGACCGGCGAACAGCGGATGGACTTCGATGCCCTGCCATCACCGCCGGGGTGCGAGAGCACGCAACTGCCGATCGTGCGTGTGTCCGGCCCGGTCGCGATTACCGGCGGGGAGACGGTGGACATGACGACCGTGCTGCACTTCATCAGCGAGGACACGATGGCAGGGGTCGTCTATTGGAACGGCAAGGTCGGCGGCGACTATCACACCCGCCGGTTTATCACGCTCTATCGCTAGCCGACGTTCTGTCGATCCAGCACGGCGCGCAATTCCTCGGCCTCGCGCCGCGCCTCGCGCAACCCGTCCATCGCCGCGCGCAGTTCCGCCTCTGTCTGCGACAGCTGGTTCGTGATCTCGGCCTCACGCTGCTGCAGATAGGTGATCGCCTGATCGCGGGTTTCCTCGGCCTCGTGCAGGGCCTGCGCCATCTTGTCCAGCTCGCCGATTTCGGCCTTGGTCACGCGGGTAAAGCGGTTGACCAGCCAGCTTGCGAACCAGCCCAGGACAAACGCCACAAACAGGATGACGGCGGTGGCGATGATAAATTCGGTTCTGTTCAAGTGTCGGTCCTGTCTCTGGCGCGGGCGGCTACTGGTCGCCTTCTGCCGCTTCCTGTTCGATCTGTTCAAGGGCTGTCGGCTCTTCCGGGACAGTTTCCGGCACAATCAGGCTGAATTCAATCCTGCGATTCGCCTCGCGCCCTTCGGCGGTGTCGTTGTCGGCGATGGGATCCGCCTCGCCAAAGCCCTCGGCCTCGAATGTGCCGACGGGCACGCGGCGCACGCGCAGCGCGTCGAGCACGGCCTGTGCGCGATCCTGGGACAGTTGCTGGTTCATCGTCTCGCGGCCCTGGCTGTCGGTGTAGCCCGCGATGCGGATGCGGAGGTTGGCGCAGAGTTTCAGGATTTCGGCGATATCGTCGACCACCGGTTGCGTTTCCGCCGTCAGCGTCGCCGATCCGGGGTCGAAGGTGATTTTGCGGCTTTCGGTGACGGCGCCGATCTGGGCCACGCATTCTTCCGGCGTCGGCAGCCCCGCGACAGGATCGAGTTGCTTGACATAGGTCACGTCGATGTCGAATTCGGCGGCCTCGCCCAGCTTTTCGATCAACAGGCGCGAGATGTCGCTGCGGGCGTTCTCGTTTCCGGTATTGCCGCGCACCGTCACGCGGTCCGGTTCGACCACGACAGAGCCGTTGGAGAGTTCCGACAGCGCCTCGATCCCGGCGAGCACGCGGACAGGCCATCCTTGCGGCAGCCCTTCCACGACGCGGGTGCCCATGGTGAGATTCTCGCGCCCGAATTTGGCGAGCGCATAGTTTTCGGCGGTCTGGTTCATCAGGGCGTCGGGCACGCGGCCACGCAGTTGCACGGCACCTTCGGGGCTGCGCGTCGCGGTGAATGTCGGCGGACCTTCGGCGCTGGCATCCGGTGCCTTCGGCAGGTCGGAGGCCAGAGCAAAGACATCGGGCAGCGCATTCTCCAACTCGCCCACGACGGTATCGAACAAGTCCTGATCGGTGCCCTGCAGCGCGACCAGCGCGATGTCGGTGTCCGCGATGGTGACCGTGCCACCGCCAAGATCGCCGACCGCCTTGATGGCGAGCGATACAGCCGTGCCCCAGGTGCGTGACGGCACGCCAAGGGCGGCGGTGCAGTCGGCATCCCCGGTAAATCCGGCCGCACGTGCGGCGTTGACGATCTGGGTTTCCGCCGCTTCGCTGTCGACCGCGCAGGCATCGAAACGCGCGCCGTTTTCATCAATCGCAAAGCGGGTCGTGAAGGGTGAAATCACCGGGCGCGGCGCTGTGATGTTCAGCATGACCTGCACGTCGGCAGGCTGATTGCGTGTCAGGGCAAGTTCCAGCGTGCGCTTTTGCGCGGCGCTGTCGGAGATGGCGTCGACGGAAACCTGCGATGCCGTCACCGAAATCTTTGATCGCGGCAATTCCTCGAGCGCGCGCAGTGCGTAGGTCATCGCGGGTCGCCAGGTGGGTGGCACCGGGTAGTCGGCCTGTTCCAGCAGGTCGGTGACCGGCTGGTTTTGTGCGATGCGGGTGATGCGCCCGGCGAACTCCTCCCGGTCGGTGGTGGCGGGGATCAGCCCGATCAGCGACACGCCGCTGTCGTTGCGCAGAATTTCGATGGCGAATTCGGGCGGCGCGATGCTGTCCGATTCGGTGACCGTCATGTTGTCGATGACGCGGCTGGCATCGACGATCTCTCCGGCGGCAGACATCGCGCGAAACCTTGCGGCTTCGGTCGGTGCTTCGCCTTCCAGGATCACCTGCAGGCCGTCACTGACGACGGAGGCCCATTCAATCTGTTGATCTATAAGGGTTTCGCGCACACCGATGACCGATCTGTCCTCGATGAACACCGCCGTGGCGCGCGCGCCGACGACGGAAAGGATACCTGCCAGTGCAAAGACCGCGAAACGCATGAAAAGGGCAGAGAGGCGCATGTATGTCCTGAGCGGTTTTGTCAGTCGAACCCTGCATAGGCGCAGTTGTGACGGGGTTCAATCACACGAACAGGGCCACGGCGAAAAACGGCAACGGGATCAGCCCGGCGTTTCTGTTCGATCTGAACAGGCGCAACAGCCCCGGCTGATCGTCGGGATCGAACCGTGTCAGCTGCCACCACAGGTGCACGCCCATCGCCCATGGCCCCAACAGCGCGATGACGAGCGACAGGACCGACCGGTCGATTGTGACCATGATCACCGCCATCGCCATCAGCACGACCGCACCGATCAGGAACCACCCCAGCCAGCGCGCGGTATCGGCCCCGAACAGGCGCGCCGTGGATTTCACGCCGATCAGCGCGTCGTCCTCTGTGTCCTGATGCGCATAGATCGTATCGTAGAACAGGGTCCAGGCGATGCCGGAACCGTAGAGAACGACAGCGGGCCAGGCGAGGCCGTTGGTATGGGCAGCCCAGGCCAGCAGCGCGCCCCAGTTGAACGCGAGGCCGAGGAACACCTGCGGCCACCAGGTAAATCGCTTGGCGAAGGGGTAGATTGCGACGGGGAGCAGCGCGATCACGCCCAGCCAGATCGCGGTTTCATAGAACGTGAGCAGAATGACGAAGGACACCAGTGCCTGCACCGCCATCCAGACCATCGCGCCCGTCACGCCGACCTGACCGGACGGGATCGGACGTGACCGCGTGCGCGCGACCTGACCGTCGATGTGGCGGTCGGAAATATCGTTCCATGTGCAGCCCGCCCCGCGCATCAGGAACGCGCCCGCACCGCATCCGACGATGGTCCACAGATCGTGGCTCGAATAGCGACCGTTCGACAGGATCGCGAGCATCAGCCCCCAGAGGCAGGGAATGAACAGGAGCCATGTCCCGATGGGACGATCCGCGCGTGACAGGCGCAGGTAGGGGCGCGTGTGCGGCGGGGCCAGCGTATCGACCCAATTGCCCGCACTGTCGGCGACAGCGCCCTCTGGTGTCTGATCCGCGCCGGTCATAAGGTCCGCCCATGGCATCCAAGGTTCGTTTATATGTAGATCAGCCGCTGGGGGCGGGGCAATCCGTTCAGTTGTCGCGGGATCAGGCGCTGTATCTCTTTTCGGTCATGCGTCTGCCGGTCAGGACCGTGCTGTCGTTGATCAACGGTCGTGACGGGGAATGGGATGCAGAGGTCATGCAGGCGGGCAAGAAGGCCGGCGTTTTGCAATGCCTGTCGCAGACACGCCCGTTGCAGATGCCAAGCGACGTGACGTTGCTTTTTGCGCCCATTCGCAAGGAACGCATGGCCTTCGTCGTTGAAAAGGCGGTGGAACTTGGGGTGCGGGCGATGAGCGTCGTGCAGACGGACTATACCAACAACGGCGACCGAGTGCGCCCGGAGAAATTGCAGGCGCAGGCCATCGAGGCGGCAGAGCAATGCGGTGCAACTTACGTGCCGCAGGTGAGCGGGCCGATGAAGCTGGCGCAGGTGCTGGCCGACTGGTCTGAGGAACGTGAACTGTTATTCTGCGACGAGGCGCGTGCCGGTGAAGCATCCGATTTCGGGTCGGTGGCACCAAAATCGGCAATTCTGATCGGACCCGAGGGCGGTTTCTCGCCCGCCGAGCGGGATCGGCTGCGTGCCTTGCCGTTCGCCCGCCCGATCAGCCTTGGTCCGCGTATCCTGCGGGCCGAGACGGCGGCGCTGGCGGCGCTGACGTTGTGGCAGTATCACCGGGGAGACTGGCGATGAGACGCGCGGCGGAAGCGGACCGCGAAGCGATCATGGATTTCCTGATGGCGCGCCAGACCGTCGCCATGTTCCCGATCTGCAATCTGCGCGACTTCGGCATGGCGGGCGGGCATCCGCGTGCGATGACGTTCTGGCTGTCCTGCGACGGGGACAGGCTGACCGATGTTCTGGGATGCACGGAAGGAGGCATGGTCATGCCTGTCTTTTCCTCACCTACGGTCGACGGTGTGCACGATGTGCTGCGCGGCACCAGGGTCGCGGGCATCGTCGGGCAGGCCGGGCCGGTCGCGTTTGTGCAGCGGGCGCTTGGGCTTTCCGAGGGCAATCTAAACCGGCCCGAACCGCATCTGGAGTTGCGGCTCGACGATCTGCAGATGCCCGACACGCGCGATTGCGTGGTTGTCCCCGTTTCGGCGGTGCCGCAGGCCGATATGATCGCGTGGCGCATGCAATACGGTGTCGACGCGCTGGACATGCAGCCCGATACGGCGGCGCTGCAGGCGGTCGACGCGATTGCAGCGATGATCGCCCGCGACAGTCATCGCGTGCTGCTGCATAAGGACAGACCGGTCGCAATGACCGGCTTCAACTCGATCCTGCCGGAGACGGTGATGGTCGGCGGTGTCTATACACCCGCAGCCTTGCGCGGGCGGGGCTATGCCCGCAAGGCGCTGGGGCTGCACCTGCTGGAGGCACGGCAAGCCGGAGTTGACCGGGCGGTGCTGTCCGCGGCGAACATGGCCGCGGCGCGCGCCTATACCGCATTGGGTTTCACCCGGATCGGAGACTTCATGATCGTGATCTATGATGTGCCAGTGGTGCTGGATGGCTGATTTCATCCGCCCCGAACTGCGCGCCGCATTCTGGCGCTGGCGCGACGTGATCGTTGCCCTGGCCATTCTGGCGCTGGGCCTGTGGTGGGGGTTGCGCAGTTTCGGGATACTGCAATGGCTGGGGTATCTGTTGATCGCTTTGGGTGCCGTGCTGGTGTTCACCGGCATTCAGCGCGGCCGGTTCCGGCAGGGCACGGGCGGGCCGGGTGTCGTGCAGATCGTGGAACGGCGGATCGGGTATTTCGGACCGCTGACCGGCGGCGCGCTCGACCTTGCCGACCTGCAGGTGCTGGAGCTTGACCCGACCGCCCATCCCGCGCCGCATTGGGTGCTGACCGGTATTCAGAATAATCACTTTGCGATCCCGGTCACGGCCAAGGGCGCGGATGAGTTGTTCGATGCCTTCGCCGGCCTGCCGGGCATGCGCACGGACGACATGCTGAACGCCCTCGCGCACCCCCCCGATCAGCGGGTTGTGATCTGGCGGCGGGTGCAACCGCTCTTGCATTGACGGGGTGATACGGGCAGGTCAGGTTTCAAATCCTGTCACGACCCCCACACGAGGCCCACCCATGTCCATTCCACAGTCCGGCGGCGGCCCGATCGAACATCACGACCAACTGGCCGAGCTGCTGGCCAAGGGATGCAAGCCCCGCGACCAGTGGCGGATCGGGACGGAGCACGAAAAGTTCGGCTATTGTCAGGATACGCACAAGCCGCTGCCCTATGAGGGCGACCGGTCGATCAGGGCCGTGCTGGAAGGCTTGCAGCACCGCTTCGACTGGGCCCCGGTTTTCGAGGACGGCAACATCATCGGCCTGACCAAGGACGGCGCGAACGTGTCGCTGGAACCCGGCGGCGCGCTGGAGCTGTCTGGTGCGCCGCTGGAAACCGTGCACCAGACCTGTGACGAGGTGAATACCCATCTGGCAGAGGTGCGGTCGGTCGCAGACGAGATCGGTGTGAAGTTCATCGGCCTGGGTGCCGCGCCCGAGTGGACCCATGACCAGATGCCGCTGATGCCCAAGGGGCGTTACAAGCTGATGAACGATTACATGCAGAAGGTCGGCACCATGGGCACTGCCATGATGCGGCGGACCTGCACGGTTCAGGTGAACCTCGACTTCGGGTCGGAAGCGGACATGGTGCAAAAGTTGCGCGTGTCGCTGGCGCTGCAACCTGTGGCCAACGCGCTGTTCGGCAATTCGCCGTTCTTCGAGGGCCGCGTGAATGGGATGAAATCCTGGCGCGGGCACATCTGGCGCAATCTGGACGCCGACCGCACCGGCATGCTGCCCTTTGTGTTCGAGGACGGCTTCGGGTTCGAGGCCTGGGTGCAGTGGGTTCTCGATGTGCCGATGTATTTCGTCTATCGCGACGGCAAGTATATCGACGCGCTGGGCATGTCGTTTCGTGATTTTCTGAAAGGCGAGTTGCCCGCTTTGCCGGGAGAAAAGCCGCTGCTGTCGGATTGGGCCGACCACTTGACGACGGTGTTCCCCGAAGCGCGGATCAAGCAGTTCATCGAGATGCGTGGTGCGGACGGCGGGCCGTGGCGCAAGCTGTGCGCGCTGCCGGCACTTTGGGTCGGGCTGCTCTACGATCAGGGCGCGCTGGATGCGGCGTGGGACCTGTGCAAGGGCTGGACGGCGGAGCAGCGCGAGGCGCTGCGGGTTGCGGCCTATACCGACGGACTTGCCGCTCAGGTCGACGGGATCAAGATGCACGATCTGGCGCGCGAGGTCGTTGGAATCGCACAGCAGGGACTGGCGGCCCGTGCGATGCCCGGGGCCGGTGGCGCGATCCCCGACGAGACGCATTTCCTGAATGCGCTGCACGAGACCATCGAAACCGGCAAGACACAGGCCGACGAGATGCTCGACCAGTTTCACGGGGCATGGAATGGTGATCTGAGCCGGATCTACGACGAATACAGCTACTGAACCCGATCCGCGGTCGAAAGTTTGCGCCGCTCACATCCCCGGCACGGTCGCGCCGCACTTCGGTGCGGCAGAGATTGTCGTCACTTCGGACATTGCGACCTTTCGCCCGCCTTTGACGGAATCAGCCGGGATGTTGAGCCATCTGCATCATTCACCCCGGACGTGACCAAAGCCTTAACGCCCGCCGCGCTTTGCCACAATTTTGTCGCAATTTGCCGCAATCCCGATGGGCGGAGGGGCCGATGCCATTCATTCTGAACCCGCGATTTGCATTTCTGCTGATGATCGGCCTGCCGCTTGCCGGTGGCACGGCGCTTCACCCGCAGGCGACAGGGGCGTTCGTGATCGGTGCCTGGGCGGGCGTGTTGACTGTTGGTCCGCCGCTGGCCGTGATCCTCTGGGTGTTGCGCCTGCGCAGCCTTGGCGAAACGCTCGCCCCGCTGGCGCGTTTGCCGGTGCTTTTGCTGATGACTGGCCTGATCTTCTATGCCGCTGACGTGGATATCGGGTTAGGTCCGATCATGGCGGCCTCGGCAGCCGGGTTGTGGTGGATCAAACGCAAGCTGGGGCTAGCGTTTCTCTGACAGGTGCAGGTCGAGGACAAAGGCGATGACTTTGTCGGATGGCATTTCGCAGGGTCGCAACTGGGTGCCCGCATCGAGGTGATAGAGGTTCAAGCTGATATAGTCCGATCCATCCAATGCCTCGGCCACCAGCTTTTCCGCCTTGCCGTCTGCCATCTGGCTGCGGGTGACGACGTAGCGACGGCCATGAGCGCATCCGTGGAACGTGCCGTTCGGAAGCGCATTGAAAGCGCGCAGGAACGCTGTTTCCGTGTCGCTCACCGTCGCGGTTCTGGGAACTGGACAGTGCTGAACGCCGTATCGTCGACCACGATTGCCTGAACGCAGGGCGTCACACCCGCCCCGTCGCAGACACTGCCATGGCGACCCAGCAGAACGACAGCGGGGATGTAGGCATTGAACCGCACGATGTCCCAGCTCAGGGCGGTCCAGACCTCTGCCAGGGTCCCATCGACGACAAGATGCACGGGCGCGCCGCCGGTCCCGGCCCAGAGGTTCCCCCGCGCGCAATGGATAAAGTTGAAATCGATGACCAGATCGTCCATTTCCCCGTTCGGGCCGGTTTGCCCGTCGCCGTCCAGATCGGTAAAAACGACTGACTGAAAGGCGTCTGCCTCCATCTTTGCGCTGCCTGTCTCGCTCAGGCAAAAGGCCGCTGCCGCGTCGATGATCGTGCGGGCTGCGGGGGCGTCGGCGACGTATCGGCGCAGGTCTTCGTTTTGTGCTGCAAGCGGCGTCGCCGCGACGATCAGGGGTATCAGGATTGGTTTCATTTCTGTCCGATCTTCGGTTCCGTGCCGGCCCGCAACCGTTTGATGTTCGACCAGTGACGCAGGTAGATGAGGATCGACATGATGAAGGTGGCCAGCACGGTCGCGTTGAGATCGAGCAGGATGCCCCAGACCGGCGTGAAGCCTGCCGCAAGCATTCCGGCCAGCGACGAGAACCGAAAGATCGCCGCGACCGCCAGCCAGGTGGCGCAGGCCGCCAGACCCAGCGGCCATGCCAGCGCCCATGCAATCCCAAGAAACGTGGCGACGCCCTTGCCGCCGCGAAAGCCGAGCCAGATCGGGAAGCAGTGCCCGACAAGCGCCATGATCGCGGCAAGCTGCACGGTGCTTTCCGGCTCCGACAGTCTTGCCAGCCCGATCACCAAGGCGCCCTTGCCCGCGTCGCACAAGAGGGTCAGAACGGCAGCGGTCTTGCTTCCGGTGCGCAACACGTTCGTCGCACCGATGTTGCCCGATCCGATGTCGCGCAGGTTGCCAAGGCCCATGACGCGGGCGATCACGATACCGAAGGGGATCGAGCCGATCAGATACCCGAGGGCGCACCAGAGAAAGAGGGTCATGCCGTGTCCTTTGTGTCGATGCGGGTGCCGGCCACCCATGTGCCCAATACCTTGCCCTGCAAAAGTTCGCCGTCAAAGGGGGTATTCTTTGATTTCGACAGCAGTGTTCCCCGGTCGAGTTTGAACGGGGCGTCCGGATCGAAAAGCACCAGATTGGCCGGCGCGTCGATTTGAATCCGGCCGGTATCGCGGCGCAGCAGCCGCGAGGGGTTCAGCGACAGCGCGCGGAACAGCCGCGGCAGATCGACATGGCCGCTGTGATGAAGCCGGAGTGCCGCGGGCAGGAGCGTTTCGAGCGCCACCGCGCCGCTGGCCGCCTCCTCGTAGGGCAGGCGTTTGCTTTCCTCGTCCTGCGGCGTGTGCATCGAGGAGATGATGTCGATCAGCCCGTCGGCCAGCGCCTGCACCACGGCCAGACGGTCATCCTCTGACCGCAGCGGGGGCTTGAGTTTGAAGAACGTGCGATAGTCGGCCACGTCCAGTTCGTTCAGCGTCAGGTGATGCACACCGACACCTGCGGTGATCGACAGGCCGTTCCGTTTTGCCCGTTCCAGCGCGGGCAGCGCGCGGGCGGTCGTGATCTGATCGGCATGGTAACGGGCACCGGTCATTTCCAGCAGGGCGATGTCGCGGTCCAGCGCCATACGTTCCGCCATCGGCGAAACCCCGGGCAGGCCCCGCAACGACGCAAACTTGCCCGACGTGACAGCCGCACCCTGCGACAGTCCCGGATCCTGCACATGCGCGATGACGAGCGCGTCCAGACTGCGCGCATAGGTCAGCGCGCGCGAGAACACCCTGGTGTCGGTGATCACCCGGTCGCAGTCGGTAAAGGCCACGGCACCCGCATCCTGCAGAAACCCGATTTCCGTCATCTCGCGTCCGGCCCGGCCCTTTGTCAGGGCGGCCATCGGCAGCACGTGCACCGGCGCATCCTGCGCCGCCCTGCGGGCCACGAATTCCAGCGTCTCGGGTGTGTCGATGGCGGGCAGGGTGTCGGGGCGTGTGACGATCGTCGTCACACCGCCCGCTGCGGCGGCCCGCCCGGCAGAACGGAACGATTCCTTGTGCCGTTCACCCGGTTCGGACACCTTGACGCCGATATCGACGATCCCGGGAGCGAGGCATTTGCCGCCGCAGTCGATGACCTGCGGCCCGGTGACTTCGGGCGACGGTGTATCGTATATTTGGACGATGCGCCCCGCATCGACCAAAAGTGCGCCGGGCAGATCGGTGAGCGCGACCGGGTCGATGAGACGGGCATTGGTGAACAGGGTCTTGGTCAAGGGCGCGTCGCTTTCATTGGCAGGGTTACCTGAAGGGGTTCGGTTTGGTCTGTCAATCGCGGGCCTCATCGGTCAGCTTTCGCATCATCGCATAGACCTTCTGTCCGTCGGTGAGGTCACGAAACCCGATATGCTCGGTATAGCTGCCGCCCTTTGACCGGCGTCTTTCGCGGCTGGCGAAATTGATCGTCGTCAGTTTGCCGGTCTCGATGGACAGGTTGGTCCGGTCGTCGATCGGATAGGATTTCAGCCTCTTGCGGGCGAAAAAACTGTCGGTCGCGATATAGGCCCGTTTGGTGGTCAACGTGTACCATGTATGGCTTGCGGTATAGGCAGGCCAAAGCACCGTGCCGAACGCCAGGCCAAGACCCACGGCAAAGTGCAGCAGTCCGAACATCCAGAAGGTTCCGCCGGCCTGCGCGGCAAGCGTCATCCAGAACAGCGCGAAGCCGGCAAAGCACAGTCCGAATATCATCGGGAATATGTGGCGTGGCGAAAACCGGAGCCCCGGTTCGGGGCGACCCTGCCACAGGATCTCTTCACCTTCGGACAGGATGCCGTCCCAACCCTGTGGTGTGTGATTGCTCATGCTGTCGTCTCTTTTTCGCGGGCCGCCTCTGCCAGGTCACGCATCAGGGGATAGACGTCGCGCGCATCCGCGATCCGTTCGAACCCGACGTCGGTATATTGTCCTTGCCGGGGTCCGCGACCGGGTTTCCCCCGGCGTCCGAAATAGATGCTGGGGGGCGTGCCCGCCTGATAGATCAGGCGCTCCGGGATCGGGATCGGATAGCCGTTGCGATCATGTTCGGTGACGTTCGGGTTATTGCGACCCAATACGAACGCACGCTTGTTCGTCAGAACGTATCGGGTGCCAGCGTTCCGCCAGCTTTGCCAGAGCGGAAAGGCCAGGACGATGACGGCCCCGATGGCGATACCGGGCGCAAGGATCGACCAGAAAACGCCGGGATCGGACCTGTCGATGACCGTGGCAAGCCCCAGACAGGCCAGAACGAGCGCCCCAGCAAAGATCCCGGTGCCCATCGTTTCGACGCCGAAGTGGGGCCGGGTGCTGGGGCGGCCCTCCCAAAGAATTTCCTCGTCGTCGTCCAGGGGGGGCAGCTCCTTCATCGCTATCCTGCGACCCAGACCATCAGCGCCACCAGGGCGAACATGACCAGAAGGGCGACAGTGGCGACCATGCCCCCGATGCGCGCATCCGACTTCGGTTTTGGTGCCGGTGACTTGCCTGGGGCGACTGCACCACCGCTTGTCTGACTGCGCAACGGCGTAAGATCGGCGGCCGCGCCGCTCTCCTCCTGCAGGACAGCGATCAGAGCGGCCGCCTCGTCGTCGGCCAGCGCAAAGCGCGTGTCTGCAAACCCACCGCCGCGCACGATGGCGACATTGCCTTTCAGCTGCGCGAAGTCGTCGGCGAGGGGTGCCAGTTCAGCCGGGTCGATGCCATAGCCCATTTCCAGAAAAGCGGCGAGGCCCATGTCATCGACCGTGCTCATCTGTACGATCTGGACGTCTGCGGCATTCAGACCCGCCGTGCCGAGGGCCTGCGCCAGCGGTGCCAGCGTGTCCGCGTGGCTCAATTCCATACTGAGCTGATAGCCGAGGTCGAACAGATAGACTTCGCCGTGTTTCGTATGCCGGGTCATGCCATGACCCCCTGTGGCTTTCGGGCGGCGCGCAGGTTGCGGGCCAGCAGGTCCATGGCCGCCATGCGCACCGCGACGCCCATCTCCACCTGCGTCTGGATCACGGAGCGGTTGATGTCGTCTGCGATGGTGCCGTCGATCTCTACCCCGCGGTTCATCGGGCCGGGATGCATGACGATGGCGTCGGGCTTGGCCAGGGCCAGCTTGGCCGCGTCCAGCCCGTAGCGGTGATAGTATTCGCGTTCCGACGGGATGAAGCCGCCATCCATCCGCTCTTTCTGAAGGCGCAGCATCATCACGACATCGACGTCGCGCAGGCCGTCCTCCATCCTGTCGAAAACCTCGCAGCCGAAATCGGCGACACCGGCAGGCATCAGCGTCGGCGGGGCGATCAGACGGATGCGGTTTTCCATCTTCCCCAGCAGCATGATGTTGGAGCGTGCGACCCGGCTGTGCGCGATGTCGCCGCAGATCGCGATGGAGAGCCGATGCAGACGCCCCTTGGCACGCCGGATTGTCAGCGCATCGAGCAGCGCCTGTGTCGGGTGTTCGTGCCTCCCGTCGCCCGCGTTCAGCACCGCGCCCTTGACCTTTTGCGCCAGAAGGTCGACCGCGCCCGAATGCGGATGGCGCACCACCAGAAGATCCGGGTGCATGGCGTTCAGCGTCAGCGCCGTGTCGATCAGGGTTTCCCCTTTCTTGAGCGACGATGCCTGCATCGCCATGTTCATCACATCGGCACCCAGCCGCTTGCCCGCGATCTCGAAACTGGCCTGCGTCCGGGTCGAGTTTTCGAAGAACATATTGATCTGCGTCATACCGGCGAGCACCTCGCGATAGGCGACACTGCCGGGAGCGTTGGCATATTGATCGGCAAGGTCGAGCAGTGTGGTGATCTCATCCGGTGCCAGATGTTCTATTCCCAGAAGGTGGCGGGCGCGGAATGTCATGGATCACCTTTCGCTTGTCCCCGGCGTTATAGGGGGCGGGCGAGGGTGCATCAATGCCGTGTGACTGCCCCCTGCCCATTGCCGTCGTTTGGGCGTAGATTGCAGACAGCATGGATTCTGTGAACACATACTGGGCCGACCGGGCGATGCTGGAATGGCAGATCGAGCTTGGCGTGACCGACGCGATCTGCGAGGCACCGATTGATCGCTATGCGCTGAAGCCGCGTCCGCCCGCCCCCATGGCGGCAGCGCCGCCGCAGGTGTCGTCGGAAACCCCGCAACAGCAACCCGCCGCCCCGAAAATCGACGCGCAGGCGGAAGCCGAGGCGATTGCAACGCAGGCGGGCGATCTGACCGCGCTTGAAACGGCCGTGGGAAACTTTGCCCATTGCGAGTTGCGGCACGGCGCGCGCAAGACGGTGTTCGCCAGCGGTTCACCCTCGGCCCGGACGCTGATCATCGGCGAATCTCCCAGCCGCGCGGATGACCGCACCGGCACGCCGTTCAGCGGTGAGGACGGTGCCCTGCTGGACAAGATGCTGGCGGCCATCGGTCTGGACCGCACGGCGGGGGATCCGATGCGGGCCGCATACCTCGTCGCGCCGATCCCATGGCGGACCCCGTCAGAAATGCCCGCTGCGGATCATCTGGCGATGATGCAACCGTTTCTGCAGCGCCATATCGCGCTTGCCGACCCGGCGGTCGTCCTGATCATGGGGCAAACCGGGTTGCACATGCTGACCGGACGGGGCGGTCTGACGACACGCCGCGGTAAATGGCTGACCCTGTCGGGATATCCGATGCTGCCGACCTTCCATCCGTCGCATTTGTTGAAGAACCCGGGGGCAAAGCGTGACGCCTGGGCCGATCTGCTGGCCCTGAAAGTCAGATTGCAGGAGGCCGGATGAGCCGGATTGACGAAACCAGACCGTTCGTTGCGGTACGGATCGCAGTGCTGACCGTATCTGACACGCGAACCGCAGCGGACGATAAATCGGGCGATACGCTGGCTGCGCGGATCACGGCTGCCGGACACAGCATCGCCGCCCGGCAGATTTTGCCTGACGAGCGCGCCACCATCGCGGGCCAGCTGCGCACTTGGTGCGCGGATGACGCCGTAGATGTCATCATATCGACCGGCGGGACGGGGTTGACCGGGCGGGACGTCACCGTCGAGGCGCATCGCGATGTCTATGAAAAGGAAATCAGCGCATTCGGCACTGTCTTCACCATCGTCAGCATGAACAAGATCGGCACGTCAGCGGTGCAAAGCCGCGCGACCGCGGGCGTGGCGCAGGGGACCTATCTTTTTGCACTGCCCGGCAGCCCCGGCGCGTGCAAGGATGCCTGGGACGAGATTTTGCAGCCGCAGCTCGATTTCCGCCATCGCCCCTGCAACTTTGTCGAAATCATGCCGCGACTGGACGAACACCTGCGCCGGAAATGACCGGTTGATCCGTATGAGCCTTGCAAACGTAAGAAAAACAAAGCCCTGACCCGATCCCGTCCACGGAAGGCCCCTCGATGCGATTTCTCAGACGCAGCCTTGTCGGCATTTTCCTGCTCGCGATGACGTTCGCGCTGCTGGCTTGGGCCGGGAATACTTTGCGCGAGGCCGTGGCCGAAAGGATGGCGCAGGAGCCGCGCAGCTTTCCGCAGCGCGAACGGGTGATCGCGGTCAATGTGGTCGATATTGCAGTCGCGACGATGACGCCGACCCTGACCGTCTTTGGTGAATTGCGCAGTCAACGTACGCTCGATCTGCGCAGCCCGGTCGGCGGGACCATTCTGATGGCGGACCCCGCATTGACCGAGGGTGGCGTCGTAAGCAAGGGCCAGATCCTGCTGCAGATCGACCCGACCGAGGCGCAGACCGCGCGGGATCGGGTCGATGCCGATGCATTGGATGCCGAAGCGGAGTTGCGCGACGCCGAGCGGACGCTGGCGCTTGCTCGCGACGAGCTGACCGCATCCGAGGAACAGGAGACGCTGCGCCGGGCGGCGCTGGCCCGTGCACGTGATCTGCAGGAGCGCGGCGTCGGCACGGCTGCCGCCGTCGAGACTGCGGAACTTGCGGTGTCCGGCGCGCAGGCGGCGGTTTTGTCGCGCAGGCAGTCGCTTGCACAGGCCGAGGCGCGGCTCGATCTGGCCCGCACACGGTTGGCCCGGATCGCCATTTCCCTGGCCGAGGCGGAGCGGGCTGTCGAAGACACTACGGTCGTTGCGGCCTTCGACGGAACCTTGTCGGATGTGAGCATCAGCGACGGTGGCCGTCTCACACCCAACGAGCTTTTCGCGCGGCTGATCGACCCGACGCAGCTTGAGGTGTCATTCCGTGTTTCAACGTCGCAATATGCGCGTCTGCTCGACAATGCCGGTGATCTGATGCAGTCGGATGTGACTGTCGCGCTCGATGTGTCCGGCCTGAACCTGACCACGACCGGTGTCATCACGCGTGAAAGCGCCGGGGTCGGCGTGGGCCAGACCGGTCGCCTGCTTTTCGCGGCACTCGATTACGCCCCCGGCATGCGGCCCGGTGACTTTGTGACCGTCCAGATTGTCGAACCGGCGCTTGAGCAAGTCGCGCTTGTTCCCGCCACGGCTGTCGCTGCGGACAGCACCGTGCTTGTTCTTGACGATGAAAACCGCCTGACGGCAGAGGCGGTCACGCTGTTGCGGCGACAGGGCGACGACGTGATCATTTCCGCCGCAGGGCTGGACCGGCGCACCATCGTGGCCGAGCGGTCGCCGCTGCTGGGAACGGGGATCAAGGTGAACCCGATCCGCCCGGGCCAGCAGGCGGAGGCGCCGCCCGAACCCGAGATGATCGTGCTGGACGAGGCGCGGCGCGCGAAACTGGTCGCTTTCGTCACCGAAAGCCGGATGCCGGACGAGGCGAAGGCCCGCGTGCTGTCGCAACTCGAACAGCCGGAGGTGTCATCGGAAACCGTGACGCGGCTCGAAGCGCGGATGGGCAGCTGAGATGGCCACGGGGGGAGAGCGTCTGACAGCCGGGGCCGGGGGTATCCTGTCCTATTTCACGCGCCATCGCACGGCAGCGAACCTGCTGCTGGTCCTGATGATCATGGCGGGGCTGGCGGCGGCACCGAACATGCGGGCGCAGTTTTTTCCTGACGTTGTCGTCGATGACCTTTCGGTCTCTGTCGGCTGGTCAGGTGCCGGGGCAGAGGACGTGGACGCGGCCATCGTGCAGGTGCTTGAACCGGTGCTGCTTGGCGTCGAAGGCGTGACCTCGTCCTCGGCCACGTCGCGCGAGGGGCGGGCGACGATCCGCCTTGAGTTCGAACCCGGTTACGACATCGAGCGGGCCGTCGAGGACGTGCAGCTTGCGGTGGATTCGACCGGTAACCTGCCGGACGACGCCGATGACCCGGACGTTCGGCGGGGCGGCTGGTCGGACCGGGTCACGGATGTGGTGATCTCGGGACCGGTCGGCGTCGATCAGCTTGGTCGCTTCGCCGATGAGATGGTCACGCGGTTGTTCGCGCGCGGTGTGACACGCGTGTCGGTGCGCGGGGTCGCCGCCCCGTCGACGATCGTCGAGGTGCCTTCGCTGTCGCTGATTCAGCACGATATCGGGTTGTCCGACATTGCGGCACGCATCGGTGAAGAAGCGGCGGCCGATCCGGCCGGTGACGTATCAGGTAATGCGCGGGTGCGGACGGGTGTCGCCAAGCGCACCGCCGAGGATATCGCGGGGATCGTTTTGCGCGCAAATCCCGATGGATCCAACCTGACGATCGGCGACGTCGCAACCGTGCGCGTCGAAGGGGCCGACAGGGAGCGTGCGTATTTCGTCGGCGACAATCAGGCGGTGCAGATTTCGGTGCAGCGTACTGCACAGGGCGATGCGATCAGCTTGCAGACAGCCGTGGAGGAGGTGGCGGAAGAACTGGTCTCTGTCCTGCCCGCGGGTGTCAGCATCGACCTGACCAGCACGCGGGCAGAGGTGATTTCCGGCCGTTTGAACATACTGCTGGACAATGGTCTGACCGGGCTGGCTCTTGTCGTGCTTTTGCTGTTCCTGTTCCTGAACGCCCGCACAGCGTTCTGGGTGGCGGCGGGTATTCCCGTTGCGATGCTGGCGGCGATTGCCCTGATGTATGTATCGGGGCTGACCATCAACATGATCTCGCTCTTTGCCCTGATCATCACGCTCGGGATCGTGGTGGACGACGCGATCGTCGTGGGGGAACACGCCGACTACCGGGTACGCGAGTTGGGCGAAGACCCGGTTCAGGCGGCAGAGAACGCCGCGCGCAGAATGTTCAGCCCGGTCTTTTCGGCGACGATCACGACCGTCATCGCGTTTTTCGGTCTGGTCATCATCGGCGGCCGGTTCGGCGATCTCATCGCCGATATTCCGTTCACCGTGGTCGTTGTATTGCTCGCCTCGCTGGTGGAATGTTTCATCATCCTGCCCAACCACCTCAGCCATGCCATCGCGCATTCGGCGAAGGAACACTGGTACGATATCCCGTCGCGGATCGTGAACCGGGGGTTCGAGTGGGCGCGCCGGGTTATCTTTCGTCCGTTCATTGGGTTTGTCATTTGGGCGCGGTATCCGGTGTTCGCGGGCATGCTGCTGGTGCTGGCCAGCCAGCTGGCTCTGTTCATCAAGGGTGACGTGCAGTGGCGGTTCTTCTCGGCACCCGAGCAGGGTCAGGTCACCGGAAACTTCGCGATGCTGCCCGGGGCGACGCGCGAGGACACGCTGGCGATGATGCGCGAGATGCAGCGCGCGACAGAGGCACTGGGTGCTGACTATGAGGCGCGTTACGGCACCAACCCGCTCAGTTACGTTTTTGCGCAGATCGGCGGCAATTCCGGCCGGGCCCTGTCGGGTGCCGATACCAAGGATGCCGATCAGCTGGGTGCGATCAGCATCGAGTTGATCGACGCGGACAGCAGGCCCTATTCAAGCTACGCCTTTGTGGCCGAGCTTCAGGATACAGTGCGCCAGCATCCGCTGGCCGAAACGGTCAGTTTTCGCAGTTGGGCCAGCGGGCCGGGCGGGGACAGTCTTGATATCCAGATGTACGGGGCCGATGCGCAGACCCTGAAAGAGGCGGCAGAGGCGCTCAAGACCGAGCTTGCGCGTTATCCCGAAATCTCCGGACTGGAAGATACGCTGGCCTACGACAAGGAAGAGATGATCCTCGAGCTGACGGCGCAGGGCCAGGCGCTTGGCCTGAATATCGACCAGTTGGGGCGGTCATTGCGCAATCGATTGGGCGGGATTGAGGCCGCGACCTACCCGGACGGCCCCAGATCGGCGACCATTCGGGTCGAGCTGCCTGCGGGAGAGCTGTCGTCCGATTTCCTCGACCGGACCCAGATCCGGACGCCCGACGGCATTTACGTACCATTGGCCGATGTCGTCACCGTGCAGACCCGCACGGGGTTTTCCACGGTGCGCCGCGAGAACGGTATTCTATTGATTTCCGTGCTGGGCGATCTGGCCGATGACGACGCCGAACGCGCGACAGAGGTACAACGCGCCATCGACGAGGACATTCTGCCGCGTATCGGAGAACGATACGGCGTCACCACCGATCTGTCGGGGCTGAGCGAGCAGGAAAGCGCGTTCCTGAACGATGCGCGCAACGGGCTGATCTTCGTGTTGGCGGGGATCTACCTGACGCTCGCCTGGATTTTTAGCAGCTGGAGCCGTCCGCTTGTCGTGATGTCGGTCATTCCGTTCGCGCTTGTCGGGACGATCTATGGCCACAATGCCTGGGGCATACCGATGAGCCTGTTCACGGTCGTGGGCATGCTGGGTATGGTCGGCATCGTGATCAACGACAGTATCGTTCTGGTCACCACCATCGACGAATACGCACGCGACCGCGGGTTGATTCCGGCGATTATCGACGGGGCCTGTGACCGCCTGCGACCGGTTCTGCTGACGACGCTGACGACCGTTCTTGGCCTGATGCCGTTGCTTTATGAAGGATCGAACCAGGCGGAATTCCTCAAACCGACGGTCGTTACGCTGGTCTACGGGCTTGGTTTCGGGATGGTTCTGGTGCTTCTCGTCGTGCCGTCGCTGATCGCGATGCAGGCAGACTTTTCCAAACAACTGCGCGCGGCGCGGCGTGCCCTGCGTCCCGGGCGGTTCGCTGCGACGTGGCCCGCCATGCTGGGTGGGGCGTTGGGTGCGGTATGGTTCGGCGTCACGGTCGCACCTGTGTTGATCACCGGCGCGCCGCTACCCGCGCTCGTCAACCTGCTGCCGCTTCTGGCAGGTGGTGTGGGTATCGCGATCGGTGTCTTCGCAGCCGGGCTGATCGCGGCCTTGCTGTTGATCTACGCTCTGGCGGGCCTGCTTCTGGCGTGGCGATGGCGTGGATCACGCAATGGCTAGCCCGCGGCGCAGCCCGTGATATCCACCGCCTGACTGCCGCCGAGCAGGGTGATCCTAATCGCGGACCGATCGAGCGCGATGCCCGCGCCCGCAGCATGGATAAGATGCGACGTGGCCGTGATCTGCGTGCCGGATCGTCTGACATCGGGTTCCGACACCCAGACTTGCGGGTCGCCGGTTTCGATTACCACATCGGTCGCCCGCAGCGACGCCGGCACGGACAGTGACGCCGTCACGCTCAGCCCACGGTCCGTCGGGGCGACGCTGCAGGTCACGGCGTGAACGCCGGCTTCGGCGTCGTCTATCGGTTTATTGATCAATGCCGCCGTGATCGCCGGATCACGCCCGCCGTCGCGGGGCAGCGACGCCTCGAAGCTGAATTGAACGGGCACGCAAACCTCGTCGCAGACGCCGATGTCGAATTGCCCCGACACCTCGACCGGACCATCGCCAGGCGCGGTGAGTTCCAGCGGGATGACCACGCTGTCATGGTATCCGACGGAGCGCATGCCGTCCTGATGAAAGACCTCCGGCGTCGGCCAATGGAACCGGGCCTGCGTGACGCCGCCAGCAGGATCGAGCGACAGTTGCGGCGGAATCCCCGCATCGCCCGGTGCCCGCCAATAGGTCTTCCAGCCCGGGGCCAGCGTGATCCGCAGGCCCGCCATCTGCGTGCCGTCGCGCGTCTGCCATCCCGGCAGGACATCCAGCCGGGCGATGTCATCCAGCGACTGTCCGGCCGCACCGGAGGCTGTCGTCATCGTCAGGGCGATTGCGGTCAATACATTCTTCATGGCTTCTACATATGCAAATCCGGCGCAGGCGAAAATCACGTTGTGATGATCCAGTGAAATGCGGACACAACGCGGCTGTGCGGCCCTTGCCACCTGACGGCGGCAGGACGATAATCGGGCATGGACATGAGTGATACCAATCTGTGTGGCAAACTACTGATCGCGATGCCGCAGATGCATGATGACCGTTTTGCGCGGAGTGTCGTTTATATGTGTGCCCATTCGACCGAAGGCGCGATGGGTCTGATCGTGAACAAGCCCGCGACATCGGTCCGGTTTCGCGATCTCCTGAAGCAGCTTGATATCGATACCGGCCCGGACACCCGCAATATCCGCGTGCATATCGGCGGCCCGGTGGAAAACGCCCGCGGATTCGTCCTGCATACGACCGACTACCGATCCGAAACCGGCACGTTAGATGTTGCCGATCACATCTGCATGACGGCGACACTTGACGTGCTCGAGGACATCGCGCGCGGCAAGGGACCCGAGGCGTCGATGCTCGCGTTGGGCTACGCGGGTTGGGGGCCGGGGCAGTTGGAGGGCGAAATCGCGCGCAACGGCTGGCTGACCTGCGATCCGCGCGACGACATCCTGTTCGGGCGCGCCAACGAGCATAAATGGACTGCCGCGCTCAGGGTTCTTGGGGTCGATCCGCTGCTTCTGTCGGATACCGCAGGCCACGCCTAGCTGTCGCCTGCGATCAGTGCCTCCATGATCGCGACGGCGCTGTCGCTGTTCCATTCTGCGTCGCCCTGAAGCCGTGCGATCTCGTTGCCTTCGCGGTCCAAGATCACGGTGATCGGCAGGCCGAGAACACCCATGCTGCGCGCCAGCGATGAGCGCGCGTCGGTATTGAGCGGAAGGTTGTCGACGCCGATTTCTTCAAAGAACATCTCCATCGCCGGGCGTGGATTGCGGCCCGTCGCGATTGTCACGACTTCGAATTCGTCGCCGCCCAGTTCGGTCTGCAGCTCAGCCAGTTGCGGCATTTCGGCCCGGCAGGGCGCGCACCATGTGGCCCAGAAGTTGACGACGCGAACCTTGCCGTCGGAGGCCGCGAGCTGGGTTTCTTCGCCCGCCGCGTCAAGAAAGGTCTCCTGCGACACCGGCTCGGGTTCGCTGTGGAAGTTCAGTTTTCGCATGTCACCCTCGCGCAGGGCTTCCAGCGCCGCTGTATCGGCCATCGCTTCGTTTGCAAGCAACACGAGCGCCGTATAAAGCGGAGCGAAATAGAACAGACGCATGGGGCTTCCTTTCATGACCAAGACCGCGAATACGATGTGGGGCGGGCGGTTCGCCGCGGGACCGGACGCGATCATGGAGGCGATCAACGCGTCCATCGGGTTCGATCAGCGGATGGCCGCACAGGACATCGCAGGGTCGCGTGCCCATGCCGCCATGCTGGCCGCGACGGGCATCATCAGCGATACCGATGCGCAAGCGATTGAGAAAGGCCTGCTCACGGTCTTGTCAGAGATTGAAACCGGTGATTTTCCATTTTCCGCCGCTCTGGAAGATATCCACATGAACGTCGAGGCGCGTTTGCGCGACCTGATCGGCGATGCCGCTGGTCGGTTGCACACAGCCCGGTCGCGCAACGATCAGGTCGCGGTGGATTTCCGCTTGTGGGTGCGGGACCAGTGCGACGCCGCCGATACGGAGCTCGATGCGTTGCAGCAGGCACTGCTGGGGCAGGCAGAGGCGGGGGCGGACTGGGTCATGCCGGGGTTCACACATCTTCAAGTGGCGCAGCCCGTCACCTGGGGCCACCACATGCTGGCCTATGTCGAGATGATCGGCCGCGACCGGTCCCGTTTTGCCGATGCCCGCAAGCGGATGAACCTTTCGCCGCTGGGGGCTGCGGCACTGGCCGGTACGTCGTTCCCGATTGACCGGGAGATGACTGCAAAGGCGCTGGGGTTTGACGGGCCGACGGCGAACAGCCTCGATTCCGTGGCCGACCGCGATTTTGCGCTGGAATTCCTGTCGGCGGCCAGCATCTGTGCGATGCACCTGTCGCGTTTGGCCGAGGAGCTGGTGATCTGGTCATCGGCGCAATTCCGTTTCGTGAAGATGTCCGACAAGTGGTCGACCGGCTCGTCGATCATGCCGCAGAAACGCAACCCCGACGCCGCCGAACTGATCCGTGCCAAGATCGGGCGGATATTCGGTGCCAACGTGGCGCTGATGACGGTGATGAAGGGCCTGCCGCTGACCTATTCCAAGGACATGCAGGAGGACAAGGAACAGGTCTTCGACGCTGCCGACAACTTCATGCTGGCGCTGGCGGCGATGACGGGGATGGTGGCGGATATGACCGCCAACGTCGACAATCTGGAGGCCGCCGCCGCGACCGGGTTTTCCACCGCGACCGATCTGGCGGACTGGCTGGTGCGCGAGTTGGGCCTGCCGTTCCGCGATGCGCATCACGTGACCGGATCGCTGGTGGCCATGGCGGAAAGCAAGGGCTGCGATCTGCCGGACCTGACATTGGATAACATGCGCGAGGTGCATAAGGATATCCGCGCAGATGTGTTCGACGTGCTGGGGGTGAAGAACTCGGTCGCGTCGCGCACGAGTTTCGGCGGCACCGCACCGGACAATGTCCGCGCACAGGTCGCCACATGGAAAGGACGTTTGGGATGAAAACGCTAGTAATTTCCGGTGTGGTTCTGGTGATGTTGGCCGGATGCGGTGCCGACGGCGCGCCGTTGCGCCCGACACAGTCGGGCAGCATATCCGTGGGGACGAACGGTGTGTCGGCGCAATCGAACGTCGGCCTGTCGAACGGCACGTTCAGCGTCGGCCTGGGGCAGCGCATTCGTCGCTGAGCGTTGATTTCCCTATGCGCCGTGCCATGTTGGTCATCAGGCAGGGGGCGAGTACGACATGCGATATCTTCTCATTCTGACGCTTCTGGGCGGTTGCAAGGTCTCGGGTCTGAATTTCGATACTGAATCCGACAGCTTTCGCGCGGAAGACCCGCCGACGGCGTTCACGCCGCTTGGCCCGAGTGTGGAGCTCTGACGATGCGGTTTATCTATCTGGCCCTTGCGATCTGGGGTGCCATTCACCCGATGTATTACTTCGTCACCTGGTTTCAGGCCGAGGGCTGGAGCCTGTCGCGCATGGTCGACGCTTGGCACGTGAACGCGGCCTCGAGCGGTCTGGTCTGGGACCTGACGATCGCCGCTGTCGCGCTGACGGTCTGGATCGTGGTGGAGGTCGTGCGGACGCGCCGGTGGCTGCATCTGATCGCGATCCCGGCGACCTTCGGGATCGGCGTCAGCTGTGGGCTGCCACTTTACCTCTTCCTGCGACACCGGGCCTGAAACAGCGGAGGCGCTGCCGCGCCATTCCCGGTTCTGAAAGTGGCGCGTGATCATGTGATCGCTGCCGGTGCGCCGGGCGCAGGCGCCGGATGCCTCCGGCGGAGGTATTTTTGACCAAAAGAAGGGTTTTGGATCGCGCGCGGTCTGCTATGTCTGGCGCGGTTTGAACAGGGCGGATTGACGCATGGATCACTTCTTGTATCGCGACGGCGCGCTTCATGCCGAGGACGTGCCGATTGCGGAGATCGCCGCAAAGGTCGGCACGCCGTTCTACGTCTATTCCACGGCCACCCTGACCCGGCATTTCAAGCTGTTCGACGAGGCGCTGGACGGGCTGCCGCATATGGTTTGCTTTGCGATGAAATCGCTCTCCAATCAGGCAATCATCAAGGTACTGGCCGATGCGTGCGCGGGCATGGATGTGGTGTCGGGCGGCGAATACGCACGTGCGAAGGCCGCGGGTGTGCCGGGTGACAGGATCGTCTTTTCGGGTGTGGGCAAGACCGCCGATGAAATGCGCATGGCACTTGCGGGCGGCATCCGGCAGTTCAATGTCGAGAGCGAGCCGGAGATGGCCGTGCTGGATGGTGTGGCGCGCGAGCTTGGTGTCGTCGCCCCGATCACGGTGCGGGTGAACCCGGATGTGGATGCCAAGACACATGCTAAGATCGCTACCGGGAAATCGGAAAACAAGTTCGGCATCCCGATCAGCCGGGCACGCGCCGTATATGCGCAGGCGGCGGGCATGGCGGGCCTGAAGGTGGTGGGAATTGACGTGCATATCGGCTCTCAACTGACCGATCTGGAGCCGTTCGAGCAGGCCTATCGCAAGGTTGCCGACCTGACGGAACAACTGCGCGCCGACGGACACGAGATTTTGCGCCTCGATCTGGGTGGCGGGCTTGGCATCCCCTATGAGCGGTCCAACGCAGCCCCGCCTGTGCCACTGGACTATGGTGACGTGATCAAGCGGACCGTCGGGCATCTGGGATGCGAGATCGAGATCGAGCCGGGACGACTGATTTCGGGCAACGCAGGGCTGATGGTCAGCAAGGTGATTTATGTGAAAGAGGGCGAGGACCGGCAATTCCTGATTCTCGACGCCGCGATGAACGATCTGATCCGCCCGGCGATGTATGACGCCTGGCACGATATCGTGCCGGTGCAGGAGGCTGACCCAGGCGCGGAACCGGCCACCTATGACATCGTGGGGCCGGTCTGTGAAAGCGGCGATACCTTTGCCAAGGGCCGGACGATGGCGCGCGTCTTATCCGGTGACATGGTCGCGTTCCGCTCTGCCGGGGCTTATGGCGCGGTGATGTCGTCCGAATACAACTCGCGCCCCCTGATACCGGAAGTCCTGGTGAGGGGGGATCAATTTGCAGTTATCCGCCCACGGCCTACCTATGAAGAGATGATTGCACGCGATACGGTTCCCGAATGGCTCTGACCCTGCCAGAGTGGCGCAATCCGAACGGAGAATGGACCTGAACCAGCAAACGCCATCCCGCCCCGATCTGCTGCGCCACCTTGCGTTGCCTGTCGGGCTGACCCATGCGGGGATGGTGGCCGAACAGGCGGTGCGCGCGTTCTGGCCGTTCTGGACGGTGGTGCTGATCGCGCTCGCACCGGTTCTGTTCGGTTGGCAGGATCAGGTTTCCCTCGAGGTTCTATGGGGCTTCGTCGTTCTGATCACCCTTGCCCTGCTCGCGACGCTGTTTTTGGGCTTGCGGAGATTCCGCTGGCCCGCCCGTACAGAGGCTGTCGCGCGCGTGGATGCGAAATTGCCCGGCCGTCCGATTGCCGCGATCGCCGACAGCCAGATCATCGGTAGCGGTGACCGTGCGTCCGAAGCGGTCTGGCGCGTGCATGTCACCCGGATGGAAGAGCGCACCCGTGCGGCGACCGCCGTGCACCCGGACCTGCGTGTGTCCGACCGCGATCCCTATGGTCTGCGTTTTATCGCCCTGCTGTTCTTCATGGTCGCGCTGTTCTTCGGGTCCCTGCTGCGCGTGGGCGAGGCACCTGTGGTGTCTGACGATCCGCAGATGCTGGCGACCGGGCCGGTCTGGGAGGGCTGGGTCGAACCGCCTGCCTATACCGGGAAACCTTCGATTTACCTCAACGATATTCCCGAAGGTCCGCTGCGGGTGCCTGTGGGCAGCCGGATTACACTGCGACTATATGGCGAGGTGGGTGCGCTCACCGTGGCCGAGACCGTCTCGGGGCGGACCGGCGATGTCGGGGCGGCATCGGACGCCCAGCAGAGTTTCGTCATCAACCAGACCGGAACGCTGTCGATTGACGGGGAAAACGGCGCGTCGTGGACCGTGACGGTCGTCGAGGACCAGCCACCGCTCGTTGAGTTGACCGGCCCGATCGAGGCCGATGCCGACGGGGAGATGTCGCAGCCGTTCCTCGCCATGGATGACTACGGCGTGGTATCCGGCACCGCGACCATCGCGCTGGACCTCGATGCCGTGGACAGGGCGCATGGCCTGACGGTGGACCCCGACGGTTTCGCGCCTGTCGTTCTCGATCTGCCGATGCCGTTCAACGGTGACCGCACGGATTTCGAGGATTTCCTGGTTGACAACCTGTCGGAACATCCCCTGGCCAACCTGCCGGTGACGCTGACGCTCGAAGTTGTTGATGCCGCCGACCAGACGGCGAGCAGCCCGCCGGAGGCGTTGATCCTGCCGGGACGGAGGTTTTTTCAGCCTTTTGCGAAAGCCGTGATCGAACAGCGCCGGGATCTGATGTGGGCGCGTGCCAATGCGACCCGGATCACCCAGATCATGAAGGCGATCTCGCATCGCCCCGAGGGCCTGTTTTCGAACGAGACGACCTATCTGCGGATGCGGGCGATCATCCGGCGGCTCGATGCGTTCGCCCAGTTCGGCCTGACCGAAGAGGGGCAGGCGGAAATCGTGCAGGCGCTGTGGGACCTTGCCATTCAGCTTGAGGACGGCACGCTCGCGGACGCCCGCGAACGGCTGCGCCGTGCGCAGGAACGTATGGCAGAGGCGATGCGGAACGGGGCATCCGACGAAGAGATCGCAGAACTGATGCAGGAACTGCGCGAGGCGACGGACGACTATATGCAGCTGCTTGCCGACGAGACGGACTTCGCCGAGCAGAACCAGACGGATCAGCCCGACTCCAATCAGGATAGTTTCGAATTTACGCAGGACGAGCTGCAGGCCCTGATGGACCGTATTCAGGAGCTGATGGAGGAAGGCCGCATGGCCGAGGCCGAGGCGCTGATGGAGCAGTTGAACGAGCTTCTTGAAAACATGCGCATCACGCAGGGCGAGGGCGGCGGCGACGGGCCGCGCACGCCCGGTCAGCAATCCATGGAGGATCTGGCCGAAACCCTGCGGGATCAGGAGGACCTGTCAGACGATGCTTTCCGGGAGTTGCAGGAGCGGTCCGAACAGCGTGAACAGCAACAGGGGCAGCAGGGGCAACAAGGCCAGCAGGGACAACAGGGGCAGCAGCAAGGTCAACAGGGGCAGGACGGCCAGCAGCAGGGCCAGCAAGGACAACAGGGCCAGCAGCAGGGCGACGACGGCCAGGGTGGCCGTCAGGGTGATGCCGAAGGTACTGGGCGCGATGGTCAGAACGGCTTGCAGGACGATGGCGGTGCCGGTGGCGAAGGCGGTGAGGACGGCAGTGACGGCCGGTCCCTTTCCGAGCGTCAGCAGGCGCTGCGCGACGAACTGAACCGCCAGCGCGGTGCCCTGCCGGGCCTTGACGGCGAGGCGGGTGATATCGCGCGCCGGGCGTTGGAGCGGGCCGAAAATGCGATGGACGGTGCGGAGGAGGCGCTGCGCGAGGGCGATCTGGCCGAAGCCATCGACCGTCAGGCCGAAGCGATGGATGCCTTGCGTAACGGCATGCGCAGTCTGTCGGAGGCTTTGGCCGAAAACCGCAATCAGGAACCGGGTCAGGGGTCCGAGCAGGGCGAGACGACCGGCAGGGTGGAACCCAGCCGACGCGATCCGCTTGGGCGCGAGTTGGGCAACACCGGACAGTTCGGCACGGATGAAAATCTGCTGCAGGGCGAAGACGTCTATCGCCGCGCGGAAGAGCTGCTGAACGAATTGCGGCGTCGGTCAGCCGAACAGGACCGGCCCGAGGTTGAGCGTGACTATCTGCGGCGCCTGTTGGACCGCTTCTAGACGGGTCTATTCCGCCGGTGTTTCGGTTGCCGGGCGGATCATTTCGAGCAGCGCCTGCACCTGGATATCCAGCCAGATCCGTGCAGCGTCCACACCCGCGACATAACTGTCCATCGCCCCGGCCAAGGCCGGTACGGCCTCTGAAATCTGGGGCGCAAAGACGTAGAGCGCGACCAGCAGCGCCACGATAAGCAGCACCGTGAAGAAGCCGAACCGGAAGCCGCGGCGCTTTTCTTCCTCGACCTCCTCCGGTTCCGGGATCATTTCGTCGCCACGCTCCGCATTCGATCGCAGGCTGGAATTGATTTCCTCGATATCCGGCAGCAACTCCTTGCGCGATCCGGCTGTCGTCACCGTCGCTGCGGCGGCGACGCTCTGCGCCTCCTGAGCGTCAGCGGCCTGTGCGGCTTCGGTCTCGGCCTGCATTTCCCGAACCAGGCGCTGTGTGTCCGCCGCACGGTTCGTCGGGGTGGTCCTGACGGCGGGTCGTTCCGGCAGGTCGAGGTCCTCCTGCCGTTCGAGTATATGATCGGCCTCCTTGCGGCGGGCGGCGGCCTCTCTGGCGGCCTCTTCCTGCAGGATGCTGGCGACGGAGGCATCGACGGGGCGGCGGCGTGGCGCGACGGTCGGTGTCTCCTCGCCCTCTGCACTTTCAAAGTCGGTCGTTGTGTCAGGCAGATCGGCTGGCGGATCGGACGGCGTGATGTCTGCAAAGGCGTCCGAGATCGAGCCGGAATAGTCACTGCGGTCGTCGGTCGGCTGCTTCACCGCGGCCGAGGCACCTGCCACCGCGTCATCGACCGAAACGCGGTCGGACACCGCCTCTTCGGCCTCGGCAGAAGCACCCGGCGTCTCAAGCCACGTGTGACCGCAGTTGGAACACTGAACGTCCCGGCCGCCTGCCGGTATTACATCGTCGGGGACTTCGTATTGCGCACCGCAATTGGGGCAGATCAAGCGCATAACTGTTTCCTTTTGCCCGCCAATATTCAGCCTTATCCTGTATTGACTGAACTTTAGTAACAACCCTTCAACGAAACGCCAACGATGTGAAGCCCGCATCCGTGCGATATGATTGAAACCTGTTGCAGATTTGGGCAGAAGAGGGCGACAGACCCAGAGGTGCGCCCAGTGATCGAACTTGACAATGTGGCCTACAGTTACAGCGGGGCAGAGCTTTTTTCCCAACTGTCGCTGACACTGGCACCCGGGTCGTTCCAGTTTCTGACGGGGCCTTCGGGTGCCGGAAAGACGACGTTGCTGAAGCTGTGCTACGGGGAACTGCAGGCAACCGCGGGCGAGGTTCGCCTGTTCGACGCCGCGGCACGGGATCTTGACCGCGACCAGATCGCGATGGCGCGGCGCAGGATCGGGGTAGTGCATCAGGATTGCCAGTTTCTCGATCATCTCCCCGTCAGCGAAAACGTCGCCTTGCCGCTGACCGTCGCCGGGCGCACGGACGGTCTGGACAACCTCGATGACCTGATGGCCTGGGTCGGTTTGCGCAATCAGGCGCGGCAACTGCCGCCGGAACTGTCGGGTGGCGAGCGGCAGCGCGCTGCCTTGGCCCGTGCCGTCATCATGTCGCCCGATGTCATCATCGCCGATGAACCGACAGGCAACGTCGACTGGGAGATGTCGCAGCGCCTGCTGACGCTGCTGGTCGAACTGAACCGGATGGGCAAGGCCGTGCTGATCGCCACCCATGATCTGAACCTGATCCGTGCCGCGAAATCGCAGGTGTCGGCGCGGGTGCTGCGGCTCAAGGACCGGCGTCTGCAGCAAGCGGGGGCGGAACTGTGACGCGCCCGGATTTCAAACAGATCGTGGCCCTGCTTGTCGGCGACAAGATGGCTGACCGTGCCGTGCCGCCGACCGGCTTCACCGCGCGGCTGACCGTCTTTACCAGCGCCGCGATGGCGTTTCTTGCGGTCTTTGCCATGGCACTGTCGCTGGCGACCGGGCGTCTGGCGGATCGCTGGTCCGCCGAACTGGCCCGCACGTCGACCCTGCGCATCTCTGCACCTGCGGATCAGGCGGATGCGCAGCTGCGCGCCGCGATTGAAGTGCTGGAAACAACGCCCGGGGTCGCGCTTGCCCGCCCGTTGACACCCGATGAGCAGCGCGCGCTTCTGGAACCGTGGTTCGGACCGGACCTGCCGGTCGAAACGCTGCCGATCCCGCAACTTGTCGAAATCATCGAAGAGGGCGATGGCTATGACCCCACCGGGTTGCGCGCGCGCCTGCAGGCAGAGGTGCCGGGTGCCGTGCTGGACGATCATACGCGCTGGCGCGAACCGCTGGTCGCGGCCGCAGGGCGGTTGCGCGCGTTGGGCTGGATCGCGATCCTGCTGATCGCGGCATCGACCGCGGCGATGATCACGCTGGCCGCGCAGGCGGCACTGTCCGCAAACGCGCAGGTCATCCGGGTGATGCGGCTCGTCGGCGCGCGGGATGCCTATATCGCGCGGGCTTTCGTACGGCGGTTCACCTTGCGGGCGTTGACCGGGGCGGCGGTCGGAACTGTGCTGGGCCTTGGCGCTGTCATGTTGCTCCCCCGTGCAGAGGTCGCCGGTGGCTTCCTGACCGGTCTTGGTTTTCAGGGCTGGCATTGGCTGTTGCCCATCGTCATACCCTTGCTGGCGGCGGCCGTCGCATTCGGCGCGACCCGCGCCGCGGCATTGCGCGTTCTGAAGGAACAGTCATGAGCTACGTGATCCAGTGGGTGCGGTCCCTGATCTTTATCTGCTGCATGTATTTGGCCATGCTGGTGATCGGTGTCGCCTATCTGCCCTGGGCGATCTTTTCCCGGCGTGGCGCGATTGCGGCCTGTCACAAGTATTGCGACTGGGTGCGATGGTCGGCGGCATGGATGATCGGCCTGCGGACAGAAGTACGCGGCACCCCGCCGGAGGGTGAGGTGATGATCGCGGCCAAGCATCAGTCGTTCATGGACGTCATCCTGATCTACGGCGCTGTGCCGCGCGGCAAGTTCATCATGAAAAGTATTTTGAAATACGCGCCGATCCTCGGCTGGTTCGGTCTGCGCATCGGCTGCGTGCCGGTGGACCGTGGCAAGCGTGGTGCCGCGATCAAGCGGATGGTCGAGGACGTGCGCAAGGGAGCCGCACTGCCGGGCCAGTTGATCATCTATCCGCAAGGCACGCGTGTGGCCCCGGGGGTGAAGGCGAAATACAAGGTCGGCACCGGTGCGCTTTATCAGGAATTGGGGCAGCCCTGTGTGCCGGTGGCCTGCAACGTCGGTGTGTTCTGGCCCAAGCGTGGGATCTACCGCAAGCCGGGCCTTGCCGTGGTCGAGTTTCTGGAACCGATCCCGCCGGGTCTCGGCATTGCGGAATTCATGGAGCGCATGGAAAACGCGGTCGAGACACGCTCTGCCGCGCTTGCGGCAGAGGCCGGTTTCATACCGCATGTGACGGACCAAGATATTGTCCGGTGATCGCATCACCGACATCGCGGCGCTGGAGGCGTTGTACGGTCAGCCCGGCAAGGCATCGTTGATCAAGGTTGCCAACCGGCTGACACCGGCCTATCGCAAATGGATTATGGCGTCGCGGCTCTGCGTCCTGTCCACGGTCGGTCCCGACGGGACGGACGGCAGCCCGCGTGGCGATGACGGTCCCGTGGTGCAGGAACTCGATCCGCAGACCCTGCTGATGCCGGACTGGCGCGGCAACAACCGGATGGACAGCCTGCGCAATATCGTGACCGACGGTCGCGTCAGCCTGATGTTCATGGTGCCGGGATCGAACAACGTCGTACGGATCAATGGCAGGGCCGAAGTGTCGGTCGCCCTGAAAATGCTCGACCGGTTCAGCGATCGCGGGCGCGCGCCGCGTTCCGTCATCGTGATCCGCATCGCAGAGGTCTACAGCCAATGCGCCCGGGCGCTGATGCGGGCCAATACGTGGAAAAGCGGTGACGAAAGCGGCGGCTTGCCCACCGTCGGCGATATGCTGGCCGAGATGGAGGCAGGTTTCGACGGTGCCGCATATGACGCGGATTGGGCTCCGCGTGCGGCCAAGACGATGTGGTAACCGTCACCTCATATGGCTAGCCGCGCGTTTTCGCACGAAAGCCGATGTTGCTGTGCGGTCCCAGACCACGGCGGACCGCGAGATAGATCACATAAAGGCTGATCGCCAGCCAAAGCGCCCCCCAGATCATCGTCGCGCCGCCGATTTCTTCTGCGAGCATCCGCGCGTCGGAACGCAGGGCACTGCGCGCGATGGTGTCGCTGAAAATGTCGTAGGGCACGTAGATCATGCTTGTCAGCCCGATCAGTCGCAGCACCAGATCGTTGACGTTGATGCTGGCGAAACGGGCGAGTGCCAGCATCACAAGCCCCGTTCCTGTGATGAACCCGATGGCAAAGATGTCCCGGACGTAGAACAGGGTCACCGCGAGCAGGGTCACCCCGAAACCGGCCATCAGCGCACGATCCCACTGCGTGCGCAGGGCGACGAGCAACAGACCGAGACCGATCAGCAGCGATCCCAGATATCCCGCCGACAGCGTCAGAAACCGGTTGCCACCCCGCGTCCAGACAACGCCGCCTTGATCGGCCGAGACAGAGAGGCTGACGACCTCGCCCCCGCTGGCCACCGCCATGATCGCGTGGGACAGTTCGTGCAACAGAACGACGAGTATCTTCAGCGGCACGATCACCGGCGTGCGCCAAAGGGCAAAAACAACGACGATCATCAGCAGCAGTTGCCAATGGCCGCGTAATGCCGCCATCATCTCAGGCGGCCAGACCTTTTGATCCGAGTTTCAGATATTTGCGGCGGCGGGCCGAACGGTTGTCGTCACCCGATTTGCCTTTGAATTCCTTGAGCATCGTCACGAGCGCCTTGCGCACGTTTTCGATTGCGGTGGCCGGATCGCGGTGCGCGCCGCCGGTCGGTTCGGGAATGATCCTGTCACAAACGCCCAACTCGTAAAGGTTCTGGGCGGTCAGGCGCAGCGCCTCTGCCGCTTCGCCGGCCTTGCCCGCGTCCTTCCACAGGATCGATGCGCATCCTTCCGGGCTGATTACCGAATAGATTGAGTGATCGAGCATCGCGACACGGTTGGCCGTGGCAAAGGCGACAGCCCCGCCTGATCCACCTTCGCCGACGATTACGCTGATCAGCGGGACCTGCAGGTCCAGGCATTTTTCGGTCGAACGCGCGATGGCCTCGGACTGGCCACGCTCCTCGGCGCCTTTCCCGGGATAGGCACCAGGCGTGTCGACCAGAGTGATGACTGGCAGATGGAACCGGTCGGCCAGTTCCATCAGGCGGATCGCCTTGCGATAGCCCTCGGGCCGGGCCATGCCGAAATTCCGTTCGATCCGGCTTTTGGTATCGCTGCCCTTTTCGTGCCCGATCACCATCACCGGCTGCCCGTCCAGCCGGGCGATCCCGCCCATGACGGCGTGATCGTCGGCAAAGTTCCGGTCACCGGCAAGGGGTGTGTATTCGGTGAAAAGCGCGTCGATATAGTCCTTGCAGTGCGGCCGCTCCGGGTGACGCGCGACCTGGCATTTGCGCCAGGGGGTCAGGTTGCCGTAGATCTGTTTCAGCAGATCCTGCGCTTTCTTGTCCAGCTGCGCCGCCTCTTTTTCGACATCCGCTTCGGGGTTGGCGCGGGCCATCGCGCGCAGTTCCTCCGCCTTGCCTTCGATCTCGGCCAGCGGTTTCTCGAATTCCAGATATTGGGTCATGCGGCACCTTTTTACGTCTTGCACCGATATAGGCATCAGGCACCCGGCAATGCAATGGAGCGACGATTGTATCCCATTCGGGAGGGGGCCATAATAGTCGGGCGAAGTTGGAAAGGATATTTGCGATGAAAGTGTTTCTGGGCTGCTGTAGCCTTCTGTTGGTACTGGCCGCGGTCCCGGCGCAGGCGCAGGAGGTCGAATTCGGCGACGACAGCGGTGACTGGGCCAATGACGGCGAATGTGACGATCCGCGTTTCGAAGGGCCGGGTATGACGCAGACGCCGCTTCTGTTTGACGACGTGAACCGCGATGCCAGCGATTGCGCAACGGCGTTCAACGCGGGCGCGATCACTCAGCGCGGTGTCGCTGTCGACGGCACAATCGACTTTGGCGACGACAGCAGCCAATGGGCCAATGACGGCGAGTGTGACGACCTGCGCTTTGTCGGCGAGGCGATGACCACGACGGCGTTGTTGGAAGAAGACATCATGGCCGACGCTTCCGATTGCCGGGCCGGATATGAAGCGGAAGTCCTGTTCCTGCGCTGATACCGTGTGGCCGGGGGTCAGGCCCCGGCGATCATCTGTGACTGCTTCACGATGACCTCTGCCTGCTTGATGCTGGCGATATCGACGAGGCGGCCCTTGTAGACGGTCGCCCCTTCGCCGCGCGCCTTGGCGTCTTCCATGGCGGCAAGGATCTCGCGGGCTTCTGCGACGGCTTCATCCGATGGGGTGAAAACCTCGTTGGCCAGCGCGATCTGCTTGGGGTGGATCGCCCATTTGCCGACCATTCCAAGGGTGGCCGACCGCCGCGCCTGCGCGCGGTAGCCTTCGTCGTCGCTGAAATCGCCGAACGGGCCATCGACGGGCAGCACACCATGCGTGCGGCAGGCCGCGACGATGGCCGTTTGCGCCCAGTGCCACGGATCGGAGTAATGCCGCGTGTCGCCGTGCAGCATGTAGTAGTTGTCCTGCGTGCCGCCGATGCCGGTCGTTTGCATGCCCATGGAGGCCGCAAAATCGGCGGCACCCAGCGACATCGCCGCCATCCGGGGCGATGACGCGGCGATTTCCTCCACATGCGCGAGGCCCGCAGCACTTTCGATGATCACTTCGAAGCTGACCTTCTTGGCGCGGCCTTTCGCCGTTTCAATCGCCGTGACCAGCGCGTCGACGGCATAGACATCCGCCGCGCAGCCGACCTTGGGGATCATGATCTGGTCGAGCCGGTCACTCGCCTGTTCCATCAGGTCGACCACGTCGCGATACCAATAGGGTGTGTCCAGCCCGTTGATCCGCACCGCCAGTGTCTTGTTGCCCCAGTCGATGTCATGGGTCGCCTTGGTGACGTTGGCACGGGCCGCATCCTTGTCGGACGGCGCGACGCTGTCTTCCAGATCGAGGTTGATCACATCCGCCGCGCTGGCCGCCATTTTCGGGTGCAATTTGGTGTTGGACCCCGGCCCGAACAGTTGACACCGGTTCGGACGGACAGGCGGCGCGGGTTGCAGGCGGAAGGACATGAGAAACCTCGACGTATGATAATTGCGCAATGCGTTGTCGGGTTGGTATTATATTGCTTACGGCGTCGCAACAGGCTTTTCGCAGTTGCAGCATTCTGGCCGGATCAGGCGCGCGACATGCTCCATGCGGTGCCGCAGGTTTCCCTCAATCCCGGAATGTCAGAAACCGGCCCGCGCGGTCGCTTGGCGATTTCGCGGCTGGTGACCTTTGCGGCGATTGCGTCGCAAAGCTGATCACTCGCCCGACCGTCGAGGCGACAAACGAGGCTCCAGCTGACGAAGCTGTTGTGCACGACGACGTCGAGCCACCAGTCATCGTCAGTGGAAAAGCGAATCCACTCCCATGATTTGACCGCATCGACGACGCCCGCGCGCGCACCTTCCGGCCCGCGCAACATAACCGCATCACCGGCGGCAAGCGGGGCGGGTCTGTCAGATCCCTGCGTCAATGATCGCTTTCGCCAGGATCGGCACGGTTTTCTCGTTCAAACCGGCGATGTTCATGCGACTGTCGCCCACCATGTAGATCCCGTGATCGGCACGCAGTTTCTCGACCATTTCCGGCGTCGTGCCCAACTGGCTGAACATGCCGCGATGATCGGCAAGGAAATCGAACCGGTCGGAGTTCGACAGGCGGCGCAACTCATCCGCTAGTTGCTTGCGCAGGCCCAGCATCGTGTTGCGGGTCTCTTCGAGTTCCGCCTCCCAATCGGCGCGCAGATCAGGGTCGTTGAGGATCGTGGTGACGACCCGTGCCCCGTGATCGGGCGGGAAGGAATAGTTCTGCCGGTTCAGAAAAGCGAGCGTCTTTTGCGTCAGCGGCTGTGCATCGGCGGTCTTGCTGACCGCCATCAGAATGCCGGTCCGCTCGCGGTAGATGCCGAAGTTCTTGGAACAGGACGCCGCGACGAGGCACTCTTCAAAGGCGCCCACGACCTTCCGTGTCGCGGCGGCATCGGTGTCCAGCCCGTCGCCGAAGCCCTGATAGGCGATGTCGATGAAGGGGATCGCGGATTTTTCCTTCAGCAGTTTCATCAGACCATCCCATTGCGGCATGGTCAGGTTGGCGCCGGTCGGGTTGTGGCAGCAGCCGTGCAGCAACACAACGTCACCGGGTAAAACAGCGCCCAGATCGGTGAGCATCCCGATGTAGTCCACATTGCGTGTCTCGCTGTCGAAATAGCGATAGGTGCGGGATTTCATGCCCAGATACTTGATGATCGACGGATGGTTCGGCCAAGTCGGATCGGAAAGCCAGACGGTCGCACCGGGGGCGGCCATCTTGATCAGTTCCAGCGCCTGCCGGATCGCGCCGGTGCCGCCGGGTGTGGCGACAGCGGCGATACGGTCACGTGTCACGGCATCGCCCAACACAAGGTCGATCATCGCGTCGGAAAACGCAGGGTCGCCCGCCAACCCTGTATAGGCCTTGCTGGACTGATCTGCGAGGATACGGCGCTCCGCCTCTTTTACGGCGCGCATAACGGGGGTGTTGCCGGATGCGTCCTTGTAGACGCCGACACCCAGATCGACCTTGGTATCGCGTGGATCCTCGCGATAGGCAGCCATGAGGGCCAGGATTTTGTCGGGCGGCTGTTCTGTCAGGTTCTCAAGCATCAGGCTGCTCCTGTCGCGATAGGTAAATCATCATACATGCCCCATTCGGACCATGATCCGTCATAGACACTGTGGTCGGTCTTGCCGATCCGCTCCAGCGCCAGCGCCAGAATTGCGGCGGTGACACCGGATCCGCAGGTCGTAATGGCGGGTTTGTTCAGGTCGACACCGGCACCCTCGAAGACCGTGCGGATACCGGCGGGGTCTTTCATGGTGCCGTCGGCGTTCATCAGCGTGCTGTAGGGCACGTTGCGTGACCCTGGAATATGGCCGGAGCGCATACCGGCGCGCGGCTCTGGTGCCGTACCCGCAAATCGGTCGGCGGCGCGGGCGTCGATGATCTCGTGATCGCCCAGTTTCGCCGCGCGCGCCACTTGTGTCACATCACGCACCATCTGGTTCTGGCGGCTCACGGTCATGTGGCGGTCACGGATCAGCGGTTTGTCGTCAGTGATCTTGCGGCCCTCGGAAATCCACTTCGGCATCCCGCCGTCGAGCACCGCGATATTCTTCTGCCCCATCAGGCGAAACAGCCACCAGACGCGGGCCGCCGAAAACAGGCCCGCCCCGTCATAGACCACTACCTGATGCCCGTCGCCCACACCCATGGCGCGCATCCGGGACATGAATTTCTCGACCGGCGGCACGGTGTGCGGCAGTTCGGAGCGGTGGTCGCTGATCTCGTCGATATCGAAGAAACGTGCGCCGGGGATATGGGCGATGTCGTATTCCGCGCGCCCGTCGCGGTCGCTGCCCGGCAGATACCAGGACGCATCGAAGATACGCAGATCCGGGTCCTTGAGATGCGCGTCCAGCCAGTCGGTGCTGACCAGCGTTTGCGGATCGTCCTGCAGTGACGATGTCATGTCCGGCCCCCGTGGCATACAAGCGAAAACATGCCGCGTGAGTATCGCGGGCGCGCAGGCGTGACAAGCCGCATCGGGCAAGGCGAGACCGGGCCGAACACCGTTGGCCCGGCCCGTGTCGTCGTGCAACCGGCAGTTTGCCTTATCCTGCCATCTTGTTCTTGATGAAGCCCACGACCGCAGTCAGGATCGCGCCACCGGCGCCGCCGCCGACAAGCTGACCGATGATCCCGCTCATATCCGTGCCGGTCGCAGCGTCGCCTGCAGCGGCGGCACCGCCTGTCAGCATCCCCAGGATCTGGCCGCCGCCGAGGCCGCCGATCAGACCAGCGATCGTATTGCCGATCGTGCCCAGCGAAAGGCCTTTCGCGCCTGCGCCGACGGCATTACCGCCAGCCGCACCCGCGACGAGTTGTGCGATGATTTGTTCCATTGTCCCCAGTTCCTTATTTTCGGGCCGTCATTGATGTTGACAGGTGCTGCCGGCCCAGCGGCACCCTGCGGCGGAGCGTAGCAGGTCGGGTCGATCAAACAAGAGTGGGAGCTTGGGGCGGGATTTCCCCGTAACTGCGAGGCCTTAGCCGCCGTGCCGCAGCAGCCTTTGTTTCTGGCGGCCCCAGTCGCGCTTGGCCTCGGTCGCGCGCTTGTCGTGGTTCTTCTTGCCCTTAGCGGTGGCGATCTTCAGCTTCACCAGACCGCGATCATTGAAATACATCACCAGTGGCACGATGGTCATGCCCTCGCGCTTTGTCGCGTTCCAGAGCTTGGACAACTCCTTGCGACTGCACAGCAATTTGCGCTTGCGGCGTTCTTCGTGCGGGAACATCGCGCGGTTGTAGGGCGCGATGTAGGCATTGGTCAGCCACAGTTCGCCGTCGTCGACGGAGGCATAGCTGTCGGCGATGTTGGACTGTCCGATGCGCAGGGATTTCACCTCTGACCCGGTCAGGACGATCCCGACCTCAAGATCGTCCTCGATGGCATAGTCATACCGCGCGCGCCGGTTTTCGGCGACGACTTTGTAGTTTTTGTTTTCCGGTTTCTTTGCCATGATCTTCGCCAAATAGGCGATGCACTACGCGTGCACAAGGCGTGCACCGGGCGTGCACCGCGATAAGGACCAAGCCATGACCGTGCCGATCCTGACAAACAGCGCCGCGCGGCACGTGTTTCTGGAGCGGCATCTGCTGTCCCAAAACCCCAGCGGAACGGGGAAGGGGGCCGATCTGGCCGGGGTCATCGGGCATATGGGGTTTGTCCAGTTGGACAGCGTGAATACCTTTGCCCGCGCGCATGATCTGATCCTCTGGGCGCGGCGGCAGCAGTATCGCCCGCCTGCGCTGGGGCATGCGCTTGCGCGGGACCGCACCGTATTCGAGCACTGGACACATGATGCGGCCGCCATCGACATCGCGCTTTTCCCGCATTGGCGGCTGAAGATGGCCCGCGATGCCAAGCGGCTGGCCGGATACTGGAGCACGGCGCGCCGCGGCGATCTGCATGCAAAGATCGACGATGTGCTGCGGCATGTGACCGATCATGGCTGCTGCTCGTCGAGCGACGTGGGCGAGGGCGAGGAACGCGGCAAGGGCGGCTGGTGGGACTGGCATCCGTCCAAGACGGCGCTGGAGTATCTGTGGCGGTCGGGCGCGTTGTCGGTCGTGCGGCGCGAGGGATTTCGCAAGATCTACGACCTGACCGAACGGGTCATTCCGCCCGAGCAGTTGAATGCGCGGTTTCACGAACAGGAAACGGTTGATTGGGCCTGCAGTGCCGCGCTGGACAGGCTGGGCTTTGCAACGAGCGGCGAATTGGCGGCATTCTGGGATATCGCGACGTCGGTCGAGGCAAAGGCGTGGGTGACCACCGCGCTGGGTGAGGGCCGCGTCGTTCCCGTCGATGTGGAGGGGGTCGACGGCAAGCTGCGGCGGTGCGTGGCACGGCCCGACCTGATGGGCGATATCCCCGTAGCACCGCTGAACAGGGTGCGCATCCTGTCCCCCTTCGACCCTGCACTGCGCGACCGCAAGCGGGCGGAGCGTCTGTTCGGCTTTCACTACCGGATCGAAATATTCGTGCCGGAGGCCAAGCGGCAATACGGCTATTACGTCTTTCCGGTGATGGAGGGCTGTCGCATGATCGGGCGGATCGACATGAAGGCCGACCGCCCGGCGCGCAGACTGGACGTCACCGCGTTCTGGCCGGAGCGCGGTGTGCGCATGGGGGCCGGGCGGTTGCAGCGGCTGGAGACAGAGATCGCCCGTGCAGCGCGGTTCGGCGGCTGTGACGATATCGCCTATGTGGACGGGTGGGTGAAGGTGGGGTGAAACCCCATCTGTCCCGTCAGTTCAGCAATCCCGCGTGCACCATTGCGTTACGCATCTTTTCCTTCGTACCGTCGGTCAGGCCGACATGGGGCATCCGCACATCGTCGCTGCAAAGACCCAGCAAGGACATGCCATATTTGGCCCCGACAAGACCGGGTTCGGTGAACACCGCCTCGTGCAGCGGCATCAGCCGGTCGAGCAACGTCAGCGCTGTGCCGTAGTCGCCATCGAGCGTGGCATTCTGGAATTCGGCGCAGAGTTTCGGGGCGACGTTGGCGGTGACCGAGATACAGCCCTGACCGCCGTGGGCGTTGAAACCGAGTGCGGTCGCGTCCTCGCCCGACAACTGGATGAAGTCGGTGCCGCAGGTCATGCGCTGACGCGGGACGCGGGCCAGATCGCCGGTGGCATCCTTGACGCCCACGATCATGTCCAGCTTGGCCAGTTCGCCCATCGTAGCCGGTGTCATGTCGACGACAGAGCGGCCGGGGATGTTGTAGATGATGATCGGCAACCCGCAGTCGGCAGCGGCGGTGAAATGCGCGATCAGCCCGGCCTGTGTCGGCTTGTTGTAGTAGGGTGTCACGACAAGGGCCGCATCGGCCCCCGCGGATTTTGCGGCCTTCACGAGCCGCACCGTTTCGGTCGTGTTGTTGGACCCGGCACCGGCGATGACGGGAATGCGGCCCGCGGCGGCCTGCACGACCGTTTCGACGACCGCATCGTGTTCGGCATGGCTGAGCGTCGGGCTTTCGCCGGTGGTGCCGACGGGAACAAGGCCGTGGCTGCCCTGATCGACATGCCAGTCGACCAGTTTTTTCAGCGCATCGTGGTCCACTTTGCCGTCCGTAAACGGCGTGACAAGTGCGGGCATGGATCCCTTGAACATGACGCGTTTCCTTTTGTGTCTGGCGGGCCCCAGCGGCCCGGCGCGAAGTCGCGCGGAACCTAGACGTGTTTCCGCCAAATGCCAAGTTTGTGCGTTGTCATTGCGGTGGTGGAAGCTAGGCTGTGTTACGCTTGTGCAAAGGTGGTGCCGTCGATGCGTTTTCTAGCCGTGGTCTTAGCTGTTGTGTTGCCGGTCATGCCGGTGTCTGCGCAGGAGGTGTCACCCGAAACGGTGGAGGCGATCGTCGCTGCGGATGTCGGCGACTATGCCGGTGCCATGACGCTGGCCGGTGACGACGCGGTCGCGCGCGATCTCGTGCAGTGGATCAAGCTGCGCGACGGCGACGGGGTTTTTGCGGAATATCGCGCGTTTCTGGCCACGCGCCCGGACTGGCCCGGGCTTGACCGGATTCGCGCGCACGCAGAAGTGGACATGCCCAAGGGACTGCCGCCCGCGACGGTGCTGGATTTCTTTGGCGAAGCCGCGCCCGAAACTGGGCAGGGTGCGGTCAAGCTCGCCGAGGCCCTGATCATGCTGGGCGAGGATACCAAGGCTGAAGAGGTGCTGGTCGCAGCCTGGCTGACGCTTGGGCTGACGGACAGTGGGCAGACGGCGATGCTGGCGGCTTTCGACGATGTGCTTGCGCCGTATCACGCGGCCCGGACCGATGCGCTGCTCTGGCGCTGGCGCACCAGCGACGCGCAGCGGATGGCACCCCTGCTGGACGAGGATCAGCGCGCGCTGATGGCGGCGCGCGTCGGCTATATCCGCAATACCGGCGATGTGGCGGAGCGGCTGGCGGCAGTGCCGACGCGGCTTTCGGATCATCCCGGTCTGGCCTATGACCGCTACAACTGGCTGGCCGACCGGGGCGAGCGGACCGATGCCATCGCGATCCTGCGCGAGCGGTCGGTGAGCGCGGATGCGCTGGGCGAGCCGTTTCGCTTGTCGGGCTGGCGGCGGTCGCTGGCCCGGTGGGAGATGCGCGAGGGCCGGATCGCCTCTGCCTACGAACTGGCATCGCAGCACTTTTTGACCGACGGCAGCGCCTATGCCGATCTGGAGTGGCTTGCGGGGTATCTGGCGCTGCGCTACCTGGACGATCCGGCGCAGGCGCTCGTGCATTTTGAAAACCTGTCCGCCGCCGTGGACAGCCCGATTTCGCAAGGCCGGGCCGGTTACTGGATCGGGCGGGCGCATGCGGCGCTGGGCGATGCCAATGCGGCGGCGGAGGCCTATGCGCGTGCGGCGGAGCATCAGACCGGGTTTTACGGATTGCTGGCGGCGGAAAAGCTGGGGATGGCGTATGACCCGGCGCTGACCGGTGCTGAGGATGCGCAGGACTGGCAGGGTGCCGCCGTCATGGACGCGGACCTGACCCGCGCCGCGCTGGCGCTGCTAGCCGCCGATGAACGGGGCCGCGCGACGCTCTTTTTCGCGCAGTTGGGGCGCAGGCTCGATGCCGAGGGGATCGGGCAGCTGGGGGCGTGGCTGCAACAGAATGACGAAAGCTATTATGCGGTCTTGCTGGGCAAGGCCGCGGCGTTGCGCGGGATCGTCGTGAACTCGGTCTATTTCCCGCTGCACGACATGACGGAGATGGACCTGCCGGTGCCGATGGCGCTGGCCCTGTCCATCGCCCGGCGCGAAAGTGAATTCAGGGCGGATGCGGGCAGCCCGGTCGGCGCGCTTGGCCTGATGCAACTGATGCCCGCCACGGCACAGGAGGTCGCTGGCACGCTGGCGCTGCCCTATGCGAAACCGCGTCTGACCAGTGATTGGGAATACAACGCTATTCTCGGATCGCGGTATCTGGCCGGATTGCGCGATCAATTCGGCTATTCCCCGGTGCAGATGGCTGCCGGTTACAACGCGGGGCCGAGCCGCCCCTTGCGGTGGATGGACGAACGCGGCGACCCGCGGCTGGGCGAAGTGGACGTGGTCGACTGGATCGAGCACATCCCGTTTCGCGAGACTCGCAATTACGTGATGCGCGTCACCGAATCGATCCCGGTCTACGAGGCGCGTCTGACCGGCGAGACTGGGCCGAACCGCTTTACGGAACTGCTGGTCGGGGCAAAGCCGCTGATCCGCCCGCGTGCGCGCGAGGATGGCAGTCTGGCTGTCGAACCGGCAGCGATCTCGACATCGACGGCACCCGAAGCGCCCGCCGTCGCGGCCCCGGTCGCACCACAGGCACCAAGCGGTGTGCCGGGGATCAGGCCGATTTCACGGCCCGGCGGGTAGAACGGCGGTGCGGCGCGCGGCTGCGCCGACGCCCCGCCCGCCGTCCCGCAGGCGTCAGGCCCTGCGGGCGCGCAAGAGCGTGAACAGCCCCGCTGCAATGACGATCGCCGCGCCGATTGCGACATGGGGTTTCAGCGTTTCGCCGAAGACGGCCAATCCGATCATGCTGGCAAAGACGAGTTGCAGATAGGCAAAGGGCTGCACGGCGCTGGCCTCGGCCATCTCGTAACATTTGATCAGCAGGAAATGCCCGCTCGCGCCGGTCAGGCAAAGTGCGGCCATCCAGCCCCAGTCGGGGGCGCTCATCGGCTCCCAGAACCAGATGCCGATCAGTGTCATCAGCGCGGACCCCGACACACCTGTCCAGAAAAAGGACGTCGCGGCCCCGTCGCGCCGTGCGGCAAAGCGGGTCAGGAGCGAATAGAGCGCAAACATCAAGGCCGCGATCAGCGGAACGATGGCGGCTGGCGTAAAGACCGTCACACCCGGTTGCAGAATTATCAGGACGCCGACGAAACCCACGACGATGGCCGCCCATCGGCGCCAGCCGACACGTTCACCCAGAACCGGCCCCGACAGGGCCGCGACCAGCAGCGGGTAGCTTGCGAATATCGCATGGCTTTCCACCAGCCCCAACAGAACGAATGCAGCGACCATGACACAGATTTCGGAGGCGAGCAGCAGACCGCGGAAAATCTGCAGCACCGGTTGCGTGGTGGCCGCGGCCTGCCTGATCGATCCGGCCTGCCGTTTGGCGATGGCGATCACGAAGGCGGCGAAGAACCAGTAACGGATCATCACCACCATCAGCACGTTGTATTCGCCCGCCAAATGGCGGCTGATGCCGTCCTGTACGGCAAACACGATTGTGGTCGCGACCATAAGGGCGATCCCGGCGCGCGTATTATTCTGCATCGGGCAGCCATGCTGTGGTCATGTGGCGCTTGCGGCCAAAGCCGGGTTGGCGGCTGACATGAAATCCGGCCCCGGTCAGTGCTGCGCGGACGTGCCCTGCGGCGCTGTAGGTAGCGGCAGTACCGCCCGGGCGCGTGTGTCTTGCGACGACCTGCATCAGATCCGGTTGCCAGAGTTCGGGGTTTTTGGCAGGCGAAAACCCGTCAAGGAACCAGGCATCCGCCGCACCCGGCCAAGGCGGCAGGGTATCGCGGGCATCCCCGGTAATGACCTGCAACGTGACCTGCGGTGTGATCGCGACAGGTTCGTCGAAGATGTCGTCCCATCGCTGCAGCAAGGCCGCCGTCTGATCCGCCAGTTGCGGAAACGCGGATAGCGATTGCCGCGCGTCGGCCTGGCGCATCGGAAACGCCTCGAAGCTGGTAAAATGCAGCTGGCCCGCGATGTCCCGCGCTTGCCACATCTGCAGCGTGGCCAGAAAGTTCAGCCCCGTTCCGAACCCCAGTTCGGCGATGTGAAATCCGTCGCGCAGCCTTGCGGGCAGATCGTTGCCGGCAAGGAACACATGCGCGGTCTCGGCCAGCCCGTCATCGAGTGAATAATAGGGGTCGTCGAAGCGGGTCGAAACCGGGATGCGACCCGAAGGGCTGTCGCGCCAGGTGATATCTGTCGGCTGGTCGGTCATGCGGGATTGCCTTATGCACGCGAACATCAATGGCGACGGGGGGGCGGAATGGCAACGGTCGATGTCACGGTGATGGGGGCAGGTGCCTTCGGGCTGGCCTGCGCCTGTGCGTGTGCGCGGCGGGGTGCTGCGGTGCAGGTGATCGACCCGGGCGGCGTCGGTGCCGGTGCCAGCGGCGGAATCGTCGGCGCGTTGGCCCCGCATGTGCCGGAACAGTGGAATGAAAAGAAGGCGTTTCAGCTGGAGAGTCTGCTGCTGTCACGGACCTACTGGGACGGGATCAGCCAGGAGACCGGGGTCGATACGGGCTATCGGCCCACCGGGCGTTTGCAGCCATTGGCGGATGTGGCTGCGGTCACGCTGGCGCGGGCGCGCGCTGACGGCGCCGCAGCACTCTGGCAGGGCCGCGCGACGTGGGATGTGATCGCGGTAGACGGCGGGGCTTACTGGGTGCCGCCGTCACCGACCAGTCTGGTCGTGCGAGACACGCTATCGGCGCTGATCCACCCGCGGCGTGCCGTCGCCGCACTGGCCCGGGCGATCGTGGAGCGGGGCGGCGCGATCACAACGGCAGCAGACCCGCAAGGGCGCGTGATCTGGGCCACCGGATGGCGAGGTCTGGAAGAGATGACCGCCCGTCATCACCGGCTGGTCGGCAACGGGGTGAAGGGGCAGGCGCTGCTGCTGGAACATGACGCTGTCGGGCAGCCGCAACTGTTCGCCGACGGGCTGCATATCGTGCCGCATGCCGATGGCACCGTGGCGGTCGGGTCGACGTCGGAGCGGGCGTTCGATGATCCCGGCAGCACGGACGGCCAGCTTGACGATATTCATGCGCGGGCGGTGGAGGCGCTTCCGGTATTGGTCGGTGCGAAGGTCGTCGAGCGCTGGGCCGGGGTGCGTCCGCGCAGCCGCAGTCGCGCGCCGGTGCTGGGCGCGCATCCGTTCCGACCCGGTGAGTTCATCGCCAATGGCGGCTTCAAGATCGGGTTCGGGATGGCACCGCTGGTGGGTGAGGTCATGGCCGATCTGGTGCTGGAGGGCGTGGACCGGGTGCCGGACGATTTTCGGCCGGAGCGCAGTCTGTAGGCGTTTTTCTTGAGTATTTCTGGCAAGATAATGCGAAAGTTGCGTTTCAGGTCGCCTGCGCCTCCATCGCCTGCCGTCCGTTGGGGGCACGGACCCAGAGCGTTCTGTCCTTGATACACAGGTCGGCCGTATCGGTGTGCATCAGCGGACCGGTCGCGCGGTAGGCGAAGGTCTGGAGCGTGCCGAGGTGACGCTTTGCGAGATCCATCAGCAGATGCGCGAGCAATGGGCCATGCACGACGAGCCCGTCGTAGCCTTCGATCTCGCGGGCATATGTTTCGTCATAGTGGATGCGATGGCCGTTGAAGGTGAGTGCGGAGTAACGAAACAACTGTGTCGTGGTAAAGCTGACCTGTTCGGCATGGGTTTCGGCGAGGCTTGCGACAGGTGGCGTGGCGGCGGGGGCGTCATCCGCGCGATAGACGAGGTCCTGCCATTCGCTGACGGCGAGGCCATGGCGTTGTTTGATGTCATGGCGGATACGCACGAAGGCGAGCGGGCCGGAGCGACCTTCCTTGCGGGTGACGCTTTCGATGCGGCTGGTTTTTTCGGCGCGCACCCCGGCCAGAAGCGGTTTGTGAAACACCAGCCGACCGGCGGCCCACATGCGGCGCGGCAGACCCAGATCGGGGATGAACGCGCCGGTGGCCGGGTGCCCGTCGCGGCCCAGATTGGCGGGCGGCTGCGGGTCCCAGAAATAGACCTGATGCGCAAAGGGCGGCAGCGGGTCGCCGCTTTCGATATCGGGGGTCTGGCCGAGTGTCGCCTGCAGCGCGCGGGCGCGGGCGGGGTCCATCACATCGGTTTGGGTTTGCACGGGGCTTTGCGGATCGGGCATGCTGCGGTGATAGACGATTGTGCGGAGGCCGCAAATGGCGAAGGCGACAGGACCTGCGGTGACGGCACTGGATCATCTGGTGCTGACGGTGGCCGATATCGACGCCACGGTGGCGTTCTACGAGGACGTGCTGGGTATGCAGTCGGAGCGGTTCGTGCCTGCCGACGGGTCGACACGCACGGCGCTGACGTTCGGGGATCAGAAGATCAACCTGCATGCCGCCGCAGGACCTTTTGCGCCGCACGCAGATTCTCCCGCCCCCGGGACGGCGGATTTGTGTTTTCTGTCCGCGACTCCCGTCGCCGACTGGGTCGCCCATTTTCGAACCACGGGGATCGCGGTGATAGACGGCCCGGTGCTGCGGACCGGTGCGACCGGGCCGATCCTGTCGGTCTATGTGCGTGACCCGGATGGCAATCTGATCGAGGTCGCCAACCGTGTCACGGCATAAGGTCGTCTAGGATGCGATGGCGGCTTTCAGGTTCTCCATCAGCGCCTTGAGTGCCTTGAGATTGATCTCGTTCGTCAGTGCGCCATCGTCGTCGAACTGACCGCTGTTCTGACCCACCAGCACCTCTGGCCCGAGAACCAGCCGCGGGCGGAACGGGACCAGTGCGGAGACCAGCATCGTCTGCGCACGTTCACCGCCCGCGCGCCCGGCGGTGGCGGACATGATCGCCACGGGCTTGCCTGTCCAGGGAGCGCCGTCGGTGCGGCTGACCCAGTCCAGCGCGTTCTTGAGCACGCCGGGGATGCCCTTGTTGTATTCCGGTGTCGAAATGATCACGGCATCGGCTGCGGCGATCTGATCGGACAGCGTCTGCACGGCATCGGGGATGCCATCGCCCGTTTCCAGATCACCGTCGTAGAGCGGAAAGCGGATATCGCCCGCGACGAACGTGTCCGCGTCGAAGATGCGCGCGGCGTGGTGCAGTAGCATCGTATTGGTGGAGGCAGCGCGCAGCGCGCCGGAAATGCCCAGTAACGTGGTCATGTAATCTGTCCTTTTGCATGGCTTGCTTTGAACCTTACGTAGTCGCCGGGCCGGGGTTGCCAAGGTGCTTGCCTGTGCGCCTGCGCTGGCACATTGTGCGCGGCAGCAAGACGGGAGGTCCCATGCAACGTCACGGCGGAAAAATCCTGACCGATCAGCTGGTCAGGCTGGGCGTGCGGCGCGTGTTTTCCGTTCCGGGAGAGAGCTTTCTGGCGGCGCTCGACGGGCTTTACGACAGCGGGATCGCGAACATCGTCTGCCGGCAGGAAGGCGGTGCCGCGATGATGGCAGAGGCCTACGGCAAGATGACCGGCCAGCCGGGTGTGTGTTTCGTCACACGCGGGCCGGGTGCCACGAACGCATCGGCTGGCGTGCATATCGCGATGCAGGACAGCACGCCGATGGTGCTGTTCGTGGGGCAGATCGACAACCGCCAGACCGACCGCGAGACCTTTCAGGAGATCGACTATCGCGCGATGTTCGGCGGGCTGGCCAAGTGGGTCGCGCAGGTCGATCAGACCGAACGGCTGCCGGAATATATCGCGCGGGCGTTTCGCGTCGCAATGTCGGGCAGGCCCGGCCCGGTGGTGCTGGCGCTGCCCGAGAATATGTTGAGTACCAGCGTCGATGTGCCGGATTTCACCGGCGTGATTCAGCCCGATACCGCTGGCACCGTGGACAGCGCGGGTGTGTTCGTGAGCGCGCTGTTGGCTGCAGAGCGGCCGCTGATCGTCGTGGGTGGTCCACATTGGAGTGCGGCAGCGTCATACGATCTGGCTGCCCTGGCAGAGGCCGCGCAGGCTCCGGTCGCCGCATCGTTCCGCAAGCAGGATTACTTGGACAATCGCCACCCGCATTACGCCGGTGACCTGAACGTGGGTATCAACCCGAAACTGGCTGCGCGGGTGCGTGAGGCGGACTGTCTTCTGCTGATCGGCACCCGGTTCGGGGATATCGCCACGCAGGGTTACACGCTGGTGGACCCGGCTGCACCGGAAAAGACTATCCTGCATATTCATGCGGACGCGGGTGAGATCGGGCGCGTCTATGGCGCGACCTACGGCTGGCAGGAAGAAGCACCGCGCGCGGTATCTGCGCTGAGGGCGGGGTTTCATGAGGTCGAGGCGCCGGACCGGTCGGATTGGATCGCCGCCTGTCGCGCCGATTACGAAAGCTGGCTGGTGCCGGTGGAAAGCCCCGGCGCGGTCAAGCAGGAACAGGTGATCCGCTGGCTGTCGGAAAACCTGCCCGAAGATGCGATACTGACGAATGGTGCGGGCAACTATGCGGCCTGGCTGCACCGGTATTTCATCTACAAGCAGTACGGCACGCAGCTTGCGCCGACCTCCGGGTCGATGGGCTACGGCTTCCCGGCGGCGGTGTCGGCTTCGCTGGAATATCCTGATCGCACGGTGGTCTGCCTTGCCGGGGACGGTTGTTTCCAGATGACCTGCAACGAGATGTCGACGGCGGTGCAGCACGGGGCGAAACCCATCGTGATCGTGATGAACAACGGCCGCTACGGCACGATCCGGATGCATCAGGAAAAGCACTATCCGGGGCGCGTGTCGGGGACCGATCTGTGCTCGCCCGACTTCGCGGCTTTGGCGCGGGCCTATGGCGGGCACGGCGAGACGGTGACGGACGGCGCGCAATTCGCAGACGCCTTCGCGCGGGCGCAGGACAGCGGCACCGTCGCGGTGATCGAATGTGTGCTGGACTCCAGGGTCATGTCCACAGGCGCGTCCCTCCCTGATCGCGGCTGACGGTGTGGAGCGCCTTGCAGGCGCACATGATGTTTTGCAGGCCCGTCCGGGCCAGCGTTTCGTGCTCCGCACGGGAGGTATTTGGAACCGGAAGAAGCCGGGCTGCGATCAGCGGGCTGCGATCAGGACGTGACGGTCCAATGCGCGGACTGGTCGGGCAGGAACGCTTCGATCGCAGCGGTGGCGATCACCGCCGTGTCGCCGGTTTGCGGGTTGTGGACGTTCTGACCACCGAAGGTCGCCGACACGCTTGCGCGGCCGCGTGGGAGGAGTACCGCGAGGGCATCCGTGTCCAGCTTGTCGGGCTTCTGCACGCCGACGGTGACCGCGACACGCATATCGGTGTGGCAAATACCTGTCGTCGCGAAAATCGGCAGGGTGGAATGGCGCATCGCATCCTCGATCGCGCGGGCGGCGGCCTTTTGATAGTCCATCCCGTGCAGGTCGTTGCCCATGCCTATTTCGATGATGATGCGTTGGTCTTCGGTCATGTCCGCTCCATGTTGAACGATACGTTGATCGCTGCATTGGCGATGACCGTGGGCTTGCCGTCCGGTCGCGGGATGTCGAGTCCGCCTTTGTGGACGGTAATCGTGGGCTGGCCGTAGGGGAAGATATCCAGCAGGGCGTCGGTGTCGACGGCATCCGGGTTTTGCACGGCGATCTCCACGTCGATCAGCATCGCCTGTTTCGGCGCGCCGAACAGCTCGGCCAGGTTGATCGAGTTGTGCCAGAGCGCGTCCTGCAGCGCGCGTTTTGTCGCCTGCGTATAGTCCTGCCGGCGCAGGCTTGTGCCCATGCCGAATTCGGTGAGGACGCGGGTTTTGGGCATGTCAGTTCTCCTTCAGGGTCAGGCGGCGGGTGGATTTGTCCCAGTGCAGCCCGGTGTTGCGCGCCAGTTTGGCACAGCTTTCCAGGATAGCGATCCGGTTCATCCAGCGCGCCATGGAGCGCACCGGGATCGCATGGATATCGCCGAACCCGTCGACCAGCACACATTCGCGCGGGCCGAGCGTGTCGCCGACGTGTCGCTGCCCGAAGACGAAGTTCGCGGGGTTCATGTCGCTCGCCCGCAGGTGGCTTTCGATGATGCGTGAGAGCGTGTCATTGAGCAGGTCGAGGTCGGCAGGGGTGAAAGTGCCTGTCTTTCGCAGGTGCGACAGGGTCGGTGCGAGGGTGCCGTCGGGGGCGATGATACGCTCCGTCACGCAGCCCAGCCCGATATCGGTCTGCACGAAGCCCGCCATATGGCTGATCGGCACGTGAAAATCTGCGTGCGGCAGGGTGAGCATGTAGCGCAGGTATTCGCGGTATTCCTTGCGGATCTGGCGCAGGCGAGTGGAAGGGAACAGCCGGTCCATCACCCCATTGAAGTTGCGGCGTTTCGGACGGGTGTGATCCGGGCGCAGAACCTTGATCAGTCTGGTCGGATCGCTCGGGTGCAGATGCACGCTGCGCTGCACGCCCGCGGCGACCTGGCTTGCGGCGTCGAGTGCGAGCAGGGCGGTCAGTATTCCACCCCGACCTGGGCCTTCACACCGGAGCGGAACGGGTGCTTGACCAGTTCCATCTCGGTGACGAGATCGGCGATCTCGATCAGGTCGTCATGGGCGTTGCGTCCGGTCAGAACCACGTGGGTCATGTCGGGTTTCTGCGTGGCGAGGAATTCGACGACCTCGGCAATATCGACATAATCGTAGCGGATTGCGATGTTGATCTCGTCGAGCAGGACCATGTGGTTCGTCTCGTCCAGGATCAACTCCTTGGCCTTGGCCCAGGCGGCCTGCGCCATTTCGGTGTCGCGGGATTTGTCCTGTGTTTCCCAGGTGAAACCTTCGCCCATGGTGTGGAACGCGCAGGTGTCGGAGAACTTGTCGAGGATCAGATCACGCTCGCCCGTCGACATGCCGCCCTTGATGAACTGCACGACGGCGCATTTCATATCGTGTGCGATGCAGCGGAAGATCATGCCGAAGGCGGCGGAGGATTTGCCCTTGCCCTTGCCGGTGTGGACGACGATCAGACCCTTCTTGTCGGTCTTTGTCGCCATGATCTTGTCCCGGGCGGCCTTTTTCTTGGCCATCTTCATTGCGTGGCGGTCGGTGTCTTCGGTCATGGTGCAGGTCCTTTCGGGCGGGTCGGGGGAATTGTGGCGGGAACCATTGCGGGGTGCAAGTTGCTGTGGCCGATCCGACTCAGTCGCGGAACGATTTGTGGAGGGGTCGGTTATTGAATTGGACAGCCCGGAATTTGTTCGGGCAAAACGGCAAGAAACGACGAGGCGGGACGATGCGGATTTTCTCTTTGGTGATTTTCATGAGCTACTTCGGTGTCGCGGCGCTGGCGGCCGGCATCTGACCCAGCAGCCCGGCGATACGCGCGCGGGCGGAGTTTGATTTCGGCTGCCACAGGTTGCGGTCGATCGCTTCCTGCAGACGCTGCGCCATCTCATGCAACGCGGGCGCGTTGTTGTCGGCGATGAATTGGCGGACGGCGTCGTCGGCCAGAAACGCCTCTTCCACCAGATCGAAATGATGGTTTTTCACCGCCCCTGTGGTGGCGGCGAAGGCGAAGAGGTAGTCCAGCGTCGCGGCCATTTCGAAAGCGCCCTTGTAGCCGTGGCGCATGACACCCGCGATCCACTTGGGGTTCACCACGCGGGACCGGACGACGCGCCCGATTTCATCGTCCAGCGTGCGGATCAGCGGACGTTCGTGGCGGGAATGGTCGTTATGGTAGATTGGGCGGTCCACGCATTGGATTGTTGAGATGGCAGCGGATGCACCGCCTTCGAACTGGTAGTAGTCGTCAGAATCGAGGATGTCGTGTTCGCGGTTGTCCTGATTTTGCACGATGGCTTCGGTCTGGGACAGGCGCTGTGTGAATTCTGCCTTGGCGCGTTTGCCGTCCTGCCCGGCCCCGTAAGCGTAAGAGCCCCATTCGACATAGGCCGCGCCAAGGTCGGCTTTGTCCGCCCAGAGTTTTTCGTCAATCATCGCTTGAAGGCCCGCGCCATAAGCGCCGGGTTTGGAGCCGAAGACGCGGGCAGAATCTTCGCCCTGTCTGGCACGAGCGGCGGCGGGGTTGAGGTCTTCGGGTTCATCGAGTGCTTGGATGGCTTTGGCTGCAGAGTCGACCAGAGCGATCAGTTGCGGGAAGGCGTCGCGGAAGAAGCCGGAAATGCGCAGAGTGACATCGACGCGGGGGCGCCCCAAAACGGATTGCGGCAGCACCTCGAACCCGGTGACGCGGCGGTTTGCGCTGTCCCATGTCGGTTTGCAGCCCATGAGTGCCAGCGCCTGCGCGATGTCGTCGCCACCCGTGCGCATGTTGGCGGTGCCCCATGCGGTCAGCAGCATCGTACGCGGCCAGTCGCCCTGGTCCTGCAGGTGCTTTTCGATCAGCAGGTTCGCGGATTTCCACCCCAGCGCCCAGGCGGTGGGGGTGGGGACGGCGCGGCTGTCGACGGAATAGAAATTCTTGCCGGTGGGCAGCGTGTCGAGGCGGCCACGGGTGGGGGCACCGGACGGGCCGGGGTGCAGGAACTGCCCGTTCAGCGCGGTGAGCAGACCCGCGCCTTCGGCCGGGCCGGAGCGGACGACCTTGGGGATGATCGTCTCGCGGATTTCTTTCAGGACGGAGGGCGACGCGCGGCCTGTGCCGACGCCCCGCCCACCATCCCGCAAAAGGTTCTGCGAGAGGATTTCGAGGCGTTCCACCGTATCGCCGTTCGTGCGCCACGGGTCCGTTGTTATGTCTAGCAATGCGTCTGGTTTTTCCGACGCGGGGACAGCGAGGTCACAGTCCAGCGGGTCGATGGACAGGTCCAGATCGGCGGCCAGCGCGCGCAGCAGCGATGCATTCCCGCCCTTGCCGTCGCCGCGCGGGACGCGGGCGAGCGCGATGGTCAGGTCGCGTGCGAGTGTGCCCGTCGGACTTTGGCCGAAGATATGCAGGCCGTCGCGGATTTGCGCCTCTTTCAACTCGCAGAGGTACGCGTCGAGCTTCGCCAGATCACCGTCCCTGTCGCCGGTGAAGGCGGCATCCTTGGCCAGTCCCGTCACCTCGGACAGGGACAGGATTTCGCCTGCGATATGTTTGATCCGGCGCGGATCGACGCCAGCGGCCTCGTAGTATTCGTCGACCAGTGCTTCGAGATCGCGCAGCGGGCCATAGCTTTCGGCGCGTGTCAGGGGCGGGGTCAGGTGGTCGACGATGACGGCACTCGTGCGGCGCTTGGCCTGCGTGCCCTCGCCGGGGTCGTTGACGATGAAGGGATAGACGTGCGGCGTGGGGCCGAACACGACCTCCGGCCAGCAGGTTTCGGAGAGCGCCACGGCCTTGCCGGGCAGCCATTCGAGATTGCCGTGCTTGCCCACGTGAACGATCGCGTCGGCGCCCCAATGGTGGCGCAGGTAAAAGTAGAACGCGAGGTAGTTGTGTGGTGGCACGAGGTCGGGGGAGTGGTAGGTATCGACCGGGTCGATGTTGTAGCCGCGCGCGGGTTGCAGGCAGACGGTTGCGTTGCCGAAGGTGTGGATGCTGAGTTTGAAGCCTGTGCATGGGGCTGATGTCGGAGCCCCCGGCGCGGGGGTCGCAACCGTCTTGGAAACGCTCTGGGGGAGCGTTTCAGGTTGTGACGGGCGGAGCCCCGATGCGGACCAGAAGAAGGGATCCTGTTCCGCACTCCCCCAGCGGTCGGTGATTTGTTGCTTGACGTCCCATGGCAGCGCATCGAAGTGCTGCCTGTAGATGTCGAGCGGCAGGAACGCGCCGCCCTCTTTTTCGGCGCGGTCGGTCAGCCAGTTGGTGGGGCCTGCCATGATCCGGTCCATCAGGGCGGTCGCGTCTGCGGGAGGCGTGGTGACGTAACCCGCATCGCGCAGCAGGTTCATCACGTGGACGGTGGCAGCGGGGGTGTCGAGGCCGACGCCGTTGGCGAGCCTGCCGTCCTTGTTTGGATAGTTGGCGAGGATGAGGGCGATGCGTTTGTTTTTGTTGGATGTATGGCGCAGGTCGGTCCAGTTTTTGGCCAACGCTGTGACGAAGTCGATCCGGTCGCCACGCGCCTGATAGGTGGCGATGGGGCACTGTGTCGCTTCGTCGAAATAGGCCTCGCCCTTGAAGCTGACCGCGCGGGACAGGATGCGGCCGTCGACTTCCGGCAGGGCCACGTTCATCGCGATGTCGCGGGCGGTGAGGCCTTGGGGGTTGTCGGCCCATGTCGCCTCGGAAGCGCCGGAGAGGACGATCTGAAAGACGGGGGCCTTGTTGGCGGAAGGCATTGTCAACGGGTTCTGCGGGCTGTCGTCGCCGTCATGCGGGGAGCCCACGGCGAAGGCGGTGCAGTTGAGAATCACGTCGGGCGGTGCGGCTCGAAAGATGGTGTCGAGGGTGGCGACGGAGAGCGGATCCTTGAGCGAGGACACGAAGATCGGCAGTGGCGTGAGGCCCGCGCGCAGAAGCGATTTGGTCAGGCGATTGATCGGGTTCAGCCCACCACCCTGCACCAGCGCGCGGTAAAAGACGAGCGGCACAATGCGTGCACCGGGCGTGCACCGGGCGTGCACTGCCGAGGCGTCGGAAATGCCCTCCCCCGGCCAGTAAAGACCGGCCTTGAGCAGTGGGCTGGCGGCTTGTGGCTTATCGGTCCCGTCCAGCATCGCGGCGGCGTAGCGCAGGAAGTTGGTGCTGTTTTCCGGCCCGCCCTCGACGAGGTAGGACCAGAGCGCGTCGTAGTCGTCATCAGTGCAGGTCGACAACCCGCGCAGTTCGGCGTCGGGTTTATCGTCGCCGGGCAGGGCCACGAAGGTCACGCCTGCATCATGCAGACGGGCGGCGTATTGGGTCAGGCCGTATTTCCAATACCCCGCGCCGCCCAGCACGCGGGCGATCACCAGCCGCGATTTGGTGGCGCAATCGTCCAGATGCAGGTCGACCGACATCGGATGTTGCAGGTGCATCATGTTGGCCAGACGCAGATCGGGCGGGGCACCCATCTGCGACCGGGCGTCCGACAGGGCGGCCAGTTCGGTATCGGCGGCGGAGATGACCACGATATCGGCCGGGGTCTGGCCCAGATCGACAGGCTCCTGCCCGTCGGAAATCGCGCCGGGGGTCGCGGCTAGCAGGTGCATGGGCGGAACCGGCGTGATAGCCGGGCGTTCGACCACAGGAGAGCATCATGGATTACAAGGCAGCCGGTGCGCCCAAGAAGGGCAAGAACGCGCCGAAACATCGCGAACACAATCAGCATGGATCCGATAAGAAACCGTTTGGTGGACGTGCAGACAAGGAAGACCTGCTGGAGCGGATGAAGCGAGCGCAACAGGGCAAGGGCAAGACCGAACTGGATGTGCCCGCGCAACCCGAGGACGAAACCTACAAGGATGGGGGGCAATATGACCCCGATCGCGCGCGCGAGGACAAGCAGTAGGGTCACAGCTGTTTCTCCATGAAGATGGAGGACGCGGCGGCGTGGTAATCGCCGAAGGGGCCACAGGGGGTGAACCCGTGGCGCGCGTAGAGCCTGTGGGCGGCGTGCAGAACATTACCGGTTTCGAGTTTCAGCACCAGAACGCCCGCCTCGCGCGCGGTATCTTCCAACTGGCGCATGAGGGCGGCAGCGACGCCCTTGCCGCGCGCGTTTTCAGCGACGAACATGGATTTGATTTCTGCATAATCGGATTTAATCGCGACCGCACCGGTGCCCAGTGTCGTGGTGCCTTCGCGGGCGGTGTAGAAATGGATGTGGTCGGCGCAAAGGTCGCCCACATCGAGGTAGAAGTTATCTTCGGGCGGGAACAGGCTTTGCATGAGTGCATGGCTTTGTTTCAGCAGGGCGGTGGCCTGCGGATCGTGGGGATCGGTTTTCGCGACGACGATCATGGTGCGACATTCACGTGGTCAGTGCCGCGGTGATCGCGTCCCTGTCCAGTCCGGCCTCTCCGATGACCACGAGGCGGGTTTTGCGGGGCGCGTCGCCGAAGGGTTGGTCGAAATAGGTATCGACGCGGGGGCCGACGGCTTGCAGCGTCTGGCGCATGGGTTTGCCGCTCACCGCGACGAAGCCCTTGAGACGCAGGATGTTGTGGGCGCGAATGGTGTCGGTAACCTGTGCCGTGAACGCCTTGGCATCCGCGATTTCGCCGCGGGTGACGATGAAGCTCTCGAATTCATCGTGGCCGTGTTCGTGCTCATGGTCGTGGTGATCGCCGTCGTCGTCATCATCGTGATGATGATGGTGGTGGACCTCGTGACGTGCTTCGAGGTCGGATTCCGCACCGATCCCCTGAGCCAGCAGCACATCGACGGGCAGCGCGCCCATGGAGGCCTTGACGACCTGCACTCCGTCACGGGATTCGGATTTCAGGCGGGTGGTGAGGGTGGTCGCCTCAACCTCGCTCAACAGGTCGGACTTGTTGACGACGATCATGTCGGCGCAGGCGATCTGGTCCTCGAACAATTCCGACAGCGGGGTTTCGTGGTCGAGGTTTTCGTCCTGTGCGCGCTGGGCGTCCACGGCGGCGACGTTGTGGGCGAACTGACCGTCGGTGACGGCGCGGCCATCGACGACCGTGACGACGCCATCGACGGTGACGCGGGTGGAGATGCCGGGCCAGTTGAACGCGCGCACCAGCGGTTGCGGCAGGGCAAGGCCGGAGGTTTCGATCACGATGTGGTCGGGCTTGTCCGGGCGGTCCAGCAGCTTTTCCATCGTCGGGATGAAGTCATCGGCCACGGTGCAGCAGATGCAGCCGTTGGACAATTCCACCACGTCCTCTTCGCGGCAGGTCTCGTCGCCGCAGCCCTTGAGGATATTGCCGTCCACGCCCAGATCGCCGAATTCGTTGATGATCAGCGCGATACGCTTGCCCTTGGCGTTTTGCAGCATGTGGCGGATCAACGTGGTTTTACCGGCACCCAGAAAACCTGTGACGACGGTGGCGGGGATTTTGGCTGGCATGGGACACCTGTGATGAATGGGGGCGGCGTGAAAAAGGGAAGGCCGGGTGGCCTTCCCTTTGAGTAAGTCAGGCCTAGTTTACGCGCCGGCGAGGGCCGCGACGATGGGGCCTTCGATGATTTCGAGCGCGAGGAACACGCCGACACCGGCAACCATCGCACCGACGAGGCGGGCATTGATGGCGGCGGCGTCCGTAGCACCCAGCTGGCGCACGGCCCAACCTGTAAAGACCGCGATGGCGTATTGGATGGCACCCAGACCGATGAAGTAGCCCAGCAGGACCGCGCCGCCGACGCCACCTTCCTGACCCGCGATGGAGCCGCCGAAGGCGGACCCGTGAAACAGGCCGAAGCCTGCGAAGACAGCCAGTGCGACCGGCATTGTCAGTTTGCGGCCCGACAGGACGATGCCACCGACAGCGATCAGAGATACGACGATGACCGTTTCGGCGATGGGCATGGCGATGCCCGCGTACATCAGCGCGCAACCGGCCAGCATCGCGCCGATATAGGCGGCGGGGGTCAGCAGGCGGTTGGCGGTGAAGGCGGCGGCGATGCCCATGGCGATCACGAAGAACAGGTGGTCGAAGCCCAGTACGGGGTGGCCGACGCCGGACAGCAGGCCGTGGCTGAAGGTTTCCATCGGCAGGCCACCCAGCGGGTGGTGGGCAAGGGCGGGTGTCGCTGCGAGGGTCGCGGCGGCGGCGGTGAGAATTCTTTTCATGGTTGTCCCCTTCGGTCTTCTTTTCTGAGGGGAATGCGTGGATTGCCCTTGGCGCGCTTGCCTTGGCCGACCCCCGGAACACCCCGTCCGTTGTTATCATGCCGCCCCGGTCTGCGGGACGGTGCAAGGCTGGTCTCCTGGCTTGCGGGTCGATGCGGCTTGTCGTCTTCCCGGTTGCCCAGTGACATCGTGACAAGCCACTCTCCGCATACAGTCGCGGGGGCGGCTGTGGCTTTGGGTCTCCCGAAGGGATCGGCCCGTCCACATTCCCATTTGATCCCCGGATGCTTTGCACCTGATGGGGAACCTTGCGGGACTGTTTGTGCGCCGGTTCGGTGCGAAACGCAATGTGGAATTGCGACGTGATGATGAGGTCGGGCGACGGACGACGCGTCTGGCTGACGCCAAGACGCCCCGCCCACCGTCCCGTGTTCCGCTCAAAATCCGCAATATCTTGTGGATAACTGCGCAAAATCGCCCAGATGCAGGGGCGATCCGTTGACTTGGGCCGGATCGCCGGGTGACATTTGTTGACCTGAATGGAATCATGAAGGGGCGATCCGCCTTGCGCTTCAGCAAATTGCGACTCAACGGGTTCAAGAGCTTTGTGGACCCGACCGACCTGATCATCGCGGACGGGCTGACCGGTGTGGTCGGGCCGAACGGATGCGGCAAGTCGAACCTGTTGGAGGCGCTGCGCTGGGTCATGGGCGAGAACCGCCCGACGGCGATGCGTGGCGGGGGCATGGAGGATGTGATCTTTGCCGGGGCCTCCACCCGGCCCGCGCGCAATTTTGCCGAGGTGTCTTTGGTGATCGACAATGGCGAGCGGCTCGCGCCCGCCACGTTCAACGACAGCGACCATCTGGAGATCATCCGCCGGATCACCCGCGACGCGGGGTCCGCCTACAAGGTGGGGGCGAAGGACGTGCGCGCGCGTGACGTGCAGATGCTGTTCGCGGATGCGTCGACGGGGGCGCACAGCCCGGCATTGGTGCGGCAGGGGATGATCAGTGAATTGATCAACGCCAAGCCGAAATCGCGGCGGCGCATCCTCGAAGAGGCGGCGGGGATTTCGGGGCTATATCAGCGCCGACATGAAGCGGAACTGAAGCTGAAGGGCGCGGAGACGAACCTGACGCGGGTCGACGATGTGATCGAGCAACTGGCTGCGCAACTGGCGCAACTGGCCCGGCAGGCGCGACAGGCCGCGCGCTACCGCGAGATCGGTGACAAGTTGCGCCAGGCGGAGGGGATGTTGCTGTATCGCCGCTGGCGCGAGGCCGATGAGGCGCTGCTGGCAGCAGCCGATCAGCTACGCGAGCGGACGACCGCGGCGGCGGCGGCAGAAACCGCCGCGCGGCAGGCGGCGAAGGCGCGGCAGGTTGCCGAGGAGGCCCTTCCGCCCCTGCGCGAAGAAGAGGCGATTGCCGGTGCGGTGCTACAGAGATTGCAGGTGCAGCGCGATGCTCTGGACGAGAGCGAAACACGTGCGCTGAACACGATCTCGACGCTTGAAGGGCGGATCGAGCAGCTGACACATGATATCGCGCGCGAGGGCGGGCTGAACCGGGATGCCGGGGAAACGATTGACCGGCTGGAATGGGAGGCCGCCGAACTTGCCAAAGCCGGGGTCGGCCACGAGGATCGCCTTTCTGCGGCGGAACTGGTGGCGCGCGAGGCCGGGGCTGTCCTGCAGGAGCGCGAGGCGGACCTGAGCCAGCGCACCGAGGATGTCGCACGGCTTGCGGCGCGGCACCAGTCCGCGCAGCGGCTTTTGGACGACACCCGCACGACGCTGGACAAGAACGAGCGCGAGGCGGCGCAGGCGCAGGCGACGTCCGAGGCGGCACAGGCGGCGCTGGCGCAGGCGGAAACCGATTTTGCCACGGCGGGCGCGTCCGAAACCCAGGCGCAGGCCACCGCGCGTGCGGCGGAGGAAACGCTCGTCGCCGCAGAGGAGGCGCGCGCCGAAACGCAGGAGCGGGAAAGTGCCGCGCGTGCGCAGCGATCCGAGGCGGAGGGCGAGGCCAACGCGTTGCGCGCCGAAGTGGCGGCGCTGGCACGGCTGGTCGAACGGGACACCGCCGAAGGCGGGCAGGTGCTTGACCTGCTGACGGTCGACAGCGGGTATGAAAAGGCGCTTGGCGCGGCCCTTGCCGATGATCTGCGTGCTCCGGCGGTCGGGCCGGACGCGGCGTCGGGCTGGGCGACGTTGTCGGGGTATCTGACCGTGCAGTCGCTGCCTGACGGCGTGACGCCGCTGACCCGCCATGTCGCGGTGCCTGACGTGCTTGAACGGCGGATGAACCAGGTGGGTCTGGTGCGTCAGGAGGAAGGCGCGCAGTTGCAGGCGGTGCTGAAACCCGGTCAGCGGCTGGTATCGCTCGAAGGGGACGTCTGGCGCTGGGACGGCTTTCGGGCGGCGTCGGAAGACGCGCCATCGGCGGCGGCCCTGCGGTTGCAGCAGTTGAACCGGCTTGTCGAGTTGAAGCGTGATCTGGAGGACGTCGCGGCGCGGGCGCAGGGCGCGGCACAGGCGCACGAGCAACTAACGCAGCGGCTGGCCGACCTGACGGCTGCGGATCAGGCGGCGCGGACGGCGCGGCGGGACGCCGACAGGCTGGTGGCGGACGCGAACCGGGCGGCATCAAAGGCCGAGGCCGACCGCAATCTGGCACAGGGGCGGTTGGAATCCTCCGGTCTTGCGGTCAAGCGCCATGCCGAGGAGGCGATGGTCGCGCGCAAGGCGCTGGCCGAGGCGGAAGCCGCGTTGCGCGACCTGGGCGATCTGGGCGATGCGCGCGCGCAGGTCGAGGATGTCAAAATGACCGTAGAGGCCGCACGGATCACGATGATGTCGCGCCGGTCCGCCCACGACGAGGTGCGCCGCGAAGGCGAGGCGCGGCTGAAGCGGTCGCAGGAGGTCGCCAAGGAAATCTCTGGCTGGAAACACCGGCTGGAGACGGCGGCAAAGCGGACGGCGGAACTGGCCGAACGCAAGGAAGCGTCGGAGGCGGAACTGGCCACGGCGGCGGCGGCGCCCGGAGAGATCGCCGCCAAGCGCGCAGAACTGGCCGATGCGATCGAGGCGGCGGAGGCGCGGCGCAGGGCTGCCGCCGACCGGCTGGCGGAGGCGGACAGTGCGCTGCGCGCGGCAAGCCATGCCGAACGCGATGCGGAGCGCGCGGCGTCCGAGGCGCGAGAGGCGCGGGCGCGGTCGGAGGCGCGGTCTGACGCCGCAAAGGAAACGGTCGAGGCGGCCGCCGAACGGATCATGGAAGCGCAGGAGATGACGCCGGAAGGGCTGCTCGACAGTCTGGACGTGGATGTCGATGCCATGCCTGCAGCCGAGATCGTCGAGGGACAGGTCAATGCGCTGAAACGCCAGCGCGACGGTCTGGGGGCGGTGAACCTGCGTGCCGAGGAAGATGCCCGTGCCGTGCAGGAGGAGCACGACGGGTTGGCCGCGGAGAAGGCCGATCTGGAAAACGCGATTTCGGCGCTGCGGTCCGGTATCGCCAGCCTGAACAAGGAAGGGCGCGAGCGGCTGCTGACGGCCTTCGAGACGGTGAACGACAACTTCGGATTGCTGTTCACGCATCTGTTCGGCGGTGGCGAGGCGAAATTGGTATTGGTCGAAAGCGACGATCCGCTTGATGCGGGGCTTGAGATCATGTGTCAGCCGCCGGGCAAGAAACTGTCGACGCTGTCGCTTTTGTCGGGGGGCGAGCAGACGCTGACCGCGCTGGCGCTGATCTTTGCCGTGTTCCTCGCAAATCCCGCACCGATCTGTGTGCTCGACGAGGTGGATGCGCCGCTCGACGATGCCAACGTCGCGCGGTTCTGCGACCTGCTGGACGAGATGACGCGGCGCACGCAGACGCGGTTCCTGATCATCACCCACCATGCCGTCACGATGAGCCGGATGGACCGGCTGTTCGGGGTGACGATGGGGGAACAGGGCGTGTCGCAGCTTGTGTCGGTCGACCTCAAGCGTGCCGCGTCCATGGTGGCCTGATCCGGCCGGGCGACGCGCGGCTGCGCCGACGCCCCGCCCACCGTCCCGTATTTCGTGTATCTACGGCGAGATGATGCGTTGACGAAGCGCGGTCACTGCAGTTTCGGCATCCGGCTTTGCCACAATGCGCGGGCATCGGTCGGCGTGAATGCCGGTGCGTCCGGGGCGGGTCGGACGGGTTCCGCCTTGATCCTGTCGAAGTTGTCGGTCTGGTCGTGATAGACCAGCGCGGCACCTGCCGATTGCAGGCTGAGCGCATACATGGCGATTGTCAGGATCGTGCCGAAGAATACAAGAAACGGCAGGTAGACCGTACTGTCGCGCAGCATCGTGGGGTCGGACAGGACGGTGAGATACAGGCCGCTCAGATACTGTTCGCTGAAGATCGCGAGTGTCAGATAGGTGGCGAGCGCCGCACCGGCGATGTTGATGACGAGCGCGATCACGATCAGGCACAGCAGTTGCAGCGCGCCCGCGCCGAACCCGGCAAAGGGTGTGTGCCGCTCGCCATTGGGGTCACGGCCGATCGCGGCACCGGCCATCGGCATCATGAACAGCCCGTGGATGAACGAGGGCAGCACGTAGAACAGCGCGATACCGACGACAGCCAAGGCGACAGGACCCAGACCGAAGCTGGACATGGCAGAGACGGTCAGCGTGTCGAAACCGCCGCGTCCGAAAATCGCGTAGAGCGCGATACCGATCATGCCGTACACCACCATGATCACCAGACCGATGGTCGCGCCGTAGAGCATGGCTGACTTCGATACGCCCGCGACGCCGTTCGCCGGTTTGTGGCCAAGTGTCATCAGACCGATCCGTGCGCCGACAAGGACAGGTGCCACGAACAACCCCATCAGCATGACGAGGCACAGGATATAGGCAAGACCCTGCGGCAGGATCAGTGCGGACAGCAGTGCGACAAGAACTGCAAGCCCTGACGCCAGTGTGAGGGCGATGAGAAGTGCCGGAGAAACCAGCAGATAGCGCCAGAAGACAGAGAGCGACAGGGGAAACGCACGCAGGATGATCATGGAAAGGCGCCTTGATGGTTATCGACGACGGCGACACGCAACGGGTGGCACCGCACTACACGCTAGAGGCGATCTGCGGCGTCATTGTGGCTGGAAGGGCGCATTTTCCGGCCAGTCAGGCCTGCGCGGCACCGGGTGCGAGACTTCGGATCTCATCGGGTGGCGGCAACACGATCCGGCGCGCCGGAATCGTCGTGTGCCCCAGCGACAGGGCCTTCATGATGCGGTGCATTCCGTCGATCACGCGGTCGTTTTCACAGACCAGTACCGGGTACCGCAAATCTGCGGCATCGACCTGGGCTGCGTGGGCCATGACGGCGCGGCATGTCGGCACCTGGTCTTCGGTCAGAAACCAGTAGGGTTTGTCGATATCCGCAAGTGTGGCCAGTTGCAGATCGAAGACCTTTGCGCTTTCGGCGATGCGGATCAGTGGCAGGATATCCCAGACATGCAGTGCGCCACCGACAGGCCGCATGTGGTTTTGCGACCGCAGGGTCACAGCGCGTTCAGCAGCGCCGCCGTTGGCCATGCGTCGGCCGGCATACCAAGACGCTGTTGTTCGGCACGGATCGCATTACGGGTGTTGGCGCCCAGAATACCGTCGATCCCGCCGACATCGTGGCCGCGAGCGGCTAGCTTGCGTTGCAGCTGCTGGATTTGTTCCCCCGACAGGGCGGGCGACGGGCTGCCTGCGTCATAGACCGGCGCACCCGCCAGCCGCGTCGCGAAGTAGGCGGCGGTCAGGACGTAGGTGAAACTCTGGTTCCACTCGAAATAAACGTCGAAGTTGGGATAGGCGAAGAAGGCGGGGCCGTTGCGTCCCATCGGCAGAATGACCCGGGCGGTCATGTCTGCAGGGGCCGTGCCATCGCGCGATGTCACGCCGAGTGCGTTCCATTCGGCCACCGTCTTGGGATGATCCAGCCCGGTTTCGGCCCAGTTCAGCGTATCCGGCACACGGATTTCCTGCAGCCAGGGTTCGTTCGGTCGCCAGCCGAGTGAGGCAAGCACCGCAGCCCCGGAAAGGAGCGCGTCGGGGGCGGAGCCTTTGAGATCGACCACGCCGTTGCCGTCGCCGTCGCGGCCGTTTTCGATGATGTCGCCGGGCAGCATCTGGACCATGCCGATTTCACCTGCCCAGGCACCGGTGGTGCGGGCCGGGTCCATGCCACCTTGGGCGGTCAGCGCGATCCCCGCAAAGACCTGCGGACGGAACAGCTCCGGCCGGCGGCAATCATGCGCCAGCGTCAGCAGCGCGTTGCGGGTGTTGAAGTCACCCTGAAACGACCCGTAATCGGTTTCGAACGCCCAGAAGGCCAGCAGGACGTGGCGCGGAATGCCGTATTCCGCCTCGATCCGATCAAAGATTGCGTCCTGGCGCGTGGCCTGCGTGCGCCCGTTGTCGATTCGGTTCTGGCTGATCAAGGCGCGTGAAAAGGCGATGAAATCCTTTTGGAACACGCCCTGCCTGCGGTCGGCGTTCAGGACCGCTTGATCCTGCCGCGCGCCGGACAGGAACCTGTCGGTGGCTGCTTCATCCAGTCCGCGCGCTGATGCTTCCGTGCGGATGCCGGACAGGAAATCGGAAAAACTGCCGCCGCATTGGGCGGTGGCTGTGCCGGCGCAAAGGGTCAGGGCGAGGATGGTCAGGCTGCGCATCGGCGGCTCCAATTCAGATCGTTTCGGCCCTTGGTTATCAGCCGCAGGAGCGGGTTAAAACAGGCTGTAAATCGCGGCGGCGACAAGCAGCACAGCCCATGTTTTCCACAGGGTCGTGACGGCGGCGTCGATATCGGAGGCCGTCAGCGCCTTGCGACCCGCTGCATTCACATAGGCGAAGGGTTGCAGGGTGCCGTCATAGCTGCGCGGGCCACTCAACGCGATGTCATGGCCGTGGGCCATCGCGGCCTCTGGCCAGCCCGCGTTGGGGGACCGGTGCAGTGCCGCGTCGGCGATAACAGCGCGGGGGGCAGCCCGCTGCGGTGTGACGAGGCGCATGATGAACGCGGTCAGGCGGGCAGGTACCCAGTTCAGCAGATCGTCGAATCGCGCGGCGGCCCAACCGAAATCGGCATGGCGCGGGGTTTTGTAGCCGATCATGCTGTCGGCGGTATTGGTGATCTTGTAGATCAGCAGGCCGGGCAGGCCCGCGACGACAAACCAGAAGGCCGGCGCGATCACGCCGTCAGACAGGTTTTCCGCCCCGCTTTCGATGGCACTGCGGGCGACGGCGGATTGATCCATGTCGCCCGTGTCGCGGCTCACGATCATGGCAAGTGCGCGCCGACCGTCACCGAGCGAGGTGCGCAGCCCGCTGGCGACGGCCTTCACGTGATCCACTAGCGAACGCTGGGCCAGCAGGATCGCCAGCACGAGGATGTCCACGAGTTGACCCGGGATCGCCGCCAATATGGTGCCGATTGCAGCGGCGGCAATCACCAGAACGGCTAAGACGCAAATTCCTTTGACCTTGCGCTGCGATCCGATGTTGAAACGCCCGTCGGCCCAGCCCACGGCGCGCCCCATCATCACGGCGGGATGCGGAACCCGCGACCAGAGCCAGCGCGGCTCTCCGAACGCGGCATCGAGCAGCATCGCCAGCAGCAGCGTCAAAACGCACCTTCCAGTTGCGCCCAGCGATCAGTTGCAGGCAGACCGAGGCGCAGCCACGTTTTGGAATAGGGAAATATGCGCGACCAGACCTTCGCCGCTGCAAGGTGATCCTGCGCGGCCTGCGCGTCCGCCACCTCGTAGAGCCGGAACAGCGACGTGCCGCCGACGACGACCGCGCCATGACCGATCATGAGTTTATCCAGTCGCGCGGCGTCCTGCGCAAGACGAATGCGGGTGTCCTCGGCCCACTGAAAATCCGACAGGGCCTCTGCCCCGATATGCAGCGCGGGACCCGCGACCTGCCAAGGGCCAAGACGCGTGGCCAGATCGTCGATCAGGTCCGGGTCGCCGATGGCGAACCCCAGTCGTGCACCGGCCAGCCCCCAAAATTTGCCGAAACTCTTGAGCACGATCGTGCCGGGGCGGTCGGCCAGACGGATCAGAGACGTTTCCGGCGCGACGTCGCAGAAACTTTCGTCGATGATCGTGAAAGGCAGGTCGAGATCGTCGGGGTTCCACAAACGCCCGGTCGGGTTGTTGGGATGGACCGCCACGATGGCATCTGTGCTCGCGTCGCCTTGCGTCCAGCCCGCGGCGGCAAAGGCGGCGGCGTGTTCGTTGTAGGTCGGGCCGGGGATGGCGACGGTTGCGGCGGGTACCAGACGGGGCAGTTGCGCGATGGCGGCAGATGCGCCAGGTGTGACGAGCACGGCGGCGTCAGGCGGAACATCCCAGAAGGTCCTTGCGCGCGCGGTGATCAGGTCGAAAGCAGCGCGGTCGGGCAGCGCGGTCCAGGCATCCGGTGGCAGCTTGGGCAGAGGGTAAGGCACCGGGTTGATCCCCGTCGACAGGTCCAGCCAGTCGCCCCTCGCGCCGCCGAAGCGTGCGGCGGCGGCGTCGATTCCGCCACCGTGGTCGCGGGGCCGGTCGGTCATGCGTCGCCGGTGGTTTCTGGATCGGCGGGGATCGGGTGGTGGCGGGTCACGAAGTGGCCTTTGATCGCCTGCGGCCACGTGCGGTAGGGTACCTGCCCTGTTTCGCTTTGCGCGTGCAGGCCCGCGTAGGCAGCGATGCCTTCGGCGGCCTCTGCCCCGGGGATGAAGTTGCCCAGGGTATAGGCGATCTTGTCCTTGCCCTGCACCGTGACGTTGCACCCGGACTGGCAGCCCATCAGACACGAAACCCGGCGGGTTCTGACATCGGGCAGCCCCGCCGCCGCCGTCTCGATCAGCGCGGCGAAGGTTTCGCCGTCGGTCGGCCCGCCCGCGGATGCGTCCCATTCGGGCCGTTTGCAGGTATCGCAGATTGTGATCCATGTGGACGTCATGTCGCGCTCGGCCTCCGGGTTTTCACTCTTCAAGCGGATTTGCGCCACCTCTACAAGTCGTGCCGTGCGGATACCACAACCCGTGTTACAGTTTCCCGCGAAGGCCGACCGGCGGGAAATCGGCAGGCCGCATTGCAGGACACGTGGAAAACAGGTGCGCGCAAGCGCCGGGTCGGAGACGTTCGCCATCGAAGTCATGATCATTCAGAGCAACCCTGCGTTGGGCCAGAACTGGGCGGAGCATCTGCGCGCGGCCGGTGCGCGGGTCACCCTCGCCGATGACGGGCAGGCGGCGTTGCGCAGGTTGCAGTCCGACAGGTTCGATGTGATCGTCCTCGATCTTATGGTGCCGAACGGCAGTGCGTTCGCCATCGCCGATTTCGTCAATTTCAACCATCCGCGCACCAACGTGATCTTCGTCACCGACACCGATTATTTCTCGGACGGGTCGATCTTTGCACACAGCGGCAACGCGCGGGCCTTCGTCACGACCACGACGCCGCCGGACGATCTGGCGGCGATCGTGATGCATTACGGGCAATCGCGGGTGCCCGACCCTCCCCTGGCCAGAAGCGGCTGATCAGCCCCGCCCGTGCGGTGCCGCATGATCCAGCAGCGGATTGATCGGGATAATCCGGTTCGGATTGATGGTTTCGTGACTGTAGTGGTAGTGCCGCACGATGTGATCGAAATTCACCGTCTCGGCGATACCGGGCCATTGGTAGAGTTCGCGGGTGAAGCCCCAGAGGTTCGGATAGTCGGCGATTCGACGGCGATTGCATTTGAAATGCAGGTGATAGACCGGGTCGAACCGGATCAGCGTCGTCCATAGCCGCCAGTCGGCCTCGGTGATCTTGTCGCCCATCAGGTAGCGGGTCTTGCCTAGCCGCTCCTCCAGCCAGTCGAGGCTGTCGAAAAGCGGGTGCACCGCGTCATCATAGGCTTCTTGCGTCGTGGCGAAGCCGGATTTGTAAACGCCGTTGTTCACGGTGTTGTAGACGCGGTCGTTCACCTCTTCGATGGCGTCGCGCATGTCTTCCGGCCAGTAGTCATCGGTGTTGCCGGTGATCCCGTCGAAGGCGCTGTTGAACATGCGGATGATCTCGGAGGATTCGTTCGAAACGATCGTCTCGCGTTCGGTGTCCCACAGGATCGGCACGGTCACGCGGCCCGAAATCTGCGGATCGGCCTTGAGATAGATGTCGCGGGCGAATGGCAGGCCATAAAGCCTGTCCCCCGTGGCGCCCTCGAAATCGGTGTCGAAGGTCCAGCCGTCGGACAGCATATCGGGGTGCACGACCGATAGGCCAATATGATCGGTCAGGTACTTGAGGGCGCGGAACACCATGGTGCGATGCGCCCAGGGGCAGGCATTGGAGATATAAAGGTGATAGCGTCCGCTTTCGGCCTTGAAACCACCCTCGCCGCTTGGCCCCGCGCTGCCGTCGGCGGTGATCCAGTTGCGGAACTTCGCGTTGGACCGGACGAACTTGCCGCCCGATTTTTTGGTGTCGTACCAGACATCGTGCCAGACGCCGTCAACCAGTTGTCCCATCAGAACAGTCCTTTCAGATCCATCATCGTGTCGATCATGAGGTAGGCCAGTCGCCGCCGCGAACAAATCCCTGCCACAGCGCACGTGGGGTGCGGCAATGCACAGGTCTGCCGGTTTCCGCCGGGGGATGCCGCTTCTTTCATTGCGGCGCGCCGGATCGCCCCATATACCGCCCGTGACGAAGCCCGCAGTGGCCAGAATGGTTGGTGGCGCAAGGTTGACCCCCACAGGGAACCGGCGCGTCACGTCGTCGACCTGCCGTGCGATACGCACGGTCCTCTGGCTGCCGGGCGCAAGAGACAGGGGGAACGGGCAATGCGTATTTTCTTGAGTGTGATGACGATGGTTTGGGCTGGTGCGGCGCAGGCGCATCCGGGTCATTGGGGCGAATTGGCGGGCCACGATCACTGGCTGGCGGGGGCCGCCATCGGGATCGCCGTCATCATCGGGCTGGCCGGTGCCGCGAAGGGCCGTAAGAAGGGTGAGGCCGAGGAGGCCGAAGCCGAGGACCCCGAAGGCGAAGCCGCATGAAAACCGGCGTGATGATCTGCGGCCACGGGTCGCGCAGCCAGTCGGCGGTCGATGAATTCGCCACGCTGGCCGACAAGCTGCCGGCCTATCTGCCCGACGACTGGCTCACCGACTATGGCTATCTGGAATTTGCCAATCCGGTGATCCGCGACGGTCTGGACCGCCTGCGCGAGGCCGGATGCGACCGCATTCTGGCTGTGCCGGGGATGCTCTTCGCCGCGATGCACGCCAAGAACGACATTCCGACGGTGCTGAACACCTACGCCGCCAAGCACGGGATCGCCGTCAGCTACGGCCGCGAGCTGGGCGTGGACCCCAAGATGATCGCCGCCGCCGCGGGCCGCATCCGCGAGGCCGTGGCGCAAGCGGATGCCGACCACGGCGACCTGCCGCTGGAGGAGACCTGCCTGGTGGTCATCGGGCGCGGCGCGTCGGACCCCGACGCCAACGGCAACGTGTCCAAGATCGCGCGGATGTTGCAGGAGGGCATGGGCTTTGGCTGGTGCGAAGTCGGCTATTCCGGCGTGACCTTCCCGCTGGTGGAGCCCTGTTTACAGCATGTCGCGCGGCTGCCCTACAAGCGTGTGATCGTGTTTCCTTATTTCCTGTTTTCGGGTATCCTGATCGACCGGATTTATGGTTTTACCGATCGGGTCGCGGCGGAATACCCGGATATCACCTTCGTGAAGGCGGGCTATCTGGGGGATCACCCAAAGGTGCTGGAAACCTTCGCCGAACGCATCATCGAACAGACCGGAAAGAACCCGCCGCCCAACTGCGGCATCTGCGGCTATCGCGAACAGGTGCTGGCGACCGAGGACGGCGGGCATCACCACATCAGCGCCGATCAGCGCAATCATCCGGCCTTCGACGACACCCCGCCGCCGACCTGCGTTTTGTGCAAATACCGCACCGCCGTTCTGGGGTTCGAGGCGGAAGTGGGTGCCGTGCAGGAGAGCCACCACCACCACGTCGAAGGGCAAGGGGCCAACGCGCCGGGGTCGAACGTGGCCGACTGCAGGTTGTGCGATACGTTCTGCACCGGCATGTGCCGGTTGGAGGCGCAGCATGATCACCACCATCATCATCACCACGGTGACGATCATCACCATCACCACGATCATGTACATGCCGAATATCCGCACGCAAAACACCCGCACGGGCCGGAAAGTGCGCGCAGATCGGTGAAATCGTGAAGGCCCCCGAATTTTCGCGAAAATTCGCAAGGCTCGATTTTTCGGCGAAAAATCGGGCGATCACCTGATGCGTCCCTACGAGAAAGACCCTGCGGAGATCTACGCCGCCAGTTTCGCGACGGTGCGCAAGGAGGCGCGGATGGACCGTTTCGCGCCCGCGCTGCATCCGCTGATCACGCGGCTGATCCACAGTTGCGGCATGGTCGAAATCGCGGATCGGCTGGCGTTTTCGCAAGGTGCGGTTGCGGCGGGCCATGCGGCCTTGCAAGCGGGTGCGCCGGTCGTGTGTGATTGCGAGATGGTGGGTGCCGGGATCATTCGGCGGTATCTGCCCGCGGACAATCCTGTGATCGTCACGCTCAACGATCCCTCCGTGCCGGAGCGGGCAAAGGCCATCGGCAACACGCGGTCGGCGGCGGCGGTGGACCTGTGGGTCGACCATCTGGACGGTGCCGTTGTGGCAATCGGGAATGCGCCCACGGCGCTGTTTCACCTGCTGGAGTTGATCGACGCAGGTGCACCGAAGCCTGCGGTGATCCTCGGGTTTCCGGTCGGCTTCATCGGGGCGGCGGAAAGCAAGGCGGAACTGGCGGCTGACCCACGCGGCTGTGACTTTGTCACCGTGCGCGGGCGGCGTGGGGGGTCGGCCATGGCCTCTGCAGCGGTGAACGCACTGGCGGCGGGCTTGCCGGAGGATGCGATGTGAGCGAACCTTGGCTGCATATCGTCGGCATCGGCGAGGATGGATTGGACGGGCTGCTGCCCGCCACCCGCGCCGTCGTCGAGGCGGCGGAGGTCATTCTGGGTGGTGACCGGCATCACGAACTGTCGGATGCTGTGACGGCGAAGCGGCTGGCGTGGCCCTCGCCGTTCGACGCGATGATCGAGACCATACAAGGCCTGCGCGGACGGCGCGCCGTGGTGCTGGTGACCGGCGATCCGTTGTGGTTTTCGGCCGGTGCCCGGATCGGGCGGGCGGTGGACCCGGCGGAGATCGTCTATCATCCGCAGCTTTCGGCCTTTCAACTGGCCGCCGCGCGCATGGGCTGGTCGCTGCCGGACGTCGAAACACTGACCGTCCACGGGCGGCCGGTGGAGCAGATGATCGCCTTCATCCAGCCCGACCTGCGGCTGCTGATTCTGACGACGGGGTCGGAGACACCGGGCCAGATCGCAGCGTTTCTGACGGCGCGGGGGTTCGGCAAGTCGCGGATGACCGTGCTGGCCGCGATGGGCGGCAAGGAGGAGGCGCGGTTCGACGGGTTGGCGGAAAGCTGGAACCACGTGGTGCCGGCCTTCAACACGTTGGCGGTCGAATGTGTAGCGGCGCCCGACGCGGCGCTCTTGCCACGCGTGCCGGGCTTGGCGGACAGTCTGTTCCAATCCGACGGCACGATGACCAAACAGGAGATCCGTGCGGTGACGGTGGCGAAACTGATGCCGATGCGCGGGGCGCTTTTGTGGGACATCGGCTGTGGTTGCGGGTCGGTTGCGATCGAGTGGATGCGGGCGGCGCGCTATGCGCGGGCCGTGGGAATCGAGCCGCGGGCGGACAGGCGCACGATGGCGGCGGCCAATGCGCTGGCACTGGGCACGCCGAAGCTGGAGCTGGTCGAAGGCACGGCACCGCAGGCGCTGGACGGGTTGGCGGCACCGGATGCGATCTTTATCGGAGGCGGGTTGAGCCGGGCGACGTTTGAGGCGGCGTGGGACTCCCTGCGCCCGCTGGGGCGGTTGGTGGCCAATGCGGTCACACTGGAATCCGAGGCGGCATTGATCGGCCTGCACGCGGAATTCGGCGGCGATCTGGTCAAGATCATGACCTATCGCGCGGAACCGGTCGGCCGGTTGACGGGCTGGCGGCCCGCGATGCCGGTCACGCAGTGGAGCCTCGTGAAACGATGACGTCGCGCGACGCTCTTGACGATGCCAATGCGCCCCGCCCGCCGTCCCGCGGGACGCTCTACGGCGTCGGTCTGGGGCCGGGCGCCCCGGATTTGATCACGTTGCGGGCGGCGCGGTTGATTCAGAACGCGCGCGTAGTCGCATACCCGACGCTGGCGGGCGGCAGCAGTTTTGCGCGGGCGATTGCTGCGGATTTGATCGCCGATGATGCGGTCGAGATCGTCATGGACGTGCCGATGACGGTGGCGCGCGGGCCTGCGCAAGCGGCCTACGATGCCGGGGCGGCACAGGTTGCGGCACATCTGGACGCGGGTCGCGATGTGGTGTGCCTGTGCGAAGGGGACCCGTTTTTCTACGGGTCGTTCATGTATGTCTTCGCGCGGTTGTCCGGCGATTATGACGTGCAGGTCGTGCCCGGCGTGACCTCGATCACCGCTTGTGCTGCGACGGCGGGAATGCCGCTGGCGGCGCGGAACGAGCGGTTGACGGTGCTGCCGGGGCCGCTGTCGGAAGACGAATTGCGCGACCGGATTGCAGGCGCGGAAAGCGTGGCGATTATGAAGGTCGGGCGGCATCTGGCAAAGATCCGCGGCGTGATCGACGGGCTGGGGCTGACGGCGCAGGCGGTCTATGTGGAGCGGGCGACGCTGCCGGACGAGGTGGTCCTGCCGCTGGCCGATGCGCCTGAGACCGCGCCTTATTTTTCGATGATACTTTTGACCAAGGGGGCCGATCCATGGCTGTGAAACCTGTCGCGCCTCAGGCGGCGCGCAATCCCGTCGTACTGGCGCTGTCGCGGTCCGGTGAAGGCACGGCACATCGTGTGGCGAAGGCTTTGGGCTGCGGCGTGCACGGGCGCGAAGGGCGCGTCGAACAGGCCGAAGCGTTCTTCGCCAATGCGCTGGATCATACGCGCGATCTGTTCGCGGCGGGCGTGCCGATCATCGGTGTCTGTGCCAGCGGTATCCTGATCCGCGCGGTGGCCCCTTTGCTGGCCGACAAGACAACGGAACCGCCGGTGGTGTCGGTGTCGGACGACGGCGCGGTGGTTGTGCCGCTGTTGGGCGGACATCGCGGGGCGAACCGGCTTGCGGCGCGGATTGCCGATGCGCTGGGGGCCGTATCGGCGGTGACGACGGCGGGCGAAGTGGCGATGGGCGTGGCGCTCGATGCGCCGCCCGCCGGTTGGCGGCTGGTGAACCCCGACGACGCCAAGGATGCGATGGCCGGGATGCTGGCGGCGGGCGGGGCGACTGTCGCGGGCGATGCGGTGGCGGACTGGCTGGCGGACGTGCCAAAGGCGGAGGGTGTCATATTGACGGCGAGCATGGAACGGCACGCGACGCTGGGGCCGGACCATCTGCAATTCGCGCCGCAGCGGGTGACGCTGGGCGTGGGCTGTGCGCGGGACTGCGCGCCCGAGGAATTGGCGACACTGGTGGCGCAGGTGCTGGACGAGGCGGGGATCGCGCCGGAGGCGATCCATTCCGTCAACACGATCACGCTGAAGGCGGACGAATTCGCGATCATCGATCTGGCCGCCGATCTGGGCGTGCCCTTGCGGTTGTTCGACGCGGACGCGCTAGAGGCGGAGACGCCACGGCTGGCGAACCCGTCGGATGTGGTTTTCGCCGAGGTCGGCACGCATGGCGTGTCGGAAGCGGCAGCACTGGCGCAGGGCGGGTTGGACGCGACGCTATTGGTGGCCAAGCGCAAGACGGCGAATGCGACCTGTGCGCTGGGGCTGGCACCGGAGCCGTTGACGGAAACGCGCGGACGCGCGCGGGGACGGCTGTCTGTCGTCGGCATCGGGCCGGGGCAGGCTAGCTGGCGCACGCCGGAAGTGTCGCGGCTGGTGTCGGAGGCCGAAGAACTGGTGGGTTACGGCCTCTATATCGATCTGCTGGGGCCATTGGCCGTGGGAAAAATACGGGCGGATTTCCCGCTCGGTGGAGAAGAAGACCGCTGCCGGTATGCGCTGGAGCAGGCGGGCAAGGGCAAGGATGTGGCGCTGGTCTGTTCGGGCGATGCGGGAATCTATGCGATGGCGGCATTGGTCTTTGAACTACTGGATCGCGGACCGGATCAGATGGGCGTGTCGGATGCCGCGCGCCGGGTCGAGGTGGTGTGTTCGCCGGGCGTGAGCGCGCTGCAGGGGGCGGCGGCGCGGGCCGGAGCACCTTTGGGGCATGATTTCTGTGCGATCTCGCTGAGCGATCTGCTGACGCCGCGCGAGGATATCGTCAAGCGGTTGAAAGCGGCGGCCGAGGGGGACTTCGTGATCGCCTTTTATAATCCCGTTTCGATGCGGCGGCGGACCTTGCTGGCCGAAGCGCGCGACATCCTGCTGCAGCACCGACCGCCGGATACGCCGGTGATGTTGGCATCGTCGCTGGGACGGCCTGAGGAGTATATCCGGTATCGCAGGCTGGATGCGTTGAAAGTGGATGAGGTAGATATGCTGACCGTGGTGCTGGTGGGCTCGTCCCATTCGCGGCTGGCGCAGCTGGGCACGGGGCCGCGGATGTACACGCCGCGCGGCTATGCCCGCAAGATCGACGGGGATCTGGCGGGATGACGCTGTTTTGCGCTGCAAAATGCGCCCCACCCGCCATCCCGCACGCAAGATTAGCTGAGAGGCCGTTTGCGGGCAGGTCTGCCGCAAACAGGCCATACCGAGGGTCATGCGAGTCGCGCCAGCGTCAAGGACAAGCCGCCTGCGGCGGTCGCGTGCCGCGATCCTTGACCCTGACACGAATCGCGAAGGGGACGGACACATGACGGTTTATTTCATCGGCGCGGGGCCGGGTGACCCGGAATTGCTGACACTCAAGGCCGCACGGATCATCGGGGAATGTCCGGTTTGCCTTTATGCCGGATCGCTGGTGCCGGAGGCTGTCGTCGCCTGTGCGCCTGATGGCGCGCGGGTGCTGGATACGGCACCGATGACGCTGGAGGATACGCATGCGGAGATCGTCGCGGCGCACGCGCGCGGCGAGGATGTAGCGCGTGTGCATTCTGGCGATCCGTCGCTCTACGGTGCCATTGCCGAGCAGATCAGGCGGCTGAAAGTGGACGGGATCGACTATCAGATTATCCCGGGCGTGCCGGCCTATGCCGCGGCGGCAGCGGCGCTGGGGACCGAACTGACGGTGCCGGAGGTCGCGCAATCGATCGTCCTGACACGGATGTCGATGAAATCGACGGGCATGCCGCCGGGCGAGACGCTGGAGAATTTCGCCCGCACCGGGGCGACGCTGGCGATCCACCTGGGGGTCCGCGCCCTGCGCGAGATCGAACGGCAGTTGATTCCCCACTACGGTGCGGACTGCCCCTGCGTCGTGATCTACCGCGCAAGCTGGCCCGATCAGCTGATTATCCGTGGCACCCTGGCGGATGTGCGCGCAAAGGTGCGTGACGCAAAGATCACACGCACTGCGCTGATCATGGTTGGCCCGGCGCTGGGCGAAAGCCAAGGATTCCCTGATTCCGCCCTTTATGACGCGGCCAAACCGCATGTGCTGCGCCCGAAAGTGAAGCCTGCGATCTAGGCGGCGCAGCATCGCACGTGCCGCAGCGCGGCGGATTTTGTCACTTGATCTTCATAAATTGCAGGCATTTCATATGCGGCAACGGAGATTTTGTGATGAACGATATTTTACCGGACGCGGTTTTGAAGGGCTTGCAGGAGGCGCGCCGCAACGCGCTTCGGCTGAACAGCAAACTTTGTGTGCATGACGGCGATGAGGTCTATCGCATTTTGCGGATCTGGGACGACGGCTTTGCGCTGGAGCCCGGCGTCGCGGACAAGCTGCGTGGCCGGGTCGAGATTTTCGACGGCGCGCGGCATCTCTATCAGTGTCTCGTCATCAGTTCCGAAATGTCGGGCGCGGAACAGGTGTTCGAGTTCAAATGGCTGCATCCGGTGACGGACAAGCCGCCGGTCGATTTCGTCCGCGAGGGGTTCACGCCGGCCGGGCTGCTGGCGGGCTGGCACCTCTGATACCGTTTATGGTGGTCGTTACTGGAGGTCGCTGAAGGCGTCCTGCATTCGCTTGACCGCCGCGACGATCTGGGCGCGGGGCGCGCCGATGTTGAACCGCAGGAAGCTGTCACCACCCTTGCCGAAAGTCGGACCGTGGTTGGCGGCGATGCGCGCCTTGTCCTGTACGCGGGCGGTAAATTCGGCACGGGGCATGCCGGTACCCGCAAAATCCACCCAGGCCAGATAGGTCGATTCAAGCGGCATCGATTTCACACCGGGGATCGCGTTGATACCGGCGTCGAAAATCTTGCGGTTCCCGTCGAGATAGTGGCGCAGATCGTCGACCCAGGCGGCACCATCGGGTGAATAGGCCGCCGTGGCCATGAAAAGTCCGAAACTGTTGGGTGACAGGCCGAGTGCGCCCATCCGCTTGGCAAAACGGGTGCGCAGGTCCGCGTCCTCGATGATGACGTTGCCGGAGTGGCTGCCCGCGATGTTGAACGTCTTCGTCGTCGCGGTCATCGTGATCAGCCGGTCGGTGATCCCGTCGATATGGGCCATGGGAATATGGGTATGACCGGGCATCGTCAGGTCGTGGTGGATTTCGTCCGAGACGAGGATGAGCTCATGCCGTTTGGCGAAGGCCGCGACGGCGCGCAGCTCTCCCTTGGTCCAGACACGCCCGCCGGGGTTGTGGGGCGAACACAGGATCAGCATGCGTTCGTCGCCGGTCATCTGCGCGTCGTAGGCGTCGAAATCCATTTCGTAGCGGCCGTCGTTGTTCACCAGCTCGCATTCCACCACCACGCGGTCGGCGGCGTCGATCACGCGGGCGAAGGCGTGATAGACTGGGGTGAAAAGCACCACGCCGTCACCCGGCGCGGTGAAAGCGTCGACGCACATCCCGGTGCCGTTCACCAGCCCGTGCGTCGTGAATATCCACGACGGGTCGATGGCCCAGTTGTGGCGGGTCTGCATCCACCATTGGATCGCGGCGCGGTATTCGCCTTCGTCGCCGTAGTAGCCATAGACCCCGTGGTCGCGCATTTTCTGCACGGCATCCTGAATGCAGTCCGGGGCGGGAAATTCCATATCGGCGACCCACATGGAAATGCCGTCGTCGGGGGACACGCCGTAGAGCGCCTCCATCGCGTCCCATTTCACGCTGTGTGTGCCGCGGCGGTCAGGGGTGTGGTCAAAACTCATGGGTCGCTCCGAAATCGCTTTGGGCCAAACTGTGCGGTTGCCGCGCGCAGTGCAAGGCCAAACTGGCCGCCTTGCGACAGGCTGGGTGCTGGGCTACATCGCGGGCATGACCCTGAAAAACATTCTGATCCATCCCGACCCGCGCCTGAAAAAGACCACCGATCCGGTGACGGAGGTGACCGACGATCTGCGCGCCCTGGCCGACGACATGCTGGAGACGATGTATCATGCGCCGGGCATCGGGCTGGCCGCGCCGCAGGTCGCGGTGATGAAACGGATGCTGGTGATGGATTGCGTGAAGGACGAAGATGCGACGCCCGAACCCATGGTGCTGCTGAACCCGGAAGTGCTGTGGACCTCGGACGAGCAGAGCGTCTATGAAGAGGGCTGCCTGTCGATCCCCGAACAATTCGCCGAGGTGACGCGGCCTGCGTCGGTCAAAGTGAGGTGGATGGGGCTGGACGGGAAGGAGCATCAGGAGACGTTCGACGACCTGTGGGCCACCTGCGTGCAACACGAGATCGACCATCTGGATGGCAAGCTGTTCATCGACTACCTCAAACCGCTCAAGCGGCAGATGATCACCCGCAAGATGGTCAAGCTCAAGCGCGAGATGGCGCGCGGATGACCGTGCTGACGATCCGTATCGTGCCTGACGACGTGCTGCGGCAGGTCAGTGCGCCTGTCGACGTTTTCGGGCCGGAATTGACCGAACTTGCGGACGATATGCTGGAAACGATGTATGCGGCCCCGGGGCGCGGTCTGGCGGCCCCGCAGGTCGGGATCACGCAGCGCCTGTTCGTGATGGATGCGGACTGGAAGACCGGCACGCCCGACCCGCGGATTTTCGTGAACCCTGTGATTGTCTGGCGGTCCGATACACCGGTCACGCGGCCTGAAGGGTGCCTCTCTATCCCCGGCGAGACGACCGATGTGACCCGACCCGACACGGTGACTGTGGAATGGCAGGACGTCACCGGCGCGCGCCATCGCGGCACGTTCGACGGTTTCGCCGCCGCCTGTATCCAGCACGAGACCGACCACCTGGACGGTATCCTGATCACCGATCCCGAAAGGGCTGCCTGATGCCCAGACCGTTCGTCATGTATCCGCACCCTGTGCTGCGCACCCCCGCCGCGAAGGTCGAGACGATCACCGACGACATACGGGCGATCTGGAACGAGATGATCGAAGCCATGGACGCCATGCCCGGCGTCGGGCTGGCCGCGCCACAACTGGGGATCGGGCTGGCGCTGGCGGTTGTCGATGCAAGCGACAAACGCGGGCAGGCGGTGCGCATGGCCAATCCCGAGATTTTGCACAGCAGCGTCGAGATGCGCGAACACGAGGAAGGCTCGCCCAACCTGCCGCATGTCCGGGCCAAGGTCACGCGCCCCCGCGCGGTGACCGTGCGCTACCTCAATGCGCAGGGCATCTGGGACCGCAAGGACTTTGTCGGTCTCTGGGCCACGTCGGTCCAGCACCAGATCGACCATTTGGCAGGGCGCATGTATTTCGACCGTCTGAGCAAGGTGAAGCGCGACATGCTGATCCGCAAATCGCAGAAGGCGCGGCGCTAGATGCGGGTGGTGTTCATGGGCACGCCCGATTTTTCGGTGCCGGTGTTGGAGGCGCTTGTTGGGGCGGGGCACGAGGTTGCCTGCGTCTATTCCCAACCGCCGCGGCCAGCAGGGCGCGGTAAGAAGGAGCGCCCTAGCCCGGTGCAGGTCAAGGCAGAGGCGCTGGGTCTGCCGGTGCGCCATCCCGTATCGTTGAAGAGTGCGGAGGAGCAGGCGGCTTTCGCGGTGCTCGACGCCGATGTCGCCGTTGTCGTGGCTTATGGTCTGATCCTGCCGCAGGCGGTGCTGGATGCGCCCAAGCGCGGCTGTCTGAACATTCATGCATCGCTCCTGCCGCGCTGGCGCGGAGCGGCCCCGATTCACCGCGCGATCATGGCCGGTGACACGGAAACCGGTGTGTGCATCATGCAGATGGAGGCGGGGCTGGATACCGGGCCGGTGCTGCTGCGCGAGGCGGTGACGATTGGCGCGACCGAGACGACAGGGGAGTTGCACGACAGGCTGTCCGCGATGGGTGCGCGGCTGATTGTCGAGGCCTTGGCACGTTTGGATGATCTGACGCCTGTGATGCAGCCCGAGGAGGGCGTCACCTACGCCGCCAAGATCGACAAGGCAGAGGCGCGGGTGGACTGGTCGCGGCCCGCTGCAGACGTGGCGAACCTGATCAACGGTCTGTCGCCGTTCCCCGGGGCGTGGTGCGAGGTGGCGGGTGAGCGGGTGAAACTGCTCGGGGCTGAGGTTGCGACAGGGGATGCTCCCGCTGGTACGGTGCTTGAAGGTTTCACGGTTGCCTGTAGCACCGGCGCTGTCTGCGTGACGCGAGTGCAGCGGGCAGGGAAAAAGCCGATGGATGCTGACGATGCGCTGCGCGGGTTGGATTTGGGCGCGACACTGATCTAACGTGCCGTCCGGCATCGCCGGACTTCCCCCCGGAAACGCGCATCACGCCTCCCCAAGTCAGGCATGGTCCGCCGAATGTGCCGCTCGACATGGAGGTTAATAGCGTTCTAACGCAACGCACGTATTCCCCGTGGGGAAGATCGCGTCGCGGGGAAGCTCACCGCATCGGCTCGAACCGCGCGTCGTCCAACGCGCAATCGCGCACGACGTCCGCGCCGCAGGTGCGGAATTCCAGATCGCGGGTCAGGCAGATGCGCGCCTCCTGGATGTAACCCTGACGGCATGTCACGGTGATGCCGTCCGGCTCCAGCGTCGGGTTGTCGCGGATGAATGCCTCTTCGATCAGGGATGCGGGCAGGGTGACCGGATCGGTCAGGCCGCGAAACACTGCGGGTCGGTCGATCTTGCCGTAGGCCAGCCGCGACAATGCGTAGTAGTCCTCGCTGTCCAGCCCCGAGCAGACGCCGTGCTTGTTCCACTGGTGCCACGCCAGACCTGACGTCCCCATGATATCGGCCATGGCCGCCGTGTCGGTCCGCGAGGGGTTGCGGAAGTTCGTGCGGCAGTCGGCGGGATAGCCCCGTTCGTATTGCGGCCAAAGCCCGTGCAGGATCCAGCCGAAATCCTGCGTGCCATCGCATTGTGGAGAGTTGCGCGCGTCGCCCTCGTAGGCGCACCAGTTGGCCGACCATGACAGCGACAGCACGTAATAGTCGAATTCTCCCGCCACGTCCTGCGCGCGGGCCGGGGCGGCAAATGTCAGGAACAGGGCGATCAGACGCAGCATTTGGGGTCTTTCCTAATTGATCCTGCCCCCTTATATAGCGATCAAGTTCCCCGACAATGCGAACCCGGCCTGAAACGGTCTGCCCCTTCAAGGGCGTAGGAGAGGCTTGTCCGAAGCAAAGGAGACAAAGGATGTCTGACAAACCGATCATGGCCAAGGCGACAGCCGTCTGGCTTTGTGACAATACGACGATCACGTTCAAGCAGATCGCCGATTTCTGTGGCCTGCACGAGCTTGAGGTGCAGGGCATCGCCGATGGCGATGTGGCGACCGGTGTGAAGGGGTTCGACCCGATTTCCAACAATCAGCTGACGCAGGAAGAGATCGACAAGGCCGAAGCCGATCCGATGCATAAGCTGAAGCTGAAGTTCAATCAGTCCGCGCAGGGCGAGGAAAAGCGCCGTGGCCCGCGCTACACCCCGCTGTCAAAGCGGCAGGACCGTCCCGCGTCGATCCTGTGGCTGGTGAAATTCCACCCGGAACTGTCGGACGGGCAGATCTCCAAGCTGGTCGGCACGACGAAGCCCACGATCCAGGCGATCCGCGAGCGGACCCACTGGAACATCAACAACATCGACCCGATCGACCCGGTGGCGCTTGGCCTGTGCAAGCAGTCCGAACTGGACACAGCCGTGCAGAAGGCCAACGCCAAGAAGGCCAAGGAAGGCGGCGTGATGTCCGACGACGAGCGCCGCAAGCTGGTGAGCACCGAGCAATCGCTGGGGATGCCGGCAGAACCGAAGATGCCGACGGCCATCGCCGGGCTTGAAACCTTCAGCCTGTCCGAAAGCCGCGACGATACCGCTGGTGAAGAGGACGAAACACCGGAAGATACCCGCGACGTCAGCGATGCCGACAGCTTTTTCAACCTGCCAGAGGGCGGTGGCGACGACGACGAGGATTGAGGCAGACAGCCTTTTGCAGAGCGCGAAAACCCGGCCACAGCGCCGGGTTTTTTTTGTGTCCTGTTGCAGGTCAGGTCGCCGAATTATCGTATCGTTCTGCGGGGTCCGGAAAGCCGGACTTGTCCGACACGAAAACGAAGGCTTATCTTGCGATTATCGTAAACAATTGATTTCAGGAGCGCACGATGCGGCATGTCTTGGCCTTGTGTCTTTCACTCTTTCCTTTTTCGGCGATCGCAGACGAGGTCTGTGCCGATCTCTGGGCGATGCGGAACCTTGCGTTCGACCGTGCCGGTTACTGCTTTGGCTCGCCGCTGGGCCAGGCCGTTTTCGACAATACGGGATGCACCGGAACAGAAGTGACACCGGCCGAACCCTACGACACACGCGCGGTCGCCGATATCAAGTCCGTCGAAGCCGAGATGGGCTGTGCCGTTGACACGACGAGGCTCGATCATCCGTTGCCGGACATGGCGATGCGCGCGCGCATGGTGGAGCTTCCGGTGCGCAGTTTCGGAGAAAGTGCCTGCCTGGGCTGGCGCGGTGCGCCGCTTTACCTCGGGACGGCATCGCACGGGCACGCCGATTTGGTCGGGGCCGTTGAACGCGGCGACGATATTCTGTTCCAGTTCGACCGGCAGGGCCAGTGGGAATACGTCTATGCCCTGCGCAGCGGCGAGCGGTTCAGCGAAGGCTGGGCCTATCTGCCGGAGATCACCAACGATATGTGCGACAACTGGGCCGGCTAGCGCCGCCGCTGCACCCCGTTGCTTAAAGAGGTGCGCGTTTTCTTAGACCCGCCGCCGTGCGTTGAGCGCCGCCGTGATCGTTCCGTCATCGAGGTAGTCCAGTTCACCGCCCACGGGGACCCCCTGCGCCAGTGAGGTCACCGTGACGCCGGGCAGTTGATCGGCAATATAATGCGCGGTGGTCTGGCCGTCGATCGTCGCACCAAGGGCGAGGATCACTTCCGTGATCTCCTCGCTTGCGATGCGGTCCATCAGCTTGGGGATGCGCAGCTCTTCGGGGCCGATGGCATCAAGCGCGGACAGTGTTCCGCCAAGGACGTGATAGCGGCCCTTGAACACCTGGCTGCGCTCCATCGCCCAGAGATCGGCGACATCCTCGACCACGCAGATCTGCCCTGTTGCGCGTTTTTCCGACGTGCACAGGTCACAGACGTCGGTGGTGCCGATGTTGCCGCAGTTCAGACATTCGCGCGCCGTGGCACCGACCCGGTGCATCGCTTCGGCCAGCGGGATCAGCTGCAGGCTGCGTTTCTTGATCAGATGCAGCACCGCACGCCGGGCGGAGCGGGGGCCAAGGCCGGGCAGCTTCGCCATCAGCGCGATCAGGTTTTCGAGATCTTCGGTGCCATTGCTCATGGGTGTATCAAATTTTCACGAAAATTTGGAGACAGGATTTCGGTGAAATCCTGTCGCCTCCGGCGGAGGTATTTTCAACCAGAAGAAGCAGGGTGCCACACCTCAGAACGGCAGGTTCATGCCGGGCGGCAGGCCCAGCGATTCCGCCATCTTCGACATTTCCTGCTGGCTGCGATCCTGCGCCTTTTGCTGGGCGTCCTTGATCGCGGCGAGGATCAGATCCTCGACGACTTCCTTGTCGTCGCCGTTGAAAATCGACGGGTCGATGTCGAGCCCCTTGAGTTCACCCTTGGCGGTTGCCGTGGCCTTGACCAGCCCCGCGCCGCTGACGCCCTCGACGGTGATGTGGTCAAGCTCTTCCTGCATCTGGGCCATCTTGCCCTGCATTTCCTGCGCGGATTTCATCATCTTGGCCATGTCGCCAAGGCCACCGAGACCTTTGAGCATCTGGATTTTCCTTTTTGAAAGCGTTGGATCAGAGATATGGGGCGGGGCGACGCAAGACAAGGGCGTCAGGCGTCGTCGAACGGGTCCCATTCATCGTCGACTTCGGGCAGCGCATCGGCGAACGCGTCCTGCTCTTTTTCGGCTTCGGTGCGGATTTCGGTGATTTTCGCCTTGGGGAAGGCGGCGATCACGGCCTGCACCAGCGGGTGTTTCTCGGCTTCTTCGCGCAGGGCGTTTTCAGCGGCATCGCGCACCTCTGCAATCGTGGGCGCGCCGCCTTCGTTCACCACGGTGATGGCCCAGCGGTTGCCTGTCCAGGCTTGCAGGCGCGAGCCGAGCCTGCCGACAAGATCGGGGGCGGCCTTGGGTGTCGGGTTCACCTCGATCCGGCCGGGTTGATAGGCGACGAGGCGCAGGCCGGTTTCGACCTCGACCAGCAGTTTCACGTCGCGGTGGGTGCGGATCAGTTCGACCACGCTGTCGAAGGTGGCGTAATGGGCCAGCGCATCGGTGGCGAGGGCGGCCTGCGCGCCGCCATTGCCGCTGTGCGGTGGTGCCGGGGTGCGGGCCATTGCGGTCGGCGCACTGCCCGTCGGGGCAGGGCGCGCGCCATTGCCCGGCCCGCTGCCGGGTGGCGGCGTGGCGTCTTGCAGCTTGCGCACGAGGTCCTCTGGCGTGGGCAGGTCGGCAACGTGGGTCAGCCGGATCACGGCCATTTCGGCGGCCATCATGGCGTTTGGGGCGGCGGCGACCTCCTCCAGCGCCTTGAGCAGCATTTGCCACATGCGTGTCAGCACCCGCATCGGCAGATCGTCGGCCATAGCCTGGCCGCGTGTGCGTTCGTCGGGGCCGATGGTGGGGTCCTCGGCGGCGTCGGGGGTGATCTTGATCACGCTGACCCAATGGCAGACCTCGGCCAGATCACGCAGCACGGCCAGCGGGTCGGCACCGTCGGCATATTGGGCGCTGAGTTCGGTCAGGGCATCCGCCGCCTCGCCGCGCAGGATCATGTCGAAGAGGTCGAGCACGCGGCCGCGGTCGGCAAGCCCCAGCATCGCGCGGACCTGATCGGCGGTGGTTTCTCCCGCGCCATGGCTGATGGCCTGATCGAGCAGGGATGTCGCATCGCGGGCGGAGCCTTCGGCGGCGCGGGTGATGAGGGCGAGCGCGTCGTCGGCGATTTCCGCGCCTTCGGCATCGGCGATCTTGCGCAGCAGGGTGATCATCACCTCGGGTTCGATGCGGCGCAGGTCAAACCGCTGGCAGCGGGACAGGACCGTGACGGGCACCTGACGGATTTCGGTGGTGGCGAAGATGAATTTGACGTGTGCGGGCGGTTCTTCCAGCGTCTTCAACAGGGCGTTGAAGGCGTTTTTCGACAGCATGTGCACTTCGTCGATGATGTAGATCTTGTAGCGGGCGGAGGCGGCCCGGTAGTGCACCGAATCGATGATCTCGCGGATGTCGCCGACGCCGGTGCGCGAGGCGGCGTCCATCTCCATCACATCGACATGGCGGCCCTCCATGATCGCGGTACAGTGTTCGCATTCGCCGCAGGGGTCCGTCGTTGGCCCGCCGGTGCCATCGGGCCCGATGCAGTTCATGCCCTTGGCGATGATCCGGGCTGTCGTGGTCTTACCGGTGCCGCGGATGCCGGTCATGATGAAGGCCTGCGCGATCCGGTCGGCGGCGAAAGCGTTTTTCAGCGTGCGCACCATCGCATCCTGCCCGACCAGATCGGCAAAGGTTTCGGGCCGGTATTTGCGGGCGAGGACCTGATAGGCGGGCTGGTCTGGCATGGGTGCTTTCGGTTGGCGGGATTCGGCGGACCTGCGCAGACTAAGGGCAGGCGCGGGCGCCGTAAACCGCCGCTAGAGCCACCAGAGGATCGCGCCGGTGCCAGTCGCGCCGATCGTCATGATTGTCGCCAGAGCCGTGAAATTGCTGGTCGGCTGCATTTCGGCGGCACGGCTTTCAAGGCGCTGGCTGGTGGCTTTTGCCCGGTTGCGCGCCGACCAGAATATCCCGACCGATGCCAGCAGGAACAGGCTCGCGACGGTCTTCGCGATCCAGGTAGGATCGAAATCGCCGAAGACGGCCTTGAGACCCACGGCGATGGCGATACAGGCCATGCCTGTGCGCATCCAGCCGGCGAAGGTGCGTTCGTTGGCCATGCAGGTGCGATCCTCGGCCCAGTCGGTCCGGTCTTGCGCCATTTCCGTGTTGTCGGTCTTATCGGTCATCGACAGGCCTTTAGCATGGAAATCCGGGAGAGTGGGCAAGATATGACATCTTTTGCGATTTTCGAAGTGTCTGCCGGGCATGGGCGGTTGGCGATCGCGCCGCTGCCGGGGCTGGGCGGAGATTTGGCCGGTGATGTCGCGCGCATCGTCGATTGGGGTGCGGCAGGCCTGCTGAGCATGACGCAAGCCGAAGAGGTGGCGGCGCTGGGCGTGCCGCCGCTCGACCGCGCGATTGCGGCGGCCGGGTTGCGGCACTGGCGTTTCCCGGTCGCGGATTTCGGCACGCCTGAGGACGCGGGGCGATGGTCGGAGATCGCCGTCGAAATCTTGCACGACCTGGGGGATGGCAAAAAGATCGTCGTCCACTGTCGGGGTGGCTGCGGACGTTCGGGGATGGTGGCGCTGCGGTTGATGGTGGCTTTGGGTGAGAGGCCGGAGACGGCGCTGCGCAGGCTTCGCGCGGTGCGGCCCTGTGCGGTCGAGACACCTGCACAGCTGGCGTGGGCGGCCGAAGCCACCGCCGCCGGTTAACGCCGTTTCTTGGCCTGCGCCGACTTGTACATCTTGCCCAGTTTTTTGTACCGCTCGCGCGACTGCGCGATGGTTTCGGTGGCGATGGCATCCTCACGCTTGAGCTTGCGAAACCGTTTCAGGCGGTCGGGGTCGATATCACCACTTGCGATGGCGGCCTGAACGGCGCAGCCCGGTTCGCTGTCGTGCAGGCAGTCGCGAAAACGGCATTGGTCGGCCAGTTCGCTGATTTCCGGGAAGGTCGCGTCGATGCCGTAGGCGACGTCTGCCACGCCAAGGCCGCGCATCCCCGGCGTGTCGATCAGCCAGCCGCCTGATGGCAGGCGGTGCAGACTGCGCCCCGTGGTGGTATGTCGCCCGCGTGCATCGTCCTCGCGAATGCCCTGGGTCGCGGCCTGACCGCCGGTAAGCGCATTGGCCAGTGTCGTCTTGCCGACGCCGGACGATCCGGCGAGTGCGACCGTCTGCCCCTTGCCGCACCAGGGGACGAGCACGCCCGTGTCGGCCACGGCGCGCGAATCGAGCGCCAGCACCGCCAGATCGCGCCCCAGCTTTTGCGCCTCGGCCACGTAGGTGTCGGGTTTGTCAGCCTCGTCCGCCTTGGTCAGCAGGATCACCGGCGTGATTTCCGCATCGTGGGCGAGGGCGAGATAGCGTTCCAGCCGGGCCACGTTGAAGTCGGCATTGCAGGAGGTCATGATGAACAGCGTGTCGATATTGGCGGCGATCAGTTGCCTGTCGCCGTGAACGTAGTCCGATCCGCGTTGCAGGGATGACTGCCGATCGAGCCGCCGGATCAGGCGGGCGGATTCGGGATCGCACAGCACCCAGTCACCGACCGCGATTTCGGCCGTGGATATGCCGGGTTCCAAAGTCAGATCGACTGCACCGTCTACAGTCAACCCGCTGACCTGCGTGCGATGCACGGCGTTGATGCGGGCGGGGGTGGTTGCGGTGACTTCGTCGATGTCGAGTTGGGATTGGTAATGCGCCGACCAGCCAAGGTCGCGCAGCGTGATGTCATTGGTCAATGGTATGCCCTTTGAGAAGGGTTGCGTTCTGGCGGACCCGAGCGGGTGCCAAGGAACGGCAAGGGCAGCGGAAAAAGGGTCAGCGCGCCCGAACCGGGAGGAGTGATGATGCAATCATGGTGTCCTCCTTGATTGGTACGTTGAACATTCCAATTCGGGCCGACGCATTTCCTTGGAAAATGCGCTACACCCGATCTTCGTCTGTGGGGCAGACGAAAAGGTGAGAGGTTGGACATCGACCCAAGTGGGGCTCGTTGTGGCTGCTTCCTTCCGGACCTGACCAGGTTGGCGAGGCACTTGCCCGCGCCAACCCCTCGCGCTTTCATATAGGGATGTTGCAGGGCGAGCGCAATACGGAGGTGCCGCTAACCCGCTGGATCGAGGTCGATCCGAAAGCGCCCTGGATGATCGGGGTCATCCAGCGCCGTGATTGAAACGATACCCTGCAATTCTGCCAGATGTTCCGATGCCGCGGGGCTGCTTTCGAAAACGGCGCTGGCCCCGGCGATGCGGCTGAAACGGCGCATGGCGGCAGGTTCGGGGCTGATCGTGCCCACCTCGGCGAGATAGGCGAGCAAAAGCCCGTGAATGGGCGTTTCGCTGATATGCAGCACATCCGCCGGTGTCACGGCAGCATATCCACCTGCACCGCCCAGCCGGTGCGTGCCGATACCGAGCGCGAAGACGTCCGTCGGCCGGACCGGTTTCCCGCGATATGCGAGGTGCCGGATGCGCCCTGCCCCGGCAGGACGCGTGAGGTCGATCATGTAGGTCAGACCATACAGCGTATCGGCGTTGTAGCTTGGCATGGCGTTCACGATCAGCGGCTGGTCCGTGCGGTGCGGGACGATCATGTGATACTGCGCGGCGGACTGCTCCAGCCGCGCGCGCAGATCCGCACCTGTCTGGCGCACGACGGCAAGCGCATTGTCGAACGGGAAGATCATGCGCGTCGCGTGCCGTGTGACCGGCCCGGGTCCGGTGTCGAGAAATGCCGCGGCCCCGCCGCGCCCGCCTGTGCGGTAGGGGGCGACGGCGGTGATCACCGGCAAGTCAGACGGCAGATCGGCGCGGGCCATCGCGTGCGACAATGCCTCGGCCAGAAGGGTCTGGCTTGCGTCGGCGCAAACGCGTGCGAAGTAGCTGTGCAGCGGCGTTCGGGTGACGGCGACTGCGGTGCGCCCGGTGATTAGTGCCGTTTCATGAAACGGCGTTGCCGCCTGCCTGATGGACTCCGCGACCGGACAATCCTGTGGGACGGATGTGGGGGACATATGGACCGTCGCCGTAGAGGAGGTCACGCGCCAGGTCTGGCCATCATGTTGCAGGTGCAGGTCCAATTCGCCCAGATGCCGACCATATGCGCCAGACATGATGACCGGTGTGCAGTCCACGTGACTGACCGTGTTGCCGGGCGCGGGACAGGTTTCGTGGATATGGCCCGCCAATACAGCGTCGACATCGGGCAGGGCCGCGACGTCCATAGCGGTTTCCGTGCCAGCCGCGCCGCTCATCCCTGCATGACACAAGGCGATGACAAGATCGGCCCCGTCGCAGCGCAGCCGATGCGCGGCGTCCTGCGCTGCGCGGATCATCGGGGCGATATGAAAACCGGTGCTGCCCGGGTCTTCGGGTGGCAGACCCGTTTCGGGTGTCGTCACGCCGAGGACCCCGACACGCAGCGGAATCCGTGATCCATCGGACGCGATCATTTCCAGGGGCAGCAGGCACCCCGGCGCGAACCGGGCACGCCCCTGCCGATCCACCAGATTGGCGAGGGCGACCGGGCAGGCGAGCGGGGCGAGGGCGCGGTCCAGTGCCGCCAGCCCATAGTCGAATTCGTGGTTGCCCAACGTGATCGCATCGTAGTCAAGCAGGTTGAACGCCGCGATCATCGGATGAGGCTGCCGACCCTGCGCGTCGTGCATCACCGTATCGGCCAGCGGGTTGCCCTGAAGAAAGTCGCCCGTGTCGAATAGGAGCGTCTTTTGACCCGCATTACGGCGTTGCGCGATCAGCGGTGCGAGTGCTTCGAGACCAAGACCGTCGTCACGACGGTCGCGCAGATAGCTATAGGATAACAGGCTCATATGCAGATCGGTGGTCTGCAACAGGCGCAGGGTGGCCGTGGTTGGGTTGGGCGGCATGTGGTTTGACATTTCCGCGCAACCCTAGCGTGAATATTGCCCCTCGCATCGGTGCGGCGTCGAATTTATTGAATTCGGTCGGGGCGCGTGGCATTGCAGCCGCATGAGGCATGCAGAAACGGTGACATTCGGTGGCAGCGGTCTGGACCGCGCAGCGCATGAGCGTGGCGACCCGGACCTGATTTCCGACCCTGCGGCGCGGGTCGCCGTGCTGTGGCGTGGTAAACCGCTGATCGCGGGCGATGCGCTGGTTTTCGTCGCACCTGATCACCCCGTCCTGGACGACGCGACGCCCGCGCGTCTGCTCTTGGGGCGCGATGAAAGCGGTCCGATCTTTGCCGCCGATATCAGCCGCTGGGTGCCGGATGACCTTGACGAGGCGTCGCTCGGTCTGTTCCTCGATCCGTCCCTGCAGCAGCATCCGCTTCTTGCGGCGAACCAGTGTTTCGCGGAACTGCGTGGCATCATGACCCGCCTGTCAGCACGCGATGCGGAACTGGCGGCGACGGCCAAGGGCGTGTTGAACTGGCACCGGTCGCATCGGTTCTGTGCGGCCTGTGGTGCGCAAAGCGTGTCGGCCCAGTCGGGATGGCAGCGCGATTGCCCGGACTGCGGTACGCATCATTTCCCGCGCACCGATCCCGTCGTGATCATGTTGATCACGCATGGCAACCGCGTGCTGCTGGGACGGTCGCCCGGCTGGCCGGAGGGCATGTATTCATTGCTGGCCGGATTTGTGGAACCGGGTGAAACGATGGAGGCCGCTGTCCGACGCGAGGTGATGGAAGAGGCAGGCGTGACGGTCGGGTCGGTGACCTACCTGTCCAGCCAGCCTTGGCCTTTTCCCGCTTCCTTGATGTTCGGCTGTGCCGGTGCGGCGCTGACCACGGAGATTACCCTTGATCCGGTCGAACTTGACGATGCGATCTGGGTCAGTCGCGAGGACATGGTGACGGTATTCGCGGGCGAGCATCCCACGATCAAGCCGGCCCGCAGCGGCGCCATCGCGCATTTTCTGCTGGAAAACTGGTTGGCCGACACGTTGACCTGACGGCGGTGTTACCCGGTCGCACGGGTGACGAGGTTTGCGACCTCGACCCTGTTCTGGACCCCTAGCTTGCGGTAGGCGGATTTGGTATATTCGGCGACCGTATTGGGCGAGATACCGCAAAGCCGGGCGCATTCCTTGCGGCTGATACCCTGCGCCACAAGGTAGATCACCTCTTTCTCGCGGGGGCTAAGAGCGGACAGGATATCGGATTCCGGTGCGACGAGCAGCGCGCGGAAGTCGGACGGATTGTCCGGCATGCCGCCACGCGACAGTTCTTCGATGCGGCGGTGTGCCAGCAGGCAGACGAAGCGGAAATCTTCTTTCAGCGGCAAAATCCGGGCCACGAAATCGTCCTTCGCCAGTCGCGTGCCCAGGTTGAAGCCGCCATAGCGCTCCGAGCCGGCCAACCGCATGGGAATCCCAAGCCCGGACCGGAACCCGGTTTTCGATGCGGCAGTGATGAAGGCTTTTTCCCGCGGGGCGAGGTAGTCGTAGTCGGGTAGAAATTCCGGCCCGGTGCACCAGATGTCGTAGCTGCTGCAGCAATGTTGCAGGAAGGGATCGTGTACCGGATCGACGGTTGCGAAAACGTCGGGCACATTCGTGAGGACGAACGGATTTTCGCCTGATTCATCGACTGTATTGTAAATGACGAAGGCGACGCCCAGCCGGGAAAATCCCGTCAGGCACAGGTCCCAGAGATCGGGAATTGTCGTTGTCCGCTCAATATCTTGCGCAAGATCGTTCAGTTTCACGTGGCTGCCGTATCCCCCCAGACGTGGGGATACAGCATCACAGCCCCGAGGGCTACTGTGAAGGTCGCGATTTTGCGATTGCGTGTGCGATGAGTGCCGGCAATTTTGCCGGAAGGGTTCAGTAGGCGATTTGCCACGAAACAAGCCGGACGCAGTGTGTGACCGCGTCCGGCTTGCTTTGTCGTTGGTGCCGCGCGTCAGGTGTCGGTCGTGCTGAGTTCTGCCTCACGATCGGGCCGGGTGTCGCGGGCAGGGCGGCCGATCACGTCGCGCAGTTCTTCCAGTTCGATAAAGTTGTCGCACTGGCGACGGAGTTCGTCGGCGATCATCGGGGGCTGGCTGCGGATTGTTGAAACAACGGAAACCCGCACACCCTTGCGTTGAAGTGATTCTACCAGTGGGCGAAAATCGCCATCGCCTGAAAACAGTACGATGTGGTCGACGTAGGGAGCCAGTTCCATGGCATCGACGGCCAGTTCGATGTCCATGTTCCCCTTCACCTTACGGCGGCCCATGCTGTCGGTGTATTCCTTGGCGGGCTTCGTCACCATCGAGAAACCGTTGTAGTGCAACCAGTCCACGAGTGGCCGTATCGGCGAGTATTCATCGTTTTCCAACAACGCGGTATAGTAAAATGCCCGCAGCATCTTGCCGCGGCGCATGAACTCTGCGCGGAGCAGCTTGTAGTCGATGTCGAAGCCAAGCGACTTAGCCGCCGCATACAGATTCGAGCCATCGATGAAGAGCGCCAAACGCTCGTCACGATAAAACATAAATAATGTCCTTCCGAATGTAGCTGCGCGTTGTCCGTGAGTGTGTGAGTGGTTTAGAATGACGCAGCCCCGTAAACGTAGGTAAAACCGACCAATGCCGCAAGCCCAGACCCCGGCGAAAGCGGGCGAGATCGTGCTGATCGCGGTCGGATCCAACATGACGTCGTGTCACGGAACCCCGCGCCAGACGGTCGATGCCGCCTTTGGGGCACTGCGTGCGCTGTTCGGACCGACGTTGCAGACCAGCCCCTGTTACGCGACGCCGGCGTATCCGCCGGGGGCGGGGCCAGCGTTCGTCAATGCCGCCGTCCGTGTGCAATCGGCGCTGTCGCCAGACGCGATCTTGGCGCATCTGCACAGGATCGAGGCGGAGGCGAAACGGGTGCGCGACAGGCGTTGGGGGCAGCGCACCCTCGACCTCGATCTGATCGCTGTCGGCGCGACGGTCAGGCCGGATATCGACGGCTTTGTCGCCTGGCGCGATCTGTCCCCACAGGCGCAGCAAAGCCAGGCACCCGACACGTTGATCCTGCCGCATCCGCGTCTGCAGGATCGTGCCTTTGTTTTGGTGCCGCTCGTGGATGTCGCTCCGGACTGGGTGCACCCGGTCAGCGGCCACAGCGTGGTGCAGATGCGCGATGCGCTGCACGCGGCCGACAGGGATAGCGTGGTTCCCCTGTCCTGAGGTCGCCGGGCCTGTGAAACCGCTTGTCATTCCGTACATCTGAGCATATGGAATTGCTTTCACAGGATTCCCTGCCACAGATGGAGTGCGCTTATGGCCCGCGTCACCGTAGAAGATTGCGTCGATAAAGTTCCAAACCGGTTCGAACTGGTCATGCTTGCCGCACATCGCGCCCGCGAGATCGCATCCGGTGCTCCGATTACCGTGTCGCGTGACAACGACAAGAACCCGGTCGTGTCGCTGCGCGAGATCGCGGAAGAGACCCAGGGTGCCGACGATCTGCGCGAGCGCATGATCGAGGCGAACCAGACCCAGATCGAGGTGGACGAGCCGGAAGAGGACAGCATGTCCCTGCTGATGGGCACGGAAGCCGACAAGCCGGTCGAGGACGATATGTCAGAGGAAAAACTGCTGCGCGCGCTGATGGAAGCGCAAGGGCAGCGCTAGGGTCCGGATTTCCGGCCTTTGCAGATGAAGGTGACGGACCAGAATGACGACAGCCGATGATCTGATCGCTCTGGTCCGCGCCTACAACCCCCGCACGAACGAAGCCCTGCTGCGCGATGCCTTCGCATACGGCAGTGCGATGCATGACGGCCAGAACCGTCATTCCGGCGAACCCTATTTTACCCATCCTGTCGCCGTGACCGCGATTCTGGCAGAGCAGCAGATGGATGACGCCACCCTCGTGACGGCCCTGCTTCACGATACGATAGAAGACACGCAGGCGTCCTATACCGAGGTCGAAAAACGCTTCGGGCGCGAGATCGCCGAACTTGTCGATGGCGTGACCAAACTGACCAACCTGCAGTTGACCAGCGCGCAATCCAAGCAGGCCGAGAATTTCCGCAAGCTGTTCATGGCGACGAGCCGGGATCTGCGGGTGACGCTGGTCAAACTGGCGGACCGGCTGCACAACATGCGCACGATCAAATCCATGCGCCCGGAAAAGCAGGCACAAAAGGCCCGCGAAACCATGGAAATCTACGCGCCGCTGGCAGGGCGTATGGGGATGCAATGGATGCGGGAGGAACTGGAGGATCTGGCGTTCCGGGTGCTGAACCCCGAGGGCCGCAATTCGATCATCCGCCGGTTCATCACGCTGCAGCGCGAGACCGGCGATGTCGTGCAGAAAATCACCGCCGACATGCGGGTGGAACTGGAGCGCGCCGGCATCCAGGCGGAGGTCGCGGGCCGCGCCAAGAAACCGTATTCGATCTGGCGCAAGATGCAGGAAAAGGACCAGTCGTTTTCCCGACTGTCCGATATCTACGGCTTTCGGGTCGTCACCGCGACCGAAACGGATTGCTACCGGGTTCTGGGTGCGATTCATCAACGCTGGCGCGCGGTGCCCGGACGCTTCAAGGATTACATTAGCCAGCCTAAATCCAACGGCTATCGGTCGATCCACACCACGGTATCAGGTCGCGACGGCAAGCGTGTCGAGGTCCAGATCAGGACCCGAGAAATGCACGAGGTGGCCGAAACTGGAGTCGCCGCGCATTGGTCATACCGCAACGGCGAGCGGGTCGAGAACCGCTTTGCCGTCGATCCGGTTGAGTGGATATCGAAGCTGACCGAGCGGCTGGACGAGGATCAGGACCACGACGAGTTTCTCGAAGCGGTCAAGCTGGAGATGTATCAGGATCAGGTCTTTTGCTTCACGCCCAAGGGCGATGTGATCAAGCTGCCGCGCGGCGCGACGCCGATCGACTTTGCCTATGCGATCCATACGCGGATCGGATCGGCGGTCGTGGGCGCGAAGGTCGACGGGATGCGTGTGCCGCTCTGGACCCGGCTCAAGAACGGGCAATCGGTCGAGGTCATTACGGCAGAGGGACAGACCCCGCAGGCGACGTGGATCGACATCGCGGTAACCGGTCGTGCGAAGACGGCGATCCGGCGGTCGCTGCGCGAAGAGGACCGTGACAGATATATCAGACTGGGGCGCGAACTGGCGCGGGTGGGTTTCGAGAACATGGGCAAGGCCGCGACGGTCAAGGCGCTGCGGACCGCGGCCAAGGCGATGGCGCTGGACGGTGTCGACGATCTGCTGGCGCGTCTGGGCAGCGCGGAAATCACATCGCGCGACGTGGTGCGCGCGATCTATCCCGATCTGGATGAGATGACGGGCGAATTGGTCGACGCGCGGCGGGCCGTGATCGGGCTCGATGCGGGCCAGAGCTTTGCCCGCGCCCGCTGTTGCCAGCCCGTCCCGGGCGAGCGGATCATCGGTCTGACGTTCCGCGGCAAGGGTGTCGTCGTCCACGCCATCGACTGCGATGCGCTGGCCGACTACGAGGATCAGCCGGACCGCTGGCTGGACCTGCAGTGGCAGGAAGGCACGCATGGCGCGGTCAACACGGTGACGCTGGACGCGACGATTACCAACGATGCCGGTGTACTGGGCCGTATCTGCACCTTGATCGGCGAACAGGACGCCAATATCTCCGATCTCAATTTCATCGAACGAAAGCCTGATTATTACCGTCTTATGATGGATATTGATTTCCGGGATGCGGAACACTTACATCGCGTCACGACGGCCCTTGAGGCCGAGAGCAACGTTTCGTCGCTGGAACGGCACCGCGATCCGGGGCTTGCCAGCGCGACGGTGGAATAGAACGACGACCGCGCGGATTGCGCAAAGGAAAGTTATTTTGGTCTTCAAGCGCAGGGATAGACGCCCGGTCTGGCAGGTCGTTGCCGACTTTATCTACCCGCGCGGCGGCTGGGGGCGGGCCGCGCAATACGTCAAGCACCGGGTGCGCAGGCTGCCCGATACGCCCGAAAAGATCGCACGGGGGATCTGGGCCGGCGTCTTTGCCGCTTTCACGCCGTTCTACGGATTTCATTTTATCGTGGCGGCAGTGATCGCGAAGCTGATGCGCGGCAACATCCTGGCCGCGCTGATGGCCACATTCTTCGGGAACCCGCTGACATATGTGCCGATCGGCGTCGCGGCGCTTTCGACGGGCCACAAGCTGCTGGGTCACCCGTTCGACCGGACCGTGCTGTCGGGCACGCCCGACAACGGCATGTGTGGCCTTGGCTGCCAGTTTTCCAGCGCGCTGGGTGATCTTTGGCACAACCTGAGCGCGGTGTTCACCCCGGCGGTGGCCGATTGGCACGGGCTGGGTCTGTTTTATGAAGAGGTGTTCCGGCCCTACCTGATCGGTGGCGCGATTTCGGGCGTCGTTGTATCGACGATCTGTTATTACCTGTCGGTTCCCGTGATCGCGGCCTATCAGAAGCGGCGGCGCAAGGCGCTTCAGGCCAAGCTCGCGCAATTGGGCAAAAAAACCGATCAGATGGATGACGCGGGGTCTTGAACGTCCTACCCTTTGTGCAAACACATAAGGGACATGGCTATGCCCACTCCACTGCGCCTCGGCGTGAATATCGACCACGTGGCGACCGTGCGCAACGCGCGCGGCGGCGACAACCCCGACCCGGTGCGTGCGGCCCTGATGGCGCAGGCGGCAGGGGCGGACGGGATCACCGCGCATCTGCGCGAGGATCGTCGCCACATCACAGATGCCGACATGGCGGCGATCAAATCCGCGATCGACATTCCGTTGAACTTCGAGATGGCCGCGACGGATGAGATGCAGCGCATCGCGCTGGCGACACAGCCGCACGCGGTCTGTCTGGTGCCCGAAAAGCGCGAGGAACGGACGACCGAGGGCGGGTTGAACGTGGCTGGCGACGATAACCGGCTGGCGGCCTACATCGCGCCGTTCAAGGAGGCGGGAACGCGGGTATCGCTGTTCATCGGGCCGGAGAAAACGCAGGTGGACGCAGCCGCGCGGATCGGAGCGGACATCATCGAACTGCACACCGGCACCTATTGCGATGCACATGCGGAAGGTCGTTTCGACGCGCGAGATGCAGAGCTGGCGCGCCTCGTCGCGATGGGGGCCTACGGCGCTTCGCTCGGGCTGGAAATTCACTACGGCCATGGCCTGACCTACGACAGCGTCGGCCCCATCGCCGCGATCCCGCAGGCTGTGGAGTTGAACATCGGCCACTTCATCATCGGCGAGGCGATCTTTGCAGGGCTTGAGGCGGCGCTGCGAGAAATGCGCGCGAAAATGGATGAGGCCCGGTTGTGACCGGCTGGGAGTTCGGACTGTTCCTGATCGGGTGGGCCGTTGCCGCGGGCACCCCGGGACCTGCCACGCTGGCGATTGCGGGGACATCGATGAGGCAGGGTCGCGCCGCGGGTCTTGCCGTGGCGACGGGGATCATCTGCGGATCGGCAAGCTGGGGTCTGGCGGCGGCCCTTGGCATGTCCGCCGTCATGCTCGCCAATATCTGGCTGGTCGAGGCGCTGCGCTACATAGGTGCGGGATACCTTCTCTTTCTTGCCGTCAAGGCATTGCGATCCGCGCTGTCGGATAAGCCGCTTCTGCCCGTCACGGCGAAATCCGGCGGATTGGCCGTCCTGTTCCGCAAGGGCCTACTGATCCACCTCACGAACCCCAAAGCGATCTTCAGCTGGGGCGCGGTCTTTGCCATCGTGGTGCCGGTGGGTGCGGATCAGGCAGAGGTGTTTGCGACCTATCTGGCGCTCCTCTCTGTGTCGTGCAGCGTTTTCTGGGGGTACGGGCTGCTGTTTTCGCTCGGTGCATTTGTACGCGGCTATCAGCGGTTGCGCCGCTGGTTCGAGGCGATGTTTGCGTTGCTTTTCGGGTTGGCGGGGCTCAAGATATTGACGGCGAGACTGACATGAAAGCGACCGTATCATGATCCGCCACATCGTTATGCTGCGCCTGAAAGACGGTTATGATCCGGTTGAATTGCTGGCCGTGCTGACGGAGTTGGCGACGCTTGACCTTCCGGGGTTCGTCGATTTCGCGCATGGCCCGAACCGCGATTTCGAGGGCAAGTCACCCGACTATCCCTATGGTTTTATCTGCAGCTTTAACGATGAGGCCGCGCTGCAGCTTTATGCCGATGATCCCCGGCACAAGGCGCTGGGCGCGCGGCTCGTAGCGCTGTGCGACGGCGGCGCGGACGGGATCATGGTCGTCGACCTCGACGTGAACGCGACGCCCGCCTGATCCCCCCGGGCGAAGGGCTTGCGGGGAGCCGTGCGCATGGCCAGACTGTTCCGCATACAGCGGAGAGATTCATCATGAAATATCATTTGACGGCGGCCCTTTTTCTTGGCGCGGCCCTGCCCGCCACAGCGCAGACCGTGGAGGATTGTGACTGGCGCGCCAGCGCGCTCGCCATCGTGGAGCCTTGGGAGGAACACAGCGCCACCTTTGCCAACGGCGCGGTGCGTCTGGTTTATACCGACACCATCGAACCCGCAGCGGGGGCGGCGCATATCGTGGTGCTGTCACCCCCCTATGACGAGTTGGGCAGCCGCCAGTGCAAGGTGATCTCCAACGCATCGTCAGTCGGGTTCGGCGGCATTTATTGGCCGTCTCTTTCGGCCGGTTACGACCCCGCGCGGGGCCTCTTGTTCGACATCAACGTCAGCGTCTATGAGCCGGAAACATCGACATTCCCGGTCCAGGGCCTTGCCATCACGGTCAACCAGGCCACCGGCCAGGTCACCGCGACGCTGGGTGCCGCCGTCGAATGATCCTTGGCATCGGGACGGATCTGGCCAATATCGAACGGATTCAGGGCACGCTCGATCGGTTCGGGGATCGGTTCAAAAACCGGGTGTTCACGGATATCGAGCAGGCAAAGGCCGAACGCCGTCGCGACGTGGCCGGCACCTATGCAAAACGCTGGGCCGCGAAGGAAGCCTGTTCCAAAGCCTTGGGCACGGGACTTGCGATGGGTATCGCCTGGAAGGACATGGCCGTCAGCAACCTGCGCAGCGGACAGCCGGTGATGGCCGTCACGGGTTGGGCCAAGGACCGGCTGGAGGCCATGACCCCGGACGGCTATGAGGCGATCATCCATGTGACCCTGACGGACGATCATCCCTGGGCGCAGGCCTTTGTCGTGATCGAGGCGCGGCGTAAGGAGATGTGACGCGATGCGCCGCTTGACAGGCCAGTGCCCCCGCATCATGTAGCCTTGGACCGCAAACGAGGATCAGCACATGGCCGAAAGCACCGGATTTCTGGGCGGATTGAAAGAGACGGTGAAAACCGTCGTTTACGCCCTGTTGATCGCAGGTATTTTCCGCACGCTGTTCTTTCAGCCGTTCTGGATTCCATCGGGTTCGATGAAGGATACGCTGCTGATCGGTGACTTCCTTTTCGTGAACAAGATGGCCTATGGCTATTCCTACGCCTCCTGCCCGTCGATCCGTATTCCGGCGATCGGTATCGACATCGGCGCCGACGACTTTTGCGGAATCTTCGAAGGGGCGGAGGATCGCCTGTTCGGGTCCGATCCCGAGCGCGGCGACATCGTGGTATTTCGCCATCCGGTCACGGGCCGCGATTTCATCAAGCGGCTGATCGGGCTACCTGGTGACCGTATCAAGATGACGGAAGGCGTGTTGCATATCAACGGCGAACCTGTCGTGCTGGAGGACGGTGGCCAGTTCGTCGAGACGATGGAATATCAGGGCCCGCAGGGGCTGTTGCCGCGTTGCGAAAACGGTGCTGTGGGGCAGGGGGCGGACTGTGTCAAGTCGCGCCAGTATGAAACACTGCCCGGCGGCACGCGCCACGCGATCCTGAATATCGGGGATCAGCAATCGGACGATACCGGTGTCTTCACCGTGCCCGCCGACCATTTCTTCTTCATGGGTGACAACCGCGACAATTCCACAGACAGCCGGGTCGCACAGACAGCGCGTGGTGTCGGGTTCGTCCCGCGCGAGGATCTGGTGGGCCGCGCGGACCGGGTGATGTTCTCCAGCGCCGGACGGTCGATGCTGGCGTTCTGGACCTGGCGCGGCGATCGGTTCTTCAAGGCGCTTGAATGAAGCTGTCGGCCGACCTGTCCGCCTTTGCCGGCCGGATCGGCCACGATTTCGCCGATCCCGCACTATTGGTCAGGTCGGTGACGCATTCTTCGATGGTATCTCCGCACCGTGACGACAACCAGCGGCTTGAGTTTCTGGGCGACCGTGTTTTGGGACTCGTGATGGCCGACGCGCTGTTACAGGCCGATACAGTGGCCTCCGAGGGTCAGCTTGCGCCGCGCTACAATGCGTTGGTGCGGCGCGAAACCTGTGCCGCCGTCGCACGCGAGATCGACCTTGGCGCCGTCTTGAAGCTGGGCCGCTCCGAAATGAAATCCGGTGGTCGCCGCAAGGAGGCGCTGCTGGCCGACGCGATGGAAGCGGTGATCGCTGCTGTTTACCTTGATGCGGGCTTTGCCGCCGCGCGCGCCATGGTTCTGCGGCTCTGGGGGCGGCGCATCACGGATGTGAAGGCCGATGCCCGTGACGCAAAGACCGCATTGCAGGAATGGGCGCAGGCGCGCGGCGACGCGCCGCCCGATTATGTCGAGGTCGAGCGCAGCGGGCCTGATCACCAGCCGCAATTCACGATCGAGGTGCGCTTGGCGTCGGGCCATGCACAACGGGCGAGTGCGGGATCGAAACGGCAGGCCGAACAGGCCGCGGCGACAGCACTCCTGAAGAAGGTAAGCCAATGAATGACACCACCAGAGCAGGCTTCGTCGCGCTGATCGGAGAGCCGAACGCGGGCAAGTCGACGCTTCTCAACCGGATGGTCGGCGCCAAGGTCAGCATCGTGACCCACAAGGTACAGACGACACGCGCACGTATCCGCGGTATCGCCATCGAAGGGCGGACCCAGCTTGTGTTCGTCGACACGCCGGGGTTGTTCAAGCCGCGCCGCAGGCTGGACCGTGCGATGGTCGCCGCCGCTTGGGGCGGGGCGGGGGATGCCGATGTCGTCGTACTGCTGATCGAGGCGCATCGCGGCATCACCGAAGGGGTCAAGACGATCCTTGCGGCGCTGCAGGAAAAGACAGGCAAGGCGAAGGTGGCTTTGGCGATCAACAAGATCGACAAGGTCAAGACCGAGGCCTTGCTGGCGCTGACGGCGGAGATGAACGACGCCTATCCGTTCGCCGAAACATTCATGATTTCCGCCGAGCGCGGCCATGGCTGCGATGCCCTGCGCGGGTGGCTCGCGGACCAGGTGCCGGAGGGTCCGTGGCTTTATCCCGAAGACCAGATCGCCGACGTGCCGCTGCGCAACATCGCGGCCGAAATCACCCGCGAAAAGCTGACCCTGCGGCTGCATCAGGAATTGCCCTACGAGTTGACGGTCGAGACCGAGAACTGGGACGAGCGCAAGGATGGCTCGGTCCGGATCGATCAGGTGATCTATGTGGCCCGCGATGGCCACAAGGGGATCGTGCTGGGCCGCAAGGGCGAAACGGCCAAGGCCGTGAACACGGCCGCGCGGCTGGAGCTTGAGGAGTTTCTGGGCCGTCGTGTCCATCTGTTCGTGCAGGTGAAGGTGCGCCCGAACTGGCTGGAAGAGCGCGAACGCTATTCCGAAATGGGTCTTGATTTCAAAGACGGCAACGCCGGCTGATGCGGCTGACCGCCGACGTCTGGGTTGCGGCCTATCTGACGCGGCTGCGGCTGGCGGCGATCCCCGCCTTTGTCGTGGCCCGAGGCGACGCGACGGCGGGCGCGGTACTGGTCAAACTGAATACGCTTGACGGGAACGCCGTGTGCTACCAGCGCAGTTTCGATCTGATGACCGGGGCGCGGACCTGGCAGGTGCTGGCCGAGGGTCGGGAATCTGCGGTAGATGCTTCCATCGCGAAACAGCGCGGTTTCGATCCTGATCTGTGGGTGATCGAGGTCGAGGACCGCACGGGGCGACACCTGCTCGATGAACCGGGATTGGCCGATTAAGGCACCTGGCGGATTTCGAGTATTTTTGGCAAAATGATACCAACGTCGCTCACGTTTACTTGGCGTTAAGGTCAAGTCGAGATGTTGGGGATGCGGTACAGGCTGGAGAGCCGATGGCCGTGCAAAGTGATGCCGCGGAGACACCCGCAGTGTGACAGGGGCAAAGTGGTGCTGCGTGCATCAGTTTGCCCCAAATACTCCCGCGCGGAGCGCATCCCGCACCATCGGTCCTTGCAACGCGTGTATCGACGCGCCGATAGTCGCTCCATGATCACATGGACCGACGATGCCGCACTGCTGTCCACCCGCCCGTTCGGCGAGAACGCGGTGATCATCGAAGCGTTCACTGCCGAACATGGCCGCCACGCGGGCGTCGTGCGGGGCGGACGGAGTCGCAAGATTGCGCCGATCCTGCAACCAGGCGCGCAACTCCGCGTCATGTGGGCTGCAAGGCTCGAGCAGCATTTGGGCGCGTTCACGGTCGAGCCGGTTCGCAGCCGTTCGGCTGCCGCGATGGGCGATCGCCTCGCTCTTGCCGGCCTGAACGCGGTGTGTGCACTGCTGGTGACGGTGCTGCCCGAACGCGAGGCGCATCCGCTGATCTATCGTCATACCATCGCTTTGCTGGACCTTCTGGGGCAGGGCGATGTCTGGCCATTGGCCTATCTGCGCTGGGAGCAGATGCTGCTCGAAGATTTGGGTTTCGGCCTCGATCTGGCCGCCTGTGCCGTCCGTGGCGTGAACGAGGATCTTGCATTCGTGTCGCCGCGGTCCGGTCGCGCCGTCAGCCGTGCGGCTGCGGGCGACTGGGCTGATCGGCTGTTACCTTTACCACCGGTGCTGGCCGGGCAGGGCGAGGCGTCGGCCAAAGAGATCGTGACCGCGTTGCGGACGACCGGCTATTTCATCGAGAACCGTTTGGTCAAAAGCCTGGGCGATCGTCCGATACCGCCCGCTCGCGGACGTCTGATCGACGCCATCGCACGTCATTCGGCCTGAAACACCATTTCGCGCCCGGTATCGTTCGACAGGATCAGCGTCGCGCCCAATGTTTCTGCAAAACGCATGGCCGCCAATGCGTCAAAATACGCGGCTTCGGCGACCAGATCGGGGCAGGCCCTGCGCGTGGCGGTGATCGGCCCTGCCTCGAACCAGGGGTAAGGCACGGTCTGGCGCGCGGAAAAGCGGTTGCAGGGTCCTTCGCCTGTGATCCGGCCCTGTTCGGCCAATGACAGTGTCGCCCGGGCGGCAAAAGGCGTGCCGTCCAGCGACTGCAGCACATATGTGGCATCGCTATCGGCATAGCCGGTCAACGTTTCGTCCGGACCGCAGGTCGCCAGAAGCGCAAGAAAGGGGATGATGCGTAGCATATTTGCGACCTAGCCCCGCTTGGAGTGCAATGGCAACGGCATTCGGAACGCGAGGCTTGACAGATGCGCCACAGTTTTCTTCGCTGGAGAGGAATTTTGCGAAAGGATTGATGATGAAACTGATACTGACCCTGGCGTTGAGCCTGACAGGACCTGCGGCGCTGGCGCAGGGCTACGATCTGGAAGACGTGCTGAACCTGCCGACCGCGAGCAGCCTGCAATTCGACCGTGGTGCGGCGTTGTCGCCGATCATGCGGCAGACGATCTCCGACAGTCTGGACGGGGCGCTTTATTTCGGTGCCTTCGCGCTGCATCCGAGCGAGGCTTACGGCTTTTCGAACGAGGCGAATTCCGTCGCCGCGGCAGAGGCATCGGCAATCAGGTTCTGTGCCGATGTGTCCAACAACGATGGGCAGTGCCGTATCGTCGCGCGCCTCTTGCCAAAGGGAATGAGCCCCGAAAACTATCCGCCGATCAGCCCGGCGATTTCCGAGGGGATCATCGAGGTCGATAGTCTGAACGAGGCAGGCTATGCCGCGGTCGCCGCCAGTGGTGACGGGGCCTGGGGCAGTTCCTTGAACGGGCGTGACGTGGATGAAGCGATCCAGATCGCCATGGACAGTTGCGAGGAGTGGCGGGTGAGCGGTGACGAGACGCCACTGACAGGCTTTCCCTGCGAGGTGATCGTGGTGATGCACAGCGACGTGGTCCTGCCGCTGCGCTGAAGCCGTTCAATTACGGTGCACGAAACCATCGCATCAGGCTTATGCAAGCAACCGTCGCGCGATGACCTGGGCCTGTATTTCCGCGCGCCGCCGATCCCAAACTTTCCCCCGGACAGTTTGGCGCGTTACGCTAGCCGAGAAGGCGGCGCGCAATCACCTGCGCCTGAATTTCGGCGGCGCCCTCAAAGATATTCAGGATACGCGCGTCGCAGAGGATACGACTGACCTTGTATTCCAGCGCGAAGCCATTGCCGCCGTGGATCTGCAGCGCGTTGTCCGCACAGGCCCAGGCGACTCGGGCACCCAGCAGCTTGGCCATGCCAGCCTCGACGTCGCATCGCTTGCCCCGATCCTTCTGTGCGGCGCTGAAATAGGTCAGTTGGCGGGCGACCATGATCTCGACCGCCATCATCGCAAGTTTACCGGCGACGCGCGGGAAGGCGATCAGCGGTTTGCCGAATTGCTTGCGGTCCTGCGCGTATTGCATGCCGACGTCGAGTGCGGAGGCGGCGACGCCCACGGCGCGGGCCGCGGTCTGGATGCGGGCGGATTCGAAGGTTTGCATCAATTGCTTGAAGCCTTTGCCGGTCTCGCCACCTAACAGGTTGTCGCCCGCTACCTTGAGTCCGTCGAAGGCCAATTCGTATTCCTTCATCCCGCGATAGCCGAGCACCTCGATCTCGCCGCCCGTCATGCCGGGGGTCGGGAAGGGATCGTGGTTGGTGCCGGGGGTCTTTTCGGCCAGAAACATCGACAACCCGCGATAGTCGGTGGTGTCCGGTTCGGTGCGGGCCAGCACCGTCATGACATGGGTGCGGGCGGCGTGGGTGATCCAGGTCTTGTTGCCGGTGATTTGCCAATCGTCGCCCTCGCGCACGGCACGGGTGCGCAGAGCGCCAAGGTCGGAGCCGGTATTGGGTTCGGTGAAGACGGCGGTGGGCAGGGTTTCGGCGCTGGCGATCCGCGGCAACCATTTTTCCTTTTGCGCGTCGGTGCCGCCGCAAAGGATCAGTTCGGCCGCGATTTCCGACCGGGTGCCAAGCGAGCCGACACCGATATAGCCGCGTGACAATTCCTCGGACACGACGCACATGGAGGATTTCGACAGGCCGAAGCCGCCGTATTCTTCCGGTATCGTCAGGCCGAAGACACCCATTTCGGCCAGTTCGGTAATGATCTCCATCGGGATCAGGTCATCGTTCAGGTGCCAGTCGTGGGCGTGGGGTTCGACCTTTTCCACCGCGAAGCGCCGGAATTGTGTGCGGATCATCTCCAACTCGTCATCGAGGCCGGAAGCCCCGACGGTGATGTCGGCGGTCTGCTCCTGCATCAGGGTGACGAGTGCCAGCCTTGCATCCTGGGTGTTGCCCTTGTCGCAGAGTGTCATCACTGCAGGGATCATGAGCGCGCGCAGGTCTTCCTGGCCAAGACCCACGTCCTGCCCGCGAACAAATTCGCCCTGGTTCATCGGGATGCCGCCGTAAATCTGCCAGAGATATTCACCAAAGGCGATTTGCAGCAATAACTGCTCTGTCCGGCCGAATTTGCCGGTAGCCTGCAGGCCCGCGGCCCAGTCGTGCATCTGGTGGAGGGCCTGCGCATATGTTGCCAGCCACGCCAGCCCGTGCGCGGCGGTCTGGTGCCGGTCGATCAGCGCGGCGGAGACACGTTCGCCTTCGACCACCATGGCACGGACGGAGGCTGTCGCGCGGGCGAGCACGTCGTCGACAGCGGGCAGACTGTCGCGGGCAAGCGCCAGAAGATCAGGCAATACGGCGTCGGCGGTTTGCGTCATGTCTTGTCCGTCCATCGGGAATCTCCAGCCATTGTGCAGGCGCAGAGATAGAACGTTTGCGGTTGCAGCGCAATAATCGGTCGCATAATTTATCTCCTAAGACCGAAAATGTCGCAATGAAATATATGTGCAGCCTCTGTTGCCGCAAGCTACATCTGCCACATGGAATTGCTCGAACAAACGATTCTCGTCGTTCTGACGCCGCAGGGTTTGGCCTTTGCGGTTGGTGTTGCCGTGCTCGCGGGGCTGGTGAAGGGGATCGTCGGGTTTGCCATGCCGATGATTTTGATTTCTGGACTGTCATCACTGTTGGCGCCGGATGTGGCGCTTGCAGCACTTATTCTGCCGACGCTTGTAACCAATCTTTATCAGGCGTTGGCGCAGGGGATCGGGGCCGCCTGGGCCGCAGTGCGCCGGTTCCGCGTGTTCCTTCTGGTCGGGTTGGCGTTCCTGATCGCATCGGCGCAGTTGGTCGCGATATTGCCGCAGCGCGCACTGTATCTGCTGATCGGCGTCCCGGTAGCGGGGTTTGCCCTGTTGCATCTGGTCGGGTGGAAGGCAAAGCTGGCCGGTAGTTCAGCACGGGTCGAGGCGGCGGTGGGCGGCTTTGCCGGTTTCATCGGCGGACTGTCGGGAATCTGGGGTCCGCCGACAGTCGCCTACCTGACGGCCATCGACACCCCCAAGTCCGAGCAGATGCGTGTGCAGGGCGTGATTTACGGGCTTGGTGCCATTGCGCTGACATTCGCCCACCTGCAGTCCGGCGTGTTGCGGGCGGACACCGCGCCACTGTCGGCGGTTCTGATCGTCCCGGCCATGCTGGGCATGCTGATCGGCGGGCGCATACAGGACCGGATCGACCAACGAAGGTTCAGGCAGGTGACGCTTCTGGTGCTGCTGATCGCGGGACTTAATCTGGTGCGACGCGGTATATTCTAGGACAGCAGTTCCTCGAACCCGCAGATCGACGCAAGCTCCGGCACCTGATCGGGAGGCAGCACCTCGAACGTTGTGCGGTAGAGGATTTCGCCATCCTTGGAGGCCTGCATCTGCCAGATCCCGGGCAAAAGTTCATAATCAAAATCGAATTGATAGAACGTGAGCGATGGATCCACGCCGCTGATCGAGGAGGTAAAGGTCTGCGATTGCTGACCTGCGTTGCCCATCGGTGGATGGGTAATCGTCATGACCACATCAGAGATGCCATTTGTGTCGATACTTCTTGATTTGATCCCGAAGCCGATACCCAGAACGGCGGGCACACGGCGGGCGGTCGACACGAAAGGTGGTTCCTCGGCGATCAGATGGGTGGTGCCCGCAACGGTGCCCGGTGCCTCTACCTCGCCGGTGGAGGGCGGCGCGCAGATCACACCGGTTTCGACCGACGCCATGGCCGGGCCGATCTTGTCGGGTTGCGGGCCGGTCTGGGCCAGTGCTGCGAGAGGAAGAGCCAGCGCAGCGAGGATGGCAAAGTGCTTCATGGCTACATGCTAGCAAATGACGGGACAATACAACAGAGGGCAGCGCCCGCCCATGGGTAAGGGAGCGGGCCGCCCGGCGACGCCGGGCAAGGTATTACCCAATCGCTGCCGCTTTCACATCGTCGTCGATGAACGGCACGTATTTGGCGAAGTTGTCGCTGAACATCGCCACAAGTTTGTCGGCCTGCGCGTCATAGGCATCCTTGTCGGCCCATGTGTCGCGCGGGCTGAGCAGGGTGGCATCGACGCCGTCACAGGTCTGCGGGACCTCGAAGCCGAAGTTCGGGTCCTTGCGAAAGACGTTCTCGACCAGCGTGCCGTCCAGTGCCGCGGCCAGCAGCGCGCGCGTCGCCTTGATCGGCATGCGCGATCCGGTCCCATAGGCACCGCCGGTCCATCCGGTATTGACCAGCCAGCAGGTCGCCCCGTGGGTGGCGATTTTCTCTTGCAACAGCTTACCGTAAACCTCCGGCCTGCGCGGCATGAAGGGCGCGCCGAAACAGGTAGAAAAGGTGGGTTCGGGTTCCGTGACGCCGCGTTCGGTACCCGCGACCTTGGACGTGAAGCCCGAGAGGAAGTGATACATCGCCTGCGCCGGGGTCAGCCGTGAAATCGGAGGCAGCACGCCGAAAGCATCGCAGGTCAGCATGATGATGTTCTTGGGATGCCCGCCCAGCGCCGTGTCGGAGGCGTTGGAGATGTAGTTGAGTGGATAGGCGCAGCGCATGTTGGCCGTCAGCGAATCGTCTTCGAAATCGAGTTCGAGCGTATCCGGGTCGTACACCATATTCTCGATCACGGTGTGTGGCATGGAGCAGGTGGCGTAGATCTCCGGTTCCGCCTTGGGGTCCAGACCGATGGTCTTGGCGTAGCAGCCGCCTTCGAAGTTGAAGGTGCCACGATCCGACCAGCCGTGTTCGTCGTCGCCGATCAGCGTGCGCGACGGATCGGCGGACAGCGTGGTTTTGCCTGTACCCGAAAGGCCGAAGAAGACGGCAGTGTCGACCGGGTTGCCCGGCGCGTGGTTGGCCGAGCAGTGCATCGGCATGATGCCCTTTTCGGGGAGCAGATAGTTGAGCAGGGAAAAGACGGATTTTTTGTTCTCGCCTGCATATTCGGTGCCGCCGATCAGGATCAGTTTGCGGTCGAAATTCAGGGCGATCACGGTGTCGCTGCGGCAGCCGTGTTTCGCCGGATCGGCTTTGAAGGAGGGGCAGTTGATGATCGTGAAGTCGGGCGTGAAAGCCTCCAGCTCGGCCCGTTCGGGGCGACGGAGCAGGTGGCGGATAAAAAGCCCGTGCCACGACAGTTCGGTAATGACGCGCACATCGAGCCGGTGTGCCGGGTCGGCACCGCCGAACAGGTCCTGCACATCGTACCGGCCACCCTGCATATGGGCGATCATATCGACATAGAGCGCGTCGAAGGCCGCGGGTTCCATCGGTGGATTGTTTTCCCACCAGATCGACCCCTCGACCGAAGGCGTGCGCACCACGAACTTGTCCTTGGGCGAACGCCCGGTGTGCTTGCCTGTGCTGACCAGAAAGGTGCCGCCGTTGCCGGTCACACCTTCGCCTGCCGCGACGGCGGCGTCCTGAAGCTCGGCCTCGGAGCGGTTGTAATAGACATAGCCCAGCCCGGTGATGCCTTGATCCTCAAGTTTCATCGTCGGGTTGACGGGGCCGTGGTCCATCGCATTGCTCCTGCAAATCATGCGGACCGACATGGTCCGCCTGAGTCCACCTAACATCATGATTTCACATGCCGCACCCCCCTTTGCGCTACCGTTAGCGCAACCAGTTTCATGTTAGCGCTAGCAGCGAATGGCGCTGTCTGCCGCCGCGTCATTTTAGTCATGCCTTAGGCAATTTAGCGGCAAATAAGGCACGGCCCTCGGGGTGATTCGCAATTTAGGATTGATTCGTGCCTGCAATCCGGTGAAAACTCGGAAAAAAAGCAGGCAAGAATAACAATCAGAGCAGTAAGGGTAAAAACTCCCATGTCTAAAATCGCATTGGTGGACGACGACAGGAACATCCTGACGTCCGTGTCCATGACGCTCGAAGCCGAAGGTTTCGAGGTCGAAACGTATAACGATGGCCAGTCCGCGCTGGACGCCTTCAACAAGAAGATGCCGGAACTGGCTGTGCTGGACATCAAGATGCCCCGCATGGACGGCATGGACCTGCTGCAGCGGTTGCGGCAGAAAACGTCCATGCCGGTGATCTTTCTCACGTCGAAGGATGACGAGATCGACGAGGTTCTCGGTCTGCGCATGGGGGCCGACGACTATGTGAAAAAACCGTTTTCACAACGTCTGCTGGTCGAGCGTATCCGCGCGCTTCTGCGCCGTCAGGATGCTATCAGCGGTGATGCACTTGACGATGGCGAAGACACGAAGGTCATGACCCGCGGGCAGCTGACGATGGACCCGTTGCGCCACGCCGTGACCTGGAAAGGGCAGGACGTATCGCTGACTGTGACCGAATTCCTGCTGCTGCAGGCCCTGGCGCAACGCCCCGGTTTCGTGAAATCGCGCGATCAGCTGATGGACGTGGCCTATGACGATCAGGTCTATGTCGACGACCGCACGATCGACAGCCATATCAAGCGGTTGCGCAAGAAAATGCGGAACACCGACGACGAATTCAACGCCATCGAAACGCTCTATGGTATCGGCTATCGCTATAACGAGGAATAGGTCTGTCTGATCCATGACGGCTGTCCCCAAAATTGATGTGCGCGATCTGGAGTCCGTGCGGAATGCCGCACGGCAACCGGATCTCGTGCTGGGGGACGACTGGGTCGCGCCGACGGGTATCGGCGAGGATATGACCGAGCGGCGCGAACGGCGTGGCCTGTTCTCGCTCCGCCGTTCGCCCATCGCGCGCAAGATCATCACCTTCAATCTGATCGCGCTGATGCTGCTGATTGCAGGCGTTCTCTATATCAATCCGTCGCGCGACAATCTGGCGTATCAGCGTGCGTCCGGGCTTGTGAACGAGGCAGAATTGGTCGCCGACGTGATCGAGGCGAAAATGCCCGAAACCGGGCCGGTCAATCTGGCGACCGGTGACGGTATCGATGTCCAGATGACGCTGGATGACATGGACCTGCGCGGCGGCGTGCAGGTGTTCCTTTACGACCCCGAGGGTGCATTGATCGCGTCTGCGGAAGGGGCGACGGGCGACGCATCCGTGCCGGGGCTTGTCCGTGACGGCGGCAGCACGTTCATCACGGATATGCTGAACGGGTTGTGGGAAAGCGTCGCGCAACTGGTGGCACCCGATGCCCGCACCGCACCTGAACCGATCGACACAGCGGCCTTTGCGCGGTCGAGCGTCGCACAGGCGCTCACCGACGGCACGCACGTTCATTCATCGAGCGCCAACGGTATCACCACGTTTGTCGTGGCGACACCGGTCACACAGGGCGCGCAGGCGGTTGGTGTCGTGGCCATCGCCAATGCGGCAGGCGAGCTTGATCAGCTTGTCGCGCAAGAGCGAGAACAGGTGCTGCGGCTGTTTCTTGTCGGCATTGCGATCAGTATCGGCCTGAGCCTCGTGCTGGCGTCGACCATCGCGAACCCGCTGGCCGACCTTGCCACGGCGGCAGAGCTTGGCCGGGACAAGAACGCGCGCAAGATGTCGCCGACCAAGATCCGCATTCCCGATCTGACCGCCCGCCCTGACGAAATCGGCCGGTTGTCAGGCGCGTTGCGTGGTATGGTGCGTGCGCTTTACGAGCGGATCGAGGGCAACGAACAATTCGCCGCCGATGTCGCCCACGAGATCAAAAACCCGCTTGCGTCGCTGCGCTCTGCCGTCGGCACCATGCGTGTGGCAAAGCGTGACGATCAGCGTGAAAAGCTGCTAGAGGTGATCGAACATGACGTTCGCCGGCTTGACCGGCTGGTCAGCGATATCTCGAATGCGTCGCGTCTCGACAGCGAGCTGGTGAAGGAAGAGGAGGAGACGTTCGACCTTCTCAAGATGCTGGGCAACCTGAACGAGTTTCTGGGCAAGGAAGCCCAAGACAAGGGCATCGACTACATCACCGACCTGCCGGAGGGAACCATGCCGGTGCAGGGTCTGGAAGGGCGGTTGGCCCAGGTGTTCGTGAACCTGATCACCAACGCGATTTCGTTCTGCGAAGACGGCGATGCGATCCGGGTCTGGGCGCGCAAGCGTGAAAACCGAGTGCTTGTCGTGGTCGAGGATACCGGGCCGGGCATCCCGAACGAGGCGTTGGGCAAGGTCTTTCAGCGGTTCTATTCGGAGCGTCCGGAGGGGCAGTTCGGGAATAACTCCGGCCTTGGTCTCGCGATCTCCAAGCAGATTATCGAAGCGCATGGCGGCGTGATCTGGGCAGAGAACATTCGCCCCACAGAGGCCGACATGACGTCCGATCCGCTCGGCGCACGGTTTGTGGTCGGCCTGCCGGTCTAAGGCAGCATGGCAACTGCACCGTCCGGTCCGCACGGCGAAAGCGCGATAGTGCACGCCAGTTGCGTCGCCATTGAGGCTCGCGCACTGCTGATTACCGGCGCGTCGGGTTCCGGAAAATCCGCCATGGCGTTGCAGTTGATGGCGCTGGGGGCGATGCTCGTCGCCGATGACAGGGTCATTCTGGGAAACAACGGAAGCGGTCAGATCATCGCCAGCCCACCCGACACGATTGCGGGGCTGATCGAGGCGCGGGGTCTCGGCATTCTGAGTGCGGATCATGCAGCCGGCGTGCCACTCGGCGCTGTGCTTGATCTTGACGTAACGGAACCGGATCGCATCCCCCCCGTTCGCACGATCACGCTACTGGATTGTGAGGTCCCCTTGTTATATGGCTACGCCTCGCCACATTTTGCGGCATCACTGGTTCAGTTTCTCAAGGCAGGGCGCAGCGACAGATGACCAACCAGACGCTCGATATCAATGCAGCCGGCACGGTGAGCGTGGCGCCATTCGTTCTGGTGACGGGGCCGTCGGGGGCCGGGCGGTCGACCGCGATCAACGCGCTCGAGGATCTGGGTTTCGAGGTCATCGACAACATGCCGCTGTCGCTGTTACCCCGCCTTTTGGAAGGTGCCCCGCCTGCCGGACCGCTGGCGCTGGGTGTCGACGTGCGCAACCGTGATTTCAGTGTCGCCGCGCTGATCGATCATATCGAAGCGGTGATCGACCGGTCCGATCTGATGGCGCAGCTGCTCTATCTGGATGCCGCAGAAGACGAACTCGTCCGGCGTTATTCACAGACCCGCCGCCGCCATCCGCTGGCACCCGCCGATGCACCCCTCGTGGGGATCACGCACGAGCGCGAAATGCTGGTGCCCGTGCGCGCGCGGGCCGATGTGCTGATCGACACCACCGATCTTTCGCCGCACGACCTGCGCGAGGAAATCGATCGCTGGTTCGCGCCCGGGCAGGGTCGCCTGCTGGGAATTTCGGTGCACTCCTTCTCGTACAAGCGTGGCCTGCCGCGTGGATTGGATATCGTGATGGACTGCCGGTTCCTGCGCAATCCGCATTGGGAACCGGGCCTGCGCGACCGTGACGGGCGCGATCCGGAGGTCGATGCCTATGTCGCCGCCGATCCGCTTTTCGCCGGGTTCGAGGCCAACCTGAACGCTATGAGTGATCTGCTGTTGCCGGCCTACAAACGCGAAGGAAAGTCGCATCTGGCGGTGGGGTTCGGCTGCACCGGGGGGCAACACCGCTCGGTCGCCGTCGCGGAACGCTTTGCGTTGACGCTTGCAGAAAGCGGCTGGCATGTGTCTAAACGTCATCGGGAGCTGGAACGGCGCGGCCTGAGCAAGCCGGGCGGACAGAAGGGACATTCCGTTTGATCGGGATCGTGATCGTGGCACATGGACGTCTGGCCGAGGAATACCGCGCCGCGATGGAGCATGTCGTCGGTCGACAGGACAGGGTGCGTACGATTGCGATAGGTCCCGACGACGACCGCAATGCCAAACAGACCGAAATCTGCGCCGCGGCTGACGCGGTCGACGCGGGGCAGGGTGTAGTGATCGTCACCGATATGTTCGGCGGTTCGCCGTCGAACCTGTCTTTGCTGGCCTGCAATCCCGGCAACCGTCGCATCCTTTACGGGGCAAATCTGCCGATGCTGGTGAAACTTGCCAAATCACGCCATCGCGCTGTGCCTGACGCGGTCGAGGCGTCGTTGGCTGCGGCCCACAAATATATCAACAGCCATTCCGTGGGAACGCCCTGACATGCCCATCCAGCGATTGCGTATCGAGAACGTCAAGGGACTGCATGCCCGTGCATCGGCCAAACTGGCAGAGGTCGTCGAGGCACACGATGCGCGCGCTGTCGTCCGCAAGGACGGCATGGACGCGGACGGCGACAGTATCATGGGGCTTTTGATGTTGGCAGCTACCATCGGAACCTTTATTGAAGTCGAGACCGCTGGTCCCGATGCTGACGCCTTGTCAGAGGCGATTGCTGCGCTGGTCGCCGACAAGTTCGGCGAAGGCGACTAGTCCAGCCCGGGATCGTTTGGCCCGCGATTGTTTGGTCCGGGAGTGTTTGGAAGGATCCGACTTGCCGGACAAGACGCAGCATCGTGGATCCCAAGTGCCCGAACCGCCGATCCCGCAGCACCGCTATGACAGGCGCGCGCTGAGCTATGCCAACAGCTTTACCGATCCGATCAAACGCGGCGTGATCCACGCCATGGAGATGGTGACCGGCAAGTTGACGGTTGCGCGCTGGGTCAAGACATTCGAGGCGCAGGGCCCGGCGCATGGGCAGGAATTCTATGACCGCGCGCTGGACGTGATGGGGATCGAGATCACGACCCCGCCGGAAGAGCTCGCCCATATTCCTGTCACCGGTCCGGTCATTCTGGTCGCCAACCATCCTCACGGTTTGGTCGATGGGATGGTGCTGGCCAAGATGATTGGAAAAATTCGCCCGGATTACCGGATACTCACCCGGTCCGTGCTGACGAATTTCGACGAGGAGGCCACGCGTTTTCTGATCCCCGTGCCGTTCCCGCACGACCCTGACGCGCAGGCCAAGATGGTCGAGATGCGCAAACAGGCGATGGCGCATCTGAATGAAGACGGATTGGTCGCGCTGTTTCCGTCCGGTGTCGTCGCGACGTCCGCGACGATGTTCGGCCCGGTCGAAGAGGCGGAATGGAACGCATTTACCGCCAAGCTGATCCGAACGTCGGGCGCCGTGGTCGTGCCGTGTCGTTTCGACGGGCAGAACTCCCGCGCCTACCAGATTGCGAACCGGGTTTCGGCCACCTTGCGACAGGGGCTACTGGTGCATGAGGTCGTCAGGGCGCGTGACACCCCGATTGCACCCGTCGTCGGACCTCCGGTTCCGCAATCGGAAATCGCCGAGCGGATCGGAAATGCACGTGCTTTCATGGCATGGCTGCGTGACCGGACCCTGGCTCTGCGAAGGGACTGACGCTGACGCACTGTCGCTTACCGGGTCGGCACCGGCGTTTCGCCCGTATAGTCGTAAAATCCGCGTTTTGTCTTGCGTCCCAGCCAGCCGGCCTCGACATATTTGGTCAGCAACGGGCAGGGACGGTATTTGGTATCGGCAAGCCCGTCATGCAGTACGTTCATGATCGCCAGACAGGTATCCAGCCCGATGAAATCGGCAAGTTCCAGCGGGCCCATCGGATGGTTCGCCCCCAGCTTGAGTGATGTATCGATCGAACTCACAGAACCCACGCCCTCGTAGAGCGTGTAGATCGCCTCGTTGATCATCGGCATCAGAATGCGGTTCACGATGAAGGCCGGGAAATCCTCTGATGTCGAGGCGGTCTTGCCCAACTTGCCGACGACATCGTGACAGGCCTTGAACGTCTCCTCGTCGGTGGCGATGCCCCGGATCAATTCGACCAGTTGCATCACCGGCACGGGATTCATGAAATGAAAACCCATGAATTTGCCGGGGCGGTCGGTGCGGGCCGCCAGGCGCGTGATGGAGATCGAGGAGGTGTTCGAGGTCAGGATCGTTTCCGGTTTCAGATGCGGCACGAGGTCTTCGAAGATCGCGGTCTTGATCGTTTCGCGCTCGGTCGCAGCTTCGATGATCAGGTCGCTTGGCCCGAGTTCGGTAAGCGTGCCGGTGGTGGCGATCCGCGCCATTGCCGTCGCCTTTTCGTCTGCCGTGATGCCGCCCCTGTCGACCTGCCGCCCCATGTTGCGGTCGATCAGGGATACGGCCGCCTGCAGCGCGTCGGCACTGATATCCGTCATCGTGACATCGAACCCGGCAAGCGCGAAAACATGCGCGATACCGTTGCCCATCTGACCCGCGCCCACGATCCCGACCTTTTGAATGTCCATGATCTTCCCCTGACTGCTTTGCCGCACCTTATGCCCGTTACGCCGGGCGCTTCAACCGCATCCCGGCCCCGGCCGGTTTTTCACGCATTAGGAAAATAGCAATGAATCGCGACGATGGTGCAGGGGATGGATCATGGTGAGCGGACATGAAGCACGAAACGATAGACGGCGGCGGCTTATCCTACGCGCCTTGTAGGTACGGGATGTCGCGCATTTTCTTTCGCGGGCCGCGGCGGCGGCTGGACGAACCCTATCTTGCCTTCCTCGGCGGGACGGAGACCTTCGGCAAGTTCGTGGACCGACCGTTTCCCGCGCTGGTCGAAAAGGAACTGGGGCGGCCTTGTGTGAACTTTGGTTGTGTCAACGGCGGGGTCGATGCCTTTGTGAACGATCCGACGATCATGGCGGCCTGCCACGATGCCCAGCTGACGGTCGTGCAGGTCATGGGGGCGAACTATCTGTCGAACCGGTTTTATTCGGTCCATCCGCGCCGCAACGATCGCTTCCTTCGCGCCTCTTCCGTGTTGCAGGCGATCTATGCAGAGGTCGATTTTGCCGACTTCACGTTCACCCGGCACATGCTGGGCGCCTTGCTTGATATGTCGGCGGAACGGTTCGACATCGTCGTGTCTGAATTACGGGCCGCCTGGGTGGCGCGCATGAAAAACATGCTTGGCCAGATTGGCCCGAACGCGGTTCTTTTGTGGTTCTCCCGCCACGACATGACCGACGACCCCTGGGACACGCACGCCAATCCGCTCAGTGTCGATCCGCTCTTTATCACGACGTCGATGATGAACGATCTGCGACCCCTTGTGCGCGACATTATCGTGGCCAAACCGACCGAAGTCGCCCTTTCACAAGGCACCAAGGGGATGTTTGTCCCGCCGATGCAGATGAAAGCGGCACGCGGCATGCTGGGTGTCGCCTGTCATCAAGAGGCCAGCAACACGCTGGTTCCGGTCCTTAAAATGGCCTTGGCGGGGCGTTAGTCGTTTCGACGGAAGGGTGGTGCGGAAATGGAAACGGCCCACCGGAAGGCGGGCCGTCTTGATCGTTCTTAGTTATCGCCTCTTGCTGGTATCTAACCGAGCTTCTCCGTCAGTTCCGGCACTGCTTCGAACAGGTCAGCGACAAGTCCGTAGTCGGCGACCTGAAAGATCGGTGCCTCCTCGTCCTTGTTGATCGCGACGATGATCTTGGAGTCTTTCATGCCCGCAAGGTGCTGGATCGCGCCGGAAATACCGACGGCCACATAAAGATCGGGTGCGACGACCTTGCCGGTCTGACCGACCTGCCAGTCGTTCGGTGCGTATCCGGAATCCACCGCCGCGCGCGATGCGCCGACTGCGGCACCCAGCTTGTCCGCCAGCGCCTCGATCAGCTTGAAGTCGTCTTCGGAACCGACACCGCGCCCGCCGGACACCACGACCCCGGCCGAGGTGAGTTCCGGGCGGTCGGACTCCGCGGTCTTGTCTTCAACCCATTCCGACAGGCCGGGATCAGCGGCGGCATCGACCGTCGACACATCTGCGCCACCGCCCATACCGGCGGCGTCGAACCCGGCAGTCCGGATGGTCATGACTTTCGTCGCGTCCCCCGATTTCACCGTCTGGATTGCGTTCCCGGCATAGATCGGCCGTTCGAACGTGTCGGCGTCGACGACGGCGGTCACCTCGGAGATGATTTGCGTATCCAGCAATGCAGCAACCCGCGGCATCACGTTTTTGGCGTCGGTGGTGCCGGGTGCCACGATGTGGCTGTAGTCGCCTGCGAGCGAGACGATCAGATCTGCCGTGGGTTCGGCCAGACGATGCCCAAGCGAGGCATCCTCGGCACAGATCACAGCCTTGACGCCGTCGATCTTTGCAGCTTCGGAAGCGGCATCGGATGCGGATGCACCCGCACAAAGGACCGTTACGTCGCCAAGGGCCTGTGCCGCGGTGACGGCCTTTGCGGTCGCGTCCAGCGCCAGCGCGCCGTCGGTGACTTCACCAATCAGAAGAACAGCCATTTATACAGCCCCCGCTTCTTTGAGTTTCTCGACCAGTTCGTCGACCGATTTCACGATGATGCCGGCGCTGCGCGCTTCGGGCTCGCTTGTGCTGACGATGCTCAGGCGCGGGCTGACATCGACGCCGTAGTCGTCAGGCGTTTTTTCATCCAGCGGCTTTTTCTTTGCCTTCATGATGTTGGGCAACGAAGCGTAGCGCGGCTCGTTCAGGCGCAGATCCACGGTGACGATGGTGGGCATCTTGACCTTGATGGTCTGCAGGCCGCCGTCGACTTCGCGCGTGACGGTGGCGTGATCGCCGTCGATGTCGACCTTGGAGGCGAATGTCGCCTGCGACCAGCCCAGCAATGCTGCCAACATCTGTCCGGTTGCGTTCATATCGTTGTCGATGGCCTGCTTGCCGCAAAGCACGAGACCGGGCTGTTCCTCGTCGACCACGGCCTTGAGCAGTTTGGCGACCGCCAACGGTTCGATATCCGTGTGCACGTCGTCGGCGGCCACGATCAGGATGGCACGGTCGGCACCCATGGCGAGTGCGGTGCGCAGGGTTTCCTGGGATTGCTTTACGCCGATGGAAACGGCGACGACTTCGTCGGCCTTGCCCGCTTCTCGCAGGCGGATCGCCTCTTCGACGGCAATTTCGTCGAACGGGTTCATGGACATTTTGACGTTGGCAAGATCGACACCGGAACCGTCCGCCTTGACGCGGACTTTCACGTTGTAGTCGATCACGCGCTTGACGGGTACGAGGACCTTCATCGGCGGTGTTCTCCCATTAGATTCGAAGCGTTTGATGCGTTCTGCACCGCAATACCGTGCGTGGACCGGCGAAAACAGTGTAAAATCGACGCGGCAGCGTCCACCGACGCCACGGAATTGACGATAAGGTCAGGCGCGCGATTGGCCGGGCGGAAACTACCGGTTCGCTCCCGGCACCCAAAGCACGTCGTCCTTGCCATTGTCGTTGGCGATGCGGGAAGCCTGAAAACACCAGTCAGACAGACGGTTGAGGTATTTGACCGCCGCCGGATTGACGTGTTCCATCGTCGCCAGTTCCACCGTCAGCCGTTCGGCGCGGCGCGATACCGTGCGGCAAAGGTGCAGGTGTGCTGCCAGCGCCGACCCGCCCGGCAAGATGAAGCTGCGGAGGGGTTCGACGCTTTGCGTCATGGCATCAATTTCGGATTCCAGACGCGCGACCTGTGCATTGGTCATGCGCAGCGGCGGATACTCGGCCTCTGCGTCCTGTTCCATATCGGGACGGCACAGGTCGGCACCCAGATCGAAAAGATCGTTCTGGATCATCGCCAATTGCGCGTCCATGTCGCCAGTCGCGTGAAGACGAGCCATGCCGACCGTGGCGTTGGCCTCATCCACGGTGCCATAGGCTGTGACGCGCATGCTGTGCTTTGCGACACGGGTGCCGTTGCCCAGGGCGGTTTCGCCGCTGTCGCCAGTCTTGGTGTAGATTTTGTTGAGAACGACCATCGCGTTACCCTCCCTGACGCCGGAAATAGACGAAGGCCAGGATCAGGATGACCGCGACGAACTGCGCCCCGATCCGCCAACGCATGATGCGATTGGCGTGCTTGCGGTTGAAATCCCCGCCCTTGCCGAAGGTGCCGATGCCGAACAGCAGGATACCCAGCACGATGAGCACCGCCACGGCAACCAGAAGAAAAAGCGGATCGTCAGTCATCGGGTTTCCTTTGCTTGCTAGCCTGTCACTTAGCAGACGGATCGCCAAAGGAAAGGGTCAGACCCGTGCGGCGATCGCGTCGAGCAGCCGCGTCGGCAACACGCGCCGCAGTCCCCCCATCAAATATGTCGGAAAGGTAACGTAGTAGCGTGGCTTTGGCCGTTTGCTTTCGAGCGCGTGAATCAGTTTCTTCGTGACGGCTGACGCGGGCAGTTCAAAGCGGTCCGGTCCGTTGTCTTCGTAAAGACGGCTGCGCAACTCGGCATATTCGTCGCGCCGGGCCGAGTTTTCCCAGTCGATCCAGCGTTCGTAATGCGGGATGGAATTCTTGCGGATGTCCGATGTCACGGGACCGGGTTCGATCAGAGAGACATATATGCCGGTGCCACGCATCTCGATCCGGAGCACGTCGCTCAACCCCTCCATCGCGAATTTGGTGGCGACATAGGCGCCGCGCCATTTCAGACCGATCAGTCCGAGGATCGACGAACAGTTGACGATCCGGCCATGCCCCTGCGCGCGCATCACCGGGATCACTGCGCGCGTGAGGTCCTGATAGCCGAACAGATTGGTCGCGAAAATGTCCTGCAGAGCCGCACCCGACAGATCTTCGACAGCACCCGGACAGGCAAAAGCCCCGTTGTTGTAAAGCGCATCAAGCGTGCCGCCGGTCGCTTCCAGCACCTCGGCCAACCCGTTGTAGATCGTATCGAGATCGGCATAGTCGATCAGGGGGCTGTCGAAGCCTTCAGCCTGCAAACGGGCGCAGTCAGCGGTCTTCCGGCAACTAGCAAAGACACGCCAGCCGCGCGCGCGCAACCCATGGGCCGCGTCATAGCCGATGCCGCTGGAACAGCCGGTGATCAGGACAGAGCGTGTCATGCGCCATCAGTGCCGTGCGGCGCACAGCTTGGCAAGCGATCATCAGATCGGATCGAGCAGCCGTTCGGCCATCCAGCCGGTCTGGTTGGTGCCGGTCAGGCGAATGCGGGCCCAGCCATCGTCGTTGACCTCGATCACTTCGGCCTCTGTCCCGCCGGGCAGGGTGTCGATCACGCCGAATGTTGTGCCGGGGCCTTCACGCATGTTGACCCGGCTGCCCGCAACGGCGCGCAAATCGACGGCGGGGGCGGTGTCGTCGGCAGGTGCAACCTCGACAGCCGTGTCGACCTCGGCCACCGCCTCGGTAACGGCAGGTGCTTCGCCGACGGTTTCTTCTGCCGGGGCCGTCTGCAGCGCCGCGATCAGTTGTTCTTCCTGTGACGGTACCGGGGTCTGGGGCGTGGCAGCGACGGCGTTCAACGCGGCCGTGTCGCTGCGGGTCACGTCGATCACGATGGAGTTGTCGTCGTTGGACAGTGTCTCGACCTCTACCGCCGCGACCTGGCCGGGCCAGGGCTCAGGCTCGAAATCGGCGCCGCCGGACAGAACATAGAAGCCCCACCCCAGGAGTAGAAAGGTCGCGATGATGAACTTGCCCATGGTATCCCCCTCGGTGGAATCGACTTTTTGCGTGCAGCAGTGGCCTTTTACACGAAAACACGTGATTTTGGCAGGGAAAATCCGCGTCTCGTTCCCCGGGCCAACGTCTCTTGCCGCCGCGGGTTCCCCTCGCTACACAATCTTGTATGAGCGACGACCCTTCCGACGATATCGTCCCGCCGCTGGACACGACCGAGCCGCTGCGCCGCGCGCTGGGCGAGCGGTATCTGACCTATGCGCTGTCCACGATCATGAACCGCGCGCTTCCCGATGCGCGCGACGGGTTGAAGCCGGTGCACCGCCGTATCCTTTACGCGATGTCGCGGCTACGACTGTCGCCCACCGGCGGGTTCCTGAAATCGGCCAAGATCAGCGGCGATACGATGGGTGATTTCCACCCGCACGGCGATGCCGCGATCTATGACGCGATGGCGCGTTTGGCGCAGGATTTCAACGTGCGCTATCCGCTCGTCGACGGGCAGGGAAACTTTGGCAACATCGACGGCGATAACCCCGCCGCCGCGCGTTATACCGAAGCGCGGATGACCGCGTTGGCCGAGGCGCTGATGGAAGGCCTGTCGGAAAACGCAGTAGATTTCCGCCCCAACTATGATGGCCGCCTCGAAGAACCGTCGGTGTTCCCGGCATCCTACCCCAACCTGCTGGCCAACGGGTCGAGCGGGATTGCGGTGGGGATGGCCACGAACATTCCGCCACACAACCTGCACGAGGTGATCGACGCCTGCCTGCATCTGATCAAGACGCCTGACGCGCGCGACGACACGTTGCTGAACTATATCCCCGGCCCCGATTTTCCGACCGGCGGCACCATCGTGGAGCCGCGCGAGAATATCGCGGAGGCCTATCGCACCGGGCGCGGATCGTTCCGTCTTCGCGCGAAATGGGAGGTCGAGGATCTGGGCCGCGGCCAGTGGCAAGTCGTCGTCACCGAAATCCCCTATCAGGTACAGAAATCGAAACTGATCGAGAAACTGGCAGAGGTGATCCAGACCAAGAAGGTCCCGATCCTTGCCGATGTGCGCGACGAGAGTGCCGAAGATATCCGCATCGTGCTCGAACCCCGGTCGCGGTCGGTCGAGGCGGATGTGCTGATGGGCATGCTGTTCCGCAACTCCGATCTGGAGACACGGTTTTCGCTGAACATGAACGTTCTGATCGACGGGCTGACGCCGAAGGTCTGTTCGCTGAAAGAGGTGCTGCGCGCGTTTCTGGATCACCGCCGCGATGTTTTGGTCCGCCGGTCGCAGCACCGGATGGACAAGATCGACCACCGGCTGGAGGTGCTGGAAGGCTTCATCATCGCCTTCCTCAATCTGGACCGCGTGATCGATATCATCCGCTACGACGACGACCCCAAACAGGCCCTGATGGTCGAAGATTGGGGACAAGATCACGCGCGCGCGTCATCGGAGCGGGACTACGTCTCGCCCATTGTCGCCGGTGCCGACCCGGAGGTATCGCTGTCCGAGGTGCAGGCCGAGGCGATCCTGAACATGCGCCTGCGGTCCCTGCGCCGTCTGGAAGAGCTGGAGTTGATCGCCGAACGCGACGCGCTGATGGAAGAGCGGATGGGTCTGGAAGACCTGCTCGCCAGTGGCGATCTGCAATGGCAGCGTATTGCCGAGGAATTGCGCGAGACCCGCAAGAAGTTCGGCCGTGACAGCGAAGGTGGCGCGCGCCGCACGCAATTCGCCGAAGCGACCGAAGTGGTCGAGGTCCCGCTGGAAGCGATGATCGATCGCGAGCCGATCACCGTGGTGTGCAGTCAGATGGGCTGGGTCCGGGCGATGACCGGCCACATCGATCTGACCCGCGAGTTGAAATTCAAGGACGGCGACGGTCCACGCTTTATCTTCCACGCGGAAACCACGGATCGTCTGCTGGTCTTCGGTGCCAACGGACGGTTCTACACCGTTTCCGCCGCCAACCTGCCCGGTGGGCGCGGCATGGGCGAACCGCTGCGTCTGATGATCGACCTGCCCAACGAGGCGCAGATCGTCGATATCCTGATCCACAAGCCCGGCATGCGCCTTTTGGTCGCCTCGTCCGAGGGCAACGGGTTCATCGTGCCCGAAGACGATGTTGTGGCCCAGACGCGGGCGGGCAAACAGGTGCTGAACGTCGGCGCCGGCACTGCGCGGACCTGCCGCCGCGTGAACGGTGACAGCGTGGCCGTCGTGGGCGAAAACCGTAAGGTGCTGGTGTTCCCGTTGGATGAATTGCCCGAGATGGGACGCGGTAAGGGCGTGCGCCTGCAGAAGTACAAGGATGGCGGCATGTCGGACGTGACGACGTTCCAACTTGCAGACGGGCTGTCGTGGCTCGATCCGGCGGGGCGGACCCGTACCCAGACGGAGCTGGAAGAATGGATCGGCAAACGCGCCAGTGCAGGCCGCATGGCACCGCGGGGTTTCCCGCGCGACAACAGGTTTGACCCATGACGATTGAAAAACTGTTCAGATATGGATTGATCGGGGGTGCCGCCGTTGTGGTGATTGGCCTTGGTGGTGGCTACTGGTACGCGACCAGCCAACCTGTCGGTGATGAATGTCCGATGATTGCGGCGCTGCCCGAAGGTCTGGAGTTTGAGGATCGCGTCCGCAGTGAACAACGCCTTGATTTCAATTTCGACCTGCTGCCGGTGAAATCCGGGCCGGATGTGTCCTGTCTGAAGGTATTCGGACAGGCGCGGTGCAATGTGCCGGGACCGAAAATCGTCGCGGGGCAGGTCGGTTACAACGGCACGCCCGAAATCTACGATATCCCGGACGGACGCACCGCGGTCATACGGTTGAGCAATTCCCGCCTGCTTTGCGTGCTGATGGACGTCTAGCGATGCTGGTCGATCAGGATGGCATTGCCGTCCGGGTCGAATAACGTGATGTGCGCAGGGCCCTCGGTGCTTTCGTCACATTCCTGTTCGAGCGTGACTCCCGCCGCCTTCAGCCGCTTTTGGATGACGCGGACATCGTCGAAGTCATCGGTGTTCTGCGCGTTCTGGTCCCAGCCGGGATTGAACGTCAGCGTGTTGGCTTCGATAAAGCCGCCAAACAGGCCGATGATCGTGTCGCCGTTTTTCAGGATCAGATAGCCGTGGTCTGCGTCGCCGCCCATCTGTTCGAAGCCCAGTTTTTCATAGAACGCGCGCGATGCGGCAAGATCTTTGACATTCAGGCTGATGGAAAATGCCCCCAGTTTCATGACCGTCTCCTTTGTGTTTGTCATCGCAGTCTAGCAATAACGCCGCTCAATGCGAAATCGCGGCGCGCTTGCCGGCCAGATGCGCGCGTTCCACCGCCTGATCGGTCAGCGAAATTGCCATGTCATAGGCGGTGCAGGCCGCACTCAGCGCGCCGCTGCGTTCCAGCAGATCGGCGCGGGCTGTGTGATAGCCCTGATATTGGCTTACCTTGCGTTCGTCTGCGAGACTGTCGAGCATCGCCAGCCCGGCGAAAACGCTGTCCGCGTAGGAAATGGCCAGCGCCTGATTGATCCGCACGACCGGCGTGGGGGTGTGCACGTACAACAATCCGTAAAGCGCCGCAATTTCGCGCCAGTTTGTCCTGTCCCAGGTCGGGCTGTTGGCGTGGACGGCGCTGATCGCGGCTTGCAACTGGTAAGGACCGGTCCGTCCTTGCGGCAGGGTAGCCCGCAACAAGGCGTCACCCTCCTTGATCTTGGCGCGGTCCCATCGGGCGCGGTTCTGTTCGGACAGAGGGACCATGCGCCCAACGGAATCGAGCCGCGCGGCCCGACGGGAATCGTGCAGCAGCATCAGCGCCAGCAATCCCGCCACCTCGCAATTGTCGGGCATCAACTGATGCAGGATGCGGGCCAGTCTGATCGCCTCGTCGCTCAACCCGGATTTGCCCGCGTTTGCGGCGGTGTAGCCGGCGTTGAAAATCAGATAGATGACCGAAAGCACACCGGCGATCCTGTCCGGCATGGCGTCGATGCCCGGGACCTCGTAGGGGATTGCCGCCGCCGCGATCTTGCGTTTGGCCCGGACAAGACGCTGCGCCATCGCCTCCGGCCGATCAAGAAACGCTGCGGCGATGGTCTCTGTCGACAACCCGCCCAGTGTGCGCAGGGTCAGCGCGACCCGGGCCTTTTCGTCCAGAGCGGGATGGCAGCAGGTAAAGATCATCTCAAGCCGCTGATCCGGGATCATGTCGGCCGTTTCGTGGTCGGGCGCTTCATTGGCGAGGTCCATCAAATGCGACAGTTCGGGCGCGCGCGCGGCAAAGCGCGCGTCGCGGCGCAGCCGGTCGATGGCGCGTCTGCGCGCGGTCGTGATCAGCCAGGCGGACGGCGTGTCGGGCAGGCCCGTGCGCGGCCACACTTTCAGTGCCCTTGCGGTAGCGTCCTGCAGGCAGTCTTCGGCAAGCTGGAAATCGCCCAGCGTCTTGACCAGTGCTGCGAGAATGCGCCCCCAATCCTCCTGTACGGTGCGTGCAATCACCTGATGCGGTTTCGGGGGCGCCACGATGCTCAGTCGTCCCAGACGACGACGGGTCGGATCTCGATCCTGCCGAAGGCCGCCGATGGAATCTGTGCCGCCTTCGCGATGGCCGCATCGAGATTTTTGCATTCCAGCAGGTAGTAGCCGCCCAGTTGCTCCTTGGTTTCCGCAAAGGGGCCATCCGTGACGATCGTCTTGCCGTCGCGGACCTTGACGGTGGTTGCGGTCGCGACAGGCTGCAGGGCGTCGCCATGCACCAGCGATTTGTCCGCCACGCAGGCCTGCGTGAATGTCCCGTAGCCCTGCATGAAGGGGCCGAATGCGTCGGTCCCCGGCTTTGGTTCGGCGGCTTCGTTGGAATAGATCAGGCAGATGTACTGCATTGGATGTCTCCTGTTGATGGGCGCAGGCAACCATGGGCCTGCTACATACCAGACGTCCGGGGTTTCACGAAATCGACATCGCCGCGAAACTTATTTTCACCCGGACCCAAAATACCGCCAAGGCAAAGCTGGCGCTTGATTTCCCGCCCAATTCGCAATACATCGCCCGCGATGTTGAAACGGGCCGCATCGGCCCCACAGAATTTAAGGGCATTGGCACATGGCTAAGGCAAAGTTTGAACGGACCAAACCGCACGTTAACATCGGGACGATCGGTCACGTCGACCACGGCAAGACGACGCTGACGGCGGCGATCACGAAGTATTTCGGCGATTTTCAGGCCTATGACCAGATCGACGGCGCGCCCGAGGAGAAGGCCCGCGGCATCACGATCTCGACCGCGCACGTGGAATACGAGACCGACACGCGCCACTACGCGCACGTCGACTGCCCCGGCCACGCCGACTACGTCAAGAACATGATCACCGGTGCCGCCCAGATGGACGGCGCGATCCTGGTGGTGAACGCCGCCGACGGCCCGATGCCGCAGACGCGCGAGCACATCCTGCTGGGCCGCCAGGTGGGCATCCCCTACATGGTCGTCTACATGAACAAGGTCGATCAGGTCGACGACGAAGAGCTGCTGGAACTGGTGGAAATGGAAATCCGCGAGCTGCTGTCCTCCTACGAGTATCCCGGCGACGACATCCCCGTCATCCCCGGCTCGGCCCTGGCCGCGATGGAAGGCCGCGACGAGGAGATCGGCGAGAAGTCGATCCGCGCTCTGATGGAAGCCGTGGACACCTACATCCCGACGCCTGCGCGTGCGGTGGACCTGCCGTTCCTGATGCCGGTCGAGGACGTGTTCTCGATCTCCGGCCGCGGCACGGTCGTGACGGGCCGTGTGGAGCGTGGCGTAATCAACGTGGGCGACGAGATCGAGATCGTCGGCATCCGCGACACCAAGAAGACGACCTGCACGGGCGTGGAAATGTTCCGCAAGCTGCTGGACCGCGGTGAGGCCGGCGACAACATCGGCGCGCTGCTGCGCGGCGTGGACCGTGACGGGGTGGAGCGTGGCCAGGTGCTGTGCAAGCCCGGCTCGGTGAAGCCGCACACGAAGTTCGAGGCCGAGGCCTATATCCTGACCAAGGAAGAGGGTGGCCGTCACACGCCGTTCTTCGCCAACTACCGCCCGCAGTTCTACTTCCGCACGACGGACGTGACCGGCACGGTGCAGTTGCCCGAAGGCACCGAGATGGTGATGCCCGGCGACAACCTGAAGTTCAACGTCGAGCTGATCGCACCGATCGCGATGGAAGACGGCCTGCGCTTCGCGATCCGCGAAGGCGGCCGCACCGTCGGCGCCGGCGTGGTGTCGAAGATCACCGAGTAACGCCGCACACCGCAGCGCAACACCAAAGGCCGCCCCGCAACGGGCGGCTTTTTTCCGTTGGCGCGACCGGCCGTCTGCGCCGTCAGGCGTTCACCAAAAGTCCGCCCTCAATTCCCCGACGCCGATCAGCCCCGGTTTCCGAAACAGTACCCGCCCCCCGCAGCATTCCGCCCGCCAGGATAATTCACCGCGATCATGCGGCGTGGAACACCAGCGACGTGCCGTTGATGCAATGCAGGATCGGTCCGTCGACGATCAGGATATGCCCGTGATGCGACCCACACCGGCGGCAGTGGGTCTCTATCGGGGAGGCGCGATTGTATTCGATATTGGGATCGACCGCAGTGACCATCCCGGCCTCGGCCATCTCGACCGGAACGCGGTAGTCGATGGAAGTCAGCGCCGCATCGGGGATTGCGTGGTGAAAGAACACCCAGCCCTTGTCCAGCAGCGTCTTGTACTGGCTGTCATAGACAGGCAGATCGCACCCTTTGCAGGCGTAATAGCCCGGCTCGTCCAGTTCCCAATACGGGCTGGTGCGTTGTTTCTCGGTCTGGCCGTTGCGCAGGATTTCGTACTCGTACTCCGTCAGCATCGTGCGCCATTCCGCTTCCGTGCGGGTGACCTCGTACCGGAATGCGTCGTCGCTTTGGGCAGTGGCGGGTGCGACACCCGCCGCCATCAGCGCGGTGCTTGACAGGAACGCGCGGCGGTGAAGATGGGTCATGTCGTGACTCCTTATGTATGAGAGCATTGCCGCCAGCATCGCGATGAAAGCCACAAAAGGCGAGACAACAGCGCGTGAGTCACAGTGTTGTCAACGTCCGGCATGGGTTGTGATGCAATGTTGCAGAAACGCATTTTTCGGGTTTTCGAGGGGTAAGACGCGTTTCACGATGTGAAAAAGGCCGACCGCAAAGCGGCCGGCCGATCGTCGGTAAACTGAACGAGACACTCCTCCCGTTCAGGCGGCCCTCGCATTGACGCCGCCTTTCGCGATCTCGGTCATCGTGCGATCACCGTCGTAGGTCTGGTCCAGACACTGCTGAAGCTGTGCACCGTCGTCGTCCAGTTCCAGCCGGTTCGCAAAGGCGACGAGACAGCCATACCCGGCCAGCGCATAGTGCACCATGCGCTGATATTGCGTGATGATCATGGCGTCGCGCGTCGCGTCGTCACCGAAATCGGCGTCCAAAACATGCGCCTTTGCCTTGGCCACCAGACCTTCCATTCCCTTGCAATGTTCACCGTTGGGTTTGATGTCGTGGCGATTGCAGATCTCTGTCACGACCTCGATACCGTCGGCAATCCCGTTCGATCCGGCGATGAGGGCCTCCGACAGGTCCTTGTCAGAGGCCGCGCGACCCAGCGCATTGACGATTTCGAGCGCCTGGGTATTGGCGCTCCAGATATCCTGCAATTGATCGTGATAGACATCGTGCAGCGTGTTGAGAGCCATTGGTTTCTCCTTGACGTGTTTTCATTTTTTCAACTGTCTTCTCAACGCGCCCGGCCTGCGGCGCGTTCCGAAAAGACGACCGCGGCAGGGTTGCGATAGGCTGGATGCCATCGCTAGACTGCCGGTATGACGATGGAGGACGCGATGCGCATGACCGGTTGAGTGACCCGATCCGTTTCAACTGATGGAGCCCTTAATGCCACAGTCATTCGCAGACCCCACAACCCTGCATCCCGTCACCCTGCCAGACGGCAGCGCCCACACCGGCACCGTGTTCCTGCGGGCTGCCGTCGATCATCCGCGCTTTGCGGTGGGCGAATATACCTATGCCAGCGCCCACGACGTGCCCGAGGATTGGGCCGCGGTACTGGCCCCCTATCTTTATCCGTTTTCGCCCGAACACCTGCGGATCGGACGGTTCTGCCAGATCGCCGACAGGGTTCAATTCATCACGTCGTCCGCCAATCACCGGTACGATGGATTTTCCAGCTATCCATTCGGTATTTTCAGCGGCGGTCTCGCCGGGCGACCGTCGATGCTTGATCCGGGTCCCGACACCGTTGTAGGTCACGATGTTTGGATCGGGCAAGGCGCGCGCATCCTGCCGGGCGCGCGCCTCGGCAACGGCGTGATCGTCGGTGCGGCGGCCGTCGTGTCCGGTGACATACCCGACTACGCCATCGTCGCGGGCAATCCCGCGCGGGTCGTGCGCATGCGCCACGACGATGCGACGATCGCCGCGCTGAACGAGATCGCATGGTGGCACTGGTCCATCGACCGGATCGTGGCGCATGAGGCCGAAATCGTGGGCGGTGACATCGCGGCCCTGCGCGCGGTGTCAGCCGGTCCCGGCGACTAATGCATCCGCTCTCGCCGTCGCCGCGTCCAAGCCGGCCTTCATCTGCGCGCGGGCGGCGTCTGTGTCTGCGGGTGTTGGCTTGCGTGGGATGTCGACGGCGATGCGCTGAAACACGACCACCCCCTGCGTAAAGGGGCAGGGCAACATCATCCGGTCCCAGGTTTTCAGGCGGCGTGCACGGCGCGTCGCGAACGCATAGCCGTAAACCGGGCGCTGCATGAGACGCGCCCAGTCCAGTGGCGCATCCTTGACCTGATACCCCGGTCCTTTGGGGCCGTCCGCCGTGATACCGATGCTGATGCCGGCATCGGCACGCTTCTTGACCGCGCGCGAGGTGGCGATGTTCGACCGGCGCGCCGACATCTCGAACGGGTCTAGACCAAAGTGGGCCTGAAGCGCGCCGGCGATCCGTCCGACCGGGGCGGTGTCATGCAGGCATGACAGGTTGCCAGCCGTGCGGGGCCAGTGGGGCGCAATCATCATCAGCCGCCCGTGCCAAAGCACACAGAGCACAGGACCTTCCGCCAGATCGGCCTCGAGCCTGTCGCGGCCTTCGATCTGCCAGCGAATCGTGCGCAGGCAAAGCCGCAGATACCAGCCGACCACCGCCGCAATGGCGCGGGCGAGCAGGGGCGAGCGTTCGATACGGCGGCGCAGGGCCTTGATCATGGATGCCTCGGCATAGTGTCGGGTGTTGATGCGATATTTTCCAAGGGAATGACAAGGCTGGCCCTTGATCTGTCAGGCGGTTCCGGCTAATCGACACATCGGCCTTAGGGGTATAGCTCAGTTGGTAGAGCGGCGGTCTCCAAAACCGTAGGTCGAGGGTTCAAGTCCTTCTGCCCCTGCCAAGGCCACAGCCGGTCGGTCTCCGGCGATCCGTGCCGCCATTACATGGGCCTGCCGCACCTGATGTCCTCCAAAGCCTCTGAACCCAAGGTCGTGTTGCATATCGGTGCGCACAAGACCGCCACCACCCACTTGCAGCAATCCCTGCGGGACAGCGGGGATGCGTTGGTTGCGGCAGGTGTCAGGTTCTACGGGCCGGAATCGTTGCGCCGTCTGGGCCACACGCTGGCGGAGCGGTTCGGGTTTCCCTTCGATCCCAACCGTGCCCGTCCCGACACCGACCCCCTGAAAGAATTGGCGCGTCTTGCGGATGGCGCGGACCGCGTCGTGTTTTCCGAAGAAAACTTTGCCGGCAATTTCCAGCGCGGATGGGGGAAGGTGCCGCTGCCGCTTTACCCACAGGCACCGGGTCGCGTGACGAAACTGGCCCATGCTCTTGGGCGGCCCGTCGATGTCTGCCTCGGTGTGCGGCATCCGTCCAACTTTCTGGCGTCGATCTACAGCCAGATTCTGCTCAGCGGCAAGGTCGTGACACCGCAGGAGTTTCTTGAGCGCAATCTCCCCTCCGAGGTCGACTGGTCTGACTATGTCGGCGCGTTGCGTCAGGCCGACGGGGTCGGATCGCTGACGGTCTGGCGCTATGAGGATTATGCCGCGCACTTTACAGACGTCTGCGGTGCCCTCGTCGGGGAGGCGGCGGCGGTCGTCGCGCCAGTCACCGATCGTGCCATGCCGCGGTTGTCGCAGGCGGCCGTGGGCGAGGTCTTGTCGCAGGAATTGCTGAACGAAGCGGGCCGCCCGGTGCGCGACATCGCCGCAGCACTGCCCAGCACCGCCGACAATCCGCCGTTCGAACTGTTCGATCCCAATTTGCGCGAGGTGGCGGACCGCTATTACGCGGCACAGGTCGCAGCCATTGCGGAAACACCGGGCGTGACGATGATCGGAGACGTGGCAGACAGCTAACGCTTGAACTGCACCGCAAGACTGCGTATGTCGCCATCTGTCGCAAGAAGGATCGCACCGATGGCCAACCCCGTCCGCTTTATTCAGGAAACCCGCGCAGAGATTGCAAAGGTGGTTTGGCCGACGCGGCGTGAGGTCGTGATGACCACGATCATGGTCTTCATCATGGCGGCGCTGACGGCGGTGTTTTTCTCGTTGGTCGATCTTATCATCCGTGGCGGCCTGCAGGGCGTTCTCTCTTACTTCGGCAGCTAGATTCGACACTTGGATGATTTGAACCGGTCGGTTCGGAATTGATGCTGGCGGTGGCCGTTTTCTGCCACCACCCCCTTGATAACAGTGGCTTAGGGCGGTATGAGCGCCGGACTTCCGGGAATGGCGTGCGGCGAATCGTGTTGCGCGCCGTATTTTATTTTCCGGTAGGGCGGGCCAACCGCCTGATAGCAATGGAAATTCGCGGTCCGGCCCTCGGGTCGCCCGGCAGATGGCAAAGGTGCCCGATCACATGGCGAAACGTTGGTATTCGGTTAGCGTCCTCTCGAACTTCGAGAAAAAGATCGCAGAGACCATCCGTCAGAAGGTCGAGGAGCAGGGGCTGTCCGATCAGATCGACGAAGTTCTGGTGCCGACCGAGGAAGTGATCGAGATCCGCCGCAACAAGAAAGTGACGGCCGAGCGTCGCTTCATGCCCGGTTACGTGCTGGTCCACATGGAGATGTCCGACGAGGGCTATCACCTGATCAACTCGATCAACCGCGTCACCGGTTTTCTGGGCCCGCAGGGCCGTCCGATGCCGATGCGCGATGCCGAGGTTCAGGCGATCCTGGGTCGTGTCGAGGAAGGGCAGGAGGCACCGCGCACCCTGATCCACTTCGAGGTGGGCGAGAAGGTCAAGGTATCTGACGGCCCGTTCGAGGATTTCGACGGCATGGTCGAGGAAGTGGACGACGAGAACCAGCGCCTCAAGGTGACGGTCTCGATCTTTGGCCGGGCCACCCCGGTCGAACTGGAATACACGCAGGTTGTGAAGCAATAGGCGTGGTCAGACGTGGGAGCCATGACGGCAAACCACGGCAAGACGCCCGGAGACGGGCATTGTAGGGCGGACGTGGTCCGTCGCTGAAAGAAGGAGAGGCCACATGGCCAAGAAAGTCGTCGGGACGCTGAAGCTGCAGGTTCCTGCAGGTAAAGCCAACCCATCCCCACCCGTGGGTCCTGCGCTGGGTCAGCGCGGCATCAACATCATGGAATTCTGCAAGGCGTTCAACGCCAAGACGCAGGAAATGGAAGTCGGCGCACCGTGCCCGACCGTCATCACTTATTACGCGGACAAGTCGTTCTCGATGGAGATCAAGACCCCGCCCGCGTCCTACTACATCAAGAAGGCCGCCAAGCTGAAGTCCGGCTCCAAGCTGCCGGGCCGTGACACCGCAGGGTCGATCACCGGCAAGCAGGTGCGCGAAATCGCCGAAGCCAAGATGAAGGACCTCAACGCGACGTCTGTCGAAGGCGCAATGCTGATCATCGCGGGTTCGGCCCGCTCCATGGGCATCGAGGTGAAGTAATGGCAAAATATGGTAAGCGCACGACAGCAGCGCGCGAAGCATTTGCTGGCAAAGAGAACGTCACCGTCGAAGAGGCCGTGAAGCTCGTCAAGGAAAACGCCAAGGCGAAGTTCGATGAAACCATCGAGATCGCGATGCAGCTGGGTGTCGACCCGCGCCACGCCGACCAGATGGTCCGCGGCACGGTGTCCCTGCCCAACGGCACCGGCAAAACGGTCCGCGTGGCCGTGTTCGCCCGTGGCGAAAAGGCAGAGGAAGCCAAAGCCGCCGGTGCCGACATCGTCGGTGCGGAAGATCTGATGGAAACGGTGCAGGGCGGCGAGATCAACTTTGACCGTTGCATCGCGACACCCGACATGATGGGCGTCGTCGGTCGTCTGGGCAAGGTGCTTGGCCCACGCAACCTGATGCCGAACCCGCGGGTCGGCACGGTGACGATGGACGTGGCCGAAGCCGTGAAAGCGGCCAAGGGCGGTCAGGTCCAGTTCAAGGCCGAGAAAGCCGGCGTCGTGCATGCCGGCATCGGCAAGGCCTCTTTCGACGCCAAGCAGCTTGAGGAAAACCTGCTGGCATTCGTCGATGCCGTCGGCAAGGCCAAGCCGTCGGGTGCCAAGGGCACCTACATGAAGAAGATCAACGTGTCTTCGACCATGGGCCCTGGCGTGTCGCTGTCGGTCGCCTCGGCCACCGGCAACTGAGAATTCCCCGGCCCGCAAGGGCCGGCGAATGACGGGGCAGACCATCGCCCCGTTCTGTCCGAGACGGAGGGTTCAAGGCGCAAGCCGCGAATAATTCCTTCCTGAGATGGGAAACGAGAACAAGATATCCCAAGGGTTTCGACCCTCGGGCGATCGCGGCCTCGGGACCCTGAGATTGGACCCGAACGCCCCCACAAGACCGGGGGCAAACATGAGCCGGGGGGAGACCCCCAAACTTGGAGTGAAACTGTGGATAGAGCACAAAAAGAACAGCTGGTCGGGGAACTCGGCCAAGTCTTTGAAAGCTCTGGCGTCGTAGTGGTTGCCCACTACGAAGGCATGACAGTTGCCGAAATGCAGGACCTGCGCGCGCAAATGCGTGAAGCGGGCGGGTCCGTGCGCGTTGCCAAGAACAAGCTCGCCAAGATCGCCCTTGAGGGTAAGCCATGCGCAAGCATTGCCGAATACCTCGAAGGCATGACCGTCCTCGCCTATTCCGAAGACCCTGTCGCAGCAGCGAAAGTGGTCGACGGATATGCCAAGAAGAACGACAAGCTGGTCGTTCTTGGTGGCGCAATGGGTGAGAACGCACTGGACGTGGCTGGTGTGAAAGCCGTTGCCGGGATGCCATCGCGCGAGGAGCTTATCGCTTCCATCGTCGGTTGTATCGCAGCACCGGGCAGCAACATCGCCGGGGCCATTGGCGCGCCTGCTTCGAACATCGCGAGCATTCTTTCGACCATCGAAGAGAAAGCTGCATAAGGCAATCTGGATTGACCTGGGGCGTGAGCCTCACGTTGGAACACACTATTTAGAAACGGAAAAAGCAAATGGCTGATCTGAAGAAACTGGCTGAAGAGATCGTTGGTCTGACCCTTCTCGAAGCACAAGAACTGAAAACCATCCTCAAGGACGAGTATGGTATCGAGCCCGCAGCCGGCGGCGCTGTCATGATGGCAGGCCCTGGTGGCGACGCTGCTGAAGCGGCTGAAGAGAAGACCGAATTCGACGTCGTTCTCAAGAATGCTGGCGCACAGAAAATCAACGTCATCAAAGAAGTCCGCGGCATCACAGGTCTTGGCCTGAAAGAAGCCAAGGACCTCGTCGAAGCTGGCGGCAAAGTCAAAGAAGGCGCTGCGAAGGCAGAAGCCGAAGAGATCAAGGCAAAGCTGGAAGCAGCCGGCGCCGAGGTCGAACTGGCTTAAGGCAGACCGAAGCGAGCAGGAGTTCTTACGGAACTGTCGAAGTAAGAACCAAGCTCTTCAAAACGAACCCGGATTGCAGTCTTGCTATCCGGGTTTTTTATTCTGGATACTCAGATCACTGGCGATGAAACATCTGACGATAATCGACAAAGTCACAGATCACACGCTGCTGCTTAAACTGCACCTTTTCTCGCGTTTCGCCATTTCATCAACTGTAAACTAGTTGCGACTCATCATTTTGTTCATGTATTGTTCTTTTCGACGGGAGAAATACATAAGCGAAGGTCCGGTGGAAAAAATTCATTGCGTCGAAAGGCTTTATCTTGATTTTGACAGTTTCTTCGCAACTGCCGAGCAGCATTTCAACCCTGATTTGAGGGATCGGCCAGTCGGCGTCGTCCCGTTGGATTCGCCGTATACCGGATGTATCGCCGTCAGCCGTGAGGCGAAGGCGCGGGGGTTGAAGTCGAACGTTTCACTTACCGATGCACGGGCATCCGTACCCGACATGGTGTTCGTCGTTGCACGACACGATGTCTATGTTCGACTTCATTTGCGTATCATGAAGGTGATCGAAAAATGTCTGCCGATCGCCAACGTCCGTTCGATAGACGAATTGGTTTGCGAATTATTACCGAGCGAAGCGGCACGTGGAGCTGCTCTGGCGATGGAGATCAAGAAAGCGTTGAGGCAGAACTTCAGTGAAGTGCTCACTTGTTCCATAGGCCTCGCACCGACTGAACTTTTGGCCAAGATCGGAGCTGAAATGAATAAGCCGGACGGGCTTGTTCGCTTGGAAATGATGGACCTGCCAGGAAAGCTGAACCACTTGCCCCTACGGAAAATACCGGGAATTGCCGCTGGTGTCGCAGGTAGGCTCGAAGCGGCAGGTGTATTCGATGTTCCGGCATTGTGGGCTCTCGCCCCAAAGCAGGCTCGGGCCATATGGGGTAGCGTCGAGGGGGAGCGATTTTGGAGTGAGCTACATGGGTTTCCTACTACACGACCACAAACAAAGAAGCGTATGTTCGGGCATAGCCGAATACTGCCTGCAGATTGGCGAAATGTAGAAAAAGTAGGTCAGTGCGCGCGCCAATTATGCCTTGGGGCAAGTCGGCGGCTCCGACGAACCGATTTATTTGCAACCAGGTTATCGCTGGGTTTCCGGAGTGCGAAACGTGGAAACCGTTCTACTGAGCCGACCAACAATTTGCATCGACATTTCGAGATGGGATTTGGCCCGGCACGGGACGACAATACTTTCCTTCATGCCCTGTCCGAAGGGCTGGCCCTATCCAATCGGCAGCTCGCTTTCCGACCACGTTCGGTTAGCGTGACCCTGCATGGTCTGATCGAGAGAGATGCCGTCACAAATGATTTATTCGAACATCTTTCTGATCGAGACGGTGCGTCGAGCCTGGTAGAGCGACGCGAGCGATGGGACCGGATCAGCGAGATGATGGATAGGTTGCGTGCCGATCATGGGCCGGAAATAATTTCGCTGGGTCCGCGTGTCGATCTGCCTGGTGGTTATCTTGGTGCGAAGATCGCATTTGGTCGGATCCCGGAGGAAGCGGATTTCGGAAATGCGCCCGTGGCGGACGAACAGACTCATTTCTGTTCTTACTGACAGGTTGACAGTGAGCTTTGATATATAAGAGGAAATTCAACTGAGAATATACGCTTGAGCGTCGTGTCGGCAACGACATTCACGATACACGGCGCGTGTCATTCAGATCGCATCATTCACGTCAAGTATAATTTTTTGCCAAGGGTTGCACTTCATTCGAATCTCGCATAACTGACCCACTCGGTGCGTAGACAAAACATGCTCAAATTTAGATAGACACTGAAAAGCTTATCTCTCAAAGCGCCTGTTTGCGTGCGTTTTGAAAGGTAAGTCGACCGTTTCGGGAGAGATGTTTGGGACACATCTCAGGTATTGAAACGATCCTGCCCAAATTCGGACGCGTTTTGGTGCCCCGGCCAAAGCGCGTTCTGACATTATGGAGACCCGGCTGATATGGCTCAATCCTTCCTCGGTCAGAAGCGCCTGCGTAAGTACTACGGTAAAATCCGTGAAGTTCTTGAAATGCCGAACCTCATCGAGGTTCAGAAATCATCCTATGATTTGTTCCTGCGCTCCGGCGACAGCGACACGCCGCTGGACGGCGAGGGGATCAAGGGCGTGTTCCAGTCGGTGTTCCCGATCAAGGACTTCAACGAAACCGCCGTTCTCGAATTCGTCAAGTACGAGTTGGAAAAGCCCAAGTATGACGTCGAGGAATGTCAGCAGCGCGACATGACCTACAGTGCCCCGCTGAAGGTCACATTGCGCCTGATCGTGTTCGATGTGGATGAAGATACCGGCGCGAAATCCGTCAAGGACATCAAGGAACAGGACGTGTTCATGGGCGACATGCCCCTGATGACGCCGAACGGCACATTCGTGGTCAACGGGACGGAGCGTGTGATCGTATCCCAGATGCACCGCTCTCCCGGTGTGTTCTTCGACCACGACAAGGGTAAGACCCATTCGTCGGGCAAGTTGCTGTTCGCTTGCCGGATCATTCCATACCGTGGGTCGTGGCTCGATTTCGAATTCGACGCCAAGGACCTCGTGTTCTGCCGCATCGACCGTCGCCGCAAGCTGCCTGTGACCACCCTGCTTTATGCGCTGGGGCTGGACCAGGAGGCGATCATGAACGCCTACTATAATACCGTCGACTACAAGCTCGACAAGAAGGGCAAGGCCTGGACGACCAAATTCTTCCCAGAGCGCGTGCGCGGTACCCGTCCGACACATGATCTGGTCGATGCCAAGACTGGCGAGGTTTTCGCAAAGGCTGGCGAGAAAGTCACTCCACGCTCCGTCAAGAAGCTGATCGACGAGGGCAAGGTTACCGACCTGCTCGTCGCGTTCAACCAGATTGTCGGCAAGTTCGTCGCGCGTGATATCATCAACGAGGAAACCGGTGCGATCTACGTCGAGGCCGGTGACGAACTGACGCTCGAGATGGACAAGGATGGCGAGATCATCGGCGGCACCGTCATGGATCTGGTCAACGCCGGTGTGAAATCGGTTCCCGTGCTCGATATCGACAACATCAACGTCGGCGCCTACATGCGCAACACGATGGCGTCGGACAAGAACATGAACCGCGAAACCGCGCTCATGGACATCTACCGCGTCATGCGCCCGGGTGAGCCGCCGACCGTCGATGCCGCCTCTGCCCTGTTCGACACGCTGTTCTTCGACAGTGAGCGGTACGACCTGTCCGCCGTGGGCCGCGTGAAGATGAACATGCGTCTCGATCTGGATGCCGAAGACACCATGCGCACCCTGCGCAAGGAAGATATCGTCGCCTGTATCAAGGCACTGGTGGAACTGCGCGATGGCAAGGGCGATGTGGACGACATCGACCACCTCGGCAACCGCCGCGTACGCTCTGTCGGCGAGTTGATGGAGAACCAGTATCGCGTGGGTCTTCTGCGGATGGAACGTGCGATCAAGGAGCGTATGTCGTCGGTCGAGATCGACACGGTCATGCCGCAGGACCTGATCAACGCGAAGCCCGCGGCTGCCGCCGTGCGCGAATTCTTCGGGTCATCCCAGTTGTCGCAGTTCATGGACCAGACCAACCCGCTGTCGGAAGTCACGCACAAGCGTCGACTGTCGGCCCTTGGGCCTGGCGGTCTGACCCGCGAGCGTGCCGGGTTCGAGGTGCGCGACGTGCACCCGACCCACTATGGTCGCATGTGTCCGATCGAGACGCCGGAAGGGCCGAACATCGGTTTGATCAACTCGCTGGCGACCTTTGCCCGCGTGAACAAATACGGCTTTATCGAAACGCCCTATCGCAAGGTCGTGGACGGTAAGGTCACCGACGATGTGTCCTATATGTCGGCGACCGAGGAAATGCGTCACACCGTGGCGCAGGCCAACGCCAACATGAACGAAGACGGCACGTTCAACAACGAACTGGTCTCGACCCGCAAGAACGGCGACTACACGCTCAGCCCGCGCGAGAACGTGGACCTGATCGACGTGTCGCCAAAGCAGTTGGTCTCTGTCGCTGCATCGCTGATCCCGTTCCTGGAGAACGACGACGCGAACCGCGCGCTGATGGGATCGAACATGCAGCGTCAGGCCGTGCCCCTGCTTCAGGCCGAGGCGCCGCTTGTCGGCACAGGTATCGAGGAAGTCGTGGCACGGGACTCAGGCGCCGCGATCATGGCGAAGCGTGCAGGTATCATCGACCAGGTCGATGCGCAGCGTATCGTCGTGCGCGCGACATCCGATCTGGAGCTGGGTGACGCGGGCGTGGACATCTACCGCATGCGCAAGTTCCAGCGGTCCAACCAGAACACCTGCATCAACCAGCGTCCGCTGGTTAAGGTGGGCGATACGGTTCTGAAAGGCGAGGTGATCGCCGACGGTCCGTCCACGGATATCGGTGAACTGGCGCTGGGCAAGAACGTCGTCGTCGCCTTCATGCCGTGGAACGGCTACAACTACGAAGACTCGATCCTGATCTCCGAGCGGATCACCCGCGATGACGTCTTTACCTCGATCCATATCGAGGAATTCGAGGTCGCCGCCCGTGATACGAAGCTGGGGCCAGAGGAAATTACTCGCGACATTCCCAACGTCGGCGAAGAAGCCCTGCGCAACCTCGACGAGGCCGGCATCGTCTACATCGGCGCCGAGGTCGGGCCTGCGGATATCCTCGTGGGCAAGATTACACCGAAGGGCGAAAGCCCGATGACGCCGGAGGAAAAACTCCTCCGCGCCATCTTTGGCGAGAAGGCATCCGACGTGCGTGACACGTCGCTGCGTCTGCCGCCCGGTGACTTCGGCACGATCGTCGAGGTGCGTGTGTTCAACCGCCACGGTGTCGAGAAAGACGAGCGTGCGTTGCAGATCGAGCGGGAAGAGGTCGAACGCCTTGCCCGTGACCGCGACGACGAGATGGCGATCCTGGATCGCAACATCTACGCCCGTCTGCACGATATGATCATCGGCAAGGTTGCCGTGAAAGGCCCCAAAGGCTTCAAGGCGAATTCCGAAGTGACCGAAGAGGCGCTGTCGGAACTGTCCCGCGGGCAGTGGTGGCAACTGGCGCTGAAAGACGAGGCCGACGCACAGGTGGTCGAGGCCCTGAACGAGCAGTACGAGGCGCAAAAGCGCCAGATGGATGCCCGTTTCGAAGACAAGGTCGAGAAGGTGCGCCGCGGAGACGATCTGCCACCGGGTGTGATGAAGATGGTCAAGGTGTTCGTCGCGGTGAAGCGCAAGCTGCAGCCGGGCGACAAGATGGCCGGTCGCCACGGCAACAAAGGTGTGATTTCCAAGGTTGTGCCGATGGAGGACATGCCGTTCCTCGCCGATGGCACTCCGGTCGATTTCTGTCTGAACCCGCTGGGCGTGCCGTCGCGCATGAACGTCGGTCAGATCCTCGAAACGCACATGGGCTGGGCCGCACGCGGCATGGGCATCCAAGTGGACGAGGCGCTGGAGGAATACCGCCGTTCTGGCGATATGACACCCGTGCAGGACGCGATGAAGATCGTCTATGGCGATGACGTCTATGCCGAAGGTCTGGCCGATATGGACGAGGCGCATCTGATCGAGGCGGCGGGCAACGTCACACGCGGTGTGCCGATCGCGACGCCCGTTTTCGACGGCGCGAAAGAGGCCGACGTGAACGACGCGCTGACCCGCGCCGGTTTCGACACCTCGGGCCAGTCGGTGTTGTTTGACGGCCGCACGGGCGAGCAGTTCTCGCGCAAGGTCACGGTGGGTGTGAAATACCTGCTGAAACTGCACCACCTTGTCGACGACAAGATCCACGCCCGTTCGACAGGGCCATACTCCCTCGTCACGCAACAGCCGCTGGGTGGCAAAGCCCAGTTCGGTGGTCAGCGTTTCGGCGAGATGGAGGTCTGGGCGCTGGAAGCATATGGCGCGGCCTACACGCTGCAGGAAATGCTGACGGTGAAGTCGGATGACGTCGCGGGCCGGACCAAGGTCTATGAAAGCATCGTCAAGGGCGAGGACAACTTCGAGGCCGGCGTGCCGGAGAGCTTCAACGTGCTCGTGAAGGAAGTCCGCGGCCTTGGCCTGAACATGGAACTCCTGGATGCGGAGGTCGAGGAATAGAATTTTCGCGAAAATTCTGGGGGTCACGATTATTCGCGAATAATCGGCCCCGTCCGCGCCCAATGCACCCAATTCAAAGGAATTGAAGATGAACCAGGAACTGACAAACAACCCGTTCAACCCGCTCACCCCGGCCAAGACGTTCGACGAGATCAAGGTCTCGCTCGCGTCGCCGGAGCGGATCCTGTCGTGGTCCTTCGGCGAGATCAAGAAGCCCGAAACCATCAACTACCGTACGTTCAAGCCCGAGCGTGACGGCCTGTTCTGCGCGCGTATCTTTGGCCCGATCAAGGACTACGAATGCCTGTGCGGCAAGTACAAGCGCATGAAGTATCGCGGTGTCGTCTGCGAGAAATGCGGCGTGGAAGTCACGCTGCAAAAGGTCCGCCGCGAGCGGATGGGTCACATCGAACTCGCCGCACCTGTGGCACACATCTGGTTCCTCAAGTCGCTGCCATCGCGCATCGGTCTGATGCTGGACATGACGCTGCGCGATCTTGAGCGGATCCTTTACTTCGAAAACTACGTCGTGATCGAACCCGGTCTGACTGACCTGACTTACGGTCAGTTGATGAACGAGGAAGAGTACAACGACGCGCAGGACGTCTACGGCATGGACGCGTTCCAGGCCAACATCGGTGCCGAGGCGATCCGCGAGATGCTGTCCCAGATCGACCTGGAAGGCGAAGCGGAACAGTTGCGTGCCGACCTGAAAGAGGCGACGGGCGAGTTGAAGCCCAAGAAGATCATCAAGCGCCTGAAGATCGTGGAATCCTTCATCGAGTCCGGCAACCGCCCGGAATGGATGGTCATGACCGTCGTGCCGGTGATCCCGCCGGAATTGCGCCCGCTGGTGCCGCTGGACGGTGGCCGCTTCGCGACCTCCGATCTCAACGATCTTTATCGCCGGGTGATCAACCGTAACAACCGTCTCAAGCGTCTGATAGAGTTGCGCGCGCCCGATATCATCGTCCGCAACGAAAAGCGGATGTTGCAGGAATCCGTCGATGCGCTCTTCGACAACGGCCGCCGTGGCCGCGTGATCACGGGTGCCAACAAGCGGCCGCTGAAATCGCTGTCCGACATGCTGAAAGGCAAGCAGGGCCGCTTCCGCCAGAACCTTCTGGGCAAGCGCGTCGATTTTTCCGGTCGTTCGGTTATCGTGACAGGCCCCGAGTTGAAGCTGCACCAGTGTGGTCTGCCCAAGAAGATGGCGTTGGAGCTTTTCAAGCCCTTCATCTACTCGCGGCTTGAGGCCAAAGGCCTGTCGTCCACCGTCAAGCAGGCCAAGAAACTGGTCGAAAAAGAACGGCCCGAAGTCTGGGACATTCTGGACGAGGTGATCCGCGAACACCCCGTCATGCTGAACCGTGCGCCCACGCTGCACCGTCTTGGCATCCAGGCGTTCGAACCCGTCCTGATCGAGGGCAAGGCGATCCAGCTGCACCCGCTGGTCTGTTCGGCCTTCAACGCCGACTTTGACGGCGACCAGATGGCCGTGCACGTCCCGCTGAGCCTCGAGGCACAGCTGGAAGCCCGCGTGTTGATGATGTCCACAAACAACGTGCTGTCGCCTGCCAACGGCGCGCCGATCATCGTGCCGTCGCAGGATATGATCCTGGGTCTCTACTACACGACGATTGAACGCGCCGGCATGAAGGGCGAGGGCATGTCGTTCGCCAACATCGAGGAAGTGGAGCACGCGCTGACCGCCGGTCAGGTGCACCTGCACGCCAAGATCACGGCCCGCATCCCGCAGATCGACGAGGAAGGCAACGAGGTGCTGACGCGCTTCGAAACCACCCCCGGTCGTCTGCGACTGGGTGCGCTTCTGCCGCTCAATGCCAAGGCACCGTTCAGCCTGGTCAACCGTCTGCTGCGCAAGAAAGAAGTGCAGCAGGTCATCGACACCGTCTATCGCTACTGCGGCCAGAAAGAGTCCGTCATCTTCTGCGATCAGATCATGACGATGGGCTTCCGCGAGGCGTTCCGCGCCGGGATTTCCTTCGGCAAGGACGATATGGTCGTCCCCGACACCAAATGGGCGCTGGTCGACGAGACCCGCGATCAGGTGAAGGATTTCGAACAGCAGTACATGGACGGCCTGATCACCCAGGGTGAGAAGTACAACAAGGTCGTCGATGCCTGGTCGAAAGCCAACGACAAGGTCACCGATGCGATGATGTCCACGATCTCGTCCACCGGTCATACCGAGGACGGGGCCGAGGCGGAGCCGAACAGCGTTTACATGATGGCCCACTCCGGCGCCCGTGGTTCGGTCACGCAGATGAAGCAGCTGGGCGGTATGCGCGGCCTGATGGCCAAGCCGAACGGCGAAATCATCGAGACGCCGATCATCTCGAACTTCAAGGAAGGTCTGACCGTTCTTGAATACTTCAACTCCACCCACGGTGCCCGCAAGGGTCTGTCTGATACCGCGCTCAAGACCGCGAACTCCGGTTATCTGACCCGCCGTCTGGTCGACGTCGCACAGGATTGCATCGTGCGCGAGGTCGATTGCGGCACCGAGGCGTCGATCACCGCCGAGGCGGCTGTGAACGATGGAGAGGTCGTCGCGTCGCTGGCCGAGCGTGTGCTGGGTCGTGTCGCGGCAGAGCAGATCGTGAAGCCCGGCACAGACGAGGTGATCGTCGAAGTGGGTGAGCTGATCGACGAGCGCAAGTCGGACATGATCGACGTGGCCGGCATCGCCAAGATGCGTATCCGCAGCCCGCTGACCTGCGAGGCCGAGGATGGCGTTTGTGCCATGTGCTACGGGCGTGATCTTGCCCGCGGTACCCGCGTCAACATCGGCGAGGCTGTCGGCATCATCGCAGCACAGTCCATCGGTGAACCCGGCACACAGCTGACGATGCGGACCTTCCACATCGGCGGTGTGGCCCAGGGCGGCCAGCAGTCGTTCCTTGAGGCGTCACAGCCCGGCAAGATCGAGTTCCGCAACGCATCGTTGCTGGAAAACTCATCGGGCGAAACGGTGGTCATGGGGCGCAACATGGTGCTGGCGATCATCGGCGAAGACGGCGAAGAGCGTGCAAACCACAAGGTCGGCTATGGCTCCAAGGTATTCGTCAAGGAAGGTGCCGAGGTGCATCGCGGCGACAAGCTGTTCGAATGGGACCCCTATACCCTGCCGATCATCGCCGAGAAATCCGGGACCGCCCGCTATGTCGATCTGGTGAACGGCATCGCCGTGCGCGAGGAAACCGACGATGCGACAGGTATGACACAGAAGATCGTGTCGGACTGGCGCGCTGCACCAAAGGGCAACGAACTGGCGCCGAAGATCATCGTGGTCGGCGAAGATGGCGAACCTGCGGTCAAGGATGACGGTAACCCCGTGTCCTACGGCATGTCGGTCGACGCGGTTCTGTCGGTCGAGGACGGCCAGCAGATCAACTCCGGCGACGTCGTCGCGCGTATTCCGCGCGAGGGTGCCAAGACCAAGGACATCACCGGTGGTCTGCCACGTGTGGCGGAACTGTTCGAGGCGCGCCGCCCGAAAGATCACGCGATCATCGCTGAAATCGACGGCTACGTGCGCTTTGGCAAGGACTACAAGAACAAGCGCCGCATCGCGATTGAATCCGCCGACGATCCGGAGGTGAAGGTCGAATACATGGTGCCCAAGGGCAAGCACATCCCCGTCGTGGAAGGTGACTTCGTCCAGAAGGGCGACTACATCATGGACGGCAACCCGGCCCCGCACGATATTCTTGCGGTCATGGGTGTCGAGGCCTTGGCTGACTACATGATCGACGAGGTCCAGGACGTCTATCGCCTGCAGGGTGTGAAGATCAACGACAAGCATATCGAAGTGATCGTGCGCCAGATGCTCCAGAAGTGGGAGATTCAGGACAGCGGTGATACCGTTCTGCTGAAGGGCGAAAACGTCGACAAGGCAGAGTTCGACGAGGCGAACGAGAAGGCGCTCAAGCGCGGTGATCGTCCAGCACAGGGCGAACCGATCCTGCTTGGTATCACCAAGGCGTCGCTCCAGACCCGGTCGTTCATCTCTGCCGCGTCGTTCCAAGAAACCACGCGCGTCCTGACCGAGGCATCGGTGCAGGGCAAGCGGGACAAGCTGGTCGGCTTGAAAGAGAACGTGATCGTCGGTCGTTTGATCCCGGCCGGGACGGGCGGTGCCACAAGCCGCGTGCAGCGCATCGCGTCCGAGCGTGACAACGTCGTGATCGAGGCGCGCCGGGAAGAGGCCGAGCAAGCCGCTGCCCTTGCCGCGCCGGAACCATCGGCAAGCGAAGATGTCGTGGGCGGGGACGAGTTCGATACCATGATCGTCGACACCCCCGAAAGCCGCGACGAATAAGCTGCATATCGCTTTGAAAGAATTGGGCCCGCTGGAAACAGCGGGCCCTTTTTCTTTGTGGGGCAGGGTAATGTGATAAAGACATGGGATGACCTACGCGACGATTGACGACTACAACGCGGCACAGCCCGAACCGGATCAGGCGATCTGCACAGCCCTGATGCATGCGATAAACGACGGCCTGCCCGATGCGACAGCCAAGATCTGGCACGCGCATCCGGTCTGGTTCCTGCAGGACAACCCGATTGTCGGCTACGGCAAGCTGAAGACCTGCATCCGCCTCATGTTCTGGAGCGAACAGTCATTCACCACGCCGGGTCTGGCGAAAACCGGCACGTTCATGGCCGCCGAGGTCCGCTTTACTGCGGTGGATCAGATCGATCCCGCTGCGCTGTCGGCCTGGCTGTCAGAGGCCCGCGATATCCAATGGGACTACAAAAACATCCGCCAACGCCGTGGGCGGCTGGTTCGGCTGGTCTGAACGTCGGCAATGCACCGGGCGGGCAGGGCAGGATAGCCTGACTTGCCGTGCGCGTAAGGCTGCTTTACCAATTGGTCATATTTTGAAGTTTGCCATTTTTCAGGCCCATTGAGAAAGACTGCCCATGAATATTCGCCAGCTTGCCAAACCCTACGCCGCGCCCATCGACCGGGTCGCATGGTTTCACGTCGCCAATACCGCAGCACTTTACTTCGGGGCCATCGCCCTCGGGACGGTATTCTGGGGCAACCTGCCCGTCATGGCGCTGGCGGTCGTGATGTTCTTCGGCGGCACCACGCGGTTCTTCGGCATACAGCACGATTGCGGGCATCTGTCCTATTTCAGCCGTCGCAACGTGAACGAGGTCGTCGGCGTACTGACCGGAACCTTTACCGGCAATCCCTATTTCGCCATGCGCTACAACCACAACCGGCACCATGCCTACATCGGTAATCTTGACGAGCGCGATGCGCACGAGGTCCTGACCTGGACGGTCGCCGAATATCAGGCGGCGAGTCCGGGAATGAAACTGTTCTACCGGATATACAGATCGGCCTTCGTGCTTTATTTTCTCGGGCCGATCTTTGTCATTTTCATCCGCTACCGTTTTCCCAAGAACGCGCGCAAAACCGGGATGCGCGACGTGGCCATGCAGAATGGGCTGATGTTCGGCTTCTGGGCTTTTCTCTACTTCGTGTTCGGCTGGCAGGCCTTTGCGTTCACGATTCTTGCAAGTGTGATTTCGGCCTGCTTCGGCGTCTTCATGGTGTACGTCGGGCACAACTACGAAGACGCATATTGGGAGCACGCCGGCCATTGCGATTTTGAGGAAGCGTCGCTGAAAGGGTCCAGCGTCCTGGACTGGGGCCGGGTCTTTCACTTCCTGACCTTCAATTTCGCGTTCCATGATCTGCACCACCTGCACGCCCGCATCCCCTGCTACCGGTTGCGGGACTGTCACATCGCGTTGTCCGATGTGCTGCAGCCGACGCGGCTGGGCTTTTTCGAGGCGATCGCCTGCGTCCAGTGGAAACTCTGGGATGAGGCATCGGGCAAGATGATCCGCTTTCGCGATCTTCCGCAGGACGCCCCGATGCGGGTCCCTGCGGAATAGCCACTGGCGCGGCGCGCGATCCGCTGCTAGGCCGCTTGCATGGCGACCCTGACGGATAACATGCGCGGCGCGATGCTGATGATGGGGTCGATGACGGCCTTCACGATCAACGATGCTTTTATGAAAGCAGCGTCCCAGCACCTGCCGCTGTTCCAGTCGATCTTCCTGCGCGGTCTGATCGTCGTCCCACTGATGATCGGGCTTTGCCTGTGGATGGGGCAGTTGCGTTTCGGCTTCGGCGTCCGCGACTGGCGTCTGCTGATCACCCGGACCTTGGCAGAGATGGGCGGCGCCTTCCTCTTTATCACGGCACTGTTCAACATGCCGATCGCCAATGTCTCGGCCATTCTTCAGGCGCTTCCGTTGACCGTCGCGCTCGCTGCCGCCGTCGTGTTCCGCGAACCGCTGGGCTGGCGGCGTCTTTCCGCGATTGTCGTCGGTTTCGCCGGTGTCATGCTGATCGTGCGGCCCGGAGGCGCCGACTTCAATCTCTATTCGCTTTATGCCGTCGGGGCTGTCGCGCTGGTCACCATCCGCGATCTTGCAGCACGGCGCATGTCTCGTGACGTGCCGTCGACCGCGGTTGCGCTGGTGGCGGCGGTCGGAGTGACGCTGATGGCCGCCACGGGTCTTCTGGTCGAGACGTGGCAACCCGTGACGTCCGGCGGCATCGGCCTGCTAGGCGGGGCTGCACTGTTCATCATCGGTGGCTACGTATTTTCGGTATCCGCCATGCGCGTGGGCGAGATCGGCTTCGTCGCACCGTTCCGCTATACCAGCCTGCTGGTCGCGCTGATCCTGGGTGTGATCGTCTTTGGCGAATTCCCCAAACCACTGACGCTGCTGGGTGCATCCATCGTCGTGGCGATGGGTCTGTTCACGCTTTACCGCGAACGTATCCTGCGGATCAGGCGCGCGAGGCTGTCACGCCCCGGCGCCTGATCCGGATTGCATCAGTTCTGGGCGTAGAACTGACCGCTGGTCACGCCGACGCGCATCCCGTTCACGCCATTGATCGGCGTGCCGTTGCCGGTCGCGGTGCCGGTGATCGTGTCGCTCACGTTGGTCGCGGACCGCACGTTGCCGTCCATCTGAAGATTCATGCGCGTCTGTGTCTCGAACGCCGATCCGGTCAGGACCGCACCCAGCTCACCCGTCGCCGTTGCTGAAATGACGTTCCCGCCATACGATCCGGCAATGTTCAAAACGCCGGGATTGGTCGATCCGTCTCCGGCGGTGAACTGCTGGTTCGACTCCGGCGTCGCGCGGTCGATCAGGTTGATGTCGCTGATCTGGCCTGTGACTTCGCCGCCCGACAGGAAGCCGACGTTCATTTGCACGTCGCCGATGATGGAATAACCGTTCTCGTCGTTGATGACGGCGTTGCTGGTGAACTTGCCGTTGTAGCTGAAGCTGCCCGATGGTGCGACATTCGACAAAGGTGCCGTGCGTAGGTTGGCATAGGCGACGCGGGCGGTGTTGAACTCGGTGATACCCTGCGTCGGCGCGACGGCGCTTTCGCAGGCGCTCAACCCGGCGATGGCCACACAGGCGACTGTCAGTTTGCGTTTCATGGCGATGATCTCCCCTCGATCAATAAATGGTCTGAAAATTCAGTGACCGAGACAGGCTACCGGCAGATTGAATGGCGTGGCAAGTGCTGCAAACCACCACAATTTACGACAGTCGGAAATCTGCCGATTGGCCTTCGCGCACCGAAATTCCTCGCAGCGGAGGCACCGAAAATCCTCGCAGCGGGGCTGGGCGGGGCCCCCCTGTTGACACCTTACACGACTCCCCATATACGCCGCTCATCCGGGCGACAGGGGTAATCCCTTGTCAGGTCCCGATATCAAAGTTGAAGCGTTCAAGAACCGGGTTAATGCTACCTTGTTCCTCTGTAGCCCAACCGCTCCGCACCTCCGGTAAGGGTGCGACAGCGGGTCTTTTGTGCTTGTCAAAGTGCATTTTGAAACCGCGTTTCCGGGCGCACTTATGTGAATAGATGGGAACATCACACGATGCCAACGATTCAGCAGCTGATCCGCAAGCCGCGCCAGCCGAAAGTCACGCGTTCCAAGTCGCAGCACATGGAAGGATGCCCGCAAAAGCGTGGCGTCTGCACACGCGTCTATACAACCACGCCGAAAAAGCCGAACTCCGCCATGCGGAAAGTCGCCAAGGTCCGCCTGACCAACGGCTACGAGGTGATCTCCTACATCCCCGGTGAAAGCCACAACCTGCAGGAACACTCCGTCGTCCTGATCCGTGGCGGCCGTGTGAAAGACCTTCCCGGTGTCCGTTACCACATCCTGCGCGGTGTTCTCGACACCCAGGGTGTCAAAGACCGTAAGCAGCGTCGTTCCAAGTATGGCGCGAAGCGTCCGAAGTGACCTGAACGCCGGCGTTCAGGTCATCTCCGCGCAGGCGGGGATCTCTTGAAGCCGGAGATCCTCGGGGCAGGCCCGAGGACGACACCGATAGAGAGAATTGAGAGAGAAACAAAATGTCACGTCGTCACGCCGCTGAAAAACGCGAAGTCCTCCCTGACGCCAAGTACGGCGACAAGGTGCTGACCAAATTCATGAACAACCTGATGATCGACGGCAAGAAATCCGTCGCTGAACGGATCGTTTATAATGCCTTCGACCGCGTCGAGGAAAAGCTGAAGAAATCCCCCGTGGAAGTCTTCCACGAAAGCCTCGACAACATCAAACCAGCCGTCGAAGTGCGTTCGCGCCGTGTCGGTGGTGCTACCTATCAGGTGCCCGTCGATGTCCGCCCGGAGCGCCGCGAAGCGCTGGCCATCCGCTGGTTGATCGCCGCCGCGCAAAAGCGCAACGAGAACACCATGGAAGAGCGCCTTGCAGGCGAGCTGATGGATGCGATCAACAACCGCGGCACCGCGGTGAAAAAGCGCGAAGACACCCACAAGATGGCCGACGCCAACAAGGCGTTCAGCCACTACCGCTGGTAATTTAGGAGCCACACAAAATGGCACGCGACTACCCACTCGACCGCTACCGTAACTTCGGGATCATGGCGCATATCGACGCAGGCAAGACCACCTGTTCGGAGCGTATCCTGTTCTATACGGGCAAGTCTCACAACATCGGCGAAGTGCACGACGGTGCCGCCACCATGGACTGGATGGAGCAGGAGCAGGAGCGTGGCATCACGATCACCTCTGCAGCGACCACCACGTTCTGGCAGCGCCAGGAAGAGCCCACCGCCGACGGCACGTCCGACACCAAGTACCGGATGAACATCATCGACACACCCGGCCACGTCGACTTTACCATCGAGGTCGAGCGTTCGCTTGCCGTGCTCGACGGTGCCGTCTGCGTGCTCGACGCCAACGCCGGGGTAGAACCGCAGACCGAAACCGTGTGGCGTCAGGCTGACCGCTACAAGGTGCCGCGCATGGTGTTCGTCAACAAGATGGACAAGATCGGCGCCGACTTCTTCAACTGCGTTCGCATGATCGAGGACCGCACCGGTGCGAAAGCCGTGCCCGTGGGTATCCCGATCGGCGCAGAGACAGAGCTGGAAGGCCTGATCGACTTGGTCACCATGGAAGAATGGGTCTGGGAAGGCGAAGACCTGGGCGCGTCCTGGGTGAAAAAGCCGATCCGTGACAGCCTCAAGGATATGGCCGACGAATGGCGCGGCAAAATGGTCGAGGCGGCCGTCGAAATGGACGACGACGCCATGATGGAATACCTCGAAGGCAACGAGCCTGACGTGGACACCCTGCGCAAACTGCTGCGCAAGGGCACGCTGGCCATGGCATTCGTGCCCGTTCTGGGTGGCTCCGCGTTCAAGAACAAGGGTGTGCAGCCGCTGCTGAACGCCGTGATCGACTATCTGCCCAGCCCGCTGGACGTGGTCGACTACATGGGCTTCAAGCCGGGTGACGAAACCGAAACCCGCGACATCCCGCGCCGTGCCGATGACAACATGGCGTTTGCCGGTCTTGCGTTCAAAATCATGAACGACCCCTTCGTGGGCTCGCTGACCTTCACCCGCATCTACTCGGGGAAGCTGGCAAAGGGCGACACGATGCTCAACTCCACCAAGGGGAACAAAGAGCGCGTGGGCCGCATGATGATGATGCACTCCAACAACCGCGAGGAAATCACCGAAGCGTTCGCTGGCGATATCATCGCGCTCGGCGGTCTCAAGAACACCACGACCGGCGACACGATCTGTGATCCACAGGACCCTGTCGTGCTCGAAACGATGACGTTCCCCGATCCGGTGATCGAAATCGCGGTCGAGCCGAAGACCAAGGGTGACCAGGAAAAGATGGGCATCGCGTTGCAGCGTCTTGCAGCCGAGGACCCGTCGTTCCGTGTCGAGACCGATATCGAATCGGGCCAGACCATCATGAAAGGCATGGGCGAATTGCACCTCGACATCCTCGTCGACCGCATGAAGCGCGAGTTCAAGGTCGAGGCCAACATCGGTGCGCCGCAGGTGGCCTACCGCGAAACCATCGGTCACGCTGTCGAGCACACCTATACCCACAAGAAGCAGTCCGGTGGGTCGGGTCAGTTCGGCGAGGTGAAGCTGAACATCATGCCGACAGAGCCGGGCGAAGGCTATTCGTTCGAAAGCAAGATCGTCGGCGGTGCCGTGCCGAAGGAATACATCCCCGGTGTCGAAAAAGGCATCAAGTCGGTGATGGACTCCGGTCCGCTCGCGGGCTTTCCGGTGATCGACTTCAAGGTCGAGCTGCTGGACGGCAAGTTCCACGACGTGGATTCCTCGATCCTCGCGTTCGAAATCGCGGCCCGGATGTGTATGCGTGAAGGCATGCGCAAGGCCGGTGCGAAGCTGCTCGAACCGATCATGAAGGTCGAGGTCGTGACGCCGGAGGAATATACCGGTGGCATCATCGGTGACCTGACATCGCGTCGGGGCATGGTGCAGGGTCAGGACACACGCGGCAACGCCATCGTGATCGACGCCATGGTGCCGCTGGCCAATATGTTCGGCTACATCAACACGCTGCGCTCCATGTCCTCGGGCCGTGCGCAGTTCTCGATGCAGTTCGACCACTACGATCCGGTGCCAAGCAACATCTCAGAAGAGATCCAGGCGAAATACGCATAACCGGCAGGGCGGGGTGATCCCCGCCCGACCGACACGAACGCAAGGCAGGGCACCGCCCCGCCAGACACCAGAAATGCAAGGAGGCCATTATGGCTAAGGCAAAGTTTGAACGGACCAAACCGCACGTTAACATCGGGACGATCGGTCACGTCGATCACGGCAAGACGACGCTGACGGCGGCGATCACGAAGTATTTCGGCGATTTCCAGGCCTATGACCAGATCGACGGCGCGCCCGAGGAGAAGGCCCGCGGCATCACGATCTCGACCGCGCACGTGGAATACGAGACCGACACACGCCACTACGCGCACGTCGACTGCCCCGGCCACGCCGACTACGTCAAGAACATGATCACCGGTGCCGCCCAGATGGACGGCGCGATCCTGGTGGTGAACGCCGCCGACGGCCCGATGCCGCAGACGCGCGAGCACATCCTGCTGGGCCGCCAGGTGGGCATCCCCTACATGGTCGTCTACATGAACAAGGTCGATCAGGTCGACGACGAAGAGCTGCTGGAACTGGTGGAAATGGAAATCCGCGAGCTGCTGTCCTCCTACGAGTATCCCGGCGACGACATCCCCGTCATCCCCGGCTCGGCCCTGGCCGCGATGGAAGGCCGCGACGAGGAGATCGGCGAGAAGTCGATCCGCGCGCTGATGGAAGCCGTGGACACCTACATCCCGACGCCTGCGCGTGCGGTGGACCTGCCGTTCCTGATGCCGGTCGAGGACGTGTTCTCGATCTCCGGCCGCGGTACGGTCGTGACCGGTCGTGTGGAGCGTGGCGTGATCAACGTGGGCGACGAGATCGAGATCGTCGGCATCCGCGACACCAAGAAGACGACCTGCACGGGCGTGGAAATGTTCCGCAAGCTGCTGGACCGCGGTGAGGCGGGCGACAACATCGGTGCGCTGCTGCGCGGCGTGGATCGTGACGGGGTGGAGCGTGGCCAGGTGCTGTGCAAGCCCGGCTCGGTGAAGCCGCACACGAAGTTCGAGGCCGAGGCCTATATCCTGACCAAGGAAGAGGGTGGCCGTCACACGCCGTTCTTCGCCAACTACCGCCCGCAGTTCTACTTCCGCACGACGGACGTGACCGGCACGGTGCAGCTGCCCGAGGGCACCGAGATGGTGATGCCCGGCGACAACCTGAAGTTCAACGTGGAGCTGATCGCACCGATCGCCATGGAAGACGGCCTGCGCTTCGCCATCCGCGAAGGCGGCCGCACCGTCGGCGCCGGCGTAGTGTCGAAAATCACCGAGTAACGCCGCACACCGCAGCGCAACACCAAAGGCCGCCCCGCAAACGGGCGGCCTTTTTCCGTTGGCGCGACCGGCCGTCTGCGCCGTCAGGCGATCACCAAAAGTCCGCCCTCAATTCCCCGACGCCCATCTGCCCCGGTTTCCGAAACAGTACCCGCCCCCCGCAGCATTCCGCCCGCCAGCACAATTCCCCCGCACCCTTACTTGTCGCCGTCATTCGCCCGCATTAAGTTCCCGCCATGCGCACGACACCCATCTTCACCGCCATCGCCTGCCTGATCCCGCTAACCCCCGCCACGGCGCACCCGCATCTTTTTGTGGGCGTCGACGTCACTGTGATCTTCGAAGGCGATAGACCGGCGGGCATTCAGCTCGACTGGCGCTACGATGACTTCTTTTCGCTCATGCTGACGAGCGATCTGGGCGTGGACATGGACGGCGACCTGCAACTGACCGCTGCGGAAGAAGCGACGCTTACCGCCGCCGTCGCCGACTGGCCTGCCGATTTCGGCGGCGATCTGGAGGTCACCCAGAACGGTCGCCCGGTCGCGCTTGCCGGACGCACCGATTACAGCGTCACCTATACCGACGGTATCGTGCAGGAGGCGCATGTCCGCCCGATCACGGCGCTACCCGACCCCGGTGCGCCGCTGACGATCCAGGTCTACGATCCGTTCTATTACGTGTCCTACACGTTGAACGGTCCGGTCCGTATCACGGGACGCGACGATTGCACTGCAACCGTCATTCCGCCCGATCTGAACGCGGCCTATTCGCTTGTCGATGAACTTCTTTACGGCCGTCCCGCATCCGACGTCGGCCCGGAAGAGGATTTCCCCGAGGTCGGCGTCGCCTTCGCCGAAACCATCACCGTCACATGCGCATCATAGCGGGCGCGCTGCTGGCCATGCTGGCGGCCTTCGCCCTATGGCTTTGGGGCTTTGGCGGCTCCGATATCGTCAGCCGCTGGGCCGCGACCACACAGCGCGACGTGCAGAACGCCATGGCGGCCACCCTGCGCGCGCTCCGTGCGGGTGAGCCGGGAGCGATGACCGGACTCTGGCTGCTCTGCCTGACCTATGGCTTCGTGCATGCCGCCGGGCCGGGACATGGCAAACTGGTCATCGGCGGCTACGGCCTTGGCGTGCGTGTGCCCGTGCGCCGTCTCGCTGGGCTGGCGGTGCTGTCGTCGCTGGCACAGGCCGTGACCGCGATCATCTTCGTCAGCATCGCGCTGACGCTGCTCGGTTGGGGGCGCGAGCAACTGACCGCCGTCGCCGACCGCACGCTTGCGCCGCTTAGCTACGCATTGATCGCCGGGGTCGGGTTGTGGCTGCTGCTGCGCGGGTTGCGCAAGGCCTGGCGTCTGCGCCGACCGGTGCCGCAGCATGACCACAGCCACGTCGGCCCATCCGCCGTGTGCGCCGATTGCGGGCACGCCCACGCCCCCACGCCGGAACAGGCCGAAGCGGTCCGCACGTGGCGCGATGCGGTGGCCGTCATCGCCGCCATCGCCATCCGTCCATGCACCGGGGCGGTGTTCCTGCTGATCCTCACCTACGCGCTCGGGATTTACTGGATCGGCATCGTCGGTGTCTTGGTCATGGGTCTGGGCACGGCCGCATTTACCGGGCTGGTGGCCCTTGCCGCCGTCACCGCGCGCGAAAGCACGCTGGCGCAGGCGGCCTCTGCTCGCGGCACCGCGGTGTTGCTGGTCGGGGTCGAGGTGCTGGCGGGTGCCGTCATCCTGCTGCTGGCGCTGCAACTGCTGCTGCGGGTGCTCTGACCCGCACAGTCAGCGCCCGGAAAACGCTGGAAATGACCGATAAACGGCTTGCGTCCGGCAGCGCGAATCCCTATACGCCCGCTATCCAGCGAGGGTGCGCCGCAAGCGTGCCCTCTTTCAGTTGGACCAAAAGACGCGACGAGGGCCCGCGATGAGCGTGGGTCTTCCTCTCCGATCTCGGCCCTCAGAGTAAGGGTGATGCACATGGCCGCACAAAGCCAAAACATCCGTATCCGCCTCAAGGCGTTTGATTACCGGGTGCTTGATGCAAGCACACAGGAAATCGTTTCCACCGCAAAGCGTACAGGGGCGTCCGTTCGTGGCCCGATCCCGCTTCCCAACAAGATCGAGAAGTTCACCGTTCTGCGTGGCCCGCACATCGACAAGAAATCCCGTGACCAGTTCGAGATCCGCACGCACAAGCGTCTGCTCGACATCGTTGATCCGACCCCCCAGACCGTGGACGCGCTGATGAAGCTCGACCTGGCCGCTGGCGTGGACGTCGAAATCAAGCTGCAAGCGTAAGGGAGGCATCAGATATGTTGCGTACCGGTATTGTCGCAAAGAAGATGGGCATGACCCGTCTGTTCATGGAAGACGGCAAGCAAGTCCCCGTCACCGTTCTGTCGCTTGAAAATCTGCAGGTCGTCGCACAGCGCACCCTTGAAAAGGACGGCTACGTCGCTGTCCAGCTGGGTGCGGGCAACGCCAAGGTCAAGCGCGTGTCCAAGGCCATGCGCGGCCACTTTGCCGCTGCATCGGTCGAGCCAAAGCGCAAGGTCGCCGAATTCCGCGTCGCCGAAGAGAACATGATCGGCGTGGGCGAGGAAATCACCGCCAACCATTACTTCGAGGGTCAGTTCGTCGACGTCGCCGGCACCTCCATCGGTAAGGGTTTCGCGGGCGCGATGAAGCGTCACAACTTCGGCGGTCTGCGCGCCACGCACGGTGTGTCGATCAGCCACCGTTCGCACGGCTCCACCGGCCAGTGTCAGGACCCCGGCAAGGTGTTCAAGGGCAAGAAGATGGCCGGTCACATGGGTGCCGCCCGTGTCACCACGCAGAACCTGCAGGTCGTGCGAACCGACGCCGACCGTGGCTTGATCATGGTCAAGGGTGCAGTTCCCGGTGCCAAGGGTGGCTGGGTCACGGTCAAGGACGCGGTGAAAAAGCCGACGCCCGAGAACGTGATGTATCCCGCCGGCCTGAAGTCGCTGGATGAAAAAGCCAAGCGTCTGGCCGAGGAAGCCGCCGCCGCTGCCGCCGCTGAAGAGGAAGCCGCCGCAAAGGCCGCCGCCGAGGCGGAACAGGCCGCACTGGAAGCTGCCGAGGCTGAAGAAGCCAAAGATGACGCATCCGAAGGAGGCGAGAACAATGAAAGCTGATGCAATCAAACTGGATGGCAAGTCCGCCGGTTCCGTCGACCTGAACGATGCGATCTTCGGGCTGGAGCCACGGCAGGACATCCTGCACCGTGTCGTTCGCTGGCAGCGCAACAACGCGCAGCAGGGCACGCACTCCACGCTGGGCCGTTCCGAAGTGTCCTACTCGACCAAGAAGATCTATCGCCAGAAGGGCACCGGCGGCGCACGCCACGGCTCGCGCGGCGCGCCGATCTTCCGCTCGGGTGGTATCTACAAGGGTCCGACGCCCCGCAGCCACGGTCACGAGCTGACCAAGAAGTTCCGCAAGCTGGGCCTCAAGCACGCCCTGTCCGCCAAGAAAGCGGCCGGAGAGCTTGTCGTCATCGACAGCATCGACGTGAAGGACGCCAAGACATCGGCACTGGCCAAGCAGGTCGGATCGCTGGGCTGGAAGCGTGCCCTGATCATCGACGGTGCGGAAGTGAACGCGGATTTCATGCGCGCCGCCCGCAACATCGCAACCCTGGACGTGCTGCCCTCGCAGGGCGCCAACGTCTACGACATCCTTCGCAGTGACACGCTCGTCATCACGAAGGCTGGTCTTGAAGCACTGGAGGCTCGTCTGTCATGAGCGCGAAAGCAGAACATTACGACGTGATCCGCAAACCGATCATCACCGAGAAAGCGACGACCGCGTCCGAAAACAACGCCGTCGTCTTCGAAGTGGCGATCGACGCGAACAAGCCGATGATCAAGGAAGCGGTCGAGGCGCTTTTCGGAGTCAAGGTGAAGGCCGTGAACACGTCGATCACCAAAGGCAAGGTCAAGCGCTTCCGTGGGTCCCTGGGCACCCGCAAGGACGTGAAGAAGGCCTATGTGACGCTGATCGAAGGCAACACGATTGACGTGAGCACGGGTCTGTAACTGTCCCTAAGTTGAGAAACAGGAAGACCCCGCCTTGCGCGGGGTTTTTCTTTTTCTATCACTTGCTATGCTGCGAGAAACAATTTGAGGGTAAACGATGGCAGACTTGACGATACGTGCATTAGTTGATCGGGTTGCGTCAGGCGATATTCGAATTCCTGCATTTCAGAGGGATTTTGTGTGGGAACCTGAGCAAGTCGCATTTCTCATTGATAGTATATACAAGAACTTCCCGATCGGCACGATCGTGTTCTGGCAAACAGACAACAGGCTTAACACCGAAAAAAAGCTAGGCTCGTTCGAGTTGCCTGAGCCCAAAAGAGATTATCCAGTAAACTATGTACTCGATGGGCAGCAGCGCCTCACTAGTCTATTTAGCGTTTTTCAAACTGAATTAGAACCTACTGATAATGACTGGGCCGACATATACTTCGATCTTGAGGCTCAGAATAATCCTCAAGACACCTCGTTTTTCGCTCTGGATACTGAGGAAGCTGATCTTGCAAGGCATTTTCCAGTTAAGACATTTTTTGATACTGTAGCATATCGTGTTGCCACAAAAGATCTAGCTGATGAGAAGCTAGAAATGGTTGATCGTGTGCAATCAATTTTTAAAGAGTATCGCATTCAGAACCAGACTTTCGAGACTCAGGATAGAAACCAAGTCGCTATCGTTTTTGAACGCATTAATAGGGCGGGAACCGAACTTGATTTATTCGAGTTGCTTGCTGCATGGAGTTGGTCAGATGATTTTGACCTAATTGAAAAATTTAGGGAGCTACAAGATAAGATTTCGGAGCACGGTTTTGAAGAATTGACCACTGAAAGAGACCTGCAACTAAGGACCTGTGCCGCTGTTATCACCGGTGAAACATCACCCAGCAAAATTCTGGACCTTCAAGGTGATGATATCCGAGCAAGGTTTCTTGAAATCGAAGCAGGAATTTTGGGGGCTATTGATTTTCTCAAAAGAGAACTTTCGGTAACAAATTTCAAGATGCTGCCATTTCCAGGTATCTTAGTTCCACTCAGTACGTTTTTTGCCACAAACAAAAAGGATGGTGTAAATTATAGCGACAAACAGAAGTCAAAATTAGTTGAGTGGTTTTGGAGATCCATTTTTACGAGGAGATTTTCTTCGGATGTATCTGCGAGACAGGCAAGCGACATAAGAGAAATGCGGGCACTCCGAGATGATGAAACCCATAATTTTAAGTTTTCCAGCTTTGAGTTAAAAATAGACTTTCGGAAGGCCCGATTCTCTACCGGTAATGCTAATTCTAGGGCACTCATCTTGATGTTAGCAGGAAGGTCACCTCACTCGTTTCTGAGCGGGGCAAAGATCGATACTGCAAAAGTTCTGAAAAAGGGCAGCAAGCATGAGTTTCATCATATTTTCCCACGAAAGCATCTTGAGGATCTAGGATTTGAGCCCAGAGATATTAATTGTCTGGCAAACTTCTGCTTCTTGACGCGAAGTGATAATAATTCAATAAAAGCGAAGGCGCCGGAAGTCTACTTCACTGACATTTCTGAAGATAACCGAAAAAAGTATTTGAAGCAGGCGCTTTGTAAATTCTCGGATAGAGAGCTCAGTTTTGAAGAATTTGCTGACGAACGTGCGAATAGGCTCTCGGACTTAGCTAAGAAACTTGCGGGTAGTGATGTTTAGCCCCCCTTGCCACCCCACACCCTCCAAGCTATACGCCCCCAACCACCCAGCCTCGGATTCGTCCGGGGCTGTGTGTTTTGTCGGGATCGTGGGGCCTCGCCCCCACAAATCCGACACCTAACCGGGCACCTACGGGGGCCTCTCACATCAGGATCGGGGCACATGCCTGCGGTCCGCCAAGCAAACGGAAGAAGCTAACATGGCACTCAAGTCGTACAAACCGACGACGCCGGGCCAGCGTGGGCTGGTGCTGATCGACCGTTCGGAGCTTTGGAAAGGACGTCCCGTCAAATCCCTCACCCAGGGTCTGACGAAATCGGGCGGCCGGAACAACACCGGACGGATCACCTCGCGTCGTATCGGCGGGGGCGCAAAGCGTCTCTATCGCATCGTCGATTTCAAGCGCAACAAGCTGGATATGTCCGCTGTCGTCGCCCGGATCGAATATGACCCGAACCGCACCGCCTTCATCGCGCTGATCCAGTACGAAGACGGCACACAGAATTACATCCTCGCCCCCCAGCGCCTCGCTGTCGGTGACAAGGTCGTGGCCTCCGCCAAGGCCGACATCAAGCCAGGCAACGCGATGCCGTTCTCCGGCATGCCCATCGGAACGATCGTTCACAACATCGAGCTGAAGGCAGGCAAGGGCGGCCAGATCGCACGCGCCGCGGGCACCTACGCCCAGTTCGTCGGTCGTGATGGCGGCTACGCCCAGATTCGCTTGTCCTCGGGCGAGCTGCGTCTGGTGCGTCAGGAATGCATGGCCACCGTCGGTGCCGTGTCCAACGCCGACCACTCGAACCAGAACTTCGGCAAGGCCGGCCGCACCCGCCACAAGGGCATCCGTCCTTCGGTCCGCGGTGTCGCGATGAACCCGATCGACCACCCGCACGGTGGTGGTGAAGGCCGCACATCCGGTGGCCGGACACCCGTGACCCCATGGGGCAAGGACACCAAGGGTAAACGTACCCGCAACAAGAACAAAGCGTCGCAGCGGCTTATCGTCCGTTCGCGTCACGCCAAGAAGAAGGGCCGGTAATTCATGGCACGTTCCGTCTGGAAAGGTCCGTTCGTCGACAGCTATGTCTTGAAAAAGGCAGAAGCATCGCGCGAAAGCGGCCGCAACGAAGTGATCAAGATCTGGTCGCGTCGTTCCACCATTCTGCCTCAGTTCGTTGGTCTCACCTTCGGTGTGTACAACGGCAAGAAGCATATCCCCGTCAACATCTCGGAAGACATGATCGGTCAGAAGTTCGGTGAATATTCCCCGACCCGCACCTATTACGGTCACGCCGCAGACAAAAAAGCGAAGCGGAAGTAAGCCATGAGCAAGGATACCAATCCCCGCCGTGTGGCCGACAACGAAGCACGTGCAAAACTGCGCATGTTGCGGACTTCGCCACAGAAACTGAACCTCGTTGCTGGCCTGATCCGCGGCAAGAAAGTCGAAAAGGCCCTGACGGACCTGACTTTCTCCAAAAAGCGGATTTCGGACGACGTGAAGAAATGCCTTCAGTCGGCCATCGCCAACGCCGAGAACAACCACAACCTTGACGTCGATGAACTGGTCGTCGCCGAAGCCTATGTCGGCAAGAACCTGATCATGAAGCGCGGACGCCCCCGGGCCCGCGGCCGTTTCGGCAAGATCATCAAGCCGTTCTCGGAAATCACGATCGTCGTGCGTCAAGTTGAGGAGCAAGCGTAATGGGTAACAAAGTCAATCCCGTCGGTATGCGTCTGCAGGTCAACCGCACCTGGGACAGCCGCTGGTATGCCGATACCAAGGACTACGGCGACCTTCTGCTCGAAGACCTCAAGATCAAGGCCTTCATCAAGGAAGAGTGCAAGCAGTCCGGCATCAGCCGCGTGATCATCGAGCGTCCGCACAAGAAGTGCCGCGTCACGATCCACGCCGCCCGCCCCGGTGTCATCATCGGCAAGAAGGGTGCGGACATCGAAAGCCTGCGCCAGAAACTCGCGCAGCTGACCAAGTCCGAACTGCACCTCAACATCGTCGAGGTCCGTAAGCCGGAGCTGGACGCCATGCTGGTCGCCGAAAGCATCGGTCAGCAGCTGGAACGTCGTGTTTCGTTCCGTCGCGCGATGAAACGTGCGGTGCAGAACTCGATGCGGATGGGTGCCCTGGGTATCCGGGTGAACCTCGCCGGTCGTCTTGGCGGTGCCGAGATTGCGCGGACCGAATGGTACCGTGAAGGCCGCGTGCCTTTGCACACCCTGCGGGCCGACATCGACTATGCGCTCTACGAAGCGATGACGCCCTACGGCATCATCGGGATCAAGGTCTGGATCTACAAAGGCGAGATCATGGAGCACGATCCATCCGCGCACGACCGCAAACATGCCGAGCTGCAAGAGGGCGCTGTCCCTCGCGGCCCGCGTCGCTAGGAGGCAATGTAAATGCTACAGCCAAAGCGTACAAAACACCGCAAGCTGCACAAGGGCCGCATCAAGGGTGAAGCAAAGGGCGGGTCCGACCTGAACTTTGGCACCTACGGCCTGAAGGCGGTCGAGCCGGAGCGCATCACCGCGCGCCAGATCGAAGCCGCACGCCGTGCCATGACGCGTCACATGAAGCGTCAGGGCCGCGTCTGGATCCGTATCTTCCCGGACACCCCCGTGACCTCCAAACCCGTCGAAGTGCGTATGGGTAAGGGTAAGGGCTCGATCGACTTCTGGGCTTGCAAGGTCAAGCCCGGCCGCATGATGTTCGAAATCGACGGCGTCGCCGAACCCATCGCCCGCGAGGCCCTGCGCCTTGCCGCGATGAAGCTGCCCATCAAGACCCGGACCGTGGTGCGCGAAGATTGGTAAACGGGGTCTCGCTTGAGCGAGGCACCGAGGCGGAGGCAGTCGCTTTCTCTTGAGAAAACGATGAGAGCGCACCAAGTCAGAACATGAAAGCCCCGCTGAACGATCAGCGGGGCTTTCATATTTATATCGGTCAATTAAGAGGAACAGAGTTGAGAAGTGGTTGATAGCTAAATTCGTTCATACCTTACATTGTTCCGGCTATCTACGCCGAGATCACGTAGCATCGGAAATTTACCAGCCGCTACCTGAGCGCGAACCGCAACGCCAGTGTCCGATTTTGCACGTGTATCATTAGGCCACAAATTTCCGGCTAGCTGCCTAGCGGTTACTCGCTGTCCAAGCTGTAAGCCTTGCGCATTACGCTCAATCATTTCAATAAGTTGTTGGTCCATAACTCACCCCCACCGATAGTTGAAACTCACCGACACCCGTTCGTCCTCCGACATATTCATCGGCACCTCGTGCCGCAGCCAGCTTTCCCAGAGCAGCACGTCGCCGACCTCCGGCTTCACATACACGAACTGCCGTAAATGCTCCGGCGCATCTTTCCGACGGGGCGGGGCGGCCATCATCATGGCGAGGCGCGGGTCCTCGAACTTGATGGCGCTCGTATCTGCTGGCATCGCGACGTAGGTCGTGCCGGAGATCACCGCGTGGGGGTGGATATGCGCCGTGTGGATGCCGCCCTCGGGCAGGATGTTGATCCACAGATCCTCCAGCTTGAGCTTCCTGTCACCCAGATCGAAGTGCAATTCCTTGGCAAAGGCCTTCACGTGCTTGTCCAGCACCTTCTTGAGGTCCTTGAAGATCGGAAACCGCCACGGCAGATCGGTCAGCGACGCATAGGACGTATACCCCGGAAAATCATGCGCCTCGCACCACTCCTGCCCGGCCTCGTCGTCATTCGCGATCACGTCGCAGGACCGCGCCAGCTCGTCCGGGTCGATGGGCTTGCCATGCGCCGAAAGCGGTGCGCGGTAGAGCGGGGTGGTGAAAAGCGACGTGATCTTTGGCATGAATGCGGGGACCTTCCTGTCCAAGTGGTCGTCAGAGTGGCCAGTTCGCAAGTTCCGCAAGAAAATGCAAATCGCCCTTGGTAACCTGAAATACATGGCGCGTACCGCTGACCGCTTCCAGCCGCAACGGATTGTCCCCGGTGCCGCTGACGATCGTCACCCGTTCCGACCCGATGGCAAGATACCCGCCCGCGTTTTCACAATAGACCGATTGTTCGGTCGACAGCCCCGTCGTGATCGCCTGACTGAAGCGACAGTCTTTCATCAGTTCGGGGATCGCCACCGAGAACGCCGCGGGGATATCATCACCGGCCGTGTCGTCTTGATCGCCGGGCTGACTGGAAAATGCCAACACGCCGGCACCGCTGGACAATACCTGCAGACCAAGTGCGAACAAGGCCGGGTCGTTCGATGTGAGTGTCGCGGAAAGCGCCGCTGCGTACGCGTCTGTTCCCGGCGTGGCCAATGCCGACGCCAACTGCTGTGCGTCGGATCCATCAAGATAGGCAGTCAGCTCCGTATCGGCGGAATCCGATTTCGGTTGCTGCCCCATCGTTTCCGGCGCGACGATCCGCGGCCCTGCCCAGTCGGTTCCGTCGATTTCGTCGTCGGTCTGGGCTGCGCCCGGACCGCCTGCGACAAGGCAGGCCAGCAGGTAACAGGTAATGGGGTGCGATGAAAAATGCATGGGTGAAAGACCTCCCAACGGTCAGAAAAGCGAAAACGATGCGGTCTTGAACGTCTTGATCGCGACAAGGGTAATCAGCCATGTCGTCGCCATGATGCACAACATGACTTTCATGGTGAACGCAGCCTTCTGCACCCGAAACAACACTGCGTTGCGATCGTATGGCAGTTTGTCGACCTTTTGGGCCTCCATCTTGGCGAGCGTGCGGGAACTTTGCGCCGCACCGCAGACATACTGGGCCAGGTCGAACCCGAGTGCCGTCAGCGACAGGATCAGTGGCGGGGCAACCTGAATGGGCGAAAGGAAGGCTGCCTCGTCAAGTGACGCGCCTTCCAGAACGAAGGTCAGGCATGTCGCGATGACGCCCAGCGAGATGGTCCAGATCCGGTTCGATACCTTTTCGGTGAACCAGTTTAGGTTCTCGATAACTGCAGAACGGTTCGCCATCGAAATCGGTTCTCTGTTTCAAATTCGGGCACCACAGGTGCAGTGCTGAAAAGGTGCTATTGCCGGACAACACTAGTATTCCGGTCGCGCGTGTCGCAACCCCTTGCCACCCAACCACTTCCCCCCTATACGGCGCACTTCACCTCCATCCACTGGATCAGGGGTCACGCATCCATGCGGCCTCCCAGTGTCTGAAACAAAGGAAATATGGCATGAACGCCAACGAGTTACGCGACAAGACGCCGGACCAGCTCCGTGACGATCTGACCAATCTGAAAAAAGAATCGTTCAACTTGCGCTTCCAGCAGGCGACAGGCCAGATGGAAAACACATCCGCCATCCGCGCCGCCCGCCGCAACGCCGCGCGCGTGAAAACCATTCTGAACGAAAAAGCAGCCGCTGCCGCAGGGGAGTCCAACTAATGCCAAAGCGTATCCTCTCCGGGGTTGTGACAAGCAACCAGAACGCCCAGACCGTCACCGTGTCGGTCGAGCGTCGCTTCAAGCACCCGCTGCTGTCCAAGACCGTGCGGAAATCCAAGAAGTACCGCGCGCACGACGAAAACAACGCTTTCAACGTCGGTGACCAGGTCCGTATCCAGGAATGTGCACCGAAATCGAAAACCAAACGCTGGGAAGTGATCGCCTCCTAGGACGGCCACCACCAGCCACAACGAAACCCTGGGGCCCCGGTCGGAAATCGGGACAGACCCCATAGGTCGGAAGGAAACCAAATGATCCAGATGCAGACCAACCTGGATGTTGCTGACAACAGCGGCGCGCGCCGTGTTCAGTGCATCAAGGTTCTGGGTGGTTCCCACCGTCGTTACGCGAGTGTCGGTGACATTATCGTCGTATCGGTGAAGGAAGCCATTCCACGCGGTCGTGTGAAGAAGGGTGACGTCCGCAAGGCCGTCGTCGTCCGCACGTCCAAGGAAGTTCGCCGTGACGACGGCACCGCGATCCGTTTCGACTGCAACGCGGCCGTGATCCTGAACAACAACAACGAGCCTGTCGGCACCCGTATCTTCGGGCCGGTTGTGCGCGAGTTGCGGGCCAAGAACTTTATGAAAATCATCTCGCTCGCTCCGGAGGTGCTGTAAATGGCCGCCAAGCTGAAAAAAGGTGACAGCGTCGTCGTTCTTGCCGGCAAGGACAAGGGCGCCAAGGGCACCATCACCTCCATCGACCCCAAAGCCGGCAAGGCCGTGGTCGACGGTGTGAACATGGCGATCCGCCACACCAAGCAATCGCAAAACAGCCAAGGTGGCCGCACACCCAAGGCGATGCCGATCCAGCTTTCCAACCTGGCGATTGTCGATGCAAACGGTAAGGCAACCCGCGTCGGCTTCCGCATGGATGGCGACAACAAGGTGCGTTTCGCCAAGACAACAGGGGATGCGATCTGATGCTCGATACAGCAAACTACACCCCGCGCCTTCGCACGCTTTTCGTGGACACCATCCGCGCAAAGATGAAGGAAGAGTTCGGCTACAAGAACGACATGCAGATCCCGCGTCTGGACAAGATCGTCCTGAACATCGGCTGCGGCGCAGAAGCTGTCCGCGACAGCAAGAAGGCGAAGACGGCGCAGGAAGACCTGACCACCATCGCCGGCCAGAAGGCCATGACGACGACGGCCAAGAAATCCATCGCCGGTTTCCGCGTCCGCGAAGACATGCCGCTGGGCGCCAAAGTCACGCTGCGCGGCGACCGCATGTATGAATTCCTCGATCGTCTGATCACGGTCGCCATGCCACGTATCCGCGACTTCCGCGGCGTGTCCGGCAAATCCTTCGACGGCCGCGGCAACTATGCCACCGGCATCAAGGAACACCTGATCTTCCCCGAGATCAACTTCGACAAGATCGACGAGAACTGGGGAATGGACATCGTTATCTGCACCACTGCAGCAACCGACGCTGAAGCAAAGAGCCTGTTGAAGCACTTCAACATGCCTTTCAACAGCTGAGCGGGAAGGAACTGGAAATGGCTAAGAAATCCATGATCGCACGCGAAGTGAAGCGTGAAAAGCTGGTGGCGCAGTATGCCGAAAAGCGTGCAGCCCTGAAGGCGATCATCAACGACAAAGAGAAGCCCGTGGAAGAGCGGTTCAAGGCGACCCTTGAACTGGCGAAACTGCCGCGCAACTCGTCGGCTGTGCGTCTGCACAACCGGTGTCAGCTGACCGGGCGTCCACACGCCTATTACCGTAAACTCAAGATCAGCCGGATCGCGCTGCGGGACCTCGGTTCCAATGGCGAAATCCCCGGCATGGTCAAATCGAGCTGGTAAGGAGCATATGATATGAACGATCCTATCGGTGATATGCTCACACGTATCCGCAACAACCAGATGCGCGGCAAGGCGACGGTGGAATCACCTGCCTCCAAGCTGCGCGCCTGGGTGCTGGATGTGCTGGCCGACGAAGGCTACATCCGCGGCTACGAAAAGATCGACGGCAAGGATGGTCACCCCGCCCTGCGCATCGAACTGAAATATTACGAAGGCACTCCCGTCATTCGCGAAGTGAAGCGGGTCTCCAAGCCCGGTCGTCGCGTTTACATGGGCGCCGATGACCTCCCGTCCGTCCGTCAGGGCCTGGGTGTGTCGATTGTCTCCACCCCCAAGGGTGTGATGTCGGACGCAAACGCACGGGCCGCCAACGTCGGCGGCGAAGTGCTCTGCACCGTATTCTAAGGAGAGCGCAATGTCTCGTATTGGTAAGAAAGCGATCGACCTGCCCGACGGTGTTTCGGCATCCGTCTCCGGTCAGACCGTCGAAGTGAAGGGTCCCAAGGGCACCCGCAGCTTCAAGGCGACAGACGATGTGACGATCACCGTCGACGGCCAGTCCGTCTCGGTGGAGCCACGCGGCAAATCCAAGCGCGCCCGTCAGCAGTGGGGCATGTCCCGCACGATGGTCGCCAACCTCGCCGAAGGCGTCTCCAACGGCTTCAAGAAAGAGCTGGAGATTTCCGGTGTGGGTTACCGCGCACAGATGCAGGGCAATGTCCTGAAACTGTCGCTGGGCTACAGCCATGACGTCAATTTCGAAGTGCCCGAAGGCGTGACGGTGACTGCTCCCAAGCAGACCGAGATCGTCGTGGAAGGGATCGACCAGCAGCTTGTGGGCCAGGTCGCGGCGAACATCCGCGAATGGCGCAAGCCCGAGCCGTACAAAGGCAAGGGTATCAAGTACAAGGGCGAATTCATCTTCCGCAAGGAAGGCAAGAAGAAGTAAGGAACGCGACAATGGCAAACAGCAAAAGAAGTCTGTTTCTGAAACGCCGCATGCGCGTTCGGAACAAGCTCAAGAAGGTCACGGCAAACGTGGGTCGCCCCCGTCTGTCCGTGCACCGCTCCAACAAGAACATCAGCGTTCAGCTGATCGACGATGTGAACGGCGTCACCTTGGCGTCCGCGTCTTCGCTCGAAAAGGATCTGGGCGTGGTCGGCAAGAACAATGTCGAGGCCGCAGCAAAGGTAGGTGCCGCAATCGCGGAACGCGCCAAGAAGGCGGGCGTCGAGGTTGCGTATTTCGACCGTGGTGGTTTCCTCTTTCACGGCAAGGTCAAGGCTCTGGCCGACGCTGCCCGTGAAGGTGGTCTGAAGATCTAGGGCAAGCGCAGGGCGCGGGGTTCGCTCCGCGCCTTCGATGATTCGGGCGCATCCAGCGCACTGGGATCGGATAAATCGGGGTTCACCCTGCCATGGGTGCCCACATCAAAAGGACTGCATTTATGGCAGAACGTGAGAACCGCGGCCGTGGCCGCAACCGTGAAGAACAGACACCCGAATTCGCCGACCGTCTGGTCGCGATCAACCGTGTGTCCAAGACCGTCAAGGGCGGTAAGCGCTTTGGTTTCGCAGCCCTGGTGGTTGTGGGCGATCAAAAGGGCCGCGTCGGCTTCGGCAAGGGCAAGGCCAAAGAGGTGCCGGAGGCGATCCGCAAGGCGACAGAATCCGCCAAGCGCAACATGATCCGCGTGCCCCTGCGCGACGGCCGCACCCTGCACCACGACACCACCGGCCATCATGGTGCCGGCAAGGTCGTGATGCGCACCGCTCCCGTGGGAACCGGCATCATCGCCGGTGGTCCGATGCGTGCCGTCTTCGAAATGCTGGGCGTGCAGGACGTCGTGTCGAAATCGACCGGTTCCGCCAACCCCTACAACATGATCCGCGCCACGCTGAACGGCCTGCAGTCCGAACAGTCGCCGCGTCACGTCGCACAGCGCCGTGGCAAGAAGGTCGCCGACATCCTGCCCAAGCGCGATGTCATCGACGAGCAGAGCGATGTGGCCCACAACACGACCGACGCGCAAGCGACAGTCGACGGTTAAGGAGAGTTTCAATGGCCAAGACAATCGTCGTCAAGCAGGTGGGCTCCCCCATCCGCCGCCCCGCCAAACAGCGTGCCACGCTGATCGGCCTGGGCCTGAACAAGATGAACCGCACCCGCGAACTGGAAGATACCCCCTCCATCCGCGGCATGGTGAACTCGGTCAGCCACATGGTCGAGATCATCGAGGAAAAGGGCTGACACTCTTTTCTGTCGGTAGGGCGGGGCTTCGACCCGCCGAACGATACAGTCGCCCCGCAGGAAACTGCGGGGCGTTTTTCATTCTTCGACCGGCTGCTGAACCCTCCGCCCGCCCCCCTCCCTTGACGCCCCCACCCGCATCCAGCACGGTCCGGCCATCCCGCCCAAGGACCGCCCGCATGCTCACCCCCGATCTCATCACCGACACCTACGCCGCGATCCGGTCCGCCACGATCCGCACGCCGCTGGTGCCCGCGTCACGCCTGTCCCGGCAGTTGGGGATCGACCTGCATCTCAAACTCGAAAATCTCCAGCATACCAACGCTTTCAAGGCCCGCGGCGCGCTGGCCAAACTGCTCACCCTCACCGATGCGCAGAAACAGGCCGGCGTCATCGCCTGCAGCGCCGGCAACCACGCGCAGGGGCTTGCCTATCACGCGACCAGGCTGGGCGTCGCCTCCACCATCGTCATGCCGCAGGGCACCCCCTTCAACAAGGTCAAGCGCACCCAGGATTTCGGCGCAAAGGTCGTTCTGCATGGCGACGGTTTCGACGAAGGCGTGCAGTTCACCCTCGACCTGGCCGCGCGCGAGGGTCTGACCTTCGTGCACCCCTTCGACGATCCGATCGTCGCCGCAGGGCAGGGGACCGTCGCCATCGAAATGCTGGAACAGGCCCCCGACCTCGACGTGATCGTCGTGCCCATCGGCGGCGGCGGTCTGATCGCGGGCATGGCCGTGGCCGCCAAGGCGATGAAGCCGGAGATCGAGATTGTTGGCGCACAGGCCGCGGTCTTCGACGCCGCAAAGGCGGATTTCGACCGCGCGGAACCACACTTCGCCGGATCGACGCTGGCCGAGGGGATCGCCGTGAAATCGCCGGCCTCCGCGAACCTTGCCATCATCCGCAGCCACGTCACCCGCGTCGACAGCGCCAGCGAAATCGAGATCGAGCAGAGCGTTTTCGATCTGCTCTCCGCCGAAAAGCTGGTCGCCGAGGGCGCACCCGGTGCCGGGCTTGCCGTCATCAAGAACCGGCTCGCGGATTACGCGGGCAAGAAGGTTGGCCTCGTGATCTGCGGCGGCAATATCGACTCGCGGCTGTTGTCGACGCTGATCCTGCGCGGCCTCGTGCGCGACGGCCGGATCACACGCCTGACGTTCGAGATCGACGACACGCCGGGTCAGTTGGCCAACATTTCGCGCATCATCGGCGAGGCGGGCGCCAACGTCGTCGAGGTGATCCACCAGCGCATGATGCAGTCGGTCTCGCTGAAGCAGGCCGAACTCGACGTGGTGATCGAGGCGCGTGACGGTGGGCATGTCCGTGACATTGTTGATACCCTGCGCGCGGAAGGGTTCCGGCTGTGCACCGACAGCGGACTCTGACCGAAAATCCGTGCGCTTTGCCCATCTTGGATCGCGTCACATCAGTGCACGCGCTGTGCACGCCCGGTGCACGCATTTCATACCGCAGAATTTCGGTTGAGATCGCGGGGCAAAGCCCTCTTGATCCCGAACTGACCCACCGCTATACGCCGCCAGTCGGCACAGAGAATCCGACGCATTTGAAACGCCGTGTCTGACCGCTCCCGTCGCTGGGGGTCACTTCCGGCAAAAGGAGAAGCGACAATGTACAAGTTGAACGAACTGTCCGACAATCCCGGCGCAACCAAGCCACGCAAGCGCGTCGGTCGTGGCCCCGGTTCCGGCATGGGCAAAACTGGTGGCCGTGGTATCAAGGGTCAGAAATCCCGCTCCGGCGTGGCCATCAAGGGCTACGAGGGCGGCCAGATGCCGCTCTATCAACGTCTGCCAAAGCGCGGCTTCAACAAGCCGAACCGCAAGACGTTCGCCGTCATCAACCTGGGCCTGATCCAGAAATTCATCGACGCGGGCAAGATCGACGCGAAGAACGACATCACCGAGGAAGCGCTGGTCGCCTCCGGCGCACTGCGCCGCGCCAAGGACGGCGTGCGCGTGCTGGCCAAGGGCGAGCTGACCTCGAAGGTCAACATCTCCGTGACCGGCGCATCCGCCGGTGCCGTCGAAGCCGTTGAAAAGGCTGGCGGCAAGCTGACCGTGACCGCACCAAAAGAAGCGGCGGCCGAGTAACGCCTTGTGAGCGGCGTAACCGTCGCCTACATAAGGTTTTGATTTCCCAAACGCCGCCGACGGGGAACCGTTGTGCGGCGTTTCTTGATGAAAAGAGACATGCATGGCATCCGCAGCTGAACAAATGGCAGCCAACATGAGCTGGGGCGCGCTTGGCAAGGCGACCGAACTGCGCCAGCGCATCCTGTTTACCCTTGGCCTTCTGTGCGTCTATCGCCTTGGCACCTATATCCCCGTTCCGGGCATCGACGGTGCCGAACTGCGCGCCTTCATGGACGAGGCGGCAGCGGGTATCGGCGGTATCCTGTCGATGTTCACCGGTGGTGCGCTGTCGCGGATGGGTATCTTTGCCCTCGGCATCATGCCCTACATCTCTGCCTCGATCATCGTGCAGCTTTTGGGGTCCATGTGGGAACCGCTGAAAAACCTCAAGAAAGAGGGTGAACAGGGGCGGCGCAAGCTGAACCAGTACACCCGCTACGGCACGGTTTTGCTGGCGACGGCACAGGCCTACGGCCTTGCGAAATCGCTCGAGGCCGGTGGCCTCGCCTCCGATCCGGGGCTGTTCTTTACCGCCTCCTGCGTCATCACGATCGTCGGCGGCACCATGTTCCTGATGTGGCTGGGTGAGCAGATCACCGCGCGCGGCATCGGCAACGGTATCTCGCTGATCATCTTCGTCGGCATCATCGCCGAAATTCCGGCCGCCATGGCACAGTTCCTGAGCCAGGGTCGATCGGGCGCGATCAGCCCGGCGGTTATTGTCGGCGTGATCCTCATGGTGATCGCGATCCTGACCTTCGTGGTCTTCATGGAACGCAGCCTGCGCAAGATCCACATCCAGTATCCGCGCCAGCAGCGTGGCATGAAGGTCTATGACAGTTCTTCCAGCCACCTGCCGATCAAGGTGAACCCCGCGGGTGTGATCCCCGCGATCTTTGCCTCGGCCCTGCTGTTGTTGCCCACCACGATCAGCACGTTCAGCGGCGGATCCACCGGGCCGGTGATGTCCACGATCCTGGCCTACTTCGGCCCCGGTCAGCCGCTCTATCTGCTGTTCTTCGGCGGCATGATCGTGTTCTTCACCTACTTCTACACCAAGGAAGTCGCGTTCAAGACAGAGGATGTGGCCGACAACCTCAAGAACCAGAACGGCTTTGTTCCCGGCATCCGGCCCGGCAAGAAGACGGCGGAGTACCTCGATTACGTCGTGACCCGCATTCTGGTCCTTGGCTCCGGTTATCTTGCGCTCGTCGCGCTGCTGCCCGAAATCCTGCGCGCGCAGCTGGCCATTCCTTTTTACTTTGGCGGGACGTCGGTTTTGATTATCGTGTCCGTGGGGATGGACACGATTCAGCAAATCCAGTCGCATCTTCTGGCCCATCAGTACGAGGGGCTGATCGAAAAGTCTCAACTGCGTGGCAAGCGTGGCGGGGCCAAGCGCAAGGGACCGTCGCGTCGATGAACATTATTCTGCTGGGACCGCCGGGTGCGGGTAAGGGGACACAGGCGCGCAGGCTGGTGGACGAACGCAACATGGTGCAATTGAGCACCGGCGACATGCTGCGCGCGGCCCGTACCTCGGGCACCGACATGGGCAAGAAGGTTGCCGCCGTCATGGACGCGGGCAAGCTCGTGACCGACGAGATCGTCATCGGCCTGATCCGCGAACAACTGGAAAAGGACGACGGTGCCGACGGCTATATCTTTGACGGGTTTCCGCGGACGCTGGCGCAGGCCGACGCGCTGGGTGAACTACTGGCAGACATGGGCGAGAACCTCGACCGTGTCATCGAAATGCAGGTCGACGACGACGCGCTCGTCGCGCGGATCACGGCCCGCTCCACCTGCGGCGGGTGTGGCGAGGTCTATAACGACAATACCAAACCGATCCCTGCCGACGGCAAGTGCAGCAACTGCGGCGCCTCCAATTTCCAGCGTCGCGCCGATGACAACGAGGAAAGCCTCAAGACCCGGTTGCTGGCGTATTACAAGCAGACGTCGCCACTGGTCGGCTACTACTATGCCAAGGGTGATCTGGCGTCGGTGGACGGCTTAGCCAGCGTGGATGAAGTGGCCGAGAGCATTAGGGCTGCTCTTGACTGAACAGATATCTACCACTTGTGAAATCCCTCCGGACCTACAAGAAGCATTTGTTTTGTTTTGCGAAGCATCTGCCGATTATCGTGAGATAAGTCGATCTGTAAGAAACCGTATGGCTATCGCGAGTGTCGTTGGAGTTTTTATTTTGCTAGCGCTAAATTACCTTATCGGCGCTCCTTTTATTCTAGTCCTTTTTTGCTTAGCCGCACCGTTTTTTGTACCTAGCAGACAAGATGAATTGGACGGGTTAAGACAGCAGATGAGCCAAATTTCTGCAATGTTTGAAGCTGACGATTTAGCGATCGGATCGGATCCGGGTGACAGGGTGAATGTTTATCCGCTTTCTTGGGTGAAAGGTGTAGAAGCAAGGGCTTGACGCTCCCGTCCAACACTCCTAAAAGCCACCATCCCGGAAGGGAATCGCATGAGGTCGCACCTCATTTGACCACCTCGATATGACTGTGGCCCGCGCTCCAAAGCTGCGGGCTTATGTTGTGAAAAAAGGGTCTGGCATCACGGACCCGCAACGAAAAGGAATAGCACACGTGGCACGTATTGCCGGCGTCAACATCCCGACTGCAAAGCGGGTTCCAATCGCCCTCACCTACATCACCGGTATCGGCAACTCGACCGCCGAAACCATCTGCGAAGCCGTGAACATCGACGCCTCCCGTCGTGTGAACCAGCTTTCGGACGCGGAAATCCTTTCGATCCGTGAATACATCGACGCGAACCTGACCGTCGAGGGCGACCTGCGCCGCGAGACGCAGATGAACATCAAGCGCCTGATGGACCTTGGCTGCTACCGTGGCCTGCGCCACCGCCGCAACCTGCCTGTGCGCGGTCAGCGGACATCCACCAACGCACGCACGCGCAAGGGCCCCGCAAAGGCCATTGCCGGCAAGAAGAAATAAGGGAGGGCTGATCTTATGGCACGCGATACTCGCCGCACGAAAAAGAAGGTCTCCAAGAACATCGCCGCCGGCGTTGCGCATGTGAATTCTTCCTTCAACAACACCAAGATACTGATCTCCGACGTGCAGGGCAACGCCATTTCGTGGTCGTCCGCCGGCACCTGCGGGTTCAAGGGATCGCGGAAATCCACACCCTACGCCGCCCAGATGGCCGCAGAGGATGCGGGCAAGAAGGCACAGGATCACGGCGTCAAGACGCTGGAAGTCGAAGTGCAGGGCCCCGGCTCGGGTCGTGAAAGTGCGCTGCGCGCGCTGGCCGCCGTCGGGTTCAACATCACGTCGATCCGTGACGTGACGCCGATGGCGCACAACGGCTGCCGCCCACCCAAGCGCCGCCGCGTCTAAGACATTACCGAACGCCTTGGGGTCGTGGTTTTCCACGGCCCCAATCCGTCATTTTGAAACCTCGGGCGTTTGCCTTTTGGACATGAAAGGCAGACAGGAATGGAGGGACACATGATCCACAAGAACTGGGCTGAACTGATCAAGCCGACACAACTGGACGTGAAACCGGGGAACGACCCCGCACGCCAGGCCACGGTGGTCGCCGAACCGCTGGAGCGTGGCTTCGGCCTGACGCTCGGCAACGCGCTGCGCCGCATCCTGATGTCGTCGCTGCAAGGCGCCGCGATCACAGCCGTGCAGATCGACAATGTGCTGCACGAGTTTTCATCCGTGTCCGGTGTGCGTGAAGACGTCACCGATATCGTGCTGAACCTCAAGGGTGTCGCGATCCGCATGGAAGTCGAAGGCCCCAAGCGCCTGAGCGTTCAGGCCAAAGGCCCCGGCGTCGTCACCGCCGGTGACATTTCGGAGACCAACGGTATCGAGATCTTGAACAAGGATCACGTGATCTGCCACCTCGACGATGGTGCGGACCTCTATATGGAACTGACCGTCAACACCGGTAAGGGCTATGTCGCCGCTGACAAGAACAAGCCGGAAGACGCGCCGATCGGCATGATTTCGATCGACGCGATCTATTCGCCGGTCAAGAAAGTGTCCTATGACGTGCAGCCGACCCGCGAAGGTCAGGTGCTGGACTACGACAAGCTGACCATGAAGGTCGAAACCGACGGGTCGCTGACCCCTGACGATGCCGTGGCCTATGCCGCGCGCATCCTGCAGGACCAGCTGTCGATCTTCGTCAATTTCGACGAGCCAGAGTCCGCCTCTGCCGGGTCCGACGACGACGGGCTGGAGTTCAACCCGCTGCTGCTCAAGAAAGTGGACGAGCTGGAACTGTCCGTGCGGTCGGCAAACTGCCTGAAGAACGACAACATCGTCTATATCGGTGATCTGATCCAGAAAACCGAAGCCGAGATGCTGCGCACGCCGAACTTCGGCCGCAAGTCCTTGAACGAGATCAAGGAAGTGTTGTCTGGCATGGGTCTGCACCTTGGCATGGACGTCGAGGACTGGCCGCCGGACAACATCGAGGATCTGGCCAAGAAGTTCGAAGACGCGTTCTAGAATACCGCGCGGCGGGATCATCCCCGCCGCGTGTCATACCCCCTGGGCAATTCAGCCCCAATAAAGGCGCTTCCGACACGCATCGGACAGCCCACCCTAACACAAAATGGAGACTTTCAAATGCGTCACGCAAGCGGCTACCGCAAGCTGAACCGGACCCACGAACACCGCAAGGCGATGTTTGCAAACATGGCCGGTTCGTTGATCGAACACGAGCAGATCAAAACGACTCTGCCCAAGGCAAAAGAACTCAAGCGCACCATCGAAAAGCTGATCACGCTTGCCAAGCGCGGCGATCTGCACGCCCGCCGTCAGGCCAACGCCCGCCTGAAGCAGGAAATGCACACAGCCAAGCTGTTCGACGTCCTTGGCCCACGCTACGCCGAGCGTCAGGGCGGTTACGTCCGCGTGCTGAAGGCCGGTTTCCGTTACGGTGACATGGCACCGATGGCGATCATCGAATTCGTCGATCGTGACGTGGATGCCAAGGGTGCCGCCGACAAGGCCCGCTTGGTCGAGATGGACGACGCTGAATAAGCGCCGTTTCCGTGCAGGATTTCACAAGGCCCCGTGTCGGAAGACGCGGGGCCTTGTTGCTTGATAGCGGGAAATCTTTTCGAAAAGATTTGCGCAGACTTTTGGAAAAGTCTGCATTGCGACCTGTGCGCTAAACATTGAGACTGATGATCATGGCAGACCTTTTCGACACTGGCGCAAAGGCGCAGGATACCGGTCCGCGACCGCTCGCCGACCGGCTGCGCCCGCAAAAGCTGGCCGAGGTGATCGGGCAAGAGCAAGTGCTTGGCCCCGATGCGCCGCTCGGCGCGATGCTGGCGTCCGGGTCGCTGTCGTCACTGATCTTCTGGGGGCCGCCGGGTGTCGGCAAGACCACCATCGCGCGTCTGCTGGCAGATGAAACGGACCTGCATTTCGTGCAGATCAGCGCGATCTTTACCGGCGTGCCGGACCTGCGCAAGGTGTTCGAGGCGGCCAAGATGCGGCGGGCGAACGGCAAAGGTACGCTGCTGTTCGTCGATGAAATCCACCGTTTCAACAAGGCGCAGCAGGACGGATTTCTGCCCTACATGGAGGACGGGACGATCCTGCTGGTCGGTGCCACCACGGAAAACCCGTCGTTCGAATTGAACGCCGCCGTGCTGTCCCGCTCGCAGGTGCTGATCCTGAAACGGCTGGACACGGCCGATCTGGAACTCTTGATTCAGCGAGCCGAGAAAGAGCTGGGCAAACCATTGCCGCTCGACCCCGCTGCGCGTGACGCGCTGATCAACATGGCGGACGGCGACGGGCGCGCGGTTCTGAACCTGATCGAGCAGATCGCCGCGTGGAAGACTGAGGGCAAGCTGGGTGTCGATGACCTGACCAAGCGGCTAATGAAGCGCGCGGCGAAATACGACAAGACCGGTGACGAGCATTACAACCTCATTTCCGCTCTGCATAAATCCGTGCGTGGGTCGGACCCCGATGCGGCACTCTACTGGTACGCGCGAATGCTGACGGGGGGCGAGGACCCGCGCTATCTGGCGCGGCGCATCACACGCATGGCGGTCGAGGATATCGGGCTGGCGGACCCGCAGGCGCATCGTGTGTGTCTGGATGCGTGGGAAACCTACGAGCGGCTAGGGTCACCAGAGGGGGAACTGGCCTTGGCCCAAGCGGTGACCTATCTGGCGCTCGCGCCGAAGTCGAACGCGGGTTACGTGGCCTACAAGGCGGCGATGAAGGCAGCCAAGCAAACCGGATCGGAGCCGCCGCCCGCCCATATCCTGAACGCGCCGACGACGCTGATGAAGGAACAGGGGTTCGGCGCGGGCTATGCCTATGACCACGATTCAGAGGACGGGTTCAGCGGGCAGAACTATTTTCCCGACGACATGAAACGCGGGGTCTATTACCTGCCAGTGGATCGCGGATTCGAGCGGGAGTTGAAAAAGCGCGTAGATTATTTCGCCGGGCTGCGCGCGAAGAGGAACAAGTCGTGATCATGTTGCAGGTGGCCCTGGGCGGCGCGTTGGGATCGGTGCTGCGGTACCTGGTCGGACTGGCTGTGGCGTTTCCGCTGGGAACGCTTGCCGTCAATGTCGCAGGGTCGTTCGTCATCGGTGTTGTCTGGCACGGCCTGACGACCAAGGGGCTGCAGGGGTGGCTGCCGTTTGTGATGACCGGGGTGCTGGGTGGGTTTACCACCTTTTCCGCGTTCAGCCTTGATACGTTACGGCTGATTGACGCGGGCAGGGTGGCGGCGGCGGGCGGATATGTTATGGCGTCGGTTCTGTTTTCACTGGCGGCCTGTGCTGCCGGTCTTTGGATCGCGAGAGGCTTCACATGAGTGGCGTGCAAACACGGGTTGTTGGCCCCGATGACGGCGATCAGCGGCTGGATCGTTATCTGCGCCGCCTGTTCCCGCATCTGACGCAGGGGCGCATCGAAAAGATGTGCCGCAAGGGCGAGGTGCGCGTTGACGGCGGGCGGGTGAAATCGAACACCCGGCTCGATATCGGGCAAAGCGTGCGCATCCCGCCGCTGCCGACCGAGGAAGAGGTCGAGAGCCAGCGCAACCTGCTGAAACACGGTGTGACCAAGGCGGATGCAAAGCTGATCCAATCCTGTGTGCTGTACCGTGACGAGCATATCATCGCGATCAACAAGCCGCCGGGCATCGCCACGCAGGGCGGCACCAACACCACGCGCCACATCGACGGTATGGCCGAGGCGCTGATGTTCGACTACGACGAAAAGCCGCGACTGGTGCACCGGCTGGACCGGGACACGTCGGGCGTCTTGTTGCTGGCGCGGACACGCATGGCGGCAAAGGGTCTGACAGAGAACCTCAAGCACCGCGAGACGCGCAAGATTTACTGGGCCGCGATTGCGGGTGTGCCGCATCCGCGCGCGGGAACGATCAAATACGGGCTGGTGAAATCCGGCGGCGGGCGCGGCGGTGATAACGAGAAGATGCGCTGCGTGCATCCGCGCGATGTGGACAGCACAGAAGGGGCAAAACGGGCGGTGTCGGACTACGCGGTGATGGATACCCTGGCCAGCCGCGCATCATGGTGCGCGCTGGTGCCGATCACGGGGCGCACGCACCAGTTGCGCGCGCATATGGCGGAGATCGGGCATCCGATTATCGGCGACGGGAAGTATGGCGGATCGGCGCAGGAAAACCTGGGCGACGGCTGGGGCGCGGGCATGGGCGGCGACATTTCCCGCAAGATGCACCTGCACGCGCGGTCGTTGACGATCCTGCATCCGATGACCGGTGCGGAGATGCAGTTTGTCGCACCCTTGCCCGAGCATATGCAGAACACCTGGGATTTCGTGGGTTGGCATGTGAGCCATGCGCCATTCGATCCGTTCAACATGCCGGAGGGGTAACCCATGGGTGACCTTACGGAAAGTTTGAGATTAATTGTATTCGATGTCGATGGCACGCTCGTCGACAGCCAGGCCGAGATCATGGCCGCGATGGAGGTCGCCTATACCGCCGAGGGGTTGCCGGTGCCGACGCGGCAGAATGTGCTGTCCATTGTCGGGCTGTCGCTGATGGAAGCGTTCACGGTGCTGAGCCCGCAGGCCGATGTCGTGCGGTTGACCAACGGCTACCAGGATGCGTTTCGTCAGTTGCACGAGGCACCGGGTGCGAAGGGCGAGAGCCCGCTTTTCCCCGGCATCAGGGAGTTGCTGTCCGAACTGGCAGCGCAGGACGATACGCTACTCGCTGTGGCTACCGGCAAATCCCGCCGCGGCGTTGACCGAATGATCGCCATGCACGGTCTAGAGGGCGTGTTTGCCAGCACGCAAAACGCGGATTTCCACCCGTCCAAACCGCATCCGGCCATGGTGCAGGCGGCGATGGATGAATGCGGGGTCGGACCTGACCGTGCGGTGATGGTCGGGGATACGACATATGATATCGACATGGGCCGGGCCGCCGGAATGCAGACCATCGGCGTGGCCTGGGGGTATCATCCGGTGGTTGATCTGAAGGCCGATATGATCGTGCATGACGCAAGCGAATTGGCGCAGGCCATCGACACGCTGACGGGACGGCAGACATGAGCGAGTGGAAAGCGAAGCGGTTCTGGAAAGAGGCGCAGCCTGTCGCGCAGGATGGCGGTTTCGGTATCGCGCTTGACGGACGTGAGGTCAAAACACCGGCCAAGGCAGCGCTGATCGCACCGACCCGCGCCATGGCAGAGGCCATCGCCGCCGAATGGGACGCGCAAAGCGGTAAGATCGACCCGAATATCATGCCGGTGACCCGGGGTGCCAATGCCGCCATCGACAAGGTCGCGCCCCAGTTTTCCGAAGTCGTGGCGCTGCTGGCCGCCTATGGCGACAGTGACCTGCTGTGCTATCGTGCGGCTGGCCCCGAAGCGTTGGTGGCGCGGCAAGCGGCGGGCTGGGACCCGCTTCTGGATTGGGCGGCGAACACCTATGGTGCGCGTCTGTTCGTCGGGGAGGGCGTCATGCATGTGCCGCAGACCCGCGAGGCATTGGCGAAATTGCGCGCGGAACTGGACCGTCTGACGCCGTTCCAGCTTGCCGCGGCGCATGATCTGATCGCGCTGTCGGGGTCGCTGGTGATCGCACTGGCGGTGATGCGCGGGCAGGTCGATGCAGCCGAGGCTTGGCAGATTTCGCGGATCGACGAGCATTGGCAGGCCGAGCAATGGGGCGCGGACGACGAGGCCGCGGCGCAGGAAGCGATCAAGCGGCAGGCCTTTCTGGATGCCGCGCGGTTCTTTGCGTTGTCCACAGGCTGAGCCGATTCGGGCGAATCACCCGCGGTTGACGATTGCAAGGGAAAATACCCTTGTTTTCAGGGTTGATTCCCGACTGTTGCCCTTGACCTCTTGCCGCGAATTCGCACACTCTGCCCGCGTCAGGGGGGCAAACCCCTTACAATTCGTAAACGCCCCTTCAGGGGGTGAAAAAATCCGCCAATCACTCCGGTGGAAACTCAGGAAGAGGTAAAAATGAAAAAATCCGTATTTCTCGGCGCGCTGACCGTTGCTGGTCTGTCTGCTGCCGCTGCTTCGGCTGCCACACTTGACGATGTCAAGGCACGTGGCACGCTGAACTGTGGCGTGACGACCGGTCTGGTCGGCTTTGCCGCACCCGACGCGAATGGCGAGTGGACCGGCTTTGACGTCGCTGTCTGCCGCGCTGTCGCTGCTGCCGTTCTTGGCGATGCGCAGGCTGTCGAATTTGTTCCGACGACCGGTCAGACACGCTTTACCGCGCTGGCCTCGGGCGAGATCGACCTGCTGGCTCGTAACACGACTTGGACCTTCTCGCGCGACACCGACCTCAAGTTCGAATTTGTCGGCGTCAACTACTACGACGGTCAGGGCTTCATGGTGCCGAAGGCGCTTGGCGTGACATCCGCCAAGGATCTGGACGGCGCTACCGTCTGCATCCAGACCGGCACCACGACCGAGCTGAACCTTGCCGACTTCTTCCGCTCCAACAATATCTCGTACGAGCCTGTGCCGATCGAGACGAACGCGGAAGCCCAGCAGCAGTATCTGGCCGGTGCCTGCGACGTGTACACCACGGATGCATCCGGTCTGGCCGCGACACGCGCGACCTTCGAAGCACCTGGTGACCATGTCCTGCTGCCCGAGATCATCTCCAAGGAGCCACTGGGCCCGCTGGTCCGTCATGGCGACAACGAGTGGGGCGACATTGCCCGCTGGACGCTGAACGCGCTGATCTCTGCCGAAGAGCTGGGCGTGACATCTGCAAACATCGGTGAACTGTCCGCTGCCCCTGGTAACAACCCGGAGATCAACCGTCTGCTGGGCACCGAAGGTGAACTGGGCGCGATGATCGGTCTCGACGCCGACTGGGCCGCGCGCGCCATCATGGCGAACGGCAACTACGGTGAGATCTTCGAAAAGAACATCGGGGAAAGCACACCCATCGGTCTGGCCCGTGGCCTGAACGCGATGTGGACCGAAGGTGGCCTGATCTATTCGCCTCCTTTCCGCTAAGACCTGACGGCGAAGGCCCGGGGATCACCCCGGGCCTTTTGCTATGACGACCCAAGAATAAACGCGCACATCGCGTCGCCGTGACACCGGAAAACCGGGCTGGTGACGACCAAGAAAACGAGTGCCACGGGAGAGATATATGTCAACGCTCACTGACGCGCCGAAACCAGCGTTTCGGCCCAGCCAGCTTATCTACGATACGCGATACCGCTCGATCACGATTCAGGTCGTCGCACTGGTGCTGATCATGGCCGGCCTCTGGTGGCTGGTCGACAACACCATCAGCAACCTGAACGCGCTGGGCAAGGATTTCGATTTCGGGTTCCTCAGTTCTTCTGCCGGTTACGACATCAACCAGATGCTGATCGACTACAACAACCAGATGAGCCATGGGCGCGCGGCGATCGTCGGTATTCTCAACACGCTGCTCGTCGCGTTTCTGGGCTGTGTCACCGCGACCATCATCGGCGTCATCGCGGGTGTGCTGCGGTTGTCGAAGAACTGGGTCGTCAACAAGCTGATGGCGGCCTACGTCGAGGGCTTCCGCAACGTGCCGCTGCTGCTGTGGATCATCCTGATCTTCGCGGTGGTGACGGAATCGACACCGCGGCCCAACGAATTTCGCGGCGAGGATCCTGCCGCCAGCATGATCTTGGGCGACAGCGTCGCGATCACCAACCGGGGCACCTATATCCCGCGGATCGGCTTCACCAATTCGCTGAGTGGCAACGAGGCCGTCGCGGCGGAAGAGGGGCTGACACCGGTGTCGTCCGGCGGCATCGACTGGTTGCTTATCCTGGGCACGCTGGCGATCAGCATTATCGTCATCCGGTTCCTGAACGCCCGTGCCACGCGGATACAGGAAGCGACGGGCGTGCGACCGAAGACTTTATGGACCAATCTGGCGGTGTTTTTCATCCCTGTTGCGCTCGTCTTGTTCTTTCTGGGGGCCACGATCGTGAAGCCCTATCTCAAGGGGTTCAACTTTTCCGACGGGGTGCATTTGCGTAACTCGCTGATCGCGCTGTGGCTGGCACTGTCGCTTTATACCGGGGCGTTTATCGCAGAGGTGGTGCGGGCGGGTATTCTGGCCGTTTCCAAGGGCCAGACAGAGGCCGCGTCCGCGCTGGGCATCAAACCGAACCGCACCATGCGGCTGGTGATCCTGCCGCAGGCGATGCGCGTCATCGTGCCGCCGCTGATCTCGCAGTACCTGAACCTGACCAAGAACTCCTCGCTGGCGATTGCCGTGGGATACATGGACGTGCGCGCCACCTTGGGCGGCATCACCATCAACCAGACCGGCCGCGAGTTGGAGGGAATGCTCCTTCTGGGGCTGTTCTATCTGGTGCTGTCGCTGCTGATTTCGTCGGTGATGAACTACTACAACAACCGCACACAGCTGAGGGAGCGTTGATATGAGCGATACACATGCACAAACCGTGCCATATGTGCGCGAGACGATGTTGCCTGAATCGGAGCCGCCGATTTCGCAGATCGGGCTGGTGCGTTGGGGGCGGGAGAACCTGTTTTCCTCGCCGCTGAACATCATCCTGACGCTTGTGTCCATCTATGTGATCTACTGGGTCCTGATCCACGTCGGTCCCTGGATGCTGGGCGGTATCTGGGATGCGAACTCGCTGTCCGATTGCCGTGCGATCCGCGACGAAACGATGGGCGAGGACGCGTCGGTGGCCTGTTGGGCCGTGCTAGGCGACCGTTGGCATCAGCTGTTGTTCGGTTACTACCCGAGCGAGCTGTACTGGCGGCCGGTTCTGGCGCTGGTGATTTTCCTCGTCGGGCTGACACCGGTACTGTTTCCGTCCATTCCGCGTGCCATGCTGGCGGTGACGCTGGCGGCCCCGTTCGTCTGCTTCTGGCTGCTATGGGGCGGATCGGTCTGGCTGCCTATCGCCGTCGCACTCGGCTTTGGTCTGGGGTATCTGGTGTTCCGCTTCGTCACCCCGATGAGTCCACTGGCCGGGATTATCGCCGCTATCGTCGTGCCGATCCTGTATTGGCTGCTGTTTGCAGGAACGCTGTCGGCGGAACTGAACAGCGCCATTCCCCTGCGGATCGAATTCGTGGAAAGCCGAGCATTCGGTGGCTTCATGCTGTCGGTGGTGATCGGCCTGTCGGCGATCATCCTTTCGCTGCCGCTGGGCATCCTGCTGGCGCTGGCGCGTCAGTCAGACCTGTTCATCATCAAGACTTCGGCGGTCGTGTTTATCGAGGTGATCCGTGGCGTGCCACTGATCGTGTGGCTGTTTACCGCGCAGCTTTTGCTCAACTACTTCCTGCCGCCCGGCACGAACTTTGACCTGACGCTGCGTGTAATTATCATGGTGACGCTGTTTTCGGCCGCCTACATCGCCGAGGTGATCCGTGGTGGCCTCGCCGCCCTGCCGAAGGGGCAATACGAAGGGGCCGACAGTCTGGGCCTGAACTACTGGCAGTCGATGCGTCTGATCGTGCTGCCGCAGGCGCTCAAGATTTCCATTCCGGGGATCGTGAACACCTTTATCGGCCTGTTCAAGGACACCACCCTAGTGGTCTTCATCGGCCTGTTCGACCCGCTTGGCATCGCCTCCGCGATCCGCGCCAGCACCGACTGGAACGGCATCTACTGGGAGCTTTTCATCTTCATCGGCCTGATGTTCTTCATCTTCTGCTACTCCATGGGCCGCTACTCACTCTACCTGGAGCGCAAACTCCAGCGTGAAAATCGTTAAGGGAGGCATGTGATATGTCCGATACAGCAACCGACCGCACAATCGACCGCAGCCAGATGCAAGTCTCTGACGAGGTGGCGATTTCGATTAGCAACATGAACAAGTGGTACGGGACATTCCACGTGCTGCGCGACATCAACCTGACGGTGAACCGTGGCGAGCGGATCGTGATCTGCGGGCCGTCCGGCTCGGGCAAATCGACGCTGATCCGTTGCATCAACCGGTTGGAAGAGCATCAGCAGGGGACAATTCTGGTGGATGGGACCGAGTTGTCGTCCGACCTCAAGAACATCGACAAGATCCGGTCCGAGGTGGGCATGTGCTTTCAGCACTTCAACCTCTTTCCACACCTGACGATCCTTGAGAACTGCACGCTGGCCCCGATCTGGGTGCGCAAGACGCCCAAGAAGGAAGCCATCGAAACCGCGATGCATTTCCTAGAAAAGGTGAAGATCCCCGAGCAGGCCGACAAATACCCCGGTCAGCTGTCCGGTGGGCAGCAGCAACGTGTCGCCATCGCCCGCAGCCTTTGCATGCGCCCGCGCATCATGCTGTTCGACGAGCCGACATCGGCGCTGGACCCCGAGATGATCAAAGAGGTGCTCGATACCATGATCGAACTGGCCGAAGAGGGCATGACCATGCTGTGTGTGACCCACGAGATGGGCTTTGCCCGTCAGGTCGCCAACCGCGTGATCTTTATGGACCAGGGCCAGATCGTGGAGCAGAACGAGCCGGAAGCGTTCTTCAACAACCCGCAGTCGGATCGGACCAAGCTGTTCCTGAGCCAGATTCTGGGGCACTGAGCCAAAGCGGAACGGATGTGATGAACGGGCTGCACAAGTGTGCGGCCCGTTTGCGTTCAGTCGGTCAGATCACGCGGCACGACGAAATCGACACAGGTTCCCTTGCCCGGTCTGGCGTATTCACTTTTGGCAAAGTCGATCACAGTCGTCGCGCATGTGGGATAGTCGGAAAAGCGACGATGCGACGGGCGCTTGCGGACCAGACCAGCCGCGCACATGGCCGTGCCGGGATTGTGGCTGACGATGGCGATTGTGGCGGCGCTATGAGCCTGTGCCACGTCACAAATGGTATCGGGCGAGGGGTGGTATAGCTTCGGCACGAAGCGGGTGGCCGGTGTGGTGCCGAGGCCTGCGATCACACCTTCGGTGGTTTGCACGGTGCGCGTGGCATCCGAACTCAGGATCAGATCGGGCAGATAGGCATGCTGCAAGAGCCAGTCGCCGATGGCGCGTGATGCGGTGTGCCCCCTTTCGGTGAGCTTGCGTTCGTGATCGTCGGCGAACGGATCGTCCCAGCCGGATTTCGCGTGTCGGATCAGGATCAGACGGCGGGTGGTCACAGGAAGGCCTCCATATGAAAAGCGGCCTGCGCGGGCAGGCGGTTGCCCTGACTGACCGGGCAGGCGCGGCGTGCGGCGCAGCCTTTGGTCATGCAATCGGTTCCTGTGGGCGATGACAGAAACGCCTTGCATGCGGCGACGTCATAGCCGTTTGCGAATGCATCGACGGGACAGGCTTTCGCGCAGGGGGCTGCGCATGTGATGCAGGGTTTGGTGCCTGGCGCAGGGGCGTTCTTGTTCGGGAGCAGGATCGCACCGCGAAAGGATACAAACAGTCCGGCGGTATCATGCACGAGAAAATGGATGGGCGATGGCCAGAAACGACCGCTGCGCTGCGCCCAGGTGAAAAATGGATGGTAGGGCGGGCCGCCGAACGGGAAAAACGCCGTGCCGCCCATGTCAGCCGCCACTTGCCCCAGTACGCGGCGCGACCATCGGTCCATGGGGTCGCCCGCGCCGTCGCGGTATTCCGCGCTTTCGGTGAAGATCGGCCAGAACTGCGGCTCTTCCGGGCCGATCAGGTGCAGCGTTCCGTCGTGCGGCAGACCATCGTCCGCCACGGTCGGGCAGGTACCGAGAAGGCACAGCCTGTGTGAACGCAGGGCAAGGGTCAGATCTTCCGTCGTCATGCAGGTCACAGTAACCGGCATGACGGGCGGCGCAACGCTATCCGCGCTGCCAGGTCCGCGCCATCCGCGGCGGGGCACTGGGATCGGTCTCGAAGATCAGTTCTCTGGAATTGCACCAGTAGCCTCCGGCGCTGCCACCGAACATGCCCGACGCCGAGGTGAAGGGAATGGACATCACCTGACCGCCGAGATCCGCCGAGCCGACCAGATTGTAGTCGCCGACCGACATGAGAAAGACGGCGCCGTCGCCATCGACGTGCCCACTGCTGTAACCGTTCACGGTGACCGTCGTGGGTGGGACATTCGGCAAGGCCATGCGGATTTGCAAGTCACGTACGGTGATCCGCATCGCGCCGCTGGCGGAGATGTCCATACGCGCGTCGCCGCCGAGTGGTGTTGCGGTCTGGCCCGTCTGCATCGTCATGAGGTCGGCGATGTCGCTGATGTCGGCCCACCATGTGCCGACCATGCAGGGGTCGACGGCCGAGAGTGCAGGCGTCGCCGAAAGGCTGCCGAGCAGGGCCGTGATCTGAAATACCTTGCGCATCCTATGATCCCTTTTTGCCAAAGGACCATGATAGCACGTTTCCGGTCAGGATGCTTCCGTCGGTTTTTCGCGCCGGATCAGGGTGCCGGCACCGTATTCGGTGAAAAGCTCGATCAGACATGCGTTGGGGATGCGCCCGTCCAGGATGACCACAGCGCGCACGCCATCCTCGATCGCCTTCAACGCAGTTTCGGTCTTGGGGATCATGCCGCCCGCGATGATGCCGTCATCGGTCATTTGGCGCACGGTTTCGGGTGTAAGCTGGGTGACGACCTGACCATCCGCGCCTTTGACGCCGGGCACGTCGGTCAGAAGGAGCAGGCGGTCTGCCTTGAGCGCCCCCGCTATAGCACCTGCGGCGGTGTCGCCATTGACGTTGAATGTTTCGGCCGGGTCCATGCCGGTGGCCACGGGGGCCACCACGGGAATGATTCCCGCACCATAAAGATCGCGCAGCACCTGCACGTTCATCTCGATCGGGCGACCCACGAAGCCCAGTTCCGGGTCGTCGGCCTGTGCGACCATCAGGTCGTCGTCTTTACCCGACAGGCCGACCGCGCGGCCGCCTTCATCCATGATCGCTTGCACGATGCGCTTGTTCACAAGGCCCGTCAGCACCATTTCGACGACTTCGACAGTGGCCTGATCGGTGACCCGCTTGCCGCGCACAAATTCGGATTTGATACCCAGCTTGCCCAGCATCTCGTTGATCATCGGGCCGCCGCCGTGCACGACGACCGGGTTCAGGCCGACCTGTTTCATCAGCACGATATCGCGCGCGAATTCGGCCATGGCATCCTGATCGCCCATGGCATTGCCGCCGAATTTCACGACGACGACGGCCCCGGCGTAGCGTTGCAGATAGGGCAGGGCCTGCGAAAGCGTCTTTGCGGTGCCGATCCAGTCGCGTGTCATGTCTTGGGTCCTCATCAGTCTATCCCCGCAATGATGGCGCGTAGGGTGGCGATCCCCTCGCCCTTTTCGGAAGAGGTCAGGACCAGTTCGGGAAAAGCGGCGGGGTGTTTGGCCAGGGCGGCGCGGGTCATGTCCAGCGATTTGGAGAGCGCGTCGCCGCGCAGCTTGTCGACCTTGGTCATGACCGCCTGAAATGTCACGGCAGAGCGGTCGAGCAGGGTCATGATCTCCTCATCCACGGCCTTGGCCCCATGCCGCGCGTCGATCAGGACGAACACGCGGCGCAGGTTCGCACGCCCGGACAGGTAGTTCTTGAGCAGGCGTTGCCATTTTTCCACGACAGGCACGGGCGCATTTGCAAAACCATAGCCGGGCAGGTCGACGACGTAGATATCGCCTGCGGTGAAGTAGTTGATTTCCTGTGTGCGGCCCGGCGTGTTGGAGGCCCGTGCAAGGCCCTTGCGCCCGGTCAGCGCATTGATCAGCGACGACTTTCCGACGTTGGAGCGCCCGGCAAAGCAGACTTCGGCCCGGTCGGCAGGGGGCAGGCCGTCCATCGCGACCACACCTTTGAGAAACGTCGTTTCGCCTGCGAACAACTTGCGGCCCTTTTCAAGGCTGGCGTCGTCGGGTGTTTCGACTTCCGGAAAGGGCAGTTGCATCACAAGACCTCGCAGCGGTCGCCGACGGTGATATCGCCGTCGGTCAGGACTTCGGCGTAAAGGCCGAAATCCTGATGATCCCACCCGGCGCGGAGCGCACCCAGCGTATCGCGGTCACGCTGTCCGGTCACAGGGTTTGCCATCGTGTGCTTGCACCGCTCCGCCCGTTCGCGGATCGACAGCGTTGCTGTACCGATCTTGACGGTCTTGCCGACCCAGTCATGTTCGCCCCAGGCCGGCAGATCGTCGAGCCAGATGTTCCCGCGCCAGCGTTCAAGCTCCAGCGTGCCGCCGAGCCGGTCGGCCACGGCCTGATGGCTTGCCAGATTCATGATCGAGATCGACGGGAAATCGGTATCGGTCATGCCGCGTTCCGGTGCGCTGACAAGGGCCGTGGGTTGCACGCTTTGCGTCGCGGTGAGCGGAGCGACCCAATGCAGAAAGCGTGTCACGTCGGCCGGTTCCAGCGGATCGAAGGTGATGTCGGTGAGGTCGTGGTGGCGCAGCGTGATCGTGCCCGCCGCCTCGTCCACACGCGCCCAGATGCCCGCGAGCGCGGGGGACACGACCCCGATCATGAAGTTGCGGCAACTGACCCACTCTGGTGCTGCGGCACTGAATTTCGTGCGGTCATGCGTCACGGCAAAAACGCGATCCCACGGCATTGTCCGCCCTGCGGTCAGATGCACCTGCGCGATCTTCTCGCGCCCATAGCTCTTGATCGGGTGTCGCCAGATTTGCGCGACGGTCGCCATCTATTTGCCCCCGGCCTTTGGCTTTGACTTCGCCTTGGGTTTGTCAGGGGTGTTCGCCGGTTTCGGGTCCTTTTTGAAGCTGGCCTTGATGTTGCCGAAGACATCTGGCTTGGACCCGTGGCTGCGCATGATCAGGTACTGTTGCGCGAAGGTGATCATGTTGTTGGCGATCCAGTAGAGCACCAGACCGCTGGCGAAAGAGCCGAGCATGAACATGAACACCCATGGCATCCAGGCGAAGATCATGCGCTGCGTCGGGTCTGTCGGCGTCTGGTTCAGCTTTTGCTGGAGCCACATCGAAATGCCCAATGCGATGGGCATGAGGCCGATGAACAGCAGGGCGAGGATGCTTCCGGGTTCGGGTGCGGCCCAGGGCAGCAGCCCGAAGAAGTTGAAGATCGACGATGGATCCGGGGCGGACAGATCCTTGATCCATCCGATCCACGGCGCATGGCGCAGTTCGATAGTGACGAAGATCACCTTGTAGAGCGAAAAGAAGATCGGGATCTGCAGCAGGATCGGCAAACAACCTGAGGCCGGATTGACCTTGTTGTCCTTGTAGAGCTTCATCATGCCCTGCTGCATCGCCTGCTTGTCGTCTCCGGTGCGCTCCTTGAGCGCCTCCATCTCGGGTTGAAGCTCTTTCATCTTGGCCATGGACACGAAGGATTTGAACGCCAGCGGCAGCACCATCGCCTTGATGATCAGGGTCAGCACGACAATCGACCAGCCCATGTTGCCGATATAGACGTTCAGCGTGTGCAGCAGCCAGAAGATCGGTTTGGTCAGGAAAAAGAACCAGCCCCAGTCGATGCTGTCGAGAAACCCGGTGACGCCTTCGTCGTTCTCGTATGTGCGGATCGCGTCCCATTCCTTGGCACCGGCAAAGAGCTGGGTCGTCACGGTCGCGCTGTCCCCCGCCGCGACGGTTTCGAGCGGCATCACGGCCTCGGCCTGATAAAGATCGCGGGTCTCGAAATACTTGGAGGTGGCGCGGAACGGCCTGCCCTGTTCGGGGATCAGCGTCGTCATCCAGTAGTGATCGGTATAACCGATCCAGCCGTTTTCGGTGGCTTCCACACGGTCTGCGCGGGTCCGCTCGGCTGGGTCGACGTCATAGTCGACGATGTCGTCGTAATCCACTTCGGCCAGTTCGTTGTCCACAAACCGCACCAGACCTTCGTGCAGGATGAAAAAGTTCTTGAGATCAGCAGGTTCCCCGTGGCGGCGGATCAGGCCATAGGGGCGCAGGGCGATGTTGTCGCCGCTGGTGTTCTCGACGCTTTGAGCGAAATCGAACATGAAGTCATCGTCGACCGAGATTTCGGTGCGAAAAATCTGACCCGCACCGTTGTCCCACACCAATGTCACGGGGGTGTCGGGCGTCAGCGTCTCGCCGCTTTCGACGGACCACAGCGTATCGGGGCCGGGAACCTGATCGGCAGTCAGCCCGTCGGCGGGCGCCCAGCCAAACAGGGCAAAATAGGCATTCGGACCACCAACAGGATTGAGCAGGTGAACGGTGTCGGCGCCCGGGTCGAGCGTTTCACGGTATTGTGTCAGTGCCAGATCGTCGATCCGCCCGCCTTGCAGCGACAGCGAGCCCGAGAGGTTCGGTGTTTCGATGGCGATCCGGGGCGCGTCGGAGACTGCCTCCTGCGCGGTCGCGGGCAGGTCGGGCGTGGACGCATCGGTACCGGCGCTGGGCGTGGTCGCATCGCCCTGGGTCTGCGTCGCCTGCGGGGGCAGATCGGTCAGGGTCGGGTCTTCGGGCGGGAACATCCAGAACCAGACCATTATGACCAGGAAACTGAGAACCGTCGCCAGGATCAGATTCTTGTTCTGCTCGTCCATTTTCGTGCCGCCCATGACAGGTGAAAGATCAGGGTGGTTCAACCTGTCGGGGGCCGAAAGGTCAAGCTCTTTTGCCTGATTTGCCGGGTTTGACGACACTGTGCCACGCCGGTTCGCGGGTTATTGAAGATACCGGTGCGGTGCGTGCCGTGCGCCGGCCAACAGCCTGTTACGTATCCACGGACCCACGTCGGCGACCTGCATCGGGTGCGATACCGCGTAGCCCTGCACGAGACGGCAGGCCGTGCGCGCGATGAAGTCGAGTTCGGCCGTGGTTTCAACGCCTTCGGCCAGGGCGCGAACCCGGAGGCGGTCGGTCATGGTGAGCATTGCGATGATCATGTCCTGTTGATCGGGGTCGCTGTCCACGTGACGCACGAACGAACGGTCGATCTTGATGCGGTTGACGCCGAACTGGCGGATCGTCGTGATCGAGGCCCGCCCGGTGCCGAAATCGTCAAGGTCGATGGCGCATCCCATTTCGGCCAGGGCACGGATGTTGCGGAGCAATAGGTCGTCGCCGCCCTCCGCCACCACCGTTTCAAGAACTTCGATGACAAGCCGGTCCGGGAGCATGTCGAAAGCGTCGAGTTCGAGGCAGACCGCGTCGATCAGGTGCGGATCGCGCAATTCGTCCGCGGACATGTTGATAGAGACGGTCGGCACCCTGTAGCCCGCATCGTCCCAGTTCTTGAGCGCGCGCAGTGCGGCGCGCAGCATCGCCAGCCCGAATTCGCGCATCATGCCCCCGTCAGCCACGACCGGCAGGAAATCCGCGGGCGCGATCATGCCGTGGGTCGGGTGTTGCCAGCGCGCCAGCGCCTCGAACCCGACGATACAGTTATTCTGAATGTCGATCTGCGGCTGGAACATCGCATGGATCGCGCCGGAGGCGAGGGCCGGGCGCACGTCATTCGCCAGGTTGGTTCGAAGCGCCAGTTGGTGCTGCATTTCCGGCGTATACCCGAGAACGCAGTTGACACCGGCGCGACCTGCCTCGTCCAGCGCGGCGCGGGTTGCGCACCAGAGCGCCTCGCCCCCCGGTTCCGGAAGGTCCATGGCGCGTGCATATGCAACCGTGATCGAGGAGGCTGACCCATGCCCGGAGACGGCGAGTTGATCGAGCGCGAGGAGCTGCACCTGTGTCGCCAGTTCACAGAGCGCGTGATCGCCCCACAGGCACCGTGCGTCGGGCAGGATCGCATACCGGCGCTCGCCCAGGGCAATGACCTGCATGGTGCCTTGGGTTCTGCGTGTCAGTCCTTTCACAAGTGCGCGGCAAAACCCGGTGTCACCGCCTTCCGTTTGTGCGGGGTCCTGCGGCACCGTATCGTCGATATGGACCGCGATCAGCGTGGCGTCCGCGCGGTTGCGCGCGGCCTTGGCGCAGTTTGCGTCAAGCAGGCGAAGTAGTCGTGCATGGTCTGCGCGCCGCCTGCGTCGCGTGACGCCCCGCAAAAGAGAACTCAACAAAGCCAGCATCGGCATCCTCCACCATGCAGGCCCCGCCATGACGCCCGATGCCGGACCCTAGCGCGATTGAGGTAACCGATCCGTTAAGGTTGAGACGGAAGAGACAGACCCGCGAAATCAAAAAGTTTGGGGTCAAGCAGGTGCGACGGTCGCGCGTTCATCAGCGCGCGAAACATGACCTGTCGGCGACCCGGGCTGTTCTTTTCCCAGCCGTCGAGGATTTGTTTGACCTGCTGGCGTTGCAGCCCATCCTGAGAGCCGCAGAGGTCGCAGGGGATGATCGGATATTGCATGGCGCTGGCGAATTTTTCGCAATCGGCCTCGGCGACGTGGGCGAGCGGACGGTAGAGGAACAGGTCGCCCTCTTCATTCACCAGTTTCGGCGGCATCGTCGCGAGGCGGCCGCCGTGAAACAGGTTCATGAAAAAGGTTTCGAGAATATCGTCGCGGTGATGGCCCAGCACCACGGCAGAGCAGCCTTCCTCGCGCGCGATCCGGTAGAGGTTGCCGCGCCTTAACCGCGAGCAGAGCGCACAGAACGTCCGCCCTGCGGGTACCTTGTCCATCACGATAGAATAGGTGTCCTGATATTCGATCCGGTGCGGCACGCCCATATCCGACAAAAATTTCGGTAGCACTGTCGCGGGAAAACCCGGTTGCCCCTGATCCAGATTGCAGGCCAGTAGGTCCACCGGCAGTAGACCGCGCCATTTCAACTCGTATAGCACGGCAAGCAGGGTATAGCTGTCCTTGCCGCCCGACAGGCAAACCAGCCATCGCACCGGCGGTGTGTCGGGATCGCGCGCGTCGCGTTCGATCATGCCATATTGCTCGACTGCTTCGCGCACGTTCGCCACGATCCGCTTGCGCAGCTTCTTGAATTCGGTGGTTTTGGGCGCACCGTGGAAAAGTGGGTGAATTTCGGTATCATGGTCCAGCATATCGCCAGCCCTAAACCGTGGCATCGTCGCAGCCAAGGGGTTTCAGAACATGGAAGGCCCCCGATGCAGTGTCATTCCACACCGCAACACGCGCCCGGTGCCGACCCGTATCCGCATGGCAGCCGCCGTGTCGTCAGCTTTCGCTACGATACGGCACTCGTTCTGCTGCGCCTGAAAGACGCGCCGGAACTGCGCAGCGGTGACGATGCGGACTACCTGACCGGTCAACCCTATCAGGTCAGTTGGTGCGACGGCAGCGGGGTATGGCACCCCATCGTCGTGCCCGCGGGGATGATAACCGACCTGACCAGTGTTCCGCTGGGATTTCGCTTTTTGGTCGGGCGGGTCGGGCCGTGGCTGGAGGCGGCCATCGTGCATGACTATCTGTATCTGGCGTGGCAGGATATTGCGGGCCGGGAAGTGCGGGCAGCGGACCGTCTGTTCGCAGACCGGATCATGCGGATCGCGATGGAAAAGGCGAAGGTGAGCGTTTAGCGGCGCTGGGCGATCTATGGCGCGCTGCGCCTATTCGGCAGGCCCGCCTATGCGCGACGGTCGGACGCGCGCTATGTCGACCTGCACGATCCGGCCATCGCCACGCAGCTTTACGCCACCGGCGGGCGTTTGCCCGAGGGCCGGAGCGACCTACCTTTGATCTGATCCACGAAAGGTGTCCCATGCGCTGTCTCGTCCTATGTGCCTTTGCTCTGCTCGCCGCCTGTTCCGGCAGGCCGTCTTTCGAGGACGCGTCGCTCGACCCCGACCGCAAGCTGAACCTCGAAGAATTCTTTGACGGCGAACTGGTGGCCTATGGCCAGTTTCAGGATGTATTGGGCACGGTACGCCGCAGTTTCGTCGTGAACATTCGCGGTGATTGGGATGGCGAGACGCTGACCCTGGTCGAGGATTTCGATTATGAGGACGGATCGACCGAACAGCGTATATGGACCTTGCAAAAGACCGGACCCGACAGCTGGACAGGTACGGCGCCGGGCGTAATCGGGCAGGCTGTCGGTCAGGAACAGGACAATCGCTTCAACTGGCAATACGAGATCGACCTGCCGGTGCCTTCTGCGGACGGCACGTCGGAAACGCTGCGCGTGACGTTCGACGACTGGATGTGGCTGCTGACCGAAGACCGGCTCTTCAACCGCGCCTATGTCATGCGATATGGGTTCACGATCGGCGACGTCAGCATTTCGTTCGAAAAGCTGGATTGAACGCCGGACTGGATTTTCACGCATCGATCGATACGCTTCTCTTATTTCAAAGAGAGGTATTTTGATGGAGTATATTTGTTCCGCCCGCAAACTTGCCGACGACGGCATTCATTTCACCCATGAATCCGCGCGGGCAGCGACGTTCGTGCGCGTCACCAAGCCGCACCAGAAGATGAGCGCCGCAGATATCGTGGACCCCAAGAAGTGGGCGCGAGAGGTCGTATCACAAAGCGTCACCGGAGATATTCTGCTGGTTCTACACGGGTTTCGCGTGCCGCAGAACAGTTTCCTGAACGAGGTCGTCAACCTCAGGCGCGGGCTGACTGGCAAGGGATACAAGGGTGCCGTCGTGGCCTGTGACTGGGCGACGGACGGGCGGCTGTTCAACTATCAGGCGGATCGCAAGGATGCCGCGATCGCCGCGACGTTCCTGTTGGAGGCCTGCGTATCCGCCGTGCTCACGGCGCGTCCGACGGCAAAGCTGCATATCGTCACCCATTCGATGGGTGGATATTTGCTGGCCAAGGCCCTGCACCGGGCCGTAGGGGCGGCGTTTGGGACGCGGTTGCGCAACAGCTTGCGCAACGTGGTGCTGGTGGCGCCCGATATCGATCGCGATTGGGCCGCGCCCGGCCACTGGTTTGCTGAATCCGTCTATAAACTCGCCGGGCGATGTGCGGTGTTTCATTCGGAAATGGATCAGGTTCTGCATATTTCCGAGGACCTGTATCATGACAGACGGCAAAGGCTTGGGCGCGAAGGGCTGCCGTCGCCGACGGTCGCGAAAATGGCCGGGGTTGACTGGACACACTATTACGCGACCCGTTATGCTGGGACGCTCGACTGGCCGCACAGTCACAGTTTCTATTTCAGGGAGGCGGAGTTCCATCGGGTGCTCGCCGCGCATCTGACTTAGATCAGGTGAATGTCAGTCTGGCACGTTGTCGATGCCGGCACCACCCCAGGGATGGCAGCGGCCGATGCGCCGGATCGTGAGCCATGTGCCCTTGATGCCGCCATGCTTTTGCAGCGCTTCCAGCGCGTAGGCCGAACAGGTCGGTTGATAGCGACAGCCATGTCCGACCCATGGCGAAAACAACAGACGATAGGCGCGGACGGGCAGGGCGGCGATGTAAGCGAGCGGGGTCATGTGTGGACCTTGGCCAACGCGCGGATCAGATCGGCCTGCAGGCGGTCGAAGGGCAGCGTCGCCGTCGTGTCTTTGCGCCCGACCAGCACGTAGTCCCAGCCGTCACGGCCATGCGTGGGCAGTACCAGGCGCGCGGTCTCGCGCAGCCGGCGCTTGGCACGGTTGCGGGCGACGGCGTTACCGACCTTCTTGGAGCATGTAAAACCGACACGAATGCCGGTGGCAGGTTCATCCGCACTGCGTTTGCGCGCCTGTAGATGGATACCAGGCGTGCCCTGCCGCCGTGCGTGGGAGGCGCGCAGGAAATCCGCACGTTTCGTCAGCATTACGGGTTTCGAACAAACGGAAACCGCCGGTGGCCCTGCCGTGGTTTTGGCGTCTTCGCCATCCACGGGTACCACCGGCGGTTTCAAATGCTTTTCCGTGCCGGTGCGCTTACGCGCTCAGCTTCGCGCGGCCCTTGGCGCGGCGGTTGTTCAGGATCTTGCGCCCGGCCTTGGTGGCCATGCGTGCGCGAAATCCGTGGCGGTTCTTGCGAACCCGGTTGGAAGGCTGGAACGTGCGCTTCATCGCGTGTCCTCCGGTTGATGGCCGCACCCATGGAAATGGATTCGAGGCCGCTTACAATTCAGACCTGTCCTTTAGAGGGGCGGGCTGGGGCTGTCAACGCGACGGAGCCAGCATTTGTGCAACAAATCGCGCGCATCCATCGCGTCAAATGTTTCAGTCCCGCGTATGGGGCACATGATTTCTGAAACATGGGTCGCGAAACGATCAATGCAACGTGAGGGGGCTATGTTCCGGGCGATCCGCAGTCCATCTGTGATCCAACCAGATACGCCGGAGGGCAGAAAGATGACAGACGTGACAGACAAAGACACAACCAACCCGATTCTCAAGCGACTTCCGCTGATCATCATCGTGACGGTCGCGGTGCTGGGCGCGATCTTTCTGCGCGATTATCTATCGTTCGAAACCTTGGCCGAAAACCGCGAGTCGTTGCTGGCCTTTCGGGACGACAATTACCTGCTGACGGTGCTTGCGTTCATCGCGGCTTATGCGGTGATCGTGGCATTCAGCCTTCCGGGGGCCACCATCGCCACGTTGACAGGCGGCTTTCTGTTCGCCAGCCTGCCTGCGTTCTTTCCGTTCTTCCCCGGCGCGTTCTACAATATCGCGGGCGCCACAATCGGTGCGATCGGGTTGTTTCTGGCCGCGCGCTGGGGCCTGGGCGATACGTTGGCCAAGAGAATGGACAGCAGTGACGGCACCGTCAAGAAACTGAAAGACCAGATTGACGACGAGCAGAACCAGTGGTCGATGCTGTTTTTGATCCGTCTCGTGCCTGCCGTGCCGTTTTTTGTAGCCAATCTGGTTCCGGCGCTGGTCGGTGTGCCGCTCTATCGTTTCGCGGTTTCCACGTTCTTCGGCATCATGCCGGGTGCCATCGTCTATACCTCCGTCGGCGCGGGTTTGGGGCAGGTATTCGACCGCGGCGAAAGCCCGAACCTCGGCATCATTTTCCAGCCGCAGTTTCTTCTTCCGCTTCTGGGTCTCTGCGTCCTCGCGGCCCTTCCACTGATTTTGAAGGCCGTGCGCGGCAAGAAAGGCATCTGAGCCATGAACCGGATCAAGACGGATATTTGCATCATTGGCGGCGGCTCGGGCGGGTTGTCGATTGCGGCGGGGGCTGTCCAGATGGGCGCGAAGGTCGTGCTGCTGGAAGGGCACAAGATGGGCGGCGACTGCCTGAACTACGGCTGTGTTCCCTCCAAGGCGCTGATCGCATCGGCCAAGCACGCGCATGAGGGGCTGAACAACGCCAAATATGGCGTGGCAGTGGCGAAACCGGAGGTCGATTATGCCGCCGCCAAGGACCATGTACACGACGTCATCGCCACCATCGCACCCGTCGACAGTGTCGAAAGGTTCGAAGGGCTGGGTGTGGAGGTCATTCAGGAATTCGGCCGCTTCATCTCCGAGACCGAGGTGCAGGCGGGTGACACCGTGATCGAGGCGCGGCGATTCGTCGTTGCGACAGGCTCCGGCCCCTTCGTGCCGCCCATCGACGGGTTGGACGGGGTCAAGCATTTCACCAACGAAAACATCTTCGATTTGCGTGAGCGGCCCGACCATCTGATCGTGATCGGCGGTGGTCCCATCGGCATGGAAATGGCGCAGGCGCATGTGCGATTGGGGTCGAAGGTCACGGTGATCGAGGGGGCCAAGGCCTTCGGCAAGGACGACCCGGAAATGGCGGCTATCGTGCTGGACCGGCTGCGCGACGAAGGCGTGGAAATCGTCGAGGAGGCGCAGGCCGACCGGATCAGCGGCGCGGGCGACAGGATCACCGTGCACACGCCCAAAGGGGATTTCACGGGCTCGCATTTGCTGATGGCCGTCGGGCGCAAGGTGAACACCGAGAAGCTGGATTTGGAAAAGGGCAATATCGCGCACGACCGGAGCGGCCTGAAAGTCGGTGCCGATCTGCGCTCGACCACCAACCGTCGCGTCTATGCGGCGGGCGACGTTGCCGGCGGTCTGCAATTCACCCATGTCGCGGGCTACCACGCCGGTGTCCTGATCCGATCTATGCTCTTTGCATTGCCGTCCAAGCAGCGGACCGACCACATCCCGTGGGCCACCTACACCGACCCCGAACTGGCGCAGGTCGGCCTGACCGAGGCGCAGGCGCGTGACAAACACGGCGATGCGCTAGAGGTCGTCCGGTTCCCCTACGACGAAAACGACCGGGCCATTGCCGAGCGCAAGACGACGGGCCTTATCAAGGTCATGGTGTTCAAGGGCAGGCCGGTCGGCGCATCCATCGCCGGGCATCTTGCGGGCGAGCTGATCGGCATGTGGGCCATGGCCATCGCCAACAAGATGAAAATGAGCGCCGTCGCCAACACTGTTCTGCCCTATCCCACCATAAGCGAGGTCAACAAACGCGCCGCCGGGGCCTATTTCAGCCCGCGCCTGTTCGAAAGTGCGATGGTCAAACGGGTCGTAGGCTTTATACAACGCTGGATACCCTAGGCCAGCCGGAGGCGGCGCACCGATGCTCAACACCCTATCAGGTCGATTCCTGATCCTGACGGTCGTCTTCGTGATGCTGGCAGAGGTGTTGATCTTCGTGCCGTCGGTCGCGCGGTTCCGCGAGGACTACATCTTGGCCCGGCTGGAACGCGCACAGATCGCGTCATTGGCGTTGGAGGCCGACGACATGATCTCGCCCGAGCTTGAGGCGGAATTGCTGCGCAACGCGGATGTCTTCAACGTCGTTCTGCGCCGCGATCAGGTGCGTCAGCTTGCACTGTCCTCACCCATCCCTGCGCCGATCCACGCGACCTACGATATGCGTGACCCCGCAGGCATGATGCTGATCCGCGACGCGATGATGACCCTTTGGGACACCGAGGACCGAATCATTCGCGTGCTGGGTAACCCGGTACGGGACGGCGGCCTGCTGATCGAGGTGACGATGCGACAGATGCCGCTACGCGCCGCCATGCTGGAATACGGCCGCAACGTTTTGATCCTGTCTGCGGTGATTTCGATTATCACCGCGCTGCTGTTGTTCTTGGCCGTGCGCTACCTGCTGGTGCGCCCGATCAAGGGCGTGGTGACGGCGATGCAGGCCTATGCGGCCAACCCCGAGGACGCGCGCAGGATCATCGAACCGAGCGCCGGTGTGCGCGAGTTGCGCGATGCCGAGGAGGCCCTGCAGACGCTGCAAAGCCAGTTGACCGGCGCGCTGCGCCAGAAGGATCGGCTGGCGCAGCTTGGTGGCGCGGTGGCGAAGGTGAGCCACGATCTGCGCAATATCCTGACCTCGGCGCAACTGTTCACCGATCGGATTGAAAGCTCGGACGATCCGCTGGTCAAGCGCATGGCACCCAAGCTGGTGGGGTCGATCACCCGTGCCGTGAACCTGTGCGAAACCACGCTGGCCTTTGGCCGGGTTGACGAACCCCAGCCGGTGCTGGCCCGCGTCGCACTTGCCCCGATCGTCAACGAGGTCATCGACAGCGAACGTCTTGCCGCCGGAGACTATGACCTGTCCTTTTCGGAAGATGTCCCGGCCAGCATGACCATCCGCGCCGACAGCGAACAGATTTTTCGTATCCTGTTCAATCTGGTGCGCAATGCGCGGCAGGCGATCATGGCGACGCACAAGCCCGGCGAGATCAACATTTCCGGACACGAGGACGACACGGCATGGTGGATTTCCGTCAGTGACACCGGCCCCGGCTTGCCGCCCAAGGCGCGTGAACATCTGTTCCAGCCGTTCCAGGGCGGCGTGCGCAAGGGCGGTTCGGGCCTTGGTCTGGTGATCGCGGCTGACTTGGTGCGCGGCCATGGCGGCCGGCTTGAGTTGCAACGCACCGACGAGACGGGCACGACGTTCTGCATCCATTTGCCCAAGGCGGATCTGTCGCTGCCGGAGGTCGAGGCCCCGTCCATCGTCCAGTCCGCCGATTGAAGTTTTTCCGCCGATTGCCCTTGCATCGCCAGCCTCCGGGGGCTAAATCGCCATCACGCGGATTGGTAGCTCAGTTGGATAGAGTACTTGACTACGAATCAAGGGGTCGGGGGTTCGAATCCTCCCCAGTCCGCCATTTTCATCACTTTCACGCACGATGCGATCCGGCACGAATAATCTCAAACCGGTGCCAGCGTTCCGCGAAAGACGGGCTGTGCCTGCAGTTCGACCCCTTGCAACGGGGTTCCGTCTTTCAGGACACCGACAAGCGCCCGCGCGGCCAGACGCCCCATTTCGCGGTGCGGGACGTGAACCGTCGTCAGCGGAGGATACGCGACCTGCGCCAGTTCGATATCGTCGAAGCCGATGATTGAAACCGCGTCGGGGACCGGAACCCCCAACGCGCGCGCGGACCGCAGTGCCCCTACGGCAAGCACGTCGTTGCCGCAAAAGACTGCCGTCGGGCGCGGCGAAAGAGCCATCAACTTTTCGAACGCCACGGCGCCTTCGTCGATGCCATAGGTCGTTTCGATATAGGCGAGGTCCTGCTGGCGCAGCCCCTTGGCCCGCATCGTCGATAGCAGACCGTCATGCCGCGCCGACGCGCGATCGTTCGATGCGGTCTCCGCCGAGATCAGCGCCAGCTTTCTGTGGCCCATATCGATGACCCGCATCGCCATGTCGTGCATCGCGGCCTTGTTGTCGAAGCCGATAGAGGGGCGTTCCGCTGTCGCATCATAGGCCCATGTCACGAGAGCCGGAACATTCTGGGCATCGAGAAACCGGTAAATCGCGGGATCACGCCGATGCCCGATCAGCAGAAGCGCGTCCGCGCCACGCGCGACGAGAGATCTGATCTGTTCCTCTTCGATGTCGGCACGATAGGCGGTGCTGGCGACCAGCATCGTGTAGCCATGCAGGTGCAGTTCGTCCTGAAACGCCTGCAGCCCCCTGGCAAAAATCGCGTTCTCCATCGTCGGAATGATCGCGCCGATGGTATTGGTCTGCCGTGCCGCCATGACGCGGGCACCGAAATTGGGTGAGTAGCCGAGTGCGGTGATCGCCGCGTTGACCCGCCGACGGGTCTTGTCCGCGACCTTGTCGGGAAAATTGATGACCCGCGACACGGTCGCCGTCGATACACCGGCGCGGTTCGCCACGTCTTCAAGTGTCGGTGTGGTGTTCGTCGCTGTCATCCGCTTCCTGTTTCGGTCAGGCGTCTTGGTGCGCCCGGTCGGGTACAGGATAGGGGAGATCAGCACGCGATGTAAGCGCTTGCATCAATTTATGTAAGCGCTTACATTGCCGTCGACTCCTGTTGGCGTTGCAATCGGGTTTTTACCCGTATCAGCATCCGACACCGGAGGCGCGGTAATTGGGTGTCAGATACGCTGACTCCGTCCAAAGATCTCCGTGCAGAAGAAACGGCCCCGGTTTCATTTGGATCGGTTGCTGACACCAGCGAGAGAAGGCGAAAATCCATGCCCCGCGACTATCTCAAGAAGGCGACGCATACCGCGCAATCCGGGGCATCTGACGTGCACGACACCGTTCAGGCCATTCTGCGCGACATCGAAGCAGGCGGCGATACCAAGGCGCTGGAATATGCCGCCCGGTTCGACAAATATGATGGCAACGTGATGCTGACGGCCGAAGAGATCGCGGCTGCGGCGGAACGTGTGCCGCAGAAACTGAAAGACGACATTCAATTCGCTCATGATAACGTCAGACGCTTTGCCGAAGCGCAGAAAGCGACGGTCAGCGACATCGAGGTCGAGATCGTCCCGGGGCTGACCGCGGGCCAAAAGGCGATCCCGGTCGACGCGGCGGGCTGCTATGTGCCGGGAGGACGTTACAGCCACATCGCGTCCGCGATCATGACCGTCACGACGGCAAAGGTGGCGGGGTGCAACCATATTGCCGTCGCGTCGCCGCCGCGTCCGGGTGTCGGTGTGGCACCGGCGATCATCTATGCCGCGCATATCTGCGGTGCCGACAGGATCATGGCGATGGGCGGCGTACAGGGTGTCGCCGCAATGACCTTCGGCCTGTTCGGCCTGCCCAAGGCCAACATTCTGGTCGGACCGGGCAATCAGTTCGTGGCCGAGGCGAAACGAATCCTGTTCGGGCGCGTCGGCATCGACATGATAGCAGGTCCGACCGACAGTCTGATCCTGGCGGATGCGACTGCCGACCCGCATATCGTGGCGACCGACCTGGTCAGCCAGGCCGAGCATGGCTACAACTCTCCGGTCTGGCTTGTCACCGACGACCGTGCGTTGGCCGAAGACGTGATGGCCCGCGTCCCCGAACTGATCGATGACCTGCCGGACGTGAACCGCGACAATGCCGCGGCAGCCTGGCGTGACTATGCAGAGGTGATCCTCTGCGCGGATCGTGAGGAAATGGCCGCCTGTTCGGATGAATATGCGCCGGAACACCTGACAGTGCAGGCCCGGGATCTGCCGTGGTGGCTGGAGCGGCTGAGTTGCTATGGTTCGCTCTTCCTTGGCGAAGAGACGACCGTATCCTACGGAGACAAGGCATCGGGCACCAACCACGTGCTGCCGACGTCGGGGGCAGCCTCTTACACCGGCGGTCTGTCGGTCCACAAATACATGAAGATCGTGACCTGGCAGCAGGCGACCCGCGACGGATCGAGGCGCGTGGCCGAAGCGACAGCGCGCATCTCGCGGCTCGAAGGGATGGAGGGACATGCACGTGCGGCAGATGTCCGGCTCGCCAAGTATTTTCCGGGCGAGAATTTCGACCTGACACCCGATGAATAGGGACCATCCCCGTCCAGACCGCGAGTGCCGGATTTATGGCGCAGCTTTCACCGGTGACGGACTGGTAAAACCCAAGCCGTCAGGGGCTCCGACGATATGAAGGCATTGGTTTACGAGGGGGTCGAAACGCTCGCCTATCGCGATGTGGATGACCCGCTGCCTGCTGCCGGGCAAACGCTGGTCAGAATCGCGGCCTCTGGCATTTGCGGATCGGACATGCATGCCTTTCTTGGGCATGACGAACGGCGTCCGGCCCCTTTGATACTGGGTCACGAGGCGGCGGGCACGTGTGTCGGTGGCTCGCTGGATGGCGCGCGGGTCACGATCAACCCTCTTGTGACTTGCGGCACCTGCCGCGCCTGCACGTCCGGACGCGACAACCTTTGCCCTGATCGCCTGATCATCTCGATGCCGCCGCGTCAGGGTGCTTTCGCCGAATATGTCGCAATTGCCGACGAAAATCTGGTCGAGGTGCCGCCGGACGTCCCCTTGTCCCTTGCCGCACTTGCCGAACCGCTGGCCTGCGGCTGGCATGCCGTGCGTCTGGGAGGCATGGCGCTGGACATGCCGCTTGCCGATGCGGCCTGTGTCGTGGTCGGTGGCGGGGCGATCGGTGTCGGTGCGGCCCTGTGCCTGCGGGCGTTCGGTGCGAGGGACATCAGACTGGTCGAACCCAACCCGCTGCGCCGCAAGGCGCTGGATCGGATCGAGGAATTCAAGACCGTGCCCCCCGGCGCGCTTGATGCCGCCGATCTTGTGATCGACGGTGTCGGATACGCGGCGACCCGGGCCGAGACCACGGCGATCACCCGTCCGGGCGGCGTGATCATGCATATCGGGCTGGGCGAGGCGACAGGGGGGCTGGATGTCCGACGCATGACCTTGCAGGAGATCACCTTCATCGGGACTTATACCTACACGGCGCAGGATTTCCGCGATACCGCCGCTGCGATTTTCGATGGACGTCTGGGTGCGCTCGACTGGGTGGAAGAACGCCCCTTTCAAGACGGACAACAGGCATTTCATGATATCCGCGCGGGAACCGTGGCCGCGCCCAAGATTATTCTGCGCCCCTGACCTATCAGGCGAAACCGGCAATGAGATATGCAAATATAGTTCCATCACCGCGCCGGTGGCCGCCCATTGTTATTGAACCTTCAGCCTTCGGGCACAAACAGGAGACCTAATCCCTTGAGCATCAGCAAGAAGATCGTGGATGACTTTGTCGCCAACGATGTATCCTTTATCACCACCGTGCCGTGCAAACAGCTGGCCGGCGTGATCGACGAGGTCGAGGCGCGGCCCGAAATCTATCACATTCCGTCCAACAAGGAAGATGAGGGGATGGGGCTTTGCGCCGGTGCCTTCATGGGCGGCAAGCGGTCGGCCATCATCATGCAGAACACGGCGATCGGTGTGACGATCAACACGTTGGCGACACTGATCCAATACTACCGGATGCCGTTGCCGATGTTGATCAGCTACCGTGGCGAGTTACGCGAGCCTGTCGCCTGCCAGGTCGAAATGGCGGTGCACACCAAGGCGCTGCTGAGCCAGATGAACATCCCGACCTATCATTTCCACAGGGAGGCGGACGCAAGCGAACTCGACGCGATCCTGAAATACACCTTCATGTGCAACAAACCTGTCGCGATCCTGACGGATGCGTCATTCTGGGGAGGCTACGGCGACCAATGATCCGTTCCGAAATCCTGCGCGACATCGCGCCAATCCTGCGTGACCAGCTGGTCGTCTGCAACATCGGCCTGCCCAGTCAGGAGCTGCATATGATCGACGACAACGCCAAGAATTTCTACATGCTCGGCACCATGGGGCTGTCGTCGTCCATCGGGCTTGGGCTGGCGCTGGCCCAGGACAAGACCGTGATCTCCATCGACGGGGACGGGTCGGTGCTGACCAACCTCGGTACTCTGCCGACCATCGCCAACAACGTAGCCGACAACTATATCCTTCTGATCATCGACAACGGCTCCTACGGGTCGACCGGCGATCAGCCGACCTATGCGGGCAAGAAAACCAGGCTGGAAGAGGTGGCGAAGGCGTGCGGTTGCGACAACGTGGTCGTCTGCAAGGACGTCGATACAGGCACAACCCTGCAGGCCGCCATCGACAGCAAGAAGATGACGATCATCGTGTGCAAATGCGACAGCGGCAATATCAAACTGCCCGTGATCACGATGGACCCGGTCGTGATCCGAGATCGTTTCATGAAGGCTGTCGCAAGCTAGGACTGCGGGGCGGTGGGCCGCACAATCGCCCCGTTTCCTGTTTTTATGATGCGCAAGCGACAGGCGCGATCGCGGTCTGCGCCTGTCGACATGAGAGACCAAATGTCCGGCACTAAAACGTGGGTGGCGTACAGGCGCTGATGACCTTGCACGGCGCGTCGCCGACATTGCGAAACCGGTGCGGCAGTTCGCTGTTGAAAAGATATCCCTCGCCGGTTCGCAGCACGCGCACCTGATCGGCGACGGTGATTTCGACCTCTCCCGAAATGACGATGCCGGCTTCCTCGCCCGGATGGCTCAGCAGTTCCGGCCCCGTATCCGCGCCGGGAGGATAGGTTTCGTCCAGCACCTGAAGGGCGTGGTGGCTCGCGTCGCCCAACTGGCGCAGCGAGACACCTGTCTGCCCGGCGGACGGCGCAATTTCGATGAAATCTTCGGCCGTGTAGAAATATCGCGGGCTGGTGCTGTCCTCCAGCGTGGCGAAAAACTCGGCCAGGCTCATCGGAATCGCGTCCAGAAGGCTCTTCAGAGAGGCGACGGATGGGCTGGTCTTGTTCTGCTCGATGAGCGAAATCGTGCCGTTGGTCAGCCCGGCGCGCGCGGCGAGTTCCCGCTGGGACAGACCCCGCGCCTTGCGGATTTGCTGTAGTTTCTTGCCGATATCCAAGACATTCGCCCCGTCGCCAGATCATTTGTGTTTGCGTTCAACACGTTAGTTATAGAGGGCCGGCACGAGCACAGAAAGAGGGTATTCTCGCCCGAAATCGCAGGGCCGCTCACGCCCCATTGACAGATAAATTAAACGATTTATGAGAAAATTAAACGCACATCCAACGTGCGCGTGATTCCCCTGTTGCTTAGGATTATCCCGATGGCCAAACCTGCAAAGACCAAGACACGGACTTCGAAAGCGGCGAAAACCGCAAAGCCGAAAATCGCAATCGTCTCCTCGACCGACGACGTGACCCGTACAAATGCCGGATTACTGAGCCGCAAGGATGCCGCCGTCGCACGCGGCGTCGCCTCTGCCGCACCCGTTTTTGCAGCCCGCGCCGAAAATGCAGAGCTTTGGGATGTGGAAGGCAATCGCTACATCGACTTCGCCGGCGGTATCGCGGTGCTGAACACCGGTCACCGGCATCCTGATGTCGTCGCGGCGGCCAAAGCGCAGGAAGACCTTTATACGCACACCAGCTTTCAGGTCGTCCCTTACGAACCCTACGTCGCCCTGGCTGAAAAGCTGAACGCGCTGGCACCGGGGGACCACGCCAAGAAATCCCTGCTGGTGACCACCGGTGCGGAAGCCGTCGAGAACGCGGTCAAGATCGCTCGCGCGGCCACCGGGCGCCCCGGTGTGATCGCCTTTACAGGTGGTTATCACGGCCGCACCCTTCTGACGCTCGGTATGACCGGCAAGATCAGTCCTTATAAAAGGGACGTGGGCCCGTTCCCGTCGGACATCTTCCGGGCACCCTTCCCGAGCGTCCGCGATGGCATCACCGTGCAGGACGCATTGACTGGCTTGAAGAACCTGTTCCTGACGGATGCGCAGCCGGAGCGGATCGCCGCGATCATCATCGAGCCTGTACTGGGCGAGGGTGGCTATACGCCAGTGCCGTTCGAGATGATGCAGGCGCTGCGCGCGATTTGCGATGAACACGGCATCCTTTTGATCGCCGACGAAATTCAAGCAGGCTTCGGTCGCACTGGAACATGGTTCGCCGTCGAGCACTCCGGCGTCGTGCCTGACCTGATCACCGTCGCCAAGTCGATGGCCGGCGGCTATCCCATCGCAGGTGTGATCGGCCGCGCCGAAGTCATGGATGCCATGGCCCCCGGCGGCCTCGGCGGCACCTACGGCGGCAACCCGGTGGCCTGTGCGGCGGCTCTTGCCGCAATCGAGGCGATCGAGAACGAGGGTCTGCTGGCCCGGTCGACGGCGCTGGGCGAGACGTTCCGTGCACGTTTTGCCGAAATTGGCGCGCGCGTGGCACCTTATCGCATGTGGGACATCCGCGGCCTTGGCGCGATGCTGGCCGTTGAATTCGTCACCGATTTCGAGACCGCGTCACCCGATGCCGCGCTGACGAAAGCCGTCGTGTCCAATGCCCTCAAGCGTGGGTTGATCCTGCTGTCCTGCGGCATGCACGGCAACGCGTTGCGGATCATGGTGCCGCTGACGGCCTCCGACGAGATCATCGAGGAAGGTCTGGAGATTTTCGAGGCGGCACTTGCGGAGGCGATTGCCACCGTTTGAGGCAAGCCATTCGGCAAACAGAAAGGCGGGCCGGGTGCCCGTCTTTTTTTGTGGCTGCAAGCGTGGCGATGCGGTTAAAATATTCAACGCTGTCTCAAATCCAGTGAATTGCCGCTGCAATGCGGAAGATTCGTTTTGCGATCAGGAAATGCGAGAGCCGGGGTGAAACGCGACGGGCAATCACTTGGCGCTGATTCGATACTTATGGAATTTGGCCCCGGAAACGTGCGCCTTCACGGTGCACGCGACGCTGCTATGACGTGCGCAACCGGCATGCCTGCGGCAGAAAACGTCCGTAAAAATATTCGCCTTGATCGAAATAATAGACGCGCCTAGCATCCATAGTTGACCAGAGGTGCTGCGCTCTTGGTCACTGGCGGGCCGTTTGTTGGTCCGCACGGTGCGGCGCAAAGCCTACGGTGAAAGAAACGGCGCATTCCGGGTCGGAACGCTTGATCGCCAGCAGGCGGCCGTGCACCGGACCGGATCGGGAGACGCAACAGCCTGCCGATGTCGCCGAAACCAACAGGAGTACGATATGAAAGTTTTCAAGTATCTCGCCTTTGCCGGTGCGATGATGGCCGGTACGGCCAGTTCCGCGCAGGAACAATTCATCACGATCGGAACCGGCGGCCAGACCGGCGTTTACTTCGTGGTGGGTCAGTCGATCTGCCGTCTGGTGAACCGCGGCACCGCCGACCACAACCTCAAGTGCACCGCGCCTTCGACCGGCGGGTCCATCGCGAACATCAACGCGATCATGGCCGGTGACATGGACATGGGCGTGGCCCAGTCCGACTGGCAATACCACGCCTACAACGGCACGTCGGAATTCGAGGGCAACCAGTTCGAAGCCGAGCGCGCGGTCTTCTCCGTTCATGGTGAGCCGTTCACCGTGATCGCGCGCGCCGATGCCGGGATCGAGACCTTCGCCGATCTGCAGGGCAAGCGTGTCAACATCGGCAACCCCGGTTCGGGCCAGTATGCGACCATGCAGGTCGTGATGGACGCGTTGGGCTGGACGATGGACGACTTCGCACTGGCGTCGGAGTTGAAGCCGGCCGAGCAGGCCGCGGCGCTGGGCGACAACAAGGTCGACGCGATCATCTACACCGTGGGGCACCCCAACGGATCCATCCAGGAAGCGGTCTCCACGACCGAGGCCGTGCTGATCCCCGTGACCGGTCCCGAGATCGACGCGCTGATCGCGGACAACCCTTACTACGCTGCCGCGACGATCCCCGGCGGCATGTACGAGGGTTCACCCAACGAAACCCAGACCTTCGGCGTGAAAGCGACGTTCGTGACCTCTGCCGATGTGGATGACGAAGTGGTTTACCAGGTGGTCAAGGCCGTGTTCGACAACTTCGACCGGTTCAAGCGCCTGCACCCCGCTTTCGAAAACCTCACCGAGGAAGAAATGATCAGCGCAGGTCTGTCCGCGCCGATCCATGACGGTGCTGCCCGCTACTACCGCGAGCAGGGCTGGATGGAATAAGCCATAACCGGCTTGAATGAGACAGTCGCGCGGCGATTCTTTCGCCGCGCGACAACCTAGAGAACAAGAATTTGCGAGCCTGAAAATAGGCGGCAGGGGGAAGTGATATGTCAGACGATCCGAACCAGCAGCAGGCCGCTGCCGTAGAAAACGCCGCCGCCGGACGCGGGGGGCTGTCGCAGGAAGAACTCGACGCGCTGGTTGCATCCTCTGACACCGGCGGTCGGGGTGCCACCGGCACCATCGGCATCTTCATCACCTGCGTTGCACTCGCCTGGTCGCTGTTTCAACTCTGGATCGCATCACCCATTCCTTTCATGGTGGGTTTCGGCGTGTTCAACGACACCGAAAGCCGCTCGATCCACCTCGCATTTGCCATTTTCCTCGCCTTCGCGGCCTTCCCCGCAACCCGCACAAAGTTTCAGTTGGGCCTTGGTATCATCGTGCCGGTCCTGCTGGCGTTCCTGTTTATGACAGCCTCCAAGGACGGTACGACGACATGGTGGATCCCGGTCGTGGCGCTGGTCATCGTCGCAGCGATCGCGCTTGGCTCGCCCAAGGATCGTATTCCGGTCTGGGAGTGGGGTCTGGCCATCGTCGGTGCGCTGGCCGCACTTTATCTTTTTGTCTACTACCGCGATATTTCGGGCCGTGTCGGTGCGCCGATCATGCAGGACTTCGTCGTCGCCGTCGTTGGTCTGATGCTGCTGCTGGAGGCTACGCGCCGCGCCCTCGGTCCGGCCCTGATGATCGTGGCGACCGTATTCCTCGTTTACACCGTGCTTGGGCCGAACATGCCCAGCATCATCGCGCACAAGGGCAATAATCTGTCCGAGATCGTGAACCACCAGTGGATCACGACCGAAGGAGTCTTCGGCATTGCACTGGGCGTGTCGACGTCTTTCGTCTTCCTGTTCGTGCTTTTCGGATCGCTTCTCGATCGCGCCGGGGCAGGCAACTACTTCATTCAGGTGGCGTTCAGCCTGATGGGTCACATGAAAGGCGGCCCGGCCAAGGCCGCCGTGGTGTCGTCGGCCATGACCGGTCTGATCTCTGGCTCGTCCATCGCCAACGTCGTCACGACCGGCACGTTCACCATTCCGCTGATGAAGAAGGTCGGGTTCAGCTCCGAAAAGGCGGGCGCTGTCGAAGTCGCGTCCTCCGTCAACGGGCAGATCATGCCACCCGTCATGGGCGCTGCCGCGTTCCTGATGGTGGAATACGTCGGCATTCCCTATTTCGACGTGGTGAAGCACGCGTTTCTGCCCGCTGTCATCTCCTATATCGCGCTGGTCTATATCGTGCATCTTGAGGCGCTGAAGGCCGGGATGGAGGGCCTGCCGCGCGCCTATACACCCAAGCCCATCGTGCAACGCCTGGTCGGTATCGCCTTCACGGTGGCTGGCATCTGTGCCCTGTCGTTCGCCGTTTACTACGGCATGGGCTGGATCCGGCCCGCGTTCCCCGAAACCGCAGCCTATATCGTCTTTGCCTTTCTGACGGCTGTTTATGTCGGCCTGCTCTATATCGCGTCGAAAGAGGAACCGCTTGAACTGGACGATCCGAATGCGCCAGTGACGGCATTGCCGCTGCCGGGGCCGACCGTGCGGTCGGGTCTGCATTTCATTCTGCCGGTCGTCGTGCTGGTCTGGGCGTTGATGGTGGACCGCCTGTCGCCTGGCCTGTCGGCGTTCTGGGCCACGGCCTACATGATCTTCATCCTCGTCACGCAGCGTCCGCTGATGGCGATCATGCGCGGCGAAGGGCGCATGGGTGCGGCCATCGGCAACGGTATCCGCGATCTGATCGACGGTCTGGAAACCGGTGCGCGCAACATGATCGGCATCGGTATCGCCACGGCGACCGCCGGTATCATCGTGGGTGCGGTCAGCCAGACCGGCGTGGGTTCTGCCCTTGCCGACGTGGTCGAGGTGCTGTCGGGCGGCAACATCCTCGCGATCCTGTTCCTCACGGCGATCCTGTCGCTGATCCTAGGGATGGGTCTGCCGACCACTGCGAACTACATCGTGGTGTCGGCACTTCTGGCCCCGGTCATCGTGACGCTGGGCCAGCAGAACGGGCTGATCGTGCCGCTGATCGCGGTGCACCTCTTCGTGTTCTACTTCGGTATCATGGCAGACGTCACACCGCCGGTGGGGCTTGCATCCTTCGCCGCCGCGGCCGTGTCGGGTGGTGATCCGATCAAGACTGGTGTCGTCGCATTCTTCTACAGCCTGCGGACGGCCGCGCTGCCGTTCCTGTTCATCTTCAACACTGAACTGCTGCTGATCGGGGTCGGATGGGGGCAGGGGATATTCGTCTTTGTCGTGGCGACCATCGCAATGCTGCTGTTCGCGGCGGCCACGCAGGGCTTCTTCCTGGCGCGCAACCGGTTCTACGAAACAATCGCGCTGCTGCTGATCGCGTTTACCCTGTTCCGTCCCGGTTTCTGGATGGACATGGTCTCGCCGCCCTATTCTGAAGAAGCGCCGACGGAACTTGCCTCTGCCGCCCTGGCGACACCGGTGGGCGAGGATCTGCGTCTGCGTGTCGCCGGTGTGAACGATCTGGGTGACCCCATCGAATTCGTGGCGCTCCTGAATATCGAGGAGGGTGAAACAGGCGAAGAGCGGCTTGAAAACGCTGGTCTGATGTTCATCGAGGATGGTGACAAGCTGATGATCGACGACGTTGCCTTTGGCTCGGCGGCGGAATCGGCTGGTCTTGACTGGGATCAGGAGGTTCTGCGCGTGTTGCGACCCATTAGTCAGCCGTCGAAGTATCTGATGTTCATTCCGGCGCTTCTTCTGCTTGGTCTGGTCATTTTCCTGCAACGCGGGCGGGCGGCACGCGTGTCGCGCGCGTCTGCGGCAGCGTAAACTGGGTGATGGTCGTTCAAGTTGCACAACGTCACGGTCGATCACCTGTTTCCGTTCGCGTGGAAGGGGCGTAAGGGCATGTGTGCTGCAAGGATTCCATGTGCCCGACCCGGGCCGACCTGCGGCGACGGAGTGCACCAGGAATGACCCCTTTCGCAATCGCCGGCGTGCAGATGTACGTCAATGCGCTACACCCGAACGTCGATGGGATGATGCAGCGGCTCGACGTGCTGATGGCGCGCTTTCCCTGGACCCAGATGGTGCTGTTCAGCGAACTGGCCCCCTTTGGCCCGCTGGAGCAATTCAAGCTGCCGCCCGAGAACGATATCATCAACCGGTTCTGTGATGCCGCGCGAAAGCACAAGATCTGGCTGATTCCGGGGTCGATGTTCCTGACCTCGCCCGATGACGGTCTGGTGCGGAATACATCGCTTGTGATCGACCCCGACGGCAATATCATCAAGCGCTACGCCAAGATGTTCCCGTTCCTGCCCTATGAAGAGGGGATCGAGGCGGGGAAAGAATTCTGCGTCTTCGACGTGCCGGACGTCGGACGCTTTGGCTTGTCGATCTGCTATGATATGTGGTTCCCGGAAACCACACGCGAGTTGACCTCGCAGGGCGTGGAGGTGCTGTTGCACCCCGTGCTGACCGGCACGACCGACCGCGACGCAGAACTGGCCATCGCGCGCGCGACGGCGGCACAGTTCCAATGCTACGTCATAGATGTGAACGGTCTGGGTGCGGGCGGCGTCGGCAAGTCCTGTGTCGTCGATCCGACATCGCTGGTGCTGCACCAGTCGGCTGGACAAGAAGATATGTTCCCGATCGAGGTCGATCTGTCCATGGTGCGCCGTCAGCGTGAAACGGGTATGAAAGGGCTGGGGCAGGTGCTCAAGTCGTTCCGTGACCGTTCCGTCGACTTTACCGTTTACGACCGGGCCAGTGGGACCGACAGCTTTCTCAACACGCTCGGCCCTCTGTCGGTGCCGCAGCAGGGATCGCGCGCCGGGCTGCATACCGATGTGCCGGCGGATACCGAAGCAGAGATCCGGATGCGGGAAACCGCAATCGGAGGCGGACCAACGGCCTTCAAGGGCCGCACGATTACCGGCTGATCGCGACGGGGGTGCCGCTATCCTGGCGGCATCCCGGCCATCGCGATCCTGCCAGAACTGGAGGACGAGCGATGGATTCCGTCAGCGAATACTATTCCGCAACGCAATTGCGGGCCGAACGCTGGAGCGCGCTGCGCGAGGCGACGAATATATTGTGTCGTGAAACCGCGGCGAAAAAGCTGAACGATGCGAAAAAGCGGATCGAGGCGCTGTTCGAATCGCTGGCGCTGATCGAACCCTACTGGGCCTTCCCCGGCATGGCGGCGTTCGAACACATGCGGCGTCAGTTCGCGCATGGCAACTACGAAGACCTCGCCTTCACCACCACTCGCGTCACGCGCGCGCTAACTACCGGTGCGTACCGGCGTCGGACGATCCCGCTGGACCGTGACAGCGTCGACGAGGAAGAACAGAACGACGAGGCGCTGCAGTCGCCCGAAGCGCGCGCGATGATGCGTCCCTACTTCGAGGTTCTGATCGTCGATCACGTCAACGACCAGCAGGAACGCTGGCTGAAAAGCAATGTCGCCCGGATGCGCCGTCCGGAAGACCCGTTCCATTATGAGGCCGTGGTTGTGCCGAGCCTCGAGGACGCGCTGATCGCGGTCCTGTTCAACCACAATATCCAGGCCATCGTCGTGCGCCCCGGCCTTGTGTTGAAGTCCGACAACGAGAACGAAATTCTGAACAAGTACCTCAGCCGCGCCGGCGGCGCGTCCGCCATCGACGCGATGCTGCCAGAGGATTATGGTCCGGAACTGTGCCGCTTGATCCAGCGTGTCCGCCCCGAACTCGACGCATATCTTGTCACCGAACGGTCGGTCGAGGATATCGCGGGCCTCGATCTGGGGATTTGTCGCCGTGTCTTCTACAATCAGGAAGACTTCATGGAGTTGCACCTGAACATCCTGCGCGGTGTCGCGGCCCGCAACAAAAGCCCGTTCTTCACGGCGCTGGTCGAGTATTCCAAGCAACCGACCGGCGTGTTCCACGCGATGCCGATCAGCCGCGGCAAATCCATCACCCGCAGCCACTGGATTCAGGACATGGGTGCATTCTACGGCCCGAATATCTTTCTGGCGGAAACATCGGCCACGTCCGGCGGTCTCGACAGTCTGTTGGACCCGCACGGCCCGATCAAGGAAGCGCAGGAACTTGCATCGCGCGCGTTCGGGTCGAAACAGACATTCTTTGCCACCAACGGCACATCCACTTGCAACAAAATCGTCGTTCAGGCGGTTGTGCGTCCGGGTGACATCGTTCTTGTCGACCGCGATTGCCACAAGTCGCACCACTACGGGATGGTGCTGGCGGGGGCCGAAGTCGTGTATCTCGACAGCTACCCGCTCAACGAATACTCGATGTATGGCGCGGTGCCGCTGAAGGAGATCAAGCACACGCTGCTGAAGCTGAAGGCGGCGGGCAAGCTTGACCGCGTGCGGATGCTGTTGTTGACCAACTGCACCTTCGACGGGCTGGTCTATAACGTCGAACGGGTGATGGAGGAATGTCTGGCGATCAAGCCGGACCTCGTGTTCCTGTGGGACGAGGCATGGTTTGCCTTCGCCCGGTTCAGCCCGACATACCGCCAGCGCACAGGGATGCGCACCGCCAACAACCTGCGCAAACGGTTTCGCACCGATGCGCATAAGGACGCCTATGAAAAGCAGCAGAAAAAGCTGGAAGGCGCGGACGAGGAGACATGGCTCAAGACCCGGTTGATCGCGCCGCCCTCTGCCCGGGTGCGGGTCTATGCGACGCAGTCGACGCACAAGACACTGACATCATTGCGGCAGGGGTCGATGATCCACGTCAACGATCAGGACTTCAAGGGCGAGGTGGAGCAGTCGTTCCACGAGGCCTATATGACACATACATCCACGTCGCCCAACTACCAGATCATCGCGTCGCTGGATGTAGGGCGGCGTCAGGTCGAACTCGAAGGGTTCGAATTTGTGCAGCGCCAGGTCGAGGCAGCCATGTCCATGCGCCGCGCGATCAGCGAACACCCGATGCTGCAAAAGTATTTCCGCGTTCTGACGGCGGGTGACATGATCCCGGAGGAATTCCGCCAGTCCGGAGTGACCAGCTACTACGACAACGAACAGGGCTGGACGGATATGTGGGATTGCTGGGAGCAGGACGATTTCGTTCTTGACGCCACGCGGGTCACCCTTGCTGTCGGCGGCACCGGCTGGGACGGCGACACGTTCAAAACCCAGATCCTGATGGATAAATACGGCATCCAGATCAACAAGACCTCGCGCAATACCGTCCTCTTCATGACCAACATCGGCACGACGCGGTCATCGGTGGCCTACCTGATCGAGGTGCTGGTCGAAATCGCGAACGAGTTGGACGAGTTGTTGGACGACGCGTCGAAGATGGAAAGACGTTCGTTCGATCGACGGGTGAAGAACCTTACGGAAAACTACCCGCCGCTGCCCGATTTCAGCCGCTTCCACGATGCCTTCCGCCCCGATGACGTGACACCAGAGGGCGATATCAGGACGGCATATTACCTCAGCTATGACGAGGCGAACTGCGACTACCTCGAACTCGACGGATCGCTGAAAGACGCGATGGAGGCGGGCGAGGAAATCGTTTCCGCCGGCTTCATCATTCCCTATCCGCCCGGCTTTCCGATCCTCGTGCCGGGGCAGGTCATCAGCCACGAAATCCTGGCCTTCATGCGGGCGCTGGACGTGAATGAAATCCACGGCTACCGGCCCGATCTCGGCCTCCGGGTCTTCACGCCCGAGGCGCTGAAATCCGTGAAACCCAAGCACCTTTCGCAATCACCAAAATAACGAAAAGGACCAATCACATGGCAACTGTTCTCAAGAATATTTCCGAAATCCGCCGGTTCTTTCACCGCAACGAGGACCCGATCTATTTCATTTCGGCCACGAACTTCAACCTTCTGGGCCTCGACGAATGGGTCAAGAACTTCAAATATATCTGCTACATCGACTGCTACGGCGGCAAGCATCCCAACGTGTTCTGCCCGTCCGAACAGCCGCACGCGGAATTCCAGTCGATCGAGGACATCAACAACTACCTGTTGCAGCACAAGGAAGTTATCGACTTCGTGAAACGGCGCGGTGGCAAACCGAAGTTCGTGTTCCTGATGTTCGATGAAGAGACGGAACGTCTGTCCAAGGAACTGGGTGCCGACGTCTGGTTCCCCAAGGCCAAGCTGCGCACGTCGATGGACAACAAGATCGAAACCGTCCGTATCGGCAACAAGGCCGGCGTGCCGTCGGTGCCCAACGTGCTGGCCGAGGTCAAATCCTACGAGGACCTGCGCGAGACCTGTGAAAAGGCGGGGATCGGGCACGATCTGGTGTTGCAATCGGCCTACGGCGACAGCGGCCACACCACGTTCTTCATCAAGTCCGAGGCCGATTTCCGCCGCCACGAACATGAAATCGTCGGCGAGGGCGAGATCAAGATCATGAAGCGGATCGACTGCCGCGGCTCTGCCATCGAGGCTTGCGCGACCAAGGAAGGCACGATCGTCGGCCCGCTGATGACCGAACTCGTGGGCTTCAAGGAACTGACGCCCTATCGTGGCGGCTGGTGCGGCAACGAAATCCTGTCCACCGCCTTCCCACCAAAAGTGCGCGAAAAAGCCCGCGATCTGACCTTCAAATTCGGTGAGCAACTGCGCAAGGAAGGCTATCGTGGGTATTTCGAACTCGACTTCCTGATCGACAAGAAGACCGGCGATCTGTGGCTGGGTGAATTGAACCCGCGCATCACCGGCTGTTCGTCGATGACGAATCACGCGGCCTTTGCGCACGCCGATGCGCCGCTCTTCCTGTTCCACCTGCTCGAATTCTCGAAAAAGAAATTCGATCTGGATGTGGACGAGTTGAACGCCCGCTGGGCCGACCCGTCCATGATCGACAGCTGGTCGCAGATGGTGATCAAGCACACCGACGACAGCGTCGATATCTGCACGGCCGTCCCGGAAACCGGCATCTACAAGATGAAGGAAGACGGCAGCGTCGTGTTCGACCGTTTCGACTATCACCGCCGCGCGGTCGAGTCGGAAAACGAGGCGTTCTTCCTGCGTATTCTGCAGCCGGGCGATTATCGTTACGAAGGTGCCGACATCGGTATTCTGGTGACCCGTGGCCGGTCGATGACCAAGAGCTTCCAGTTGAACGAACGCGCGAAGAAGTGGATCCACGGGATCAAGCAATCGGTTGACGGCAAACCGTTGCCGGTGGCAAATGCCGGACCTGCATTGGCTGATCCCGCTTTCAAAATCATGTAAGGAGCAGCCATGTTATGGCGCGCCCTCAAAGAAGATCAGCCCGGCCCACGATGGGCCGGGCTTTTCGCCGAATACTGGCCCGACTACCGAAAGTGGTGGCTCAAGGAAGGTGACGCCGCGCGCCCCAGCTATCTGGAAAGCCGCCGTGCGCTGGAAACCCACATGCCGGAACTGATGCCGCTTTACGATGATTTGTGTGAACAGGCCGGTGGCGGCGATCAGGCGGCGCGTTTCCTCAGCTTTTATTGCCCGCCACCCTATCTGGCGGGGTGCAGCCAGGCGATCTGGCCCGGTGAGGAGCCGGTCCTGGTCCGCAACTACGATTACGACCCGAACGCCTTTGACAGTCTGATCCTGCGGACCGGGTGGCAGGGACGGCAGGTCATGGGGACGTCGGACGGGCTCTGGGGGCTGGTCGACGGGATGAACGATGCAGGGCTTGCCGTTTCGCTGACCTTCGGCGGCCGGCGCGTGGTGGGCGACGGGTTCGGCGTGCCATTGATCCTGCGCTATGTCCTGCAGACCTGCACGACCGCCGAAGAGGCCGGCGCGGTTCTGGCCCGCGTGCCCACCCACATGAGCTACAACGTCACCGTGCTGGATGCCGAGCGGCACTACCTGACGGCGATGATGTCGCCTGATCGTCCGACCGTCATCACCCACGCGGCTGTGGCGACCAACCATCAGGAGCATGTGGAGTGGATCAGCCATGCCCGCTTTACCGCGACGGTCGAACGCGAGCGATTTCTGCTACAGAGGCTGACCCTGCACCGCGACCCCGAGGATCAGTTCATCGGCGCTTTCCTGCGCCCGCCACTTTATTCCACCGCGTTCGATGCCGGGTTCGGCACGCTTTACACCGCCGTCTATCGCCCGCGTCTGCAGCAGATGGAGGTGCGCTGGCCCGGAACGATCTGGTCGTTCGCCATGGATGATTTCCAACCGGGTGGCCGGCGCGTCCAGATACCGGGGGCGGCGTAGGGTGTCGCATGTCTTTCCGCGTCACTGCAAACAACTGCTACCCGTCGCGGTACGCGGCGAAGGCTGCTACCTCTACGATGCCAGCGGCAAGGCCTATCTCGATGCGTCAGGCGGGGCGGCAGTGTCCTGCCTTGGCCATGGTGATCGCACGGTGATCGACGCGGTCAAGGCGCAGTTGGATGCGCTCGCCTATGCACACACCGGGTTTTTCACATCCGAACCGGCAGAAACGCTGGCCGATCTGCTGATCGCAAATGCGCCGGGTGATCTGGATCGCGTGTATCTGGTCTCCAGCGGGTCGGAGGCGATGGAATCCGCGATCAAGCTGGCCCGCCAGTATTTTGTCGAAAAGGGCGAACCGCAACGTGGACGCCTGATCGCGCGCAAGCAAAGTTATCATGGCAACACCATGGGTGCGCTGTCGGCTGGCGGAAACGCCTGGCGGCGGGCGCAATTCGGCCCGCTCCTGATCGACATGAGCCACATCGACCCGTGCTACGCCTACCGGCTGAAGCGTGACGACGAAACGCCGGAAGACTACGGCCTGCGCGCCGCCAATCTGCTGGAAGAGGAATTGCTGCGCGTCGGACCCGAAAACGTGATGGCCTTCGCGGCCGAGCCTGTCGTCGGCGCGACTGCCGGTGCCGTTCCCCCGGCACCCGGCTATTTCAAACGCATTCGCGAAATCTGCGATCAATACGGTATTCTGCTGATCCTCGACGAGGTGATGTGCGGCATGGGGCGGACGGGAACGCTCTTTGCCTGCGAACAGGACGGTATCGCGCCCGATATCCTGTGCATCGCCAAAGGATTGGGGGCCGGGTATCAGCCGATCGGCGCGATGCTGTGCACCCGGCACACTTACGAAACCATCGAAAACGGCAGTGGTTTTTTCCAGCACGGCCACACCTACCTGGGTCACCCGACAGCCGCTGCGGCCGGCGTCGCAGTGGTGTCGAAAATGCTGGACCGGGGCCTTGTCGCCGGGGTGCATGCCAAGGGCGAAAGTCTGACCGACGCGTTGCGCACTACCTTCGGGCAGCATCCTAATGTCGGTGACATCCGCGGGCGGGGATTGTTCCAGGCCATCGAACTGGTCGCGGACCGCGACACCAAGGCGCCGTTCGATCCCGCTCGCAGGATTGCGGCCCGGATCAAGGCCGCCGCATTCGACGCGGGCCTGATCTGCTACCCGATGAGCGGCACGATCGACGGACGAACCGGCGATCACGTGCTGTTGGCCCCGCCGTTCATCATAGAAGATGCGCAGATTTCTGAACTTGTGGAGAAACTGTCACGCGCAGTCGAAACCGCACTGAAATAGCGCGACAGACCATCGAGCGGTGGCCAAGCCATGATTGTCGGTTATTGTCGTGGTGTCGCCCTCAGCGGCAACAGGAAACGCGACAGTGCGACAGAAACGCCACCGATGATCATTCCCTTCCACATCACCGAAATGATGCGCCGTCTGCGTGACCGCTATACCAAGGTCGGCCTGGCGCAGCGCATGGACCGGCGCGACACGATTTTCCGCACCCTGCGACCTGTCCGCAACGCGACACCGGCAACCGTCGCCCGCTATTGGGAACAGATCAGCACGGCTGGCACGGTGGAGGAGGGCGATCAGGCGCAGATGGCCGATCCGCAGACGCTCGAAAATACGCAAAGCTACAGCCGCAACATCGAAAACTTCATCGGCACGGTGAAAGTCCCGGTTGGCGTGATAGGACCCTTGCGCATCAACGGGCTGAACGCATCCGGCGACTACCATGTGCCGTTGGCCACGACGGAGGCGGCGCTGGTCGCCTCCTACGGGCGCGGCGCCTTTGCCGCGTCAAAGGCCGGCGGCGTCAGCACGGCGGTGCTTTACGAGGGCGTGATCCGCACCCCGGCCTTCGTATTCGACAAGCTGATCACCGCCGGGCTTTTCGTCGAGTGGATCGTCGACAACGTGGCCGCGCTCAAGGATGCGGCGGAAAGCACCACCCGGCACGGCGAATTGATCTCGGTCGAACCGATCCTCGACAACAATGTCGTCTTTCTGATCTGCCGCTACCGCACGGGTGATGCATCCGGCCAGAACATGGTGACGATTGCCACCAATGCGCTGTGCGAACACATTGCCGCCCATTGCGTCGTGCCCGTCGACCGCTGGTATATCGAGGGGAATTTCTCGGGAGACAAGAAAGCCTCGGCTTTGGGGCTGTTGACAGGGCGCGGGCGCAAGGTATCGGCGTCGGTCACGCTGTCCGCGGCGGACGTGACGAAATACCTTGGCACGACAGTCGACGCGATGCTTTATTATGGCCGCGTCGCGAACCTCGGATCGCTCCTGTCCGGTCAGATGGGCGCGCAGGCGCATTACGCGAACGGTCTGGCCGCACTTTACATCGCCACAGGTCAGGATGCCGCCTGCGTGGCCGAAAGTGCCGTTGGGTTCACCCGGATGGAACGGCGCGGCACGGATTTGTTCTGTTCGGTCACGATGCCCAATATCCTCGTCGGGTCCGTCGGCGGGGGTACCGGCCTGCCCAGTCAGACTGCGGGGTTGAACATCCTCGGGCTGCGCGGCAACGAAAAGGGGGCGGCACTGGCAGAGGTCGCGGCGGGGCTCTGCCTTTGCGGAGAGATATCCATCGTGGCGGCCATCGCCGCCGGTCACTTTACCCGTGCGCATGAAAATCTGGCGCGCCACAGATGAAACAGATGACGCTCTCCGAACGCCTCTGGCGATATCAGGCGACCCGTTTTCCACTGGCGAAAACGGTGCCGTTGCTGGCTGTGTTTTCAGCCGCTTCCATCACGCTGTCTGCCGTTCTCGCCGACCGACCGCTGCCGGGGGTCACGGCCTATCTTGCGGGCTTCATTCTGGTCTTCTGTTTGTTTTTTCAGCTGCGTGTCGCGGATGAGGTCAAGGACAGCGAGGATGACCGCCTGTTCCGCCCCGAACGCCCGATCCCCAGCGGAATCGTCAGCCTCCGGCTGATCGTCGTGCTCGGGATTGCGACCCTGCCCGTCGCGGCAGTGACGGCGCTGCTCTACGGGGCCGGGCTGATCTGGCTTCTGGGTCTCGTCTGGCTCTGGCTTGTTCTTATGACGGCGGAATTCGGCGTGCCGCGCTGGCTCAAGGCCCGTCCGATCCTTTATCTCCTCAGCCATATGGCGATCATGCCGCTGATCGACCTCATGCTGACAGGGATCGAGTGGCTGCCCCATGGCAGACCGCACCATGCGCTCTGGCTCTTTATCGCGCTGTCCTTCGTGAACGGCTGCCTGCTGGAAATCGGGCGCAAGCTCTGGGCACCGCAGAACGAACGTGTGGGGGTCGAAACCTATTCCGGTCTGTGGGGACCGAAGGTCGCGACACAGGTCTGGCTGGGGTGCCTCGGCCTGTCATTGCTGCTGCTGATCGGGGTCGGTCTGGCCGCAGGTGGCCTGTTCGCGATCCTGATCGTGGCTCTGCCCGGTGCCGGTCTGGCTGTGCAGCGTGCCTTGGCCTATATGGAGGCACCGACCCCGGAGGCGCAGGACCGGCTGGACACGGTCGCGGGTCTGTGGGTCTTCCTCTGCTATGCCAGTGCGGGCTTCCTGCCTCTCGTCTTTGGCGGTGGCGCGTGAGCTACATCATCAACGGATCACAGGATGCCGCCAAGGTCGGCGGCAAGGCAGCCGCCCTCGCGCGGCTTGACGCTGCTGGATTCCATCCACCCGCTTTCTTCGCGATCTCGGCTGATGCCTTTACTGCCGGCAAATCCGGCCCCGTGGCGGCCAGTGGTCTCAAGGCCGCGCTCGACGTCGCGCTGCAAGCCCTTGGCCCGGGGCCATTCGCGGTCAGATCGTCCGGTCAGGCCGAAGACGGGGCCGATCATTCCCACGCGGGCCAGTTCGACACCCTTCTGGACGTTCCGGCTGGCGGAGTGCTTGCGGCGGCCAAGCAGGTCTGGCAGTCGGGGTTCTCCGATACGGTCGCGACCTATCGGGCCGTCAAATCCGGCGGGGCTGCTGCGGCACCGGCCATCGTCGTGCAGCGCATGATCGCCGCCGATGTGTCGGGCGTGGCGTTTTCGGCGGACCCGGTGTCGGGCCGCCGCGATCTGGTGGTCGTGTCGGCAATCGCGGGTCTGGGCGATGCACTGGTCTCGGGCGAGGAGGACGGCCAGACGTGGATCGTCGGCGACACCGGGGATACGCCGGACAATCCGGTGCTGACCGATGCGCAGGTCACCGAGGTCGCCGATCTGGCCCGCCGGACAGAGGCCGCATTCGGCGCACCGCAAGACATCGAATGGGCCATCGACGGCGACGGGCTACACATTCTGCAGGCCCGCCCGATCACAACCCCGCTCTTGCCCGCCGCCAACCGCGACGACACGCTGCAGATTTTCGATAACTCCAACATCGTCGAAAGCTACCCAGGCATGGTGAGTCCGCTCACCTACAGCTTTGCCGTGCATGTCTATGACCGCGTCTATCGGGCGTTCGTGCAGCTTCTGGGTGTGCGTGACGACACCATCGCTGCCAACAGTGCGGTGTTCGGCAACATGCTCGCGCGGCTGGACGGGCGGGTCTATTACAACCTTGTCAACTGGTATCGCGCGCTCGCGCTGCTGCCCGGCTTCGCGCTGAACCGCGCCTACATGGAAACCATGATGGGCGTGTCGGAGCCGATGCCGGAGGAGATCACATCCCGGATCGGCCCTCCCGACCTGAAGGGCTGGCGCAAATGGCGCGAGTACGGGCGCGTCGGGCATGTCGCGCTGCGGCTGGTCTGGGCCGCGATCCGTCTGCCCGCGACCCGCCGGAAATTCTATGCGCGTCTGAACGCGGCGCTGAACTCAGGTCTTGACCTCGACGATGCGACGCCCACGCAACTCGCCGTCGAATACCGCCGGATCGAAAGCACGCTGCTGGACCGCTGGGATGCGCCGCTGGTCAACGATTTCCTGTGCATGATCGCCTTCGGCGCGTCGCGGAACATGCTGGAAAAATGGCTGGGGCCGGATGGGTTGACCCTGCACAACGATGTGATGATCGGGCAGGGCGATATCGTCTCGGCCGAACCCGCGCAGCGCATCGCCCGAATGGGGCGGCAGGTTGCGGAAACCGGTCTGGCGGACGTGTCTGCCGATGAATTTCTGGACGCGCTGTCCGATCATGCAGACCTGAAGGCCGCGTTTGACGATTATCTTCGCAAATTCGGTGACCGCTGCACCGAAGAGCTGAAACTTGAATCGATCCCGCTGACAGACGATCCGGCGCAGTTGATCTACGCCATTCAGGCCCATGCCAAGCGACCACCCGCCGCACACACCGCAAGCGTCGATCCGGATTGGCAGTCGCTGTTCCCCAAAAATCCGATCCGTCGCGTCTGCACCAGATGGATCATCGGCTGGACGAAAGCGCGTGTCCGCGACCGCGAGAATCTGCGGTTCGAGCGAACCCGGATTTTCGGATACGCACGTCAGGTCTTTCTCGCACTCGGTCGCGAATTTGCCGCACGCGGGATCATCGCCGCCCCGCGTGACATATTCCACCTGACCAAGGATGAAATCCTAGGCGCTGTCGAAGGCTTTGGCCTCAGCCACGATCTGCAATCGCTCGTCTTACTACGTGCACGGGCCGATGCCGCATCGGCAGGCCGGCCGGACTCGGAAGAGCGGATCACGATGCGCGGCCCCGCGCTCTACCAACCAAAGACCGAGGTCGCCGTCCCGGAAGCGCAGACAGGCAACGCCCGCACCGGCACCGGATGTTCGGCCGGTCAGGTGACCGCCCGCGCCCGTGTGATCCGTGACCCCCGGACAGAGCGTCTGGAACCGGGCGACATTCTTGTCGCGCGCCATACCGACCCGGGCTGGATCGCTGTTTTTTCAAACGCGTCCGCCATCGTCGTGGAACGCGGATCGTTGCTGTCCCACTCCGCGATCGTCGCGCGTGAACTGGGCATCCCCTGCGTCGTGGGACTCAAGGCGGCGACCCAGTGGGTGACTGACGGCGAAATGCTGCAGGTCGACGGCGCGACCGGAGAGGTGGTCAAACATGACGTCTGAAATCGCGGGCAAGGCCCGGTTCGATCACATCCGCTACGCCCAGTTGTGGGAAGATGCAGACGTCCTTTGCGCCGCGATGAAACCCGATCCGGGGCAGACGCTGGTGTCGATCTGCTCGGCGGGCGACAACGCTTTGGCGTTGCTGACGCTGGACCCAGCCCGCGTCGTCGTGGTCGATCTGTCGCCCGCGCAGATTGCCTGCCTGCACCTGCGCATCGGCGCGATGCGCATGTTGAGCCATGCCGACTTCCTTGTCCTGATGGGCGCGCGCGAAGGCGGCGACCGGGTCGTTCTGCTGGACCGGGCGCTAGCCGAGGTCGACGCGGAAACCCGCGCGTTCTGGCAAGACCTCAAACCGCTGGTCGCCGCCTATGGTGCCGGCGGCGCGGGTAAGTTCGAACGCTATTTCCGCATTTTCCGCCGACGGCTTCTGCCGCTGGCCCATTCCCGCCGCACCATCGACGACATCTTCGTCAGTCGTCCGCCAGACGCGCGGCGCGATTTCCTGCTGAACCGCTTTGAAACATGGCGGTGGAAGCTGCTGCTGAAAGTCTTTTTCTCGCGTTTCACGATGGGCCGCATGGGCCGCGACAAAGCGTTTTTCGATCATGTCGAGGGATCGGTGGCCGACCACGTCACCCGGCGCATCCGCCATGCCGCCATCACGCTTGACCCGGCGGACAATCCCTATCTGCACTGGATCATGAAAGGCACCCACGGTGCCGCACTGCCGATGACTTGGCGGGCCGCACACTACGACACAATCCGCAGCAGGCTCGACCGGCTCGACATCCGGCTGGGATCGCTGGAGGCTTTCATCGGCACCGGCGAAAAGGCCGACGGATTCAACCTGTCGGACATCTTCGAATATATGTCTGAAGACGTCTTTTCGCAGGTCTATGACAGCATCCTGTCCGCCGCGAACCCCGGCGCGCGTCTGGTCTATTGGAACATGATGGTCCCGCGACGGTTGCCCGGACCTATGACTGAAAAGGTGCAGACACAGGTCCCGCTGGAAAACCGGCTGAAGGCGCAGGACAAGGCGTTTTTCTATTCCGACTTCGTGATCGAGGACGTCATTTGACCGCGACCACCCAGATCGCCATCGCCGTCGCGTCCATCATCGTGCTGCTGGGCCTGATGGGAATTGTCCGGTCACTGGCGCGTCGCTGGGGCCTCAACCCCGAGGTGCAGCGCAAGCTGGTCCACATCGGCACCGGGCTTTATGCGCTGACGCTGCCGTGGCTTTTTACCGACCGCTGGCCGGTTTTCATGCTGGTCGGTCTTACATTGATCGTCATGTTTGCCTTGCGGATGCCGCATTTCGCCAGGGGCGGCCTCGGGGAAACCCTGCACGGCGTCGAACGGCAGTCCTACGGTGATATCCTGCTCGCGCTGGCCGTCGGCACCGTGTTCCTATTATCCGACGGAAATGCGCTGCTCTATGTCCTGCCCATCGCGATCCTGACGCTGGCCGATGCCGCCGCCGCCCTGACCGGCAGCCGCTACGGCCGCAAGTTCTTTACCATCGAGGATGGCCAGAAAAGCATCGAAGGATCCGTCGCGTTTTTCCTGATCGCCCTGATCCTGTCGATGATCTGCCTGCTGCTGCTCTCGGACGTGCCGCGCGCCAACGTCATCCTGCTGGCGCTGATCGTCGCCGCCTTCGGCACACTGGTCGAGGCGGACAGTTGGCGCGGGTTCGACAACTTCTTTCTGCCCGCGGGCATCATGGTGTTTCTGGAAAGCAATCTGAACAGTCCGCCCTTCGTGCTGCTCATCATCATGGGGCTGTTCACGCTGGCGATCTTCGTCTTCCTCGCCGCCGCCCCGCGCCTGCGTCTGACCCCCCATGCCGCGCGGGTCTATGTGATCTCGGCCTTCATGCTGATCTCGGTCACGGCGCTGCAAAACACGATTCTGCCGCTTCTGGCCTTCGTCGCGCATGCGGTGTCGCGTAGCCGGATGCCCTGTCGCGCGACCTACCCGGAGCTTGATATCGTCGCCGCTCTGGCACTTGCCAGCTTTGCGTGGCTGTCGATCGGTCTGGTGACCGGGTTCAATGCGCTCGCCTTTTACGGGGCTCACGCGCTTGGCCTCTCGGTTGGTTTCATGGCTCTGGCGGGTGCCGGTGTCGGCAGCCGGTTGATGGCCGGGGCTGTGACGGGCATCGCGCTCGCCGCGCTTTATTTCTGGCTGATCCCGGCCAACGGCGCGGTGGTGGCCTGGTCGGGTGACATGCGTTGGACCGTCGCACTGACAGCCATCGTCGCCGTGCTGGTTCCGGCGCTGTGGTCCGCGCGATTTGTCGATCATCGCGCGGCAAAGTTGACAGTCGTCACCGGCGTGGTTCCATGGGCAGGCTATGCCATGGGTGTTCTGGGGCAGGGAGGGGTCAGTTGAAACAGGAGTTCGCGAATACCGGCGCAAAGGCGACGCTGTTCCACGACGCGCCGGATTGGAACGATGCCCGCGCGATGGCTGTCGGGCAGATCAAGTTTCAAAGCGCAGAGGCAGGCAGTGCCCTGCTAGAAGATATTGCAGACGCCGCGCTTAAGTCCGGTGCACGCGCCCTGATCGGTCCGATGGATGGCGACACCTGGCACAGTTACCGGCTGGTCAGCGAAAGCGATGGACGCACCGCCTTCCTGATGGAACCCAAGAGCGGACCGCACGATCTGGCATGTTTCCGCGCCGCAGGATTTGAACCGATCAGCCGGTATTTTTCCGCCTCGGCAAAGCTGGAGGACATTCCCGTCGTGCCGCCGAAAGACACCGAGACTTTCGATGTGGAAACCTGGGACGGCAGCGACCCGAAACGTTTGTTCACGCAGGTGCATGATTTGTCCTGCACCGCCTTCGCGCAGAATCCGTTCTACAAGGATATCGCCCTGTCCGACTTTCTGGCGATGTACATGCCGGTCGTGCCGATGCTGCAGCAGGATCTGATCCTGTTCGCGCGCGCGCCCGATGGCGCGCTCAAGGGCTTCCTGTTCGGCATCCCGAACTATGCCGAAGGGCCGCAGACCAAAACCGTGATCCTCAAGACCTACGCCAGCTTGCAGAAGGGGGCCGGTCACGCGCTCAGCCAGCGGTTCTATGCAAATGCCCGCGCCGCGGGGTTCGACACCGCAATCCACGCACTAATGCACGAAGACAACCTGTCGGCGCTCCGGTCGGGCATGAACAATGCCGAAGTCTTCCGCCGCTACGCGCTGATGGGGCGGCGGCTTGACTGAAACACTGCTCTCCGCTTTCGCAAACGCGGTGGCGGCCCATGGCGCGTCCGCCGCCCTGATCGCCGGGGACGGGCAGACCGTCAGCTTCGCGGCGTTGCAGGCGCGGGCGGCGGACCTCGCCGCGTCATGGTCGGCGCAGGGGATGGGGCAGGGTGACCGTATCCTGATCGCGATGTCCATCGGGCCGGACCTTTACGCGACGCTCGCCGCCGTATGGTCGCTGGGTGCGGTGGCGGTGCTGCCGGAACCCGCGATGGGCCTGGCCGGTTTGCGCAACGCGGTGGCGACGGCGGATGTTACTGGCCTGTGCACCTCCGGGGCCTATGGCTTGCTGCGATTCCTGCCTGCGCTCTGGCGCACACGGCATTACCGGACACGGGCGAAACCGACCGGCACCCCGTTGCCCGACACGCCCGCCCCGGACGATCTGGCGCTGATCTCCTTTACCTCAGGCACGACCGGGCGGCCCAAGGCGATCCCGCGCAGCCACCGGTTCCTCATGGCGCAGCATGCCGCCGTTGCTCCGCTGTTGCACAGCGAAAAGGCGGAGCGCGATCTGGTCGCCTTTCCGGTTTTTGTTCTGATCAACCTTGCGGCGGGCCGCACATCCGTGCTGCCGAACTGGAAGATGTCCAGGCTGGACCGTGTCACGCCGGATGATCTGTCGCGGTGGATACAAAAGCAAAAAGTGACCCGCGCGCTTTTGCCCCCGGCCCTGTGCGAAACGCTGGCGCAGTCGAACGGATCGCCCGATCTGCATACCGTATTTACCGGCGGCGGCCCCGTATTTCCCGATCTGGTCGCGCGGTTGCAGGCGTGCGGGAACACGCGTGTCGTCAGCGTCTATGGCTCGACCGAGGCGGAACCTATCGCGCACCTCGATGCTGCCGACATCGCAGCTGACGATCTGCAAAGGATGCACGATGGGGCCGGTCTGCTGGCGGGCGTGCCTGTTCCGCAAACGCAGGTCCGTATCTGGGAGGGAGAGATCGTCGTGGCCGGGGATCACGTCAATACCGGCTACCTCGATCCCTCGCAGGATGCCGAGACGAAATTGCACGAGGACGGTCAGATCTGGCACCGCACCGGCGATGCGGGAAGTCTCGACGATGCTGGGCGGCTTTGGCTGTTGGGGCGACACCGGGACGTGGTGCAGACCCGGGCAGGCCCGCTTTATCCCTTCGCCATCGAAACCGCTGCGCGCCTTTGGCCCGGCGCGGAACGGGCAGCGCTGGTCACGGACGGCGACCGTGGCGTTCTGGCCGTGACAGGCGACCGCGCGCAACTTGCGGAATGGACGCGGAGCGCGGGCCGTTTCGGCGTTCAGGACGTGCGCCACCGTGCGGCGCTCCCAATGGACCGGCGCCACCGGTCCAAGGTGGACGTCGCGGCCTTGCGCAAGCAGTTGGGGCTGAACGGCTAGGGCCTCACTGCGGCGGCGCGAAGTCGTGGGCGTTCGCTCGCTTCCAGCGTGTCCGGTATTCGATGTGATCGGTACCGTCTTTCAGCAGGAAGCCTTCGGGCAGATAAGGAAAGCTGTCCGACCCTTCCTTCATCTGGCTGTCACCGTCGCGCTGCATGAAGTGATAGGGCAGGAAATCGCGCGGATCGTTCAGCCCTGCCGCGCCAGCCATCTCACCCAAGGCCTTGAGCGTATTGTCATGGAACCGGGCGACACGCTGGCTCTTGTCCGCCACGTGCAGCGCCTTCTGGCGCTCCTTGTCCTGCGTGGCGACCCCGACAGGGCAGTGGTTGGTATGGCAGGCCTGCGCCTGAATGCAGCCGATGGCGAACATATAACCGCGGCCCGCATTGCACCAGTCGGCCCCAAGCGCCAGCGCACGGGCGATGTGGAATGCCGACGTCACCTTGCCCGCGGCACCGATCTTGATCTCGTCGCGCAGCCCCGCGCCGCGCAGCGTGTTGTGCACGAACGACAGCCCCTCGACCATCGGCATGCCCACGTGGTTTGCGAACTCCAGCGGTGCCGCGCCAGTGCCGCCTTCGGTCCCGTCCACGACGATGAAGTCGGGCGCGATCCCGGTCTCCAACATCGCCTTCACGATGCACATGAATTCGCGCCGATGCCCGATGCACAACTTGAACCCGATCGGCTTGCCGCCCGACAACTCGCGCAGCTGCCCGATGAACTGCACCAACTCCATCGGGGTCGAGAACATCGCATGTGACGCGGGCGAGACGCAGTCGACACCCATCGGGATGTCGCGCGCCTCGGCGATCTCGGGCGTGATCTTGGCGGCGGGCAGCATCCCGCCATGGCCGGGCTTTGCACCCTGGCTCAGCTTGATCTCGATCATCTTGATCTGGTCGTCTTCGCACTGTTCGGCAAAGCGGTCGGGATCGAATTCACCCTCATGCGTGCGGCAGCCGAAATAGCCCGATCCGATCTCCCAGATCAGATCGCCGCCGCCCTCGCGGTGATAGCGGCTGATGCCGCCCTCGCCGGTGTCATGGGCAAAGCCGCCCAGCTTGGCACCTTTGTTCAGAGCCGAAATCGCATTGGCCGACAGGGAACCGAAGCTCATTGCCGAGATATTGTAGAGCGACGCCTGATAGGGCTTCTTGCAGTCCTTGCCGCCGATATGGACCCGGAAATCGGTGTCCTCGAAATGTGTGGGCACAATGGAGTGGGTCAGCCAGCTGTAACCACCCTCATAGACCTTTTCGCGGGTGCCGAAGGGGCGCTTGTCCTCCGCCCCCTTGGCGCGCTGATAGACGAGCGAGCGCGCGTCGCGGCTGAACGGCACTTCTTCGGCGTCGCTTTCCAGGAAATACTGCCGCATTTCCGGGCGGATCATTTCGAGAAAGAAACGCACATGACCCAGCACCGGATAGTTGCGCAGGATGGCGTGCCGCCGCTGGTTCATGTCGTGGATGCCAAGGGCGGTCAGTCCTGCAAAAAGGACGAAAGGAACCACCAGCCATCCCCACCAGATCATCCCGATGGCACACAGGATCGTCAGTGCCGTGACGATGACGAATGTGTAAAAGCGTTCTTCCAGAAAAAACTTCTGCATCTGGTCCCCCCAATTCCGGCGTGGGACCACCATGGCAAAGCCACGCACAAAGGCAACCGCTAACAGGGCGGCGATTTGTCCGGTTTTGCAGGGTTTGCAGGCAAATCGCCCGTTGCTGTCAGAATTCTACTGTGACACCCGGCAGGTTCAGCGCCGCGATCAGCCCGCGCAATTCGTTCCGGGCAGCCACGTTGGAGATGTTCATCCCCTTCACACCCAGATCGCGCAGGTCCAGCAGGGTCAGGCCGCGCGGAAACAGCTCGCGAAAGATAACCCGCTCGTTGAAGCCCGGTGCCGTGCGAAAGCCGATCCGTTTGGACAGCTTGTTGATCACCCGCTCCATCTTTTCCTTGTTGACCATCGCCTGCGCGCCCATCCGGTTGCGCACCACGACCCAGTCGATCGGCGACAGCCCGGCCTTGGCGCGCAGCTGACGCGCGTTCCAGACCATTTCGGAATAGACCGACGGGCCGGTGATATCCTCGCCCTCGGTATCCACATGCGCCAGCAGATCGAAATCGACAAAGCTGTCGTTCAGCGGCGTGATCAGCGTGTCGGCCAGCGAATGCGCAACCTGCGACAGGCGCGTATGCGATCCCGGACAATCGATCAGGATGAAATCGTTGTTCGGCTCAAGCCCCGCGACGGCCATCGACAACCTGTGGTCATAGACGTTTTCGCCTGCGGGCAGCGACGCCGCGTCCACCTCCGGCAGGTCGTGGTAGTCCGGTGTCGGCAGCGCCATGTCCATCTTGTCCAGATAGGTCCGACGGTTGATGATATAGCGACCCAGTGTCTTTTGCCGCAGATCCAGATCCAGCGTGCCGACCTTGTGGCCCATCCGCGACAGCGCCGTGGCCACATGCATCGACACGGTGGATTTCCCCGCGCCGCCTTTTTCGTTTCCGACAACGATGATATGTGCCACTGCCTTGCCCTTCGGTGTATTTGTTTTGCGCATATTATAGGGACGGCACGACAACGTGAAAAGCACAGGCGTACCCGCGAGCCCATTTTAACACGCCTGTTGACATGCGGGCCACAAAGCCCCATGTGCCACTCAACCGACGCCCCTGCCGCGTGAGCAGAGCGTGACCGAAGCGGTCACAGCAGGGCGTCGTCTATTTTCCGGTTCCCACATCACGCAGGGGGTCCAGCGCCTGATCGGCAGCGACACGATCCACGTGTCCCCGTCAGCATATGGGCGCAACCTGCTATTGGTCTGTGCATGTGGCGTCAGGCCAGAACCCTTATGCGCGGCCCCGGATATACGATCCGGCCCCGCCAAGAAAGACACTTATGGATTTTGATATGCTGGGCCTCGCGCCCCGCCTTGTTGCGAAACTGAAAGAGCAAGGCATCACCGACCCGACACCCATCCAGACCCAGGCGATCCCGCACGCCATGAACGGGCGCGACGTCATGGGCCTGGCCCAGACAGGCACGGGCAAGACGGCGGCCTTTGGCCTGCCGATGATCGACGCGCTGATGAAGGCTGGCGTGAAGCCCAACCCCAAGACCGTGCGGGGCCTGATCCTCGCGCCGACGCGTGAGTTGGCCAAACAGATCTCCGACAATCTGACCGACTATACCAAGGGGTCGCACCTTAAGGTTGCCCTCGTTGTCGGCGGCGCTGGTATCGTGGCCCAGACCAAGCGTCTGGCCGGTGGCGTCGACCTGCTGGTGGCGACGCCGGGCCGTCTGATCGACCTGCTGGACCGTCGCGCGGTGCGGCTGGACGAAACCATCTATCTGGTGCTGGACGAGGCCGACCAGATGCTCGACATGGGGTTCATCCATGCGCTGCGCCGGATCGCGCCGCTACTGGCCAAGGACCGTCAGACGATGATGTTCTCGGCCACCATGCCGAAACTGATGTCCGAGCTGGCCGATGCCTATTTGACCGACGCCGTGCGTGTCCAGGTGAACCCGCCGGGGCAGGCTGTGAAAAAGATCAACCAGTCGCTGCACTATGTAGCACAGGCCGCGAAGGCCGACCTGCTCGTCGAGCTGCTGGACGATCACCGGGACGAGCTGGCGCTTGTCTTCGGCCGCACCAAGCACGGCTGCGAAAAGCTCTATAAGTTTCTTGAGAAAAAGGGCTTTGCCGCTGCTTCCATCCACGGCAACAAAAGCCAGGGTCAGCGCGAGCGCGCCATCGCAGCCTTCCGCGAGGGCAAAGTCCGTGTGCTGGTCGCGACCGATGTGGCCGCCCGCGGCATCGACATTCCCGGCGTGCGCCATGTCTATAACTACGATCTGCCCAACGTTGCCGAAAACTATGTGCACAGGATTGGCCGGACGGCTCGCGCCGGGGCCGAAGGCTCAGCCGTCGCCTTTTGCGCGCCTGACGAGATGATCGACCTGCGCGATATCCAGAAGGCGATGAAGGAGGATATCCCTGTCGCCTCCGGTACCGCGTGGGAAATCCTGCCGGGTCAGAAGAAGAAACCGAACGGCGGCGGTGGCGGTCGCGGGCGCGGCGGCGGCGGCGGTCGCGGGCGGCAAGGGCAGGGCGGCAAACCCGCCCAGGCCAACGCAGGCAAGCCCGGCGGTGGCAACCGGCGGCGCAAGCCGCGCGGCGGCGGTCGCAGCAACGCTGCCTGATCCACAACGCAGCGAAGATGTAAGCCCGCCGATCCGGCGGGCTTTTTTCGTGCCGCGGACGAGGTAACGCAGGATGGCCGGTCGGTCAGTCTCGCAGCATTTTCTCGTAGGCAGAGGTGGCGTCGTCAAGATGCGCCACCGCTGCGGCACGTTCGGCGGGCGCATACCCCGACGCGATCCGTGCAACCTCGTCCGCGACGCCTTTGTAGAGTGGCCCGAGCGTTTCAAAAAGATACGCCGTCGGGTGCACGATCACCCCGCGTCGGTCGTCGGGGTCTCGTTCGCGTTTGGCCAGCTCTGCGTTTTCCAACCGATCCAGCAGGGTCGTTACCGATCCGGTCGTCAGGCCCAGTTCTGCCGCGATGGCGCTTGGGCGCACCGGACCCTCGGCCAGCAGGTTCAGGCACCGCAGATCGTTGCGATTGACACCGACGACAGCGGCTGCCTTTGTATCGAGCCTGTCGATCGCCGCGTAAAGCCGGCGACACGCGGCGACGAGGTCAACAGGCTTTATGTCACGCTCGTCACTGGACATCGCATCCCTTTAGCTTGACAATCAAGTTACTTGATGAAAATGATCCTATATCTTCGCTCACTTCGCAAGCCTCGGGGAACAGTCTCATGGAAATCGCGCTCTACTGCCTGCTGGCAATCATTCTGATCATCGGCACGCTGTCGCTGCTTGCACCTACAAGGGTCGCCTATACCGAAGACATCATCGTGAACGCACCGGCCAGCCAGGTTTATGACGATATCCGGCTGCAGGCGCACCTGATGCGATGGTCGGCCTGGCCCAAGGAGACAAAATCGACCTGCGCAGTCGAGGGGGCCGACGGGCAAGTCGGGGCGAAGACCGTCTTTTTCACCAAAGGCAAGCGCGTCGGCCATCAGGAAGTTGTAGAACTGAAGGAAAACGAGGAGGTCGCTCTGACACTCGTCGGTCCCGGGCCGCCGCACCGCCCCCGCCTGACGTTCGAACTGCGGCCGGAAGGCGCCGAGCGGACGCGGGTCCTCGCCCATTTCGTCAACGACCTGCCCCGGCCGTTCAATGCGATCTGGAAATTCGCCGGTCTGTCGAAATGGACACGGGAGATGCACCGCAAGGATCTGACCGGGTTGAAGGCGTTTGTAGAGCCACCGCACTGCGACACGGACGGCGATGTCGTCGGTCGTCCGCCACAGGGGTCAACCCATACGCCCATGGATGATCAGTTGCAGCATCGCACCGCTTCAGCGTTGACACTGCGTTGGAGAGGTTTTGCGGCTCCGTTCATGCAAGATAAAGCGTGAAGGCATCCGCATAGCCGTGCGCGCGCTGCATCGCGTCTTCCACATCGCGCCCTTTCAGCAGGAATTCGTGCAGGAAGATATGAAGAAACAGCGAGACGCTGGCAGCCGGGGGCCATCCCTCGGGCGCCAGAAACGCCCCGGCGCCGCCGTCCATGAAAACTTCGGCCATCGCGCGCTGGCCGGATTGACGCGCCGTGCTGATGACCAGTTGACCATCAAGATGAACACGGTCTTTCAGACAGTCGGCGGACATACTGTCGTCGCTCAGCAAGTCGCTGTCGCGCGCCTCGCCAAGACGACCGAAAACAAATCCGTTGCCGTCTGCGGGTCCTGCGATGATCAGGATCGGGGGCAGGCGCTTGCCTTCGCTCAGCAGGTCGATCAGGTCGCCCGGGCTTTCCAGATAGACAAGCTGCACCTGCAGGCCCATCCGTTCGACCAGAAGCCGCAGGAGTGCGGCCTCGTGGCTGTCACCGATCATCGCTATCGTCATCGCCGGCGTGAACATCTGTGCGACCCCAATGATTTTGCCCGCCTGTCAGCGCCATGCGGGATGACGCCTCGATATGCGCCACCCGCCGGAACGGCACCTTAGTTGCGATATGCCAGAATCCCACCCGCATAGATCAGATCATCGCTATTGCCGTGGAAGGCGGCAACGGTCTTGTCGCTGCCGATCAGGCCGCGCAAATCGCCGTCGAGGCCGCGGTAGGTCACCGACCCTGTCAGACTGCGCCCATTGGCGCGTCCATCCACCAGAAGATCGCCACTTGAGCCGGTCAATCTACCCGTGTCGAAATCGACCCCGAGTCCGATCAATCCCCGGACCTGATTGACATTGCCCGAGATGGTGCTGCCGACGAGGGCAATATCCTCGATTTCCAACAGCTCATAGCCGCCGATAAACCGTGCAGAGCCGCTAGTCGGCGGCGCTGCAACCGTCGTGCCTGCCACCAGGCCTGTCTCAGCGGCAAGGCCTGTGCCCCTGATCGATCCGGCGGTATAGGCAAAGCCATCGCCGTCGCGATCAATCAGACGGCCGGTCGGGCTGCCGTTCAACTGACCCCTGATATCGCCCGAGGATGATGGCGTGGTGAAGCTGGAAAGCGTGGCGCTCTCGCGGAGCGTCGTTCCGCCGCAGGCGGACAAAAAGGTGACGGCGGCCAGACCGATAAGCAGTATTACCCGGGACATCATGAAACAATTCCTCAACATGGCGGCTCTTCGCGCGCATCTTTGCAACATTAGGGTGATGATGGACACAGTGTTTCAACCACGCGACCATCCTGCATGCGTGACGGTGTGCGATTGCGGCCTCGGGGCAACATATCAAAACGCCGCCCCGGTCCGGGACGGCGTTGTGTCGCTGCAAGGTCTGTGCGGGTGGCTAGAACCCAAGACCGGCGTATTTGTTCTTGAACTTGGACACGCGGCCGCCGGCGTCCATCAGGCGCGTGCCGCCACCGGTCCATGCAGGGTGCACCGAGGGGTCGACGTCGAGCGACAGCGTGTCGCCTTCCTTGCCCCAGGTGGATTTCATCTGCACCACGGTGCCATCGGTCATTTTGACGTCGATGATGTGGTAATCGGGATGTGTATCTTTTTTCATGGAACGACCCCTTACGCCTTTGGCGCTTTGTAGTTTGCGACTTCTGCGATCCGCGCGGACTTACCGCGGCGCGAACGGAGATAGTACAGCTTTGCGCGGCGAACCTTGCCACGGCGCACGACGGTGATGCTGTCGATGTTGGTGGAATAGAGCGGGAAAACACGTTCCACACCCTCACCGAACGAAATCTTGCGGACGGTGAACGATCCGGCGATGCCGCTGCCGTTCTTGCGCGCGATGCAGACACCCTCGTAGTTCTGCACACGTGTACGGGTGCCCTCGGTCACCTTGTAACCGACGCGGATGGTGTCACCCGCCTTGAAGTCGGGAATTTCTTTCCCCAGCTGAGCGATCTGCTCGGCTTCGATCTGTGCGATCACGTTCATGATGCGCTCCTTATGTAACTGGCACGGGTTATCCCGCGTCTCGTGTCTCAGCCGCCATTGCTCTGCGTCGTTACCGGGTCCGCTGGATCGCGCCCGCCAGAGATTGCGTCATCTTTATGTGTGATCGTCCGGCCTGCCCGGTGAGGTCCGCCACAACGCAGTGACGCTCATGCTCCAGGTGGTGCCATAGATCAGCCGCCGGAATCGGTAACCCGCCCGGCGATGGCTGCGTATAGGATGAAGGGTCGCGTGGATCAAGCGGCTTTCGCGGGTCAAAACACCGGTCCGGGCATACGTTTTTTAAGGACGCCAAAGGCATCGGCGATGTGTCAAATCACGAACCGGTCATCTCTCGAATACTTTTTTCGATTTTTCTTACTTTTTGAGGAACCATGTCGGCGTGGGGGTGTTTGACCCTCGACTGCGCAAAAGCGCACGAATACAAGAATGGAGATTACTATGACTAATATCATCAAAACAGCCGCCCTGAGCGTTGTGATCGCAAGCGCATCGACCGTCGCTTTCGCTGACGCGCACACCGATGCGCTGGCCGTCACATGCACCGAGTTCGGCGCAATGGACGTGTCGGGCAAGTTCATGCTGATTTCTGAAATCACTTCCGAGATCGACATGGAAACCATGGACGATGTGTCCCTCGGTGACATTGCCGTGCTTTGCAACGGCATGGACGACACCGCGGTTTCCGAACTGCTGGACGATTCCAAAGGCTAAATCGCCAAGCGGCGAGGTGCTGTCACGGCATCTTTCTTCAAACGCGCTCTCTCACCGGGGGCGCGTTTTGCGTTTGCATGATCGTCAGGCTTTAGCACCGGTGCCGAGCATATCGCGAATAATGCCAAAAGCGCGGTGAAGGGTGAGTATGACAGACCCGAGGGTCAATACCATGCCCAGTGCAAATCCCGCGCCGCCGCCATCAGCCATCAGTAGCGTAACGACAGCGCATCCAAGGCTGATCAGAAAGAACCGGAGAAGACGGTTTATCGCGGGTTTTTCAGTCCTGACCAGTCTCGTGAACGGTGACGTTATCAGGGTGACAAGACGCGCGAATACGACCTTCAACAGCATTCCTCCAATTTTAGGGTTATGCTGTATCTATACAGTATTATGATCAGTTTTGACAGGTCGCCGGTCCGGATAGTGCCGGAGTGAGGCTATTTGGCCTCAGCTGTCTTCTTCGCCATCAGGGTCGGTTTCCGGCAGCAAATCAGGGCGGCGTTCCCGTGTGATGCGTTCGGCTGCGTCGCGGCGCCATGCCGCGATCTGCCCGTGGTTGCCGGATTGCAGCACGGGCGGGATTTTACGCCCCTGCCACTCCGCCGGTTTGGTGTATTGCGGATGTTCCAGCAGGCCGGCGGAGAAACTCTCTTCCTCGGTCGAGGCAAAGTTGCCCAGCACACCCGGTCGCAGCCGGAGTGTCGCGTCGATCATGGCCTGCGCGGCCAATTCGCCACCGGTCATGACGAAATCACCCAGCGAAACCTCAAGAATGTCGAAATGTTCCAGCACCCGCTCATCCACGCCCTCGAAACGACCGCAGAGCAACGTCACGCCATCGGTCTGCGCCAGCGACCGCGCCATCGCCTGATCGAACCGGCGTCCGCGCGGTGACAGATAGATCAGCGGCATCCTGCCACGGGCCGCGGCACGGGCGGTCAGGATGGCTGCCTCGAGCACGTCGGCCCGCAACACCATCCCTGCACCACCGCCGGCCGGGGTGTCGTCGACGTTGCGGTGCCTGCCGACGCCGAAACTGCGCAAGTCGTAGGTTTGCAACTGCCAAAGCCCGTCCTGCAGCGCCTTGCCGGTCAGGCTTTCACCAAGAATACCCGGAAACGCTGTCGGCAGCAGCGTGATGACCTGCGCCAGCCATGCACCGGCCAGTTCCGGCGTGTCCGTCATCAGCTCTCGCGGCGCGGTTGCCGCACGGATCGACTTGCGGCCCGCCGCGCGGGGGGTAGGCGTATCGGTCATGGCGCGGGGGCGGTGGGGTCAGAAAACATGCGCGGTCAGTGCCTTTTCCATGTGCCCAGATCGGCCTGTTCCGCAATCGCGGTCTTGGTCTCGGTCAATTGCGTGTCATTCATGTTGGATCGGTTCAACTCTAGAAACCGGTCGCGGATGGCGTCCGAGGGTCCGGCATTGCCGATGCCGACCGGGATCAGCGCCGCCCGCGTGGTGTCGGGCACAGGCAATTGGTCCAGCAGGGCGCAGCCCGGTCCCTTTGGGTGCTGCATCGCCTCTTCCAGTGGAAGAAACAGAACGTCGACAGGGTCGATCAGCCCGGCAATATCTTCCAGCGCCTGATCGAGATCGGCCGCCGCACGGTAGGTTTCGGCAAAGTCGGGATAATCCATCGTCAGCCGCGACGTCCGCAACTGATAATCATAGACGCTTTTCAGCCAGGCATCGGCATCGCGGGTCGACAGGATCACGCGCACCTGTGCCTGCGGAAACCGCTCGGTCAGGTAACCGGTGAAATACTGGATCAGAAGCGGTGCGGCACTGTAGTCGGGAACCCCTGGCCGTCCGGGCATCTGACCGCAGATCCCTTCCGCGCTCATGATAAGATGTCGCCCCTCGGGCACCGGGTTTTCGGCAAAGGCCGCATCCAGCCGCTCGGCCAGTTCCAGCAGATCGAGCAGATCGCGCGTGCTGGTGAAATGGGCACATTGCCGGATCACCGGTTTCATGTGCCGCAGCATCATCAACGCCACATGCGGGGCCAGAACCTCATGGTTGCGCCACAGGAAATGCTGGATCGAACTCGTGCCGGTGCGGTGGAAACCGGGGTGTAGCAGGATTTGCTGCATGGGTTTGCCTTGGGGCGGGTTGGGTTGCGCCGACTATGCCCTGCGGATGCGTCGGTGGTAAAGCTAGTCGTCCCTCGATTCCGGAAACACACCGTCCGGCGGGTCCGCGATGATGCGCCCCTGGCGCAGGTCGACGGTGGGGACAGCGGCATGGGTGAAGGGCAGCAGCACTGTTTCGGCCTGTCCCGGCACGATCAGTTCCAGCAGATCGCCGGCCCCGTGATCGTCGACCGATTTGACGGTGCCCAGAATCTGTCCGCCAGTGTCCAGCACGGTCAGCCCGACCAGATCGGCATAGTAGTATTCGTCATCGGGCAGGGTCGGCAGGGTGGCACGGTCGGCCAGAAGCGCGGTACCTTTCAGCGCATCCGCCTGTTCCTTCGTCGTGATCCCGTCGACGCGCGCGGTCAGCCCGTTGTTGGTCTGACCGGTCAGCACGATCTGGGCGAAAGTTCTGCCGTTTTCTGTATAGAGCGGGGCGTAATCGGCGATGGCGGCCGGGTCGGCGCAAAAGGATTTCAGGCGCACCTCGCCATGGACGCCAAACGCCCCGCCGATGGATCCGACCGTGATGCGATCTGTCATACCGATGCTCCTTGGTGAAAGGCCCGTGACGGCCCTCGACAAAGGGGCGGGAGATGCGCGGGCCTTCCCAAAAAGACCCGCGCAAACAGGAGTTTATTCCTCCGCAGCGGCCTCTTCCGCGGGGGCTTCCTCGGCGGGGGCGGCGGCGGCTTCGGCGGCTGCTTTCGCCTTTTCGGCCTTCTCGTCAGCGCGGGCCTGCGCGGCCTTGCCGGGTGTGCCTTTCTTGGGGTTGGAGCGGTCCTTCTTGGGCATCACGCCTGCGGCTTCCAGCATGCGGGCGACGCGGTCGGTGGGCTGTGCGCCCTGGCCCAGCCAGTATTGCACGCGCTCCATGTCCATCTTCACGCGGTCCTCGCTGTCCTTGGGCAGCATCGGCGCATAGGTGCCCAGCTTTTCCAGAAAGCGGCCGTCGCGTGGCATCCGGCTGTCGGAGGCGACGATGGCATAGTGGGGGCGCTTCTTGGAGCCGCCGCGGGCGAGACGAATTTTCATAGCCATGAGAGTATTTCCTTTGATTGGCAGTGGTTTGGGGCCTTCCGGCGACCCCGATTACGATTGATGTTGCTTGTGATGCCGGATCACTTCCTCAATGATGAAGTTGAGGAATTTCTTGGCGAATTCGGGATCAAGATCGGCCCGGTTCGCAAGGTCTGTCAGCCGGGCGATCTGGGCCTCTTCGCGGGCGGGATCGGACGGCGGAAGGTCATGTGCGGCCTTGAGTTTCCCCACGGCCTTGGTGTGCTTGAACCGCTCGCCCAGCGTATAGACGAGGATCGCATCGAGGCGGTCGATGCTGTCGCGGTGACCCTTGAGCAGGTCCGCCGCACGGGTGGTATCGTCGGTCATTTTTGGCCTCCGAAAACGATGAAAACGGGTGTGTGAAACGCGTGCACCGGACGTGCACCGCGCGTGCACCGAAAAATCACGGTCATGACTGTCCCTTTCGCGTCGGAAAGTGGCGATAGACGTGGCTGTTCCAGCCTGCGGGCGGATTGGCCGTTTCGTCGCGGACCGCACCCAGACGTTCCGCCACGCGGATCGAACGGGTGTTGTCGGGGGTGATGTAGCTGACGAAACTGTCGCGCCCGGTCGTTGCGAAGGCATCGGCAAGGATAGCGCGGGCGGCCTCGGTCACGATGCCGCGCCCTTCGAACCCGTCGTAGAGGCCCCAGCCCATTTCAGGTTCCGGGAAGGTCGGCGGCTGGATGATGCCGGCAAAACCCGCGAGCGCATCGCCCGCGAGGATGGCAAAACAGCCAAAACCGTTGAGCGTGTGGGACGCCGCGTCGTTCGTGAAATATTGCCACGCCGTTTCCACGTCGTGCGGACCACCCATGTGCTGCGCGCGCGGTCCCGTCATCAACGCCGCGTAGGCATCGAAGTCGGCTCTGACATAGGGGCGCAGCGTCAGCTTATGGGTGGTCAGCGTTTTCATCAGGCCTCCGACCACTCCGGACGGGGGTAGCGATAGGCGTGGGTGCCGTCATGATCGGCGGACGGATCGCGTTCCGCACCCAGACGTTTCGCCAGTGCGATGGCGCGGTCGTTGTCGGGGTCGATATAGCTGACCAGCGTTTCGAAGCTAAGCGCATTCCAGGCGTTGTTGCGTGCCTTCTCAGCCGCCTCGAAGGCCAGCCCTTTGCCCTCTGCCTCCTCGGTGAACAGGAACCCCAGTTCGGGTTCGGGATCGCCGGTTTCGTGACCCAGCAGGACGAAGCCCAGCACGGATTTGTCGTTCATATCCTCGACCGTCCACAGCCCGCTGCCGCGCAGGATCCAGCTGGCGGTCAATTGGATGAAATCGTCCCACGCGCCCTCGCGCGTGAGCGGTCCCGCGACATAGCGGCCCCGGTCGGAGGTCACCAAATCGGCGAAGATGTCGAAGTCTTCCATGTATGGGCCACGCATGACCGTGCGGTCGGTGGCGATGCGGGGCAGGGCCTGTCCGATGCGTTCGACCGCGACGGCGGCCTGCCCCTGCGGGAGATATTCCCACGGCAGACGGTTTTCGTTGGGGTTGCTCATGTGAGGTCCTTTGGGGCGGGATGACGCCACAGCTCGTCCTCGCCCATACTGGGGTTGTCGTATGTCCGTTCATAGGTGGCACCCAGACGGCGGGCGACGGCCTTGGATTTGTCGTTGGCGGGGATGATGTTCGACGTCAGCGTCGTCCAGCCCAACGTCGTGTAGGCATGTTCGCGCACCGCTTTCGCGGCCTCGACGGCGTAACCTTTGCCCTCCGCTCCGTCGAACAGGACCCAGCCGAGTTCCGGTTCCGGCCAGCCTTCGGGGTTCCAGAGGCCGGTCATGCCGACGGGCGTGCCGTCGTGCAGATCAGCGAACCAGAAGCCGTAGCCGCGCAGGTGCCAGTGGCCGATCATGGAGGCAAACCAGCGCCATGCGTCGTTGCGATCCGTCGGCCCGCCGAAGCCGGGAGAGCGGACAGGATCACCCAGGAACGCGGCGACCGCGTCGAAATCACCCGCCTGCGGCGCGCGCAGCGTCAGGCGGTCCGTTTTCAGGGTCGGGCAGTGCGGAACAAGTGTCATGGCTTGACCTCACGGACACGCTGGCGCGTGACGATATTTTGGGTGCCTGTGGTGCCGTTCTCGCAGGGTATCAGCCGCCCGCGTGGGGCGGTGTCGGAGCCTCCGGCGGAAGTATTTTTGGCAAAATGATACGAGGGCGCGTGCATATCGTTACTTCTTCTTTCCGAAGCCCGACAGGCCGGGGGGCAGGCCCATGCCGGGCATACCGCCTCGGGGCATCTGACCCTGCAGCGCCTTGGCCGCTTCCTCCATCGCTTTCGGATCGTTCATGTCGGGCATGCCGCCGCCCTTGCCCATCATGCCTTTCATGGCCTGCTTGAGCATCCCGCCTTTGCCCATCTTGCCCATCTTCTTCATCATGTCGGCCATCTGGCGGTGCTGCTTGATGAGCTTGTTGAGTTCGGAGACTTCCAGCCCCGCACCCTTGGCGATGCGCTTCTTGCGGGAGGCCTGCAGGAGCGCGGGGTTGGCGCGTTCCTTTTTCGTCATGGAGTTGATGAGTGCGATCTGGCGCTTGAGGATGCTGTCGTCCATCCCGGCGGCGTCCATCTGCTTCTGCATCTTTCCCATGCCGGGCATCATGCCCATCATCCCTTCCATGCCGCCCATCTTCATCATTTGCTCAAGCTGCATCTTCAGGTCGTTCATGTTGAACGCGCCCTTCTGAAAGCGCTTCATCATGCGTTCGGCCTGTTCGGCCTCGATGGTTTCCTGCGCTTTTTCGACGAGCGCCACGATGTCGCCCATGCCGAGGATGCGGCCTGCGATGCGGGACGGCTCGAAGGTTTCGATCGCGTCCATCTTTTCGCCCAAGCCGACGAAGCGGATGGGCTTGCCGGTGATCGCGCGCATCGACAGCGCCGCGCCGCCGCGCCCGTCACCGTCCATCCGGGTGAGGACGACGCCTGTGACGCCGATCTTGTCGTCGAATTCCTGCGCGACGTTCACCGCGTCCTGACCGGTCAGGCCGTCGACGACCAGCAGGGTTTCGCGCGGGTTGGCCACGTCGCGGACGGCAGCGGCTTGTGCGATGAGCTCCTGGTCGATGTGCAAACGACCCGCAGTGTCCAGCATATAGACGTCGTAGCCACCCAAGGAGGCTTGCGTCTTGGCGCGCCTGGCGATCTGGACGGGATCCTCGCCCTTCACGATGGGCAATGTGTCGACGCCGATCTGCTTGCCGAGGATCGCAAGCTGTTCCATTGCCGCGGGTCGGTTGGTGTCGAGCGAGGCCATCAGCACGCGCTTGCCCTCGCGGTCTTTCAGGCGCTTGGCGAGTTTCGCGGTGGTCGTGGTCTTGCCGGAGCCTTGCAGGCCGACCATCAGGATCGGCGCGGGCGGGTTGTCGATCTTCAGCTTGCCGGGGTCTTGCGCCCCGGTGAGGACGTGCTGCAACTCGTCATGCACGATCTTGACGACCTGCTGGCCCGGCGTGATGGATTTGGTGACGGCCTGACCGGTGGCTTTGTCCTGTACGGCCTTCACGAAATCGCGGGCCACGGGCAGCGACACGTCGGCCTCCAGCAAGGCCACGCGGACCTCGCGCAGGGCGGTTTTCACATCGTCTTCGGAAAGCGCACCCTGCTTGGTCAGGCGGTCAAAGACCGATCCAAGCCGTTCTGACAGGTTTTCAAACATTGGCGCGCGCCTTTCGATCCGTTTTCGGTATGGCCTCAAGATAGGAACCGGCGCTGCAAACGACAATCGCACCAGTGGGCGCGACGCGCTGACTGGTGGCGATCCCTGATTGCATCAAGGGACCGGAAAGCTGAGGCCATCCGGGTATGGGCCGCGTTTAGTCGCGCTGCGGGCGGGAGTCAACGCCTGCAAGCCAGGTGTTGACGGTGTCGCGGGCGGTATGGGCGCGCCTACCGCTGTAATAGGCCAGCGTGCCGGGGATGGGGTCGTCTTCATGCTCCAGCACGAAGGCGAGCCGGTGGGTCTGCCGGTCGCCGCCCATGGTCTGCACGGTGGTGGTGCGCAGGTCGGACAGACGGTGACGGGTGCTGGCGGTGCCGCGCCACGTGCGGGTGCGGATTTCCATCAGGTCGAGGGTGCGGTCGAGGAAGATGCGGGTCCGGCGCACGACGAGCGTGAGTGCGGCGCAGACTAGTGCCGCGAACAGGAGCATCAGCAGCCCCATGCCGATGCGGCCGGAAAACAGCATCGTCAGCCCGACCCCGACAAGCACCAGCGCGAAGCCCGCGAACATCAGCGAGAACAGCCATGGCGTATCATCGAGGATGATGCGGTCGGCGGTGTGGGCGACGATCTTCATGCACGGCAGTCTAGTGAATACCGTGACACCGGGTCAAAGCCTGTTTGGAACCGGAGAAACGTCAGTCGTCGCGACCCAGCCAGGTGTTGATCGCATCCGCCGTCTTTTGCGGGCCGGACCCGCTACTGTGGCCCAGCGTCACCGGATGTGCATAACCTGCGTCCATGCCGGAGGTGAAGACCAGTTCGAGGCGGTAGGTATCGGTCTCGCCGCTGTTCACATCGACCCGGGCGTGACCCAGATCGGTCAGCGCGTAGGTCCAGTCCTGTGTGCCGCTGAAGGACCGCTCGCGGATCAGCAACTTGCCCGCCGCCCGGTCAAAGCGCAGCCGAACCCGGCGCGCCACGACCCGGATCACCGACCACATTCCGACGGTCAAGACCGCCATGAGGACGACCAGAAACCAGTCGCCGTCGCGATAGGCGTCGAAACCCACGGCGACATAGAGCACGGTGAAGGCGGCGACCGCGAGGCTGAGCAGGATAGGACGGTCCTCGATCACCAGCAGGTCGGGGGTGTTGCGCAGGATTTTCATGGCGGCAGTGTTGCGGGTCTCCGCCTGTCGGTGCAAGTCCCCCAAAGCGGGGGAGGTGCGTGTCAGGCAGCAGCACCTGCAGTGACATCCTTTGCGACCATCACCGTGACATCGTCGATCCCGACGAAGCCCAGCACCTTGCGCAGATGCGGTGTGGCGAAATCGGCGGGGCTGTCGACGGCGACACCACCCGATGCCACGGCGACGACCGCGCGCTTGCCGGTCATCAGGCCCACGGGGCCGTCCGGCGTGTAGCGAAAGGTGACCTTGGGGCGACAGATCAGATCGACCCAGGCCTTGAGCGCCGCAGGCATCCCGAAGTTGTAGATCGGCATCCCGATGATCAGCGTGTCGGCGGCCTGCAACTCGGCGACCAGCGTGTCGGACAGGGCGAGGCTGGCGCGGTCGTCCTCGGTCAATTCCTCCGCCGGTTTCAGGCGCGCCGACACCCATGTTTCGTCAACCTGCGGCAAGGCCGTCGCGGCGAGGTCGCGATAGGTGACGTCTGCACCGGGATATCCCGCCGCGATATGCGCCGTCGCCTTCCGGCTGACCGACGTGGCAGAGCGGGCGGATGCGTCGATGCGCAGGATGTGTCGTGTCATATGCGGTGCCTTTATCCCAAGTATGCCCTCGCTACACCCCTTGCGCCCACGAACGAAATGCCCCCAAACTGACAGCAGGTGTTTGTATTTGCACAGATGAGGCCGCGCGTGGACAACTGGGATGAAATTCGCACCGCCTTTCAGGTGGCCCGCAACGGCACCGTCAGCGGCGCGGCAGAGGTGCTGGGCGTGCATCATGCCACCGTGATCCGCCATATCGACGCGCTGGAAGAACGTCTCGGCGTCAGGCTGTTCCAGCGCCACGCCCGCGGCTATACCGCGACGGAGGCCGGTCAGGATCTGCTACGTGTCGCCCAGACCACGGACGAGCAGTTCAGCCAGCTGGCCAGCCGGATCAAGGGGCAGGGTGCCGGAGTATCGGGCGAATTGACCATTACGACGCTCGCCGCATTTTCTTCGCTGCTGATGCCGGTCATCGCCGACCTGCAGGTCGCCTATCCGGACCTGCGGATCAGGTATCTGACCGGCGAGCGGCTGTTCCGGCTGGAATATGGCGAGGCCCATGTCGCCATTCGTGGCGGCGCAGCGCCGGACGAGCCTGACAACGTGGTGCAGGCGCTGGCTAATCCGCAGATGCACCTTGTCGCGTCCGAAAGCTATGTCTCGCGCCACGGGTTGCCGCAGGACGACGACGATCTGGCCAATCACAACTTCATCGGCACAGACGATCCCAACAGCCGCGCGCCGTGGAACGGCTGGCTGCAACAGCTTGTCCCGGCGGACAGGATCACGTTCCGCACCGACGAATCCGCGATCATGATCGACGCGGTGAAATCCGGCTCCGGCATCGGGTTCATGCCGAACTACGAGATGGCGGGCGGCACCTATCACGAGGTGACGCCGCCGCGCCCGGAATGGCGCACGCCGATGTGGCTGGTGACCCACGTGGACCTGCACCGCACCGACAAGGTGCAGGCCGCCCTGAAAGCGATCAAGCAGGCCGCAAAGGCGTGGGATACCTGATGGAGCCTGCCCGCGCCGGACATCTGGCGATGCTGCTGTTTTCGCTGCTGGTGGCCGGATCGTTTGCGCTGGGCGCGCTGGCGGCGAACGAGATCACGCCGCTGGCGCTGAACGTGGTGCGGTTCTGGCTGGCGACGGCGATCATGGGCGTGGTCACGCTCTGCACCGTCGGCGTCCGGCGGGCCGATGCCGCCGCACCCTGGCGCTACGGCCTGCTCGCCATCTTTTTCACCACCTATTTCGTGCTGATGTTCGAGGGGCTGAAGACCGCGCCGCCGGTCAGTGCCGCCGCGGTCTTCACGCTGACGCCGATCCTGTCCGCCGGGTTCGGCTGGCTGCTGCTGCGCCAGCGCCTGACCCCGCGCATGGCGCTGGCGCTCACCATCGGGGCCGTAGGCGCGCTCTGGGTGATTTTCCGTGCCGACATCGGCGCGCTTTTGCGGTTCGAGGTCGGGCGCGGCGAGTGGATCTATTTCTGGGGTGTGATGGCCCACGCGATCTATACCCCGCTGGTGCGACGGCTGAACCGGGGTGAATCCGCCATCGTCTTCAGCTTTGGCGTTCTGCTGGCGGGGTCCGTGATCCTAACCATCGTGGGCTGGCGCGACATCCGCGCGACGGACTGGACCGCCCTGCCGGGGATCGTCTGGATCACCATTCTCTATACCGCGGCCTTCGCCAGCGCCGCGACCTTCACGCTGCTGCAATTCGCCACGCTGCGGCTTCCCGCGTCGAAGGTGATGGCCTATACCTACCTGACGCCAAGCTGGGTGATCGTCTGGGCAGTAGCGCTGGGTGCCGCATGGCCGTCGGTCTGGACTCTGGCCGGGGTTCTATTGACGGTCGCGGCGTTGCTGTTGCTGCTGCGTGACGACGGCTGATCAGTCGATCGTGAAGGGGTCGATCACCAACTCGCCACGTAGCGCCAGCAGATCGCGCCATTCGTCCTCGAACCGGTCGTCGTCGAATTTCTGAAGGTTGTAGGTGACCGTTCCGATCGGGGCGGGCAGTTGCACGTTCAACTGCATGAACCCGCCGCCGCAGGTATAGCCCATGACCGGGGAAAACCCGCCGCCCGCGCCTGGGGCGATCACCGTCTCGCCGCCACCGCCCAGCCCGCTCTCGGTCTGCACGAGGAGCGTCACCAGATTACCCTCCATCGTGCAGAAGTTCGCGTTGCTGCCGGTGGTCCAGATATGGCCGAATTGCGACCCCACGCTCAGGTCCATCTGGACGGTGACGGTGTCTTCCTCGCTGACGTCCTGCCAGGCAGCCTCTGCGTGCAGCGGCAGGGTGGCATAAAAGCCGTCTTCGAAGATCGTGATGCCCAGCATGGCGGGGGGTACCGGAAATGTCGTGCGGTCGACGCCGGGCGGCGGATTGTTCTGGATCATGTCGTAGATGCGTTGCCCGGCCGTATTCTCGCCCATCCACGTCCCGACGAGGCACGGGTCAGGGGTGGGCGGATCGGCAGGACAGGCCCCCTGCGCGGCGGCAAAGGCCGGTATGAGGGCAAGGAAAATGACGGCGGATTTCATCGGCTGCCTCCGGAATGGTGCGCCCGTCATAGCACATTTTTTGGTCGCATTGCCCAATTTTGCGGAACCTACGCCGCGCAATGGGGTTATGTTCTCAAGAAAGTGAAAGGACATACAATGCGCAGCATCATTTATCTCGTCGGACTGGTCGTGGTCGTTCTGGTCATTCTGCGGTTCGTCGCAGGCGTGATCTAGACCCCGCCCCCTCGTATCCCAAGAAAAAGGCTGTCTGTCCCAAGCAGGCAGCCTTTTTTCGTGATGCGGGTCATGTGGGTGGCGTGTCGTGTAGTTCGGCGTTCAGAAAACGCTCGAACGCATCGAGGTCGAGCCCGCCCATCTGGCCGAACCCCAGCATCCAGACGGAGGCCTCGCGCAGCGCGTCGGGTTCCAGCTTGCACCATTTTACCCGCCCGCGCTTTTCCTGCGAAATCAGTCCCGCCGCGGTCAGCACCCCCAGATGTTTCGATATCGCGGCCAGCGACATCTCGAACGGCTCGGCCACGTCCGTCACGGCCATGTCGTCCTCCAGCAGCATCGACAGGATCGCGCGGCGGGTGCGGTCCGACAGGGCCGCAAAGACGGTATCAAGCTGGCTGTCCATGCGATGTCATTGATCGCAACGGGTTAAAACGTCAACCATCCGGTTGAATGTCGCCCGAGGTTAACAAAGGGTTAATTCGGGTTTCGCATGCGAAACATTCGCAAATTTATTCAATGTTTTCAATGGCAATTGGCGGCTTTGCGGGCGTATTGACTCGGTCCCGCGTGCACCATACACCCTGCGCAGCATCTGAAGGGGGCAATCGCCTTGTCTGATCCTGACGACCCAAGCGGCAAACTCGCCGCACTGGAGGCGAAGCTGGCGCACCGACGCAAGGGTCCGCAGGTCAAGAACCATTCAGAGGAACACTATTCCCAGGCACAGCTTGCCTGGCGGATGGTGATCGAACTGGTGGCCGGTCTCGCGATCGGTTTCGGCATCGGATACGGGTTGGATTACCTGTTCGGGACGCTCCCGATCTTTCTGGTGCTCTTTATCTTTCTGGGCCTTGCCGCCGGTGTGAACACCATGATGCGGTCGGCGCGGGAAGTGCAGAACAAACAACTGGCCGCGGCCGGTAACGACGAGGGCGACAAAAATGGCGACTGAAGCAGCCGAAGAAGGCGGTCTGGTATTCCACCCGCTGGACCAGTTCATCATCAAGCCGCTGTTCGGCGATGGCCCCATCGGCATGTTCACGATCACCAACGCGACGCTGTGGATGGCGATTTCGGTGCTTTGCATCGCGGCACTTTTCGTGCTGGGCAGTTCCAAGCGGTCCATCGTGCCAGGCCGCGTACAGTCGATTGCCGAGCTTATCTACGGCTTCATCTACAAGATGGTCGAGGATGTCTGCGGCAAGGAAGGGGCGAAATATTTCCCCTACATCATGACGCTTTTCGTGTTCATCCTGTTCGCCAACTATCTGGCGCTGATCCCGATGTCCTTCTCGCCCACCTCGCACATCGCGGTGACGGCCGTGCTGGGCTTCGGCGTTTTCATCGCGGTCACGGTCATCGGTTTCGTGCTGAACGGCGCATCGTTTCTCGGCATGTTCTGGATGAAGGACGCACCGGCGATCCTGCGGCCGATCATCGCCGTGATCGAGGTGATTTCCTACTTTGTGCGCCCCGTCAGCCACTCCATCCGTCTGGCAGGCAACATCATGGCCGGTCACGCGGTGATCAAGGTCTTCGCCGGTTTCGCGGCGATCTGGCTGATCAGCCCGGTGTCGATCCTTGGTATCACCGCGATCTACGGGCTGGAGGTCCTTGTGGCCGGTATTCAGGCCTACGTCTTTACCATCCTCACATGCGTCTATCTCAAGGACGCATTGCACCCGCATCACTAACGACGTGGCGGGGTGTTCCCGTCGCACACCTACTTAACTTCCAACGTAAGGAGAATTCTCATGGAAGGTGAACTGTCACACATCGGCGCAGGTCTTGCAGCTATCGGGTCCGGCGCTGCCGCAATCGGTGTCGGTCACGTGGCCGGCAACTATCTGGCCGGCGCGCTGCGCAACCCATCCGCCGCTGCCTCGCAGACGGCAACCCTGTTCATCGGTCTCGCATTTGCGGAAGCCCTGGGGATATTCTCGTTCCTCGTCGCCCTTCTGCTGATGTTCGCCGTCTAAGAACGCACCAGATATCCTTACGGCCGGTCGGGGCGCAAACCGCCCCGACCGGTAAATGACCAAGGTATTCGGGGACTATTATGGCAACTGAGACTGACGAACTTGCGGTCGAAACCAGTGGCGGCATGCCGCAGCTGAACTTCGAGACGTTCCCAAACCAGATTTTCTGGCTTCTGGTCGCGCTTGTCGTGATCTATTTCGTGCTGAGCCGCGTCGCATTGCCCCGGATCGGGTCGGTGCTGGCCGAACGGTCGGGCACGATTACAAATGACATCGCCGCAGCCGAAGAGCTGAAGCAAAAGGCCGTCGAGGCCGAGGCCGCCTATGACAAGGCGCTGGCCGACGCCCGCGCGCAGGCGAACGAGATCGTGACTGCGGCGAAGGCGGACATCCAGAAGGAACTGGACGCCGAACTGGCCAAGGCCGATGCACAGATCGCCGAAAAGACCGCCGAAAGCGAAGCGGCGATTGCCGAAATCCGTGAGGGTGCGGTCAAGAGCGTGACGCAGGTCGCCAAGGACACCGCCAAGGAACTGGTCGCCGCGCTGGGCGGCGAGGCTGACGCGAAGACCGTCACCGCAGCCGTCAACGCACGGATGAAAGGGTAGCACCATGAGATTTCTGATCGCCGCCCTTTTCGCCCTGACAGCCAGCCCCGCGCTTGCCGCCGAAGGCCCGTTCGTGTCGCTGAAGAACACTGACTTCATCGTCACGCTGGCGTTCCTGCTGTTCGTGGCTGTGCTGCTCTATTTCAAGGTGCCGTCTAAGGTCGCCCAGATGCTCGACAAGCGCGCCGCCGACATCCGTGCGGAACTGGACGAAGCCCGCGCGCTGCGCGAAGAGGCGCAATCGCTGCTCGCGTCCTACGAGCGCAAGCAGAAGGACGTGCAGGAGCAAGCCGACCGGATCGTCGCCAACGCCAAGGAAGAGGCCGAGCGCGCCGCCGCACAGGCCAAGGAGGATATCAAATCCTCTGTCGCGCGCAGGCTCGCCGGTGCCGAGGAGCAGATCGCCGCTGCACAATCCGCCGCTGTCGCGGACATCCGAAACCGCGCGGTGAGTGTCGCCGTGGGGGCCGCCAACGACATCCTGATGAAACAGATGGATGCCTCCGGCAAGGACAAGCTGATCGACGATGCGATCGGTCAGGTGGATGCCAAGCTGCACTGATCTGCTTCTTTGCATGACATTGCGATTTGCCCGGCTACAGTGATGTGGCCGGGCTTTTCATTTGTGCACAGGAGTCGCTCATGCGCATCGTTCCCACCGCCGCTGTTCTGACGGCGCTGCTGACCGCCACCGCCGCGGGCGCGGTGCAGCATATCGCAGCCGATTTCATCTACGACCAGCCGCTGGAAGGTGTCTATTCACAGGGCTGGTATGTGATCAATACCGGCTGGACCGAAGGCTTCGGCGTCGACGTCTATGTGCGTGGCGAGGGGAAGCTGGGCAGTTTCGTCGGTGTGCTGTCGGTGGATTGCGCGCAGCCGGAGATGTCCGACTGGGTATCCACCGGTGGTTTTCTGGAACCCCATGACGTTCCACCCGAAGTTATCGCGGGTATCCGGCAGGTGGCGTGCTGATCGGTTGATGCGGGGCACATGCGCAGGCGGTCAGCCGCGCCCGGCCTCGTGCTCGTATCGCTTCCTGGCGAAAACCTCGTTGGCGTCGGCTTTCTGCTGATCCGACAAGGCCTTGTCGACATAGTCGAGGTGTGCCGCCACAGCGGCGCGCGCGGCCTGCGGGTCGCGGGCCTGCAGGGCCGTGTTGATCGCGCGGTGCTGGTCGAGCAGGTGATCGCGGGTCATGCGTTGTTTGAACATAACAGACCGGTTGTAGAAGACGCCCTCGCGCAGCAACTGATACATCGACCGCATCATGTGCAGCATGATGATGTTGTGGCTCGCCTCGATGATGGCGAGGTGGAAGTCGGCATCGAGTGCGGCCTCGTCGGCGGGGTCACGTTTGCGATGCGCGGCTTCCATCCTGTCGAAAATCGTCTGGATCACCGCCAGATCGGTGTCGGAGGCAAGTCGCGCCGCACGTTCCGCCGCCAGCCCCTCCATATCGCGGCGAAAGCTGATGTAATCGAACACGGCGGCGTCATGGGTGGCGAAGAGCGTGACGAGTGCGGGCGCGAAGGCGCTGCCCAGCACATCGGCCACAAACACACCGGCCCCGGCGCGAGAGGTCAGCAGGCCACGCTCTTGCAGGTTCGACAGCGCCTCGCGCAGGGACGGGCGCGACACGCCGAGACGCTCGGACAGTTCCCGTTCCGACGGCAGCCGTTCGCCCGGGCGCAGGATGCCGCGCAGGATCAGCCCCTCGATCTGGCGCACGACGCCTTGCGACAGTTTTTCCTGCTGGATCGGTTCAAACGGCATTGACGGCTTTCTCGTGACGATTGGTAAAATGATATGACCACGTGCGAAGGGTCACAACGAAAAAGGGGCCGCCACCGGCGACCCCTTTGTTGCGGAATGGTTAATGATCAGTTCGGCGTGATCACGATTTCCACGCGGCGGTTCTGCTGACGGCCCTCGGCGGTCAGGTTCGACGCGATCGGCTGATCCTCGCCCCGGCCGATGGTGCGGATCCGGCCTGCGGAGACACCGGCGTTGATCAGCACCGAGGTCACGGCCTGCGCGCGGCGCTGCGACAGGTCGAAGTTGAACGCAGCCTCGCCGACGTTGTCGGTGTGGCCGATGACGCTGACTGTGGTGTTCGGGTTATTGTTGAGCGAACGGGCCACGGTCACCAGATCGTTCTGCAGCGCGCCGGTCAGGGCGGCGCTGCCGGTGGCGAACAGGATGTCCTGCGGCAGCGTCACGGTCAGGTTGGAGCCGTTGTTGACGATGCCGACGTTGTTGCCGAGCGCCTGGCGCAGTTCCTCTTCCTGGCGATCGAGCTGGTTGCCGATGGCGGCACCGCCTGCGGCACCAATTGCGGCACCGATCAGGGCACCCTGACGGCGTTCACGCGGGCTGTCACCGGTGGCGGCACCGATCAGAGCGCCCGCCGTGGCACCCAGCAGCGCGCCGCCGGAGGCGTTTTCGTTGTTGTTGGGGCCGCCCGCACAGGCCGCGACGAAGGTGAGCGAGGAGGCTGCAAGCAGCATCGGGAGTTTCGAAAATGTCATATCGGTCTTCCATTCTTGTGGATGCGCAAAATCCTGCGCCGGTGGATGCACCAGATATGCCACCAACCCCCGCTGATATCCAATAGCGCGGGGGGCGGCGGCAGGTTTTCGCTTGAATTACGCGCTCTTGGCCAAGGTGTCGCTGCGCGCCGATTCCCACGCGAGCATGGCGCGCTTCACCTTCGTGCCCCAATGGTAGCCGCCCAGTTCGCCCGATTTGCGCAATGCGCGGTGGCAGGGAATCAGCAGGCTGACCGGATTGCGTCCCACGGCGGTGCCGACGGCGCGCACGGCGCGCGGGTTGCCGATGGATGCGGCGATGTCTGAATAGGTCGTGACGTGGCCGGTTGGAATCGTCAGCAGCGCCTCCCACACCTTGAGCTGGAACGGCGCGCCGATCAGGTAGAGCGGCACGACGTCCTCGCTGGCCCCCAGTGCCGCCTGTGCCCAAGGGGTGAGACTGTCGGGGTCGTGGACATAGCGGGCCTGTGGCCAGCGTGCGGTCAGGTCGGCCATCGCCGCCGCCTCTCCGGTTTCGGCGATGAAGGCCATGCCGCAGATGCCCTTGTCGGTGGCCATGATCAGCACCGGGCCGAATGTGCTGTCGAACCGGCCCCAGCGGATCGTCAGACCGGCACCGCCCTTGGCGAATTCGCCCGGGCTCATCGCCTCCCATTTTACGAACATATCGTGCAACCGTCCCGACCCGGACAGGCCGACCGCATCCGCCGTCTCCAGCGTGGTGCAGCGGTCGCGCAGCAGTGTCTTGGCGTGACCCAGCGCCAGATACTGCTGATAGCGTTTCGGGCTGACGCCGACCCATTGCGAAAACAGGCGCTGGAAATGCGCGGGCGACATCTGCATCCGCGCGGCGAGGTCATCGAGGGTCAGCGGGGTATCCGCCGCGTCGATCATGTCGATCGCGCGGGCCATGACCTGATAGTGATATGCGTGTTCGTGTTCCATGACCTGAAGATAGGCGCGGGACCCGCGCCGTGCGACCCGAATATTGCGCAAGCGGCACCGGGCGGGCATACGGGGCGGCATGGCAAAGCAACTCGACTATCACACCATCCGCGAGATTTTCACGCGCTTTCAGGCGGCGGAGGCCGAACCCAAGGGTGAGCTGGAGCATGTGAACGTCTATACGCTGGTCGTCGCCGTGGCCCTGTCGGCGCAGGCGACGGACGCGGGCGTGAACAAGGCGACGCGCGCGCTGTTCCAGGTGGCCGATACGCCGCAGAAGATGCTCGACCTCGGGATCGAGGGGCTGACGGAGCATATCAAGACCATCGGGCTGTTTCGCCAGAAGGCAAAGAACGTCATGAAGCTGAGCCGGATTCTGGTGGATGACTACGGCGGCGAGGTGCCCAATTCGCGTGCCGCCCTGCAATCGCTGCCCGGCGTGGGGCGCAAGACGGCGAACGTCGTGCTGAATATGTGGTGGGGCCAGCCCGCGCAGGCAGTGGACACGCATATTTTCCGTGTCGGCAATCGGACGGGGATCGCACCGGGCAAGGATGTGGTCGCCGTCGAACACGCGATCGAGGATCACATTCCGGCAGATTTCCAGTTGCACGCGCATCACTGGCTTATCCTGCACGGGCGCTATACATGCGTCGCCAGAAAACCCAAATGCGCGGCCTGCCTGATACGCGACCTGTGCCAGTTCGAGGACAAAAACCTATGAATTCCTATGACGTGATCGGTATCGGCAACGCCATCGTGGATGTGATCGCAAGCGCGCCTGATATGTTTCTCGACCAGATGGGGATCGAGAAGGGCATCATGCAACTGATCGAGCGTGACCGGGCAGAGGTGCTTTATGCCGCGATGACCGACCGGACGGAAACGCCGGGCGGGTCCGTGGCGAACACCATTGCCGGGCTGGGCGGGCTGGGCCTGTCGACAGCGTTCATCGGCAAGGTGAAGGACGACGCGCTGGGCCGGTTCTATGCGCAGGGGATGGAGGAGGCCGGCACGGCGTTCCCGAACCCGCCGTCCGCCAGTGCTGAAGCGCCGACCTCGCGGTCGATGATCTTTGTCTCGCCCGATGGTGAGCGGTCGATGAACACCTATCTGGGGGCCGGGGCCGATCTGGGGCAGGGCGATGTGCCGGAGGGATTGTTCACCGGCAGCAAGATCCTGTTTCTCGAAGGTTATCTGTTCGACAAGCCGGAGGGCAAAACCGCCTTTGCCGCCGCATCGCGGTTGATGCACGCGGCGGGCGGAAAATCGGGGATCACCCTGTCCGATCCGTTCTGCGCCGACCGGCACCGCGCGGATTTCAAGCGCCTGATCGCGGAGGAGATGGATTTCGTGCTCGGCAATGCTGCGGAGTGGACGACGCTTTATGAAACCGACGATCTGTCAGCCGCGCTGGATCAGGCGGCGCAGGTCTGTGACACGGTGGTGTGCACACGCTCCGGCGATCCGGTGATCCTGCGGCGCGGGGCGGAAGAAGTGACGGCGGACGTGACGCCGGTGGTGCCGGTGGATGCGACGGGCGCGGGCGACCAGTTCGCCACCGGGTTCCTGTTCGGCATGGCAAGGGGGCGGTCACTGGAAGACTGCGGGCGCATGGGCGTGATCGCGGCGGCAGAGGTGATCGGCCATATCGGGCCACGGCCCAAGGCGGACCTTGCCGTGCTGTTCAAAGAGGCTGGCCTGCTTTGATCCAGACCGCGTCGAGCGCGTCGATGGCGGCGGGGTCGAAGCGGCTTTCCTCCTTCCAGTATTTGCCCGACGGCACATAGTAGCCAAGGCGGTGTTCCTCCGCCAAGGCCGCCGCGACGGCTGTTGCGTCATATTGCAGCGGCGCGCACGCGGCGGACAGCGCCGGTGTGCTGCGCGGAAAGGTCAGGCGGCTTTCCTCTGTGGACAGGTTCACCATGGCACAGCCATCGCGGGCGGCCAGCGCCTGCAATCGCGCCGATTTGGCTGGCAGGCTGCGCAGGCTGATGTCGCGGCGCAGCGGGTCGGGCGCGCCGGTGCCGTAGAAATGCGTGGGGCCGTTGGCGGGGTAGACCATGTCGCAGCCGATCATGGCGATCACGCGCGGTTTCAACGCGGCCAATGCCCAATAGGCGGCTGTAAAGGCCATGGTGCCGCCCGCATAGACGAAGCCGCCGTAGGCATTCTGCAACGGGACGTAGTCGGCGGAGGTCACGATACGCTGGTGCGGAGCTGTGGTTTGCGGGCGCTTTTCCGGCGCGAAGTCATCTGGGTGGATGTGGTAATCCCAATCCGGGCGGACGGCCCAGGCGTGGTTGATCGCAACGACCGCGTCGAAAGGCGCGCGCGGCCAGACACGCGCGCGCAGCGCGTCCGGGCCGCTGCCGATGATCAGGATATGGGTCATGTCGCCGCCTTGCTGCCTGCCTGTCGCGGCAAAGCTAGCGCGTGATGCACGGCGGGCGACCGATTTGTCGCAAGTCGCGGTGCCGCGCGCAGGGCAGAGGCCCTTGAGATCGGAGCGATTTCCCATCACAAAGGCATGACCGCCCAGCGGGCCACAAGATCGGGAGCCGCCCTTTTGTCGCTATTTCTTATCGTCGCCTTGCCCTTCTTCGGGGCCCTGCTGCCCGGGCTGATGTATCAGGCGGGGCGGCAGGCCTGCGCGGGGATCACCTTTACCGTCACGCTGGCCGCATTGATCGGGCTGCTTACGAACCTGCCAGCCGTGCTGGCCGGAGAGGTGGTGACGGCGGGCATCGACTGGATGCCGGTGCTGGGGCTGAATTTCACGCTGATGCTGGATGCACTGGGCTTTTTCTTTGCCTGCCTGATCCTGGGTATCGGGCTGCTGATTATCGCCTACGCGCGCTATTACCTGTCGCGCAAGGACAACATGGGCGAGTTCTTTACCTATCTGCTGCTGTTCCAGGGCGCGATGGTGGGGATCGTGCTGTCGGATAACATCCTGCTTTTGCTGGTCTTCTGGGAGCTGACATCGCTGTCGTCCTTCCTGCTGATCGGCTACTGGAAGCACCTGCCCGAGGGACGGCAGGGCGCGCGCATGGCGCTGGCCGTCACCGGCATGGGCGGGCTGGCGATGATCGGGGGGATGCTGATCCTGGGGCAGATCGTGGGCTCCTATGACCTGAGTGTCATTTTGCAGAACCGGGAATTGATCCAGGCCGATCCGCTCTATCTGCCCGCGCTGATCCTGATCCTGCTGGGCTGTTTCACGAAATCGGCGCAATTCCCGTTCCATTTCTGGTTGCCGCACGCGATGGCGGCCCCCACGCCGGTATCGGCCTACCTGCATTCGGCCACCATGGTGAAGGCGGGGATTTTCCTGATGGCGCGGATGTGGCCGGTGCTGTCGGGCACGCCGGAGTGGGTGGCCATCGTCACCACGGCGGGGCTGATCACGATGGTGCTGGGGGCGGTGATCGCGCTTTTCAAACATGACCTGAAGGCGCTGCTGGCGTTTTCCACCGTGTCGCATCTGGGGCTGATCACGATGCTGCTGGGCACCGGCACGGCCTTCGGTGCGATGGCGGCGGTGTTTCATATCCTTAATCACGCGACGTTCAAGGCGGCGCTTTTCATGTCCGCCGGAATCGTCGATCACGAGGCGCATACCCGCGATATCCGGCGGCTGGGCGGGTTGCGGCACCTGATGCCGATCACATTCGCCATCGCGACCATCGCTGCACTGTCGATGGCGGGGATCCCGCTGCTCAACGGCTTCCTGTCCAAGGAGATGATGCTGGAAGAGGCGAACCACACCGTGCTGTTCGGCTCCGAATGGATCGTGCCGGTGCTGGCGGTGCTGGGATCGCTGTTTTCCGCGGCCTATTGCTTTCGCTTCATCAGCCACACGTTCCTTGGCCCGGTGCGCGACGATTACCCGGCCAAGCCGCATGACCCCGGCGCGGGTATGTGGCTGCCGCCCGCGTTCTTGGTGGTGCTGGTCGTGGTCATCGGTGTGGCGCCGTTCCTGGCCGAGCCTTTCGTGAAGCTGGTCACCGCAGCGGTGCTGGGCGACGCGGCGGAGGTGCCGAAGGCCTATTTCAAGATCTGGCACGGGTTGGTGCCGGCGCTCTATATGTCGATCGCGGCGGTGGTGGGTGGCCTGATCGTGCTGGCGGTATTCGCGCCCGCGCTGCGGATATGGGATGCGGCACCGCGCCCGGAGGCGAAGCGCATCTTTGACGGGTTGATCATCGCCGTGGTCAAGGCCGCGCGCGCGGTGATCCACAGCGCCCACAACGGGGCTTTTACCCGCTATGGCGCGGTGATGGCGACGGTGGTGCTGGCTGTGGGTTATCACGCCTGGGCGACCGGAACCGCGGGTGCGAACACGCGCGAAATGCAGACCCCCGGCATCGTGCCGATTGCGGGCTGGATCATGCTGGTCGCGGCGACGGTGGGGCTTGTCGTGCTGCATCGCAACCGCCTGCTGTCGCTGATCCTGATCGCCATCGTCGGGCTGATGGTGTCTGTCGGTTTCGTCTATTTCAGCGCGCCGGACCTGGCCATGACGCAGCTGACCGTGGAGGTTGTGACGATCATCCTGCTGCTGCTGGCGCTGAATTTCCTGCCCAACCGCACGCCCGTCGAAAGCAGCCTGCTGCGGCGGGTGCGTGATGCCGGTGTGGCGGTCGTCGGGGGGCTGGCCGCGACGGCGCTTTCGCTGCACTACCTGCTGCGCGACACTGTGGCCCCGTCGATTTCCGATTTCCACCTCGCCAATTCCTACAAGGGCGGCGGCGGTACCAATGTCGTCAACGTGATCCTCGTCGACTTCCGGGGTTTCGACACCTTCGGCGAGATCATCGTGTTGGGGATCGCGGCCTTGCTGATCTATGCGCTGACCGAAACGCTCTTGAACGGGCCGGTGCGCGCGCGTCTGCTGAACCGCAGGCCCGATCAGCCCCGCGCGGGCGACATGCACCCGATGATGATGGTGGTGCTGACGCGGGTGATCATGCCCGTGGTGATGCTGGTGGGTTTCTACATCTTCCTGCGCGGCCACAACGAACCTGGCGGCGGGTTTATCGCCGGTCTCGTCGTGTCCATCGGCGTGGTGATGCAATACATGGCCAGCGGCTTCAACTGGGCGTCTGACCGGGTCCGCTTTCCCTATCATGGGGTGATCGGCGCGGGCGTTCTGGTGGCCGGGCTGACCGGGATCGGGTCATGGTTCGTGGGCAAGCCGTTCCTGACCTCCGATTTCACCTATGTCCGCATTCCGCCATTCGAGAAATTCGAGCTGGCGACGGCGGCGCTCTTCGATCTGGGAGTGTTCCTTGCGGTGGTGGGGGCGGTCATGCTGTCGCTGGAAAGTTTCTCGCGGCTGGCGCGGCGTGCGCATGTGCCCGACAACGAGCATGCGATGGATGTCGATCCGTCGCGTGACGATCCCGAACCACCGACCAGCCCGGCAGGGGGGACCGTCTGATGGAATTCCTCGTCGCCTCCGCCATCGGTATCCTGACCGCGGCGGGCCTGTATCTGGTGCTGCGCCTGCGGACCTTTCCGGTGATCATGGGGATGTCGCTGTTGACCTATGCGGTCAACGTGTTCCTGTTCGCATCCGGTCGGCTGACGGTCGGCGCACCGCCGATTCTGACGGATGCGGAACGCTACACCGATCCGCTGCCGCAGGCGCTGGTGCTGACCGCCATCGTGATCTCTTTCGGCATGACGGCGGTTGTCGTGATGATTTCGCTGGGCGCGTTTCTGGGCGGTAACGATGACCACGTCGACGACCCGGAGCCGGAGACAAGGGCCGACCCGGAGGAGGATCTGCTATGACGCATTGGCTGATCCTGCCCATCGTCCTGCCAGCGGTGCTGGCCCCGTTCATCGTGCTGGCCGCGCGCTATCACATCGGCATCCAGCGGGTGTTTTCGCTGGGGGGTGTCGCGGCGCTTTTCGCCACGGCGCTGGCGCTGGTCTGGCAGACGTCGGACGGCACGGTGCTGCTGTATCAACTGTCGGACTGGGCCGCGCCCTTCGGCATCGTCGTGGTGGGCGACCGGTTGTCGACGCTGATGGTGTTGCTGACGACGGTGCTGGCGTTCTTCGTGTTGCTCTATTCCATCGGGTCGGGGTGGGACACGCGCGGGCGGCATTTCCATGCGCTGTTCCAGTTCCAGTTGATGGGGATCATGGGCGCGTTCCTGACAGGTGACCTGTTCAACCTGTTCGTGTTCTTCGAGGTGCTGCTGATCGCCTCCTACGGGCTGATGATCCATGCGGGCGGCAACCGGCGGCTGCGGGCGGGGGTGCAATATGTGCTCTTCAACCTGCTGGGTTCGACGCTGTTCCTGTTCGCGCTGGGTGCCATTTATGCCGAGACAGGCACGCTGAACATGGCCGATCTGGCGCAGCGCGTGACGCTGATCGACGCGGGCGCCAGTGTGGGTATTCGCGTGGCCGCCGTGCTGTTGCTGCTGGTCTTTGCGATCAAGGCGGCACTTGTCCCGCTGCATTTCTGGCTGCCGTCGAGTTATGCCGAGGCACCGGCACCTGTGGCCGCCCTTTTCGCGATCATGACGAAGGTGGGTGCCTATGCGATCATCCGTGTCTATACGATGATCTTCCCCCCCGATCTGGACGTGACGGCGGGTCTGCACGCGGTCTGGCTGATGCCCGCGGCGCTGCTGTCCGTGGCGGTCGGCATGGTCGGTGTGCTGGCCGCGCGCAAGCTGGACCGGTTGGTCGCGTTTTCCGTCATCGGGTCGATGGGCATGGTGATGGTGGCGATTGCGCTCATGACCGAAGCGGGGATCGCGGCGGCGCTTTACTACATCGTGCATTCGACGCTGGCGGCGGCGGCGCTGTTTCTGATCACCGATCTGGTGCGGTCTGGGCGCGAGAGCCTGGCACTCATTCCGATGCCGCCCATCGCGGGCGCGCCGGTCACGGCGGCGCTGTTTTTCGTCGCAGCCATTGCCATGGCGGGCCTGCCGCCGCTGTCGGGCTTTCTGGGCAAGCTTCTGATCCTCGACGCGGGCTGGGATGCGCCGCTGATGGTCTGGATCTGGGCGCTGGTGCTTGGGTCCAGCCTGATCGCCGTCGTGGGATTTGCCCGCGCCGGTGGCACGGTGTTCTGGAAGGCGCAGAGTCTTGTGCCTGAGGAGGACGCAGACGATGCGCCCGTCGCCGACGCCCCCAGCCGCCTGTCCTACGTCGCGGTGGGTGGATTGCTGTCCTTGCTGGTGGCGCACACGGTCTTTGCCGGACCCGCGACCGCCTATGCCAACGCCATAGCGGCGCAGCTTTTCGCGCCCGACGACTACATCGCCACCGTGCTGGAGACACCCGGCAAGCTGAGCGACGCCAAGGCGGGCGCGGACGGCTATGGCGAGACTGACGGAGGGGATCACTGACATGACCCGCGCATTCAACTGGCTGTTTCCCCACCCCTTGCTGACGATCCTGCTGGCGATCGTCTGGATTTTGCTGCAAAACCAGTTTTCCACCGGGATGCTGGTCTTCGGTGTCATTCTGGGGGTCCTGATTCCGCGCATGACGGCCGTTTGGTGGCCGGACACGCCCAAGGGCTTCCGGTTTCTGAAGATGATCCGCTACACGTTGATGGTGCTGTGGGATATCCTTGTCGCCAACGTCGAGGTCGCATGGATCGTGCTGACCGTGCCGAACGACAAGCTGCGCCCGGCCTGGATCGTGATCCCGCTGGAGCTGAAACAGCCCGAGGCGATCACCGTGTTGGCGGGCACGATCACGCTGACACCCGGCACGGTATCGGCCGATCTGTCCAACGAAGGGCACAGCCTGCTGGTGCACGTGCTGCACACCGATGACCCGGACAGCGTGCGCGACGACATCAAGACCCGGTACGAGGCCCGCCTGAAGGAGATTTTCGTATGAGCATGGCACAGACCGTTCTGGACGTGGCGATGATCGTCGCCTTCGTCGTGGTCGTCTTCGCGCAGGGCATGTCGATGCTGCGGCTCGTGCTGGGGCCGACGGTGGGCGACCGTATCCTGGCGCTCGACACGATGGTGGTGAACGCCATCGGGTTGATCGTGCTGCTGGGGATTTACCAGGGCACCCAGATTTATTTCGAGGCGTCGCTGATCATCGCCATGCTCGGCTTCGTGTCGACCGTCGCCTACGCGCGGTTCATCCTGCGGGGGGACATCATCGAATGATCTGGGAGATAATCGGAACATATGCCGCTGCGATCTGCCTCTTTATCGGCGCGGGGTTTGCGCTGGTGGGGGTGATCGGCCTGCTGAAATTCAACGATCCGATGACCCGCCTGCATGCGCCCACCAAGGTCGGCACCGTGGGGATCGGGGCGTTGCTGCTGGGGTCGATGATCTATTCCTTCGTCAATGGGCAGGGGTCGCTGCACGAGTTGCTGATCATGGCGTTCCTGTTCGTCACGGCACCGATCTCTGCGCATTTCATCGCCAAGGTAAACATCCACCGCCGCAGCTGTGACACGCCGCCGTCGCCGCCGCAGGACGATACCTGGGCCACGCTGGATGTGCCGGAAGCAGACCGCATCCATTTTGAAAGCATCGCCGACAAGACCCCGTCGTGACCGCACTGGACCTGTCGTGGGAATTCGTCGCCGATACCGTCATGGGTGGTGTGTCGACCGGGCAGATCAGCCGCGAAACAGTGGCCGGGCGCAAGGCCACGCGGCTGACGGGGGATGTGTCGCTCGACAACAATGGCGGGTTCATCCAGATGGCGGCGGATTTGCGGGTGGATGCAAGCGCGTGGACGGGGATCGCGCTCGACCTGATCGGGAACGGGGCGGACTACGACGTTCGCCTGCGCACCGATCAGCTGTCTCGGCCATGGCAGTCGTTTCGGATCGGCTTCACAGCACCTGCGGAATGGACGACGCTGCGGTTCGCCTTTGCCGACCTGCAAAGCAACAATACGCAGGAGCGGTTCGATCCGGCGCAACTGCGCCGCATCGGCATTCTGGCGGTCGGTGAGGCGATGGAAGCGGATATCGCGGTCGCCGATGTGGCGTTTTACTGAACAGGCCTGGGGGAACGACAATGACGACCGCATCGAAAGAGCCCCGACCCACGATCGTAGGCAAACCCGCGCTTGTGGTGATCGACATCCAGAAAAGCACCTTCATCGACGACAGCGCGGAGCGGTCTATCGCGAACATGCCGGGCTACAGGAACACGATGCTGGCGGCCCGCGATCTGGTGGACGCGGCGCACGACACGAACGTTCCGGTCATCTTCGTGCAGGAAATCCACCGCGCCGATCTGGTGGATTTCGGCCGCGAACTGGACGGGGACGAGGACGTGCACTGCCTCGAAGGCGACCCGCGCACCGACGTCGCCAAGGAAGAGATGGGGTTTCGCGAGGGTGACTACATCGTCCCCAAGCGGCGCTATTCCGCGTTCTTCGGGACGGATTTCGAAATTCTTCTGCGCGGTCTGGGCGTCGATACGCTGATCCTGTGCGGCGGGCTGACGGATGTGTGCGTGCACTATACCTTTGTCGATGGGCACCAGTCCGACTATTTCTGCCGGGTTGTGGAGGACTGCGTGGCGGGGTCATCGCTGGAGGCGCATGAGGCGGCCCTGCGCGCGATGGAGTATCTGCAGACCGGCGCACGGCTGGACCGGGCTGCTGTAATCGCGGAGCTGCGCCAAGAGGCCTAGCCCGCCCTACTCGCCCAGTTTGGCGTGCACCTCGTTCAGGTCGATTTCGCCGATCGGCATCTTGTTGGCCGGGTTTTCGAAATCGTATTTGAACAGGTGGAAATCCTTTTTGTAGATTTCATAGACCAGATGCATCGACAGGTCGTCGAAGTAATCCTCGACCGGGTGTGCGCGTTTGGGCCCGTGACCTTCGCTTTCGTTGAAGCGTGGGATCGCCGCGATATCGACAGGGTGCGGGGTTTCGATGTTGGACAGGACCTGCTGCATCCCGTCGTTGAACTGTTCGGTCCAGAAAATCTTGTCGTAGCGACCGCCGTTCACGATGAACGTGCTGATATGTCCCGACATGGCCGACCAGTGGATGTCGGGTTCCATCGGGCGGCGCCAGCGGATGGTGTCGCGGGCGAACAGCAGAAAGCGGCGGAAGGATTTGATCTGGTCGAACTGAAACCCGTCGTCCGGGCTGCCCACCTCGATCCCGTATTTCTGGATCAGCAGCGGGACAAGGTTGCCGCGATAGTATTTGCCGTTGCGCTGAATGCCGCAGATCTTGTCGAAGAACGACGACAGGATGCGCGTGTAGGGGTTGCGGACGCAGGTGAAGGCATAGCTTTGATGGTTTTTCACGTTGGCGGTGATCAGTGGCTGGCTGTCGTCCATCGCCCATTTGTGCATGCCCTGCTTGGCATCGTGGATGTCGCCGTCGAAGAATTCGCCGTGATCGGAGTAATACATGATCTGGCCGATGGTCGAGCAGGCGCATTTCGGCACGACGCGATACACGACACTTTCGCTGTCCGTCATCCAGGTGCCTGGAAAACCCATCCGTCACTCTTTCCTCAATATGGGCCAGGGGCCTGCGCTATGCGTTCTTCTTTAGTTTCATCGTCCCGGCAAAGAAACCCCGTTTCTTCTGCGCGGCATCACTGTATGAAAAGGTGACGACCCGGACAATACAGGCAATTCTGTCGCTTATATGGCTAAAATCGCGTTTATTCTGCTCTGCCACAAGGACCCGGGGGCCATTATCCAGCAGGCGCAGCAGCTGACGGCGGCGGGTGACTATATCGCGATCCATTTCGACGCGCGCGCGCCCAAGGCTGCCTTTGCCGCCATTCAGGAGGGGCTGGCGGACAACCCCAACGTGGTTTTCGCCGCCAAGCGGATCAAATGCGGCTGGGGCGAATGGTCGCTGGTGCAGGCGACGCTGCACGCGGTCGAGGCGGCGGTGGAGGCATTCCCCCGCGCCAGCCATTTCTATATGGTGTCGGGCGATTGCATGGCGATCAAATCGGCGCGCTTCGCCCATGATTTCCTGGACCGTGACGATGTCGATTATATCGAGAGTTTCGACTATTTCCGCAGCGACTGGATCAAGACAGGCTTCCGCGAGGAGCGGCTGATCTATCGGCATTTCTTCAACGAACGCACCCAGAAGAAACGGTTCTACTGGAGCTTCAACGCACAGCGCAGGCTGGGGCTGACCCGCGCCGTGCCGGCCGACCTGCAGATCATGATCGGCAGCCAGTGGTGGTGCCTGCGCCGACGGACGGTGGAATGGGTGCTGGATTTCACCCGACAGCGGCCCGACGTGATGCGGTTCTTCCGCACGACCTGGATCCCGGACGAGACGTTCTTTCAGACGCTCGTGCGCCACGTCGTCCCACGCGAGGAAATCCGCAGCCGGACGCTGACCTTTTTGATGTTCACCGACTACGGGATGCCGGTGACGTTTTACAACGATCACTACGATCTGCTGCTGGGGCAGGATGCGCTCTTTGCCCGCAAGATCAGCAGCGAGGCGGCAGAGCTGAAGGAGAAGCTGGGCCGGGTCTATGCCTCTGACCAAGAGGATTTCACGATCACGGACGAGGGGCGCAACCTGTTCCGCTTCGTGACCGGGCGGGGCCGGATCGGGCGACGGTTCGGGATGCGGTTCTGGGAAAAGGAAACCACGCTGGGCCGCGACCGCGAGTTGCTGATCGTGGCCTGCAAGAAATGGCACGTGGCCAAGCGCCTGATCGCGGGTATCCGCGAACACACGGACATCCCGGCGCTGGAATACCTGTTCAACGAGGACCAGACCGATCTGCCCGATCTGGGCGGCGCGCAGTCATCGCTGGCCAAACGCACGCGGCACCGCCGGGCGCTGATGCGGATGCTGTTCGACTACTACGATGCCAAACGGCTGATCATCTGTCTGGATACGGCCAACATCGACCTGATGCAGGATTTCTTTTCCGACCGCGCCACGACGCGGCTGCTGGAGATCGAATGTAATTTTTCAGATGACTATCTGGTCGGTCATGCGCGCCGTGTCGGGCTGGCGGGCGACCAGACGCCGGAGCAGGTGATCGACCGGCTGCTGCCGACGATCCGCAACGATGTCAGTTACGAGAGCGAGCGGATCAGGGATGCGGGCTTTGCCAACATGTCGACCCTGCGCGAGGATCGACCCGTGACCGAAAACGCCGCCGCCCTGCGCCGGTTTCTGGACGTCGACGATGAGACCGCGCTGAAACTGGCCGAAACCCCGCACCTGTTTGTAGATTGAGGACCGACACGATGTTTGACTACGATGACCAGAATATCTTTGCCAAAATCCTGCGCGGCGAAATCCCCAACAAGACGGTGGTGGAGAACGACCACGCGCTGGCGTTCCACGATATCGAGCCACAGGCGCCGGTGCATGTGCTGGTGATTCCGAAGGGATCCTATGTCAGCCTCGATCACTTCGCGGCGGACGCCTCGGCAGAGGAACAGGCCGGGTTTTTCGCTGCCGTGGCGGAGGTTTGCCGGATCACGGGGGTGGAGCAGGGGTTCCGCGCCATCGCCAACACCCGGAGCCACGGCGTGCAGGACGTGCCGCATTTTCACCTGCACATCATCGGTGGTGCGCAGTTGGGGCGGATGTTGCCGAAGTAATCTGGCGGGGCGACGCGCGGCTACGCCGACGCCTTGCCCGGGGCTCCGCCCGTTTGCGGCTGAAACCTTCCCCCGGAAGGTTTCTATTTCACCGCCAACCCCACCGTTCCATCTGTCAGCGCCAGAAACACATCCTCCAGATCGGACTGCTCCGTGCTGATGTCGCGGATGCCGATGCCCGCGTCGCGGATGATGGTCAGGATCGTATCCGCATCCGTCCGGCTGCTGGAGTATGTGAAGGCCAGCGCGCCATCGGCACGCTTTTGTCCGTTGATCGCATCGGGGAGCGCGGGCAGGGGGGCATCCTGAGTCGGCGTCACCACGAGCGTCTTGCTGTCCAGCCGTCCCAGAAGCCGTGCGGTGGTGTCCCGCACGATCACCTCTCCATGGTTGATGATGGCGATTTCGTCGCACATCTCCTCCGCCTCTTCGAGGTAATGGGTCGTCAGGATAATCGTCATCCCCGCCTCGTTGAGCTTGCGCACATTGGCCCAAAGCTGATTACGCAGGGCGATGTCGACACCCGCCGTGGGTTCGTCGAGAACGAGAATCTGCGGGCTGTGCACCAGCGCCTTGCCCAGCAACAGGCGGCGGCGCATGCCCCCCGAAAGCGAGCGGGCATAGGCGTTTTTCTTGTCGCTCAATCCGATCAGGTCGAGGATTTCATCGGTGCGGCGCTGCGATCTGGGCACCCCGTAAAGCCCCGCCTGTACGTCGAGCGATCCGCCGGGCGTGAAAAACGGATCGAGGTTGGGTTCCTGCGGCATGATCCCGATCGCCGCGCGCGACTGGCGCGGGTTTACATCCTGATCGAAACCCCAGATTTTCACGCTGCCCGCGGTCTTGTTCACCAGACCGGCGAGAATGTTGATCAGCGTCGATTTGCCCGCACCGTTGGGGCCGAGCAGGCCAAAGATCGTGCCGCGCGGTATGTCGAGATCGACCCCTTTGAGCGCGTCTTTCGCCTCTGACCGCCCGGTGGCGGCATAGGTTTTCCGCAGGTTGCGGATTTCGATGGCATTTTCCTGTGGCGCGTCGGTCATGATGGTCTTTCCCCGGTGTCCTGCCTGCGGTATCAATCCGCGGAGTCCAACACAACCGACAGGCTGATCCCATGACCACTCCCGCACCAGAGACCCGCATCGTGAACGAGTGGCGCGTGTCCTGTGATGGTGGCGGTGTCGGTCTGGGGCATCCGCGCGTCTGGTATTCGATCCCGCATGACAAGGGCTATGTCGAATGCGGCTATTGCGACGCCAAGATCGTGCACAAGGATTTCGAGGGCAAGGTCTGAGACTTCTGCGCCGGGCGCTGCTTGCGCCGGTATTTGCCATCGTCGCATATTTTCTGGCCGGCACCGTCGGCGGCCTGATCCAGACTGGGCGAGTGACCGAGGCAGCCACGCACCGCATCTATCTGGTACCGGGGCCGATCCATACCGATATCCTGCTGCCGATCACGCCGGAAACGCGCGAAGGTTTTGCATTCCTGGACGATGCGGGCCTGCCGGTGACACAGGTGATCGACGGCTGGATCATCCTCGGCTGGGGGTCAAAGGCGTTCTATACCGTGACCGGCACCTACGGCGATATCGAGGCCGCGACTGTCTGGCAAGCAGTGCGGGGTGACAGCGCGGTGATGCGGGTGGACCTTTCCGGCCCGTTCATCGCGCCGCCGGAGTGGACTGTGATCGCACTGGACGATGCGCAGTTTGCCGATCTGGTGGAAGCGATCCGCGGCAGTTTCGCCGATACCGATCCCGTCGCCCTGCCGATACCCGGGCTGTCGGTGCAGGACCGGTTCTTTCCCGCAAAAGGACATTTCAATATCCTGCGGACCTGCAACGTCTGGGTCGGCGACATGCTGCGCGCGGCGGATGTGCGTGTCGGCGTCTGGACGCCCTTCACCTGGTCGCTGCCCTGAAATCACCGCTGGCGGCACCGGTGGGATCGTGGCAAAATCGGGGTTCGCGGCAGGCAGGGGGAACGCATATGGCTCAGCAATTCGGCAAGGGGTGCCATCTGCATCTGATCGACGGATCGGCGTTCATCTTTCGCGCCTACCACGCGCTGCCGCCACTGACGCGGAAATCCGACGGCTTGCCGGTGGGGGCGGTCAGCGGGTTCGTGAATATGCTGCAACGCTATGTGGAGGGGAATACCGGCGACGATGCGGCGACGCATGTGGCGGTGATCTTCGACAAGGGCAGCCATACGTTTCGCAACGATATGTACGACCAGTACAAGGCCAACCGCGAAGCGATGCCCGAAGACCTGCGCCCGCAGATACCCCTGACCCGCGATGCCACGCGGGCGTTCAACATCGCCTGCGAGGAGTTGGAGGGGTTCGAGGCGGATGACATCATTGCAACGCTCGCCCATCAGGCGCGCGATGCGGGGGGCCGTGTGACGATCCTGAGTTCTGACAAGGACCTGATGCAGCTGGTCGGCGGCGGTGTCGAAATGCTCGACCCGATGAAGAACAAGCGGATCGACAGCGACGGTGTGCACGAGAAATTCGGCGTCGGCCCCGACCGCGTGGTCGATGTGCAGGCGCTGGCGGGGGACTCGGTCGATAACGTGCCGGGTGCGCCCGGCATCGGGATCAAGACGGCGGCGCTTTTGATCAACGAATACGGATCGCTGGAGGAATTGCTGGACCGGGCCGAGGAGATCAAGCAGCCGAAACGGCGGCAGACCCTGATCGACCACCGTGAGCAAATCGAACTGTCGAAAAAGCTGGTGCAACTTGATTGCGATATGGACTTGCCCTTCGGCCTCGACAGTCTCGAGGTGAAGGAGCCGGACGCCGACACGCTGCTGGGCTTTCTGGCCGAGATGGAATTCCGCACCGTCACCAAGCGCATCGCCGACCGGCTGGGAGCGGAGGCACCGGTGATCGAGGATGCGGCCCCTGCCGGTGACGTAGACGAGCCGGAGGCGGTGCCGTTCGACGCGGAAAAATACGAGAAGGTCAGCGATGCCGCCGCGCTGCAGGTCTGGATCGACCGTATTCAGGAGCGCGGCCATGTCGCCATCGACACGGAGACTACGGCGCTGAACGAAATGCGCGCCGAACTCGTCGGTATTTCATTGGCGGTGGAGACGGGGCAAGCCTGCTACATTCCGCTCACCCACAAGGCCGCGGCGCAGGACGATCTGTTCGGATCGGACGCGCGTGCCGAAGGGCAGATGGATGTCGATGAATGCCTGAAGATGCTGACACCGCTTTTGCGCGACCCGTCGGTCATCAAGATCGGGCAGAACATGAAATACGACGCCAAGATTTTCGCCAATCTGGGCATCGACGTGACCCCCATCGACGATACGATGCTGATGTCCTACGCGATGCACGGCGGGCTGCACAATCACGGGATGGATGGGCTGGCCGAACGCTATCTGGGTCACACGCCGATCCCGATCAAACCGTTGCTGGGCACAGGCAAATCCGCGATCACCTTCGATAAGGTCGGCATCGACGACGCGGTGAAATACGCCGCCGAAGATGCCGACATCACCCTGCGCCTGTGGCAGTTGTTCCGCCAGAAGCTGCATCAGGTCGGCGTCACCACGGTTTACGAAACGCTGGAACGCCCCATGGTGCCGGTGCTGGCGGAGATGGAACGGCACGGGATCAAGGTGGACCGCGATACGCTGTCGCGCATGTCCAACGGGTTCGCGCAGAAGATGGCCGCGCTGGAGGACGAGATTCAGGAAACGGCAGGGCGAAAGTTCAACGTCGGCTCGCCCAAGCAGCTGGGCGAGATCCTGTTCGATGAACTCGCGCTGGAGATGCCGGGCGGCAAGGCGCCGTCCAAGGGCAAGACCGGAGCCTATTCCACGGGCGTCGATGTGCTGGAGGATCTGGCGACGATCCACGATCTGCCGCGCCTGATTCTCGATTGGCGGCAGTTGTCGAAGCTGAAATCGACATATACCGATGCGCTGCAAGACCATATCCACCCCGACACCGGGCGCGTGCACACGTCCTACTCCATCGCGGGGGCGAACACGGGGCGGCTCGCCTCGACCGATCCGAACCTGCAGAACATTCCCGTGCGCTCCGAAGAAGGCCGCCGCATCCGCGAGGCGTTCATCGCCGAAGAGGGCAAGGTGCTGGTGTCACTCGACTATTCCCAGATCGAATTGCGGATTCTGGCGCATATCGCGGGCATCGACACGCTGAAACAGGCCTTTGCCGAGGGACAGGATATTCATGCCCTCACCGCGTCCGAGATGTTCGACGTGCCGCTGGACGAAATGACGCCGGATATCCGCCGCCAGGCCAAGGCGATCAACTTCGGCGTGATATACGGCATTTCAGGTTTCGGTCTGGCCCGCAACCTGCGCATCCCGCGCGGCGAGGCGCAGGGCTTTATCGACCGCTATTTCGAACGCTTCCCCGGCATCCGCGCCTACATGGACAAGACCGTCGCGGACGCGAAAGAGACGGGTTATGTGCAAACACTGTTCGGGCGGAAAATCCACACGCCCGAGATCAACGCCAAGGGACCGCACGCCGGTTTCGCCAAGCGCGCGGCGATCAACGCACCTATTCAGGGCACCGCGGCGGATGTGATCCGGCGCGCCATGGTGCGGATGCCCGACCGCATCGCCGATCTGCCCGCGAAAATGCTTTTGCAGGTCCACGACGAACTGATCTTCGAGGTCGAAAAGGGCGCGGTGGACGATCTGATCGACGTCGCCCGCGACGTGATGGAAAACGCGGCCGACCCGGCGGTGAAGCTGTCCGTGAAGCTGGCAGTGGACGCGGGGCAGGGCGCAAACTGGGCAGAGGCGCATTGACGAAGCGCGCGCAGGCCGTGACGACGGTGCTCGTCGATGATGCGCGCGTGCGTGTCACCCGGTTCGATTTCGCGCCGGGGGCAGAAACGGGCTGGCATACGCACGGGTTCGACTATGTGATCACCGCCGTGACCGACTGCGCGATGTTGCTGGAAGAACCCGGCGACACGCGGCGCAGCGTGAATGTGGCGGCGGGAGAGGCCTATCGCCGCGACGCCGGTGTCGCGCACAACGTGGTCAACGACGGCAGCGCCCCGATGCGGTTCGTCGAGGTGGAATTGAAAGAGCCGCGGCCCTGACGGGAACGCTTCACAGCACTTCGGGGTTGAAATGGCAACACCGCTGGATGACCCGGCGGGCAGACCATGGAGACCCGATATGTCCGACCGAAAGAAAGAATTCTATGACCGTCTGGAGGGCGTCCGCGCCGGTATGCTGGGGCTGACCAGCGATCACAATCTGGTGCCGATGTCGCCCAACTTCGACGACGACAAACCGGGTGCGATCTGGTTCCTGTCCGCCGTCGGCACGCACTTGGTCGACACCGTCACCACCGGCCCGCAGGACGCGAAGTTCGTCGTGTCCGACGACAAGGCCGGGCTTTACGCCGACATCGAAGGGCGTCTGGAACTGTCCGATGACAAGGCCAAGATCGACGAAATCTGGAACCCCATCGCCGCCGCCTGGTACGAGGAAGACAAGGAAGACCCGGACCTGCGCCTGATGAAATTCACGCCGGCCAAGGCAGAAGTATGGCTGACCACGACCAGCGGTCTCAAATTCTTCTACGAGATCATCAAGGCCAATATCACCGACGAGATGCCCGATACCGGCACCCATGTGTCGCTGACGTTCTGATCGGAAAAACCGGCCTGAAACGAAAAACGCCCGGCGGAGTGCCGGGCGTTTGCATGTGATGCGGTCAGACTTAGTTGACCGACTTTTCCTCGATCAGGTTGGCGTCCTTGTCGGCCGCTTTCGCGATCTCGATCCGGCGCGGTTTCAGCGCTTCGGGCACTTCGCGCATCAGGTCGATGTGCAGCATCCCGTTGGCGTGGCTTGCGCCTGTGACCTTCACGTGATCGGCGAGGGTAAAGCGCCGTTCGAACGCGCGGGTCGCGATGCCGCGGTGCAGATAGGTGCGCTCTTCCTCGTCTTCCGCCTTTTTCGCGGTCACGATCAGGCTGCGGTCGTTGACTTCGATGGCAAGGTCATCCTCGCCGAAACCGGCCACGGCGATAGAGATGCGCCAGCCGTCGTCAGCCGTCTTTTCGATGTTGTATGGGGGGTAGCTGTTGTTGCCGACGTCGCTGGCGAGCGCGCGGTCCATCAGATCCGCGATCTGGTCGAAACCGACAGTGGCACGGTAGAGTGGTGTCAGATCAAGTGTACGCATTTTGGTCATCCTTTTCAAAGCGATAACATGGGTTTCAGCCTTCCCGCAGGGGGACAGGCCGTTCGTCGCGAGGCCCCGTATGGGCATCCTCGTGACCAATATTTGGGAACGGTTTTGCGGGGTTTCAAGACCCCCGGTGCGCCTTATGGGCTGACGAATTTTGCACCGGTATCGTTGCGCTGTCCGTTCAGGATGATGCGCTGTACGCCGCCGATCCGGGCCGGGCCGATGGTGGCGAAATGTGCGCGCAATTCATCGAGCGGTTGCCCAAGCGACGTGCCGAGCGACACCTGCTGTCCGTCCACCTCGGCCATGCCGGAGATGACGGACACGATCTGCGGCACGCCGCCCGCCATCGCGAAGACTGGCGCACCGCTTGATCCATGCGCCACGTCGCAGGTCATGATCACGGCGCCCCGGTTCTGGCCCATCACGCTGCAGACCTCCTGCAGGCTGGGCGCGTCTTCGCGACCGGCACCGTATGACACCACACCGATGGTATCGCCGCGGGCCGGACGGTCGGACACGACGAAGGGCCGGATGCGGGTAAAGCGGATCGGCTGGTCCAGCTCCAGCACGGCGATATCGGCGGCGACACTGCGCATATCCGTGCCGTCGTTTTCGGCCACGTAGGCGGGATGCGCGACGAAACGCGTCACCCCGCGCGTGGCCTCGGCCCGCCCGTTGCGCAGCCCCGCTCGGAAGCTGAAGCGGTCCGCGGACAGAAGCGCGTCGTCGCGATCGTAGAGGCAATGCGCGGCTGTGAGGATCAGGTCGTCGGCGATCAGGGCGGCGGTGCAGAAACCCTGCCCCGCGATATCCAGACGGCCGACCGCCTCCCATCCGCGGCTGTCCTGCCCGGTCTCCAGCGTCACCAGCCCGGATTGCTGCGCCGCCGACAGGTTGGCTGTCAGCAGCAGAAGGATCGTGAGGAATATGCGCATGGCGGGCCTGTGATGTCGCGGCAGTCTGGCGCGATTTGCCTGCCATGTGCGGCAATTCTGTGGCCCTAGCGCAGAATTGGCACCGGTGGTGCGGCATTGCCACCTTTTGCCAGCGCGGGCGGTTTCGGCCCGCCGGTGGCCCAATCCAGCAGCTCGACCGTATGCACGATGGGTGTGGCCGTGGCGCTGCCGATCTGCATCATGCAGCCGATGTTGCCCGCGGCGATGACGTCGGGCGTCAGCACCTCCAGCGTGCGGACCTTGCGCGCCTTGAGTTGCCCCGAAATCTCCGGCTGCATCAGGTTGTAGGTCCCGGCCGACCCGCAGCACAGGTGGCTGTCGGCGGGTTCCAGCACGGTGAAGCCCGCGCGTTTCAGCAAGTCCTTGGGGTAGGTCTTAATCTGTTGGCCGTGCTGCAGCGAACAGGCGGCGTGATAGGCGACCTTGATCGCGCCGGTGCCAGTCTCGGCTTCCGACGGCAGGCGCACGGCATCCGTTCCCGCGATCCCCGTTTTGGCTATGTTCGGGTCGATCTGCGGTGCATCCTTTGGCAACAGGTCCATCAGCACCTCGCTCACGTCCTTTGCGATGGCCGACACCCGCGCGGCATCGGCGGCAAGGGCGGGATCGTTGCGGAACATGTGGCCGTAGTCCTTCACCGTGGTGCCGCAGCCGGAGGTGTTGATCACGATCGCGTCCAGCCCGGACTTGTCCATTTCTGCGCACCAGGCCCGGATATTGCGGGCAGCGGTGGCATGGCTTTCACTTTCCTTGCCCATGTGGTGTGTCAGCGCCCCGCAGCAGCCCGCGCCTTCGGCCACGACGACCTCTGCCCCCAGCCGGGTCAGCAGGCGGATCGTGGCATCGTTGATGTCGGTGTTCAGCGCCCGTTGCGCGCAGCCTGTCATCAGGGCCACGCGCATCTTCTTGTCTTTCGCGGCAAAGGTCTGCGGGTCGTCGTTGCGGCTGACGGGTGGGATCTGTTTCGGTGCCATCTCCAGCATCGCGCGCAGGCGGGCGTCGGGCATCAGCCGGGCGAAGGGACGCCCGATCTTGGCACCCAGCAGGGCCACGCGAAACCGCGTGGGATAGGGCAGGATACGCGCCAGCAGCCAACGCAAGGCACGGTCGGACAGCGGACGCTTGTAGGTGTCCTCGATATAGGCGCGGGCGTGGTCGACCAGATGCATGTAGTGCACGCCCGACGGACAGGTCGTCATGCAGGCGAGGCAGGACAGGCAGCGGTCGATGTGCTTGACGGTCGTGGCATCGGGCACACGTTCGTTTTCCAGCATGTCCTTGATCAGGTAAATGCGCCCGCGCGGGCTGTCCAATTCGTCGCCCAGCACCTGATAGGTCGGGCAGGTCGCGGTGCAGAAGCCGCAGTGGACGCAGGCGCGCAGGATCTCGTTGGCGCGCGCGGTGCCGGGGTCTTGCAACTGCTCTGGCGTGAATGTCGTCTGCATCAGGTCATGGTTCCGGGGTTGAGGATGCCGCGCGGGTCGAACTTCGCCCGCAGGTTCGCGGAGATTTTGGCGAGAGCGGGCGGTTCAGGCTGGAACGACGGGACGGCGGCACGCAAGGTCTTATCACCCTTGATCAGCGTGCAATGCCCGCCGGATTGCCCGGCAGTCTCTTGCAGTTTGTCGTGCAGCGCGGCGTCGGCGTTGTCGCGGCTTGCAATCCAGATCAGCCCGCCGCCCCAGTCCAACGCATGGTCGAGATCATGCCCGGACAGCCCGGCGATGAAATCCGCCGCCTGCGAGGGCCGCAGTGACACACGCCAGACGGTTGAATGGTCCGCAAACTGCGCCACATCGCGGATGTCGCGCCACAGCGCCGCGTGTTCCCCGGCGTCTGTGACAACGTCTGCCGTGCCGTAGTCCGCCAGCAGCTTTTCCAAGACTCCAGTACGATACTCAACCGACTGCGCAAACCCTTCGATGCGGATCAAAGTATCCTCGCCACGTCGCGCCGCCCCCGTCACCTCGTACGGCGAGCCGAGCGCGCGTGACATACAGGCGACGGACCGCGCGACATCCAGCCCGGCAAAGCGCAGGGTCGCGGCGGTCTCCACGTCGGGCAGCACCTTCAGCGAAACCTCGGTCAACACCCCCAGCGTGCCGTAGGACCCCGTCATCAGCTTCACAAGATCGTAGCCGGTCACGTTCTTCATCACGCGGCCACCGTTCTTGACGATGTTGCCCGCCCCGTCGACAAACCGCACGCCCAGCATGAAATCCCGGCAGGCCCCCACGGCGATCCGGCGCGGGCCAGAGACGTTGCCCGCCACCACACCGCCGATCGTGGGGGTGCCTTCGGTGCCCAGCAACCTGCGGAAATCCATCGGCTCAAACGCCAACCGCTGATTCTCGGCTGCCAGCGCCGCCTCGATCTCTGCCACCGGCGTGCCCGCTTGTGCCACCAGTGTCAGTGCGCCGGGTTCGTAGAGCGTGATTCCCGACAGCCCGGCGACAGGCAGCGTTTCGCCGTCATGCGGTCGCCCCACGGGCCGGGTGCCGCCGCCGGTGATGCGCAGGGGATCGCGTGTCGCTTTGACTGCCTGCGCGATGTCGGTTTCTGTCTTGTGCATCGCCTGTCTTCTTCCGGTCGAAAATACCTTCGGGTGAATTGGCCCTTCAGAGCCAAGAGGGGCAAAGCCCCTTACGCCGCCCGCCGCGCCTCGCTCGACGCCAGCGGAAAGACCTTCGATGGGTTCAGCAGCCAAGCGGGGTCGAACACATCCTTTACGGCCATCTGCGCCTCCAGATCGGCGGCGGTGTATTGCACCGTCATCAGGTCGCGCTTTTCGATGCCCACGCCGTGTTCGCCCGTCAGGCAGCCGCCGACCTCGACGCAGAGTTTCAGGATTTCCGCCCCCAGCGCCTCGCAGGTTTCAAGATCGCCGGGGGTGTTGGCGTTGTAGAGGATCAGTGGATGCATGTTGCCGTCGCCCGCGTGAAAGACGTTGCCGACCTTCAGCCCGTATTCATCCGACAACTCCCCGATCCGGCGCAGCACGAAGGGCAACTCGTTCACCGGGATCGTACCGTCCAGGCACATATAGTCGTTGATCTGCCCCATCGCGCCGAAGGCGGATTTGCGGCCCAGCCAGATGCGCGCGGCCTCATCCGCGTCCTGCGCTTCGCGCAGTTCCACCGGGTTGTGGGTGCGGGCGATCTCCATGATCAGCGCCAGTTGCTCGTCGATTTCCAGCGGCGATCCCTCGACCTCCACGATCAGCAGCGCCTCGCACATCGGATAGCCAGCCTTGGCAAAGGCCTCGCAGACCTCGATGCAGGGGCGGTCCATGAACTCGATGGCGACGGGCAGCACGCCCGCCTTGATGATGTCGGACACACAGGCGCCCGCGACCTCGGAACTGTCGAAGCCCATCAGCACCGGGCGCGCGCCCTCGGGCTTGTGGAGGATCCGCAGGGTTGCTTCGGTCACCACGCCCAACTGCCCCTCGGACCCGCAGATGACACCCAGCAGGTCCAGCCCGCCCGCGTCCAGATGGCCGCCGCCGATCTCGACCACCGTGCCGTCCATCAGCACGCAGGTGACACCCAGCAGATTGTTTGTCGTCACGCCGTATTTCAGGCAATGCGCCCCGCCGGAATTCATCGCGATATTGCCCGCGATGGCGCAGGCCAGCTGGCTGGACGGGTCGGGCGCATAGAAGAACCCGTCCGCCTCCACCGCCCCCGTAACAGACAAGTTCGTGCGCCCGGTCTGCACCCGGATGATCCGGTCCTCGTAGCTGGTTTCCAGCACCGCGTTCAGCCGGGCCACGCCCAGAATCACCGCATCCGCCGTCGGCATCGCGCCACCGGCGAGCGACGTGCCCGACCCGCGCGGCACCACGGGCACGCCCATCTCGTGGCAGACGCGCAGCACCTCCGACACTTCCTGCGTGGTGGCGGGCAGGACGGCGCAGAGCGGCGGGCAGCGGTAGGCGGACAGCCCGTCACATTCATAGGCGCGGGTCTCGCTTTCATGGTGGATCACCGCGTCGCGCGGCAGCACCTCTTGCAGGCGGGCGACGATGGCAGCCTTGCGGGCGATGATCGCCGGGTTCGGTGTTGGCATTTGCATGGAACGTGCTCCACTGGGCAGGATTGGTAAAGAAATATAACCAATTTTTCGATATGGCAAGTCGCAAGGCTTCGCGCTAGGGAAAGGTATGACATTTCTGGATCACATCGCGGTGCTGGCACCGCTCGACTGGGCCGCTGTCGCCTGCCTCCTCGTGGTCTGGCTCGGCAGCGGCTGGCTGATCGAGCATCCCCCGGCACGCCGCCCGTCGGTGACAGCGCTGATGGCCGAAAACCGCAAGGAATGGATGCGCGTCTTCGTGTTCCGCGACCCGCGGATTTTCGACAGTCAGGTGTTGAACGGGCTGCGGCAGGGCACGGCCTTCTTTGCCTCTACCTGCGTCTTTGCCATCGGGGGTGTGCTGGCGCTGATCGCCAATACCGACCCGCTGCGCGGCGTCGCGGCAGAGGTCGCCGCACGGGACGTGCCGGCCGTCATCTGGCAGATCAAGCTGGCGCTGGTCATGCTGTTGCTGGTCAGCGGCTTCCTGCGATTCGTCTGGTCGAACCGGGTCTTCGGCTATTGTTCGGTCATGATGGGGGCGGTCCCCAACGACCCGGCAGACCCGCAGGCGATGCCACGCGCGATGCAGGCGGCGGCGCTGAACGTGCGGGCGGCAATCAACTTCAACCGCGGCCTGCGGTCGATCTATTTCGCGATGGGCGCGCTGGCCTGGCTGGCGGGACCATGGGCGCTGCTGGTGGCTGTGGTGATCGTCGGGTTCATCGTCTGGTCACGCGAATTTGCGTCGATCCCGCGCGATATTCTGCTAGGAAAACGTCTATGAAACAGCTTCTGATCTGCGCGCTGCTGGCCTGCGCCACCCCCGCTTTCGCCGACAAACCCGAGGTGGTCGAGGTCGTCGCCACGCAAACCGGCGACACCTGGCGCTTCGACGTGACAATCGCTCACGCCGATACCGGCTGGGACGACTATGCCGACGGCTGGCGCGTGCTGGATGCCGATGGCAATGTGCTTGGCACCCGCGTTTTGGCGCATCCGCATGTGAACGAACAACCGTTCACCCGGTCGCAATCCGGGATCGTCATTCCCGAGGGGACGGAAACCGTCTTCATACAGGTCAGCGACAACGTGACCGGTTGGTATGACGCACCAGTGGAATTTACCCTACCACACTAGCGATAGGCAGCCACATGCGCTGCAATCCTGCGGTCGACCTCGGCGCTGTCGGTGGGGCCGCGCAGGATGCCCGCGCGCTGCCCGTCAGGGTCTAACAGCACCAGCGTGACATGGCTGACACCCTGGGCGGTGGCAAAGGCAAGCCCGGCATCAGTTTTGATATTGGCGACCAGAAAGGTGACCTCGTCGTCGCCAAACTCCGACAGCGCATCGCGTGCCTGCCGCTGGAGCGTCTGGCATTGTTGGCACTGCGGGTCGTGGATTTGCACGACGGCCGGTACACCGCCGCCGATGCGCGTCAGGTCGGCCTCGTGCAGATCGCCCTGCACCTTGCGGATCGCGAAATAGCAGCCGACACCGACGATCGGCAGGCCGATGGCCGCGTTTTTCGCCAGCCGCATGAAAGCCCGGCGGTCAGGTGCTGCAGGGGCGTTCTGCGCCTTTTGTTGCTGGCGTTTGGCCTGCGGTTTGCGGCGTTGCTTCTTCATGTCCGATGTCCATCTGTCCCGTTTCCGCGACAATAGCGGCGTCAGAGCGCGTGGGCGGTCACAAATCGGTCATTTGGGTCCGGGGTCAGCGCCGCCCCTCGCGCAGCCACGCGCCCACCATCAAGAGTGACGCCAGCAACAGGAACGCCCAGGCGGGCAGGATCGGGGTGATGCTGATCTCGGCGGTCTGGTATGCCTCGCGCGGGGTCACGCCGATCCAGCCACGCCCGGCGGCGGGGCGGCCCTCGCGCACGGTACGGATGTCGGGGTTGCCTGCGGACAACGGCATCACACCGCCGCGCGTGGTATCGACGAGCGGTTGTAGCAGATCACCGCTGGCGATGGTCTGTTCGAACTCGCGCGGGGCAGCGGGGCCAAGCGCGATCACGGTATCTTCCTCGCCGTCTGTGAGGCGGTAGAACCCCATCTCCGGCGCTTCCCACAGCGTTTCGAACCGCCCCGGCGAGACCTCTTCCAGCGTCAGCACGGTCTCCTCGCCGTCCGGGCCGGTGACGGTCACGTCGCCGGTTTCCAGATCCAGCGTACGGCGGATGATGCGCATGGTCTGGCCCGCCGGCTCGACCCACAGCGCCTCTTCCTCAAGCTCTGGTTCCTTCATCATCCAGTGCGCCAGACGGCGCAGCAATTCCAGCTGCGGCCCGCCGCCCTCGTATCCGCGATCCCAGAGCCATGACTGGTCGGAGGCGATCAACGACACGCGCCCCTCTCCGATCCGTTCCAGCATCAGCAGCGGCAGGTCGTTCAGCCCGGCCATGACCGTGGTGGCGGTGTCGGGCACCATGACCTCGACATGGCGGAACCAGCGGCCCCAGCCGGGGCCCTCGCCTTCGTCCGAGGCGGGCGAGAAGGATTCCAGCCCCTCCGTGACCGGGTGCCGCTGCCCCAGATCGGTCAGCGTCGGGGTGAAGCCTTCCTCGAACACCCGCGCGGTGGGGCGGCCGGGCAGGATATTCCCCAGCGGCGAGCGATAGATGCTTTCCGCACTGCCGTATTCCGGCCCCGACGACACCAGCACGGCCCCGCCCTGTTCGACGTAGGAGCGGATATTGTCGAGGTATTCGGATGGCAGGATGCCGCGCCGGGAATAGCGGTCGAAGATGATCAGGTCGAATTCGTCGATCTTTTCCAGGAACAGCTCGCGCGTCGGGAAGGCGATCAGCGACAGTTCGTTCACCGGCACGCCATCCTGCTTTTCCGGCGGACGCAGGATCGTGAAATGCACGAGGTCGACGCCCGCGTCGGATTTCAGCAGGTTGCGCCATGTGCGTTCGCCGGGGTGCGGTTCGCCCGATACCAGCAGCACGCGCAGCCGGTCGCGCACGCCGTTGATCTGCACGACCGCGCCATTGTTGCGGTCGGTCAATTCGCCGTCGATGACTGGCGTCGCGAATTGCAGCACGTTCATGCCGCCATGCGGCAGGTCCACGGGGATTTCGATGTCCTGCCCGATGGGCACCTCGAACGGCAGCGGTTCCGCCCCGTCGATGGCGATGGTCAAACCTGCAAAACCGCCTGTATCGGGGGCCTGTCCCTGATCCTCGATCCGCAGGGTCAGCGTGACCTGTTCACCCAGAATGGCGAAGGCGGGCGCGTTGGATACGACCAGCCTGCGGTCCCAGTCATCGGGTTGTCCGGTCAGCAGCGTATGCAGCGGCGCGGGCAGGGCAGGCGCGCGCTCGATATCGTGCAACCGCCCGTCCGTCAGCAGGATGATGCCCGCGATGCGGCCCTGCGGCTCCTCGGCCAATGCCTCCGACAGCGATGTCATCAGCGCGGTGCCGGTGTCACCCTCGCCGTCGCCCAGCGTGACGATGCGCAATTCGGTATTGGTCAGCCGCGCGACCTCGGCCCGGACAGCGGCGATGGCGTCGGCGGTCTGGTCAGGTCGGTCGGCGATGCGCTGGCTGGCGCTTTCGTCCACGATCAGCATGACGATATCGGACAGCGGTTCCCGGTCCTCGCGTTGCAGCGACGGGTTGGCCACGGCCAGCAGCAACGCCAGCCCCGCCAGTCCACGCAGCCACCAGCCGGGCAGGCGCCGCCAGACGGCCAGCACGATCCCCAGCGCCACTAGCGCGGTCAGCACGCCCACGATAGTCCACGGGATCAGCGGGTCGAAAATCACGGTGCCGGTCATTGGCCCAACCTGTCGAGCAGGGCAGGCACGTGCACCTGATCGGATTTATAGTTGCCGGTCAGCACATGCATGATCAGGTTCACGCCGAACCGCAGGGCGATCTCGCGCTGCCGCTCACCGGCCTGCCCGCGCCCCACCGGGAACATGCGGTTGCCGTTGTCGTCCACCGCCCAGGCGGCGGCCCAGTCGTTGCCGCCGATCACCACCGGTGTGACCCCGTCATTGAGGTTGCGAAACGGCATCCCCTCGGCCTGTGCCGCATCCAGCGGTGCCGCCTCCACCCAGATGTCGCGGCTGGCGTAGCGGCCGGGGAAATCCTGCAACAGGTAGAAGGTGCGCGTCAGCACATGGTCCTGCGGGATCGGCTCCAGCGCCGGAATATCCAGCGTGCGCGCGATCGCCTGCAGTTTGCGCCCCTCGGGCGAACCTGATCCGAAACCGGCGGTATCCGCGTCGCGGGTATCGAACAGGATCATCCCGCCCGACCGCAGATAGCGGTTCAGCTTACCATAGGCCTCGCGGCTGGGCAGCGCCTGATCGGCGGTGATCGGCCAGTAGAGGAAGGGGAAGAACGCCAGTTCGTCGGTTTCGAGGTTCACGCCCATCGGGGCTGCAGGTTCGATGGAGGTGCGACGGAACAGGGTTTCGGACACGCCGCGCAGCCCGGCCTCGGCGATCTCGTCGACCTCTGCGTCGCCGGTCAGCACATGGCCCAGCACGACCTCGGACGTGGCGGCCAACGCGAATTCATCGTCCTGCGCCAGGCCTGTGTTCGGCACGGCCAGCAACGCCAGCATCAGCACGGTCGCTGTTGCATCCGCGCGCGGCCCGCGCAGGCGGCCCCCGACCAGCAGCGAAGCGATGATGTCCACCAGCAAGAGCGCCAGCGCCGCTGTCAGCAGCCAGCCTTTCAGCGCGGTTTCCCGCACCACCGCCAGCCCCTCGACCGCGATGCGCGCGGGCCATGTGGCGGGCGACAGCACGGTATCGCGGGCCATGACGTTCACGGCGATCTGGCGATCGGCCCCGGCATAAAGCCCCGGTTGCAACTCCGGCCCCGGCGTGGCCGTCGCCAGCAGCGCACCGTCGACGCCGGGCAGGGTGCTGCCATCGCTCAGCCGCCCGGTGGCGTCCAGCACCTCGGTCGGCAACCATGTCGTGCCTTCGAGGTCTGCGGCATCGGGTGCCGTAACACTGGTCGACACCGCCAGCCGTTCCAGCATCTGCACGAACAGACCAGACAGCGGCAGGGTGGACCATTCGGCGTTGGCGGTCACGTGAAACAGCACGATCTGCCCTTCGCCATGGGTCCGGCGGGTGACCAGCGGCGTGCCGTCGGCCAGTTGCGCGATCACGCGTTCTGCCAACGTGGGGTCTGGCTGTGCCACGACCTGGCTGGTGACCTCCACATCGTCGGGCACGGGCAGGCCGTAGAACGGCGATGTCTCGTCAAAGGGTGCCAGCTGCTTCGGCTCGCCCCAGCTCATCGCCCCGCCGATGGACCGGCCCCCGGCGCGCAGGCGCACAGGTAGCAGCGGGTCTTCGGTATTGCGGCCCTGCTCGGAGGCGGCCAGCCGCGGCCCGGCAAAGCGCAGCAACATCCCGCCCCGGTTGATCCAGTCCAGCACATCGGCCTGTTCCGCGCCCGCCAGATTGGCGACATCGGCCAGCACGATCACATCGGGATTGGCCAGCAGAATATCGTCCAGCGTGCCGTCGATCAGATCGGCGGTCGGCTCCAGCGCCTCGCGCAGATAAAACAGCGGCGACAGCAGTTCCAGTTCCTCGCGCTCCTCGCGCCCGGCGATCAGCGCCACCTCGCGCCGCTTCAACGCGTCGTCGGTGAGCGTGACAGCGGCGGCGGAGCGGGCAGCGGGGATTTCGAACCGGGTGATCCGGTTGCGCAGTTCCGGCGGCAGCACCAGCGTTTCCTCCGCCACCGCGTCACCGGCGGCGAAGTCGAGCGTGGCCGTCGCCAACTGGCGTTCCACGCCTGCCGGATCAAGGCCGATGGCCGCGACCTGCGTCGTGGTGGCATTGCCCACCGGCGTGCGCACGGCTGAGATAACCACATCGCCGTCGGCATAGCGCGCTGGGCGCAACCCGATGGTCTGGCGCGGGCTTTGGAACACGGTGACGGTGCCGAAGACCTCCAGCGCGGGCAGAAGCGCGTCGCGGCTTTCGCGGGCGAGGCCATCGGACAGCCAATAGGTGTCGAAATCCCCCTCCAGCCCGTCGATCAGCGGACGCAGGTCTGCGATTGCCGGTTCCCACGGCTGCGGACGCAGGTTCGGTACGGTCTGGGCGACCGCATCGGCGGACTGGAAGGTCAGCCCGTCAGTAGGAATATCGGTCAACGTGGTGATCGCGGCGGTGCGGCCCTGCCGTTGCGCCTCGGCCAGCAGGGCGGTGATCCGGTCCTGCCGCGCGGGCCAGTCGCGCGCGTCGGCCCATGTGCCGTCGGCGATGATCAGCAACGGACCGGAGCCGGACTGCTGCGCCTGCGGGTTCAGCACCGGCCCGGCAAAGCCGAGAATGATCGCGGCTATGGCCAGCACGCGCAGCAGCAACAGCCACCATGGCGTGCGGTCGCTCTGGCTGTCCTTGTCGGTCAGGCCCAGCAGCAGCGCCACGCCGGGAAAGCGCCGCCGGATCGGGGCAGGGGGCACCGCGCGCAGCAAGAGCCACAGGATCGGCAATGCGATCAGCCCCAGCAAGAGCCAGGGCGCGGTAAATCCGATGGACCCGACCGACCACATCAGCGGCACCATCCGTGACCGACGTCTCGGGGCGCTGCCCCGAACCCCGGAGTATTTCGGGCAAGATAATGCAAATCAGACCGGTTCACGCGTGACGCTCCAGCGCACCGTAGGTCCACAAAAGCGCGGCAGTCGCGGGCGTGTCAGTGCGATGGGTGTGGAACTGCCAGCCGGTCGTGCGCGCCAGTTGCGACAGCGCGTCCTTGCGCGCGGCGAGCCGGTCCAGATAGCGGTCGCGCAGATCGCCCGCTTTCAGCGTCTCATGCTCCATCCCGCCGGTCATGGACTGAAAGATCGTGCGCCCGTCAAAGGGAAATGCCTCTTCCTGCGGGTCGAGCACCTGCAACAAGGCACCGCGCACGCCGCGATCCGCCGCCTTGGTCAGCGCTTCGGACACCGGCGCGAGATCACCCAGAAAATCGCTCACGAACAGCGCGCGGGAATGCGGCAGCATGCCCTGCGCTTCCGGGTGGCCGTAATCGGTGTCGTCGTCCTGCGACAGCGCCTCCGCCATGCGGGCCAGTTGCGCCTCGCCCCGGCGTGGCGGCAGGCGCAGGCCGGTCAGGCCGACACGCTCCCCGCCGCGCAACAGCAGAATCGCCGTGGCCAGCGCAAGCGTGCGGGCGCGGTCGGCTTTCGTCGGGATCGCGTCATCGGACGCAAACCCCATAGACGCCGCCTGATCGACCCAGAGGATCACCGACTGCGCGATCTGCCATTCCTTGTCCTGCACGAAATTGCTGTCGGACCGGGCGGAGCGGCGCCAGTCGATCCCGCGCGCGTCGTCGCCGGGCTGTGCCGGGCGGTATTGCCAGAACGTATCGCCCATGCCCGCCCGCCTGCGCCCGTGGTCGCCCAGCAGGACGGTAGCGGCCAGATGTTCCGCGCCCGCCAGCAATGCGGGGAGCGGGGCGGCCAGCGCCTCTGACCGGCTGCGCAGGGAGAGCGGGCTTGTCGTCACGCGGCGGCCTCTGCCTGCGTGATCCGGGCGGCGACCTGGCGGATCACGTTCTGCACGGTTTCGCCGCGTGCGCGGGCCGCAAATGACAGCGCCATGCGGTGCTCCAGCACCGGCACAGCCATCGCCATCACGTCCTCTGCCGAGGGGGCGAGCCGCCCGTCCAGCAGTGCCGCGGCGCGCACGGTCAGCATCAGCGCCTGTGCGGCGCGCGGGCCGGGGCCCCAGCTGACCGTCTGGCGCACGATCTCTGGCGCGTCGGCATCAGGCCGGAACGCGCGCACCAGATCGAGGATCATTTCCACCACAGCATCACCCACCGGCATCCGGCGCAGCAGGGTCTGTGCCGCCAGCAGTTCCTCTGCGGTGAACTCCGCCGTCGCGGCTTCGTCCTCCACCCCTGTCGTGGCGATCAGGATATTCCGTTCGGTGGCGCGGTCAGGGTAGGGCACATCGATCTGCACCAGAAAGCGGTCGAGCTGCGCTTCGGGCAGCGGGTAGGTGCCTTCCTGTTCGATCGGGTTCTGCGTGGCCAGCACGTGGAACGGCATCCCCAGCTTGCGGTGCGCGCCCGCGACGGTCACCTCGCGCTCCTGCATCGCCTGCAACAGCGCAGATTGCGTGCGCGGCGAGGCGCGGTTGATCTCGTCGGCCATCAGCAACTGGCAGAAAATCGGCCCCTCGACAAAGCGGAACGCCCGCCCGCCCGCCGCATCGGTATCAAGGATTTCGGACCCCAGAATATCGGCAGGCATCAGATCCGGCGTGAACTGGATGCGGTTGCCATCCAGCCCCATCACCGTCGACAGCGTATCCACCAGCCGCGTCTTGCCCAGCCCCGGCAGGCCGATCAGCACCGCATGGCCACCGCAGATGAGCGCGGTCAGCGTCAGGTCCACGACCCGGTCCTGCCCGATGAAGCGCCGCGCGATAGACGTGCGTGCGCGGCCCAGTTGCGCCGACAGCGCCTCGATCTCGGTGACTAGATCATCGGTGGTGGTCATGACATTTCTCCAGCTGCGCTATATGGCGATATAACAACAGATATGGCGGATGACCCCAATGGCAAAACGACCCGAAACACAAAAGAGTGTGCCCCCGTCGGCGGAAAGTCTCGCATCCTCGGCGCAGGCCGCGACGAAAGGAAAGGGACTGCCCCCGGTCCATCTTTGGAACCCGCCGTTCTGTGGCGATTTGGATATGCGGATCGCGCGCGACGGCACGTGGTTCTATCTCGGCACGCCCATCGGACGGCCCGCGCTGGTCAAGCTGTTTTCCACGATCATCCGCCGTGACGGCGACGATTATTTCCTCGTCACGCCGGTCGAAAAGGTCGGCATCACGGTGGACGATGCGCCCTTCGTCGCGGTCGATTTCGAAAAGCAGGGTCAGGACCTGCGGTTCGAAACCAACGTGGGCGATTACGTCACCGCAGGACCCGACAACCCGATCCGGGTGGAGCGTGACCCGGAGACAGGCGAGCCATCGCCCTATGTCCTCGTCCGCACCAATCTGGAGGCGCTGATCGACCGCAAGTCCTTCTACCGGCTGGTCGAACTGGGCGAACATGCCGATGTCGATGGCACAAGCTGGTTCGGTTTGCGGTCGGGCGGCGAATTTTTTCCGATCATTCCGTCGGACGAACTGCCCTAGGCTCCCGACTTTCGCGGCTGAACCGCAACTCCAGCCGATACCCGTCTGCGGTCGCCTTTCGCGACAGCGTCGCGCCGATCTGGCTGGCAGAGGCTTCCATGATCATCGTTCCGAGGCTTTCGATCTGGTCGGCCTCGCGATCCTGCGTACTTGCCCCGCTGCCGACGCCGTTGTCGGTACAGGTCACGACGACATCCTCGTCAGCTATGCTGAGAACGACCGCGATCTCGCCGGTCTGATCGTCGGGAAAGGCGTGCTTGATCCCGTTGGCTACGAATTCGCTGACGATCACAGCCACGGCGGATGCCTGCGCCGACGCCAGATAAAGCGGATCGCAATGATGCTTCAGCGTCACCGTGTCGGGTAGGGTATCGGCCAGCAACCCGTTGATCCCGTTCATGAATGTTTCCATGTTCACCTGCTCGACGAAACTGCTGTTATGCAACTCCTTGTGCAGCATGATGATGGATTGCAGCCTGCGCTGCACCGCGTCGAAAGCGGCGTGCGCCTGCGGGTCGGTCACCTTGCGCCGGTAAAGCTGGATCAGCGACTGAACCGTTTGCAGCGAATTCTTGACGCGGTGGTCCATTTCGTGGTGCAACACGTCTTGGTTACGCAAGGCGCGGCGCAGTTCGAGCTGCGACATCACCTGATCGGCCAACACGCGCAGGGCATTGGTCTGAAACGCGTTCAGCGTCTTGGGTTCGGTCGACAGCACACACAGCGTACCCATCGGCAACCCGTCCTTGGTCACGAGCGGCGCACCGGCATAGGCCCGCGCGTTGGGCCCACCGGTCACGAGCGGATTGTCGGCGGTGCGCGGGTCCAGCGTCAGGTCGGGGATCGCAAAGACACCCTGATCCTCCAGGATCGCATGACCGCAGATCGCCTCTTCGAGCGAGGTTTCTTCCGCGTTGAAACCGGTCGCGGCCTTGAACCACTGCCGGTCCTCGCCCACGAGGCTGATCAACGACACCGGCATCCCGCAGATTTCGGAGGCCAGTTTGACGATGTCGTCGAACACATCTTCCGGCGGCGTGTCGAGGATGTCGAAATCGCTCAGGCGGGACAGGCGTTCGGCATTGCGGGGATGGTCGTCTGGAAGCATTCGTCGGAGGTCTCGTCGTGCAATCGTGCGCAAATTTTCGCCAGTTGCCTGAAATTGCGTCATATCCGCAGGAAAGACCACCGAAAAAGACCGGCGGGACATTTTCCCGCCGGTCGGCAATATAGTGTTTGTTTTCAGGTTACTGTGACAGGCTTTGCGCCAGCCGCATCAATTGCACGGCTTCGGTCCGGTAACCGAATTCATCGGCACCCTTGTTGGCGTTGGCCAGGGCGATGGCATCGACATAGGACCAGTCGCCCAGATAGGGATTGTCGCGCAACAACTGGCCGAAGCCCGCAATTGCGATGGCGAACTGCGCCTCTGCATTGGCCGTGCCTTCACCCGCCATGATCGGCGTTTCAAGCAACTGGCTGACGCTTTCGCCGGGTGCCTTGTAACGCAGTTTCAGGAAACCAAGCTCGTCCGCATCGCCCGACACCGTGGTTTCGCCATAGCGGAGCGGGTCGGACAGTTGCGCAGGGCTGCCCACCGGTGTGACCTCGTAGATCGCCGTCACGCTGTGGCCCGCGCCCAATTCGCCCGCGTCCACCGCATCGTTGTTGAAATCCTCGCGGTTCAGCGCGCGGGTCTCGTAGCCGATCAGCCGGTATTCTGCGACGGCGGCGGGGTTGAACTCCACCTGCACCTTCACATCACCAGCAATGGGGAACAGCGCGCCGGTCAACTGATCCACCAGCACCTTCTGCGCCTCCGACAGCGTGTCGATATAGGCCGCCGTGCCGTTGCCGTTCTGCGCTAACGCCTGCATCGTGGCATCGTCCAGATTGCCACGGCCAAAGCCCAGGATCGACAGGTAGGTGCCGCTCTCGCGTTTCTTTTCGATAAAGGCGGTCAGCCCGTCGGTATCCCAGATGCCGACATTGAAATCCCCGTCGGTGGCCAGGATCACGCGGCTGACCTCACCGTCGGCCGCCATGCCTTCGGCCACGGCATAGGCCTGTTCCAGCCCGCCCTGCCCATTGGTCGACCCGCCCGCGCCAAGGCGCATCAGGGCCGCGACGATCATGCCTTTTTCAGATGTCGCCGTCGGTGCCAGCACCTGCCCCGCGCTGCCCGCATATTCCACGATTGCGACCTCGTCCTCGGGCCGCAGGTTGTCCAGCATCAGCATAAACGACTGGCGCAGCAGCGGCAGTTTGGCCGGGTCGTCCATGCTGCCCGAGGTGTCGATCAGGAACACCAGATTCAGCGGCGGGCGGTCCTCTATCGCGGGCATCTGGCCCTGAAGGCCGATATGCACGAGTTGCGTGTCCGCGTTCCACGGCGTGCCGGTCACGGTCACGGTGGGGCGGAACGGGGCCTCATCCGCGCCGGGAGCGGGGTAGTCGTAGGGAAAATAATTCACCATCTCCTCGACCCGCACCGCATCCGCCGGCGGCAATTGCCCGCGCATCAGCGACGACCGGACGACCGCGTAGCTGGCGGTATCCACGTCGATGGAAAACGTCGACACGGGTTCCTCCTGCGTGATCTTCAGCGGGTTCTGTTCCGCGTTGGCGAAGGCCTCGGTATCGGGTGCGGGAACCGCGACGGTGGGTTCCGGCGTGGGGGCAGGGAAGGCCATATTGGGATCGACGCTGAGCGATTCCAGCGTGATACCTTCGGGTGCCGCCTGTGCGCGCGGTGCGGCGGGGGCCTGTGCCGCAGGGCCCGCACCCTGGTCGATCGGTGCCATGTCGCTTTCGTCCTCGGCGACGATCGTGAGGGCCGGTGCTTCGATGACCAGATTTTCCGGAACCACGCTTTCCAGTGCCTCGCGGCGGATGCGCGCCTGATCGTCGGCCACATATCCGTCGGTCGCCGCCACTTCGGCATCCGCGGCGGGCAGGCTGTCGGCAGTATCCGCGGGCGCGCCCGTATCAGGCTCTTCGGCCGGAACCTTCGTGTCCTCGCGGCCCAGATCGGCCAGCGGTGCGTCGCGCCACATCTCTTGCCCCATCGGGGTCATGAACAGAAACCCCGCCGCGACAAGTGCGGTCGTGGCGGTCAACCCGCCCTTGGTCGTCATTGCGTTCAACATCGTCTTCACTCCTGTCCAGAGGCCCATCGGCCCGGTTGCAGAAGTGTGACGCCCGGCGTCCCGCGATCCTTGGAGCGCCGCGAAATTCTTTTGCGCAAGGGCGAGGTTTTCGGCCCGGCGCGCGGCATCGGGGCGTGGGGTCGCGGTCGCCATTATCGCCTTGAGGTCGTCAAGATCGTCGCGGTCATCGGTCATAACGCATCCTCCTTTTCCTTCAGCGCGCGCAGCGCCTTTTTCGCCTCGGACACCCGCCAGCTTATGGTGCCCTCCGAAACGCCCAGAACCTCGCCCGCCTGCGCGTGGGTCATGTCGTCGAGCACCAGCGCCAGCGTGTCGCGCAGATCGTCGTTCAACTGTGCCATCGCCTGCGTCAGCCAATCGACCTGCGCCGCCGTCTCTTCATTGGCTGCCGTCCGCGCGATTTCCCAGTCACCCCAGCCGGTCGTGGCTTTCATATAGGTGGCCCGCCTGCGCCTGCGATCGTGCGCGGCATTGACGGCCACCCGGTAGAGCCAGGTCGTCACCTTGGCGCGGCGCTGATAGCTGCCCAGTTTGGCGGGCAGGGCGGCGCAGATGTCCTGGCACAGGTCTTCCGCCTCTGCCCGCGCGCCGGTCAGGCGAAAGCAAAAGGCGAACAGCCGGTCGTAATGCCGGTCGAGCAGGCTGGCAAAGGCCTGCCCGTCGCCATGGGCCGCTGCGTCGGCAAGATCCTCGTCACTGACTGTCATGCGCATCACAGGACTATGACGCGGCTGTTGCGTCAATCCTTGGCGATGACGTTTGGAAATTGCGTGACCGAGGGGAGCGCCTGTCCGCGGGCGGAAGCGAAGCGCCCGCCCATGGGGGCGGACGGGCGCTGCCCGGCGGTGCCGGGCGGATCGTGTTGGTCGTGTAGGATCAAACGGACGTGCAGATGTATTTCATCTCCATGTAATCATCCATCCCGTGGTGGCTGCCCTCGCGGCCAAGACCGGATTGCTTGACGCCACCGAACGGGGCCACCTCGGTCGAGATGATGCCGGTGTTCACGCCGACGATGCCGTATTCCAGCGCCTCGGCCACCTTGGTCACGCGGGACAGGTCCTTGGCGTAGAAGTAGGACGCGAGGCCGAAGATCGTGTCGTTCGCCTTGGCGATCACGTCGTCCTCGTCCTCGAACTTGAACAGCGGCGCGAAGGGGCCGAATGTCTCGTCGGTGGCGACTTGCATGTCCTGCGTGGCACCCGTAACGATGGTCGGCTTGAAGAACTTGCCACCCAGATCATGCGCTTCGCCACCGGTCAGGATTTCGCCGCCCTTGGACAGCGCGTCTTTCAGGTGTTCCTTCACCTTTTCGACCGCCGCATCCTCGATCAGGGGCCCGAGCGTGGTGCCGTCTTCCAACCCGTCGCCGACCTTGAGGTCCTCGACCGCCTTCTTCAGCTTTTTGGCAAATTCATCGTATACGCCCGCCTGCACATAGATCCGGTTCGCACACACACAGGTCTGCCCGTTGTTGCGGAACTTGCAGGCGATGGCACCTTCGACGGCCGCATCCAGATCGGCGTCGTCGAACACGATGAAAGGGGCGTTGCCGCCCAGCTCCATGCTGCATTTCATCACCTGATCGGCGGCCTGTTTCAGCAGGATGCGCCCGACCTCTGTCGACCCGGTGAAGGTCAGCTTGCGCACGATCGGGTTTTCACAGAATTCCTTGCCCGCTTCCGACGACGATGTCGTCGTCACGACGGAAAACAGCCCCTTCGGCACGCCTGCCTCTTCCGCCAGTTTGCCCATCGCCAGCGCCGACAGCGGCGTCAGCGACGCGGGCCGCACGACGAATGCGCAACCGGCGGCCAGCGCGGGTGCGACCTTGCGGGCGATCATCGCGTTGGGGAAGTTCCAGGGCGTGATACCTGCGGCCACGCCGATGGGTTGCTTGATGACCTGAATGCGCTTGTCGGCCATGTGGCCGGGGATGGTTTCGCCGTAAACGCGCTTGGCCTCCTCGCCGAACCACTCGACGAATGACGCGCCATAGGCGACTTCGCCGCGCGATTCCGTCAACGGCTTGCCCTGCTCGGCTGTCATGATGATCGCCAGGTCTTCCTGATTTTCCATCATCAGGTCGAACCACTTGCGCAGCACCTTTGCGCGCTCTTTGGCGGCCAGCTTGGCCCAGCCTTTCTGTGCCTTCTCGGCGGCTGCGATGGCGTCCTTCAATTCCGACCGGTCCAGATCGGCCACCTGCGCGATCACGTCGCCGCGGGCGGGGTTGGTCACGTCGAAGGTCTTGCCGCTTTTCGCGTCGACCCATTCACCGGCCAGAAACGCCTTGGTGCACAGCAGGTCGGGACGGGAAAGCATGGATTTGAGATCGGTCGTCTGGTCAAGCATGATAGGTCTCCGCTAGGGTTCGCGCCATATGTAACGGGGGCAGGGGTGGCGTAAAGCCCTAACCCGGAATTGGACGGAGCGTTGCGATGGAACTGGACGAGGCCTATGCCAACGGACGCTTCATTCCCGACGGCGCGTCCTACCCGGACAAATGGGCGACGGCGGCTCGCGCCTTTCGCGCTACGGCGCGGGCGACCTATGACATCACCTACGGCCCGTCATCCCGCAACCGGTTCGACCTGTTCCAGCCGGGGGACGCCGCGCGTGGCACGGTGGTCTTCGTGCACGGCGGCTACTGGCTCGACTTCGACAAATCTTACTGGTCGCATATGGCGGCCGGGGCGCTGGCGCATGGCTGGGCCGTGGCGATGCCGTCCTACGATCTTTGCCCCGCCGTCCGGATTTCCGACATCACCCGCCAGATCGCGGCGGCGGTGGGCGCGGTGGCTGGCCTGTCCGACGGCCCGATCCGGCTGACCGGCCATTCGGCGGGCGGGCACCTGGTGGCGCGGATGCTGGACCGGCACATCGCGGGCGACTGGCTGGCGCGGGTGGAAAAGACGGTGCCGATCTCGCCGCTTTCCGACCTCGCACCGCTGCTGAAAACCTCGATGAACGCCGATCTGCGCCTGACCCCGGCAGAAGCGCGCGCCGAAAGCCCGATCCACCAGCCGCCGCCCGCCTCCGCCGTCAGCGTGGTCGTCGGCGCGGATGAACGCCCGGCGTTTCTGGATCAGGCGCGCTGGCTGTCAGAGGCCTGGGGGTGCGAACGGCGCATTCACAACGGGCGACATCACTTTGATATCGTGGGGGAACTCGCCCGACCGGACAGCGATTTGACGCGCACGCTTGTCGGGTGATCGACGCGCATTTTAGGTTAACGCATTGTTAACGTTTAAAAAACCTTCCCCGCGGGGAAGGCCGCCGCTCAGATCACAGGCTTGTCCACCGCTGTCGCCGGATCGCCGGTGTTCGGCGTGCCGCTGGGTTCGATCAGCAGCAGATGCGCCTCGCCCCGCGCCACGGGCCGATGCTCCACGCCCGCTGGCACCACGCACAATTCGCCTTCGGTCAGCGTCACCGTCTTGTCGCGCAACTCGATGTCCACCGCGCCTTTCAGGCACAAAAACAGGTCGTCGGTGTCCGGGTGGCTGTGCCAGACGAATTCACCTTCGACCTTCACCACCATGATATCATTGCCATTATAGCCCGCGACGATGCGCGGCGACCAATGGTTATCGAACTGGCTCAGTTTTTCGGCCAGATTGACCTTCTCCGTCATACATCCACCTCCTGCGATCCGAGATACGATAGGATTTCGGTGTCGTCCAAGGTGTAAGGAAGGCCTGCAAAGGCCTGTTCCTCAATGATAATCAGCGTATTTTGCCCATCGATCTCCGTCAGCAGGTCGGCGGCGACTTCATCGTCGAGAAATTCCAGCAGCCTGTCGCGATGCGTGCCGAAGCTGACCTCGACGTGCTGGGTGTCGATGAAGGCGCCGGGCTGGTCGACGGTCAGCTTTTCGGGCGCGTCGCCGGGCGCGTGGTAGCAGTAGCTGCGGGCTGCGGCCTCGTCCCGGAAATCACCGGCGAGGAAATGCACGCGCGATTTGCCCGGCGGCAGGGCGGCGGGGCGTTCGGGCGCGGGGCGGCCGCGGATCAGTTTGCGCAGTGAGGTCCAGATCGACATGGGCGGCAGACTGGCCGCAAGGGCCGGGATTGTCACCCGCGAAATTTGCTTGCCAGAAACGCCACCACCGGATTAAGCAGCGGGCAGAGCCGCGACGATGGCGTCGTCGCAGGCCCGTAACAGGGCCGCTCGGGCAACTGCCCCACGTCCTGAACGCCGGGACCTTATTGATTTGAGGTCTGACCCATGAACACCCGCAACCAGTTCCACCGTTTCCATCAGGGCGAAAAGACCCTGCCATTTGCCGATGGCGAATACGAATCCCGCCTGAATGGTCTGCGCGAGACGATGGCCGACAAGGGCGTCGATGCCTGCGTGCTGACGTCGATGCACAACATCGCGTATTATTCCGGCTTTCTTTACTGCGCATTCGGTCGCCCCTATGCGCAGGTCGTCACGCCGACCGAGACCGTCACGATCAGCGCAGGGATCGACGCGGCCCAGCCGTGGCGGCGCGGGTTCGGTGACAACATCACCTATACCGATTGGGAGCGTGACAACTACTGGCGCGCGATCCTTTCGGTGACCGGGCCGGGCAAGGTGATCGGCTACGAGGGTGATCACCTGACCGTGCTGCAATCCAACAAGCTGACGGCATTCCTGACGCCTGCGACGTCGCTCGACATCGCGCCCGATACGATGCGGCAGCGGATGCACAAGAGCCAGGCCGAGCTTGACCTGATCCGCCACGGCGCGGCGGTCGCCGACGTGGGCGGTTACGCGATCCGCGACGCGATCAAGCCCGGCGCGCGCGAGATCGACGTGGCGATGGCAGGCCGTGACGCGATGGAACTTGAGATCGCCAAACGGTTCCCCGATGCGGAATATCGCGACACCTGGGTCTGGTTCCAGTCGGGCATCAACACCGACGGCGCGCACAACCCTGTCACGTCGCGGGAACTGCAGGTCGGCGATATCCTGTCGCTCAACACCTTCCCGATGATTTCCGGCTACTACACGGCGCTGGAACGGACGCTGTTCGTGCGCGAGGTCGACGACGCGAGCCGGAAGATCTGGGAGGCCAATGTCGCCGCCCATGAATATGGGATCAGCCTGCTGAAGCCCGGTGCCTCCTGCGCCGACATCACGGCCAAGATCAACGATTTCCTCGCCGAGCGCGATTTGCTGCAATACCGGACATTCGGATACGGCCATTCCTTTGGTGTGCTCTCGCATTACTATGGCCGCGAGGCGGGGCTCGAACTGCGCGAAGACATCGACACGGTGCTGGAGCCCGGCATGGTGATCAGCATGGAACCGATGCTGACGATCCCCGAGGGTCAGCCGGGCGCGGGTGGCTACCGCGAGCACGATATCATGTTCATCACCGAGGGTGGCAACGAAGATATCACCGGTTATCCCTACGGCCCGGACTTCAACGTCGTGGGCTGAACAGGCACCGGACCCGCGCGTGAATTGTCACAGGTTGCGCGGGTCCGGCATTCCAGACTCGTAAATTTGCCGGTTTTGTGGAACTATCCGGCAGGTGCTGCTTTGAGCACTGTAGATGTAGCGGTTGCTGTGGGGATGGCGGCCCTATCTTGTATTGAAGAATGGATTTCACCGCTGCACCGCGGGGGTGAGTCGCAAATTTAAGGTGCTGCCATGCCCGCCAAGACCCTGATGAACCGCCGCGCATTCACCGCGATGATGCTGGCCTCGACCGCTGCGGCCTGCAGCCCCCGCGCCCCGGCATCGAACCCGTCGGCCCGTGCCGTGGCGTCCTTTGCCGATGGCTATGCGCCGATCACCGACGAGGGCTACAACCTGCCGGGCATCCCGCCGGAATACACCCAAGGCATCAACCGGCGCATGTCGGGCCAGTATCTTGGGGAACAGCCGGGCGGTACCATCGACGTCGATCCCTATGCCAAGTTCCTGTATCTTGTGCGCAACGACGGGTCCGCGGTGCGCTACCCCGTGGGCGTGGGACGGCAGGGCCGGTCGATCAACGGTGGTGCCACGATCCAGCTCAAGCGCAAGTGGCCGGGCTGGACGCCCACCGCCAACATGCTGCGCACGGAGCCGGAGGTTTACGGGCCGTTCCGATCCGGCGTGCCGGGTGGGCTGAGCAGCCCGCTTGGGTCGCGGGCGCTCTATCTTTATCGCGGCGGGCGCGACACATACTACCGCATCCACGGTACGAACGATCTGCGCTCGATCGGTAATTCCGGCTCTGCCGGGTGTATCCGCATGTTCAATCAGGACATCATTCACCTTTACGAACAGGTCGACGTTCCGATGACGGTGCATATCCGTAGCCGGGCGGAGTCGCTGCGCGTGGACCCCGAGAACTATGAGCGCGGTGTCGAACTGCCGCCGACGATCCTGTCGCGCGAGGAGGTCTTCGGCACGAACGAACCCAACGTCGACGACCTGGTGCTGTTCGACGAAAGCTGACCCGGACCCGCCCCCGTCGGGGCGGGATTTCCAGACTTGCCGTTCGTCGCGAAATGCCGTGATTTGCCCGTAAGCGGCGAAATCCGGCTTTTGCCCGAATTTTGCCCATGTTTCCCGTTGAATGCGGGTGACGGGGATTTGCATGTTGATGTAGCATTTCCTAGATCGAAGATAACGCATCCACAGCAGGGGATTTTCCACATGGCCGATTTCGACGCACAGATTGAACAAAGTCAGGCCCAGGTGGCCGAGGCGCAGTCGAAGATTTCCGAACTGACCAGCCGGATCGAGACCGCGCGGCAGAAGATGGCGCAGGGCACCGACATTTCTGTCGATATCGAGAACGCATCGCTTGAGGACGTGCACCAGCACACCGAACTGATGAACGCGAACATCGCGGAACTCATCATGGGGCTGGACGACGTCACGGCCGCGTTTTCGCGTGATTTCGACGAGATGCGCAGCAAGACCGGCATGGAGAGTTTCATCGGGTTCTTTTCCAAGGCCAAGGCCGACAGCATGCGCGAGGAGCGGATGCGCACCGCCTCCGTCGACGACAAGCTGCAGGACCTGATTTCCAAATCCGACGTGATCACGAAACTGTTGCAGAACCAGTTGGCCGTGCTGAACGAGCAGAAGGCGTCCGTCGAGAGTAACCTGACCGGCACGCTGGACGAGCGCGAGGTGACGGTGGGCGAGCTGGAGACTGTGCGCGCCGAAATCCTGGCGATGGACCCCAAGATCATCGAGGTCGAGAACAAGATTTCCGTGGAGCAAGACGCGGCCAAGCGCACGAAGCTGGAAACGCAACTGGCTGATCTGAACACCAAATACAACGAGTTGGTGCAGCAGGAACAGGTGAAGCTGGCGAAATCGCAGACGCTGGAACGCTATATCGAGAAGGGCAAGACCTGGATCGATTCGCTGCAGAATCAGGCGGCGACGCAGATGGTGCTGATCAACAAGCTGGAGACGGACACGAAACAGCGCGTGGTGCTGTATGACGCGCTGTCCAAGTCGTTGAAAACAGCGCAGCAGCAGGACGTCGCCCACCAGATCAACGAGATCGGCGTGAAGACGGACCAGGAAGCGCAGACCGCGATGGCCGCCATCGGCTCTGCCACCAACGCCCGCATGGCCGACATGCTGGAAGCCCACGAAGACCACATGGTTTTCGCCCGCGAGGTGCTGGAGCAGAAGGCGAAGGCCGACGAACGCTTCATCCGCCGGTTCCAGAAGATCGTGGAGAAGCACGACAGCAATCAGTATGGCGACGGTGCGTAGGATCGTTCGGTCAGGGATACAGTATCTCTCAGGGCCTCTGCGTAATGTCGCGGATGCCTTGGTCGTATTGATGCTTTGCCTGTTCGTTTATGAGATCTGCTCTGGTCTGGTGGAAGGGAAACCCGGCGCAGTCTTCTGGATTTCTTCTAGCGGTGTCGCGCTGCTTTCCATTGTGGTTATATCTTGGGGTGCGCCAAAGGCACCCGTTCCTGCACCTACCCAGTCACGGAAAGACGTAAATGCGCCAGAGTATGTTGTGGCGACGAACGTGCTGAGCTTCATCGTCCTGATTGGCGGAATGTTTGTCGCTTCGGCCACGCAGCTTGGGCTGATCGGGGGGGGTGCCGTTGCGTTTTTTGCCGGGATAAGACAGTGGGCATCCCGGCGCTTCTTCCGAGAAGATGAAGCTGCATGGGCAATCTACTACTACGGGAAGTCGCAGTCTGAATGGTCTGTCAATTTAGGTGGCGGTGACGACTGATGGCTAAATCCGACCTCGCCCTCGACCACTTCAAGCTGGAAGATACCCGCATCACGCGGCGGTATTTCGGCAAGTTCGAGCGGATCACCGGCTATCTGAACAAGGTAGCCGCCACGATGGAGGCGGAGGGGCGGCTGAGCCGGCGGGATATCGACGCGATCGCACGGTATATCATCGGGCTGAATATCACCTTCCGGTCACTGGCGCACAAATACCATTTCTCTGGCAGGTTCGAACATGCAGGGCAGTTGACGTTCGACCGGATCGAAAGCGGCTTTCCGGTCTATCAGGAACTGCTGGAGATGGCGAACGACGCGCTGCAGGCGCAGACGCATCTGCGGTCGATGCCGTCGGACGACGATCTGAAAGACCAGATGGTGCGCACCATCGTGGGCGAACAGAAAATCCCGACGAAGCTGCAATACGCACTGTCGCAGCGGCTATACTACGAGGAATTGCTCAAGGGCGGGCAGTTCTGGGCGCGCAACGACCCGCAGGCGATCTGGATCGAGAACAACGGTTTGCGGCGGCATTTCCAGATCCACTGGGCGGTTTACGACAGCACGGTCAACCTGCCGGTGATCTACCTGATGGATGTCGAGGACACGGGCCGCACCGGCCTACCCAAGGATGAACGCCGCTGGCCCGAGGTGCAGGCGCACCTGATGGCGCAAAGCATCCACGGATTGAAGCTGCTGACCATCGCCAAGGGATTCGACGAGGATTTCGACGATCTGCATCCGACGCGCCTGCGTCGGTTCCACATCGGGCCGATGTATTCCCACGCCTTTACCCGGCAGGCGGGGCCGCTGCGCGAGGTGCTGGAGGCCGCCAACAGCCCGGTGGGCGAGGACTGGACGCTGGTGTGGACCGAGGAGGACCTTGTGGCGGAACGCGCCGAGCAGGTGAAATCCGGCTGGTTCGGCACGGTCGAGCGGCAGATTTTCGCGCGCGATCCGTTTGACGGGCCTGCGGGTGACGCCGGTGTGTCGCGCATGGAACGGTCGCTGATCATGCCGGAACGCCCCTATCAGGCGCTGGCCGAGAAGAACCCCGCCGGATTCCGCGACGTGCGCAAGTTCGTGGTCAGCGACAATGGCCGCGTGCTGAGTTACCGGTGAGGCTGGATGATGAAGCGGCGCATGATGTTGACGATTTCGGGTGGCGCGGTGCTGTTGCTGGCCGGGTTGGTGGCCTGCGGGCAGGGCGGTTACGGCAGCATGAACGGCGACCGGTTTCACCGCGTGATCCCGCAGCAGTTTCCGGTCGGTTCCCCGGTGGCGGATATGGTCCGCGCGCTGGAGGCGGACGGATTCCGGCAGGGCGGCCCGATCTTTACCCGGCCCGACGCGCTGCAGAACTGCCTGACCGGGTTCAGCGACGGGTCGGTCTTTGGCACGAGACGGCAGCGGCACGTCTGCTATGCCGCCGATGACGCGGGCCGGATCGCCCGGATCGAGACGCATATTTCAGCACCGCAAGGATTTTGAGAGGGACCGATGAGCCAGACAAGCGATCAGATGGAACTGCGCGAGGAGGACGTCCGCGCGCATTATGCCGCCGCCCTGGACCTGCTCGACGGGTTCGACCACAGCCCGCGGGTCGCCAGTGGATCGGCGCAGCCCGTGGCGGAACGGTCGTCGGGGATCGGCACGCGGCGCGCGTTCCGGTCGACCACGCCGGGGCTGGTGACGCGGCGGACCAAGCGGACCGAAGGCATCCAGTTGACCACCCGGATCGAGGCGGTCGAAGGCGGCGACGGTCTGGTCTCGCCCCTGCAGGCGACGGTGCAGCAATCGCTGCGGCGGGCCATCGCCATCGCACTGGCGATCGCGGATCAGTTTGCGGAGCGCACGGCGCTGAAAGACCTCAAGCGCAGCAACCTCGAAGGCAGCCTGGCCGACGGCAAGCGCGCGGAATTTTCCGAACTGCTGACGGCGGAGGCGCTGATCACGCTCTATGTTTTCGGGTCGGCAACCGCCTTTCTGCTGGGCAGCCACGCGAGCGAGGAAACGGTCGAGATCGGCGATGTCGAGGAAGTGCTGACCGACAACGGGCAGCTGGCGCTGCACGGTGCGCTGTGGGAACTGGATCAGGACATCGCGGGGCTGGCCACGTCGGAGCCCAAGCTGGTCGCCACCATCCTGGCCTTTGCCGAGGCGCTGATGGACAAGGTCGCGGGCCGGGCCAGCACGGCGGCCCGGCTGGAGCCGTTCAACGCCGCAAGCTGGCGGGTCGAGGCGGATGAATTCGTGGTCGACGGGTTCAGCCCAGCGCGCGCGAAGAAATCCAGCACGCTGACCATGACTTTCAAGAAGCCCAACGAGGTGGTGGGCAACCATATCGCCAAGTATCAGGCGATGAAGCTGGCCAAGATGGTCATGGCCTATGATTTCGACCGGCGGCTGAATCCTTTTGCGGAACTGGGCGGTTTCATCTTTACCTTCATGGGTGACGGCAAGCCGGGCACCGGCAAGACGACGCTGATTCAGATGATGGCGGGGCTGATCAATGATTACTGTCAGGTCGCGGGCTATCCATTCCGCTATCAGAACCTGAGCACCGACAACATCGACAGCTATCAGGGTAAATCGGGGCAGAACGCGAAGGCCTTCATCAACAACATCCTCGATCCCGGTGCGATCGGGTTCGGCACCATCGACGATATCGACCAGCTGGCCGGCAAGCGGGGCGACCGGCAGTCAAGCGCGGGGCAACTGGAGATCACGGCGGTGCTGATGGAGAGCTTCGCAGGGGCCAACACCGTCGTGCGGGGGAACTGCACGTTCGGGATGTTCTCGAACTATCCCGAGAACGTCGACGACGCCTTGCGCCAGCGGGCGGGGGCGCGGTTCCTTGTGGACGGCCCGCAGACTCGGGACGACTATATCGACATCCTCTATCTGCTGATGGGCAAGAACCACGATATTCCGGTGGGCGAACACGAGGTTTTCAGCGCGCAGGAGATCAAGAAGGCGGTCGCGGCGTCCTTCGAGGGCCATGCGCGACCCCATGAGGAAGGGCTGATGCGGGTCTTCGACCGGGTGCACGACCAGATCGGCGAATTGGACACCATCGCGAAACTCGGCACCTATCTGAAGGGCATTCAGGAAGCCGACGAGCGGTTCACCGGTCGCGCGATCAAGAACATCACCGACGCGGTGAAGGTCCGCGCAATGGATTTCGAATTGCCTGACGAGTGGATGGAAAACCCCGACCTGTTCCTGTTCAAGGATTACGATGCCAAGAAAGCGATGATCGCCGACCTGCGGGTGCCGATCACCGTCGACATGGTGATTCAGGAAATCAACCGCTACGCCGACAGTGAATTCCGCTATGCCGACAAATCCGACGAGGTCGCCATCGCCAACATGGTGCGCGACTACGAGCGGCAGGAAGAGGCCAAGCGCCGCTATCTGGAGAGCAAGGGATGAACGATCTGATCGTCCCGATGATCTTTCTGGCGCTGATCGCCTGGCTGGTGCCGAAGCTGCTGTCGATGGTGATGCCAGAAGGGGTACGACCGCTGATGCTGCTGGGAGTGCTGGCGACGGTGGCGATGGTTGCGATCAGTGCTGCGTTTTTTATGGTGTTGTATGTCGTGCAGGGGGCCAGTCTGGCCGCGCTGTTCGAGCCGGGGATCGGGGCGACCGTGGTCTATTTCGGGCGGCTGGCGCTGAGTGCCGCCATCGTCTGGGCGCCGATCCTGGTGCTGTCCGTGGCGGGGCTGCCGCGCAACTGGACGCGGGAAACATGGTGATCCGATGCACAGACTGATCGAAAAGGGCCTGATGTTCGGCAACCTGATCCGGGTGGACAGCCCGATTCTGGTGGATCGCTACAACCGCGCGCTGAAGTCGCTGACCGGCAAGACCACGAAGCTGGCGGATTTTCATATCGACATTTCCGGCTACAGCCCGGAAATCGGGGACGAGTTGGGCGATGACGAATACCTCAACCACGCGGGCGTGAACCGGCAGTTCATCTTGCTGACGACCGACCAGAAGACCGCACCGCTGCTGAACATGCGTTTTTCGACCTCGCGGGGAATCCTGCGCCAGTTCATCGCCGAGAACCAGACCCAGTTGTTCGCGCTGACCGCGCGGGACGCGGTGGCGGGCGAATTGGTGAATTCGGTCTACAGCGTCGAGACGGCGGCTAGGCTTTTCGACATCCGCCGCGTGGTGGTCGAGGCGGATACGACTGACGGCACCGTCGCCACCGCGGCCAGGCTGGGTGCGATGATCGACCGGTTCAAATCGGAAAAGGATGCGTGGTTCGACGATGTGCTCATCGCGCAGATGATCGGCCTGGCCAAGGATACGGGCGACGTGACCCGCAACCCGGTGAACCTCAAACGGATGACGTTCGAGCAGGACAACTTCTGGACGGCGCATTTCGGCGGGATCTACGTGTTCCGTGATGTGGACAGCCCTGCCGCGATCACGGTGCGCGCACCCGAAGAGGTGGGTGCGCTGCCCATCGACGACGTGATCGGCCTGTCGGAGCGCAGCCGGATCGCGAAATTCCTGCAGGACAACGATCTGGTGGAGCCGATCGTGGAGGCGCGCGGCATCGACGCTGCCGCGATCCTGCACCAGAAGATGGATTTCGTGGTGGCCGAGGTCGCCGCGACCATGGGCGACGATCTGACGGGCGCGACGCGCCGCGATCTGCGGCGGCTGGGGCGGAAATACGCGGCCCTTCTGCCGGAGGCGTGGCAGGGCCTCGCGGCCCTCGCGCGCTGGGCCGAGGAAGATGGACCGTGGCCCAAGATCACGTCGGAGCATCCGGCCTATTTCTACACGCTGCGCGCGCGCGACCATGCGGATATGGATCTGGTGAACATGCTGCTGGCGGAGCTGTCGCCGCTGGACATCCGGCAGCTGTTCATCTGCCACAAGGAAGTGTTCTATCGCGCCTATATGGACTGGAGCGACCAAAAGAAGGATTATGTCGCTGACTTTCTGGAGCGGGAATACCAGGTCGACAAGGCGGGTACCCGTGCTGCACTGTTCGGGCACGAGGCCCCGATGGAAGAGCCGGCCCCGGCGGAGACGCCCTGGGGCCGCAAGGCGACCGGCCAAGACCGTGTCGACGAGTTGGTCAGACGGGTTGGCCCTTGGGGCGCAGTAGGGGGAAAGTAGATGGGTTTCGTCAGGCTTGTGGTATTCGGGTTCATCGCGCTGGGCGTGATCTATCTGTCGATTTCGATCTACTCCCGCTCTGTCCGGCGTGAAAAGCTGGAAAACGAATACGATGCCGCACCGGTCGAAGGCATGACGCGCGCCGAATTCGTCGAAAGGGGGATCAAGGCCTACAATGCCAGTTTCCGCCCCAAGCTGATCGCGCTTGTCTTCGTGATCCCGCCGGCCATCGTGGCCACGATCGTTTACATCACCAACGCGAACTGAGGTCCGTCATGCGCCGAATCGGAATTATCCTGCGATTGATCGTCCTGCTGCTGTTCGGACTGGTGCTGCACTATGCGCTGCCGCAGCACGATGTCGTGCGCATCACCTCGACCGAGGTGATCCGTACCGATTTCACCAGCTTCAACCGGCTGTTCTATGCGCAGGCCGACAGCGGCAATGCCGAGCAGCCGACACGTGACCTGCGGCTGATAAATACCGAAAAGAAGCGAACCTGGTTGCTGGGCTTCTGGCAGCGCGACAGCACCGGGGTGATGGTCTATCGCAACGAGGATACGGGCTGGATCTGGCCACCCTACTTCAAGTTCGACAGCTCCGACCTGCAGGCCGAAGCCGCGGCTGCGGCCCGTTCCGACGAATGGGCGGTGATGACGCATTACGGCTGGCGCATCCGCTGGGCGTCGATCTATCCCAACGCCATCGCGATCCGCCTGGTTGAAGGGCCGGACGTGCGGGTGATCCCGTGGTTCAACATCTTCTTTTTCGGCTTCCTGATCGTGGCGATCGTGTTCCTGCGCGCGATGTGGTTCCAGTTCCGAGAGCGGTCGGTCGATCCGCTGCTGGACAGCGCGGGCGACCGGATGGACGAGGTGCAGGCCGGTGTCGCCGAAAAGCGCGGCCGGTTCCGGCGCTGGCTGAATACCTGGCGCGCGAAGGACAAGCGGAAGTAGCGTGATCTGAAGGAAGGCTGCGCCGACTTCATGTTTTGAGTGGCGCGATTTGCGGGCCGCAGCCTGAAAAAGTTGCGGTCCTGCGTTCTGCGGAGTGTCGTTTTGGGGGCCAGCCCCCAAACCCCCGAGGTATTTTCGACCAGAAGAAGAGGGTCACTCGCCGTAGGGCACCCAGACGTTCTTGACCTCGGTTGCGGCGTGCAGGGTTTCTTTCAACGATGGTGCTGAGGTGATCCATGTGCGTTTGAGATTGCCCGCGCTTTCCCGCTCGATCACCTCTGCCAAGGGATGCTGCGAGAAGGACCAGACCGCGTCGAGGTCGAGATGTTTCGCCAGATCGGGGGCCAGTGCGCTGTGATCGCCGGTCAGGATATTGACCACGCCCGCCGGCACGTCGGAGGTTTCGAGAACCTGATAGAAATCGGTCGCAGCGAGTGGAAACGGGCCGCTCGCCACCAGCGTAATCCGGTTGCCCATGGCGATGGCGGGGGCCATGGCCTGCACGAGGCCCAGCAGGGGGGTGTCGTCGCACAGGGCGGCGATCTTGCCCACGGGTTCCTTCATCGCAAGCGCCACGCCCCGGATCGGGACGCCGTGCACCTGACCGTCGAACTTGTCGGCCCAGGCGGCGGCTGAAAACAGCGTCTGGATCGCGGTATCGACCTCTGCCGTGCCGGATTTGCCGGTCATCGCCTTGATGCGGTCGGCGAATTCCGCGGCCCGAGCGTTCAGGTTTTCCGCGATGTAATAGAGGATCTGCGCGCGCAGGTGGCCGGTGGTTTTTGCCCAGCCTTTGGCGGCGTTCATCGCCTCCACCGCGTTGCGGATGTCCTTGCGGTTGGCGGTGCTGACGTGGCCCAAGAGCTTGCCCTTGGGGTTATAGACAGGCGTTGAGTATCCGCCGTCTGGCCGCGCCTGCTTTCCGCCGATGTAGAGTTTTGCGGTGCGGTCCAGCGGGTCGGCGGGGGTGCCGTCTTCGGTGGTGTATGCGGCGATGGGCTTGGCGGGTTTCGGGGCTGTCTTTGGTTTCGTGTAGCCCTGCAAGCCTTCCCAGCCGCCCTCGCGCCCGAAGCCGCTTTCGCGCACACCGCCGAACCCGGCTGCGGCGTCCATCATGTTGGTGCCGTTGATCCAGACGATGCCGCAGACCAGTTTGGGCGCGATGTCGAGGGCGAGGTTGATGTTTTCGGACCAGACGGAGGCGGCGAGGCCATAGCGGGTGTTGTTGGCGATCTCCACCGCTTCCGCAGGGGTGCGGAAGGTGGTGGCGACGAGGACGGGGCCGAAGATTTCCTCTTGCATCAGGGTCGATGCGGGGGACAGGCCGGTGATGAGGGTGGGCGGATAGAAACAGCCGTCGGGCGCGGTCGTCTGGAAGGTCTCGCCTTCGTCGTTGGCATCGACCATCGCGGTGATCTGCTTGAGCTGCACCGGGTCCACGATGGCGCCCACGTCGATACATTTGTCCAGCGGATCGCCGATGCGCAGGCCCTGCATGCGGGTCTTGAGCTTGGCGTAGAAGGCATCGGCCACGCCTTCGTGCACCAGCAGGCGGGAACCCGCGCAGCAGACCTGCCCCTGATTGAACCAGATCGCATCCACCAGCCCTTCGACGGAGGAATCCAGATCGGCGTCGTCGAACACGATATAGGGCGACTTGCCACCCAGTTCGAGCGACAGCGCCTTGCCGGACCCGGCGGTCTGCTGGCGGATGATCCGGCCCACGGCGGTGGAGCCGGTGAAGGCGATCTTGTCCACGTCGGCATCCACCAGCGCGGCACCGGTGTCGCCGTTGCCCGTCACGATATTCACCACGCCGGGCGGGACACCGGCGGCGGTGCAAATCTCGCAGAAAACCATGGCGGAGAGCGAGGTGTATTCGGCGGGTTTCAGCACCACGGTATTGCCCATCGCCAGCGCGGGCGCGATTTTCCACGCGAGCATCAGCAGCGGGAAGTTCCACGGGATGATCTGGCCGCAGACGCCGAGCGCCTCACGGTCGGGGAGTTCGTCGTCCATCAGCTGGGCGTACCCTGCATGGTGGTAGAAATGCCGGATCGCCAGCGGCACATCGATGTCGCGGCTTTCCCGGATCGGCTTGCCGTTGTCGAGCGTTTCCATCACGGCCAGCAGGCGGTTGTGTTTCTGCATCTGCCGCGCGATGGCGTAGAGGACGCGGGCGCGCTTGTGGTGGTCCCTGGCCCATGCGGGTTGGGCCTTGCGGGCGGCCTTGACGGCCTGTGCAACCTCGGCGGCGGTGCCTTTGGTGACACCGGCGAGGCGTTCACCGGTCGCGGGGTTGGTCGAGGCGAAATCGTCGCGGAGCGGGCCGAATTTGCCGTCGATGTAATGGCCCGCGATGCCGCCACGGTCAGCGATCCACTGCAACGCCTCCTTGGCGCTTTCGGGGGCGGGGCCGTAGTCCATCGTCTCGAAAATCTCTTTCACGGTCATGTGCTTATCCAATCGGGTGACGCCACTGGGCGGAGTATGCGCCAGTCACGTGATGTTCGAGTTGCCGTTCGATATCGCCCAGCAGCGATGACGCGCCGAAGCGGAAGAGGTCGGGTTGCAGCCAGCGGTCGCCCAGCTCGTCCTTGATCATGGCGAGGTAGACCAGCGCGTCCTTCGCCTTGGAGATGCCGCCCGCGGGTTTGTAGCCGACCATGGTGCCGGTGCGGTCCTGATAGGCGCGGATCGCGCGGATCATGGTGAGCGTTACGGGCAGCGTAGCGTTGACGGGCTCCTTGCCGGTGGAGGTCTTGATGAAATCGGCACCGCCCATCATGCAGACCAATGAGGCACGGGCGACGTTGCGCAGGGTGCCGAGTTCGCCGGTGGCGAGGATCGCCTTGACGTGGGCATCGCCGCAGGCTTCGCGCATTTCGCGCATCTCGTCATAGAGCGCCTGCCAGTTCCCGGTGAGCGCGTGGCGGCGGCTGATGACGATGTCGATTTCCTGCGCACCGGCGGCGACGCTTTCGCGGATCTCCTGCAGGCGCAGGTGAAAGGGTGAAAGGCCGGCGGGAAAGCCGGTAGAAACGGCGGCGGCGGGAATATCGGTGCCGTCCAACGCCTGCACGGCGGTTTCGACCATGTCGTGATAGACGCAGACGGCCCCGGTGGTCAGCCCCTGCATCCCCAGTTTTTCCAGAATTGCGGGGGAGACCGGCTGGCGGGCCTTGGCACACAGGCGGCGGACGCGGGCATGGGTGTCGTCACCCGACAGGGTGGTGAGGTCCATCAGGCTGATCGCCTTGCAGAGCCACGCGGCCTGATGATCCTTTTTGACCGACCGACGGCCGGGCAGGGTGGCCGCACGGCGTTCGATGGCGGAGGTGTTGGCCTGCACCGATGCGACCCAGTCGAGGTCGAGCGGCATGCCGTCGTTGCGCGGCAGATGCACCTGCGGCAGCTGTGCTGTGTCGGTCGCTGTCTGTGTTGCGGTGGGCAAAACGGGGCCTCCTTAATCGGGGCAAAGCTGTCACTTTGCATCTGTCTTGGCAAGTTTTGACCAAATGGTCAAATGTTATTCCGGCTGCGCGACGTCACGTTGCCGCGCGGCACGGTATTGCGCAGGCGAGACACCGTGGAAGGTGCGGAACTGCTTGTGGAAATGCGACAGGTTCGGCAGGCCGATCTCTGCCGCGATGTCGCCCAATGTGTCGCTGCCGCCGGTGAGCTCGCGGGCGGCGTGGCGCATCCGGATCGCGTTGACGTATTGCGCGGGGGACACGCCGGCAAAGCGCTGCAGGCTCCGGGTGACATGGGCGTGGGCCTTGCCCGAACGGGCCACCAGACCCGCCGCGCCATCACGAAAGACCGAGGGGGCCAGCGCCGCGGTGCAGGCCGCGCGCAGCCAATGCGGTGCATCAGGCGAAAGCCCGGTCTCGTCGATCGCTTCGGCGCAGAGGGGCAGCAGGAACGCGGCGAGGTGCAGCGCCGTGTCCGGTGCCTCTTCCAGCCGTATCGCGGCCCGGTTGAGTTGTGCGAGTTGCAGGCTGTCGCGGTGGACTACCTCGGGGGCGGGGGCGTCCGACCAGAGTAGATGACCGCGCAGACCGGTGTGGGTCCGAGCCAGCGCCGTGACAGCATCCGGGTGCATCGTGACGGAAACCACCATGGCCGCATCGCCCTTGCCCTGCAGGGCGTGGGCATGATGTGGCTGTACGAAGAGCACGCAGCCTTCGGTCAAAATGGTCACACCGTCGGGCGTATTGTGCCGGACCTCGCCGTTCTGCACCCAGAGCAGTTCGAAGAAGTCGTGATCGTGCAGGCGTTTGGGGCGATTGCGGCGCAGCATCACGCGGCTGACCATGGCGACCGCATCGCCCGGCAGCACATCCGAATGGCGAAGGGTGACAGTTTCCATGTGGGCAACCCGATCCGGTCTCGATGTCACGATGCACGGTGACAATCGCGCAGGCAGAGGCTATGTCCGCAGGCGAAAAAACACCAGAGGCCCGCTCATGACATTCGACCGTTCCATCAAGATCGCACCCTCTATTCTGGCGGCGGACTTCGCCAATTTCGGAGCCGAAATCGCAGCGGTGGAGGCGCAGGGCGCGGACTGGATCCACGTCGACGTGATGGACGGGCATTTCGTGCCCGCCATCACCTTCGGCGCGCAGACCTGCAAGGCGATCCGCCCGCATATCAAGACGGTGATGGACGTGCATCTGATGATCTCGCCGGTGGATCAGTATCTTGAGGGTTTTGCCGATGCCGGGGCCGATTTCATCACCGCCCACGTCGAGGCCGGGCCGCATATCCACCGCACCTTGCAAAACATCCGCGCGCTGGGCTGCAAGGCAGGTGTCGCGCTGAACCCGGGCACTCCTGCCATCGCCGTGGCCGATGCGCTGGACATGGTCGATCTGGTCTGCGTGATGACGGTGAACCCCGGTTTCGGCGGGCAGAAGTTCATCGACATGACGGACAAGATCCGCGCCCTACGCGACATGATCGGCGACCGCCCCGTGCATATCGAGATCGACGGTGGGGTCGATCCGACGACGGCATCAAAGGTGGCGGCGGCCGGTGCCGATGTGCTGGTGGCGGGGTCCGCCGTGTTCCGGGGCGGATCGACCAGCGACCCCGCACCTTATGGCGCCAACATGAAGGAGATCCGCGACGCGATCACGGGTTAACCGTTTCTGCGCGAAAACTGCACAAACCTGCAGGCGGGTCTGCGCAAGCCGTCTGGCATCCCGGTCCCAACCAGATAGATGGAGTGGGACAGATGAAGAAACTCGTAATCCGCGTTGTGCCGGACAGCCTGCGCAAGGACGGCTGGTGGCTTGATGCCGCACCTGTTGTGGCCGTAGCATCGGCACCGAAGAAGGGGGCTGCGTCATGAGCCATCACATTCTGATCGCCGACGACGATGAGCAGATCCGCGATATCCTGCGGATCGGCCTGACGCAGGCCGGATTCACCGTGACGGAGGTGGGCGACGGGCAGGCGGCGCTGGATCAGGTGCGCCGGGCGACGCCCGATCTGATCATCCTCGATATCGGGATGCCGGAGATGGACGGGCTGGATGTTTGCCGCGCGGTGCGCCGTGACAGTGCGGTGCCGATCCTGTTTCTGACGGCGCAGGGGGACGAGATCGACCGGGTCGTGGGCCTTGAACTCGGGGCCGATGATTACGTCGCCAAGCCGTTTTCGCCGCGCGAGCTGGTCGCCCGGGTGCGCGCGATCCTCAAACGCACGGCACCCGGAACGGTCACGACGAAGGCGCTGCGCCGCGGCGCGCTGGCGCTGAACCGCGAGCAGCATGTCTGTCTAGTGAACGACGACGCCGTGCCGCTCACCGCGCGCGAGATGGAACTGCTGGCCAAGCTGATGCAGCGGCCCGATCACGTCATGGCACGGCCGCAACTGGTCGATGCGATCTATGGCACCAACATCCACGTCAGCGATCGCACGATGGACAGCCACCTGCGCAACCTGCGCGCCAAGCTGGCGCAGGCGGGCTGCGATGACGCGATCGAGACGGTGCATGGCGTGGGCATCCGGATGGGGCCATGCAGCGCGGCATAACTGCCAAATGGCGCCCCTCTCTCGCGATGGTGCTGGGGGCCACGATTGCCGTCGTGCTGTGCCTGCCGGTCGCGGGGATCGTGGCGGTGCGGTACATCTCTCCGCTGACCGGCTACCGCGAGGCGGTGCTGCTGGTCAGTATCTGCGTGGTCATCGTGGCGGGTTATGTGGGCTGGGTGCTGTGGCGGATTTTGTTGCGCCCTATCACCGCGCTGGCTGCCCATGCCGACCGGGTGCGCGCGGGGCGTGGCGACGTGACGCCGCTGCGCCACTACGGCACGCGCGAAATGCGGGCGCTGGGCGGCGCGATCCTTGATATGGGCGAGACATTGCAGACGCGCGAGGCGGTGCTGCGGACCTATGCCGACCACGTGACGCACGAGTTGAAATCACCTCTGACAGTGGTGCGTGGTGCGGCGGAGCTGCTGGGCGACGGCGATCTGCCGCAGGCGGAGCGGGACAGGTTACTGGCCCGCGTCGACGGGGCGGTGGCGCGGATGGGACAGTTGCTGGATGCGCAGCGGGCGCTGGCCAAGAGCCATGACGTAATGCCGGACGGGCAGTGCCGGCTCGCCGATCTGGTGCTGCCGGACATCGTGCAGGTCGAGAGCGATGCGCCGATGCCGCTTGCGCCCGAGGTGTTGCAGCCGGTGCTGGACCATCTGATCGGCAACGCGCGGTCGCACGGGGCCAAGCGCGTGATGGTGCGTGCCACGCCCGCGGAACTGACGGTGACGGACGACGGTGCGGGGATTTCGCAAGGCAACCGTGCGCGTATCTTCGACCCCTATTTCACCACACGGCGCGACGCGGGCGGCACCGGCATGGGGCTGCCCATCGTGCGGCGGCTGCTGCAGGCCAAGGGGGCCACGATCACGCTGGCGGATGACGCGCGCACGACGTTCCTGATCCGCTTCGACGTGTGATCAGCCCTTGACCGCCCCGTCGCTGAGGCCGGAGACGAGGTATTTCTGCGCGAAGAGGAACACCACGGTGATCGGCAGGCCCGACAGGATCGCGGCGGCGGCGAAATCGCCCCAGAGGTAGCGGAATTCGTTGAGGTAGAGGCGGGAGCCGACAGCCAGCGTCATCTTGTCCTCGGACCGGATCAGAACCGACGCGATCGGGTAGTCGTTGATGAAGCCGATGAAGGCCAGCACGAAGACCACTGCCATGATCGGAACCGCGAGGGGCAGGAAGATATGGCGGAAGGTCTGCCACGGCGTCGCCCCGTCGATGGCGGCGGCCTTGTCGAGTGCGGTGTCGATACTGTCGAAATAGCCCTTGATCGTCCAGATATGCAGGGTGACGGCGGAGAGGTAGATCACGATGAGCGCAAGGTGGCTGTTGAGACCCAGAAGCGGCGTCGCCTCGCCCAGCGCGTCGAAGATCGCGTAGATCGCGACGAGCGCCAGCGTGGTGGGAAACATCTGGATCAGGAACAGCGTGTCGAGCATCGCGCCTTTGCCGCGGATGCGGATGCGGCTGAAGGCATAGGCAGAGATCGTGGAGAGCGCGAGCACGCCGACACCGGCGATCAGGCCGATCTTGATGGAATTCCACATCCACAAGAGGACGGGGTAGGGCGGTGTGACGACCGTGCCGTCGTCGCGCGTGTAGTCGAGCCCGAAGGCCAGATACCAGTGTTCCAGCGTCGGGTTTTCCGGCCAGAGTTGGCCAACGGAAAAGTTGCCCTCGCGAAACGAGATCGAGACGACGACGATGAAGGGGAACATGATCAGCGCCAGGAAAATCAGCAGGAATCCGTGGGCGCAGATTTTCTTGATCAGGAGGTCGCGGGGGCGTTCGACGATCATTGTCTAGTCCTTTCTGTCGCCCGGCGGTGCGCCGCGCGGCTGCGCCGACGCCCCGCCCGCCGTCCCGTAGATACGCCCGTCATCGGCCCGACCTGCGCTGGGCTGCACGGCGCATGGCGACGAAATTGGCATAGGAAATCGCCGCGACCGCGACGAAGATCAGCAGCGTGATCGCCCCGGCGAGGCCGAATTGCTGGCCGGAGCTGTCGAAGGCCAGCCGGTAGGTGAAGCTGGCCAGAATGTCCGTCTCGCCCGCCGGGATCACCGTGCCGGGGATGTCGGGCAGGCCTTGGGTCAGCAGATAGACCAGCACCAGATTGTTGAAGTTGAAGGCGAATGACGCGATCAGCAGCGGCAGGAACGGCGGGATGATCTGCGGCAGGGTGATCGTGAAGAACACACGCAGGGCGGATGCGCCCTCCAGTGCGGCGGCCTTCTTGTGGTCCTCCGGCACCGCCTGCAAAAAGCCCATGGCGAGCAGCATCATATAGGGATAGCCCAGCCATGTGTTCACGATCAGCACCATTGTGCGGGCCAGTGTGCCGTCGGAAAACCAGTTCGGCTCGATCCCGAAAAGTGCCTGCAGGATGATGTTGATCTCGCCGAAGTTCTGGTTGAACAAGCCCCGGAACACGAGGATCGAGATGAAGGCGGGCACGGCGTAGGGCAAGATCAGCAGGATGCGGTAGATCGCCTTGCCGCGCAGGTGGGGCCATTGCAGAATGACCGCGAGGGTAAGGCCCACGGCGAAGGTAAAGACCACCGATAGCGTGGCGAACACCAGCGTCCAGACGAAGATCTGCAGCATCGGGCCGCGCACGCCGGCGGAGGTGAAGATCCGCTCGAAATTGTCGAACCCGATGTTCACGCGCCAGCCGGGGGGCACCTGTTCGCCCTCGGGCGTGACGAAGAATCCGGTGTCGTGGTCGGGGCGCAGGACGGCACCGTCTGCCGAACGGATCAGCGTGTCGCCGTCACGGATATAGTCCGGCGTGATCTGGGCGAAGGTGCGCAGGCCCGCGTTCAAGAGTGGTGGTCCGTCCTCCGGCGCCAGCGTCAGCGCCTGCAAGCCGCCGCGCAGGGCGATAGCATCGCGGCGTTCCAGCAGCGTCGCGGGGGTTTCGGCGGAGGCGAGGTTGGCCGTGGTATCGGTGCCATCAAGCGTCACGGGGTCCGACAGCAAACCGGCCTCCGGCAACCAGATCCGGTATTGATCGCCGTCAGGGGCCACGGCAAAGGGCTGTTCAGTGGCGGGGTCGGCGGTGCTGCGTGAGGTCAGCACCTCGATCGTGCGTTCGAACGTCAGCAGGTTGGAGGACGCGTAGTTGGTGAAGCCCAGATAGACGGTATAGGCCACCGGGAAGGCGATGAAGATCAGGACGGCGGCGACACCGGGAAAGATGAAGCGCGCGCCGTAGAACCGGTTTGCCCCGAAGACGATGGCCACGCCGACCGCCAGCGCCAGCATGATCGCGCCATAGACCGGCTGCGCGGTCTGGTAGAGGAAGAACGCGCCGAAGAGGATCAGCAGAGTCGCCAGAGCCACGCCGATCAAGCGGGGCATGGCGGACCGCTCCGGCACTTGCGCGGGGATGTCACTGGCGGTTGTCATCGGGGCTGCCCTTGCGTGGCGGAAATGGGCGGCGGGTCAAAGACGCGCCGCCCGGAGACTTATTCGCCCAGAATGCGGGTGGCCGCATCGTTGAGCGCGGCTTCCGGCTCTGCAGCACCCGAGGTGATGTTGGTCAGCGCCGGTGCCATTGCGGCCCAGAATGCGCCCATTTCGGGGTTCGACGGCATCGGCACGCCGTTCGCCGCGACGGCAAGCATGTTGCTCACGTTCTCGTCGTCCTGTGCCTCTGCGGCGGAAATGTCGGCCAGTGCACCCAGCGCGCCGTTGGCGTTCCATGTTGCCAGCCCTTCGTCGGTGGCCAGATAGTTTTCGATCAGTTCGACCGCGAGGTCGGCGTTCGGCGATGCGGCATTGATTGCCAGCGTCTGGATGCCGAGGAACGGCGGTGCAATCTCACCATTCACGGTAGGGATCGGGGCCACCGCAAAGTTGATACCGGAGCCTTCCAGCCCGCCCCAGGCCCACGGGCCGTTGAGGACCATCGCGACCTCGCCGTTGTTCATGGCACCGTCCATGACCCCATAATCTACGCCCTGCGGCATGATGCCATCGTCGAAGAGCGATTTCAGCACCTCGGCGCCGGCGATGGCACCGGGTGTGTTCACGCCGGTATCGTCACCGTCGTAGGAGCCGTCGACCTTCTGGAAGGCGTAGCCGCCGCCGGCCATCAGCAGCGGCATGGTGAAATAGGTGTTGTTGTAGTCCCAGAGGATCGGCTGCGCGTCGATTTCAAGGTCGGCGATCTCCTCGAAGGACGCGGGCGGCGTGTCGATCAGGTCGGTGTTGTAGATCAGGTGCACGGCCTCGACCGAGACAGGGTAGCCCCACGTCTTGCCGTCGAAATTCACGCCTTCCATGGTGGCAGGAAGCACACCGTCGACCCAAGCCTGGCTGGGCTGCACAGGTGCGATCAGACCGCCGTTGGCCCATTCGCCGAAACGGTCATGCGCCCAAAGGACGATATCGGGGCCATCGCCGGTGGCCGCGGCCTGCTGGAACTTGTCGGTCAGGTCAGGGTCCACGACCTCGACCACGACCTCGATGCCCAGATCGTCGACGAAGGGCTGTGCCGCGGCGAGCAGCGCGTCCTTGTCACGGTTTGCGCCGGTCCAGATGACCAGCTTGCCGTCCTCGAAGGCCATGGCGGGGGCGGTGGTCGCCAGCAGCGCGGCGGTTACGCCCAGTGTCTTGATGATGGTTTTCATTTTGGGTCTCCTCCCGTTGAATGCGTGTCCGGCGCTCAGGCCGGGATGGCCGTTTTCACGGCCGTTGGTGTGATGACGCTCAGCGCAGGCGTGGTGTCGGATGCCAGATAGATAAATCCGTGCGGTGGCAGGTCGAGCGTGTCGCCGTCCAGCGTTGCGTGGGCCGGGCCGACAGGCTCTGTCTTTCCGGTCACGCGCAATACCATGGGCGTGTCGGACAGGTTGAAGATGCCGGTCAAGGTGCTGCCGTCCAGACTGCGCGCGATGGCGAGCAGCGGTTCGGGCAGGTCGATGAAGGCGGTGTCGCCGCGCTGCAATTCGGGCCGGTTCTTGCGGAACGCGATGGCGGCGCGATAGCTGTGCAGCACGCTGTCGTTGGCGGCCTCTTGCCCGGCGACGGCGCGGGCGGCCTGTGGCGGTTTGACCGGCAGCCATGGCGTGCCGTCGCTGAAGCCCGCGTTGGGTTGGGTGGCATCCCAGACCATCGGCGTGCGGCAGCCGTCGCGGCCCTTGTATTCGGGCCAGAAGGCGATGTTGGCGGTATCCTGCACTTCCGGCAGCAGGATGTCGGTCTGGGTCTGGCCCAGTTCCTCGCCCTGGAAAATGCCCAGCGTGCCGGGGAAGCTGCACAGCATGGCGATGGATTGTTTGGCCACGGCATCGGTGTCGCCGTCTTCGGGTGTCCAGCGCGAGACGTGGCGGTCCACATCGTGGTTCGAGAACGACCATTTCGCCCAGCCGTCGGGTGCTGCGGTCGCGAAGGTCTCGATGCAGCGGCGGAAATGTGCAGCGGTGTGGTCGTGGCTGAGCATCGCAAAGGAATAGGCCATGTGCAGCTTGTCGGTGCCGGCGGTATATTCGCCCATCAGCTCGACCTGCCGGTCGCCCATTTCACCGACTTCGCCGACCATCATGATGTCGTCATACTGATCGGTCAGCGCGCGCATCCGGCGCAGCACATTGAGGTTTTCCGGCTGCGACTTGGAATAGAGATGTTCCTGCGCCTCGTAGGGATTGTTGGGGAATGGATCGGGCGCAAGCGCCGGATTCTGGCGCAGCCGCTTGTCGTGGGTGTAGAAATTGACGGTGTCGAGACGGAAGCCGTCGACGCCCCGGTCCAGCCAGAATCGCATCGTGTCGAGCAGTGCATCGACCACGTCCGGGTTGTGGAAATTCAGGTCGGGCTGTTCGGTCAGGAAGTTGTGCATGTAATATTGCTTGCGCCGCGGGTCGAACATCCATGCCGAGCCGCCGAAGACCGAGAGCCAGTTCGTCGGCGGCGTGCCGTCCGGCTGTGGGTCGGCCCAGACATACCAATCCGCTTTCGGATTGTCGCGGCTGGCGCGGCTTTCGGCGAACCACGGATGCTGGTCGGAGGTATGCGACAGCACCTGGTCGATGATGACCTTGAGGCCCAGATCGTGGGCGGTGGCGACGACCGCATCGAAATCGGCCAGATCGCCGTAAAGCGGGCTGACGTCGGTGTAATCGCTCACATCGTAACCCATGTCGCGGTCGGGGGAGGTGAAGAATGGCGACAGCCAGATCGCGTCGACGCCAAGGCTGGCGACGTGGGGCAGGCGGTCGGCGATGCCTTTCAGGTCACCGGTGCCGTTGCCGGTGCTGTCCTGAAAACTGCGCGGATAAATCTGATAGATCACCGCATCCCGCCACCATTCCCGCATTGTCGCCCCTTTGTCCTGCGTTTTCGATTCGGCGCGAGAGTAACAGTTTGATATGTATTTTCAAAACGATTTAACTTTGCATCTTCAGCGGCAGGCAAACTTGCGTGATATTCTTTGAATATTGGTAAATATGTGCTAATCGCAAATTTGAAACGATTTGAAACTCTCGGGATGTGCCGTGGCAACGCTCAAGGATATCAGTGCAGAACTGGGCATATCCGTCGCTACGGTCAGCCGCGCGCTGAACGGGTTTCCCGAGGTCAGCGCGCGCACCCGCGACCGGGTGCAGGATGCTGCGCAGCGGCTGGGATACCGCCCGAACCGCACGGCGCAGCGACTGGTGACGGGGCGGTCGGGGATGGTCGGCATGATCGTCAAGATCAAGCCGGACATGAGCGCGGACCAGACATTCTTTGAAATCCTGACGGGGCTGACGGCGGCGCTGGCCGCGCGCGAGACCGATCTGGTGCTGGCGGTCGATCAGTCCGACGATCCTGTCGTCCCTTACGCGCGGATGATGGAGCGGGATATTCTGGACGGGTTCATCCTGAACGCGCCGCTGGTGGACGACCCGCGCGTCGCGTTCCTGCGCAAGCGCGGCATCCCCTTCGTCGTGCATGGTCGCACCGGCGAAGAGGTGGATTATCCGTTCTATGACATCGACAATGCGGATGTGTCGCGCCAGTCGGTCGATCTGCTGACGGCGTTGGGGCATCGCCGCATCGCCCTGATCGGCGGAGCCGCGCGTTTCGCCTATGCGCGTGCGCGCAGGCGGGGCTTCGTCGATGCGATGGCGGGTGCGGGGCTGGTCGCACCCGGGGCATTTATCGCGCAGGGGATCGCGACACAGGATCAGGGCTATACCGAGGCGCTGGCGATGCTGTCGGGGCGGCGCGGGCCGCGCCCGACCGCGTTGATCTGCGATTCGACGCCGGTTGCGGCGGGGGTGCAGCGGGCAGCGCGCGATCTGGGCATTGCCGTTCCGACCGAGCTGTCGATCATCGCGCATGACGATGCACTGCCACAAATGCGCGCGATCAACTTCGCGCCCGCACTCACCGTCACCCGCGCACCCCTGCGCGATGCCTGCGTCCCGCTTGCCGACATGCTGATCGACCTGATCGACGGGGCGGAGGCTGCTTCGCTTCAGACCCTGTGCCGGGCAGAATTGCTCGTGCGTAACTCCACCGGACCCGTTAGCCACGAAGGGAAAGACCCATGGCCCTAGACACCGCGACACAAGACGCGCTGACCACGCGGAACCTGCGAAAATCCTATGGTGCGGTCGACGTGCTGCATGACATCGACATCGCGATGAAGGCCGGCGAGTTTCTGGTCCTCGTCGGACCGTCGGGCTGCGGCAAATCCACATTGCTCAATTGCATCGCCGGGCTGGAGGAGATCACCGGCGGGCAGTTGCTGATCGGCGGGCGCGACGTGACGCAGGAGCCGCCGAAGGACCGCGATATCGCGATGGTGTTCCAGTCCTACGCGCTCTACCCCACGATGACGGTGGGCGAAAACATCGGGTTCGGCATGAAAATCCGACGTGTGCCGAAGGACAGGATGCAGGCGCGGATCCACGAGGTCGCAACGCTCTTGCAGATCGAACACCTGCTGGACCGGCAGCCCGCGCAATTGTCCGGCGGCCAACGCCAGCGGGTGGCGATGGGCCGGGCGCTGGTGCGCGACCCAAAGCTGTTTCTGTTCGACGAACCGCTGTCGAACCTGGACGCCAAGCTGCGGGTGGAGATGCGCGCCGAGATCAAGCGGCTGCACAAGACCACGCACGCCAGCATCGTCTATGTCACCCACGACCAGATCGAGGCGATGACGCTGGCGACGCGGATCGTGGTGCTCAAGGATGGCTACGTTCAGCAGATCGGCACACCTGCTGAAATCTATGACACCCCTGCCAATACATTCGTGGCCGATTTCATGGGGTCGCCGCCGATGAACCTGATCCCGGCGAAGCGCCACGCCGACGGCTATGCGCTGGGCGACACCGTGCTGGCGGCAGACCACCCGGACACGGTGCTGCCCGACGATCTGATCGTCGGCATCCGGCCCGAACATTTCAGTGTGGCACGGGGCGCAGGTGACCTGACGGTCATGCCGGTGATGATCGAGAACACCGGGGCGGAGTGCTATGTCAGCTTCGACATTTCCGGCACGCGCGTCACGGCCCGCCTGCCGGGGCGGATGGACGAGGACAGCACTGATGAAATCGCACTGTCGGTCGCGGCCGGCGCCGTCACGGTTTTCGATGCCGCGACGACGAACCGGGTCGGTTAACCGGTCTCTTTCCGGATCGCGGCGAGCGTGCGCGCGACGGCCCCGGACTGCGTGTCGAAGAACGCTTTGACGCGGACGGGTTCGGGGGCTGTGCCGGACCTGACGTGCGCGATCAGCTCCGCCACGTCCGCAACCTGCGTGGCGACACCGGAGGCCTGTGCCTCGACGAACGGGAATTCGATGGTCCAGGTATGCGGTCCGCAAATCACCGGTTTCGACAGCGCAAGCGGTTCGGAGATGTTATGCGCGCCCTTGGGCACGAAGCTGCCACCGATCAGCGCCTGATCGCAGAGTGCGAGGTAAAAATACATCTCGCCCATGCTGTCGCCCAGCAAGACATCGCATTCGGGGAGGCTGTCGGCTGTCAGGTCGGGGGGCAGCGTTTCGCTTCGCCGTGCGACGCGCAAACCTGCATCGGCCAGAAGCGCGGCACTTTCGTCGAACCGTTCCGGTGCGCGGGGGACATATACGAAGAGCGGCGCATCCGGGCCGCGCGTGGCCTTGATCAGCGCGATAAAGGCCCCGTCTTCGCCGACCACGACGCTTGTGATCGTGATGACGCGGCGCGGCATGTTCCGTTTCAGATGCTGGCCCGCCGCGACCTGATGGTCGGGGATCGGCTGGTCGAAGCGCAGCTCTCCGGTCACATGGATATTGCGCGCGCCCGTGGCTGCGAACCGGTCACGCTGCAGGTCCGACTTCACGAACGAACCGGCGTAGCCGCGCAACAAATCAAGACGCCATTTTGATTTTTCCATATCTCTCGTGAAGGATTTATGCGGATATTGCGCATTGCAGGGAAAGAGGGGTACGCCCCACCGATGTGCCGCGCGCACCATCACGGGCCAGAATTCGATCTCCATCACCAGCCCGTATTTCGGGGTGAAGGCGGCAAAGAACCGGCGGTAGCACCACATGAATTCCAGCGGCACCCAGACGGTCTGTACCCGGCCCGCCGCGATGTCGTCGGCAAATGCGGCAGCGGCGGCGCGGCGACCGGCAGGGGTGAAATGGGTGATGACGACCCGTTCGCCCTGATCCAGCAGCCCCCGGATGAGGGCGACGGCGGACCGCACCTCGCCCAGCGAGACGGCATGGACCCAGACGGCGTTCCTGAGCGGTGCGCGGTAGAACCCGAACCTCTCACCCAGACGCGCGATATAGCCGTGGTCGCGCCGTCCACGCCAGAGCAGATAGAGCAGCGCCACGGGCAGGAGCAGCACCCACGCGAGCGTATAGATGATGTAGAACCGGCGCAGGCGCGGTGTGGGGAAACGATTGTTGGTCATGCGTCACCCACCAGTTCCAGCAGCTTGCGGGCCAGCGCCGCGACCCGCTCGCGGTAGCCCTGAAGCAGGTCGGTCGCGTTTTCACGCTGCGGGGCGAGTGAACCGCAGAGGTATGCCGCCAATGAGGTGGGCGAGGCGACCTGCACGCCGCCGTGGTTCTCCAGCAGGGCCGTATAGTCGGCGGCAAAATTCCCGGTGCGCGGCCCGAACAGAACGGCGCAGTCCAGCGCTACTGCCTCCCACGGATTGTGGCCTTCGGTCGCGTCATGCGTGCCGCCGATCAGCGCGCAATGCGACAGGCGATAGATCAGCCCCATATCGCCCGTGGTATCGGCCAGCCAGATCGGATCGTCTGGGCCGGGCAAGGCACGTTGCGACAGTCGGAGGGTGTCGTCGGGCACCCGGATGTTCCTGTCGGGGAAGCGCGGCGCGATGATCAGCAGTGCTTCTGGCCTGCGTTCGCGGACCAGCTTGTGGGCGGCCAGTGCCACCGCCTCGTCCGCCGGATGCGACGATGCGGCGACCCAGGTGAATCGCCGCCCTATTGCCGCGCGCGCTTCCGTCAGCTTTGCGTCGTTCACCTGCAGGGGCGGTGCGGCCGGTTTCAGCGATCCGTAGCGGGTGACATCTTTTGCGCCCAGTGCGCGGAAATGCACGGCGGAGGTTTCGTCCTGCGCGTCCACGACCGCGATCATGTCGTAAAGTGCGGCATAGGCGGCCGCCCAGCGTTTGCGCTTGCCGAAGGATGCATCGCCGATCCGCCCTGCCACGATGGCCTGCGGGATACCGCGTGCGTGCAGATCGACCACGAACCCGGGCCACAGGTCCTGTTCCGACCAGATGCAAAGATCGGGCCGCCAATAGTCGAGGAACGCCGCCCGATAGCCCGGCGCGTCGAGCGGCAGGAACTGGTGCGTGGTGCGGGGTGGCAGGTTGCTGCCGAACGCATCCGCCCCCTTGGACGTGGTAGAGGTGACGAGGAAATGGGCTGCGGTATCAGCCGCCGCGAGTGCCGTGATTAACCCGCGCAAAGCCAGCACCTCGCCTAGGCCCACGCCATGCAGCCAGATCAGGCGACCCTCGGGGCGCGGCAGGCCCGCGCGGCCCAGTTTTTCGCGCCAGCGGTCGGGGTGTTCCTTGCCCCGCCTGCGTCTGCGCCACAGCAATGGACGCGCGACGAGGGGAATGGCCCGCGTTGCCCTCAGATAGGCGCGCAGCGCGAAGGGCAGGTCAGGGGTTGTCATGAAAGGTTTTTTGCAGCGATCCGGCCCAGAAATCGGGATCGTTCAGCACAGCGACAAAACGGTCGGCGGCAGAGCCGGAGCCGAAAGCGGTATCGCGCCCTTCGCGTGCGCCCCAGGCGCCCGACAGGAACTCCGCGATCTTGTCGCTTTCATGCGCCATCGCGAAATGGATCGACGGGGCTTGCCCGCGATTGCTTTGCCGGGTGCCGATATCCAGCGACTGCAGCCCGATGAACGGCGCTTCTCGGACGCCCGCCGACGAATTGCCCACAAGGCAGGCCGCGTTTTTCATCAGTTCGGAGAAATGCGCGAAACGCATCGACGGCAGCACGCGGAACCGGTCTGCGGGCAGGGTATCGAGTTGCGCGAATATCCCGTCCGAGCCGGGGTCGTTGTTGGGCGCGATCACGACGAACGCGCGGTCCGATGCCTTGAGCGCGTCGAACAGATCGCGTGCCTGGACGGCCATGGTCGCGGCTTCCGACGTGACCGGATGAAACACGCAGATGCCGAAATCGTCGAACGGGATATCGTAGCGCGCGCGGACCTCATCCATCGTCACTCCGGATGGGCGGGCATGGAAATCAAGCTCGGGCGAGCCGATGACATGGATCGCCCCGGCGTCCTCGCCCAGCGCCATGACCCGCTTGGCGGCGACGTCTGAACTGACGAAATGATGGCTGCAGAGCTTGGAATTGCAGTGGCGATACACCTCGTCGATGGTGCCGGACACCTCTCCGCCCTCGATATGGGCGGAACGGATGTAGTTGGTAGCGCAGACGAGTGCCGCCGCCAGCGCCTCGACCCGGTCGCCGTGAATGACGACGAGGTCCGGCTGCGCCTCGCGGAGAAAGTCGGAAAACCCGGTCACCGTCTTTGCCAGGATCACATCTTGCGGATCGCCGATGCGCTGGTTGAGAAATTCATAGACCGTGACGCCGGGCACGCGGTGCACCTCGATCTTGGTGAGCCCGTAGCGGGCAAGCATGTGCATACCGGTCACGAAGAAAGAAACGTCCAGTCCCGCGTCACGGGCGGCAATCGCCAACGGCTCCAGCTTGCCGAAATCGGCCCGGGTGCCGGTGACGAAAAGGATGGATTTGCTCATTTCGGGCGTGCGCCTTTCATTTCGGTCGGACCCCGGCACGCGGGTGGCCCGGCTTGTCACGATTTCCGTGACCTGCTAGCCGGAATTGCATCACGTTTATGGGGGAAGGCGGATGGCAAGCAACCTGTTTATCGTCATCACCCCGTTTCAGCTTCTTTGTGCGACAGAGGCGCGGACGCGGTTCTGCGCCGACAAGGCGGCGCATCTGGTCGTCGTCGACCGCGAAGCGTCCGGCCACCCGTCACACCGCCAGCTGTCGCAACTGATCGGCGACGACTGGACCAGCGTCACCCGTCTGCAGGAAACGCCGCGCCGTGGATTGCGCCGCAGCGTGCAGCGTATCGGCTTCACGTCCCGCATCGCGCGCGCGTTGTTGCGCCATGGGGTGTTGCGCCAACGGGCGGTTTTTCTGGGCGAGCCGCGCATTTCATGGCTGCGCCTGATGGGGCGCTGGTTCGGGCGGACGACGGTCTGGCTCGATGACGGTGCGGCCTCGGTTTTTCTGATCGACAGGTTGCGCCGGTCGGGCGGGTTGCGCGCACCCGTGGACGGTCTGCCGCAGCTTTTCTCAATGTTCGCGACCCGGCGGGACGAAGCCGAAACCGGCGGCGCTCTCATGCACAATGCCATGACGGTGCTGGACGCGCGGCGTGACGGTGCCGGACAGGTCGCACCGCGCACGGCCGTGATCGCGGGCCAGTGGCTGAGCGAAGGGCGCGAGTTGACGGAGGATGACGAGATCGGCCATCTGCGCACCCTGACGACTGCGTTGGCCGGCTGGCAGGTCCGCTATGTGCCGCATCGTCTGGAAAGCCCGGCGAAACTTGCGCGGATCGCCGATCTCGGCGTTGAGGTGACGCCGCTGGATCAACCGCTCGAACTGCATTTGCTGCAAAGCGACACGCTGCCTGCGCTCGTCATCTCGTGGTATTCGACGGTGCTTTTCAGTCTGCGCACCCTGTTTCCTGCCATCACCCTGTTTAGCGTCCGCGTGCCGCTCGCCATCGCGTCCGAGGAACGGCAGCGCAACGTCGCATTGGTCTACGACGCGCTTCCGGAGACCGGTGTCAGCGTCGTCGCGCCCGAGGCGTTCGATCAGCTTGTGCGGGACTGCGCGAGATGACGCGTCTTGGCCCGCAGGTTGCGCCAGCGCAGGGCGTAGGCGGGCAGGCGGCGATACCAGGGATATTTGCGAACGTTGCTGTAACCGGTGCCGGTGATCGTGCTGACGTTGCCGTCGTCCACGTGGGACGGAAACGGCTCCATCCCCAGATGCCGGAAGTGGTGGACGTGGATCCGATCCGCTTCGATGTCGATGGGGCGGGTGATCGGCGTCATCGCGGGGATCAGCCGGGCGGCCAGATCGCGCTTGATCAGGTAGCAGCCGAACCCTGTCGACGGGCCGCGGTAGGCGTTGAAATCGTAGCCCCCCGCGCTGAATTGCATGACCGGATGCTGGGCGCGGATCTTGTTGAGTTTCAGAAAGTCCCAGCGGTCCGACAGATCGAGCGCAAGATGCAGGGCCGCCGTGAAATCATCGTGAAAGACGACGTCGTCCTCGATGATCAGTGCCTGTTTCGCGTCGCTTTCGGCCAGCTTTTGCCAGACGGCCAGATGCGAATGATAACAGCCGATCTCGCCCTTCATCACGTCGCGCCCGGTATTGCGCTGAAAGGCCGGGATGTCGACGCTGTGCTTTAGCTTGGTCCACTCTTGCGCGCCGTCCACAGCGGGGAAACGGGTGTAGGCAAGGCCAAGAGCGGCGAGCCTGCCTTCCATCGTCCTCCGCCGCTCCACCGCACGATCCAGATTGATCATCCAGACCTGCGTATCCGGCAACACCAGCGTGTCAGCCATCCAGATCGGACCATTTCAACTGCGTATTGCGCGTGATGGCGCGGGTCAGGGTCTTGCCCAGCACCTTGTCGAACTCGTAACCCGCAATCTCGCCCGAACCGGGACGGCGCGCCCAGATGTCGGCTTCGGTAATCACATGGCCCGCATCCAGATCGCGGTCGGCCACGACGGAGGCGCGTGCGAAGGCATAGACCGGGCCTTCGGCGTCCGTGCGCTGTTTGGGGTTATGGAGTGCCGTGTGGATTTCGCGGGACCGGTCGATGATATGGCGCAACTCGGCGGGGTCCATGGAGTTGATGATGTCGGGGCCCGCGCGGTAGCGGGTGTCGGTATAGTGGCGTTCGAGGATACAGGCGCCGAGTGCGACGGACGCCAGCGCCATCTCCGGCCCGATGGAGTGGTCCGAGAAACCGACGACGGCGTTCGGGAAAGCGTTTTTCAAATCGGTCACCCCTTGCAGCGACACGATTTCCGGCGGCGAGGGGTAGAGGTTCGTGCATTCCAGCAGGACATAGTCCACGCCCGCATCCTCCAAAATCTGTACCGACGCACGGATCGTGTCGATGGTCTGCATGCCCGTCGACATGATCACCGGCTTGCCCTTGCGCGCGATGTGACGGATCAGCGGCAGGTTGTCGGCCTCGCCCGATCCGATCTTGTAGGCGGGCACGTCGAGCGTTTCCAGAAAGTCGCAGGCGGCGCGGGAGAACGGCGTGGAAATCCAGATGATGCCCAGGCTTTCGGTATAGCGCTTCAACTCCGCCTCGTCTGCGTTCGACAGGGCACAGCGCTCCATCACCTCCCAGATCGACACGTCTGCGTTGGGCGGGAAAATCTGTTTCGCTTCGTCGGTCATCTCGTCTTCGATGATATGGGTCTGGTGCTTGATCATCTCGCAGCCTGCACCCGCGGCAAGGCGCACCATCTCCTTGGCGACGGCCAGATCGCCGCCGTGGTTGATCCCGATCTCCGCGATCACCAGCGGCGGTTCCTTCGGTCCGATCTTGCGGCCTGCGATGTCCATGGCGTCTTTCCTTGTTTTGTCGGCCCCGGTTTAGGCGGTTTGCCGGGGCGGGGCAAACGCCCTTGTCGATTGTCAGGTCACCCGCAATCGGCTAAGTGCCGCGCCATGACCCGCAACCCCTATCATCGCTTCAAACAGTGGGAGAGCCGCTTTCGCAACTCCTTCGGCGATGACATCTCCACGCCCGCCGCGCGGGCGAGTTCATGGCGGCATTACCTGTGGGTGGATCACGGGATCCTGCGGTTCTGGTGGCGCAATTTCGAAGAAATCGCGCCTGGGGTCTATCGCTCCAACCACCCGCATCATGCGCGCTTTGAAACTTATCGCAACATGGGTATCAAATCTGTCCTGAACCTGCGCGGGCCGGGCAAGCGCGCGCATTACCTGTTCGAGGTCGAAAGCCTTGCGCAGTTGGGTATGACTCTGGTCGACGTGCCGATGGGTGCGCGCAAAGTGCCGGAGAAGGCGACGTTGGAGGCGCTGTTCGCGGCCTTCGACAGCATCGAAAAGCCGTTCCTGATGCACTGTAAATCCGGGGCGGACCGCACCGGGCTGGCGGCGGCATTCTACCTGCTGGACCAGCATAACGCGAGCGATGCCGAGGCGCGCCGTCAACTCAGTTTCCGCTACATCCATATTCGCAAGACCGCGACAGGTGTGCTGGACTACGTGCTGAACGTCTATCTGGCCCGGCGCGTCGCCACCGGGATCACCCTGCGGGACTGGATCGCGACGGAATACGACAAACCCGCGCTGGAAGCAGGCTATGCCGCGCAGAAAGCGGCGGAAAAGCCTTGGCAGGGCTGGTTCAGCCGCTAAGGCCCAGCCGCTGCGCCATCAGCACCTTCACCACTTCGAAATCCTCCGGGCTGTCGATGTCATGACCGCGCGCCGCATCGACCTCGCAGGCGACTACGCGGCCCTCGAACAGGCTTTGCGAACGTTTGAGGTAGTCAGGCGAGACGACATAGGTGCCGGTTGCGTGCTGATAGACCTTCGGTGCCGCCTGCCGCGCCACGACACCGCCGGGCAGGGGTTTGGACACCTGCAACGCGCCCGTTGCGTCGGGCTCCAGCAGATTGAAGTAGGGATTCAGGCGCGCCTCGCAGCAGCACATGACCATATCGGGGACCTCTTCGGCAAAGAGCGCCAGCGCCGCGTCGATATCCGCCTGCGCGCGCAGGGGTGACGTGCAGTCGAGGTCCAGAAACGCAGTGACAGGTCCGACCTGCCTTTCCACCTCTGCCAGCGCGTGTTGCCAGACGCCCCATTTGCCTGCCGCGTCCGTGGCCAGATGCGCGGGCCGCAACCCGATATCCATCCCGCCGCGTTTCAGTCCGTGTTCGTAAATGCGCGGGTCATCGGAGGAGACCACGAAATGATCGACCTGCTCTGCCGCAATCAATTGATCCAGCGACCAGTCGATCAGCGGCTTGCCGTGCAGGTCCTTGAAGTTCTTGCCCGGCACGCCCTTGCTGCCCGCCCGTGCGCCGATGTGTCCGATGATCATCTGGGTCGCTCCTTTTCGTTTGACGTCCTGCGCCCGCTGCGGCCGGGGGCGAAGGCTGTCAAATTCGTGTTAGGCGGTCGCCCAGCGGCCAGTTGTGCCAGCCAGCGCCCGGTTTTCGGCCCCGCCGTCAGACCGATATGCTGGTGCCCATAGCCCAGCAGGACGTTGCTTGCCTTGGGCGCGTGTCCGATCACGGGGAGCGAGTCGGTGGTGCTTGGGCGATGACCCATCCAGGTATCGACGCGGTCATATGTCATGTCCGGCAAGACTTCCGCCACCTGTCGGCGTAGCAGGTCGAACGGCGCATCGGACGGTCCGGCCTCCAGCCCGCCCAATTCGACGACGCCTGCCGCGCGCAGACGCCCGTCCATGCCGTTGAGCGCGAATTTCCCGGATGCGACCATGACCGTTCCGTTCAACTGCACGCTGGGGTTCACGAACTCCAGATGATAGCCGCGCTCGCTTTCCAGCGGGACCGTAATGCCCAGTCGCTTGGTCAGCGGCCCGCTCCATGCGCCGAGCGTCAGCACATATTGATCCGCCGTCAGGGTGCCATCCGGCGTGACGAGGCCGCCGCACCGGTCATCCTGCAATACGACATCACTGATCTCCGCCTGCGTGAATTGCCCGCCGCGCGTCAGAAAAGTCTCCATCAAGGCCGTGACATAGGCACCGGGGTCGCTGATCCGGCCATGCTGCGTCAGCCGCACGCCGTGGCCAAAGCGCCCTGCCAACGCCGGTTCCGCCGCGGCGATCTCCTCTGCCGTGATCTCGGTGAAGGGGACACCATACACCTTTCGGATGTCCCAGCCAAAGCGGTCCTTCTCGAACGCCTTGCGGTCGGCATAGCCGTAGATCCAGTCTTCATCGCTCAGGAATTGCGCAGCATCGGTGCCGTCGGCGAGGCTGTGATGCTGTGCCACGGCATCGTGCAACAGCGTGTGCAGATCGCCCGCGATGGCCCGCGCCGCACGCCCGTTCGCCAGAAACGGCAGCAGGAACCGTGCCAGCCGGGGCAGGTAGGTCCAGCGCAGGAACAGTGGTTCGTCCCGGTTCAGGAGCATTGCCGGGGCCTTGGCCAGCAGCCCCGGCACGGCGACCGGCACGATGGCGCCGGATGCGATCACGCCCGCGTTGCCGTAGGACGTGCCCGCCGCAGGCCCGGTGCGGTCCACGAGTGTGACGTCGAACCCGTCGCGTTGCAGCCACAGCGCGGTCGCCACGCCGACGATCCCCGCACCCGCGACGATGATGCTGCCCTGTGCCAAAGCGGTCCCCTTTTTGCGCTAGCTGACAGGTTTTGCCTGCGCCCGGCAAGGCCCCTCGGCCGCGATGTGTGGCATTTCCTTAACGCCGGTCGGATATCTGCGACGCGTCGCCGGGCAGATGCTGGCGTCACTACGTCGCCCATTCTATGACGGGTGCAGAACCACCAATGCGAGGCTGCCGATGCGCGTCCTGACAAGCCTGATGATCCTGTTCACCTTGCTGGGCCAACCCGCCACGGCGCAGGGGCGTGAATGGATCGGCACCGGCAGCATGTTCACCAACGACTTTCTGGGGGATCGCGGTGACCGCTGGCGCACCGGCAGTTTCACCTATTCGCATATTCGCGGTTTCGGCCCCTATGCGCCGGGTGCCGCCGGCTTTGGCGACATACTTGAATATCGTCTCCGCACCGAGATCATCACGCCCTCCGGCGGCTCGCCTCGACCTGGCGACCGCCCCTTCGTCGGCGCGATCTCGCTGGGGGTGAAAACGCATTTCGCCGCCGACGGCATGTTCTACACGCTTGGGGCCGAGGTGACGGCCATTGGCGAACAGACCGGGCTGTCGCGGCTGCAACGCGATTTCCACGAGACCTTTAGCCTGCCGCAGCCGCCGTTTGTGGATGAACAACTCGAAAACCAGGTCGTGTTCAGCGCGGCGGGAGAGGCGGCGCGCCAGTGGCAGTTGCGCGACGATGTCAGCCTGCGCGCCTTTACCGGCGTGTCCGTCGGTGCGGAGACGCTGGCCCGGATCGGGGCAGACCTGCGCTACAGTAGCTACGGCCACGATGACCTGATGCTGCGCGATGTCGTCACAGGACAGCTTTATCCCGCCAGCACAAATACCGGCACCGGTCTGGCGCTGGTCTTGGGCGCCGACATGGCGCATGTCCTCGACAGTGTCTATCTGCCGGAGGACCGCGTGACAGGCCTGCAGGAGACCCGGTTTCGCGCCCGCGCCGGGGTCGACTACAAGTTTACGGAGACGGCATCGGTCTACTACGGCCTGACCTACCTCAGCCCCGAATTCGATGGCCAGTCCGAGGGGCAGGTGCTGGGCACGTTGCGCCTTGAATTCAACTTCTGACGAATTCCACAGCCCGCCCGCTTGACGCCGCTTGATCCGCGCCGCCCGCGCGGTCTAGTCTGGCTGCAACAAAGCCGCGCGCCAATGACGCGGCAGGTTGAGGCAGAGGTAAGGCATGAACACGGGCTTTCGTGGCACGTTCGTCATCGCATGGTCGCAGACAGAGATCGACGGGCAGCGCTCCGGCCCTGTCGCCGATCTTCGCGCGGGCAGCACATGGCGCTGGACGGGCGAGGCGGTGCGCGTCGACGGCCCCGGCGACATTCTGCCCCTGACCGATGCCGCGGGAGAGGCCGACCTGCGCCGCCGTGCCGCGCTGAGCGTGCGGCGGCTGTTGTGGGCGGTCGATCGAGATCTGCCCGCGCAGGACCGCCCGGTGCTGGAAGACCCGCTGTTCGAAAGCTGTTTTACCGTCACCGACGGGCGGCAGGTCTGGACGGTGTCGGTGATCGGCACCGGGGCCGGTCGCAAGCCGCTGCTGATGTTTCAGGACAGGATACCGCCGCGCCTGACCGACCTGTGGGTCGTGCGCGCCAACATTGCCACAGTGATCCGCGATGCGGCGGAAACGGCACCCGGGGGCGTGATCTGTTTTACGCCGGGCACCATGATCCTCACACCGGACGGCCCCCGCGATGTGGCGAGCCTGCTGGAGGGCGACAGGGTCCAGACCCAGGACAACGAGGCTGCTGAAATCCTCTGGCTGGGGCGCAAGCAGGTCAGCGGCGCGCGGATGCGTGTCGTGCGCGACCTGATGCCGGTGCGCCTGCGCGCCGGTGCGCTGGACCGCGACGTGCCGGATGCAGGCCTGCTGGTGTCGCCCGATCACCGGATCGTGCTGCGCGGCGCGCGTGCCCGTGCGCTCTTCAATCAGGAAGAGGTGCTGGTCGCCGCAAGTGACCTGATCGACGATACCCGCGTGATCCGCGATCACAGCCTGTCGGACGTCACCTATATCCACATGATGCTGCCGCGCCACGAGATCGTTTTCGCCAACGGCGTCGCCACGGAAAGCTTCCACCCCGCCAGCGCCGCCCTCGCCACGATGTCACCCGACGAACAGGACAGGTTGCTGCAACGAATGCCTGAATTGCGCGGCGATCCGCAGGCCTATGGCGGGTTCGCGCGCCCGATGCTGTCGCGCAGCGATGCGGCGATCCTGCAGCACGACATCGGACGCCGCGCCTAACGGTCGATCTGTTCCACCGGGCCGCCCTGTGCCACCCAGTCACCGAACCCGTCCTTCAGATGTGCGGCGTCGAACCCCATGTCCTGCAACGTCGCCACCGTCAGGGCGGATCGCCAGCCGGAGGCACAGTGGAAAATGAACCGCTTGTCCTCGCCAAAGATCGGTTTGAAATAGGGGCTGTCCGGATCCACCCAGAATTCGACCATCCCGCGCGGGCAGTGAAAACTGCCGGGAATGGCACCGCTGCGGACCCTTTCGCGCGGGTCGCGCAGGTCCACGAAAACCACCTGCGGGTCGTCCAACAGCGCAATCGCCTCCGCTGTCTCGACCTCTGCAACCCTTGCGCGTGCGGCGGCCACCATCTGGGCCGCGGTTGTTTTCAATGCCATGGCCGTCGCTCCTTACCATTTTGCCAGAGTTCGCCGCCAAGCCTTACCACCACCGGGAAAAATTGACAGGCCCGGCTCTGCGGCTGGTTCTTTCCGGGGCAAGGCGATAACGTGGCGGCGACGGCGCCATACGCGCGCCCGCGGCAGCACTTCGCCACAAGGAACAGCGATAAATGACGAAGAAAATAGGGATCGAGAACCTGCGCTCGCGCCAGTGGTTCATGAACGCGGACAATGCCGAGATGACGGCGCTTTATCTGGAACGCTATCTGAACTACGGCCTGACACGCGAGGAATTGCAATCGGGCAAGCCGATCATCGCCATCGCCCAGACGGGCAGCGACCTGTCCCCCTGCAACCGCCACCATCTGGAACTGACCAAGCGGGTGCGCGACGGCATCATCGCCGCCGGCGGCACCCCGATCGAGGTGCCGGTGCACCCCATTCAGGAAACCGGCAAACGCCCCACGGCGTCGCTCGACCGGAACCTTGCCTATCTGTCGCTGGTCGAAACGCTGTTCGGCTATCCGCTTGACGGCGTCGTGCTGAACATCGGCTGCGACAAGACCACACCGGCCCTGTTAATGGCTGCTGCCACCGTGAACATCCCCGCCATCGCCCTGTCGGTCGGCCCGATGCTGAACGGCTGGTGGAAGGGTGAACGGGCAGGGTCCGGCACCGTGATCTGGAAAGCGCGCGAGGAACTGGCCGCAGGCAACATCGACACCGACGAGTTCATGGAAATCGCAGCCGCATCGGCCCCGTCCGTGGGGTATTGCAACACCATGGGCACGGCCACCACGATGAATTCGCTGGCAGAGGCGCTGGGCATGCAATTGCCCGGTGCCGCTGCGATCCCGGCGCCGTATCGGGAGCGCGGGCAGATCAGCTATGAAACGGGCAAGCGGATCGTGGACATGGTTTGGGAAGATCTGCGCCCCTCCGACATCATGACGCGGGCCGCGTTCGAGAACGCCATCGTCATCAACTCCGCCATCGGCGGCTCGACCAATGCGCCGATCCACCTGAATGGTATCGCCCGGCACCTCGGTGTGGAACTGTCCAACGACGACTGGCAGAAAATCGGCCATGACGTCCCTCTACTGGTGAACCTGCAACCGGCGGGCAAATACCTGGGCGAGGATTACCAGCAGGCGGGCGGTGTGCCCGCCGTGGTGGCCGAACTGCTGGCCGCTGGCCTGTTGCCGCACCCAAACGCGATCACCGCGAACGGGCTGGCGATGGGGGTGAATTGCGAAAACCGTCGGTCCAGCAATACAGATGTCATCAAGACTGTCGCCGATCCGCTGATGCAGCAGGCCGGGTTCATCAACCTGTCCGGCAACCTGTTCGACAGCGCGATCATGAAAACCAGCGTGATCAGCAAAGAATTCCGCGACCGGTACCTGTCGAACCCCGACGATCCCAACGCATGGGAGGGCCGCGCCGTCGTCTTTGACGGGCCGGAGGATTTTCACCATCGCATCGACGATGAGGCCGAAAGGATTGACGAAAACTGCATTCTCTTCATGCGCGGCGCGGGCCCAAAGGGGTATCCCGGCGGCGCCGAAGTCGTGAACATGCGCCCGCCGTCCTATTTGATCAAGAAGGGCATCCACGCGCTGCCCTGTATCGGCGACGGGCGGCAATCGGGTACCTCGGGCAGCCCGTCAATCCTGAACGCATCGCCAGAGGCGGCAGACGGTGGTGGCCTGGCGCTGCTCAAGAACGGTGACCGGGTCCGCATCGACCTACGCAAATGCAGCGCCGACATGCTGGTCCCGCTCGATGAACTGGCCGACCGTGCCACGCAACTGGAACAGGCGGGCGGCTATGCCTACCCCGACAACCAGACGCCCTGGCAGGAATATTTCCGCAACCTTGTGGGCCGTTTCGACGAAGGCATGACCCTGAAGAGTGCCGACCAATACCGCGACATCTCGCGCAAATTTACCCCGCGCGACAGCCATTAGGAGACTGTGACATGAAACTTGTACGTTATGGGGACGCGGGTGCCGAAAAGCCGGGGATGCTTGATGCCGACGGGCAGCTGCGCGATCTGTCCGCCCATGTGGATGATATCACCGGGTCCACGCTTGACGATGCGACGCTCGACAGGCTGCGCGTCCTGGATACGAACAGCCTGCCGCTTGTGCCGGGCGATCCCCGGATCGCGCCCTGTGTCGGCAACATCGGCAAATTCCTTTGCATCGGATTGAATTACTCCGATCACGCCGCTGAAACCGGCGCGGCGATCCCGGAACATCCGATCCTGTTCTTCAAGGCCAACTCCGCCATCGTCGGCGCCTATGACGATGTCTGCATGCCGCGCGGATCGACCAACACCGACTGGGAAGTCGAACTGGGCGTCGTCATCGGCACGGCGGCGAAATACGTCAGCACCGAAGACGCACTGAACCATGTCGCGGGCTATTGCATCGTCAACGACGTATCCGAACGCCATTTCCAGACCCAGCTGACCGGGCAGTGGACCAAGGGCAAATCCTGCGACACCTTCGGCCCCACCGGGCCGTGGCTGGTCACGCGCGACGAAATCGCCGATCCGCAGAACCTCGATATGTCGCTCGACGTGAACGGGCAGCGGATGCAGACCGGCAACACCGGCACGATGATCTTCACCGTGGCCGAAATCATCTCGCACCTGTCCAGCCTGATGACGCTGCACCCCGGCGACGTGATTACCACTGGCACACCGCCGGGTGTGGGCATGGGGATGAAGCCGATGCCGGTCTATCTCAAACCCGGCGACGTGATGGAGCTTGAGATCGCGGGCCTCGGTCGGCAGCGGCAGACCGTCACGCAGGACAGCTAGTGCGCCGTTTGCCGCGGTATCCTGATCCACCCCGACGGATTGTTTTCGGGGTGGGTCCGGACTAACACTCGCCCATCTGCCGGCACGGGGTCCGGCCCCAATTTCCGGACTGCCAGTGTCACAGCCTGCAACGAACCCGATATCCGACCGCCCGTTCGCGCTGATGTTCCATCATCTCACGGATCATGACCGGCATCCGCATGTGCAGGGCGCGTTGACCGCGGCGGAATTCCGCGCTTTTCTGACCGATGCCGATGGGTTCCGGATTTTGCCGGCACAGGACTGGCTCGACCGATATGCCGCCGGAACGCTTGCCCCCGAAGAGGTCTGCATCACCTTCGACGATTCATTGCTGAGCCAATACGAAATCGCGGTGCCGATACTCGAGGAATTCGGCCTGACCGCCATCTGGTTCGTCTATTCGAGTGTTTTTCAGGGTGTGCCCGAACCGTTCGAACTGCACCGTCTTTTTCGCAACCTGTGCTTTGACAGCGTCGACGCCTACTATGATGCGTTTTTTGAACGGGCTGCGGCGCTCTACCCTGAGCGGGACGTAAAGGCCGCCGCCGGAACGGACGCCGCTGCCGCCTATATGGGAAGCCATGCGTTCTATTCACACAGTGACCGGCAGTTCCGTTTCGTGCGCGATACGGTCCTGACCGTCAAGGAGTATGACGACGTGATGGTCCGGCTGATGGCTGACCACCAGGAACGGCTGTCGGAAATTCAGGGACGGATATGGATGCAGGACGACCATCTGGTAGCCTTGCGTGATGCGGGCCATGTGATCGGCCTGCATTCCTACTCCCACCCGGTGAACTTCAGGCGACTTGATATGGAACGGCAGGTGTCGGAGTATTTTCGCAACGCGATTCACCTGCTGCAGGTTCTGGGTGCCTGTCCCGATGTCATGGCGCACCCCAGCAATTCCTACGACGAGACGACGCTGACGATCCTGCGCGGCTTCGGTGTGCGCTTCGGGTTCCGCTCGGACATCTTCGACGGTCCGGAATCACCATTGGAAATCCAGCGGATCGACCACACGCTCTTCGCAAACCACCTCAACAAGGCTAAGACCGGCGCATGACCGATATTTCCTACAATGACTTCGTGTCCTTCTGTACCGCACAGGTGGTTTCGCTTTCGGCCAAGCCCGTCACCGCGGATCAGATCGCGCCCGACACCGACCTGTTGGCCACGGGGCTGATCGACAGTCATTCCTTTATCGACCTGCTTCTCGCGATCGAGGACAGGACCGGCGTGTTCGTCGATATTTCCGACCTCGACGTAGACGCATTTTCATCCATCGCGGCGATCTACCGCAATATCGCTGCGTGACGGTACCCGCCCCGATAACCTTTGCGCTGATCGGGGAAGGCACGGCCCTTGGCGCATTATGCCGCACGCTTGGCGTCGACGTCCTGCCCCCCCACACTCTTGCATTTGTCGACGACCCTCCCGCAGCGGTCCGTGACCGGCTGCACTGTCTGCCGGCGGAACAGGTCAATACCGACGCGGGCCGGGCGGCGATGGTCGGGCACAAGGCGGACTGGCTGGTCAGCGCGTGCAACTATGACCATATCATCGGGCGCGCGACACTCGATCTTTTCGCCGGGCGCACGGTCAACCTGCATTTCGGAGCCCTGCCTGCCTATGCCGGACGCAACGGATACCAATGGGCGATCCGAAACGGAGAGCGGCACACCGCCGTGACGCTGCACCGGATGACCTTCCCCTTCGACAGTGGCGAAATTTGTGCGGTGCAGGAGATCGCGATTGGCGCTGACGACAGCGGCTTCGCAGTCTATCGTCGCTGTATGAAAGAGGGGATCGCGCTGCTCGCCGCAACTATGAAAAAGATCGCCGACGGTGCGACCCTTTACTGGCACGCGCAGCCCGACGCCGGGCGTCGCGGGTATCTGGAGGCCGATGTCGGCGATGGCCGGATCGACTGGGCGCTGACCGGGGCGCAGGTTCATGACTTCGTGCGTGCAGCCGATTTCGGTCCCTTCGGCAGTCCGGGATATAGGCCGTGGGCAATCAGCGCCGACGGCACGCGACTGCGGATCAAAAAGGTGGCTCTCCCACTCGACACCAAAGATGTTCCGCATGACGGTCGTGTGCACGCCAGTGGCGACAGGCTCTTCGCGCAGGCCGCCGACGGCCCTGTCGAGATCGTCGCATGGAACGTGATCGACGACGACGCGGGCAAGGAGACGTCGTGATGCCGGAACAGGGAAACCTTCCGCCCGACGCGCCGCGTTTCAGCGAAATCGCGACGCTGGCGATCGCGCGGCAACCCGGTCAGGCGCATATCGTCGGTGCGATGCTCGCGGGGCTGACAGCCACGCAGGTGCAGGTTCTCGACCGGTTGTCGGGGAACGTCCTGACCTTGCTGGGCGACGACCGCGACGCCGCGATGGACGACTATAAGTGGATGTGCGGGCAGATGTTCAAGGCCGAGTTGCAGATGCGGCGCACGGGCGGTCGCGTGAACGACAGCTTCGATGATGTCCTGCGTGGCATCTATGCCGCCGACAAGCCCGATATGGGGCGCTACATGCACGGGTTGCTGGTGTCGCAGGTGCTGTGGCGACAGCACGTCGGCCCGCTTATGTCCTTCGTGACCGATATCGTGGATGCAGCGGCCCATCCCTTTACATATCTTGAAGTCGGGCCGGGCCATGGGCTGTGGATGGCGCTGGCCGCATCGTCGCCGTTTTGCCGGTCCCTGACCGGATGGGACATCAGCGATGAAAGTATCGCGCAGACCCGCGCTGCGTTGTCGGCATTCGGCATCGACAAGCCCGCGCAATTTGAAAACTGCGATATCTGCACCGTATCGACCGTAGCGCAGAAATACGATATCGTCGTCGCAAGCCAGGTGCTGGAAATCGTCGACGACCCTGACGCGGCGCTTGCAAATCTCAGGTCCACGCTCAGCGACGATGGCCGTCTTTTTATCAATGCACCGGTGCGTGCCGCGGCGCTCGACCATGTGCGTCGTTGGGGCAGCGCCGATGAGGTTCTGGACCGGATCGCAACTGCGGGCCTCGAGGTGACGGAGAGCAGGTGTTTCGGCGCGCGCTCCGACGATATCCGATCCGACGAAGGGTTTTCCCTTGTCGTGCAGGCCCGCAAGCCGGCAGCTTCCGCATGACCGGATCGCAACGGCTTGAAATGCGGTTTCCCACCGCGAAAGATGTTCCCGCGATCATGCAGTTCTTCCGCGACGAATGGGGGGCTGCGCATATTTTCGGTCGGGATGAAAAACTCCTCATGTGGCAATTCGCCCGGCGCGGCGCAGCGTTCGGAGAGGACGACGCGCCCTGCGCACTGACAATCTGGGATGGTGCGCGGCTGGTGGGGATGCAGGGCTTGGTGCCAACGCCGTTCCGCACGCCGCAGGGCGTGGTTCCGGGTGTCTGGCTTTGCAATCTGATGGCCGCCCGTGACTACCGCGACAAGGGTGTCGGATTGCGGCTGATGTCGGCGGTACACAGGCTGCCGGTCGACGTCATCGCGACCCTTGGCATCAACCCGGATCTGGTTCCGCTCTATAAACAACTGCGCTTTTCGGTCATCGACGATGTGCCGCGTCTTGTCGCGCCGGTCGATGCGGCGGCATTCCTCGCCCTGACGGGAATGGCACCCGGGGACAGTCCGCGCGATGTCACGAATGGCATTGCATCGGGTGCAGACAATTTGGGTCGGTTCGACGCACGATGGGACCGTCTTTTCGCACGTCTGGCTGGACCGCAGTATTTCGGAACCGACCGGTCGACCGCTTATATGAACTGGCGATACAGCGATCACCCGGCACTGACCTACCGGACGATGGCGATTGCGCGCGACGATGGTGAACTGGCGGGCGTGGCGGTGTTCCGCGTGGAAGAGGTCAGGGACCGCCCCGCGCGCGTCATCCGCCTGATCGAGCTTTGGGCCGATGGGGACGACACCACCGCCGCGCTGTCGTCAGCCGTGCTCGCCGAGGGTCGGCGTCACGGTGCCGCCTTCGCCGACCATTACTGCACCTCTGGGCCGTATCTGTCCCGCCTGCGCAATTTGGGCTGGCAGGATCAGGGCACATGGGACCAGCCGATTCCAAGCCTGTTTCAGCCACTCGACACCGCACGACGCAAGATGGCCTGCGCGATCCGGACCGCGCGCCACATGCCTTCGTTTCCGGACCCCGATCTTGATTTCCATGTCGTCAAATCGGACGGCGATCAGGATCGTGCAAATTGAACGGCCCGTTGGTGATCTGCTTTGGAGGACGATATGGCGATACGTGACGCGCTCTCGACCAGATTGGCCCACCAATTTCGAAACGGCGGTGACGCCCCGTTCGTGATCCTCAAGGACGCGCAGGTTTCCTATGCCGACGCACATGCGACAATCGCCGCCTACACGGGCGCGATTGCCACGGCTGGCGGCGATGCGCCGCTGATCGGCGTGATGGCCGCGCGCGGGGCCGACGCCTATCTCGCGACGCTTGCCATAACCCTTTCGGGGCGCGGGTGGGTGCCGCTGACGCCGACGACGCCTGTGGCGCGGCTCCGGCAGATGATCGCGCAGACGAACCTGCAATGTATCCTCGTCGATGCTGCGTCGTTGCATGTTTTCCGCGATGTTTGCGGCGATGACGCAGGCATCACGGGTATTCTGGTCGGCAATGCGGAGGGGCAGGGCGACGTCGATGATCTCCTTTTGCCGGCCACGAACGACCCGACGGCGGACATCGTAAGCCGCGATGCGACGGACAAAGACACGGCCTATATCCTGTTCACGTCCGGCACCACGGGTGTTCCGAAGGGCGTTCCCATCACCCGCGGAAACGTCGTCGCCTATCTCGATGCTGTCTGTGACCTGTTCGGCTACACCGCGACCGACCGTCATTCGCAGACATTCGAGATGAGTTTCGACCTCAGCGTGCATGATCTGCTGGTGCCAGCGACGACCGGCGGCGCAATCGTGCCCTTCATCGGCGCGGATCTCTTGTCGGCACCGCGCAAAGTGGCCCGTACCGGCGTGACCTGCTGGTTCTCGGTGCCGTCGCAACTGGCACTTCTGGCGCGCGCGCGCAGCCTGAAACCCGACGCGATGCCCGATCTGCGTTTGTCACTCTTTTGCGGGGAGCCGCTGTCTGCAGATTTGGCGCGGGCATGGCAAGCGGCCGCACCGGCAAGCATGCTCCACAACCTTTACGGACCGACAGAGGCGACCATCGCCCTGACGCAAACCCGTTTTCGGGCGGACACCGATTGCCGCCGCGGAATCGTACCGATCGGCGAAGGCTGGGAAGAGGGAAGCACCGGGATTTTCGACCCCGACAACGAAAGGCCGATCGTCGGCGCGGGGCAGGGGGAGTTGTGGCTCAGCGGCACGCAGTTGACAGAGGGATACTGGAACCTGCCCGAGGTCACGACGGCGAAATTCACGCTCCGCGACGGGGTGCGATGGTATCGCACCGGCGATCTGGTGGAGGTCGATGACGCGGGGCAGATGCATTTCGTTTCGCGGCTTGACGATCAGATCAAACTCCGCGGGCATCGCATCGAAACACTCGAGGTCGAGGCGGCACTGCGCGCGGTGACGGGTGCACAGACGGCGATCGTCGTGCCGACCACGAAGGGCATGCAGGGTGTCGCGGGTCTGACGGCAGTCCTGTTCTGCGACCCGGGCGACCCTGACTCGGTCAAGGTCGCTCTGGGCAGGGTCCTCCCGGCCTATATGGTGCCCGATACGGTGACCTTCTCCACTGACGATCCCCCGCGTAATGCCAGCGGCAAGGTGGACCGCAAGGCGATCCGTGACGCCTTGCAAGGAGACGTTTCATGATAGGTCTCAAACCACTTCATCCCGCCTCCGACGTGAAAGCCCGCAGATGACACAGCCCGATTCAACCTCGAGCGGCGACACACCGGCCCTGTCCCTTCTGAGCGCATTGCGTAAGACGCTGGCCGCGTACCCCGCCGGCTCCGCAATCTTCGAGGCGGAACTGGCGTATTATGATCTGCTGGACAAAATCGGCGCAGGTGATGCACCGCCGTACGCAGAGGCAACCGATGCGGATGGTGTCGAGGACGGTCGCGGGCTGGCGATCTTTCGCGCGGTGAATGCCTGCGTCGACCCGGATGCGCAGTGTCTTGCCCTGATCTCTGCCGCCGCCGTGGCCGCGGCGCCGGACCAGGCTGCCCTGAGCCGGATTTGCCGCGTTCTGGCACCACGTCTGGACACCGCAAAAGACCCCCGCCTTGTCGATGCGGCGGTCGTGCCGCTGTTGCAGGCGCTGGACCGGTTCGTCTGGGACAGGCACAAGACCGTCGCCGCCTGTGCCGCCGCCGGCGCGACGCGCTTGGGCGATGCGCATGATACCTATATGTCATTTCTTGCAACCCTGTTCCCGGACAGCGATTTGCCGACATGGGCGGATCGTGAAACGCTGCGCCGTCTGGCTGCCGAAAGTCGAACGGATGCCGCCGCTTTCGACACCCTCGCGGGACTGATCGTCGCGGACGGGCTGATCTATGCCGACGACATTCCGGGCGACCTGCGTGACAGGCTGGCCCGTCATTTCCTTGCCGACGCACCGGCCCTTGAAAAGCTGTGCGCGCTGGTTCCGGCATCCGACGCACCACAGCAGGATGGGCTCTACGCCGATCTGCTGCAAATCGCAGCGGGTGAGGTTGCGTTTATCCCCCAGCGCGTAGGCGTGCCCGGTCAGCCTGACGACGTGCAGGCGTTTTATGCGTCGATCGCCAAGGAGACTGGCCGGCCCGATCAGACGCTTGCGACGGCGATGAAAGATGTGGACCGGGTACCGGATATCGCCGACATGGCCCGCACGATCGTCGTGATCGACCGACTCACCGATCAGACGGATATTGCGCAGCTCAAGGACCGTTCAGCCATGATCCTGACGCGCGCCTCCGACCGCGGGGCGCTCGGCGCATATCCACGTGTCGTCGCCGCCGATACCGATCACTGGTATGGGCCGGACGCACGGGCGACGCTGGATGCGATGGACCGTGCCGCGCACCGTTTTGCAGATCAGGCCGTGTCGATGACCGGTGCCCCGCAAGAACTGGTGGACGCTGTGGCGCTCGATTTTGCGGACAAGTATCTGATAGAGGCGACGTTTGCATTTGAAACCAGCCGTTTGCTGGCCAGCGGCGATTTCGACACCGTGCTGGTGCATTCCAGCCGGCCCGAAACGATTGTTCTGTTGCAGGATACCTGCCGCGGGGCCGTCACAGAAGATCAGATCAGGTTCGGGTTGTGGCAGTGCGATGTGCCGGATTTGTCGGACAAGCCGCCCGCAATGCGGCGGCTGCTGGCCATGGCCACCCGCGCGGCGTCCGACGCGCGCGCTGCTGCGGTGCAGACGCAAAAGACACGCGACTGGCTCGATGCCGCCGGTAACTGCGTCGTGGTCGCAGGCAGTATTAACAAAAAACAACACCGCGACGCGATGGTCGAATTGCTGCAATCTGCCCAAGCACGGGGTTTGCGCGTTCTCGTGCTGATGCTGGGGCTGGAAAGCGACGCAGCGATGGACGAATTCCGATCCCGCGTGCCGGCGGTCGCAGACCTCGACAGTCCCGACGTGCGCCTGCACTGGCTATCGTCCCAGATGATCCTTCACGGACGCACGGCATGGCGGCTGCAGGGGCTGACGGGGCATGACGACACCGACAGCGGGCAGGCCAAGCCGATGGCCGATCTGGCCCGGCATTTTGTCGGCACGCACTGGAACCGGCACCGTCAATTGCACGATCACTATGACCGGCTGCTGAACCGCGCGGGTCCGCGTGGTAATATCCGGTTTGCGGTCTCGACCATGGGCCGTTCCGTGGCTGGGCTGCACCTGACGGACACTTGCGCGTCATACGGTATTCCGATGTGCGACGCCTATCTTTTCACGGTGGCCAACTCCGCGCGCCAAACGCCGAGCAAGGCACCCGGAATGTGCCTCGTGGATACGGTGCAGGCTGACTATATCGCCGCCGAATGGGGCGTAGATAGGGACGCGATCTTTGCCGGTGGATACCTGGGGCAACCCCACGCGCCGCCCGATCCGGCAGACCGCGATGTCGCATCCGATGATGCGCCGGACCGGCACACGCTTCTGGTCGCGACACAGAGTGGGTTCGAAACCGGCAATCGCATGATGATCCGCAACCTCGGCTCCGCGCTGAAAGGCGCCACCTCGGTGCAGGTCATGTTGCGCCTGCACCCGCGCGAGCCGCAGGAGGTGCTGCAGACCTATATCGACATTCTGGTGGGATGCGGCGTCGACCGTTCCGCAATCGCGCAATCCGATGGACCGCTGCCCGAAGCGATCGCCAGCGCGCACACCGTCCTGACCCAGACCAGCAATGTCGGGATCGAGGCCGCCGCTGCCGGGCGTATGGTCATCCGTGATCTGACCGCCTCGGGGTTTCTGGCGAAGGCGATCCTCGATGTGCCTTACGCCTGTAACGTCTTCGATATAGATCACGCGGGGGCCGCGATCCACGTCGGTCTGACGGACGACGCCCTGCGCCGGGCCACGCGCGCCAATGCCGACCGCTATCTGCACGACAACCCGTATCTGCTGGCCGGTGGCGGTGCTGCCGCACTTGTCGATTGGCTGATGCGGCGTCACGCCTGAGCCGTATCACACCACCGGTGCCGCGTGCACCGGTTCGGATGGTCAATCCCCCTGTCTGGTCTTGAACAGCCTTGCCGCGATGGGTGCGCCCAGAATGACGACCACGATCCGCAACACATGGTGCGCGATCACAAAGGCCATATCGGCCCCGGCGATCAGCGCTAGTATCGTCATTTCCGCCTGACCGCCCGGCGCGAACGCCAGCAGCGTTTCCATCGGCGGCGCCAGGGCGAACACGTGGATCGCCTCGACAAAGAGACCGGCGAGGATCAGCAGGATCACGCAGAACCCCAGGGCCGCGGCGACATCGCGGCGCACCTCGGCCCCGGTGACGCCCGCATATTTCGTGCCCACCGTCATTCCGATGAAAAACTGTGCCATCCAGATCGCCTCGGCCGGGGGGCGATGTTGAAGGACGCCGGTGAGTGCAAGAAGACCGGCAAGGATCATCGGCCCGAGGATGGACGCCCCGAACAGGCCCACCGCCTTGGCGATCTGCCAGCCAGCGACACCGCAGACCGCCATCAGCAAAAGTTGTGACGACGGCAGAGAGGTTGCAGGCACGCCGGGCGCATTGCCAAGATCGACGCCCCAGTATCCTTGCAGGATGAACGGCAGCGCCGCGACGATCACCATCACGCGGGTCGCGTGGATCAGGGACAGCGCGCGCACGTCGCCGCCCGCCTCTTCGCCGAACAAAAGCATGTCCTGCAGACCACCGGGCATCGCGCCGTAATAGCTGGTGGCAAAGTCGAACCCCCAGAGGCGCTGGAAATAGGGCACGCCGATCAGTCCGATTACAAACACCATGAGCGGAACGAGGATCAGCGTCGTCCACATGCCTGCCATCGTCACCACCAACGCCCATGTGAAGGTCGCCCCGACAGCGACGCCCAGAATTGTCCGCATCAGGTTGTTCAGGCTGGCGATCCCGCGCATCGGCAGACCGAGCAAAGCCGCGAGGAGACAGGCCACGATAGGGCCCAGCAACCACGGCAAGGGCAGGTGCAGCAGGTGAAAGATGGCGACGCCGCAGGCCGCGACCGCATGGGCGATCAGAACCGGTATCACGACGGCATGACCGACAGCCGGTGGCGCAACGACGCATCGAGGTGGTCCGCAGCGGCCGCACCGGCTGCGGCGATATCGCCTGCTGCGATCGCTGCGATGATGCGTGTGTGTTGCGCCACGACAGTTTCGATACGGGCGGGGTCGGCCAGGGTCGTCGGCCCCAGCAGCAAAAGCGCGTTGTTCAATGCACGCGCGGATTCCAGCAAGAACCGGTTGCGGGCGGCCAGATAGATCGCGCGGTGAAACTGCTGGTTGATTGCGGCGGCCTTGGCCGGTGCCGCGGTCGCCCCTGCAATCTGGTCGTTGATCGCGGTCAGGGCGTCAATCTCTGCCGACACGGCGTGTTTCGCGGCCATTTCGGCGGCGGTCCGTTCAAGGACAAGTCGCATCTCGTAGAGTTCGACCACTTCGGTGCGACCCAACGTGCGGATCACGGCCCCGATCCGGGGCCGGTGTTCGATGATGTTCTCGGCCTCGAGCCGGCGCAGGGCCTCGCGCACGGGGGTGCGGGACAGGCCAAGACGGTCGGCCACGTCGACTTCGCGCAAACGGTCACCCGGTTGAAACTCACCCGCTGCGATTGCGTCCATCAGCTTGGAAAAGGCGAGACCGCCTTGCGACAGTTCGGAGGTTTCGGACGTGCTCACCGGTCGGATCTTTCATATTGTATCCATCTGGACACAATTTCTGCGTAGCCGGGAAAGCTGTGGATGTCAAAACAGGGCATCGCCATCAGGTGCTATGCTCGGGTAACTTGCGGGACCGGAGTGTCGCGTCAGCCCAACCAGGTGCGATAATCGCTGACGAGCAGGTGCGCCGGGTCGGTGTCTTCCTCGATATTGGCGAACCGCCCGATCGGTTCGCGGAAAATGTTGTCGGTCTCGTCGTCGTTGACGGTCGAAACCTCGCCGATCAGCACATCGCCGCCGTCGCCCCAGAAGGCATGCCAGTCGCCGGGCATCAGCGTCACGCTTTCCCCGGGCGAGAGGCGCAACTTTTCTCCAGCGGCGAAATCATGCCTGATCCCGTCACAAAAGACCGTGCCGCCACTGGTTTCATCAAAACCGCCTTTGGCATCCGACCCGTAAAGTTCGACCACCAGCGTCGCGCCGCCCCGGTTGATGATATCTTCCGCCTTCACCACATGCGTGTGCATCGGGCTCAACTGGTCCTGCTTCGAAATCAGAAGTTTCTCGGCATAGCACATGCCGCCGCCCCGTTGCAGATCGGACAGACGCCCGTTGCGGAGCGTGAAAAGGAACAGACCCATTTCGTCATAATTGCCTGCGCCATAGTCGGTGATGTCCCAGCCGCAGCGGGCGTCGATGACATTCTGCGCCTCCGCCTTGCGCGCCTTGAACTCACCGGGCGTCCAATAGGCAAAGGGCGGCAGGGTAAAGCCGAACCGGCGCATCATGTCGTCGGATTCGGCAATGATGTCGTTGATGCGGGAACGTTTCATGGTGCGTGGCTCCGGTCAGTGTTGTGCTTTGGACGTAGGGGTCAGGGGCAGGCTACCGGACTTCGCGACGCACCGAAATCGCTTTCGGTGCGCTATTCCGTAGAGTGGGACGATGTCCTTCGGGCTGAACAGCGGTCAGGATGAACGTGAACGGAGGGGAACGGCGTCGAACTGGAACAATGGCCATGCGTGCCTTCACCGAAATGGTCACGACCCGTCATGTCAGGGTACCCGGAACACGGCAAAAATAAAAGAGAACCCCCGGCAATGGGTGCCACGTACGCCTCACTGTCCTGTCACCGATTTGCTGGCTGGGATGGTAGGATTCGAACCTACGGTACACTGTACCAAAAACAGTTGCCTTACCACTTGGCTACATCCCAGCAGCGACGCATCAGATACTTGGATCAAACCGGACGATCAAGCCCAAATCCGGCAAATATCCTCATTCTTTCTGGGCTTCCTTGCGCAGCAAATCCTCGTTGCTTTCGGCACCGCGCTCCGCCTCGATGATCCGGTCGAGGGCTTCGTCGGCCTTGGCCGTGACGGTTTCCACATCGCTGCTTTCGAGCGGTTTTTCACGGGGTTTGCGGCGCGAAGTGGGGGCATCCGGCGCATCGCCCTCCAGAATGATGACCTGTTCCGATCCGGTCAGGTCGATCTCGGCCTTCTTCAACGCCAGCTTGACCTGACGGATCGCCTCGCCCTTCGACAGCACGAGTGACGAGGCGTTCTGGTCGATCCAGCCGGTGACCACCAGTTCGACGCTGGCGGTATCGACGCTTTCGATCCAGGTCTGCGCTGCAGGCACGTCCAGCACGAACGGCAGGCCCTGCACCGTCTGCTCGATCAGCGCGCGGGTCTCGTGCAGATCCTCGGTCCGGTCGACGAGCAGTGTGAACATGAACCGCCGTTCGGCGTTCTGTGAAAAGTTGATGATCCGGCTTTTGAACACTGTCGCATTGGGGATGCGGATGTGGTTGCCGTCAAACGACAGCAGGATCGTGGCGCGGCTGGTCAGGCGGATCACCTTGCCCTGATCGCCGTTGATCTCCACCGTGTCGTTGGGCCGGAACGGCTGGCGGATCGACAGCATGACCGAGGCGATATAATTTTCCACCGTGTCGCGTACCGCGAAACCCAGCGCCAGACCGATGATACCGGCAGCCCCCAGAATGGTCGACAAAAGTGCCGTGGCGTTCAGGATATCCAGCGCGACCACGATCGCGCCGATCACGAAAAGGATACGCACGAATTGGCGATAAAGCTCTGCGATGAAGGCGTTTGGTGCCAGTCTGTCCCAGGGCTGTTTTGCCCGTGCGATCCGCATCCCGATCAGGATGATCACCAGCGCCACGACGCCGGAAATCAGCGCCAGCGGCAGGAAGATGATGAATTGGTCGATCCGGGTGCGGAACCGTTCCATCGCCGGGTTCAGCCGTTCGCGGATATCCGTGGTTTCCGTCACCTCGTTCTTGACGGCGACGACACCTTGCACCCGGTTGGCGAGCGGGTTGAGCTCCGCCGCCTCGATCATCGACGTGGCGGTGCCGCGGAAGGTCACGATACCCTCGCTGACGGTGACGGTGACATCGCCGTAGTCGCCCAGTTCTTCCAGAATGTCGCGGATGCGCACAGCGATATCGGCGTCCTGCTGGGCGCTGTTGCCGGTGGCGATCGGGCCATCGGCCTCTTGTGCCGTGGCGGGCAGGGCGAGCGTGAAGAGCAGGGCAATCAGGGTCAGAAATCGCATGGGGCCGTCAAATGGTTGCTGAAATTTCAGCAACCTTAGCCGCACGCCCCGCGCCGGTCCATCGCGGATTGTCAGACGCGCAGCGGGTCCGCCTTGGCCAGCGCGTCGAATGCCATCAGGCTGTCGATCAGCTTACCCATGCGGTCGAGCGGGATCATGTTCGGCCCGTCCGACGGGGCCGTGTCCGGGGCCTCGTGCGTTTCGATGAACACCGCCGCGATGCCTAGCGATACCGCCGCCCGCGCCATCACAGGCGCGAATTCGCGCTGCCCGCCGGAACTGCCGCCCTGTCCGCCGGGCTGTTGCACGGAATGTGTTGCGTCCATCACCACCGGGTAGCCGGTCTTGGCCATCGTCGGCAGCGACCGCATGTCGGCCACCAGCGTGTTATAGCCGAACGACGCGCCGCGTTCGGTCAGCAAAATCCGCGTATTGCCGGTGCTTTCGATCTTGGCCACGACATTGGGCATGTCCCAGGGGGCCAGAAACTGCCCCTTCTTGACGTTGATCGCCGCACCGGTTTCACCTGCCGCCAGCAGCAGGTCAGTCTGCCGGCACAGGAACGCGGGGATTTGCAGGATGTCGCAGACCTCGGCCACGGTCGCGCATTGACGGGGCCCATGCACGTCCGTCAGCACAGGACAACCGATGCCGTCCTTCACCGCCTGCATCACCTTCAGCCCCTCGTCCATGCCCAGCCCGCGCACCCCGTCGACGGATGTGCGGTTGGCCTTGTCATAACTGCCCTTGAACACGAACTGCGCGCCTGCCGCGCGGCAGACCTCTGCCATATGCCCCGCGATCATCTGGGCGTGATCCAGGCTTTCCAACTGGCACGGCCCTGCGATCACGGTCAGGGGCCGGTCGTTGGAAACGGTCAGATCACCGACCGCGACGTCGCGCATCACGATGTCACCTGCTCGCGCAGGATCGACGCGGTGAGAGAGATCATCAGATAGACCCCCGAAAAGATCAGGAACGCCAAGAGCGTGTTTTCGAACGCGCGCGGATAGGTCGCCTCGTCCGGGGCGACGGGTTCCACCCCCAGCGAAAGATAACGCACCTGCCGGTTCGCCTCGATCTGGGCGGCTTCCATCTGGGTCTGTGCGGTCTGCAGCATCAGAAGTTCGGTCTGGTAGTTCTCCTCCGCCTTGCGCAATTCAGCGGTGATATTGGCGAGTGTGCCGCTCTGCCCCGTGGTCGACGCAAGCTGCGAACGCAGGTTGTCGATACTTTCGTCCAGCCGTCCGATGGCTGCGCGTGCCTGATTGACCCGCGTCTCGTTCGGACGGATGTTGTCCAGCAGGCTTTGCAGTTCCAGTTCGCGGGTGTCGCGCTCGATCTCCAGGTTCGTGATCCGCTGCAGCAACGCGCCGCTTTCGCTCACCGGGTCCAGTATTTCGCTTTGCGCCTGCAGTTCCGTCAGCCGGTCCAGCGCCTCGGCCCGGCGGCGCTGCGCGCTTTCGAAACTCTGCGTGGCCCCGGCCATCTGGTCCTCGCGCAAACGACGGGTCAGTTGATCGACCTGCTCCTCGGCATAGCCGATCAGGGCTTCGGAGAATTCCTGGCTGGTGTCGGGATCGGCAGCGATCACTTCCATCCGCAGGATGCCCTCGGTCGGGTCATAGCTGATCTTGACCATATCCTCGTAGATGCCGAACGCCTCTTCGTTGGTAGCGCCGGGTTCGAGCCGCTGGATCGGGTCGATATTTTCGCCGCTGAAATGCGCCTTGAAATCGTGGTCCTCGTCCAGCCGCTGCATCGCGGCGCGTGACGCCAGATAGGACTGCACCGTGATGCTGTCCTGCTGCGTGGCCATGCCGGTGCCCTGGAACAGGCCGCCGAAATTGCCGCCACCGGTGGCACTGTCCGCCTGCTGGATCACGAATTCGGATTTCGTGGCGAACATCGGCGTCGCCATGACGTAGAAATACCAGCCGACCGCAATGGTCGGCAGAAAGACGAAGGCCGACAGCCGCGTCATCAGCAGGAACAACCGGCGGCGCCGGCGTTTCGCCAGATCGCGCTGGATTTTCATGATCTCGCTCGCGCGGTCCGGCGGTGTCGGGGCGGCCCGTTCGGTCGACGGCAGGTTGTTGCCTTGCTGCGGAACGGTTTGCGGCAACTGGATACGTCCCAGTTCCGCCTTGCCATCGGCACGCTTTGCCCCCGCCGCTGCGGCGGCACCTGCCTCGGGTGTGACAAGCTCGAGGATCGTGTTGCGCTGGAACGGGTCGATGCCCGCCGCGCGCAACTGGCGCACCGCGTCGAAATCTGATGTGACCGCCAGTCCGTTCTTCTGTGCCACCCGCCGCGCCATGCGCAGCTGGCGGCCAGTCAGCCCTTCCTTGCGGATATCGTCGAGCGATGTTTCGGCGGCGACCTGTGCCGCGCTGCTCACATTGGCGCTTGCGGCGGCACCGCCTGCGGCGACCCGGCGCTGCGGCTCTGCCTGTGTAACGACGTCGGGCTGTGCGGACGCATCGGCCCCCATCGACGCGCCGCGCCGCACGCGGAACTTCTTTGCCTTAGGCTTGGTAGTCATAAAGCTGCTTGGCCTCTTCCAGAGTGTCGAACATATGCAGGTGCCCATCGCGCAGTACGGCGGCGGAGCGGGCGAACCGTTCCAGCGTGGCCGCCTGATGCGATACGATGATCACGGTCGTGTTCTCCAGTCGCTCGCGCAGGATTTCGCCTGCCTTTTTGTTGAAATCGGCATCCATGGTCTGCGGCATACCCTCGTCGATCAGGTATATATCAAAATCCAGTGCCAACATTAGGGAGAAATTGAGGCGCGCGCGCATCCCCTGGCTGTAGGTGCCCACCGGCATGTCGAAATATTCCTCCAACCCGCAGAGCCAGCGGCAGAATGCCTCGATGTAATCGGGGTCGAGCCCGTAGAGCCGCGCGACATAGCGTGTGTTTTCCTTGGCCGTGTGCCGCCCCACAAGCCCGCCCATGAACCCCAGCGGAAAGGAGATCCTGCAGGCACGGGTGATCGTGCCCTCGTCGGGTTTCTCCAGGCCCGCCATCATGTTGATCAGCGTCGTCTTGCCGGTGCCGTTGGGGGCCAGAATGCCCAGCGAATGCCCGATCTCCACACGAAACGACACGCGGTCAAGGATCACCTTGCGCTGTTTGCCTGTCCAGAAGGACTTGCTGACGTTTGCGAATTCCAACATATGGCTGTGTCGTCTCGGTTTGCTGCTCGGGTTTCAGGTGGGGCCGAGCCTGCATATCTGCAATAGGTTAACGACCGCCCCGCAGGATCACCCCTTTGGTTTTATTACCCCTATTTGCGCGAAAAGCCGCCCCGGTCTCAATGCAAAACCGCGTGTGGTCCGGGTTTGTCGCGACCTGTGGCCAGAATACGAAGGCTGCACTACATCAGGGGCATGACCCTGCAGGATGACATTCGCGCGTGCCGCATCTGCGCCGACCGCTTTGCCCAGACGGCGACCCGCCACAGCCCGCGCCCGATCGCCTGGTTCGACGGACCGCCGCGAATCCTGATCGCGGGGCAGGCGCCGGGCATGCGCGTGCACGAGGCGCAGACCCCGTTCTGGGATCGCTCCGGCGACCGGCTCCGCGACTGGCTGGGCTTGGACAGTGACACGTTCTACGACCGCGACAGGGTCGCCATCCTGCCCATGGCCTTCTGCTTTCCCGGCTACAACGCGGCGGGGTCAGACCTACCGCCGCCCCGCATTTGCGCCGATACATGGCGCGTCCGGGCGCTGGCGCATCTGGGAGACGTGCCGCTGACCGTGCTGATCGGCGGCTATGCGCAGAAATGGCATCTGGGCGGCAGGATGGGCGTGACCGACCGCGTCGCCGCCTGGCGCGATCATGCGCCGCGCGTCTTTTGCTTGCCACACCCGTCGTGGCGCAATACCGGGTGGCTGAAGAAAAACCCTTGGTTCGAAACCGACGTGCTGCCCGCCCTGCGGACCCGCGTGAAAGAGGTGCTATGACCGATCTCGACACCGCCCATGCCGCAATGCAAAGCGCCCCGGATGACGACGCGGCGCGCCTGCGGTTCTACGAACGGCTGGCCGATACGGAGTTGTTTCTGCTGCTGGCGGGTGAACCCGAGGGCGCGGAAATCACACCGGAACTCTTTGACATCGAGGATCGCCAATTCGTTCTTGTTTTCGACCGCGAGGAACGCCTGTCCGAATTCACCGGCCGCACCGTGCCCTACGCCGGGCTGCCGGGGCGGGCGCTGGCGCAGATGCTGGCGGGCCAGCAGATTGGTTTGGCGCTGAACCTGCAGGTCGCCCCCTCCGCCATGCTGATCCCCGGCGAGGGCATTGACTGGCTGGTCGCAACACTCGCTCACGGTCCCGAACAGTCCGAAGCGCGGATACTTGAATTCACGAAACCGGCGGGCTTGCCTGAAGAGGTCGTCACGGGTCTCGACCGCAAACTTGCCATCGCAGCCGGTCTGGCCCGCTTTGCCTTTCTGGCGGGGGCCGTGCACGACAGCGGGATGAAGGGCCACGTGCTGGCATTTGTCGATGCTGTGGACGACTCGGAACAGGCACTGGCCAATGCCGCGAGCGAGGCGCTGACCTTTTCGGGGATCGAGGCCGGCGCGATGGACGTAATTTTCATCAAGGCGAGCGATCCGGTCGCCGCGCATCTGGCCAAGGTCGGCTTGCGGTTCGATCTGCCGGAGCCAAAGTCGCCCAAGGCCCCGGGCGCACCCGGTATGGATCCGGACAAGCCACCGAAACTGCGATAGCAGTTGACTTCGCCCGGCTTGCCCGCGGTCGTGGGCTGCCCTATGCGATCATACGGCAAACCGACTGCAAGCCGCCATCTCTAATACCCCGCGTCCCGGTCCACCCGGTGCCGCAAAGGCTCCCCGCGCTCCACCCGCGCGATATTCTCCGCGATCACTTGCGATGCGCTGTCCGCCCGCGTGGTCGACGCGATATGCGGCGTGACCGTCACTTTCGGATGCGCCCAGAAAGGATGATCTCCCGGCAGCGGCTCCACCCGGAACACATCGAGCGTGGCATGGTCCACCTGTCCGCTGTCCAACGCCGCCAGCAGGGCCGCGTCGTCGATCAGCGGTCCGCGTCCGGGGTTGATGATGGCGGCCCCGCGCGGCAGCAGCGCCAGTGCGTCGGCATCCAGCACATTCTCCGTCGCATCGGTCAGCGGCAGCAACAGCACGACGATCTCCGCTGCGCGCAGCGCGTCGCCGAAACCCTCCGGCCCATGCAGACAGCGCACCGCGTCGACCTGTTTCGCCGTCCGGCTCCACCCCGTCACCGGAAAGCCCAGACCGGCCAACGCCTGCGCGCAGGCCGCCCCCAATGCGCCAAGCCCAAGAATTGTTACCGGTCGGTCACGGGCCAGCGGTGGCGGCGTATCGTCCCAGACATGACCGGAGTTCACGATATGGGCGTCCATTCCCAGATGGTGCCGCAGCACATGCCCCGTGACCCATTCCACCATGCCGCGCGTCAGACCGTCATCGACCATGCGCGCCAACGGCTGCGTCAGCGTCTCGTTGCCCACGATATTTTCCACGCCGGCCCACAACCCCAGCACCGCTTTTGTGCGCACATAGGGCGTGAAATCGGACATCGGACCATTGGACGCAAAGACGATGTAATCGACATCGGCGGGCGCAAAATCCCGGCCAAGCGCGGCCTGCAAACCATGATCGGCAAAGGCCTTGCGCAGGGGGGCTTCATACTCAGGCCAGCGGTCGTCCCGCGCGGAAAACAGGACGTTGATCATCGTGGCCGGTGCACATGCGCGCTTTGCACGAGGCCAAAGCCGATCAGCAAGACCAGCATCGCCGACCCGCCGTAGCTGACCAGCGGCAGCGGTACGCCCACGACCGGGGCCAGCCCTGTCACCATCGCCATGTTCACCGCGAAATAGAGGAAGAACGCCGTCGCGATCCCAAGCGTCAGCAGAGAGGCGAACCGGTCCTTGTTAGCGATGGCCGACACGATGCAGAACCCCACGATCAGCACGTAAAGCGTCAGCAGGGCCGAGGCCCCGATGAACCCGAATTCCTCGGCCAGCGTGGTAAAGATGAAGTCGGTGTGTTTTTCAGGCAGGAAGTTCAGCCGCGACTGCGTGCCCTGCATGAACCCGCGCCCGGTCCAGCCACCGGACCCGAATGCGATCTTGGCCTGCGTGATGTGATATCCGGCGCCCAGCGGATCGTTCGACGGGTCCAGAAACGTGTCGATCCGGCGATACTGGTAATCCTTGAGGATCTGCCACGTGGTCCCACGCGATTCGAACACCGCCACGATCACACCGACACCCGCGGCGATCACGGTGGCGAAATAGGCCCAGTGCACCCCGGCAAAAAACATCATCGCGGCCCCACCCACCAGCAGCAGCAGCGACGTGCCAAGGTCCGGCTGGTTCAGTACCATATAGGTTGGTGCCAAGATCATCAGCACGGGGATCGCGACCCACAAAGGGCGCGAGGTCTTCTTGCGCGGCAGCCAGTCGTAATAGGCCGCCAGCAGCATCACCAGCGTGATCTTCATCACCTCCGATGGTTGCAGGTCCATCGGGCCAAGGTCGAGCCAGCGTTGCGATCCGTTCCGCTCCACGCCCACGAACTCCACCGCGATCAGCAGCAGGATGGCGGTGCCATAGGCCACCACGGCCATGTTGCGCCAGAACCAGATCGGGGCCATCGCCACGATCAGCATCAGCGCCATGCCGAGTGCGAAACGCTCGATCTGCGTGGTCATCCACGGCTCCGTCGATCCGCCGGCGACGGAATAAAGCATCATGAACCCGGCACAGGCCACTGCCGTCAGCAGGATGATGACCGGCCAGTTGAGGTACATCAGCTTGCGAAAGCCGGTCGGCACGTATTTAGCGTTATGGGCGAGATAGCTCATGACCTACGCCCGGTCCTGCGTGGTGGCACCGTCGGCGATCATCTCGCTGATCCGCCGCTGTTGTGTTTCGATCCGGCCACGCACTTCGGACGGATAGGCAGACAGCGGCGGGGTGCCGTCATAAAGCGCCTGCAAGGTGATGTCGCGGGCGATCGGGGCCGCCGCGGTCGATCCGCCGCCACCATGTTCCACGATCACGGCCACCGCGAAGCGCGGGTTTTCCACCGGGGCGAAGTTGACGAACAGCGCATGATCGCGCCGTTCCCACGGCAGATCGGCGTTGCTGGTGACACCGCGCTGGCGTTCCTCCGCCGTGATCCGGCGCACCTGGCTGGTGCCGGTCTTGCCCGCCATCCGCATCTCGCTCGGCACGATCCGGGCGTTACGATAGGCCGTGCCGCGGGAATGGTTGGCCACCGCCGACATCGCCTCGCGGATACGGCGCATCATGTTCTCGTTGATATCCAGCTTTTCGCCGATCCCGCTGGGCTGTTCGATCCCGTCGACGGTTTTTACCAGACGCGGGTTCACTTCGTGCCCCGTCGCCAGCCGTGCCGCCATCACCGCCAGCTGCAGCGGCGAGGCCAGCACATAGCCCTGACCGATAGAGGCGTTGACCGTATCGCCGATCCGCCAGTCCTCGCCGCGCACTTCGGTCTTCCAGGCCTTGTCGGGGGCCAGCCCGCTGGCGACCGCCGACAGTGGCACGTCATGTCGGATGCCCAGCCCCAGCTTGCGGGCCATCGCGGCGATCTTGTCGATGCCGACGCGCTGCGAGATTTCGTAGTAATAACAGTCGCAGGACTGCTTGAGACTTTCGTGCAGGTTCATATTGCCGTGGCCCGCGCGCTTCCAGCAATGGAACCGCGTGCCGAACACTTCCACGAACCCGGGGCAATAGACGGTTTCCTCCGGCGTCACCACGCCGTCTTCAAGGGCCGCCAGCGCCGTGACCATCTTGAACGTCGAGCCCGGCGGATAGATGCCCTGCACCGCCTTGGCGGCCAGCGGGCGATATTTGTTCTCGTTCAGGTCGGTCCAGTCCTTGACCGAAATCCCGCGCACGAAAAGGTTCGGGTCGAACGTCGGGGCCGAGGCCACGGCGCGCAGATCGCCGTTTTCGAGGTCGATCACCACAGCCCCGGCGCTTTCGCCGTCCAGCCGCGCCTGCACATAGCTTTGCAGCCGCGCGTCGATGGTCAGTTGCACATCCGCGCCGCTGACACCTTCCTGCCGGTCCAGCTCGCGCATCACACGCCCGATGGCATTCACCTCGATCCGCTTGGTGCCCGCCGACCCGCGTAACAATCGCTCCAGCTTGTTTTCCGCGCCGGTCTTGCCGATCTGGAACTTCGGGATCTGCAACAGCGGGTCCTGATCGTCGATCCGGCTCAGATCATAGTCACTGACCGGCCCGACATAGCCCACCACATGCGCCATATCCGCCCCCCAGGGGTAGGCGCGGCTCAGCCCGACCTCGGCAGTGATGCCGGGCAGGGCAGGCGCGTTGAGGTTGATGCGCGCCATGTCCTCCCAAGTCATCCGGTCCGCGATGGTCACCGGCACGAAGGGCGAACGGCGCATGATCTCCTCGCGGGCCTTGGCCAGCACGTCGGGGTCGATGTAGACAAGTTCCGTCAACCGGGCGAGCACGTCGTCGACATCGCCCGCGTCCTCGCGCACCATGACGACCCGGTAATTCTGCTCGTTTTCGGCCAGCGCCCGGCCGTTGCGGTCGAATATCAGGCCGCGCGCGGGTGGTATCAGGCGGATGTTGATGCGGTTCTCCTCGGCCAGCAGGCGAAACTGATCGGCCTGTTCCACCTGCATCGACTGCATCCGGTAACCCAGCGCGCCCACGACACCCAGCTGCACCGTGCCCATCAACAGGGCACGACGGGTGATCTTGCGGGCGCTGTCGCCGTTTTCCTTGACCATACGTCTCATAGACGGTGCCCCAGACTGTTGGTTTGCCCCGGTGACGGGCGCGCGATGCCGAACACGAACTGCGCCACGATCAGGACAAGCGGATAGACGAGGATCGTCATGATCATCTGGATCAGCGTCAGCCCCAGCGGCGCCTGCGGCGTCATCACGATTGCAAGGATGACACGATTCGCGACCGTGATACCAACGATGCCCGCAGCCACGGCCCCCCATTCAAACGCAAAGGGAATATTGCGCATGCGCAGCGCGCGCGCACGCAAAATTTCCGTGAGGATCACGACAAGCGCGGTCCAAAGCCCCGGCGGTCGCTGAAACAGCATATCGGTCGTCACGAAAATCACCGCCACGACAGTAACCGGAACAAGTTCGGGCCGTCGTGACACCCAGGCCAGCGTGCAGGCCAGCAGCAGATCGGGGGCCGCCCATTGGCCCGGCACCGTGTTCAGTGGCAAAAGCTGCAGAAACACGATGGCCAGCGCCAGCGCCACAAAGGCGAGCCGCCCCAGCACGATCTGCGCCGTCGGACGTTCAGCCATCGGCAGCCTCCGTTGCGGCGGCTGTGTCCTCTTCCACGACCGGCGGCGGCGTCACACCACCCTCGGGCACCAGCAGGCCGCCGGGATCGCTGATCACCTCGTGCGGCTGCGCGCGCAGCACCCGCAGAAACTCCAGCCGCCCGTAATCCGCCGACAGCCGCACCCGCAGCCGCCGGTCGTTGCCGAGCGCGACCTGACCCACCTGCAGATCGGCGGGAAACACCCCGCCGTCGCCCGATGTGACCACCCGGTCGCCGGGGCGCACCAGATCGGCGTTTTCCAGAAACTCGATGGGCGGGTTCAGCGTGTTGTCGCCCGCAAGAATCGCCTTCTGCCCGCTGGGCTGGATCGTCACGGGAATCCGGCTCGACGTATCGGTCAGAAGGATAACGCGGCTCGTATCCTGCCCGACACCCGCGATCCGGCCCACAATGCCGATCCCGTCCATCGTGGGCCAGCCGTCGATGATCCCGTCGCGCGCGCCGACATTCAGCAGCACCGATTGACGGAAGGGCGATCCGCTGTCGGTAATCACCACACCGGTGACATAGGTCAGCTGCGGGTCGATCTGCACGTTGTTCAGCCCCAGCAGCTTGGCGTTTTCCTGCTCAAGCTGCAACGCGGCCTCTTTCCAGGCCTTCATTTGCTGCAATTCGCGGCGCAGATCGGCGTTTTGCGCGGCAAGCTGCTGATATGACCGGAAATCCGCCACCAGATTGACGATACCTGTCACCGGCGCCATGGCCCAGTCGAACGACGGCACGACCTGGTCGATCACCGCGGCGCGGAACCGTTCCACGCGCGGGCTGTCGATCCGCCAGACGATGAAAACCGCCAGCAGCACAAGAACAAGCAACCCGACCAGCAATCTGCGGATCGGGCCTGTATAGTTCTGTGATGTGCGTTCACGGGCCAAGGCGCTGCCTTACCTCCGGTCTGGGGACATTAGCTGTCGTAGTCTATCACATGACGCAGTTGTTTTTCATATTCCAATGCTTTGCCGGTGCCGAGCGCGACGCAATTCAGGCTTTCGTCGGCCACAGAAATGGCCAGCCCGGTCTGTTCGCGCAGCGCCAGATCGAGCTGGCCGAGAAGCGCACCGCCCCCCGTCAGCATCACGCCACGGTCGACGATATCGGCCGCAAGATCGGGCGGCGTGGCCTCCAGCGCCGTCATCACCGCCTCGCAGATTTGCTGCACCGGTTCGGCAAGCGCCTCGGCCACCTGCGCCTGGCTGATATCGGTTTCCTTGGGCACGCCGTTCAGCAGGTCACGCCCGCGGATCTGCATCGACGACCCGCGTCCGTCGTCGGGCATCCGCGCCGTGCCGATAGAGGTCTTGATCCGCTCCGCCGTGCTGTCGCCGATCAACAGGTTATGCTGGCGGCGCAGGTAGTTGACGATGGCCTCGTCCATCCGGTCGCCGCCGACGCGGACGGACCGCGCATAGACGATATCACCCAGCGACAGCACGGCAACCTCGGTCGTGCCGCCACCGATATCCACGACCATGTTGCCGGTCGGATCGGTGATCGGCATGCCGGCCCCGATGGCGGCGGCGATAGGCTCCGCGATCAGCCCGGCGCGGCGCGCACCGGCGGACAGGACCGACTGCCGGATCGCGCGCTTTTCGACCGGCGTGGCGCCGTGCGGAACGCAAACGATGATCTTCGGCTTTGAGAAGGTGGAGCGTTTGGCGACCTTGCGGATGAAATGCTTGATCATCTCTTCCGCCGTGTCGAAATCCGCGATCACCCCGTCGCGCATCGGACGGATCGCCTCGATGGACCCGGGCGTGCGGCCCAGCATCAGCTTGGCGTCTTCGCCCACGGCCAGAACCTTCTTCTGCCCGTCCTTCACATGATAGGCGACGACGGATGGCTCCGACAGGACGACGCCCTTGCCGCGCACGTAGACAAGCGTATTCGCCGTGCCGAGGTCGATCGCCATGTCCGACGAAAACAAACTTCCCCAAAAGGCCATTTTCCGACTTCCCGTTCCACAAATTCACACTGCCCCGCGACTCGCGGTCGGGGGCTGGGTTGGGGCCTTATAAGGTGTGGCGAGAGGGGAATGAAACCCCTTGTTTCTGGGCGCTGGGCGTCAATCCGCCGCTTGATTATTCCTGCTCACAACAGTCGAATTTTCGGGGTTCTGAGGTTGCAAAATTTCACTTTTGCAACCTCGGTGCACAGTCTAGCTGACGTCCTTGTAGCTGACGCCCTTGGTGTCGAAACCGACGCCGGACTGTTCGCGCCGCACCAGCAGACGGTTCAGCGCGTTGATATAGGCTTTCGCACTGGCCACCACGGTGTCGGTATCGGCCGACTGCCCGGTCGCGATCCGGCCGTCCTCTTCCATCCGCACCGATACCGTGGCCTGCGCATCCGTGCCTTCGGTCACCGCGCTCACCTGATAAAGCTGCAGCCGCGCCGCATGCTCGAACAGTGCCTTGACCGCGTTAAAGGTGGCATCCACCGGGCCGTCGCCCACGGCCTCGGTACTATGCGCCTCGCCGTCGATTTCCATCGTCATTTCGGCAGTCTGCGGGCCGTCGGTGCCGCAGACGACCTTCAGCGACAGCAGCTTCAGCCGGTCCTCGGCCCCCGAATTCTGATGCACCAGTGCCAGGATGTCGTCGTCGAACACTTCCTTTTTGCGGTCAGCCAGATCCTTGAACCGCACGAACAGGTCTTTCAGCTGGTTGTCCGCCATGTCGATGCCCATCGCCTCCAGCTTGGCGCGCAGGGCGGCCCGGCCCGAATGCTTGCCCAGCGGCAGCGACGTGCCCGACAGGCCCACATCCTCCGGGCGCATGATCTCGAAGGTTTCCTTGTTCTTCAGCATCCCGTCCTGATGGATGCCGCTTTCATGGGCAAAGGCGTTCTTGCCGACGATGGCCTTGTTGAACTGCACGGCAAAGCCCGACACCGTGGCGACCCGACGCGAGATGTTCATGATCTTGCGAGTGTCGATTTTCGTGTGGTAGGGCATGATATCGTCACGCACCTTCAGCGCCATCACGACCTCTTCCAGCGCGGTGTTGCCCGCGCGTTCGCCCAGCCCGTTGATCGTGCATTCGATCTGGCGCGCGCCACCTTCCACAGCGGCCAGCGAATTGGCCGTGGCCATGCCCAGATCGTTGTGGCAATGGGTGGCGAACACCACGTCTTCGGCTCCGTCGACCTCTGCGATCAGACGCCGGATCAGGTCGGCGCTTTCGCGCGGCGCTGTGTAGCCCACGGTGTCGGGAATGTTGATCGTGGTCGCCCCCGCCTTGATCGCGATGTCGATGGTGCGTTTCAGGAAATCCCATTCCGTGCGCGTCGCATCCATCGACGACCACTGCACGTTGTCGCACAGGTTGCGGGCGTGGGTGACGCACTCGTGGATACGCTCGGCCATCTCGTCCATCGTCAGGTTCGGGATCGCGCGGTGCAGCTCCGACGTGCCGATGAACGTGTGTATGCGGGGTGATTTGGCATGCTTCACGGCTTCCCAGCAGCGGTCGATATCCTTGAAGTTCGCGCGCGCCAGCCCGCAGATCGTGGCCGATTTCGCTTGCGCGGCAATCTCGGATACCGCCTTGAAATCCCCTTCGGAAGCGATGGGGAAGCCGGCCTCGATAATGTCGACGCCCATGTCGTCCAGAAGTTCCGCGATCTCCAGCTTTTCGGCGTGGGTCATGGTGGCACCGGGGGACTGCTCCCCGTCGCGCAGGGTGGTGTCGAAAATCAACACGTCGTTTGTCATTTGATTGATCCTTTGTTCCTTAGCATGTCATGGCGCGTTTCACCCTCTGAGCGGTCGCGCCGGATGGCACGCTCAGAGGCGGCTAAGGAGAAGCAGGTCGCAGCCAAGCAGCCCGAAACGGGCGGCGGTTGGGATATGTGCGACGGTGTTCATGGGCGCGACTATACCGACGCCGCGATTGATGGAAAGCATGTTTTTGCTACGCGGGGCGCGTAATTGCGAAAAAGCGGGGCGGAGCGTCTGGGCAACCCATCCGGCGGCACTAGTGTTTGGGCTATGGAAAAAGCACTGATACTGGGCGCGACCGGCGGCATCGGGTCGGCCATCGCAGAACATCTTGAGGGGCAGGGCGTCGCCGTCACCGGCTTGTCGCGCAAGGACGGGCTGGACGTGACGGATGCCGCTGCGGTCGACCGTGTGCTAAGTGTTATCGAAGGTCCGTTCGATCTGATCTTCGTGGCCATCGGCATCCTCGCCCCCGAGGGTGGTGCGCCTGAAAAATCGCTTTCCGCAGTCGAGCCGGGCGCCATGGCGCGGGTCATGGCCGTCAACGCGATCGGCCCCGTACTGATCCTGAAACACGCCGCCCGTCTGTTGCCCAAGGACGAACGCGGGATGGTTGCGGTGCTGTCCGCCCGCGTCGGATCCATCGGCGACAACGGGATCGGCGGCTGGTATTCCTACCGCGCGTCCAAGGCCGCGCTGAATCAGATCGTGCACGGTGCCGCTATCGAGTTGGGCCGGTCGCACAAGAAATCCATCTGCGTGGCATTGCATCCCGGCACCGTGGAAACACCGTTCACCACAGACTACGCGGGCCGCCACAAGACGGTGAAATCGGCGGAGGCGGCGGAAAACCTGATCTCTGTCCTCGCGGGCCTGACCCCCGACGACACCGGCAATTTCTACGACTACAGCGGCGCAAAGGTGCCGTGGTGAGGCTGGTTCTCGTTCTGGGCGATCAGCTGTCGGACAATCTCTCGGCGCTGCGCAAGTGCGATAAGGGTAATGATGTCGTCGTCATGGCAGAGGTTGCGGACGAGGCGACGTATGTAAGCCACCACCCCAAGAAGATCGCTTTTTGCTTCGCGGCCATGCGCAAATTCGCAGCGCGTCTGGAAGAGGACGGCTGGCAGGTCGCCTACACCCGGCTGGACGATCCCGGTAACGCAGGCTCCATCACCGGCGAGATCCTGCGCCGGGCCGAGGAATACGATGCCGCCGGCGTCGTCTATACCGAACCGGGCGAATGGCGACTGATCGAGGCGCTGGGCGACCTGCCGATCAAATCCCACAGCCTGCCCGACGATCGGTTCATCGCCACCCACGATGAATTCGACGCATGGGCCAAGGACCGCAAACAGCTGCGGATGGAGTATTTCTACCGCGACATGCGCCGCAAGACCGGCCTGCTGATGGATGGCGACGATCCCGAGGGCGGCAAGTGGAACTACGACCACGACAACCGCAAGGCCCCGCCCGCAGACGTGGATTACAACGGCCCTATGCGCTTCACCCCCGATGACACGGTGCAAGAGGTGCTGGACCTGGTGGCAGACCGCTTTGCCGATAATTTCGGCACCCTCGATGATTTCTGGTTCGCCACAGACGCGGGGCAAGCGCAACGCCACTTGACCCACTGGATCAAGAAGGGCCTGCCCAGCTTCGGCGATTATCAGGACGCCATGCTGACGGACGAGCCGTTCATGTTTCACGCGATCATCGGGCTTTACATCAACGCGGGCCTGCTGGACCCGCTGGAGGTCTGCAAGCAGGTCGAACAGGCCTACCGCGATGGCGACGCACCGCTAAACGCAACCGAAGGGTTCATCCGGCAGATCATCGGCTGGCGCGAATACATCCGCGGCATCTATTTCCACGAGGGGCCGGACTACACCCAACGCAATGAACTGGACCATTCCCGCAAGCTGCCCTGGCTCTATTGGGGCGGCGAGACAAAGATGCACTGCATGGCGCAGGCCGTCGCCCAGACGCGAGATGAGGCCTATGCCCACCACATCCAGCGCCTGATGATCACCGGCAACTTCGCCCTGCTGGCGGGGATCGACCCCGCACAGGTGCACGACTGGTATCTATGCGTTTATGCCGACGCCTACGAATGGGTGGAGGCCCCCAATACCATCGGCATGTCGCAATTCGCCGATGGCGGGATCATCGCGTCCAAACCCTATGTGTCGTCGGGCAATTACATCGACAAGATGTCGAACTACTGCACATCCTGCGTCTACAAGGTGAAGGACAAGACCGGCCCCGATGCCTGCCCCTTCAACCTGCTCTACTGGGATTTCCTCGTCCGGCACCGCGACCGGTTCGCAGGCAACAATCGCATGGGGCAGATGTACGCCACATGGGACAGGATGGACGATGACAAGAAGGCGACGATCCGCGAGGAGGCGGCGGAGTGGCTGGCACGTCTCGACGCGGGCGAAGTCGTCTGAAACGGGTCAAGTGCAGGCAGCCCCCAGCGTCAGTTGCCTTCGCCGCCCTCCGGCACGACATCCGTATCCTCCGGCGCGCCGGGCGCCGTCGCATTGTCGAGCGCCTGCGCCGGGTCCTGCTCAAGCGCGCCGTCGTCCCAGTCGCCGCTGATTTCCTCGCCGGTGGCATAGCGCATCGTGCCTGCCCCCTGCCTGCGGCCCTTCACGAAACTGCCCTCGTATACGTCGCCATTGGCATAGGTCGCCACACCCACCCCGTCGATCTCGCCCTCGGACCACTGGCCTTCGTAGGTGAAGCCGTCAGGCAGGGTGATCTTGCCGGTGCCATGGCGCTGGCCGTCGACGAACTCCCCTTCATAGACGGTGCCATCGGCATAGGTCGCCACACCTTGCCCGTTGCGCTGCCCGTTGGCCCATTCGCCGTCATAGGTGTATCCGTCGGCATAGGTCATCTTGCCGCGCCCGTGGTTCTTGGCGTTCAGGAACTGCCCTTCGTACACCAGTCCGTTGGCGTAAACGGCTGTGCCGGTCCCGTTGATGACGCCGTTTTCCCACTCGCCGTCATAGCTCGATCCGTCCGTATAGGTGATCTTGCCGATCCCGTGGGCGAGGTCGGCGCGGAACGTGCCCTCGTAAACCGATCCGTCGGGGTAGGTCACGACACCGCGCCCGTCGATCTGCCCGTTCACCCAGGACCCAACGTATCGATACCCGTCTGTCCCGGTAAAGGTGCCCTGGCCGTGGCGGCGGTCGTCCTTGAAGCCGCCCTCGTAGACATCGCCGTTGGCATAGGTCACCTTGCCCACGCCGTCGCGCCGCCCGGCGACCAGATCGCCCTCGTAGATATCGCCGTTGGCCTGCACCAGACGGCTTTCGCCCTGGATCTGGCCCTCGACCCATGTGCCCGCAAAGACGGTGCCATCGGCGGCGGTCAGCGTGCCTTCGCCGTCACGCTCGCCCGCCTTCAGCGCGCCCTCGTAAACCGCGCCGTCCGGGTAGGTGATCCGCCCGATCCCTTCCTTGACGCCGTTCACCCAGGGCCCTTCGTAGATATACCCGTTCGGGCTGCGCATCGTGCCTTGCCCGTGGTGCATCGCGTTACGAAACTCGCCCTCGTAGGTCACGCCATTGGCGTAATTGGCGATGCCGCGTCCGGTGATGTTGCCGTCGACCCAGTCGCCCTCGTAGGTGCCGCCGTCAGCGAATGTGATCAGCCCGGTGCCTTCGGGCTTGCCGCGGGCAAAGGTGCCTTCGTAAACCGATCCGTTGGGGAAGGTGGCGATGCCGGTGCCGCGGATTTCGCCCTCGAACCACTCACCGGTGTATTCATAGCCGTTGGGCAGCCGGTAGGTGCCGGTGCCATGCTGCTTGCCGTTCAGGAACTCGCCTTCATAGACGCCACCGTCGTCGTATTGCTTGGTCTGCACCGTCTGGGCGAACGCCGGGGCGGCGCAGGTCGCCAGCATGGCCGCGATTGCAGCACTCTTGGTCCATCCAAAACTCATTGATCTTCCCCGGTTTGTCGTCAGCGTTGCGCCAATCTAGCGGGGCAGGCGGAGCGGGGCAACGCCTCATCGGGGCTTCGACCAGTGCGCCCCTGCGGCAATCCGCTTCCCCTCGGGCGTCAGTCTGCTACATCTTGCGCGCACGCACAGGATACGCCGATGACACAGACTTTTCGCCTGACACTCGCCCAGCTGAACCCGACCGTGGGCGATCTGGACGGCAATGCCGCCAAGGCCCGCGAGGCCTGGGAACAGGGCAAGGCGGCCGGTGCCGATATGGTGGCCCTGCCCGAGATGTTCATCGCGGGCTATTCGACGCAGGATCTGGTGATGAAGCCGGCCTTTGTAATCGCGGCGATGGACCGGATCGCGCAACTCGCCACCGATTGTGCGGACGGCCCGACGCTGGCCATCGGCGGGCCGTATGTGGAGGGCGTGCGGCGTTACAACGCCTACTACATCTGCCGCGGTGGCGAGATCGTCGCGCGTCAGCTCAAGCACTTCCTGCCCAACTACAACGTCTTCGACGAGGTGCGGCAGTTCAACCGCGGTGCCATCCAGGGGCCTTACGCGATCCCTGACGGCCCGCGCATCGGCTCGCCGATCTGCGAGGATGCCTGGTATCCTGACGTGGCCGAGGCAATGGTCGAATCCGGTGCCGAAATCCTGGTGGTGCCCAACGGCTCGCCTTACCGGAAGGGCAAGTTCGACGTGCGGATGAACAAGATGGTCGCCCGGGTCACCGAAAACGATGTGCCGCTGGTCTATGTCAACATGGTCGGCGGACAGGACGATCAGGTCTTCGACGGCGGTTCTTTCGTGCTGAACCCCGGTGCAAAGCTGGCAGTGCAACTGCCGCTTTTCGACGAAATGGTCCATCACGTCGATTTCGACCGGACGGATGACGGCTGGCGCGCCCGCCCCGGCGTGATGGAAGTCTTCCCTGACGATCTGGAAAAAGACTACCGCGCCATGGTCGAATCCCTGCGCGACTATATGCGCAAGACCGGGTTCAAGAAGGTGCTGCTGGGTCTGTCCGGTGGGATCGACAGCGCCATCGTGGCGACTATCGCCGCCGATGCGCTTGGCCCCGACGACGTGCGCTGCGTAATGCTGCCGTCGGAATACACGTCGCAAGCCTCGCTGGACGATGCGCAGGCGGTAGTCGATGCGCTGGGCTGCGACTACGACACGGTGCCGATCGCACAGGCGCGCCGCGCGATCACGCAAACGCTGGCACCGCTGTTCGACGGGCTGGACGAGGACCTGACAGAGGAAAACATCCAGTCCCGCCTGCGCGGCTTGCTGCTGATGGCGCAGTCGAACAAGTTCGGCGAAATGCTCCTGACCACCGGCAACAAGTCAGAAGTCGCGGTGGGCTACGCCACGATCTACGGCGACATGGCGGGCGGCTACAACCCGATCAAGGATATGTACAAGACGCGGGTGTTCGACACCTGCCGCTGGCGCAACGCCAACCATCGCCCGTGGATGAAGGCCCCGGCGGGAGAGGTGATCCCCACCACGATCATCGACAAACCCCCCAGCGCCGAATTGCGCCCCGATCAAAAGGACAGCGACAGCCTGCCGCCCTACGACGTGCTGGACGGGATTTTGAAGATGCTGGTGGACGGGGACAAATCCGTCGCCGATTGCGTGGCCGCCGGGTATGACCGCGAGATGGTCAAGCGTGTGGAGCATTTGATCTACATCAGCGAGTACAAGCGGTTCCAGTCCGCCCCCGGCACGCGGCTGACCGACCGGGCATTCTGGCTCGACCGGCGCTACCCCATCGTGAACCGCTACCGCGACGAAAGCGGGTGACGCTGTTTCAACGGCTTGAAAGCATGTATCACTTTTTCCGAGGATCCACCGCCCGGCGGCATGCCGGGCAGCGCCTGACTTCCCCACGGGAAGGCGCTTCACGCCTCCCCGAAGTCAGGCGTTGCCCTTCCTGGCAAGCGAAGGCTCTGCAGATCAGCCGGCATTTTTCACCCAATGATTAACGCCACTGGCGTGTTTGTCCGGTGACGCGCTGTGCACGCCCGGTGCACGGGGTGTGACAGGCGGTTTTGTCGTGGCAGGCGTCTGTGTTAACCATGACCTGAATATCAGGAAAGTGTCCGCCATGGCCGAAAACAAAACCCGGGTGACAGAGCAAAGCGTCGCCGATTTCATCGCATCGGTGGACCACCCCGTGCGTCGCGCCGACGCCGAAACGCTGGACGCGCTGATGCGCGACGAAACCGGCTGGACCCCGCAGATGTGGGGGCCGTCGATCATCGGCTACGGATCCTATGACTATACCTATGAAAGCGGCCGGTCGGGCACGTTTCTGGCCACCGGCTTCAGCCCGCGCAAGGCGAACACGGTGCTCTATATCATGCCCGGCTATGCCGATCTGCAAAGCTATCTCGACCGGTTGGGCAAGCACAAGATCGGAAAATCGTGTCTCTATATCAACAAGTTGGCGGATGTCGATCTGGGCGTTGTGCGCGAACTGGTCCGCGCGGGTTTGACCGACCTTGCAACGCGCTGGCCGGTCAAACCTAGTTGAGCCGCTACATCAACTGATAGCTGTGCGGCACGTAACGAAAGCTGCCCTCGCCGCCTGCCTCGATGTAACCCATGCCGGGAAACGGCATGTGGTAGCCGATCAGTGGAATACGGTCGGCCGCGGCCATACCCATGATCCGCTTGCGGGTCTCTGCCGCAGCCGCCTTGTCCTGATCGAACCGGACCTCCCAATCGGGGTAAGCCACTGACCAGACGTAATGATTTGCGGTATCGGCCATCAGGAAAAGCTGCTTGCCGCCGCTCTCCAGCATATAGCCCATATGCCCCGGCGTGTGCCCGAACGCCGCCACGGCCGTCACACCCGACCGCACCGCATCGCCATCGCCGACAAAGCTCATCTTTTCGGCCAAGGGTCTGACCTTGTTGTCGAATCCCTCGTTCTCCATTGCGGCCCAGGCGTCAAACTCCACCTGACCTGTGACATAGGCCGCGTTGCCGAAGGTCTCTGCGCCGCTGTCGTCGGTCAGCCCGCCGATATGATCGCCGTGCATGTGGGTCAGCACGACATGCGTGACCTGATCTGCGGTGTAACCCGCCGCCTCCAGCGCGCTCAGCAACCCGCCCGCGTTCAGCCCGGTATCGAACAGGATCACCTCTGACCCGGTGTTCACGACCGTCGGCGTAAAGAAGAACTGTGCCGCATCAGTGCCGATAAAATTGGCTTCACTGACCTCCTCGAAGGTCGCGTCGTCGACGTTCAAGCCAAAGATTTCATGGGGATTTTCAACCGGGCGGTTTCCTGCCAGCAGAGTCGTGACCTTGAAATCGCCCAGCACGAAATCGCGGTGCGTCGGCATCGTACCGGCGGTGTGGCCGTCTGCCTGCGCCGACCCGGCGAGCGTTGCACCCAGCGGCAGGGCCGCCCCTGACAGCAGGGTTTGGCGACGTGTGAGTTTCATCTGCGTATCCTCCATTATGTTGTCCTTGCGATAACAGTAGCGCCCGCAGCATCCCTGACCATGAACGCTTGCGTGATATCGCCCATGTGGACAAACGCCCGCCGCCGTGACAAAGCAGCGTTTCAGATCGGAGAGCCCCATGACCACAACCCGTTTCGCCCCGTCGCCCACCGGCTGGATCCATATCGGCAACCTGCGTGCCGCATTGTTCAACTATGCGATTGCCCGGCAGAACGACGGCGAATTCATCCTGCGCATCGACGACACCGACCCGGAGCGGTCCAAGGAAGTATACGTGCAGGGGATCAAGGACGATCTGACTTGGCTGGGCCTGACCTGGGACCGGGTGGAGCGGCAGTCGGCGCGCATGGCACAGTATCACGAGGCCAAGCAGCGCCTGATCGACATGGGCCGTCTTTACGAGTGTTTCGAGACGCCGACAGAGCTTGACCTCAAGCGCAAGAAGCAACTGAACATGGGCAAACCGCCGGTCTATGACCGTGCGGCGATGAACCTGTCGGAAGCGGAAAAGGACGCGCTGCGCGCCGAACGCGGATCGCACTGGCGTTTCAAGTTGAAGCACGAGCGGATCGAGTGGGAAGACGGCATCATCGGGGATATTTCCATTGACGCGGCCTCCGTTTCCGATCCCGTGCTGTTCAAGAACGACGGGCAAATCCTCTATACGCTCGCGTCCGTCGTGGACGATGTGGAATTCGGCATCACGGACGTGGTGCGCGGGTCGGATCACGTCACCAACACCGCCACGCAAATCCAGATCATCGAGGCGCTGGGCGGGGCCGTGCCGCGTTTCGCGCACCACTCGCTGTTGACCGGCCCGCAGGGCGAGGCGCTGTCGAAACGCCTTGGCACGCTGGCGCTGCGCGATCTGCGCAAGAGCGGGGTTTCGCCCTTCGCGATCCTGTCGCTCATGGCGCGGCTGGGGTCGGCCGATCCTGTGGAATTGCGGACATCTGTCGCCGACGTTGTGGCGGGGTTCGACCTGTCGAAATTTGGCTCCGCACCGACGAAATTCGATGCAGAGGACCTCTGGCCGTTGACGGCCCGCTATCTGGGCACGCTGACGCACGTGGACGTGGCGGACACACTGAAAGACGCCGGCGTTCCCGATGATTTAGCCCCGGCCTTCTGGCAGGCGGTGCGCGACAACATCACCAAGCTGGACGATGTCGAGGGTTGGTGGGCGCTGTTCCGTGATGGGGCTACTCCGCAAGTGGCGGGCGAGGACCGCGCATTTGTCGCACAGGCGTTTGATATGCTGGGCGAGCCGCCTTATGCCGACGATACCTGGTCGACATGGACAAGTGCCGTGAAGGACGCGACGGGCCGCAAGGGCAAGGGGCTTTTCATGCCGCTGCGGCTGGCGGTCACCGGCAAGCAGCGCGGGCCGGAGATGGCGGATGTGATGCCTTTGTTGCAGAAAAAGCCGTCACTCTGACCGAACCGAACATGACGACACCGTCAGCCGACGATTGACGGGGCGCGCGAAACGTGGTCGCCTGCCGCGTTCCGCGAAAGGTGCCGCAGATGTCCGAGACCCAGGCCAAATTCGTGACCGGCAATCTGTTCCGGCACATCACGGTGATGTCGCTGACGGCGTCCGTCGGGTTGATGGCGGTCTTTGCGGTCGACTTTATCGACATGATCTTCATCGCGATGCTGGGCAAGGCGGAACTTGCGGCGGCCATCGGCTATGCCGGGGCGATCCTGTTTTTCACGACCTCATTCGGGATCGGCATGGCGATTGCGGCGGGCGCACTGGTAGCGCGGGCGTTAGGGGCGGGCGATTCCGTGCTGGCACGCCGCCGTGCCACCAACGCGCTGATCTGGGGTGTGGTGTTCAGTACTGTATTCGCTGCGCTCGTCTGGATGAACCTTGGCACGCTGTCGCGCCTGATGGGGGCCAGCGGAGAGACGCTGGATCTGTCGGTCAGTTACCTGCGGATCATCGTGCCGTCGCTGCCGTTCCTGATGGTCGGCATGGTCGGCGGGGCGATCCTGCGGGCGCATGGCGATGCGCGCCGGGCGATGATGGCGACGCTCTATGGCGGGCTGATGAATGCCGTGCTCGATCCGATCCTGATCTTTGGCCTTGATCTGGAACTGACGGGTGCGGCGCTGGCCAGCGTGGCGGCGCGGATGGTCATCGCCGCCACGGCGCTGTTGCCGCTGATCCGGCATTACGGCGGGTTCGACAGGCCGACGTGGCAGACGCTGACGGTGGATCTGCAGCCTGTCGCAATCATCGCCTTCCCCGCGATCCTGACGCAACTGGCGACCCCCATCGGACAGGCCTACGTCACCCGATCCATGGCGGCCTATGGCGAGGATGCGGTGGCCGGCATGGCTATCGTCGCGCGGATCACGCCGGTGGCGTTCGGCGTGATCTTTGCGATGTCGGGGGCGGTCGGGCCGATCATCGGACAGAATGCGGGGGCGGGTTCGCCCGACCGGGTGCGCGGCGCGTTCCGCGACGGTTTGATCTTTACCGGTTTGGTCGTCGTCTTGATGTCGCTCCTGCTGTTCCTGCTACGCCCCGCGCTGCAGGCGCTGTTCCAGCTGGACGGTTTGGCGCTGACGCTGGTGTTCCTGTTCGCGGGTCCGCTGTCGCTGCTCTTCTTCTTCAACGGCGTGATTTTCGTGGCGAACGCGGCATTCAACAATCTGGCGCATCCGTTCTATTCGACCTGGGTGAACTGGGGGCGGCACACTTTGGGCACCGTGCCTTTCGTGCTGCTGGGGGCCGCGTGGTTCGGCGCACCGGGCGTGCTGATCGGGCAGGCGGTTGGGGGTGCTGTCTTTGCGCTGATCGCCTTCATGCTCGCGCGGCGGGTCATGGCGGCACAGACAACGCCGGATGAACAGCCCTTCGGGCGGCAAAGCCGGTTGCTGCAACTCCTGCACCTGCGCCGCTAGGGCGTGTGATCCAGCAATGTCAGGTCCATCCCGGCGATCGCGGCATCGACCAGCACGGTTTCTTCTGCCCTCAGTTTTTGCGCCCGCGGATAAAGCGGTGCCTCGCGGTCGTTCAGCACGGGCCGGTCCCAGCCGTCCGTCGTCGCAAAAAAACCGGCGACGCCCTTGGCCCCGTAAAGCTGATGAAATCCCTGCACGACCACATCAAGATAGCTGAGCAGGATCGGGTAGGGGCCGGTGGGTGGCGTTTCGTTCTGCCCCGTCACCTCGTAGATCGCCAGCGGCGTGCCTGATTGCGGGTTGGTGACGGTCTGCCGCGTGTAGCCCGCCTCGCGCGCATCGAGCGCGCGCCAGTCGCCCGCGGGAACAGAGGCCACGACACCGTCGATCAGGCCATTCGGTTCAGCGGTGACCGACAGCGTGGCCTTTTGCGCATGGTGGTTCGTGTCGCGCCAGACGCGCCGCCAGCCGGGCAGGCGGCAAGGGCGCGGGTTTTCGTAGATATGCGTCGCCAGATTGACGAGACTGCCGTAACCGAAGAACTGTGGATCGGTCATTCGCGCGCCCTCAGCACCTGTGCGGGTTTGGCGCCCAGCGGGCGGATGGCAAAGGCCAGACCGGCGAGCAGAGACGCGGCGATGCCGCCGCCGATGATCAGCAGGGCGTTGGACCAGACCACGCTGAACGAGGTTTCCATGATGTAGGTCGATACCGCCCAACCGCCGAGGATGCCCGCGCCCAGCGCCACCACACCCGCCGCCAGCCCGAGCAGGGCGGCGCGCAGGGCGAAACTGGCCATGATGCGGGCGCGCGAGGCACCTAGCGTCTTGAGCACGGCGGCCTCGTAGGTGCGGCTGCGCTCGCCCGCCGCCGCCGCCCCGATCAGCACCAGAAAACCGGCGAGCAGGGTCACCAATGCGCCGTAGCGCGTGGCCTGCGCGATCCCGCCGACAATGACGACGACCTGGTCGATGGCGTCGCGAATGCGGATTGCCGTGATGTTGGGATAGGCGCTGCCGAGGTCGCGCAGGATCTGCGCTTCGGCCTCCGGTTCGGAATAGACGGTCGAAATCCAGCTGTGCGGTGCACCCGCCAGCGCGCCCGCGTTCATCGCCAGTACGAAACCGATGCCCGCATCCTCGAAACTGACCTCGCGAAAGCTGCTGACCGTGCCGGTGATATCGCGGCCCAGGATATTCACGGTCATCACGTCGCCGATGGACAGGCCCATTTCCGCGGCCTCCTCTGCCGAAAAGCTGATCAGCGGCGGGCCGTCGTAATCTGCGGGCCACCATTCGCCTGCGGTGATGATCGTGCCGTCGGGGATTGTGTCGGCATAGGTGATGCCGCGGTCGCCCGTGACGACCCAGTGGTTGTCGGCAAAGGTTGCCGCGTCCTGATCGTTGATCGTCGTGATGATGCCGCGCAGCATAGGTGCGGTTTCGAAATCGGTCACGGCGGGATCGCTTTCCAGCCGTTCGGTATAGCCCGCGATCTGGTCCGGCTGGATGTCGACGAAGAAATAGCTGGGCGCGTCCTGCGGCAGTTCCTCGGTAAAGGCGCGGCGCAGGTTGCTGTCGATCTGGCCCACGGTTGCAAGTACCGCCAGCCCCAACCCCAATGAAAGCACGACGGACACTGTTTCGCCCGACCGGTCACCCATGGCACCCAATGCCCAGCGCAGGATCGGACGCCCCCGGGCCGGGCGTTTGCCGCGCCGGGCGATCAGGCGGACGAGCGTCGCGGCGAACACGAGGATCGCCAGCGCCGCGACGATGCCGCCGGTGGTCCAGAGGGTTAGGAATGCATTGCCAGAAAACCAGATCGCGGCCCCGACGAGCAATGCAAGCAGCACGGCGGTCGCAATCAGGTAGCGCATGGCGGGCAGGCTGCGGCTGCTGCCTAGTGCGTCGCGGAACAGGGTGGCGGCGCGGACTTCCTCGGTGCGGGCGAGTGGCCAGAGCGTGAAGATCAGCGCGGCGAGGATGCCGTAGAGTGCCGCCTCTGCCAGCGGGCGGACCTGCAGCGTGAATTCCGCTGGGATCGGCAGGCGCGCCTCGATCAGAGGAGCGGCGAGGAGCGGCACACCGGCCCCCAGCACCAGCCCGATGGCGACGCCGATCAGGGTCAGCAGACCGACCTGCAGGAAATAGGTCAGAAAGATCGTGCGCCGCGTGGCCCCCAGCGTTTTGAGTGTGGCGATGGTGCCTGTCTTGCCCGCAAGATAGGCGCGCACGGCAGCCGATACGCCGACACCGCCCACGGCAAGCCCGCTGAGGCCCATCAGGATCAGGAACGCGCCGATCCGGTCCACGAACCGTTCGGTGCCGCCCGCACCGCGCCTGCTGTCGCGCCACCGCAAACCGCTGTCCTTGAACTGGGTCTCGGCGCTGTCTTCCAATGCTTGCAGATCAGCATCTTCCGGCAGGTCGAGCCGGTATTGTGTGGAAAACAGCGTGCCTTCCACGATGAGACCGGAGCCTTCCAGATCGGAGGTCAGCACTATGCTGCGCGGGCCAAGGCCGAAACCGGCGGCGGCGTTGTCGGGGTAGCGTTCCAGCACGGCGCGCAGAGTGAACTGCTGTTCGCCAAGGCTGACCGTATCGCCGGGTTTCAGGCCGAGACGGTCGACGAGCAGCCGTTCCATGACAAGGCCCCGGTCGGCGAGCGCCGTATCGAGCGGCATGGCGGGTTCGAGCGTCACTTGCCCGACGAGCGGATAAAAACTGTCGACGGCTCGCACCTGTGTCAGGGCGCGGTCTTCGCCTGCCACCACCATGGAGCGGAAATCGACGGTTTCCGATACCGTATCGGCGATGCTTTCCATCCACGCGCGTTCATCGTCGCGAGCAAAGCGGTAGGTGTATTCGACCTCTGCATCGCCGCCCAGCAACGCCGCACCCTCGCGTTCCAGACCGGCCTGAATGCCCGCGCGCACGGTGCCGACGGCAGCGATCGCGGCGACTCCCAGCGCCAGACAAGCGAGAAACACGCGGAATCCGCGCAGGCCGCCGCGCAGCTCCCGCCGGGCGAAGGTTGCGGCGAGACGCAGGCTCATGCCGCTTCGGTTGCGGTGTCGACGCGCCCGTCGCGCAGGCGGATCACCCGGTCGCAGCGCTGCGCCAGCGATGCCGCGTGCGTCACCATGATCAGCGTGGCCCCGTGCCTGTCGCGCAGACCGAACAGCAGGTCGATGATCGCGGTGCCGTTGGCCTCGTCCAGATTGCCTGTCGGCTCGTCCGCGAGCAGGATCGACGGGCGCGGGGCGGATGCGCGGGCCAATGCGACGCGCTGCTGTTCGCCGCCCGACATTTGGGCGGGGTAGTGGCCTGCGCGATGGGCCAGACCCACCGCCTCCAATTCGGCCTCGGCCCTGTCGAACGCATCCTTCACACCCGCCAGTTCCAGAGGCGTCGCCACGTTTTCCAGCGCCGTCATCGTGGGGATCAGGTGGAAGGATTGGAAAACGACCCCCATGTGATCGCGGCGAAACCGAGCAAGACCGTCCTCGTCCCGCGCTGTCAGATACTCACCCAACGCGGTCACCGTGCCAGCCGTCGCCTGCTCCAGCCCACCCATGACCATCAGCAGCGAGGATTTGCCGGAGCCGCTCGGCCCGACCAGCCCAAGGATCTCGCCGCGCGTGACGTCGAGCGAAATGTCGTGCAGAATATCGACAACCCCGGCGTTGCCATTCAGCGAAAGCGACACATCTGAAAGGGACAGAACAGGAGCGGACATGGTTATGACTTTCAGCGCGGCGGTTGCATCTGGATATGGGGTTCTACGCGCGGTGCGCAACCTTGGTTTTGTCTTTGTGCTGGGCGCGCAAGTGGCGCAGGCGGAAACGGTCGTGATCGCCGCACTGGGCGACAGCCTGACGGCAGGCTACGGCTTGCCCACAGCGGACGGGTTCGTGCCGCAGTTGCAGGACTGGCTGGACGACGCAGGCGTCGACGCCGAGGTGCGCAATGCCGGTGTGTCGGGCGATACGACGGCGGGCGGGCTGTCGCGCACCGAATGGACGCTGACGCCGGATGTCGATGCGATGATCGTGGCGCTGGGCGGTAACGATTACCTGCGCGGCCTCGATCCGGCGGTAAGCCGACAGAACCTGCGCGCGATCCTGGAAAAGGCAGAGGCTGCTGACGTTGATGTGCTGCTCGTCGGGTTGGTCGTCGGCGGCAACTACGGGCTGGACTACAAGGCGGCGTTCGAAGGCATGTATCGCGATTTGTCATCCGAATTCGACACGGCCTATGTCCCAAGCTTCTTTGCCGGGTTGTCGGCGGCGGCCGGAATGCAGGAAGGCGTGTCGGAGTTCATGCAGGCCGATGGCATCCACCCGAACGCCGAAGGGGTCGACGTGATCGTCGGTGCGCTGGGGCCTGCTGTCGCGGAGCTTGCCCGGACGGCGGCAGACTGACATGCCGGGGCGGCTGTTCCTGACGCGCGATCTGGAGTTGCCCGGCATCGTGCAGCCGCCGCGCCACAATATCGCACCGGGTCAGGAGGTCGTGACGCTGACGACGGATGGTCCGCGCATGATGCGTTGGGGCATGATCCCGGTCGGGCGGGTGAACGCGCGTGGCCGCCCGGTGATGGAGACGATCGTCAACGCCCGGTCGGAGACCGTTTTCGACAAAAGCGCCTTTGCCGATGTGCAGCACTGCGTCGTCCCGGTGGATGGCTGGTACGAGTGGACGGGCAAGACGCGCCGGAAAACGGCGTGGCGGATCAGCCACAAGGACGGTGCACTGCTGTATTTCGCTGCAATCTACGACGTCTGGCGTGCGCCCGGAGGGACCGAAGTCGCACAGGTCGCCACCGTGACCTGCCCACCGTCGGCGGATGTGCGCGATATCCACCATCGGATGGGCGTGATTTTGCGCGAAGATCAGATCGCCGTGTGGTGCGCCGGCGATCCCGATACCTGCAAGCCGCTGATGCAGCCGTTTCCCGACGGGCAACTGGTGGTCGCGCCCGCAACCGAGGTGGACTGGAACGGACCCTGACCCTAGGGTGTTAATCTCAAACACACAGGAGGACCAACCATGTCAGTCGCAAAAGTCACGGAGATCATTTCTTCATCCACCAAGTCGTTCGACGACGCCGTCGAGAACGGGATCGAACGCGCGTCCAAGTCGCTCAAGGCGATCCGCAACGCATGGGTCGCCGACCAGAAGGTGACCGTGGATAACGGCAAGATTTCCGAGTACCGGGTGATCCTGAAGGTGACGTTCGTGCTGGAAGACTAGGACGCACAGCCACCGGAACGCAAAAAGGCGCAGTCACCTGCGCCTTTTTTGTTGGCCGAAATTTACCTCAGGCGAGGGCGAGGTTGACCGCGCTTTCGCGCCCGTCGCGCCCGGCCTCGATGTCGAAAGTGACCTTCTGGTCATCGTTCAGACCGGTCAGCCCCGACCGTTCGACCGCAGAAATATGGACGAAAACGTCTTTCGAACCGCCGTCTGGCGCGATGAATCCGTATCCCTTGGTGGCGTTGAACCATTTGACAGTGCCTGAAGCCATGTCGATCTTCCTTCATTCTGACCGCTCGCGTGATTGCAGCGGGCTGGCTTACATTCCTGGATCGAAGGACTGTGCCGGATGAAGGTGCAGTGGTCGATAGAGGTAACGTCGCGTCAACATGCTACTTCCGATTGCACCGGAAATCAATAAATCCGCTGCACTCGGGTCAGGTCGCTAAGCCGTTACCAGCCAATAAAAAAGGGTGCCCGCGCACGGACACCCCAAAATCGTCAAGTCTGAAAAGACTTAGGCCAGTGCGAGATTCACAGCCGACTCGCGGCCGTCACGGCCTGCTTCGATGTCGAATGTGACCTTCTGGTCGTCTTTCAGGCCGGTCAGGCCGGAACGCTCGACTGCGGAGATGTGGACGAACACGTCCTTGGAGCCGCCGTCGGGAGCGATAAAGCCGAAGCCTTTGGTAGTGTTGAACCATTTCACGGTGCCAGTAGCCATCGTGTGTCTTCCTTATATAGGACTGCCCGCATCGTGCGGCAGCTTGGCGTAGTCAGTGCTAGATCGAGAGACTGTGGCCGATAAGGAGAACAGTGGTCGAGATAGGTAACGTCTGCACTGCGCATATGGGGGCTGCGGGATGCGAACGCAAGGTAAATCGCAGGTCCCGCCTGTGGCAGGCGGAACGCTGCTTGTCATGGTCGGCCTAGAAAATGATGTAGGCGAGGATGATGATCGGGATCGGGATGCCGATCAGCCAGGCAAGTATGCCTTTCATGGGAGGCTCCTGTTTGTTACGGCGTTGCTGGATGAACGCGGCAACAGGCCCGGCGTTCCGCTGGTTCGGGAAAGTTGGCGATGCGTTGGGATGAACTGATGGACCGCGCGGGCGGCGTTTGCGAGTTTTGCGGCGCGGTTGAAGGGCTGAAATCCGTCGACGTGACGGAGGTGGATCAGGCGCTGCTTTGCCCCGCCTGCCGCGGCGAGGTGCCGGTCGACGCCGCCCATTGGCGCTGCCTCGAAGGGGCGGCTTGGTCGGTGGACCCCGGTGTGCAGATCGCCGTCTGGCGCAAACTGGGCGAGATCGGCGAGGCCTGGGCCGTCGAAACCCGCGCAAACATGATGATGGAGCCAGACGTGCTGGCCCGCGCCGAAGGGCAGGCGGAAGTCGTGCATCTGGACGCGCACGGCATGCGGCTGGACCATGGCGATACGGTGGTTTTGGTGAAAGACCTGGTGGTCAAGGGCGCCGGGTTCACCGCCAAACGCGGCACGGCGGTGCGCGGGATATCACTGGTGCCGGATGATGCGGGACAGATCGAGGGGAAGGTCGACGGCCAGCGGATCGTGATTTTGACGGAGTTTGTGAAGCGGAAGTGAGAAGGGCGGTCCGAAGACCGCCCAACGTCTAGAGTACGAAACTCAGGATCGTCAGTACGAGCGCGATAGTTCCAACAATGTTGTCATAACTCACTCGTCCCTTCAGCTTGGTAAAGTACCGCATGGCGTTAGCCTTTAAGCGATGCTCGACCGGTCGAGCGATTTCATACGCTCAGTAGATTATACTGCCCTTTATAGCAGTTCAGGCTAACCCTATGATCACTCGGGCATGCCTTGGCGGAAGACCCCCCGGATTGAGTCACTCGCTCCGGACCCTCCTTAGCTACGCCCGGCTACAGGCTCACACAGCGCCGCTAAGCACTTCCAAATTCGCGGACTGGAATTGCATTGTTCCTTACGGAATTGCTCATCTGCCCAACAATCGGCACAGCCGATCTCCCTTGACATAACCGATGTGGGCGTAAGGAAAAGATATTTCAATGCCCCCTAAAAAGAAACATCTCTATCGCACAAACTTCTTGTGCTTCATCCGTTTCGGCTCCATCGCGTCCGCACCGAGCCGACGTTTTTTATCCTCTTCGTAGTCTTCGAAGTTGCCCTGGAACCATTCCACATGCGCGTCGCCTTCGAACGCGAGGATATGTGTGCAGATGCGGTCGAGGAAGAAGCGGTCGTGGGAGATGACCACGGCGCAGCCGGCGAAGGTGGTCAGCGCGTCTTCCAGCGCGCGCAGGGTTTCGACGTCCAGATCGTTCGTCGGTTCGTCGAGCAGCAGAACGTTGCCGCCTGATTTCAGCAGTTTGGCCATGTGCACGCGGTTGCGTTCACCACCCGACAGCAGGCCGACCTTTTTCTGCTGATCGCCGCCCTTGAAGTTGAAGGCGGAGCAATAGGCGCGCGAGTTCATCGACGCATCGCCCAGTTCGATAATCTCTGCGCCGCCGGTGATCTCTTCCCAGACGGTCGCATCGGGCGACAGGGCATCGCGGGACTGGTCGACGTAGGACAATTTGACCGTGTCGCCATATTCCACCGACCCTTCGTCGGGCTGCGCCTGTCCGGTCAGCATGGAGAACAGCGTGGATTTACCCGCGCCGTTCGGGCCGATCACGCCGACGATGCCGCCGGGGGGCAGATCGAACGACAAATCCTCGATCAACAGCTTGTCGCCCATCGCCTTTTTGAGGTTCTCGACCGCGATCACCTTTGACCCCAAGCGCGGACCGTTGGGGATGATGATCTGGGCGCGGCCCATTTTTTCGCGCTCTGACTGGTTGGCCAGATCGTTATAGGCGCTGATCCGGGCCTTGGATTTGGCCTGACGTGCCTTTGCCCCCTGCCGCATCCATTCCAGTTCCCGCTCCAGCGTGCGTTGTTTGGACTTGTCCTCTTTCGCCTCGCGCTCCAGCCGCTTGGCCTTGGCCTCCAGCCACGATGAATAATTACCCTCGTGCGGGATGCCCGACCCGCGGTCGAGTTCGAGGATCCAGCCGGTGATCGCATCGAGGAAGTACCGGTCGTGGGTGACGATCAGGATCGTGCCCTTGTAGTCGATCAGGTGCTGTTGCAGCCAGGCGATGGTTTCCGCGTCGAGGTGGTTGGTCGGCTCGTCCAGCAGCAGCATGTCGGGCGCTTCGAGCAGCAGCTTGCAAAGCGCCACGCGGCGTTTTTCACCGCCCGACAGGGTTGTGACATCCGCATCGTCAGGGGGGCAGCGCAGGGCCTCCATCGACACGTCGATCTGCGCGTCGAGATCCCAGAGGTTCTGCGCGTCGATCTCGTCCTGCAGCTTCGCCATCTCGTCGGCGGTTTCCTCGGAATAGTTCATCGCCAACTCGTTGTAGCGGTCGAGGATCGCCTTTTTCGGCGCCACGCCCAGCATCACGTTCTCGCGCACGGTCAGACCGGCATCGAGTTCGGGTTCCTGCGGCAGATAGCCCACGCGCGCGCCCTCGGCGGCCCATGCCTCGCCGGCGAAATCCTTGTCCTGACCTGCCATGATCCGCATCAGCGTGGACTTACCCGTGCCGTTCACGCCGACGACGCCGATTTTCACCCCAGGCAGAAAGTTCAGCCGGATGTTTTCGAACACCTTTTTCCCGCCGGGATAGGTTTTCGACACACCGTCCATGAAATAGACAAACTGATAGCTGGCCATTGCTTGCTCCGCTCGGGTTCAGAAATTCTCCCCTAGATAGCGACGGCGTGGGACCGGGGCAATTGCCGAATTTTCAAGCTGCGGCATCAGGTCAGGGCGGGTTTGCAGCCAGGCTATTGTTTCATCGCGCGGCATCGGTTTGGCGATCCAGTAGCCCTGGACCGTGGTACCGCCCATACGCAGTAGAGCCGCAGCTTCCTGTGCGTTTTCAATGCCTTCCGTTACCACATAAAGGCCAAGATCGTTGCACAGGTCAAGGATCATCGCGATGATCTTGGCGTCGGTCCCACCGTCGGTGATTTTGCTGGTCATGCTGCGGTCGATCTTCACGCCGCTGATCGCCAGTTGCGCGAGATGGGCAAGGCCGGCGTGCCCGGTGCCGAAGTCGTCCAGCAATGTAGTGAAGCCATGCCGTTGCAGGGTGCTCAGCGTCTCGATCAGCGGGGTCGATTGCGCGGTGTTGTGGAACACCACCGTTTCAAGCACCTCGATCACGATGTCCTGCGGCTCCACCTGCTGCTGCGCCAGTTGACCCAACAGGCGCGCCGTGAATTCGGGATGGCGCAGCAGGTCGGCGGAGCAGTTGAACCCGACGCGGATCCGGTGGAACGCCGTGCGTGTCAAGGCCGATTTCAGGGAGATTGCAGCCGACATCGCGCCAAAGTCGATCTCGGGCATCAGGCCCAGCCGGCGCGCGAGCGGCAGAAACCGGTCCGGCGGGATCAGACCCAGCCGCGGATGCTGCCACCGCACCAGCGTTTCCATCCCCTTGATCTGACCGGTGGCGAGCGACATCGTCGGCTGAAAAAAGTAGCTGAGTGCGTCCTCGGCGACCGCATGCGACAGTTCTTCGGCCAGCTGGACCTCCTGCGCGTGGCGGGCGTGCAGGTCGTGGTCATAGGCCACGACCCGGCCCGTGCCCTGTCGCTTGGCATTGGACAGCGCAAAATCGACCCGGCGCAGCATGTCGTCGGCGTCGGTCGTGGCCTCATCCGCCAGTGCCGCGCCGATGCACACCTGACCGGTCAGCACGACGGAGCCCGCGTTCAATGGCTGCCCGATGGCCTGGGCGAGGGCGGCCCCGAGGATCTGCAATTCGGCCAGCGACCCGATGTCGGGACAGGCCACGACAAATTCATCGCCGCCGATCCGTGCCGCGAAGTCGCCCGTGCGCATCGTGTTCTGCAACTGGCGTGCGACATGGGTCAGCATCGTGTCGCCCGCCGCATGACCGTGCTGATCGTTGAGACCCTTGAAGTTGTCCAGATCGATCTGGATCAGCCCCAGTGCCGCGTCGCTCTCCCCCTCAAGCTGACGGTCGAGGTAATCGATCAGCGCCGCTCGATTGGCCAGACCTGTGAGCGGGTCATAGCAGGCGAGGCGCGCCAGATCGGCAGAGGTCTGCTGCAACTGCCGGTCCTTGAGCACTTGCGCGCTGACATCGCGACATACAAGAATGACGACCCAGGTGCCGTCGGCATATCGGTGAAAAGACGGGTTGATCTGGTTCCAGAACAGCGATCCGTCCTTGCGCCGGTTCCGGAACAACGCAAGCCGCGCGGCTGACGGATCGTGCGGATCGTAGCGGAAATCGGCGATGGCCCTTGCTGTCGGCGTTTCATCCACAGGCAGGCAGAACGACAGCGGGTTGCGTCCCAAGATTTCGGATGCGTCGTACCCCATCAGCGCGCAATAGGCCGGGTTGGCCCAGAGGATCGTTCCGTCCAGCGCCTGCACCAGCATCCCGTCACTGGCGTATCGCCCGACCATACGCTCATGCTCGGCCGTTCGTGCGCAGCACCTACCGTCATCGCCGTCACCCGGCGGTTCGATCTGGTCGGTCACATGGTCTTGCACGAATTGGTCGCTGTGTTGAGAAGGTGCTTTCCTTGGTTAGCGGGCAGAAGTTCAGGAATGATTGACGACAAATGCCGCCCGTTTGACATCACGCCTGAGTGGTGCGTTTCTGAAGCCCGCAACAAGGAGACCATCATGACCTACGCGCCCGATCCCGACCGCTATGACCGCATGATCTACCGACGGTGTGGCCGGTCGGGGCTGAGGTTGCCGGCGGTGTCGCTGGGGCTGTGGCACAACTTCGGTCACGATACCCCGCACGAGACGAAGCGGGATATCTGCCTGACCGCTTTCGATCACGGTATCACGCACTTCGATCTGGCCAACAACTACGGCCCGCCGCCGGGGTCCGCCGAACATGCCTTCGGGTCGATCCTGCGCGAGGACCTGATGCCTTACCGGGACGAGCTGATCATCAGTTCCAAGGCGGGATACGGTATGTGGCCGGGGCCGTATGGCGAATGGGGCAGTCGGAAATACCTGATCGCGTCCTGCGATCAGTCGCTGAAACGGATGGGTCTGGATTATGTCGATATCTTCTACTCCCACCGCTTCGACCCCGACACGCCATTGGAAGAGACGATGGGCGCGCTCGACACGATCGTGCGGTCTGGCCGCGCGCTCTACGCCGGGATTTCCTCCTACAATACCGAACGCACCCGCGAAGCCGTGGCGATCCTGAACGATCTGGGCACGCCATGTGTAATCCATCAGCCATCGTACAATATGCTGAACCGCTGGGTCGAACGCGACGGGCTGAAGGATGCACTTGCCGAACTCGGCGTCGGCTCCATCGCCTTCACACCTTTGGCGCAGGGCATGCTGACCAAGAAATATCTGGGCGGTATTCCGGATGGGTCACGGGCCAGCCAGAACAAATCGCTGTTTCCCGAAATGCTGACCGACAAGGCCATCGCCAACATCCGCAAGCTGAACGAGATCGCGGAGGCGCGCGGGCAGACGCTGGCGCAGATGGCAATCGCCTGGGTGCTGCGCGACGGCGGCATCACGACCGCCTTGATTGGGGCTTCGAAAGCATCGCAAGTCGTCGACTGTGCCGGTGCGATCAATAACCTGACCTTCACTGCAGGGGAACTGGCCGAAATCGACACATACGCAGACGAGGAGCAGATCAACCTCTGGGCGCAATCCGCCGAACTCGATGACTGAGGCAGCGCGCAACCGGATGCGGCCCCATGGTCCCCTGCGATGATCAGCGAGCTGTGCATCTGCGACCTGAACGGTGCCGTCGACGTTATTTTGCGCCACGAGGGCCATATCGAGGCGCCGAACTGGCACCCGGGCGGCTTCCTGATCGTGAACGGCGACGGCAGGCTATACCGAGTGCCCCTGGACGCACCGGCACTGCAGATCATCGACACGGGCTTTGCCACCTCCTGCAACAACGACCACGGGGTCTCGCCCGACGGGACGCGGCTGGCGATCTCGGACAGCAGCCGGACGGACGGGTCCTGCATCTATACGCTGCCTGTATCGGGCGGCCAGCCCGAAAGGGTGACCGAAGCGGTGCCGTCATGGTGGCACGGCTGGTCGCCGGATGGGGGGCGGATCGCCTATGTGGGCGCGCGCGGCGACGATGTCGTCAGGCTTTACACGTCCGGGGTGAGCGGTGCGGACGAGACCTGCCTGACCCGCGGGTTCACGCATGTCGACGGCCCCGACTACACGCCGGACGGTGCCTATATCTGGTTCAACGGCGAGACGGCGCAGGGCGTCGATCTGTGGCGCATCGCCCCCGACGGCGGCGCACCGGAACGGATGACCGACGGCGAAACCGTCGACTGGTTCCCACATCCATCGCCTGACGGGGCGCATATCCTCTATCTTTCCTACCCACCGGGAACGCCCGGACACCCCGGAGACCGCGATGTCGCGCTGTGTCTGATGCCTGCGCGCGGCGGGGCGTCCCGGGTGCTGACCCGGCTGCGCGGCGGGCAGGGCACGATCAATGTGCCGTGCTGGGCACCCGACAGCAGACGGTTCGCGTTCATGCGCTACCTGACCTGACGGGTTTACTTTTACCTGTCTGCCGGTGTTTGTCGGACGGCAACGGAAGTGGAGAAATGCAACGGTGCAGGGCTTGCCGACAGCACGTCCCGGTCAGGTGATCGGATTGCTGGGGGGATCGTTCGATCCCGCCCATGCAGGCCATGTGCATATCACCAAGGCGGCCCTGTCGCGCTTCGCACTGGATCGTGTGTGGTGGCTGGTCAGCCCCGGCAATCCGCTGAAGGCCCGCGGCCCGGCCCCCTTGCCCGAACGGATGCAGGCGGCGAAGGCCGTGATGCAGGACCCGCGTGTGACGGTCACGGATGTGGAACGGCAACTTGGCACGCGCTATACCGCGCAGACGCTCAAGGCGCTGATGCGGCGTTACCCGGGTGTGCGCTTCGTCTGGCTGATGGGGGCCGACAATCTGGTGCAGTTCCACCGCTGGCAGGACTGGCGCTGGATCATGCAGAACGTGGCCGTCGGTGTGCTGGCGCGCCCCGGTGACCGGTTGCCCGCCCGGTTGTCGATGGCGGCGCGTGCCTTTCGGGGCGCGCGGATCAGGGGCCGGGCCGCTGCGGCGCTGGGGCGTCATCCGACCCCGGTCTGGTGCTTCATCAACCTGCCGATGTCGCCGCAGTCCTCCAGCGCGATCCGCGCGCGGGGTGAATGGTGAACACACGGCCGCTCAAAGCCGCGTGCGGGCCGTTGCCCCCGCTCCGCGCATCTGATTAATGTCGCGACCATGTCCAGTCGCCTGACCCGCCGCGCCCTTCTGTCGTCCGCCCTGACCAGCGTGGCGACGCTCGCCCTTGCCGAGGCTCCGCTTACGTCGCTGCGCCCGGTCGCCAGACCCGGCAGCGATCTGCCGATCCTCGCCCGCGTCAGCACGGCCGAAATGCTGGCCGAGGCCGATCTTGGCGGCACGGTCGGGTTCGTCGTGGCCGATGCCCGCACCGGAGAGGTGCTCGAGACCACCGATGGCGAGGTGGCGCTGCCGCCTGCCTCGGTGACGAAGGCGGTGACCGCGCTCTACGCGCTCGAAAGCCTTGGCCCCGATTTCCGGTTTCGCACCCGCGTTCTGGCGACGGGTCCCATCAGCGACGGCGTGCTGGACGGCGATCTGATCCTTGCCGGCGGCGGTGACCCCAATCTTGTGACCGACGAGCTGGTCGCCCTCGTGGCCAACCTGAAAGCCAGCGGGTTGCGCGAAGTAAAGGGCGATTTCCACGTCTGGGGCGGCGCGCTGCCTTACCTCGACGAGATCGACGAGGAGCAGGCCGACCATCTTGGCTACAACCCGGCGATCAGCGGATTGAACCTGAATTTCAACCGCGTGCATTTCGAATGGAAACGGCAGGGCGGCCGCTATGACGTCGCGATGGATGCCCGTGGCGAAACCGTACGGCCGCGCGCCTATACCAGCCGGATGCAGGTCATCGACCGGCGCGTGCCGGTCTATACCTACCGTCAGGAAGACAACATCGACGAATGGACGGTGGCGCGCGGCGCGTTGGGCGATGCGGGATCGCGCTGGCTGCCGGTGCGCAATCCACGGCTATATGCCGGTGACGTGTTCCAGACGCTCGCCCGGGCGCAGGGGATCGTGCTGAAGAACCCCCGGATCGTCGACGCGCTGCCCACCGCGACCGAGATTGTCGGTCACGACAGCGCCGGTCTGCGCGCGATGATGCGCGCGATGATGCTCTATTCGACGAACATCACCGCAGAGGGTGCCGGGCTGATGGCCACGGCGGAGCGTGCGGGAGAGGTGCGCGGACTGCGCACATCCGCCATCGGCATGACGCAGTGGGCGCGGTCCCGGGCCGGGATCACGGCGACGTTCGCCGATCATTCCGGGCTGAGCGATCAATCCGCGATATCGGCACAGGACATGGTCACCCTGCTGACTGCCGAGGGGGCGGAGACGATCCTGCGCCCGATCATGAAATGGATACCCATGACCGATGCGGAGCGGCGCGACATCCCCGATTTCCCGGGCGAAGTGCGTGCGAAGACCGGAACGCTCAATTTCGTCACGACGCTGGCGGGTTACGTGCGGACGGCCAGCGGCCGCGATCTGGCCTTTGCGATTTTCGCGGCAGAGCCGGAGGCGCGCGCCCGCGGCAAACTGTCGGACGACGACCAGCCACCGGGGGCCGCAGGCTGGAACCGCAGGGCACGTCGCCTGCAGCAGCGCCTTTTACAACGCTGGATTTTGCTTTACGGCGAGGAAAGCTAGGCTGCTCAGGTCGCCTTCGCGCGGGGCCCTGCAAGAAGCCAGATGATCAATCCCAGGATCGGCAGGGCGAAAATCACGAAAATCCAGATCGGCTTTTCCGGTTGCGCGATGTTCGCCTGCAAGACCTGATAGGCCGCGTAGATATTGGCCAGAATCAACGCGAGACCCATAAATCCGAATGCCATGATGCTCTCCCTCTCAAATTGCGATGCCGCGCAGGCGGCGGTTTCGGTCATGGGAGTTAACGGACGTTTGCGACGAAAAAAGGGCGACCCGAAGGCCGCCCTTTTCAATGTATCATTGGCTGACGTCAGACGTTTACGGCTTTGCCGCGCGGTCCGGCGAGCAGCCAGATGATCAGACCCACGACGGGCAGCACGACGATCACAAGTGTCCAGATCAGCTTTTCGGCGGTGCCGGTGCGTGACGTCCAAACCTGGTAAATGGCATAGAGGTCGGCGATCAGGATGATGAGTCCCAGAAGTCCATATTCCATTTTCAATCTCCGTTATGCGTGTTTCACGGAGATAACGTAGCGGTCACAAAATCGTTCCTGATCCTGTGCCTAAAGCGTCAGGTGGCGCGCCCGCGATCCACGCTCGATCGCGGCGGCATGCAGCCTGTCGAGCGCAAGTTCGTCGCGGATTTCCTCCAGCATCCGCGCCTCGGCCCCGTCGATCACACCATCGGCGGCCGCCACGTCGCAGGCCAGCGCGTAGGCCGTCTCGAACAGGCGTTCGGGCAGCGTCGCGCGGATCAGCGCGAACAGTCGCTCAAGCCCGTCTTCCTGTTCAAGCAGGTCGAACACGACATTGCTGACGCGGGGCAGGTGCGCCTCGTCATAACCGGCAAAGACCGGCAGCATGTTGATCGCATTGCTGATCTTGACCAGTTCGGCGGTGCGGATATCGGAATCAGAGGCCGACACGGCGATCATCAATGCCACGAGGGCATCGGGTGCGGTCAACGGCGTGTCGTGCGACATGGGAAAATCCTTTCAACTCTTCCCGTGGATTTATTGACCCTTGCACCGCCGCGCAATAGGGAGAGCCGGTTATCGGCGCCCCTGCGCCTTCATTCCGGATGAGAGATCGACATGACCAATCTGCGCGATGCTGCAATGACCTCCAAGGCCTGGCCTTTCGAAGAGGCGCGGCGTCTGCTGAAACGGTATGAAAAGGCACCGCCCGAAAAGGGCTACGTGCTGTTTGAAACCGGATACGGTCCGTCCGGTCTGCCGCATATCGGCACCTTCGGTGAGGTCAGTCGCACCACGATGATCCGTCGCGCGTTCGAGATGATCTCCGACATCCCGACCAAGCTGATCTGCTTTTCCGACGACGTTGACGGGATGCGCAAGGTGCCGGGCAACGTGCCCAACCCGGAATTGCTGGTGCAGCATCTGCAGCGCCCGCTGACCCGCGTGCCCGACCCGTTCGGCACGCATGAAAGTTTCGGTCATCACAACAACGCACGGCTTCGCACCTTCCTGGATACCTTCGGGTTCCAGTATGATTTCATCAGCGCGACGGAGTTCTACGGCTCTGGCCAGTTCGATGACGTCCTCCTTCGCGCCTGCGAAAAGTACAACGAAATCATGGCCGTGATGCTGAAATCTCTGCGCGATGAGCGGCGCGAGACCTATTCGATCTTCCTGCCGATCCATCCTGAAAGCGGGCGGGTGATGTATGTGCCCATGAAGCATGTGGATGCCAAGAACGGCACGATTACATTCGATGACGAAACCGGCGATGAAATGACGCTGCCCGTCACCGGCGGCAATGTGAAACTGCAGTGGAAGCCCGATTTCGGCGCGCGCTGGGCCGCGCTCGATGTCGATTTCGAGATGTACGGCAAGGACCACAGCACCAACACGCCGATTTACGACCGTATTTGCGAAATCCTGGGCGGGCGTAAGCCGGAGCATTTCACTTACGAGTTGTTCCTTGACGCCGATGGTCACAAGATTTCCAAGACCTCCGGCAACGGGCTGACCATCGACGAATGGCTGACCTATGCCGCGACCGAAAGCCTGTCGTATTTCATGTATCTCAAGCCCAAGACCGCCAAGCGGATGCACTTCGACGTGATCCCCAAGGCGGTGGACGAGTATCACCAGCAGCTGCGCGCCTACCCGACGCAGGACGCGGCGGGCAAATGCAACAACCCGGTGCTGCATATCCACGGACAGGACGTGCCGGAATCGGACATGGTCGTGCCCTTCGCGATGCTGCTCAACCTCGCCTCCGTTTCAGGGGCCGAGGAGAAAGACGCGCTGTGGGGCTTTATCCGGCGATACGCCCCCGATGCATCGCCCGAAACACATCCGCAGCTGGATCAGGCTGCGGGCTTTGCCGTGCGCTATTACCATGATTTCGTGAAGCCGGCGAAAGTCTATCGTGCGCCGACGGCCCAGGAACGGGTTGCTTTGCAGGATCTGGCGGACCGGCTGGTGGTGTGGGATGGCGGGCTGGATGCCGAAGCCCTGCAGACGATGGTATTCGCCGTCGGCAAGGACCATGGCTTCGACCCGCTGCGCACATGGTTCACGGCACTCTACGAGGTACTGCTGGGCGCATCGCAGGGGCCGCGTTTCGGCGGGTTCATCGCACTTTACGGCGTCGATGAAACCATCGCCCTGATCGACGACGCGCTGGCCAAGGCCTGACACGACACAAGAAACGTGATAGACATGGCCAAGCAAAGGAGCCCTGCCATGTCTTTCGATCGTGCTGCGGTGGTGTCGGTCTATGACGATCTGATCAGCGCGCATCCCGATGTGCAGCGCAAGGGCAAGACCTCTGCCTATACCGCCCTGAACGGCAATATGTTCAGCTTCGTCGGACCCGACGGCGAAATGTGCATCCGCCTGTCGCGTGACGATATCGTGGCTTATGGCGCGGATCACGACAACAGTCCGGTGCTGCGGCACGGCGCGGTGATGAACGGCTATGTCGCTGTGTCGCAGGCGTTGCTGGACGACAGGGACGCGCTTGCGGCGTGGTTCGCGCGGTCCGTCGCTTTTGCCCGCACCCTCAAGCCAAAGGCGACGACGCGCCGGAAATGAAACCATATTTGCCCGGCGACCGTATCTAGTGAAAGACGCACCCGGGAGGACGACATGCGCAGTTTACTGATTTTGATCTTGGCGATCTGGAGTTTCGCGGCCGTCGCCGCGCGCGCGCAGGACGACGCGACGCCGTCAGCCGCAATTGAAAACGTCATCTCCAGCCAGCTCGACGCCTTCAACGACCGCGATGTCGAAACCGCCTGGACTTTCGCCAGCCCGTTCATTCAGGGCATTTTCGGCAACCCGCAGAATTTCGGCCAGATGGTCGAACGCGGTTATCCGATGGTCTGGGACAACGATGCCGTGCGCTTTCTGGAACTGCGAGAGGTCAACGGACGCCCGATGCAGAAGATCATGCTCCGCGATTCCGACGGGAACGTGCATTTCCTCGAATACGAAATGATCGAAACCGGCGACGGCTGGCAGATCAACGGCGTCGCACTGGTCGAGGCGGATTTGTCGGCCTGATCCCGTTGCCCGCGCCACCGCGCGGTGGCCCAAGACCAGACTAACCATTCGCAGCTTATCCCATTGCACGATTGCCCGGCGCGACGGCCGGGCGACGATGTAATGTGGTGCTGTCGTGCAGCGCAGGCTTCCTGCATGACGGCGCACCCCAAACAAAGGGATATGCGATGAACAAGGCAATCACTGATGGAGTCGTGCTTATGCCGCTGCCGTTCGCAGCGGGTCTTGGCGTCTGGTCCCGCGAGGACGGCACACCGGGCACCGAAACCTATGCGACAGCGACGACGGCGGCGTTCGTGTCCGCCGATCAGGACTTCGGCGGCTGTCTTGAACTGCAAAAGGATGCCAGCACAACGCGCGTCCGCTACATGGGCGAAACGCCGATCCTCGAAGGCTGCTACCTGCGTGTGACCGCGCGGATCAAGGCGGTCGCCGGGGCGTTGCCGTCGGTGCGGATCGCTGGCTATCCGGGCCTGAACGCGGGCGGCAAAGCCACGGGCCTGACAGAAACCGGCCCCGCCACGCAACTCACCAGTTATGGCGAAATCGTCGAGGTCAGCGCGATCATAGGCACCGGCGCGCGCACCGGCGTCGATATGGTCTGGCTGCCCGCCGATTTCGGCCACTTCGGGATCGACCTGACAGGGCCGAGCGGTGGCGTCGTGCGGCTCGACGATCTGATCATCGAGGATATCACATCCGCCTTTCAGCGCGACATCATGTCGGTCGTCGACGTCAAGGATTTCGGCGCGATCGGCGACGGCGTCGCCGACGATTCCGCCGCGTTTGAGGCCGCGGATGCCGCCGCCAACGGACGCCGCGTGCTGGTGTCGGCGGGCACGTTCCGCCTGGCCGACGACGTCACCCTGCAAAGTCGCGTGATCTTCGAAGGCACCGTGACCCAGCCCGCCGCGAAACGCTTCATCCTGCAAACTGAATACGATTATCAAACCTATGTCGATGCGTTCGGCGACGAGGAGATCGCCCTGCGCAAGGCCTATCAGGCGCTGATCAACTTCTCCGACCACGATTCGCTGAACCTGAACGGGCGACGCATCACCCTGACCGAACCGTTCGATGTGCAGGCCGCCGACCCGCAGCGCACGGTCTTCGCCACACGCCGGGTGATCCGCAACGGCCAGATACGTGCCGCCGCCGGGCCTGCCTGGGACACGACGCAGGTGACCTCCGCCGCCTCATACTCCGCCAGCCAGGCGACGCGGCTCAGCAACGTGACGAACATCGCCAACATTCCCGTGGGGTCGCTGGTCGAAGGCGCGGGCGTCGGACGCGAGGTTTACGTGGCCGCCGTCAACGTCGGCCAGAAGGTCATCACCCTCAGCCAACCGCTCTTCGATGCCGTCGGCACCCAGACCTATACGTTCAAGCGGTTCAAATATCTGCTGGATTTCTCCGGCTACGACAGCCTTAGCCAATTCGTGCTGGATGATATCGAATTCCAGTGCGAGGGCGAGGCATCGGGCATCATGATCGCGCCCGCCGGTCTGACGTTCCATCTGCGCGACTGTTTCGTGACCAAGCCCAAGGACCGGGGCCTGACCTCCATCGGCAACGGCTGTCAGGGCATGATGCTGGATCGCTGCCAGTTCATCTCGAACGAGCAGGCGCTGCCGGTCCCGGCGCGCACGACCATCGCCTTCAACGCCAATGCCAACGACGTGAAGATCCGCGACAACCGCGTCGCACTCTTCAAGCACTTCTGCGTGCTGGCGGGCACCGGCGGGCTGATCAACGGCAATCACTGGTTCCACGGCGACAGCGATACCAATGCCGTGCGCAAGGGCGGGATCATCCTGACCTCGCCCAACTGCATGACGGCGATCACCGGCAATTACATCGACAACAACTTCATCGAACTGTCCAACGAACACGACGCCACGCCGGCGCTGGGCAACCAGCTGTCGTTCGGCGGGCTGACCATGACAGGCAATGTCTTTACCGCGCTGGGGGCCGCCGACTGGTTCAACTTCATCGTCGTGAAACCGCACGGGTCCGGGCATTTTGTGCACGGGTTGACGGTGACCGGCAACGTGTTCCGCGCAATCAACGGCAACATCCGCCGGATTGACCACGTCGATACCACCTTCGCCGATCTCGACTATACCCGGATGCGTGCCATCAATTTCGCCAACAACACGTTCAACGGCGTGGACGAGCCGGTCTATAACCCGGCGCAACTGGTGCACACCCAATCGGCCGCAGCCAAGACCTGGCAGGCCGACACGGATTCCAACATGCCCTTCGGCGGCCAGGCCCGTTTCGTCGATAGCTTCATCGCAGAAGGCGCGATCAGGGACGGGTCGAACGCGGATGTCTTCGACCTGCCGTATTTTCAGGGCAATCAGGGCGCGGACAAGCAATCGGTGGCTTTTACCTTCAGCAAACCGGTGAAGGGCAAGGCGCGTTACGCCGTGCGGATGGACAACCCGCTCTGACGGTCAGCTAAATCCGTAATGAAAAACGGGGTGTCCACGCGCCCCGTTTATTTGTGCGCCATCCCATGCGCGAACCGCATGACGGGGTTGCGCAGGCGTGCGTTGCGGCGCGGTCGCGTGGTTGCCATCTATAGCAGTGCAAGAGGGGGGAGGCCGAAGCAAAACCAATGAACCCAAGAGGCTGAAAATGACATCCCTTCCCAACTCCCACATCATCACCTACCGCGAAATCCTCGTCGATATCGCAACCGTACCGTTCCGCGCCCTTGGCCGGATGATCGTATGGATGACGAACAACAACGGCCGCGCACAGACTGTCGCGCAACTGAACGCGATCTCTGACGAACAGCTGGCAGCACAGGGCCTGACCCGCGCAGACGCCGTGCGCCGCGCCTTCAGCATCTACTACTGATCGCGCAGCGGCGGCCGTTTCGCCGAAATGCTAGACTGGGCGCATGGTGATTCTCTGTGCCCTCGTCTCCGCCGCTCTGGTCATTCTGGCCGCCATCCACGTGTTGTGGGGCTGCGGTTACTGGTTTCCGATCCGTGACGAACGCCGCCTTGTCGCCACCGTCGTCGGCGCGCGCGGGGCGGAACGGATGCCCGGGCCGATCCCCTGCGGCGTGGTCGCGGCGGGCCTGCTGGTCGTCGCCATCGCGGTCTGGGCCGCCCCGGGCTTCTGGCGCAACGCGATCATCGGCAGTTTTGCCCTGCTGCTGATCCTGCGCGGCATCCTCTCCTACGTCCCGCTCTGGCGCCGAATGACGCCGCAGCAGCCCTTCGCATGGCTGGACCGCAGACTATATGGGCCGTTGTGTCTGGCGCTTGGGGTCGGGCTGGGAGTGATTTTCATCTCTGCCTAGCGTCCAATGCCCCGCGCCAGCGCATCCAGTAGAGCCGCACGGCATAGGCGGGCAGGGCGAAAACCTCGCGCAGATGCTGCCGCACCTGCGTCGGGAGATGCGTGCCGCGCAGGCTCGGGCTGTCGACCGTGGCGCGCACCCCCAACACCTGGGCCACCAGCCGCGCGCGGGGGCCGTGATAGCTGTCGGTCACGATGGTGACGCGCGTGATCCCGTGCTCCCGAAGCAGCGGCAAGGCGAAACGCAGGTTTTCCAGCGTCGTGGTGGATTGCTCCTCCAGTAGAATGTGTGCCCCCGGCATACCGTGGCCGCGCAGAATGTCGGCAATGGCGGCGGCCTCGGTCGGCGGATGCTGGCCCATCCCGCCGCAGGCGATGACCTTCGCGAAGTCGCCCTGCACCCAGACCCGCGCCGCATGATCCGCCCGCCGCCGCAACGTGGGCGACGGGCCGTCCGGCCAGACGGCGGCTCCAAGAACGATCAGGGCTTTCATGGCTGATGGCTACGACTGCGACACTTGTTGGGCCACCCACTCAATTTGTAAAATTCTTCACCACGACGCCACGACTACAAGCGGGAATTTACAAAAACTGCCGCTTTCCCGCGCACCGATGCTTGGCATCCGTGCAATTCTGCCCATGATACGGGCGAAACGAAGTCGGGAGGGACCAGCCATGTCAGAGCAAGCCAAAACCTATCCACCGTCAGCAGAGGTTGCCGCCGCAGCGCATGCCGACAAGGCCACCTATGACAAGATGTATGCCGATTCCATCGCCGATCCGGATGCCTTCTGGGCCGAACATGGCAAGCGCATCGACTGGATCAAACCCTTCACGAAGGTTCGCGAGGCGAGCTTTGCGCCCGGCAATGTCGACATCAAATGGTTCGCGGACGGCACGCTCAACGTCTCGGCCAACTGCATCGACAGGCACCTGCCGACGCGGGGCGACCAGACCGCGATCATCTGGGAACCGGACGATCCAAAAGCGGACTCCCAGCACATCACCTACAACCAGTTGCACGCACATGTCTGCAAGTTGGCCAACGTCCTGAAGGGCATGGGCGTGGCCAAGGGCGACCGTGTCGTGATCTACATGCCGATGATCCCGCAAGCCGCCTACGCGATGCTCGCCTGCGCGCGGATCGGGGCGATCCACTCCATCGTGTTCGCAGGGTTCTCGCCCGACGCTCTCGCCGCCCGTGTGAACGGGTCCGAGGCCAAGGTCGTCATCACCGCCGACGAAGCCCCGCGCGGTGGCAAAAACACCCCGCTCAAGGTCAATGCCGACAAGGCCTTCGACAAGATCACGGTCGACACGAAGATGCTGGTCGTCAAACGCACCGGCGGCGACATCACCATGCAGGATGGCCGCGACGTCTGGTTGCACGAGGCAGAGGCCAATGTCGCCGATGATTGCCCGCCCGAAGAGATGAATGCCGAGGATCCGCTGTTCATCCTCTACACCTCCGGCTCCACCGGCCAGCCCAAGGGCGTGGTACACACCACCGGCGGCTACATCGTCTATGCCTCGATGACGCACCAATACACCTTCGACTATCACGACGGTGACATCTTCTGGTGCACGGCGGACGTGGGCTGGGTCACGGGCCACAGCTATATCGTCTACGGCCCGCTCGCCAACGGTGCCACCACGCTGATGTTCGAAGGCGTGCCGACATACCCCGATGCGGGCCGCTTCTGGCAGGTCTGCGAGGAACACAAGGTCAATCAGTTCTACACCGCCCCCACCGCCATTCGCGCGCTGATGGGGCAGGGGAACGAGTGGGTCGAAAAATACGATCTGTCATCTCTCAAGGTGCTTGGCACCGTGGGAGAGCCGATCAACCCGGAGGCGTGGAATTGGTATCATACGGTCGTCGGTGGCGGAAACGTCCCCATCGTCGATACCTGGTGGCAGACCGAAACCGGCGGGCATCTGCTGACCCCACTGCCCGGTGCCACGACGACGAAACCCGGCTCCGCGACCCTGCCGTTCTTCGGGATCGAACCCGTGATCCTCGAACCCACCACCGGTGAGGAACAGACCGAAACCGCCGCCGAGGGCGTGCTTTGCATCAAATCCAGCTGGCCCGCGCAGATGCGCACGGTCTGGGGCGATCACGAGCGGTTCGAGAAGACCTATTTCGCCGACTACAAGGGCTATTATTTCACCGGTGACGGCTGCCGCCGCGACGAAGACGGCTACTACTGGATCACCGGCCGCGTCGATGACGTGATCAACGTCTCCGGTCACCGCATGGGCACGGCAGAGGTCGAAAGCGCGCTGGTGGCCCACCCCAAGGTGGCCGAGGCCGCCGTCGTCGGCTATCCGCACAAGGTCAAGGGGCAGGGCATCTATGCCTACGTCACGCTTATGGGCGAGCAGGAACCTAGCGACGAGCTGCGCAAGGAGCTTGAAACCTGGGTCCGCTCCGAAATCGGCCCCATCGCCAAGCCCGACCTGATCCAGTGGGCGCCGGGCCTGCCCAAAACCCGCTCCGGCAAGATCATGCGCCGTATTCTGCGCAAGATCGCCGAGGACGATTTCGGCGCGCTGGGCGACACGTCGACGCTGGCCGATCCGGCGGTGGTGGACGATCTGATCGACAACCGGATGAACCGCAGCGACGCCTGAGCAGATGAAGCCGGGGGCGAAATGCCCCCGCGCGGCCATTGCGAATCGATCTGTCGAACCGGGCGGTCATATGCGCGCGACGGAGGCCCGGCGCTGCACTATGCGCAAACATCGGTCAGAATGTCAGATTATTGCGTCATGCTGTGCAATGCGGCGAACTTTTGAATCTCCCGTGGCGTCAAGCCAAAAAGCGGCTTGCCATTTCCGTGCCGCCACAAAATGATACCCCATCAACACGCGCATGACGTGTGAAGACAACCGACAACGCGGGCGCCACGATCACGCGCCCCATGCAAGGGAGTATCCAAATGACATTGATGAACACTTTCAAAGCGACGACCGCTCTGGTCCTGCTCGGCACCGGTGCGGCCTATGCCGACGCCCACGCCACCCATCCCGAAACCGGCGAAACGCTGGCCACAGACCAGACCTTTATCTACCGCGTCGGCGACGAAAGCCCGTCGTTCGATCCCGGCCTTGTCGAAGACGTCGACGGCTCCAAGATCGTCCGCGACCTGTTCGAGGGTCTGATGAACCAGGATGCCGACGGTAACCTCGTCCCCGGTGTCGCAACCGACTACGAAGTGTCCGACGACGGCATGACCTTCACCTTCAACCTGCGTGACGACGCGAAATGGTCGAACGGCGATCCCGTGACCGCAGGTGATTTCGTCTATGCCTGGCGCCGCGCCGCATCGCCCGAACTGGCCTCGCCTTACAGCTGGTATATGGAACTGATGTCGATCGAGAACGGTGCAGCCGTCATCGCCGGTGACATGCCGATCGAGGAACTGGGCGTCACCGCAGTCGACGACACGACGCTCGAGGTCCGTCTGTCGCAGCCGCTGCCGTATTTCGCGCAGATGGTCGTGCACGGCACCACCTTCCCCGTCCATCAGGCCACTGTGGAAGAGCACGGCTCCGAATGGACGCGCCCCGAAAACATCGTCTCCAACGGGGCCTACGTCCTGTCCGAGCATGTGCCGCAGGAGCGTCTGACCCGCGTGCGCAACGAAATGTACTGGGACAACGAGAACACGATCATCGAGGAAGTGACCGCACTGGTCATTACCGATGAAAACACAGCCTTGACCCGTTATCTGGCGGGCGAGCTTGACAAGACCCAGGTCCCCGCAGGGCAGTTCCCGCGCTTGTCGGCTGAATATCCCGAACAGGCCGTGTCCGTGCCGGAGGCATGTTCCTACTACTACACCATCAACATGACCGACACCGGTAACCCCGCGCTGCAGGACCAGAACGTGCGTCAGGCCCTGTCGATGGCGATTGACCGCGACGTGATCACCGAGGCCGTGCTGGCCGGTGGTCAGAAGCCGGCCTACACCTTCACCCACTGGGCGACCGCCGGGTTCGAGACACCCTCCATCGGCTATGCCGACATGACCCAGGAAGATCGCAACGCGCGCGCTGCCGAACTGATGGCTGAGGCTGGCTACGGCTCCGACAACCCGCTGTCGATCAGCCTGATCTACAACACGTCCGAGGCGCACAAATCCGTCGCCATCGCCGTGTCGCAGATGTGGAAGCAGACGCTGGGCGTCGAAACCGAACTGGGCAACCAGGAATGGCAGACCTTCCTCGAAACCCGCGGCAACCAGGACTATGAAATCGCCCGTGCCGGCTGGTGCGCCGACTACAACGAGGCATCGACCTTCCTGGACCTGATGCAGTCCGACTCCGGTTACAACGACGCGAAGTATGAAAACGCCCGCGTCGATGAACTGCTGGCCGAGGCAAAGACCTCGGACAACCCGCAGGCCGCCTATACCGAGGTCGAGCAGATCATCGCCGAGGAAATGCCCATCATTCCGATCTACCACTATGCGGCCGTCGACATGATCGCCGAGGATCTGGAAGGCTGGCCCTACAATAACTTCCAGCAGAACAACTACTCCAAGGATCTTTACAAGATCGCCGAGTAACCTGGCGGTGTAACGCCCACGCGGCCCCGGAACCGATCCGGGGCCGCGATTGTTCTATTCGCATCCCTCATGCGTGGACCCATGACACATGCTTAGCTTTATCGTCCGACGCCTTGCCGTCGCGATCCCGACGCTGTTGATCCTCGTGATCCTGTCGTTCGTGCTGATGTATTCCGCTCCCGGTGGCCCGTTCAATTCCGAACGTCCGCTGCCGCCCGAAGTGCTCGCGAATATCGAGGCGAAATACGGTCTCGACCAACCTTTCTGGAAACAGATCGTCAGTTATGTCTGGGGCGTCGTCACGCAATTCGATTTCGGTCCGTCCTTTCAATACAAGAGCCAGTCGGTCAACGACGTGATCGCGCAGGGTTTTCCTGTCACACTGACCTACGGTTTCTGGTCCTTCGCGCTGGCCGCAATCGTCGGCGTATCGCTGGGGATCGCCGCAGCCCTCAAGCAGAACTCCTGGCTCGATTACCTCGCCGTCGGCTTCACCGTCGGTGCGCAGGTGCTGCCGAACTTCGTCATGGCCCCGATCCTCGTGCTGATCTTCACGCTCTGGCTCGGCTGGCTGCCCGGCGGCGGCTGGAACGGCGGGGCGTGGGAAAACCTCGTGATGCCGGTGATCGCGCTCTCCACCTCCTACATGGCGTCCATCGCGCGGATCACGCGGTCCTCAATGCTGGAAACGCTCAACACCAACTTTATCCGCACCGCACAGGCCAAGGGCCTGCCGATGCGGCGCGTGATCTGGAAACACGCGTTCAAGCCCACGATCCTGCCGGTGCTGTCCTATCTGGGGCCGACATTCGTGTTCATGATCACCGGTTCCGTCGTGATCGACATCTTCTTTTCCACCGGCGGGATCGGCCAATTCTTCGTGAACTCCGCCTTCAACCGGGACTACTCTGTCATCATGGGCATCACCATTCTGGTGGGTACGCTCACGATCCTGTTCAACCTCGCGGTCGACATCCTCTACGCCTGGATCGACCCGAAAATCCGCTATTAGGGGGGACGGCTCATGTTACCCAATGCAGCAAGTGTCGAAAGCGTCGGCGAGGCCGCCCAACTGGCCGAAGTGCAGGGCCGCTCGCTCTGGGCCGACGCCCGCAAGCGGTTCTTTCGCAACAAGGCCGCGGTGGTCTCTCTCTTCATCCTCGCCTTCATCGCCGCCTTCGCGATCTTCGGCAGCTTCATCGCACAGTACGAACGCGACGCGATCGACTTCACCCTGATGGGGGCCAACGCGTTCAAGGGCGTCCCCTCGTTCGAGACCGGTCACTACTTCGGCACCGATTCATCGGGGCGTGATCTCTTTGCCCGCGTCGTGCAGGGGACCGGTATTTCGCTGATGGTCGGTATCGTCGGATCGCTGGTGGCTGTCATCGTCGGCACGCTCTACGGTGCCATCGCGGGCTACTACGGCGGACGGGTCGACAACATCATGATGCGGGTGGTCGACGTGCTGATGTCGATCCCCTTCATGTTCGTGCTGATCCTGATGCTGGTGATCTTCGGCCGCTCCATCTTCATGCTGTTTCTGGGCATCGGCCTGATTTCCTGGCTCGACATGGCGCGGATCGCGCGGGGCCAGACCCTGACCATCAAGAACAAGGAATTCGTCGAGGTCGCCCACGCCATCGGCGTCAACCCGATGAAGATCATCCTGCGCCATATCGTGCCGAACCTGCTGGGCATCGTCATCGTCTATGCGACGCTGCTGGTGCCTACGATGATTATCTTCGAGAGCTTCATCAGCTTCCTCGGCCTCGGCGTGCAGGAGCCCAACACCTCGCTCGGCGCGCTGATTTCCGAAGGGGCGGCGAATATGTCCTACGGCGTACTCTGGCAGCTGTTCTTCCCGCTCATTTTCTTCGTGCTGACCATCTTCGCCTTCTTCTTCGTCGGCGACGGTTTGCGCGACGCCCTTGACCCGAAAGACCGATAGATCATGAGCCTTTTGCAGATCGAGGATCTCACCGTCACCTTCACCACCAACGACGGCGACGTGAACGCCGTGAACGGTGTCAGCTTCGACGTGGGCGAACGCGAGACGCTGGCCATCGTCGGCGAAAGCGGGTCGGGCAAATCCCAGACCGCCTTCGCCACCATGGGCATCCTGGCCAAAAACGGCCGCTCCACCGGGCGTGCGCTGTTCGACGGCAAGGACCTGCTAACGATGCGTCGCAAGGACCTGAACCGGATCAGAAGCGAGGACATCGCGATGATTTTTCAGGACCCAATGACCTCGCTCAATCCCTACCTGAAAATCTCCGATCAGATGGCCGAGGTGCTGCAACTCCACAAGGGCATGTCGAAAAAGGACGCGGTGAACGAGGCGGCGAAGATGCTCGACGCTGTGAAAATCCCGGACGCCCGCAACCGGATCACCATGTATCCGCACGAGTTTTCCGGCGGGATGCGCCAGCGCATCATGATCGCCATGTCGCTCCTGTGCCAGCCGCGCCTGCTGATCGCGGATGAACCCACAACCGCGCTCGACGTGACGGTGCAGGCGCAGATCATGCAGCTTCTGGGTGACATCCGCGATGAATTCGGCACCGCCGTCATCCTGATCACCCACGATCTCGGCGTCGTCGCGGGCTTCTGCGACCGCACGCTGGTCATGTACGGCGGCCAGATCATGGAGGAAGGCCCGACAGAGGTCCTCTTCGAAAACCCCGCGCACCCCTATACCAGCGGGCTGTTGCAGGCCGTGCCCCGGCTCGACCGGGAAGACGGCGCGCTGGCCACCATCGCGGGCGAACCGCCCGATATGTCGCGCCTGCCCAAGGGCTGTCCGTTCTCGCCCCGCTGCGCGCAGGTCATGGATCACTGCCCGACAGTGCGCCCCGATCTTGAAAAATACGGCGATGCCCGCCGCCGCGCCTGCCACCTGAAGCCAGAGGAGGTCGCGTGATGGCCAATCCCATTCTCTCCGTGCAGGATCTGTCCGTCACTTTCGACGTGCGCAAACCCGGGTCCTGGCCCTGGACCGCGCCGAACAAGCTGCACGCGGTGTCCGAGATGTCTTTCGACCTCGAAGCCGGGCAATGCCTCGGCGTCGTCGGTGAAAGCGGCTCCGGCAAATCCACACTGGCCCGCGCCATCGTCGGCACCGTGCCGTCCTCCGGCGGCAGGATCATGTTCGAGGGCGCGGATCTGGCCAACATGGACACCCGCCAACGCCGCGTGCACCGCCGCGACGTGCAGATGATCTTTCAGGACCCGCTCGCAGCCCTCAATCCGCGCATGACGGTGGGCGAAATCATCGCCGAGCCGCTCATTACCCACGAACCCAAAACCCCGCGCAAGGACGTCAAGGCGCGTGTGCGCGAGTTGATGGAGCGGGTCGGTCTGCTGCCCAACCTCATCAACCGCTACCCGCACGAATTTTCCGGCGGGCAGTGCCAGCGTATCGGCATCGCCCGCGCGCTGATCCTGAAACCCAAGCTGGTGATCTGTGATGAACCCGTCTCCGCACTCGACGTGTCGGTGCAGGCGCAGGTGGTGAACCTGCTGATGGAACTGCAACGCGACATGGGCTTGTCGATGATCTTCATCGCGCATGATCTGTCCGTGGTGAAACATATCAGTGACCGGATCATCGTGATGTATCTGGGCCGCCAGATGGAGGTCGCCGACGCCAAGACGCTGACGACCCGCCCCGAACATCCCTACAGCCAGGCGCTGATCTCCTCGGTACCGATCCCCGATCCCAAGCTGGAAAAGGCGCGCGTGCGTCCCATACTGGAAGGCGAACTGCCGTCGCCTCTTGCACCCCCATCCGGCTGCGTGTTCCGCACCCGCTGTCCCAAGGCCCGCGCAAGCTGCGCCGCCGAGCGCCCACCGATGATCGACCTTGGCAACGGGCATGGCGTGGCCTGTCCCTACCACGAGGAACAGGACGTGCTGCAAACGGCCTGAAAGGCGAGACGCGCGGTTAAGATAACGTGAACGCGGCGTGCGGTCTTTGGATTCGTTGAAGAATCGCGCGATGGGTTTCGCATGCGAAATCTAAGATTCTAGGTAGTTCTGGCAGAACCGTTGCTTGGCGTCCGGAATGGCGGCGGAGTGCGCTGTCACTTTGCGGGCAAAGTGACAGCGCACCAGCCGAAAAAGCCTGCGCTTTTTCGGCTAGTAATCCCGTTCGAAGAAGATGCCGATGCTGGTTTCCCCGTCATCGTCCACCGTGCCCTTCGCCGTGATCTCGTCGGTGATATCGAGGTTGATGTTCACCTCCGTCGATCCGTCGCTGGACAGGGTCACGTCGGTATAGACGTTCTCGGCGATATAGGCACCGGCCCGCACGGCGGCGTTGCCGTCCTCGTCGGTCGTCACGTCCAGATCGTCCAGCCCGATATCCTGTCGGAACGTGTCGATCAGCCCGCCGCCGCCACGACCGGCAAGAGTGCCCACCGCTGCGGCCAGTTGCACCGCCTGCAGCGGGCTGATGTCGGCGATGTCACGGCCGAAGATCAGCTGTGCCAGCACCTCGTCCTGCGGCAGATCGGGGATGGATTCGAACGTGACTTCGGGTTCCGATGCCGGTCCCTCGACGATGATGTTGATCAGCGTGCCCGTCGCGGCCTCGGTCGTGGCGACCAGCCGCAGGTAGGGTTCGAAATCACCCTGCAGCGACGCGCGCCCCTCGGTCAGATCGAACCGCTGCTGCAGGATATCCAGCCGCCCGCGGATCAGGTCGAACTGGCCGATGGGCACGATGTTGGCGGTGGTGCCACCCAGCGTCAGCGTGCCGCCCAGTTCCGCGTCCAGTCCCCGCCCGCGCACGAAAATTCGCGACGGCGCGCTGATGACCAGGTCGATGGGATAGGCCACACCGCCGCCCCCGCTGGAGGCCGTCGCCGCAGCCTCGTTCGCACCGGCCCGCGCGATGGTCTGGCGCACCGCGCCGGATGCGCCGACATGCGTCACGTTGGGCAGGTCGCCCAGCGATCCGACGCCGGAGGAGGGCACCTGGATTTCCGTCGCGCCGACATCCAGCCGCCCGGAAATCCGCGCGCCGCCCGCCAGCGGGCCGCGCAGGTTGATCTGGCCCGCGACGGTGGTTTCGTAAAGCTCCGGATCGCGCAGCACGACCGTGTTCAGCCGCACCGTCACGTCGGCGTTGTTGCCGCCGCTCAACCCGATCGGCCCGGTCACGCTGACCGATCCGCCGCTGCTGACCTGTCCGGTGATGTTCACCTGTGCCGTCGCGCCGTTCAGCGTCACGCCGCCGTTCAGGTTTTCCAGCGCGATTTCCAGCGTCGGCGCGGTCAGCCGTGCGCCGTTCAGATCCACCCGACCGGACACCGATGAGAGTTCAGGTGGGCCGTTGACGCTCAGGTCGAAGGTCGCGGTGCCGTCGATCCGGCGCGGCTCCAGCGCCGCATTAGCAAGGCCCAGCGGCAACCGCCCGTTCACGTCCATGTCGAGCCGCCCGCTTTCGAAATACGCACCGTCCGCGCGCAGCGTGATGCCGCCCGGCCCGGTGCCGTCGGCGTTCACGTTCCAGACGCCCGCAGCGGTGCGACTGGCCGTGCCGGATGCCGTGACCGGCCCGCTGATCTGATCGGTGAACAGGCCGACATCGCGCAGGCGCGCGTCGAACTGCCCGCGCCCGGCACCGCCCGCGCGTCCGTCGAGCGATCCGGTCAGGCTGACGTTGGGTGTCTGCGCCGAGAAATCCCTGATCTGCAAACCGTCCGCCGTCTGGGCGATGCTGGCGCGCAGTGTGCCGAGACCGCGCAGGAGTTGATCCACCTGCGCGTTGCCGATTCCCAGATCGCGGGTTTCGATGCGAATGTCGGCGTCCGCACGGCTGAGATCGGTGAGCACGGAGCCGGTGACGGTGGCGTCGAACCCGCCGGAAATCGGCTGGCCTGTAAGCATCCGGTAGGGCCGCAGATCGTTGACGGAGGCGTTTGCGCTGCCCGCGACCTCGGTCGTTTCGGTATCGTATGTCGCGTCCACTGTCGCGTCGACGCCGGGTGCTGTCGCGTCCATGTCGACCGACCAGAGACCGTCGCGGCTGAGGCTCGCGGTGCCGGTCGCCGTCGCGGGGCCGCTGACACCCTGCGCGATCAGCCCGACGTCGCGCAGCCGCGCGTCGAATTGCCCGGTGCCGTCGCCATCCGCGCTTTCCAGCGAACCGACGACGGTGACGTTGGGATATTGTGCGTTCACCTGTTCGACCTGAAGGCCCTGTTCCGTCATCGCGGCGGTGGCCTGCAACGTGCCGTCACCGGCCAGCAGTGGATCGACGGACGGATTGCCGATGGCCAGATCGCTCGACGCCAGATCGACGGTTCCGTCAAATCGCGACAGGTCGGGCAGGGCGGTGCCGGTCACGCTCGCCTCGACCGATCCGGCCAGTGGCATGCCCACCAGATCGCGATAGACCGACAGGTCCGCGACGGCGGCGTCGAGGTCCCCGGTGATCTCGTTCGTGACGGCGGCGATCATCGCGTCGAGTGCGAAGGTCGTGCCGGGGCCGGTGCCGGTCACGTCGACGGTGGCGGCGCCGTCGGCAGCGCGCACGGCGTTGCCGCGCAGGCTGACCGGACCGTCGAGGTTCGCCACCACCTGTCCGGCGTCAGTCAGGGTGAAATCGAAGACGGCACTGGCCGGCCCTTCCGCGTCGTAGCCGGCATCGGCGCGCAGGCGCAGCGCCGGTGTATCGACGGCCAGATCCTGAATGCGGTAGATGCCGTCGCGCGGGCTGGCGGCGCTGACCGAAAGCGTGCCGGTCCCGTTCAGCAGGGTATCGACCTCCGGAATGCCGACCGCCAGATCGCGGGTTTCGGAAGCCAGTTCAAGATCGAAGCGCAGCCCGTCGGTGAGGACGATGCCGGACAAGGTCGCGTCGATCCCGCCGTCCAGATCGCGCCCCGCAAGTTCGGCAAAGGTGGACAGGTCGGCGATCGCGGCATCGACCGTCGCGGCGATGGACTGGCCGTCATTGCCCGCCGGTGTCGCCTCGCCCACCGCTGTGATCGTGGCGGAGGGGCCGGTGGCGGTGACGTCGAAATTCGTGACCAGCATGTCGTCGCGCTGTGCGTTGCCGACGAGCGTGACCGGGCCGGAAAGCTCTGGCACGACCAGCCCGATTTCGCGGATCGCCGCGTCGAAGCGCGCGTCACTGGCGCCGCTCGTCAGGTCCGCATCTGCGGTGATCGTGACCTCGTCGGTGATCACCGAAAGGGTTTCAAGCCGGGTGCCCGCGGTGTCGCGCACCACGCGGATGTCGATGTCACCGGTTCCGGCGAGCAGCGGATCGACTTGCGCTTCGCCGATTTTCAGATCGTTCGTCGCACCGGTGACCGCGACATCGAACATGCCGTCGAGGGGCAGGATTTCGCTCACGATCGTCAGCGCACCGTCACCGCCGAGGTCGCGGTCGGCGAGAGTGGAGAACCGGCTAAGGGTGGAGACCGTCAGATCGACATTGCTGGTGGTGCGAAAACCGTCGCCGCCGCCAGCGATCATCGCGTCGGCGGCCATTTCGATGCCGGGACCGGTCAGGGTCAGACGGGTGAGGTTGACCGGTCCGCCCTCTGTCCGGTTGGCCTGCAGGACGCCGGTAATCTCGTCACCCAAAGCCTCTGACATGCCCGCGTCATCCAGTTGTAGTCCGCGCGCGGCATAGGAGAAATCGGCGGTGACCTCGCCCGTGGCCGCGCCCTCGCCCGAGCGCAGGATGCCGCCACCCTGCAACGTGATCTCGCGGATCAGCAGGCCGGGCCGGTCGAAACCGGCGATGGTGAATTCGGCCGACCAGTCTTCGGACTGGCTGCCGTCATAACCGACCGCAAGGTTCACGCGATCTACATATGTCTTCTCTCCGGCCAGCGGCAGCAGCACGATGTCGCCCTCGCTGTCGGCGATGTTGCCGGTGAGCGACAGGCGCTCGGGCCAGCCCTGTGCACCGATCAGCGCGCTGCCTTTCAACTGCACGCTTTGCGCTTCCAGATCGAAGGTGGACAGGTCGAGCCGTCCGTCGGGCAGGGTGCGCCCTTCGGCCACCAATGCCACGTCGGGGCCGAAGAATTCCTGATATTCCGGCACCAGAAGCGGTGTCACGTCACCGCCGATATCCACGGCAAAGCTGCGCAGCCCCTCGGTTTCGATCAGCCGGACGTTTCCGGTGATCCGGTCGGTGCCGTCGGTGGCAAGCGTGATATCGGCGTCGTAGTCGTTCAGCGGCCCGGTGCCCTGCACCGTCAGGGCGACGGCGGGCGCGCCGGGCAGGTCGAGCAGGGTGGCGGCGATCCCGGCGGGGCCTTCCTCCAGCGCGAGATCGAGGCCGAGCACGCCGGTGGCGTTGCTGTAGGACCCGTCGATGGCAAAGCGGCCCAGATCGCCGTCAAGCCGCAGCGCCTCGACCGTCGCGGTGCCTTCGCCACCCGCCAATGATGCAGAACCGGTCAGGCTGATCGCGATTTCCTCGCCCAGGAAACTTTCGCCCAGTTCGATCCGGTCGATGTTCAGGATGCCCAGGTCGATGCTGACGGGCAGTTCGGGCAGGGAGAAGGGCTGCGCCTCGGGCGCGGGGGCGGTGCTGGCTTCGGTGATCGGCGCGCGTGCGACGATGATACGTTCGGCGCTCAGCTCCTCGACCTGCAACGCGCCGCGCAGCAGCGCGGAGCGGTTCCAGTCGAGCACCACGTCTTCGAGCGTCAGCCACACGCCGTCTTCGTCGGCGATGGTCATCACGTCGAGCGAGGCGGCGGAACTGAGCGCACCGCGGAAGCCGAGTATATTCACCTCGCGCCCCGCGCCCGAGAGATTATCCTCGATCAGGCGGGTGAGGTAACCCTTGTCCTCTTCCTCCTGATCCTGCGCGAGCGCGGGCAGGGGGGCGGTGGCGATGGCACAGGCGAGCAGAAGTTTCTTCAAAACGATTGTCCAATCCCGATGTAGATCTCGACGCGTTCGCCGGCATCGTCGCCGCTGGCCGGGGTGGCAATGTCCAGCCGGATCGGGCCGATGCCGGTGTTGTAGCGCAGGCCAAAGCCCGCGCCCGCCTGCCAGTCGCCGTCGTCCGTGGGGTTCGCGGTTTCGCCGACGTAGCCGACATCGTAGAAGCCGACGAGGCCGATGTTGTCGGTGACACCGACCCGCGCCTCCAGCTGTGCGCCCGCGAATGACAACCCGCCGGTGCGGATATCCTCGCCGCCGATCACCCGGTCGATGCCGAGCGACTGGAATTCCTGCCCGCGCACGGTGCCGCCGCCGCCGGAGTAGAACAGGTAATCCGCCGGTGCGGTGTCGAGCGACGCGCCGTAGACGCTGCCGAGTTGCCCGCGCGCGGCGAGCGTGACCCGGTCATCGGTGCCGAAGCTGCGATAGGCGCGGGCGTCGGCATAGAGCCGCGCGCCGTTGTCGCCGCCCTGGATGCTGATGAAGGGGGTTGCGTCGACGTCGATGTAGAAACCGGACTTGGGATCGGTCGTGCTGTCGCGGCGGTCGTATTCGGCGCTAAGCGGTGCGGTCAGCAGGATGTATTCACGTTCTCCCGCGTCCGAATCCTCGCGCGCGGCAAGAATGCCGAGGCCGCCGGAGATCGTGGTGTATTCGCCCAAAGGACGGGTCAGCACGCTTTCGATGGCGATCTGGTCGAGCAGGTAGTTGGGTTCGTCCAGCCGGCTGATCGACGCGGTGGTCAGGAAATCGGTGTCCGGCCCCCAGACGGCGGGGCGCCGCAGGCTGGCGGACAGCTTGTAGTCGGTGCCGCCGGTCTCGCCGCCGATGCCTGACACCTCTCCATCGACGCGGAACCGTTCGGCCCCGCCCAGAAAGTTGCGGTGCAGCCAGAAGGACGAGACGGTCAGCCCGTCCAGCGAGGAGAGTTCGACGCCGAAGCCGAAGCGGCGGGGCTTGGATTCGACCACCTGCACGGTGAAGGGCAGGGTGTTGTTAGGACCGATTTGTTCGGATTCCACCAGAGCGACGGAATCGAACGCACCGGTGCGGCGCAGGCGGTTCTCTGCGTCGTCGACCTCTTGCGGGGAATAGACGGCGCCGGTGGGCAGGCCTGCGATCTTAAGCAGGCGGCCGGTACGCACGTCCTCGTTGCCGCTGACGGTGAGCGCGCCGAAGGTCAGGCGCGGGCCGGGCGACAGGGCGACGGAGACGTCGAGGGTTTCCTGCGGGTGGCGGGCGACGATGTCCTGTCCCGCCGGTTCCACCTTGGCGTGGCCCGCCTCGCGCCAGGCGGTCGTCGCGGCCTGCACGCCCTGGCGGATCATGTCGGATTGTGCGGGCTCGCCGCTGGCGAAGCCCTCGGGCAGTTCGGTCTGCGGGGCGAGCGGGGCGATCTCGGCACGGCCAAAAGTAAAGCGCGGGCCGGGATTGACGTCGATGGCGACGGTGCCGATCCGCGACGGTGCGTCGAGCGGGGCAAGGCTCGATGCCTCGCGCCCGTCGACACGGATCGAGATCGTGCCGCCGTAGTAGCCGTCGGCGTAGAGCGCGGTCAGGATACGGCGATAATCGGCGCGGGCGGCGGCGATGTAGTCCTCTGGGGCGGGGTTTTCCTCGGGGTCGATGGCCAGCGACAGGGATGCGGCGCGCAGCAGATCCTGCAGATCCTCGTCGGCGGCGGGGGCGTTGAACTGCACCTCCTGGGCTGCAAGCGACATCGCCGTTACCGACAAAAACCCAGCCGCGCATGCGGCCCGAACATCTGGAAAAATCATAGCCTGCCCCGTCTGCCCCGGGATCCGAAATCGCGGGGCGGTCTCTGATGCGGCAATGGTAAAGCGGCTGTCCCCGGATAGGAATGGCTCAACACGGGTTTGTGCAGGAATTCGCCGCTTTTTTTGCCCCGGATACCGGGTTCCGGCACGCTGCTATGTCCTGTGACGTAGCGGTGTCGCGGACCTGCGTCAATTTCACCGCCCGGGTGTCGTATCCGGCACTGGACCGGGGGTGAATTGCGGGCCATTCTGCGCCCCGGTGCGTCTGTTGCGCGTGCCCAGAAAGTTGCAGGATCGCGATGCTCGACCAGGACGACATTCCGCCACAGGTACCACTGCGTCCGCCCGAAACGGTGATGCGCCTGCGCCGCATGGGCGCGTCCTTTCCGACGCGCCTGTCGTTCCTGCGCAGCCTGATGCGGCATCTGGCGCGGGAGGATGTGCGCGTGACCCGCAGGGTCTGGCAGATCGACGCAGACGGGTTCGGTCATGCGGTCTATGGCCTGCGGCTGGGGGGGTATGACTATGCTCTGGTTGCGGTCTCGACCGACCTGCCGCCCGAGATGCGCACCGACCGCGTGATCGCGACGGCCTGGGATACCGCCTATGTGCTTTATGACGGGATACCGGATGCTGCCGAAATCGCCCGGATCGTCGCAAGCGCGCCGCATCAGGAAGCCGCGCGCTTTACCGAGCGCGATCTCGTGCTGAGCCGTGCGAACAAATCCGTGCGCCTGTTCGATCACGTGGTGCAGGCGCTGCGGGCCGGGCGTGCGCCGGACATGGCGATGCTGTGCGATGTGGGGTATCTGATGCGCACCACCGCCGTTTACGGCAACGGCAAGTTCGGCATCGCCGACAGGACCCGGATCGCCGACCGCCCCGGGCTGTCGGGGCCGTTCATGGCAGAGATGCTGACGGTCTGGCTGATCCGCGGGTTCACCCATAATCTGGTGGAGCATGTCGGGGGCGGCACCCTGCCGCGCGAGGTCAAGCGGCATCTGGGTATCGGCAATTCCACTGGGCTGGGCATGGCACCGTTTCTGGTGGCACACCCCCTGCTGCTCGATGCGTGGATACAGGTGCGCGAAACAGCACTTGCCCGGGTGCGGGCCGTCCCGTCGCTGTCACCCGACCGGATCGACCGGTTCTATGCGTTGACGGCGCGGGCGGCGCAGCATCTTGCCGAGTGGGAGGTGCCGGACGCCATCGCGGCGGAGCGAATCGCCGTCCTGCGCCGCGAGTGGCCCGCCTTTGTCGCGACCCTGACCCCAGACCTGATGCTGGGGGCTGCCCCCATCGACCGGATCGTCCGGAACAGCGGCATCTATTCGGTCGATACGCAGGAGTTGATCGCTGCCCTGTGTCTGGAACCGTTTGGCGACTTGATCGACGGGCTGACCGATTGCATGGCCACACCCTTCGTCCCGCAGATCGACCCCGCGATGTCCTGCGCGGAGCTTTCGGCGCTGATCGACAGGGACTGGGGCTGGGCCTGTGAACTGGCCTATGAGGGCGCGGGCGAGGCGCGTTTCTGGTATGTGTCCGAGGAGAAGCAGGAGCCGCGGCTGGGCGACCGGTTCACCGAAGACGGCGCGGCGCTTGAAAGTCCGCTCGATATCGCGCGTCAGGTCAAGGCCCTGCGTGCCACCCTCGACGGCACGGACGGGACGGTGGCGGCATTCCTTCGGCGCTGTCCCCAGCATCGCTGTGCCGTGCGCCGCGTGCAGACGCTGGCGCGGCATCCTTATGCCGAAATCCGCGACAACCTGATCGGGGACACGTGCCTGCCTATCGACATGCTGCGCTGCAAGCTGTCGTTTTTCGGCGCGGCCAAGTTCGACCCGAAATCGGACCGCTGGACCCGGATCACGCTGGCGCAGGGCGCACCGCTCTGGGACGAGCTGGACGACGCCGACGACTGGTGGCTGCCGGTCGCCCCTGCATGAAGCGCGCGTTGACAGAGGCCGAGGCGCTTTTGCTCAAGGCGGCGCGGGGCGCCGGAGTTCCGCTGGGCCACGCCGAGGATTTTGCGCGCGCGGGCCGGTGGCTGCTGGCTGTGCAACCTGCGGCGGCAGATGAGTTGGTGACGGCTTTGGCCGGACCATACGCGCCGGTGACGCTGGACCCCGACGGGATGACGATTGCGGATGCACGCGCGGTCATGGCGGGGCCGGTCGCGATCGACCTGATGCTTTGCGGGGCCGACCGCGTGCGCCTGCGACGACCCGATGCGCCCGCGCTGCTGACGGCGATGCTGATGCGGGCCTGTGCCGAACGGGGGCTGACCGCACGGGCCGACATGGCGGGCCGGGACATGATTTTTGCCTTGTCGGATACGGGGCCGGAGCCGCGCCTGACCTCAGGGCCGGTTGAGGTTCCAGACCCTGTCTGGGATGCGCTGGCCGCACTGGCGGCAAAGACGTTTGTTCCCGCCACCGCAGCCTCGCGCCTGGCCGGGGCGGGGGCGGGACTGACCGACAACGATTGATTAAGGGTTGGACCAAGGATACTCGCTCGGTCAGTCACCATTGCGACAAGTTTAGAAACTGCGATTGCGTCGCCGACCGCTGCCCGGCGTGCCGCGGGACAGGTACAAACAGCTGTTTCAATTCGATGTCCGGGCCGGTTTACGCACCCACCCCTCAAGCCCCGGCGAAGGGATCGTCGGGGTAGGTGACACCGGCGAGGTAAAGCCCGTCGGGCGGGCTGACCGGGCCGCATGCGCCGCGATCCCGCGCCGCAAGTGCCGCTGCCACGTCATCCGGCTGCCAGGCCCCGCTGCCGACCCGTTCGAGCGTGCCGACGATGCTGCGGACCTGATTGTGCAGAAAGGACCGCGCCCGCACATCGAACAGATAAGCGACCCCGTTGGGGGCCGCTTCGGCGGTGATGTCGAGCCTGTCGAGCGTCTTGACCGGGCTGTTTGCCTGACAGGCGGTCGACCGGAAGGTGGTGAAATCATGCCGGCCCAGCAGATGTGCCGCGCCCGCCTGCATCACCGCCGGATCGAGCCGGTGGTTCAGCCGCCATGCCTGACCTGCCGCAAAGGTCAGCGGTGCGCGCCGCGACACGATACGGAACAGATAGCGCCTGCCTACGGCGGAAAACCGGGCGTGCCAGTCGTCATCGACCCGGGCTGCCTGCACGACCGCGACCGGCGCGGGTTTGAGGTGGTAGTTCAGTGCCTCGGACAGGCGGAACGGGTCCCAGTCGCGGCCAAGGTCGCAATGCGCCACCTGTCCGGTCGCGTGCACGCCCGCATCGGTGCGTCCGGCGGCGGCGATGGTATAAGCGCCCGGCTCCAGCCGTGCCAGTGCCGCCTCTACCGCGCCCTGCACCGTGGGCTGATCGGCCTGCCGCTGCCAGCCCGCAAAGGGGCCGCCGTCATATTCGATCTGGAGTGCGTAGCGGGGCATGGCGTGCGGTTAAGCCCTGGGCGGTGCAAAATCAATGCCTACACAACGGCGTGTGCCATGCCTATCTTGCCGGGCAGGACATTGTCAGGAAAGAGCCGCCCTTGGTAATCGCAGCCCTCGCCGATCAGATATCACGCAGCGTCGGCGCGGTCACCGACACGGTCTCGGCCCCGTTCTCCGATCCGGTGATCCGGCTGGGGGTGACGGGGTTGTCGCGGGCGGGCAAGACGGTGTTCATCACCTCGCTGGTGGCCAACCTTATGGACCGGGGCCGAATGCCGCAGTTGCGGGCGGCGGCCAATGGCGCGATCCGCACCGCCTATCTGCAGCCGCAACCCGACGACACGCTGCCGCGCTTTGCCTTCGAGGATCATCTGGCGCGGCTGACGGCGGCAGAGCCGCGCTGGCCGGAGGGCACCAACACGATCAGCGAATTGCGCCTGTCGCTGCGGGTGCAGCCGACGGGGCTGCTGTCGGGGCTGTCGGGGCCACGCACGGTGCATCTGGACATCGTGGATTATCCGGGAGAGTGGTTGCTCGATCTGGGGCTGCTGGACCAGGATTTCGCGGCGTGGTCGGCGGCCAGTATCGCACGCGCCGCCGGGCGGCCCGGGGGCGATGCGTTTCTGGCGGAACTGGCCGGGATCGACCCCGCAGAGACGCTTGACGAGGGGCGCGCGACAGGACTTGCCCGCGCCTTTACCGCGCATCTGCAGGCGGCGCGGGCTGCGGGGTTTTCCGACTGTTCGCCGGGGCGGTTTCTGTTGCCGGGCGATCTGGCCGGATCGCCGGTGCTGACCTTTGCGCCGCTGCCCGAAAGCGCCGCCCCGCGCGGTTCGCTTGCGCGGGAGTTCGCGCGACGTTTCGACAGCTACAAGCGCAAGGTGGTGCAGCCGTTCTTTCGTGACCATTTCGCGCGGATCGACCGGCAGATCGTGCTTGTGGACGTGCTGGGCGCGATCCACGCGGGCCCGCCCGCGGTGGAGGACCTGCGGCAGGCGATGGCGGATATTCTGGGTGCGTTCCGGCCGGGGCGGAATGCGTTTCTGACGCGGATATTCCGGGGGCGGCGTGTGGAGAAGATCCTGTTCGCGGCGACGAAGGCCGACCATCTGCACCATACGCAGCACCCGCAACTGACGGCGATCACGCAGGCGCTGCTGCGCGAGGCGCGCGACCGCGCCGATTTTGCCGGTGCGCAGACCGAGGCGATGTCGATCGCGGCGCTGCGCACCACGGTCGAGGAAACGGTGGAGCACCGCGATGGCCCGCTGAACGTGGTGCGGGGGCGGCTGCTGGGGTCCGACAAGCAGGCGGCGTTCTACCCCGGCGCCCTGCCTGCCGATCCGTCGCACCTGCTTGGCCCCGCGCGGTCGGGGGCCGCCACGTGGCAGGATGCGGGATACGAGGTGATGAGTTTCGCGCCCGCGCCGCTGACGCTGCGCCCCGGCGACGGGCCGCCGCATATCCGGCTGGACAAGGCGGCGGAATTCCTGATCGGGGACAGGCTGTGATCCGCCCCGCTGTCGCCGCCGACGCCGGTGCCATGGCCGACACGCTGGGCGGCTGGATCGCCGAGACCGACTGGATGCCGAGACTGCACAGCGCGGCAGAGGACCACGCATTCTGCGCCGGGCTGGTGGCGTCCACGCAGGTCTGGGTCGCCGATTGCCGGGACGGTTTCGGCTTTCTGGCGTTGGAGGGGCGCGAGATCGCGGCGCTCTACCTGTCGCCGGGGTTGCGCGGGCAGGGCTGGGGCAAGGCACTGCTGACCGCCGCCAAGGCCGGGCGCGACCGGCTTACGCTCTGGACGTTTCAGGCCAATACGGGCGCGGTGCGGTTCTATGAGCGGGAAGGCTTTCATGCCGCGGGATTTACCGATGGGAGCGGCAATGAAGAGAAACTGCCGGATGTACACATGATCTGGGAAAGGGCGGTGTGATGGCGAAGGGCCCGGTTCTGATCGAGATCGCGGATACCGCTACAACGCCCGGCCCGGCTGACGCGCCGCTGGTGCTCGATACCGATGCGCCGCCCACGGGTGCGGCCATGCAGCAGGTGGCGGCGCTGGCCGCGCGTAAACCGTCGGCGCTGGCGGGCTGGTTCTGGTCGCTCCTGCTGGCGCTGATCGGCTTTGTCGTGTCCCTGGCGGCGTGGGACTATATCACCGGGCTTCTGGACCGGTCGCCCTTGCTGGGCATGATCGCGCTGGTGCTGGTCGTGCTGTTCTGCCTCGTGCTGGCGATCATGGGATTGCGCGAACTTGTCGCGTTCTCGCGGCTCAAGCGGCTCGACACCGTGCACAAGGCGGCGGACGGGGCCCATAGCACACAGGATATTGCCGCCGCGCGCACGGTCATCGCCATGCTGAACCGGCTTTATGCCGCGCGCGAGGATACGCGCTGGGGCCGCGCGCGTCTGGCCGAACAGCAGGACGACATCTTCGATGCCGACGGGCTGCTGGGACTGGCCGAGACGACAGTGCTGGCCCCGCTGGATGCGCGCGCCATGCGTGAAGTGGAGGCCGCGACGCGGCAGGTCGCGACAGTCACGGCCATCGTGCCGCTGGCGCTGGCGGACGTTTTCACGGCGCTGACCGCGAACCTGCGCATGATCCGCCGGATCGCGGAGGTTTACGGCGGCCGGTCCGGGACCTTCGGCAGCTGGCGGCTGACGCGGAGCGTCCTGACACATCTGGTCGCCACCGGCGCGGTCGCGGTGGGCGACGATCTGATCGGGTCGGTGGCGGGCGGCGGGATGCTGTCCAAGGTGTCGCGCCGCTTCGGCGAGGGCGTGATCAACGGGGCGCTGACCGCGCGGGTCGGTGTCGCCGCGATCGAGGTCTGCCGCCCGTTGCCGTTCCACGCGCAGCCGCGGCCGTCGGTCACGGGCCTCGTCCGCCGCGCCTTGACAGGTGTGTTCGGCGGGGCGTGAGCCTAGTGAAATTTCGGCGCGGCCCCCAGTGGGATCGGGCCTGCGAACATGCGCCCGTTTTCGAACGTGATCGGAAGCTCCAGCGTTTCGGACCCGGCGGCGAGCGTGTTGGCCATGCTTTCGGCGGTCAGGCGCAGGCCTGGCTGCAACAGGCCCGCGTTCACGGCCATGGTGATCATGTCGCGCCAGGCCAACGCCTCGAACGTGATGCGGCCCACGGGTGTCCCATCGGGCTGCACCGTCAGATCACCCGCACCTGTGACCGCCATGTCGCCCCAGCGCAGGGTCAGGCTGTTGACGGCGAATTTCGTGACATGCGGCGATACGGTTTCGATGGCGGCCAGTGTATGCCGGTCGAGCGGGCGGTCGAGCGTCACGGTCGTGTCGAGCGTCAGCGTGCCGATTTCGGCGGGGTGCACGCCTGCGGGGTTCAGCACGGATTGCAGCCAAGCGGGCAACACCAGCGCATCGGCGTCGAAGTAAAGATCGTAGGTATTGGGCGTCGGGCCGTCTTCGCGCAGGGCGATGATCGCGCGGTCCAGTTGCAGCGACCACCCGGCATCTGACTGCAGCAGGGCCGGACCGCTTTCGGCGGTGACGGTATCCAGCGGCAGGGCGGTGCTGGCCGCCACCGCGGCGCTGGCACGCAGCCCGTCGCTTTGCAGCGTGATCGTCTGGCTACCCAGACGGATCGCCTGCACCGGCGGGAAGGCCGCGATCACCCGGTTCGGCTGATAGCTGAGCGCCATGGCCTGCACGAAGGGGGTGCCGTAGGCAAAGCTGCCGTCCGGGCTTTGCATGTCGAGCGCGGTGACGGTGGTGTCGAAGCGTGACGGAAAGCCGCGCGTGGCCACGTCGTCCGCCGCGACCTGCCAGCCGCCCGCGCGCAGCGTGTCGAGCATATTGCGCGCGCCGCGCTCTGCCGCCGTGGCCCCGACGAACCAATAGGCGCTGTAGATCACGGCCAGAACGGCCACCAGAATTGTCAGTCGGCGCATCGGCGACCCTTTTCATCAACAGGTTTTGCGTGTTTACAGGCGCGCAGTCAGAAGAACCAGCCGGAGTTGAAGGGGATCGCCGATGGCGTTGTGGGTTTTCGGATACGGATCGTTGCTGTGGAACCCGGGGTTCGTGCCCGCGGAAACGGTGAAGGCGCGGCTGGACGGCTATGCCCGCAGCTTCTGCATGCTGTCGATCCACCACCGCGGATCGCAGGACGACCCCGGCCTGGTGCTGGCGCTGGATGCGCAGCCGGGCGAAAGCTGCACCGGGGTCGCGTTTCGCGTGGCCGATCATGAGCAGGACGCGGTGCTGGCCGAGTTGCGCGCGCGCGAGTTGATTTCGTCTGCCTATACCGAAAAGACAGTCACATTGACCTGCGAGGATGGCAGCTCGCTGGAGGCGCTGGCCTACGTGATCAGCCCGGACCACGTGCAGTATTGCCAGTTCGACCTGGAAAAGCAGGCGCAGATCATCGCCCGCGCGGTGGGCGGACGGGGCCCCAACACAGAATACCTTTACAACACCGCATCGCACCTGACCGGAATGGGGATCGCGGACGAAGACATGCAATGGCTGGTCACCCGCGTGCAGGCCCTGACCGCCGCGCAGACACCGGTGGATGCGACCGGCGAATAATCATTGGGTTCGGGCGGCACAGACCCTATAAGAGGCGCAAGAAACCCGTTGAAAAGGGGACATTTGGGTGGCTGACACCGTGACCAACACGCTGGAACCCGAGGCCGAGCCGCAGTTTTCGCAACCGATCCGCCAGATCACGTTCATGATGATCGTGCTGGGACTGGTCGGTGCGGGGCTGTATCTGGGCTTTGCGCAGATTTCTGCAATTTACTGGTCCAATCCCTACCTCAACGGCGTGATCTTTGCAGTATTTGTGCTGGGCGTGCTGTCGTGTTTCGGGCAGGTTTACCAGCTTGTGAACTCCGTTCAATGGATCGAGGGCTTCGCCCGGTCGAACGCGGATGGCAGCGCACGCCGGGTGGCGCCCTCGCTGCTGGCGCCGCTGGCCACCTTGTTGCGATCACGCGGCGCGCGGATGCAACTGTCGTCCAGCTCCGGCCGGTCGATCCTGGATTCCGTCAGCCAGCGGATCGACGAGGATCGCGAGATCACCCGCTATATCGGCAACACGCTGATTTTCCTCGGCCTTCTGGGCACCTTCTATGGTCTGGCGACCACCGTTCCGGCGCTGGTCGAGACGATCCGGTCGCTCAATCCCGGCGATGGAGAGGACGGTGCGGATATCTTTGGCCGCCTGCAGGCGGGTTTGGAGAGCCAGCTGGGCGGTATGGGCACGGCGTTTTCGTCATCCCTCCTGGGGTTGGCGGGATCGCTAGTCGTCGGGCTGCTGGAGCTTTTTGCCAGCCACGGCCAGAACCGGTTTTACCGCGAACTGGAGGAATGGCTGTCGACGATCACTCGGCTCGGGTTTTCTGCAGGCGACGAGGGCACGAGCGACACCGGAATGCTGGCCAGTTTCGTCGATCATCTTGCCGAGCAGATGGACGCGATGCAGACGCTTTTCGTCCGCTCCGAGGAAAGCCGCGCGCATGTCGACGAGCGGATCGCACAGTTGCTGCACGTGGTCGAGGGCATGGCGCACCAGCAGGGGCAGGGCCATGCCGATACTGATGTGTTGCTGCGCATCGCCGAAGGGCAGGACCGCCTGCTCAAGAAGATCGGCGACAGCGGCATGGAGGGGATCGACGCGGAAAGCCGGATGCGGCTGCGGTCGATCGACGTGCAACTGCTGCGCATCCTTGAGGAAATGTCTGCCGGGCGCCAAGAAACCGTCGCCGATCTGCGCAACGACATTGCCGGGCTGAGCCGCGCAATCAAGCAGGGGCGGGGCCGCCCCACCAGCGACGGGACCTGACCCATGGCGCTATCCCGCAGACAGGCCCGTTTCCAGAACGCGATCTGGCCCGGTTTCGTGGACGCCATGACCGGGTTGTTGCTGGTGCTGATGTTCGTGCTGACGATCTTTATGGTGATCCAGTTCGTGCTGCGCGAGACGATCACCGGGCAGGAAAGCCAGTTGAACGAATTGTCGGCAGAGGTCGCCACGCTGGCGGCGGCATTGGGGCTGGAGGAGGACGCCAATGCCGCCCTTGCCGCGACATTGTCGGCGGCGGAAAACCAGGCCGATGCGCAGGCGGCGATCATTGCGGAGCTGACCGCGGAGCGCGACGCCGGGCTTGCCGCGCTGACGCAGGCGCAGAACCGGATCACCGGGTTCGAGGCGCAGGTGGCGGGGCTTCTGGCGCAGCGGGCACAGAACGAGGATCGGATCGCGGGGTTGCTGACCCAGCAATCGGCCAGCGAGGCGGAGATCGCTGGCCTGCGTGAGCAACAACAGGCCGCCGAGGATGAAATAGCCGGGTTGGAAGAACAGAACGCTGCCGCCGATGCGCAGATCGCGGTGCTTGAAGGCCAGCAGGTCGAACTGTTGAGCGAGGCGGAGGCGCTGAACCTCGCGCTTGCTGCCGCGCGCAGCGAGATCGACGCAGGTACCGAAGCCGCACGGCTTGCCGCGGCGCGGCGCGAGGCGCTGGAGGCGATGATCGCCGAACTGGAGACGACCGGCGAAGCGGATGCGGCGCGGATCGCAGCACTTGAAGACGCCAATGCCCAGAACACGGCGGAATTGACTGCACTTGAGGCCGAACGGCTGGCGGAGGCCGCGGCGGCAGAGGCCCTGCGCGAGCGGCTCGCCAATGCCGATACCGAACTGACGGCGATGACGCTGGCGCTGGAGGAACAGCGGCGCGAGGCCGAGGAGACACTGACCCTGCTGGCGGCGGCGGAAAACGCGCGCGACAATCTTGATCGGAACCTTGCCGCGGCGCTGCTGGCGCAGCAGCAGGCGGAAAACGATCTGGCCCGCGCATTGACGGAGGGCAGCGATCTGGATGCACGGCTGCTCGCCGCCCTGTCTTTGCAGGACACCACGGCGGCGGAACTGGCCGAGGCGCGGGCCACGCTGGCCGAAACCGAGGATCAGGCCGAAGACCTGACCGTGCGTCTGGCCGCCGCGATATCCGCGCGCGAGGCGACGGGGGCAGAGTTGCAGGCGGCGAAAGCGGCGCTCGATGCCGCGTTGGCCGAGGGCGAGGTGACGGAGGCCGAGATACAGGAACGTCTGGCAAGCGCGCTTCTGGCGCAGGAAGCGGCGGCTGCGGAGCGCGATGCGCTTGCGCAGACGCAGGCACAGACGGAGGCGGAGCGGCAGACGCTGGCGGATCAACTGGCCGAGGCGTTGCTGCGGCAGCAGGCGCTGGCGGCACAGGTGGAATCGCTGGCCGCAGGACAGACGGAAACCGCGCAGGACCGTGCGAGCCTCGAGGCGCGGCTGGCCGAGGCGCTGGGTGCTCTGGCCGCCGCACAGGACGCCGCCGATACCGGCCAGACGGAACGCGACCGGCAGGCGGCGCTGCTGGCGCAGGCCAACGCCGCGCTGAGCGACGAACAGGCGCTGTCCGCCGAAAGCCAGCGCGAGGTTGCCTTGCTGAACCAGCAGGTGGCGGCGCTGCGCGAGCAGGTGGGAACGTTGCAGACGTTGCTGAACGTGGCCGAGGAGGCGGATATTGCGGCGAACGTGCAGATCGAGCAACTGGGGTCGCAGTTGAATACCGCACTGGCCCGTGTCGCGGCCGAGGAGCGCCGCCGCCGGACGCTGGAAGAGGCCGAACGCGCGCGGCTTGAAGAGGAAGCCGCAAGGCTGGCCGCGCAGGCGCAGGACCTCGAACGGTTCCGTTCGGATTTCTTTGGCCAGTTACGCGACGTGCTGGAGGGGCAGGACGGCGTGCGGATCGAGGGCGACCGGTTCGTTTTCTCGTCCGAAGTGCTGTTCGAGCCGGGACAGGCGCAACTGTCGCAGCAGGGGCAGCGTCAGATCGCCAATGTCGCGGGGATCCTGCGTGACATCGCCGATGATATTCCCGCCGGGATCGACTGGGTGATCCGGGTGGACGGGCACACGGACGATGTGCCGCTTTCCGGGCAGGGCCAGTTCCGCGACAACTGGGAGCTGTCGCAGGCACGGTCCTTGTCGGTGGTGCGCTACATGCAGGACTTCCTGGGCATTCCGCCGCAGCGGCTGGCGGCGAACGGGTTCGGGGAGTACCAGCCGCTGAACCCAGCGGATACGCCGGAAGCGCGCGCGCAGAACCGGCGGATCGAGTTGAAACTGACCGAACGCTAGCGCGTCACCGTGACGGTTGTTTGCTGGCGGTCGAGTACGGCACCGCCCCGTTCCAACCAGATTTCGCCGGTGTATATGCCGGGTGGCCAGCCACCGTCCGGCGCGCGTCTGCCGCCCGAGCGCGTGACCTGCGCCTGCACCCGGTCGAGCGGTTCGGCCGTTTCGAAAAACACGCCCTCGGGTCCGGTGATTTTCAGATGCAGCGTGTCGCCCGCGCGTGTGCCGAACGCATGGCCCCAGAGGATCAGGGCCGGGTCGTCGGGGCCGATGGAGGGCACGCCCGCGACCCCGGCCTGCACCGCGCCGAACCCCGGCAGAAAGGGTGAAAAGCCGGTGGCGATGATCCCGCCGGGCGGGGCGGGAAATGGCGTGTCCCAGAGCGTTTCGAGTGACGGTGCCGCGCAGTCGATGACGCCATCGGGATCGAAGGGATCGACGTTGCGACCCTCGTGGCTGACCGCGAGGTGCAGATGCGGGAACTGCGTCTGCCCGGAGAGCCCGACGAAGCCGATGATGTCGCCTTTGCTGACGCGGTCGCCGGTGGTGACCGTCACGGACCCCTGCGCCAGATGGCAATAGCGTGTTTCCCAACCGTCGTCGTGGCGCAGGGCGACGGCATTGCCGCATTCCTGCCCGCTGGCGTCGGGTGCATTATCCGTCACTTGCAGGACGTCACTCATGGTGTTGCGTGTGGCGCGCACCTCGCCATCCGCGGCGGCAAGGACGGCGACACCCGCGGCCTGGGCCGCCAGTGTCGGCAGCGCGAAATCGGTGCCGGTGTGTGTGTCGTAACTTTGCGGGCCACACCGGAAATCGGTAGCGCCGGAAGATGGATCGTGATCGGTGAATTGTTGGATGTAGCAATCTTCGCCCAGCGTGCAGTCCAGCGGGAAGGCCAAGGAAAAATCCCCCGCAGCCGGGTGGGCCGCGAGGGATGAGATCAGTGTCAGCGCGAGGCGCAAATCAGTCTGCGGTCAGCAGCGGGGGTTTCTTGCCGGACCCGCCGATGCGGGCCTGTTCGGGTTCCAGGCATTGCAGGTCGATCTTGCCGTCCTTCACGCCGACCTTGACCAGACCGCCCTTCATCAGCTTGCCGAACAACAGTTCCTCGGCCAGCGGCTTCTTGATGTGTTCCTGAATGACGCGGCCCAGCGGGCGCGCACCCATCTTGGCGTCATATCCCTTGTCGGCGAGCCAGTCGGCGGCGGCGTTCGACAGTTCGATATGCACGTTGCGGTCGACCAGTTGCGCCTCAAGCTGGAGGACGAATTTCTCGACCACGCGGAGAATGACAGGTTTCGGCAGCGCGCCGAAGCTGATGATCGCATCCAGACGGTTGCGGAATTCCGGCGTGAACGTGCGTTCGATGGCCGCCGTATCCTCGCCCTCGCGGGTTTCGCGGCCAAAGCCCATCGCGTTCTTGGACATTTCAGATGCCCCGGCGTTCGACGTCATGATCAGGATCACGTTGCGGAAGTCAGTCGTGCGGCCGTTATGGTCGGTCAGCTTGCCGTGGTCCATCACCTGCAGCAGGATATTGTAGACGTCCGGGTGCGCCTTTTCCATCTCGTCGAGCAGCAGCACGCAATGCGGGTTCTGATCCACACCATCGGTCAGCATGCCGCCTTGGTCGAAACCGACGTACCCGGGAGGGGCACCGATCAGACGGCTGACGGCGTGTTTCTCCATGTATTCCGACATATCGAAGCGTAGCAATTCCACGCCCAGCGTATCCGCCAGTTGCTTTGCCACTTCCGTTTTGCCGACACCGGTCGGCCCGGCGAAGAGGTAGTTGCCGATGGGCTTTTCCGGCTCGCGCAGGCCCGCGCGGGCGAGCTTGATCGCGGAGGACAGCGCCACGATGGCGTCGTCCTGCCCGAAGACCACGCGCTTGAGCGATTTTTCGAGATCCTTGAGGACCTCGGCATCGTCCTTGCTGACGTTCTTGGGCGGGATGCGGGCGATCTTGGCCACCACGGCCTCGATCTCCTTGGTACCGATAGTCTTGCGGCGCTTGGATTCCGCGACCAGATGCTGTGCCGCACCGGCCTCGTCGATCACGTCGATGGCCTTGTCGGGCAGCTTGCGGTCGTTGATGTAGCGCGCGGACAGTTCCACCGCGGTGCGGATCGCGTCGGCGGTATATTTGATGCTGTGATGCTCTTCGAAATGCGGTTTCAGGCCGCGCAGGATTTTCACTGTATCCTCGACCGAGGGTTCGGTTACGTCGATCTTCTGGAACCGGCGCGACAGGGCGCGGTCCTTTTCGAAATGCTGGCGGAATTCCTTGTAGGTGGTGGAGCCCATGCAGCGCAGCTTGCCGCCCTGCAAGGCAGGCTTCAGTAGGTTGGAGGCATCCATCGCACCGCCGGATGTGGCGCCGGCGCCGATGACGGTGTGGATTTCGTCGATGAACAGCACCGCGTCGGGGTGATCTTCCATCTCTGTCATCACCGCCTTGAGCCGTTCCTCGAAATCGCCGCGATAGCGGGTGCCGGCCAGCAGCGCGCCCATGTCGAGCGAATAGATCGTGGCAGACGACAGCACCTCCGGCGTGTCGTCGTTGACGATCTTGAAGGCGAGACCCTCGGCGATGGCGGTCTTGCCGACACCCGGGTCACCCACTAGCAGCGGGTTGTTCTTGCGGCGGCGGCACAGCACCTGGATGCAGCGTTCGACCTCGTGGTTACGGCCGATGAGCGGATCGACGTCGCCCTTGGAGGCCTTGGCGTTCAGGTCGACGCAGTATTTGGCCAGTGCGCTTTTCTCTTCCTCGGCCTCGGCGTTGTCGACGGTCTCTCCGTCCGACGTGCCGGTGACGGGGCGGCTTTCGCCGAAGGCCGGATCCTTGGCGACGCCATGTGCGATGAAGTTCACCGCGTCATAGCGGGTCATGTCCTGCTCTTGCAGGAAATAGGCGGCGTTGCTTTCACGTTCGGCAAAGATCGCGACCAGCACGTTGGCGCCGGTCACTTCGGTCTTGCCGGAGGATTGCACGTGGATCGCGGCGCGCTGGATTACGCGCTGGAACGCGGCAGTCGGCACCGCCTCCGACCCGTCGACATCGGTGATCAGGTTCGCCAGATCCTCGTCGATGAAATCCTCGAGGTCCTTGCGCAGTTCATCCAGATTGACGGAACAGGCCTGCATGACGCGGGCCGCGTCCGGTTCGTCGATCAATGACAGCAGCAGGTGTTCCAGCGTCGCAAGCTCATGCTTGCGGGCATTGGCCAGGGCCAGCGCGCCATGAATGGATTGTTCGAGCGTCGTGGAAAAAGATGGCACGTTCGGTGCTCCTTTTGATCGGGGGCAGAATGGCGGACGCCCATCCTGACCGTGGCCTCTTACCTTTAAGGTTTGGTTTTATTCGCCAACCTTCAAGGATTTTCTTTGCGCGGGGCATCACAATTTCGGTGATGTTCCGTATTCGTAACCGTTGTGCTGCTCTGGCAGGCGTTACTTCTGCCGTCAGGCGCGGTCCTTGCGGGCGCGGATTTCGGCGAACACCGCCGCATCGGGCGCGTCGGGCATGTCGACCCGCGCCTTCACCTCGGGCAGGTGCACACGCAGATAGGGGTTGAGTCGCTTTTCTTCGCCGAGCGTGACGCCGGTCGTGGGCCAGTGCTCGTCCGCAAGCATATCTAGGTGGTGTTTGCGTTTCGACAAGGCCCGTGCGTCGGGGGCGAAGCGGGCGGCGAATTCCAGATTGGCGTCGGCATAGTTGTGGCCGCAGTAAAGTGCCGTGTTGTCGGGCAGTTTCGCGAACCGCTGCACGGTGGCGTGCATCTGGTCCGGCGTGCCTTCGAACAGGCGGCCGCAGCCGTGGGTCATCAGGCTGTCACCGGAAAACAGGGCGGCGATCTTGGGCATGTGGAATGCGATATGGTCGAGTGTATGGCCATCGGCGGCCATGACCGCGACGTCAAGATCACAGACCGTGATGCGGTCCCCCGGGCGCAGCTTTTGGGTCAGTTCGGGCAGGCGATGCGCATCGTCGGCGCATCCGATGACGGCAAGATCACCCTTGCCGGACAGCGCATCCCGCAGATCGCCCAGCCCGTCGACATGGTCCCAGTGGTGATGGGTCAGCAAAACGGTCGTCAGCGTCAGCCCCTTTTCGCGGGCCAGCGTTTCGAGGATCGGCGCGGCCTCCGGCACGTCGATCAGTGCCGCCTCCTTGGTCGCGCGATTGGCGATCAGATAGGCATAATTGTCGGACAGGCACGGCACGGTGAGAATATCATATGTCATGGCTTTCATGGTGGGGTTTGCTATTGTCCTGTCAACCCCGGCCCGCCCGGTCAAAGCGACGGACCCGACCGATGCATCTTGATGTCTTGGACCTGCGCAATTTCTATTATCGCAGCCCCATCGGGCGGCGGGCGCAGAAGGTCATTCGCGACGAGTTGACGCGCTGGTGGCCCGACGTGACCGGGCAGACGGTCGCGGGTTTCGGCTTTGCGGTGCCGCTGCTGCGGCCGTTCCTGAAGGACGCGCGGCGTGTGATTGGCCTGATGCCGGGGCCGCAGGGCGTGATGCCGTGGCCCGCCGGGCAGCCCAACGTGTCGGTCCTGTGCGAGGATACGCTCTGGCCCATCGCGCGCGGGCAGATCGACCGGCTGGTGATGATGCACGGGCTGGAAACGTCCGAGCATCCGACGGCACTGCTGGACGAATGCTGGCACGCGCTGGCACCCGAGGGCCGGGCGGTCTTTATCGTGCCGAACCGCGCCGGGCTTTGGTCGCGGTCGGACAGGACCCCCTTCGGCTATGGCAGGCCGTATTCTATGGGGCAGCTTGAGGCGCAACTGCGCCGCCATGATTTCGTCGCCGAACAGTCCCTGTCGACGCTTTATCAGCCCCCGACCGACAACCGGGCGTGGCGGCGCGTGGCCGGGGCGGTCGAAAAGGTCGGCCACCATCTGCCCGTGTTCGCAGCGGGCGGGGTTCTGATGGTCGAGGTCAGCAAGCACGTGACCGCCCCCACGCGACCGGGGCTGAGCGCACGGGTACGCAACCCGCTGCGCGCGCTGGAAGGGATCGCGGGCGGACGCCCCGAACCGGCGCGGCGTTGCACCCGCTGAGCCGAAACCGGAATTCAGGCTTTGTAGATGGCGCGCAGCTTGCTACGCTTTGCGGCATTGAACGGAATGAGGATATGACCATGACAATTTCAAAGGTATTGACCGCCACCGTGACCGCCGCCTTTCTGTCGGGCTGCGGTCTGGCCGAACTGCTGGAAGAACCCTCCGAGGGAGAGCTTGCCGCGCGGGCCTTCGCCGCTGCGGTGCGCGACAACGGTGCATTCGGTGCCAACGGCGTGGAAGGGCTGCGAATCTACGATGCGTCCCGCAATCTGGGCGTGACCCGCGCCAGCCAGTTTCCGCAGGGTGGCAAGGTGGAGTACGATGGCCAGATCACGATCGGGGACGTTGCCACAGGCGTCGTGGGTGACCTGACGCTTAGCGCGTCGTTCATCAACGATACCATCGGCGGCGGGGCAAATGACTTCGTCGACGCGCAGAACCGTCCTGCCACAGGTGTGCTGACCCTCGGTCCCGGCGGAATCGATCGGGATGCGGACCCGGCCGAGTTCTGGCAGTTCAGCAACAGCCTGACCGGCCAGATTGACCAGGTCGGGCGCACCCGGAACGTGAATGCGCTGATCTCCGGTGAATTTCTGGGCAACGGTGCAGGATACGTGAACGGCGTCGTCCAGGCGGATGGCGACAACAACGGGTTCTTCGTGGCGCAGCGGCGCTAGCGACGCGGCGAAAGCGAATCCGAAGGCGGTCGCGCGCGTCGCGCGGCCGTCAGGATCGGGAGCGACTGTGATGGCGCAGGCGGGGTCGACATGGCGGATGTGACCGCTAACATGGGGTGCGGTGAAACCGGGAAATTGTGTCGCAGGGTGCTTGCGACGCCATAACACCTCTGTTACATCGCGCTAGATTTTGCCGCCCCCGCCACCGTGCGAGGGCCTAACACGCTGCCCGCTGTTGCCCCGCTTGCTCGGGGTCCGACGACCGGGTGCCAACAACTCGGAAGGGTGGACGTGTCCGAAACAGCTGGTATCTCCACAGGCATCGCCGAACGCTACGCATCGGCCGTGTTTGACCTTGCCCGCGACGGCAAGAAACTCAAGGCGCTGGAAGGCGATGTCGCGGCGCTCGAAACGGCGATGAACGACAGCGACGATTTCCGCACCCTGCTGACCTCGCCGCTTTACAGCCGCGACCAGCAGACCGCCGCGACTTCCGCCATCGGCAAAAAGATGAAGCTGTCGGACACGATGGCCAACACGCTGTCGCTGCTGGCGTCCAAGCGCCGCCTGTTCGTGCTGCCGCAGCTGACTCGCGTCCTGCGCGAGCGTCTGGCCGAGGAGCGCGGCGAAGTCACCGCCGACGTCACGACCGCAAAGGCACTGACCAAGGCACAGCAGGACAAGCTGGCGAAGACACTGAAAGACAAGGTCGGCAAGGCCGTCACAATCAACGAGACCGTGGATGAGAGCATCATCGGCGGTCTTATCGTTAAAGTGGGCTCGAAAATGATCGACACCTCGATCAAATCCAAGCTCAACGCACTCCAGAACACTATGAAAGAGGTCGGATAATGGCGATCCAAGCGTCTGAAATCTCTGCGATCCTGAAGGACCAGATCAAGAACTTCGGTCAAGAGGCCGAAGTGGCCGAAGTGGGCCGCGTGCTGTCTGTCGGTGACGGCATCGCCCGCATTTATGGTCTGGACAACGTGCAGGCCGGCGAGATGGTCGAATTCCCCGGCGGTATCCGCGGGATGGCCCTGAACCTCGAAGCTGACAACGTCGGTGTCGTGATTTTCGGCTCTGACCGGGACATCAAGGAAGGCGACACCGTCAAGCGCACCAACTCCATCGTGGACGTGCCCGTAGGTGACGAACTGCTGGGCCGCGTCGTTGACGGCCTTGGCAACCCGCTGGACGGCAAGGGCCCGATCGGTGCCAAGAAGCGCGCCGTGGCCGACAGCAAGGCTCCGGGCATCATCCCGCGCAAATCGGTGCACGAGCCGATGGCGACCGGCCTGAAATCCGTGGACAGCATGATCCCCGTCGGCCGTGGCCAGCGTGAGTTGATCATCGGCGACCGCCAGACCGGCAAGACCGCGATCGCGCTCGACACGATCCTGAACCAGAAATCCTACAATGATGCGGCGACAGACGAAGGCGACAAGCTTTACTGCGTCTATGTCGCCATCGGTCAGAAGCGGTCCACCGTGGCCCAGCTGGTGAAGCGTCTGGAAGAATCCGGTGCCATCGAATACTCCATCGTCGTGGCCGCGACCGCGTCCGATCCGGCACCGATGCAGTTCCTCGCCCCCTACGCCGCGACCTCCATGGCGGAACACTTCCGCGACAACGGGCGTCACGCGCTGATCATCTACGATGACCTGTCCAAGCAGGCCGTGGCCTATCGCCAGATGTCGCTGCTGCTGCGTCGCCCACCGGGCCGCGAAGCCTATCCCGGCGACGTGTTCTACTTGCACTCGCGCCTGCTGGAACGGTCCTGCAAGCTCAACGAGGACAACGGCTCCGGCTCGCTGACGGCACTGCCGGTCATCGAAACCCAGGGTGGCGACGTGTCGGCGTTTATCCCGACCAACGTGATCTCGATCACCGACGGTCAGATCTTTCTTGAAACCGAATTGTTCTATCAGGGCATTCGTCCTGCGGTGAACACCGGTCTGTCGGTGTCGCGTGTGGGTTCGTCCGCGCAGACCAACGCGATGAAATCCGTCGCCGGTCCGGTGAAGCTGGAACTGGCGCAGTATCGTGAAATGGCCGCCTTTGCGCAGTTCGGCTCCGACCTCGACGCAGCGACCCAGCAGTTGCTGAACCGTGGTGCGCGCCTGACCGAACTGATGAAGCAGCCGCAGTATTCGCCGCTGACCAACGCCGAAATCGTCGCCGTCATTTATGCCGGCACGCACGGCTACCTCGACAAGATCGCCGTCAGCGATGTCGGCCGGTTCGAGGCGGGTCTGCTCAAGCATATGCGCGGCGAGGCGAAGGACGTTCTGGATTTCATCACCAAGGAAGACCCCAAGATTAAGGGCGACGCCGAGGACAAGCTGAAAGCCGCAATCGACGCCTACGCCAAAGATTTCGCCTGAACGTCCCACAGATAAGGAGAACTAGGTTTGCCTAATCTCAAGGACCTTAAAAACCGGATCGCGACGGTCAAATCGACCCGCAAGATCACCAAGGCGATGCAGATGGTCGCGGCCGCGAAACTGCGCCGCGCCCAGGATGCAGCCGAGGCCGCCCGCCCCTATACCGAACGGTTCAACGCCGTGATGGCGGGGCTGGCATCCGGTGCTGCCGGATCGCCCGCGGCACCTAAGCTGCTGTCGGGCACCGGATCGTACAAGGTGCATCTGCTGATCGTCATGACGGCAGAGCGTGGCTTGTGCGGCGGCTTCAACGGCAACATCGCCAAGCTGGCACGTAGCCATGCGCAAAAGCTGCTCGCCGAAGGCAAGACGGTGAAAATCCTGACCGTCGGCAAGAAAGGCCGCGATGTGCTCAAGCGCGAATTGGCGGATCACTTCGTCGGCCACGTCGATCTGACGGATGTGAAGCGTGTGGGCTATGCCGATGCGCAGGGCATCGCGCAGGACGTGCTGTCCCGCTTCGATGCCGGTGAGTTCGACATCGCGACGATCTTCTTCTCGCGCTTCGAAAACGTCGTGGTGCAGCACCCGACCGCCCAGCAGATCATCCCCGCCCAGTTCGAAGAGCAGGAGGACGCGAGCGCGACCCTCTACGACTACGAACCAAGCGAAGATGCCATCCTGGCCGACCTGCTGCCGCGCGGTGTGGCGACGCAGATCTTTGCGGCATTGCTCGAAAACGCGGCCTCCGAACAGGGTGCGCGCCAGTCCGCCATGGACAACGCGACGCGCAACGCAGGCGAGATGATCGACAAGCTGACCATCGAATATAACCGTTCGCGTCAGGCCGTGATCACGAACGAGCTGATTGAAATTATTTCGGGCGCGGAAGCGCTTTAAGAGAACCGGAGAAACGTTATGGCAAATGCAAAAGGCAAGATCACGCAGGTGATTGGCGCCGTCGTCGACGTGAAGTTTGATGATCACCTGCCGGAGATCCTCAACGCGCTGACGACCGACAACAACGGCAAGGAGCTGGTTCTCGAAGTGGCCCAGCACCTTGGTGAAAACACCGTCCGCACCATCGCGATGGACTCGACCGAGGGCCTCGTGCGCGGTCAGGACGTGACCGACACCGACGGCCCGATCACCGTGCCCGTGGGTGACGAGACACTTGGCCGGATCATGAACGTGATCGGCGCGCCCATCGACGAGCGCGGCGACATCGGCGAGAAAGAGCGCCGCTCGATCCATGCCGACGCGCCACCATTCGAGGCACAGTCGACCGCGTCCGAGGTGCTGGTCACCGGCATCAAGGTGATCGACCTGCTCGCCCCCTATGCCAAGGGTGGCAAGATCGGCCTGTTCGGTGGTGCCGGCGTGGGCAAGACGGTTCTGATCCAGGAGCTGATCAACAACATCGCCAAGGTGCACTCGGGTTACTCTGTGTTCGCGGGCGTCGGAGAACGGACCCGCGAGGGCAACGACCTTTACTACGAATTCATCGAATCGGGCGTCATCAACATGGACGACCTGACGAAATCCAAGGTGGCGCTGGTCTACGGCCAGATGAACGAGCCTCCGGGTGCGCGTATGCGTGTGGCGCTGTCGGGTCTGACTATGGCCGAGGCGTTCCGCGACCAGTCCGGCACGGACGTTCTGTTCTTCGTGGACAATATCTTCCGCTTCACACAGGCCGGTTCCGAAGTGTCGGCTCTTCTTGGCCGTATCCCATCCGCTGTGGGCTACCAGCCGACGCTGGCCACCGACATGGGCCAGATGCAGGAGCGGATTACATCGACCAAGAACGGTTCGATCACCTCCGTTCAGGCGATCTACGTGCCTGCGGACGACCTGACCGACCCCGCACCGGCCACGTCCTTTGCCCACCTCGACGCCACGACCGTTCTGGACCGCGCGATCTCGGAAAAGGGTATCTATCCGGCTGTGGACCCGCTGGGTTCGACCTCGCGTCTGCTCGATCCCGCGATCGTGGGCGAAGAGCACTACTCCGTCGCCGCCGGCGTGCAGCAGACATTGCAGCGCTACAAATCGCTGCAGGACATCATCGCCATTCTGGGCATGGACGAACTCAGTGAAGACGACAAACTGACAGTGGCCCGCGCCCGCAAGATCGAGCGTTTCCTGTCGCAGCCCTTTGACGTCGCACAGGTGTTCACCGGGTCGCCTGGTGTGCAGGTGCCGCTGGAAGACACCATTGCGTCCTTCAAGGCCGTGGTCGCCGGTGAATACGATCACCTGCCCGAAGGTGCCTTCTACATGGTCGGCGGCATCGACGACGTGAAGGCCAAGGCCGAAAAGATGGCTGCAAGCGCCGCCTGATCGGATTTAAGGAGTAGCCCTTATGGCAAATCTACAATTCGATCTGGTCTCGCCCGAGCGGCGTCTGGCGTCACTGGAAGCCTCGGAGGTGCAGATCCCCGGGGCCGACGGCGACATGACGGCGATGGCGGATCACGCGCCGACGATCACCACGCTGCGCCCCGGCGTGCTGCGTGTGGTCCACGGCGGCGGCACCGACGAATATATCGTCGTCGGTGGCTTCGCCGAGATAACGCAGAAGGGCGTCACGGTTCTGGCCGAACGCGCCCTGCCGCGCGGCGAGGTCACGCAGGAGACATTCGACGGTCTGCTGGCTGATGCGAAATCTGCCCATGCCAAGGCGCAGGAGACGTTCAAGAACGAACCCGGCCCGGTGGACGACGCCGCCAAGCTGATCGCTGACATGGTGGCGGTGGGCGACCACATCGGCCTGACAGCGCGTAACTGATCCCGTTTGGTCGCAAACAAGTTCGGAAAGGGTCCCGTATCGCGGGGCCTTTTTTGTGGATGGGTGTGAAATCTATCCAGCAGCATGAAGGCTGTACGGTGTGTTTGGCGGCGTTGGGGAGGCGTCGAAAGAGCGAGCATTCGCAACTGAAGCATTTGTAGCTATATGATGTAAGACACGCATAGTGAGTTTTAGGAGCGCTGGTCAGTTGTCCGATGAAAGTGATTAAACAGTTTTTGTTCACATTCGCCTGTCTGTTCCCGGTCTTGGCTGATGCCAGGGAGTTGCCAGACGAGTTCTTGATGCGCTGCTTGTTGCCACTGATTGATGCCGATCCATTCGTTTCAGAAGGCCTTGTTGGCCCATTGAGTTTGCCGGAGGCAGACATTGGCGTAGAGGAAGCTACAGCGCAACGACAGTCTTGGCAGTTTCCAGAGAAAAACTGGACGCTTGGGACCATGACGGCAGTTTATGCCCAACTCACTGTTGCCCGTGCTTGCGGAATAACTTTGCATGGCTCTCAAGATACGGATAGCTCAGTTATCTCAGAAGTTATGAGTGCAGCAGGAATCCCCGCAGAAATTTGCCAGTACGAGCTAAACGCTTCGGGCGTGTTCGGATTTCGGTCTGTGGTGCAGAATACGACACGCGGTTTTCCACTTATGGTTAATTTTTCACCCGTTGAAGATGGCGACCACGTTTTGATAGCTTGGGAAGTCTTGCCTCAGGTTGCCGCTTCCCCATGTAGCCGGTGAAAGAAATTTGAAGGGCAGCTTCGTCCCGCAAACCTGACATCGACACCTCACACGATTACTAGCCGTGTCGCTGACTTCGCTGCAGCGATTGCACCAGTGCCATTCTCAGCCCATTCAGCGAGACGCTGGCAGAACCCGGCTGTTCCTGATGTACGGCAGCCCAGTCGTCCCGGCCTGCGGTTGATCGGAGCCGGACGGTGTGACGCACGATACTGCATCGCTTAAGGCACCATGCGAAAAGCCTGACATGCGGTTCATTTCAGTATCGAAATCCGCTGACCATTACGTCATAAACCACGGCAGGGACGGAACGGACGGATGTGACGATGAAGCGATTGGACAGCCACAGCATCGGTGTGGATCAGGGCGAGGTGACGCTGTTTTCGGATTTCGAGGATGACGGCGAAATGTGGTCGGGCACCGGCCCGCGGATGCGCCGGATGGCGATCCGTTTTGCGGAACCCTTCGCTGCCGCACCCGCCGTGATGGTCACCATGTCGATGTTCGATATGTCCAGCACCACCAATCAGCGTGCCGATATCCAGGCCGAGGCGATCACATCCACCGGTTTCGACATCGTGTTCCGCACCTGGGAAGATACCAGGATCGCCCGAGTCCGCGCCGCCTGGCAGGCCATCGGCGCCCTGCGCAGCGAGGATACCTGGGACATCTGACGGCGCGGCTTAGCCTCGATACATGCCCTCGTAGATCGGCCCCAGCGTCGCGTGATCGAAGAGCGAGGACACGGAGGTCCCGTTCGAGGTATTCAGGATCGCCTGTGCGAACATCGGTGCTGTCGGCACGATCCGGATATTCTTGCAGTTTCTGACCGCGTCGGTGGCGTGGATCGTGTCGGTGATGACAAGGTTCTTCATCACCGATTTGCTTACCCGTTCGACCGCGGGGCCGGACAGCACACCGTGGGTGATATAGGCGTGCACCTCTTTCGCGCCGTGTTCCATCAAAACCTCTGCCGCCTTGCAGAGCGTGCCGGCGGTATCCACGATATCGTCCACGACGATGCAGATCCGGTCCTTCACGTCGCCGATCACCGTCATTTCCGCCACCTCACCGGGCTTGCCGCGGCGCTTGTCGACGATGGACAGGGGTGCGCCGATGCGCTGCGCCAGATCGCGCGCGCGGGCCACGCCGCCCACGTCGGGTGAGACGACCATGATGTCGTCGCGCTGCTCCTTGAAGTAGTGCATCACGTCGAGCGCGTAGATCGGGCTGGCGTAAAGGTTGTCGACCGGAATGTCGAAGAAGCCCTGAATCTGCGTGGCGTGCAGGTCGAGCGTCAGGATCCGCTCCACCCCGGCCTCCACGATCATGTTGGCGACCAGCTTGGCGGTGATCGGCGTACGTGCCTTGGACCGGCGATCCTGCCGGGCATAGCCGAAATAGGGGATCACGGCGGTAATCCGTGCGGCCGACGACCGGCGCAGGGCGTCGGCGATGACCAGCAGTTCCATCAGGTTGTCGTTGGCGGGGTTCGAGGTGGGCTGCACGATGAACATATCCTCGCCGCGCACGTTCTCGAACACCTCGACGAATATCTCGCCGTCGTTGAACCGCTCCACCCGCGCGTCGACCAGGTCGACGGCGCGACCCCGGTGCATCGTCATGCGCCGCGCGACCTGTGCCGCCAGCGGGCGGTTCGCGTTGCCGGAGATGAGTTTCGGTTCATTGATGTGGGCCATGTGGGCGGCGTCCTTTGGCAGGCTGGCGTGAGCAACGTCACGGATTCGGAGCGTTGACACCGCGTAGCACACCGCTACCGTCGCGCAAAGATTTGCCAGCCGCAAAGGAGGCCCGAATGGCCCATATCGACTACTACTTCGCGACGCTGTCGCCCTACACCTATCTGTGCGGGCAGCGCCCGGCCGAGATCGCGGCCCGTCACGGTGCCACGCTGACCTACAAGCCGCTGGACATCATGGCGCTGTTCGAACGGACGGGCGGCACGCCGCCGGGCCAGCGCCACCCGAACCGGCAGGCCTACCGGTTGCAGGACATGCGCCGCCGTGCCGCCCTGCTGGACACGCCGATCAACGTGAAACCCGCGCATTGGCCCACCAACGGCGCGCCCGCGTCCTATGCGATCATCGCAGCACAAGAGGCGGGCGGCGACGTGGCGGGGCTCGTCGCCGCAATCAGCCGCGCCTGCTGGGCGGAAGAGAAGAACATCGCGGACGACGACGTGATCCGCGACTGCCTGACTGCTGCCGGGTTCGATGCCGACCTCGCCGACAAGGCGATGCTGCGCAGTGCCGAGACCTTTGCGAGAAATCTCGAAGAGGCGGTGAATGCCGGCGTCTTCGGCGCACCGTTCTTCGTGGTGGACAGCGGCGAGGTGTTCTGGGGCGAGGACCGGCTGATCGACCTGGAGGCGCATCTGTCCGGTCAGATATGATCTGACCGGACCGGGGGGCGGGGGCTGCGCCCCCGCCCGGAACGATCCTGCGGATCATATGGGGGTTTCACCCCTGCAGCCTGCGGCTGCCCCCCCAAGGTATTTTTGACCAAAAGAAGGGCCGCGGCGCGGGCCTCAACCGTCGCGCAGGATGGCGAGAAAGCGGTCGACACTTTCTTCTGTCGCGGACCAGTCGGTGACGAGGCGCGCGGTCAGAGGTTCGTCCGGGTCGCCCTGATGCGCGTCTCCGTCCCAGACGTAGTAGGTCGCGCCCGCATCCAGCAGGCGTTTGTGATCGCGGCGCGGGTACCGGGTGAAGATCATGTTGGCCTGTGGGTCGTGCAGCAGCTCTGCGCGGTTGTGGTCGCGCAGGCCCGCGGCCAGCTGCGCGGTGCGGGCGTTGGCCATCCGCGCCATCTCCAGCCACAGCCCGTCGGTCAGGTATGCGCCCATCTGGGCGGACAGATAGCGGTGCTTGGAGAAGAGATGCCCGCCGCGCTTGCGCCGCAACTCGAACTCCCAGGTAAGTTTCGGGTCGAAGATCACGCAGGCCTCGACCCCCAGCAGCCCGTTCTTGGTGCCGCCGAAGCTGACGGCATCGACGCCGGATTTCCACGTCATCTCGGCGGCCGTGCATCCCAGCGCCACAAGCGCGTTGGTGAACCGCGCGCCGTCCATATGGACCTTGCAGCCGAAATCCTGCGCCACTGAGGTGAGCGCGCGCAATTCGTCCAGCGAATGCACTGTGCCTTTTTCGGTCACCTGCGTGATCGACACCGGGCCGCGCTGCGGTCCGTGCACGCCGCGCGACTCTTCTGCCGCGATGGCGGCGCGCAGGGCGTCGGGGGTCATCTTGGCATCGGTCGCGGGCACCAGCGTCAACTTTGCGCCGCTGTAGAATTCCGGTGCGTTGCACTCGTCTTCGTGGATATGGGCGACGGGCGAGCAGAAGATCGTATCCCACGGGTTTGCCATCGTGGCCAGCAGGATCGCATTGGCCGCGGTGCCGGTCGCGACGAGATAGACCGCCGCGTCGGGGGCCTCGAACATCTCGCGGATTTGCGCGGTCACTGCTTCCATCGCGGCCTCTGCCCCGTAGCCGGAGGTGTAGCCTGCGTTGGCGTCCATTAGCGCCTGCATCACACGCGGGTGCGCGGGGCCGCCGTTGTCGGAAGCGAAGAACATCTAGGTCGGCTCCTCTATGATGTGGTCGTCCCAGTCGTCGTCATCGACCTCGAATTCCGGTACGGTCATGCCCTGCACGGACACGCCCGCGCGGTGCACGCTGTCCGGGTCGCCACTGACCAAAGGGTGCCAGTCGTAAAGCGGGCGACCTTCGTAAAGCAGGCGGTAGCCGCAGGTCTGCGGCAACCAATAAAGGTTGTCTTTCAGCGTCCTGGGGGTCAAGACGATACATTCCGGCACGAATTGGTGACGGATCGGGTATTGTGTGCACCGGCAGGTGGTGTCGTCGAGCAGGCGGCAGGCCACACGGGTCAGGGCGACCTCGCCGGTGTCCTCGTCCTCCAGCTTGTTCAGGCAGCACTTGCCGCAGCCGTCGCAGACGCTTTCCCACTCGGCGCGGGTGAAATCGGCCATTTTCTTGGCATGCCAGAAGGGCGCGGGATCAGGCATGTTTCAGGATGTCCCGCGCCTGAGCGCAATCGGCGTCCATCTGCGCGATCAACGCGTCGAGGCTGTCGAATTTCAGTTCCGGGCGCAGGAAGTCGACCAGCGCGACAGACACTTCCACGCCGTAGAGATCGCCGCTGAAATCGAAAATGAAGGTTTCGCAATTCGGCTGGTTTTCACCGAACATCGGGCGGGTTCCGATGGAGGCAGCACCGTGGTAGTTGCCCGCGAGTGGACCGTCGCGCACCGTGATCTTCACCGCATAGACGCCGAATTTCGGCTGATGCAGCCCGGCAATGGACATATTCGCGGTCGGATAACCCAGATCGCGGCCACGCTGGTCACCGCGGATCACCGTGCCTTCGATCCGGTGCCAGTGGCCCAGCATGGTTGCCGCATCCTCTGGGCGACCTTCCGTGAGCGCCAGACGGATCGCGGTGGACGAGATTTCGCCCGCCTCGCCGTCGATCAGCGGGGCCAGTGTGACGCCGAAATTCATTTCCGCGCCAAAGGCTTGCAGGTCTGCGGCGGTGCCGGCGCGGTCCTTGCCAAAGCGGAAATCCTCGCCCACGACCACATGGGTCAGGCCGAGACGGTTCGCGATGACGTCCTGCGCGAAATCATGCGGCGACAGGGCGGCGAGGGCGGCGTTGAACGGCACCTCATAGAGCTTTTCCACGCCCAGTTTCGCCAGCCGGTTGGCCTTGGCCGTGGCGTTCATCAGGCGGAAAGGTGCGCTGTCGGGGGCGAAATAGCTGCGGGGGTGCGGTTCGAACGTCATCACGCCAAGCGGCGCGCCGGTGTCCGCAGCGACCCCACGCGCCAGGTCGATCACCGATTGGTGGCCCAGATGCACACCGTCGAAATTGCCGATGGCGGCGGCGGCACCCCGGTCGGCGGGGTCGATGAACAGGGTGTCGCGGATGATGCGCATGGCGCTGCGTAGCGCGCGGCGCAAGCGCGTGCAAGGTCAGTCGAACTTGCGCGAGGGGGCCAGCACCGTCGCCTCTCCGGTCAGGACCTTCTTGCCCTCGACGATGCAGCGGGTGTCCATCGTCACGCGGCGTTTGGAGTGGTCGATATCGGTCACCTCGACCTCGGCCAGCACCATGTCGCCGGGGCGCACGGGAGCCATGAATTTCAGGCTCTGGCCCAGATAGACGGTACCGTGGCCGGGGAGCTGTTCACCGATCACGGCGGAGACCAGACCGGCGGTCAGCATGCCGTGCGCGATGCGTCCGCCGAAGATCGTGTCGTGGGCGTAGTCATCATCCAGATGGACTGGATTGCGGTCGGTGGAGACCTCGGCGAAAAGTTCGATGTCGCGGTCCGTCACGACCTTGCGCAGTGACCGGGTCATGCCGATTTCGATGTCTTCGATGCAGATCGTGCCGCGCGGTGCGTTGTCGAGCATTTCTGCCTCCGTCAGGTAATTAAACTCCACCAGCATACACCAGTTTGAAATTTAATTACTTTGCGAATGCAGCATTGGCAAGTGTTTTCTGCCTAGCGCAAATGCCCGATGCTGTAGGTGGGCGACATCATTTCCGTTTGTAAATAATCGGTTAACGCTTGGCGGTCAGGTTGGTCGTCGGTTTTCGTTTCCGTCGCCGCGAGGCCGCCGGAGATGAACAGCGAATCGAGGTCTTCCTGCACGGCACCCAGAATGTCCGTGCCGATGCCGTCGCCGATGCAGATGATACGCGGGTCGGGTTGCGCGTTTGCTAACGCCGCGTGCCGGCGGCGGGCGAGATCGTAGATCGGGGGGTGCGGCTTGCCGAAATAGAGGCTCTCGCCGCCCATTTCGGTATAGAGTTTCGCCAGCGCTCCGGCGCACCATTCGCGGTCCTCACCCCTGTCCACGACGATATCGGGATTGGCGCAGAGCAGCTTCAGCCCCTTTTGCTTTGCATAAAGAAACTCGGGGCGATTTACGTCCGGGTCGGCGTAGGGATCGAAGGGGCCGCAGCAAACGATGCCTTCGGCCTCGTCAAGCGGAACCTTTTGAATGTTGACGGGATCGTCGATGATTTTCAGAGGCTTGAAGAAATCGTCGTCGCGCGGACTTTCGCCCATGAACCAGATTTTCGACCCCACCACGCCCCGATACATCGCCGCGCGCGCACTGTCGCCGGAGGTGGCGATCGCGTCCCATGCGTCGTCCGGCACGCCCAGCCCTGCGATCTGTTGCGCGACGGAATCCCAAGGCCGGGGGGAGTTGGTGACCAGCACCACCACGCCGCCTGTGGCGCGGTAATCCTGCATCGCCTTCACCGCTGCAGGATGCGCTTTCAGCCCGTCGTGCATACAGCCCCAGAGATCCACGAAGGCGGCATCGTAGTCGCCTGAGATTTCGGAAAAGCGGGTGATGATCTGGGACATGACGCAGGGCCTGTTAACCGTGAATGGGATTGTCACAACCCGTGCACCGGGCGTGCACCGACCGTGCACCGGGGCGGTGAAAATGAAAAGGGGCGCGTGATGCGCCCCAAATCGTTAACGGCACATCGTCAGATTAACGCTTGAGGTTCGGGATGATCTGCTTCTTGCGGCTCATCACGCCGGGTAGCACGACCGTATCGCCATCGACCGTCGCGCCGAATGAAGCCTGCGCGATGGATTTCACCAGATCGTTGGGCACCAGTAGCGTCGCTTCCTCGTTCAGGATGTCGACCACGAAGAGCAGCACCTGATCGACGCCGTCCTCGCGCGCGACATCCGTCATCGAGGCCATCAGGCTGTCCTTGCGGTCGAGCACGACGGCGGGGGATGTGGTTTCCAGCACCGAGACGCGCAGGGCGGTGCCGTCCATGTCGAACGCCTTGCTGTCCATGCGCAGCAGTTCGGCGTCCGAGAAGCGGGAGACATCGGATTTGGCGGTGAACATATCGGCTGCGTAATCCGGGATGGCGACGCCCAGCGACGCGGCCAGCCCTTCGGCCAGTGTGCGGTCGACCGCCGTGGTAGTGGGCGAGCGGAATTCAAGCGTGTCCGACAGGATGCACGACAGCATGAGGCCCTTGACGCCCTCGGGCATCTGGGCGGCGTGTTCGCCCATCATCTCGTGCATGATGGTGGCGGTGCAGGCCAGCGGACGTACGGTGATGTCGATGGGGGCCAGCGTTTCCAGCCCGCCCACGAGGCGGTGATGGTCGATGATCGCGGTGACGTTGGCCTGATTGATGTTGGCCGGCAGTTCGGCGGGGTTGTTGGTATCGACGATCACGCAGGGCTGTCCGTCCTCCACGTCATCGATGATGTCGGGCACGGCGAAACCCCAGCGGTCGGCGACGAAGGCAGCCTCGGTATTCGGTGTGCCGAGCAGGACGGCCTTGGCATCCTGACCGGTGTGGCCAAGGTACCAGGCCCAGATCAGGGCGGAGCCGAGGGAATCGGTATCGGGGGCCTTGTGGCCGAAAACGAGCGTTGTCATGGGTCGTCATGCCTTCAATCGGGTGATTTGCGCGCCTTATAGGTAGGCGATTGCGGTTTGTCACGGCCCCGCCGGATTTGACTTTCGGCGGCGGTTATGCTGCTATCAGTGCATTGAAAAGGAGACGAGCCGATGGACAATTCAGCAATCTGACCTCGCCCGTGCCATGACTTTACTGTCAGTCGGCACATGACCTTTTCCCAGAGGAGTATCCTGACAATGGACTTGTTCGCCTGACCCCAAGCGGGGATCGCAGGTGCGCCGTGCCGCACCCGAATTTTCCAGAACTCAAGAGGCTCACCATGCCAGATAAACCTGAAAAACCTGCCTTTGGGCAAAAGACTCCGGCTGTCCACAACGCGGATGTGCCGTCGATCCCGGACGACAGGCCGCCACACAAGGGGCCGCCCCGCGACCTGCGGCGGCCCAGCCTGAAACGCAACGTGAGGCCGGTGCCGTTGCCGGGCAAATCGCGCGGCCGTTGATGCAGCCGGGTGCGGGGCGCGCGCTGTACGCGCGCGCCCCGCACTTTTTCGGTCTTGGTCCCGCGGCACGAAACCGGCAGGATACGCGCCATGACCAACCCGCGCGAGGCCGATCTCTATCCCCCCGTCAAGGCGTTCCTGCAGCGGCAGGGCTATGAGGTGAAGGGCGAGGTGGGGGCCGCCGATATCGTCGCAGTGCGCGGTGGCGAGGACCCGGTTGTGGTGGAACTGAAACTGGGGTTTTCGTTGGCGCTGTTCCATCAGGGCATCGCGCGGCTGGCGGCGACCGACCTGGTTTACGTGGCGGTGCCGCACAAGCCCGGCAAACCATTCGCCCGCGCGCTGAAGGACAATGTGGCGCTGGCCCGGCGCGTGGGGCTGGGCGTGCTGACGGTGCGGCTGCGCGACGGGCATGTGGAGGCGCATTGCGACCCCGGCCCCTATGCCGCGCGCACAGCCAAGAAGAAGCGGCAGCGGTTGCTCAAGGCTTTCGAGCGGCTGAAGGGCGATCCCAACGCCGGCGGGGCGACGCGGCACGGGCTGGTGACGGGATACCGGCAGGACGCGCTGCGCTGTGCGCGGTTTCTGGCGGTGCACGGCGCGTCCAAGGGCAGCGTGGTGAAGGACTGGGCCGAGGTGCCGGACGCCACGGCGATCATGCGCAACGATCATTATGGCTGGTTCCGGCGGGTCGAAAAGGGCGTTTACGCGCTGACGGAGACGGGGCGCCGCGGGCTGGCCGATTACGGCGATACCGATACCTGACGGTGCCCGGCCGCGTCTGACCGCGCGGAGGGCTGCGCCCGCACCTTTGGCTGGCTTGGGCTGCGCCCAAGGGTTCGGGGGCTTCGCCCCCGTCTGCCTGCGGCAGCCTCCCCAAGGTATTTGAAACCGGAAGAAGCGGGGTGCTGGATCAATCGAGGCGGGTGAGGGTCCAGCCGTCCTGCGCCAGCAGGTTCAGCACACCGTATTCACCGGGCAGGTGGGCCGCGCCTGCGGCGACGACGACATCGTCATGCGTGGCCGCCGCGCGCGCGATCACCGGCATCCAGTCGAGATTGCGGTCGATCAGCAGTCCCTGTTCGGTACGGGTGAAGATTTCCGCCGCGGTTTCGGGGTCGATCCCGGGGATCGCCGTCACGGCGTAGCGCGAGGCCTCCCACATCTCGGCGGTGCGGCCGGTGGCGTAGCCCGAGAGCATGGTGGCGAAGATCGCCTCCTGCAGGGATACCGGCGGCAGGGCCACTTCGAGCTGTTCGATCTGTTCGGCCACGGTGCCCTCGCGCATGATGTCGAAGAGCGTCTCCCACGGCTCCAGCGCCTGTATCGGCACGCCGGCGGCCTGCGCGTCGGCGATGAGCAGGTGATCGAGCCCCGGCGCGCCCGCGGCGACCCCGGCCATCGCACAGGGCGGGATCGAAAGGGTCAGCCCCAGATACCAGGGCTGGAACTGGGCCACGAGGAAGGGCGGTATCTGGCGTGCCTCTGCCGCCGCGGTGACCTTGTCCCACAGATCGGGGGGCAGCAGGTCGGGCAGGGTGGGGCCGTCCGTGATCAGGTAGAAATCGGGGTTTTCGGCCAGGGCTGCCAGCATCGCGGCCTCTTCCGTCGGCGTGGCCTCGACCAGCAGCAGGTCGGCCTGTGTGACCAGCGGCGCGACCCGGTCACGGATCGCGGGCAGCGCGGGGGTGTCGATGTGGATCGTGCCGATCACGGTGATCGTCGCGTCATCGCGCGTTGCCTGCCAGACCAGACCCGCGTTGTAGGGCGTTGCATTCGTAGCGGCGCGCAGGGCGGCCAGATCGTCCGGCGGCATCGTTTCGATCAGCCCCGGGCCGTCGCAGAGGGCGAAGGCGGGCAGGGCCGGGGCGGTCAGGCAGGCGGCCAGACCGGCAGTCAGACAGATGCGCAGAAACACGGGGCGGGATCCTCCGGGTGACGGGTGGGGCGTCCGGGCGATGGTCAGCCCGGACGCTGCTGCATGATCATACGCTGTCCGATCCGGATCAGCCAGCGGCCAAGATGATCGCGCAGGCTGCGGCGCGGCGGTGGCACGACCTGCAGGCGCAGCCCGGCAATCATCGGCCGTCCGCTGGGCGACAGCGGCAGCGTCGCGGGCGGTGCGATCAGCGGCACCGGTGGCCAGCCTGTCGATGAAGGCCGCAGGTCAAGCCGGGCAGGCAGGCTGCGCCGCGGCGGTTTCACGCCGGCGGACGGATGCGGATGCGGGCCGACCCTGTGGTCGGTGAAGATAAATGGGGGATGCATGGAACGTGTCCTGAAAACGTCTGGAATGTCGGGAAAGGGGGTGCGTCGCGGGACGCACGCTTAGGCAGTGCGCTACCACGGGTGGGTACAAAGGGTCTCCATATTGCGCATTGCCGTTCCTTTCGATTCGCGTTTTCGCTGGCATGGTGTTAGCGCAGCCCGGTGCCGCAACCAAAGGGTTTTTGCGGATGGCGCGCAGCTGTGTGGCAAAGCTGCCGCTCCGGGGCGCGGCGGCGCGGGAAAAAAACGCGACGTGGCCCGTTGACAGGCACCGGCCACTTACTTACCTACGCTGCGTTATCACTCGCCCCGTGTGAGTGCTAACATCGGGAGAAACGCAAGCAAGGGAAGTTTCGACATGGCATTCACACCACTTCATGACCGTGTACTGGTGCGTCGCATCGAAAGCGACGAAAAGACAAAGGGCGGCCTGATCATTCCGGACAGCGCCAAGGAAAAGCCGGCCGAGGGCGAAGTCGTCAGCGTCGGTGCAGGTGCACGCAAAGACAGCGGCGAGCTGATCGAGATGGCCGTGAAGGCCGGTGACAAGGTCCTGTTCGGCAAGTGGTCCGGCACCGAGGTGAAGATCGACGGTGAAGACCTTCTGATCATGAAAGAAAGCGACATTCTGGGCACGCTGTAAGCCAGAGGGCGGGCCTCGCCTGCCGACCGAATGACCGCAATCCACACATAGAAATTCAAGGAGCTGAACAATGGCTGCTAAAGACGTCAAATTCGATACCGACGCACGCAATCGCATGCTGAAAGGTGTCAACACACTGGCCAACGCCGTAAAGGTCACGCTGGGGCCAAAGGGCCGCAACGTGGTTCTCGACAAATCCTTCGGCGCACCGCGCATCACCAAGGACGGTGTGTCCGTTGCCAAGGAAATCGAGCTGGAAGACAAGTTCGAGAACATGGGCGCGCAGATGGTGAAGGAAGTCGCTTCCCGCACCAACGACGAAGCCGGTGACGGCACCACCACCGCGACGGTTCTGGCGCAGGCCATCGTCAAGGAAGGCATGAAATCCGTCGCCGCCGGTATGAACCCGATGGACCTCAAGCGCGGCATCGACCTCGCGACGTTGAAAGTCGTCGAGGCCATCAAGGCCGCCGCACGCGACGTAACCGACAGCGACGAAGTGGCGCAGGTCGGCACAATTTCCGCCAACGGCGAAGCCGAAATCGGTCGTCAGATCGCCGACGCGATGCAGAAAGTCGGCAACGAGGGTGTCATCACCGTTGAAGAAAACAAGGGTCTGGAAACGGAAACCGATGTCGTCGAAGGCATGCAGTTCGACCGCGGCTACCTGTCGCCCTACTTCACCACCAACACCGAAAAGATGACGGCCGAGCTGGAGGATGCGATCATCCTGCTGCACGAGAAAAAGCTGTCGTCGCTGCAGCCGATGGTACCCCTGCTGGAATCCGTGATCCAGTCCGGCAAGCCCCTGCTGATCATCGCCGAGGACGTCGAGGGTGAAGCCCTGGCCACGCTCGTCGTGAACAAGCTGCGCGGTGGTCTGAAGATCGCGGCCGTCAAGGCTCCCGGTTTCGGTGACCGCCGCAAGGCCATGCTGCAGGACATCGCGATCCTGACCGGCGGTCAGGTGATTTCCGAAGATCTGGGCATGAAGCTGGAGAACGTCACGATCGACATGCTGGGTTCGGCCAAGAAGGTGAACATCACCAAGGACGAGACCACCATCGTGGACGGCGGCGGCGACAAGGCCGAGATCGAGGCACGGGTCACGCAGATCCGCGCGCAGATCGAAACCACCGACAGCGACTACGATCGCGAGAAGCTGCAGGAACGTGTGGCCAAGCTCGCCGGTGGTGTTGCCGTGATCCGCGTCGGCGGCATGTCCGAAGTAGAAGTGAAAGAACGCAAGGATCGTGTCGACGACGCCCTGAACGCGACCCGTGCGGCCGTGCAGGAAGGCATCGTCGTGGGTGGCGGTGTCGCCCTCGTGCAGGCCGGCAAGGTGCTGGAAGGTCTGGAAGGTGCGAACTCCGACCAGAACGTCGGTATCTCCATCGTCCGCAAGGCGCTCGAGGCGCCGCTGCGTCAGATCGCCGAGAACTCCGGCGTGGACGGATCGGTCGTTGCGGGCAAAATCCGCGAAAGCAACGACAAGACCTATGGCTTCAACGCCCAGACCGAGGAATATGGCGACATGTTCAAGTTCGGCGTGATCGACCCCGCAAAGGTCGTGCGCACCGCGCTGCAGGACGCCGCATCGGTTGCCGGTCTTCTGATCACGACCGAAGCGATGGTCGCCGATAAGCCGCAGAAAGAAGGTGCCGGTGGCGCTGGCGGCGGCATGCCCGACATGGGCGGCATGGGCGGCATGATGTAAGACGCGTTTTGCCCGCAGGGCAAACGCGGCTGGATGCGGCAAGGTCTTTTGCTTGCAAAAGAGCCTGAAAGCATCACCGTCACAAACACCGAGGGCGTCCCAAACCGGGGCGCCCTTTCTTATTTCATCGCCCCGATCAGGCACTGGATTTGCGCGGCTTTTCCGTCGTGCCCGAAGCAAGCACCGAAAAATCCTGTGCTGGTGTGTTCGAACGCGACCAGCGCAACGCCAGCGTCTTCGCCACGCAGTACAAGACCACGCTGGCCGAACCGGACTTCGCAACGACAACCCATATCGCTGCGCATCACCGAAAAGGTTTGGTGTATGAGGATCGGGCAAGCCGTGAAGCCTGTAACCCGACAAGGCAAGGGTCTGTTCGCGCGGATCGTCTGACTGACCGTCATTCGCATCCCGTCGTATCACATCGGCGCGACGGGGATTGCATCACCGGGGTATCCGTAATCTAGCTGCCGGTCATGCAGCTGTTTCTTCTCACGTCTCTCGTCATGACCGCCTTTGCAGCGAATTCGGTGCTGAACCGGATCGGTGTCGCGACATACGGGATGGACCCGCTGGTCTTTGCCGCGATCCGCACGGCGGCGGGGGCGGCGATGCTGGCGGTGCTGGTCCTTGGCGGGTCGGTGCCGTTCCCGCCTGTCCTCAGCGCCAAGCGGTTCGGCGGGGCCGTGGCACTGACGATCTATATGATCGGTTTCTCCGCGGCCTACCTCAGCCTCGATGCGGGGCTGGGTGCGCTGATCCTGTTCGGTGTGCTGCAGGTCGTCATGTTCGGCTGGGCCATCGTGGAGGGGCAGCGGATCACGCCGCTGCGCTGGGCCGGGGCAGGGATCGCGCTGGTGGGTCTGGCGGTGTTGTTGTGGCCCGGCGGGGACGCGGCCGTGCCACTTGCCGGATCGCTCCTGATGGTCGCGGCGGGCGTGGGCTGGGGCGTCTACACGCTGCTGGGCCGGGGCGAGGCAGATGCGCTGGGGGCGACGGCGGTCAACTTCGTGCTGTGCCTGCCGCTGGTGGCGCTTGGGCTGGGTCTGGCCGGACCCGGGGCGCTCACCGTCGGCGGTGTGGCGACGGCCGTGCTGGCCGGGGCCGTCACCTCGGGGCTGGGCTACGCCTTGTGGTACCGGGTCCTGCCGCGGCTGGCGACGACGACAGCGGCCGTCGCGCAGTTGAGCGTGCCGGTCATCGCTGTCGCGGCGGGCGTGGTCTTTCTGGACGAGGCGCTGAGCGCGCGGCTGCTGATCGCGGGCGCACTGGTGCTGGGCGGAATCGCCGTGTCACTGATCAGGCGCTAGCGCAGGATCGGCTCCAATGGGTCGTAGCCGGGCGCATCGGCGTCCTGCCAGGCGACGGCGGCGAGGCTGTCGGGCTTGACCCGCAGGCTGGCCATGTCGGTACGGGTGACCCACCGCCTGTGCGTCACGATGCCTTCCGGGTCGGTCCAGTCGCCATGCGGATCGCCGGATATGATCCGACAGCGGAAATAGACGTCGACCTGATGAAAGTCGTGGTCGGGATCGTGGAACTCGTTGACCAGACAGGGTGCGCCGACGGAAATTTGCAATCCCGTCTCTTCCATCACCTCGCGGATCAGGTTGTCGGGCAGGCTGCTGTGCGGCTCCACCCCGCCACCGGGCGCGCAAAGCAGCCGGTCGCTGCCTTTCCAGGCATTCACCAGCAGCAGACGGTTTTCGTGCAGCAGGATCGCGCGGACGGCAAGGCGGGGCGGGCGGAGCATGGCGTGATGCTGGGCCGCCGCGCAGAAAGACGCAAGGTCAGGATCGGCTGACCTTCCTTTTGGGTCTGGCGGTGTTACCTATGGGGTATGAAACGATTTGCGATCATCAGTCTGACGCTTCTGGGCTGCGCGCCCATCGCGCAGAGCCTCGTGCATGCCGAGCCACGCACCACGGACGAATGCGTGGTGCTGCTGCACGGGTTGGCCCGGTCCGAGGTGTCGCTGGCCCCGATGGCGGCGGTGCTGGAATCGGCGGGCTATCAGGTCGTCAACACCGGCTATCCTTCGACCGACCAACCCATCGAGATGCTGGTGCGCGAGACGGTGCCGGCGGATGTGGCGGCCTGTGGCGACAAACGGGTGAATTTCGTGACGCACTCGATGGGCGGCATCCTGGTGCGCGCCTGGTTGTCGGAGGAACGCCCCGAAAAGATGGGCCGCGTGGTGATGCTGGCCCCGCCGAACCACGGGTCGGAACTGGTCGACATCTTCGGTGACTTCGAACCCTTCGAGTGGGTGCACGGCCCGGCGGGGCTGCAGCTTGGCACCGCCGACCAGATCGACGCCGGGATCACCTCCGTGCCCAACTCACTGGATGCGGTGCCCTACGAGATCGGGATCATCGCAGGCGACGCCAGCCTGAACCCGGTCTATTCCTCGCTGATCGAGGGGCCCGACGACGGCAAGGTCTCTGTCGCCTCGACCCGGCTGGAGGGCATGACCGACCACATCGTGCTGCCGGTCACGCATACCTTCATGATGAACAACCCGCTGGTGATCGCACAGGTGCAGGCGTTCCTGACCGACGGCCGGTTCCAGCGCGGGCTGAGCATCGGGGATGTGGTGTTCGGGCTGGATTGAGCGGGGTGGGCGGCGTGTTGTTGCGTCGGCTTTAGAGGAGTCCGACAGGGGATGCGAGCGCAGCGGTCGGTCCATAGCAGTTATTGGGAACGTCTCGCCGTGAAAAGCAGGAATAAGCCCATCGAGCAGCTTTTCTGCGTTGAAGCCAAGGTCCGCTTTTGCGTCAGCTAGAAGCAACGAGCGATAAGCTGAGAATTGAAATTCGACATCGCGGTTAGTGCAGCACTTCTACTTTCATTTATAATATCTGTTCGACCCAAGATTAGTTTTGTGTATTCGTCGGCTTCCGGAGGGGTGACATGCTCTGGGAGCAATCTAATTTCACCGAAGCTGCCTTGCCAAGAAAGGAGAAATGGGTCTTCGCAGTATTTGAGAGGCGCGTTTTCAAGGTGTTCGCTTGCATTGTTTACAGACCAAGTTAGCGAGATCGGCCAAACACCCACTTCGCTGAAAATCTTCAAATATGCGGCAGGGGTAAAGTACGCTAGCAAAAAGACGGCAAGAAAGAGGAATGCGACGATAACAACGAGCCACTTAACCGCTTTCATGCCCGATGTTCCTTTCAGCGCAATCTTGTATTGGAGATGGCAGTGTCTCTATCTCAAATCAAGTTCATGTGGCTGGTGAAACTGTATAAACCACACATAAGTTGAATCTGTTCGAACAGCAGCAAAGTCCCGCGTAGCAGATTTCAAGTCGGGCCCTAGCGAACGACCAGTCTCCGCCTCTTCCCCGCAACGGGACGTCAGCATTCTAGGTCAATCACGAGCCAAGGGACGTCAGTATTGACCGGCTCAGCGATGGTAAATGCTTCTGATCGGCCTAACGCTATTCCAATCTGCGTAAGGCCCAACTGCCCTCACACCGCCCCTGTCACCCGGTTTACATGCCCCATCTTGCGGCCCGGCTTCGCCTCGACCTTGCCGTAGAGGTGAAGCGCGGCGTCTGTCGCGGCGATCTCGGCCACACGGTCCATGTCATCGCCGATCAGGTTCTCCATGGTGACGTTCGCGTGGCGCGCACCGTCGCCCAGCGGCCAGCCCGCGACGGCGCGGATGTGCTGTTCGAACTGGTCGATCAGGCAGCCGTTCTGTGTCCAGTGGCCGGAGTTGTGCACGCGCGGCGCGATCTCGTTCACGATCAGCGCCTGCGGGGTCACGAACAGCTCAACCCCCATGACGCCGACGTAGTCCAGCGCGTTCAGGATACGGGCGGCGATCAGCACGGCGTCCGTGCGCTGGGTTGCCGTCAGCCTAGCGGGCACGGTCGTCGTGTGCAGGATGCCGCCCCGGTGCACGTTCTCGCCCGGGTCATAGCAGGCGACCTGCCCGGCGGCATTACGCGCGGCGATGACCGAGACCTCGTGACTGAAATCGACAAAGCCTTCGAGGATCGCTGGCGCGCCTGCCATGTCGGCAAAGGCCGCTTTGGCCTGATCGGGGGCCATGATCCGGGCCTGCCCCTTGCCATCATAGCCCATGGTGCGGGTTTTCAGGATGGCGGGCGTGCCGATCCGGTCGAGCGCCATCGTCAGCGCCGCCATGTCGGGCACGTCGGCGAAGGGTGTGGTGGCCAGCCCCAGATCGTTCAGGAACGTCTTTTCGGTCAGCCGGTCCTGTGACGTGGCAAGGGCCTGCCGACCGGGGTGAATCGGAGCGAGCGTTTCCAGCAGGTCGAGCGCGCTGGTCGGAATATTCTCGAACTCATAGGTGACGACATCGCAGGACTGGCCGAACCGGCACAGGGCGTCGGTGTCGTCATAGCCGGCTTTTATGTGGAAGTTTGCGACGTGCGACGCGGGGCAATCGCCGCCCGGCTCGAACACACAGGTCTTGAAGCCAAGGCGGGCCGCCGCAACCGACAGCATCCGGCCCAGCTGTCCGCCGCCCAGAATACCGATGGTTCCACCGGGTTTGAGCGCCTCAGTCATTGGTGGGCGTATCCGGGATCGAGCAGGACAGCTCGGCGCGCCACCGGTCCAGCCGCGCGGCAAGGTCGGCGTCCTGCAAGGCAAGGATGCCGGCGGCCATCAACCCCGCATTCGCCGCGCCCGCAGCCCCGATGGCCATGGTGGCGACGGGGTAACCGCGCGGCATTTGCAGGATGGAATAGAGACTGTCGACACCGGAAAGCGCCCTGGTCTGCACCGGCACGCCGATTACGGGGATGCGGGTTTTCGAGGCCATCATGCCGGGCAGGTGGGCGGCGCCGCCCGCGCCTGCGATGATCACCTGCAAGCCACGGTCCACCGCCGTTTTGCCATACTCCCAAAGACGGTCTGGCGTGCGGTGCGCCGAAACGATCCGGGTCTCGTGCGCCACGCCGAGGGTGTCGAGAATTTCGGCCGCTTCACGCATGGTGGGCCAGTCGGACTGGCTGCCCATGATGATGCCGACGGAGGGATGTGTCATGTCAGTTGGCCTGCTGCGACGGGAAGCGGCACTATAGCCACGGCGCGGTCGTGCGCAACGGGTCTCAGGCGATGATATCGGGGGTCAGGCGGTCCTCGATCCGGGCGATCTGGTCCTTGAGCGCCAGTTTCTGCCGTTTGAGCCGCTGTAGGGTCAGCATGTCGGGCGTGCCCTTGGCGTGCAGCGCGTGAATCGCGTCGTCCAGGTCGCGGTGTTCCTGCCGCAGCACCGCCAGTTCCACCCGCAGGACCTCTTGCTGTTCCATCTTGGTGGAGGTGTTCATGCGTATCGCCCGTTGCTGCCCTGAAAAGAGCCTCGATACTAACCGCAACCGGCGATTCCGCCTAGCGATTTATGCTGCCCCGCAGCACTGCACGGCCTTGCCAGCCCTTGCACCGGTCACTGCCGCACCCCATATTTCGATCAATGGTCGCCGTAAGGGGCCGCACCAACACAGTCGCTTGACGTATAAGGACGTGTCACATGACGAAGATGGCTTTGGGAACGCATCCGTTCCTGCTGGGATTTGAACAACTCGAACGGCTGGTTGAACGCACGGCGAAGACCGGCAATGACGGCTATCCGCCCTACAATATCGAACAGACCTCCGAGACGTCCTATCGGATCACGCTGGCCGTGGCCGGTTTTGCTGAGGACGATCTGGCGATCACGCTGGAGGACAACCAGCTTGTCGTGCGCGGGCGGCAGACCGACGACAGCGCGGGCCGGGTGTTCCTGCACCGCGGTATCGCCGGGCGGCAGTTCCAAAAATCATTCGTTCTGGCCGATGGCGTGGACGTGGGCGAGGCGCGGATGGAGAACGGGCTGCTGCACGTCGATCTGAACCGCGCGGTGCCCGACCGCGTTGTTCAGACGATTGCGATCAGGAAAGGATAAGGTCATGGATACCAAAGTGAAATTCGACAAGGTCGATCAGAACATCGTCTATGTGAAGTCCGTCGCCGCCTCCGATCTGCCGCAAGAGGTGCAGGACGAGGTCGGCGATCTGGAAACGCTGTTTTCGGTGCATGACGAGAACGGCGCGCAACTGGCGCTGGTCGCGAACCGCAGGCTGGCCTTTCATCTGGCGCGCGAAAATAACCTGCAGCCGGTGACGGTGCACTAGGCACGGTTCGTTGCCGTCCTCCCGCGGATAGAATCTAGGGTGCAGGTTTTGCGCCGCGCCGTGCGCGTCGCCCGGGGGGCGGCCCGTGCCGGGCCGCGCGGGGGTTTCACACCCCCGCACCCCTGTGAGGTATTTCCGACCAAAAGAAGACGGACACCGGCGGCGACGCCCTTCATTCAAAGTCAGGCCTTGATCAGACCCATGCTTTCCAGCTTCAGGATCACCTGATGGGCGCAGTTGTCGACCTCGACGCTTTCGGTCTCAAGCCGCAGTTCGGGGTTTTCAGGCACGTCGTAAGGGTCTGAAATGCCGGTAAATTCCTTGATCTTGCCTTCGCGGGCCAGCTTGTAGAGGCCCTTGCGGTCACGGCGTTCGCATTCCTCGATACTCGTTGCGACATGGCATTCGATGAAGGCACCGAAAGCCTCGATCTCCTCGCGGACCGCGCGGCGGGTCGTGGCATAGGGGGCGATGGGCGCACAGATGGCAATGCCGCCGTTTTTCGTGATCTCGCTGGCGACATAGCCGATCCGGCGGATGTTGAGATCGCGGTGCTCCTTCGAGAATCCCAGTTCCGACGACAGGTTTTTCCGCACGATATCACCGTCGAGCAGCGTGACGGGTCGGCCGCCCATTTCCATCAGCTTGACCATTAGCGCATTGGCGATGGTGGATTTGCCGGAGCCGGAGAAGCCGGTGAAGAACACGGTGAAGCCCTGTTTCGCGCGTGGAGGGCGGGATTTGCGCAACTCCTCGACCACCGCGGGAAAGCTGAACCATTCGGGGATTTCCAGCCCCTCGGCCAGACGGCGGCGGAGTTCGGTGCCGGAGATGTTCAGGATCGTGACATCTTCGGCGTCCTTGATTTCGTCGGCGGGTTCGTACTGCGCGCGGTCCTGCACATAGACCATGTGTTTGAAGTCGACCATCTCGATGCCCATCTCGTCCTGATGTTCACGGAACAGGTCCTGCGCGTCGTAGGGGCCATAGAAATCGTCACCGGCGGAATTCTTGCCGGGGCCGGCGTGGTCGCGACCGACGATGAAATGGGTGCAGCCGTGGTTCTTGCGGATCAACCCGTGCCACACCGCCTCGCGCGGGCCGGCCATGCGCATGGCCAGGTTCAGCAGCGACATGGCGGTGGTCGATGACGGGTATTGATCCAGCACCGCCTCGTAGCAGCGCACGCGGGTGAAATGGTCGATGTCGCCGGGTTTCGTCATGCCGACGACGGGGTGGATCAGCAGGTTCGCCTGCGCCTCTTTCGCGGCGCGGAAGGTCAGTTCCTGATGCGCGCGGTGCAGCGGGTTTCGGGTCTGGAACGCCACGACCTTGCGCCAGCCCATCTTGCGGAAATAGGCGCGCAACTCGTTCGGCGTGTCGCGGCGCGCGCGGAAATCGTAGTGCACAGGCTGCTGGATGCCCGTGATCGGACCGCCGAGGTAGATCTTGCCGGCCTGGTTGTGCAGGTAGTTGACCGCCGGGTGGGCGCTGTCGTCGGCCCCGAAGACCGAAGCTGCCTCATGCGACTTGTTCGGTTCCCACTTGTCGGTGATCGTCATCGTGGCGAGGATCACGCCCTCCTGATCGCGGAGCGCGATGTCCTGTCCGACCGCTACGGTATCTGCAAATGTCTCGGACACGTCGAGCGTGATCGGCATCGGCCAAAGCTGGCCGTCGGTCAGGCGCATCGTGTCGACGACGCTGTCGTAGTCGTCCTTTCCCAGAAACCCCTTGAGCGGGTTGAAGCCGCCGTTCATCAGCAATTCCAGATCGCAGATCTGGCGCGGGGTCAGATCGTGGCTGGTCAGATCCGCCGCCTCTGCCTTCAGCTTTTGCGCGGAGTCGTAGGAGACGTAGAGTTCCGGGATCGGGGCGAGGGTCTGGGACATTTTGGCTGACTACTCGTGAATTTGAGACTGTTGCGCGCGTGGTAGCCGGGGAATGTGGCCAGTTTCAAGCGCGCGCGTGCGGATTTGGTGAATTGTGGCGGGCGTGGTCAGGAAATGCACCACGCGCAGTGACGCGGGGCGCCCGTGGCACCCGATGTGCTGCGGCCGCCTGGAAATGGGTCTGACGCTTTGCGTGTTACAGAGCGTCACCGGAACGTGTCGCGGCGTGGGTGGATCGCCGGGCGGGCATGCGTCATGCTGATCGCAAGGAGGCCGATCATGTCAGTCATCAACCGCCGCACCCTGATTGCCGGTGCCGGACTTGCAGGTATCGCCGCAGGCGGTGCCTTTGTCGCCGTCAGGCTGCTGGCACCGGAGGATTTTACCGGCAGTGCCGTCTATACCGACGCGGACGGGATCGCGATCCGCGGCACCGACCCGGTGGCCTATTTCACCCAAGGAGAGGCCGTCGCAGGGTCGGCGGATTTCGCGGCGATGTGGAACGATGCCACCTGGCATTTCGCGTCCGCGGAAAACCGCGAGACGTTCCTGAGCGACCCGGAGGCCTATGCCCCGCAATACGGCGGGTTCTGCGCCTGGGCCGTGGCCGCGAAAGGCCAGCTGTTTTCGACGACGCCGGAGGCGTGGCGGATCGTCGACGGGAAGCTTTACATGAATTATTCGTCGGGCATCCAGCAGAAGTGGGAGGCCGATATTCCCGGCTTTATCGCGGAAGGTGACCGGACCTGGCCCGGTTTGGCCGCCATGGCGGGATGACGGCGGGCGGACCGTGACGATCTCGCGTCAATCCTGCGGTCGGCACGTCACCGGTGCGCGGTCGGGTTCCTGCGGCAGCGTACTCTCCGGTGTTTTCGCGGCATGGGTAAAGGCAAGTGTCTGTCCTTCGACCTGCCGCACGGAGACGACCAGGATCGCGCCGGGGTAGTTGTCGGTCATGCCTTCGGCAAGGACTGTGCCGGGCCAGTCCGGTGTCGCCACGTCCGGGTCCATCGGGTCAAGCGGCAGCGGCGCGAACCCTACGAAACCAAAGGTCAGCGGCGATTGCGTGACCGTGAACGGGCCGGGACCGAAGGCGAGTTTGCCCTCGGCGTTCAGATCGTCGGCACCGCAAAGCCAATCGGCCTGCGCTGTGGTTCCGCAGGCCAGAAGACCCAGAGCCGTGACGAGCTTGATCATTCGGCAGCGTCCTGCGGTGCGCCGTAACCCAGCGGCAGCGTGGTGTCTTTTTCCACATCCGTATCGGCGCTTTCGGCGAGGAATTTTTCCGCGTCGAGTGCTGCCATGCAGCCCATCCCGGCGGATGTGACGGCTTGACGGTAGATGTGATCGGTCAGGTCGCCCGCCGCGAAGACGCCGGGGATGGCGGTGCGGGTGGTGCCGGGGGTCACCTTGACGTAGCCGCCGTTGTGGGTTTCCAGCTGGTCCTTGACCAGTTCGGAGGCGGGGGCGTGGCCGATGGCGATGAAGATGCCTTTGGCTGGTATTTCGGTGATTTCGCCGGTCTTGGTGTGCCTGACGCGCACGGCCTCGACGCCCAGCGGGTTTTCGGTGCCGGTGACCTCCTCGACCTCGTGGAACCAGAGTGGTTCGATCTTGGGGTTCTTCTTCAGGCGGTCCTGCAGGATCATTTCGGCGCGGAGTTCATCGCGGCGGTGCACTAGCGTGACCTTGGAGGCGAAATTGGTCAGGAACAGCGCCTCTTCCACGGCGGTGTTGCCGCCGCCGACCACGACGATCTCTTGCCCGCGGTAGAAAAAGCCGTCGCAGGTGGCGCAGGCCGAGACGCCGAAGCCCTTGAATTTCTCCTCCGACGGCAGGCCCAACCACTTGGCGCGGGCGCCGGTGCACAGGATCACGGCGTCGGCGGTCCAGACGGTGCCGCTGTCGGTCTGCGCGGTGAAGGGGCGCTTGGACAGGTCGAGTGCGGTGACGATGTCGCCGATGATCTCACAGCCCATCTCGCGGGCGTGGGCCTCCATCCGCACCATGAGGTCGGGGCCCTGCACCTGCGTGTCGCCGGGCCAGTTCTCGACCTCGGTGGTGGTGGTCAACTGGCCGCCGGGTTCGATCCCCTGCAGCAGGACGGGGGACAGCATCGCGCGCGCGGCATAGACGCCCGCGGTATAGCCCGCGGGGCCGGAGCCGACGATCAGAACTTTGGTGTGGCGCGTGTCGGTCATGCTGGTCCCCCAATGTCGCTGGCACCCGATATAGGACGCGAAACAGCGAAGGTGAAGAGGGCCGCTGCCGCGTCGATTTTTTGCACATCTTGCGTAGGTCTGAAATATTGTTGCGCTGTTCGGTGCTTTTGCGTAGTTATCGTAATGATATTAGGAGGCGGGAGACACCGATGCCGGGCCAGAAGCTAGACGAGATCGACAGGATGATTCTGGCCGAACTGCAGGCCGACGGCCGCATGACCAACGTCGAACTGGCCAAGCGGGTCGGCATTTCCGCGCCGCCGTGCCTGCGCCGTGTGCGCACGCTGGAGGAAGCGGGCTATATCCGCGGGTACCACGCGGATGTCGACGCCCGGTCGCTGGGGTTCGAGGTGCAGGTCTTCGCGATGGTCGGGCTGGTCAGTCAGGCGGAGGCGGATCTGAGCGCCTTCGAGAAACGCTGTGACGGCTGGCCGTTGGTGCGCGAGTGCCACATGCTGAACGGTGAGGTGGATTTCATCCTGAAATGCGTAGCCCCCGACCTGCGCAGTTTCCAGCGGTTCCTGACGGAGGAATTGACGAGCGCGCCGAACGTGGCGTCGGTCAAGACCTCGCTGGTGATCCGCGGGTCGAAAGACGAACCGGGCGTGCCGTTCGACGTGCTCGAAGCGCGGCTGGCGAAAGAGGCGTGAGCGGGCGGACCTTCCCCACGGGGAAGGTTTTCATTTATTAACAGTTTGTTAACTGATATCTAGCTGCCGTTGCCGCGCATCGGGTTCAGATCCTGCTGCCAGTTTTCCACCGCCTCGACCGGATAGATCAGCATCAGGGTGGAGAGCGCCAGGCTGTCGCGGCCGATCAAGGCAGCCGTCAGTTCCAGCACCAGCACGCCCACGATGACCCAGAGCGTCGGCAGGGCGCGGGCGGCGAAATAACCGCCCAGCATCCAGATGTAATCGGCCACGGCGTTCAGCACGGAATCGCCGTAGTAGCCCTGGTTGATGGTGGTGGCGCGGAAGGCCCCCAGCACCCATTCGGTGTGCTCCACGATCTCCCACGCGATGCCGGTGAAGGCGACGATGGCCAGCAGCCACGGGCCGGGGATGCGCGGGAAAAGCAGCCGCCCGGCGAGGGCGACGAGGACCCCGTGCAGGATGTGGCTGAGCGTGTACCAGTCGGCGATATGCTGGGAGTTGCCGGAATGGAAGATCGACCCGATCCAGAACCGGACATAGCCACAGGTGCAGATCATCGGCTGCCCCCACGCGAGCAGCGTGATGGCGATGATGAAGATGCCCGAAAGGGCGAAGGTGTTGGCGCGGGCGTAGGTCATTCTGCCGACGTTACTGTGGAATAGGGCGACGCAAAGGCAGTCGGGTGGTTTTTGGCTGCGGGTGTTGCGGATGTGACATGGGGGGTGATGAGACGGAGCCGATGCAGCACCACGGTGGGGCATGCGCGGCGAATGTCGGGACTGAGCCTACACCTACCAAGATGCCGCACCGTGGCGAAGGTCTGCCTTTGCATTTGGTCATTTGTCTACAAGAACCGTCGGACCTTTGCTCTGTAGCTCTCGAACGCGAAACCGTATTGCTCCTTGAGCCACGGCTCTTCGGCGAAAGGCGCGGCGAAAAGAACGGCTATTCCGGCAAGACCGATGAGCGCCGCTTCAGACGACGCACAAAGCACAATCCAGCCGACAATCATTGCAATATCTGCAACGTACTGTGGATTTCGCGAATAGCGATACATGCCGCCCGTTCGAAGCGATCCTTTCGCGCCGCCAGTCTGGGCTATTCCGAATTGCGCCACCTCTGACCATACGATGACGTTGCCAGCAATGATCAGTGGAATGCCAACACCGAACCGCAGCCAAGTCGGGATTGGCAGGCTTCCCCAATTCATCAACCCAAGGATGATCAGGATACCGAATAGCGTGAATGTCGGAACCCAAACCAAAATAGGAGTCGCCTTGGTGTAGCGCCTTGGCGGCCAAAGGCGATGCTCAGGGTATGCGATAGACCAAAGTATCGCGGCTAGAGTGGCTGCTGCGATCGCAAGACCGAAGACGATCAAGACTGGCTGCATCATGCTTCGACGTGATTGTGATCGGAAATTTCCCGCCGCTCTGCCAAGGCTTGGCGCACGATCTGGAAGGCTGATGATAGGAACAATCCGGCCATGACGGTTGCCACGATCAGGTCAGGCCAACCCGTTGCTGTCCCCCACACACCAAGCGCTGCAAACATCACTGCTACATTCCCAATCGCGTCATTGCGCGAACACAGCCAGACCGATCGGACATTGGCATCACCGTCCTTGTAGCGCACCAACAGCAAGACGCTTGCCAGATTGGTGAGCAGCGCAAGAAAGCCAACAATACCCATGATCTCTGCGGTGGGGACGCCAACATAGAAGACGCGATAGACCGTCGATCCGAACACCCAAAGACCCATCAGAAGAAGGCTGACGCCTTTGAACAATGCCGCGTTCGTTCTCGCGCGGAGCGATGCCCCGATAACCGCAAGCGAAATGCCATAGGTCAGAGCATCGCCCGCAAAGTCGAGGGCGTCGGCTTGCAATGCTTGAGACTTGGCCAGATGACCTGCTGTCATCTCGACAAAGAACATCGTCGCGTTGAGCGCGATGACGATCCAGAGCCGTCTTTTATAGTCATCTGAAACGCCGTCAAACTTGGCATCATGTCCGCAGCAACCAGCCATGGGAATCCTCTTTCATCTTTGCTTGCTCATAGTGTAATGTCTCTAGTGACTAGAGGTTCAAGGGGTTTTTTTCATGTTTTCCATCGGCGAGCTTTCAAAGCGCACAAAGGTCAAGGTTCCGACCATCCGGTATTACGAGGAAATGGGATTATTGGCTGAGGCAGAACGCACATCCGGCAACCAACGACGATACGACAAAGCTGGTTTGGAGCGGTTGAGTTTCATCCGCCATGCGCGTGACCTTGGGTTTTCGATTGAAGCGATTTCGTCGTTGATCGAATTACAAGAGCATCCGGACCGGTCGTGCGAGGCTGCAACGGACATTGCCACGTTCCAACTTGAAGAGGTACGAGCGAAGATCAAACGTCTTAGAACACTTGAAAAGGAACTCAGCCGGATATCGAAAGGCTGCGACGGTGAAGGTGTATCCGAGGATTGCTACGTGTTGGCGTCATTGGCCGACCACAACTTGTGCGACCGAGACCACTAGAAACCGTGAATGCGGAAATTTGACTTTCGAGAACGAACGGCAGCAAGGTCCCGCACTGAAGACGTTTCTCACATGGTCGTCTTGCCAGCCCCCCTCACGCCACCGCGAACAAATCCAGATCGCGCAGCCTGATCCGGGGGTGGCACATCGTGCCGAAGGCGTTGATGTCGCGTTTGTGGGGGAAGAGGGACATGAAGATCATGCGCATATCGTGTTTCACTTGCAACGTGTGGGGCGGGCCGGGGTGGAGGGTTTCGACCTCGATGCCGTTCACGGAAATGCGCTCGTGGCTGTCAAAGCCAAGCTGATAGACGCTGACGGGGGCGATAGGGCGCAGCTCGATGATGCTGGCGCCGTCGATGAAATCACGGACAGGGACGAAAGCCGCGTCGTTGCCGGTCAAAGTGCGCACGCCCGCGTGGCGGTGCAGCATCCGGGCCGCAGGCCCCAGCACAAGGTCGGGACCCGGGCGGCCCGGTCCGAGCGCATCCGCCGTGATCCGCGTCATCGTGCCCATTTCCGGGCGGTGGTTCTGCGCGCCGGGCACGATCTGCATCGCGCCGCGCCATTTCAGCGTCTGGTATCCGCTGGTCGTCGTCTTCACGCGGTCGCCAGGCAGCAGATCCTCGACCGCGACAGGGCCGGTTTCGGTCTGCACGATGGCACCGCGGCCAAGGGCGGCGAAGCTGTCCTCGAACGCAGGTGTCGCGGGGGCGATGCGGGTAAAGTCGTCGATATCACCGGAGGAGGTCAGGTGGGCAACCTCGTATTTCCGCATCAGAGGCCGTGTGCGGAGAGGTTGCCCATCTGGACTAGCGATCCGTCCCATGCGGGCCGGAGAGGTATGGGTGTCCGCCGAGAGGCCTTCGGCGGTGCGTGGGGTCGTTTTCATCAGAGTAACCTTTCGGTCGCTCTCATCTGCCGGCCCCACCGACAACATCTGAGGAGTTGTTGCTGTTGGACCAAATGTGACGCAATCGGGGCAGGATCGTCAAAGGTTTTCGATGATTTGCGGCGCGGGCGCATCAATCCTGTTGGCCGGGTCGGGATTGTCGCCGGGGCGTGGACGCTGCTGCCATAATTCGGGCTGCCACGCGGGGAAATCGGGTCGCATACGGGCGAATCGCGCCCTGAATGTCGTGTTCGGCCCTGCGCACGAAAAAGCCGCGCAGGGGGAGGACCTGCGCGGCTTGTTTGCCGACTGAAGAAAATGAGGTGTGGTTTAGCCGGCGGCGTCGAGCGTCATGAAGGCGGGCAGCGGCGGCAGGGTGATCTTGGCGCAGCGGTCCTCGGCCTCCAGACGGCGGGCGATCATGGCCTGACGGCGCAGGCCGCGCTCCCATGGCATCTTGGTCGTGCAGGTTTCGGCTTCGGCTTTCACGGATTTCATCCAGCGTTTGTCGGTCATGTGTCGTTCCTTTTCAGTCGGTCTTTGGCATTGGCCGTCGATGGGAACAGACTGGCGCGTCAAGACGGCCAGAGTTTGACCGCGCGTAAAAAACTTCGCGCGGCCTGCGCCATTGATTATGGCAGTGCGACAGTAGGGTGGGGCCAGGCCGGATTGGGCTGCAAAACAAGGACGATCAGTGTGAGGCGATGGACAATCGGGGATCAAGGCCGCCCATTGTTTCCCGGATTGCGGCAACGCCGTGGCGGCGGGGCGTCAGATTGCCGCCCCATTCGGCAAGGAGATGGCCGCGATCAGGCGTCCGTAATCGGCCTCTTTCGCGTGGGTGGCGCGGCGATAGCTGTAGAACCGCGCGGGGTCGGCATAGGTGCAGTGGCGGGTCCAGGCGGCATCGCCGACGCCCGCCGCGCGCAGTTGCGCGAGGCCAAACCCCGGCAGGTCGAAATGCATCCGGTCACCGGTGCCGTTCGCGAAAAACCGTGCCGCCCCGTCGTGTTCGGCCATGACCGCGTCGAAGAACTCCGGCCCGACCTCGTAGTTGCGCTGGCTGATCGTGGGGCCGATGACGGCAACGGTGCGGGCGCGGTCGGCGCCCAGCGCCTCCATCGCGGCAAGGGTGTTTTCCAGAATGCCGGAGACCGCCCCCTTCCAGCCGGCATGTGCCGCGCCGATCACACCGTTGGCGGCATCGGCGAAAAGCACCGGCTGGCAATCGGCGGTCAGCACCGACAATGCGATTCCCGGTTTGGCGGTGACGAGCGCATCGGCTTTCGGTTTGTCCTGTAAGGGGGCTGTGACCGTGATGGCATCCGCTGAATGCACCTGATGCACGCCGCAGAGCGCATCCGGCGCGACGCCCACCGCCTGTGCCGCGCGCGCGCGGTTGATCGCGACGATGTCGTGCTGGTCGGAGCTGCCGAAGCCGCAATTCAGACCCGCGAACACGCCCGACGACGCACCGCCCGCGCGCCCGAAGAAGCCGTGCGGGAACCCGGCCAGCAGATCGTGGGTGATGATGTCCAGACTCATGCCTCAAGCCCCTGTGGCGGTGCTGCGCCTTTCGGCACAAGCCCCATGACCTTGAACAGCCGGCCCATCGCGTCCGGGTGGGTCAGCCGGTGATGGGCTGCAATATGCTGGTCCAGCGCGTCGCCCGCAAGGCCCTGCGCCAGTTGCTGCGCGCGGGCGGTGATGCCCAGCCGTTCCAGAAACACGCCTTGCGGGATCATGGGGGTCGGCTGGGCAGGGGCGGCTGCGCTTGCGATGGCCTCGAAATCGACATGGGCGGTCAGATCCGCCTCTCCCGGAGCGGCGAAGGGATCGACGGCCGCGTTGCCGCGGAGGGCCTGGAAGGTGTCGCCGAGGCTGCGCCAGTCGCCGTAGTCGATGAAGAGCGCCGCGCCGCCGTGCCGGGCGATACGTGTCGCGATGTCGGCGACGATGGCGGGCAGGGCCGGACAGGTTTCCACGATGTCGCCTTCGGCGGTGTCCTCCAGCCGGTGCGTCAGGCCGGCGAGGGGGGCAGGGGCGGTGAGGGCGGTGGACAGACCTTCCGGTGTTATGGTCACCACACGCTCGCGCCAGCCTTGGCCGGCGCGCTGGAACTGGCGGATCGGTAGGGCATCGAGGAATTCATTGGCGATGAGGTAGAGTGGCTGATCGGGCAAAGTGGCCACGGTATCGTGCCAGTTTGCTCCTCGCAAAGCTTTGGCCTGAAGCGCGCGCAGATGCGGGGAGGTTTCGACGAAATGCACGGTCAGCGCATCATGGAAACCGGGCACGCCACGCGTCGCGCGCAGGGTGTCCGCCATCAGCGTGCCGCGCCCCGGCCCGAGTTCGGCCAGTGTGATCTGTGCGGGCGCGCCCTGATCCAGCCAGCATTGCGCCAGTGACAGCCCGACCAGTTCGCCGAACATCTGGCTGATTTCGGGAGCGGTGATGAAATCCGCACCAAAGGGATCGCGCGTGGCGTAATAGCCATGGCCGGGGTGCATGAGGCAGTCGGCCATGTAGTCGGCGAGCGTGATCGGCCCCTGCGCCGCGATCCGGGCGCGGATCAGATCGCCCAGCGGGGTCACGCCCGCCGCCGGGCCAGCACGATCACGGTGACCCCGACAAGGATCATCGGCAGGGTCAGGATCTGCCCCATGGTCAGCCCGTAGCCACCGAATTCCAGTGCAAGGCCCAGCGGGTTGCCGGGCGACTGGAACTGCGCGTCGGGCTGACGGACGAATTCAATGAGGAAGCGCGCGATCCCGTAGCCTGCGAAGAACACGCCGGTCAGCAGCCACGGCCGTTTTAGCGCACCGAAGCCGAAGGCGAGCGTCATCAGAACACCGCCGAGCAGCAGCCCTTCGAGACCTGCCTCGTAAAGCTGCGAAGGGTGGCGGCCGCAGAGTTCCGTCGCCGTTGCGCAGCTTTGCGCGGCCTGCCCGGGAAAGGCCACAGCCCAGGGCAGGTCGGTGGGGCGGCCCCAGAGTTCTGCGTTCACGAAATTGGCGATCCGCACCAGCAGGATCGCAGGGGTCGCGGCGATGGCAACCACATCGGCCAGCGAGCCCAGCGGCACCGCATGACGGCGCGAAAACAGCCAGACCGCCGCGACCACGCCCAGGAACCCGCCGTGAAACGACATGCCGCCGGTCCAGATCATCGGAATTTCCAGCGGGTTCGCGATGAAACGTGACGGGTTGTAGAACAGCACGTAGCCTAGCCGCCCCCCCGCGATCACGCCGATCACGATATAGGTCAGCAGGTCCTCGAGTTTGGCGGGGGCCATAGGTGCGCTGTCATTGCGCCAGAGCCTGTCGCGTCGCAGGGCCGCCGCGATCACCTGCCAGCCGATGGCGATGCCCACGATATAAGCCAGCGCATACCAACGCAGCGGGATGTCGTAGCCGAACAGCCCGTTCGGAAACACGAAGGGCGAGATGTCGGGAAAGGGGATGGGGCCTGTCATGATCCTGTCTTGTGCGGCGATATGGCCAAAGTCAACCGGCTTGCGCCCCGTCCACCCCGGACCCATATAGAAGGTAACAGTCCTTTGATCCGGAGCGGCACGATGCAAGGCAAAAACAAGATTTTCGACGACCTGAGCCAGTTGATGACCAACGCCATGGGCGTGGCACAGGGTGCGCGCGACGAGGCGGGAAACGCCATGTCGTCCATGATGGACCGCTGGCTGGCCGACCGCGATCTGGTCACGCGCGAGGAATTCGACGCGGTGCGCGCCATGGCGCAGAAGGCACGGGAAGAGAATGAGGCGCTGTCGGCCCGGATCGCGGCGCTGGAAGGCAAGGCGACATAGGCCTTTTGGCTGTAGGTCTGTTTGCCAAATCCGCGATTTGGCAGCGCCCGATCCGCCCCCACGGGGCGGGCGCTTCGCTTTCCGCCCCTCGGATCGGGCGCGGTCTTTCGATCACAACCGTGTAAGCGAGAGTTGCTTAATAAGCATTCGGCTTTAACTTCCACATCAATCTATCAACGCACTGTGTGGAACATATCAATATGCGTAATCTCCTGATCGCTCTTGCTGCTGGTGTCGCCGCTTTGGCGACCGCGACAAGAGCCGAAGACGTCACGACATTCACGCTCGACAACGGCATGGATGTCGTGGTGATCGAGGATCATCGCGCGCCGGTCGTGGTGCATATGGTCTGGTACCGGGTCGGTTCAGCGGACGAGCCGCCGGGCACGTCCGGGATCGCGCATTTTCTGGAACATTTGCTGTTCAAGGGCACCGATACGCTGGCACCGGGGGAGTTCTCCGCCACGGTCGCCGCCAACGGCGGGTCGGACAATGCCTTTACCAGCTACGACTACACCGCCTATTTCCAGCGCGTCGCGGCAGACCGGCTGGAGTTGATGATGCGGATGGAAAGCGACCGGATGAACAATCTGGTGCTGACCCCCGAAGATATCGTGACCGAACGGCAGGTCATTCTCGAAGAACGCAACCAGCGCACCGAAAACAATCCGGGCGCGCTGGCGCGTGAGCAGTTTCAGGCCGCCCAGTTCCAGAACCACCGCTACGGCGTGCCGATCATCGGCTGGAAACACGAGATGGCGGAGCTGTCGATGGCGGACGCGCTGGCGTTCTATGATCTTTACTATTCCCCCAACAACGCAATCCTTGTCGTGGCGGGCGATGTGGAGCCGGACGCCGTGCGCACGCTCGCCGAGACCTATTACGGTGTGATCCCGGCAGAGCCGGAGTTACCGGCGCGCGCGCGACCGGAAGAGCCACCGCAACGGGCCGAGCGGCGGATCACCTATGTCGATCCGCGTGTCAGCCAGCCTTATCTGACGCGGTCCTACCTGGCCCCGGAACGCGATGCAGGCGCGCAGGAGGAGGCCGCGGCCCTGGTCTATCTGGCGGAGTTGCTGGGTGGTTCGCCGTTTACTTCCACGCTTGGTATCGCATTGCAGTTCGACACCCAGACGGCGGTCTATACCGGCGCGGGATACAACGGCAGCGCGCTGGACGACAGCACCTTCGCGATCACCGTGGCGCCGTCGGAAGGTGTCAGCCTGTCGGAGGCCGAGGCCGCGATGGACGCGGCGATCGCGGATTTTCTGGCGCAGGAGATCGACCCCGAACGCATGGAAAGCCTGCGCACGCAACTCCGCGCGTCGGAAATCTACGCCAAGGACGATGTGCAGGGTCTGGCCCGGCGCTATGGCGCGGCGCTGACACAGGGATTGACCATCGCGGATGTGCAGGACTGGCCGCAGATTTTGCAGGATGTGACGGCGGACGACGTCAAGGCCGTGGCGCGGCAGGTCCTGGACCGTGATCGCGCGGTGACCGGCTGGGTCGTGGCCAGCCAAGAGGAGGCCCGGTGATGCGGCATTTCATACTGACGGCAGTTTTCACGCTGATCGCGGCGGCGGCACAGGCCGCAGTCGAAATCAAGACGATCACATCGCCGGGCGGGATCGGCGCCTGGGTGGTCGAGGAGCCGTCGATCCCGTTCGTGGCGCTTGAAATCCGCATCCGCGGCGGCACGTCGCTGGATGAGCCGGGCAAGCGCGGGGCGGTCAACCTGATGATGGCCCTGATCGAGGAAGGCTCAGGCGATCTGGACGCGCGGGCGTTTCAGGCGAAGCTGGAAAGTCTTGCCGCGACATTCCGGTTCCGGGTCTATGACGATACCGCCTCGATCTCGGCGCAGTTCCTGACCGAAAATCGCGACGAGGCGCTGGCGCTGTTGCGCGACGCGCTCGTCGACCCGCGTTTCGATCAGGACGCCATCGACCGGGTCCGGGCGCAGGTCCTGTCGGGAATCGCAGCCGATGCAAAGGACCCCGCCCGGATCGCGGGTGCGGCATTCAACGCCGCCGCGTTTGGCGACCACCCCTACGGCACAGCTGCCGACGGCACCGTCGAGAGCGTGAATGCGCTGACCCGTGACGACATGGTCGCGGCACATCGCAACGTGCTGACGCGCGACAGGCTCTATGTCTCCGCTGTGGGCGACATCACCGCGGAAGAGCTTGGCCCGATGCTGGATACGCTGCTGGGCGCATTGCCTGCCGAAGGTCCGCCGTTGCCGCAAGAGGCTGATTTCGGCCTGGCGGGCGGTGTGACGGTCGTCGATTTCGAGACCCCGCAGGCGGTGGCGCTTTTCGGTCATGAAGGGATCGAGCGGGACGACGACGATTTCTTTGCCGCCTATATCGTGAATGAAATTCTGGGTGCCGGCGGGTTCGAAAGCCGGCTGATGAACGAGGTTCGCGAAAAGCGCGGGCTGACCTATGGGATCAGCACGTTTCTGGTGCCGAAACTGCACGCGGAACTGATGCTGGGGCAGGTCGCCTCGTCCAATGCGACGATTGCGGAGGCCATCGCCGTGATCCGCGCTGAATGGGCCCGCATGGCAGAGGACGGGATCACGCAGGATGAACTCGGAACCGTCAAGACCTACCTGACCGGTGAATATCCGTTGCGGTTCGACGGCAACGGCGAAATTGCCGACATCATGGTCGGCATGCAGATGATCGGCCTGCCGCCGGACTACGTCATCAACCGCAACGACTACATCGAGGCGGTGACGCTTGAGGATGTGAACCGGGTGGCCGCCGAACTGCTGCAGCCGGACGCGCTGCATTTCGTGGTGGTGGGGCAACCGGAGGGATTGCCGGTCGCCGAATGAGCATTTTCGCGAAAATGCGCAGGCGTCGATTTTTCGCCGAAAAATCGGTGTGACACTCGCAGAATCGCGGACGGTCATGCTATCCCTTGTGGCATGGCCATTGCAGACCCCCAGATAAAGCCACAGCCGGTGATCCGGCAGCTGGACGAGGCCGCGATCAACCGGATCGCGGCGGGCGAGGTGTTGGAGCGTCCGGCCTCTGCCGTGAAGGAGCTGGTGGAAAACGCCATCGACGCCGGGGCCACGCGGATCGAGGTGGTGATCGCCGACGGCGGCAAGACGCTGATCCGTGTGACGGACGACGGCTGCGGGATCGCGGCGGACGATCTGCCGCTGGCGCTGTCGCGGCACGCTACGTCAAAGATCGACGGATCCGACCTGCTGAACATCCACTCCTTCGGCTTCCGGGGAGAGGCACTGGCGTCGCTGGGTGCGGTCGGGCGGCTGACGATCACCAGCCGCGTCGACAGCGGAGAGGGGGCGGCGCTTGCTGTGGCGGGTGGCAAGACGGGCGCGGTGAAACCGGCGGCGCTGTCCTGCGGCACGGTCGTGGAGTTGCGCGACATTTTCTACGCCACGCCCGCGCGGCTGAAATTCCTGCGCACCGACCGGGCGGAAGCACAGGCGGTGGGCGATGTCGTCAAGCGGCTGGCGATGGCGGAACCCTTCATAACGTTCATCCTGCGCGATGTGTCGGGCGGCGACAGCCGCACCACGTTCCGCGCCGATGCGCAGACCGGCGATATGTTCGACGCATTGCACGCGCGGCTGGCGGGTGTCATCGGGCGCGACTTTGCGGAGAATGCCCTGCGGCTGGATGCGGAGCGGGATGGGTTCCACCTGACGGGCTATGCCGCCTTGCCGACCTATTCGCGTGGGGCGGCAGTGGCGCAATATCTGTTCGTGAACGGCAGGCCGGTGCGCGACAAGATGCTGCTGGGTGCTTTGCGCGCGGCCTATATGGATGTGTTGAGCCGTGACCGGCATCCGGTGGCTGCGCTGTTTATCGACTGCGATCCGATGCTGGTGGACGTGAACGTGCATCCGGCGAAATCCGAGGTGCGTTTCCGCGATCCGGGCACCGTGCGCGGGCTGATCGTGTCGGGTCTACGGCACGCGCTGGCGGAGGCGGGGCACCGCGCATCGACCACTGTGGGTGCCGCGACGTTGGGCGCGATGCAACCGCAACCGACCGGCGCGCGGGTCTATCAGATGGATCGGCCATCGTTTACCGCGCGGTCGATGACGTTTCAGGCGCAAGCGCCGCAGTCGGGGTTCGCGGAAACCCCGTCGGCGCGGATCGAACCAGTGGTGGACGACGAACCCGACCACCTGCCGCTGGGAGCAGCGCGGGCGCAGGTGCACGAGAACTACATCATCGCGCAGACCGAAACCGGCATGGTGATCGTCGATCAACACGCGGCGCACGAACGGCTGGTTTATGAGAAGCTGAAGCGGCAGATGGCCGAGAATGGCGTGGCCACGCAGGCGCTGCTGATCCCCGAGATCGTGGAGATGACCGACAGCGAGGCCGCGCAGTTGCTGGAGATCGCGGACGATCTGGCGCGACTGGGGCTGGGGATCGAGGCGTTCGGCGGCGGGGCCATCGCGGTGCGCGAGACCCCCGCGATTTTGGGCGAGGTGAATGCCACCGCAATGCTGCGTGATATTCTGGACGAATTGGCCGATCAGGGCGACAGCGCGCGGGTACAATCCAAGATCGAGGCGATCCTGTCCCGCGTGGCCTGTCACGGATCAATCCGGTCGGGCCGCCGGATGCAGGGGGCCGAGATGAATGCGCTGCTGCGCGAAATGGAGGCGACGCCCATGTCGGGCCAGTGCAACCACGGGCGGCCGACTTACGTGGAGTTGAAGTTGAGCGATATCGAACGCCTGTTTGGCCGCACATGATCCAGATCGGTGACGCGACCTATGCCTTCAGCGATCCTCTGGTGATCGGGCTGATCCTCGCTGTTGTGCTGGTGCTGCTGATCGTGGTGCTGCTGATCATGGCGGTGCGGCGCACGGGCAAGTCTTTCGAGATGGCCGAAGTGCTGGCCAGCCAGATGGGCGGGTTGGGCAGCCGGGTCGAGATGCTGGGCAACGGGCAGCAGCAGTTGTTCGGCGGGCTGAACGCGGTGACGGAGGCGCAGGCGCAGCAGCAGGCCAAGACGATCCAGCTTGTCGAGCAGCGGCTGGCGCAGGTGACGGCCTCGCTCAACGCCAATCTGGGCACATCGGCACAGCGCACCGCGCAGAGCCTTGGCGAGTTGCAGCAGCGGTTGCAGGCCATCGACAAGGCGCAGGACAACATCACCAAACTGTCGGGCGACGTGCTGTCGTTGCAGGACATCCTGTCCAACAAGCAGACGCGCGGGGCTTTCGGGGAAATCCAGCTGACCGATATCGTGGGCAAGGCGCTGCCGAAGGATAGCTACACGTTGCAGGCCACGCTTTCCAACGGCAAGCGGGCCGATTGCCTGATCCACCTGCCCAATCCGCCGGGGCCGATCGTGATCGACAGCAAGTTCCCGCTGGAAGCCTACGAGGCGATCCGCAACGCGGGCACCCAGTGGGAGGCGAACGAGGCCGCCAAGGCGATGCGCGTCAGCGTCAAGAAACACATCAGGGATATTTCCGACAGATATATTCTGGAGGGCGAGACCGCCGACGGCGCTTTGATGTTCCTGCCGTCAGAGGCGGTCTATGCCGAACTGCACGCCAATTTCCCCGAATTGGTGCGCGACGGGTTTGCAGCCCGCGTCTGGATCGTGTCGCCCACCACCTGCATGGCCACGCTGAACACGATGCGCGCGATCCTGAAGGACGCGCGGATGCGCGAGCAGGCGGGTGCGATCCGCAAGGAGTTGGGGATGCTGCACGGTGACGTGGACCGGCTGGTGACCCGGGTCGGCAACCTCGACCGGCACTTCACGCAGGCCCGCAAGGATGTGGACGACATCATGATCAGTGCGGAGAAGGCGGGGAAACGGTCGGGCCGTTTGCACAACTTCGATTTCGAGGAACTGGCGCAGGACGCGCCCGCGCCGGTCGTGCCGCTTGCACAACCCAAGTCCTGACGCCAGAGTATGAGCGACAATGGGAGAACGGCCATGAAACGGATGATCCTGGTTTTGGCGGCGACGGGCGTGCTGGCGGCCTGTCAGGGCACGGTGCAGGCGACGGGTGACCGGGTCGCCGCGTCGGCAGAGCAGTTCGTCTGGGATGCCACGGCGGATATCAACCGGCTCTATGCCGACAATTTTCAGGACACACCCTTCGACACCGGCGCGATTTCGGTGCTGTCGGAAGAGCACGGTGAGTTGCACACGTTTCAACTGACGCCCTGCCGGGGCGGCACCCACATCTGCGGCACGCGGGCCGGGCATCTGGCGCGGACGCTGGACTTCTTCGTCGTGAGCGGTGCTGTGCCGGGGCGTACGTTCTACCTGTCGCCGGGCGGTGACGGGTATGTTAAGCGGCATGGTGTCTACGAACCGCTGGCGTGGAACTGACCCGCTGACATGATCAGGGCCGCGATGTTCGACATGGACGGGCTGCTGCTCGATACCGAGCGGCTGTGCCTGGAGACTTTCGTGGCTGTCGGGCAGGCGCATGGGCTGGCTGGCGAGGTCGACCTGGACTCCGTGTTTTGCAGCTGTATCGGCCTGCGCGATGCGGACAGCGCGGCGGTGCTGGACCGTTCCATCGGGCAATATGTGAACAGGACGGCGTTCGATACCGCATGGGGTAAGGCGATTGCCGTGGCCTTCGGCGCGGGCATTCCGGTAAAGCCCGGTGCGATGACCTTGCTGCAATCGCTAAAGGTCGCGGGTATCCCGGCCGGGGTCGTCACCTCGACCCGCGGCGCGCGGGCGGCGGAGCATCTGGGTGACGCGGGCCTGCTGCCCTTCATGGCGCATATCGTCGGCGGCGATCAGGTGGCGAAGGGCAAACCGGACCCGGAGGGGTATCTGGCGATGGCGCGGCACCTTGGTGCCGATCCGCACGATTGCGCGGCATTCGAGGACAGCGATACCGGCACGCGCGCGGCGGTGGCATCCGGCGCGCGTGTGGTGCAAGTGCCGGATATTGTCCAACCGTCGCCGGAGGTGCGCGCGCTGGGCCATCATGTCGCGCCGGATCTGATGAGCGGCGCGCGGTTTCTGGGATTGCCAGTATGACGGCCGTGACAGTTCGGCGTGCCGTGCGCGGAGATGCGGCGGCGCTGACGACCATCGCGATGATCTCGAAGCAATCAAACGGCTACGACGATGCGTTCATGGCGGCCTGCGTGGATGAATTGCGTGTGACGGTGGATGATATCGATGCGATACGATTCTGGGTGGCGGAAGACGGCGCGCCTTGCGGGTTTGTCGGCCTTGCGGTCGATGACGACGAGCAGAGCGGCGAAGTGAAATCGTTCTTCGTTCACCCCGACTGGCAGGGGCGCGGTGTGGGGCGGATGCTGTGGTCGGAAGTCGCGCGGGCGGCACGGGATCTGGGACTTGCGAGTCTGCACCTCGATTCCGATCCGGGCGCGGAAGGGTTCTATCGCCGGATCGGGTTTGAGACTGCCGGAAGGGTGCCGTCCGGGTCGATCCCCGGACGCAGCCTGCCGCATATGGTTTTGCGGCTACAAGGATAGACCGCGACCATCTAGATACCTGCGAATTTCTGGGCGATCCGGGGCAGGAGGCCCTTGAATTGCAGCGGCGCATCGCTGGCGGCGAGGCAGATGCAATCGGCACCCTCCTCTGCCACAGGGGTGTGGTGCAGGTCTTCATTCGCGACTTCGACGTCGCCGATGCCGAAACGGTCTGTTTCATCGACGAAGGCACCCTGCAGCACCAGCGTCAGCTCTGTGCCGCCATGGCCGTGATCGGGTACGGCGGTGCCGGCGGGGATGCGCAGCAGGCGGACGGTGGCCGCATCAGAGGTCTCAAGCACCATCTGGCTGACGCCGCCGCCGATCTTGCGCCATCTCACGTCGGCCAGATCGCCTGAAACGTAGTCCTGCAACGGGCGGGGGAAGACGCCATCGACAACCTTTACGGGTTTGGCGACAGACGTGTCCTGCCGTGTGATGCGGTCAAGCGTGGCGGTGAGACTATCGGCGGAGAGCGCGACGGGGGCAGTCCCGTCAACTAGAACGCCGCCGACGGCATCATAGCTCGCCGCTGCCGCGCGACACTCGTCGCAAAGCGAGATATGCGTGGCGACGACGAGGCTGAACGCTTCCGGCAGGGTGCCGGTGGCGTATCCCATCAGCAGGGCATCGGTCAGGTGATGTTTGATCGCGGTCATTTGTGGGGTCTTTCGGTCATGGCGTGGCGCAGGCGGTCAAGCGCCAGTCTGATACGGGATTTGATCGTGCCGAGCGGCAGTCCGGTCTGGGCGGCGATTTCGCTTTGCGACAATTCGCCGAAATAGGCCTTTTCGATCAGTTCTCTTTGCTTGGCGGGCAGGGCGGCGATCGCCGTCCCCAGTTTTTCGCTCTCTTGCTGCAGGGCAAGGGCATCGGCCTGATCGGGTTCCGCCTCTGGGCCCCAGGGGAGGTCCTCGGGTTCCGGGCGGCGTTGCTTGCGCAGAAAGTCGATGCGGCGGTTGCGCGCGATGGTGAATATCCACGTCGAAACGCTGGCCTTGGCCGGATCGAAGAGATGCGCCTTGTTCCAGAGCGTGACCATCACGTCCTGCGCGCATTCTTCGGCAAGGTCAGGTGTTGCGCCGGATTTCATGAGGAACGCTTTTACGCGCGGCGCGAAATGGGCAAAGACGCGGGCGAAGGCATCCTTGTTCTTGTCGTCACGGATGGCACGGACTTCGGTCACCCACGCCATGCGCTTTGCATTCTTGTCCTCGACCACCTGCGGCCCCTCGTCATCAGTCAGGCGCAATACGCCGCGCGGGTTCGCGGAGCGCATCAGGCCTGCCATTGGTTTGGCCGAGGGGGTGTAGGTCGTCAACATGACAGGTTTACGCAGGGCGCAGAGGAGTGGATCAATCCTAAGCTGCGGAAATTGAAACTAATCCGGGCATGACATCGTGACGTAAATATGACTACAACACGAAGCGTAACGGAGCCTGTGCCACATGCCATTTGAAACGACGACAGCCGCCCCCCGCAGAGTTGCGGTGATCGGGGCGGGCATTTCGGGCATGGGTGCTGCACATCTGCTGGCCAAGGATCACCGGGTGGTCCTGTTCGAGGCGGAAAAGCGGCTGGGCGGGCACGCGCGCACGAAGATGGCGGGGACAAACCGCGATCAGGCGGTGGATACCGGTTTCATCGTGTTCAACTATGCAAATTACCCGAACCTGACGGCGCTCTTCGAGCACCTCGAGGTGCCGGTGGTCAAATCCAAGATGTCGTTCGGCGCGTCCTTCAACGGCGGCCAGATGGAATACGGGCTGGAAAGCCTGAACGCGCTGTTTGCCACGCGCCGCAACATCGCCAACCCGAAGTTTCTGCGGCTGGTGCGCGACATTTTCCACTTCAACAAACACGGGCTGGCTGCGAGTGCGGAGGACGGGCTGACCATCGGCGGATTGCTGGACAAGCTGCGGCTGTCGGCGCATTTCCGTGACCACTACCTGCTGCCGTTTTCCGGGGCGATCTGGTCGACGCCGAAGGAAAAAATCATGGATTTTCCGGCGCATACGCTGTTGTCCTTCTTCGACAACCACGCGCTGTTGGGTGCGACCGGGCAGCACCAGTGGTACACCGTTGCCGAGGGCAGCCAGTCTTATGTCGCGCGGCTGGGCGCGGATATGTTCCAGCGTGGCGTCGACATGCGGCTCGATGCGAAGGTCGATGCCGTGCGGCGCGGGCCAAAGGGCGTCGAAGTGAAGGCGCATGGCGGCGACTGGGAGATGTTCGACGAGGTGATCTTCGCCAGCCATTCCGACGACACGCTGTCGATGCTGTCGGACCCCACCCCGGCAGAGCGCGCGACTTTGGGCGCGGTGCGCTACCAGCCCAACAAGGTCGTGCTGCATTCCGACACGTCGATCATGCCCAGGCGTCGGCAAGTCTGGTCGTCGTGGATCTATACCGAGGACGCGGGCAAAAGGTCCGACCAGATCGACCTGACCTATTGGATGAACTCGCTGCAACCGTGGCTGACGGGCGACGAGATTATGGTGACGCTGAATACCACGCGGGCCATCGACCCCAAGCTGATCTGGGACGAGGTCACGTTGCGCCACCCGGTTTACGATACCGGCGCACTGGCTGCACAGAAACAGGCAGCGATGATGAACGGGTCAAACCGGACGTGGTTCTGCGGTGCCTGGATGAAAAACGGTTTTCACGAGGATGGCCTGTCTTCGGCCTATGACGTGGTGCACGCGCTCAATGCGATGGAGCGGCTGGACGTCGCGGCGGAGTGACGGCAGCGGTGCATCATATCGCCGGAGAGACCTATCATGGGCGGCGCGGTGCGGTGAAGAACGCCTTTCGCTATTCTATCGACTACGTGCTGCTCGATGCAGAGGCGGAGGTTTCCGGGCCCGCACTGTTCACGCGCAACGGGGCGGGGTTGATGTCGCTGCATGACAGCGACCATGGCGGCGCGCCTAAAGGCGGCACCGGGGCCGCATGGGTCCGCGATGTGCTGGCGGCGCATGATCTGGATGTGACCGGGCGGATCGACCTGCTGGCGCAGCCGCGTCTGCTTGGCCACGTGTTCAACCCGGTGTCGTTCTGGCTGTGCCATGATGAAGGCGGGGTGCTGCGGGTCGTCATTGCGGAAGTGAGCAATACCTTTGGTGACCGCCACTCCTACCTGTGTCACCATGATGACCTACGCGAGATCACGAAAGAGGACACGCTGACGGCCACCAAGATATTCCACGTCTCGCCGTTTCAGCCGATCGAAGGGGGCTATACCTTTCGCTATGAAATCCAGCCGGACAGCATCCACATCATCATTGACTATACGCGCGGCAACGGCGGGCTGGTCGCCACGTTAAAAGGGCCGCGCAGGCCGCTGACGAATCGCGGCATCCTCTGGGCCGCGATCCGCCGCCCGTTCGGATCGCGTCGTGTGCTGGCGCTCATCCACTGGCAGGCGGTGAAGCTGTGGTGGAAAAAGGCGACGTTCCGGTCGCGTCCGGAACCGCCCGGCGAGGAGATCAGCCGGTGAACGCCCATGTGATGACGCGGCTGCCCGCCTACTGCCTGTTCGCCGCCGTCATCAACGCGGCGGGGCTGCCGATCTATATCTACGCGCCGAAAATGTATGTCGACAATTACGGCGTCACATTGGCCGCACTGGGCACGATGCTATTCGCGCTGCGTCTGTTCGATGTGGTGCAGGACCCGGTGCTGGGCTGGATTTCCGAACGGCTGGGCGGGCGGACCCGCCCGATTGCGGTGGCCTTCGCGGGCGGTGTGCTGGCGCTGTCGATGATCGGGCTTTTCGCGGTGGAACCACCGATCGCGCCGCTGTGGTGGTTTGGGCTGACGCTGGCCGGGCTGTTTTCGGCCTTCAGTTTCCTGACGATCAATTTCTACGCGCAGGGCATCGCCAAGGCGGGGGATGCCAAGGACGGCCATGTGCGGCTGGCCGCGTGGCGCGAGACGGGTGCATTGCTGGGCATCTGCGTGGCGGCGGTGACGCCGACGTTGCTGATGGGCTACGGGTTCGATGCCTTCGCGGCATTCGCCTGGGGTTTTGCCGTCGTCACGCTGGTGGCTGTCATCTGGATGTGGCCGGAGTGGACATCTCGCGTGCCGACGGAGCCGACGCCGATCAAGGCGATCTGGTCGGACGGCACCGCGCGGCGGTTGCTGTTGCTGGCGCTGGTGAACGCCACGCCGCTGGCGGTGTCATCGACCCTGTTCCTGTTCTACGTCGAAAGCGTGCTGGGCGGCGTGGGCTGGGAAGGGCCACTGCTTGTGCTCTTCTTTCTGGCTGCCGCCGCGTCCTCGCCCGGCTGGTCGGCGCTGGCGCGCAGGTTCGGGGAAAAGCGGGTTCTGCTGGTCGCGATGGTGCTGGCGGTGCTGTCGTTCGGCTATACCCTGACGCTGGGCGAGGGTGATGTGATCCTCTTTGCCGTTGTCTGCGTATTATCAGGAGCGACGATAGGCGCCGATCTGACCCTGCTGCCCGCCATGTTCGCCAAACGGATGAGCGTGGTTGCCCCGAACGGGGGGCAGGGGTTCGGCCTGTGGTCGCTGGTCAGCAAATTCACGCTGGCCTTTGCCGCGGTCGTCCTGTTGCCGGTGCTGGAAAGCGCCGGGTTCCAATCGGGTCAGGCCGCACAACCCGACGACGCGACGGCCATGCTGACACTGCTTTACGCGGGCGTGCCGTCACTGTTGAAACTGGTGGCCATCGGATTGCTGGCGGTCACGACGCTGAAGGATTGATCCCATGTGGACCGCTGTGATGTTGGCGCTGGGCGCATTGATCGTTGCGCTGCTCTGGTGGGGGCTGTCGCGCCGGGCATCGTTTCTGGCGCAGATGCCGCAAGACTATGCCGATGGTCCGGTCTTTGACATCCGCGAGCGGTTCAATGGCCCGATCCAGTGCGAGGGCGTGATCTATGGCCCGCTGGGGCGGGTGACGTCGCGCTTCGTCGCGGATTTCGAGGCGTCGTGGCAGGGGAACGTCGGCACGATGACAGAGACGTTTCATTATGACAGCGGCACCGTGCAGGAACGGGTCTGGACGCTGCGGCTGGGCAATGACGGGGCGATCAGGGCGGATGCGCCCGATCTGGTCGGCACGGGCACAGGGCAGCAACTTGGGTCGGCTGTCGTGCTGCGCTACCGGATCAAGCTGGCCGCAGAGGCGGGCGGCCATATACTGGACACCACCGACTGGATGTATCTGATGGCCAACGGTGCGATTATGAACCGATCCCAGTTTCGCAAGTTTGGTATCAAGGTGGCCGAACTCGTCGCCACCATGCGACCGAAACAGGATGTTTATGCAGGAGAGTGACCGTTGAAGACATGGCAGGGCAAGAGATACTGGCTGGTGGGTGCAAGCGAGGGGCTGGGGCGCGAGGTCGCCAAATGCCTGAGCCGCGCCGGGGCCGAGGTGATCGTGTCGGCCCGGTCGGAGGATCGCCTCAAGTCGCTGGTCGAGGAACTGCCGGGGAAGGCGTCCTTCGTCACGGTCGACGTGGCTGACCGCGACGCGGTCGAGGCGGCGGCGAAGGAGGTCGGCGAGATTGACGGGATGGTTTACCTCGCCGGTGTGTACTGGCCGATGAAGGCCAGTGAATGGGACAACGAAAAAGCCGACAAGATGGGCGAGATTAACTATCTTGGCGCGTCGCGTTGCGTGGGGGCCGTGATCGGCCCGATGATCGCCCGCGGTCAGGGGCATATCGTGCTGACTGGCTCATTGTCCGGGTTCCGGGGCCTGCCGGGCGCGATCGGATATTCCGCGTCCAAGGCCGGGTTGATGGCCTTGGCCGAAAGCATGCAGGCCGACCTGCGCACCAGCCCGGTGCAGGTGCAGGTCGTGAACCCCGGGTTCATCAAGACTCGCCTGACCGACAAGAACGATTTTCACATGCCCTTCATCATGGAGCCCGAAGAGGCCGCGCGCGAAGTGTTCGAGCATATGAACAGCGACGATTTCAAGAAGAGCTTCCCGCTGCTGTTTTCATGGGTGTTCCGCTTGTCGCAGTTCCTGCCGGACTGGGCGTATTACCGGTTGTTCGGCAGCAAGTAGCCAGCCGTTTTCATTTGTCCGGCGAAGCCGGACAGCGCCTGACCTTGGGGAGGCGCTTCACGCTTCCCCAAGGTCAGGCGCGGTTACATAAGCACTACACGTGTTCATTGAACTCATCCCGTGCCCGCGCCCAGACACCTTCGGGGTCAGTGTCGAAGCAAAGCAGATGTGGCAAAAGCTGATCCGCGAAATCTTCGGAGCTTTCCAGCGGCAGCATCGCGGGCAGATTGTCGATGGCGGTGACGTCCAGCGGCGGGTTCTCATGCACACGTAGGGCAGGGGCGTCCCATGTCGTCGTGCGGTCATAGACCTTGATCGGTGAGAAATCGCTGTCGGGGTCGCAGGCAATATCGCCGATGACGGTCAGCTTGCGGTCGGCCTGTGGCGTGTCAGCCGGCACGAACACCGGCGTGCCGGGGCGGGCGAGGATGCAGTTGAGGAAGATGTCGTGCTCCAGCACCTCCGGGAACGGGCCGCCGGATGCGGTTTCCTTCATGTCCCATCGTGTTGTCGGCACGTCCAGTGCCGCGCATAAATCGGCGGCCCCGGTGCCAACACGTCCCAACGCCCCGATAATCAGCGCATCCGGCCGTATCTCGGGCATCGCTCCCGCCAATTCGTCGCGTAGCGCCTGCGCGTTGGGATAGGTCGACATCGCCCCGGCGACCCCGCCGCCTTGCTGTGCCAGCCAGCATTTCAGCGCCACGGCGGCCCCCGCATAGCCCGCCCAATAGCCGAAGGCCGCGACCCGTCTGCCGTCTGGATTTGTCAGATACTCCAGATCGAGCAGTGTGCCGCCGCCTGCCTTGAACCGGTCCAGCAGCACGCGCCCGCTGGACTGGCCCTTGTAGGCGTGACCGAACATGATGTGGCGGTGGCGCAGGGGAAAATCGGCATCGGGCAGTTCCTTCAGCCCGAAGATCACCGCATCGTCTGGCGCGTCGGTCCAGCCGCCCAAAGGTGCCGTGGCGCAGCCCGCGTCTGCATAGTCCGACAACGGAATGACGCGCTGGGCGCTGTCTTCGACCGTCACGTCAAAACCCGCCGCCAGCAGTTTGGCGGCACCTTCGGGCGTCAGCCCCACGCGCTGTTCGTGCGGCCGTTCCTCTGCCCGCAGCCAGATGTGGGTCACGTCAGCATTCCCTTTTCCATGACCGCAAGCACCGAAGGCCGTGTGCGCATACGGATCAGAAATGCGGCGAGTTTGGGATACTGCGTGATATCCACACCGTCGCCGTCCAGCCAGCCCAGCACCAGCGTCATATAGGGATCGGCCAGCGTGAAATCGGCGCCGGTCACGTAAGGGTCAAGAGGATAGGCACCTTCCAGATAGGCGCAGCAGTCGGCCATGGTCTGCGGCACTTTCTGGTTCATGTCGTCGAAACTGCTTTGCCGGTCCGCCCAGCGATGCCCGCGCATCTTGTGGGCATGGGCGACGTGCATGGTGGAGGCGAGATAATACATCGCCTCGCGCATCCGTCCCGCCGTATAGGCATCGTTGGGCACCAGACCGGGGCAGGCGTATTCCAGCACCGCGCCGGTTTCGGTCAGGATACCGTCGGGCGTTTCCAGCGCGGGCACGCGGCCCTTGGGGTTGATTGCGTGGTAACTGGGTTTCGTCTGCGCCTGATTGGCGAAATCGACCTTGATCGTCTCATAGGGTGTTTCGGTCTCTTCCAGCGCGATGGCGACGGCGATGGAAATCGTGCCGGGGGCGTAGTGCAGTTTCAGCATTGCGGTCTCCTAGTAGTTCGTGCGCGCGGCCAGCCTGTCGGCGTGGTCCAGATGTGGCGCGGAATTGAAGGTGGCCAGGATCGGCCCGTGCGGCGTGACGTGGATGCGATGGACCGATGTATTCAGGATCGGCAGCGCGATCTGCGCCATGCGCGGAATGTCGAGATGCAGGATATGCGCCACTGCCCGCGCGATGATCCCGCCGGAGGTGACGCAAAGGATGCGTTTGCCGGGCCGTGCGGCCTCGGCCAGCACGTCGGCGACACGCTTGCCATAGGCGTCATAGCTTTCCGTGCCCTTGATATGGCCGTCGCGCCAGGCGGTGAGCGTGGCCGGGAAGTGGATGGCGAAGTCTTCCGGCCCGCTGCGTTTTAGGTCGGGCTGATGCAGGTCCATCTCCGCAGTCAGGTCGTAGTAGGTGATCTCGTTCAGGCGGGGATCGGTCTGCACGTCGTCGAACCCCATGCCTGCAGCCGTTTCCTGCTGACGGCGCAGGGTGCCGGCATGCACTTCGTCGAATGGGCCGTCGTGGGCGGCCATCCATTCGCCCAGCCAGCGGGCCTGCCGGTGGCCCAGATCGGTCAGCCGGTCATAGCCCGCCTCGTCCGTGGCGCTTGAATTGGCCTGCCCGTGCCGGACCAGTGTGATCTCACCCATGCGTGTCTCCCTTGTCGGGGTCAGGGGTAGTGCGTCACCGGGCCGGACGCAACGGGCGCCAAAATTTCACGAAATTTTGCGGGCAAATCCTGTATAAGGATTTGTTTGCAGACTTTGTGTCAACGTCTGCCCGCGCCTTGTTCGATATGCCGGTTTCTGCGATTGTGCGGAAAAGAGCAGAACAAGAAAAACAGGACACCGGGATGAGCGCTGCCACGCTGTTACGTGATGTATTCGGCTTCGATGCCTACCGCCCTGGCCAGCAGGAGATCGTCGACGCCGTGATCGCGGGGCGCAACACGCTCGCGATCATGCCGACAGGTGGCGGCAAATCGCTTTGCTTTCAATTGCCCGCGTTGATGCGCGACGGGGTGACGGTGGTGATTTCGCCGCTGATCGCCCTGATGCGCGATCAGGTGCGCGGGTTGCAGGCGGCCGGGGTGGCGGCGGGTGCGCTGACCTCGGGCAATACCGAGGAAGAGACCGATGCCGTCTGGACGGCGCTGCAGGATGGTACGCTCAAGCTGCTTTACATGGCGCCGGAGCGGCTTGCCGCCGGCGGAACGGCACGGATGCTGCGGCAGGCGGGCGTCGGTCTGATCGCCGTCGACGAGGCGCATTGCGTTAGCCAGTGGGGTCACGATTTCCGCCCTGATTACCTGCGCATCGGGGCGCTCCGGCGTGATCTGGACGTGCCGCTTGCGGCCTTCACGGCAACGGCGGATGCGGAAACGCAGACCGAGATCATCGAAAAGCTGTTCGACGGTGTGCAGCCTGCCCGGTTCCTGCATGGCTTTGACCGGCCGAACATTCACCTGACGTTTGCGGTCAAGGATGGCCCGCGGGCGCAGATCATGACCTTTGCCGACGCGCGCAAGGGGCAATCCGGTATCGTCTATTGCGGCACCCGCGCAAAGACCGAAACCCTGGCGCAGGGGCTGCGCGAGGGCGGCCATTCCGCCTGCCACTATCACGGCGGGATGGAGGCGCAGGACCGGCGCGACGTCGAACGCCGGTTCCAGCAGGAGGACGGGCTGATCGTCGTGGCCACCGTCGCCTTCGGCATGGGCATCGACAAACCGGATATCCGCTGGGTCGCGCATGCGGACCTGCCGAAATCCGTCGAGGCCTACTATCAGGAAATCGGCCGCGCGGGGCGCGACGGTGCACCGGCGGAGACGCTGACACTGTTTGGCCCCGACGACATCCGCTACCGCCGTCAGCAGATCGACGAGGGGCTGGCCCCGCCGGAACGGCGCGCAGCGGATCATGCACGTCTGAACGCGCTGCTGGGGCTGGCCGAGGCGCTGGAGTGCCGCCGTAAAACGCTGCTGGGTTATTTCGGAGAGGCGGACGTGACCTGCGGCACCTGCGACCTGTGTGACAAACCGGCAGAGGTCTTCGATGGCACGACGCCGGTGCGCATGGCGCTGTCCGCCGCCTTGCGCACCGAGGAATGGTTCGGGGCGGGGCACCTGATCGACATTCTGTTGGGTGCGCAGACCGACAAGATCAGGCAGCGCGGCCACGACAGCCTCCCGACCTACGGCGTGGGCAAGGATTACGACAAGCGACAGTGGCAGGCGATCTTCCGGCAGATGATGGGCCATGACCTGATCCGCCCGGACCCGGAACGCCACGGTGCCTTGCGGATGACCGACAAGGCCCGCCCGATCCTGAAGGGCGAGGCGACGATCGACCTGCGCCGCGACACGATCCGCGCGGCCAGGGGCGTCGGCCCCAAGGTGCGCGCGCAGGTCAGCGAGGAGGACGCGCCGCTGCTGTCGGCGCTCAAGGCCAAGCGACGCGCGCTGGCGGAAAGCGCGGGCGTGCCGGCCTATATCATCTTCACCGACCGCACCCTGATCGAGATGGCGGAGAAGAAGCCTGTGACGCTGGACCAGATGGCCGCGGTCGGCGGGGTCGGTGCAAAAAAGCTGGAAAGCTATGGCCGCGCGTTTCTCGAAGTGATTGCGGGCGCACAGGATGACGTGCACCCGCAGCGCCGCAAACTGGCCGGACGTGATGCCGGCGCGATCTACGACAGGTTACTGTCCGTGCAATCCGACCTGCAGCGTGGCCCGCACGGGGCCGACAAGCCGATGAGTCTGAGCGCCGGTCAACTGGCCAAGGTTGCACAGCTGCGCGATGCGGATATGGCGGGGCTGACCCGGCTGATCGGGGACCGCTATGCCGAACGGTTCGGCGATGCGTTTCTGGAGGTACTGGAGGACAGCTGACGCGGTCACCGCGCGGCAAAGGATGCGACGAAACCTGATTCCCCACCGGTTGAAATATCTGTGCGCGTACCTTCGCCCAGTCCAGCGATGAGCGGGCCGCCGTCATCATAGGCATAGGCCCGCAGGCTGGCGGCATAGCTGCTGGTCGCGCCGTCTGCCGTGGTCAGATCGCCACCAAACCCGCCATCGAACTTGACGCCCGTGGTGCCGAAGAAGTCGGGTTCCGCCATGATCCTGCCACGGACAAGCGACAGCGCGCCATCGACCGGAGCGTCGTCCGCCGTGCGGATATCCTGTACGGCACCGGTGAAACTGCCGTCGGTGTCGGTCAGGTTTGCCGTGATCGTCATGGTGCCGATCATATCAGGCATGAGCGAGGCGGATTGGATGAGCGGGAACAATCGGTCCTCGTCGGTAGCGGCTGCGTTGAGCGTAGCGATCGTCGCAGGGTCGGTGGTCAGTGTCATTTCCCCGGCATAGGTGAAGCTGCCGGGGGTGAAGTAGGTGGTGGCCGGAACCGGCGTCAGGCCACCACCCTCCAGCGGGGCGCTTCCCGCGTTGGAATTCGCGTTGAATCGCTGCAACAGACCCTCGTAGGACGCGGGAGACGACGTGGTCGTGCTGCCGCCGCAGGCTGACAGCGCCACGACGAAAGCGGTTGTGGACAAGGCGATATTCATTCGGGACATGGGCAAATAATCCTTTTTTTGAATTACATGCCTCGACTTTGGAATGTTTCGGCATACAGCGCAATAGAGCGCCGCGAGCCGATGACACGCGCGCAAGGACGGGAAGGAAGCGACAGTCGCCGCGTCCCGTGACCGTCAATTCGCTCCGAAAAGCCCGATCAAGGTGTTCGTCTGATTGTCCGCCGCGACGCCGCGCACGATACCTGTCAGGACCGGGCCGTTCACGTTCGCGACCACCCCGCCCAGAAAGCCGTTGAGGTCGCGATCCGCACCCTGCGGAGTCGTGAGGGTGCCCGACGTTATGGCCGCAACATCGATTTCTTGTTCGCCGTCTCTCGCGGTTGTAGCTGTCAGGGTGCCGTTGCTGATCGTCATCGTGCCGCTATGGGCAGCGTTCGTCCGATCGACGAAGTCGGTCGCGGTTCCGGTGAATGTCCCGCTTTGGTCGGTCAGCGTCGCCGTGATCGACAGGTTGCCGATGACGTCCGGTGCGAAAAGGGCGTCGCGTGTCGCGAGGATTGCGCCCGTGGTCGTATCCTGCATGTCGACCGTGGTATCCAACGCATCCAGGGTGGCGCGTTCGTTCAACAAAGCCATTTGACCGGACATCGTCACCGTGCCGGGCACAAAGAAGGTATCACCGGTAATGGCACTTGTCGGACGACCGCCAAAGCTCGCGCTGCCGTTGTCGGTAGCCGCCCGGAGGCTGGCGACACGATCGCCATAGCCTGAAGCGCCCGGGGTCATATCCATATCCATGGTATCGGAGGACGACCCGCCGCTGCATGCGCCGAGGGCGAACAGAACGGCTGTGGCGATTGCTGCTTTGAGATGAGGAGAGTAATGCATTTGCTATAAACTTTCTGGTGGCTGAGGTTTGGGCCGACCAGACATGCGGGACGGCGATTCGTTAACCTTGCCCCGCGTCTTGTCTTTGCGGCATCACCCATTTGGGTGTTGGCCGCGAAAAAACGTGCTAGGTCGTGTCTCCGAATGCCGCGCCAAAGGAGTGCCCCATGCTGACCGTCATTTCGCCTGCCAAGGCGCTCGACTGGACCCCGGTCGGGATTGCGCCGACGCAGCCCGCGTTTCAGGACGATGCGGTGCGGCTGGCGAAGACAGCGCGGAACCTGACCCTGCGCGACCTGAAGGGGCTGATGAGCCTTTCCGACGATTTGGCGCGGCTGAACCGCGACCGGTTTCGCGCCTTTGCGGCAGAGCCGGCACCGGAGAGCGTGAAACCGGCAGCCTTGGCGTTCAACGGCGATACGTATCAGGGATTGGAGGCGAAGACACTCAGCGATGACGAGATGGCCTGGGCGCAGGACCATCTGCGTATCCTGTCGGGGCTTTACGGCCTGCTGCGCCCATTGGACGCGATCCAGCCCTACCGTTTGGAAATGGGCAGCCGGTTGAAGACGCGGCGGGGCAGGACGCTTTATGACTACTGGGGCGATACCGTCGCCAAGGCGCTGAACGCACAGGCAGAGACGACAGGCACCGATGTGCTGGTGAATTGCGCCAGTCAGGAGTATTTCGGCGCGGCGGATCGCAAGGCCCTGAAACTGCAGGTGATCACGCCGCAGTTCATGGAGGTGAAGGACGACAGACCGCGCATCGTCAGCTTTTTCGCCAAGCGGGCGCGGGGTGCCATGGCGCGCTATATCGTGACCAATCGTTTGACGGATCCTGCGGATTTGCGCGGCTTCGCCAGCGGCGGGTATCGCCACGATCCCGACCTGTCGGAGGCGGGAAAGCCGGTGTTCCTGCGTCCCTATCAGGGGTCGGCGAACGGCTGATCCCTGCGCGAAAGGTGCGGAAAACCTCACCTTCTGCGCCATTGCCCGAATCCGGGACCCGTGCCACCATCCGGCCCATTCAGACCGGAGTTTGCATCATGTCGCGTCTCATCGCTCTCATTTTCACATCGCTTGTTTTCATGATCTGCGCGATTGGCGCGACCGCTCAGCAATCACAGGTGGTCCCGGACCGCAGGGTGGTGATCACGCAGAACGTGGATTTTCTGGGCAATGACATCGCCAATATTTTCGATACCACCCTGCAGGCCTGCGAGGCGGCATGCCTGAATGACGCAAGCTGTACGGCCTTTACGTTCAATGCCCGCTCGAACGCCTGTTTTCCCAAGCGGAGCGTCACGGAATACGCGCCATACGACGGTGCGGTGTCCGGGCAGGTCTATGCCACCGCGACGCCTGTCCTGCAGCAATCGGCCGCCCGTGCCGCCGATCTGGATTTCCTGCGCGACGGCGATCTGAGCGCGGCCTATGGTCTGGCGCTGGCCATCGGGCGCGACCGGCCCGAAGATTCCGGCGCGCAGCGGACGCTGGGCGGCCGGGCTGCGGAAACCGATCTTTCGCGCGACTGGGTGGGCTATGCGGCCGTGATCCGCAATGACGACGGGTCCAATATGCGGGGCCGGATGATCCCGGCGGCGGTCGCGGGATATCTGCGGGCGCTGTCCGTCGGCGAACGGGTCACGGCATTGAACGAGCTTGCGCTTGCGCTCGAGGCACGTGGCCGTGGGCGCGACATGATTCCGACCCTGCGGCTGGCTTTATCGTTGCAACCGTCGAACGTGCTGGAAGCGGCGTTGGACGACGCCATCGGTAAATACGGGTTCCGGGTGACCGACACGCAGGTGGAAAGCGACAGCGCCGATCCGCGTATCTGTGCGGCCTTCAACGAAGAATTGGTCAAGGCGGGTGTCGACTATACGCCCTATGTGCAACTGCCCGACCCGACGATGGTGGTGCAGGTCAATGATGGGCAGCTGTGTATCTCCGGCGTTCAGCACGGCGAGCGGTACCGGATCGTGCTGCGTCAGGGGCTGCCCGCGGCGAGTGGCGAGGAACTGCTGCGCCCGGTGGAACTGACGCTCTACGTGCGCGACCGATCGCCAGCCGTGCGCTTCACCTCGCGTGCCTATGTGCTGCCGCGGCTGGGTGATATCGCGATCCCGGTAGAGACGGTGAACCTGCCGGAGGTGGCGCTGACGCTGCGGCGGATGACCGACCGCAACGTGATCCGCGCGATGCAGGAGGGTGTCTTCAACACGCCGCTCTATGCCTACGATCAGGAGTATCTGGAAAGCCGGTTCGCCGGAACCGTCTGGGAAGGCACTGCGCAGACCGGGACGGAGCTGAACCGCGACGTGCTGACGCGCATTCCGCTGACCGACATGCTCAGCGATGAACCCGCCGGTATCTATGTGCTGTCGGCGGCTGTGCCGGGGGCAGACCCCTACGACAACCCGCCCGCGACGCAATGGTTCGTGCTGTCCGATCTTGGCATCGCCAGCTACCTGGGCACCGACGGGTTGACGGTATCGGTGCGCGGGTTGGCGGACGCGGCGGCGAAGGACGGTGCGACCGTCACGCTGCTGTCCGAGGGCAACGAAGTGCTGGCGACGGCGCAGACGGATGCACGCGGTATTGCACAATTCGCCGCTGGTCTGACGCGCGGGGTGGGCGTAAATGCGCCCGCGCTGGTGACGGTGGCACATGGCGACGATGCGGCGTTCCTGTCGCTGCGCGATGCGGCGTTCGATCTGTCCGATCGGGGTGTGGAGGGGCGCGAGCCTGCGCCGCCGATGGATGTGTTTCTGGCCACGGACCGCGGGGCCTATCGCGCAGGCGAGACGATCCATGTCACCGCCCTGATGCGCGACGCGCAGGCGGGCGCGCTGACAGACGTGCCGCTGACCGCAATACTGACCCGACCCGACGGCGTGGAATACAGCCGCACGACATCGCTGGACGATCTGGCGGGCGGGCATGTCTTTGCGCTGCCGGTCGCGGGCACGGCCCCGCGCGGCACATGGCAGATCGCGCTGAAGGCCGATGTCGAGGCCCCGGCGTTGGCGACGCGGTCAGTGCTGGTCGAAGATTTCCTGCCCGAGCGGATCGACTTCGACCTGTCACTGCCGAACGATCTGCGCGTGGGCGACAGCCCGACGCTGACCATCGACGCGCGTTACCTGTTCGGTCCGCCCGCCGGTGACCTGCCGGTCGAGGGCGAGGCGCTGTTGCGCGCGTCTGGTGGCCTTGATGCCTATCCCGGATATCGCTTCGGTCGCTACGACGAACCTGTTGATGCCGAACTGACCTATCTGGACGGGGGCCGTACCGGTGCTGACGGGATCGCGCGGGTCGGCGTGGAGATGGCCGACATCAGCGTCAACCAGCCGCTGGAACTGCGTGTGACGGCGCGGGTGTCCGAAGGGTCCGGCCGCCCGGTCGAACGGCAGATCACCGTGCCGGTTCTGCCCGGCACCGACATGATCGGGATCAAGCCGCTGTTCGACGATGTGCTGGGCGAGGGCCAGCGCGCTGAATTCCAGCTGATCGGCCTGGAGGCCGACCTGCAACCGCAGGAGATGCCGGTGCAATGGACGCTGAACCGCGTCACCACGCGCTATCAGTGGTATTCCCTTTACGGCGACTGGAACTGGGAGCCCGTCACCTCGCGTGAGCGGATCGCCACGGGCACGACCACGCTGGGCGCGGCACCGGTGACCGTCGGCGCGAATGTGGAGTGGGGCCGATACGAACTGGTGGTGGAACGGACCGGGGCGGACTACCTTGCCTCCGCCGAGAGTTTCTATGCGGGATGGTACGCCCCTGCAGAGGCCACGGATACGCCCGACCTCTTGCAGGCCTCGCTCGATGCCGAAAGCTATGCGGTGGGTGACACCGCCCGGTTCCGCATCGTGCCGCGCTATGCCGGGACGGCGGTGGTGACGGTGATGTCGAACCGCCTGATCGCGATGGAGACCGTGCAGGTGACCGAGGGCGAAAACGTGATCGACCTGCCGGTGACAGAGGAATGGGGCGCGGGCGCCTATGTCAGCGCCACGGTGATCCGTCCGATGGATGCCGACGCAGGCCGCAACCCGGCGCGCGCTCTGGGGCTGGGCTATGCCGCAGTCGATCCGGGCGACAAGGCGTTGGCGGTGAGCATTGATGTGCCGGATGCCGCGCAACCGCGCGAGACGCTATCGGTCGGGGTGCAGGTGGATGGGGTCACGGCGGGCGAGACCGCCTATGTGACCCTGGCGGCGGTCGATGTGGGTATCCTGAACCTGACCGGCTTTCAAAGCCCTGACCCGTCCGGCCACTACTTTGGCCAGCGCAAGCTGGGCGTGGAGATGCGCGATCTTTACGGACGGCTGATCGACGGGCTGAACGATGACATGGGCACGGTGCGCTCGGGCGGTGACGCGATGGCCGGCATGTCGATGCAGAGCCCGCCGCCGACCGAAGAACTCGTCGCCTATTTCGAAGGGCCGGTCACGGTCGGGGCCGATGGCCGCGCGACGGTGACTTTCGATCTGCCCGCGTTCAACGGCACCGTGCGGCTGATGGCAGTTGTCTGGTCAGAGACCGGCGTGGGTGAGGCCGAGGCGGAAGTGCTGGTGCGCGATCCGGTGGTCGTGACGGCATCCGTGCCACGCTTCCTCGCCCCAGGTGACCAGAGCCGGTTGCTGCTGGAGATCGTCCATGCGGATGGACCGACGGGTGTGGTCGGGCTGAACCTCAGCGCCGACGGGTTGGCGCTGGCCAACGTGCCGCCTGCGACTTTCACGCTGGATGAGGCGGAAAAGAAAGTCTTTGCGGTGCCGTTCGGCGCATTCGACGTGGGCGTGCACAGCATCGACATCAGCCTGACGACGCCCGACGGGCAGGTACTGGAAAAATCGCTGACGGTGCCTGTCGTCGTGAACGACCCGGAGGTCAGCCGGATATCACGTTTCACGCTGGCGGCGGGATCGACCTTCAGCTTTGATCGCAATGTCTTTGACGGCATGGTCGACGGCACCGGCCACGCGACCCTGTCCGTCGGCGCTTTGGCGCGCTTCGATGCGCCCGGGCTACTGTCGACGCTGGATCGCTACCCCTATGGCTGCACGGAGCAGCTGACCAGCCGCGCGATGCCGTTGCTGTATCTCGACAGTGTTGCTGCCGCGATGGGGTTGGGCACGCGGGATCAGCTGTCCGAACGGATCGAGCAGAGCATCACCGAGGTGCTGGCCAATCAGGCGGCCAACGGCGCGTTTGGCCTGTGGCGCGCGAGCAGCGGCGATATGTGGCTGGATGCCTATGTCACCGACTTCTTGAGCCGCGCACGGGCGGAGGGCCATGACGTGCCCGACCTCGCGTTCCGGAACGCCATCGACAACCTGCGCAACCGGGTGAACTACTACCCCGATTTCGACGAAGGCGGATCTGACCTGGCCTATGCAATGATGGTGCTGGCGCGCGAAGGGGCTGCCGCGGTCGGCGATCTGCGCTACTATGCCGACCAAAAGGCATCGGCGTTCAACGCCGTGGCATTGGCGCAGCTTGGCGCGGCACTGGCGCAATACGGTGACCAACGTCGTGCGGATGCGATGTTCGCGCAGGCGGGGCGCAAATTGGCGCTGAACTATGCTACCGCTGAACGGATGATCTGGCGCAGCGACTATGGCTCCTATCGTCGCGACACCGCCGCCGTGCTGGCACTGGCGGTCGAGGCGGGATCGGATGCGGTGGACCGCGAGACGCTGACGCTGGCGATTGCCGACCGGTCAGGACGCGCCAGCACGCAGGAGGCGGCCTGGACGCTGCTTGCCGCGAATGCGCTGATCCGTGATCTGCGGACCGAGGGCATCACGGTGGATGGCCGCGCACCGGAAGGACCGATCGTGCAGGTGCTGCAGGACGATACCAGCGCGGGTGCCATCGCTATCGCCAACAGCAGCCCGCGCGATACCGAGATCACGGTGACAACCTTCGGCGTTCCAGAGACGCCGGAACCTGCGGGCGGCAATGGTTACGCCATCCGGCGCGAGTATTTCACCACCGATGGCGCGTTCGCCGATGTGGGCAACGTAGCTGCCGGGACGCGGCTAGTCACCGTCTTGACGGTCGCACCCATCGGGCGGCAGGAAGGGCGGCTGATGGTCGACGATCCGCTGCCCGCCGGGTTCGAGATCGACAACCCGAACCTGCTGCAGGGCGGCGATATCCGCGCGCTCGACTGGCTGGAACCCGTGCGCAGCGAGAACGCCGAATTCCGTAGCGACAGGTTCCTTGCGGCGGTGGATTGGCGATCCGACGCGCCGTTCCAACTGGCCTACATCGTGCGGGCCGTGTCACCCGGCAACTTCCATCACCCCGCCGCCAGCGTGGAGGATATGTATCGCCCGCAGATGCGTGCGCGCACCGACACGGGCCGTGTCGTCGTCACAGAGTGACATGCGCCGCCTGATCATCCTCGTCGCCGCACTTTGGGCCGCGGCACTGGGGCGCGACAGCTTTGACGCGTGGATCGACGCGGCGGTGCTGCCGCCGCTTGAGATCGCGCAATCGGTGGAGGTGCTGGACCGCAACGGCGATCTGCTGCGCGCCTACACGGTGGCCGACGGGCGCTGGCGCATGGGCACGACGCTGGATACGGTCGATCCCGATTATGTCGCCATGCTGCTGCGCTACGAGGACAAGCGGTTCTACGATCACGCCGGTGTTGATCCGGTCGCCATGGCGCGGGGGGCTGCACAGGCGCTTTGGCACGGGCGGATCGTATCGGGCGGATCGACCCTGACGATGCAGGTCGCACGTCTGCTGGAGGATGGCGGTACAGGGGCGTGGAGCGGCAAGCTGCGCCAGATCAGGGTCGCGCTGGCGCTGGAACGGCAGTTGAGCAAGGACGAGATCCTGACGCTCTACATGAACCGCGCGCCGTTCGGTGGAAATATCGAAGGGGTGCGGGCAGCGTCGCTGGCGTGGTTCGGCAAGCCGCCCCGGCGGCTGACGGCGGCGCAGGCAGCGCTGCTGGTGGCTTTGCCGCAGGCACCGGAGGCGCGCCGCCCGGACCGTGATGCCGTCGCCGCGACAACCGCGCGGAACAGGGTATTGGCCCGGATGGAGGGGGCGGGCGTGCTGGACAGCGAAACGCTGGAAGGGGCGATGCGGCGGCCGGTGCCGCCCACGCGACACCTGTTACCTGCCCTCGCACCGCATCTGGCGGATCGGGTGGTTGCCGCCGACCCGAGCACCCCGCGCCATGATCTGACACTGGACAGGTCTGTGCAGACAGCGCTTGAACAACTTGCAGCAGACGTGACGGCAGGACGCAGCGACCGCGTGCAGGCGGCGCTGATCGTTGCGGATCATCGGACGGGCGAGGTACTGGCCTCTGTCGGTTCCGCCGCATATCGCGCGGATGGCCGGGCGGGGTTTGTCGACCTGACGCAGGCGCTGCGCTCGCCCGGATCGACGTTGAAGCCGCTGGTCTATGGGGTGGGCTTTGACCGGGGGCTGATCCACCCCGAGACGCTCATCGCCGACCGGCCCACGGATTTTGGCGGATACGCGCCGCAGAACTTTGACGGATTGTTTCGCGGCGAATTGCGGGTGCGCACGGCGTTGCAATTGTCGCTGAACATCCCTGTCGTCAGCGTGTTGGAAGCGCTGGGGCCGCAACACCTGATCGCGGCGCTGGAACGCGCCGGGGCCAAGCCGGTGATCCCCGGCGGGCGTGCGGGATTGGCTGTCGCGCTGGGCGGTGTCGGGATCACGCTGGAAGACCTGACCCGTAGCTATGCCGCCATCGCCAACGGCGGTGTGGCGGTCGATCTGCGGTGGCAGACAGCGGCGACAGACGGATTTGCGCCGCAGCGGGTGCTGGGAGACGTGGCGGCCTGGCAGGTGGCCGACATCCTGCTGGAAACACCGCGCCCGGCAGGGGTGCAGGGGACGGGCATCGCGTTCAAGACCGGCACCAGCTATGGCCACCGCGATGCCTGGGCGGTGGGGTTCGATGGGCGGCATGTGGTGGCCGTCTGGATGGGGCGCGCCGATGGCACGGCGGTGCCGGGTGTCTTCGGCGGTGATCTGGCGGCCCCGGTGATGTTTGCCGCTTTCGAACGGCTGAAAACGCGGATCGACCCAATTGCCGCCCCGCCTGCGGCAACGCTGCTGCTGCCGACGGCGCAACTGCCGCAGGCGTTGCAGCGGTTCCGCCCGCGCGGCGTGTCGCTGGCGGATGGCCCCCGGATCGCCTTTCCGCCCGACGGGGCGACCCTCGATGCCGCGCGCCTGACGGCCAAGGTGCGCGACGGTGCCGCCCCATTCACATGGCTGGCCAACGGCGCGCCGGTGCTGACGAGCCACGCGCGCGAGGTCGATCTGGGCACGTTGGGGGCCGGGTATTCGGCGCTGACGGTGATCGACGCGAACGGGCAGACGGCGCGGGCGCAGATACTGCTGCAATAGCGCGGCAAAGCAAAAGGCCCGGCTGATCATCAACCGGGCCTTGCAAATCGGTGACGTGGCTTGCGCGTTACGCGGTGGCCTTGTCGATCTCTTTCTTGACCTTCAGCGCGTCGGCGGACAGTTCCGCCTCTTTCGCGCGGGCCATGAAGGCGTCGAGGCCGCCACGGTGATCGACCGTGCGCAGGGCCGCGTTGGATACGCGGAACTTGAACGTGCGGCCCAGCGTGTCGGAGCGCAGGGACACATCCTGCAGGTTGGGCAGGAACCGGCGGCGGGTGCGGTTTTTGGCGTGGCTGACATTGTTGCCAGACATCGGGCCTTTACCGGTAAGTTCGCAACGACGCGACATGATCATTTTCCTTGTCTATGAGGGTGTCACGCGCACAGAATTGCGGGTCACCCTTGTCAAACGGCCAAATCCCGCGCGGACGCGGGACCTTGAATTCAGTTTCGGCGGGATATGGGGATTCCGGCGACCCGTCAACCCGGATTACGCATCCTCTGGCGGGAATTCCCCGGCGTCGGTCTTGGTGGCCCGCATGAGCGCAGTCACCACCTCTGCCGCGGCCACCGCCGGGGCGATCTGGCCCTCGGTCACGGCCCGTTCCATCCGCGTCATCCGGTGCTGCAGGTCTGGATTGCGTTCAAGCTGTTCCAACATCTGCAGGCGGACCTCCTCGTGGAACCAATAGCGGCCCTGTGCTGCGCGGGTGGTGTCCCAGACCCGCTGCGCCCGCCGCCAGTCGGCCAGCGCAGTCATCTCGTCCCATGCCTTTTCAAGATTGCTGTCCTCAAGCGCGGACACGGTCAAGGCTTTGGGAAACCCGTCCGGGTCCTGCTCGCGCTTGCGCATCAGGCGCAGGGCACCGGCGTAGTCTGCGCAGGTGCGCGCGGCCTGCGGTTTCAGATCGCCATCGGCCTTGTTGATCAGGATCAGGTCGGCGATTTCCATGATCCCGCGTTTCACGCCTTGCAGTTCGTCGCCGCCCGCCGGGGCCAACAGCAGGACGAACAGATCGGCCATCTGCGCCACCATGGTTTCGGACTGGCCGACGCCCACGGTTTCGATCAGCACGATGTCATAACCCGCCGCCTCGCACAGGGCGACGGCATCGCGGGTGCGGCGGGCCACGCCGCCCAGTTGCGTCTGGCTGGGCGAGGGACGGATGAAGGCGTGGGGATCGCGCGACAGCCGCTCCATCCGGGTCTTGTCACCCAGAATCGACCCGCCGGAGCGGGCGGAGGAGGGATCGACTGCGAGCACGGCGACCTTCTTGCCCATGCCCGTCAGCATCAGACCGAAACTTTCGATGAAGGTCGATTTGCCGACTCCGGGTGTGCCCGACAGGCCGATCCGCAAGGCTTGCCGGTCGGTGCCAAGCTGGTCGAGCAGAGCCAGCGCGTCGGCGCGATGGTCCGCCCGCCCGCTTTCCACCAGCGTGATCGCGCGGGCAAGCGCGCGACGGTCGCCCGCCTGGACGCCGGTTGCCAGAGAGTCTGTTGCGCGATGAAGCGTCATGGCAGCGGTGATACTCACGCGCACCAGCTTTGTCGATCATCCGTGTCGGTCGCACAGCCATGTAAATTGGGCATTTGGGCACGCCCTTCAATGTGGTATCGTCCGGTTCATCGGACAAGAAGGGGCATCGCCATGAAAACTCCCGTTCACCTTTGGATCGTCGGCGTTCTGTCGCTGTTGTGGAATGCGGGTGGCGGATACGACTACGTCATGACGCGGACAGGCGCTGCGGATTATCTGGCGCAGATGCCGGCGGAGCGGATCGCGATGCTGGAAAACGCGCCGCTCTGGTTCGATTTCAGTTGGGGCATCGGGGTCTGGTTCTCGATTGCGGGTTCGCTTTTGCTGCTGCTGCGGTCGCGGTTTGCGGTCGCCGCCTTCGGATTGTCGCTGCTGGGGCTGATCGTATCGGCGGTCTTTACCTACGGCGTGGCGGAGCCGTCGGCGATGACGATGGGCGGGCCTGCGGAGATGGCGTTCTCGGCGGCGATCTTCGTCGTGCTGATCCTGTTGCTGATCTATGCCCGCGCGATGCGGCGGCGCGGGGTGCTGCGCTGACCGCTGTTCTGATCGTCTGTCTGGGCAACATCTGCCGGTCCCCGGCAGGAGAGGCCATGTTGCGACAACGCGCGCCGGATTGGTCGGTCGACAGCGCCGGAACCGGCGGTTGGCATGTCGGCGATCCACCATACGGCCCGATGATCGACGCGGCGCGCAAACGTGGATTGGACCTGTCCGGCCAGCGCGCGCGACAGATCACAGCGTCCGATTTCGACCGTTTCGACCTGATCCTTGCGATGGATCGTCGGAACCGCGCGGATGTCGAGGCGATCCGCCCGGCAGGGAACGCGACGCCGGTGCGGCTTTTTGCGGCGCAGGATGTGCCGGACCCGTATTACACCGGTGATTTCGAAACGGCACTGGATCTGATCGCGGTGGCGGCCGATGCGATCGTTGCCGGATTGTCTGACGACAAGCCGTCGGCCGATCAGCCGCAGAGCGACCGCGCCGTATCGGCGAAATTCCGGTAGCGGCGCCAGAACGCAGAGGTGCTGGGAATACCGCGCTGGCGGATATCCTGCGCCGCCTGCGGGTCTTCGAAGAACGATGCCGCAAGCGACTGGTCGGATGCGCTGAGCGTGCGGTTCGCCGCCTGTTGTACGCAGGAACACAGTTGCGGCGTCGCGGCGCGGCGGTCGGCGTCGATACAGGCCTTGGCGACGACGCCGTTGCCGACGGAACTGCCGCAAGCCGCCAGTGTCGCCATGGACAAACCTATGAAAAGAATGCGCATCCTTGCCTCACCTGCCGTCATGTCGCCCGAAATTGCGTGGCGCATTGTTCGTTTTGACTTGTGCCGCAATATGGCCGAGCGACGGTGCGGATGCAATTCAACTTTCGTGCCGGTTGTGACAGGACAGGGGAAAGCCGCCCAAGGGCGTCAGACTTCAGTCGCCGTCGAAAGCGCAAAGCGTGTGCACCGCCATGCCCATCTTTTCCAGCTTCGCGCGGCCGCCCAGATCGGGCAGGTCGATCACGAAGGCGCATCCGATCACCTCGGCCCCCAGTTTTTCGATCAACTTGATTCCGGCCTCCGCCGTGCCGCCGGTGGCCAGCAGGTCATCGACCAGCAGCACCTTTTCGCCCGGTTGCAGCGCGTCGTCATGCACCTCCATTACCGCCTCGCCGTATTCCAGCGTATAGGCCTGCTCCAGCGTCTGGCCGGGCAATTTGCCCTTCTTGCGGATCGGGACGAATCCGCGTGACAGCTGATGCGCGATGGCCCCGCCGAGGATGAAACCGCGTGCCTCCAGCCCGACGATCTTGTCGATTTTCAGCCCGACGTAGGGATGCAGTAATTGGTCGATGGCCAGCCGGAAGCCGCGCGGGTCCGCAAACAGCGTCGTGACATCGCGGAACATGATCCCCTCGTGCGGGAAATCGGGGATCGTGCGGATGTAGTCCTGAACGGTCTTCATGGTGGGTCCTTTGTCATCGGGCGGACGATGTATTGACGATTCTGTGTGCCATGGCCAGCGCCCTATCCGGGGCCGTAATGGCGGCGCAGTGCCATCCGGTCCTGCGCGCCCAGCTTCATCACGCTGTTGCTGTCTTCGGAAAAGACGGACCGGGTTTCGTACCAGCGACCCTTGATATCCGTCAGCAGGCCGAGCGACTGCGTGATCTCTTCCAGCAGGATCGGAAACACTTCGTGCCGCGGAATGTCGGCCGCCATGACGATGAGCGCGTCGTCGATCTGCAGGCCTGCGTTCCACCAGATGTGAACATGGGCCGCGCCGATCACTAGCCCGTCGACCTGCGGCTGGCCCAGCCCGCTGATCCGGTCCCCGTCGCGCAGGTCCAGCGGATAGATCACCACATCCGCGGTCGTGTGTTTTGCGGCGCGGGCCAGACGGACAGCAGCTCCCGCACCGTTGATCTCGGCGATCACGCGGTCGAGTGCTGCCGAAAGTTCCGCCTCCAGGGCAGGGGGGTAGCCGTCGGCGGCGGGGGCGATGGCATAGGTCAGCTGTTGCGCCTGTTGCGCGGGCCATCGCACGATGGGAAAGGCGCAGATGCCCCCCGGCGGTGCGGCGCAGGCGACGAGCCGGTAGAAATCATCGTCGGAAATCTGCCCGTCGACCCGGACATAGTCGTCGGCGCAGGCGGGCAGGGCCACCAGCATCAGGGCGATCATCAGATTGCGCAGGGTCGCGATCACAGCACACGCCCGGCTACGGCATCCAGCTTGGCCACCAGCGCCGGATCGCGCTTGTCGGGGGCCGTCATGATCGCGTTGTCCAGCGCGCGGTCGCAGCCATGCGGGCAGGGGTCCGCCCGATCGCCGAGTACCCCAGGCAGGGCCGCGATCATGTCGGCGGCTTTGGTCCCGTTGCCCCGCAGCGTCGCGGTCACTTCTGCCACATCGACGGCCCCGTGATCGGGGTGCCAGCTGTCGTAATCGGTGACCATGGCGACGGAGGCGTAGCAGATCTCCGCCTCGCGGGCGAGCTTCGCCTCGGGCATGTTGGTCATGCCGATCACGTCGCAGCCCCAGGATTTATACATCAGGCTTTCCGCACGGGACGAAAACTGCGGCCCCTCCATCGCAAGATAGGTGCCGCGGTCATGGACCGTGATACCCGCCGCCGTCGCGGCCCGGTGGCAGGCCGCGGAAAGCTGCGCGCAGGTCGGATGCGCCACACTCACATGGGCGACGCAACCGGACCCGAAATAGGATTTGGGTCGGGCGAAGGTGCGGTCGATAAACTGGTCGACGATGACGAAGTCGCCCGGTGCCAGCTCTTCCCTGAACGACCCGCAGGCAGAGACGCTGACGATATGGCTAACGCCCAGCCGCTTCAGCGCGTCGATATTCGCGCGGAAGGGCACGTCGGTCGGGCTGTGCACATGGCCGCGCCCGTGGCGTGGCAGGAACACCATGTCCATTCCGGACAGGCGACCGGTCAAGAATGCGTCAGAGGGTTCACCCCAAGGGCTGTCCACCGTGACCCATTCCGCCTGTTCCAGCCCGGCGACATCATAGATGCCGGAGCCGCCGATAATCCCGAGTTTCGTCATGGGTCGCTCCGCACCGTGGGTCCGTCGCCAGACAATCAGAGAGCGAAAGGTGTGGCAAGTGGACCCGGTGCCGCGCGCAATGCCGGGCAGGGGGTGACAATCGACCACGGGTCCGTTAGGCGGCGGCAAAACCACGCATCGTGACAGGTAATCCCCATGGCCCGCGCCCTTCTGGCAAGTTTTGCCGACAGTCTTTCGCTTCGCGACCCCGAGACCCCGATGAACGCCTCGCGCATCAGGATCGAGGTGCTGTCCGGTCTGACCGTCGCGCTGGCGCTGGTGCCGGAGGCCGTGGCCTTTGCTTTCGTCGCCGGGGTTCACCCGCTTGTGGGCCTCTATGCGGCCTTTATCGTGGGCCTGATCACGGCGTTGATCGGCGGGCGTCCCGGTATGATTTCCGGTGCGACCGGTGCGCTTGCCGTCGTCATGGTCAGCCTCGTGGCGCAGCACGGCGTGGAATATCTTTTTGCGACGGTCGTGCTGATGGGTCTGATCCAGATTTTCGTCGGCATCATGCGCTGGGGTAAATTCATCCGGCTCGTGCCGCATCCGGTGATGCTGGGGTTCGTCAACGGTCTGGCCATCGTGATTTTCCTGGCACAGATGAGCCAGTTTCAGGTGCCCGGCACCGCGGAAAGTGCTGGTCACGGCATGGCCAATGGCGAATGGCTGTCCGGCTGGCCGCTGTTCCTGATGCTGTCGCTGGTCGCCGTGACCATGGCGATCATCTGGGTGATGCCGCGGGTCACGACGGCGATCCCGGCGCCCCTGGCCGGAATCGGGATCGTAGCGGCGGTCGTGATCGTCTTCGGTCTGGACGTGCCGCGCGTCGGCGATCTGGCCAGCATCGAAGGCGGTTTGCCGATGTTCCACATCCCCATGGTGCCGGCCACATGGGACACCTTCATGATCATCCTGCCCTATGCGTTGATCCTGTCGGCCATCGGCCTGATCGAAAGCCTGCTGACGCTGAACCTCGTTGGCGAGATCGTCAACAAGCGCGGCGGTGCCAGCCAGGAATGCGTGGCGCAGGGCGTGGCAAATACGGTGACCGGATTTTTCGGCGGGATGGGTGGCTGTGCGATGATCGGCCAGTCGATGATCAACGTGAAGTCCGGCGGGCGCACCCGTATTGCCGGCATCGCGGCGGCGCTGTTCCTTTTGGCGTTCATCCTGTTCGCCTCCGGCCTGATCGAACAGATTCCGCTGGCAGCACTCGTCGGCGTGATGTTTATGGTGGTGATCGGCACGTTTGCGTGGAACTCATTGACCATCCTGCGCAAGGTGCCCAAGACCGACGCTTTCGTCACGATCCTCGTGACCGTGGTCACGGTGGCGACCGATCTGGCAACTGCGGTGGTCGTCGGCGTGATCGTGTCGGCGCTGGCCTATGCCTGGCAGAACGCCACGCGTATTCACGCGATCGAACGTGAGAGCCGGACCGAGGCGGGCGCGAAAGTCTATGAGATTCAGGGTCCGCTGTTCTTTGGCTCCGCCGACGGCTTTGCCGAACTTTTCGATGTCGAGAACGACCCCGATCTGGTGATCGTGGACTTCGCCGCAAGCCGGGTCGCCGACCAGTCGGCGTTGCAGGCCATCGAGGCCGTCGCGGGCAAATACGAGACGCAGGGCAAGCGGATCCAGCTGCGCCACCTGAGCCGCGACTGCCACCGTCTTCTGGCGCGCGCAGGCCATCTGGTCGTCGACAGTGATGACGATCCGGACTACGAACTGGCCGTCGACTACGGCGTCCGCACGGGCATTCTGGGCGACCACTGACACCGGGCGGGTCGGCGGAATATTTTCGCGCCGATCTTGCGCAAACTGCCCGGCGGGGCCACTTCATCGTCGATGCAGGATCAGGCCGACACGCGCGTGATTGCATTTGGGGTTCACCGGAATGTCGACCGATCTGTTGTTTGTGGTCTGCGGGCTTGCGGCCCTCGTGGGCGGTGGCGAGGCGCTGGTGCGCGGCGCCGTCACGATTGCCAGCCGCGCGGGCCTTTCGCCGATGGTGATCGGGCTGACGCTGGTGGGCTTCGGCACATCGGTCCCGGAACTGATGACCAGCGTGCTTGCCGCGATTGACGGCGCGCCGGGGATCGCGCTGGGCAACGTGGTCGGCAGCAACATCGCCAATATCCTACTGATCCTCGGCGCTGCGGCATTGCTTGCGCCCGTCGCGCTGACGGGTGCGCGCGGGCGGGACGGCGCGGTGCTGATCGCGGTATCGGCCCTGTGCGTCGCGCTGATCGCGTCGGGCCAGATCGGGCGCATCGTGGGCTTCGGGCTGGTCGCACTACTGGCGGCCTATCTTTTCGTGACCCTGCGCGGGTCGCAGGAGGCACCCGCCACACCGGACCTGCCCGCCGTCGGCCGCCTCGCCCCGGCGGCGCTGCTGTTCGTCGCCGGGCTGGTCGGTGTTTTGGCCGGGGCCAAGCTGCTGGTCGACGGCGCGACCGGTATCGCCCGCGCCTTTGCGGTGTCCGAGGCGGTGATCGGGCTGACCATCGTTGCGATCGGCACCAGTCTGCCGGAACTTGTCACGTCGGTGATCGCCGCGCGCAAAGGTCAGGCCGACATGGCGTTGGGCAACGTGGTCGGCAGCAATATCTTCAACATCCTTGGCATTCTGGGTGTCACGGCGCTTGTCGTTCCGCTGCCCGTGACGGCCGGGCTCGCGGGGTTCAACAGCCTCCTGCTGCTCGCCACGGCGACTGGCTTGGTGGCGCTGGCCTACGGGACAGGCCGTCTGGGCCGGTTGACCGGGCTGGCGATGCTGCTCGCCTATGCGGGATATCTGGTGGCCCTATTCCCGTCCGCCTGACCGGACCCGTGGTTCGGCGGCCGGATCACGTCAGTTCTGGCCCGGCCGCTTCAACTGGTAAACCGCGTCGACGGTGGTGTAGTCGAGGTAACCCATGCGCGCGACCGGCCGATAGACCGTGACGTCGAGGTGGCCGTCTTTCAGGCAATCGTCCGCGATGTGCACGCCCACGACCTCTGCCAGCACCATGATGTTTGTGTCGCCCACCAGATCGACGATCCGGGTCATCCTGCATTCAAGTGCCGCAGGTGCATCCGCAACAAACGGGCAATCAATCCGCCGGGCCTCTGCCTTTGGCAGGCCGGACAGGTCGAATTCATCCGTTTCGCGGGGCTCCGGACCGGAACTGATGTTCATCCGGTCGCGCAGGTCGTGGCCCACGATGCTGACCGTGAAAACGCCGGTATCGCGGATATTGCCGACCGAATCCTTGGTGTCGCCGCGGTCGGGCTTCGATCCGTTAGAGGCGAACATGATCTGCGGCGGGTCGTTGGCGATTGCGTTGAAAAAGGAATAGGGGGCCAGGTTGTCGCGTCCGTCGCTGCCGCGCGTGCCGATCCAGCCGATGGGCCGGGGCGAGACGATGGCCTTGAATGGGTTGTGCGGTAGCCCGTGGCCGTCTTCGGGGGCGTAGAACATGAGGTGTCCCTTTTCGTTTCCGTCACCTGCGGTTAGCCTGTGCGCCGAGGCAAGGCCAGAGCAAAGACATGAGACAGCAGATCAAGATCGCGCTGGCGCAGGAAGTCGCCGCCGACTGGTGGGAGGTCGAGGCGCTGTTCGATCTGTGCTTTGCGCCCGGTCGCACGGCGCTGTCTTCTTACCGTCTGCGCGACGACGTTCCCCCCATAGCGTCACTGTGTTTCACCGCGCGCGACCCCGATGGCACGCTGGCGGGGGCGATCCGCAACTGGCCGGTGAAGGTCGGGCGCGACGTGGCGGTGCTGCTTGGCCCGGTGGCCGTGCACCCGACTCGGCAGGGCGAGGGGATCGCCGCATTGCTCATGCATATGGCGATTGATACCGCCTACTATGCGGGCTGGTCGCGGATGCTGCTGGTGGGCGATCTGCCGTACTACCGGCGTTTCGGTTTCGACAGGTTGGACAGGGTTGAAATGCCACCCCCGACGAACCCCGACCGCGTGCTGGGGCTGCCGTTGAAAGACAACGCCTGGGACCATGTCAGGGGGCAGGTCACACGTGCACCTGATTGCAATTCCCCGCAATGACCCCATTTTAGTGACATGACGATTGATTCGGACAAACTGAAGGTCGTGAACCCGGAGGATGCGCCGCCGCCGCTGACCGATGACGCACGCAGCGCCATCGCGGGGCTTGCCGCGCGCCAGCTGAAAGCCAACGGCGTGCTGATGACGGCGATCAATTTCGTCGGTGGGCAGGTCGAGGATGGCATGAAACTGCTGCCCAAGGGCGTGCGCGGGCAGATCGACTCTGCCGCGCGCTCCGCGTTGACCTACAGCTACAACGCCGCCGAACGGTCACGGGCCGGGCGGCTGTCGGGCTTGGCGCGCACCGATGCGATGCACAAGGTTCTTGGTGCGATTTCCGGTGCGTTGGGCGGCCTTGGCGGTTTGCCCACGGCACTTGCGGAATTGCCCGTGGCGACAACGGTGATCTTTCGCGCCGTGCAGGGTGTGGCCGCAGAATACGGCGAGGACCCGCTGAGCGAAGAAACCCGGATGGAATGTCTCGCGGTCTTTGGTGCCGGTGGACCGGGTAGCGCCGACAATGGCGTCGACACGTCTTTCATCGGCGCAAGGTTGAGCCTGTCGGGCGCGGCCCTGCACAAGCTGATTGCCAAGATCGCGCCGCGTTTCGGTGCGGTGCTGTCGCAAAAACTGGCCAGCCAGGCGGTGCCGCTGCTGGGGGCCGCCGCCGGTGCGGGCACCAATTTCGCTTTCGTCGATTACTATGTCAGCATGGCGCATGTGCATTTCGGCCTGCGCCGGATCGCGCGCATCCATGGCGACGCGGCGGTGCTGGATGAATTCCACCGCGAGCTGGCCGCCCGCAAGCTGCCGGTCAACCGCGCCTAGTATTCCTGTGCGCCCTTGCCGGCGATGATCTTGTCGCGAAACTTTGCGATACGCGCGACGCGTGTTTCTGATTTCTTGGCCGACGACAACGCTATGACATAGCTGCGCTGCCGCCCGGGTGTCAGTGCGTCGAAGGCCTCGGACAGTTCCGGGTCAGCGTCCAGTGCGTCTGTCAGTTCGTCCGGCAGATCGAATTCCGCCTGCTTCTTTTCCGGAAGCCGTCCTGCCTTTGCGTGGTCGATGGCCTGCGCCAGAAGATCGGTGATCTGCGGTTTCAGCCGTGCCACGTCATCTGCATCGGCAAGACGCAACACCCCTGCGGTCTGGGTATTCGGACCGGCCTTCGTCAGAACCTTGTCGCGATCGTCCAGCAGGCTGGCGTGAAAGAACGTCAGCCGGAAATCATCGCGGAACGCACCGAAGATCGCGATGTTGCGATCCCCAAGCACATAGCAGGGATGGCCCCATTTTGCCGTCTCGGTCAGCCCGGCGGAAAGACACAATTCGCGCAGTGCGGCCAGACCCTTGGCCCAGACCTTTGCGCTGCAATCGGCGGTGTCGAAGCGGTCGCAACGGCCGCAGCCCTTGGCGAAATAGGCGTCCGGGTCGGTGATCATGTCGGGCATGACGGCACGCTCCCTCAGACCTGATAGGCCAGCCAGTCCGCGACGGCGCGGCGTGTCGAAATGTCGCCGTTGTCCCGCGACTGTTCCATGATCTTGCGGACCTCGCCCAGATCGACCCTGCGTAGTACGTGTTTGACCGGCCCGACAGAGGCAGGTCGCATCGACAGGTGCCGGAACCCCAATGCGGCAAAGCAGAGGGCTTCGACCGGGCGGCCCGCATCCTCGCCACAGAACGACAGCGGTGTGCCTGCGGCATCGCACCGGCGCACGACCGTGGACAGAAAATCGAGAAAGCTGAACGACAGAGTGTCGTAGCGTTTGCGGACCCGCTCGTTTTCCCGGTCTGCGGCAAAGAAGAACTGCTTGAGGTCGTTGCCTCCGATCGAGACGAAATCGACCTCGTCGAAAAACGCATCGGGCGCGAAGGCGAGCGACGGTGTTTCCAGCATCGCGCCGACCTCCAGCGTGGCGGGCAGGGGGTGGCCCAATATCCGCTCGCGGATCAGCGCCTTGTCGACCTGTGCCCGGGCCTGCCGGAATTCGTCCAGCTGGGTGATGAAGGGAAACATCACCGTCAGCGGCCCGCCGTCGGCGGCCCGCATCAGCGCCTGCAACTGCATCCGCAGCACGCCGGGCTTGTCCAGCCCGACGCGGATCGCACGCCAGCCCATCGCGGGGTTCGGCTCGTCATTGGGCTTCATGTAGGGCAGGACCTTGTCCGACCCGATATCGAGCGTGCGGAACGCCACCCGCTTGCCCTTCGCAGCCTTCATGACGCGCTGATACAGCTGCGACAGTTCTCCGCGCCGGGGCATCTTGTTGCGGATCAGAAACTGCAATTCGGTGCGGAACAGGCCGACGCCCTCCGCCCCGGACCCTTCGAGCGACGGCAGGTCGGCCATCAGCCCTGCGTTCATTGTGAGGTTGATCGTCGTGCCGCAGGTCGTCGTCGCGGGCAGATCGCGGATCGAGGCATAGCGTTCCTGCGCCGCCGCCTGCATCGCGATCTTTTCGCGGAATGCGCCCTGCACGGATTCTTCGGGCCGCAGGTGGACGATCCCTTGGTCGCCGTCGACAAGGATCGTGTCGCCGTTCAGCGCCTCGACCGACACGCCCTTGGCGTTGATTACCAGTGGGATCGCCCAGGCGCGGGCGACGATGGTGGCATGCGATCCGACGGAGCCTTCCTCCAGCACGATCCCTTTCAGCGCCTTGCCGTATTCCAGCAACTCGCCCGGGCCGATGTTGCGCGCAACAAGGATCGGGTTTTCGGGCAATTCGCCCGCGTCGGCACCCTGACCGGTCAGGATGCGCAGCAACCGATTCGACAGATCGTCCAGATCGTTGATCCGCTCGCGCATATAGGCATTGCCGGACCGGTTCAGCCGCGCGCGCGCCAGCGACTGCTCTTTCTCGACAGCGGCCTCTGCCGACAGGCCAGTTGTGACATCCGCCTCCATCCGGCGCAGCCAGCTGCGCGAGTTGGCGAATTCGCGGTAGGTGTCCAGAATCTGGGTCTGTTCATGGTCCATGCCGCTGGTATCGTTGAGCATGTCCTGCACCGTGGTGCGCAGGGTATCCATCGCTTCGCGCAGACGCACCAACTCGCTTTCGGGATCGTCCGAGATCGGGTTGGTGACGACGACCCGCGCCTCGTGCAGATAGACGGTGCCTTCTGCCGCGCCTTCCTGCGCGATGGAGCCGCGAAAAAGCGACGGGCGCTGGTGTGGTGCTGCGAGGGCCGCACCTTCGCCCACGAAGGCACCTAGTTCGGTCATTTCCGCCAGCACCATCGCCACGACTTCGAGCGCATAGACCTCGTCGGCGGAATACTGGCGTGCGGCCTTGGACTGCACGACAAGAACGCCCAGAATGTCGCCCAACCGCTGGATCGGCACACCGCAGAACGACGAATAGCGTTCCTCGCCGGTCTCCGGCATGTAGCGGAAGCCGCGCGCGGCGGGCGCGTCGGCGGTGTTGATCACTCGGCGGGACCGCGCGGTACGGCCGACAAGGCCCTCGCCCAGCCGCATCCGGGTCTTGTGTACGGCCTCGGCCTGCAATCCTTCGGTGGCGCAAAGCTCAAGCGTCTCGGCGTCACGGAACAGGTAGATCGAGCAGACCTCCGTCTGCATGGACTCCGCGATGATCTGCACGACACGGTCGAGCCGGGCCTGACCGGCCCCGTCATCCGCCAACGCCGCGCGCAGCTTGCCCAGCAGCTTGCGACTTCCTGTTTCCGTGCGATGTGGCATCACTGGCCCCCTTGGCGTCTTCATAGCGGAGCATTCGGCAGAGTTGAACGGCCAAGTTCAAGCATGTCGCTGGTCGCCTTATGTGACGGTCCTGTCCGGCAGCGCGCAACGATACACAGCCATCGCGCGTTGTCCCGTAACTGGTGGGGACAGATATGACGGATAATGCGATCGCATCCGCGGGACGGGAACGGCCGACACTGATGATCTGGCTTGGCTGGTATGCTGTGATCGGCTGCGTCCTTTTCGCCGCGTCGATCCTGATCGCGGATTTCGTCGTCCCCGAACACGACTGGATCGCGGATACGATCAGCGATCTGGGCGCGGGCAAATACGAGTATATTGTCGATATCGGCCTTTATACTTTTTCCGCTTCCCTGATCGCGACGGCCCTGCTTTGCGCCCATGTGCATCTGGGCGGCATCGGCTGGAGCATCGGCCTCGTCAGCCTTGCCCTGCTGGCGCTGGTGGTTTTTCTGGTCGGCGCGCGCAACGAATATGGCGACGCCGATCAGGACGGCGCGGTCATACACATCTATCTGGTCTATGCCTTGGGTCTGCTGATGGCCGTGATCCCGTTTTGCCTCGCGCCCGGCGCTGCTCGCGCAGGTGCGCACTATGGCCATGTGATGCGGATCATCGGCGGGCTGTGGATCCTTGCCGCGCCGATCTTCTTTTTCCTGCCGACCGGTATCGACGGCATCTACGAACGCGGCCTCGGCCTGATCGCGATGGCGCAGGTCGTGACCCTCTCGCGTCTGTTCATCATGCGCGGCAACCGCCTGCAGCGCGGCACCTAACCTGAGAGGATCGTTCCGAAATGTTTGTCTCCCACGAATTTCTCGATGTCGTTCTGCGCGGGCTGATCCTGTCGTCGCTCGCCGTAGCCTGGGTGGTGCTGCTGGTCCGCGTGATCGGTCTGCGGACCTTCTCCAAGATGACGGCCTTCGACTTCGTCGTCACCGTCGCGACCGGCTCGCTACTGGCGGGTGCAGGTCAGGCGACCGGCTGGGCGGGGTTTTTTCAGGCCGTACTCGCCACGGTGGCTTTGCTGGGCGTGCAATATGCAGTGGCGCGGCTGCGCAAGTCATCGGAGCGGTTCGAACGGACTGTCCAGAACGATCCGGTGCTATTGATGGAGAACGGCATCATCGTCGAAGACGCATTGACCGCGACACGGGTCGCGCGGGACGACGTGATCGCCAAATTGCGCGAGGCAAACGTGCTGCGTCTGGAAGATGTCCGCGCCGTGGTTCTGGAAACGACCGGCGATATTTCGGTCCTGCATGGCGATGCGTTGCAGGACGATCTGCTCGAAGGGGTTCGGCGAATGGGCTGAGAGGCGCTAGGCCACCTTTTCCAGCCCGAACGCATCATGCAGGGCCTGCACAGCCAGTTCGAGATATTTGCGGTCGATCAGCACGGAAATCTTGATTTCCGAGGTCGTGATGACCTTGATGTTGATGCCCTCGTCCTTGAGCGCCTTGAACATCCGGGCGGCGACACCGGCGTGGGACCGCATCCCGATGCCGACGACCGACACCTTGCACACGCCTTCGTCGGTGACGAGATCATGATAGTTGATGTCACCCTTTTCCATCGCCTCGGCCATCGCCTTGCCCGCGCGCAGGACCTGATCGGTGGGGCAAGAGAAGGTCATGTCGGTCCGGCCTTCCTCGGAGATGTTCTGCACGATCATGTCGACGTTCACGCCCGCGTCCGCCAGCGGACCGAAGATCGCGGCGGCGATGCCGGGGCGGTCGGCCACGGAAATGAGGGTCATTTTCGCCTCGTCTCGGGAATAGGCCACACCGGCCACGGCATTCTGTTCCATGATTTCCTCCTCGTCGCAGACCAGCGTGCCAGCCGTGTCCGACGGTTCCTCGAATGATGACAGCACCCGCAGGCGCACCTTGTAGCGCATCGCCAGTTCGACCGAGCGGGTCTGCAGCACCTTGGCCCCGAGCGAGGCCAGTTCCAGCATTTCCTCGAACGCGATCTTGTCCAGTTTGCGCGCCTTGTTGGTAATGCGTGGGTCTGTGGTATAGACCCCGTCCACATCCGTGTAGATATCGCAACGCTCCGCGCCGAAAGCCGCGGCAAAGGCCACTGCAGTGGTGTCGGACCCGCCGCGCCCCAGCGTGGTGATCCGGCCCTCGTCACTCACACCCTGAAAACCGGCCACCACGGCGACCTTCATGCCACCCACAAATTTCGCGTTGATGTTTTCGGTCGGGATTTCCTCGATCCGGGCAGAGGCATGGGCGGATGTCGTCTTGACCGGCACTTGCCAGCCCTGCCAGCTGCGCGCGGGAATATCCATCTCCTGCAGGCGCAGCGCCATCAGGCCTGCGGTCACGTTCTCGCCCGAACTGACGACCGCGTCATATTCGCGCGCGTCATAAAGCGGCGAGGTGCTGCTGACCCAATCCACCATCTCGTTGGTCTTGCCCGACATGGCCGAGACGATGACGATCACGTCATAGCCCTTGGAGACCTCGACCGCGATGCGCTTTGCCGCGCGGGCGATCCGGTCGAGGTTGGCGACGGAGGTGCCGCCGAATTTCATCACGAGTGTTGGCATGTCAGGTCCCGGATTGCTGGCCTGCGGTTTGAATTCTCCGCGCTCTCTTACGCAGGAGCGCGGCGCAGGGCAATGCAGGTTTGACCGAAAGGAGCGCCCTGATCGGGCGCACGACACGTTTTGCGTGGATCATCGCTGGCGTCTTTGCCTGTGGTGAGTGCGGGAGCGCGCCGCGCGGGAGTATTTCTGGCAAGATAATGCGCAGGGTGCGCTGCTTCAGTGGGCCTTTTTGCGTGGCACGAAAGGCAGCGGCAGAACAGGGATGCCGTCCTGCAACAGCGCGCGCGCCTCCTGCCCGTTGGCCTGACCATAGATCGCCCGTTCCGGGGTGATGCCGTCGTTGATCGCACGTGCCTCTTGGGCGAACCGGGGGCCGACGTCCTCGGCGTTCGCCTCGACGTGGGCGCGCATTTTGGCAAGGGCTGTTTCGCGCGTGGAATCAAGGGTCGCGGGCGTGCGGTCGGGCTTCGCCTGCACGGTCGGTGCCATCAGCGATTTGCTGATCCGGGTCGAGCCGCAGGTCGTGCATTCGAGTTGCCCTGCCGATTGCAGCCGGTCGAACGCATCCGCCGACTGAAACCAGCTCTCGAAGGGGTGGTTGCGATCGCATGTCAACTGATAGCGGATCATGGGTGTGCTTTCCGGGGCCTGCTCTGCGTTTCAAGATAGGCGGCGGCGCCGTTTGTGCAAGCGGGTCAGGCGCGTGGCAGCAGCGCGGGATCGAAATTCTGCACGATCAGCCGCAGGTCCGGTTCGGCCAGTTTCGTCGCTGCCTTGGCCGGGGTGAACCACTTGCGCCGGCGCTGGTCCTTTTCCGGCCAGTCGCTGTGCACGTTGCGCACCTTTACCGGATAGACCAGCACCAAGATCGGCAGCGGGCGCTTTCGGACAGGTTTGCGGTAGCTGTAGACCCCGAGGCAGGTGTTGCCGGCCTTGCCGGTCAGCCCGGCCTCTTCCCAGGCTTCGGTGGCGGCCGCACTGGCCGGCGTCTGCTTGTGCATCGGCCAGCCCTTGGGCAGGATCCAGCGCCCGGTGCCGCGGCTGGTGACCAAGCAAATCTGCAACTCCTTGCGCTTGATCCGGTAGCACAGCGCCGCAAACTGGGTGCGCACATCCGTCTTCGCTGCGCCGCGCAGGTGCAGGGGCCGGACCTTTTGCTTGATCTTGGGCATGAATTGGGGCTGTTCTCTGCGCGAAATGACCAGTGTTTTCCCATCGTCACACGATGCCACGGCGCAGACAAGTGCGCGGCCCCGGCTGATCGGTGCCGAAATCTACCGCACGTCCAGCTATGGGCCGACGCATCCGCTACGGGTGCCGCGTGTCTCGACCGTTCTCGATCTGTCGCGCGCGATGGGCTGGCTGCCCGCTGCGCAATATTTGACCTCGCCCTGCGCCAAGCCTGCCGCGCTCACCGGCTTTCACACTCCGCGCTATATCGCGGCACTTCAGGCGGCAGAGGCGACGCAGGCCGTGACCGACGCGGTGCGCGCCCGTCACGCCCTCGGCACACCGTCCAACCCGATTTTTCCAGAGATGTATCGCCGTCCTGCGACATCCGTCGGGGCGGCGATGCTGGCGGGGGAACTGCTGGCCGGTGGCGGCATAATCTACACACCCGCAGGTGGCACGCATCACGGGATGCCGGACCGGGCCAACGGCTTCTGCTATCTCAACGATCCGGTGCTGGCGATCCAGTCGCTGCGCCGCAACGGGGCCGCGCGCGTGGCCTATGTGGATATCGACGCGCATCATGCCGACGGGGTGGAATACGCCTTTGCCGACGATCCCGACACGCTGCTGATTTCCGTGCACGAGGAAAACCGCTGGCCCCGCACCGGTGCGCTGACCGACCGGGGCGCGGGGCAGGTCTGGAACATCCCGCTGCCACGCCGCAGCCACGACGATGACATGACGCTGGTGCGCGAGGAGCTGATCCTGCCACTGGTGCAGCGTTTCGCGCCCGATGCCATCGTCCTGCAATGCGGGGCCGACGCGCTGCTGGAGGATCCGCAGTCGGGGCTTGCGATGTCGAACAACACCCACTGGGCGGTTGCGGCGGGGCTGATGCCGCTTGCACCGCGCTATCTGGTGCTGGGCGGCGGCGGGTATAACCCGTGGTCGGTCGGGCGCTGCTGGACAGGCGTCTGGGCCACGCTGTCGGGGCGGGAGATACCCGATCGGCTGCCGGGCGCGGCTATGAGGGTGTTGCAGGGTCTGCGATGGGACGGGCAGCGCCGCATCAAGGTGCCACCCGCCCACTGGCTGACGACACTGCGCGATACGCCCCGTCACGGACAGATCGGCGAGGCCGTGCGCGAAAGGGTGCGGACATTGCAGGCACGGATGGACGTCTGGCACTGATGCGGGCTTGTCACCCCGCGGCGGAGCGCGGATAACCGGCGGGATGAAAACCCTTTTTGCCCTTGTCGGATTGGCCTTGTGCCTTGCCCAACCGGTGCTGTCCGCCCCGCTGACGATCTTTGCCGCGGCGAGCCTAAAGGGTCCGCTGGACGAGATCGCGACCGATTTCGGCGACGTGCGCATTTCCTACGGCGGCAGCGGCGCACTCGCCCGTCAGGTGTCGCAGGGCGCACCGGCGGATGTCGTACTACTGGCGAATGTGGCTTGGATGGATCATCTGCTGGCGCAGGACGCGGTTCTGCCCGAAACGGTGGTGTCTGTTGCGGGAAACACGCTCGTCCTGATCGCGCCGCGCGGTCGTGGCGCGATCCCGTTGACACCGGATGCGATGCAAGCTGCGCTGGGCGACGGGAAGTTGGCGATGGGGTTCACCCGGTCGGTCCCGGCAGGCATCTACGGCAGAGAGGCGCTGGTGGGAATGAGCCTATGGGATACGGTGGCGGCGAGTGTGGTCGAGGTCGATAACGTCCGCGCGGCGCTGGCGTTGGTGGAACGCGGCGAGGTGCCCCTGGCGCTGGTCTATGCCAGTGACGCGCTTGTCGTTCCGGACCTCGCGATTGTCGCCCGCATCCCGCCAGAGAGCCACACGCCCATAAGCTATCAGGCGGCGGTGACCGCGATCAGCGGTCATCCCGATGCAACCCGGTTCGTGACGCATTTGCAGTCGCCAAATGCGCAGGCACAGCTGCGGGCTGCCGGTTTCACTGCTGCGCCGGACCCTGCCGATCCATGACGTGGTCGCCCGAGCTTTGGACCGTGGTGTTCCTGTCGCTGAAGGTCGCCGGTTGGGCGACGGTGCTGACGCTGCCCGTTGCCGTGGCGCTGGCCTATGTGCTGGCGCGCAAGCGGTTTCCCGGCTGGCACCTGCTGAACGGATTGGTGCATCTGCCGCTGGTGATGCCGCCGGTCGTGACGGGGTATCTGCTGCTCGTACTGTTCGGGCGGCAGGGGGTGCTGGGTGCCGTGATCCACGATCTTTTCGGCATCACGCTGGCCTTTCGCTGGACCGGTGCGGCGCTCGCTGCGGCTGTCATGGCTCTGCCGCTGATGGTGCGCGCGATCCGGTTGGCGTTCGAGGCGGTCGATACCGGGCTTGAAGACGCGGCGGCGACGCTTGGTGCATCGCGTTGGCGGATTTTCCGCACGGTCACGCTGCCGCTGATCCTGCCCGGCGTGATCGCCGGGGCAGTGCTGGGCTTTGCCAAGGCGCTGGGCGAATTTGGCGCGACGATCACCTTCGTCGCGGCGATCCCCGGCGAGACGCAGACGATCCCCTCCGCCATCTACGCCCTGCTGCAGGTCCCGGGCGAGGAACCGGCGGTGGTCTCGCTCGTGCTGATCGCGGCGGCGCTGGCCATGGGTGCGCTGGTGCTGTCCGAATGGCTGGCCCGGAAGGTGCAGCGCTGATGTTGTCGGTGCAGATCAGCGGGCGGATCGGCGCAACGGCGCTGGATGTGGCATTCGATGCGCCGGACGGGGTGACCGCCCTGTTCGGGCCGTCGGGTGCGGGTAAGACGACCGTCGTGAACGCACTTGCCGGGTTGTGGCGGCCCGAACAGGGCCGGATCGCGCTGGACGACACGGTCTGGTACGACAGCGCGTGCGGCATCTGGCTGCCGCCGCACCGGCGCAGGATCGGCTATGTCTTTCAGGATGCGCGGCTGTTCCCGCATCTGAACGTCGCACGCAACCTGAGCTATGGCGGCACCCACGACAGGGACCGTCTGATCGACCTGCTTGGCCTCTCGCCGCTTTTGCAGCGCAGGCCCGCGACGCTGTCGGGGGGCGAACGACAGCGCGTCGCGCTGGGGCGCGCGCTGATGCGCGACCCCGATCTGGTGCTGATGGATGAACCGCTGGCAGCACTCGACGGGCCGCGCAAGGCCGAAATCCTGCCTTATATCGTCCGCCTGCGCGATCATTCTGGTGTTCCGGTGGTCTATGTCAGCCATCAGATGTCCGAGGTAGTGCGCCTGGCCAACACGCTGGTCCTGCTGAAAGACGGTCGCGTGACGCAGGCCGGACCGCTGGCCGACGTGCTGAGCGACCCGGACAGCGGTGCGCTGCTGGCGCGTCATGATCGGGGCGGGCTGCTGACATGCACCGTGACCGGGCATGACACCGGCGACAACCTGACCCGCGCCGTGTTCGACGGCGGCGAAATCCTGCTGCCGGGGCTGATCGGCATGGTCGGTGCTCCGGTGCGCCTGCGGGTTCCGGCCCATGACGTCATTCTGGCCCTGTCGCCGCCGCCGGACGTCAGTGCGCTGAATGTCCTGCCTGCGACGATCACCCGGATCACATCCGACGGGCAGGGCGGTGTTTCGGTCGGCCTGCGGACCGGGTCCGCGACGTTCTGGGCGGCGCTGACCGAACGGTCGGCAAAGCGGCTGGGCCTGCAGCCTGGACAGGCCGTGCATGCGATGATCAAGGCGACGGCGATGGCGCCCGATTGACAAGGTGCGCCGCGCGATCTTGCCCGTGTCGGTCAGGCGTCCTATCAACCCCGGACTCCGGGCCAAATTGACGAAAGTGCTGCCATGCTGGCGAAAATCATGACCTCGCGGTTCGATTGTCCGCTTCTCGTCTTCGTCTTTGCCGTCGCATTGGCGCACCTGCTGTTCTTCCAGGACCCGCTTGTGCGCTATGCGGTTTCGGTCTCCGATCCGGGCGGCGATACGGTGCTCAACCTGCTGTCGCTGCAGATACTGCAGGTCGGCCTGATGGCGAGCTTCCTGCTCTTGCTCAGCGTGGTCTCCGTGGCGCTGGCCAAGATCGTCGCAAGCCTGTTCTTTCTGACCAATGCCGTCGCGCTGTACTTCATGCACAGCTACGGGGTCGAACTCGATCTGACGATGATCACGAATATTCTGGCCACGAATACCCAGCAATCCGCCGATCTGTGGCATTGGCAGATCGGGGCCTATGCGCTGGTCCTCGGTGTGGTCCCGACGGTTCTGATCTGGAAGGCCCGCATCAGACAGCCGCGCTGGTTCGTGCGTCTTGGCAGCGCGGTCGGCGTCTTTGCGGCGCTGCTGGCGTTTCTCTTTGCCACGGCTAGCACGTGGCTGTGGTACGATGCGCATGGCACGCGGCTGGGCGGGCGCATCCTGCCGTGGTCCTATATCGTGAACACGGGGCGCTATTATAACAAACAGGCGATGCGGAACCGCGCGCAGATATTGCTGCCGGACGCCACGTTCATCCGGCCACCGCCTGAAGGCAAAGATATCGTGGTCTTCGTGATGGGAGAGGCGGCGCGCGCCGACAATTTCGCCTACTATGGCTATGCGCGCGAGACCAACCCCTACACCCGCGACAAGGGTCTGATCGTACTGCCGGTAGGCAACGCCTGCACCACCTACACGATCGGCGCGATGGCCTGTATCAACACGCATGAAGGGCGTGCCGCATCGCCGCGCACCGCCTACGAGCCGCTGGTCAGCTACATGACCCGCAGCGGGATCGACACGATCTATCGCACCAACGGCGGCGGCACACCGCCGTTCCAGGCCAACAGCGTCGAACGCGGCCGCGACATCGCTGCCCGATGCGACGGCGACGATTGCCCGGACGGCAGCCTTGACGGTGCGCTGAACTACCGGCTGGCCGAAGAGATCATGGCCAGCGACGCCGACCGCGTTCTTGTGACCCTGCACCACACCGGCAGCCACGGCCCGCGGTATTTCCAGAAATACCCGCCCGAATTCGAGGTTTTCACACCGGTCTGCGAGACTGTGCAGGTCGGCAACTGTGGCCGGGAGGAGTTGTACAATGCCTATGACAACACGCTGCTTTACAACGACTTCCTGCTGGCCGACCTGATCGACCAGCTGTCCGCGATCCCTGACGCCAACATCGTGATGATGTATGTGTCCGATCACGGGCAGTCGCTGGGCGAGGGCGGCATCTATCTGCACGGCGTGCCGGTCTCCGTGGCACCCGACGTGCAGTTCCGGGTGCCGTATCTCGTCTGGATGAACGACGCCTTCAAGGCGTCGCGCGGGCTGAGCGCCGACGACATCGTGCCGGATGTGAGCTACCCCCACGACTTCCCGTTCCACAGTGTCATGGGGGCGTTCGGCATGCGCAGCGATATCTACAAACCGGAATACGACATCTTCAATCCGGACGTTCAGCCGGAATAGCGGCCACGAAAAAAGCCCGCCGGACGGGTGTCCGGCGGGCCAATCATTTGGGGTCGTTCGACCTGTTTTATTCGCGGCTGCCGAACAGCTGCAGCAGGAACATGAACATGTTGATGAAGTCGAGGTAGAGGTTCAGCGCCCCCATGATCGCCGATTTCGCCAGCCATTCCTGATCGCCATGCGCGGCATGTGCGATGTAGTCGGTCTTGATCTTCTGCGTGTCATAGGCGGTAAGGCCGGCAAAGATCAGCACACCGATCATCGACACCGCATACATGATCGCGGGCGACTGCAGCCAGAGGTTGACGATGGACGCCACGATCAGGCCGATCACACCCATGATCAGGAAGCTGCCCCAGCCGGAAATGTCCTTCTTGGTCGTGTAGCCCCAGAGCGAAAGACCGGCGAAGGCCACCGCCGTGATCAGGAACACCTGGATGATCGAGAACCCGGTGAAGACCGCGAAGATCCAGGAGATCGACACACCCATCGCTGCGGCGAAGGCGTAAAAGAACGTCTGCGCCCCCGCGGCCGACAGCCTGTTGATCATCGCGCCGAACGCAAAAACCATGACCAGCGGCAGGAACATGACCACCCACTTGAGCGGGCTGGTCCAAAGCGTGGCACCGAACGACGTCAAATAGGTGTCGGCGTTGAGTTGCAGCGCTGCCTGTGCGGGGTCTGTGGTCATTGCGAGCCCGGACAACGCCCAGGCCGCAGCCGCAGTGATGACCATGCCGACGGACATGATCGAATAAACCTTGTTCATGTGGGCGCGAAGGCCCTCGTCGATCGCCGCCGTGCGTATGCCGCCCGCCGTACGAGTGGATTGATATTGAGCCATAGATGCCTCCGAAATTACAACTGCGCACGTCGAAGTGACGTATTGCCTCAGATATTGGCAGGCCCACAGCGTTTTTCAAGGCTATTCGGCAGCATTTCGAACGGTTTCAGCAGGGATCAGGTCAGTTTGTCGCAGGCCGCGCAACGACCCGCCGCAAGGCGGGTCGATTGTCGCTAGTCGCGCCAGGTCCGGGGCACGTCCCAGGGCTTGCGGATGCTCTCGTCGCGGGCTGCATCCGGGGCCACCCCGATATCGCGCAGACCGGCGGCGTCGAGGCGTGCCAGCGCACGTCGCTGCCGCCACAAGGCCCGCCAGATCAGAAGGGTCTTGACGATGCCGGCGCGCGCAGCGCCGGGGGCGCGGGTCTCGGTGCAGGTCAAATCGGTCATCTGATGTCCTTTCGTGAAGTTTGACGTATTTCATATCTTGTTGCTTGATATATGCACTGCAGGCATGCATTATGAAAACGAATTAAAGTTATGTATGACATCAAGGATCGTGATGATGAGAAATCTGGACATGACCGCGCTCCGCTCGTTCGTCGCTGTGGCGGAAGAGGGCGGCGTGACCCGCGCGGCAGGCTTCCTCAACCTCACGCAGTCCGCCGTGTCGATGCAGCTCAAGCGGCTGGAGGAGAACCTGAACGTCTCGCTGCTCGACCGCTCCGCCCGGACCATCGCCCTGACGGCGGCTGGTGAACAACTGCTGGGCTACGCGCGCCGCATGCTCGCGCTGAATGACGAAGCCTACGGGCGTCTGACGGCCAACACCTACGAGGGCGAAATCGTGCTCGGCGTGCCGCACGACATCGTGTACCCGGCGATCCCGCCCGTCCTGCAACGCTTTGCCGCGGCCTATCCGCGGGTCAGGGTGCAGCTTCTGTCATCCTTCACAGTCGAGTTGAAACAGCAGTTCGCGCGCGGCGAGACCGATGTCGTCCTGACGACAGAAGACGATCTCGACCCGGGCGGTGAGCGGCTCGGCGCGCGGCAGATGGTCTGGATCGGCGCCCCTGGCGGCACCGCCTACAAGCAACGCCCGCTGCGGCTCGCGTTCGAGCAACGTTGCATGTTCCGCCAGATGGCGCAGGCGCGTCTGGATGCGGCCGGTATCGCCTGGGACATGGCGGTCGAATCCGCCTCGTCGCGCACGATCGAGGCGACGGTCAGCGCCGATCTTGCCGTGCATGTGATGCTGGACGGCACCGTGCCGTCGCATTGCGCCGTCTTGCCTGCAGGCTGCGGCCTGCCGGAGTTGGGGCAGACCAGCATCAATATGTATCACAGCCGGCAGACGCACACGCCGATGGTCGCGGATCTGGCGGACATGATCCGGGCGGCCTACCGCGGAAAACCGGCACTTGCGGCCACCGCGGTCGCCTGACGCCCGCGTCTAGGGCGTGACGACGACCTTGCCGGTCGATTTGCGGCTCGCCAGGAGATCGAGCGCATCCTGCGCCTGTGCCAGCGGCACCACGTGGCTGATGTGCGGTTTCAGCAGTCCGTCCGCATAAAGCGCCATCAGATCCGCCAGACTGTCGGTCAGCGCATCGGGTGCGAATTTCAGATACCCGCCCCAGTAGAACCCGATCACGCTGATGTTCTTGACCAGTATGATATTGGCGGGAATTTGTGGCACGTCACCGCTGGCGAAGCCGATCACGACCACCCGCGCCTCGCGGTTGCAGGCTCCGAGTGCGGCCTTGAACGCGCCGCCGCCGACCGGATCATAGACCACGTCGGCCCCGCCCAGTGCCTTGACGGCGGATTTGATATCCTGCGTTTCGCTGTCGATCAGATGGTCGGCGCCCGCTGTCTTGGCCACCGCCAGCTTGTCCGCACCGCGCGCCACCGCGATCACCGTCGCCCCCAGCGCCTTGCCGATCTCCACCGCCGTCAGGCCCACGCCGCCCGCGGCCCCCAGCACCAGCAGCGTCTCGTCGGGTTGCAGCCGCGCACGCCGGGTCAGCGCCAGATGCGACGTGCCATAGGCGACCATGAACCCCGCCGCGACCTCCGATGGCATCGCGTCGGGCACCGGGCGGCACAGCGCCGCCGGGAACACGCCCTGCTGCGCCAGCCCGCCCTGACCGCCGAAAACCGCGACACGGGCGCCGACCGCCGGGGCGGTCACACCCTCGCCATGCGCGGTAACGGTGCCGCAGACCTCCATCCCGAGCGTGAAGGGGGGCGGCGGCGTGTCCTGATAGGTCCCCTTCGCCATCAGCAGATCGGCAAAGTTCAGCCCGCAGGCCGCGATGTCGATCAAGACCTCGCCTTGCCCCGGCTGCGGAACCGGCACATCGCGCAGGGTGGGGGCGGTGTTGAAATCATGGGTCTGAAAGGCCTGCATCTGGCGCGTTCTCCGGCGATAAAAGTTAGGTTCGGGCGGACCATAGCGGAAACGGTCGGCCGCGACACCCTGCTCAAAATTAACGCAGAGTTCAGGGGTTTGGCGCAGGATCGGGGCGCGGAACCTGTCTTTAAGGTCAGGTCGGGCGCTGCAACCGTTGCGTGTTTTGTGATAGGGGTGGCAATCACTGCGGCACGCCGGGGAGATGGAATCGTCCTGCCCCGCAAAATACGGTTTCCGGTGCCGCTCCGCGACGACGGACGAAGTTGAAGAGGAATTGAAGATGAGCCACCCAGTTGATGTCCACGTGGGCCAACGCATCCGTCACCGTCGCTGGATGAACGGCGTGACCCAACAGCAGCTGGCGGAAAAAGTGGGCATCAAATTCCAGCAGATACAGAAGTACGAAACCGGCATGAACCGCGTCAGCGCGTCGCGCCTGTGGGACATCGCCGCTGTGCTGGGGGTCGAGGTATCGTTCTTTTTTGAAGGGCTCGATGCGGCGACCGCGGCCGAGCATCAGGCCTCCGACCTGCCAGGTGACATCCTGACCGACAAGGAGGCGCTGGAGCTGCTGCGCTCCTACTACGCGATCCCGGAAAATCAGCGCCGCCGCCTGTTCGATCTGGCCCGCGTGCTGAGCGAGGCGGCCTAGAAACCTCACGGCCTGATGACTTGACGCTGTTCTGACACTCGCGATACCGCTAGGGTAGAGGTAGTCAGGACAGCCATGATCCAGCACATTGATGACGACGTTCAGGCGGATCTGATCCGCGTGGCGCATCTTGCGGCCGATGCCGCCCGCCCCGAAACCCTGCGACTGTTCCGCGCACCGGGCCTTGTCGCAGACGACAAGACGGCAGAGGGGGCCGGGTTTGACCCGGTGACGGAAGCGGACCGCGCCGCCGAACAGGCGATGCGCGACGTGATCACCCGCGAACGGCCCGACGACGGAATCCTGGGCGAGGAATTTGGCACTAAACCGGGCAGCAACGGCCTGACCTGGGTGCTTGACCCGATTGACGGAACTCGCGGCTATATCAGCGGCACGCCGACCTGGGGGGTGCTGATCTCTGTAGCCGACGCGACAGGCCCGTTGTTCGGCCTGATCGACCAACCCTATATACAGGAGCGGTTCGTCGGCGGGTTCGGACAGGCCTATGTGACCGGCCCGCACGGCACCACCGATCTGGCCACCCGCAAGAGCCGCCCCTTCGCACGCGCCACGCTGCTGACCACCTTTCCCGAGGTCGGCTCCACCATGGAGCGGCGCGCCTTCGACGCGGTGTCCGAGAGGGTGCAGCTGACCCGCTACGGCATGGATTGCTACGGCTATGCCCTGCTCGCGGCAGGGCAGGTCGATCTCGTCGTCGAGGCGGGTCTGCAACCCTACGACATCCATGCGCCGATTGCCGTGATCACGGCGGCGGGCGGGATCGTCTCGAACTGGCAGGGCGGTGCCGCGCATCATGGCGGGCGCGTCATCGCTGCGGCCAACCGCGATATCCACGCGGTGGCCCTGCAAATCCTGCAGGACTATGCCGATGGCTGATGTCTTGATCCGGCGGGCCGGGTCTGTCGTGACGATGGATGACGCGCGGCAGGAGCTTGCCGGTGTCGACATCCTGCTGCGCGACGGCGTCATCAGTGCGATCGGCGAAGATCTGGATGCACCCGATGCCGTGCAGGTGCTGGCCGAAGGTTGCGTGGTCACGCCGGGGCTGGTGAACACCCACCATCATCTCTACCAGTCCCTGACCCGCGCCGTGCCCGGCGGGCAGGACGCGCTGCTGTTCGGCTGGTTGCAGACGCTCTACCCCATCTGGGCGCGTTTCGGCCCGGACGAAATGTTCGTGTCGGCCCAGACCGGGCTGGCCGAACTGGCGCTCTCCGGCTGCACGCTGACCTCCGATCATCTCTACCTCTATCCAAACGGATCGCGGCTCGACGATACAATCGCCGCCGCAGCAGAGATCGGCCTGCGGTTCCACCCGACACGCGGCGCGATGAGCATCGGGGAAAGCGACGGCGGCCTGCCGCCTGACAGTCTGGTGGAGCGTGAGGCCGCGATCCTCGACGATTGCATCCGCGTGATCGACGCCCACCACGACGCGCGCGCAGGTGCCATGACCCGCGTCGGTGTCGCGCCCTGTTCGCCGTTCTCCGTCAGCCGGGACCTGATGCGCGACGCGGCCCTGCTTGCGCGCGACAAAGGCGTGATGCTGCATACCCATCTGGCCGAAAATGAAGAAGACATCGCCTACAGCCTGGAAAAATTCGGCTGCCGTCCCGGCCAATACGCCGAGGATCTGGGCTGGACGGGAGACGATGTCTGGCACGCGCACTGCGTAAAGTTGGACGCGCAAGAGATTGACCTTTTTGCGAAAACACGCACCGGGGTCGCACATTGCCCCTGTTCCAACTGCCGCTTGGGATCCGGGATCGCGCCGGTGCGCGCCATGCGCGATGCTGGCGTGCGTGTCGGGCTGGGCGTCGACGGTTCGGCCAGCAACGACGCGGGCAATCTGGTGGCCGAGGCGCGGCAGACGATGTTGCTGCAACGGGTCGCGAAAGGTGCGGACGCGATGAGCGCGCGCGAGGCACTGGAGATCGCCACACGCGACGGCGCGCAGGTGCTGGGTCGTGACGATTGCGGCCAGATCGCCGTGGGCAAGCGCGCCGATATCGCGATCTGGGATGTGAGCGGGATCGAAAGCGCAGGCAGCTGGGATCCGGCGGCGCTGCTGCTGGCCGGGCCGACACGGGTGCGCGACTTGTTCGTCGAGGGGCGGCAGGTCGTGGCGGAGGGGCAGATGGCGACGATTGATCTGCCGAACGTGGTCGAACGGCAGAACAGGCTTGCGCGGGCGCTGGCGGAGTAGGGCGCGGTGCCACTTTAGGCGTGCTGCACCCGCTTGCCTGCGACCCAGACATCGCGCACCGCACGGTCGTCGCCCATCATGATCGTCGGAAACAGCGCGTCCCAGATATCGTCCGCGCGTCGGTGCCGTTGCGCGATGGCCCGCGTCGATGCCAGATCGAGCACGCAGATATCCGCAACGGCCTCCGGCACCAGATTGCCGATCTCGCCGGTCATGTGCAGCGCCTGCGCCGACCCGGCTGTGGCCAGCCACATCAGCTGCGCAGGGTGCAGCGCCACACCGCGCAACTGGCCGATCTCATAGGCGGCGGCCATGGTGTGCAGCATCGAGAACGATGACCCGCCACCGGTGTCCGTCGCCAGCCCGGTACGGATACCGGACGCCGCGACGCCCATCAGATCGAACAGCCCGGACCCGATAAAGGTGTTGGATGTCGGGCAATGCACGACTGCCGCGCCGACTTCTGCCAGCCGGTCGATTTCGCGCGGTTCCAGATGGATCGCATGGCCGTAAAGGCCGCGCGCGCCTAGCAGGCCAAACGCCTCGTAGGTATCCAGATAATCGCGCGCCTCTGGGAACAACTCGCGGACCCAGGCGATTTCAGGCAGTTGTTCGCTCAGGTGCGTTTGCATCAGCACGTCAGGGTATTCCGCCCAGAGTGCGCCAAGCGCTGACAGTTGATCCGGCGTGGAGGTCGGCGAGAATCGCGGCGTGATCGCATACTGCGCCCGTCCGCGCCTGTGCCACTTTTCCAGCAGTGCCTTGCTGTCGTCGTAGGCTTCATGTGGTGTATCAAGAACGCCCTGCAACGCATTGCGATCCATGCAGGTTTTGCCAGCGACGATGGCCATGTTCCTGCTGGCGGCGGCACTGAAAAACGCATCCACGCTTTCCGGGTGAATCGTGCAGAAACTGGCCAGCGTCGTCGTGCCCTGCGCCAGCGCGAGGTCGAGCGTATCGGCGGCGACGGCGGCGGCATAGGCGGGATCGCCGAACTTCGCCTCTTCGGGGAAGGTGTAGGTGTTGAGCCAGTCGATCAGCTGCTTGCCCCAGCTCGCGATCATGCGGGTCTGGGGGTAGTGCATGTGGGCGTCGACGAAACCGGCGGTGATCAGATCGTCGCCATAGTCGGTTATCACCGCTTCGGGATGGGCGGCGCGCAGATCTGCACCGCGCCCCACCGCGACGATCCGCCCGCTGTCGATCAGCACGCCGCCCGCGCTGTCATGCCGTGCGCAGTCCGCCCAGTCACCCGTCAGCGGATTGCCATCGAACCAAAGCGTTTGCCCAAGAAGAAGTTGCTTTGCCATGCGCCCGTGATAGGCCGCTTTGCAAACGGGGTAAATCACCGATCCGGCGGGGGAATGCGGTTGCCGCGCCCTACCGAACAACTATGTTGGCGCAAAGCCGAGGGAGGCCGGGATGGGCGACGCAAACGACATGCGTGACGAGTTGGAAGAAGAGGCCTTCGGTATCACCGACAGCCTGCTGTCAGACGTGCTGGACGCCGTAGAGGCGGGTGACAAGCCGGCCATCGACGCCCTGCTTGAGCCGCTTCACGCCGCCGACATCGCCCATCTGATCGAGCTGATCGACGGTCGCCAACGTGCGGCGCTGCTGGATGTCTGGAGCGCGGGCGTCGACGGTGACGTGCTGTCGGAACTTGACGAGTCCCTGCGCGAGGAAGTGATCGAGGCGCTGGAACCTGCCGAACTGGCCGAGGCCGTGCGCGATCTGGATAGTGACGATGTCGTCGATCTGGTCGAATATCTGGACGAGGACCAGCAGGAACAGGTGCTGGGCGCGCTGGATGCCACGGACCGGGTCGCGGTCGAAAAGGCGCTGACCTACCCTGAGGAATCCGCCGGGCGGCACATGCAGTCCGAACTTGTGCGCGCGCCGGAATACTGGAACGTCGGCGAGGCGATCGACTACCTGCGTTCGGACGACAATACGCTGCCGGAACAATTCTATCACCTGATCCTCGTCGATGCCCGGCTGAAGGCCGTGGGTTACGTCACGCTGGGCCGCATCCTGAGCAACCGGCGCGATGTGAAACTCAAGGATATCGTCGAGGACACGTTTCGCACCTTCCATGTCGATCAGGATGTGGAGGAGGTCGCGCAGGCGATCAACCACTATCATATGATCACTGCCCCTGTGGTCGACGATGACGACAGGTTGGTCGGCGTGATCACCATCGACGATGCGATGGTGTTTCTTGAGGAAGAAGCCGAGGAAGACATCATGCGACTGGCCGGTGTCGTCGGCGACGGGTCGCTGTCCGACCGGGTCCGGGAGACCGCCAAGCAGCGTTTTCCCTGGTTGGCGGTGAACCTTCTGACCGCGATCTTCGCTTCGCTGGTGATTTCGCTGTTCGAGGAGACGATTGCCGGGCTGGTGGCGCTGGCCGTGCTGATGCCGATTGTCGCCTCCATGGGCGGAAACGCCGGGACCCAGTCGCTGACGGTGGCTGTCCGCGCGCTGGCGACCCGCGACCTGACCGGGGCGAACGTCTGGCGTGTGATCCGGCGCGAGGTGCTTGTGGGCCTGATCAACGGGCTGGTCTTTGCCGTGGTCATGGGTGTTATCGGTGTCGTCTGGTTCGGCACGCCGATGCTGGGCGTCGTGATTGCCGTGGCAATGGTGATCAACATGGTGGTCGCAGGGCTGGCGGGCACCGGCATTCCCATCGTGCTGGAAAAGATGGGTGTGGACCCGGCGCTTGCCTCGGGTGCCTTCGTGACGACGGTGACGGATGTTGTCGGGTTCTTTGCCTTTCTGGGGCTGGCCGCGGTCTGGCTGCTGTGACCGATCTGGCCACGATCAAGCAGGCCGCGCGCAAGGCTGCCTTTGCACGCCGTGCCGCGGCGCATGATCCGCTCGCCGCAAGCGCGGGGTTTCTGAGCAGCGTGCTGGCCGGGCATCGCGGGGTGCCGCTTGCGGGCTATATGGCGATGCGCACCGAGATCGACCCGACACCCGCGATGGAGGAGGCCGCGGCCCACGGCCCGGTCGGTGTTCCGGTCATCATGGGAGCCGGACAGCCGTTGAAGTTTCGCGCTTGGACGCCGGGCTGCGCGATGGTGCCGGGAGAGTTCGGCGCGCAGGTGCCGGAAGGTGGCGACTGGATTGTGCCCGAGGTGCTGATCGTGCCGCTTGTCGCATTCGATCGCAAAGGTGGGCGGCTGGGCTATGGCGGCGGGTTCTACGACCGGACGCTGGAAGGGCTGCGCGCACAGCGGCCCACGCTGGCCATCGGCTTTGCCTATGCAGCGCAGGAGGCGGACGGGTTGCCGCTGGAGCCGACCGATCAGCCGCTTGATATGATCGTCACCGAGACCGGGATCGTCACACCATGAGGATACTGTTTCTGGGCGATGTGATGGGCCGCGCCGGGCGTGCCGCGATCACCGACAGGCTGCCGGGGCTGCGCGCCGACTGGCGGCTCGATTTTGTCGTGGTCAATGGTGAGAACGCGACTTCCGGCCACGGGCTGTCGGCGGCGCATGCGTGGGTGCTGCTGGATGCAGGCGCGGATGTGATCACACTGGGCGATCATGCCTTTGACCAGAAGGACATGCTGTCGTTTTGTGCGACGGAGCCGCGGATCATCCGGCCATTGAACTTCTCCAAATCAGCCCCCGGTGTGGGTGCGCGGGTGTTCGAGGCGTCGCAGGGCCGCAAGGTCCTGGTCTGTCAGGCGCTGGGGCAGGTGTTCATGAAACGCGCCTTCGACGATCCGTTCTCGGCACTGGATGCGACATTGCGGCAATATCCGATGGGCGGGCAGGTGCAGGCGAGCCTTGTGGATATCCATTGCGAGGCGACATCGGAAAAGATGGCGACGGGGCATTTCTGCGACGGGCGCGCCAGCGTCGTCGTGGGCACGCACACCCATGTGCCGACGTCGGACGCGATGATTCTGCCCGGCGGTACCGCCTATCTGACCGATGCGGGCATGTGCGGCGATTACAACTCCGTGATCGGCATGGACAAGGCAGAGCCTTTGCGCCGCTTCGTAACCGGCATGCCAAAGGACCGTTTCACCCCCGCGGCGGAGGAGGCGACGCTGTCGGGTCTCTACGTCGAAACCGACGACCGGACCGGCAAGGCCACGCGCGTGGCGATGGTCCGTCAGGGCGGGCGGCTGCAGGCGGCTGGGCCCGACTGAACGCCGGGCTTGCAAGCGGCGCGCTCTGCGTCGACACTCGCCCAAAGCCCTCGGCCATTTTCCCACGCAAAGGCCCATCCGTGATAGATTTCTTCACCTTTACCGAACTTGAAGCCGCGATCCTGACGCTTTGCGTCGTGGCGGGCATGTTCGTGATGTTCCTGCGCGAGGTCTATCCGACAGAGGTCGTGGCCATCATCGGCGTGTCGATCCTGCTGGTGACGGGCATCCTGCGCTATGACGATGCGGTGCAGGCCCTGTCCAACCCCGCGCCATGGACCATCGCCGCGATGTTCATCATCGTGGGCGCGCTGGTACGCACGGGCGCGCTGAACGCGCTGACGCAGGTGGTCGAACGGCAGGCCCGGATCAGCCCCGCGCGTGCGATCGGCGGTGCGCTGCTGTTCGTGGCCTTCGCCAGTGCCATCATGAACAACACGCCGCTGGTCGTCGTGATGATTCCGGTGTTCATCCAGCTTTCATCCAGTCTGGGAACGTCGGCTTCCAAGCTGCTGATTCCGCTCAGTTACGCGGCCATCGTCGGCGGCACGATGACGCTGCTCGGCACGTCGACGAACCTGCTCGTCGACGGCGTCGCCCGGTCGAGCGGCATGACGCCGTTCTCGATCCTCGAAATCACACCCATCGGGATCGTGGTCGTCGCATGGACGTTCACGTATCTCTATTTCTTCGGCGGACGATTGCTGCCCGACCGCACGTCGATGGCGTCGATGCTGTCGGACCGGTCGAAGATGAAATTCTTTACCGAGGCGGTGATCCCGCTCGAAAGCAACCTGATCGGACGGCAGGCCACGGACGTCAAACTGTTCAAGCGCGAAGGCGTGCGGCTGATCGACGTGGTGCGCGGCGATACATCGCTGCGCTACAACCTCGATGCGGTCGAACTGCAGGCGCGGGACCGGGTGATCCTGCGCACCGCGATGAGCGAGCTTCTGTCGCTGCAGGCCACCCCGGAACTGCGCCGGGTCGATCAGGTGTCGGCGGTGGAAACCACCACCGTCGAGGTGCTGATCACACCCGATTGCCGCATGGTCGGGCGACGGCTGGGGGCTATGCGGCTGCGGCGGCGCTATGCGGTCTATACGCTGGCCGTGCATCGCCGGAACACGAACATCGACCAGAAGATCAACGATATCGTCGTGAAAGTCGGCGATACGCTGCTGCTGGAAGGCGCGCCCGAGGACATCCAGCGCCTGTCGGACGACATGAACCTGGGCGATGTGTCGCGCCCGTCCGAGCGCGCCTATCGCCGCAACAAGGCTCCCATCGCCATCGGCGTGTTGCTGGCCGTTGTGGTTCTGGCGGCGCTGAACGCGGCCCCGATCCTGCTGCTGGCCATCGTGGGCGTGGCACTTGTGCTGATGACCGGCTGCATCGACGCGGACGAGGCGTTCTCGAACATCGACGGCCCGTTGCTGGCGTTGATCTTTGCGATGCTGGGCGTGGGTGCGGCGCTGCAATCCTCGGGTGCCGTCGCACTGGTGGCGAACGCGCTGGCCCCGGTCATGCTGGTCCTGCCCGGATTTTTCGTCATCCTTGCCGTTTACGTGCTGTCGAACGTGCTGACCGAACTGGTCAGCAACAATGCGGTGGCCGTCGTGATGACCCCCATCGCCATCGGTCTTGCCACTGCGCTGGGCGTCGATCCGCGTCCGTTGGTGGTGGCGGTGATGGTGGCGGCCAGCGCCAGTTTCGCGACACCCATCGGCTATCAGACCAATACGCTGGTCTATGGCCCGGGCGGTTACCGGTTTTCGGATTTCATGCGCATCGGCGTGCCGCTGAACCTGTCGCTGGCGCCGATCGTGTCCGCTGTCATTCCGCTGATCTGGCCACTGGTCCCGGCCTGAACGGCGCGTCCGCGCGGGGCCTTGCCGGGGACCGGGGGCTTGGCCTATAGAGGCGCGAATTCATCCATATCGCGCAGACGAGGTTTCACATGGCCGGCCATTCCAAATGGGCAAACATCCAGCACCGCAAGGGCCGTCAGGACAAGATCCGGGCCAAGCTGTTTTCCAAGATGAGCAAGGAAATCACCGTCGCCGCCAAGATGGGCGACCCCGATCCGGACAAGAACCCGCGCCTGCGTTTGGCAGTGAAGGAGGCGAAATCGAACTCGGTCCCCAAGGACGTGATCGACCGCGCGATCAAGAAGTCGCAGTCGGGCGAGGGCGATAACTACGACGAGATCCGCTACGAGGGTTACGGCCCCAACGGTGTCGCCGTGATCGTCGAGGCGATGACCGACAACCGCAACCGCACCGCATCGACCGTGCGGTCGACGTTTTCCAAGAACGGCGGCAACCTGGGCGAGACCGGCAGCGTGGGGTTCATGTTCGACCGCAAGGGGGCCGTGACCTACCCCGCGTCGGTGGGCGACGCGGACACGGTGATGATGGCCGCGATCGAGGCCGGGGCGGAGGATGTGGAATCCGACGAGGAAAGCCACGTCATCTATTGCGCCGACACCGACTTGAACGAGGTGTCCAACGCGCTTGAGGCCGAGCTGGGCGAAAGCGAAAGTGCGCGGCTGATCTGGCGGCCCACGACGACGACGGAACTCGATCTCGACAGTCTGACAAAGCTGATGAAGCTGGTCGATGCGCTGGAAGACGACGACGACGTGCAGAACGTGACCACCAATTTCGAAGCCTCCGACGCGGTGATGGCGGCCTTCGCCGAGGAATGACCTTGCGCCTGGCACGCGCGCTTGCCTTTCCGGCGGCGCGCTGCCACCGATAGCGGATGCAAAGCACGTCCACCTCGCGCGGCATTTTCTGGATGGTCGTCACCGGCCTGAATTTCGTCGCCGTGACGGCCATCGTGAAGCATCTGGGCGCTGATATGCCCGCCGCACAGGGCGCGTTTCTGCGCTATGTGCTGGGGCTGGTGTTCCTATTGCCGATGATCCGGCCGATCCTGTCGGCGCATCTGACGGGGCGGCAGGTGAAGCTCTTCGTCTGGCGCGGGGTGGCGCACACGCTGGCGGTGATCCTGTGGTTCTTTGCCATGGCGCGTATCCCCATCGCGGAGGTCACGGCGATGAATTATGTGTCGCCGGTCTATGTGACGCTGGGGGCGGCATTGTTCTTGGGTGAAAAGCTGCCGCCACGCCGCCTGATCGCGGTGATCGTGGCATTGATCGGCGCTTTGATCATCCTGCGCCCCGGCATGAAGGCGGTGGAGCCGGGCCATATCGCGATGCTGGGGACGGCCGTGATGTTCGCCGTGGGCTATCTGCTGGCCAAGCAGTTGAGCGGCGAACTTGCCCCTGCGGTGATCGTCGGGATGTTGTCGATCACGGTGACCATCGGGCTGCTGCCTTTCGCCGTCGCGGTCTGGGTGACACCCACGGTGACGCAACTGGGTTGGCTGTTCCTGGTCGCCTGCTTTGCCACCGCCGGGCATTACACCATGACGATGGCCTTTGCCGCGGCCCCGCTGACGGTGACGCAGCCGGTGACCTTCCTGCAACTGGTCTGGGCGGTGCTGCTGGGGGCCGTGGTCTTTGGCGAGGCCGTCGATGGTTGGGTGGTGCTGGGTGGCGTGGTCATCATGGGATCGGTCAGTTTCATCACCTGGCGCGAGGCCGTGGCCCGCCGTGCGGTAACGCCTGCGGTAGCCCAGACCAAGGGGTGATTGCGCCCGCTTGCGCGGTCGCGAGGGGTGCCGCGCTGCGCGCGCCACCCCGCCTGCGGCGCGAGTATTTTTGGCAAAATGATGCACGGGCCGGAAGTTGATTGACGGATCAATAAAAAACCGGTTAGGAGGGAGCATGCCAAAGCTGGGAATGGAACCGATCCGCCGTCAGGCGCTTGTGCAGGCCACCATCGCCGAAATCGGCGCGGCGCGCTCGCTCGACGTGACGGTGAGCAAAATTGCCAAGCGGGCGGGGATGTCCTCTGCGCTGGCGCATCACTATTTTGGCGGCAAGGACCAGATTTTTCTGGCTGCGATGCGCGAGATTTTGCGCGAATACGGGGCCGAGGTACGCAGCGCGCTGGCGCAGGTGACCACGCCGCATGACCGGGCGGCGGCGATCCTGCGGGCCAATTTCGCCGACACCTGTTTCGATCCCGCCAGTGTCAGCGCCTGGATGGCGTTCTACGGGCAGGCCCAGACCGACCCGCAGGCGCTGCGATTGCTGCATATCTATCAGCGGCGTCTGCGGTCGAACCTGACACATGCGCTGCGTCCGTTATGCTCAAAGCCCCGTCAGGCGGCGGACCTGCTGGCGGCGCTGATCGACGGGTTGTATCTGCAGGCGGCACTGTCCGACACCGATACCGACCCGCTGGGCCGGTCGCTGGCGCTTTTGAACATCCTGACCGGGAGGGTCACATGAGCAAACCGAACATTCTGATCATCATGGTGGACCAGTTGAACGGGACGCTGTTTCCCGACGGCCCTGCCGACTGGCTCCACGCGCCCAACATCAAAAAGCTGGCGGCGCGGTCCACGCGGTTTCAGCAGGGCTATACCGCGTCGCCGCTCTGCGCGCCGGGGCGGGCGTCTTTCATGTCGGGGCAGTTGCCGTCGCGCACGGGCGTTTACGACAATGCCGCCGAGTTCGCATCGAGCATCCCGACCTATGCGCACCATCTGCGCCGGGCCGGCTACCAAACCTGCCTGTCGGGCAAGATGCACTTCGTCGGCGCTGACCAGCTGCACGGGTTCGAGGAACGCCTGACCACGGATGTCTATCCGCCCGATTTTGGCTGGACCCCGGACTACCGCAAACCCGGCGAACGGATCGACTGGTGGTATCACAACATGGGCTCGGTGACCGGGTCGGGCGTGGCCGAAATCACCAACCAGATGGAATACGATGACGAGGTCGCCTATCACGCGACCCGCAAGCTCTATGATCTGTCGCGCGGCCATGACCAGCGGCCATGGTGTCTGACCGTCAGCTTTACCCACCCGCACGACCCCTATGTCGCGCGCAAGAAATACTGGGATATGTACGAGGATTGCGACCACCTGATGCCGGAGGTCGGCCCGATCCCATATGAAGAACAGGACGCCCATTCGCAGCGCATTCTGGATGCCAACGACCGCGACAACTTCACCATCAGCGATGAGGATATCAAGCGGTCGCGCCGCGCCTATTTCGCCAATATCAGCTATCTCGACGACAAGGTCGGCGAGTTGCTGCACACGCTAAAGATGACCCGGCAGGAGGCGACGATCCTGTTCGTGGCCGATCACGGCGACATGCTGGGTGCGCGCGGGCTGTGGTTCAAGATGTCGTTCTACGACGGATCGGCGCGCGTGCCGATCATGATCGCCGCTCCCGAAATGGAACCGGGGCTGATCACGACGCCGGTCAGCAACATCGACATCTGCCCGACGCTTTGCGATCTGGCGGGCGTGGATATGTCCGAGGTGATGCCCTGGACCGAGGGCGAAAGCCTGGTGCCGCTGGGGCAGGGCGGCCATCGCGACACGCCCGTGGCGATGGAATACGCGGCAGAGGCATCCTATGCGCCGCTGGTGTCGCTGCGCTATGGCAAGTGGAAGTTCAATATGTGCGCCCTCGACCCCGATCAGCTGTTCGACATGGAGGCCGATCCGCACGAGTTGACCAATCTGGCCGAGCACCCCGACCACCAGGGCACGCGCGACCAGCTGCGCGCCAAGGCCGAAGCGCGTTGGGACCTCGATGCGTTCGACGCGAACGTGCGCCATTCACAGGCCGGCCGCTGGGTGGTTTACGAGGCCCTGCGTAACGGATCGTACTTTCCATGGGACTACCAGCCGTTGCAAAAAGCGTCCGAGCGATACATGCGTAACCACATGGACCTCAACGTGCTGGAAGAAAACCAGAGATTTCCAAGAGGGGAATAATCCCCCGCAAACGCGCCGGACGGCGCACACCAAACCCCCAAGGGAGGGACAAATGCTGACGACAATCATCTCGTTCGGAGTGATCATGGCCTTTGTGCTTGTGATCATCTGCACCATAAAATGGTGGAACATGCGCCTGATCGGGCCGACGCCCGTGGGGCTGTTCACCTTCATCGCGATCCTGTTCACATCGGGCCTCGACGTGGGGCTGATCATGTTCCCGCTGGCCTTCGACTATCCGCTTTATGCGGATACGGCGGCGGAGCCGGCCTATGCCTTCACCAACCCGCTTGCACTTGAATTCGGGTTCTGGGGCTTTCTGATCTGGGCGTTCTATTTCCTGACCGCATTTTACTTCTGCGCCATCGAGCCGCGGATCGGGTTCTTCAAGATCCCGCTCGTCAAGCTGCTCAACAACATCGTCATCATCACGACCTGTGCCTTCACCGGCGCATTGTTCCTGATCTACATGCCATACTACATCGCCGAGGTCGGCGACGGGGAGACGATCCTGCCGGTGTTCTACGTGATCTGCTTCCTGGTGATCCTCGTGGCGGCGTTCTCCTCCACCGACATCAAGTTCGTGAAGGTGCTGTCGGTCAGCTCTACCCTGCTATTCTTCGGGCTGATCGCGTTCATGTGGATCAACGCGGGCATGAGCTTGGGTGAATTCGGTGCCACGGCCAGCAACATCGGCGGCTACTTCGCCAATCTGCACAAGTTCATCATCCCGCTGACGGACTACCACGAATTCTACCTGTTCTGGTGGTTCGCCTGGTCGATCATGATCGGTCAGTTCACGTCACGCTTCGTCGGTGGTCTGACGACCTGGCAACTGCTGGCGGCCCTGCTGGTCTTTCCGTCGATCCCGCTCGGCGTCTGGTTCTCTGTCGTTTACTATTACTACCTCAACGACATCCCGACCGCCGGCATGATCAACTGGGCGATGACCATCGTCGGAATCATCTTCGTGGTGAACTCCTTCGACAGTCTGATCCGGCTCTACACCGACAACCTGAACCTGACGGTCGAACGGTTCGGATCGGTGGTCTATGTTGTGGGCAACACGGTGGTGCTCTTCGCGCTGACGCTGCTGTTCCAGAGCCAGTGGCTGCAGATCCAGTGGGTCGGCACCGTGGTGATCGGCATCTATGTCGCCTGCCTTGCGTATATCTTCTTGCGCAAACGGGCCGAGGTCGCCCGGATCGACACCGCAGACAACAGCGCAGGCGCGGTTCCTGCCGAATAAAGCAAATCGCCCCTGCGCGGACCGCGCGGGGGCAACCCCAAAGGACTGAACGACATGAATATCCAACCCACGGCCAGCCACTTCATCGACGGGCAATACGTCGAGGATACGGCAGGCGACGAAATTCCGGTGATCTACCCCGCCACGGGAGAGGTGATCGCGACGCTGCATGCGGCGACGCCCGCGATCGTAGATCAGGCGCTGAATGCCGCGAAGCGCGCGCAGAAGGCCTGGGCCGCGATGACGGGCACGGAGCGGGGCCGGGTGCTGCGGCGGGCCGCAGATATCATGCGCGAGCGCAATCACGACCTGTCGGTGCTGGAAACCTATGACACCGGCAAGCCGTATCAGGAAACCTCTGTCGCCGATGCCACGTCGGGTGCCGATGCGCTGGAATATTTCGGCGGGCTGGCGGGATCGCTGACCGGCGAGCATATCCAACTGGGCGAGGACTGGGTCTACACCCGGCGCGAGCCGCTGGGTGTCTGCGTCGGGATCGGCGCGTGGAACTACCCCACGCAGATCGCCTGCTGGAAAGGTGCGCCCGCGCTGGCCTGCGGCAATGCGATGGTGTTCAAGCCGTCGGAAACCACGCCGCTTTCGGCACTGAAAGTTGCGGAAATCCTGATGGAGGCGGGCGCGCCTGCCGGTGTTTACAATGTCATCCAAGGGTACGGCGCCGTTGGTGCATCGCTGATCACCGACCCGCGCGTCGACAAGGTGTCGCTGACCGGATCGGTGCCGACAGGCAAAAAAGTTTATGCCGCCGCCGCCGAAGGCATCCGCCACGTGACGATGGAACTGGGCGGCAAATCCCCGATGGTGGTTTTCGACGATGCCGACTTGGAAAAGGCGGTGTCGGGTGCGATCCTCGGCAATTTCTATTCGACCGGTCAGGTCTGCTCCAACGGCACGCGGGTCTTCGTACATAAGGGCATCAAGGAGGCGTTCCTGAAACGCATGACCGAGCGGCTGGCGGGTGTGAAGATGGGCGATCCACTGGACGAAGCCACGAATTTTGGACCGATGGTGTCCGAACGACAGCGCGAGATCGTGCTGGGCTATATCGACAAGGGCAAGGCCGAGGGCGCGCGGCTTGTGGCCGGCGGCAATGTTGTCGAGGGCGAGGGGTTCTTTATCGAACCGACCGTTTTTGCCGATGTGACCGACGACATGACCATCGCGCGAGAGGAGATTTTCGGCCCCGTGCTGTCGGTGCTGGATTTCGAAACCGAGGAAGAGGCGTTGCGCCGGGCCAACGACACCGAATTCGGGCTGGCCGCGGGGGTGTTCACCAACGACCTGACCCGCGCGCACCGCATGGCGGCGGGGTTCGAGGCGGGGACCTGTTATATCAACACCTTCAACCTCGCACCCGTGGAGGCTCCTTTCGGCGGGATGAAGAATTCCGGCGTGGGGCGCGAGAACTCCAAGGCGGCGATTGAACACTACAGCCAGTTGAAGGGTGTCTATGTGGCGATGGGCGACGTGGAGGCACCGTTCTGACCGGGCCTGACCTGGCGGAGTGCTTCCGCACATTTTGATTGATTGCCGGCACCGCGTGATCACCCGGAATGGGCAACGGCGGTGCGGGTAGCGGGCACAGGCCCAACTGCAATGAGGTGCCTGAGGGATCATGCCGTTCCTCAGGTCACCTGACCGAGGGTGATGCGAGTCTCAGTCGCGTCAAGGACAAGCCGTGCTGCGCACGGTCGCCTGCGGCGATCCTTGACCCGCCCGAGAATCGTGAAAGAGGACGAGCGAGATGAATGCGGATTATGTGATCGTGGGCGCGGGCAGCGCAGGCTGTGCCATGGCCTACCGGCTGGCCGAGGCCGGGCAGAAGGTGCTGGTGATCGAACACGGCGGCTGGGACGGCGGGCCGTTTATCCAGATGCCGGCGGCGTTGTCCTATCCGATGAACATGAAGATGTACGACTGGGGGATGAGCACCGAACCGGAGCCGCATCTGGGCGGGCGAACGCTGGTCACGCCGCGGGGCAAGGTGATCGGGGGATCGTCGTCGATCAACGGGATGATCTACGTGCGCGGGCATGCCCGCGACTTCGACCATTGGTCGGAAAGCGGTGCGCAGGGCTGGGGCTATGCCGATGTGCTGCCCTACTACAAGCGCATGGAAAACTGGCATTCGGGCGGGCACGGTGGCGATCCCGCGTGGCGCGGACGCAGCGGCCCGCTGCATGTCACCCGCGGCCCGCGCAAAAACCCGCTGACCCGCGCCTTTGTCGATGCCGGACGGCAGGCAGGCTATCAGATTACCGACGATTACAACGGCAGGCAGCAGGAAGGTTTCGGCCCCTTCGATGCGACGATCTGGAAAGGGCGGCGCTGGTCCGCCGCGAACGCCTACCTGCGGCCCGCGTTGAAACGCCCCAATTGCACGCTGGTGCGCGCATTGGCCCGCAGGATCGTGATCGAGGACGGGCGCGCCACGGGCGTCGAGGTGACCCGCAAGGGGAGCATGGAGGTGATCACCGCCAACCGCGAGGTGATCATCGCCGCGTCGTCGCTCAATTCGCCCAAGCTGCTGATGCTGTCAGGCATCGGCCCCGCCGCGCATCTGGCCGAGCATGGCATCGACGTGATCGCCGACCGCCCCGGTGTGGGCCAGAACCTGCAGGACCATCTGGAGCTTTACATCCAGCAGGCCGCGATCAAGCCGGTGTCGCTGTTCAAATACTGGACGTTGCTGTGGAAAAGCCGGATCGGGTTCGAATGGCTGGTGCGCAAGACCGGCCTCGGCACGTCGAACCAGTTCGAAAGCGCGGGTTTCATTCGATCCAAGGCGGGCGTGGATTACCCCGACATCCAGTTCCATTTCCTGCCGATCGCGGTGCGCTACGACGGCAAGGTCGCCGCCGAGGGGCACGGGTACCAGGCGCATGTCGGCCCGATGCGGTCTGTCTCGCGTGGGCAGGTTACGTTACGGTCGGCCAACCCCGACGACAACCCGCGCATTCTGTTCAACTATATGTCGGACCCGACAGATTGGGAGGATTTCCGCACCTGCATCCGCCTGACCCGCGAGATTTTCGCGCAGGAGGCGTTCAGGCCCTATCGCGGCAAGGAAATCCAGCCAGGCGAGGCGGCGCAATCGGACGCGGCCCTTGACGATTTCATCCGCGAACACGTGGAAAGTGCCTATCACCCCTGCGGCACCTGCAAGATGGGGGCCGTGGACGACCCGATGGCCGTGGTGGACCCGCAAGCCCGCGTGATCGGTGTCGATGGCTTGCGGGTGGCGGACAGTTCAATCTTTCCGCGCATCACCAACGGCAACCTGAACGCGCCGTCGATCATGGTGGGGGAAAAGGTGTCGGATCATATCCTGAACCGCGCGCCCCTGGCCCCGGTCAACGACGAGCCGTGGATTCATCCGCACTGGCAGACGCAGCAACGTTAGGCGCGTGTCTCAGGCGGTCTCGCCGCCTTCGACCACGTCCTTGAAGTTCTTGAAGAACTGGTCGGCCATCTTGCGGGCGAAACCGCCGACGATCCGGCTGCCCAGTTGCGCCAGCTTGCCGCCGACCTGCGCATCCACGGCATAGACCAATTCCGTCCCGTCCGGGACTTCCCTCAGGGTGACGTCGGCACTGCCCTTGGCGAAACCGGCGACGCCGCCCTTGCCCTCGCCCACGATCGTATAGCTGGTGGGGGCGTTGACGTTGGTGAGCGTCACCGCGCCCTTGAAAGTGGCGGACACCGGACCGACCTTCTGCTTGACCGTCGCTTCGAACCCGTCTTCGGGTGAACCGGTCAGTTCCTGACAGCCGGGGATGCAGGCCTTGAGCGTTTCGGGGTCGTTCAAATGAGCCCAGACCGTGGCAGGGTCCGCCGCGATGATACGCTCGCCTTGAAGTTCCATGGTATGCCCCTCCGGTTACCCCTGTCGCGAAACTGCGGGTGGGCAAGGCACTTGGCAAGCCTTATTGCGACACATCCGCGCCCAAACGCAGCTTTTCGATCTCATGTGCCGCCGTCAACGCGGCGGCTTCTGCGGCGATCTCGGCTTCCAGGCGGGTCTGGTCCTGTTTGGCCTGCGCTGCGCGCTCCTCTGCCGCGATCGTGCGGTCATGACCGGCCGCCGCGCGCGCGCTTGCAAGACCCTGCCCCCAGAACATGCCCAAAGTGGTGGTAAACATCAGCATCGTCACCGCCAGCATCACCAGTCGTGGCGACAATTCGTCCAATGTAATGGTACCGTCGCCGCCGCTTTCGCTATCCTTGTCCTGCGCGGCGGCGGTCTGGGCGAAAACGGCGGCCAAGCCCGTCATCTTGCCGTCGCGTGTTTCATCCGTGAACCGGTCGCGCAGTGTGACGATCAGATAACCTATGATCCCGGCCAGCACGGCCGAGATTGCAGCGGTGACGGCGGACAGGTCGCTTAACCCCGCAAATATTCCCAGGGTCAGCCCGACTGCACCGAAGGCCAGCGCGACACCAAACACCGTTCCCATTCGGTTGCGCGGGTTGGACAGAACGAGGCTCAGGATCGCGGCCAACACAATGACAAGCAAGAACGGAAAGAATCCGAACCAGACTTCGGTCAATAAATCATAGGTTGAAACAGGCGACATCATGCATCCCCCAAATAAAATCAATCAATCTATGCGGTAGGGTAGCACGTCGCGCACATCCGGGTCTATGCGCAGGTTCCGTTCCAGTGGCGGCACCGCGCGCTGATGACAGTTTTTCCGCTCGCAGATGCGGCAGGAAATCCCGATCGGTTCGTACGTCTCGGGGGCCGCGATGTTCATGTGGTCGGCATAGACGAGGGCACCGGCATGGGCGACCTCGCAGCCCAGACCGATGGCATAGCGGCGCATTGGGGCAAGATAGGAACCGCCGGTCTTGCTGACGTCGCGGGCCAGGCAGAAGTAGCGTGCGCCGTCTGGCGTTTCGGCAAGCTGACGCAGGAATTGACCCGGTGTCTCGAACGCCCGGTGCACGTTCCACAGCGGGCAGGCCCCGCCGTAGCGGGCGAACTGCAGTGACGTGGCCGAGTGTCGCTTGGTGATGGTTCCCGCCTGATCGACGCGGACAAAGAAAAACGGCACACCCTTCGCACCGGGGCGCTGCAGCGTCGACAGCCGGTGTGCGACCTGTTCCAGCGATACGTCGAAGCGCGTGGCGAGTTGTTCCAGATCGTGCCGCGTATCCTGCGTGGCCTGACGGAAAGCGGCATAGGGCATCAGGGCGGCCCCGGCGAAATAGTTGGCCAGGCCGATTTTGGCGATGTCGCGTGCGGCCCCGGACTGGAACCGTGCCAGATCGAGCGTCGCTTCCAGCAGGTCGTTCCGGGTGAGAAGCGCCACCTGATGCAGCAGCTGAAAACTGCGGGTCGCCAGCGACAGATCGCCCGAGATCGTGAGGCAGCGGGTCGCGGCGTCATAGTGGCGCTGGTGGTCACAGGCACCGATCCGCAATGTGACGCCACGCTTTTCGAGCGCCGCGATGGCCTTTTGCAGCACGGGTGTCCCGGGCGTGCCTCGGGTCGCGAAATGCTCGGCGTCCCGGTCCACGGCGTCGATGTAGTTGTCGCAATAATGAAAGAAGTCGCGCACCTCCTCCCACGGGCTGGGGGCAGGGCGGCTGTCGTCGCGACCCAGCGCCTCGTTCAACGACGCAAGCCTTTCGTGGGTCTGTTGATAGCTGCGATGCAGGTCGAGAAGGGCGCGCGCCAGCGTCGGCGCGTTTGCCGCGGCAAGGCGCAAATCTGAAAGGGCAGGGGCAGGGCCGGTGAACACGGGATCGGCAAGCGCCTCGCGCATGTCGCTCACAAGGCGGGCCTCGTCTGCCGACTCCAGCTCGCTGACGTCGAACCCGAACTCCTCGGCAAGGCCGACCAGCACGGCGGTGCTGACGGGGCGGTTGTTGTTCTCCATCTGGTTGAGATAGGGCAGCGACAGGCCAAGCCGGGTGGCGAACGCTTTTTGCGTCAGGCCGGCCCGGCCGCGCAACTCGCGCAGCTTGGCCCCGGCGAACAGCTTCTGTTTTTTCATGACGGGCCCCTTTGCTGGCTTTGCAATAGGGCCTGCGAAGGCTGCAAATCAAGCCGTGACGTGTCTTTCACGCCGGATCACGAACATGATGGCCCCGAGCGATGCAAGGCTGGTCAGGAACATGATGATCTGCAGGGGAATCGCACCGTAGGCCGGATCGAGGAAGGCACCGGCCAGCGCGGAAAGTGCGGCACCGCCGCCGATCATGATCGCACCGCTTAGACCGCTTGCGGTGCCTGCCAGGTGCGGGCGCACCGACAGGGTGCCCGCCATGACGTTGGGCAGGATCAGCCCGTTGCCGATACCAAGAAACGTGCAGAAGCCGAAGAACAGCAGGGCAGAGTTGAAACCGGCCAGCGCCAGCAGCAGTCCCATGCCCATGCCCGCGCTGATGATGATCGACCCGATCAATGCCATCCGGTTGATCCCGACCCGGACCGAGTAGCGACCGGAAAAGAAATTGCCTGTGGCATAGCCGATGGCCGGAACGCCCAGGGTGATGCCGGTCCAGAGCGGGGACAGCCCGAACACAGTGCCCGCCACGAAGGACGAGCCGCCCAGAAACGCAAAGAACGCGCCGGAGGCGAAGGCAGAGGACAGCGAGTAGCCCCAGAACCGGGGCGAGCGGAGCAGCTCGGGATATCCCTTGATCTGGTCGGCAAAGGACACGCCGCCCTTGGCGACCGTTTCACCCTGATCGTTGAAACACAAAAGCCAGACACCCGCCCCGGCCAGCGCGAGCAACACAAAGGTTGCGCGCCAGTCGAAAAGCTGGTCCGCCAGCCCGCCGATCATCGGGCCGAACATCGGCACGAGCGCCATGCCCATCGTGACGTAGCCGATCATCGACGCGGCCTGATCCTGCGGCACCATATCGCGCACGATGGCGCGGCTGAGCACGATACCCGCGGCGACGACAGCCTGGCACATGCGAAAGAACAGGAACGCCTCGACAGAGGTCGAAAACAGGGCTCCGATCGTGGCGATGACAAAGATCGCCAGCGACGTCAGAACCACCCGTCTGCGTCCGAACCGGTCCGCGATGGGCCCGATAAAGAGCTGCAGGCCCGCCGTCGCGAAGAGGTATCCCGAAATCGACAACTGCATGATGCTGTAGGACGTGTCGAAGTAATCGGCCATCCGGTTCAGGGACGGCACGAAGATCGACATGGTCAGCGCGGAGATCCCCGCCAGCAGGATCAATGTCGCGATATGGGGCGGGGTCGTGCGGTCCAGAAACCGGACCAGAGGGGCAGTTGTCATAGGATATAGCTAGGCCGGGACAGACGGGGTGTCCATGGGCAAGGATGCCGTAGCGATCCTTGGTTTGCAGTTTTGCAAATCGACGCCATGGATCGCGGCTCGCTTTGCAAAATTCGTGTTTTCTGTCCGCCTTGATCTGCTAGGATCGACCGCGTCACCGTCAGGTCAGGAGCCACGCCCCAATGTCCATTCTGCAAGAGCTTGAAGACCGCCGCGCCGTCGCCCGTCTGGGCGGGGGAGAGACGCGGATCGCCGCACAGCACGCCAAGGGCAAACTGACCGCGCGCGAGCGGATCGAACTTTTGCTCGACGACGAGAGCTTCGAGGAATTCGATATGTTCGTGGCGCACCGCTGCACCGATTTCGGCATGGACAGGCAGCGTCCTCCGGGCGACGGCGTCGTGACCGGCTGGGGCACGATCAACGGGCGCATGGTCTATGTCTACAGTCAGGATTTCACCGTCTTCGGCGGGTCGCTGTCGGAAACCCATGCCCAGAAGATCTGCAAGATCATGGATATGGCGATGCAGAATGGCGCACCCGTGATCGGGCTGAACGACAGTGGCGGTGCACGCATTCAGGAAGGGGTCGCCTCGCTAGCGGGCTACGCCGAGGTGTTTCAGCGCAACGTCATGGCATCCGGCGTGGTGCCGCAGATCAGCGTCATCATGGGGCCATGCGCGGGCGGGGCCGTCTATAGCCCTGCAATGACCGATTTCATATTCATGGTGAAGGACACGTCCTACATGTTCGTGACCGGCCCCGACGTGGTCAAGACCGTCACGAACGAGGTGGTGACGGCGGAAGAACTGGGCGGGGCGACGACGCACACCCGCAAGTCCTCAGTCGCGGACGCGGCATTCGAAAACGATGTCGAGGCGCTGATCGAGGTGCGGCGTCTGGTCGATCTGCTGCCGCTCAACAACCGCCAGAAACCGCCGGTGCGACCGTTCTTCGACGACGTCAATCGGATCGAACACAGCCTGGACACGCTGATCCCTGACAACGCCAACACGCCCTACGACATGAAGGAACTTATCTTCAAACTGGCGGACGAGGGTGATTTCTTCGAAATTCAGGAGGATTTCGCCAAGAATATCCTGACCGGGTTCATCCGGCTCGAAGGGTCCACCGTCGGCGTCGTCGCCAATCAGCCGATGGTGCTGGCGGGCTGTCTGGACATCGACAGCAGCCGCAAGGCCGCGCGGTTTGTCCGGTTCTGCGATGCCTTCGAAATTCCGATCCTGACGCTTGTCGACGTGCCCGGGTTCCTGCCCGGCACGTCACAGGAATTCGGCGGTGTCATCAAGCACGGCGCGAAACTGCTGTTCGCCTATGGCGAGGCGACGGTGCCGAAGGTCACGGTCATCACCCGCAAGGCCTATGGCGGGGCCTATGACGTGATGTCGTCCAAGCACCTGCGCGGCGATTTCAACTATGCCTGGCCCACGGCGGAAATCGCGGTGATGGGCGCCAAGGGCGCGACCGAGATCATCCACCGCGCCGATCTTGGCGACGCCGAGAAAATCGCAGCCCACACCAAGGACTACGAGGATCGTTTCGCAAATCCCTTCGTCGCCGCCGAAAAGGGGTTCATCGACGAGGTGATCATGCCCCATTCCACCCGTAAACGGGTGTGCCGCGCATTCGCGTCGCTGCGCGGCAAGCAGTTGCAGAACCCGTGGAAAAAGCACGATAATATTCCGCTGTAAGGAGACGCTCATGGCTGATCAGGCATTTCGTATTTCCCATGTCGGCGATGCCCCGTTCGAGGGGCAGGGCCTGCGCGCCTTTTTCGAATACCGCCAGATGGGGATCGACGCTGCAACCGGTGGCGACTTCAACGCCCATGTGATCCGCGCCGTGCCGGGCCGCGAAAGTGAAGGCGCGTGGCATTCCCACGCGCTCGATTTTCAGCTTGTCTATGTGACGAAGGGCTGGGTCGTGTTCGAATACGCAGGCGAGGGCGAACATATCCTGCGCGAAGGGTCCTGCGTGCTGCAACCCTCCGGGATCGTCCACCGCGAGGTGCGCCATTCCGACGATATGGAACTGATCGAAATCACCAGCCCGGCGATCTTTGAAACCCGCCCGGAGACCGCACCGGAATGAGGGTCGCTCACGCCCTGACTTTGGTGCTGGCCACGACCGGCCCAGCCGCAGCCCAGGAAGTCGCCGTGCCCTCCGGCAAGGCAATGGTCCTGTTCGAAGTCGTGCTGGAGGAGGAGCCTGCAAGGATGGCGCGGTTCCGGTTCCTCGCACCCGAGATCAAGGGCGGGCTGGTCACATTTGCCGAACTCGTCGACGATATCGACTACCTGTGTGCCGATGTCGTCGTGCCCGCGCTTGCCGCGAACGGCTGGACCGACGGCAATGTCGTGATCTCCCTGTCCGAGGCCGAGGTGCCGTTCGGTGAACCGGCCCCCGACATCACCCAGTATTTCCAACCCTACGCCGTCCAGGACGGCGTCTGCACATGGGAGCCGTTCTGATGGGACGCGCATCACTGCCCGACATGGAAAAGCACCGCGGCTTCCCCGGCCGGCTGCCCGGAACGGATTTCCAGTTCACTATCCGGCGGCCGCACAAGGATGGCGCGACGCCCCTTGTCGCGCGCGAACGCTATCCCGACCGGAAACCCGCCGACAGGCGGGCCGACGCGGGCTTCATGCAGGCGCTCTGGGATCATTTCGGGACCGAACCCTTCGTGCGCGGCAACCTTGATGCCGGGCGGCTGGGCTGGCTTCTGGGGCGGGAGGTGGTCCCTGTCGGGGATGACTTCGATCCGGCGGATTACGAGGCCCTGCTGCGTATCGACGCGGACCGCATGCGCGTCTCTTTCCCCGAAATCACTGGCGACGGCGCATGATGGCTGTCGGCGGAAAACTGCTTCGACGCGGCGCGAATTGGCGGGAAATGGCGCATTCCGGCGCGGTCGCAAGGTTTGTCTTTGCGGCGCGCGAAAACGCGGTGACAGTCGAACGTGCAACCGGGCGTCCCCAACACGCCTTGGTTGCGAACGTTCGAAACCGTTACCCTTCCCCTGACCGGTACGGCCCTCCCCGGGCCGTGCCGGTCTTTTCGTCTGGCCGGTCGCCTGCGCCGTATTCCGCCGCGCGGCGCGGTATTTTGGTAAGGTTTTCCCCCGTTATTGGATATCAACCCAACATTAGGCTTGATGTTCACAAGCAGAATGATGATTCTGCCCACACATTCACTTCGACAGAAAAAGGCAGAAAAATATGCTTAAAGTATCTACCGTTCTCGCAGCAGTTTCCTTTGTCGGTCTCTCGGCCTGTGCCGGGATCGACACCGATGGTGAGCGTGCACTGGTTGGCGCAGGCATCGGCTGCGTGGCTGGCGAAACGCTGGGCCGTGGCGGTCAGTGCGTCGAAGGCGCGCTTGCTGGCGGTCTTGCCGGTGCGCTCGTCAACGACGTCACCGGTCGCTAAAACCTACCGGCTCTCGCCGGTACAATTCCAACGCCGTCGGGGTCTTGCTCCGGCGGCGTTTTTGCGTGCAAAGGACCGTATCTGATGTTCAAGAAAATCCTGATCGCCAACCGGGGCGAAATCGCGTGCCGTGTGATCAAGACGGCCCGCAAGATGGGCATCGCGACCGTGGCGATCTATTCGGATGCAGACCGCAACGCGCTGCACGTCCAGATGGCGGACGAGGCGGTGCATATCGGCCCGGCCCCAGCCAACCAGTCCTATATCGTGATCGACAAGGTCATGGATGCGATCCGGCAAACCGGAGCAGAGGCGGTGCACCCCGGTTACGGCTTCCTGTCCGAGAACGCCAAATTCGCCGAGGCACTGGAGGCCGAGGGCGTCGCTTTCATCGGTCCGCCCAAAGGCGCGATCGAGGCGATGGGCGACAAGATCACCTCCAAGAAGCTGGCGCAGGAGGCGGATGTCTCGACCGTGCCGGGTTACATGGGCCTGATCGCGGATGCGGACGAGGCGGTGAAAATCTCGGGCGAAATCGGCTATCCGGTGATGATCAAGGCAAGTGCCGGCGGCGGCGGCAAGGGTATGCGCATCGCCTGGAACGACGCAGAGGCGCGCGAGGGGTTCCAGTCCTCCAAGAACGAGGCCGCCAGCAGTTTTGGCGATGACCGCATCTTTATTGAGAAATTCGTGACGCAGCCGCGCCATATCGAAATTCAGGTGCTGTGCGACAGCCACGGCAACGCCGTCTATCTGCACGAACGCGAATGCTCGATCCAGCGCCGGAACCAGAAGGTGATCGAGGAAGCGCCGTCGCCGTTTCTGGACGAAGCGACGCGCAAGGCCATGGGTGAACAGGCCGTGGCTCTCGCTCAGGCGGTGGACTATGCCAGTGCCGGCACCGTCGAGTTTATCGTCGATGGCGACCGGAACTTCTATTTCCTGGAAATGAATACACGTTTGCAGGTCGAACACCCGGTCACGGAACTCATCACAGGTATCGATCTGGTCGAACAGATGATCCGCGTGGCCTATGGTGAAAAACTGCCCTTCAAACAGGACGATCTGAAAATCCACGGCTGGGCGATGGAAAGCCGCCTATATGCCGAAGACCCCTATCGCGGCTTTCTGCCCTCCATCGGGCGTCTGACCCGCTATCGCCCCCCGCAAGAGGGCCATTGGGCCGATCACTGCGTGCGCAACGACACTGGCGTCTACGAGGGCGGCGAGATCAGCATGTATTACGACCCGATGATCGCCAAGCTGTGTACATGGGCGCCCGACCGTGCCACCGCGATCGAGGAAATGCGACTTGCGCTTGATACGTTCGAGGTCGAGGGCATCGGTCACAACATCCCGTTCCTGTCGGCGGTCTATGACCATCCGAAGTTCACCTCCGGCAACATGACCACGGCCTTCATCGAAGAGGAGTATCCCGACGGTTTTGCTGGCGTCACCCTGCCGGAGCGGGACCTGATCCGCATCGCCGCCGCCGTCGCGGCCATGCACCGTGTCGCCGAAATCCGCCGCACCCGCGTGTCGGGCCGGATGGACAACCACGAACGCAAGGTCGGCGCCGAATGGGTGGTGACGTTGCAGGACACGGCGTTTTCGACCTTCATCGCCGCCGACCCCGATGGTGCGACCGTGGCCATCGGCGACGAAACCCTGCGCGTGGAAAGCGACTGGACACCGGGGCAGCCGCTGGCGCGCCTCACGGTCGATGGCACGCCGCTGGTGCTCAAGGTCGGCAAGATCCCCGGCGGGTTCCGCGTGCGCTATCGCGGTGCGGATATGCCCGTGCACATCCACACGCCGCGTCAGGCGGAACTGGCCAAACTGATGCCGGTCAAGGTGGCGGCCGATACGTCCAAACTGCTGCTCTGCCCGATGCCTGGCCTGATCGTCACCGTGAACGTCGTCGAAGGCGACGAAGTGCAGGAGGGACAGGCACTGTGTACCGTAGAGGCCATGAAGATGGAGAATATCCTGCGGGCCGAGCGCAAGGGCGTGGTGACGAAGATCAACGCGGCGGCGGGCGACAGCCTCGCCGTCGACGACGTTATCATGGAATTCGAATGAGACAGCCCACCGCCACAGCCACGAACGACCGGCGCGCGCGCTATCCGTTGCCCAGCCGCCGGTCGCTGATTTCCTGCTGGCGCAGCGGCATCTTGTCGATGGACCGCGAAATCTCCCGCACGCTCCAAGGTGCGGGCTTGCGGAACGCGACACGCCCGTCCTTGCCCAGCAGCGCCAACATGAACCCGCGCGGGCGCAATTCCAGCCGCAGGTCGCTGGGGGTTTCCGGATCGGTGTCGGTGATGACGATCACGTCGCGCTCTTCCAGCCGGTCGATCTCCGACAGAATCATCGCCATCTGCTGCTGGAATTGCGGGTCCTGCGGTGATTGGCCGAAAACCACGAGCGGGCGGGCCTGCCAGATCAGGTCGTCCAGCACCACGTCGGCGGCATTGAAGATCGTCGCATGCTCCTCCTGCCACTGGCCCAGCACGTCGATGTCCTCGGCCGATGCGGGGGCTGCAAGAAACGAAAGGGCGGCGACGCCCGCTGTCAAAAATCTTTTCATGCTACATGATATAGGCGGGTCGCACGCAAAAGCTAAGCCTTCGGTGCGGCAAAACCTCACTTCCCCGTCACTTCCCGCACCCACGCACCCCAACCACGGAGACGGACATGGCATCTAAAGACACCTGGGCCGAAATCGCCGCAAGGGAATTGCGCGGCAAATCGGTGGACAGCCTGACCTGGGACACGCTCGAAGGGATCCCCGTCAAACCGCTCTATACCGCAGACGACACGGCCGATCTGCCGCATATCGGCGGCATTCCTGGCGCGGCCCCCTATACGCGCGGCGTGAAGGCCACGATGTACGCAGGCCGCCCTTGGACGATCCGCCAATATGCGGGTTTTTCCACTGCAGAAGAATCCAACGCCTTCTACCGCGCGGCCCTCGCGGGCGGACAGCAGGGCGTCTCCGTCGCCTTCGATCTGGCGACGCACCGGGGCTATGACAGCGATCACGCGCGGGTAGAGGGCGACGTGGGCAAGGCGGGCGTCGCCATCGACAGCGTCGAGGACATGAAGATCCTGTTCGACGGCATCCCGCTGGATAAAGTCAGCGTTTCCATGACGATGAACGGCGCGGTGATTCCGATTCTGGCCAATTTCATCGTCGCAGGGGAAGAGCAGGGGCACGACGTCTCGGTCCTGTCAGGCACGATCCAGAACGACATCCTCAAGGAATTCATGGTGCGCAACACCTATGTCTATCCGCCCGAACCGTCGATGCGTATCATCGCGGACATCATCGCCTATACGTCCGATAACATGCCGAAATTCAACAGTATTTCGATCTCCGGCTACCATATGCAGGAGGCAGGCGCGAACCTGGTGCAGGAGCTTGCCTTCACCATCGCGGACGGTCGCGAATATGTCCGCACGGCGATCAAGGCGGGTATGGATGTCGATAAATTTGCCCCCCGCCTGTCGTTCTTCTTCGCCATCGGCATGAACTTTTTCATGGAGGCCGCGAAACTGCGTGCCGCGCGCCTGCTCTGGTCGCGCGTCATGGCGGAATTCGAACCGAAGAACGAAAAATCCTCCATGCTGCGCACCCATTGCCAGACCTCCGGCGTGTCGTTGCAGGAACAGGACCCTTACAACAATGTCATCCGCACGGCCTACGAGGCGATGTCCGCCGTGCTCGGTGGCACGCAGTCGCTGCACACCAACGCGCTGGACGAGGCGATCGCCCTGCCTACAGATTTCTCCAGCCGTATCGCGCGCAATACCCAACTGATATTGCAGGAAGAAACCGGCATCACCAACGTCGTCGATCCATTGGCGGGGTCCTACTACGTCGAAAGCCTGACGCACGAGTTGGCCGAGAAGGCATGGGCGCTGATCGAGGAGGTGGAGGAGATGGGCGGCATGACCAAGGCCGTCGCGTCGGGCATGCCGAAACTGCGGATCGAGGAAACCGCCGCCACGCGGCAGGCGATGATCGACCGCGGCACGGAAGTCATCGTCGGCGTCAACAAATACCGCAAGGACCGCGAAGACCCCATCGACATCCGAGATATCGACAACGCGGGCGTGCGCAAGGCGCAGATCGCGCGGATCGAACGCACGAAGGCGGAGCGCGATCAGGCGGCCTGTGACGCGGCCCTTTCAGAGATCACGCGCCGGGCCAACGAAGGCGGCAATCTGCTGGAGGCGGCGGTCGACGCCGCCCGCGCCCGCGCCACCGTAGGAGAGATCAGCATGGCGATGGAAAAGGCCTTCGGGAGGCACCGGGCGGAGGTGAAGACATTGGCAGGTGTCTACGGCGCGGCTTACGAAGGCGACGCAGGCTTTGTCGCGATCCAGAAATCGGTGGAGGCGTTTGCCGAGGAAGAGGGCCGCAGGCCCCGCATGCTCGTCGTGAAGATGGGGCAGGACGGTCATGACCGCGGTGCAAAGGTGATCGCCACCGCTTTCGCCGATATCGGTTTCGACGTCGATGTCGGCCCGCTGTTCCAGACCCCGGAGGAGGCTGCGCAGGACGCTGTCGACAACGATGTTCACGTCATAGGCATTTCCTCTCAGGCGGCGGGCCACAAGACATTGGCCCCGAAGCTGGTCACGGCGCTGAAGGATGCTGGTGCAGAGGACATCCTCGTGATCTGTGGCGGGGTCATACCGCAGCAGGATTACCAATTCCTTTACGACAACGGCGTGAAGGCGATTTTCGGACCCGGCACCAATATCCCTGCGGCGGCAGAGGATATTTTGCGCCTTATCCGTGAAACCCGCACCTGATGCTGGCTTTCGATCACATCGCCATCGGCTGCGAGACCCTCGCCGACGGCGTTGTCTGGACCGAGGAGCGACTCGGCGTCACTCTCGCGCCGGGCGGGGATCACGTGCATTTCGGCACGCACAACAGGCTGCTGGGAATGGGTGACGTCTATCTCGAAGTCATTGCGCGCAATCCGGCCGCAGTTCCGACCGGGCGACCGACATGGTTCGGTTTAGACAATTTCAGCGGCCCGCCGCGCCTTGCGAACTGGATCTGCCGTACCGACGATCTGATGCTTGCTCCTGACATCACCGGCCCGCCTGTCAGCCTGTCGCGCGGCGATCTGCGCTGGCAGCTGACGGTGCCTGACGACGGCAGCCTGCCGATGCAGGGCGGTTATCCGTCGCTGCTGCAATGGGCACCGGGAATCACCCCGCCCAGCGCCCGGCTTCCCGACAGCGTGTGCCGCCTGCAAAGCTGGATCGTTTCGCACCCACGGGCCGATTGGCTGCGCGACAACGTGCCGATTGACGATCCGCGCGTCAGGTTCGAAACCGGCGATCCGGGCTTCATCGCCGTGATCCAAACGCCTGGCGGCACTGTCACGCTATGACCGTCCGCCTTGCGACCGCGATGGATATTCCCGCGCTGCTGGCGTTGATCAACCCGATCGTGCGCGACACCACAGTGACCTTCACCGATGTTGAAAAAACACAAGACGATATCGGGGCGATGATCACCGGTGACGCCCCGGTTCTGGTCTTTGACGACGCCGGCACGGTGCTGGGCTACACCACGTATTTCCCGTTTCGCGCTGGTCCCGGCTATGCCCGTACGGTGGAGTATTCCATCGCCGTTACCGCCGCCGCACAGGGCAAGGGGGTCGGGCGGGCGCTGCTGGGACGGATTGCCGATCACGCCCGTGACGCGGGTAAAACCACGCTGATCGCCGCGATCAGCGCCGAGAATAGGCAGGGTCTCGCGTTCCACGACCGAATGGGCTTTGCCCGCACCGGACTGTTGCCGGGCGTGGGTTACAAGTTCGGACGCGACATAGATTTGGTGATCGCGCAAAAACGGCTCTGACATCCGCGGCGCGGTTTGCTAAACTCAACCCATGTCGATCTGGACCCGCATCTCCGACGCGCTATCCGCCCTCGCCGCCGGTGAAGGGCTGTCTTCGGTGTTCGACAAGCTGCGCGCAAAACCCGATATGTCGGTCGCCTTCACCATCGCGGTGATCGCGCTGGGCGCGAAAATGGCCAAGGCCGATGGCCAGGTCACCCGTGATGAGGTGACCGCCTTCCGCGAGGTGTTCCACATCGCGCCCGAGGACGAGGCGCAGGCGGCGCGCGTTTTCAACCTGGCCCGTCAAGACGTGGCAGGGTTTGAGGAATATGCACGCAGAATCAAGCGGATGTACGGCGAAGATGATGCGCCTTTGTGCGACTTGATGGAGGGGCTTTTCCACATCGCGCTGGCCGACGGCGTCTATCACCCGCGCGAGAACGATTTCCTGCGCGAGGTGGCCGATGCCTTCGGTTTCGACGAGCGGCGGTTCGTGCGAATCCGGTCGCAATTCGTGCGCGATGCCGAGCGCGATCCATACGACGTGCTGGGCGTCGACGCCGACGCGCCGATGGATCAGGTCCGCGCGGCCTGGCGGAAGCTGGTGCGCGAAACGCATCCCGATCAGCTGAAAGCGCGCGGCGTGCCGGAGGAAGCGGTCAAGCTGGCACAAACCCGCCTGATCGCGGTGAACCGCGCGTGGGAGCAGATCACCCAGGAACGGCAGAGCGAAACTGCATGAGGATCGCCACGTACAACGTTGAATGGTTCAACAATTTATTCGATGACAACGGCGACCTGAAAGAAGATGACGGCTGGTCCGGCCGCTGGAATGTGAGCCGTGCGCAGCAGATCGCGGCGCTGGGTCATGTGTTCCGCGCGATGGATGCCGATGTGGTGATGATCATCGAAGCGCCGGACACGAGCCGCCACCGCGATGGCACGACGGCGCTGGAGCGTTTCGCCGCGCGTTTTGGCCTGCGGACCAGCGCGGTGGTGATGGGGTTTACCAACGACACGCAGCAGGAAATCGCGCTTCTTTATGATCCCGACGTGGTGCAGGCGCGGCATGATCCAGTCGGCGATCTGGATGGTGACAGCCCCGCGCCGCGGTTCGACTACGAATTGCAGATGGATATCGACGTCGACGCGCGCCCCGACATCATCCGCTGGTCCAAGCCGCCGCTGGAGGTGGCGCTGACGAAGGGCGACGCCGCGCTGCGTCTGATCGGCGTACATGCGAAATCCAAGGCCCCGCACGGCGCGCGGGACGATCCCGAGGCCAGCCGCATTTCGATCCAGAACCGGCGCAAGCAACTGGCGCAGTGCATCTGGTTGCGCCAGCGGGTGAACCAGCATCTGGACCAGGGCGACGACCTGATCGTGCTGGGCGATTTCAATGACGGGCCAGGGCTGGACGAATACGAAAAGCTGTTCGGCCGGTCGGGGGTGGAGATCGTGCTGGGCGAGGGGGATGCTGTGCCGCTTTACGATCCACACGCGCAACTGGCGCTCGGGCAGCGTGTGGGTGCAATCGTCTCTACCGCCCGGTTCAAGAAACGCGACGGACCGTATCTGCAGGCGCTATTGGACTACGTGATGGTGTCGCCCGGTCTGCGCGCGCGCAATCCGCGCTGGCAAATCTGGCATCCGTTCGATCACCCGGACTGTTACGAGGACCTACCGCTGCGCAATGCGCTGCTGGCTGCGTCGGATCATTTCCCTGTCACGCTCGACCTCGATCTGTGATTTGGAAAGCGGCGCGGATTGGGCTATATTGTCATCATGAAACATTTCGCCGCTTTGACCGTGGCGCTGTGTCTGGCGATCAGCCCGGTGCAAGCGCAGACCGAAGAAACCGAAGAGGGCCTCGACCTCATGGAGGAAGGGGCCAAACTGCTGCTGCGCGGCCTGATGGCGGAGATGGAGCCGGGGATGGACGAATTCCGCTCCATGATGGAGGAATTCGGCCCACAGATCGCCGCGATGCTGACAGAGCTTGGTCCGCGGCTGGAAATGCTGCTGGAGATCGTCGATGATTTCGACAACTACGGCAACCCCGAGATGCTGCCGAACGGCGACATCATCATTCGCCGTGATCCGAATGCGCCCCTGCCGGAATTGCCCGAAGGTGAGGAAATCGAACTTTAGGTCAAGACCGCGTGTCAGCCCTTGAAACGGACGGTGCCGGTGGCATCCAATGCCGACACCAGTGCGTTGAAGCGTGATTCCGCGACTTCGCCGAACAATGGCCGGGCGTGTTCGGTCAGCGTCAACGTCAATTCGCGGGCCTTGGGTTTCCATTTCAAAGACCCCGGCGCCTCGTCCGGTGACAGCCAAAGCATTGCGCCCAGGCGCATGGCGCGGCCCAGGATTTCCGCCTCCTTGCGTTGATCGTCGTCGAGCATATCGAGCAGCGTATCGAACCGCCCGCCGCCGGGTTTGGACGTATAGCGATACATCAGCGCCAGCCCGAGCAGCACACGCTCGTAGTGTTTCAACCCGCCTAGATTGGCGCGGGTGGCGTTGTCGAAGGTGACCTCGGCGCGGTAGTCGGGGTGTGCGCGCCAACTGACGTCATGCAGCAGTGTGGCGGCCTTGATGATCCGTTTGCGTTGCCAGTTGGCGCGGGGAAACAGCGGCAGGACAAAATCGTAGAGGATGCGGCCGAAGCCGGGCAGGCGGGCATCCTTGCTTTCGGCGAAGCGGCACGCCTCGACCAGGGGGTCGCGTTCGCGCAATTCGCGCGGCATCTGTTCAAAGAGCATCCCTTCGCGGATGCCGTAGGAGGAGATCGCGATATCCTTGGGCTTGAACACGCGGACCAGTCGTTTAAGCACCTCGATCGCCAGCGGCACCAGCGACATCCGGCTGTCGGAAATGCCGCAGCGCCCACGTAACTCCTGCAGGTCGTTTTTCGCGATATAGTCCGCTGTCGCGGTGACCTGTCGGGCGGTCATGCGGTATTCGTGCAGCACGGTGAGCGGGTAGCCGCGCCGCTCCATATCCACACGCGCGATGGCCCGCCAGGAGCCGCCGACGAGGAAGAGACGCATTCCGGTCTCGTTGCCCATGTCGTCATGCAGGCCGAGCATGATGTCCTTGATGTGGGATTTCAGCGCCTTCTTGCCGCCAGGCACCTCGCGCAGTTTCAACGGACCCAGGGGCGAGGTCACGCGCCGCCCGACGCGGCCCTCTGCCAGATCGGCGAGTTCCATCGAAGAGCCGCCGATGTCGCAGACCAGCCCGTAGGACCCGGGCCAGCCCAGCAGCACACCCTGTGCGGACAGGCGCGCCTCTTCCTTGCCGTCGATCACCCAGAGCTTTATGCCGGTTTCGCGCAGGATTTCGGCGCGGAAATCCTTGCCGTCCGACGCCTCGCGCACGGCGGCGGTGGCGACGGCCGTGATCGGGCTGATGCCCATGCCGTCGGCCAATGCGGCAAAGCGTTTGATCGCCGATACCGCACGCACGCGGCCTTCGGGGTTCAGGTGGCCGGTCTGGGACAGGCCCGCGCCCAAGGCGCACATGACCTTTTCGTTGTAGAAATAGGCGGGCGAGCGCGCGGCCCCGTCGAACACCACCAGACGGACGGAGTTCGAGCCCACGTCGAGCACACCGACACGGCCAAGACCCATAGCGGCGGCATCCTCGAACAGGGGTCTGCCGAAGCCGCCCCAGTCGATCGTGTCGTCTGTCGCAGTGTCTTGCGTTTGCATGGCAGCCTCGTTCATCCCCGGTGCGACCATGTGGTCTGCCGTGGGCCGCTGTCAATCGTCGGTGTGGGTTAGGCGCGGCACATCGGACGCCCCGGCAGAGCCGCGCCCCGACAGCGACGGGTTTTCCATGAAAAACCGGTGGCAGTTGAAGGCGAATTCACCTTCGGGCGGTAGATCGCGGGTGAAGGTGCCGCGCCCGTCCATGACCCAGCTTTGCGCTACGTCATGCAGGTTGGCCGCCATGATCTGCCCGGTGATCTGCGCCTTGACGGTGTTGTTGGTGATCTCGATCAGGGTTTCGACGCGGCGGTTGAGGTTCCGGCTCATCCAGTCGGCGGACGACATGAACACTCGGGCCTTCTTGCTGGGCAATTCGTGGCCGTTGCCGAAACAGACAAGGCGCGAGTGTTCGAGGAACCGCCCGACGATGGATTTCACGCGGATGTTTTCCGACAGCCCCACGACACCTGGGCGCAGACCGCAGATGCCGCGGATCACAAGGCTGATCTGTACGCCCGCCTGGCTGGCGGCATAGAGCGAGTCGATCACGTCCTTTTCGATGAGCGAGTTCATCTTGGCCCAGATCGTCGCGGGTTTGCCGGCCTGCGCTAGTTTGGTCTCGTTCTCGATCATCTCGATTAGGGAGGATTTCAGGTCGATGGGCGAGATGGCGAGGTTGCTGAGGTCATCGGGTTGGGCGTAGCCGGATAGGTAGTTGAACACCTTGGTGGCGTCGCGGCCCAGCTGCGTGTTGCAGGTGAACAGGCTGACATCGGTGTAGATGCGCGCGGTGATCGGGTGGTAATTGCCGGTGCCGAAATGCGTGTAGGTCGCCAGCTTGTCGCCCTCGCGCCGGACCACGGTGCTGATCTTAGCGTGGGTCTTGTAGTTCAGGAAGCCGTAGACCACATGCGCGCCCGCCCGCTCCAGACGGCGCGACTGGCGGATATTGGCGGCCTCGTCGAACCGCGCCTTGAGTTCGACAAAGGCGGTGACGGATTTGCCGTCCTCCGCCGCCTCGCAAAGCGCGTCGACGATGGGTGAGTTGCGGGAGGTGCGGTAAAGCGTCTGCTTGATTGCCACGACATCAGGGTCGCGCGCGGCCTGCGCCAGAAACCGCACCACCATGTCGAAGGTCTCGTAGGGGTGGTGCAACAGCATGTCCTTCTGCCGGATCGCGGCGAACATATCGCCGTCATGGTCCTGTACCCGTTCGGGCACGCGCGGGCTGAACGGCGGCCAGAGCAGGTCCTGCCGTTCGTCCACCACAAGCTCCTTGAGGTCGGCGATGCCGATCATGCCGTCGACCTCGACCACCTCGTCTTCGGTGACGTGCAGCTCTCCCATGATCAGCGATTTGAGCGCGGGTGGCGCGTTGTCCGACAGTTTCAGGCGCACGACCTCGCCCCGGCGGCGGCGTTTCAGGGCGGTCTCGAATTCACGCACGAGGTCTTCGGCCTCGTCCTCGACCTCAAGATCGCTGTCGCGCAAGACCTTGAAGGCGCAATGCCCTTTGATCCGGTAGCCGGGGAACAGGCGGCTGACGTGGAGCAGCAACAGTTCCTCCAGCGGCAGAAAGCGGTGGCCGGTTTCGGACGGCAGACGGATGAAACGGTCGATCTGTGCAGGCACCGGCAGCAGGGCGCGTAGCGCACGTTTGTCGCTGGCGCGTTCCAGTTGCAGCGCCAGCGCGAAGCCTTCGTTCGGCAGGAACGGGAAGGGGTGCGCCGGGTCGATGGCCAGCGGCGACAGGACCGGAAAAACCTGATCGAGGAACATATCGTCCAGAAAGCTCTTGTCGGCGTCCGTCAGATCGTCGCGGACCAGAAGGTGCATATCGGCGGCAGCCAGATCGGAGGTCAATGCACGGAATACGTCCTGTTGCCGGGCCATCAAGGCGCGGGCATGTACGTCGATCAGCGCCAGTTGTTCGGCAGGCGTGCGCCCGTCGAGACCCGGCGTCGTGTTGCCCGCGTGGGCCAGCTCGCGCAGGCCCGCTACACGCACCGTGTAGAATTCATCGAGGTTCGTGGCCGAGATCGAGAGGAACCGCAGCCGTTCGAGCAGCGGCACACGGGCATTTTCAGCCTCTTCCAGCACGCGGTCGTTGAAGCCCAACCAACTGAGTTCGCGGTTCACGAAACGGTCGGCGGTGGTCAGGTCCACATCGTCGAGCGTGATCGGCGCGGGAAACGGGCTTTCAAGGAAATCGGCTGTCATCATCATGGTTTACCGTGTGCTTGGTTGCGGTTTTGTGACACGTCCGCAGGTCCATGCTTATCCGTCATCCGCCCCTGTGTTGTCCAGCAGACCGGCGGCCATGCGCTGCGAAACCGGTTTACGGCTTTCAAGCGCCGCGCGGTCTAGCATGTCGACGACCCGCGCGGCAGCGGCAAACGAACGTTCGATCCGTCGCGCGAGGTAGGGGACAAGGTCCGGCGGCGGTGTGATCTGGCGGTCGCTGAACAGCTTGAGGATCAGCACGGTCAGCAGCGCATCGTCCGGGTCCGCGATATGGGCGACCATGCTGGCCTGCATCCGGCTGGCCAGATCGGGCAGGGCGATGTCCCAGCGGGTCGGGGGCGTTCGCGCCGTCATCAGCAGCGGCTGGCCGGTGTTGCGCTGATGGTTGTGCAGGTGGAACATCGCGGTCTCGGACCGTTCGGGCAGGCGGTCCACGTCCTCCACGATCACGGCACCCTCGGGCGGTGGCGCCTCGGTGAGGTCGGCCGCCGCGATCAGATATGCCCCGGTCCTGTTCTGGAATATACGCGCAAGGTGGCTTTTGCCGCTGCCTGCCGGACCCGTCAGCACCAGTTTCCCGTCGGGCCAGTCGACCGGCAGCGTCAGACTGTCGTAGGCGGCGCGGTTGGCATCGGAGACAAAGAAATCATCGGCCCCCAGCGCCACGCCCGACGGCCAGTCAAAGGCAAGTTGTCGCGCCATGGTCAGTCTTTGTCCGTCAGACCGCGATAAAGCAGGCTTTGCTTGTATTGGCCGGTGGCAAACCTCACCAGCACGCCGATCACCGCGGCGACCGGAACGGCGACAAGCATGCCGACAAACCCGAAAAGCGCGCCGAAGACGGACAAGGCAAGCAACAGCCAGACCGGATGCAGCCCGACCGAATTTCCGACCAGCCGGGGGGTGATGATATTGCCCTCCAGAAACTGGCCCGAGGCAAAGATGGCGACGACAGCGATGATCCAGGTCCATTCGCCCCAGAATTGGAACAGGGCCAGACCGATGGCCAGCGCCCCGCCGATCAGCGCGCCCACATAAGGGATGAACGTGATCAGACCCGCGATGAATCCGACGACCAGACCGAAATTCAGCCCGACGGCCATCAGTCCGACGGCATAGTATGTTCCCATGATCAGACAGACGGTGCCTTGCCCGCGAATGAAGGATGCCAGTGTCTTGTCGATGTCCTGTGCGATTACCCGGATCGTGGGGGCATGGTCACGCGGCAGCAACTCGTCGATGCGGGCGGTCATGTTGTCCCAGTCGAGCAGCAGGTAAAACGCGACGACCGGCACGACCACCAGCAGGACCAGCACGTTGATCAGCCCCAACGCGGAGGTCAGCAATCCTTCGATCAGCGCGCCCCCCTTCGCCTCGATCGCCTCGCCCACGCGGGCAAGCTGCTGATAGACCGTGCTGCTTTGGTCGAGCGCGGACGGGTAATGCTCGGACAGAAACTCGCGCAGACGCTCCGGCATGTCCGGTGCCGCGGCGATCAGCGCGGATGTCTGGGTCACCAGTGTCGGGATCACCAGCAAGAACATCAGCACGAAGATCAGGATCGCGACGAGGGAGATGACGGCGACAGAGACGGTCCTGCTCAGCCCCAGCGCCTCCAGCCGGTCGGCGATCGGGTCGAGGCAGTAGGCGATCGCCCCGCCCAGCACGAACGGCAGGATCACATCGCCCAGAAACCAGAGCATAAAAAACACGACAAGTGCCGCGATGCCCCAGTATTTTGCCTGTTGAGAAACGGAATACGCCATTGTCAGATACCCCTGCACACGTCAGCTACACATGCCAAACGGGCGGGTGGGGCGCAAGGCTCGTGCGGCGGTATCCTGCGCGGCGGCACGGGCGGCGGCCCCTCTTGCCACGCTTCGCCATGCGCCCTAAACCAAGCGAAACCTGTGCGATCCGCCCCTGATGCGGCCCCGCCCGAACCGAAAGTCCGTCCCATGCGCCTGAGCCGTTATTTTCTGCCCGTTCTGAAGGAAGTGCCTCGCGAGGCGCAGATCGTGTCGCACCGCTACATGTTGCAGGCGGGCATGATCAAACAGGCCAGCGCCGGTATCTATTCCTGGCTGCCGCTGGGCTACAAGGTTCTCAAGAAGATCGAGACCATCGTGCACGAGGAACAGGCGCGCGCCGGGCATCATGCGATGCTGATGCCCACGATCCAGTCCGCGGATCTTTGGCGCGAAAGCGGGCGTTACGACGCCTATGGCGAAGAGATGCTGCGCATCAAGGATCGCGGCGGGCGCGACATGCTCTATACCCCCACGGCGGAGGAGCTGATCACCGATATTTTCCGCGCCAACGTCACGTCCTACAAGGACCTGCCGCTGACCATGTATCAGATCCAGTGGAAGTTCCGTGACGAGGTGCGCCCGCGCTTCGGGGTCATGCGGGGCCGGGAATTCTACATGAAGGACGGCTACAACTTCGATCTGACCAAGGAAGACGCGCTGCACGCCTACAACCGCCATCTGGTGAGCTACCTGCGCACCTACGAGCGGATGGGGCTGACGGCGATCCCGATGCGGGCCGACAGTGGCCCCATCGGCGGCGACGACACGCACGAATTTCTGGTGCTGGCGGAAACCGGCGAGTCGGAGGTGTTCTATGACAGCGCCGTGACCGATCTGAAGTTGGGTAATCGCGACATCGACTATGACGATCACGCGGCCTGTGCCGCGGTGATGGAGGAGTTCACCAGCAAATACGCCCGCACCGACGAAACGCACGACGCGGCCTTGTTCGATCAGGTGCCCGAAGAGCGCCGCCGCACCGCCCGCGGGATCGAGGTGGGGCAGATATTTTATTTCGGTACGAAGTATTCCGACGCGCTGGGCGCTTTGGTCGACGATGGCGAAGGCGGCAAAAAGGCGGTGCACATGGGGTCCCACGGGATCGGCGTGTCGCGCCTGCTGGGCGCGATTATCGAGGCGAGCCACGACGACAAGGGCATCATCTGGCCCGAGGGGGTCACGCCCTTCCATGTCGGTATTCTGAACATGCGGACCGGTGATGACGCCTGCGACGCGGCTTGTGCGGACCTTTACAAACAATTCACCGCCGCCGGGCTGGACCCGCTCTACGATGACCGCGACGAGCGGGCCGGCGCCAAGTTCGCGACGATGGACATGATCGGCCTGCCGTGGCGGATTACCGTCGGGCCGCGCGGGATCAAGAACGGGGTGGTCGAGGTCACGTCGCGCCGCACCGGCGAGAGCGAAGAGATGCCCGCCGCCGATGCGATCACGAAGATCAAGGGCATCTACGCCAACCTGTGACCGGTCGCCGGATGCGCTTTGTGGTGCAACCGGCGGATCAGCCACTCGGCAAAGCCGATGCAGGCCAGCCAGGACCCGATGAAGGCAAGGTCCGACAGCAGGCCCATGGGCGGTTGCCCGGTGATCAGGAAGATCGGTAGAAAAACGATGGATACCAGCGTCGCGCCCATTCCGATGGCATAGGAGCGGATCATCCAGTCGCGGTGGCGCGGGAATTCCCGTGCGCGGATCGCGGCCATGGCGATGGCGAGGGCAACGCCGAGCGCGACTCCGAACAGCAACCGGGCTGTGCTGACCAGCGCCGAAGCGCCGTCCGGGAAATGCCACAGCAGGCTAAGGGAACTGAACGCCAGCCCTGCGCCTGCCAGCACGAAAACGCGGCCCAGCACTCGGTGTAGGCGTCCGAACCTGTTTGCCATGGCACGGTAGAACTGCAGCGGTCCGATCACGCCGAACAGGACACCGCCGACCACATGCAGGAAATGGCTGTAGGGTGCCGTTGCAAGGCGGGCGCTTTCGGGGGGTAGTGCGCCCAACGGGATCTGCACCGCCTGCACAAGCGCCAGCATGATCGTCAGGCCGCTGAGAAAATAGAGGGCGGCGGGCACGGCTATTCTGTTCACAGAACGTCGTTCCATGTTGAAATTCCTTGTGTTTATTTCGGTTTAAGGCTCGTAAGTGAAGACGTCTTCCAGTGGCTTTCCGAATACTTCCGCGATCTGGAAAGCCAGTTCGAGGGTCGGCGAATAGCGCGCGTTTTCGATCGCGATGATCGTCTGGCGCGTGACGCCGACCCTTTCGGCCAGTGCCTTTTGCGTCATTTCATCCGCGTCGAAGCGGCAGCGCCTGATCTGATTGGTGACCTTCAGCTTTGCCATGGATCAGAGGCCCAGCCGATAGACGGCGATGCGGTAGAAATCCGACGAGAACGCCCCCAGCGCCATACCGATCAGGATGGTGTTCAGCGCGGCCAGACCGGACCAGCCCCAGGCCAATATGGCAATCGCCACAAGGAACGCGGTGCTGATGACGAACAGGGTGATCTGCGCGCCGCGCCGGCTAAGCGCCGTGTCGCGTTCGTCGGTGATGAACTCCGGTTTCGGCGTGCCGGTCACGATGGCATAGAGGATCTGGAACGCCAACATGACGACGATGGTCACGCCGATCCCGCCCCCGATCAGCCAGATCACATCCCAGGCCCAGACGGACAGGCCATCGACGGCGGAATAGATACCGTCCGCCGTCTGCCGCCAGATCGGTCTGCCGAAGATGACAAAGGTGATGACGCCCGAAATGATGGCGGCCCAGGCGTTGCGCTCTTCGTACTCCATAGCGGGTTTCCTTTCGAATCGCGTGTCGTGTTTGCTATACTTAGTGTAAGATATATAATACTATGTGTTAAGTAAACTTAACACATTCATTGAAGTGTTTCCCGGTATATTCAGCCGAATGCAACACTGCGCCCTCCGCAGACGCGACCGCGGGGCGCGTGCTTTCCCCGAATCTGCCGATCTGCTAATCACCGTCAAAACAACGAGACGAGCAGGTCTTCGAGATGTTGAAAACAATTGCCTTGGCTGGCGGGCTTTGCGGTGCGGCTGTCCTGTCGCAATACCCCGAGTTCGCCCAGCAATACACGCAGCGACTGGCCGGTCAGGTCGACGCGCTGTCGGATGTCGTGGCCGACTTCGACAATTCCGCGCTGGAGGCGGGGCTGACCCGCGGGCAGGCGCTGGAAGAGATGACCGGCACCGCATTTCTGGACGCCCGCGCACGCGACATGCGCCGCACCTTTGCCCGGCACACCGTCCTGTCCGATCATCTGGAGGCCCTGCGCGCAGCGTCCCCGATGCAGCGGATGCTGATGCCGCACCGGCTGGCCGATACGGAGACCTTCACGAACACCTGGTCCGATTTCGTCCCGGCGATACCGCTCAGCACGGCGGGTATGGCGGCGGGTGCGGCAGGTTTCGGCGGCGGATGGCTCGGGCTGTTGGCGCTGCTCGGCCTGTTGAAACTGCCGTTCCGGCGCGGTGATGCACCGACTCGCGTGGCCACATCTCCACGCGCGGACCGTTTTGAGCCGCAACTGCGGCGGCCCGCCCAGGTGGACCCTGCGCGCCCGCAACCGCGATTGATGGGAGAGACGAGACGATGAAAGCCCTGATCACATGGGGCGGCTGGGACGGCCACGCGCCCGAACAGGTCGCCGGAATTTTCCGCGATATCGTGACGGGCGCGGGCGGTACCTCGGATGTGACCGACAGCACCGCCTGTTTCGACGATCCCGACAAGCTGAAAACTTATGACGTCATCATCCCGGTCTGGACGATGTCCGACATCAGCCGCGAGGCTGCCACCAACGTGTCCGAGGCGGTGGCCCACGGCACCGGTCTCGCCGGGTGCCACGGCGGCATGTGCGATGCGTTCCGCAATGTCCCGCTGTGGCAGTTCATGACGGGGGGCAACTGGGTGGCCCACCCCGGCGGCGACGGGGTGAGACACCGCGTGACTATTACGTCGGATGATCCACTGGTTACGGGATTGCCGGATTTCGACGTGGAGACGGAGCAATACTATCTGCACACCGACCCCGCGAACACGGTGCTGGCCACGACCCGCACCGACGTCGTGACATGGTATCACAGCCCCAACGGCGCGGTTGATATGCCCGTTGTCTGGACACGCAGTTGGGGCCTTGGTCGGGTGTATTACAACGCCCTCGGCCACCAGCCCGACGTGATCGACCACGGCCCCGCGCACGAGATGCTGCGCCGTGGGGTGATCTGGGCGGCGGAGGGCAAGGCCGAGGCGCAGGGCCGTTCGCTTGCCGCGTTGCAGACGCCGGGCAATCACTGGTAACGGATCGCCGGTATTATCTTGCCCGAAATACTCCCGCCGGAGGCACCCGCCTTGACCCCGCGCGCCGGCTTGACCATTGGAGCGCGACAGCCCACCTTGCGCGGCAGTTGAACAGGACATCCCCCATGGCCAGCACGGCACCGTTTTCGAAATTCGAATGGATGATCGCCTGGCGCTATATCCGCGCCAAACGCGCCGAGGGCGGGGTCAGCATCATGACCTGGATTTCGCTGATTGGTGTCACGCTCGCCGTCTTCGCCCTGATCGCGACGCTGGCTGTGCGGTCGGGCTTTCGCGCGGAATTCGTCGATACGATTCTGGGGGCGAATGCCCATGTCGCGGTCTATCGCCAGACGGAAGTTGTCGAAGGGTCCGGCCAGTTCACACAGCTGATCAGCGGTTACGAGGACCTGGCCGCCGATCTGCGCGAGATCGAGGGGGTGACCCGCGCAGCACCGCTTGTGCGCGGGCAGGTGATGGGCAACCGCGGCAACGCGAATGCCGCCGTCGATGTTTACGGCATCGCCTATGACGACCTGCTGACCATTCCGCGTATTGCGCAACCCGATGAATCGCTGGGTGACATCGCCGATTTCGAAAAGGGCATCGCCATCGGATCGGGCCTTGCCCGCGAATTGAACGTGGGCATCGGAGACCGGATCAAGATCATCTCGCCCAACGGCGCGCGCACCGCGATGGGGACAACCCCGCGGGTGAACGCCTATGACGTGGTCTATATCTTCACTGCCGGGCGCTATGACATCGACAAGATCCGCGCCTATCTGCCGATTTCGGAGGCGCAGACGTTTTTCAACCGCGACGGCGTGGCAACCGAGATCGAGGTCTTCGTCGAAATCCCCGACGAGATCGACAGCTATACCGACCGCATACTGGAGGCGACCGGGGCAGGCGGCTACATCTGGACATGGCGCGACAGTGCGGGCGCCTTTCTGCGCGCGCTGGCGATCGAGGACAACGTGATGTTCGTGATCCTGTCGATCCTGGTGCTGATCGCGTCGATGAACATCATTTCCGGCCTGATCATGCTGGTGAAGAACAAGGGCCGCGACATTGGCATCCTGCGCACCATGGGGCTGACCGAAGGGTCGATCCTGCGGATATTCTTTATCTGCGGCGCGGGGATCGGGACCATCGGCACGATATTCGGCGTGATCCTCGGCTGCCTGTTCGCAATCTACATCGACCAGATTTTCAGTTTCGTGAACTATCTGGGCGGCGGTGGCGTCTGGGATCCGTCGATCCGGGGCATCTATCAACTGCCGGCCGAATTGCGGCTGGCGGACGTGATCTCCTCCGTCACGCTGGCGCTGGGGCTGTCGTGGGTCGTCACGATCTTCCCCGCGCGCCGGGCCGCCCGCATGAACCCGGTGGAGGCGCTGCGCTATGAATGACGTGCTGGCGCTGTCCGCAATCACCAAAAGCTACAATCAGGGCAAGCCAAACGCTGTCACCGTCCTGCAGGGGGCCGATCTGGTCGCGGCCAAGGGCGAGGTCGTGGCGCTGGTGGCCCCCTCGGGCGCGGGCAAATCGACACTGCTGCATATCGCAGGGCTGCTGGACACGCCCGATGGGGGCACTGTCACGATCAACGGCACCGACATGACCGACCTGTCGGATCGCAAGCGCACGGCGGTGCGGCGTGGCGAGGTCGGGTTCATCTATCAGTTCCACCACCTGCTGCCGGAATTCACCGCGCTGGAAAACATCGTGCTGCCGCAACTGGCCAACGGTATCGGCGAAAAGGCGGCGACAACGCACGCAATGGACTTGCTCGACACCGTGGGCGTGGCACCCCGCGCCAAGCATCGCCCGGCGGCATTGTCGGGCGGGGAACAGCAGCGGGTCGCCTTCTGCCGCGCCTTGGCGAACAAGCCGTCATTGCTTTTGGCCGATGAACCCACGGGCAACCTCGATCCCGAAACCTCCGACAGGGTGTTCGATGCGTTGATGGACCTGGTGCGCAGCACCGGGCTGGCCGCGGTCATCGCCACCCACAACCTGGAACTGGCCGCCCGGATGGACCGCACCGTGCGCATGGATCAGGGCCGCCTTTCCCCCGCCTGAGAAGGATCGCGATATGCCGACGAAGACACCTGCCGAGATTTTCGACGCCGCCAAGGCCGCCTTGCTGGCCCACGGTGCTGGGGAAGACCAGGCCGGTCACGTCGCCCGCGCCGTCGCCCGGGCAGAGGAAACCGGCAACGTCATTTGCGGTCTCTACTATCTGGAAAGCTACTGCACACAGCTGGCGTCGGGACGTGTGAATGGCACGGTCACGCCGCAGGTCAGCCGCCCGCGCCCCGGATCGGTGATGGCGGATGCGCGGTTCGGCTTTGCCCAGCCCGCGTTTGCCGCCGGTCTGGCGGATGCGATCACTGCCGCCCGCGAAAACGGTGTCGCCACCCTGTCCGTGGCCCATGCCCATACCTGCACGTCGCTGGGGTTCTTCACCGAACAGATCGCGGCAAGGGGCCTGGTCGGGATCGGGTTCACCAACGCATCGCCGGTCGTGGCTCCGCCGGGCGGCAACGCAGCCGTGATCGGCACCAACCCCATCGCCATGACCGTGCCGGGCGATCCGAAACCGGCGCTGCACTTCGATTTCTCGACCTCCGCCGTCGCCCTCGGCAAGATCACGATGGCCAAGGCGGCGGGCGAGCCGATCCCGCTGGGCTGGGCCGTGGACGCAGATGGCCAGCCCACCACAGACCCGGAGGCCGCGCTAAAGGGTGCGCTGGTCAGTGCGGGCGGGTACAAGGGCTGGGGCTTCGGCCTGATGGCGGAACTGCTGGCGGCGGGCATGACCGGATCGGTCAATTCGCTGGATGTATCCGGGTTGAAGCTGCCCGACGGCAAGCCGCATGACCTCGGCCAGTTCTATATCCTGTTGGACCCGGGCACCCACGGCGATCACTTCACCGCCCGTTTCGCCCGCGTGGCAGAGGCAGTGGCGGCGCAGGAAGGCGCGCGTATCCCCGGCGCGGATCGTATGGAACTGGCGAAGATCGACGTGCCGGACGCGCTCTGGGCACTGGTGGAACGGCTGGCTACACCTTCTGCGTGACGAACACCCCCAGCGCCATCATCGCGATGCCCGCAGCGCGCGTCAGGCTTATCGGGGCGGGGAGCGATCCGAACAACCCGAAATGGTCGATCAGCGCCGCCGCGATCAACTGCCCCAGCAGCACCAGAAACACCGCGTTGCCGACGCCGATCACGGGCGCGATCCAGGTGATCGACAGCACGTAGAACGCGATCAGCACGCCCCCCAGAAACAGGTGCCAAGGCGCCGTTGCCAGCCGCGCGAAGGCCCCGGCGCTTGTGAACAGCGCGACACCTGCCGCTGTAGCCAATGCGACCAGAAACAGGATTGTGGCAGCAGCGGCAGGCGATCCGATGGTGCGCCCCAATGCGGCATTAAGCGCCGCCAGCATCGGCACGCCGAACCCCGCCGCCAGCATGATGAAGTGGTGATGTGTCATGGGTTTGCACCTTTCGTGGGTTTGCACGAACGGTAGGCCGGGGCTCGCGCCGATGCAAAGCCCGGTCTTTGCGCCGGGACGAAACCTGACGATCCCGTGATCAACGCCGTTGTGATGTGAAACCGGTGGCACGCCTGTTACGTGATTACCCAAACTTGATACGACAGGAGACCACGAATGACCCTTTTTCGCGCCACCGCCATTACCACGGCTCTTTTGGCAACCAGCGCCGCAGCCGGCCCGGTTTCGTTTTCTTCCGGCTGGGAAGAGCAGCGGATCTCGCTTTTCTCTTCCAACGACTATGACTTTGCAGAGACCCTGACCATGACGTCGAACGGGACGGTCAGCATCGCCTACACCCGTCTGCCGGAAAGCGAATGGGGGGCCACGGCTGCGACTTGGGACTGGTCGGTCGAGACATCCGTGCCCCCGACGGACCTGAGCGTGAAGGGCGGCGACGACCGCAATCTGTCGTTCTATTTCGTGTTCCTGCCGCAGGAAAAGGCCGAAGCCATCACGCCGGAAGACGGCATCCGCGAGTTGCTGGGTGACGATGACGTGCGCGTGCTGCTTTACACTTGGGGCGGCGATCACGAGGTCGGCGCGAGTTTTCCGTCGCCCTATCTGGAGGGGCAGGGCATGAACATTGCGTTGCGGCAGGCCGGCACCGGGACACATTCCGAAAGTGTCGATCTGGCGGCTGATTATTCCGCCGCCTTCGACGGGGAGCCGGGCGCGCTGGTCGGTCTGGCGGTGTCGGGCGACAGCGACGATACCGAAACCATGATCGCCGCCACCATGAGCAACGTCGTGCTGAACTGATGCGCTGGCTGGCGACCCTTGCGCTGATCTGCGCACCGCTTGCCGCGCAGGCCTGCGGGCCGGACAGCGATTGCGTGGTGGGTGACCGCGCCTATCGCATCGCGGTGCCTGAAGGTGTCGGGACCCCCGGCGTGCTGGTCTATGCCCACGGCTATCGCGGTACGGCGGCGGGGGCGATGCGCAACGGTGCTCTGCGCAGGCTCGCGCACGAAAACGGCATGGCCTATCTGGCGCTGCAGGGGGTGGAGGGCAGTTGGCAACTGCCGGGCCGTCCGCGCAACCCGGGTGCGACCGGTGAGGCCGAGTTCGCCTATGTCGCAGCGGTGTTGACCGACGCGGAGGCCCGTTTCGGCATCGACCGGAGCCGATCCGTCATGACAGGATTTTCCGCGGGCGGCATGCTGACGTGGAACCTGATCTGCCACCGGTCTGACCTGTTCACACTCTTCGTGCCGATGTCCGGCACCTTCTGGGACCCCGTGCCGGAAACCTGCGACACCCCGCCCGCCAACGTGGTGCACATCCACGGCACGGCGGACAGGACGGTGCCTTTGGCCGGTCGCGCGATTGGCGCGGAGCGGCAGGGCGACGTGTTGGAGGCACTGTCGATGTATGCGGGCTACGGCGGGTTCACGGGCGAGACGCGCGCGACGGTCGTCGACATGACCTGCGAAACCCGTCGCAACGATACGGGCCAGAGCCTCACATTCTGCACCTTCGACGGCGGGCATGGGTTCGGCGTCGGGCGGTTGCGGGCGGCCCTCGATTACATGCCGTAGGGTGGGGCGATACCCCACCCTACACCGGTTTGCCGTTCGCTAGTTCTGCTCGACGGTGAAATCCCCGTCGCCGATTGTGCTGACCATACCGTTGGTCGTCACGGTCCCGGTGACCAGCCCGTCGATATACTCGCCGTTCACCCCGGTGAAACCACCGTTCATCGCGGCATCGACGACCACGGTGTCGCCCTGCATGTCTGTCACCGATCCGTCGAGGCTGGCGCTGACGGCGGGCGAGGCCATCGCACTGCGCGTGATCGTCCCGCCCGTAACGTCGAAGGTGCCCGCATAGCGCGAACCGTCACGCCCGGAAATCTCGGTCACGCTGCCTGCAAATGTGTCGTTGGCGAAAGAGACACCAAGATCGAGCCGCCCGGCGATATCGGTCGGACTCTGTCCGCTGACCTGGGTTTCCAGTTCGACGTAGCCGGTGAAACTCGCGGCACCTGCCGTCGCGATCACGTTTGGCAGCGTGCCGCCGCTGCGCGCCCCGGCGGCGATGAAGTCCAGTTCGGTCTGGTCGTGCGTGGCGTAGGGGGTCGTGCTGAAATTCATCGGAACGATGGAGGTGGTCGTGCCGCCACAGGCGGAGAGGGCTGCGATGCCAGCGGCGCAAGTCGTCAGTTTCAGGTAAGTCATGGTTTGTAATCCTGTCGTTGCAATGGTTCGAAGAGCGCAAAAGAACTGCGCATGAGGGCGAGACTAGCGAATGAGGGCGTCAGAGGACAACAGCAAGATGGGTGGTGGGATTTTGCATGGGGTTGGGTGTTGGCTTGGGCACCCTGCGCCGGTTGGCGGCGCTGGCGATGTATGTGGGTTATGGCGGGTTTGCGGGTGATGTGCGCGCGACGGTCGGGGATATGACCTGCGAATGGCGGCGGAATGACACGGGCCAGAGCCTCACGTTCTGCGCATTCGACGGCGGGCATGGGTTCGGCGTGGGGCGGTTGCGGGGTGTGATCAATCGCTGACGCGATTTCCATTTATCTTTTGTTCCAGCGCGGCTTTGGCTTAATTTTTCCAAATTTTCGATGTGCGTTGATCATCAGTCCATCAGAGAGGGGCAGTCCACTACTTGCGAAAACAGGAGAGTGATCTCTGTATTCCGTGAGCATGCTGTCCCAGCCTTGAATTGGTGAAAAGAATGCTTCGTAAGCGAAGCGAGCAATAGTCTCATTTATTTGAAACACAATTTGTTCCGTCAAAGGTCTGCCATCCAAGAAGCCAAAGTGTGCAAAGTCTCTTTTGGCGTCTGGGCTGCCAATAATCAATAAATCCGGTGATACTGGAAAAATAAAATGGATTGGTCCATTCAGTTGTATCTTATACGGCTCAATATCTTCGAACTTCTTTGTCGGATTGAACCAAATGACCGGATTATCGCTAGTGATGAAAGGAATTTCTGTCTTATTTCTCAGAACTATAAAGCCAAGAACGTCAACAAGTTGGCCAAACCCTTTGGTAATCTCCGCCATTGCATGAATTGATTTATGGGGATCTATTGACACTTGGACGTTCTTCCAAATGTCTGGATAACCCGTCGGTGGATCAGGAAGCCTTCCGTCTAAGCGCATCTGTTCGCCATGCACCCATACCATTTTCGCCAAAGTGGCCTCGACGTAATCTCGAGTTGCCGGAACTCTGGCAAATTGCATAGCCATGAACTTGATTAGCGGTTCAAGAACTGAATTGCGATCTATATCATTTCGAAGTCCTTCGACGACTGAAGGCCATCTGTTTTCAATGCTGCTAAAGAGATTTTCTAACGCGTTGTTATCTTGCCCTCCCTCCGGAAGGGGTTGAGAATAATAGTATCGACGAAATCCGGTGTTCTTAGGTAGCTGGTGAAGTATTTTTCCGTCAGTTTTTCTGTAAATCCAAAGTTTGTCATCTTGCCCTGAAAAACAAGACAAATAGGCTACTGGCACATAGTGGTGACGTTTCTTTTTCTCTTCAGTCATTCAAACATCCAACTCCTCCACAAACCGCGCGTTCTCCTGGATGTATTGAAACCGCAGCTCCGGTTTCTTGCCCATCAGGCGCTCCACAAGATCGCCGGTTTCGCCCGGCACCTCGTCGCCGATGGTCACGCGGATCAGCTTGCGGGTCGCGGGGTCCATCGTGGTTTCCTTCAGGTCCTTGGCGTCCATCTCGCCCAGGCCCTTGAAGCGTTGCACGTCGATCTTGCCCTTGCCGCCGAGGCCCTTTGCCAGCACGGCCTCTTTTTCTGCGTCGTCCGCCACATAGACCCGCCGCGCGCCCTGCGTCAGGCGGTAGAGCGGCGGGCAGGCGAGATAGAGGTGACCCGCGTCGATCATCGGGCGCATCTGGGTAAAGAAGAACGTCATCAGCAGCGACGCGATATGCGCGCCGTCCACGTCGGCGTCGGTCATGATGATGATCTTGTCGTAGCGCAGATCGTCGAGGTTGAATTTCGTGCCCATGCCGACGCCCAGCGCCTCGCAGAGGTCGTTGATCTCGGCGTTGGTGTTCAGCTTGCCGGATGCAGCACCCAGCACGTTCAGGATCTTGCCCTTGAGCGGCAGCAGCGCCTGATTGACCCGGTTGCGCGCGCCCTTGCCGGAGCCACCGGCGGAGTCGCCCTCCACGATGAAGAGTTCAGTGCCCGCGCGATCCTTGCTGGTGCAATCGGTCAGCTTGCCGGGCAGGCGCAGCTTCTTCGTCGCGGATTTGCGGGCGGTTTCCTTTTCCTGACGGCGACGCTGGCGTTCCTCGGTCCGCAGCACCAGAAAATCGAGGATCGCACCGGCGGATTTCGTATCCGCCGCCAGCCAGTTGTCGAAGTGGTCGCGCACGGCTCCTTCGGTCATCTTCGCCGCCGCTTCGGTCGACAACCGGTCCTTGGTCTGGCCCACGAAAGCGGGTTCGGCGATGAAGCAGGACACCAGCGCGCAGCCGCCCGACAGGATGTCCTCGCGGGTGATCTGCGCGGCCTTCTTGTTGCCCGCCAACTCGCCATAAGCCTTCACGCCCTTCAGGATCGCGGCCCAGAAACCCGCGACATGGGTGCCGCCCTCTGGCGTGGGCACGGTGTTGCAGTAGGACTGGATGAAGCCGTCGCGCACCGGCGTCCAGTTGATCGCCCATTCGACCTTTCCGGGGGCACCGAACTTCTCCTTGAAGTCCACGGTGCCGGCAAAGGGTCTGTCGGCATATGTCGTCGCTGTGCCCAGCGTTTCGTTCAGGTAGTCGGCCAGACCGCCGGGGAAGTGGAACGTGGCCTCTGTCGGCGTCTCGCCATCATCGATTTCGGATTTCCAGCGGATTTCGACGCCTGAGAAGAGATACGCCTTGGACCGGATGGACTTGAACAGCCGCGCGGGCTTGAACCGGTGAGAGCCGAAAATCTGGTCGTCGGCATGGAAGGTGACGGTCGTGCCGCGCCGGTTCGGGGCCGCGCCCACCTTTTCCACCGGCCCCAGCGGAATGCCGCGGGAAAAGCGTTGCTCGAACAGCTCCTTGTTGCGCGCGACCTGCACCACCATGCTGTCGGACAGGGCATTGACGACGGATGCGCCGACCCCGTGCAGACCGCCGGATGTCTGGTAGGCCTTGCCGGAAAACTTGCCGCCCGCGTGCAGGGTGCACAGGATCACCTCAAGTGCTGATTTGTCGGGGAATTTCGGGTGCGGGTCGATGGGGATGCCGCGCCCGTTGTCGCGGATCGTAATGGCATAGTCGGCGTGCAGTTCCACCTCGATCCGGTTGGCGTGGCCCGCGACGGCCTCGTCCATCGAGTTGTCCAGCACTTCGGCCACCAGATGGTGCAGGGCGCGTTCGTCGGTGCCGCCGATATACATGCCGGGGCGCTTGCGGACAGGTTCCAGCCCCTCCAGCACCTCGATGCTGTCGGCATTGTAGTCGGTGGTTTCTGTCCCGGACAGGAGGTCGTCGGCCATAGGTGCTGCTCATCTTTTGTTTGGCAGCACAATATGTGGCGGGGGCAGGCGGGGCAATGGCGTTGCTGTGGACAACTACGCCCGCATGCGCCGCACCGCCCAGTCGGATTTCGTGAGCTTGAACACCAGCCAGTCGGCGGTGGCATTGGTCAGCGCAAGATCGGCGCGGTAGGACAGCACCGCCCCCAGCTTCTGCGTGGCCTTTTGCGAGCGGATGTTGGTCGGGTCGATGTGGAACCAGACCGTGTCGGACGATTTGAAGGCATGGTCCAGCATCAGACGCTTGACCGCAAAATTCACTGTCCCGCCCCAGAAGGCGTGATGCAGAAACGTGAACCCGATCGACACCCCTGACGGGTTGTCGGGCGCGGCGTAGTAGCGCGAGCATCCGATAGCGGCGAGTGTCTTCGTGTCGCGGATCGTCAGGGTGCCGCCGGCGTTCAGCAGAAACCGGAAATAGGGCTGAAAGACTTCCTCGCGGTAACGCTCCTTTGCCGGATGTCCGGCCCATGTCTCCGGATCGGCAGCGGCGACGGTCAGCGCGTCGTAGTCCTCGACGCGCAGGGGGCGCAGCTGGACCGCGTCACCCAGCAGGGTGGGTTGCGGATTGAAACCCGGTGGAAACATGGTTGCACTCGATCAATGGCACGTGGCGACCCGAAAGTCGGATAAGGGTTTACTTGGTATTTATGGCAAATCTAAGGTGAAGGCAGCCGTGAAACGCGGCGCCCCGACCATCCCTCCCCTTGTGGAAGTAAGCCCCGATGTCATTTCCCCGGTTCGATCTTGTCACGTTCGAGGCGGCCACCGGCGCCGCCCGCCGGGCCGAAGCGGCCAAGGTCGACCGCATCTGCCGCGAAACCGGCTTTCTGGTGCTGACCGGTCACGGGGTGCCGTCGCGCGTCATCTCGGATCAATGGGCGCATGTTGGCGCGTTCTTTGCGCAACCGGCCGACCGCAAGCAGGCCTCGGCCCCGCCGCGCAAGGGCTACCCCTACGGCTATCTCGGACCGGAGACAGAGGCGCTCGCCCGTTCGAAAGGTGTCGAGACGCCGCCCGATCTGAAAGAGAGCTTCAACGGTGGCCCCGGCAGCGTGCCCGGGCACGTCACCGACCCCGACGCGCTGGCGTTTTGCTACGTGCCGACTCCCTGGCCTGATCTGCCGGGGTTTCAGGACGCCTGGCGCGCCTATTACGCGGCGATGGAGGATCTGGCGGCGCGGATCATGGTGGCCTTCGCCGCGGCGTTGGATTTGCCCGAAGATCACTTCGCGCCGTTCATCGGGCATCCGATTTCGGCCCTGAGGGCGCTGCACTATCCCGCAACCGCAGGTGCGGCGGCGGCAGGGCAGCAACGGGCGGGCGCGCATACCGACTATGGGTCGCTCACGATCCTGTTGCCGCAGCCCGGGTCCAGCGGCTTGCAGATCGCGCGGGGCGACGCCTGGATCGACGTTCCGACGCCCGAGGGTGCGTTCGTCATCAACATCGGCGACCTGATGGCGCGCTGGACCGCCGACCGCTGGGTCAGCACGCTGCACCGCGTGGTGGCGAAACCGGACCAGCCCGCGCGGCAAAGCCTCGCGTTCTTTCACCAGCCCGATTGGGATGCGGTGATCGCACCGCTCGACGGATCGGATACCTATGCGCCGGTCAGATCCGGCCCGTATCTGATGGAGAAATTCCGCGCCACCGGCACCTGAGCCGCCTTACGCCTCGGCGATCTGGATCAGCAGGGCGTTGATCGGCCAACCGTCCCGGAAGGCCGCGACAAGATCGTCGGGCAGGGTCGTGGCCTCGGTCAGTTCTTTCCGCGCGACCACGCCTTTCATCCGCAAGAGGTCGCCTGCCGGGTGGTCCTTGTCATAGCCGGCGGGCACCCGTTTCAACGCGGGTTCACCCAGCGAAAAGTCCGCCGCCTCAACGTTTTGTACGATGCCCTGAATACGCGCCGTGTCCAGATCGACGAACTTGCGCCAGTTTTCCAGAACCGGCTTGTCGAACCTCATCATGCCGACCCCGGCGGTGACGTAATCCAGCCCGATCCCGAAAAAGAAAACCGGCATCTGCGGCGCGTCGCCTTCGATGGCCCACATCATGTGCAGGTGCGTGTTATAGGGCGTCTTGTCCTTGGAGAACCGCACGTCGCGGTGCGGGCGGAACAGCTTGCCGGTCACCGGCGCGCCGGCCAGATCGGACAGTGCGGGCGCAACTTCATCCAACAGCGACAGTGCGCCCGGCTTGAGCCGGGTGTCGTAGGTGCCCCGGTTCACCTGCCACCAGTCGCGGGTGTTTTCGGCAGACAGCGCGGTGTAGAACCGGCGGGCATCCGCGATCAGCGTCTGATAATGCGTCATGGACGGGCCTTTCGCGTCTGCGCGACTGTCGATTTCCGCATCTTGTCACCGCACAGGCAGCTTGGCAAATCGCGCTGGACCCGGCTTCTTAACGGGCCTAGACCGGGCCAATGACAACGACACCCGCCATACCGCAGCCGCCCGTGCAGGGCTATGCAACGCATGGCCGTGCCATCGTGAAACTGGGTTTGCCCCTTGTGCTGAGCAATCTGGCGCAATTCGCGATCCACATGACCGACACTATTATGCTGGGGTGGTACGACGTGACCGCACTTGCGGCGGCCACCATCGCCACGACGCTGTTTTTCGTGACCTTCATCGTCGGGTCCGGCTTTGCGACGGCCGTGACGCCGATGGTCGCGGCCGCGGCGGAAGATGGCGACGACCAGCAGGTGCGCCGTGTCACGCGCATGGGGCTGTGGCTGTCGATCATCTACGGTGCCGTTTTCACCATTCCGTTCATGTGGTCCGAGGATATCCTGCTGTGGATCGGGCAAGAGCCGGAGGTCGCGGCGGCCGCCCACGATTACCTGCTGATCGCGGCCTGGCAGATGATCCCCGCGCTGATCGTCATGACGATGAAGTCCTTTCTCGTGGCGCTCGAAAAGACTGCGGCGATCCTGCTGGCGACCATCGGTGTGGCGCTTCTGAACGCGCTGCTGAACTACGCGCTGATTTTCGGTAACTTGGGGATGCCGGAACTGGGCATTCGCGGGGCGGCCATCGCATCGTTGCTGGGCAATATGCTGACGGTGGCGATCCTGATGGCCTATGCGCTGCGGGTTCTGCCGCAATTCCGACTGTTGCAGAATTTCCGGAAACCCGATGGCGAATACCTGCGCCGGGTGTTCATGCTGGGGTGGCCTATCGGGCTGACGTCGCTGGCCGAGGGCGGGCTGTTTTCGGCCACGGCGGTCATGATGGGCTGGATCGGCAAGATCGAGCTGGCCGCCCACGGCATCGCGATCCAGCTGGCAAGCCTGACGTTCATGGTGCATCTGGCCCTGTCGCAGGCCGCCACCGTGCGCGCGGGCCGTGCATTGGGGCGGCGGGACGAGGTGGCGCTGCGCCGGGGCGGCGCGGTCGCAATCGTGATGTCGGCCATCTTTGCGCTTCTGACAATGGCGGCTTTCTGGACATTCCCCGAATTCCTGATCGGGCTTTTCATCGACCCGGATGAACCGGAACGCGCAAATCTGATCCGTGTCGGTGTCGTCCTGCTGTTTCTTGCCGGCCTGTTTCAGGTGGTCGATGCGTTGCAGGTGATGGCGCTGGGGCTGCTGCGCGGAGTGCTCGATACGACGGTTCCGATGATCATGGCGACGGTCAGCTATTGGGTGATCGGGATGCCCGTGGCCTATCTGCTGGCGTTTCCGCTGGGGATGGGCGGCAGCGGCTTGTGGCTGGGTCTTGTCGTCGGCCTGTTGATTGCGGCGGTGCTGCTGTTCTGGCGGTTCTGGTGGCGGTCGGTCTATATCGGACGACACGTGTAATTTACGGCGAAGCGATGTTCGATTTCATCACCGAAACGATTGCGGCCTGGGGTGCGTGGGGCATCGCGCTGCTGATGCTGGTCGAGAACGTGTTTCCGCCGATCCCGTCGGAACTCATCCTGCCGCTGGCCGGATATCTGGTCGCGGACGGGCGGCTGGGTGTGGTCGCCGTGACGATGGCGGCGCTGGCCGGAACGCTCGCCGGGGCGCTGTTGTGGTATCACGCAGGCGTCGTGCTGGGGCGGGACAGGGTGCTGGCGCTCGTCGACCGGCACGGCCGCTGGCTGACACTGTCACGCAGCGAGGTCGAGCGTGGATTTGCCTGGTTTGACCGCCATGCGGGCTGGGCCGTCTTTCTGGCGCGTCTCGTGCCCGGGTTGCGCACGGTCATTTCGATCCCCGCGGGGCTTGCAGGAATGCCGCTCTGGCGGTTTCTGGCGCTCACGGGGGCGGGGACCCTGATTTGGACGCTCGTGTTGCTTGCGGCAGGCTATGTCCTGCAGGCCAACTACGATGCGGTGGCCGGCGTGGTCGACGCTGTCGTCAATGTGCTTTTGGCGGGGATCGTGGTGCTTTACGTCTGGCGGCTTTTTACGTGGAAAGGCTGAGGCGCAGGCCGTAACGCCATGGGTACGAAAGTTAGCGCCCGGACCGCTTTGCCGGGTGACACTCCGCCCTAGGTCCCGGTGCCTGTGTCTTCGCCCTTGAGCAGCCTGTCGGCCTTCTTTCGCACCAGCACCGTGCGCAGATCGTGCATCGCCAGCAAAAGCGTGTCGGTGACCTCGTCCAGTTCCTCTTCCGTCGCCTTCGACTGCACCCATTGCGTCGTCAGGTTCAGGTGGTCGACCGCCCTGTGGATGTCGTCGATGTCGCGGCGCGCGAGCAGCGCCACACGCTCGTTCAGCCAGGTCTGGATCGCGTCGATGTCTTCGTCGGTCAGGGTGCGGTCGCCGTGCGGCTTGACCTCGCCGTTGCGGACGTTGACGACGGCGACCTGATCCATCTCGATCCGCCGCTGGCGGTTCTCGGTGTCCACGCGGAACACCGCCGCCCCGTTCTCGCGGATGCGGAAATAGTAGTCTGGTAGATCAGCGCCCATTATGCCCCTGTACGGTTTTGCGGCAACGGTAGCAGTCCGTTAACAGCGAGACCAGACCGGTTTTATGGCTGCAATACGTCGAAATCGGCACGCCGCCAAATCCTCTGCGGAGGATTTGCGACCAAAGTTTCGATGACACTTTGGCGGCTCAGGTCAGCCCCTCGCAGAACGTGATGATCCGGGTGCAGGCCTCGCGGAGCGCTTCGTTCGATGTGGCGTAGCTCACGCGGAAGTTGGGCGACAGGCCGAAGGCCGCGCCGAAGACGACCGCGACGCCGGTTTCCTCCAGCAACGCGGTGGCGAAAGCCTCGTCATCGGTGATCGCCGCGCCGCCCGCACTCGTCTTGCCGATGCAGCCCGCGATGGAGGGATAGACGTAGAACGCCCCTTCGGGCGTGGGGCAGGTGATGCCGGGGGCGCGGTTCAGCATCTCGACGACCAGATCGCGGCGGGTGACGAAGAGATCGTTGTTCGGGGCCAGGAAATCTTGTGTGCCCTCCAGCGCCTCCACCGCCGCCCACTGGCTGACCGAACAGGGGTTCGACGTGGACTGCGACTGCACCTTGCGCATCGCCCGGATCAGGACCTCCGGCCCGGCGGCATAACCGATCCGCCAGCCGGTCATGGCATAGGCCTTGGACACGCCGTTCACCGTCAGCGTGCGGTCATACAGCTGCGGTTCGACCTGTGCGGGGGTACAGAACTTGAAATCGCCGTAGGCGAGATGTTCGTACATATCGTCCGTCATCACCCAAACATGGGGATGACGCAGCAGAACGTCGGTCAGGGCTTTCAACTCGTCCCAGCTATACCCCGCGCCGGTGGGGTTGGAGGGCGAGTTGAAAAGAAACCACTTCGTGTTCGGCGTGATCGCCGCCTCGAGCTGATCTGCGGTGATCTTGTAGCCCTGTTCCATCACCCCTTCGACGAACACAGGCACACCACCGCCCAGGAGCACCATATCGGGGTAGCTGACCCAATAGGGGGCGGGGATCACGACCTCGTCGCCGGGGTTCAGCGTCGCCATGAAGGCATTGTAGAGCACCTGTTTGCCGCCGGTGCCGACGGTGACTTGTGCAGGAGAGTAATCCAGATCGTTGTCGCGTTTGAACTTGGCGCAGACGGCCTGCTTGAGCTCCGGTATTCCGTCGACAGCGGTGTATTTCGTCTTGCCCTCGGCAATCGCCTGAACAGCCGCATCCTTGATGTTCTGCGGTGTGTCGAAATCCGGCTCGCCCGCGCCGAGCGCGATCACGTCATGCCCGGCTGCCTTCATCTCCTGCGCCTTTGTGGTCACGGCGATCGTGGGCGACGGCTTTACGCGGTCGAGTGTCGCAGACAAGAAGGTCATCGGGCGCTCCTGTGGTCAAAACCTGTCTCGCATGTCATAGGGTGCCCTCTGGCCCTGACGCAAGCGACAAGGATATCAAGATGACCGACGAGACGAACTGGTACAGCGAAGACAACGCAACCCTAGGCGACAGGCTGTCCGCAGCCCGCGAGGCCGCCGGGCTGTCGCAGGAGGAACTGTCCCGCAGGCTGGGCGTGAAGACGGACATTCTGATGGCCTGGGAAAACGACCGCAAGGAGCCGCGCGCGAACCGCCTGAGCATTCTTGCGGGGCTTCTGGGCGTCAGCCTGCGCTGGCTGCTGACGGGTGTGGGGCGTGGCCCCGATCTGGAGGAAGAGAGCACGGAACTTGCGCCCGACATGGCAGAGATGCTGCAGGAACTGCGCGATCTGCGCGCCGGGATCGCGCGGTCCGGCGTGAAACTCGGGCAGTTGGAAAAGCGCCTGCGACAGGCCATCAGGACGCAGTGATGGAGCCGCGCGAGACTCGTATCAAGCGGCTTTACATGCGGTCGATCAGGCGGGGTATCAAGGAAATGGACCTGATCCTGAAAGCCTATGCCGAGGCACATCTGGCTGCGCTGGATGATTCCGGCCTCGACCTTTACGATACGCTTCTGGCCGAGAACGACCACGATATCTATGGCTGGATCATCGGGCAGGCACCGACGCCGCCGCGCTACGGTGCCATGATGCAGGATATTCGCGCCATCGCGCAGGGGCTGACGCGCCCCGCCTGACATCCCTTCGGCCCGCTTGCGGAAATCCGGTGTTCCATTAACCGAAAATTCTTTCTTGCACGCCATTTTCCGTCTCCAGAAAAGGATGGAGACACGGATGAGCATTCACAAAGCGTTGACCGAGGATGTGCCGGTCGTGCCGCATTCGACGGCGTTCATGGCCAGCTACCTTGACGGGCTGACGCTGGTGGAACGGCTGCACCGGTTGCTGCTCGACGTGATCAAGGACGAATTCGAGCGGGTCGGCGTGCAGGAGATTTCGCCGGTGCAGGGGCTGTTGCTGTTCAATGTCGGCACGAACGAGGTCACCGCCGGGGAGCTGAAAACCCGCGGCTATTATCAAGGGTCCAACGTCAGCTACAACCTCAAGAAACTAGTCGACAACGGCTACATGCACCACCAGCGCAGCGAGATCGACCGCCGGTCGGTGCGCGTCCGCCTGACGGAAAAGGGCCGCCAGATCAGGCTGATCGTGGCAAAACTTTTCGCGACCCACGCAAACGGCCTGACGGAAGGTGGCGTGCTGGACCAGCGCGGTATCGACGATATCAACACGGCCTTGCGGCGGGTCGAACGCTATTGGACAGAGCAGATACGCTATATCTACTGACCCCGGATCGTCGTCGCACCGGCGTCGCTTAGGGCAAGGCTCGTCAGTTCGCGTAGCAACTTGCGCTCCATCGCGGCAGCGAAATCCTGATAGCCGAGTGCCGCCTCCACAAACGCATCCGGTCCCCTGATCACACGCGTGTGGTAGTAGGATGATAACTCCTTGATCTCGGCCTGTCTGCGGTCGTGAGCTCCGGCGCTGGTCGCGATGACAAGGCCGTTCACGACCACGCCCGCCGGACCCATATCCGGTGTGATGTCCTGTGGCCTTGGTCCTGTATTGGTCTCGCCGTCGCCCGCAAGGTCCAGGGTGCGCCGCCAGCAATCGGGACGGTCCGCCAGCAGATCGAACCCGAAGATCATTGCGGACCCGATGGCTGTCGTCGGATCGGCCTCGACACGCCGGGCCGCGCGCAAGGCAGCGGTCGCCTCCGCCAGCGCGGGCTGCGTGTCGAGGGTGGTCCAGTCGAGGATCAGGCGTTGGTCCCGTGGCCCGCTCCATTCGTAAACAGCGATCGCGACCGGTGCGCCGCCATTGGCGAACAGGACCTGTTGCACCGCATCGCTCTCCAGTGCTGCGGCAAGCCCGTCATGCTGGAGCCGATATTCCTGCGCGTCGACAGAGCTTGAAACATCGAGTCCCAAGGCAAGCGCATGTCGACAGGCCCCCTGTGCCGGCCCGGCGCAAAGCAGCGCCAAAAGACCGACCAACCTCATCATCCCTGATGCGGGCGCGGGGCCGGTGCTGCCTTGCCGATGGCCTGCGCCAGCAATTCCCGCAGCAGCTTGCGCCGCATCGCATCCTCGAAATCCGTAAAGGAACTCGCGATCTCCAGAAACGCACCGGCCCCGCGAATGACCTCATCCCGGTAGAAGGGAATCAGCCCATCGGCCCCGGCAAAGCTGCCCGCGTCGATCACAAGGCCGTTGACCACGATGCCGTCAAAGGGAAAGGCAGCATAGGCCTCGGCCGGGCCGAACCCGTGATTGTTCTTGCCGTCGCCCGCCATGTCGATGGTGCGATAGGTGCACTGCGGCACCTCGCGCATTTTCGTTGCCGCAAAACCAAGGGCATAGCCCATGGCGGTCGGAAAATCCCGCGCACTGCGTTCGGTTTCGGCCACGCGTGCGGCGATCCGGTACAGGTCTTCAGCATTTGCGACAGGCTGCCAGTCCACGACCACGCGCTGGTTGTACTGACCGCTCCATTCGAAAATCATCAGATGCACGGGATCCGGCGAGATCAGGAAGGCGTCGCGTACATCCGGATCGAGCAACGCCCGGGCAAGACCCCCCCGCTGGAGCGCGTATTCGTCGTCATCGACCGAGTTGGACACATCCATGCCAAGCGCGAGGGCGAGCCGACACGCATCGGCTGCCCCCGCAAGATGCACCGCAAGCATCGCCAGAAGCGGCAGGAGCCGCACGCGCGTTACCAGTGGCCCGTGTTTTCCATGCTGGCCCAGGGTTCGGTCTTCGGCAGATCGTCACCCTTCTGCAGCAGTTCGATCGACACGTTGTCGGGCGAACGGACAAAGGCCATATGCCCGTCGCGGGGCGGCCGGTTGATCGTCACGCCGTTGTCCATCAGTTTCTGGCATAGCGCATAGATATCGTCGGTCCGATAGGCGAGATGCCCGAAATGGCGGCTGTCGTCCGGCAACCCGTCGTCGCCGTCCCAGTTATAGGTCAGTTCGATCGGGCAATCCTCGTCACCGGGGGCCGCTATGAAGACGAGCGTGAACCGGCCACCCTCGTTGTCGAAGCGCTTGGTCTCTTTCAGGCCCAGCAATTCGTAGAACGCCATTGATTTTTCTAGGTCTTTGACCCGGACCATCGTGTGCAGATATTTCAGTGTCATGTCCTGTCCTTTCACATGCTGCTTCGCAACCTAGGGCGCGCGAGCAGGCGGGCCAAGAGACGACGTCAGAACGATGACTGCAGATCGAACCCCAGACGGGTATATTCCCGGTCGAACAGGTCGATGGTCGACTCCTGCCGCGTCGCCTCCAGCGTGATGACGGGCTGGAAACCGAAATACTCGACCTGCGTGACGACGGCGCGCAGACGGGCGGTCGCTGATTGGTCGACCCGTTCGTTGAAACCGACGTCGAAACGCGAATCGTCATAACGGCGATCCTCGAGTTCCAGCCCGAAACCGAGGTTCAGACCGAAGATCGGCTCGGCCAGCGAATAGTCACCCGAGATTCGCAACGATGTGTAATCCGAGTCCAGCGTTTCGGAGTCGCTTTCACGCACGCCCAGGCTGAACTGCGCACTGTCGCCCCAGGCAAAGGCGTGTGTCCAGGTTCCGGTCACGCCGAAACTGTTGATTGGGGCCTGATCCTGCAATCCGATGGTGCGCTGCAGCGTGACGCCCACGTTCACCCTGTCGTTCGGCCCGAACGCAAAGTCCTGCGACCCGGTCAGTGTCGCGGAACGGGTATAGGGGTCGCCGGCATACCAGGTTTGCCCGACCTGAAAGCTGAGCGAGGTCGGCAAATCGCCGGGCCGCCCGATAAAGCGATGGGTCACTCCGAACGACAGCGTGCCGTCGGCATAGTCGGACCCTTCCGCATCGGGGGCTTGGTCGCGGGCGTCTTCGCTCAGCCGGTAGGTCCGGTAATTGAGGTTGGCGGTCAGGAACGTCGCGCTCGTATCGGTCACGTTCAGCCGGTAGGCGGTGTTCACGCCACCGCTGATCTCGAAACCCGACAGGGCACGGGCGTCCCCGCTGAGTTCGGCAGGTGCATTCGGGTCGCGACCGAAAAAGGTATTGAGTGCCTGCAGCAACTCCGTCGGCTGGGTTGTCCGGCTTGCGCTCCCGTTGTTGACGTTGCTGGTTGGCGTCACGCCGAAGCGCAGGCTGGTCGACCACGGATTGCGGTTGCGCAGGAACTGGTAATCCTCCGCGACGGCATTCGCGGCCTCTGCATTCGGCGAATATTGCCGGGCCAGCCGCAGCCAGATCTGTGCGCGTGTGTCGTTGCCCTGTTGGGCATGGGCGAGCGCCACGAGCCGCGCCGCGGCAAAGGTCGGCTCGCGACCTTCTGCCGCAAAGAATGCGCGCCGCGCCTGGCTAACAGCTGTCGGATAATCCTGCAGTACAATGGCCGTCTCGGCCCGCAGGATCAGCGATGCGACATCGCCGGGATTGCGTGTAAGCAGCGCATCCGCCCCCTGCGCGGCAGCGGCGGCGTTACCGTCGCGCAGCGCCTGCACGGAAATTGCAAAAAGGTCGTTGGGTGTAATCTGAATATTTTGGGCTGTCAGCGGTGTCGCCAACAGCCCGAGTGCGAAAATCGCGCCTTTGGAAAATGTCATTGTGCCCTCAGCGGTAAACGATAAAGCCCCCAGTTTCCTGAGCAGTAACCTCCTGATAGCGCGGATCGAGCGATTCCACCACAAGCACACCGACAATCTCGCCACCGTCGGCGGGATCGGTCGTATCGCCGGACAGCACCGCGTAATAGTTGCCTTCCTCGTAGGTCACGCGCGATCCGGTGTCCGACAGGACCGAGTTGGCGACGCGGCCGCTGAATTCGCCGTTCGGCTGGATATCGGTGCCGCCGACGGTGATCGAGAAGGGCAGGCGCGGCAGGATCAGCCCGCCTTCTCCACCCAGTGCGACCGGGGAGCCGTCGATGTTGAACGCCTGCCGGTTCGTCACCGCGCCACGCACGGCGTTGTTGTCGTTGAAGTCGCGGAAGTCGATGGCGATTTCCATGTCGCCCTGCGTCAGTTCCATCCCGCTTCGGCCCGAGAACACGCGCACGCCTGCATAATCGCCGGTGAAGATGGCCTGACCGGTCGATGGGAGCACCACGTTTCCGTTACGCTCGTAAAGGTAGCCGCCGAACCCGAAACCCGTGAAATCGCCGGTGCGGACAATCGCGAAAGAGGTCCGCGGCTCACCGCTGTCGAGGCTGTTGTTGCTCACCCCGTAGATGGCGCGGAAGGGGCGCACCTGGTCGATGGCGTTGCCGGTCAGGAAGTCGGGCGCGACGACATCCGCCTCGTAAACCTGGAAAGAGGCCAGCTGCGAGATCGGGTCGCCGCGCGAATAGGTGTTTTCACCGTCGAATCCGAGCCCGTCGACGATGAACGTATCGTTGGTCGCGTTGTACTGCACGGCAGATACGCGACCGTTGGTCGTGCTGTCGCCTGCCGCTTCCGCGCGGATGATGTCGCCCCGCGCGATCAGATCCTGGCTTTGCGGTGGGCGCACGGTGCCGGTGTTGAGCGAATCCGTGGCGCCGGTGTTTCCGTCGGGGTTGTTGCCACCCGCGGCGTCCGCGGTGCTGCCGCCGGTCGTGCCGCCGTTGGTTCCACCATCGGTGCCGCCGCCGCCATTGTCGCCGGTCGTGCCGCCGTTGCCGGTCTCGTCGAAGGTGAACGGCTGACCGTCGCCGCACGCGGCCAGTGACAGGATGAGAAGAAGCGGAGCAGACATTCGGATCATGACGGGGCCTGTACAATTATCTGTTGGTTTGTTTTGCCGGATCATCCTTAACGTGTCGCGGGGAGTCAATGTGCCACAGGTTCCAAACGCACCATATTTTACGCGATATCGAGGTTTTTAGATCACAACCCTCAAGATATAGTAAACGACGACTCGCATGCCCAAAGGAGAAAACGATGCCGATCACCGCCGACCAACAGGCCGAAATCGACGCGCTGCGCGGCAATCCGCAGCCGACCCTGCGGGCGGTTTCCCCGGGTATGGAGGAGCACCTCTACCGCGCCTATGACGTTCTGGATCATGGATTTATCCGGGTCATCGACTACATGGGCGACGATGCCGCGATCTGTCAGGCGGCGCGCGTGTCTTACGGCAAGGGTACCAAATCCGTGCAGAACGATGCCGGGCTGATCCGCTACTTGATGCGGCACTGGCATTCCACACCCTTCGAGATGTGCGAAATAAAACTGCACGTGAAGCTGCCGGTTTTTGTTGCACGGCAGTGGATTCGTCATCGGACGGCAAACGTGAACGAATATTCCGCCCGGTATTCGATTCTCGATCGTGAGTTCTACATCCCCGAACCCTCCCATCTGGCGGCGCAATCGGTCGTCAACAATCAGGGGAGGGGAGAGGCGTTAACGGAAGCTGAATCCGCCCGCGTGCTGGAGATCCTCAAGGGCGACGCCGCGCGCGCCTATGATCACTACGAGGAGATGATCACCGACACCTCCGATCAGGAGGGCGGCAAGCAGGGCCTGGCCCGCGAACTGGCCCGTATGAACCTGCCCGCCAACATCTACACGCAGTGGTACTGGAAGGTGGACCTGCATAACCTTTTCCACTTTCTGCGCCTGCGCGCGGACGCCCACGCCCAATACGAAATCCGCGTCTATGCCGACGCGATCTGCAAGGTCGTCGCCGACTGGGTCCCAGCCGCCTACGCGGCGTTCGAGGACTACCGCATGGGCGGCGCGGTGCTGTCGGCCAAGGGCCTGGAGTGCCTGCGGAGGATGCTGAAAGGCGAGACGGTCACGCAGGAAACGAGCGGGATGAGCAAGGGGGAATGGCGGGAGTTTGAGGAGATTGTTAACACCTAGGATCGAAATTACCTACAATGATCTCATTTGGCGAAATGTCGCCAAAAGCCCCAAGCCACTCATCTTCAAGCTCATCAAAAGCTGGTTGACTTGTTATCGTAGTTAGTTGATTGCCCCGACCCCATACACTGTCAAGATTTATTTCTCTTACAATTTCATACATGGGACTGTTTGCAAGGCGATAGTAACGATATTCGGCAGCGTCACCATCTATGAGTTCATGTACGTGTTTCGTCTCGTCTTCGCCATAAGAGAATCCGTACAGATACTTTATATGCGAGCTTATTCGAAAATGTTGGTGCATCGTAGAAGCACCGTCTAGCCCAATTGTGCTGCATTCTATTCCGAAATAACCTCCTCTATTGCCGACGTTTCCATCAAAGCCGCATGGCAAGAAATAGCTGTCAGTTAGCACCGAATAGATGCTAGCAAATGTTCCGGTCCCTGCTTCAAGCGCGCTGGTCTCATACTGGCCTTCTGGAATGCCATTTCTGCCAATTGTCAGCGAAAAAGCAGATACTTGGCCATCGCTATATTGGAGAGACAATTTCTCTTCTCCAGAGCTATAAATCGCCATTCCACAGGATGAAGTAGTTGGCACTCCAAATTCTTGACGTATAAATTCTTCAGACATTCCGAGAGAGACTCTTTGAACAATATTTTTCTCTGTTGCGTCGCTTCGGTTCTCGTTCCCTAATATACATTCTTGATAAATTCTATAAGCCACAATACGTTCAACTTCGGGGAATAGACTGAGAAACTCCAAAGCGCCAATCTCTACCTCTGCGGAACCCTGAGTTTGATCACCATCAAAAATCGTTTCTAATGAACCCTCCAAATCAGCATCAACACTGATACCGGCACCCAGCGCACAAATCATCACTCGTTCAAATGCGGCGCTTGTGTCCTGTGCCATACAGGGTGAGGCAGCCAATGAGAGCGCAAATGTAAGTCCTAGTTTTCCAAGATCAACCATCTCCCCTTCCGACCCCCGCAAATACTGTTAGCGCACCAATTACCGCACCTAACGTTGTCTTGAAGCCATCTGCAGCTATTGGAACGATAGCATCTCTGGCGGTGGGGCCGAGAAATTCACCGACTATGAACATCGCGCAGCAGATCAGTAGCAATATCAAAAAAAAGAATACTATATGCCGTTGCGACTTTCTCAAAATCTCTACTCCGAGCTAAGAACTTTTATGATCTTGCACGATTCTTCAAGAAATTCTAGGAGGAGGTCCAAATTAACTTTGTGTTGATGGTTGTCTAGGCATTAATGTGAATTAAAATTGAGCGTAACGCCAAGAAAGTCTCCATCATAGCAATTGATGCCCGATACGGGTCAAATGATTGATAAAAAACGAAAAATCTTATTTTCAGACAAGGTTATCGACGCCGTTAGTTGATAGAAATATTCCCCGCCATCTTCCGGCCATCACGCCCGTCGATCAGGTCGTAGGTCACCTTCTCGTCATCGGCGAGGCCGGTCAGGCCGGATTGTTCCACCGCGGAGATATGCACGAAGACATCCGCGCCCCCCTCATCGGGTGCTATGAAGCCGAAGCCTTTGGACGTGTTGAACCATTTGACTGTGCCGGTGGGCATGGGAATTCTCCGTTTCGTGTCGTGCAAACCGCTGGTCTGCACCTAGTTTTAGTGCGATCTTCGAAAAGACAAACGATGCGGGCGGCGGATGGTTCCACACGCGCGCTGTGCTGAAAGAAGAGGCGATATGCGGTTTTTCGGTCTGAAAACATGCGATACGTGCCGCAAGGCGCTGAAATCTCTGCGCGCGGCGGGCCACGATCCGGAGGTGATCGACGTGCGCGCCGACGGGCTGGGGGCGGAGGATATCGCGGCCATTGCGACACGGTTCCCCGACCGCGCGATCAACCGCGCGTCGACCACATGGCGCGGGCTGTCGGATGCGGAAAAGGCGCAGGATGCGGCGACGCTGCTCGCCGCACACCCCACGCTGATGAAACGCCCGGTGATCGCGGATGGTCAGTGGACGATTGGCTGGGACAAGCAGGCGCAGGCCGTCTGGCTGGACGGCTGACCACGCCTAGCGCAAATCGGGCGGCGTCGCCTCGACCTTCAAATCCGCCACGACCTGATCGAGCGGCACCACCTGCGTCTGCTTTTCGCCCAGCCTGCGCAGGTTCACCGTCCGGTCCTCGACCTCGCGCGCGCCGATGGCCAGGATCGCGGGCACCTTGCCGTGGGAATGTTCGCGGACCTTGTAGTTGATCTTTTCGTTGCGCGTGTCCGCCTCGGCCCGGATGCCCGCCTTTTTCAGCGCGGTCACGACCTCGTTAACGTAGTCATCGGCGTCCGAAATGATCGAGGCCACGACGACCTGCCGCGGTGCCAGCCAGAACGGCAGTTTGCCTGCGTGTTCCTCGATCAGGATACCGATGAACCGCTCAAACGACCCCAGCGTCGCGCGGTGCAGCATGACCGGACGGTGCTTGTTGCCGTCCTCGCCCACGTAATCGGCATCGAGCCTGTCCGGCAGGACGAAATCCACCTGATGCGTGCCGCACTGCCAGTCGCGACCGATCGCGTCGGTCAGCACAAACTCCAGCTTGGGGCCATAGAACGCGCCCTCGCCGGGGTTCATCTCGGGTTCGATTCCCGCTGCGCGCGTGGCCGACAACAGGGCGGCCTCGGCCTTGTCCCACGTCTCGTCCGTGCCGGCCCGCTTTTCCGGGCGGTCGGAGAATTTCACCTTGAACTCCGTAAAGCCAAGGTCGCGGTACATCGACGATAGAAAGTCGATATAGACCGCCGTCTCGCTTTCGATCTGATCCTCGCGGCAGAAGATATGCCCGTCATCCTGCGTGAACCCGCGCACCCGCATGATCCCGTGCAGCGCGCCCGAAGGCTCGTAGCGCGCGCAGGACCCGAACTCTGCCATCCGCAGCGGCAGGTCGCGATAGGATTTCAGGCCCTGATTGAAAATCTGCACGTGGCACGGGCAGTTCATCGGTTTCAGCGCATTGACCCGCGTGTGCTTGGGGTCGTTCACGCGCTCGTCGAAATTCTGCGCGTTGTCGCCATCCTCGGTGCGGCTCTCGTCCACTTCGACGATGAACATGCTTTCCTGAAACTTCTCCCAGTGGCCCGATTTCTCCCACAGCTTGTGGTCGACGACCTGCGGGGTGTTGACCTCCACATAGCCGCCCGCGCGTTGCTTGCGGCGCACGAAATCCTGCAGTTCGGTGTAGATCGTCCAGCCGTTGGGGTGCCAGAACACCTGACCGGGGGCTTCTTCCTGCATGTGGAACAGGTCCATCTCGCGACCCAGCTTGCGGTGATCGCGTTTGGCGGCTTCTTCCAGCCGGTGCAGGTGGGCCTTCAGCCCTTCCTTGTTCGTGAAGGCGGCACCGTAGATGCGTTGCAGCATGGGCCGGTCGCTGTCGCCGCGCCAATAGGCCCCGGCGATGTTCATCAGCTTGAAGGCGTCACCCGGCACCTGGCCGGTGTTCTGCAGATGCGGCCCACGGCACAGATCCTGCCAGTCGCCGTGCCAATACATGCGCAGCGGCTCGTCACCGGGAATCGCCTCGATCAACTCCAATTTGTAAGGCTCGCCCTTATCCTGGTAATGCTGGATCGCGCGGTCGCGGTCCCAGATTTCCGTGCGGACTTCGTCGCGCTTGTTGATGATCTCTTTCATCTTCTTTTCGATCAGCGCGAGGTCCTCGGGCACGAACGGCTCCTTGCGGTCGAAGTCGTAGTACCAGCCATCCTTGATCACCGGCCCGATGGTCACTTGCACGTCCGGCCAGATCTCCTGGACCGCGCGCGCCATGATGTGCGCAAGGTCGTGGCGCACCAGTTCGAGCGCCGGTTCCTCGTCCTTCATCGTGTTGATGGCGATGCTGCTGTCGGCATCGATCGGCCACTGCAGGTCCCAGTGCTGTCCGTTCACGTTGGCGCTGATCGCTTTCTTGCGCAGGCTGCTGGAAATATCGGAAGCGACATCGGCGGCGGTGATACCGGCGTCGTACTGGCGTGCGTTGCCGTCGGGAAATGTCAGGGAAATCTGGGCCATCTGCAGGCTCCTCGTCGGTTTGGCGCCCACGGAACGCCCGGTTGCAAGTTATGTGCAGGTCTTCTGGGCGAGGGTGCGGCAGGTGTCAAGCGCACTGCCGCTATATCAGGGGCGCTCCGGTTTGCGTTGACCTGCGCCCGACCGTCGCTACGGTGGCGCTACATTTTCAGGAAGGACTACAAAATGAACGTTTCGATAAAGTATCTCTCACTCCCCGCCATCCTTGCCCTCGCGGCCTGCGGCGGGTCCAGCACCAGCAACGGCAATGCGGCGTTCGATGATCTGCGTGCCATCGGTGAACGTGTCTCGGACACGACCGAAATGCTCAACGATACGCCGGAGGCAAATATTCCTACGACAGGAAGCGTCACCTATTCCGGTATCGCGGTCGCTGTAGAATACGCGGCAGGAGCAAATTTGGAGGCCGACCCCACACCGACTTTCGCGGCGCTTGGTGAGTCGACGGTGACGGCCAATTTCGCGACCGATACGGTGTCGGGGACAGCCGACAACTTTTTCGAAATCGACGTGGCCGGTATCAATGTCGAAAACGAAGATGTGGCGGAACAACTGCTCGCGCGGTCGGCGACCGCAATCGACGGGTCCTTCATCTTTGATCCGGTGCTTGGCGTTGTGGTCGGAGAACTCGTCAAAGTTTCGGGCGAAACCGCGCAATACGACCTTGGAATTGTCGGCTCGGAATTGCTGGGCCCCAATGCAGACGCGCTTACGTCCGTCAGCGTCGGAGAATCCCGCGCAACCGGACGTGAAACTGTTGTCGGCGGTCTCTTCACCGAAGGTCTGCGCGACTGATACCGCTTTGCGGGCCGGTACGATGGCCCGGCCCGCAAATGCTACAGCCCCGACGGGTTCCCGGTCGGAATTTACCTGTCGTTAACCAACTTCTCCGTATCGTCAGGTGCCTGACCGGCAATAGAGGACACACGATGGCAGCATGGAAATTCCCGACCACCTGCGGCATCGCTGTTTGTTGCGCATTGTCTGCCTGCGGTGGCACCAGTACGCCGATGGATATCGAGGATGATTCCGATCCGACGCGGCTCACCTCCTTTCAGGATGGCATCGGCCGCATCGCGGACATCGGTATCCTGGCCGACACGGCACCCCCGACACAGGCCGGCGCGTTTCTGCCCGGCAGCGTCGACTATCTCGGTGTTCTGATCGTCAACACGGATGATGCCGAGGCCGTCGCGGGAACGCTGGACCTCTCTCTGGATATCGACGCGGGCGGTACCGCGACCGGACGGGCAAGGGATTTCGTGGGCGAGGGCGGCGCATCCTACGATGGCCAACTGACGATCGTCGAAGGTGCCGTCACCACCGTCGGCCCGCCCGCGCTGCTGGCGCGTCTGACCGGCGATCTGCAGGCGACGGGTACCGCGCGATCCTACGATGTGTCGATGGTCGGCGGCTTTCGCGGCCTGTCGGGTCAATTCCTCGATGCAGGCGTCAACGGACAGGTGTCGCTGGCGGGTGTGACGACGGAAGTCTTCGGTCAGGCCGTGGCCGCACAGACCCCGTAACCGAGAGCCTGCATCTTGCGGTGACCCCACGGCTGTGATGCAGTCGCGTGATGAGCAAGACACCCGAGATACCCGCCAAGGCCGTTTTCGACGCCGTGGTCGACACCACTTCCGCCGATGACACGATGTCAGAGACAGCACAAGCGGCCGAGCCCCGCAATTTCCTGCGCCACGCCGTCAGCCTGACCCTGTCCAAGATCGCCGACGGGCTGGTCGACCCCAAACTGGTGCTCAGCTGGTTGCTGACGCATCTGTCGGCGGGCGCGCTCTGGGGTGGTCTGCTGGTGCCGGTGCGCGAAGCGGGTGCCCTGCTGCCCCAGTTGCTGACCGCCGCGCCGATCCACCGGATGCGGCAACGCAAATGGGCCTGGGCAGGCGGAGCCATCGTCGAGGGGATTTGCGTCGCCGCCATCGCGCTGGCGGCCCTCACGATGCAGGGCGCGGCAGCGGGTACGACGATCGTGGCGCTGCTCGCCGTGCTGGCGCTGGCGCGCTCGGTCTGTTCGGTCAGCTACAAGGACGTGCTCGGCAAAACCGTCGGGCGCAAGCGCCGCGGAACCGTGACCGGCCTGGCAAGCTCGGTCTCGGCAGCGGCGGTGATTGTGTTCGCGGCGGTCTTGTTGACCGGCGTCCTCCCGCGATTTGACCTCGTGGTCGGCGCGCTCGTGCTGGCGGCACTGTGCTGGATCGGCGCAGGGCTGCTTTTCGCCACGCTGGACGAGGTGCAAGAGCGCGGCGAAAGCGAGGCTGGTGCGGGGCTGTCCCAATTGCGGCTGCTGCGCGACCGGCCGCAACTGGCCCGCTTCATCGCGGCCCGCGCCTGCCTCGTCGGCACGGCACTCGCCCCGCCCTATCTCGTCATGCTCACGGGGGCCGATGCCGAGGGCCTCGATCAGCTGGGGCTTCTGGTTCTGGCCTCCTCGCTGGCCGCGTTGGTTTCCTCTTTCGTCTGGGGACGGCTGTCGGACACCTCGTCGCGCCGGGTCCTGATCTATGCGGGTCTCGCCGGGGCAGCGTCGCTTTGTGCGGCACTTGCGGTCGCGGCGTTTGACCTTGCCGGCATGACGTGGGTGATGCCCGTCGTCCTCTTCGGCCTGATGATTGCCTACCACGGCGTCCGGCAGGGCCGCTCGACCCACCTCGTCGATATGGCGGGCGCGGACGACCGGGCCGCCTACACCGCCGTGTCCAACACCGTGGTTGGTCTGTTCATTATCGGCGGTGGGGCAGGTTTTGCCCTAGTCGCCGCATGGTCCGTGCCGCTTGCCATCGGTGCGATGGCGGTGTTGTGTCTGGTCGGCGCATATCTGGCGTGGGAATTGGACGAGGTGCAACAATCATGACCGACAAGACCGATATGACACCCACTTTCATGACGCCGCAGGGGCGGCGGCTCGCCTATCATCTGACCGATGGAACAGGCCCGGCGGTCGTATTTCTGGGCGGCTTCAAATCCGACATGCAGGGCACGAAGGCGGTGCATCTGGAACGCTGGGCAAAGGAACGCGGGCAGGCGTTTCTGCGCTTCGACTATTCCGGGCACGGGGAAAGCGATGGGGCGTTCACCGACGGCACCATCGGTGACTGGTTCGAGGACGCGGCGGCGATCATCGACCTTCTGTCCGGCCCGCTGATCCTCGTGGGTTCCAGCATGGGCGGCTGGATTTCCCTGCTGCTGGCCCGCGACCAGCCGGAGCGGATCGCCGGTCTCGTCACTATCGCCGCAGCCCCCGATTTCACCGAAGACAGCATGTGGGCGGGCTTCGACGCAGCCCAGCGGCAGCAACTGGAAAACGAGGGGCAAGTGGCGTTGCCGTCCGATTACGGCGATCCCTATATCATCACCCGTCGGCTGATCACGGAAGGCTGGGACAGGCTGGTCCTGCGCCACCCATTACCGCTGCCATTTCCTGTGCGGTTCCTGCAAGGCACGGCGGATGCGGATGTCGACATGAGCGTCGCGCTGCGCCTGCTCGACCATGCCGATAGCCCGGACATGCGCCTGACGCTGGTGGACGGTGCCGACCACCGGTTCTCCGACGATACCTGCCTGAGCCTCATCACCGACAGCATTCTGGACGTGATGGTCCGCTGACAACGCCACGTCACGCTTTGTGCATTGATCGTGCGGCCCTAGGGTCGCGCGACATTGGCCTTGGGAGGGGACGGAAATGGCGCTGACGACGGCACAAAAGGCGGGCTGGGGGCTGGCCGACATGGGGATCGTGGTCTTCGTGGTGATCAAGCAACTGCTGATTCTCGCGTTTCTGACATCCGTGCTGGGCGTGCCGGTGGGTATTGCGGGTCTGGTCACGACCGCGGTGCTGGTGTTCGACATGGTCACCGATCCGCTGATCGGCTATTTCAGCGACCGCACGCACAGCCGCTGGGGCCGTCGCGCGCCTTGGATGGCGGTGGGCGCGGTCGTCATGGCGGGGGCCGTCGTGGCGCTCTTCGCCGTGCCGCAGGACATGGCCCAGATCGGGCTGCTGATCTGGGTCACCGGCTTCTTCATCCTCGCCACCATCGGCTTCACCATGATCGCCATACCCTACGGCGCGCAGGCGGGCGAGATCACGCAGGACCCGCAGGAACGTTCTGCCATGACCGGCTGGCGCATGGCCTTCGCGAGCGTCGGCATCCTCGTCGGCGGTGCGCTGATCCCGGGGCTGGCGCAGGGTATGGGCTATGCCAAGGCCGCCCTTGCCGTGACGCCGCTGATCGTCGGTGCGGTCTGGCTGTCGCTTTATGCCACGCGCAACGCGCCGCGGATCGCCACGCCCGCGCCAGTCGGGTTCGGGGCGATGTTCGGGCTGGTGCTGGCGAACCGCCCATTTGTGGTGCTGACCGTGCTTTATGGCGTCATGACATTGGCCATCGCGCTGATCACGGCAGGTCTGCCCTTCGCGGCGATCTACCTGATCGTGGATAGTGGCGAAACGGCCTTGTCAGGTGCCGCGCGCGCCTTGACCACGCTCAGCCTTATGTTCGCGGCCTTTGTCGTCGGCTCGATCCTGTCGCAGGCGATCTGGGTCCTCTTGTCCAACCGGCTGGGAAAGGTGGCCGCACTTGTGCTGGGCCTGTGCCTTTACGCGGTGCTACTCTACGGCCTCTACCGTGCGCTGCCCTCCGTCGATGTGACCCTGCTGGCCGGGCTTTTCGTGTTGGCGGGGATGACCAACGGCGCCTACCAGCAGATCCCATGGGCGATCTACCCCGACCTGATGGACATCACACGCCGCGAGACCGGCATCGCCATCGAGGGCGCGTTTTCCGCGCTCTGGCTCTTCGGTCAGAAGCTCGCCAACGCGCTGGCCCCGGCGCTGCTTGGACTGATCCTGAGCCAGGCCGGGTGGCGCGAAAGCCGTGGCGAGGTCATCGCACAGACCGATACCGCGCTGGCGACCCTGCAATCCACGATCACGCTGGTCCCCGCTGGAATTCTGCTTTTCTCCGCATTAGGTCTGATAGGCCTCTATCAACCCATGGTGCGCCGCCTGAATGCCTGACCTGACTACACTCGACGACGATTTGCGCGCGGCAGAAGCAAAGGTGCCGCGCCTGCGCCCCGGCTGCGAGAAACAGATCGTCTGGGCCGGTGACCGCGCCCGGACGGATATATCGGTCGTGTTCCTGCACGGGTTTTCCGCCTCCTGTGGCGAGTTGCGCCCCTTGCCTGATCGTGTCGCCGATGAACTTGGCGCCAATCTCTTTTTCACACGCCTGACCGGGCATGGTCAGGATGGCGATGCAATGGCGCAGGCCCGGTTCGCCGACTGGCGCGCGGATGTGGAAGAGGCGCTGGACATCGGCGCGGCGCTGGGCCGCGAGACGCTGGTGATCGGATGTTCCACCGGCTGCACGCTCGCGGCGCTTGCCTTGGTCGACGGCGCTAAAATGAAAGGGCTGGTGCAGGTGTCCCCGAACTACGGGCTGGCCCACCGCGCGGCACAGGCTTTGCTCGACGCGCCCTATTCGCGCCATTGGGGGCATCTGCTCGCCGGGCCGACTCGCCGCTTTGACGTTATCAGTCCTGAGCACGCGCAATACTGGACGACCACCTATCCCAGCATCGCCGCCCACCCGATGGGCGAGGCCGTGCGTGCCGCCCGCGCGGCACCACTGGAAAAGATTACGACGCCGACTCTGCTGGCCGTGAACGAAAACGATCAGGTCGTCGACGCCAAGGCGATCAAAAAGACAATGGCGCGCTGGGGCGGCCCGGTGAGCCATGTCCCGCTGATCCAGACACCCGACGACGACCCCATGGGGCACATCATGGCCGGTGACATCTTCAGCCCCGGCCAGACCGGCCCGCTGGTTCGGCGGATTGTCGACTGGGTCGCCACAATCTGACGGGTGGGCCTTGCGGGTGGCGCGGGGCAGGGCCTAGAAGGGCCCAAACCCGCCCGCCTGTGGTATCGCGGCGGGCAAGCAAGGCAAACCCGCATGACCCGCGAAACCCTGATCCTCATTCCGCCCATTCTGTGCGATGCCCGGGTCTTTGCACCCCAGATCGCGGCGATTTCCGCGCAGCATTCCGTGCAGTTCGTGGCCACCCGGCATGGCGAGCGGATCGAGGAGATTGCATCGGCGGTCTTGGATGATGCGCCACCCAAATTCGCGTTGGCCGGGATGGGCATGGGCGGCATGATCGCCATGGAACTGTTCCGCCGCGCCCCCCAGCGGATCCTGCGCATCGCGCTGATCGCGACCAACCCGCAGGCGGATACACCCGATGTGTCAGCCAACCGCGAACCGCTGGTCATCGCCGCGCGGGCCGGGCGGATGAACGACGTGATCAGTCACGAACTGGCCCCGGACAAACTTGGCCCATGCGCCAACCGGGGCGAGGTCGCGGCGCTGGTGCAGGACATGGCGCATGGGCTGGGGCCGACCGCCTACGTCAAGCAGGCGCGCGCCCTCCAGCGCAGGCGCGATCAGCAGGATATCCTGCGCAAGATCAAGGTGCCCGCACTGGTGATGTGCGGCGAACACGACGTCATGAACACCGTGCGCCGCCACGAATTCATGGCCGGGATGATCCCCTACGCCACGCTTGAAATCCTGCCCGACGCGGCCCACCTGCCCACGCTGGAACGCCCCGACCGCAGCACTGCGATCCTGCAAAGCTGGATGGCGGAACCCTTCGTCCTGCGCTAGCGCGCCAGGTCAGACGGCGACGTCTTCCAACCCGTCGGGAATATCGCCTTCTTTTTTCGAAGACACAGCCCTGAGCTTGGGCTTTGCGGCCGACTTGGCGGTGTCGCTGTTGGCGTCGATGAACTCCAGCACCAGCGGGCGGATGTTCTTACGCCAGCTGCCGCCCGCGAAAATGCCATAGTGACCGGCACCCGGCTCAAGATGTGCCGCCTTCTTGCTGTCGGGCAGACCGGTCAACAGGTCGAGCGCGGCAAGGCACTGACCCGGCGCGGAAATGTCGTCTTTCTCGCCCTCCACGATCTTCACCGCAACGGTGGTGATCTTGCCGATATCGACCTTGTGGCCGTCGACGGTGAAATCATTGCGCGCAATATCGCGGTCCTTGAAGACACGTTCGACCGTCGACAGGTAGAACTCCGCCGGCATGTCCATCACGGCCAGATATTCGTCGTAGAATGCATTGTGCTTGTCGTGCTCGGACGCCTCGCCCTTGGCGGTGCGGATGATCTGGTCACGGAAGGCATTGGCGTGCGTCTCGCCGTTCATCGAAATGAAGGACGCAAGCTGCAAAAGCCCGGGGTAGACCATGCGCCCGACGCCGTCGTATTTGAAGCCCACGCGCTGGATCATCGTCTGTTCCAGCTGGCCCATCGTCACCCTACGGCCAAAATCGGTCACATCCGTCGCCGCGGCGTCCGGGTCGATCGGGCCGCCGATCAACGTCAACGTCTTGGGCTGCGCGTCGGGGTCCTCTTCGGCCAGATAGGCGGTGGCGGCCAGCGTCAGCGGCGCGGGCTGGCAGACTGCGATCACATGCAGATCACTCCCCAGTTCGCGCATGAAATCGACCAGATAGCGGGTGTAGTCCTCGACGTCGAATTTGCCCGCGCTGACCGGAATGTCGCGCGCATTGTGCCAGTCGGTGATGAAGACGTCGCAGTCGGGCAGCAGGCTGATCACGGTCTTGCGCAGCAGCGTGGCATAGTGTCCCGACATCGGCGCCACCAGAAGCACCCGGCGCTTGGATGGATCGCGGCCGGGGATGGTGAAATGGATCAGATCGCCGAATGGCCGCTCGATCACGGTTTCGATGACGACGGGATAGTCGCGCCCCGTCGCCCCCTTGACGGGCGGGATGTTCCAATCCGGTTTCACCACCATCCGGCTGAACGTGCGCTCTGTCACTTCGCCCCAGGCTTTCAGCCAGTCGATCGCAGGGTTGGTGGTCATCGACATGACAGGATAGGACGCAAAGGCACGTGCGGTGGCACCCAGCCACTGGTTGGTGTTCCGCATACCTTCCATCATGTCGTACGTCATCATATACTTCATCCGAACACACTCCTGCGTCTGCGCGTTGTCACCTGACAAATGCTGCAGGTGCACGGTAGGGGGCATAGATAGCCATGACAACCGATGATTCAATCTCCGCCACAACATCTGGTCAGAATGTGACCAAACTAGAGGAAAATCTGGCCCGTATCGAGGAACTGACCCAACGCCTGCTGGCGGCGATGGCGCAGAAAAAGCAGGTTCCGCCGTCCTTGCAGGGCCCGTCGCCCGATCTTTATGCAACGGCAGCATCGGCCTACATGACCGAAATGATGAAAAACCCCGGCAAGATCATCGAGCATCAGCTGGGATTCTGGAGCAAATCGGTCAAACATTTCGTCGAGGCGCAGCACGCGCTGGCGCAGGGCAATCTGACGCCCCCCGCCGACGACACCCCAAAGGATCGCCGGTTCAGCCACGAAATGTGGGAAACGAACCCCTATTTCAACTACATCAAACAGCAGTATCTGATGAACGCAGAGGCGGTGCAGACCGCCATCGCCGACATCGACACGATGGATGCAGGTGAAAAGCGGCGGCTGGAATTCTTCGGCCAGCAGATAGTCGATATGTTCAGCCCGGCCAATTTCCTCGCCACCAATCCCGAGGCGCTGACACTCGCGGCCGAGACCGAAGGTGAAAGCCTCGTGCGCGGCCTTGAGAACATGATCGCGGACCTTGAGGCGAACGACGGCGAACTGGTCGTCACGTTGGCCGACAAGACTGCTTTCGAGGTCGGCAAAAACCTTGGCACCACCCCGGGTGAGGTCGTCTATCGCAACCATATGTACGAGTTGATCCAGTACGCGCCCACGACGGACAAGGTGCATGAAATCCCGCTGGTGATTTTCCCGCCCTGGATCAACAAGTTCTATATCCTCGACCTGAAACCGCAGAACAGCCTGATCAAATGGGCCGTCGATCAGGGCTATACCGTGTTCATCGTGTCCTGGGTGAACCCCACACCGGCCTATCGCGATACCGCGATGACGGATTACGTCGAGGACGGCTTCCTGGACGCCATAGGGCAGGTCAAGGACATCTGCGGCGTCAAGAAGATCAACGCCGTGGGCTACTGCATCGCAGGCACCACCCTGTCGATCACGCTGGCGTTGATGGCGCAGCGCAAAGACAAGTCCGTCAACGCTGCCACTTTCTTCACCACGCTCACCGATTTTTCCGACCGCGGAGAGGTCGGCGTGTTCCTCGATGACGATTTCGTCGACGGGATCGAGGCAGAGGTGAAGGACGCAGGCATCCTGTCGTCGTTCTATATGTCGCGCACCTTCAGTTTCCTGCGCTCGCGCGACCTGATCTATGGCCCTGCGATCAACAGCTACATGCTGGGCAAGACGCCGCCCGCCTTCGATCTCCTTTACTGGAACGGCGACGGGACGAACCTGCCTGCAAAAATGTCCGTCGAATACCTGCGCGGGCTGTGTCAGGGCGACCAGCTTGCGACGACCGGTTTTCCCATCGCCGACACGACCGTCAAACTGTCAGAGGTCAAGGTCCCGGTCTGCGCCATCGCCTGCGAGACCGACCACATCGCCGCGTGGAAAAGCAGCTATCGCGGCATTCAGCAGATGGGATCGAAGGACAAGACGTTCATCCTGTCTGAAAGCGGTCACATCGCGGGCATCGTCAATCCGCCGACCAAGAACAAATACGGCCACTATACGAATGCGGATATGGACCTGCCGCCGGAAGACTGGCAGACCGCCGCCGACCGGCATGACGGATCGTGGTGGCCGCGCTGGGACAAATGGCTGTCGAAGAAATCCGGTAAGAAAGTCGCCGCGCGCACCCCCGGCAGCACGAGCCATCCGCCACTGGCACCCGCACCCGGCAAATACGTGAAAGGGCAGGGGCCGGACTGATCCGCCGCTAGGGCGTGCGCGTAAAACGCAACACGCCCGCATATTCCGGCGCGTCCGGGTCGTCGTTCGGATGGCGCTGCCCCTCGTGAACCCAGACTTCCGCGAAATCGAACGGGCTCACGCCGTCGAGACAGGCGGCATTGACGCCGATTTCATCCGGGTTCGACCGACGGCGGTGATGGGTGTAGATACCGCAGGTCGAGCAAAAGTAATGCTCGGCTGTCATTGTATTGAACTGATAGAGCGTCAGCGCCGCAGCACCTTGGGTAATGTGAAACTGATCACGCGGGGCGGTAAATGCAACAGCACCGCGCATCGCGCAAAAGGAGCAGGTGCAGCGCCGGGGTGCGTCCAATCCACCTGTCAGGATTGTCTCGAATCGGACCGCACCGCAGTGGCATTGCCCCGTGTGTCTTACGTCCGGCATCGTCATCCTCCCGTTATGTCGCCGGGCCATAATTCGCCACAAGGCCCCGCAAAACAAGGGGTATTGGCGGGAATAATACGCCTGCGTGCGACAAGATTTACGCTAAGTCATTGATTTTGTGCGGGCGCAAAAATTTATGCTGCAGTGCAGAAAATCACTTGAAATGCCGCACTGCAGCATGTAGATAGAGATCAGAACGAAAAGCGCGGGTCCTCCCCCCGCATCACACAGAAACCTGAAAGGGTATGACAATGGCTAAGACACAAGATTTCACCGCCGTCTTCAAAGACATGATGGGCGCATTCCCCGTCGACACCAAAGCATTCGACGACGCTTTCAAATCCCAGACCACTCTGGCCGAGAAAATGTCCGCCGTCGCGATCGACGCCGCTGGAAAGTCGACCGACCTGTCCGCCAAGTGGGCACAGGACACCCTGACCAAGCTGCAGGATATGTCCAAAGCCAAGGCAGAGCCTGCCGACTACGCAAAAGCCATGACGGATTTCGCATCCGCCAATGCTGAAGCCGCTGCAGAGCATATGTCCGCTTTCGCCGAGATCGCGAAGAAGGTGCAGACGCAGACGCTGGAACTGATGATGGCTGCTGGTAAGGATATGTCCGAGGACATGACCGCCGCCGCAAAGAAAGCCACCAACGAGATGACCGCCACTGCGAAAAAAGCAGCCGCGAAGTAAGTCCGAAGTTACCGGGCTGATCCTCCCTAGAGGTCCGTACGTTTCAGGCGGCGCGCACTCCGGTGCGCGCCGTTTTTTTGTCTACATACCGCCGGGTATCGTGATCCGCCCGATGTTGCGCCGCTTGTTGAACTCCGCCACCCGGCCCAGCACGTCGACGCCAATCTGCGCATAAAGGTCCAGCAGATCGACCAATACCCAGTTTTCGCGGATCAGGCCGTCTTCCAGCCGCCAGAAATCCAGGCTGCGCAGCAGCACTTCCTTGTCCGAGGGCGCAATCCCCATCCAGCCGTCGCCCGATAGCGTCAGCCGCATGTTGGGCCAGCCGGTCTCGCAGGCGTAATCGCCCTCGCCGACCCAATGCGACATCAGATCGCCCATCGCGTCCAGCTTGCGGTCGGGCATCCCGCGCAGGAATGGGATCTGGTGCCAGTTGCGGAAACCGGAAATACCCCGCGCCGTTCCGATCCCCGCAGGTCCGTACCAGTTGAACCGGGGGTGCCAGTAATGCTCCAGCCGCATGACCGCGGGGTCCGGGTCGGCGGGGTGTTTGCAAAGGTCGGTCAGCATGGCGATCACCTGATCGACGGCGACCTGCCCATCACCCGAAACGGTCAGCCCGTCCTGCGACATAGGGGCGGGCGTGCACAGATACGCCCCCAGTTGTGGTGCCATCGGCCATGCACCGGCCTGCATCATCAATTCCGGCAGGTCCCAGATCGCTTGCATCTGCGCGATCTTGCCGTCCACGACCTGAAAAAATTCGTGATAGCGCATGTGCACCAACCCGCCCGTCGGCGGGATGCCCAGAAAATCGCCCGTCATCGTGCCCATGTAGTTGCCCATGGTACCGATCCAGTCCTGGCCCTGCGGCGTCGTGCCCGCCATGACGATCATGTCGCGGCGTTCCAGATCGGGTATCGCGGCATGCAGTGGCGCAAGGCAGGTGGTCTGAAACGCCTCCGCGCCGCTCAGCTCCCCGAACGGGTGGCACATCAGCAGTTGCGCAGCGGGCGCGAAACTGTCGGCCAGCGCATGGCTCACTTCGGCGGTTTCATAACTGGCCATGGCGGTCCGGTAGGGGGCGATCACGGCCTTGATTGCTGCGGGGGACATCTATGGCTCCATCTTGCGGCTCGCGGCAGACGCTGCGCAAATCGCGCGCGAAAGACAAGACCGGTCGCCGCCCGTCCCGCATTGCGCTTTCTTTTTTTTCAGATGCAGCATAGGCTTCTCTGCACTGCAAAATGTCTTGGGAGGGACAGACCGTGGCCGCTACCGACAAACCGCTCTTGATCAAACGCTATGCCAGCCGTCGTCTCTACAATACTGAGACCAGCGACTATGTGACGCTGGAGGATATCGCGACCTTCATCCGCGAGGGCCGCGAGGTGCAGATCGTCGATCTGAAATCCGGCGACGACCTGACCCGGCAATATCTGCTGCAGATCATCGCAGAACACGAAAGCCGCGGCGAAAGCGTGCTGGGCGTCGATATCCTGACCGATCTGGTGCGCAGCTATACCTCCCAAGCGTCCAGCGTCGTGCCGCAGTTCCTCGCCGCCAGCTTCGAGATGTTGCGCGACGGCCAGTCAAAGGCGATGGAAAACATGACCTCGATGAACCCGATGGCGAACATGCCCGGTTTCGACGCGATGCGCGCCCAGCAGGAGGCGTTCATGAAAGCCATGACCGGGGGCATGATGGGCGGCGCGACGACCTCCGCATCAAAGGCGGCCGCCGATACGGACAACGACGATCTGGACGAGATCAAGGCCCAGTTGAAGGCGATGCAGGACAAACTGTCGAAGATGGGTAAGTAAAACGCGGGCTTAGCCGCCGTTCCTGACAAATTCGCCCCGTCCGACAAACTGGCAATAGTCCATGATGCGGATTTGCGCATCCTGCACCCATGTGATGCGCTCGGGGCTTTGGATCTGCGCGTTCATGTTTACCAGGGCCATAAGTTGGCCGTCGACCTCCTGCCGGACCATCTCAAGGTTCCAGTTTCCGCCGCCGCGGTCTTCCCACGTGCCCTGCACCTGACGGGCGGGGAACATCGGGTCGATCGTGAACGGGGTGGGCCATGTGATGGTCATGGTGCGGGTCATGGCATCGAACTGCGGCCGCGTGGTGCTGATGATTTCCGGGCTGCATTCCTCTGAAAAGGTGATGCTGTCGGTGTTCATCGTCCAGACACCGTTCACCAGCGGGCCGTCACCCGCCGATGCCAGGGGCTGGACCGGATCGCCATCGGCGGGATCGTCTTCCGGAGGATCGTCTGGCTGCTCTTCGGGGGCGCAAAGCGCGTCCTTGTCACCAGGCTGCAAAATGGTCCAATAGGCGCGGCCTTCGCTGTCCCGCAGCAGATCGTATTCGCTGGACGGCGGACCGGACAGGCCGAGCGCGTCAAACGCCGCGAAATCGTCACTTTGCAGCACGGAAATCTCCGAGCCGCCATCGGGCTGGCAGGCGATTACATTGACGCTGCGTGGCGGGTCAGGTTCTGTGCAGGCTTCGATCTCGCCGTCGGGGCCGATGCGGATCATCGGTGCAATCGCAAGGCCCAGCGGGTTGGCCGCCGGTCCAGGGACACAGGCCTGCGCCTTGCGGCAGATCGAGCGCATTTCGGCTTGTCGCTGCCAGGAATAGGTGCCGTCCGGATTGCGGAAGACGTGATGGCTGAAGCCGGGGCGCACGCCACCGACGACGATCTCCCATTCAGTCTGCGTCAACTGTTCGCTGGACCGAACGGTGACTTCGCCCTTGTCGCAGGAATAGGTCCTGGCCTGTGCCAGAACCGATTGCGGAAGAATTGCGGCCACGACCGCTGCACTCAAGAACACGCGTTTCACCTTGCCGAAATCAACTGGCGTCAAAAACCTTCTCCACGGAATGAACTGATATTGTCTGGCGCATGCGGTCCGTCTCCCTGCCCGGGCGGGGCCGACACTGCGATGGTTGCCTATTCACCGGTGCGCCGTGCGTCGAATGTCACGTGATACTGGCAGTTGCCGCCAAACCCCGCGATCCGCGCCATCGCCGTATCCATCAGGAATTGCAGGTGCCCGTCGATCTGGATGTGGTCGGGGTCGATGACAGCGAAACCATAATCGACCGTCACCTTGATCGGCCCGTTGTCCTGCTCCACCGCGCGGACCTGCCACGTTCCGTGGGACCCCTGCCAGGGATTGCCCTGCGCCGCATCCGGCAGCATGTCGCTTGGGTGCGGTGGATCGCCCCATGACACCCGCGGGTTGCGCATCAGGCTGCGGCCAAGCTGTTCTCCCTGCGCCACGGCCTGCGGCGGGCAGTCGTCGGCGGTGCTGTCGCGAAACGTCACCTCCCACAACCCGTCGTTCAGCAATGCACCACCGGTCGCCTCCTCCGGCTCTTCCGGAACACACATCACCGCGGACTCGCCTGCGTCCAGCACGCTCCAGTAGCTGACACCGTCCTTGTCGCGAAAGATGTTATGCGCGGGCGACGGCGGCGTGCCCAGTCCCAGCGCGTTCAGCGATCCAAGATCGTCACTCATCACTGTCTCTGTCGTCAGCGTGCCGTCTGGCAGGCAATTCGTCACCGTCAACTCGCGCGCCGGTTCGTCATCGGTGCAGGGTTCCAGATTGCCGTCCGGGCCGACCCGCACAAGCGGGGCCGCGACGAGGCCCACAGCCGATGCGCTGCCACCAAAGCAGGCCTGCTTTTCGCGACACATCTTCCGCATCTCCGACGTCCGCGCCCAGACATAACTTCCGTCTGGTTTCTGGAACACGTAGTGCCCGAAATCGGGCCGCGCCGCGGGGTCGAGCCCGACCACCAGCGCCCATTCCGTCGTCGTCACTGCGTCGCTGTACTGGACGTTCAGATCACCGCCGTTGCAGGAATACCCGCGGGCCTGCGCCTCTGCCAGTATCGGGGTCAGGCCGGCGGCCAGTGTTGCGAAAGTTAACTTTGCGGATGTCATCGGCGTCTCCTAGCATGTGTTGCGCCAGAATGCAGGATGCAGCGTTATCGGTCCATCCCCACGTCGCGGGGGAAGGGCGCGTCAGATCCCCAGCCGGTCGCGCATCGCGTACCATGTCATCGCCAGCGTCAGCAGCGGAGCGCGGAACGCCCCGCCACCCGGAAACGCAGGTGTGGGCAGCAGCGACAGGGTATCGAACCGGCCCGCCTGACCGGCAATCGCCTCTGCCATGACCTTGCCGGCAAAGCCCGACAGGGCGACCCCGTGCCCCGAAAAGCCGGCCGCCGACAGCATGTTCGGTGCGACACGCTGCACCGCAGGCAACCGCGACATGGTGATCCCCAGCGTGCCGCCCCAGACGTAATCGATCCCGACGCCCTCCAGTTGCGGAAACAGCGCCGTCATCCGCTGGATCAGCGCGGTGGAAATGTCGCGGGGATAGCCGATGGAATAGCTTTCGCGCCCGCCGAACAGGAACCGATTATCCTCGGACATGCGGTAATAGTTGACGACGAATTTGCTGTCGGCGACGGCAATGTCGCGCGCCAGAACCTCTGCCGCCCGGTCCCCCAGGGGTGCCGTGGCACAGATGAAGCTATTGATCGGCATGACCCGCTGCGTGACCCTGGCATTGATGTTGGGCAGGTACCCGTTGCCGGCCAGTATGACATGGCGGGCCAGCACACGCCCGTGATCGGTCTGCACGGTGGCGGGGTCGCCCTCACTGATGTGATGAACCGCGCTGCGTTCGTGAATGACGGCACCCGCCGCCTCTGCCTGCTGTGCCAGCGCCACGGCATAGCGCAGTGGGTGGATGTGCCCGGCACCGCGGTCCAGAATACCGCCATGATAGCTGTCTGTCTTGACCAGCGCACGCATCTCATCCCGGTCAAGACGGTCGACCTGATCGTAGCCATGGGTATCGCGCAGATAGGCCGCCTCGTCGTGTTCCGCCCGGACCTCTGCTGCGGAATAGGCCCCGTGCGCCACACCGGGCGTAAAGCGGATGTCCGGCGTCGTATCGCTGAAATCGCGGATGTCCTGCTTGGCCTCCTCTGCCATGTCCCAGACCGCGCGCGCATTGTCGGTGCCGATCTGCCGGGCAATCTTGCGCATCGACGCATTGTAGCCCGATCCGACCTGCCCGCCGTTGCGCCCCGATGCGCCGAACCCCGCGCGATGCGCCTCCAGCACGACGACCGACAACCCCTTGCGGGCCAGATGCAGCGCCGCCGTCAGCCCGGTATAACCCGCGCCGACAATGCAGACGTCGGCGGTGACGCTGCCGCGGAGTGCCGCGCGTTCATCCGGCAGGTCGGTCGACGCGACATACCAGCTGTCGGGATACTGGCCGGGGCTGTCGTTGCGGAAAAGCGGGTTCATCTCAGACGTTCAGCAACAGGTGCTCGCGCTCCCACGGGCTGATCACCTGCAGGAATTCACTGTACTCAGTGCGCTTGACGATGGAAAAGACGCGGGCGAAATCCTCGCCCAGCACCGCATGCATGGCCTTGGCGTTGTCGAAAAGCTCCATCGCCTCGTAGGGGCTTTGCGGAATGTCGGGCTCCGCGTCATAGGCCTCTCCGGTGTAGCGTTTGTCGGGCCGGATTTCGTTCATCAGCCCCAGATACCCGCAGGCCAGCGAAGCAGCGATGCACAGATACGGGTTGCAATCCATGCCTGCCAGCCGGTTTTCGATCCGGCGCGCATCGGGCGATGATATCGGAATACGGATGCCGGTGGTACGGTTGTCACGACCCCACTCAAGATTGATCGGTGCGGCAAAGTCCTTCACGTAGCGGCGAAAGCTGTTCACGTAGGGCGCGATCACCCCGATGACGCTGGGCATGTGCTCCTGCAGCCCACCGATAAAGTGGAAAAACGCATCCGTCTCGCCGCCACCCTTGCCGGTAAAGATATTGCGGCCCTTGGCGTCGATCACCGAATGGTGCACGTGCATCGCACTGCCCGGTTCGCCCGCGATCGGCTTGGCCATGAAGGTGGCGAAACAATCGTGCCGCAGCGCCGCCTCGCGGATCAGGCGTTTGAAATAGAAGACCTCGTCGGCCAGCTTCACCGGGTCGCCGTGGCGCAGGTTGATTTCGAGCTGCCCCGCGCCGCCTTCCTGCGTGATGCCGTCGATCTCGAACCCCTGGATTTCGGCGAACTCATAGATGTCGTCGATTACCGGGCCGTAATCGTCCACCGCTGTCATCGAATAGGCCTGCCGCCCGGCGGCGGGGCGTCCTGTGCGGCCCATCATCGGCTCGATCGGCTTTGCGGGATCGGTGTTGCGCCCGACCAGATAGAACTCCATTTCCGGGGCGACGACGGGCGTCCAGCCCTGCGCCTCGTAAAGCGCCACCACCCGCTTGAGCACGTTGCGCGGCGCATAGCCGACGGGTTCGCCCTTCTGGTTGTAGGCATCGTGGATCACCTGCAACGTCCCATCTGCGGCCCAGGGTGCGGCTGTCGCGGTCGACAGGTCCGGTCGCAGGATCATGTCCGGCTCGGTAAACCCACCCGGGCCCGCGGCCTCGCCCCAGTCGCCGGTGATGGTCTGGAAAAAGATGGAATTGGGCAGATGAAAATGCGCCTGCTTTTCCCATTTCGCGGCAGGCACGGCCTTGCCGCGCGCGATGCCCGGCAGATCGGCGATCACGCATTCGATCTCGTCCAGACGATTGTTTTCCAGATAGGTCAGCGCCGCTTCGGGTATGCTGTCGGTCCAGGTCATGCGACCTCCCGCGCCTTGAAGAACTGCCCGATCTGCTCGGCGATGCGCTTGTTGTCGATGGGTTTCGACAGGTTGCCCCGCACCGTCTCCAGCAGGTCGTCGGGCACCACGCCCGGCCCGCGATAGGCGGCAAGACCGGCGGTGAAATCGTTCTCGAACTCGGGGTGCGGCTGGATCGTAAACGCCCGCTTGCCATAGACCAGCGCCGCGTTTTCGCAGAAATCGTTGTGTGCGCAGACGGTCGCACCGTCGGGCCGGACCGTCACCTGGTCCTGATGCCAAGCGTTCAGTGACAGCCGTTCACCCATCCAGTCGTACTCGCGCCGCCCGACCGACCAGCCGCGTTCGAATTTCTCGACCTTGCCCCCCAGCGCCTGCGCGATGATCTGGTGACCGAAACAGATGCCGACCATCGGCACATCGGCGGCAAAGATGTCGCGTATCAGGGCTTCCAGCGGGGGGATGAACGGGTGATCTTCATAGGCCCCGTGCTTTGACCCCGTGATCAGCCAGCCGTCGCAATCGCGCACGTCGCCGGGGAAATGCATGTCCACGACATTATAGACCGCAAATTCGAACCCCTGACCGGCCAGCAGTTTTTCGAACAGATCAGAGAAGTCGCCCAGGTCCGGGCGCAGCTCGTCCGGCGCATGGCCACATTGCAGAATTCCGATTTTCATTTTGTCACCTGATGGGATGTGCGCCAAAGCGTAAGCCTGCCCGCGACGCGGGGCAAGTCAGACGGTGTCGAGATAGAGGTCCAGCTGCTCGTCCGGTGTCAGCTGTTCAAAGTAGTGCAGTTCCTGCCGCTTGGTCAGCACGAAGTTCTGGATCAGCAGTGGATCGAAGATGCGTTTCGCCATCGCGCTGGCCTCGAAGGCGTCGATCGCCCCGGCCCATGTGTCGGGGATCTGCTTGATCTCCTGATCATAGGCATTGCCCGAAATTGGTTTCGGCGGGATCAGCGCGTCCTCGATCCCGATCAGGGCGGACCCCAGCACCGCGGCAAGGAACAGATAGGGGTTCACGTCGCCACCGGCCACACGGTGTTCCACCCGGCGCGCGGCAAAGCTGCCGCCCGGCACCCGGACAGACGCGGTGCGGTTGTCGTAGGCCCAGCAGATCGCGGTGGGCGCATGGCTGTCCGGCACCATCCGGTCGAATGAATTGCCGTGCGGGGCAAACACCAGCGCCAGCTCCGATATCCCTTTCAGGCACCCCGCGATCGCATGGCGCAGCATGTCCGACCCTTCGAACGTGCCGTTGTCCATGATGTTGCGACCATCCGCGTCGAGCACGGAAAAATGCGTGTGCAGCCCGTTACCGGCATGTTCGGGATAGGGCTTGGCCATGAAGCTCGCCGCCATCCCGTGCTTGCGCGCCAGCCCGCGCACCAGCATCTTGAAGAACCACGCATCGTCCGCCGCTTTCAGTGCATCTGCCACATGCTCCAGGTTCACCTCGAACTGCCCCAGCCCGCCTTCGGAAATCGCGGCCTCCGCCGGAATGTCCATCGCGTCGCAGGCATCGTAAAGATCGTTGAAGAAATCGTCGAAGGCATCCAGCGCCCGCAGCGACAGGATCTCCGCGCCGGGCCGCCGCTTGCCGGAGCGCGGACTGCGCGGCTGCCTGATCTCGCGCCCGGAATCGTCGACGAGGTAGAACTCCATCTCGGTAGCGACCACAGGTGTCAGCCCCTTTGCGGCAAACCGTTCCACGACCCGCGCCAGTGCCTGACGCGGATCGCCGGGGTAGGCGGTCCCGTCCTCGTAGAACATCCAGACCGGCAGCAGCGCCGACGGGTGATCGAGCCACGGCATCGGGACATAGCCCCGCTCGGTCGGCATCAGCACGCCGTCGGCATCGCCGGTCTCGAACACCATCGGGCTGTCGTCGATATCCTCGCCCCAGATATCGAGGCTCAGCACCGATAGCGGAAACCGGGTGCCGCCGGTTTCCAGCTTCTCCGCAAAACGGCGTGGCACCCGTTTGCCGCGCGCCTGACCGTTCAGATCGGCGGCACCGCAGCGCACGTTTCGGATTTCGGGACGATCATCGAGCCAGCTCATCGGACAGGCGCCTGCAAATGGGGTTTCTTGCGATGTCCTATGCGCCCAAGCGGGGCCAAAAGCAATCCATCACGAACTAGCGGATCAGCTGCGGGCGAAAGCGCAGCCGTGGCCGCCTGTCCTGCGGCAAGTGCCGGTTCAGCCGCGCGTTGATCACCCCGAAAACCGCGATCACCACCAGTGTCAGCAGAATGAAATATCCCGCCAGAATGGGGTAGGGGATGAAGGGGTTGAAGGTCTTGTCGGCAAAGTAGCTGGCGTAATAGAGCGCGTCGCCCTTCTGCTGGAACGCCGGGAACCCCGCGAAATAGACCAGTGTGGTGGCGTGGAACAGAAAGATCGCCTCGTTGGTATAGGCGGGCCAGCCCAGCCGCAGCATCGTGGGCCAGATCACCCGTTTGAACCGCGCCCAGCCCGACAGGCCATAGGCGTCGGCGGCTTCCGTGTCACCCTTGGGGATCGACTGCAGCGCACCATAGAAGATTTCGCCGGAATAGGCGGCGGTGTTCAGGATCAGCACGATCAATGCGCCGAACGTGGCCGAGGTCAGCGGACTGAACACCGGGTAGACTCCCTTGAGCGACAGGAACAGGAAGTAGGCAAAAAAGAACTGGATGAAGAGCGGCGAGCCGCGCAGCACGAAGATGAACCACTCCGCAGGCTTGCGCAGCCAGCGATTGCCGGAGGCCTTGCCCATCGCCACCGTCACGGCCAGCACGAAGCCGATCACCAGCGCCAGCAGGCCGAAATAGATGTTCCAGATCATGCCCGATCCGATCAGCGTGAACTGCTGGCACAGCGTGAAATCGGAGCGGGGCAAAAGCCGCTCACCAATCCCGATGGACCGCAACCCGTAGTCCATGATGGTTTCGATACAACTCATGTTGTAAACGCCAGACTGCAATGGGCCACGCCCGACCTAGAGGGCGTCGAACCGTGGCAGGAGGGATCTGACCTTGCGGATTGCGGGCGGGTTTTAGTGCCGCGCCGTTGCAAACACGCCCTCCGGGGGGAGGTCGGGCGTGGCCCGGCTCTGCCGGGCAAGTCCCCGGTCTGATACAGGCGGCACATATATCCTGAATGTTCCATCACGCCGCCGCCTTTCGCTGTGCTTCACCAGCTGCCGTCGCCTGACCGCGTGTCAGCCGCGCCATGATCCGGTCCAGCACGACCTCCGACACCCGCGTGAAACACAGGTAAAACACCAGCAATCCAAAGAAATACCACATCCGCCAGTCCGGGTGCGGATAGTCGGTGAACTGTGGTGTCTTCGATCCGCCCAATTCGCGCGACCAGTAGACGATGTCCTCCACTCCCAGCAGGAACAGCAAGGGCGTGGCCTTGATCAGCACCATCCACAGGTTCGACAGGCCGGGCAGGGCATAGACCCACATCTGCGGCACGAGGATGCGCCAGAACGTCTGGCGCTGCGACATGCCATAGGCTTCTCCGGTCTCGATCTGACCGCGCGGCACGGCCCGCATTGCGCCGAACAGCACGTTGGCGGCAAATGCGCCGAAGACGATGGCGAAGGTCAGAACCGCAAGAAAGAAACCATAGGTCTCGTGGATCCACTGTGGCGCATTGCCCAGCGGCAGTTTCGCGGCGGAACAGACGACAAAGTCATTGCCCTGCCGCACGGGCTCGGACCAGTCGGGGCATTTGATCCGGTGGCGGACGTATTCGAACGCCTGATCCAGCGCGATCACGAAGAACAGGAAAAACGCGATGTCCGGCACGCCGCGCACGATGGCGATATAGGTCTTGCCGAACCAGCGCAGCGGGGCAAAGCCACTGCGCGCGGCAGCCGCCCCACCGAACCCGAAGGCCAGCGCCGTGGGTGCCGTGATCGCCAGCAGCAGCAGGACGGTACCCAGCGAATAATAGAGGTTCATGTGCTTGCCCGTGGTCAGGTAGCACGAAAGCCATCTTAGCCCTTCAAGGGATGCGGGATCTGCACAATAGCTGAAAATCGGCTTGGGCCTCTGGCGAAATATACAAAGGAAATGCGCCCCGGTCTGTTGGGACCGGGGCGCACCGTGTCAGCCTAGAATGTGGCCGAACCCGGCAGCCACTTGGTGATCAGGTCGTTCAGCGACCCGTCGGCCTTCATCGACTGGATCGCCGCGGTGAATTTCTCGCGCAGTTCGGCATCGCTCTCGCGTAGGCCAAGGCCGATCCCGCCGCCAAGCAGCACATCCTCGCCCACGATCATGACTTCGGCGTCGGCTTCTGCGATCGGCTCGAGGAACGCCTTGTCGGCCAGAACCGCATCGGCCTCGCCGTTCTTGACGGCTGCGACGGTTTCGTCAGGTGTCGCGAATTCCAGCAGCGTCGCTCCCATCGAGGCGACATGGCTGGCCTGGATCGTGCCGGACTGCGCCGCGATCACGCCGCCCTCAAGATCGGCTTCCGCCGATAGGGCCAAAAACGCCGAAGGGTCGGGCTGCGTGTAAGGGTCGGAAAAGTCGATGACCTCGTCACGCTCGTCGGTGATCGACATGCCCGCCATGATCACGTCGTAGTTGCCGGAAACGAGGTTGGGGATGATGCTGTCCCACTCGTTCGTGACCCACTCGCAGGTCAGTTCGGCGCGGGCGCACAGCTCGTCGCCCAGCTCGCGCTCGAAGCCGTCGACTTCACCGGCGTCGTTGAGGAAGTTGTACGGAGGATACGCACCCTCGGTGCCCATGCGCACGACGGAATGCCCGTCGGCCATCGCCATACCGGCGGTCAGGGCCAGTGCGGCCGTGGAAAGGATCAGGTTTTTCATCAGTTTTCTCCCGTTGGTAGTCGCGCACAAAGCAGGGCGCGATTGACCGGCAGAGGGTTATGCGAAATGCGTTGAAACGCAAGGGGAATTGCGCTTGCAACTACGCACCCCGCTAGGTTGACGCGGGGTCAGCGCTAGCGTTCTGCGTAAAAGGACGAATCGAATTGGCTATCACCAGTGGCCGACAGATTGCTGCCGATCCGACCCGCCAGCGCCGTGCCGTCATTCACGCCGAAGCCGTAGAGCGTGCCTGCATTCACCACCAGCGCGCCGCCCACAGCAGGCTGTAGTGTGCCGTCAACCTGCGCGTTCATGGCTGTGCCGATGGGGTCGGCGCTGACAGTCACAAACCCGTTCGACAGTGTGAGATTGCCGGTCACAGCCGCATCATCGCTGTCGACAAATTGGCTGGCTTGCCCTGTCAGCGGGATCGCCTCACCAGTGCTGCGCCCGGTGAAATCGACAGCAAAGCGGATCTCGCCCATCCAGTCTGCATTGGCGATCAACTGTTCTGCAGTGGTGGCGGGGATGACCGACTGACCACGATCAAGCGCGATCACGCCGCGATAAACAGCATTGCCACCGGCCAGCACCTCTGCGCTGGTCGCCAGGTCCGGTCCGTTCATCAGGTTCAGGAACGGGGTGTTGTCAAAGGCATCTTCCTTGGCGCATTTCAGATTGGCAAAGCTGCCACTGCCACCGCACCCGGCAGGTGGCCCTGTCATCACATCACCCCCGCCAGAGCCGCCACATCCCATGAGCGCGGTACAGACGCCTGCAAAAAATCCGGTTCTGACCATGATATTCCTTGTCCCTAAAGTCTGATTTTTATCTCCAGCAATTGACGTAGAGGCAAGGAGAAACTGACAGCGGGTCAGGTTTAGGCCGGCGCGGTCGCCGACAGAAAGCCTTGCAGGCGTTCCGTCTTGGGGCTGCCAAACAGGGTGTCCGGCGCGCCTTCTTCTTCGATGCGGCCCTTGTGCAGGAACACGACGTGGTCACTTACGTCGGCGGCCAGCCGCATGTCGTGGGTGACGATCAGCATGGTGCGCCCCTCGGCGGCCAGGTCCTTGATCACCTTCACGACTTCCTGCTCCAGCTCCGGGTCGAGCGCGGATGTCGGCTCGTCGAACAGCAGCGCCTTGGGCTCCATGCACAGCGCGCGCGCGATGGCGGCGCGCTGCTGCTGTCCGCCCGAAAGCTGCGCCGGATAGACGTCGCATTTGTCGCCGATCCCGACCTTGTCGAGATACTTGCGCCCTGCCGCCTCGACCTCGGCCGGGTCGCGTTTCAGCACCGTCAAAGGCGCTTCCATCACGTTCTGCAGGATCGTCATATGCGCCCAAAGGTTGAACTGCTGGAACACCATCGACAGGTTCGTGCGAATACGGATCAGCTGCGCGCGGTCGCCCGGACGGCGGTGATGCCCGCTTCCTTTCCACGACACCGGCTCGCCGCAGAACAGTACGTCACCCTGCTGGCTGTCCTCCAGCAGGTTCGCGCAGCGCAAAAGCGTGGATTTCCCCGACCCCGACGACCCGATCAGCGATACCACATGCCCCGCCGGGGCCGCGATGTTCACGCCCTTGAGCACCTCCAGCGCCCCGTAGGACTTGTGAAGATCGCGGATTTCGATCACCGGGGCGGCTGTGGTCACGGGGGTACAGTTCCTTCTTGTCAGCCCGCAGTAACGCCTATTTTCGCAGCGGGCGCAACGGATTCGCGCAAAATGACGCGTGGTCAGCCCGCTTGCTGCGATAGCGCCGGGATCGGCAGGTCATAGGCCGCGGCATCCAGCGCGATAATTCCGCGCAGCCCGGTTGCGGTGCGATGCTCTGCAGGCAGGGCGGCAATCGCATCGGCGATCGCTGCAAAGTAGGGGGCGAGGTCGGTCTGTCCGGCGGTGATGAAACTCATGCCCGGTGACGGCGGCGTATGGCCGATGACGCGCACTTTCGCCGCCAATGGATCGTCCACCAGCAGATGCCGCCAGGTCTGCGCGTCGATGGTGGCGCAATCCGCGCGGCCCTCGGCCACGGCGGCGAGGCTCGCGGCATGCGCGCCGGTTTCAAGCGCAGGCACCAGATCGTGCCCCCAGGTCGCGGCCCAGGCATGCGCCGCGCCGAAGCCAGATTGCGACAGCACATCGTTGACCGCAAACCGCCGGGCGAAAGCCTCCTCAACGGTCTTTGGCCCATCCGCCGCCCGCACGATCACATGCGACCGGTAAAATCCCGGCGGACACCCCTCCAGCCCGTAGTCCGCAGCCCCGATCACCGTCACCTTTTCGGCAAACCGCGCCCGCAGCGGCAGATTGCAAATCTGACCCAGCACCAGATCGTCCCGCGCCCACGTCTCCATATGCGGCATGTCACGGGTCAGGTGCTCCGGCGCGGCCACGCCCCGCGCGCGCAACCCGTCCCGGATCAGCGCCCACAGTGCATCGTAGCCGGCGTGCGTCGCCGGCCGGTCATACATCGGAAAACTGGCGATCATCCGTCCCGGGCGACTTTCATCCGCGCCGCGTGGCTGTCCTGATCGGTGACCCCCAGAAGCGAAGCGACGAGCCGCATCAGGCTGTCCTCCTCCGCTTCGCGGGTGCCGTCGGCCAGCACGACTTCCCACATCGCCGCGATCACCGACAGGCGATTGTCGTAATCCACCGCATCCTTGATCGCGCGGGTAAAGCGCACGGTGTCCGGTGCCTCGGCCTCGAACGCCTCACACTCGCGCAGCAGGGCTTCGGGGTCGGTCAGGCCATAACGCCGCGCCAGCACCTGCGCGATGGTTTCGCGCTCGGCCGTGGCATAGTCGCCATCAGCGCGCGCCAGCCGCACCAGCAGCGCACCCAGCGCCAGCCGGGCATCGGTTTCGGGCAGGGGCTCTGGGTCGGGGGCGGTCAGACGCCGGAGGAAATCACCAAACATGGGTTGGGATATAGGGCGGACGGCCCGCCCCGGAAACCCCCGACGCGCGGCTTACGCGCCGTCGTAACCTTCCACGATCACCAGATCGCCGGTCGAGACCGGATCGCGCAGCGCCTTGGCGGCCTGATACTCCGGCGAATGATAGCAGTCTTTCGCCGCCTGAAAGCTGGGGAATGCGATGACCACGGTGCGCGGTCGCGCCGTGCCTTCGACATCCTCGCGCGCACCGCCGCGCACGAGGAATTCGGCACCATAAGCCGCGAAGACGGCGGCATTGGCCGCGCGATAGGCGCCATAGGCCTCTACATCGTCGACGGTGACATGGCCGATCCAGTATCCTTTTGGCATGACATTTCCTTTCTATGGGTCAAAATGAGGCGAATTTCCATGCGAGGCGCGCCAGTTCGTCGGCCAGACCATAAGGCGCGTTCACGCAGAACAATCCCGACCCCACCATCCGGTGACCGGGACGCGCGGGCGGGAACCGGACCTCGTGGCGCAGCCCGTTCGGAATGGCGCGCTCCAGCGCCCGTGACATCGGTAGATGCGGGGCATCCGTCAGAACGGGGTACCACAGCATGATGACGCCCACCGGCCATTTGCGGTGCAGCTTGGCGATCACGTCGGGGATGGTCTGATAATCCGATTTCACCTCGAACGACGGGTCGATCAGCAGAAACCCGCGCCGCGGATCAGGCGGGCAGCGCGACAGCGCCATTTCCCAGCCGTCGCGATGATCGCAGATCGCACCGTGCCCCGCCATAGCCTGCGTCAGTGCCGCGTGTTCCTGCGGGTGCAGTTCCGCCAGAACGATCGGATCGGCGCTGCGCAAAACCTGCGCCGCCAGCAGGGGGGACCCGGGATAGGCCGCGGGACCATGTGCCGCGCGCACCGCGGCCAGTGCGGCAGGGTAGGGGTGATCGGGGGCGAACCAGTTTTCGGCGAGCGCAATGCCCTGCGCGGCCTCGCCGGTTTTTGCCGCCTCCGCCCCCTCCAGATCGTAAAGCGCGCGACCCGCGTGCGTCTCCAGATAGGTCAGCGGCTTGGGCTTTTGCGTCATGTAATCCAGCGCCCAACACAAGGCACCGTGTTTGTGCACATCCGCCATATTTCCGGCGTGATAGGCGTGTTGATAAGACAGCATAAACCATTTGCCCCTTTGATGATCACAATATCGGTAACCTGTCCGTGCCATTGGGCCAAGGCATTGCTTTTACAGCGGGTTGGGTTATCTGTGAAGGGAACGACTCACGTGGATCGAACGTCATGAACCGCATCTGCCTCGCTCTGGCTCTGTGCCTGTCGCCGCAACTGACGGTTGCGCAGTCCAATGGTGTCGAATTTACCGTGGGCGCCGGGGCGCTGTCCGCGCCGGGCTACTTCGGCTCCGACGAAATGGTTCTGGGTCCTACGGGCAGCTTTTCACTGGAACGCCTGCGCTTTGGCGGTCTTTCGATCGGGGAGGGTGGCGACACCCTCGGTTTCGGCTATCACGGCGGCTTCCGCTACATCGGGCCGCGCACGGCTGACGACTACCCCGAACTGGCGGGTCTCGCCGATATCGACGCGACCGTCGAACTGGGCGGCGGTCTGCACTACGCGGCCGAGGATTATTATATCTACGGCGACGTGCGTTATGGCGTCATGGGGCATGAATCCTTTGTCGCGGAAATCGGGGCGGACGCCTACTACCGGCCGACGCGCGAATTGACGCTGGCCGCAGGCCCCCGCGTTCTGCTGGGCTCCGACGACTATGCCCAGACCTATTTCGGTGTGTCCGCGGCCGAGGCGCTCAACAGCAACTTCACGGCGTTCGACGCCGGCGGCGGCGTGATCAGCAGCGGGCTGGAGGCGTCGGCGACCTATCAATTCAACGATGACTGGGGCGTCGTGGGGACGGTGCGTTACGACCTGCTGCGTGAGGATGCCGCCGCCAGCCCGATCACGGTGTCCGACGATCAGCTGTCCGTCGGGATCGTGCTCACGCGCAACGTCTCCTTCGACTTCTAGGCAGCCCAAATTTTCGCGAAAATTTGCCTGTCACGAATTTTCGCGAAAATTCGCGCGCGTCAGACGAGCCGTGAATTCTCCACCGCCGCGCGCACGAACCCGTCGAACAGGGGATGCGGCGCAAAGGGTTTCGACTTCAATTCCGGGTGAAACTGCACTCCGATGAACCAGGGGTGGTCTTTCCACTCCACGATTTCGGGCAATTTGCCGTCCGGCGACATGCCGGAAAAGCACAGGCCCTGTTCCTCCAGCTTTTCGCGGTACTTGATATCGACCTCATAGCGGTGCCGGTGTCGCTCCTCGATCTGTGTGGCACCGTATACCGCCGCCACGTTCGATCCTTCGCTCAACGTGGCCGAATAGGCGCCCAGCCGCATCGTGCCGCCCTTGTCGTCGTCGGCCTTGCGTGTGACCGAATGGTTGCCCTGCACCCACTCCTTGAGGTGATAGACCACCGGCTCGAACCGCTTTTTCCCGGCCTCGTGGTCGAACTCCTCGGACCCCGCCGATTTCAGCCCCGCCACGTTGCGCGCCGCCTCGATCACCGCCATCTGCATGCCGAGGCAAATCCCCAGATAAGGCACCTTGCGTTCACGGGCGAATTGCGCCGCCTTGATCTTGCCCTCGGTGCCGCGCTCGCCGAACCCGCCGGGTACGAGGATCGCGTGGAACCCCTGCAGATGCGGAGCCGCGTCGCCCTGATCGAAGACCTCGGCATCGACCCATTCGATCTTCACCTTCACCCGGTTCGCCATGCCGCCATGCGTCAGCGCCTCGGCGATGGATTTATACGCGTCCTCCAACTGCACATATTTCCCCACGATGGCGATCTTCACCTCGCCTTCGGGGTTGTGGATACGGTCATAGACGTCGTGCCACATATCGAGCTTGGGCATCGGTGCGGGCGAGATTTCGAAGGCATCCAGCACCGCCTGATCCAAACCCTGCGCGTGATAGGCCAGCGGCGCCTCGTAGATCGACTTCAGGTCATAGGCCGGCACCACGCAGTTCTTGCGCACGTTGCAGAACAGCGCGATTTTTTCCAACTCCCGCTCCGGGATCGGCTGTTCGGACCGGCAGACCAGCACGTCCGGCGACAGGCCGATGGATTGCAATTCCTTGACCGAATGCTGCGTGGGCTTCGTCTTCAACTCGCCCGATGCCTTGAGATAAGGCAGCAAGGTCAGATGCATGAAAATGCACTGCCCGCGCGGCTTGTCGTGTGAAAACTGGCGGATCGCCTCGAAGAACGGCAGCCCTTCGATGTCGCCGACGGTGCCGCCGATCTCGCACAGCATGAAATCGACCTCGTCCTCGCCGATGCGGATGAAATCCTTGATCTCGTTGGTCACATGCGGCACCACCTGGATAGTCTTGCCCAGGTAGTCGCCCCGGCGCTCCTTCTCCAGCACGTTGGAATAGATCCGGCCCGACGACACGGAATCGGTCTTGCGGGCGGGCACGCCAGTGAAGCGTTCGTAATGGCCAAGGTCGAGATCGGTCTCCGCCCCATCGTCGGTCACGAAAACCTCGCCGTGCTCGAACGGCGACATCGTGCCGGGATCGACGTTCAGATAGGGGTCGAGCTTGCGCAGCCGCACCGAAAATCCGCGCGCCTGCAGCAAAGCGCCCAGTGCCGCAGAGGCCAGCCCCTTGCCAAGGGATGACACCACACCACCGGTAATGAAGATAAATCGTGCCATCAGGCTGCCCCCGCGCGTGTCCAAAGAATTGTGGAAATCCGAACCCGAAAATTCGCACCATCACGGGGTTCAAGAATAGCCGGATTCGGCCATCCCGCGCAACCCGCAAGCGCAAGATGATGTTGCCTGCGCCAACACGCGGGCAAAACCTTGTGGTATCAAAGGGCCTTAGTTGCCCGATGGCACAAGCGGCGCATCGTCGCCCGACGGCGGCAGCAGATCGCTGCCAAGGTCCGGCACCGTGTCGTCGCTGTCTTCCGCCGCGGGCAGATCGCCCAGCCGGTCCAGCACCGACGCACCGGCCGACTGTTCCGCCGCGATCAGCGTCAACGCGATGGACGTCGCGATAAAGGCGATCGCCAGCAGCCAGGTGAACTTGCCCATGGCGGACTGCGCCGGGCGGCTTGCACCCGCACCGCCGCCACCGCCGCCGATCCCAAGGCCGCCGCCCTCCGACCGCTGCATCAACACTGCGCCGATCAGGCTCAGGGCAAGGATCAGATGAATGACGAGAACGACGTTTTCCATAGGTGGCCTTTCGGGGCATAGGCGAACGGGTGGTATCTAAAAGCTGATCGGTCCTGCCGCAACCCCTGTTGCGCGATTGTCATTGGTCCACGTCGTCCACATCGGCCTGTCCCGAGAGGCGCCGCCGCACGATCGACCACGACAGCCCGATGGCCAGCACCACCGACAGCACGGCAAGTGCCAGCCAGGTGTTGAACGTGGGGTCGGTCAGGTCGATCAGCCCCTGATCCCACAGCACCCACAGGATCGTGCCCGCCACCGCCAGCACCAGCAGCATCCCGAACATGCCGATGGACCGCAGCGTCGCGCGCAGATAGATGATGTAGCCCACCGCCAGCACCAGCCCGAACAGCACCGTCAGCGGCAGTTGGGTCTCGTAATTCGCCATGCTCCACCGCACGAAATTCCAGTCGGTCGGGTTATAGGTCGCGGCCAGCAGGACAAATGCAAACGCCCAGCGGATCAGAAAGCCCATGGTATCGCTCCGGTTCGATTTCGGCGCGACCATGCCAAGATCGGCACGCCTCTGTCCACCCACCGCTTGCGTGTTTTGCGGTTTCGCCGCGATGCGCGCATCGCTATAGAGGCCCGGGCAATTCCAGCAAGGACGCACAGTCATGGCAAACGTAGTGGTCGTAGGCGCGCAATGGGGCGACGAGGGCAAGGGCAAGATCGTCGACTGGCTCTCCGAACGCGCCGATGTCATCGCCCGGTTCCAGGGTGGTCACAACGCGGGCCACACGCTGGTGATCGGGGAAGAGGTCTATAAACTGCACGCGCTGCCCTCCGGCGTCGTGCGCGGTGGCAAGCTCAGCGTCATCGGCAACGGCGTCGTGCTCGACCCCTGGCACCTGATGCGCGAAATCGAAACGCTGCGCGGGCAGGGGGTCACGATCACGCCGGAGACACTGATGGTCGCCGAAAACACGCCGCTGATCATGCCGTTCCATGGCGAGCTGGACCGCGCTCGCGAAGGTCAGAATTCCGTCGCCAAGATCGGCACGACCGGGCGCGGCATCGGCCCGTGCTACGAAGACAAGGTCGGTCGCCGGGTGATCCGCGTCGCCGACCTGGCCGATGACGCCACGCTGGAACTGCGGGTCGACCGCGCGCTGATCCATCACAATGCGCTGCGCAACGGGCTGGGCCTTGACCCCATCGACCGTGACGCGCTGCTGGCCGACCTGCGCGAAATCGCGCCGCAGGTGCTGGCATACGCGGCCCCCGTCTGGAAGGTGCTGAACGAAAAGCGCAAGGCGGGCAAACGTATTCTGTTCGAAGGCGCGCAGGGCGCGTTGCTCGACATCGACTTCGGCACCTATCCTTTCGTCACATCGTCGAACGTGATCGCGGGGCAGGCGGCGGCGGGCACCGGCATGGGGCCGGGGGCCATCGAATTCGTGCTGGGCATCGTGAAGGCCTACACCACCCGCGTCGGCGAAGGCCCCTTCCCGACCGAACTGCACGACGAAGACGGTCAGCGTCTCGGCGAACGTGGCCACGAATTCGGCACGACCACCGGCCGCAAGCGGCGCTGCGGCTGGTTCGATGCGGCCCTCGTGCGGCAGACCTGCGTGACCTCCGGCGTCACCGGCATCGCGCTGACGAAACTCGACGTGCTCGACGGTTTCGAGACGCTGAAAATCTGCACCGGCTACGATCTGGACGGCACCACGCTCGATTACCTGCCGACCGCCGCCGATCAGCAGGCGCGGTGCAAACCGATCTACGAGGAAATGCCCGGCTGGTCGGAAAGCACCGAAGGGGCGCGATCCTGGGCCGATCTGCCGGCGGCGGCGATCAAATACGTGCGCCGGGTGGAAGAGTTGATCGACTGCCCTGTCGCGCTACTGTCCACGTCACCGGAACGCGACGATACCATCCTCGTCACCGACCCGTTCGCGGATTAGGGGAAGGCATCGCATGGCGCTCAGTTACAAGGCACGCAAACGCTGGGCGCTGGTGGTCCTGATCTTCGGCCTGCCGCTCTACATCGTCATGGCGGTGACGATTCTGAACTGGCTCTACCCCGATCCGACAGCGAAGCCGTCGATCTGGGTCGAACTGGGAATTTACATCGCACTCGGTGTGCTCTGGGCCTTCCCGTTGAAAGCGATCTTCAAGGGTATCGGCCAGGCCGACCCGGACCAGCGCTGAACCCGTTAACCGTTTTGCCGGTGCACGTGCAGTGCACGCCCAGTGTACGGGGCGTGCACTGTCGTTTTCGGGTAGTCGTTAACGCACGGGCGTCAATGCGCGGGCTTGATGAATGTCCCGTTGTTGAGATCCATCATCGCCTGCCGCAACTCGGCCTGCGTGTTCATCACGATGGGGCCGTGCCAGGCCACGGGTTCCTCGATCGGCGCACCGGAAATCAACAGGAACCGGATACCGTCCTCGCCCGCCTGCACCGTCACCTCGTCACCGGTGCCAAAGCGCACCAGCGTCCGGTCGCCCGACATGTCGCGAATGTTGACCTCTTCCCCAAGCACCTCTTTTTCCAGCAGAATTCCTGCCGGTGCCGCCGCATCCGTGAACCGGCCCGCACCCGCAAAGACATAGGCAAAGGCACGGCGATAGGTATCCACCTTGAACGTTTTGCGCACACCCGCAGGCACCGAAATATCCAGATACTGCGGGTCCGCCGCGATCCCGTCCACAGGGCCTTTCTTGCCCCAGAAGTCACCGACGATCACCCGCACCGACGTGCCGTCATCGTCCACGACCGTTGGAATATCCTTTGCCTCCACGTCCTGATAGCGCGGTGCCGTCATCTTCATCGACCCCGGCAAATTCGCCCAAAGCTGGAACCCGTGCATCTGCCCCTGCGCGTTTCCGCGCGGCATTTCCTGATGCAGGATGCCCGACCCGGCAGTCATCCACTGCACGTCACCCGCGTTCAGATCGCCGGTGTTGCCCAAGCTGTCCGCGTGAGCCACCGTCCCGTCGAGCACATAGGTGATCGTTTCGATCCCGCGGTGCGGGTGCCATGGGAAACCCTTGGCGTAATCCTCGGGCCGCTCGTTGCGGAAATCGTCGAACAGCAGGAACGGGTCCAGTTCCGACGGATACTGGAACCCGAACGCACGGTGCAGTTTCACGCCGGCCCCTTCCATCGTGGGAATGGCCTGCCGTGTTTCCAATGTGGGTCTGATGGACATGATATGTCTCCTTTGCAGTCCAGATAAGGATCGCCTGACCGCGCGACAAGCAGCAGGCTTGTGCGTCCCTGCACAGGTTATGTCGGAAACGGACCAGATCGCACCCGACATCCCGGCCAACCTGTCGAAAACGGAGGGTCATCCATGCACATCGGTTTCATCGGCCTTGGCAACGTCGGCGGCAAGCTGGCTGGCAGCCTGCTACGCAACGGGCATCAACTTAGTGTCCACGACCTCGATCCGGCGCTGGTCAGCGGTTTCGTCACACGCGGCGCGACCTCCGGCACCGATCCCGCGCAACTGATGCGCGATTGCGATGTGGTGATCACATGTCTGCCCAGTCCTGCCGCCTGCGAGGACGTGGTGCTGCAGATGCTGCCGAAGGTCCGCGCGGGCAAGATCTGGATGGAGATGTCCACGACAGACGCCGCCGAGGTCGCCAAACTGGCGAAACTCGTCGAAACCAGCGGCGGCGCGGCGGTGGAATGTCCTGTTTCCGGCGGCTGTCACCGCGCCGATACCGGCAACATCAGCATTTTCGCGGGCTGCGACCGCGCGACGTTCGACCGCGTCCTGCCGTTGCTGACCACGCTTGGCCGCCGCGTGCTGCATACCGGTCCCATCGGCACCGCCAGCACGCTGAAGGTGATGACCAACTATCTAGCCACCGCCAATCTGCTGACGCTCTGTGAGGCGCTGGTCACGATGAAGGCGGCGGGTCTCGATCTGGCCACCACCTACGAGGCGATCAAGATCAGCTCAGGCACAAGTTTCGTGCACGAAACCGAAAGCCAGATGATCCTGAACGGCTGCCGCGACATCAACTTCACCATGGACCTTGTGAAAAAGGACATCGGCCTGTTCCAGACTATCGCCGAACGCCATGACGTCCCGCTTGAAATCAGCCCGCTCATGGTGTCGATCATGGACGACGGCATCGCCCGCTACGGCCCGCGCGCGCAATCCGATGACATCATCCGCCGTCTGGAAGAGGCGACGGGTCTCGACATCACCGCCCCCGGCTTTCCGTCCGAGATGATCGACGACGAACCCGAGGCACCCGGATATGAGGTTGTCCCACCATCCTGACCGCTTTGCCGCTGGCACCGGACGCGGAACCGCCTTAAAGCGGTGCGCGAAAGGGGCAGGCCGCATGTTCAATCCAGACGAAGACGGCATCTATGCCACGGTATCCGCATCATCGGTGCGGCGGGGATTTGCCTGCGGCGTCCTGTTCCTGCTGGGCGCGCTTGTGATCTACGTGGCACTTTTGCCGCCGTTCAAGGTGGTCCTGACCCCGCTGCTCTTCGTGCTTGGCGTCGGCGTCGTGATCATCGGCGACAGGCTGCGCCGCGCGACACGCAAGGAAATCCACCTGACCGCCGATGACATCCGCGACAGCGACGGCCTTGTACTGGCCCGTATGGACGACATCAGAAAGGTTGATCGCGGGGCCTTCGCCTTCAAGCCGTCGAACGGGTTCATGCTGGTGCTGAACAACAAGCAGCAGCGCGGCTGGGCGCCGGGGCTGTGGTGGCGTTTCGGGCGCTTCGTGGGTGTGGGGGGCGTGACCGCCGCCGGTCAGACGAAATTCATGGCCGAACAGATCGCGCTGAGGCTGGCCACCCGTGACGACACCTGATCGCCGCCATCCCCAGGGCGGAACGGCAATGCCCCGCGACCGGTCGGGCCACGGGGCATTGCATGTCTGACCCGGTTTTCCGGTCTAGCACTTGGCGTCGTCGGGGTCCGTGTCGGCTGTCGGCGCAAAGCAAAGCTGCGTGGAAAAGCGCGGCGTGACGACGATGAAACTGTCGAATTCGAACTCGCGCAGACCCAGGTTGTACTCATACTTCGGCACATAGTCGGTCCAGGTTTCGACGATGACCGCGCGCTGGCCATCCTGCAGGATCGGTAGCTGATCACTGATCCCGGGCAGATCGCGTGTCTTGAGGATCGGGCGGTCGCCCCGCTCGCGCGACCAGCGGACCTTGTATTTGTTCTCGTCCTCATCCCAGGTGATCACCGTCAGGCGGTAATCGGGCGTGGTGTCCGACATGGTCAGGAATTTCAGCATCCCGCGCATCCCGTTCAGATAGGACGGCGTGATATATTCCGTCTCGCGGCTGACCATATCCGCCAGAGTCGTCGCGGCCTTCGTCGCCACATGCTCCGACCGATAGGCGTGGAAATAAGAGATCGTGGACAGCAGGCACCAGCACAGCAATGGCACCATGAAGATCATCTCGACGGTCACACTGCCGCCTTCGTCGCGGCGCAGGCGGCGCAGGGCCGCGGCGATCTGTTGCGTCAGCTTCATTGGAACGGCTCCATCACAAAGGACGAGGTGGCGGTGAGCGCATAGGCGCCTTCGCTTTCTTTCGGGATCGACGATCCGATGACCGTGTTCGGCATCACCGGGTCGTAAAGCGCGCAGACCCGCAGGATCATCAACTGGTTGTTGCCGCCGGTGGTAAAGTTGATCAGCGGTTCACCCTGCTGCACCCGGTCGACGCAATCGGGCTGGTCTTTCATGTCCTGCCAGGCGCGCGGGTCGCGGATCACCATTTCCAGCCGGACCTGGTTCAAACAGTCCGGGATCACGAGGGCCTCTTCGCAGATCGCGGCTTTCAGGTCGTCGTGCTTGGGTTCGGGAATCGCCCCGATCCGCACACGGCGCACGACCACGTCCAGCCCGCGTTCCAGCATCACCTGCCGGGTCGACAGGATGCCTGTCTCGTAGGTCGAGAAGACGATCATGATGCACAGCGGCAGCATCATCACGAACTCGATCGTGCCGTTGCCGTCTTCGGATCGTGCAAAGCGGCGCAGGGCACGCCGCAAGGGGCGCAGCAACTTGGTCATAGTGTCAACCTCAGGTCTGTGATCTGGCTTGCGATGGCCTCGAAGATGGCCGTCAGCTCTGATCCGCTTGCATTGAAATAATGGCTTGGCGACGACGCGCAGGTCGACATCAGGTCCTCGCCGGCCTCCGTCGCCTCGAACGCGATGGCGAAGATCGTGATGCCTGCGTCCTTGGCCGCCGTGCACAGGTTCCGCGTCAGCAGGTCGCCGTCGCTGTCGCCGGTGATCCCATAGAGGTTTTCGTACTTGGGAGCGGTGTAGCGCACGCTCGCCCAGTCGCTGCGGGTTGTGTCGGTGGCGTAGTTGCTCGTCCAGTTGTCGAGATTGTAATACTCCCAGTGCTGGATTTCGTTTGGCGTATCATAGAAATCGGGGTCGAGCCGGTGGCTCCACTGGTTGTCGCCGTCCGTCATCAGCACGATGAACTTCTCGGTCCGCGAATCCGGGTTCGTCGCGCTCGGGTAATTCGCGGGGCGTCCGGTGAACGCGCCTTCCTGGCCACCGGCGACGAGCGTCCGTGTCGAGGGGTCGAGCAGGGCAACACCCCACTTCAGCCCGAAAAAGATGGATGTACTGTTGCGCGGCTCCAGCAGATCGATCTGGGCGTCGATGTTGGCCTTATTCTCGGACACGAAGATGATGTGCTCCTGCGAATAGCGGGGGCAGACCGGGTTGCTGATCGGGTCGGCCCCGTCGCCGCGATCATAATACTGGAAGTGCTGCGCCTGCTCGAACGTGTGGGTGGTGTCGAGAGCGGCCGAACCGAAGTGCGCATCGGGAAACTCGACGCAATAGGAAAAGTCGTGCAGGTGCACCTTGTTGGGCAGGCGGTTGAACAGCGTCGGACCGGCGTTGACATGGGCCGAATACGGCACCAGCGACAGGGAAATCTTGCCTGCGTACTGCGGATCGAGCACGGCCGCGGTAAAGGCCTTGGCGGCCTCCTGCAGCGCGTCCATTTTCGTGTCCGTCAGCTCGTTGCCGTCTTCGTCGTGGATCAGCTCTTTCATCGATCCCGAAATGTCGACCACCAGCGAGATTTCCACGTTGCCCACGCCTTCGATGGCGCGCGACCGGCTGTTGGCGTCAAGCTCGTCGATGCCGACAAGTTTCAGGAAGAAGGTGTTCAGCTCCATCTTCGCCTGCAATTCGACGCTGCGGTAGTTGTCCTGATCCGACACGCTCGGCTCTCCGACCAGATACTGGTCGAGACCGGCCTTGACGAAATAGTCCACGGCAATCGCCTTGGATCCTGCCTCGTCGGACGAGTTGCGCAGGTTCGCCGCCGCCAGTGCGGCGCGGTCGGACACGCCCTGCAACATCGAGCGGCGCGATTCAAAGCGCATGAAGTCCACGGCCATGCCGCCCAGGATCAGCATCATCACAAGCAGAAACAGCGAAAATACGATCATGCTGCCATGCTCGTCCCGTCCGAACCGGCGCATCAGTCTGCGTATCGGATGCCGTGTGGTCCCGGAAAGCTTGTGTGTCTTGTCCATTTTTCACTTCCATTTCTGCCCTGCGCGCCACGAAACCGGCCCTTGAACGCATTGCTCCATCGGCACGTAGATCATTTGCCTATGGCCAAATTTGGGCGAAAACCGCGCAACCGACGTGCGATAACGGGGCGATCGCGCCATAATTCGCCCCGCCTGCACCCGATTGTGCACTGGGCCGAAACGGTCGTTTACCCAGGGGCAGTTCGCGGCATGGCTTGCGTTTCAAGGCCCGGACGTCGATTCGCGGGAAACGATGCCACGCCACGCGCACCGCAGCGTTAACCATTTCGGCACGGGCGCCACGCACCGGGCAATTCAGGCTTGCATTGATCTGGTAGAACGGGTTCGGTCTGCTGATGACCTCACGGATTTCGGTTCAATATACGCTGGACGAGGCCGCGTTCATGCAGGCCTGCGGGCAGCTTTGGGCGCATCGCGCCATCGGGCGCACCGGCAATCTGATCGTTGCGGGCCTCGTCGCTGCGGCGTCCCTCTTCGTGATCTGGCAGGGCGTGCCGGGTGTCTGGCCGTGGGTCGGGCTGGCTGGCGCGGCGGTCATCGTCGCGATGGATCTGGCGCGCGAAAGGGTCTGGCGGCGCTACTACCGTCAGGCCGTCAAATACACCGCGCCGATCACCGCGCATTTTTCCGACGACGGTGTCGGCGTCACCTCTGCCGAAGGCGACAATCACGTGCCGTGGTCGCACTTCCGCCACTACGCCATTACCCGGGACTACCTGTTCCTGCTGCACGACCAGCGCAGCTTTTCCGTCATACCGCTCGCCGCTTTCCCCGATCCCGCGACCCGCCTGCAGGTCGAGGGGCTGGTGGCGGGACATCTGAAAATGCTGCGCGGGCGGTTGCTTTGACAACGCAAGGCACCGGGCGGTCTGTCCGCGGGAACGCCCGTAAGCGACATCGCGTGTCGGGGATGTCCTGCCACCGCGACACGGCATAGTATTGTCTGGACAGGGCAGATTCGGGCGGGCGAAAGCGGGCAGATGCGGTATTCCGGCTTCAGAGTGATCAAGGAAGGGCTGTTCGGCCAGAAAGGCTGGACACCGGCCTGGCGCGACCCCGATCCCAAACCGCAGTACGACGCGATCATCATCGGCGGCGGCGGGCACGGCCTTTCGACAGCCTATCACCTGGCCAAAAACCATGGCATGACGAACATCGCCGTGCTGGAAAAAGGCTATCTGGGCGGCGGCAACGTCGGGCGCAACACCACCATCGTGCGTGCGAACTACTTTCTGCCCGGTAACTCTGAATTCTACTCCCATTCCCTGAAGCTCTGGGAAACGATGGAACAGGACCTGAACTACAACGTCATGCATTCGCAGCGCGGTATCATCAACCTGTTCCATTCCGACGGGCAGCGCGACGCCTTCGTGCGGCGCGGCAACGCGATGATCAACCAAGGCGATGACGCGATACTGCTGGACCGGGACGGTGTGCGCGATCATCTGCCCTATCTGGATTTCGAAAACACCCGCTTTCCGATCTATGGCGGGCTCTACCACCCGCGCGGCGGCACCGCGCGCCACGATGCGGTCGCTTGGGGCTATGCCCGCGGCGCTGACAGCCGCGGCGTCGACCTGATCCAGAATTGCGAGGTCACGGGCATCGACATCGAAAATGGCCGCGTCACCGGCGTGCAGACGACACGCGGCGCGATCAAGGCGGGCAAGGTCGGCATGGTCGTCGCCGGACGCTCCGGCCAGGTCGCCGCGATGGCCGGGATGCGCCTGCCGGTGGAAAGCCACGTTTTGCAGGCTTTCGTCACCGAAGGGCTGAAGCCGATAATCGACCACGTGGTCAGCTTTGGCATGGGGCATTTCTATATCAGCCAATCCGACAAGGGTGGCCTCGTGTTCGGCGGCGATCTGGATTTTTACGCCTCCTACGCCGCGCGCGGCAACCTGCCGATGAAGGAGCACGTGATGGATGCCGCCATGACGCTGATGCCGATGATCGGCAAGGCGCGGGTGCTGCGCTCCTGGGGCGGGATCATGGACATGACGCCCGACGGCAGCCCGATCATCGACAAGACCCCGACAGAGGGGCTCTTTCTGAATTGCGGCTGGTGCTACGGCGGGTTCAAGGCGGTGCCGGGGTCGGGCTACAGCTTCGCGCATCTGATGGCGACGGGCGAACACCACGCGCCCGCCGCGCGCTACCGGCTGGACCGTTTCGCCACGGGGCGTGGTTTGATGGATGAGGAGGGAACCGGTGCGCAACATAATCTTCACTAGTCTGGCGCTGTGTCTGGCGACGACAGCCCATGCGGAAATGCCCGATCCGGGCTGCTATGAACGGACCTACAGCGATGCCCATCTGGCGGCGAACCCCGCGCAGGTCGTCTCGAAGATGCGACTGCTCATTTTCGAGGATGCGGGCTTCGATGAAGTCTTCGCCTCTCTCGATGTGCAAATGTCGCATCAGGGCCACGTCGCAGGCACGGCGGTGGCCGGTCAGCAACTGACGCAGGGATTGACCTGTTATGTCGCGGCGCAATTTCCGACCTGTTCGGTCGACTGCGACGGCGGCTATTTCGAAATCCCCCGCCAGAGCAAGGATTTGCTCGTCCTGCGCACCAACTACCTCACGGTCGGCGATACCGAAGGCTGCGGCGGGCGTGCCGATCTGGCAGAGGTTTCGGGGCAGGAGGTGTCCTACCGTCTGAACGCCGCGCCGATGTCCGTTTGCGAAGGGATGCGCTGAGCGATGCGGATCACTTGCCCGATCTGCGGTGAAAGGGACCGCCGCGAATTCTACTACAAGGGCGATGCGGTGGCGCTGTCGCGTCCGGCGGCGGACGCGGACCTCGCTGCATGGGACGACTATCTGCACAACCGCGACAACCCGGCGGGCACCACCCGCGACCTCTGGCAGCACGAGGCGGGTTGCGGCGCGTGGATCGTCGTGACGCGCAACACCGTGACCCACGCCATAGAGGCGACAAAACTCGCCAAAGAGGTCGCGTCATGAGGATCGCCGGGCGTGACCGTGATGCCAGCGTCAATTTCACTTTCGACGGCAAGGCGTTCACCGCCGTGCCGGGCGAAACGCTTGCCGCTGCACTGATTGCGAATGGCGTCAAACTCGTCGCGCGGTCGTTCAAATACCACCGGCCACGCGGCATCATGACCGCAGGGTCGGAGGAACAGAACGCGCTGGTCACCATCGGCACCGGGGCAGAGGCGGAACCGAACATCCGCGCGACGACGCAGGAGGTGTTCGAAGGGTTGCAGGCTTTCAGCCAGAACGCGTGGCCGAGCCTGAAACACGACGTCATGGCCGTGAACGATGCCGCAGCACCGTTTCTGGGGGCCGGGTTCTACTACAAGACATTCATGTGGCCGCGCGGGTTCTGGGAAAAACTCTACGAACCCGCGATCCGGCGTGCGGCAGGGCTGGGTGCGCTCAGCGGGCAGCACAATACCGACGCATATGAAAAGGCGTTCGCATTCTGCGATGTGCTGGTGATCGGCAGCGGCCCGGCGGGCCTGACCGCGGCGCTGGTGGCGGGCCGCGCCGGGGCGGACGTGATCCTATGCGAGGAAGACGCCGCCATGGGCGGGCGGCTGCTGGTGGAGCGTGAAAAGATCGACGGCGCGCCTGCCGCCGATTGGGTCGCGACGACCGTCGACACCCTGCGCGCCATGCCCAACGTGCGCTTGATGACCCGCACCACCGTGACCGGGGCATATGATCAGGGTACCTTCGGCGCGCTGGAACAGGTGGCGGAACATCTGCCGCGCAGGCCCGATCTGCCGCGCAACTGCTTCTGGCGGATCGCGGCGAAGCGCGCGGTGCTTTGCGCCGGTGCGCTGGAGCGGCCGATCGCTTTCCCGAACAACGACCGCCCCGGCATCATGATGGCTGGCGCGGTGCGTGCCTACGTGAACCGCTGGGGCGTGGCCCCGGGCGAAAAGGTGGTCGTGTTCGGCAACAACGACGATGCACACCGGACGGCGCTGGACCTCGCGGCGGCGGGCGTGACCGTGGCGGCGCTGGTCGACAGCCGCCCCGATACCGAAGTCGCGGGCGATTTCCCGGTGATCGCGGGCGGGGTCGTCGTTCAGACAAGGGGGCGGCATGGTCTGACGTCCGTGACCGTGCGCCACAAGGGTGAAGATCGGGTTATCGCGGCGGACTGTCTGGCTGTCTCTGGTGGCTGGAACCCGACCGTGCACCTCACCTGTCACATGAACGGCAGACCGCAATGGAATGAAAAGATTGCATCTTTCGTGCCTGTCGATAACGCGGTGCCGGGGCTCTCCGCCGCCGGGGCCTGCAACGGCGTGTTCGACACACATGACTGCATGAAGGACGCGGTGCAACTTACTGAAAATGCTCTAAAATCAATTGGTGTGAAAACGAAGAAGCACAATCTGCCCACTGCCGATACCACGCCCTATGCGATTTCTCCGCTCTGGATGGTCGATGGCGACGGGCGCAAGTGGCTGGATTTCCAGAACGACGTGCATGTGAAGGACATCACGCTGGCCGCGCAGGAGAACTTCCGCTCGGTCGAGCATATGAAACGCTACACCACGCAAGGCATGGCGCCGGATCAGGGGAAATCTTCCAACGTGGCGGCACTTGCGGTGCTGGCGGACGTGACCGGGCGGGGTATCCCCGAAACCGGCACGACGACTTATCGCCCACCGTTCGTGCCGGTGCCGATCGCCGCGATGGGCGCGGGATCGCAGGGCAAAGGCTTTGCACCAGAACGCAAGACCACGTCGCATGCGGCGACGGTCGCGCGGGGCGCGCCGATGATCGAGGCAGGGCTGTGGTATCGGCCGAGCTATTTCCCGCACCCCGGCGAGACGACATGGCTGGACAGTTGCAACCGCGAGGTCGGCTATGTCCGCGATGCGGTCGGCATCTGCGACGTGTCAACCCTGGGCAAGATCGACATTCAGGGGCCGGACGCTGGTGCTTTTCTGGACTTCGTCTATGCTAACACGTTCTCGACGTTGAAACCTGGCAAGGTGCGCTATGGCCTCATGCTGCGCGAGGACGGCACGGTGATGGACGACGGCACGACGGCCTGCATCGCGCCGGACCATTATGTCATGACGACCACGACCGCTGCGGCGGGCAACGTGATGAAGCATCTGGAATTCGTGCGGCAGGGCCTGCGCCCGGATTGGGACGTGCAGCTCGTATCCGTCACCGAGCAATGGGCGCAGTTCGCCGTCGCCGGGCCGCAATCCCGCGCGCTGCTGGCAGGGCTGGGGCTTTCGGATATCGGGCCTGGCGAGTTGCCGTTCATGGGCTGCCGCGATGTCGACGTTCTGGGCGTTGCCGGACGTCTGTTTCGCATCTCGTTCTCGGGTGAACTGGCCTATGAGCTGGCGGTGCCGTCGCGCTATGGCGACAGCCTGTTCCGGTTACTTGTAGCGCAGGCCGAGGCGCTGGGCGGCGGGGCCTACGGGATGGAGGCGCTGAACGTGCTGCGCATCGAGAAGGGGTTCCTGACCCATGCCGAAATGGACGGCCGGGTCACGGCCTTCGATCTGGGGATGGCGGGCATGGTCAGCGGCAAGAAGGACTGCATCGGGCAAGGCGCCGGACGCAGGCCGGGCCTGAACGCACCGGAGCGGGCGCAACTGGTCGGGCTGCGGGCCGTCGACGCGGAGACCGCGCTGACGGCGGGGGCGCATTTGTTCGCCGCACAGGCCGACCATACCAGAGAGAACAGTCACGGGCACGTGTCCTCTGTCTGCTGGTCGCCGACGCTGGACAGCCATATTGCCCTCGGCTTTCTGGTGCGCGGTCGGGACCGGCACGGCGAGGAGATCGTGCTGCGGGATCATCTGCGCGGGGTCGACGCGCGGGTGACGGTCTGCGACCCGGTATTTTTCGACCCGGATGGAGGGCGCGTGCGTGGTTGAACTGATTGCAAAAACCGCCTGCGCGGACCTGTTGCCGATGATCCATGGCGGGGTGCGGCTGGAAGAGGTGACCTATCCGCACATCACCAGCGTGGCCCCGCTGGCCGGGCAGGACGATGCCGTTTCTGCGGCGCTGGAAAAGGCGGTCGGGGTCGCGTTTCCCGCGCCCAACACGACGGTGGCGAGCGGTGAGGCACGCGCGATCTGGGCCGGGATGGGCATGGCGCTGGTCTGCGGGCCGCAGCCTGTGCGCATCAAAGGCGCCGCCCTGACCGATCAGTCGGACAGCTGGGCCATCGTGCGGCTGACCGGCGATGCGGCGGTGGATGTGCTGGCACGGCTGGTGCCGGTCGACCTGCGACCCGCGTACTTCCCCGAAGGGGCCACGGCGCGGACCTTGCTGGGACACATGACGGTGAGCGTCACGCGGGTGGCAGAGGGTTTCGAGATCATGGCGATGCGGTCCATGGCAGGCACGCTGGTGCACGAGCTTGATACGGCGATGCGCGGGGTCGCGGCGCGGGATGCACTGGGCTGACAAGGGTTTGCGCCGTGCGTTGCACGTCGCCCGGGGCGGGGGCGGCTGCGCCGCCCCCGCCTTTTTGAGTATTTGGGGCAAAGTGATGCGTAGGCGCGGCGCTGCGTGCCCACGGAAGATCGGTTTGGTGCTGTTCGGATGATCTCGACTCTCGGGCGTCGGGGGCGGATAATGCGCGTATGAGCTTGCCCCCCGGATTTCTGGACGAATTGCGCACCCGCCTGTCTTTGGGACAGGTGGTGGGCCGCAAGGTCATGTGGGACCCGCGCAAATCCAATCAGGGCAAGGGCGATCTCTGGGCGTCATGCCCGTTCCATCAGGAAAAATCCGCCAGCTTCCACGTCGATGACCGCAAGGGATTCTACTACTGTTTCGGATGCCACGCGAAGGGTGACGCGATCACCTTTGTGCGTGAGACCGAGAACGTGGGCTTCATGGAGGCGGTGCAGATTCTGGCCGGCGAGGCGGGGATGACGATGCCCGCCCGCGATCCGCAGGCACAGGAGAAGGCCGACAGGCGGACGCTGCTCGCCGATGTGATGGAGCAGGCGGTGCAGTGGCACAGGTTGCAGTTGCAGACCGCCGCCGCCGGGGCCGCGCGCGATTATCTGGAAACCCGCGGGCTGGGGCCGGAGGCGCAGGCGCGCTGGGACATCGGTTACGCGCCGGACAACGGCGGGATCATGGCGCATCTGACGGGCAAGGGCGTCGATCCGAAGCTGGTGATCGAGGCGGGACTTGCCGCCGAAAGCGACCGTGGCGGCAGCCCCTATGACCGGTTCCGCGGGCGCATCATCTTTCCGATCCGCGACGCGCGCGGCCGCGCCATCGGGCTTGGCGGCCGCGCGATGGCGGCGGATGCGCGGGCGAAGTATCTCAACTCGCCCGAAACCCCGCTCTTCGACAAGGGGCGCAGTCTTTACAACCACCAGCAGGCGCGCGAGGCGGCAGGCAAGGGCAAGCCGCTGATCGTGGCCGAAGGCTACATGGACGTGATCGCCCTGTCCGAGGCCGGGTTCGGCGCAACGGTGGCCCCGTTGGGCACTGCGATCACCGAGGATCAGCTGCGGCTGCTGTGGCGGATCGCGCCCGAGCCGATCATCGCGCTGGACGGGGATACGGCGGGTCTGCGCGCGGCGATGCGGGTGATCGACATCGCGCTGCCGCTGCTGGAGGCGGGGCAATCGCTGCGGTTCGCGCTGATGCCCGAGGGCATGGACCCGGACGATCTGCTGCGCGCCAAGGGGGCTGCGGCGATGCAGGACCTGCTGGATCAGGCGATCCCGATGGTGCAGCTTTTGTGGCAGCGCGAGACGGCGGGCAAGACGTTCGACAGCCCGGAGCGCAAGGCGGCGCTGGACAAGACATTGCGCGAAAAGATCAAGCTGATCGCAGACCCGTCGATCCGCAATCACTACGGTGCCGCGATCAAGGAAATGCGCTGGGCCTTGTTCAATCCGCGCCGTCAGGCCGCGACACGGGCCGGTGGCACCCGGCAGCCCTGGGCCCGCAATCAGCAACCCTGGCAGCGCAGCCTGTCGCCGGTGCCCAGCAACAAACAATCCGCTCTCGGGGCGGGGGCGGCCAGCGAGGATCACCTGCGCGAGGCGGTCATCCTGGCGACCGTCCTGTCCACCCCCGCCGTGGCCGAAGAGTTCGAGGCGGGGCTTGAACGCATGGACTGCCGCGACCCCGACCACGCCGCCCTGCGCGACGCGATCCTGCACCATATCCACAGCGCGACCCTGTCGGCAGACGTGTCTGCAGCCCTTGGCCGTGACCCACTTGAAAAGCTGCGGGCACATACCCACGTCGCCATCACACCGACGGTTCTGCGTGCCGGTGACATCGAAATCGCGCGTCTGTGCCTGAGCCAGGAGCTGACCCGTCTGAACGCGCGCCGCACCTATGACCGCGAGGTCAGTGACGGCATGGAAGACACGCAGGACCCGGTCGCGGACGAAAGTGTGACCTGGCGCTTGGCAAAAGCCGCCGCCGCCATAGATACATCCGTCAGACGGGAGCGTGACGATACCGTCGATTTCGAGACGGCAGAGAACGGCGCCAAGCTGAACAAGGACGAGCGCGGGGCATTCGAGGACATGCTCAGGCGGATCAATGTGAAGAAGAACGGTGCGGATCAGGGCGGCTAGTCCTGCAACAGACCGCACAAAACAACGCTCAAGTGGTTGCGAATCATCCGTTGGAGGGATTGATTCGGTTTCACGCGAATCATCCGAATCAGTCTGGCCGTGGCCGGGCACAGCCGAAGGATCATTTTATGGCCGCCAAAGACAACGATGACCGTAAGGACAGCGATCAGGACGATGCCTCGCTCGACATGAGCCAGGCCGCCGTCAAGAAGATGATCGCCGACGCGCGCGAGCGTGGCTATATCACCTACGATCAGTTGAATGCGGTGCTACCCCCCGATCAGGTGTCCTCCGACCAGATCGAGGACGTGATGTCGATGCTGTCGGAAATGGGCATCCAGGTCACCGAGGAAGAGGAAAGCGAGGAGGTCGAGGACAACACCTCCAAGGAACTCACCACGACCGGCGGCAATCGCGAGATCACGCTGGCCGGGTCCGACAACGAAAAGCTGGACCGCACCGACGACCCCGTGCGCATGTATCTGCGCGAGATGGGCAGCGTCGAACTGCTGAGCCGCGAGGGCGAGATCGCCATCGCCAAGCGGATCGAGGCCGGACGCAACACGATGATCCTGGGGCTGTGCGAAAGCCCGTTGACGTTTCAGGCGATCACCATCTGGCGCGACGAATTGCTGTCAGAGGATATCCTGCTGCGCGACGTGATCGACCTTGAGACGACCTTCGGCAACCAGCTGGGTGATGACGACGACGAGACCGTCGCGGTGACTTCCCCGGCGGCGGGCGCGGACAAGGGCGAGGCGAAGGAAGAAAAGCAGGAGCTTGACGCCGACGGCAATCCGATCAGCAAGGACGACGACGAGGATGACGACGATCAGGCCAATATGTCCCTGGCCGCGATGGAAGCCGCACTGAAGCCGCGCGTGCTGGAAACGCTGGAGGTGATCGCTCACGACTTCGCAGAGTTGAGCGAGATGCAGGACGCACGCATGTCCGCGACGCTGAACGAGGACGACAGCTTTTCCAAGAAATCCGAGGGTGAATACCAGCTTTTGCGGTCGCAGATCGTGGAGATGGTGAATTCCCTGCATCTGCACAACAATCGCATCGAGGCGCTGATCGACCAGCTCTACGGGATCAACCGCCGTATCATGCAGATCGATTCCAGCATGGTGAAACTGGCGGATCAGGCGCGCATCAACCGCCGGGAGTTCATCGACGCCTATCGCGGGCGCGAGCTTGACCCCAACTGGCTGGAAGACATGGGCGGCAAGTCCGGGCGCGGCTGGCAGGCGCTGATAGAGCGGTCGACAGACAAGATCAACGAGTTGCGCGGTGATATGGCGCAGGTCGGCCAATATGTCGGCGTGGACATCAACGAATTCCGCCGCATCGTCCAGCAGGTCCAGAAAGGCGAGAAAGAGGCGCGTCAGGCCAAGAAGGAGATGGTCGAGGCGAACCTGCGTCTGGTGATTTCCATCGCCAAGAAATACACAAACCGTGGCTTGCAATTCCTTGATCTTATTCAGGAAGGTAACATTGGCCTGATGAAGGCGGTCGATAAATTCGAATACCGCCGGGGCTATAAATTCTCGACCTATGCGACATGGTGGATTCGGCAGGCGATCACCCGCTCCATCGCCGATCAGGCCCGCACGATCCGAATTCCGGTGCATATGATCGAGACGATCAACAAGCTGGTCCGCACCGGTCGCCAGATGCTGCACGAGATCGGCCGCGAGCCGACGCCGGAAGAACTGGCCGAAAAGCTGCAGATGCCGCTGGAAAAGGTCCGCAAGGTGATGAAGATCGCCAAGGAGCCGATCAGTCTTGAAACGCCCATCGGCGATGAGGAAGACAGCCAGCTTGGCGATTTCATCGAGGACAAGAACGCGATCCTGCCGCTGGACAGCGCCATTCAGGAAAACCTCAAGGAAACCACCACGCGAGTTCTGGCGTCACTGACCCCGCGCGAGGAACGTGTCTTGCGGATGCGTTTCGGCATCGGCATGAACACCGATCACACGCTTGAAGAAGTCGGTCAGCAGTTCAGCGTGACACGCGAACGCATCCGCCAGATCGAGGCGAAAGCGCTGCGCAAGCTCAAGCATCCCAGCCGGTCGCGTAAGCTACGGTCGTTCCTGGATCAATAACCGGGGCCGCGCCCGGAAGAGGTTGCCATGTCACTTTTGTCGCGCCTCTTTGGCGGTAAATCGAAAGCAGATGCCACGCCGGACGAACCGGCGGAGGACTACAAGGGTTTCGGCATCACGCCGATGCCCGAAAAACAACCCGGTGGCTATCGCATCGGCGCGGTCATCACCGGCGAAGTGGATGGCGAAACGCGCGAACATCACATGGTGCGCGCCGATACCTGGGCCGACCGAGACGAGGTGATCGCGGCCTCCGTCCGCAAGGCCAAGCAGATGATCGACGAGCAGGGTGCTGCACTTTTCCGCTAGCTGCCGTGCGGAATGTGCTATGTGATGGCGACATCATCGCATTCGCCGGAGGTTCCGATGCGCCAGAAACTGTCGGTCCTGTTTGTTGCCAGTCTTGCCACACCGCTTGCTGCCGCCTGCCCACCGGGCCAGACCGTGTTCATGTCCTGTACCTTTCAGGATGGGGCAAAGGCCGTCGACGCCTGCACGGATGGGCAGGTCGCCTCATATGCCTTCGGGCCGCGCGGCGGGCAGCCGGAACTGGCGCTGACCGTGCCTGTCGGACAGTTGCAGTACTTTCCATGGCCCGGCGTCGGAAGCTCGATCCACGAGAGCATCATTTTCAACAACGGCGGTGTCTCTTACGAGGTTTACGGCAGCATCGACCGTTCGGCAGCGGTAGAGGGCGACACACGCGATCCGGTGACCGGCGGGATCAACGTGTTCCAGAAAGAGGCGCAGATCGCGACGCTGGTGTGTGATCGCGGATCGGCGGTCTTTCCCTGGACCGATCTGCTGTCGCGGTAGTTCGCGGTCGCGCGAGCGTGCCGTTCCGCTGGACCATTTGGCCGGGCTTGGTCGCGTGACGTGCGAAAAACCGGTCGTGATCGCTGGTTTGGCAGAGTAGGCTGCAACCATGCAGCAGCGCCTGACGATCCCCACACGTGGCCCCGGTCTTTATGAATTCACGCGGCAGGTGGCGGATGCGCTGGACGGGCAGGGCAGCGGGCTGCTCACGCTCTTTGTGCAGCACACCTCCTGCTCGTTGCTGGTTCAGGAAAATGCGGACCCGGAGGTGCAGACCGATCTCCAGAATTTCTTTGCCCGGCTAGTCCCACCGACGACCGACCCGTCGATGGCCTATCTGACGCACACCTACGAAGGGCCGGACGATATGCCGGCGCATATCAAGGCGGCGATGTTGCCGGTGCAGTTGTCGATTCCTGTTGCAAACGGACGGATGTTGCTGGGAACCTGGCAGGGAATTTACCTTTTCGAACATCGTGACAAACCGCACAGTCGCAACGTCATTCTGCATCTGTCGCCGTAAATCCGTCCGGATAAAGTGGCGCGAGCGCGTCTTTCAGCGGTCCGATTTCAGTGTCGTACCTTTGCCAGCGCGCGATCGCACCGCGGTGGATCGGCTGGCGCACCTGCCAGTTGGAGAGCGTGGCGCTGGTGTTTTGCGTGGTCTGGAAATTCAGGCAGCCCTCTTCCCATGGCAAATCGAGGAATTCAGTGACCTGTCGCGCGGTCGTGGCGGCATCGTCCACCAGCGCCTCGTAGGATACGGTCATCATCGGATTAGGCAGAACCGCCGCCCAGTGATCCATCAGCTGCCGGTACTGCAGATAGTAACGCCCCAGCGTCGTCAGTTCGCGGGTATAGCCATGCCAGCCCGACAGCGGCTGCATGTAGCAGGACACGCAGGTGTCCAGCGGATCGCGCGTCATGTGCAGGATCGGGGCCTTGGGGAACAGGCGGGCGAAAAAGCCCAGCAGTTCGAAATTATGCAGGGATTTGTCGATGATATGAGGCGTGGCGTCCGGTTGTGCGATTTCAGCGAGGTAGCGGGCAGAGAGGCGGGTCACGGCATCTTCGGGGATATGTCGGATCGCTTGCGCAAGGGCGGCCCCGTCGTGACGGCGCACGCCGATATCCTGCACGATCACGTTCAGGCTGGGGCTTTCGCCTGCGCTCGCGATCTGGCTATGGCCCGACAGAATCTGCTCCAGCAGCGTCGACCCGCTGCGTGGCATCCCCACGATCAGGATCGGCTGGCGCGACGGGTTGGCGGGGGCGGTGAAGGCATCGGCGGTGACGCGGTTGATCTGGGCGCTGACGAATTGCGCGTAGGCCCCAGCGTCGTGCTGTGCGGGGCGGGCCCTTTTCGCGGCGGCGAAGCTGCGAAAGGCCGCGATATGGTCGCCCTGATCGGTCTGCGCCTTGCCCGTCATGTGCAGCGCCGTGGCGTGGACCGCACCGCTCGCACGGGCGCAGGCGGGCAGGACACGGTCGCGCAGATCGACGAACAGCGGATCGTCTTCGGTGATCTTCGTCGTGCCGAAGTAAAGCTCAAGCGCGTTCAGGTCGTCGGGGTTTTCCGTCAGCAGATCACTGGCCACGGCAGAGGCCGCGTCCAGATCGCCCATGTTACGTAGGGCGCGGCCCCGCTGCAGGCGCGACGGCTTGTGGTCCGGGCGCAGTGTCAGCGCGGTGTCGAGGTGGCCCATCGCCTCGTCAAATCGGTTGACGGCCATGGCGGTCACGGCGGCGATGAACAGGCAATCGGGATCGTCGGGGGCCAGTTCGACCGCCTTTTCCGCATGGGGACGGGCCAGAAAGGGGCGGGCGCAGTTGCAGTAGGTTTCGGCTGCCAGCGCGTGAGCCGCTGCCAGTTTCGGGCGCAGCGCGACGAGGCTCTGGACCAGCGGCACCGCGGCGCGGAATTTGCGGCTGTAGCGGTTGTGAAACCGGATTGCGGCCTGCAGCACGGTGACATTACGCGGTTTGGCTTTCAGTTGTGCGTCGTAGAGGGTGGCGGCCTGTGCGATCTTGCCGCTGCGGGCCAGCGCGTCTGCCTTGTCCAACATGATCGTGCCCCTGTCTGCGTCACCCCACCACTAATCACGCCTGCCGATCGCCCGCAACGGCCATGGCAGCCGCGCCACATCGACGGCCCCAGTATCTTGGGGGCGGTTTTCATGGCTACCCAAAGTCTAGCGGGATGCCTATAGTGTCTGTGGATAAGTGGGACCCAATACCCACGACAGGACAAGAGACGAGGACAGGACATGCGTTGCCCCTTTTGCGGAAACGTCGATACCCAGGTGAAAGACAGCCGTCCGGCCGAAGATCACGTCGCCATCCGGCGGCGGCGGTTCTGCCCGGCCTGCGGCGGACGCTTTACCACTTACGAGCGCGTGCAGCTGCGCGATCTGGTGGTGATCAAATCGAACGGCCGGCGCGAGGATTTCGACCGTGACAAGCTGGAACGTTCGATCCGCATTTCGCTGCAGAAACGCCCGGTAGAGCCGGAGCGGATGGACCAGATGATTTCCGGCATCGTGCGGCGACTGGAAAGCATGGGCGAGACCGACATCAAATCCACGACCATCGGCGAGATCGTGATGGAAAGCCTCGCGCGGATCGATACCGTGGCCTATGTGCGGTTCGCCAGCGTCTACAAGAATTTCCAGGCGGCCGATGACTTCGACAAATTCGTCTCCGAACTGCGGCCGGACCAGAAATCGGAATCGTGACACTCGCGGACGACGCGCGCTTCATGGCGCTGGCCCTGTCGCTGGGCCGGCGCGGGATGGGGCGCGTCTGGCCGAACCCGGCGGTCGGTTGCGTGATCGTGCGCGATGGTGTGATCATCGGGCGCGGCTGGACGGCGGATGGGGGCAGACCGCATGCCGAAACTGTGGCGCTGGCGCAGGCGGGCGATGCGCAGGGGGCGACGGTCTATGTCACGCTGGAACCCTGTGCGCATCATGGACAGACACCGCCCTGTGCGGAGGCGCTGATCGCTGCTGGTGTCGCGCGCGTGGTCGTGGCGACCACCGACCCCGATCCGCGTGTCGCGGGCAAGGGCATCGAAATGCTGCAAGACGCGGGAATCGTCGTGGATGTTGGCTGTCTGGCCGATCAGGCAAATGCCGATCACGCCGGGTTTTTTGGTCGTGTGACCCGGCAACGCCCGTTCCTGACATTGAAGCTGGCCTGCACGCTGGACGGTCGAATCGCCACCGCCAGCGGCGAAAGCCAGTGGATCACCGGACCCGAGGCGCGACGTGCCGTGCACATGATGCGGGCGCGGCATGACGCGGTGATGGTGGGCGCGGGCACGGTGCGCGCGGACGATCCGTCGCTGACCGTGCGGGGGTTGGGTGTCGACCGGCAACCGGTGCGCGTGGTCGTGTCCCGCAACCTCGCCTTGCCGACCGACGGCAAACTGGCGCGCACCGCCGTCGCAACCCCGGTCTGGCTCTGTCACGGGCCGCAGGCCGACGCCGCGGCCTGGGCGGCGCAGGGTGCCGTGTCGATCCCATGTGCCGTCAGCCAAAGCCAGATCGACGTGCCTTCAATACTGCAGGCGCTGGCAGAGCTGGGGCTGACCCGTGTGTTCTGCGAAGGCGGCGGCGGTCTGGCGGCGTCGCTTCTGGCTGCCGGGGTGGTGGACGCCCTGGTCGTTTTCCATGCCGGGCTGGTTATCGGTGCCGAAGGCACACCGGCGCTTGCCGCGATGGGGTTGGGCAAACTGGCCGACGCACCCCGGTTCCGCCTGGCTGAAGAACGCCGGGTCGGCGCGGATATCATGCAACGCTGGGTGCGGCCCTAACGCCAGAAATGCGCGTAGCTGGCGAAGATGCCCTGTAGTTTTGCCGTCACTCGATTGATCCGCGACGGGCGCGGAATGTCACCGGATGCGAGCCGTTCGACCGCGATTTCGACCGGGCAGGGCGGGCCGGTTTTCGGGTCGAAATAGCGCGGGTAGTCGATCAGCACCGCATGGACGAGCGCCACAAGGTCCGGCGTTGCACTGCGCCGCGTCACCGGCATCGCGCGGTCGTCGGTCAGGCCCCAGCCGGCATAGAACGGGTTGCCCAGACAGGTGACCTGCTTGCCGCGCAACAGCGCCTCGAACCCGATGGTGCTGGTCATGGTCCAGACCGTATCGACCAAATCCAGCGCCGCGATTGCGTCGGTTTCCGTCAGGACCAGATCGGCGATCTCGGCGGCGTCGGGTACGGCCCCGGTGCGCAACCCGGCTTCGACGTCCGGGTGCGGTTTGTAGATGAGGACGGCGGCGGGATTCGCGGCACGCGCGGCTTTCAACAGGTCCGCATTGGTCGAAACCTCGGCCGTGCCGCATCGGATCGACGCATCGTCCTCGACCTGTCCCGGCACAAGGATGCGGCGTCCGCGCGGCAGGCCGGAGGCCACCGCAGCGGAACCGGTGTTGTATTTCGACAGCCGCAGGTCGTTCAGCCGGGCGATCAGCCTTTCGGCGCGGTCGCGGGCGTCCTGCGGCAGATCGACGGCGGCGGCGATACAGCGTTCCAGCCTGCTTTCGCGCGACGGATCGTAGTAGATGCCCAGATCGTCGCAGACCAAGGATAGCGGCGCGATCAGGTCCGCGCCGAGACCACGGGATCGCAGGAAGCCATCCTCGACCCGTACGGCACCTGCTGTGTCGAGCGCGGGTGTGGTCTTGCCTGCCCAGACCATGAGGCGTTTGTCTCCCTGCTCCGCGCGCGCGATGGCCTCGTCGCCTTCTGCAAAGACGACTGGTTTGTGTGCGCCGAACACGGCCTGTAGCGGCTTGCGCTTCCACAATTTCATGCCCGCCGCGACCCAGCCGCGGTGATCCTCGCGCCAGGCGCGGGCCTGTGCCTCCAGCGTGGCGATGGCGTCTTCGAGCGGGCAGAGCCGGTCGCGGTAGGGGTCGTACCATGTCGGGTAAAGGATCATCGCTGCGGCGAAGAGTTGCGCGCGGGTCAGCTTGCGTTGCCGCCGGTCAAGCGGTTTGCGATCATCCGTCAGACCCCAGCCCATATAGAACGGTTGGCCGAAGACGACCGGTTTGTGGCCGGTCAGGATCGCCTCGAACCCCATTTGCGAGGACACGGTATAGACGCCGATGGCCCCGTCGAAGAGCGCGTAGGGCGAAAGCGCGTCGTCGTTCAGCGTGATGCGGTCGTTGCAGTCGGCCTGCGTGAAATAACCGCCACGGTGCCCCGCGCGCGTTTCCGGGTGGGTCTTGATGACGATGCGCGCGCCGGGGTGATCCTCCTGCGCGCAGAACAGCATTTCGCGAAAGGTATTGAGGTCCGCGCCGCTGGCCTTGACCGAGGCATCGCCGCGGGTCTGGTCGATGACCAGGACATAGCCGGGATCGGGGGCAGGGGCGGCGGGATCAAAGGCGTTGTATTTGGACAGATGTGCGCGTTGCAGTCGCGCCATGCAGGCCCGCGCACGGGTCAGAAGGGCCGTATCATCGAGCGGGTGTTCGGACAGCAGGGCTTCCAGATCGGATTTCGTCGCCGCGTCGAAATGCACGCCGCGTGTGTCGATATGCAGGCCGAGCGGGTCGTCGCCGTCGCGCCCGGTGAGGACTGACCGTAGAAACGCATCCTCGACCCGCAGCACCGGTGTGTCCGTGCGCTTGGCTACCGCTTCGCCACGCGGTGCGGTCGGGCTTTGCCCCCAGACGCCGATCAGATCGCCCGGGCCGGGTTTGCCAATGGAAATGTCGTAGCCCGCCAGCGTGAGGATGCGCCTGATCCGGCGCTTGGTCAGAAAACCGCCGTTGTAAACGTAGAGCCGCCGCAGGGTTTCCCCCGCGGCGGTCGGTGTCGTGCCGTGCGGCATGGGGTCAGTTGCCGGTGAGCGTGTTGGTTGCCGTGGTCAGCGTGTTGACCGCGCCCAGCGATCCCGTCGCCGCGGCGATGGTCTTGTTGAACTCGGTGAACGGGGCCTCTGTCACGTAAACCGTATCACCGTCGCGGATCGCGAAATCGCGGGCCATGAAGATGCCGTTTGGCTTTGTCAGGTCCAGCACATAGACGATGCGCTGGGTGCCGATCAGGTCGTTGCGCCCGACCAGCTGGTTCGCGATCGCCTCTGGCTCGTTGCGGAAGACGAAGACGCCGGTTGGATCGGCGAGGTTGCTGTTCAGGCCGCCAACCTGGGCGATCGCCTCGACCGCGGAAATGGTCTGGCTTTCGAACTGCACGCGATCCTGTGCGCCCGTCGCGCCCAGTGCCGTGAACGTGCGCGTGTCCTCCTCGACAAAAATCCGGTCGCCGCCGCGCAGGGCGATGTCGTGGCCGGGATGGTCGTAGAGGTCCTCGAACCAGATCGAGCCGGTGTGATTGCCGCGCGTCACGGTGACTTGCGCGATTTCGGGGCGGATCGACACGCCGCCAGCCGCGGCCAGCATAGAGGCGAGCGTGCGGGTGGGCCGCTCGATTGGATAGACGCCCTGTGCGCCGACGGAACCGACGATGGAGACGGTAGAGCCGTCACCGGCCAGACGCCGGACCTGCACCTGGGGATCGGGCGTCTGTTCGGACAGTTTTTCACTGATGATGCGGCGGATGCCTTCGGGCGTATTGCCTGCCGCGCGGATGCGCCCCGCGTAGGGGACGAAGATAAAGCCGGAGCCATCGACCTGCACCTCTTCCAGTACGGTCGCGTTCTGTCCGGTGGGAACAAGCAGACCGTCCTGCACGTTCTCCCAGATCGTCAGCCCCAGGACATCGCCCGCATTGATCGTGTCGGACCCCAGTTCGCCCGCGTTGCGGAAACCGGCCGCAAAGCCCAGCGAAGGTGTCACCGACGCAATCGTATTCACGCGGTCATCGACCGTCAGGATAAAGGCGTCGCCCTGCTCAAGGACGGAGCCAGAGAAAATTTCAGCTTTGTTGGGGCCGGAACGCGGCAATCCGCACGAGGCCACAAGGCCAAGGGACACCACAAGTGCCACGCCTTTTGCCAGACGTAATGTCAGGGTTTTCACTGCTCGGTCTCCTCGACCTGTTATTATTCTGCCTCGGGTTTTTCTTTTAAGCTACGAGAATCCGTGTGCAAAAGCCAGCAGCGGGCAGGGCTGTTCCGGCTTTGGAGACAATAGGTGTTGCCGCGATGTCGCGCTTGGCCTGCCGTGGCACAAGGTTTTGGGGCGGTGGAATTCGGCTTGCCTAGATGCGGGGCGGATTCGGGCCGATGGTGACGATGCCGTCCTGCGCCACGCGGTAGAACTGCGCCAGCGCGATGATATCGGCGGGCGCAGGCGGCGCGGTTTGCCATGCCATGGCCGCCAGCCCCAACATGCGCGGCATCAGCATCGGCCACATCTCGTGATCGCGGGTCGTGAATTCGGACCAGAACGCGCCCTGCACCCCGATGATGCGGTCCCGAAGGGCCGGATCGGGCACCGGATCCCAGTCGACGGTGTCGGGCACGTCGATAAACGCGGCCCAGCTTGCACCCCAGTCGTCGGGGTCGGCGGTATGGGCCATGTCGAAGTAAAGGTGCTGCGCCGGGGTCATCACCACGTCATAGCCTGCACGCGCCGCATCGAGGCCCGGGCCTTGCCCGGTCCAACTGAACAGGATTGCGTTGTTTCCGATCCCGCCCTGGCAACCTTGCGCGGCTTCTTCCCATGCGGCAGTACGCTGGCCATTGGCGGCGGCGATGGCGGCCAGTTTCGCGATGGTCCAGCCCTGCAGGTCCTTTGTGGTCTCAAGCCCATGCTCTTCCATCAACGCCCGGGCACGGGGGCTGCCCATCCACGTGTTTTCGGGGAGTTCGTCACAGCCGAGGTGGATGTGACCGAAAGGAAAGAGGTCGCCGATCTCGCGGGTGATTTTCTCCAGAATGTCCCAGGTCTGCGGCATCGCGGGGTTCAGCGCGTTGCGGGCGTAGCCCTGAACGGATTTCTCCGTGCCGGTGTCGTCGGGGTCGCGGGTGTCGGAGAAGATCGTCGTGATGGCCAGCGCGTGGGCCGGTGCCTCGATCTCCGGCAGGATTTCGATGTTGAGGGCCTTGGCGTGCGCGATGATCCGGCGCACGGTCGCCTTGTCATATGTGCCGCCCTGCACGGGTGCGCCGGCGAAAAGTCCGGGAAGCGTCTGGCCTTCGCCGCGCTGCGCGGCCTTTTGCCAAAGCGCGGGCACGCTGTCGATTTCGATGCGGAACGCCTCGTCATCGGCGAAATGCCAATGATACCGGTTCAGCTTCAGCAGCCCCATAAGGTCGAGCAAAGCGAGGATCGTTTCGGGGGCGTAGTAGTGCCGCGCGGTATCCAGATGCTGCCCGCGCCATGTGAAACGGGGACGGTCGGTCAGGTGGCCACAGGGCAGGGGCCCGTGTTGCAGCAGGTGGAGCAGGGTGATGCCGGCATAAAAGCGCCCACCGTCGGAGCCTGTGGCGACGGTGATGCCATCGGGTGCGATGGTGATGTCGTAGGCATCGTCGGGCAGGGCGGCGTCGACAAAGCGCACCGGTTGATCGCCACGAAACGCCATGCCCTGCCGGTCGGCCAGATCGGCGACGGCGGCAAAGGCGGGATCGGTAATGACAAATCCTTCGGTGGTGAGGGTTTCGTCTGTCGGTGCCCAGCTTTCGGGTTGTGGCACCAGCGGAAGTCCGGTCCACGCAGGGGCTTCGTCCGGTGCCTGTGCGCGACGGCCCGCCGGTGTCGGTGGCAGGGGGATCACCTCGCCTTCGACGCGCAGATACGGGCCGAGCGGCATCCATGCACGGTTGGCGGGGCGATAGCCCTTGCCATAGCGCAGTTGCACCTCGTGCGGCTGACCGGCGGTCAGGTCCGGCAGGATAACCTCGATATAGCTACCGAGGTCATATCGCAGATCGCCACCCGAGACGGGTGCCAGCGGGGCCATGCCCGAGAAACAGAACACCGGTGCGGCGAGGGCGCGGTCGGAAGTGATCGTGCAGATCAGCAGGTCATCCGCGATGCGGCAGTCATAGTGCATGTCAGTCCAGTCTGAGTTCGGAGACGAAATCGTAGATGTCAGAGCGGTAAATGCCGCTGGTGAATTCGATCGGCCGCCCGGAGGCGAGATAGCCCGTGCGTTCGATCTGCAGCACGGCGGCCCCTTCGGCCAGTTGCAGATGCGCGGCCATATCCGCCGTGGCATTGACCGCCGAGACCCGCTGGATCGCGCGGGTGGGGGCGGTGCCACGGGCGCGCAGCACCTCGTAAAGCGACACGGCGACCTTGTCGGGCCGGGGCAGGATGTCTTCGGGCAGCGACGAATGTTCGAGCGCCATCGGCACGCCGTCACCGCTGCGCAGCCGGTGGATACGCGCGACCTGATGATGCGGTGACATACCCAGCGTCGTGGCCTCGGTCGGGGTCGGGCGGAACAGGCCCTTGAGCAGGACGCGGCTGGACGACGCGATACCGCGCGCCTGCAGGTTTTCGGTGAAGGACACCAGTGACGACAGCGATTGTTCGAACCGCTCTCCGGGTCCCTTGACGAAAGATCCTGCCCCGTGCCGTTGTTCGATCATGCCGGCGGCGACCAGTTCGGCGATGGCCTTGCGGACCGTCACGCGGCTGATGCCCGCGCGCTCCGCGATCTCGCGTTCGGAGGCGAGCTGATCGTCCGGGGCGAGATCACCTGAGGTGATGAGGCCGGTGATATGCCGGGCGAGTTGTTTGTAGCGCGCGCCGCGACCCGGTGAAAACCAGGTCTGGTCTGCAAGCCCTGTCGGAAGATCGCCCATGCCTGCCCTTTCGTGATGGTATCAGAAAGAAATACCAATTTTAAAAAGCCATACCAATTTTGGCCGATCTTGCGCAGTTTATCCTCAATAAAACAAGTGGTCTACGCAAGTCAAATATTTTGGTATTAAACTGGTAGTAAAAATAGTCAGGTGCGATAATCTGGGTTCAGACAGGCGATTCGACCTCGCCGTCCTTTGGGGGGACACAGATGACAGACGCGGTGCAGACACCGGCCGACACGCATGCGGCGACACGCGGCAAGGTCCTGCCGGAAAGTGTTTTCGGCTGGCTTTTGATCGGCCCTGCCATGCTGTTCATCGCCGTGATCGTCGCTTGGCCGCTGGCCGAAACGATCCGTCTGTCGTTCATGGAGGCCGATCTGGGCGGTGAGGAATACGTGGGGCTGGCCAACTACGCCGACCTCATGGATAGCCGCAAGTTTCACGACACCATCGTGCGCACATTCTACTGGATGTTCCTGTCGGTCGCTCTGAAGCTGGTGCTGGGTTTGATCGGCGCGACCTTGTTGAACGCCGCCGTGCCGGGGCGCGGGTTGTTCCGGGTGCTGGTGATGCCGCCCTGGGTGATCCCGATCGCCATCGGCTGTATCGGTTGGCTGTGGCTCTATAACGGGTACTTCGGGATACTGTCCGGCACGATGATGCAGTTGGGTATCACCGACGGGCCGTTCGAATTCCTCGCGCACAAGCAATCGGCCTTTTATTCCGCTGTCGTCACCGATGTCTGGGTCGGCACGCCGATGGTCACGCTGTTCTTTCTGGCCGCGATGCAGGGCGTGCCGCGTGATCTGTACGAGGCAGCATATGTCGACGGGGCGAGCCGGTTCTACCGGTTCCGTCGTATCACGATCCCACAGATCATGCCGGTGATCGTGTCGATGTCGCTGCTGTCCGCGATCTTCACCTTCAACAGCTTCGAGATCATCTGGATCCTGACCGAAGGCGGGCCGCGAAACGCCACCACGACCCTGATCGTGGACACCTACAAGACCGCCATCAGCAACTTCAAATTCGGCGAAGGCTCTGCAAGGGCCGTGGTCATCGTGATCCTGCTCGGCACGTTCAGCCTGATCTACCTTTACTTCCTGAACAAGGTGAACAAGCACTACGGGAGCGGCAAGAAATGATGGACCGTTATACAAAGCTGCAGATGGCCGGCATTTATCTGGCGATCACGGTGTTCCTGATCTTCATCCTGCTGCCGTTCTTCGAGATGTTCATGGCGTCCCTGCGCCCGCTGGAGCATCTGTTTCGCAGCCCTTATCAGTTCTGGTCCGACGATTTCAGCTTTCAGGCCTACAGCGATATGTGGGTCACGGTGCCGCTGCTGGGGCGCTATATCCTGAATTCGATCTTCATCGCGGGGATGGTGACGGGTCTGACGATGATCTTCGTGATCCCCGCCGCCTACGCTTATGCGCGGATCGACTTTCCGTTCAAGAACCTGACGCTGGGCATCTTTCTGGGCGTCAATATGTTTACCGGCGCTGTGCTGCTGATCCCGCTTTACCGTGTGCTGCGCACCATGGGGCTGCTGAATACCTATTGGGCGATGATCGTGCCCGGCGTGGCGTTCCTGATCCCCACCGGTATCTGGCTGCTGCGGTCCTATCTGGAGAAGATCCCGCGCGAACTGGAAGAGGCGGCCTTCGTCGATGGCGCTTCGCGGATGTACACGCTGCGCCGCGTGGTGCTGCCGCTGGCGGTGCCGGGGCTGATCGTGGTGGGTGTCGCCGTGTTCATCGGTGCCTATGCCCAGCAGTTCCTTTTCGCGATCACCTTCAACCAGCAGCGCGAATTGCAGCCGCTGCCAGCGGGGCTGTTCGAATTCATCGGCTATCAGGATGTGACGTGGAATCAGATGATGGCGGCTGCCCTTGTGGGTGTCCTGCCGGTGATGCTGATTTTCCTGTTCTTGCAGAAATACCTTGTCGCGGGGCTGACGGCCGGCGCGGTCAAGGAATGACCGACCAAAACCAAAGGGAGAAGACAATGAATATCATGAAACTGACATTGGGGGCGGCGCTGCTGTCCAGCGGGGCGAGCATGGCAATGGCCGACGCCCACGCGCAGGAGTTGCATTTCATCATGTGCGGTGGCGAGGTGCGCGATGCCGATCAGGCGGTCGTCGACCAGTTCATCGCCGACCACGACGGTGTGACCGTCAATCTGGAAGCCGTGCCATGGGGGACCTGTCAGGACAAGTCGCTGACGCTCGCCGCCGCGGGCGACCCGCCCTCCATCGCCTATATGGGCAGCCGGACGTTGCGCCAGCTGGCCAACAACGATCTGATCGTGCCCGCGCAAATCCAGGACGACGTGATGTATCAGGACGGTGTGCTGAACACCGTCACCATCGAGGGCCAGCAGTGGGGCTATCCGCACGCATTCTCGACCAAGGCGCTTTATATCAACTGTGACATCATCGAGGAGTCCGGTCAGGAGTGCGTGGCACCCAAGACATGGGACGAGATGTATGCCATGGCGCAGGGTGTCGTGGACAACACGGATTCTGCCGGTGTCGGCCTTGCCGGCAAAGACTTCGACAACACGATGCACCAGTTCCTCAACTACCTGTATTCCAACGGCGGTGTGGTCATCGACCCCGACACCGGCGAAAACCGGCTCGACAGTCAGGAAACCCGCGAGACGCTGGAATTCTACGGCAAGCTGGTCAGCGTGGCGCAGGAAGGCCCCACCGCATGGGAGCGTGACCAGTTGAAGGACCTGTTCAACGACGGCCAGATCGCGATGTATGTGCAGGGGCCATGGGGTTACGGCCAGCATAACGAAGACATCAACCAGCTTGTCGCACCGGTGCCTGCCGGGCCATCTGGCGAAAGCGGGTCGATCCTGATCACCGACAGCATCGTGGTCTTCAAGGGATCTGGTCACGAGGATCTGGCGCATGAATTGGCGCAGCGGATCACCTCGGGCGACAGTCAGTATGACCTCGACAGTAGCTGGGGCCTGACGCCGATCCTGGATTACGAAGCGATGGGCAAAACCGATCTTTACTATAAGGACGGTATCTGGCCGAACTTCACCGCGACGATTTCGACAGGCGGGCCAGAGCCGCTGGTCGAGGATTTCAAATCGTTGCAGTCCGTCTTCACCAACATGGTGCAGGGTATCATCCTCGAAGACGACACCGTCGACAATCTGGTGACGATCGCGGCTGAAGAACTGGACGACGCGCTTTAACGGGGTTCCTCCCGGTGCGGGTGGCGGTGCGCCGCCGCCCGTTCCCATACTTTCCGAATTAATCAACGACAGGACGCGGACGCCATGGCCACGCTCGACCTTCTTTCCATCAGCAAATCCTTCGGCGCGGCCAAGGTCCTGCACGACATCAGCCTCGCCATCGAAGACAAGGAATTCGTGGTCTTCGTCGGTCCGTCGGGTTGCGGCAAGTCCACGTTGCTGCGGATCATCGCCGGGCTGGAAGAGGCGAGTGCCGGCCAGATCATGATTGGTGGCGACGATGTGAGCCATGCGCACCCCGTCGATCGGGGCATTTCCATGGTGTTTCAGTCCTATGCGCTTTATCCGCATCTGAGCGTTTACGAGAACATCGCCTTCCCGCTGCGGGTGCAGCGGATGGCGCAGGCGGATATGGACAAGCGTGTGCAGCGCGCCGCCGATATCCTGCAACTGACCGACAAACTGCAACTCAAGCCCGGGCAACTGTCCGGCGGGCAGCGCCAGCGGGTCGCTATCGGGCGGTCCATCGTGCGCAATCCCAAGGTATTCTTGTTCGACGAACCGCTGTCGAACCTAGATGCAGCCCTGCGGGGCGATATGCGGGTGGAACTGAGCCAACTGCACCGCTCTCTGGACGCGACGATGATCTACGTGACCCACGACCAGATCGAGGCGATGACGATGGCCGACCGGATCGTCGTGCTGAACGCGGGGCGGGTCGAACAATTCGGCACGCCGATGGAGCTGTACCATCACCCGAAAACGAAATTCGTGGCGTCCTTCATCGGTCAGCCGAACATGAACCTGATCCCCGCGCGGGTGCAGGACACCGATGCGACCGGGATCGCTGTGGAACTGGCCGGGGGGCATCGGATGACGCTGCCTGTTGACTCCGCGACCGTATCCAAGGGCGACCGGATCGAGGTTGGCGTGCGGCCCGAAAACGTGACGCTCGCGCCTGACGGGATGCAGGTGGACGTGCGGGTGCTGGAAAGGCTCGGTGGTGCGTCGATCACCTATGGCACGGTGGGGGGAGATGTCCGCTTTTGCGCGTCGCTGCCCGGTGACGCGGCGGTGCGCGAGGGCGAGGCGATCACCCTGGGCGTGGCACCGGCGGATTGCCATGTCTTCAACGCGGCGGGCGACGTGCTGCGCCGCAAATCCGCACCGGCGCTTGTCGCATGAGGGTCGTCACCGCAGGGATCGGGCTGCGCGCGGGGCATGTGCTGTCGATCCTGAAACAGGCGATGCCAGAGGTGGATTTCGTGGGGTTCTACGATCCGCAACCGACGCATCTGGACATGATCGGAAGTGACACGCCGCGGTTCGACAGCGTCGATCAGATGCTGGTAGAGACGCGGCCCGATCTGTTCTTCGTGGGCTCACCCAACAGTTTTCATCTGGAACATATCAAGGCAGGTCTTGCGGCGGGCGTGCGGATATTCACCGAAAAACCGGTCGTGACGACCAAGGCAGAGACGATGGAGCTGGCGGCGCTGCTGACCGAACACGGTACCGACCGTGTGATGGTCGGCCTCGTGTTGCGCTATTCCCAGCACATGGTCGATCTGCGCGCGGTGCTGGACCAACTCGGCCCAATCGTGTCGCTGGAGGCGAACGAACATATCGGCCCCTATCACGGCGCGTTCTTCATGCGCGACTGGCGGCGGATGGTGAAATGGTCGGGTGGCTTCATGCTGGAAAAATGCTGCCACGATATCGACATCTACAACATGGTAACCCACTCACGGCCCATGCGGGTGGCAAGCTTTGGCGGGCGCAAGTCGTTCCTGCCAAAGTTCGCCCCCACGTCGAACACAGAGAACGAGATCATGCACCGCAAGAAAAGCGTCTGGGAAAGTGTCGACGACCCGTTTCAATCCGACGGTGACATCATCGACTATCAGACCGCCATCCTGCACTACGAAAGCGGAGCTTCGCTGGCGTTCCACACCAATCTGAACGTGCCTGACGAACACCGGCGGTTCTGCATCATGGGCGCGCTGGGCATGGCGGAGGGCGATTTCGTGCGCGGTAACCTGAAGGCCACAGCGCGGGACGGCACCGTGCTGGCCGATCACGATTACACGCAAATGGACAGCGCCCGCGCCTCGGCCCACTACGGCGCGGATCACATGATGGTGGACGACATCGCGGCCTTCCTGCGCGGCGAGGCGGACAGCCTGCCGGTGGGGGTGGTCGACGCGCTGGAGGCCGGTCTCGCCGCGATGGCGCTGGACGAGGCGCGGATCAGTGGTCAGATGGTCGACCTGTCCGAAACCTGGGCGGAATTCGACAGCTACGGGTTGCGGGCATGACCGATCATACGACAGCCCCGGGCGCACTGATGGCCGCCGAAGCCGCGCAGGCGCTGGACGTGTTCTGCAAGACTGTGGGGCAGGATGTGACCTTGCCGCAGGGAGTATCACCCCGCGCGATCTATACCATCGCGCGCGGGTCGTCGGATGCGGCGGCCAACGTTCTGGCCTATGAATTCATGCGCGAACTGGGTGTCCCGGTCACCTCTATCCCGCCGTCGGTCTTTTCGCTGGGCAACGGCGTGGCGATGGACGGGATGGCGGCCATCGTCGTCAGCCAGTCGGGTGCCAGCGACGATCTGGTGCAATCGGCCAAGGGGGCTGCGAAAGGTGGGGTGCAAGTCATCGCGATCACCAATGTGCCGGACAGCAAGGTCGAGGCGGAGGCTGCGCTGACCGTGCCGATTGGAGCGGGGCCGGAACGTGCCGTCCCGGCGACCAAGACGGTGATCGGGTCCATCGCTGCAGGCATGGCGCTGCTGACCGCGATGAAACCATCCTATTCAAAGAGCGTGCAGGACGCCGTCAGCGCCCTGACTGACCTGCCCGCCACGCATCCGAAGGCGGCACAGGTTCAATCGGCCCTGCTGCGCGCGCGCCATGTCTATGTCATCGGGCGCGATACGGGCTATGGTGCCGCCCATGAAATCGCGCTCAAGCTTAAAGAATGCTGTGCGATCCATGCCGAGGCCTATTCCAGTTCGGAAGTGCTTCACGGCCCGCTGCAACTGGCCACGAACCCGCTGATGGTGCTGATGCTCGATACCGGGTCGGCGCATATTCAGGACAGTCTGGACGAGGCGGAAGAGCGGTTCCGGGGCGTGGATTGCAACGTGCTGCGCATCCGCCCGTCCGACCTTGGACTTGGCGACCTGCCGCCTGCCGCCGCCGCCGCTTTGCTGCTGGCGGTGATGTATCCGATCATCTTGAATACGGCGCTGGCGCTGGGCCTGAATCCCGACGCGCCGGAAACTTTGTCGAAAGTGACACAGACGACATGAGCGGCGATCTGGGCAAATGGGCCACGTGGCGCGAAATTCATCAGCAGCCTGCGATCTGGCGCGAATGGGGCGGCACGCTCGATGTGGCGGGTCTGCGCGGCTGGATCGCGGCGCAGACTTTTGACGAGGTCTGGTTTTGTGGGGCGGGAACAAGCGCTTATATCGGTGATATCCTCGCCGCCGAATTGCCCGGTGTCCGGTCCGTTCCGACGACTGATATCGTGGCAAGGCCGCAGCATAGGCTGCGTGACGTCAAACCTCTGGTTGTCAGCTTTGGCCGGTCGGGCAACAGCACGGAAAGCATCGGCACGCTGGACGCGCTCGACGCACTGGCCCCCGAAGCGCCGCGCCTCAATATCACCTGCAACCGGGATGGGGCGCTCGCCACGCGCGGGGGGCCGGGGCCGCAGAAGGTGATCCTGCTGCCGAACACCACGCATGATGCGGGCTTCGCCATGACGTCGAGCTTTTCCACCATGCTGCTGACAGCGCTGGCGCTGTTCGATGTGCCCTGCGATGTGCCAGCGCGGCTGTTGGCGTTGGCAGATCAATTGGAAAGCCTCTTGCCGAAACTCGCCGATGCGCCGCCCCCCGACCGGATCGTCTATACCGGCGCTGGACCGCTGACCTTTGCCGCGCGCGAAGCGGCGCTGAAGGTCATGGAACTCTCTGCCGGGCAGATCCCGGCGCTGTGGGACAGCACGCTGGGCTTTCGGCACGGGCCGAAGTCCTTTGTCACCGAAGGCACGGCGATCACGCTCTTCACAAGCCCTGATGCGCCGACCAGCCGCTACGATGCCGATCTTGCGGCAGAGTTGCGCGATCAGTTTCCAGCGGCCCGCGTCGAAACCATCGGGCCGGGTGGCGATATCGACGTGGCGATGCCCTATGGGGCCGCTTGGGCCGCGCCGCTGTGTATCGCCGCCGCACAGGTGCGCGGCGTGATCTGGGCTGACGCGCTGGGTCTCAACGTCGATGACCCCTTCGCCGGGCAGGCGACGCTCAGTCGGGTGGTATCGGGCGTGACGCTCTATCCGGTGGCGAGATGACGGCGGCAGGGGTCGATATCGGCGGCACCAAGATCGAAGTGCAATTGTTCGACGACGACTGGCGCGAGGTTGGACGGCACCGCATACCGACACCAGACACCTACGATGCGCTGGTCGCGGCGGTAGCGGAGCAGATCGGCTGGGCGACAGCGCAGACCTCGACCGCCATCCCCGTGGGCATCGGGGCGGCGGGGCTGCTCAATCCGGCCACCGGACTGACGCTGACCGCGAACCTGCCCGCCACCGGCAAGCCCTTTCCCGCCGACATTGGTGCGGCGGCGGGCCTACCCGTTACCTATGTCAACGATTGCCGTGCGCTGGCACTGTCTGAAGCCGTCTTTGGGTCCGGCAAGGGCAAGCGCACCGTGATGGCGCTGATCATCGGCACCGGGGTCGGCGGCGGGATCGCGGTTGACGGCAGTATCCTGCAGGGGCCGACGCTGACCGGCGGCGAGTTCGGCCATACTGCAGCCCCCGCGCATATCGTCGCGGCTTATGACCTGCCGGTCCATCGCTGCGGCTGCGGGCGCATGGGCTGCATCGAAACCTTTATCGCGGGGCCGGGGTTGCAGCGCATGGCGCTCGACCTGACCGGGCAGACGGTCACTCCGCCCGAAATCGCCGCGCGCAGGTCCGATGATATGGCGCAGGTCTGGCAGGCGTGGTGCGCTCTGACCGGCGAGTTGATCCACACCCTCACCCTGACCGCCGATCCAGATCTGATCGTGCTGGGCGGCGGCTTGAGCCATATTACAGGCGTGACCGGTGCGATCTGTGCCGCCGCACGCCACGCGCAGATCGGCGACTTCGACGTGCCGCCTGTCGTGTTGGCGCAGGGCGGGGACACCAGCGGCGCGCGCGGGGCCGCCTATGCCGCATGGCAGGAGCAACAGGGTGCCTGAGATATTGCGCGACATCATCGCCCGGAACCGGGCCGGGGCCGCCGTGGCGATCCCCTCGGTCTGTTCCGCGCAACCGGACGTGCTGCGCGCGTCGATCCGCATGGCCGCGCGGCAGAACCGGCATGTCGTGATCGAGGCGACCTCGAACCAGGTCAATCAGGACGGCGGCTATACCGGGATCACGCCGGATCGCTTCATCGCTTATGTGCACGGGCTGGCGGACGAGGCGGAAGCCGACCGTGATTGCATCGTCTTTGGCGGTGACCACCTCGGGCCGCAGGCCTGGCGCGCGCAGGATGCGGAAACCGCCATGGCCAAGGCGCGGGTTTTGGTGCGTGACTATGTGCGCGCCGGTTTCCGCAAGATTCATCTGGACTGCTCCGAAGGCTGCGTGGGCGAGGCGGCGCAACTGGACGACGCCCAAACCGCTGCCCGCTCCGCCGATCTTGCGCGGGTCTGCGCGGAGGAGGCCGCTGACCTGCTGTTCGTCGTCGGCACCGAGGTGCCGCCCCCGGGAGGCGCACGCGCCGACGAGGATGGCGACATCCCCCCGACTGATGCCGCCGCAGCTCGTGCCACGCTGGCCGCGCACGATGCTGCGTTCGGTGAGCTTGCGCCGCTGATCGGTGGATTGGTCGTTCAGCCGGGGGTGGAGTTCAGCCCCACCGCCGTTCACCACCTGCCGCTGGACCGCGATCCGGGGTTTCTTTCCGCACTGGCCGACCATCCGGGTGTGTGCTTTGAGGCGCATTCGACTGACTACCAGAAACACGCGGCCTTCCCACGGCTTGCCGCACTTGGCTTCGCGTTTCAAAAGGTCGGTCCGGCGCTGACCTTCGCCTACCGACAGGCGCTTTACGCGCTGGATGAATTGCGCGACCAGCCGGGCGAGTCGCAGCGTACGATGGAGCAGATCATGTGCGCCGAACCCGGTCACTGGCAGGGTCACTACCACGGTGATGCGCATGCCCTCTATCGACAGCGCCACTTTGGCCTCGCGGATCGTATCCGCTATTACTGGCCGCATCCGGCAGCGCAAGCGGCTGTCGCGGCACTGCGCGCAGAGTTTGACCGGACCATCCCCGAAGACCGGCTGGCAGAGGTCTTTGCGCCCGCCGTGCTGGCCCGCGCCGAAGACCTGCCCGGCCCACAGGTGCAGCGGCTGATCGACGCGCAGATAGAGCTTGCACTGGCCCCCTATTTCTTTGACGAGGCCGCATGACCGATCACTGGATCACACCGGCGCGCCTGTTCGACGGGCAGGATATCGTCACCGACGTCAGCCTGCGGCTGGAGGACGGTCGTGTCGCCGATCTATCCGATGCCCGACCTGATGCAACCACCGTGTCGGGAATGGTCACGCCGGGATATATCGATCTGCAGGTGAACGGTGGCGGCGGTGTGCAACTGAACTCCACCCCGACACAGGCAGGCATGGCGACAATCGCTGCAGCGCATCGGCGGTTCGGGACGGTGGCCGTCATGCCCACGGTAATCACGGATCGCAGGGAGGTGCTGGACCAGGCGGTGAACGCCGCGATTGCGGCACGGGGCGATACCGGCGTGATCGGATTGCATATCGAGGGTCCGCATATCGCGGTCGCACGACGCGGCACGCACGATCCGCAGTTCATCCGCCCGATGGACGATTACACGATGAGCGCCGTGCAACGGCTGCGTGAAACCGGGGTGCCTGTGATGATCACGGTCGCCCCCGAGAACACGACGAACGATCAGATCGCACATCTGGCCGCAATGGGTACGGTCGTGTCGTTGGGTCACACCGACGCCAGCGCGGATGCGGTCGAGGCCGCAATCGCAGCGGGTGCGCGATGCGGTACGCATCTTTTCAACGCCATGTCGCCGATGCAAAGTCGCGCGCCGGGTGCCGTCGGCGCGATCCTTGGGGGTGATGTGCATTTCGGCATCATCTGCGACGGGCATCACGTCGACTACCGCATGGTGCGGCTTGCGCTTGCCCTCGCCGCCGATGCCGACCGGGCATTTCTGGTGTCGGACGCCATGGCGACCATCGGCGGGCCGGACAGCTTTGATCTTTATGGCCGCCCGGTCCGCCTCAAAAAGGGGCGCCTGATCAACTCCGAAGGCAATCTGGCGGGCGCCCATGTGACGCAGGCGCAGGGCGTGCAACGGCTGGTCGCGCATGCGGGGGCGTCCACCGCGCAGGCCCTGAAAATGGCGGTGACCGTGCCTGCAACGGTGATCGGACAGCCGCAGCTTGCCAATCCTGTCGGGCGGGCGATCAGCGATCTGTTGATCCTCGACGATGCGCTCGCCGTGACCGGCACATTGGGCGACCTGATTGGCGGGCAGACAAAGATCGATGCTGCGGAGTAGTTCCGCCTCGCTGGAAGTCTGTATCGACACGGTCGCCGGACTGACCGCCTGTGACGGGCTGGCGGATCGGATCGAGCTTTGCAGCGGGTTGGCGCTGGGCGGGCTGACGCCGACGCCGGGACTGATGCGGGCGGCGCGGGACAGCGGGCAAAACATCCACGCCCTGATCCGCCCCCGCACCGGCGATTTCACCTTTGACGCTGCCGAGTTGCAGGTGATTTGCGATGATATCCGCGCCGCGCGCGATGTGGGATTGCAGGGTGTCGTGATCGGGGCGGTGCGGGACGGGGCGCTGAACGTGCCGGCGCTTGAGGCGATGATCGCAGCCGCCAGCAGTCTGGAGATCACGCTGCACCGTGCCATCGACGTGACCGACGATCCGTTTGCCGGGGTCGAGGTCGCTGTCGACCTCGGTTTCGCCCGCATTCTGACATCGGGCGGGGCAGCGAAGGCCCCTGACGGAATCGAAACGCTGGCCCGGATGCAAGCGGTGGCGGCGGGCCGGATCACGATTATGGCCGGGTCCGGCGTGACCAGCGATAATATTGCGACCATCGCGGCGGCAACCGGCATCCGGGCCTTTCACGCGTCCTGTGCCACGGCGACGCCGACTACCGGGCAGGTGGCCGCACTTGGGTTCGGGACCGAACACCGCCGCACGGACAGGGCAGAGGTCGCGCGGATGCGCGCGGCGGTCGACCGGTTGGCCTAGGTCACGACCCGCAGCGGCTGGCGCGGCGGCGTGCGCCCCGCTTTCAGCGCGTCATAGGGGTCTTCATCCGCCAGCATCATGTCGACGACCTGTCGGAGCAACTGCCGCCGCCCGCGCGCGGCATAGAAACCGCCGGGGATCTGGCTGGTTTCCAAAAGGAACCGGCGATAGTCGCGATAGGCCTTGCTGTTGGGGCGTGTCGGCTGGGCGAAGAACTGCGGCAGGGTCTGCTCGGACACGAACTCCGGCTTGGAATAGACGGCATCGCCGAACACCTTCAGCGGGATGCCGCGCCACAGCACCTGTTGCCCGGCGGTGGAATTCACTGTCACCGCAGTACGTGCATTGTCGAGCAGTTGCGCCAGCTTGCCGCCGCGGACGTAGTGCACCCGCTTTTCGACGCCGTGTTTGCGCGCCAGATCGCGGATGATCTTGCGCAGGGGCGACCGGCCGTTTTCGAGCGGATGCGCCTTGAAGACGAGATGATGATGACGCGGCGTGCCCTTGGCAAAACCTTTCATCACTACGGCCACGAATTCCTCCATCCGGGTGAAGGGGGAATGCGTCTGGAAACTGGCGTCATGTTCCAGCTGCATCAGGACGAGGTGATAGGGAAAGCCGCCGAAGCGGATGCGCATCGTGGCGATCCGCCGATCCAGCGCGATGAAGGGCATGAGCAGCAACCGCTTGGTGTAAAGCCAGGCTTCGGTCGCGACAGGCAGTTCGCGGTGGCGGGCGAAGTTGCGGTAGTCGCGGTTTCGAAACATCACGAACCAATGGTAAAGCGCGCCGTAAAAGACGTGATGACGCATGTCGCCCCAATGTGACGGCGGTGTCGGCACTTCGAGGTCCGACATGGCAAGGGCCTGCTGCATCTCCTGTATCGTCATGTCCATCAACCGCGAATGGCCGTTCGTGCCGCCACGCTCGTATGTCACCCAATAGGGTCGCATGTAGCCTTCCTCGAACACATGCACCCGCAGCCCGGCGGCCTTGGCCAACGTCACTGCCTGCGCGTGAATAGGCCGGGTGTCGCCGTAAAGCACGATGTCGGTGATGGCGTGGTCGTTGACCAGTGCGGTAAAGGTATCGGCCCAATCCTCTGGCTTGCCACGATAGGCGATATACCCGGGGCTGCCGAACCAGAACGCCCGGTCGCCCGCGTTGAACCCCACTCGCCAGACCTTTGCACCCGCCGCGCGCAGCATCTTGCCCAACTTGTGAAAGTAGGGGCCGTGCGGGCCTTGCAGAAACAGGAAATGGCGGTCGGTTGGATCGGTCACGGGGGCATGTCACCTGCGGGATGGCGTGTGGAAACAGTCTGTATCACCCCGATCTGGCAGAAATGAGGCGAACTGCCTAGCCCGCAACTTGTGTCGTCATGCCCAAAAGGGTAGGCACATGAACACGTTATTAACCATTGTGACCATAAGGCGGGGGCATGTTCACAGGGATTATCACCGATATCGGTCGCGTGCTGGAGACCGAGCAGCGCGGCGACCTGCGCGCGCGGATCGGCACGGCCTACGATATCGTGGGCATCGACATCGGTGCCTCCATCGCCTGTGACGGCGTGTGCCTGACGGTGATCGCGCTGGGCGACGCCCCGCAAAACTGGTTCGACGTCGAGATTTCGGCCGAAAGCGTGGGCGCAACGAATATCGGCCGCAATCACTGGCCTGTCGGTAAGCGCCTGAACCTCGAGCGCGCGCTCAAGGTCGGGGACGAGTTGGGCGGGCATATCGTGTCGGGCCATGTCGACGGTGTGGCGGAGGTGATCGCAATCGCTGACGAGGGCGACAGCACCCGTTTCACCTTCCGCGCGCCGGACGCATTGGCGCGCTTCATCGCACCGAAGGGCTCGGTGGCGTTGAACGGCACGTCGTTGACCGTCAACGATGTCGATGGTGCGGACTTCGGCGTCAACATCATTCCGCACACCAAGCAGGCGACGACCTGGGGTGACGTCAAGATCGCGGATTTCGTCAATCTGGAAATCGACACGATGGCCCGCTACGTCGCGCGGCTGAGGGAGTATGACACATGAAAGCCAAGGTCGTCGTTTCACTGGAAGCCGCGGCAGGGGATCGCTGCGTCGATATCTTGCGGACTGAGGACGAAGGCTTTGCCTTCCGCGAATGCGCGCGCGATGCAGATGCCGCGTGGCGCAAGCTGTCGCAGCGACTGCCGCAGGTCTATCCGTCCTATGCGCAGGCCTTGCAGGCCGCGAAAACACAGGTCGCCTGGCTCTCTGCCTGAGCCAGCCGCCGATCGAACTTGACCCGAGGGGCTGTCCCGACAAGACTGGCTTCTATTCTTGGCGATGTCATTTTCGGGTTTTCATATGATAAAGCAGTTTTTGGGTGCCATTCTCATATTGTGCTGCGCCACACCACTGGCCGCGCAGGACCTGAACCGCTTTCCGATGGAACTGGAATTCGTCCGCAATTTCCCCACAGCACCGCAAGAGGGAAAGACGCGGGGGCGCTGGATCTTTCTGCCGCTGGGTGACGCGGGCTTCGTGCAGATTGAATGCATGGATGGTCACACGCAGTGCCTTGCGGATGTGTATGATCCCTGGCCGCTGACCACCCGCAAGCTGAGCGTCCCGCGCGATCAGATCAGGTCGGAGACGCCGGATTTTACCGTCTACGAAACACCGATCCAGACAGATGTGACGGGTGTCATGTTCCCCCTGGCCGAGGGCGCGGAACACATGCAATGGCGCGAGGAATGGGTGTCGCCCGATTGGCCGGCCGACTTCACCTACCGGATCGATCTGGAATGCTGCGTGCGGTATTTGTCGTTGCCCACCGAAAACGAGGACCTGTGGCTCATTCGCCTGTTCCGGGACAACGACGGGACCGTCGGGCGAAAGATGGCGTGGGCGCAAACGCTCTTGTTCGACGATGAACTGGGCCTGCCGCTCCGGGCCTATACCGTCTACTGGGCAGATGATCCCGCGAACGAGAAAATCAGGGTCGAGGAGGTCGTGCGTTATCGCCGCTTTGACGAACCAGATGCGGAATGGGTCACCTGTTCCACCCGCTTTTCCGTCTTGCCATCGAACTGCCCTGACTAGGCTGCCCGCTCCGGCACCGCGATGTCACCTGCCGCATCAGTGCCTTTTCAACCCGTCGCGTCTGGGCTATCTGGCGGACAACCTAGCACGGGATGCGCCATGACCACGACTTTCGAAACGCCGGGACCTGTGGAGCAGGACTGGTCGGATGCGATTTCCAGCATCGAGGAAATCATCGACGACGCCCGCAATGGCCGCATGTTCGTGCTGGTCGATCACGAGGATCGCGAGAACGAGGGCGATCTTGTGATCCCCGCACAAATGGCCACACCCGATGCGATCAACTTTATGGCCACGCATGGCCGCGGGTTGATCTGCCTGACGCTTCCGGGAGAGCGGATCGACGCGCTGGGCCTCTCTCTCATGGCGTCGCAGAACTCTTCGCGGCACGAAACTGCCTTTACCGTTAGCATCGAGGCGCGCGAAGGCGTGACGACGGGCATCTCCGCCGCTGACCGCGCGCGCACCGTGTCCGTCGCGATCGACGCTACCAAAGGCGCGCAGGATATCGCGACGCCGGGTCACGTGTTCCCACTGCGCGCCCGCGACGGTGGGGTGCTGGTCCGGGCGGGGCATACGGAGGCTGCGGTCGATATCTCGCGGCTTGCCGGTCTCAACCCCTCCGGTGTGATCTGCGAGATCATGAAGGACGACGGCGAAATGGCGCGGCTACCCGATCTGGTGGCTTTCGCGCAGTTGCATAACCTCAAGATCGGGACCATCAGCGATCTGATCGCCTACCGCCGCCGCCACGACAATTTGGTGCGCGTCCGCTCGACCGAGACCATCACGTCGGAGTTCGGCGGCGAATGGGATATGAAGGTTTACACCGACGAGGCGCACGGCGACGAGCATATCGTCCTGACCAAAGGTGACATCTCGACCCCGGAACCGGTGCTGGTGCGGATGCACGCGATGGACCCGATGCTGGACGTGATCGGAACCGGGCCTGCGGGGCGGGCTGCGGAGTTTGGCGACGCGATGAAGGCTGTCGCCGCCGAGGGCCGCGGCGTCGTCGTGCTGCTGCGCGACACCTCGATGAAACTGGATGTCACGGACGAGGTCTCGCCCAAAACCCTGCGCCAATACGGGCTTGGTGCGCAGATACTGTCGTCGCTGGGTCTGTCGGACCTGATCCTGCTGACGAATTCGCCCACGCCGAAGGTGGTCGGGCTGGAGGCCTACGGCCTCGACATCGTCGGCACCCGCAAGATATCGGAGCTTGGCTGATGGCAGGTATCTCACATCACATCATGCCGCTGCCGGACTTCGACAGGCCGGTGAAGCTGCTGATCGTGTCGTCGCCCTACTACAAGGACATCGCCGATCATCAGGTTGCAGGTGCCGTGGCCGAGATCGAAAAGGCGGGGGCCACACACGACATCGTGCAGGTGCCCGGCGCGCTGGAAATTCCCACCGCCATCGGCATCGCCAACCGGATGAGCAATTTTGACGGCTATGTCGCCCTTGGCTGCGTGATCCGGGGCGAGACGACACATTACGACACCGTCTGCAACGACAGTTCGCGCGCGATCCAACTGCTCGGCCTGCAGGGGCTGTGTATCGGCAACGGTATCCTGACGGTCGAAACCTATGAACAGGCCGCTGTGCGTGCGGACCCTGCAGACCAGAACAAGGGTGGCGGGGCCGCTGCCGCGGCCTTGCACCTGATCGCGCTCGCCCGTAAGTGGGGCCGTCCCGACAAGAGCGTCGGATTCACGAGCGAGATCCTGCTGGCGCAAAAAGGCACCCCGACTGCATGACATTGTCCAACAATCAGAAGCGGAAGATGAAATCCGCGGCCCGGCTATACGCCGTGCAGGCGCTGTTCCAGATGGAGGCCGCGTCGCAAACCGTCGATCAGGTCATGCGCGAATTCGAGGATCATCGCTTCGGTGCGATCTACGAGGGCGCGGAGATGCAGGAAGGCGATGCCGCAACCTTTCGTGCACTGATGGAAAAGGCGGTCGACGAGCAGGCCGCCATCGACCAGATGACGGACAAGGCGCTGGTGGCGAAATGGCCGATCGCACGCATCGACCCCACGCTGCGTGCGCTGTTCCGGGCAGCCGGGGCCGAGCTTATGATGAAGGACACGCCGCCGAAAGTCGTGATCGTGGAATTTGTGTCCGTAGCAGAAGCGTTTTTTCCGGACGGGAAAGAGCCGAAGTTCGTCAACGCGGTGCTCGACCACATGGCCCGCGCCGCGCAGCCGGATCAATTCTGATCGGACCACGGGCCGCTTAACCCTATTCTCAGACATTTCGTTCAAACCCGTCGCATCCATTCCAGAAAGGAAGTGAGCGATGTGGTTCAGGATCGGCTTTTGTTGCGCGATACTCGTGGGGTCAGACGCGCGGGCGGACGGTCCGTTGCCGCAATTGTCCGACCCTGCTGTCGTCCCGCCGGTGGTGATCGCGGATGCGCCGCTGACGGCGGTCGGGCCGCAGTCCGGTCTCGTTACCGCCCCGTCGCACCAATCCGCCCCGTTCCGGGCCGATATCGCGTGGGATCACGTGCTTGTCGGGGGTGCCATCCTTGGCGTGATGTATGCGCTGGGCAGTGACGCCGCATCGGGCGGGACGTTCTGACACGCTAGCGCTGGCATGCGGCGTTTGACGCACCGGACCGCGCTGGGCTGTGGATTAAGTGGCGGGAACCGCAGCGACCGTTCGGGGCTTATTCCCGAGGACCTGTATATACAGGTGGGCGCCAGATAACCGGACCAGGGCCCGGACAGAGCCAGCTCCCTCGGATTTGCTTAAGGCCACTGGAATGTAGCCCGTCTGACACGAGAAGAGCAGAAGCCCGCCACCGCTTGAGGTAGGACGCCTTGGCGCCGCTTGCAAGGCCGCAGGCAGGAATTCAGGTGTTCAGGCCGGTGGCCGAAAGCCAGGTTTCGGGGGCAAAGCGCAGCAGGGCCCGCTCGATCACCGCGACGGTGACAAGCGCCGCGCAGACGTCGATGAACGTCACGTCGGACAGAAATGTGGCAAGCAGGGACATGGGGCAGCTCCATTGTGATGCGTTGCACCGTTAATCGGCACCAAAATTGCCAAGATCATGGCCGAACCATGAGCAATTGTGACGTGGCGCAACGGCAATCGCCACAATCCGGGCGTTGTCTGAACGGCGGTCAGGCTCGTCCCAGAGCATCGGCGCAATGTCGGTCTTGATTTTTGTTCATGAATTGTTCACAATTTTTCCATGCCCGACGATATCCAGCCTCCGCTTCTGACGCCCGGCCAGCTTTTGGCGCGGGGCGTGTCGCGCCATCTGCGCAGCCATGACTTTGTCAGCGTCGAGGAACTGGTGCCGACATCCGGGTTGCGTGTCGATGTCATGGGGCTGGGCCCGAAGGGAGAGGTCTGGATCGTCGAGTGCAAGTCCAGCCGCGCCGATTTCCAGTCGGATTCGAAATGGCAGGGCTATCTTGCATGGTGCGACCGGTTTTTCTGGGCCGTCGATACCGATTTTCCGACCGACCTGCTCCCGGATGAAACCGGCCTGATCATCGCTGATGGCTATGACGCTGAAATCATCCGCATGGGGCCGGAAACGAAACTGGCAGCAGCGCGGCGCAAGGTGATGATTCAGAAATTTGCGCGTCATGCCGCGGTGCGTGCACAGGCCGCGCGCGACCCAGGGCTGGTCTTGCCGGGGGCCTACTGACGCTGCCGCAGACGCGCGACAAGTGCGGTCCAACCACCCGGCGCGCACAGCGGCGAAAGCGCAAAGCCCGCAACGAAACCAGCAAGCTCCGCGATCCACATCTGGTTGCTGCCGAAAATCACGCCGAACAGCAGTTGCAACCCAAGCAGAAACCCGATCAGCCGGAACGCGGGCAGGCGGTTCTCGCCGCGCTCGCCCAGCTGCATCCAGACCACATAGGTATAGGCCCCGATCATGCCGTAAACCGGTGTAAACGCGCTGTAGAGCGGCGATGTGTCCGCCGCGACGAGGCCGAAAACCAGCGCACCGATGACCGTCGTGCCGAAAAAGACGATCAGTGTCGGCAGCGCGCGAAACACGTCGCCCACGAACTTGCCCAAGGCCAGCAGCAGGGCAGCCGCAAACAGCGCCTGCGTGAACGACCCGTGTACGAAGGCGTAGGTCACGAAGCGCCGCAGGATATCGAAACTGTAGTCGCTGCGCGCGATCATCCATTCCAGTACAACCGGCGAAAAGCCGTAGTCCTGCAGGGCCGCCAACCGCCAGCCGATCCCGCGCGCGCCGCCGATGAGTCCCGCCTCGGCCAAAGACATCGCGCCCTCGACCACGACGATCACAAGCGTCAGAAGGATAATCACGGGCGGCAGCGGATTCACCGGCGGTTCAAATCCAGCATCTGGGTCGATCATGGCGGGCTCAAGTCCTGTTGAAACTGCGCATCCTGTCTGGCATGGGTATGCGAGTTTCAAGCACATCACCAGAGCGGACGCCAGCGCCATGACACAGACCACCTTCACCCCCCGCGTGTTTTCCGGGATCAAGCCGTCGGGCGGGCTGACGCTGGGCAATTATCTGGGCGCGATCAAGCGTTTCGTGGGGATGCAGGGGCAGATGGAAACGGTCTATTGCGTCGTCGATATGCACGCGATCACAGTCTGGCAGGACCCGGCGGAACTGGCAAACGCCACGCGCGAGGTGGCGGCGGGCTATCTGGCCGCCGGTCTCGATCCCACATCCTCGATCCTGTTCAACCAAAGCCAGGTCGCCCAGCACGCCGAACTGGCCTGGATATTCAACTGCGTCGCCCGCGTCGGGTGGATGAACCGCATGACACAGTTCAAGGACAAGGCCGGATCGAACGCCGAAAAGGTATCGCTTGGTCTTTATGCCTACCCGGCGCTGATGGCCGCCGACATCCTTCTCTATCACGCGACCCACGTGCCGGTGGGCGAGGACCAGAAGCAGCATGTGGAGTTGACGCGCGATATCGCGAACAAGTTCAACCATGATTTCAAGGTGGATTTCTTCCCCGAAACCACGCCCGTGATCGACGGCCCCGCGACCCGCGTGATGAATCTGCGTGATGGGACGAAAAAGATGTCGAAATCGGGCGAGAGCGACATGGAGCGGATCAACATGACCGATGGTCCTGACCTGATCGCGAAGAAATTCAAGAAAGCCAAGACCGACCCGGAGCCTTTGCCCGACACGCTGGACGGCCTGAAGGACCGTCCGGAGGCGCGCAATCTGGTCGACATCTATGCTGCGTTGAACGACGAGACGCCGGAAGCCGTGATCGCGGAATATGCGGGCGCAGGCTGGGGCCGGTTCAAACCCGCCTTGGCCGATCTGGCGGTTGCGAAACTTGGACCCATGGGTGAGGAAATGGCCCGACTGATGGCCGACCCCGCCGAGATCGACCGGGTGCTGGCGAACGGTGCCGATCAGGCGCGCGCGCTGGCCGAACCCATCCTGCACAAGACCTACGACATCGTGGGCCTGCTCCGAAGGGGCTGACCCCGCGCATCCGCGCACAGCAAGGCTGCGCGGGGGTGACTTGTGGCGGCTGCGGGTTTTCCTATCTTCGTGGCGAAAGGATTTCGCCATGATGACTTCATCCACTACGCCGATGGTCGGGCACGTGCATCTGCGTGTGGCGGACCTTGACCGGGCAATCGGGTTCTACCGCGATGTGCTGGGTTTCGATCTGACGCTGCGCCATGGTGACCAAGCCGCGTTTCTGGGGGCGGGCGGCTATCACCATCATATCGGGCTGAATACCTGGGACAGTCTGGGCGGCACACCGCCCCCACCGGGGCATACCGGGCTTTTCCACGCGGCGTTCCTTTACCCCGACCGCGCGGCGCTGGCGGCTGTAGTGCACCGCGTGCTGGCGGCCGGGCATGCGCTGACGGGTGCCGCCGATCATGGCGTGTCGGAGGCGGTCTATCTCGACGATCCCGACGGCAACGGGGTGGAACTTTATGTGGATCGCCCGGGTGCCGACTGGCCGCGTGATGCGGGCGGCGCGCTGACGATGGTCAATCGCCGTTTGGATGTCGCAGCACTTCTGGCCGCATATCCGCAAGAGACGTCACAAAACTGACACCTCTTGGCGCTATACCGGGGTCAGCCCGCGTGACCCCGGCGCGGGGGATGATCCCCTGTCCCGATCATCCGCATCATGTGACCCTGGCCTGCTGCCGGCTTGCATGAAACGCGCCCCGCACTGCCCGGGGCGCGTTTTGCATTCAGCGTGTCTTGACCGCCCGCGCGGCCATGGCGGCGGCCTTGATCTCTTCGGCGATCTCCAGCGCTTCGTCAGGTTCGAAATCCATCGGTATCTCGGAACCGTCCGCCTCTACGAACAGCCGGACCATACCCTGATCGGTCGGACCGATCTGCATGTTGGCGGTGACGTCGCTTTCGTCGTTGATACCCATGGTCCGGTTTCCTTTGCGCTGGTGCGTGTCGATAGCGCGGCGCAGGCTTGTTTGGCAAGTCTGCGGGCGGTATCGAACCCTATGCAATCCGTCGCGCTGCGCCCCTTCATGCCATCCGATACCGACTGGCTGGTCGACCGGCACAGGGTGCTCTACGCGCGTGACGAAGGATTCGACGTCAGCTTCGGCGATCTGGTGGCCGGGATATTGGACGCGTTCAACGCTGATCACGACCCCGCCTGCGAGGCGGGCTGGATCGCTGAAGCGGGCGGCACCCGGTACGGCAGCATATTTTGCGTGCGTTTGAACGAGACCACGGCCAAGCTGCGCCTGTTCCTGATCACGCCAGAGGCCCGAGGCACCGGGCTGGCGCAGCGGCTACTCGACACCTGCATGGATTTTGCGCGGGGCGCGGGCTTCACCCGGATGCAATTGTGGACCCATGAAAGCCATCGCGCGGCGGGCCGGCTTTATGCGCGCAACGGCTTTGTGCTGACGAACCGTAGGGCGACGCAGTCATTCGGTGTTCCTGTGGTGGAACAGACTTGGGAGCGGGATTTGTGAGCCTCTCCCGCGGGTTGTGGGCTGCGGGTTTGACCGGCGTGCAGGTCGGTGCCGCCATGGTCGCCACCCGCGCCGTGGCCGACGATGTCGGGCCGTTGACGCTGGCGTTTCTGCGGTACGCCGTGGCTGTCGCAGTCCTCTGGCCGCTGTACCGGCAGGCCGGGTTCGCGCCACTTGCCCGGGCGGACCGTCTGCCGGTGCTGGCCTTGGGCGTGGTGCAGTTCGGCCTGTTGATCGCACTTCTGAACTTTGGCCTGCAGTCGATAGGTGCGGGTCCGGCGGCGGTGATCTTCGCGACGTTCCCGGTGATGACGCTGGGATTGGCGGCGGTTTTGGGGCAGGAGGTCTTTGGTGTTCAGCGGTTCTGCGGGGTCGCGCTGTCGGTGGCCGGGGTCGCGGTCACGCTGTCGGGCAGCCTGATCCCGGTGAATGCCGCCGGTGCCGCGCTGGTGCTTGCCGCCGCCGCCTGCGGTGCGGTCTGTGCCGTGTTCTACCGGCCCTACCTGCAGCGCTACCCCACATTGCAGATCGGTTTCGTCGCGATGGCGGCAGCGGTCGTCAGCCTGGGGCTGGCGATGTGGATCGAGGCGCCGATCCGGCAGATCGCCAACCTGGATGAGCAGGGCTGGGCCATCGTCGTCTTTATCGGATTGTCGAGCGGTGTCGGGTACTTGCTGTGGTTGACGGCCCTGCGTCACGCGCCCGCGACGCTGGCCACGACGTTGCTTGTACTGTCGCCGGTCACGGCCGCAATCTTCGGCGTTCTGGCACTGGGCGAGCCGTTGACCGGGACGCTGGCGGCGGGGATCGCGGTGGTGCTGGCGGGGGGCACGCTGGCGGTCACTTCGCACGGCTGAGGGTCTTGCAATCATGGCGACGAGCCGCTAAATCCGCCCCAGTGCCGCCTTAGCTCAGTTGGTTAGAGCGCTTGATTGTGGATCAAGAGGTCCCTGGTTCGAGACCAGGAGGTGGTACCACTTCACCATTTTTGGCGTGTATGAGTTACGTGCACCGGGCGTGCACAGCACGTGCACCGGCATGGCGGGGAGGATTTGCGCCCGCTGTCGCGGTCGCAGGGGGTGCCGCGCTGCGCGCGGCACGGGCGCTGTGCGCCTTTTTTGAGTATTTCAGGCAAAGTGATGCAGGGACAGTGCGCGTCAGTTCAGCGTCAGTTCCGCAAGCAACGGGGCCCAGCCGGCGCCGTGCATGTCGCGGTCGTGCAGGCTGCCCTGGATCTGCGGGCGGGGCAGGCTGAATTTCACGACGTTGAGGCTGTCGATATCGAAGCGCTTGATCTGGGCGGGGTCCGCGCCGAACAGCGCCGCGACCCGGTCGGTCGACACGCCTTGCACGATCCGCGCATAAGGGTCGGGCGCGCCGCAGAAAATGTCGATGGTCAGCCAGAACGGCCCTGCGTTTTTCGAGCGCACCTTTTGCGCGACGTCAGCGATGGTGGTCATGGGAGCACCTCCAGCCGGAAGGCCTCCATCGAGTCGGACAGTGGCATGACGTGGTGCAGCGCAAAGCTGTAGAGCGGACCGAGCGGGACCTCTGCCGGGGAAAAGGGGAACGCGAAGGTCGGCTGTTCCTCGTCGCGGGTCAGCGGGTGGTGCAGCAGGTAGGGGTTCAGCAGGCGCGCGACATCATGCGCGGTATCGGGATCGGCGGCGGTGACGACGCCCATCACACCGACCTCCACCAGATCGGCCGTGCGGTTTTCCAGCGGCCCCAGCGTGGCGTTCTGGCCGATGATCCGCAGGTCGAGGCTGAAATCGGCATCGGGACCGAGCCGATCCGCGACCTTGGCGCGGTGCTTCACGGCGATATCGTCGCACCAGGCCTGCACGTTGGCCACGTAGCGGGCGTCGCGGATCGTGGCCATAACCATGCATTGATGGCCCGCGATGCGCGATCCTTCGAGTTTAACGGTGTATGTGTCCGACGGCACCCAAAGTGATCCTTCCACGCGCACCGACGTTTCGTCGACGGCGGTATAGGTTGCACCCGTGACGTCCAGATGGCCGCCGGGTTCGTGCAGGATGAAGGGGTCGGAGTTTTCGTAGAGCATGTGGGCCGATACGGTGTGCGGCGAGGCCTGCGATCCGTCCGCAAGCGGCGTGACGGTGAAACCCTTGGAGTCGAAATCCACCATGATCACGCCCGACTGCGGGTTGGTGGCACACAGCGCGCCACATTCGCCGACCTTGGCCCCGTGCCATGCAGCACCTGCGTGATCGCCGTTCATGATCGGCAGTGCGGCGATGATGGCGGTATCCGTCGTGCGGCCCGCGATGATGATGTCGGCCCCGGTTTTCAGCGCGGCGGTGATCTGTTCGGCCCCGGCCAGCGCCACGATATGGGTGCAGTCGGCGATCAGCGCCGGCGTTGTGTCGGGAGCGCCGGGCAGGGGGGTGATGGGTGCGCGGGTGATCTGTGCCGGGTCCTGTTCGGATTTCAGCGTGGCGATCTTTGCGGTCAGGCCGGATTCGTCCAGAATTTCCTGCGTGATGTCGACGAGCCAGTCCACGGTGCTGTCGGTGCCGCAGGTGCCTGCGGTGCCGATCACAAGCGGGCAACCGGCAGCCGCGCGGGCGTGGATCAGCCCCGCCCATTCCGCCTTGGTGCTGGCGCGGGCATATTTCGACACGCCGCGCCCCAGATAGGATGGCCCGCTGTCGGTGGACCCGCCGTCGATGGCGATCAGGTCGGGTTTCAGGGCGACGCCGCGCGCCAGGGCCTCGGCATCATAGCCGAGACCCAGTGCGCCCGATGGAACCAGAACCTTGGTCATGTCAGTCGGTGATCCTCTGCGGTTTGCGCAGGATGCGCCGAAGGAAGATCGGCGCGACGAAGCCTACGACAGAGGCGATGATCAGCCCGGTCGCGATTCCGGAGGAGAAGAGATACGTCCAGTCGCCGTCCGACAGCACCATTGCATCGCGCAACTGTTTCTCCATCTGGTGACCCAGAAGGATACCCAGGATCACCGGCACCGTCGGAATGTCGAGCTTGCGCAGCAGATACCCCAGCACACCGAAGGCCACGACCAGCAGCAGATCGAAATAGCTACCGGTGAGCGAGTAGATCCCCACGAAGCTGACCATGGTGACACCCGGCAAGAGAAGCGCGGGCGGCACGCTGAGGACCTTCACGAAGATTTTGACCATCGGCACGTTCATCGCCAGCAGCACGAAGTTGGCGATCAGCAGGGACGCGATCAGGCCCCAGACGACCTCTGGCCGTTCGGTGAAGAGCGTCGGGCCGGGCGTGATGTTGAGCGTCACCAGCACGGCCAGCAGGACGGCTGTGGTGCCGGAGCCGGGCACGCCCAGCGTCAGCATCGGCACCAGCGCACCACCGGCGGCGGCGTTGTTGCCGGCCTCGGGGGCAGCCACGCCCTTGGCCACGCCTGTGCCGAACCCGCCTTTTTCACCGGCGATGGATTTCTCCATCATGTAGGTCATGAAGCTGCCGAGCGACGCACCGGCCCCGGGCAGGACGCCCGCAAAGAACCCCAGTCCCGACGAGCGCAGCATCGTCCATCGGGTCGACCACAGTTCCTTCCACGGCACGCGCACCTTATCGATCTTGATGCCGACGGCAGAGGCTTTTCCGTGGCTTTCGATGAAGAAGAAGATTTCGGATACGGCGAAGAGACCCACGATGGCGACCAAGAAGTCGATGCCGTCATAAAGATGCAGGTTGCCGCCCGTCATGCGCGGCAGGCCGGAGTTCGGGTCAAGCCCGATCATCGCGATCATCAGGCCGATACAGGAGGCAAGTGCTGCCTTGGCCTGGTTGTTGGACGAAATCCCGCCAAGTGTGGAGAACGCCAGCAGGTAAAGCGCGAAGTATTCGGCGGGGCCGAATTGATACGCGACGCGGGACAAAAGCGGAGCCAGCAGCATCAGGCCGATGGTCGCCAGAAACGCGCCGATGAACGACGCGAAGCCGGAGATGACCAGCGCGTCACCCGCGCGACCCGCCTTGGCCATCGGGTAGCCGTCGAGCGTGGTCATCAGGGCGGGTTCATCGCCGGGGATGTTCAGCAGGATCGACGAAATCCGTCCGCCGTACATCGCGCCGTAGTAGATCGCGGTCAGCAGGACGAGGGCGGAGACCGCGTCGAGCCCCATCGAAAACGTCAGCGGGATCATGATCGCCACGCCGTTCGACGGGCCGAGGCCCGGCAGCGCGCCGACGATGGTGCCGATGAAACAGCCCAGCACGGCAAGCATCAGCGTATAGGGTGACAGCGCGATGCCGAAGCCCATCGACAGGTTTGCAAGAATATCCATCAGACGAGGCCCCATGTTTTCGGAAAGCCCTGAAGGCCCAGATCGAGGATGAATTTGAACAGGATGAACAGCCCTGCAGACAGGCCCAGCCCTGCCAGTACCGCACCCTTTGCGCTGGGCGTGATCTGGTAGGATAGCGCGCCTGCGACGATGGCCGTGGGGATCAGAAAGCCCATCGGTTTGAGTGCGTAGGAATAGCCCACAAGCAGCACGATAGAGATACCGATGGAAAAAACCGTCCAGAGTTCGGGCCAGTCGGGTTCTTCATCCGGGCGCAGGATCATCACCACGCAGCAGATGATCGCAATGGAGGCGACGCCGATGGGGAAGGCCTTGGAGCCTACGGGATCGGCAAGGAAACTGACCTGAACCTGCATGGCGCTCGCGATATACACGAGCGCCACAAGGATCATGGCCAGACCGAAGATGCGGTCTGACAAGCGCGACATCTTACTGGATCACACCGATTTCGCGGGACAGTTCCTCGGTCTGGGCGACGACACCGTCGATCCAGCTCTGGAAATCGCCACCGACCTTGGTGAACGGTGCAAGACCGTTGTCTTCCATGGCCTGCTGCCATTCGGCGCTGTCGGCCACGGCTTGCAGTTTCGCGCCCCAAGCCTCGAATTCCTCGTCCGAGATGTCCTTGGGCACATAGAGGCCACGCCAGTTCACGGCGACGACGTCATAGCCCTGCTCCATCGCGGTGGGGATGTCATCGAAGCCCGGCACACGCTCTTCGGTCAGCACGGCCAGAACGCGGATTTCACCGGCGTCGAGGAAGCCCACGATTTCCGACATATCGCCGGTCATCGCCTGTGTGAAGCCACCGACAGTCTGGGTGATCGCGTCGGCACCACCATCGACACCAATGTATTTCACCTGCGTGATGTCGTCGAAACCGGCGGCCTTCAGAACCTGCAGCGGCTTGAGGTGATCGAAGCCGCCGACGGCGGACCCACCGGCAAAGGCGACGGAGGACGGATCGGTCTTGATCGCCTCGACCAGATCCTCGAGCGACTGGTAGGGGCTGTCCGCCGCGACGACGATCACGCCGGGATCGGCACCGATCGCACCGACGAAACGCACCTGATCGGCGGTCGCACCGCCATAGGCGTTCTGGGCCAGACGTGTCGTGGTGGCCGAGGAGGCCGCGACGATCAGATCATTGTCGTCGGAGCGTTCGTTCACCACGGTCGAAAACGCGAGGCCACCGCCGGCACCGGCCATGTTGGTGATCTGCACGGGGGCGTCGACTTCGCCGATGTCATAAAGGATTTTGCCGATCTGGCGGCATGTGAAATCCCAGCCGCCGCCGGGGTTGGCGGGTGCGATGCATTCGGTCGCATAGGCGGCTGTGCCCGAAAAGGCGAAGAGTGCGCTGGCGGCGATTGCGCCAAGAAGCGTCTTTTTCATGTGATGGTTCCTCCCAGTAGTCACATATCAAGGCGGGCGCGGCTCCTCCGCCGCGTGGCCCCCTTGCATGACATCATCATTTGACCGCAACCTGACAGCAACCTGTCACGGGCCGAAATATTTTGGAGTAAGGATCATGCGGTTCCTGCTGGTCGAGGATAATCATGATCTGGGAGGATCGGTTCAAACCCGGCTGACACTGGACGGGCACGCCGTGGACTGGGCCCGGTCGCTGGCCGAGGCCGAGGACCACATGGCCAGCGCGCGCTATGACCTGATCCTGCTCGACATCATGCTGCCCGACGGCGACGGACGCGATTTTCTGGCGGCCCACAGGCGCGCCAAACGAGACACCCCGGTGATCGTCATGACGGCGCGTTCTGCTGTCTCGGACCGGGTGGCGCTGCTGGATACCGGGGCCGATGATTATGTGACGAAACCTTTTGATTTCATGGAGTTGGAAGCGCGTGTTCGTGCGGTGCTGCGGCGGCGCGGTGGGGCGGCACAGACCGCGCTGACCTTCGCCGATCTGACGTTCGATCCGCTCGCCGCGACGCTGACCGTCGCTGGTGAGGCGCGCGAGTTGCGCAACCGCGAATTGCGCCTGTTCGAGATCCTCGTCGCGGCCCCTGACCGGATTTTCTCCAAGGGACAATTGTGCGACCGGCTGCTGTCCGCCTCCGAGGCCGTCACCGACAATGCGATCGAAGTCTATGTCGGCCGGTTGCGCCGCAAGCTGCAGGGCTCGGCGACCCGGATCGAAACCGTGCGTGGCGTCGGCTATCGCCTGACCGCGACATGACCGGCATTTTCAGCCCGTCGGGGTCGATTCGCCAGCGTCTGATTCTCTCCTTGCTGGTCGTGGCGGCGGTGCTGTCGGCCTTGCTCTATCTCTCGGTCCGCACGGTGGCCGAGGCCGCTGTGGAAACCACGCAGGACAGTATTCTGGGGGCCGCGACCGTCGCGATTGCGGAAGAGCTGCGCGGCGGGGCGGACGGGCTGACTGTCGATATTCCCTACGCCGCGTTTTCGATGCTGGGATCGACCGGCGAGGACCGCGTGTTCTATCGCATCCTGATCGGGGACGAGACCGTGACGGGCTATGACGACCTGCCGGTGCCGGACACCCCGCCCGGCGGGCTGACGCCCGAATTCTACACGACCGCCTATCAGGACACCGTGGTGCGCGTCGGCGCCGTGGCGCGGCGCGTGCTGATCGACGAACGGCAGGTCACGGTGCAGGTCTTGGTGGCGCAGACCCGCACGACGCAGGACGCAATCAGCAGTCGGATGGCCAATCGTGCCGCGGGCCTCGGGCTGGGGTTTTTCGCCTTTGCCGCGGTGTTGTCGCTGCTCACCGCGCGGGCCGTGCTGCGGCCGTTGGCCGGGCTTGCCGCGGCCATGGGGCGACGCGGCCCGCAGGACCTGCGGCCCTTTGAGCGCAAGGTGCCGCATGAGCTGACGCCTCTGACCGATGCGCTGAACGGGTTTATCGCGCGATTGCGCGGCGCGCTGACCCGGACAGAGACCTTTATCACAGAAGCCGCCCATCACGTGCGCACGCCGCTGGCGACCGTGCGCGCGCAGGCCGAAATTGCCCTGCGCCAGACCGATGACGATGCAACGCGCGCCACGCTGCGCAACGTGATCCGGGCCGTGGACGACAGCGCGCGGTCTGCCGGGCAACTTCTGGATCACGCGACGGTGGTGTATCGCACCGATCAGCGCAGCGACGAAGTGCTGGCGCTTGGGCCGTTGATCGGCGATGTGGCGGATACGTTTCAGCCGACCGCCGACATGCGCGACATCATGCTCGACATCGTCCTGCCGGCGGACCAGATCACCCTGCGGTTCGACCGGCTGCTGCTGGAAAGCGCCCTGCGCAACCTGATCGACAATGCGATCAAATACTCCTTTGCCGACAGCCGGATCGAGATCGCCTTGCAGCGCAGCGGTTCGCGCGCCGTCATTACGGTCAAGGACCGGGGTCGGGGGCTGGATGGCGGCAGCGGACAGCAACTGTCGGGCCGGTTCGCGCGCGGGGCCAACGTGACGGATGTGATCGGCTCGGGCCTTGGCCTGACAATCGTGCGCGATGTGGCCCGCGCGGTGGGCGGGCAATTCACCATCACCGACAGGGAAGGAGGCGGCACATGCGCCGAACTGATTTTGCCGCTTGGCTGACGGCTTTGGCCGTTGCGGTCTGGGGTGGCATCGCCACAGCCTACGATCTGGAGGAGGAATCGCTGTTTCCGGGATCGGGACCGGCCACGCTCGCCATCATCTCGACCACCGATACAGAAGCGTTCGCCCCGGTCATCGCCGCCTTTCAGGCCGCGAACCCGGATGTGACCATCCGCTATGCCGTCGCCAACAGCCGCGACGTTTTCGCGGCGGTGCAGGAGAGCGCGGCCTTCGACCTCGCGATCTCTTCGGCCATGGACCTGCAGTTGAAACTCGCCAACGACGGTTTCGCCCGCAGCCACCAGAGTGCGGCGGTGGCGTTGCTGCCCGGTTGGGCGCGGTGGCGGGATCAGCTGTTCGCCTTCGCGCAGGAGCCGGTGGTGATGGTGGTGTCGCGGGACGGGCTGCGCGGCTTGCCGATCCCGCACACCCGCGCCGATCTGATTGACCTGTTGCGCCGCGATCCCGCGCGCTTCGAGGGCCGTATCGGCACCTATGATCCGCAGCGGTCCGGGGCGGGATACCTGTTTGCGACCCAGGACGCGCGGCAATCGGACACAAGCTGGCGTCTGGCCGAGGTCATGGGTGGGCTGGACCCGCAGCTTTACGCGGCCAGCGGCGATATGATCGCGGGCGTGCAGACCGGCGAACTTCTCGTTGCGCTGAACGTGCTGGGCAGCTATGCCGCCGCGCGTCTGCCCGCCGACGGCGATGCGATCATCGTGGCACCGCAGGATTTCACGCACGTGCTGCTGCGCACCGCCCTGATCCCGGTAAGCGCGCCTGACCCGGACGCCGGTGCCGCCTTTCTGGATTTCCTGCTGTCGGACGAGGGCCAGCGCCTGATCGAGGACGAAACCGGCCTGCCGCGCATCAACGAGGCGGCACTGGCGGAAGGCCCGCACCTGCGCCCGATCCGGCTCGACCCCGGTCTGCTGGTGTTCGTCGATCCGCTGATGCGGCAGCGTTTTCTTGAGGAATGGCGCGCGGCCGTGGTGCAACCCTGAGCGGGCGGCAAGGGGGCTGGCGACGGGGCCGATTTGCGGCTAGGGCGGGCGCATGATGCAGACTGTGACATTTCAGATCGCGGACAATCCGCCGCCCCGGCTGGATAAGGCGCTGGCGCGCGACGTGCCCGAGGATGCGGCGCTGTCACGCTCGCGTTTGGGCAAGCTGATCGCGGAGGGGGCGGTGCAGGTCGACGGGCAGGTAGTGACCGACCCGCGCCACCGTGTCGATGCGGGCGCGCGGATCGACGTGAGTGTGGCCGAAGCCGAGGACAGCCATATCGAAGGCGAGGATATCGCGCTTGATGTCGTGTTCGAGGATGCCGACCTGATCGTCGTGAACAAGCCCGCGGGCATGGTCGTGCATCCGGCCCCCGGCACACCCTCCGGCACGCTGGTCAACGCGCTGATCCACCACTGCGGCGACGATCTGTCGGGCGTCGGAGGGATGAAGCGACCCGGCATCGTGCACCGGATCGACAAGGATACCAGCGGCTTGTTGGTCGCCGCGAAATCCGACCGCGCGCATCACGGATTGGCGGCGCAATTCGCCGATCACAGTGTTGCGCGGCGCTATCTTGCGGTGTGTTATGGCTTGCCGTCTTCAAACGATCCGCGCCTGCGCGGTGTGCGCGGCACCTCCTTCGAGCCGGGCAATATCCTGAAGGTGCAGACTTTTCTTGGCCGCCACCGCACCGACAGGCAGCGGCAGGCGGTGTCCTTCGATCAGGGGCGGCACGCGGTGACGCGGGCGCGGATCGTCGCACCGCTGGGCGACCCCCCGGCAGCGGCACTGATCGAATGCTGGCTGGAAACCGGGCGCACGCATCAGATCAGGGTGCATCTGGCCCATTGCGGCCACAGCCTGATCGGCGATCCGGTCTATGGCGGGCGGCGCAAACTGTCGCCAAAGGCGGTGGGCGATGCCGGTGTGGCGGCGGCAGCGGCATTCCCGCGACAGGCGCTACATGCCGCGCAACTGGGGTTCAAGCATCCGGTCACGGGGGCGGCATTGGCCTTCGATGCCACAATGCCCGAGGATATGGCCATATTGGTGCGCGACCTGGGCCATGCCGTCTGAAACATCCCGTCCCATCTGCGTGACATTGCGTTTCGGAACCTGTTTTTCCGCAAGCTGTTTGTTCATATGAAGGCAACGAAACCGGCGTATTGGTCTTGAAAGCCGCCGAAGTTGCGCCCATATGCATGTTAAGCCCGTAAACATCACGCTGATGCACGGGCGGGGAGACGTGAAAAACATGAGCAATTATGCAAATCTGCCGGCCCCGTCGCCGGAACAGGGACTCAACCGCTACATGCAGGAAATCCGCAAGTTTCCGCTGTTGGAGCCGGAAGAGGAATACATGCTGGCCAAGCGTTGGGTCGACCACGAGGATACCGAGGCCGCGCACAAAATGGTGACGTCGCACCTGCGCCTCGCCGCGAAAATCGCCATGGGTTACCGCGGCTATGGCCTGCCGCAGGCCGAGGTAATTTCGGAGGCGAACGTGGGTCTGATGCAGGCCGTGAAACGCTTCGACCCTGAAAAGGGCTTCCGCCTTGCGACCTATGCGATGTGGTGGATCCGCGCGTCGATCCAGGAATATATCTTGCGGTCGTGGAGCCTTGTGAAACTGGGCACCACGTCGGCTCAGAAAAAGCTGTTCTTCAACCTGCGCAAGGCGAAAAGCCGCATCGGTGCACTGGAAGACGGCGATTTGCGGCCCGAAAACGTGCAGCGCATCGCCAACGACCTTGGCGTGACCGAGGACGAGGTGATCTCGATGAACCGGCGGATGTCGGGCGGCGATGCATCGTTGAACGCGACCGTCGGGTCCGAAGGCGAAGGCACGATGCAGTGGCAGGACTGGCTGGAGGACGAAAGCGCCAACACCGCCGCTGACTACGAAGAGCATGACGAGTTGGACACCCGCCGCGCGCTGCTGGCCGAAGCGATGGATGTGCTGAATGATCGCGAAAAGGATATTCTGGTCCAGCGCCGTCTGGCGGACGAGACCATCACGCTGGAAGACCTGAGCGGGCAATACGACGTGTCCCGCGAGCGTATCCGCCAGATCGAGGTGCGCGCGTTCGAGAAGCTGCAAAAGCGGATGCATGCGTTGGCCAAGGAAAAGGGCATGCTGGAGACGGCATGATCCGCCCCGCAGTCTGAAATGCATGATCCCCGTCGGTGCCGCCGACGGGGATTTTTCTTGGTCGACACCGCGCTGCGGGTTTTCATTCCGCGCCGCTTGGCGCTAACGTTTTGCCTACAGGATGGGAGGCACACGATGACAGTCAGATGGGGCGTGCTGGGTGCCGCAAAGTTCGCGCGGGACCATATGGCCCCGGCGATCCATGCGGCAAAAGGTGCCGCGCTGACGGCGCTGGCCACCTCGTCTTTGGATAAGGCAAACGGCTTCCGCGCCTTCGCGGCCGATCTACGCGTGATCGACAGCTACGACGCCCTGCTGAACGATCCGGACATCGACGCGGTCTACATCCCGCTGCCCAATCACCTGCATGTGGAATGGACGATCAAGGCGCTGGAGGCGGGCAAGCACGTCCTGTGCGAAAAGCCCATCGCGATGAAGGCGGATGATTTCGACCGCCTGATCGCCGCGCGTGACAAGGCGGGCAAGCTGGCGGCAGAGGCATTCATGATCGTGCATCACCCGCAGTTCACCCGCGCCCGCGATCTGGTGCAGTCGGGGGCCATCGGCCGTGTGATGCACGTCGATGCGGCGTTCAGCTACAACAACCCAGACGGTGCCAATATTCGCAACCGGCCCGAAACTGGCGGCGGAGCGTTGCGCGACATCGGCGTCTATAATTTCGGCGCGGCACGTTATGTGACCGGGCAGGACGTAACCGCCATTCACGATGCCCGGCTGACATGGGAAAACGACATCGACGCGACCGCGCTCGTGACCGCCGCTCTGGGAGAGGCGACCTTTAGCGGGCTGGTGTCGATGCGGATGCACCCGCGCCAGCACATCACGTTCCACGGCGATGCGGGCGTGCTGACCCTGACCTGCCCCTACAACGCCAACCTTCACGACGTCGCATCGCTGCGGCTGGAAAACGACGGGCAGCGCGTGGTCACCGAACGCTGGCCCGCCGCGAACCACTACGTGCTCCAAGTGGAGGCGTTCTGCCGCGCCACGCAGGATGGCGAAGACTACGCCTGCCCGCTTGAATTCTCTCGCGGCACGCAGCAGATGATGGACATGGTATTCGCAGCAGGAGGACAGGGCTGATGCAGGACCCGGACACATCCGATTTCGAACCCATGTGGCAACGCCTGATCTGGATGATCATCGTGGCGGTGCTGCTGAGCTTCGCCCAGTCGCTGCTGTGGGTCCTCACCATCGCGCAATTCGTGATCATGCTGTTCAACAAGCGTGAACCCAACGAACAGTTGCAGGAATTCGGCACCACCATGGGGGTCTGGATGGCCAAGGCTGTCCGCTACCTCACCGCGGGCAGCGAGGTCAAACCCTGGCCTTGGACGGAACTGGACTGATGGCGGGCGGCTGGGCGAAGGACGGCGCGGTCTCCGAACAGATCGAGGCGTCGATCGCCGATGAACTGGCGCGGTTGAAGGCCCGCAAGGGACCGCAGGGCGAGAGCCTTGCATTCTGCGCCGAATGTGAGGAACCGATCCCGGAGAAGCGCCGCGCGGCGCTGCCGGGCGTGAAGCTGTGCATCGACTGCCAGACCGAACGCGACGGTGCCTACAAGGCGCGCGGCGGCATCAACCGCCGCGGATCCAAGGACAGTCAGCTGAAGTAGGGCCTTAGCCCTCCATCGCTTCCAATTCGTCGATCATGCCTTCGATCATCGACAACCCTTTGTCCCAGAATTTCGGGTCCGACGCATCGAGGCCGAAGGGCTTGAGCAGCTCGGTGTGGTGCTTGGACCCGCCGGCCTTGAGCATGTCGAAATACTTTTCGCGGAAATTGGCGTCGCCTTCCTCGTAAACCGCATAAAGCGCGTTCACGAGGCCGTCGCCGAAAGCATAGGCATAGACGTAGAACGGTGAGTGCACGAAATGCGGGATATAGGCCCAGAAAGTCTCGTATCCGTCGTGGAAATCGAACACGTCGCCCAATGACTCCGCCTGCACCGACATCCAGAGCGCGTTGATGTCGTCGGGCGTTAGTTCACCCTCGGCGCGGGCGGCGTGCAGCTTGCATTCGAAATCGTAGAACGCGATCTGGCGCACGACCGTATTGATCATGTCCTCGACCTTGCCGGCCAGAAGGACCTTACGCTCTTCCTGGTCCTTGGCCCCCTCCAGCAGCTTGCGGAAGGTCAGCATCTCGCCGAACACCGATGCGGTTTCGGCCAGCGTCAGCGGGGTGGACGACAGCAATTCACCCTGTTCGGCGGCCAGCACCTGATGCACGCCGTGGCCCAACTCGTGCGCCAGCGTCATCACGTCACGCGGTTTGCCCAGATAGTTCAGCATCACGTAAGGATGCACGTTCGTCACCGTGGGGTGGGCGAACGCGCCCGGGGCCTTGCCGGGCTTCACCGGCGCGTCGATCCAGCCCTTGGTAAAGAACGGCTCTGCCAGATCGGCCATGCGCGGGTCGAAATCGGCGTAGGCGTCCATCACCGTCTTGCGGGCCTCGTCCCAATCGACCAGCCGGTCGGATTCCATCGGCAGGGGCGCGTTGCGGTCCCATGTCTGCATCCGGTCCAGCCCCAGCCACTTGGCTTTCAGCTTGTAATACCGATGCGACAGGCGCGGGTAGGCGGCGACGACGGCATCTCGCAGCGCCTCGACCACTTCGGCCTCGACATGGTTGGACAGATGGCGGCCGGTCTGCGGCGTGGGCATCTTGCGCCAGCGGTCCTCGATCTCCTTTTCCTTGGCCAGTGTGTTGTGGACGCGGGCGAAGATCTTGATGTTGTCCTGAAAGACGCGGCCAAGCGCGTGCGTTGCCGCCTCTCGCTTGGCGCGGTCCTGATCGGTCAGCAGGTTCAGTGTCGCCTCAAGGTTCAGGGTCTCGCCGTTCACGTCGAATTCCAGCCCGGCCATGGTCTCGTCGAACAGCTTGTTCCAGGCGGATGCCCCGACGGTGGATTGGTCGTGCAGGAATTTTTCCAGCTCGTCCGACAGCTGGTGCGGGCGCATCGCGCGCATCCGGTCGATCACGGGCTTGTAGCGCGCCAGATCGGCGTTCGCGTCCAGCAGCCCCGCGACGTGATCGTCGTCGAGCCGGTTGAATTCCAGTCCCCAGAACACCAGCGGCGTGCTGAGCGTGGTGATCCTGTCTTGGCAGTCGGACATGAATTTCGCGCGTTTCGGGTCGGTGGTGATCTGGTAATAGCGCAGGCCCGCGTAGGACATGATGCGCCCGATGATCTGCTCGATCTTCTCGTAGCGGGTCATGGCCTCCAGCATGGCCGCGGCGTCGAGGGATGCAAGTTTGCCCTCGTAATCACCGGCGAAATCGGCGCAGGCGCCCTCCAGCCAATCCATGTCACGTTTCAGTTCGGCGCTGTCCTCGGACGGGTAAAGGTCCGTCAGATCCCATTCGGGCAGGTCACCAAAGGACTGCCCACCAGAGGTTTCGGCATCGAACACGGGACGGATGGATTTCATGGCGCTGCACCTTTTCTCAATTCAATTGCGCCTGACATAAGGATCGCACCGTCGCGATGAAAGCGGGTTCGCGCACGAACGGTGCAAAACGGCCTAAAATCCGTAAAGCCGCGCCGGGTTGTCGACCAGAATCCGGTGCCGGATCGCCGGGTCGGGCACCGCGCGCAGGAAGGCCTGCCACAGCGCGTCGCTCTTTGGCATATGCGCGCCGTTCAGCATGATGTGCGGCCAGTCCGATCCCCAAAGGCAGCGGTCGGGATTGGCGGCGACAAGGGCGGCGACATGGGCGTCGGCCAGCGTGTAGGGCGCATCGCACAGGCGGTAGAGGCCGGATAGTTTGACGTAGGCATGACCCTCCGCCAGCGCGCGGCACAATGCCTGGAACCCCGGATGATCGGGGCCGAGTGTCAGGTCAGGCCAGCCGATATGATCGAACACGACAGGCACGGGCAGGGCTGCGATGTCGTCCGCCAGCCCCTCCATATGCTGGTCGGCGTGCATGAGCATCTGGATGTGCATGTCGCGCTCCGCCAGCATCGGGGCCATGGCCATGGCCCCGTCCCACGTCAGCACACCGCCGTGTACGTAGTTCAGGCGCACGCCCTTGAGGTTCCAGACGACGAATTGGTCAAGGTCGGCGGCACCGGCCCCGTCCGGCAGCAGACCGATGCCCTTGAACCCGTCGCCCATGTCGCGCACGGCCCTGACCGTCACGGTGTTGTCGAGGCCGTAGAAAATCGACTGCACGATGACGCCGCGTGTAATGCCGAGGGCTGCCAGATGCGCACGGTAATCGCTCAGATAGGCGGCATAGGACTGGGTCGGGTCTTCGGTCCGCTTGTCGTAGAGCGGGAACTCCTCCGGTCCGCCCAGCAGGTGCACATGGGTATCGCAGGCGTTTTCGGGGGCCTTCTCGGTCACGGGTGTTGCCGCGGGCGGCAGGGGGCTTGCGGGTTTAGCCATAGGTCGCGAGCATCTCTTTCAGGTCGTCGAGGGTATTGGCCTCGGAAACGGGTTTGTCGGTGCGCCAGCGTAACATGCGTGGAAACCGCAGCGCCACGCCGGATTTGTGGCGCGGGCTGGCCTGTATCCCCTCGAAGGCAATTTCGAAGACGTGCTCCGGCGGCACCTGCCGCACGGGGCCAAATTTCTGCAACGTGTTGCGGCGGACCCAGTTGGTGATCTGGCGGAATTCCGCGTCGGTCAGACCGGAGTAGGCCTTGGTGAAGGGCACCAGCGCATCGCCGTCCCGCACCGCGAAAGTGTAGTCGGTGAACAGGTTCGCCCGCCTGCCGGAGCCTGCCTGCGCATAGATCATCACCGCGTCGATGGTCAGCGGATCGACCTTCCATTTCCACCAGTCCCCCCGCTTGCGGCCAGCCAGATAAGGGCTGTGCTTGTTTTTGAGCATCAGCCCTTCGGCATTGAGTTCGCGCGATCTGTCACGCTCCGCGGCGAGGTCTTCCCAGTTCTTGAACGGCACCGAGGCGGACAGCCGGATCGGGGCGCCACGTGGAACGGCTTTTGTAATTTTTTCCAATGTCTTGCGACGTTCAATGAATGTAGAATTTCGGATATCCTGCCCATCTTTTTCCAGCAGATCGTAGGCCATCAGGATCACCGGAGATTCGGCGAGCAGTTTCTTCGGCACGGTCTTGCGCCCGATCCGCTTTTGCAGCGCGTTAAAGGACAGTGGCATCTCGTCTGCAAATGCCAGCACCTCGCCGTCGATCACGGTGCCGTCGGGCAGGTAGTCTTTCAGTTGCGCCAATTCCGGAAAACGGTCGGTCATCAGGTCCTCGCCGCGCGACCAGATGTGATGTTCGCCGCCGCGCAGGATGAACTGCCCGCGGATACCGTCCCATTTGCGTTCCGCATTCCAATCCGCCGGGTCGCCTAAATCGTCAAGCGAATCAAGCCCGTAGGCCAGATAGAACGGATAGGGGCGCGACAGGTCCGCACCCGGGTCGTCGGCCTCGATCAGGCTGTCCCAGGTCACGGTTTCCGGCGTCCAGGCGCCCATCAACTTGTGCGTCAGCGCCGGTTCGTCCTGCCCCGTCGCCTGCGCCAGCGCGCGGGTCATAAGTTTCGTGCTGACACCGACACGAAATCCGCCGGTCAGCAGTTTCGTGAACAGGAACCGCTCGGTCGTCGGCAGGCTGTCCCAGGCGGCAAGGATGCCGGATTTGCGGGCATCTTCGTCGAGTACAGAAAGGCGTTTTACTTCTTGAATCCAGTGCGTCAGGCTACGATCTTCATCTTTCGACGCGGATGGTAGGACCAGCGCGATGGTTTCCGCCAGATCGCCGACGACGCTGTAGCTGTCCTCGAACAGCCAGTCGGGCAGGTTTGCGCGTTCAGCGGCCCATTCACGCAGGCGGGTCGCGGTGATCGTGCGCTTCGGGCGACGGCCGGAGAACAGCGCGACGGTCCAGAGCTTGTCGTCGTCGGGGGCGGTGCGGAAATAGTCGGCAAGCGCGGCGGTCTTGACGCTCGTCTTTGTCGTCTCGTCGATGCGGGTGAAGAGGGCGGCGAAGTCCCTCATTTCTTGATTTCTTCCAGCACGCCGGTGATCCTGTCCACAGGGACGAAACCGGGGCCGCCATAGTCGCTCCCGATACGGCTGTCGGCGCTGTTGTCCCGGTGATCGCCCATCACGAAGACATGGCCGGGCGGGACGGTGAAGACGGGTGTATCGTCCGTCAGGCCGGGTCTAAGGTCGAGCACGTCATAGCTGACCTCGCCCAGCGTTTCGCGGTAGCGGTCGATCAGGCAGGTGTCGCCCATCTCCGTCAACGCGGGGCAGCGTGGCAGGCTGTCGCCTTCGCGCTGCATGACCTGTGCATAGGGCGGCTGCGGGTCCTGCGGGACGGGTTGTCCGTCGATAAAGACCTGTCCGCCGCGCATCTGCACGGTCTGGCCGCCGGTGGCGATGACGCGGCGCAGGTAGGTCGCGCCATCGTCCTGCACGTGCGCGACGACCATCCCGGGTGTGACCGTGTCGACATCGGTGCGCACGATCACGCATTGACCGGGTTCCAGCGTCGGCTTCATGGAGCCGGAGACGGCTGCGTAGCGGTCGAAGGGGCCGGTGATGCATTCCAGGCAGATGCAGACGGATTGGGCTGCGGCCGGTGCAGGCAGAAGCATCAAAAGAAAGATAAGTCGTCTCATGCCGCGTCGTCCTCTTCCACGTCGCCGGTGTATTCGGTGCTGACGACATGCGCGTCGTATCCTTGGTCGGCCAACCACCGCTGGAACGTGCCGGTATAGCCGTGCGTAGCGAATACCTTCTTCGCCCCGGTCGCCTTTATCGCGGCGTTCAGCCCATCCCAGTCGGCATGGTCGGAAACCACGAAGCCGCGGTCTGCGGCGCGCCTGCGGCGGGTGCCGCGCAGGGCCATCCAGCCGGAGGCGAAGGCGGTCGAGGCTTTTGGAAAACGCCGCATCCACGGGCCGCCCATCGCCCCCGGCGTGGCGAGGATCAGCGCTCCGGGGTGGTCCTTGTAAGTGGTATCTGCGGTGACACGGATCGTGTCGGGCAGGGCGATGCCTTGCGCGCGCAGCACGTCGTTCGTGTTCTCGATGGCACCATGGGTCAGGATCGGGCCGATATCCGCGTTCACCGTCGTCAGCAGACGTTGCGCCTTGCCAAGCGCATAGGCACCCAGCACGGCGGGGCGGCCATCGGCGGCGCAGGCGGCCCACCAGGTGTTGATCTGGTCGGCAAGCACATCCTGAGGGGTCCAGGAGAACACAGGCAGCCCGAAGGTGCATTCGGTGATGAAGGCGTGGCACTTCACTGGCTCGAACGGTTCGGACAGGCCGTCGGCCACGGTCTTGTAGTCGCCGGAGGCGACCCAGACCTCGCCCGCGACCTCGACCCTGATCTGAGCGGAGCCGGGGACGTGGCCCGCCGGGTGGTAGGACACTGTCGCATCGCCGATGCGGCGCGCTTCGCCATAGCGGACGGTTTCGATCCGGGCGTCTTCGCCGAGCCGGTGCTGCATGACGGGTTTGGCGGCCTCGGTCGCGAGATAGCGTTTCATGCCCCAGCGGGAATGGTCGGCGTGGCCGTGGGTGATCAGCGCGCGGTCGACCGGGCGCCACGGGTCGATATAAAAATCGCCCGCCGGGCAATAGATGCCCTCGTCGGTGAATATCAGCACGTCCGCCATGCGGGTCAATCTAGACCGATGGGCGAATTTGGCGAGGGGTCAGGTGTGCGCGTCGAAATGCGCGCGGATGCCGTCATAGACGCGGGCGCGGGTGGCGGGGATTTCCAGCATCACCTCGTGTTCCGCATCGTCGAGGATGTCAAGCCGCCCGCCCGGCCAGTCGGCCATATAGGTCCTGATCTGGGCAGGATCGACGATCGCCTCGCGCGTGCCGAGAAACGTCACGACGGGCATGTCCGGATGCTGCATCCGCGCCAGATGCCCCATTTCGCGCAAAGACGACAGGAGCCAGTGCAGCGACGGGCCACCGAGTGCAAGATCGGGCTGTGCCTTCATTTGGATGATCAGCCTGTCCCACATCGCGCGGTCGCGGGTCAGTGTGTTCACCGCGAAGTCCTCGCGCAGGACATAAGTTTCGCGGAACTGGCCCGGCACCATCCGATGGCCCTGACCGATCTTTTCCGCCACCCAGCCCATCCCCCAGGAGAGCGGGCGCAGGATGGCGGGGGAGATCGTGATGCCCCACATCGGCGCGGAGAACGCAGCGGCGCGCACCGGCAGACCCTCGTGCAGGGCGCGCAGCCCGATGCAGCCGCCCATGGAATGGCCGACCATATAGAAGGGTTCGGGCATGTTCAGGGCGCGGGCGTGGGCGAGGGTGGCTGCAACGTCAAGCTGATAGTCGGTGAATCGCCCGACGTGGCCGACAGCGCGGTCGTCGAGCAACCGGTCGGCGATGCCCTGTCCGCGCCAGTCGACGCAGACTGTGGCATAGCCGCCCTTGGCGAATTCGCGCGCGGCATCGCCGTATTTTTCGATGTATTCGGTGCGACCGGGGAACATCAGCACCGTGCCCTTGGCCCCGTCCAGCGGCCAGTGGGCCACGCGGATGCGCACACCGTCCGATGCCGTCACCCAATGCGCCGCGCCGCCATCCGGCCCGAAGGCGATGTCGTCAAAGAAGGGGGCGGGTGTCAGGCGGGACATCGGGGCGTTCATCGGGCGATCAGGCCAGCACGCTGGAGAGTTTCATCGCCTGACCCATGTCGCCGTCGACCGTCAGCTTGCCGGTCATGAAGGCGGCGGTGGGATTTTCCTCGCCTTCGAGGATCGCCTTGAAGGTCTCTGTGGTGGCTGTGAGGGTCACGTCGGACTCTTCGTCTCCGGCACGGGCGCCGTTCTCGTCGATCATGATGGCGCCTTCGCCCTCGATCACGAATTTGGCGGTGCCGTCGAAACCGCCGTCCATCTTGGCGTTCAGCTGGGTGACTGCTTCGGTGATGACGTCGCTCATGGTGATTTGATCCTCTTTTTTGTCGGTTTGGCCGCGCAGGCTCTGGTGTCGGGCGATCAGCGCGTTACATTCATGGTATGGGCATCCTGACCGATCACTTCAAATGTGTCGTTGCGGCATTTGCGCTGACGATAACGTCAACCGCACCGGTTTCCGCGCAGGAAACGGGATTGGACACGCTTTATCAAGAGCTTCTGGAGGCGGATGAGGACAGTCACGCCCGCATCGCCGACCGGATCACCGCGCGGTGGGAGCGGAGCGGATCGCCCGCCATCGACCTGCTGTTCCGCCGTGGCACCGACGCGCTGGAAGAGGATGCGCCGGAGATCGCGGTGGAGCATCTGACCGCGGCGCTGGACCATGACCCGACCTTTGCCGAAGGGTATCACGCGCGGGCCTCGGCCTATTACGCGCTGGGGCTGATCGGTCCGGCCATCGACGATCTGCGGCAGGTGCTGGTGCTGGAGCCGCGCCATTTCGATGCGATGTTCGGTGTCGGGGTGCTGCTGGAGGAACTGGAGCGGCCGGCGGATGCGCTGGAAGTCTATCAGGCGATCCTGGAAATCTATCCGCGCAGCCCCGAGGCGATCGAGGGCATGGCGCGCGTGTCGCTGCAACTGGACGGTCGGGCGCTCTGAACGGTGGGCCCGACCCCTGACCGGGGTTCACTATGCAACAGTCCCGGATCACGGCCGTTTTGGGGCCGACCAATACCGGCAAGACCCATTACGCCATCGAACGGATGCTGGCCTATCGCACGGGTGTGATCGGCCTGCCGCTGCGGCTGCTGGCGCGGGAGGTCTATGACCGGATCGTCGCGGTGCGCGGGCCGTCCGTGGTGGCGCTGATCACCGGCGAGGAACGGATCGTGCCGGACCGGGTGCAATACTGGGTCTGCACGGTCGAGGCGATGCCGGAGGGCATGGGCTGCGATTTTCTGGCCGTCGACGAAATCCAGCTTTGCGCCGATTCCGAGCGCGGTCACGTGTTCACCGACCGCTTGCTGCACGCGCGCGGGCTGCACGAGACGCTGTTCATGGGAGCGGAGACGATGCGCTCCGCCATCGCGGCACTGGTGCCGAAAGCGCAGTTCATCCACCGCGAGCGGATGTCGACGCTAACCTATGCAGGTTCGAAAAAGCTGAGCCGGATGCCCGGACGTGCGGCGATTGTCGGGTTTTCGGTTGAAAATTGCTATGCGATTGCGGAACTGCTGCGCCGCACGAAGGGCGGTGCGGCTGTCGTGATGGGCGCGCTGTCGCCCCGCACCCGCAATGCGCAGGTCGAGATGTACCAGAACGGCGAGGTGGATTATCTGGTCGCCACCGACGCCATCGGGATGGGTCTGAACCTTGATATCAATCACGTCGCCTTTTCGGCGTTGAGCAAGTTCGACGGGCAGCGGATGCGGCCGCTGCATGCCGAGGAGCTGGGCCAGATTGCGGGCCGCGCCGGACGGCATATGAACAACGGGTCGTTCGGCGTGACGGGAGAGGCTCCGCCGCTCGACGACGAAACCATCCACGCCATCGAGAACCACCAGTTCCGCCCGGTGGGCAAGCTGATGTGGCGTAACGCGGACCTGCAGTTCGGGTCGGCCAAGCGCTTGATACAGTGTCTGGAACAGCGCACCGACGACATGCTTCTGACCCGTGTGCGGGAAAGCGACGATCTGGCTGCGTTGAAGGCACTGGCTGCCGACCCGCTGATCGCGGCGCGGGCCACGAACGGGCCGTCGGTGCGACTTCTGTGGGATGTCTGCCGGATCCCGGATTTTCGCGGCATCAGCCGGGGCGAACATGCCGGGTTGCTGACCCGTATCTACACCGATCTGCATCAGGATGGTGTGGTCGATGAAAACTGGTTCGCGTTGCAAATCGCCCGGATCGACAGGCACGACGGCGACATCGACACGCTGTCGAAACGGTTGGCATATATCCGCACATGGACCTATGTGGCGCAGCGCAAGGGCTGGCTGCGGGACGAAAACCATTGGCGCGACCAGACAAGGGCGGTAGAAGATCGCCTATCGGATGCGCTGCATGGCGCACTCACGCAAAGATTTGTGGACCGGCGGACAAGCGTTTTGCTTCGCCGGCTCAACCAGAAGGAAAAGCTGTTGGCTGACGTAAACGAACAAGGCGAAGTGACCGTAGAGGGCGAATTCGTGGGCAAACTCGAAGGATTCCGGTTCCGCATGGACAAGACCGGCAGCCCGGACGAGGCGAAGACGCTGCGGCAGGCGAGCGTCGCCGCACTTGTCCCGCATTGGCACCTGATGGCCGACAGGTTCTATAACGCGCCCGACCCGGAGATCGATTTTACCGAACAGGGTGGGCTGATGTGGGGCGATCATGCCGTCGGCAAGCTGGTATCCGGGGCCGACCCGCTGAAACCCGCCGTGCAGCCCTTCGTGGATGACGAGGCCGGGGCGGACGTGGCCGAGAAGGTGCAGCGCCGGTTGCAGCATTTCATCGACCGCAAGATCGCCGCCGGGTTCGAGCCGCTATTGAAGTTGCAGGGTGACGAGACGTTGTCGGGCATCGCCAAGGGCGTTGCCTTCCGCATGGTCGAGGGCTTCGGCATCGTGCCGCGCGGCGAGGTGGCCGACGAGGTCAAGGCGCTGGATCAGAACGCGCGCGGCGCGCTGCGCAAGCACGGCATCCGGTTCGGGCAATTCACGATCTTCATGCCGCTGCTGCTGAAACCGGCACCGACGCGGCTGCGTCTGGTGCTGTGGTCGCTGGCCAAGGGCCTGCAGGATTTCCCCGAAAGCCCGCCACCCGGTCTGGTCACCGTTCCTGCCGTCAAGGGCGTGCCGCCGGGATACTATGCCATGGCGGGCTACCGCGCGGCGGGCGAGCGGGCGATCCGCATCGACATGCTGGAGCGTCTGGCCGACATGCTGCGCGACAAGGACAGCCGGGCCGGGTTCGAGGCGAATCCGGATATGCTGTCGATCACCGGCATGACGCTGGAACAGTTCGCCGACCTGATGGTTGCTCTTGGATACAAGGCCGACAAAGGGGAGCGTGAGAAAGTGAAAGCCGCCGTTCTGGAAAAACCCGCGAGCGAGGATCCCAAGGACCCGCCGGCGGATGTGCCGCCCGAAAAGCCTGTGGAGGAGCCGACAGAGCAACCGCCGCAGCCACCGCAGGACCTGCCGCCGCTCGACCCGCCGACGGAAGTGCCGGGCGACAGCCCGACCGATTTGCCGCCGATGGACCCGCCCGATGGCATCCCGTCCGATGTGCCACCCACGGAAATCCCGCAGATGGCTGATGAGGCACCGGAAGCGGAGGTTTTCTATACCTTCACCTGGGCCGGGCGCGGGCAGCGTCAGAACCGGGGCGGGGAGCGTCCGCAGGGCAACAAGCCGCGCGGCAAGGGCAAGCCCCAGCGCGGCAAGGGTGCACCGGGCGGCGGCAACAAGCCGCAGACCTATGCCGCCAAGCCCAAGCGTGAGAAACAGATCGACCCTGACAATCCTTTCGCCGCGGCTCTTGCGGGGCTGAAGAAGGATTGAGCGACACGCCGACTTCGACAGCCGGGCGCGAGACGATCCGGCTGGATAAATGGCTGTGGCACGCGCGGTTTTTCAAATCGCGCAGTCTGGCGGCCGGGGTCGTGTCAGCGGGCAAGGTGCGGGTCGATGGCACGCCTGCCAGCAAACCGAGCCGCAGCGTGGGACCGGGCGACACCCTGACCTTTGTAAAGGAACACGAGACGAAAGTCGTGCGGATCGTCGCCTGCGGCACCCGGCGCGGCCCGGCACCCGAAGCGCAGGCGCTTTACGACGACCTGTCACCGCCGCCGCCTGCGCCGAAACCGGGGGACAGAAGTTCCGCCAATCCGGGGTTCGACGGGAAGGGCAGACCGACCAAGAAGGATCGCAGAGACTTGATGTCCCGACGTGGCGGGGTGGGGTCTTTCGATCTTGAATGACCGCGGCGTCTGCCCTAGTCAGACGCGCGACATATCCAACGGAACGCCCGCATGACCTATATCGTCAACGACAACTGCATCGCCTGCAAATACACCGACTGCGTGGAGGTCTGCCCTGTAGACTGTTTCTACGAAGGCGAGAACATGCTGGTGATCCACCCCGACGAGTGTATCGACTGCGGTGTCTGCGAGCCGGAATGTCCCGCCGACGCGATCCGCCCGGATACCGAACCGGACATGGAAAAATGGGTGGAGTTCAACCGGAAGTATTCCGAGATGTGGCCGGTGATCATCACGAAGAAAGACCCGCTGCCGAATGCCGACGAGATGGACGGCAAGGATGGCAAGATGGAGCTGTTTTCGGAAGCGGCCGGCGAGGGTGGTTGATTCGGGGTGGCGACCCGTTTTTAACCTGTTGAAAACATGCTGTTTCGCGGTGCTGCGCTGCGGCGCTTCCGCGGGGCCTGTTTTTGTGATATACTGAAATCAATGTTGCCGACCTGACGCATTCTGAACCGCCATCCGCCCGACGGAGACACGCTGTCCCCGTGCGGGCGTTCCTGTGCGCGGGTCAGGTCGATTTTGTCGCCATGAAAGGATGATCATGAGCAAGAAGAAGCTGGACTTCAGTCCGAATGAATTCGTCGTCTATCCCGCGCACGGCGTGGGCAAGATCGTGTCCGTGGAAAAGCAGGAAGTGGCCGGTTTCGAACTGGAACTCTTCGTGATCGCCTTCGAGAAGGATAAAATGACCCTGCGGGTGCCGACCCATAAGGCGACCGAGGTCGGTATGCGCGCGCTGGCGACGCCCGACGTGGTGGCCCATGCGATGAAGACGCTGCGCGGCAAGGCCAAAGTGAAAAAGGCCATGTGGTCGCGCCGGGCGCAGGAATACGAGCAGAAGATCAACTCAGGCGATCTGATCGCCATCGCCGAGGTCGTGCGCGACCTGCACCGCCAGGACGACCAGCGCGAACAGAGCTATTCCGAGCGGCAGCTTTACGAGGCGGCGCTGGAGCGCTTGACGCGCGAGATCGCCGCCGTTGCGGGCAATGACGAGGTCGCCGCCGCACAGGAGATCGACAGCGTGCTGGTGGGCCGCGCCGCCTGAACCGCGTCTGTAAACGATGAAAAAAGGCCGTGCCCTGACGGGCGCGGTCTTTTTGCGTGATGTTTCGATTTTCGGGGCCGAAAATCGGTTTGGCGTTTGGTCGGGCCGGTCTGACACCTCGCGGCGGGTGCGGGGCTTGCTGCGGCGTCGGAGCCTCCGGCGGGAGTATTTCCGGCAAAATGATGCGAAAGCGCGCGATCAGTCGGTCAGGGCGCGCCAGCCGATATCGGTGCGGTAGAAGCCTTCGGGCCAGTCGATCTTGTCCGCCAGCGCATAGGCGCGGTCATGCGCCTCTTGCAGGGTGGCGGCACGGGCGGTCATGGCCAGCACGCGGCCCCCTGTGGCGACGATCTGCCCGTCACGGGTGGCGGTGCCGGCGTGGAAGGTCATTTCGGTGCTGGTCTCGGGCAGGGCATCGAGACCGTGGATCGCGCTGCCCTTGTCGTAGGCGCCGGGGTAGCCTTTGGCTGCATAAACCACCGTCATGGCGTGGTCGTCGGCCCAGTTCACCTGCATTTCCGCCAGCCGGTGTTCGGCGCAGGCCTGCAGCAGATCGAGGACCTGCGCGCCCAGCCGCATCATCAGGCACTGGCATTCGGGATCGCCGAAACGCACGTTGTATTCGACCAGCCGGGGCTGGCCGTCCCAGATCATGAAGCCTGCGAAGAGCACGCCCTCGAACGGGGTGCCGCGCTTGGCCATTTCGGCCATGGTGGGGGCGATGATCTCTTCCATCGCCTTTTGCGTGACCGCATCGGACATCACCGGGGCGGGGGAATAGGCCCCCATGCCGCCGGTGTTGGGGCCGGTGTCGCCGTCATGGGCGCGCTTGTGGTCCTGCGCCGTGCCCACGGGCAGCAGGGTTTGACCGTCCGAGAGGACGAAAAAGGAGGCTTCCTCACCGTCCATGAATTCCTCGACCACGACTTCGGCAGATGGGCCGGCAAAAAGCGTGTCGAGAGCGTCCTCGGCCTCGGCGAGTGTCATGGCGACGGTGACGCCCTTGCCTGCGGCCAGACCATCGGCCTTGATCACGATAGGCGCGCCCTGTTTGCGGGTGTAGGCCAGCGCGCTGTCGTGGTCTGTGAAATGCGCGTAGGCGGCGGTGGGGGCACCGGCGGCGGCGCAGATGTCCTTGGTGAAGGCCTTTGATGCTTCGAGCCGGGCGGCGGCCTGCGATGGGCCGAAGGTGAGGATACCGTTTGCGCGCAGGGTGTCGGCGACGCCGGCGGCCAATGGTGCCTCCGGCCCGATGATGACGAAGTCGATGGCGTTTTCGGCGGCGAAGGCTGCCACCGCGTCGCCGTCGCAGATATCAAGGTCGGCGCAATCGGCGAGTGTGTCGATGCCGGCGTTGCCGGGGGCCACGATCAACCGGTCGCATTTGGGGTTCTGTTTCACCGCCCAGGCCAGGCTGTGCTCGCGTCCGCCGCTGCCCAGTATCAGGATATTCATGGCTGCCCCCCGTTGGCCTTTGTCGCCTCGCGTTCTAGGGTGCGGGCAACAGGGCGGCAAGGGGTGGTCATGGACCTTTTCGACGACGGACCGGCGCAGGGCGCGGGCGACAACGCGCCGGAATTTTCGGTGTCCGAGATTTCGGGCGCGGTGAAAAAGGCGATCGAGGGGGGGTTTTCCCACGTGCGCGTGCGCGGCGAGGTCGGCCGCGTGTCGCGGCCCCGGTCGGGCCATGTGTATCTGGACCTCAAGGACGACCGCGCCGTATTGTCGGGGATCATCTGGAAGGGGCGCGCGGTGGCGCTGGCCCAGCAGCCGGAGGAAGGCATGGAGGTGGTCGCAACCGGCAAGCTGACAACCTTCCCCGGCCAGTCGAAATACCAGATCATCATCGAGGAGATCGCGCCGGCGGGGGCGGGCGCGCTGATGGCGATGCTGGAAAAGCGCAAGGCGGCGCTGGCCGCCGAAGGGCTGTTCGCGCCGGAGCGCAAGCGCCCGCTGCCCTATCTGCCGGAGGTGATCGGGGTCGTGACCTCGCCCTCGGGGGCCGTGATCCGCGATATCCTGCACCGGCTGCGTGAGCGGTTTCCGCGCAAGGTGCTGGTCTGGCCAGTGGCGGTGCAGGGGCAGAAGGCGGCACCGGAGGTGGCGGCGGCGATTGCGGGCTTCAACGCCATGACGCCGGGCGGGGCCTTGCCGCGGCCCGATCTTCTGATCGTGGCGCGCGGTGGCGGGTCACTGGAAGATTTGTGGGGCTTCAACGAGGAGATCGTGGCGCGGGCGGCGGCGGCATCCGAAATTCCGCTGATTTCGGCGGTGGGGCACGAGACGGACACGACACTGATCGACTACGTCGCCGACAGGCGCGCGCCCACGCCCACGGCGGCGGCGGAACTGGCGGTGCCGGTACGGCTGGACCTGCTGGGCTGGGTCGACCAGCAGGGCGGACGGCTGATGCGGGCGCTGACCACCGGTGTGGGGCAGCGCCAGCAGCGGTTGCGCGATCTGTCACGCGCGCTGCCGCAGCCGGAGGCGTTGGTGGAAGGCCCTCGCCAGCGGCTGGACTATCTGGGCGAGCGATTGCCTGCGGGATTGCAGGCGGCGGCGGCCCGTAAGCGGGTCCGTCTGTCGGATGTGGCGGGCGGTATACGTCCGTCGGTCCTGTCGCGGATGATCACGGAGGAGCGGCGCAGACTGGCGGTGTTGGCGGCGCGTCTGACACCGGCGCTGGAACGGCGCGTGGCGGACGATGCGCGGCAGGTGGCCACTGTTTCGGCGCGGATTGCTCCGGCGTTGGAGCGCCAGATTGCGCAGGCGCGCGACAGGTTGGTGCGGCAGGTCTTGCGCGCACCGGATGTGGCGCGGGCGAGCGAGCGTCTGGCGGGTGTCTTGCAGCGGTTGTCCGCGCGGGCCGCGCGGCAACAGGCAGAGCGGGTGGCACGGCTGACAGCACTCGACCGGCTGCACGAAACGCTGGGTTACACCGAGACGCTGCGGCGCGGCTATGCCGTCGTGCGCGGCGACGGCAAGGTGGTGACGGGCGTGGCCGGGGTGAAGGCCGCGCGTGAGGTCGAGATCGAGTTTGCCGATGGCAGGGTGACGGTGGACAGCGATCCGCAGGGGCGTTTGCTGTAGTCTCTGGCGTTGCCGGGGCGCTGCCCTCGGCCTGCGGCCTCCGCGTCGGTGTTTTTGACCGGAAGAATGTGTGCGGCAGTCCTCAGGAACTCAGATTGTCGCAAATCAGGGGCGGGGCGTCCTCGACCGTCTCGAAAATCACGGTGGTGCCGGGGCGGGTCGTGAAGACGGCGCGCAACCCGCCGGGTTCGTCATAGATCGCCCAGCATTTTTCCTCCGGATCGGTCTCGTAGAGAAAGCAGATGTCGCTCCCGCGCGGGAACCAGACGCCATTCGTGCATTCACCGGGGGCCGCCGACCAGAGCACGCGGCGGTCGGGCAAATACATCTCTATCCCGTAGGACGGGTTACCGGGGGTGCCGAACGCCAATGTGCGTCCCTTGACGTAGGCCGCGAATTCCGCCGCCGTCATTGGGGTTTCGGCGACGGCTGCGGTGCCTGTCAGGCAAAGGGCGAGGATGAGCGTGCGCATGGGACGATCCTAACGCGGGTGCGGCTGGTGTAAAAGGTCAGGCGGCGGCCCAGGCGCGGGCGCGCGGATCCATCACACGGCGCCAGAGCGCGGGGTGCAGGGCCACGCAGGCCATCACCGGCAGGGAGCGCGGCAGCATCGGGCCGTCGTCTGGGAGCGACAGCGCGGCATAGGGGCGGCTTGGGTGGGCGTGGTGCGCGGAATGGCGCGGCGCGTTCAGCATCAGCGCCGAGGAAAACACATGCGGGCTGTTCCAGCTGTGCCGGTCGCCGACGGGTTCCGGCTTGCCTGTGTCGTCGGTTCCCCGCGAGAGGCCGTAGTGCTGCACGTAATCGGACATCAGCAGTTGCGTCTGCGCGAAACCCGCCAGCGCGAGGTAGATCAGCACGGCCTTGAGGCCACCCAGCAGGGCCGCCAGCAGGATGAACCCGGCGGCACCTGCAATGTAGATCAGGTAGGGGTTGTGCCAGACCGGGCGGCCGATGCGCGCCAGGCGCGTGGCCTCGGCGCGATAGCCTTCGCGGAATGACCCCTTCCAGGCGCGGGCAGCGTAGCGGTAGAAACTTTCGCCCAGCCGGGCGGAGTTCGGATCGCTGCGGGTGGCGACATGGCGGTGGTGCACCAGCACATGCGCGGAAGTGTGATGCCCGAACAGCAGCGAGATGTAGATCCACATGCCAAGCCGGTGCAGGGCGCGGCTGCCGCGGTGGATCAGCTCGTGCGCGTTCGAATTGCTGACCTGGCCGAAGAAGAGGCCCGCGGCGGCGACAAGCGGCAATTTCTCCCACAGGTGCAGGGTGTCGCCCGCCAGCGCGGTGACGACGACCAGGAGCAGGACGAAATGGGCGATGGCCAGCACGACGCAGAGCGCGTCGGCGGCGGGAAATTCGGACGTCGGCACGGGCGGGCTGACCCGGCGCACCAATTCGTCGAGACTGGCGGTCAGGGCCGTCAGGAACAGCAGTGCCAGCAGCACCCACCAGCCCCCCGCGAGCGCGCCAAGTGCGATCAGCAGGACAGGGGTGAGGGTGGCGGCGGCGAAAAGGACCTTGGTTGCCGAATTGTCGTGCGTCTGTGTCATGGCCAAGGGCTGTAGCACAGCTTTCCGTGGCGCGGCAGGGGGATTGCAGCGGCGCGACAAGATGTGCGTGCAACGTGTCTGGCGGGTCGAATGTCGCATTTGCCTATCGCAGCCGCGTGCAAGGTTGTTACAACGGCGGCACAGTTGACGAAAGGACCGCGGTATGGCGCTGGATGACAAGCAGGGTGTCTGGAAATCAGGCAAGGGGAAGGGGCGGCACACGCCCAAGGGCCGCCAGCTTGACGATCAGGCGTGGGAGGAGGTCCGCGCGCTGATCGGCACCGGGCCGCACCGGCGCGATCTGCTGATCGAATACCTGCACCTGATCCAGGACAAATACCGCTGCCTGTCGGCGCCACACCTGCGCGCACTGGCCGAGGAGTTGCGCATCGGGCAGGCAGAGGTTTACGAGGTCGCCACTTTCTACGCCCATTTCGACGTGGTGAAGGAGGGCGAGACACCGCCGCCCGCGCTGACGATCCGGGTCTGCGATTCGCTGTCGTGCGAACTGGCGGGTGCGCAGGCGCTGAAACAGGCGCTGGAGGACGGGCTTGACGCAAGCGAGGTCCGCGTGCTGCGCGCGCCCTGCATGGGCCGCTGCGACACGGCACCGGTGCTTGAACTGGGCCACAACCACGTGGACCACGCCGATCTGGACAAGGTGAACGCGGCAATCGCGGCGGATGACACCCATGCCCATCTGCCCGACTACGAGACCTACGACACCTATGTCGCCAACGGCGGTTACGGCGAACTGGCCGTGCTGCGCGACAGCGGCGACTGGGAGGCGGTGCAGGAGAAGGTGCTGGCCTCGGGGCTGCGCGGCCTTGGCGGGGCCGGTTTCCCGTCGGGGAAGAAATGGGGTTTCGTGCGCGCCAATGCGGGCCCGCGCTATCTGGCGGTGAACGGTGACGAGGGCGAGCCGGGCACGTTCAAGGACCGCTGGTATCTGGAACGCACGCCGCATCTGTTTCTTGAAGGGATGCTGATCGCCGCATGGGCGGTCGAGGCCGAGACCTGCTTTATCTACATGCGCGACGAATATCCGGCGGTGCTGGAGATTTTGCGGCGCGAAATCAAGGCGCTGGAGGAGGTTGGCGTCGTGGCGGAAGGATACATCGACCTGCGCCGGGGGGCCGGTGCCTATATCTGTGGCGAAGAATCCGCGATGATCGAGAGCATCGAGGGCAAGCGCGGCATCCCGCGCCACCGCCCGCCCTTCGTGGCGCAAGTGGGTGTTTTTGACAAACCGACGCTGGTGCATAACGTAGAAACCCTGCTCTGGGTCGCGCGGGTCTGCCGCGAGGGACCGGGGATCCTGAACGAGGTGGAACTGAACGGGCGCAAGGGGTTGCGGTCCTATTCGGTGTCTGGCCGTGTCGCCGCACCGGGTGTCTACGTGCTGCCCGCCGGCTCCACCATCACCGACATCATCGCGGCTGCGGGTGGCATGGCGAAGGGCCATGCGTTCAAGGCCTATCAGCCCGGCGGGCCGTCCTCTGGCCTGCTGCCCGCGTCGATGGACGATGTGCCGCTCGATTTCGACACGCTGCAACCACACGGGTCGTTTATCGGGTCCGCCGCTGTCGTCGTGCTGTCCGATCAGGACAAGGCCCGCGATGCGGCGCTGAACATGCTGCGGTTCTTCGAGGATGAAAGCTGTGGCCAGTGCACGCCCTGTCGTGTTGGCTGTGAAAAGGCGGTCAAGCTGATGCAGGCCGATACCTGGGATCAGGACCTGCTGACCGATCTGAGCACCGCGATGGTCGACGCGAGCATCTGCGGGCTGGGGCAGGCGGCCCCGAACCCGATCAAACTGGTGATGAAGCACTTTTCGGACGAGATCTGACCGCTGCTGCCGCTGATCCTCCTGCTGCTGGCGGCGTCTTTGGCGGCGGCGCTGGCCTATGGCGGCTATTTCGTGCTGCGACCGGTCGGTACGCTGCGCAGCGTGGTCAAGACGGCGGCGGTCGGGGTGCTGTCGATGGTAGCCATTCTGGGACAGGGGCCGCCCCTGCTGATCGCGGCGCTGGCGCTGGGCAGTGCGGGCGACTTCTGGCTGTCGCGACGAGGGGAGCGCGCCTTTCTGACGGGGCTCGTCTGCTTTGCTGCGGCGCATCTGGCGTTGATCGGGCTGATGGCGGACGGCTGGCCGGTGCTGAATGGTCCCGTGGTCGTTCTGACCGCATTCGTCTGTATCATGGCGGCGGTGCTGTTTCGCCGGGCCGGGGCGCTGCGCTGGCCGGTACTGGGCTATGTCGGGATCATCGCAGCCATGGGTATCGTCGCATTGCAAGCTGGCATGCCGCCCTTGGCGCGGACGGCGGCGCTGCTGTTCATCGCGTCGGATACCGTGCTGGCGACGGAGCTATTCGTCTTGCCCCGAAGCCGCCGCGATGCGCCACTGGTCGCCATGCTGATCTGGTATCCCTATTGGCTGGCGCAATTGGGCTTTCTGTGGGCGTTTTGCCTGCTCTGGATCACCTGACCCTTTTATCCGCGCCGCGGTCGGCATAGGTATTTGACAGGGATAATGCGGGGCGCGCGGGATGTCGTTTTTCAAGAAACTCAAGGACCGGATGTTCAAATCCTCGTCGAAGATCGACGAGGGGCTGGATGCCATCGTTGCGGATGGCGGCGAAGAGACGGAAGAGCCGGCCGAGGAAACGCTTGTCACCGCCCCGGTGACCGAGACGCTTCCTGAGCCTGAGCCTGAGCCTGAGCCTGAGCCTGAGCCTGAGCCTGAGCCTGAGCCTGAGCCTGAGCCTGAGCCTGAGCCTGAGCCTGAGCCTGAGCCTGAGCCTGAGCCTGAGCCTGAGCCTGATGTCGAACATGCGGGCGGCGCGGCGGCGGTGCCGCAAACGGATGTGATCGACGAGATCACGGAAGAGCCTGTTTCCGAGGATATGAGCGATGCCATCGAGGCCGCGATTGACACCGGCGCGGGTGAGCCGGAGGTTTTCCCCGAACCCGAACCCGAACCCGAACCCGAACCCGAACCCGAACCCGAACCCGAACCCGAACCCGAATCTGCGCCCTCGGTCGTGTTACCGACGACGCTGTCGCCGGTGGCACCGATGCTCGAAGAGACTGTCGAGGACGCCGCCGCCCCTGCGAAAAAGGGCCTGCTAGGCCGGTTCTTCGGCGGCAGGGAGCAGAAAACCGTGGTGCGCCGGGTGCTCGACGACGACATGCTCGAACAGCTTGAGGAATTGCTGATCAGCGCCGACATGGGCGTCGACACGGCGTTGCGGGTCACCGCCAACATGGCCGAAGGACGGCTGGGCCGGAAACTGTCGGTGGCCGAGATCAAGGCGCTGATGGCGGCCGAGGTCACGCGGATCATGGAACCGGTCGCGCGCCCAATGCCGCTTTATGCGCACAAGCCGCAGGTTGTGCTGGTCGTGGGCGTCAACGGGTCGGGCAAGACCACGACCATCGGCAAATTGGCGAGCCAGTTCAAGGCCGCGGGCAAATCGGTGGTGATCGCGGCGGGCGATACGTTCCGCGCGGCGGCAGTGGAACAGTTGCAGGTCTGGGGCGACCGCGCCGGGGTGCCGGTGCTGACCGCACCCGAAGGGTCCGACCCCGCATCGCTGGCCTTCGATGCGATGGGCAAAGCGCAGGCGGACGGTGCCGACCTGCTGATGATCGACACTGCCGGGCGTTTGCAGAACCGCGCCGACCTGATGGAGGAACTGTCTAAGATCGTGCGCGTGATCCGCAAGAAAGACCCCGACGCGCCGCACAACACGTTGTTGGTGCTGGATGCCACGACGGGCCAGAACGCGATCCAGCAGGTGAAGGTGTTTCAGGAATTGGCGGATGTGTCGGGCCTTGTGATGACAAAACTCGACGGTACGGCCAAGGGTGGCGTGCTGGTGGCTCTGGCGGATAAATTCGGCCTGCCGATCCATGCCATCGGCGTCGGCGAACAGATCGACGATCTCGCCCCCTTCGACCCGGAGGATTTCGCTGCGGCCCTTGTCGGGACGGAGGCACGATGATGCGGTGGTTGGTATTTGCTTCACTACTGGCCGGGTCGCCCGCGGTCGCGTTCGAACAGGCGTCGCAGGCCGAATGCCAGCAGATGTGGCAGGTCGTGCTGGAGACATTTCCATTCACCGATGCCCGCGAGGATGAAATCGGTGCAGCGCAGGTCACCTACACATCGGATGGCTGGTGCCGCTTGACCGGTGGCACGCCGGGGCTGGAGGACGCCGCGTTCGCGCAGGCCGATTTCCGGGTGGACGACGTGAACCGGGTGATCGTGGACCGCCTGCCGCCGGGGGCGCTGGCGCTGCGCCTTGCCGATGTGGTGCCCGACGCACCATCGGCGGACCCGCTGGACCGCATCGACGTCGTTCTCGTGCATGACCAGGCAAGCAACAACCTGATCGTGCAAACCCTTGAGATTGCACAGGACAACGGCGACCGGTTGCAGCTGACGGCGGTGCTGAGCCATGTGAACCTGAGCAGTCGCGGTGCGATGATGATGAGCCTCGGCGGCATCAGCCTTTCGCAGATGGCGGGGGTGATGACGGTCACCGGAGCCGACGACCTGCTGGGTGCCAGAGACGGATCAGCAGCTGAGCGGCGCCTGTTCCTCGATGCGCTGTACGACGTGCCGAACGGGGTGATCGCGGCGTCCGACATTGCGGCACTCGATGCCTTTCTGTTCGGCGAGGCAGGCACGCTATCGTTCGCTTTGGCCAGCGAGCGGGGCCTTGGCCTGTTGCAGACGGTCATGGGCAGCTGGATCGCGGACCCGGACAATACCGTGGATATGGCGGAGCGCCTCGAAATCCTGTTCGACGGCATGACCCTGCGTTTCGACTGGGACGCCGATGACGTGATCGAACAATAATGGACGACCTCGGCGCGTGGCTCGTCGCGATTTCGGGCACGCCGGAGGGTGCCCGGCTGGCCACGGCGCTGGCGTTGATGTCGGCGGTGGCGCATGCGGTGTTCGGCGCGCTGCAAAAGGGACGGCACGACCCCTGGCTGACGCGCGGGGCGATTGATTTCTGGCTTGCCGTGATTTCCGCCCCGGTGGTGCTCTTCATCGTGCCGTGGCCCACGATACAGACGCTGATCATCCTCGCGGGCGCGCTGGTGATCCACTTCGGCTACAAGCTGACGATGGCGCTGGCTTATGAAAAGGCCGCGTATACGGTGGTCTATCCTGTCGTGCGCGGCACCGGTCCGCTGGTGACCGTTCTCGCGGCCAGCCTGATCTTTCACGAACATTTCACCTTAATGCAATGGCTGGGCGTCGCCTGCCTGTCGGGCGGGATTCTGCTTCTGGCGCTGCGCAACCTGACAGAGGAAACGCTGGATCCGCGCGCGCTGCGGATCGGGCTGGCCTGGGCGCTGGCGGGCGGAATCCTCGTGGCGATCTACACGACATATGACGCCTATGGCATCCGCCAATCGCTCAACCCGTTTACCTTTCTTGCATGGTTCTTTTTCATTACCGCGCTGGATTTCCCGCTGCTGGCCGCCTGGCGCTATCGCCGGATGATCGACCCACCCGCGCTGCGCCCGTTGCTATGGCGCGGTTTCGCGGGGGCCTGGATCGCATGGATCAGTTTCGGTGGCGTGATGATGGCGACGCGGCTGGACAAGGTGGGCGAGGCGGCGGTGCTGCGCGAAACCTCCACCGTCTTTGCCGCCCTGATCGGCTGGTTTATCCTCGGTGAAAAGGTCGGTCCGCGCAGGCTTGTCCTGATGGCGATGATCGCGCTGGGCGCGGTGATCGTGGAATTGGGGGGCTGATGGCATCTGTGCCACGCCGTGCGTCGACGTGACCGGCAGGCGGGGATTGCATCTGGTATGCCGCGCGCAAGCCGCTACATAGACACGATGACAGACAAACCGATCAATCCCGTCCTCAAACAGGTGCTGGAGCTTGGCCCCACGCTCGTCTTTTTCCTGATCTACCTGCGGATCAGGGACAACGTCTATGAGATCGGCGGGGTGGAATACACCGGCTTCATCGTCGCCACGCTCATATTCGTGCCGATCCTGCTGGCGGCGATGGCGATCCTCTGGGCGTTGACCCGGAAACTCAGCCGGATGCAGATTTTCACTGCCTTTATGGTGATCTTCTTCGGCGGGTTGACGGCCTGGTTCAATGACGAGCGGTTCTTCAAGATGAAGACCACCATCGTCTATGGCGTTTTCGTCGTGATCCTCGGTATCGGGCTGTTGCGCGGGCGCAGTTATCTGGAATGGGTGATGGGAGAGTTCCTGCCCATGCAGCACGAGGGCTGGATGATCCTGACGCGCCGGGTGACGGCGATGTTCTTTGCGCTGGCGGTCGCGAACGAGGTCGTCTGGCGCACGATGTCGACCGATGCCTGGGTCAAGATCGAAACCTTCGCCTTTCCGATCGCGCTGTTCCTGTTCCTCTGGGCGCAGATCGTGGCGCTGCAACGCTATCTCATCGAGCCGGACAAGACCTGAGCTAGCACATCTCGCGCAGATGGGTCGAATCGTGGCGGCCCTGAAAGCCGTGCCGGATTCCGCCGCACTGGTTGATCCTGTCGACCATCATTTGCGGCAGCGGCGGTCGAAACGTCACACCCGCCGCATCGCCTCGCGACCAGAGCACCGTCGCCGGGGCCGTCGCATGGGCGATCAGGAGGGTGATCTTGTCACCGCGCGCCAGACCCGCGGCACCGGTGATCCGGGCACCGCCCGCGTTCACATCCACGATCTTGCCCTTGCGCTGCCCGGCGGGGGACGAAAACCGGATGTCGTAATCTGCGGGGTGGCGCAGGGCGCGGTAGCTTTGCATCGTGATCTCCTGACTGTGATGCAGCCAACCTGACCCGGAGACGTTGATAATCCGTTGCGGTGCCGGATTTTCCGACAGGTTGGTAAACACCCGGTCGCGCGAACCCGTCTTGACGGCAGCGGGAGGGGAGCGTAATCGAAACGTCGTGGCGATTTGTTACCGGATTGCGGGCCACGTTAAACATACCGCTAAAATGGGAAAGGGCCTCGCCCCGATACCTGTTCCCGGTGTCGGGGCTTTTTCGTGCCCCCATTGGATAGGAAGACGACGATCATGACCCAACGCAACAGCCTGCACCGCCGCACCAAAGCTGTGCACCACGGGGTGCGCCGCAGCCAGTATGGCGAGGTGTCCGAGGCGATCTTTCTTACGCAGGGCTTTGTCTATGAGACGGCGGAGGCGGCAGAGGAACGGTTCATCAAGATCGAGGGCGACGAGTTCATCTATGCCCGCTACGGCAATCCGACCGTCGCCATGTTCGAGGACCGCATCGCGGAACTGGAAGGGGCAGAGGCAGGGTTTGCCACCGCATCGGGCATGGCCGCCGTCAACGGCGCGCTGATGGCGATGCTGAAGGCGGGCGATCATGTAGTATCGTCGCGCGCGCTCTTCGGATCGTGCCTTTACCTGCTGGAAGACGTGCTGCGTCGCTACGGAGTGGAGGTCACGCTGGTCGACGGGCGCGATCTGGACGCATGGCAGGCCGCGATCCGCGAGGATACCGCGCTGGTGTTTCTGGAAAGCGTGTCGAACCCGACGCTGGAGGTGATCGACCTGAAGGCCGTCTGCGACATGGCCCATGCCGTCGGTGCGCTGGTGGTGGTCGACAACGTCTTCGCCACGCCGGTCTATTCCTATGCGATTGAAAGCGGGGCCGATCTGGTGGTCTATTCCACGACGAAACATATCGACGGGCAGGGGCGCTGCCTGGGCGGGATCGTGCTTGGCAAGCGCGACATGGTGCGCGGCCCCGTGGAGGCCTATCTGAAACACTCCGGCGGGGCGATGTCGCCGTTCAACGCATGGGTGATGCTGAAATCGCTCGATACGATGGATCTGCGCATCGACGCGCAATGTGACACCGCCGATAAATTGACGGCGGCGCTGGCGCGTCATCCCAAGCTGGAAAAGCTGCTGTTCCCCGGCGATCCATCGCATCCGCAGCACGATCTGGCCAAGCGCCAGTCGCCGCGCGGCGGCACGGTCTTCGCCATCGACATCAAGGGCGGCAAGGACGCGGCGTTCCGCTTCCTGAACGCGCTGGAGATCTTCACGATCTCCAACAACTTCGCCGACAGCAAATCCATCGTGACCCACCCGGCCACGACGACCCACCAGCGCCTGACGCCCGAACACCGCGCGACGCTGGGCATCACCGACGGGCTGGTCCGGGTGTCCTGCGGGCTGGAACATGCCGATGACCTGCTGGCGGATTTGCAACAGGCGCTGGACCGTATTTAGCGCCGTGGCGGTCACGATCAGGGCGTTCGTTCCGACAGACGGCCCGGCGCTGGCCCGCATATTCCACGATGCGGTGCAGATCGGCGCGGCGATGGCCTACAGTCAGGCGCAGCGCGATGCCTGGTGCCCCGCATGCCCGGCGGACGACTGGGCCGAGGCGCGATTTGCCGGGCTGACGACATTAGTCGCGGTGACGGACAGGCCGGTCGGCTTCATGAACGTCGATGCGGCAGGCTATGTCGATCTGGCTTTCGTGCAACCCGACGCCGCGCGGCAGGGGGTCGGCACCGCCTTGCTCTCGCACATCGAAGATCACGCCCGCGCCCGGGCCATCCGGCAGCTTTCGACCTATGCCAGCCACGTCGCACGGCCTTTCTTTGCCCACCACGGCTGGGACGTGATCCGCGCCAATACCGTCGAAAAGGGTGCAATCACTTTGCAAAACTGGTTTATGGTAAAGGCGTTGACCATGGCCGGGGCCAAATACCATGACCGAACATTCCCCATCTGACGCGCGTGTGATCCGGGCCGCGGTTCGCAAACTGTCACAAGCACCCCATATCAGTGTATCAGACAGGGACGCGGGGGCGACCGCCATGAACGTACACAGCACCGACATGAGCCGGGAGCCGACACGGGCCGAGGCCGAGGCCGCACTTGCGCTGCTGCGCCGCTGGGCCGGGGACGTGACGCCGGAGGAAGTCGCGACGCTCGACCCGTTGGTCAGCCGGCTCATTCCGGGGCAGGAGGTGTCGAACTACCCCGCACTGGCCCGCGCCTACCCGGATGCCTTTGCCGCTGATGAGGACTACAAGGCGACCATGCCCGATTTGCAGAACGGGCCGGCATCGCTGATCAGGGGGTCGAAACAGCAGATCCAGCATGTCGGTATCTCGAACTTCCGCCTGCCGATCCGGTTCCGCACCCGCGCGGGCGGTGACGTGACGCTGGAAACCTCCGTCACCGGCACCGTGTCGCTGGAGGCGGAGAAGAAGGGTATCAATATGTCGCGCATCATGCGCACCTTCTATAAACACGCCGAGGAGACTTTCAGCTTCGACGTGATCGAACGCGCGCTTGATGCCTATAAGGCCGATCTGGACAGTTTCGACGCCCGCATCCAAATGCGGTTCAGCTTTCCGATGAAGGTCGCGAGCCTGCGCTCGGGGCTGGAAGGGTATCAGTATTACGACATCGCGCTGGAACTGGTGGAAAGGGGCGGGGTGCGCCAGAAGATCATGCACCTCGATTACGTCTATTCGTCGACCTGTCCCTGCTCATTGGAGCTGTCCGAACACGCGCGGCAATTCCGCGGGCAACTGGCCACGCCGCATTCGCAACGTTCCGTCGCGCGAATGTCGCTGGTGGTGGACGACGCACACAACTGCCTGTGGTTCGAAGACCTGATCGACATGGCCCGCGCGGCGGTCCCGACCGAAACGCAGGTCATGGTCAAGCGCGAGGACGAACAGGCCTTTGCCGAGTTGAACGCCGCCAATCCGATCTTTGTCGAGGACGCGGCGCGCCTGTTCTGCGAACAACTGCTGCGTGACCCCCGCATCGGCGATTTCCGCGTGGTGGCCAGCCACCAGGAAAGCCTGCACAGTCATGATGCGGTGTCGGTGCTGACCGAAGGCGACACCTTCGCCGCCCAAAGCATCGACCCCAAACTGTTCGCGACGCTGTTTCATGTGGGGTGAGGGAGCCCGCCCCACATTGGTGTAACATTCTGTCCGCCGGTCAGCCCGGCACGGCTTCCGTTGCGTAACTTGTCAGAAATTCTTCGCTTGGCGCGATCGGTGTAATCAGGTCGATCAATATACCGTTCGGGTCGGTGTAGATTACATGACGTTGGCCGTGCGGCTCATCCCGCAGGCTTTGCACAGGCGAGAGGCCAACTGCCCGAAGACGGGCATCCTCGGCATCCACGTCCGCCACCTCGAAGCTGAGAATTACATTTCGGGTGACACCTCGCCGGTCAGCCGGGACAGTCTCGTGATCCGCTGCCAGAACGGTAATGTTCACAGACGGGTCCGTTCTGCTTTGCAGGTGAAAGTACCAATCGCTTTCAAACATGGCCTGAAAGCCGAAATTGTCCATGTAAAAGGCGGCGGTCGTGATGACATCGCTGACTTGAATCAGAGGGTAGAATTGCGAAATTTTCATCTTTCGGGTTCTCCATTAAGATACTATGTGTATGTAACTTGATTCCAATTTACATGCAAGTTGTATTTTTATGTGGTAGGCATGCGAGGAATGGATATCCTAGCCACTGGAAGGAGCATCGAATTGGCAGCGCAACGTCGTCGCACACAAGCTGAAAGGCGGGCAGAGACAAGGGCTGCTCTTTTGACAGCGGCCCGGGAGCTATTTACCGAACAGGGGTTCGCAGAAACCGGCACACCGCAGATTGTTGACAGGGCCGGCGTTACACGTGGCGCTCTTTATCACCACTTCGCCGACAAGACAGACCTGTTCCGCGCGCTGGCTGTTCAGGAAGCCGGGGTTGTCAGTGATCAGATCGACAATACAACGCTTGGCATCGACGATCCGCAACAGGCCATGGAGGTCGGGATCGCCGCCTATTTCGATGCGATGTCGGTTCCGGGGCGCGCACGCCTGTTACTGGCCGATGCGCCCGCAATTCTGGGACATGTCGAAGCGCTGGCATTGACTGAACCCGTGACCAGCGCGGGGCTGAAAGAAGCCTTGCACCGGCTCCGGCCTGGCTTGAGTGACCATGATCTCGCGGCCCTCACCAATGTCGTATCGGCCGCGTTTGATCGCGCCGCTATGGAAATCGCCAATGGCGCGATACGCGCGCCCTACATAAAAGCAATGTCGCTTCTTGTTGCACAGACGATGGTGTCACGCCCTGATTCAGCTTGAAGACTACGGTGTACATCGGTCGCTCGAGCGGGTTGACGTGACATAGGTTGCCCGGAAAATGCTGCAATCGAACGACAGTCTGCCGTGCGCATCTCGGGCAAGATGTTGCCCACTGCAATTTGCGTGCGTGGCTCTCCCCCAACCTTGACACCCCCCACGCCCCGCGCCAAGCCTGCATCCATGTTGGATTTGCGCCCCGTGGGCTATGTCATCGGATTGCTGATCGCCTCGCTGGGGCTGACCATGGTGCCGCCGCTGATCGTCGACCTGTGGGTCGGCAACGGGCATTGGCCGGTCTTCGTCGAATCCGCGGTGCTGACGGTCCTTTGCGGCGGGCTGATGGCGCTGTCCTGCGCCAACGGCGTGTCGGCAGGGCTGAACCTGCGGCAGACCTTCCTGCTGACGTCGCTGGTCTGGCTGACCCTGCCGGTCTTCGGCGCGCTGCCGTTCGTCATCGGCGCGACCAACGCCAGTTTCACCAACGCATTTTTCGAGGCGATGTCGGGGCTGACCACCACCGGGGCCACCGTCTTCAGCGGGCTGGAGGCGCTGCCTGCGGGCCTCAAACTCTGGCGCGCGACGCTGCAATGGCTCGGCGGAATCGGGATCATCGTCGTGGCGATGGTGTTCCTGCCGGAACTGCGGGTCGGCGGCATGCAGATTTTCCGTTCCGAGGCGTTCGACACGATGGGCAAGATCCTGCCCCGCGCGGGTGAGATCGCCCGCAATATCTCTGTCATCTACGTGGCGCTGACGCTGGCCTGTGCGCTGTCCTATTCCGCGACGGGCATGGCCCCGTTCGACGCGCTGTGCCACGCGATGACCACGGTCTCGACGGGGGGTATGGCCAACAGCGACGCCTCGTTCGGCGCGTTCGGGGCGGGGGCGCATTATGTCGCGGTCATCTTCATGTTTCTCGCGGCCCTGCCTTTCGTGCGCTACGTGCAGTTTCTGGCCGGTTCCGCGCAGCCCTTGTTTCGTGACAGCCAGATCAGGGCGTTTTTCCTGACGCTCGCGATCTGCGTGCTGCTGATCACCAGCTGGCTCTGGGGGCGCGAGGGGGTGGTGACGGAGGTTGCCTTCCGCGAGGCGCTGTTCAACGTGCTGTCGATCATGTCAGGCACAGGTTACGCCAGCGCCGACTACATGCAGTGGGGGACGTTCCCGGTCGTCGTGTTCTTCTTTATCGGGCTGGTCGGCGGCTGCGCCGGGTCGACCTCCTGTTCGATCAAGATCTTCCGCTACCAGCTGCTCTTCGCTTCGATCAAAAGCCAGATCCGGCTGATCCACTCGCCGCACGGCATCTTTCCCCCGCGCTTCGAGGGGCGCAAGGTCGGTGAGGACGTTCTGAACTCTGTCATGGCGTTCTTCGTGGCCTTCGTGCTGGCGCTGGGGCTGTTCACGGTGCTTCTGGGGATGACGGGGCTGGATTTCATCACATCCGTGTCCGGCGCGGCATCGGCGATCGGCAACATCGGCCCCGGGCTTGGCCCCGAAATCGGCCCGGCGGGGAATTTCGCGGGGCTGAACCCGGCGGCCAAGTGGATCCTCGCCATCGCGATGTTCGTAGGGCGACTGGAAATCATGGTCGTGCTGGCCATTCTGACATTCAAATTCTGGAGGTCCTGACCATGACGACCCGACCGCTCGGCGCGCAAATCTCGCATATGCTAAAGGATCGCGGGGTGACGACGATCTTCGGCATTCCCGGCGTGCACAATCAGGAAATGTATCGCGGGATCGAGGAGGCGGGGATCACCCATGTGCTGGCGCGTCACGAACAGGGGGCCGGGTTCATGGCCGACGGTTATGCCCGCGCGACAGGCAGGCCGGGGGTGGCCTATGTCATCACCGGGCCGGGATTGTGCAACATCATGACCCCGATGGGGCAGGCGTATTCGGATTCCGTGCCGCTGCTGGTGCTCTCCTCCTGTCTGGCAGAGACGGCCGCCACGCGCGGACAGTTGCACCAGATGCTGGATCAGGAAGCGGCGGCAGGGGCCGTCTGCGACTGGTCGGAAACCGCCCACACACCGGATGCCGCCTACGCCCTGATCGACCGGGCGCTGGGTGAATTTGCGACCCTGCGACCGCGCCCCAAGCATATCAGCGTGACAATTCCCGCGCTCGAAGGACAGGCCCCGCCGCCACCCGCATCGCCTGCGAAGATCAAGAGCGGGCTGCACCTGTCCTATGACGACAAAACGCTTGTCGAACATCGTCTCAGGACCGCCGAGAAGCCCCTGATCATCGTGGGTGGCGGGGTCAAGCACGGCCACAACCTGTTCCAGATTGCGCGCAGGACAGGCGCGATGGTCATGACGACCTATGCGGGTCGCGGTGTACTGTCTGGCCATGACGAACGCTGCCTCGGCGCCTATCTGGCGCGGCCGGGCAGCGCCGACGTGATCGCGCAGGCCGATCTGGTGGTGGTCGTGGGGTCTGAACTGTCGGAGGTGGATCTGTGGCGCCAGAACCTGGGCCACACCGCCGATATGATCCGCGTGGATATCGATCCCGAGGTGCTGCGCGACAGGCACAAGGCGGACATCGCGATCCACGCGACAGCACATGCGTTTTTCAACGATCTGTTCATCCTCGTGGATGACTGGCCCGACGACAAGCCTTTTGTCTGGGGCCGCGACAGGATCGCCGCGCAGGACAGCGCCTGGCGCGCCGAGATCGACGCCGAACGCCCCGGCATCCTGCCCGTCGCCGACGCCCTGCGCGCGGCGCTGCCGGACGATACGATGATCTATTCCGACATGACCCAGTTCGCCTACGCCGCCAAGGAAATCTGGCCGATGTCCCGCCCCGGCCACTGGCATCACCCTTACGGTTTCGGCACGCTGGGCTATGCGCTGCCTGCGGCCATCGGCGGCAAGATCGGGGTGGGGGATCAGCCGGTCGTAGCCATCGCCGGGGACTACGGATTTCAATACACGCTGCAGGAACTGATGGTCGCGGTGGAGCTGGAGCTGACCTTGCCCATCATCATCTGGGACAACGGCAAGCTGGGCGAGATCGAGGACAGCATGGTCCGCGCGCAGATCGCGCCCAACGCGGTGATCCAGAAGAACCCGGATTTCGTGAAACTGGCAGAGGCCTACGGCGCCGCCAGCGCCGCACCGCAATCACTGGACGAGATTGGTGGTGCGGTGACGGATGCGCTGGCCCGCAAGGGGCCGACGATCATCTATTTGCAGGCCAGCGTGCTGGGGTAGCGGCAAAAGAAAAACGCCCGGTCGGGAACCGGGCGTTTGCTCAACTCAACCGAAGTGGCAACTTACCAGCAACTCACCAGCACCGTCACATCCGCCGCGCGCAGTGTCAGCGTTTCGGGCGGCATGAAAGCCACGGTGTCGGTCGTCTCGACCGCGATTCCGGCCCCGTTCAATGAGGCCACGATCTGTTCGGCATCGACGGCAAAGCTCACCTCGGGCGGCAACACCTGACCGCCGGTTGCGGTATCGGGCAGCAACATGCCCAGCACCGCACCGCCGTTGTCGAAGACAGGCCCGCCCGCGTCGCCGTCCTGCGCGTTCAGCGCCAGCCGTTTCACCTCGTCCTCGCCGTTCAGCCCGCGAATATCCGCCAGCTTGCCGAAAGTCAGCGCAGGCTGCACCAGCACGCCGCCGTAGGGGTAGCCTGCCACGGCCACCTCGGACTGCAGGCGCGGTACGGCGGTCTGGAATGCCGCGATCCCGATGGGGGCCAGCGCCGTGTCCGGGCGCAACACGGCCAGCCCCAGCGTCTCGTCCAGATGCGCCACCGTCGCGTCATGCGTCTGATCGATGGTGATCCGCTCGCAGCCCTGCACGACCTCTGCCGTGGTCAGCACCGACCCGCGATTGTCGACATAGAACCCGCTGCGCGACAACGACGGCTTGCGCACCTCCAGCCCGGCCACAAGGTCGATGGCCTGATTTTCGTCCGGCACCGCGATGGCCGGGTCCAGTACGCCGGGAATGGTGGCGAAACTGGCCTGCATGTTCTGCAGCACGCGGGCGCGGCGTTCCTCGTCGCCAGCAGGCCAGATCAGCGAAAAGCCCTTGATCTGCCCATCGCGCAGCGTGGCGGTGGTGTAGGAGTGGATGCCGTCACCGATCCCCTCGATTTCGAACGAACTGTTGTTGCGGGTCCGCGGACCGTCGACCGGGATGATCGCAAGCGTCTGCAGGATTTCATAAAGACCGAACAGCCGTGTCTGGTCGCCCTCCTGACTGATCAGCAGAACATGCGCGTCCAGATCGCCCTTGGGTTCGAACCGGGCGAAAGGCGGCTCGTATTCGGCGAACTCCACGACACCGGTGGGGATCATCATTTCGATCCCCGTCGCATTGTCGCGCACCATCTGCAGGTCCATGCCCTCCAGCACGGCGTTGTAGTCGGCGATCAGTTCGGCGCGTTGTGCGGTGGTCAGGATACCCGTGACCTCGTGATTGTTCGCCTCCTGCCAGGCGCGCATGGACGCCCGCGTGCCGCGCCCGAAGGACCCGTCGATGGCGGCGGTATAGAACCCGCCCCATTGCAGTGCGATCTGCAGAAGTTCCTTTTCCGGCCGTGTCAACGCGGCCTCCGACGCGCGCGCCTCGGCCACTGTTTCGTCCGGCGTGGCGATGACCGGCGTTTCGACCACAGGCTCTGTCGTCTCGGTCTGGCTGGTCACATCGCCGGTTTCGGTCCCTTCGGTCACGCTTGTCCCCGGAAGCGGTTGCGCCGTGGTCTCGGCCCCGACCCCGATCGGCCAGAACTGCTGCCGAAAATTGTTGCCCCGCGCGATGAAGGCGTCGCGCGGAATGCGCCCCTCGTTCCGCAAACGGCGGCGCAGCGTTTCCGCGTCGTCCGGCGCGTAGGGCCCCAGCACGATCCCGTACCAGCCGGAGCCCAGATAGAACCCCGCCACATTGTCCAGCTGTGCGGCATAGGCGCGCACGCGGTCCTGTGCCTGGGTCAGGGTCGGTTGCGCCTCGACCTGAATCCAGACGGTGCTTTGCGCGGCGGCGGACAGGGTCAGGAACAGCGTAACGCCAAGGGCGGCGATGAGCCGGAAAATATACATCAATCTTATCACTCTAATCTCGGATCGCAGGTTGCGGCAGAACCTAGCAGATGACACGGGCCGCGCACCCCGATTCGTGCGGTGCGGCAAAGAATTAAGCGCCCGTGGCCTAATTGACCCGCCCCGTCGCGCACCCTATTGAACGCGCACAGACGATGGAGATGGCACATGGCCGACAAACCGCGCAGTTTTCAGGAGATCATCCTGCGGCTTCAGACCTATTGGTCGGGGCAGGGCTGCGCCGTGATGCAGCCCTACGACATGGAAGTCGGTGCCGGCACGTTCCACCCCGCGACCACCCTGCGCTCGCTTGGCGCGCAACCCTGGGCCGCGGCCTACGTCCAGCCCTCGCGTCGCCCGACCGACGGACGCTATGGTGAAAACCCGAACCGGTTGCAGCACTACTATCAGTATCAGGTGCTGATCAAACCGTCGCCGCCCGATCTGCAGGCGCTTTACCTCGGCTCGCTCGACGCCATCGGCGTGAATGCGGCGTTGCACGACATCCGCTTTGTCGAGGATGACTGGGAAAGCCCGACACTGGGTGCCTGGGGGCTGGGCTGGGAAGTCTGGTGCGACGGCATGGAAGTCTCGCAGTTCACCTATTTTCAGCAGGTCGGCGGGCACGACTGCAAACCTGTGTCCGGGGAGCTGACATACGGTCTGGAACGTCTGGCGATGTATATTCTCGACGTCGATCACGTCATGGACATGCCGTTCAACGACCCCGGCGCACCAATCCCGCTGACCTACGGCGACGTGTTCAAACAGACCGAAGAGGAATACGCCCGCTGGAACTTCGACGTGGCCGATACCGACACGCTGTTGCAGCACTTCAGGGACGCGGAGGCGGAATGCGAACGCATCCTCGCGCAACCCTATGACGATCCGAAAACCGGAAAGCGCATCATCATGGCGCACCCGGCCTATGATCAGTGCATCAAGGCCAGCCACCTGTTCAACCTGCTCGACGCACGCGGCGTGATCTCCGTCACCGAACGGCAGGCCTATATCGGGCGCGTGCGCGCGCTGGCCAAGGCCTGCGCCGATGCCTTCGTGCAGACCGGTGCCGCCGGGGCGGCGGCATGAATGCGGGGCGCGTTTTCATTGTGGGGCTGGGCATGACCGCGCTACTTGCCGGGGCGGCGATGTATTACCTGCAGGTCTATGGTTTCTACGAGGAAATCAGTGCCGAGGTTGCAGATGTGCAATTGACCTCGCTGGTGACCGGCGAGCCGGAGCAGATATTGTTCGAAAACTTCAGGGCCATCGACAGCGACAGTAGCCCGGTGCGCTACCGTGCCTGCTTTGACACTGCGATGTCGCTGGCGACCCTGACCGAAACCTACGAAATCTACGACGCCGCCGAACCGCTGGTCGCACCCAATTGGTTCGACTGTTTCGATGCCCGCGCCATCGGCGAAGACCTCGAATCCGGTATGGCGATCGCCTTTCTGGGGCAGGAGAACATCCAGTACGGCATCGACCGGATCGTCGCCGTCTATCCCGATGGCCGCGCCTTTGCGTGGCACCAGATCAACGCCTGCGGCGAGGTCGTCTTTGACGGCGAACCGGCCCCCGAAGACTGCCCCGAACCTCCTGAAAGTCTGAACTGATGCCCGCCACCCGTGACCTTATGATTGAACTTTTTTCCGAGGAAATCCCGGCGCGGATGCAGGGCAAGGCGGCTGCCGACCTGCAGAAACTGGTGACCGACGGTCTGGTCGAGGCTGGTCTGACCTATGCCGGGGCCGCCGCCTTCGCCACGCCGCGCCGTCTGGCGCTGTCGGTCGAGGGGCTGATGGCCGAAAGCAAGCCCGTGCGTGAAGAACGCAAGGGCCCGTCCGTCTCCGCTCCAGACAAGGCGGTCGACGGCTTTCTGCGTTCCACCGGCCTGACCCGCGACCAGCTCGAGGTCCGCGACGAAAAGAAGGGTCAGACCTATTTCGCGGTGATCGAAAAGCCGGGCCGTATGGCCGCCGACATCGTGGCCGAGGTGCTCGAAAAAACGATCCGTAATTTCCCCTGGCCGAAATCCATGCGCTGGGGCGCCGGCACCCTGCGCTGGGTCCGCCCGCTGCATTCCATTCTCTGCATCCTGAGCGACGAGAGCGGCGCTGAGGTGGTGCAGCTGACCGTCGACGGGATCACCGCGAGCGACGTGACGCGCGGCCATCGGTTCATGGCACCGGACGCATTTTCTGTCGTATCTTTCGATGATTACGAGGCGAAGCTCAAGCGCGCGAAGGTCGTCCTGCGCGCCGACACCCGTGCCGAAACAATCTGGCACGACGCGACCAATCACGCTTTCGCGCAGGGGCTGGAGGTGGTCGCGGATCGCGGGCTTCTGGCAGAAGTTGCGGGGCTGGTGGAATGGCCGGTCGTGCTGATGGGCAGGATCGCCGACGACTTCCTCGACCTGCCGCCGGAGGTGCTGCAAACCTCGATGAAGGAACATCAGAAGTTCTTTTCAGTGAAGAACACCAAGACCGGTCGGATCGAACGTTTCGTGACGGTCGCCAACATCGAGACGCCGGACGATGGCGCGACGATCCTGGCGGGCAACGAAAAGGTGCTCTTCGCCCGGCTGTCTGATGCGAAATTCTTTTGGGACAATGACTTGCGTGTCGCCAGGGACGGGATGGAGTCTTGGGTGAAGGGTTTGAAAGACGTGACCTTCCACAACAAGCTCGGCTCGCAAATCGACCGGGTCGAACGTATCGCCTCACTCGCCCGCGAAATCGCGCCCATGGTCGGTGCCGATGCCGATCAGGCTGCAGAGGCCGCGCGGATCGCCAAGGCCGATCTGCGGTCCGAGATGGTTGGGGAATTCCCGGAATTACAGGGGCTTATGGGCCGTTATTACGCCAAAGCCGCTGGCCGCGATCCCGCCGTGGCCGAGGCCGTGGAAATGCACTGGAAACCGCTCGGCCCGTCCGAGGACGTGCCGACCGCGCCGGTGTCCGTAGCTGTGGCGCTGGCTGACAAGATCGACACGCTGACGGGCTTTTGGGCAATCGACGAGAAGCCGACCGGCTCGAAGGATCCCTTTGCTCTGCGTCGCGCGGCGCTGGGGGTGATCCGGTTGATTTTGGATAATGCTCTGACATTGCCCTTGGCCCGAATTTTCGGCGAAAATTCATGGTCATCCGATCTCCTCGCCTTTTTCCACGATCGGCTCAAGGTGTTCCTCAAGGATCAGGGCATCCGCCACGACATTATCGACGCCTGCATCGCGATGCCGGGGAGCGACGATCTGACGCTCTTGGTGAAACGGGCGCGGGCGTTGGCGGAGACGCTCAAGACCGACGACGGGGAAAACCTGTTGCAGGGGTTCAAGCGGGCGAACAATATTCTGACGCAGGCCGAGGCGAAGGACGGCGTGGAATATTCCTATGGTGCCGACGTGAAGTTTGCCGAGGAACCGGCTGAAAAGGCGCTGTTTTCCGCGCTCGACGCCGCCGAGGCAAAGATCGCCCCGGCGATGGCGGCAGAGGATTTCAGCGCGGCGATGACCGCGATGGCAGACTTGCGCGGCCCGATTGACGCTTTCTTTACCGATGTGCAGGTAAACGCAGACAGCGAAATCATCCGGAGGAACCGTCTCAACCTGCTCAGCCGTATCCGCACGATCTGCCTTTCGGTGGCGGATCTGACGCGGATCGAAGGCTAAGCATTTCTTTACATCCCGGGGCGGCGGCCCCTATGTTGCAGGCACAGCAACGAAAGATGCCGCAGTGCAGCACCCACGGACCTTTGAACCGGTGACGTTGATCACCGCGACCGCGCCGATGTCGGCGGAGGTGCATGGTGGCCGTGCGAAATGCCTGCAACGGCTGGTGCGGCTCGACATGCCGGTGCCGACGACGGTGGCCCTGTCGTTCGACGCGGTGCATCAGATCGCGATCGGCAAGATGCCCGCCATCGCGGATATCCTGTTTCCGTTCGGCGATACGCCGCTGTTGTCCGTGCGCCCGTCCAGCCAGGACCCGGACTGGGGCGGGCCGGGGGCTATCCTGAATATCGGGATGTGTGACGCGCGTCACGCGGCGCTGTCGGACGAGATCGGCGAGGCGATGGCGACCCGGCTCTATCTGCGGTTCGTCCAGTCCTATGCCATTCACGTGGCCCGGCTGGACCCCGAGGAATTCGCCTTGCCCGCGACGGCGGGGGCGGAGGGCCTCAAGCATGCGCTGGATGCCTATGAGTTTGAAACCGACGCACCGTTTCCGCAGGACCCGGCGGTCCAGCTGACCGAGGTGCTGCGTTCCATGGCGCGCGCGTGGGACGGCACGACGGCGCGGCTGCTGCGACAGGCGAAAGGCGCGCCTGCCGATGCGGGGCTTGGGCTTGTGGTGCAGGCCATGGCGCTTGGCATCGGTCCGGGCGAATGTGGCACCGGCATGATCCAATACGTGGACAGCGCGACCGGGCAGTCGCAGATCACCGGCCGCTATCTGGGCCAGAGCCAGCGTCGTGAGGCATTGGGCGATGTCGAAGGGGCGATCTATCTGACCCGCGACGACCGTGGGCCTGCACTGGAAGAGCTGTGCCCGGAGGTTTTCGCCCAGCTTGTCGGCTATGGCGACCTGTGCCGCAGACGGCTCCGCGAGGAGATGATGGTGGAATTTACCATCGAATCCGGTCGCTTGTGGGTGCTGGACGCGGTGCGGGTGCCTCGCTCCAGCCGTGCGGCGGTGCGGATCGCCGTGGCGCTGGCCGAAGACGAGATCATTCCGCGCGAAGAGGCGGTGATGCGCGTTCATCCGACCGCATTGTCCGAGATGCTGCACCGGCAGGTCGATCCGGCCGCCAAACGCGACCGGCTGGTGCGCGGCATCGCCGCCAGCCCGGGTGCCGCGTCGGGCCGGATCGTGCTGACCGCGGGCGACGCGCAGGCCAGTGCCGCGCGCGAGGAAGCCTGCGTGCTGGTCCGCCGCGAAACCTCTCCCGAGGACATTCGCGGGATGCACGCCGCACAGGCCGTGCTGACCATGCGCGGCGGGATCACCAGCCATGCCGCGGTGATCGGTCGCGGGCTGGGTCTGCCCTGCGTCGTCGGCGCATCTGACCTGATGATCGACCTCAAGAAGCGGATCATCGTGACACCGGACGGCCGCAGCTTTGCCGAAGGCGACGTGATTACCGTCGATGGCACCTCCGGTGATGTGCTGGCCGGCGAGCCGCCGCTGCTGGAGGCAGCGCTGGACGGGGCGTTCCAGACCCTGCTCGACTGGGCGGACGCCATTCGCGACATCGGCGTGCGGGCCAATGCCGACACGCCGACGGACGCGCAGACCGCGCGCAATTTCGCCGCAGAGGGGATCGGCCTGTGCCGCACCGAGCATATGTTTTTCGGCGGCGAGCGGCTGGGTGTCATGCGCGAGATGATCTTTGCCGAAACCGCGGATGACCGGCGTGCCGTACTGGACCGGCTGCTCCCGATGCAGCGCACGGATTTCGGCGAGATGTTCAAGATCATGGCGGGGCGGCCGGTCTGCATTCGCCTGTTCGATCCGCCGCTGCACGAGTTCCTGCCCGGCGACCGTGCGGGGCTGCGCGATCTGTCGGAACAGCTGGCGCTGCCGCTGCATGACGTGACCGAACGCGTGGCGGCGCTCAGCGAATACAACCCCATGCTGGGGATGCGGGGTGTCCGGCTGGGTATCGCGATTCCCGAAATCTATGAAATGCAGGCCCGCGCGATCTTCGAGGCGGTCGTGGCATCGGACGCGGGCGTGGTGCCGGAGATCATGATCCCCCTGGTCAGTGCCATGAAAGAGGTCGAGCTGGTCAAATCGCGCATCGACGCCGAGGCCGCCACCGTCGCCGCCGCGCATAAATGCGAATTCGACTACCGTCTGGGCGTGATGGTCGAAACGCCCCGCGCTGCCCTGCGGGCCGAGGACATCGCGCAGCATGCGTCGTTCCTGTCATTCGGGACGAATGACCTGACGCAAATGACATACGGGCTGTCGCGCGACGATGCGGGGCGGTTCATGTCGGCCTATGTGCAGCAGGGCGTGTACGAGGAAGACCCGTTCCACAGTCTCGACATCGACGGGGTCGGTGAATTGCTGGCCATCGGTGCAGAGCGGGGGCGGCGTGGGCGGCCCGACGTGACGCTGTCGATCTGCGGAGAGCACGGCGGCACGCGGTCGGCCATCGCATTCTGCCGCCAGCAGGGGTTTCATTACGTGTCATGTTCGCCGTTCCGGGTGCCGGTTGCGCGGCTTTCCGCCGCCCAGCTGACGCTGGCGGACAGGTTGGCGGCAAAACCCGTCGCCGATGCGGCTCAGTAACCCATAGATTTCAGTAGCTTGACGGACTGTTTGCCGCGTCTCGCCTTGCGGTTGCGCACAGTCGTGCGCCGGTTTGACCTATAGGTCAAACTGTCCTAGAGACGCCGCGCCTGCGTGGGGCGATCCCGCGCGCAACGGAATTGAGAACATGCGGTTTGGACTGGGACATCTGACGTCGGCATTTGCCTTTGCGTTGACACTGGGGAGCGCATCCGCGGCCCATGCCGACGAGGGCGTATTGGCCAGCCGGCTTGGTGCGCTTCTGGGGCAGGAACGCGAGGCATTGGCGATGGTTCCCGACAGCCGCCTGTCCGCGCTGACGGTATTGCCACCCGCATCCGAGCGCGAAATCCAGACCGCACCTTCCACGGTCAGCTATGATAACAGCTATCTGGCCTCTTTGCCTGCCGCGTCGGGCGGCGCGCAGTGGGAATGTCTGTCCCAGGCGCTTTACCACGAGGCGCGGGGCGAGACGGCGCGCGGACTGTTCGCGGTGGGTGAGGTGATCCTGAACCGTGTCGACAGCGGGGCGTACCCCAACAGCGCCTGCGCCGTGATCAATCAGGGCACCGGTCGCCGGTTTGCCTGCCAGTTCACCTATACCTGCGACGGGCGCGCGGACACGATCCACGAGCGCGGCGCATACGAGCGCGTCGGCAAGGTCGCGCGGCTGCTGCTCGACGGCGCACCGCGGGAACTGACCGATGGCGCCACGCATTACCACACCCGCGCCGTCAGCCCGTCTTGGGCGCGTCGCTTCCCGCGCACGGCGACCATCGGATCGCATTATTTCTACCGTCAGCCGACCCGCACCGCCTCTAACTAGGTGTCGCCGCAGGGTGGTGGAGTGACGTGCAGGACGCTTGCTCTTGCGGCGGCGTGGCTCTATGCCGCCAGCAATCCAGGTGGGAACGGGTCGTGCCATGACAGATGAAATTCGCCTTGCCTTCGCGCATCCCAGCGAGCGCGCGGCGGCCAGTGCCGATCTGCCCTATGATCGTATCTCTTTGCGCGACTATGTCGCCGAGGTCGAGATCGGTGCGTTTCAGCAGGAGCGGGGCACGCTGCAGCGGGTGCGCTTTAACGTGGTGGTCGAGGTGCTGCCGCTGACCGGTCCGATCGACGACGACGTGGACCGGATTTTGTCCTACGACCGTGTGACCGAGGCGATTTCAGCTGAATTGGACGCCGAGCGGATCAACCTGCTGGAAACGCTCGCCGCGCGTGTGGCGGACCGGATTTTGCTGGAGCCTCAGGCGCAGCGTGTCTTCGTGCGGATCGAGAAGCTGGACCGCGGACCGTTTTCGCTGGGTGTCGAGATCGTGCGCGCACGGGACGGTCACGCCAGCGCCGTTCAGACCCATATCGAAGCCCCGCACCCGCGCGTCGTCTATCTGTCCAACGCCGCCATCGCCAGCGATTGCCTGACCGGATGGATCGACCATCTTGCCGCGCAGACGGCACCGCTGATCCTGGCAGTCGGGGCGGGGGCGACACCGGTGCCGGTGACCGGCCACGTGATGACCCAGCGCCGGATCGACCTGCTCGCCATCGAGCAGAACGCCTGGATGCTCGCCGCGCGCGATCACCGCTGCAAGGTGGTCGAGACGCGCACCGAACTCGACTGGGCGATGAAAAACGGGCAGATCTGTATCTGGGCCCCGTCGAAGATCGTGCTTGATGCCGTGGATGGCGCGACGGCCAGTCCGCGCGACGGCACCGCACTGGCGGCGTGGTTCGCAGGGCAAATGCAGGCAACCGAACTGCTTGTGATCGGTGCCGATGCCCCGGTGACCGACCTGACCGTGCGCTGTCATGCTGTGGATGTGTCGCTGTGACGATCTTTCACTGTCCGCAAGTTGCACCCTTGGCCGACCTGCCGCCGGACGCGGTGCCGCTGGCCGGGCAGGCGGCGCTAGGCTTTGACCGGGTGCGCGGCCTTGCGGATGATGGCACGGTCACATGGCACGATGCCCGCGATCTTGATCGGGCGACATTGGACCGGTTGAGTGGACCGCGCCCCGATCTGTGCGGGCTGTCGATGGACCGCCCCCGGATCATGGGTATTCTGAACGTGACGCCCGACAGCTTTTCCGACGGGGGCACGCTGCAGGACGTGGCTGCCGCCGTGGCGCGCGCGCGGGCGATGGCTGCCGATGCGGACATTCTGGATATCGGCGGCGAAAGCACGCGGCCCGGTGCCGATGACGTGCCGGTGGCCGAGGAAATCCGCCGCACCGCACCGGTGATCCGCGCGATCCGCGATGCGGGGATCGTGACACCGATCTCTATCGATACGCGCAAGGCCGCCGTGGCGCAGGCGGCGCTCGACGCCGGTGCCGATATGGTCAACGACGTGACAGCCATGCGCTTTGACCCGGAGATGGCCGCGACCGTCGCCGCCGCCGGGGTGCCGATCTGTCTGATGCATGCGCAGGGCGCGCCCAAGGACATGCAGATCAATCCCCACTACGACAACGTGACGACCGATGTTGCGACCCATCTTGTTGAGCGGATTTCTGCTGCCCTCTCCGCCGGGATCGCGCGATCCCGGCTGATCGTCGATCCGGGTATCGGATTTGGTAAAACTATGATACATAATGTGACATTACTGCGCGACCTCGCAGTGTATCATGATCTGGGCGTGCCCCTTCTTCTGGGCGCGTCACGAAAGCGTTTTATCGGCACCATTTCCGGGGCCGATGTGGCGTCTGATCGGTTGCCGGGGTCGGTGGCTGTTGCATTACATGGATTTGTGCGCGGCGTTCAGATCGTGCGGGTCCACGATACTTTGGAAACACGGCAGGCGTTGCGCCTGCACGGGGCATTGAGTGGGGTCGATGATTATGGCTGAGAAACTGTTCGGAACTGACGGTGTGCGCGGGCGGGCCAATGTGTACCCGATGACGTCCGATATGGCGCTGAAGATCGGTGCCGCGGCGGGCCGCTATTTCCGCAACGACGGGTCCAACGGGCACCGTGTCGTGATCGGCAAGGACACGCGGCTGTCGGGCTATATGTTCGAGAACGCGCTGACCGCAGGCCTGACCTCGACCGGCATGAACGTGCTGTTGCTGGGGCCGATCCCGACCCCGGCGGTCGGCATGCTGACCACGTCGATGCGGGCGGATGTCGGCATCATGATCTCTGCCAGCCACAACCCGCATCACGACAACGGGATCAAGTTTTTCGGGCCAGACGGGTTCAAACTGTCGGACGAGGCGCAGGCCACGATCGAGGACATGATCGCGGGCGAGATTTTGCCCGCGCAGGCCAACAACATCGGCCGGGCCAAACGGATCGACGACGGGCGTTTCCGCTATGCGGAGCGGATCAAGTCCACCTTCCCGAGCGGGATGCGGCTGGACGGTCTCAAGGTCGTCGTGGATTGCGCCAACGGTGCGGGCCACAAGGTCGCGCCCGAGGTGCTTTGGGAGATGGGCGCGATGGTGATCCCCGTCGGCGTGTCGCCCAACGGCTTCAACATCAACGAAGGCTGCGGGTCGACCAACACGCAACTGGCCGCCGAGACCATCATCACCCATGGCGCGGATGTCGGGATTTGCCTGGACGGCGACGCCGACCGCGTGATGATCCTGGACGAACGCGGGCAAGTGGCCGACGGCGACCAGATTATGGCGCTACTTGCCGGGCGCTGGGCGGACGAGGGGCGGTTGCAAGGCGATACCCTTGTGGCTACCGTCATGTCGAACCTCGGGCTTGAACGTTACCTTGACGGGCGCGGTTTGCGGCTGGAGCGCACGGCGGTCGGCGACCGTTATGTCGTCGAGAAGATGCGGCAGAACGGCTACAACCTTGGCGGCGAACAGTCCGGTCACATCGTGATGACGGATTACGCCACCACCGGCGACGGTCTGCTGGCCGGGGTGCAGTTCCTGGCCGCCATGGTCGACACCGGGTTGAAAGCCAGCGATCTGAGCGCGACGTTTGAAACCGTACCGCAGCTGCTCAAGAACGTGACCTACAGCGTCGGGCAGGACCCGTTGTCGTCGCAGTCCGTCGTCGCCGCGATCAGGGATGCAGAGATCCGCCTGACCGGCAAGGGCCGGTTGCTGATCCGCAAATCGGGGACCGAACCGCTGGTCCGCGTCATGGCGGAATGCGAGGATGCAATGCTGCTCGAACAGGTGGTCGATACCATCGTGGCCGAGGTGCAGTCGGTCGCCTAGCGCCGCGCCAACAGTCTGCGCAGGCCCGGCCACTGGCTGATCGCCACGCCGGACAGGATCAGCGCGAGGGCCGCGAAGAACCGCAGCGGCAGTGCTTCGCTCAAAATCCACGCGCCGAAGATCATCGACCAGACCGGGACCTGGTAGTTCACCAGCGTCATGAAAACCGCGCCTGCGCTGCGGATCGTCACCACCCGGATCAGCGCGGCCAGCGCGGTGGGCACGAACCCCAGAAACAGGATCGCCCAGGTGCTGCGTGCATCTGCCACCTGCGGGATGCCCTCGACGATCAACATGGCGGGAACGAGGGCGGCGGCTCCCACTGCCAAAAGGAGTGCCGCCATCGTGATCGGGTCGATCGGCGGGCAGCGGCGGGTCATGATGCTGGAGACCGCGTAGGAGATCGACGCGGCGACACAGGCGAGCTGGCCCAGCGGCTCCCACCCGGTGCCGATGCGCAGAACGGACGGGCCAATCAGGATCAGCGCACCGATGAAGCCCAGCACCACGCCTGCGGCACTGCGCAGGCTGAGTTTTTCATCCGTGAACAGATGTGCCAGCGGGAGGACGAAAAGCGGCAGTGCGGCCATCGAAATCCCGGCAAAGGCGGAAGGCACGTATTGCTGGCCCCAGCTGAGCAGCGCGAAGGGCAGGGCGGTGTTCAGCAGGCCGATCACGGTGAGGTATTTCACCATGCGCCGATCGAAGACCGGCAATGGCCGCCGCATTACCTGCATGATCGCCAGAAGCGCCACCGCCCCCAGCGCCGTGCGCGCGGCGGCGACGGTCAGCGGGCCGTAGCCGTCAAGCGCGATGCGCACGACCATGAACGTGCCGCCCCAGATCAGGCCGAGCGCGGCGATTGACAGCCAGTTGGACAGGGTGGGCGGATTGGTCATGACGGCCTTGAAATGTCGCGTGGCCCGTTTGTGGGGGCAGCCACCCCGAACGGCAAGCGCAAAGGGGTATCAGCCAACGGGCAATTGAGCCGAGACACATTTGAGGAACGTGCGATCCTCGCGCGTGATGAACCGTTCGCGCTGGGCAAAGGCATAGTTTTCCCGACCCAGCGGATCGGCGGCGAGCCTTTCGCGGTAGGCGGCATAGGATGCGAGGTCGGGGATGTTGTAGATACCGTATGCCAGCGTGGCCGACCCTTCGTGCGGGGCGTAGTATCCGACAAGGTCGGCGCCGCAGCGCGGGATCGCCTCGCCCCAGTTGCGCGCGTAGGTGGCGAAGTTTGCGTGCTGCACGGGGTCGATGTGGTAGCGGATGATACAGGTGAGCATGGGATTTCCTTTGCTGTGTCGTCCAAGACCTAGCAGCTTGCGCGGCGCAGATGCTTCGATTAGCGTCGAAGTATGAGAGAAGGCCCAGACATCTCGCGGATCGCCGCGCTGATCGGCGATCCGGCCCGCGCCAATATCCTGACCGCGCTGATGGCTGGCAAGGCCCTGACGGGGAGCGAGCTTGCCGCCGAAGCCGGGGTCGGCTTGCCGACCGCCAGCAGCCATCTGTCAAAGCTGGCCGATGGCGGGTTGGTCGCGGCGCGCAAACAGGGCCGGCACAAGTATTTCACACTGGCCGGCCCCGAGGTTGCCGGCGTGCTGGAGGCATTGATGGGGCTGGCCGGTGGCGCGGCGCTGCGCCGTGTGCGCACAGGCCCGAAGGATGTGGCGCTGCGCCACGCGCGGGTGTGCTACAACCATCTCGCAGGCGCGCGGGGCGTGCAGATTTTCGACAGTCTGATCGCGCGGGATTTTTTCGACATCGGCAGCGCGGGCATCGGCCTGACTGCGCGGGGTGCCGCCTTCATGGCCGCGTTCGGGATCGAACTGGCCCCGTTGCGCAATGCGCGCGCGCCGCTTTGCCGTGACTGTCTGGACTGGTCCGAACGGCGGTCGCATCTTGCAGGGTCACTGGGCCGCGCGGTGCTCGCAAAGATGGAGGCGGACCGCTGGGTCCGGCGCGACACGACAAGCCGCGCGGTTCTGTTCACGGAGGTCGGTGAAAGACGCTTTGCCGAGGCGTTCCCGGTCACATCTCAGGCGATTGTGCGGTAGATGTCGGTGCGCAGCTCCGCTTCCGGCGTCTCGCCCGGATCGTTCTGATAGACTTCCCAGACCGGCATCGTACCCGCGACACCGATTTCCTCCATATGCGCCCACATCGCCTGATGCGCGTTGCTCAACGCAGTGTAGGGGCCGATGTGGGTGCCTTTCATCGCCTCGCCGTCGGGCAGCGTGTCGGATTTGACCTCTCCCTGCACCTTTGCCGCGTCTTCTGAAGATACCATGGTGCCCGCCCGAAAACGCAGCATGTCGGGGTCCATCGCCATATAGACGGTGATCGGCATCGAATTCGGTTCGATCCCATGCTCCTGCGCAAACCCGAAGACCTTGCCGAACCCTTCGCCCATCGCATCCGCGATTTCGGGGCCGTAGGGACAGGCGCAATCGACGTAGATATAGGGCTGCCCGGTGAGTTTCTCGCGCTTGAACTCCATCGCGTGTCCTCCTGATTGACTGCACGCAGGCTAACGCGAAAACACGATCCACCCAACGAAAAAGGCGCGCCTGTTCGCGGCGCGCCTTCCAAGTCTTGCGATGGCGTGCCTCAGTTCTTGGCCTTGTCCACCATCTTGCCCTCGGAAATCCACGGCATCATGGCGCGCAGCTTTTCACCGACCTTTTCGATCTGGTGCTCGTCGTTGATCCGGCGCGTCGCCTTGAACGAGGGCTGGCCCACGGCGTTCTCTGCCATGAAGTCACGCACGAACTTGCCGTTCTGAATGTCCGTCAGCACATCCTTCATGCGCTTCTTTGTCTCGTCATAGGGCAGGATGCGCGGACCGGAGACGTATTCGCCGTATTCGGCGGTGTTCGAGATCGAGTAGTTCATGTTGGCGATACCGCCTTCATAGATCAGGTCGACGATCAGCTTTGTTTCGTGCAGACACTCGAAATAGGCCATTTCGGGCTCGTAACCCGCCTCGACCAGCGTCTCGAATCCCATGCGGATCAGTTCCACGATGCCACCGCAGAGCACGGCCTGTTCACCGAAGAGGTCGGTTTCGCATTCCTGACGGAAGTTCGTTTCGATGATGCCGGAGCGTCCGCCGCCGATGGCGGAGCAGTAGGACAGGCCGATTTCCAGCGCCTTGCCGGAGGCATCCTGATGCACGGCCACAAGGCATGGCACGCCGCCGCCTTTGGTGTATTCACCGCGCACGGTGTGACCGGGGCCCTTGGGCGCCATCATGATGACATCGACACCGGCTTTCGGCTCGATCAGGCCGAAATGTACGTTCAGGCCGTGGGCGAACGCGATGGCGGCCCCTTCCTTGAGGTTGTCGTGCACATATTTCTTGTAGGTTTCCGCCTGCAGTTCATCGGGCATTGTGAACATGATGACATCGCACCAGGCGGCGGCCTCTGCGATGCCCATGACCTTGAGGCCCTCACCCTCAGCTTTGGCGGCAGAGGGGGAACCGTCGCGCAGCGCGACGACGAGGTTCTTCGCACCACTGTCGCGCAGGTTCAGCGCGTGGGCGTGGCCCTGGGACCCATAGCCCAGAATGGCGACCTTCTTGTCCTTGATCAGGTTCACATCGCAATCGCGATCATAGTAAACGCGCATTTTCGCACTCCTTGTTGAATTCCGGGTGCTGGATAGCGGGCGCTATGGGTGAAGGGAAGTTTGGATTTCTGAGTATTTTTGGCAATGTAATGCTTGCTATGCGTCATTTCCGGGAATATCGCTTTTTCTATGCTTGATGACGAAAGCCGTGCGATCCTGCGCCAGATGCAGGCGGAACCGACATTGACGATGCCGGAACTCGCCGTGCGCGTCGGCACGACCACGGCGCGGGTGACAAGGCGTGTGGACCGGCTGGTTGCGGATGGTGTGATATTGGGACAGCAGGCGCGGATCGACTGGGTCGCACTCGGTTATGCCGTGCATGTCGCGCTGCGGATCACGCTGGACAAGACGGTGGCACGGGCCTTCGACGATTTTCTGGCCGCCGCGCGGCAGGTACCGGAGGTGCTGGAGATCCAGACGTTTCTGGGCCAGGTCGATGTGCGGCTGGCGCTGATTGCGCGCGATCTGCCGCATTACCAGAGGCTCTATCGTGACCGTATCCTGACGCTGCCGCATCTCGCGGACATCGAGGCGCTGATGACCGTGGCGACCGTCAAGCAGGGCGAGGCGCTGCCGCTATGACGCTGGACGATCTGGATCGCGCGTTGCTGCGCCTGCTGGTGACGGACGCCACGCAGCCGACCGGACGGCTGGGGCAGAAACTCGGCCTGTCGCAACCGGCGACCTGGCGACGGATCAGGCGCTTGCAGGATGCCGGCGTGCTGGCCGGGCGGCGGCTGGTGCTGGACGCGGCCAAGCTGGGGTTTGGCGTGACGGTGTTTCTGGGTGTGAAACTGGCCACCAAGGGCCGCGTCAGTCTTGAGGATTTCGAGCGTGCGGTGGGCGCCATCCCCGAAGTGCAATCGGTCGAGCATGTGCTGGGTCTCTATGACTACCGCCTGCGCGTCGTCGCCCGCGATCTTGCAGATTTCGAGCGGGTGTTGCGCCGCCGGATCATGACGCTGCCCGGGGCAGGCAACGTCGAGGCGAACGTGCTGCTGAGCGAGGAACGCCTGCCCGGCCCGATCTGACGGAACGCACCGCCATACCCATGTGTTGACGTGCAAAGCAGCACAGGAGCACCGCGATGAGCGAGAAATCACGTGACGAAATCTGGGACGAATGGCGTGAGCTGGTCAATATGGCCCCGCAGGAACTGGACGATTGGCTGGACACCGAGGAAAGCAAATCCGTCGGGGCCGACAGCGGCGACGGCGAATCCAAGGGCCACAAGTCGGGCCGCCGGATCGTCAAGATCAAACGGACGGACAAGGCCGACCTGACAGACGATCAGTGGGATCACATGGCGACGGTCGTGGGTTACATCAAGCGCCACAGGTCGCAGGGCGGGCCGGACGACGATGTGGAACATTCCGACTGGCGCTATTCGCTGATGAACTGGGGGCATGATCCGCTCAAGGACGATTGAGCGCGCCGCTTCGGTTTGCGTGTCGCCGCAATGCCTGTAGAACCGGCGTGAACCACATAAGCAGGAGGCGCAGATGGCCAAGGATCATACGCAAGTCGACCCCGATGGGCTGATGGAATTTTCGGTCGTCTTCACCGACCGGTCGTTGAACCATATGTCAAAGGCGTTTCAGGGCGTCATGACCGATATCTCCGCGATGCTGAAAGAGGTCTATTGCGCCGATCATGTGGCATTGGTGCCCGGTGGTGGTACCTATGGGATGGAGGCCGTCGCGCGGCAGTTCGGGCGTGATGCCCATGCGCTGATCGTGCGCAACGGCTGGTTCTCCTATCGGTGGAGCCAGATTTTCGACGCGGGCGATTTCACCGCCCAGACCACGGTGATGAAGGCGCGACAGGCGGGCAACGACAGCCGCGCGCCCTTTGCGCCCGCGCCGATCGAGGACGTTGTGGCCGCGATCCGCGAGGCCCGGCCGGATGTGGTTTTCGCCCCGCATGTGGAAACATCCGCCGGGATCATCTTACCCGATGACTATATCCGCCAGATGGCCGATGCGGCGCATGAGGTCGGCGCGTTGCTGGTGCTCGACTGCATCGCGTCGGGCTGTGTCTGGGTCGATATGGCGGCCTCCGGTGTCGATGTGTTGATCTCCGCGCCGCAGAAAGGCTGGTCGGCGACGCCCTGTGCGGGGCTTGTGATGATGTCGGAGGCGGCAGTGGCGCGCATGGCCGAGACCACATCCGACAGCTTCGCCATCGACCTGAAGAAATGGCACGACATCATGAAAGCCTACGAAGGCGGCGGCCATGCCTATCATGCCACCATGCCCACCGACGGGCTCCTGATGTTCCGCGACACGATGCGGGAGACCCGGGAGTATGGGTTCGGGCGGCTGAAAGAAGCGCAATGGGCCTTGGGAGATGCCGTGCGCGCGCATCTTACGGGGACGGGCGTGCAATCGGTCGCCGCCGACGGATTCGGCGCGCCGGGTGTGGTCGTCAGCTATACCGACGATCCCGCGATCCAGAACGGCAGCAAGTTCGCCGCCGAGGGCATGCAGATCGCCGCCGGTGTGCCACTGAAATGCGACGAGCCGGAGGATTTCCGCACCTTCCGGCTGGGGCTGTTCGGGCTGGACAAGCTCTATGACGTGCAGGGCACGCTGGACCGGCTGCTGCCGGTGATCGACCGGGTTCTTTGATCAGTCGGCGACGGTCGCGCCGAGGCCCATACGCATCAGGGATCGCCGCAGCGGCGTCGCGTCGCGTATCAGACGAATCCCGGCGGCGCGCAGGTCCTGCATCAGCGGCAGTCCGGCGATGGACGCGCGATTGAGTGCGTCGATCCCCGCCACACGCAGCTTGATGTCCATGTGCCGCGCGCGGGCGTAGCGGTCCAGCATATCTGTGCTGCCAAGGTCATGCTTCGTGGCGAGGTCCAGCAGGCAATCCAGATCGGTGAGCGACATATTCAACCCCTGTGCGCCGATGGGTGGCAACACGTGCGCCGCCTCCGCCACCAGCGCGGTGCGTTCTGCGTTGATGCGGTCGGCGATCTGCGTGATGATCGGCCAGACACTGCGGCGGCTGGCAAGCGTCAACGGCCCGTAGAGCCCGGCGGACCGGTCTGTCGCGGCCGCCGCGAACGCATCCTCCGGCAGATCGTGCTGGCGCACAACCTCTGTGCCTTGATCCATCCAGACCACGGCAGAGCAGGGCTTGCCGTCATGGTCGGGCAGGGGCACCAGCGTAAACGGCCCGCCCGCACGGTGAATTTCGGTCGAGACGTTGGCGTGCGGGTCGGTGTGGGTCACGGCAAAGGTAAGCGCCTTCTGTCCATAGCGCGTCGTCTTTACGCCGATTCCCGCGGCTTCGCGCACAGGCGAGGCGCGCCCGTCCGCCCCGATGACCAACTTGCACCGCACCGCCGTTCCGTCCGTGAGCGTCACGAGTGCCTCGCGCGCGCGGGTCACCATTCTGCCGAAACCGGTCCCGGGGCGGAAGTCGACGTTGGGCATCACGGCCAGCCGCGCCACCATCTCGCGGCGCAAGAGCCAGTTCGGCAGGTTCCAGCCGAACGGCAGGTCCGAAATATCGGCGGCGTCGAAATCGGCGGTGATGCGGATATCGCCGTCCGGTCCGCTTGCATCGGCGATGCGCATCACCTGCAATGGCGTCGCCGTATCGGCCAGCCGCACCCAGATTCCCGCCCGATCCAGAAATTCGCGGGCCGGTTGCAGGAACGCGGTGGTGCGCAGGTCAGCGCCGCTGTCGGCGGCATCGGTCACAGGCGGGGCCGGATCGACGATCATGACGTCAAAGCCTGCGGTGCCGAAGGCCGCCGCCGCCGTCAGCCCGGCGACACCGCCGCCCGAAATCAGGATATCTGTCGTTTCACGCTCCATACGCCAGACATAGGCCGGGTTGCGGGCATGGGGAAGGGTGTCCGGCCCGCCTGCGACACTGCGGCCCGTCGTTTGCCTGTGTCGGCACCCCGCGCTAGGATCGCGCCGGAACAGGGGATCGCCGTGATGTATGACACCAAGCCCGCCCAGAAAGATGCCTATGCGCTGATCCTGGAGGCCATCGACAGCCATATCTACACGCCGGGCAGCCGTTTGGTGGAATCCGAACTGGCGGAACGATTCGGCGTCTCACGCACGCCGATCCGCGAGGCCTTGCAGCGGCTCGAAACCCAAAGCCTGCTGACTCGCGACGGCAGGTCCCTGATCGTGGCTTCGCTCGACCATACGCAGATGGCCGAACTCTATGTGGTGCGCGGGGAACTGGAGGGACTGGCGGCACGCCTTGCCGCGCGCCATGCCACGCCGGAAGAGGTGCGCGTATTGCGCGACATGCTCGATGCCGACACGGCCCTGATCGGCGATCCGATCGCGCTCAGCCGTGCGAACAAGCGGTTTCACAAGCAGATCCATCTGGCCAGCCACAACCGGTTTCTGGTGCAGCAACTTGACCTCGTGCACCGGTCGATGGCCCTGATGGCGACGACGTCAATCGCAGCCGCAGGACGCAGTGCCGATACGCTGGCCGAACACGCGCTGATCGTCCAGGCGATTGCCGATCAGGATGGCGCGGCAGCGGAAACCGCGCTGCGTGACCATATCTCCAAAGCCTATGTCACCCGTCTGAAGCTCGATGCGGCGGCGGTGGAGGCGCAGGCGTAGCGGCCCGGGTGGTCGTGGTTGGCATCATCACGCCATGCGCCGTCTTGTCCCAGAAGAACGGCTTCCACGCGAGTTCGACCACGCCTTTGTAGGCGGCGAGGGCTGCGAGCGGGAAGTAGAAGTGCAGGGTCGGGGCCCATGGGATCAGCCAGGGTTTGCCAGCCCGCCGGACCGCCAGTATCGCCGCTGCCAGATTGATCGCTTCGGACAAAAGAAAGACCGCCGCCAATGTCCAGACGGCAGGGCTCGTCAACAACGGTCGCAGGGGATGCGGCAGCCCCAGCGGCACCATCCAGAACGACAGCAGGACCGGCGCCAGCAGGAAGCTGACCAGTGTGCCCAGAAACTGCAACTGGAAGCCGGCAAACCGTTTTAACCCCAGATCGGCGCAAAGCCTGCGCGGATTGCGCATGTGAACGCCGTAGGTGACGGCGTAGCCCTTGATCCAACGGCTGCGCTGTTTCACCCAGGGCCAGAGCCTGCCGTTCGCCTCTTCCCGCGTGGTGGTCGCGATCAGCTCTGTATGATAGCCCGCGCGGGCCAGACGCACGCCCAGATCGGCGTCCTCGGTCACGTTGTGGGCATCCCAGCCACCCAGCTTTTCCAGCACGTCGCGTCGGAAAAAGACCGTGGTGCCGCCCAGCGGCACGACCAGCCCCATGCGCGCAATCCCCGGCAGCATGACGCGAAACCAGCTTGCATATTCAAGCGTGAAACAGCGGGTCAGCCAGTTGCCCGCCGGGTTGTAATAATCGAGAACGCCCTGCAGGCAGGCGACCCGGGGTCCGCGATTGGCGAACCGGTGCACCACGTCGCGCAGTTGCTGCGGGTCGGGCGCGTCCTCTGCATCGTAGATGCCGATGATATCGCCGCGCGCGAAATCCAGCGCATAGTTCATGGCGCGCGGTTTCGTCTTGAGCGTGCCGCGCGGCACCACGATGGGCCTGATCCAGTGCGGCAGGCGGGTATGCGCGATGGTGGTCCGCGTGGTCAGATCGTCGGCTTCCAGCACAAGGCAGATGTCGAGCTGTGCGCGCGGGTAGTCCAGTTTTTCGAGCCGCCGGATCAGGTGCCCTGCGATCCGGCTTTCCTGAAACAGCGGGACCAGCATGGTGATCGTCGGGTATCGCACCGGTATCGCCGGGTTGATATCGGGCGGGTCGGGGCGTGTGGTTGCGACGATCGCCGCCGCTTTCAGCAGGCTTTGCAGGAACAGCGTCCCCACGGCGAGGCAGGTCAGGGCCATCAGCGTCGACCGAGGGGCGAGGATCAGACCGGCAGCCAGCCCGGCAAGCAGCAGAATTCCGGCGAACATCACGCGACGGGTACACAGATCACGGCAGCTTTGATCGGCGGGGACACGGGTTTCCGCTTGCGCCGTCAACGCGCCGGCGTGCTGTGCCGCGATGGCAGCGGCCAGCGCGTCCTCTGTCGTGATGGCCATGCGGACCCGGCCGAAACGGACCTCCAGCGCGTCCCGGCACCGGAAAAACCGTTCCGGGCGGGTCGCGAGGATCACGGTACATGGCCCGGTGCGCTGCCATGGCAGAACCCCGTCACGCAGGCAGGCTGCAGCGCCCCATTGGGTGACGAGTACCGGGTCCGGGTGATGACGGCGGGGGTCGACGACCTGCGCCTGTTCATGCGCCGCCATGGCCTGCGTCACGCTGTAGCGCGAGACCCCGCAATAGACGGTCAGCGCATCCGCCAGATCGTCGCCTGCCGTGTCGGACGCCTGTTGTGCCTGATGCAGGGCGGCCGGCGCCAGCGTTCGGGTCTGCACGAGTGACGCCGCCCAGGCCGCAGGTGCGGCGGCGATGGCGGTCGGCGGCGGTGGCGGCATCTTCGGCTCCTGTTAACCAGGAACACACTGCGCGCCGTCGGTAAAGAAAGTCTTAACCCGCGCGCGCGTCCATCGCCGCGGCGAAGCGTTCGAACAGGTAATAGCTGTCCTGCGGGCCGGGGGATGCCTCGGGGTGGTATTGCACGGAAAAGACCGGGCGGTCTTTCACGCGGATACCGCAGTTCGATCCGTCAAACAGCGACACATGGGTTTCCGCGACGTGATCCGGCAGCGATTGCGCGTCGACGGTAAAGCCGTGGTTCATCGACGTGATCTCGACCCGCCCGGTCTCGCGGTCCTTGACCGGGTGGTTCGCACCGTGGTGGCCGTGGTTCATCTTGATCGTCTTGGCCCCCAACGCCAGCGCCAGCATCTGGTGCCCCAGGCAGATCCCGAAGACCGGCAGACCGGTATCGAGCACGCCCTTGATCGTGGGCACGGCATAGGCACCCGTCGCCGCCGGATCGCCGGGGCCGTTGGACAGGAACACGCCGTCGGGGTTCAGCGACAGCACGTCCTCTGCCGTTGCCGTGGCGGGCAGGACCGTGACGTCGCAACCGGCAGAGGCCAGACACCGCAGGATGTTACGCTTCGCGCCATAGTCGATGGCCACGACCTTGTGGCGGGCTTCGGTCTGCGGCTTGTAGCCTTCGGGCCAGGCCCAGCGCATTTCGTTCCAGTGATAGGATTGCGCGCAGGTCACGTCTTTCGCCAGATCGCAGCCTTCCAGCCCGGCAAAGGCACGGGCCTGTGCCACAAGATCGGCGATGTCGAAATTGCCGTTGGGATCATGGGCGAGCGCCACATGCGGCGCGCCCTGCTGGCGGATCGCCCGGGTCAGGCGGCGGGTGTCGACACCGCCCATGCCGATCCGGCCCCGACGTTTCAGCCAGGTGTCGAGGTCCTCTGTGGCGCGCCAGTTCGACGGCGCGGTCGGGTCCCATTTCACGACCATACCGGCGGCGACGGGATCGGTTGTCTCGTCATCCTCGGGTGTGACGCCGGTGTTGCCGATATGGGGGAAGGTGAAGGTCACGACCTGTCCCGCATAGGATGGATCGGTCATGATTTCCTGATAGCCGGTCATGGCGGTGTTGAAACACAGCTCTGCCGTGGTGCGCCCCGTCGCGCCGAAACCGCGCCCGTAAAAGACGGTGCCATCCGCAAGGGCTAGGCAGGCGGTTGGTGTGACGCTGTTCGACATGGTGCGTGTCCCCCGGGGCAGATTGCGGTATGGCGGCAAATTGCGCCGTTCTTAGGGGGGCTGTGGTGGCGGGTCAAGACCGGAACCGCTGCCGTCGCACCCCTTGCAAACAAGGCGTGTCACGTTGGGTCATGGCCTGTTGTCAGTCATCGGGGGCCGCAGTAAGGTGCCGCTCTGTCGAGAGGTCATGAACGGGAAAATCATGGACATGCGAGAACGGGTCAACACGGCCCTCAAGCAAGCGATGAAAGCCAAGGATGCAGAGCGTCTGTCGACGCTGCGCCTGATCAACGCCGCCATCAAGGACCGCGACATCGCGCTGCGCGGCACGGAAGACGAGTCCGTGGGCTGCGGCAATGACGACGTGCTGGCGATCCTGGGACGGATGGTCAAGCAGCGGCAGGAAAGCGCGCGCGCCTATGAAGAGGGCGGACGGCTGGAACTGGCCGAAAAGGAACGCGCCGAGATCAAGATCATCGAGGAATTCCTGCCCAAGCAGCTGACCGAGGATGAGGCTGGCAAGGCCGTGGACACGGCCATCAGCAACGTCGGCGCGACGAGTATCCGGGATATGGGCAAGGTGATGGGCGCGCTCAAGGCGCAATACACCGGCCAGATGGACTTCGGCAAGGTCGGCCCCATGGTCAAGGACCGGCTGGGGTAGAGACGGCCGTACGACGCGCGGCTGCGCCGACGCCCCGCCCTCCGTCCCGCGCCGCGCCGCGCGGGCGTATTTTTTGGCAAGGCAATGCGCGGCGTGCGGCGCTGCCGGGAACCGGTGGTCATTCCGCTGCGTTGGCTGGGCGACGATCAACGACGGAGGTTTCCCATGCCCGCACAATCCAAGGCCCAGCAAAAAGCCGCAGGCGCTGCCCTGTCCGCAAAGCGCGGCGACACCAAGGTGAGCGACCTGCAGGGCGCGTCGAAGGAAATGTACGACAGCATGACCGAGGCGGAGCTTGAGGATTACGCCGGCACCTCGCACGACGGGCTGCCAGAAACTGTCGACGACGACTAGGTTCTGAACGCGCGTTTCAATTCGTCGTAAAGCGCCAGCCGCTCTGTCGCATCCAGAAAGCGCCCGATCTCGACCTCGCGGTCACCGCCGCGCAGGGTGATGTAGTTTTCCACCGGCCCGCCCTTGGGATGCAGGTGCACGGTGACCCAGTAGCGGTTCGCCTCCCAAGTCTGAGTGTCGCCCTTGGGATTGTGACGGGTGAGTGAGGCGGTCTCGGCTGTGACGTCCAGTTCCTCCAGCACCTCGCCGCGTCTGTAGCTGACGTTCAGCGCAAACCAGATCCCCCACAGCGCCAGCGCGAAGAACGGCAACAGCCCCCAGAGCACCGGCGATCCGATCACCGCCAGCAACGGCAGCGCGATCAACGCGATCGTGGCCCCGATGAAGATCACGAAATCGCGGCGCAGTAGCGACCGGTAGGGCCAGAGGCTCAGCGTCCAGTCGGAGCCGTCATGGGGCGGGGCGGGTGACCATTCATAGGGCATGGTCGGGCAATAGCACTGCGGCGGCGGGGGGCCAATGCGCCGCGGTGTCGCTGCCTAGCAGGACAGCGGCAGTTTCAACCGACCCGAGACGTTTTGCAGATAGGAAATTGGCAGCACCGTATCGACCGTGTTCCCCCGCAGAAAGATGCGGGGATCGAACGGTACGGCACAGCCGGTTGCGGCGCGAGTCACGTCGATCAGTTCGGCATAGGTGAAATCGCCCTGCGCGACCGGTGCGGCGAATGCATGGCGCCGGTCCGGGAACATGGCCACCGCAAAGACCTTTTCCCCGACGGTGACGGTTTGCCGCGTGGCCCAGACGGCATCGTCGCGGGCGGCATTGGCCGCGCGCGCGGCGCGCACCTCTGAGACAGAGAAACCCGCGACGTTGTCACAGCCCGACAACAGGACCGCGGCGAGAACGGCAAGCAAAGGCGCATGGGCGGCGGGTTGTCCCGGCAGGGACTGGCGATTTGGCTTATCAGATATCATCAGGGCCTCCGATCATCCGCACAGCAGGCGGGAGTAGTGCAGCATGCCCCAGGGCGTCAGCGTATCGGCGATCTTTTTCCAGAGCCGCTGCGCCTTGTCCGGTGACATTCCCGCCCGCACCGTGATTTCGGAGACCGTGCGGCGGTTGTCGATCGCGGCGATCATGTCACCGCATGCCACCGGCAGTTGCAGATGGACCGTCTCATTGCCGATCCGCAGCGGCGGCAGCGATTGGGCGCGGACGGCAGCGGCAATCTGACCGCGATCGGCATTGATCAGATGCGGCACCTGTTCCGCCAGTGGCGGGACCGGCGGCGCCGGATCGTCGATCGCGCGGGCATAGCCGACATGGGTCTTGATCGTGCCGCGTAACTCCTCTGCCGTGCGCATCCGGTCGATCAGGCTCATCTCGGTCGGGATCTGTACGAATGGGGCCGGATCATAGAGTCCCGGCATCGCCATGCCTGCCAGCGCCCAGCCGGTGTGGGTCAGCGCATCGTGCCACTGATCGATCCGGTAGGGGCGGTCCTGACTGTGCAGGAGCAGATCGAAGAACCCCGCATCGGATTGCCTGTGATCCACAAGATGCGGATTGCAGCGCATCGGATGGCTGGCCGGAACCTGTGCAAGCGCTGCTTTCGCGTGCTTCAACCGCCCTTTCGGCGGAAGATGACCGAACACCCGGTTGAAGGCGGCCTGCAACGGATAGACGCCGGACCGCCCGTAGGGCGCGTAAACCATGAACCCCAACCCGCCGCCGGGGGCCAGCGCCGCCCGCAGGGCGCACAGCCCCGTTTCGGGGTCGGGCAGATGGTGCAGCACACCACAACAATCAACGTAGTCGAATACGCCGTAGTCCGCCGCATCCAGCAGCGAGCCGGTGTGGAAAGCGATGCCGTTCAGGCCCCGCTGGGCGGCGCGCTCCTGTGCGATCCGGCGCGACGCCGCGGACAGGTCGAGATAGGTGATCGCGTAGGGTCGGCCGCTGTCGGTCAGGCGTTGGGCCAGCTGGATCATGCCATCGCCGGTGCCGCCACCTGCGAATAGCGCCCGGAGCGGAACCGACCAGTCGCGCTGACCGGCCCAGAGGTGATGGTCCATTTCCGTCGGGAAAGAGGGTGAGCCGGTGATCAGGCGGCTGGTCTCGTCACGCGGGTCGCGCGCCGGGTAGGGGAAGGTTTCGTATTGGGACTGTACGTCTGACATCGCCGACCTCTTACAGGTGGGCAGGGTGCAGGGAATGTCCGTGCGATGCAAGCATACAAGGGGCAGGGGGGCGAAACGAAAAAGGCCCCGCCGGATCGGCGGGGCCTTCGGATGTTTCATGTGCCGCGATCAGTGCGCCGGGCTCTTGTCCCAGTCGGACTGCTTCGGCAGCTGCTCGAACGTGTGTTCAGGCGGCGGCGACGGCAGGGTCCACTCCAGCGTGTCGGCATATTCGTTCCAGGGGTTCGCCTCGGTCACGCGACGACCGGCGAACAGGGTGTAGAACAACACGCCAATGAAGAACACGAAGGACGCGAACGACAGGAACGCACCGAGGCTGGAAATGTAGTTCCAGTAGGCGAAGGCCTCGGGGTAGTCGATGTAACGGCGCGGCATACCCTGACGACCCAGGAAGTGCTGCGGGAAGAACGTCACGTTGGCCCCGATGAACATCGTCCAGAAGTGCAGCTTGCCGGCCCATTCGGGATACATCTTGCCCGACATCTTGGGCAGGTAGAAATAGATACCCGCAAAGATGCAGAACACGGCACCCAGGCTCATCACATAGTGGAAGTGCGCCACAACGTAGTATGTGTCGTGGTAGGCGCGGTCCACGCCGGCCTGGCTCAGCACGATGCCGGTCACGCCGCCCACGGTGAACAGGAACAGGAAGCCCATCGCCCAGAGCATCGGTGTCTTGAACTCGACCGAGCCGCCCCACATCGTGGCGATCCAGCTGAAGATCTTCACGCCGGTCGGCACGGCGATCACCATGGTGGCCAGCATGAAATAGGACTGCTGCGTCAGCGACATGCCCACCGTGTACATATGGTGCGCCCAGACGACGAAGCCCAGCGCGCCGATGGCGACCATCGCATAGACCATCGGCAGATAGCCGAAGATCGGCTTCTTGGAGAAGGTCGCGATCACGTGGGACACGATGCCGAAGCCCGGCACGATGATGATATACACCTCCGGGTGGCCAAAGAACCACAGGATGTGCTGATAGAGGATCGGGTCGCCGCCGCCTTCGGGCTGGAAGAACGTCGTGTCGAAGTTCCGGTCGGTGAGCAACATCGTGATGGCGCCGGCCAGAACGGGCAGGGCCAGCAGGATCAGCCAGGCGGTCACGAAGATCGACCAGGCAAAGAGCGGCACCTTGTGCAACGTCATGCCCGGTGCGCGCATGTTCAGGAAGGTGGTGATCATGTTGATCGCACCCAGGATCGAGGACGCGCCCGACAGGTGCACCGCAAAGATCGCGAGGTCCATCGACATGCCGCCCTCGGACGTCGACAGCGGCGGATAGAGCACCCAGCCCACACCAGAGCCGAGCTGGCCGTTGCCGCCGGGGGCCAGCATCGAGGCCACGCCAAGCGACGCGCCGGCCACGAACATCCAGAACGACAGGTTGTTCATCCGCGGGAACGCCATATCCGGCGCACCGATCTGCAAGGGCATGAAATAGTTGCCGAAACCGCCGAACAGCGCGGGGATCACCACGAAGAACATCATCAGCACACCGTGATAGGTGATCATGACGTTCCACAGATGTCCGTTGGGAGAGCAGTTTTCAGCGCCCATGCCGGAGAAGAATTTCCAGCCTTCCGCGCACATATACTGCACCCCGGGGTGCATCAGCTCCATCCGCATGTAAACGGTGAACGCGACCGAGATAAAGCCCAGCACACCGGCGACAAACAGGTAGAGGATGCCGATATCCTTGTGGTTGGTGGACATGAACCAGCGGGTAAAAAAGCCCCGCTCGTCGTGATGGTCTTGGCCGTGGATGGCGGCGTCTGCCATGTGGCTCTCCCTCATTCTGAATGCCTGTCACCCCGCGCGAGTCGCACTGCGGGCGGTGTTTGTAACGGTTCTAGTGGGTTGTCGGGCGACGCGCAACAAAGGAAGGGGCCGCAAAGGTGGGCTATATTGGCGCAGGCGGGCCGGGGCGATTGACCGTGCGAAATATTGTCCGCATCGACATAGGTCATAATGGTTGACTTAAAATCCGAACCGGTCAAAGCTGTCGGCAAGCCGATCAGGGGAGGGCCGGGATGGACTGGCAACAGGTCTTTGCGACACGCAACAGCCGGATGAAAGCGTCCGAGATCCGCGAATTGCTCAAACTACTGGATCAGCCCGACATCATCTCTTTCGCCGGCGGAATCCCCGACCCGGACCTGTTCCCGAAAGAGGCGTTTCAGGCGGCGTTCTCCGATATTTTCGCGACCGGTCAAAGCGATGCGGCACTGCAATATTCGGTCAGCGAGGGGTACCTGCTGTTACGCAACTGGCTTGCCGATCACATGGCCGGGCTTGGCGTGCCCTGCCATGCGGACAACGTGCTGATCACCTCAGGCTCCCAGCAGGCGCTGGATTATCTGGGCAAGCTGCTGCTGTCGCCGGGGGACACGATGCTGCTGGGCTGGCCCACGTATCTCGGCGCGCTGGGGGCCTTCAACGCCTACGAGCCAGCCTACGACAAACTTGTCCCGTTCGGAAACCGGACCGCAGCCGACTATGCCCAAGCCGCTGATAACGCAGGTGGAAAGGTCAAGGCGGCCTATGCGTCGGTCGATTTCGCGAACCCGACCGGAGAGACTCTGAGCCGGACGGCACGGCAGCGTATACTGGCGCTCGCCGAGGACATGGACATCGCGGTGATCGAGGATGCGGCCTATCAGGCACTGCGGTTCGACGGCGATTCGGTGCCGCCGATCCTGGCGCTGGAAATGGAGCGGAAAGGCGATATCGACGCCTGCCGCACGATCTATTGCGGCAGCTTTTCCAAGACCCTCGCTCCCGGGCTGCGGGTGGGCTACGTCGTCGCCGCAAGACCGGTGATCGCGCAACTGGTGCTGCTGAAACAGGCGTCCGACCTGCACACGCCGTCGCTGAACCAGATTGCGGTGGAGAAGATCGTGCGCGACGGGTTCGCTGCCCAAGTGGCCAAGATCAAAGGGGTTTATCGTACCCGCCGCGACGCCATGCTGGCGGCGCTGGCGCGTGAAATGCCCGCGGGCGTGGAGTGGACGCGCCCCGAGGGCGGCATGTTCGTCTGGCTGACGCTGCCCAAGCAGATGGACGGTGCCGACCTGCTGGCGCGGTCGCTGGAAAGCGAGCGTGTGGCCTTTGTGCCGGGGCATGCATTCTTTGCCGACGGGTCGGGGCGCAACAGCATCCGACTGAGTTTTTCGCGCGCCGATCCGGCGACGATTGCCGAGGGCATCGGGCGGCTGGGGGCCTTGTTGCGGCGACAGGGTTAACAGCGCTTCCACAGTCAAAATGCCAATGCACAACGGGTGCACCGGCCGTACACAGCCCGTGCACCGGTGGATATGTCAAAAATGCTTACCTGAATTTTGATCGAATACCTCCGAGACCGATCCGCCGGGCAGCGCCTGACTTCCCCCGGGAAGGCGCTTCACGCCTTAGGTTGAAAACACATCCCCGAACGTCGCCCGCAGCGCCACATCCAGATCGTCCATCGTGACCGGCAATCCCAGATCGACCAGCGACGTGACACCATGGTCGGCGATCCCGCAGGGCACGATCCCGTCGAAGTGCGACAGGTCCGGCTCTACGTTGATCGACAGCCCGTGAAACGACACCCATTTGCGCAGGCGGATGCCGATGGCGGCGATCTTGTCCTCGGCCACCGATCCATCGGGCATGAGCGGCTTGTCGGGGCGGGGGACCCAGACACCGACGCGACCCGCGCGGATCGCCCCGTCGACGTTGAAGGCGACGAGCGTGGCGGTCACCCAGTTTTCCAGTTGCACCACGAATTGCCGCACGTCGCGCCCGCGCTTGCCGACATTCAGCATGACGTAGACCACGCGTTGCCCCGGCCCGTGGTAGGTGTATTGCCCGCCGCGCCGCGCCTCATAGACCGGGAAGCGGTCGGGGTCGGTCAGGTCGGCGGGCCTGGCTGAGGTGCCTGCGGTATAGAGCGGCGGATGTTCCAGCAGCCAAACCATTTCCCGTGCGTCACCAGCGGCGATGGCGTCGGCGCGCGCCTCCATCTGCATGAGCGCATCGGCGTAGTCGGTCAGTCCAGAGGTCACGCGCCATTCCACACTCACGGCAGCAGGCCTGCCGCTTTGATCGCGGGCACATTGGCGCGGCTGACGGGAATGTCAGGCCCGTGGGCCATGGACAGGATCGCGCGGTCACCCTCGCGTCGCGCCGCGGTGATCTGATCCAGTGCCACCCAATGCGACCGATGGGTTTGCAGACCGGGGGTTGCGCCCACCTCGCGTATGGCATCGGCCAGCCGCAACAAGACCATCTCGGTGCCCTTGATCGTGCGGATATGGACATAGTGATCTTCGACCGTGAGCGAGACGAGCGCACCGCGCTTGTCCAGCGGCAGCCGGTCGAGGATCGGCGGCGGCACGTCCGACGCATCCGCGCGCCGCGTTTGACTCAGCACTTCGAGCACCAGCGTGATGATCGTGGAAATGGCAAAGATCGTGGCGGCCACGATCAGCGCATCCGCGCCGCCGGGAAAAAAGCCGAAGAGCGCAAAGTTGGTCAGCAGTACCACAGCGACCACGGCCACGCCGGTCGCCAGCGCCTTGGCGCAGGTGCGCAGAAGGGGGGTGCGGTGGCGCAGGGCGTGATCCGTCAGTTCCGACATCAGGAAACCGGCGGCATAGGTCAGGGCGGTGATGACGATCCAATAGGCCAGCCGCGGGATGAAGCGCAGCGCTTCGTCGGTGTCGAAAGGGGCGGCGATGGCCAGCACGGTGCCGATTCCCGCCAGCACCACAAGGGTCGCCGGATTGGCGAAGTGCCGTCGCATTTCGCGCAGCGCCAGTTGCGGCGGGCTGTCGTTCACGGGCTATCCCCCTGATTTCGCGTATGTGGCCTTGGCCAAAGCGGGCCAGCCCCGCATCCATAAGCCAAGAGCCACCCCGGCCTCAAGCAATGGGAGACAGCAATGACATTCGACCCGATCCTGAACGCGGACATCGCCATCCAGATCCACATCGTCGCGGCGCTCTTCGGCCTCGCTCTTGGTCCTGTCGCGATCTACCGGCGGCGGCGCGACAGGCTGCACAAGACCGTCGGCTATATCTGGATCGTGGCGATGCTGGTGCTGGCGACGTCGTCATGGTTCATCTCGTCGTTTCCGGTCATCGGGCCGTTCAGCCCGATCCACGGGTTCGCACTGCTGACCTATTGGTCGCTCTATCACGGGCTGCGCCACGCCATCGGCCGCAATATCGCGGCGCATCGGGCGGAATTGCACGGGCTTTACTGGAACGGTCTGCTGGTGGCGGGGCTGGTGAATTTCCTGCCGGGTCGCATCATCCATCGCACGCTTTTCGGCGGCGACAGTATTCTGGGCTATGTGGTGATGGCGGCAGGTGCGGCGTTGCTGATCTGGCGGATCGTGCGGCAAAGGCGTGCTGTCGCCGCATTGGCCGCATGAGGGGTGGTTTTGGCCTCTTGCGCAGGTGCGGACCATTGGGTAGAGACGCCGCAGCAAGCCCTGACTGTGCGGTCGTGGCGGAATTGGTAGACGCGCAGCGTTGAGGTCGCTGTTCTTTAACCGGAGTGGGGGTTCGAGTCCCCCCGACCGCACCACTTGGTCCCCCCAAATATGAAGCGCCAGCGGCAACCTGGCCCCGAGCGGGTTCATCATCTCACGGCCTATGAAAAAGCCCCGCACGGGGCGGGGCGTTTCCTCATACATAGAACGGTCGCGTGACCCTAGCGCGCGATGGATCGGGCGATCTGTTCGGAGAGTTCCAGCAGGGCCGCGGATTGCGCCAGCGCGATTGCCGATGTGCCCTCTCCGACGATCGGGCGGGTGATGTCGACGCTGCGCGCACGGTTGGGAAAGTCGATTCCGTCGCCGCCGACGAAGAACTGCCCGCGCAGCCGGAACAGGCCGTCGGCACCCGCCAGCATTTCCTCGACCCGCACATCGACGGACACATCGGGCAGGCCCGCAAACGGCCACGGATCAGGTCCCACGGTGGCGTTGAGGATCTGGTTGAGATGGCGCGTGACAGCCAGCGTGACGGCACGCTCCGGCTCGTCGGCCCAGAGGATCGCGCTGTCGGAGGTGATCAGCCCCTCGGCGGTTTCGACCGAGAACTCGTCGGAGGCCGCGTAGGAGGGCAGCGACACGGTGCGGATCATGGCGCTGCCGACAAGCGCGCGCAGCTGCAGGTCGGACGCAAGCGGCGGGATATCCTGCCGAACGGTCGGGCCGGAGCAGGCGGTCAGCAGCACCAGGGCCACGGCGGTCAAGGATTTGTTCAGCATGGTTCAGCGCCCTGTCAGAAGTGAATTGGGATTGCGTTGGATCGCGCGGGCCAGTGACGACACCGCATCGGCGGCCGCCTGGATATCGCGCAGGGTGGCGAGTGTTTCGGCGTTGAAGCGGCCGCGTTCACCGAAGTTTTCAAGTACCGCACCGGTCTGCAGCGCCAGCGCGTTGGCCCGCTGGGTCAGCGCCGGCAACGACGCCGCGGCCTGTTCGATGGCGCGCGCCGCCTGATTGGCGGAGTTCAGCGCCGCGTTCACGTTGGCCAGCGCGCCGCCCTCGCGGACCTCGTTGAGCACCAGCTGCATCTCGTCCAGCGTGGCGGCCAGAGAGGCGGGCAGTTCGGCGGCGTCGGTATCGGCCACCAGCGCCTCGATCGCGTCGAGCGTTTCGGTCGTCTGCGCGATCAGCGCCTCGACCTCGATGCCGTTGGCCTTCACCGTCAGCGCCTCGATCTGGCGGGTGATGGCGGGCAGGTTTTCGAGTGCGGCATCGACATCGGCCAGAAGTGCCGTGGCCTGCTGCGACAGGGCGGGCAGGTCGGCGACCGCACGGTCGATGCTGCCCGCCGCATCGCTCGCCGATGCCAGCGCGGTGTTCAGGTTGTCGAGCGCGCCGCCGTTGCGTATATCCGTGAGCAGGCCGCGGACCTCTGACAGCGCCAGGTTGACGTTGGCGGGGATGGCGGTGGTCTGCTCGGCGGCGACGAGATCGTCGATGCTGCCCAGCAGGGTCTCTGTCTGATCCAGAAGCGATTCGATCTCCAGCGCGTTGGCCTTGGTCGCCAGCGCCTCGACCTGCGCCATGATCGCGGGCAGGTTGCCGGTAGCGTCGTCGATATTGCCGATGGCAGTGCCCGCGCTGTCCAGCGCCGCGGTCAGCTGCGCCACCAGATCGGCCTCTGCGGCCTCTGCGGTGATCGCGTTGACGTTGGCGATGGCCGCGTCAAGCTCTGCCAGAATGCCCTGCACGTCGCCCGGAACGCCCTGGATTTCGTCACTCGCGATCAGCGCGCGCACGTCCTCCATGATGCCCAGCAGTTCACCCGGGGCGGCCTGCAGCGCGTCGCTGCCGACAAGGTCGTCGACGCTGGACAGCAGGTCGTTGACCTCTGTCAGCAGTTCCTCGATCTCCAGCCCGTTGGCCTTGACCGTCAGCGCCTCGACCTGCGCCATGATCGCGGGCAGGTTACTGGTGGCCGCGTCGATATTGCCGACAGCGGTATTGGCCGTGGCGATGGCAGTGCTGAGCCCGCCGACAAGATCGGCCTCGGTCGCGCGGGTGGCGATGGCGTTGAAATTGGCGATGGCGTCGTCAAGCTGCGTCAGGATCGCGCGCATGTCCTCCGGCACCGCCTGAATGGCGTCCGAAGCGATCAGCCCACGCACCTCGCGCAGGATCCCGGCCAGTTCATCCGGCGCGGTTTGCAGCGCCTCGCTTGTGGCGATCACCTCGATGCTTTCCATCAGGTCGATGGCGCCGTTCATCAGTTCTTCGACAGGCAGATCGTTGACGCGCTGCAGCAGCCCTTCGGCGGTGGCGGCGGCATCGGATATTTCGGACTCCGTCGTCGGCAGTGTCGGCAGATCGCCCTCGGGGCGGGTGATCCGGGCTTCCGGCGCGTCGGCCACACGGATCAGCTGCACGGTCAGGCTTTGCGACAGCAGGCCGCTTGACACCAGCCGGGCACGCAGACCCTGCGCCACAAAATCGTCGAGCAGGTCGAGCGCATCCTCGGGCGTGGCATCGCCGCCGATGCCGAGCCTGTTCGGCTCGATCGCCAGACTGGCGCGCAACTGCACCTCGCGGCCGTTCTCGCCGGTGACGACGACGGCGTTGAGGCCGGAGACCTGACCGACACGCAGACCACGATAGCGGACCTCCGCACCGGTGGTCAGACCGCTGACCGCCTCGTCGAAATACACCGCGACATCAAGGGTTTCGCGGTCTGGGTCGACGAACAGGCTTTCGCGCGCCGCTTCCTCGTTGTCGAAAATGACATAGTTCTGGCCGTCGCGGATGACCTGACCGCCAGAGGCGAAGGTGTCGAAGGCGATACCGCCCTCGATCAGCGACGCGATGGAACTGACGTCGAGCGCCAGACCGGCCGCGCCCACGGACACCGAAAAGCCGGAGGTGTCCCAGAACCGTGTTGCGCTGGTGATGCGGCGATCATATGGGGCTTCGATAAAGGCCGTGGCGCGTACTTCGGTGCCGTTGGGGGCCAGTTGCGGCGCTTCGAGGTAGCCGACCTGAATGCCCTTGTGCAGGATCGGCGCGCCTTGCGCGAGCCCGGCCCCGTCGCCTGCGGTCAACACCACCTGCGTGCCGCGCTGGCTGGCGCGGGTCAGGGGCGGTTCTTCCAATCCGGTGAATTCGATCTGCGCCAGATCAGGTTCGGTGTTCCAGTTGCCCTCGATATAGACGCCGCTCAGGACGGTATCGAGCCCGGTGATCCCGCGCACCGACACATCGGGGCGCACGACCCAGAACTGTGCGTCCTGATCGAGGTATGGTGCGATGTCCTTTTCGATCCGGGCATAGACGATGATGTAGTCCAGACCTTCGGAAAATTCGACCTTCTCGACCTCGCCCACGTTGACATCGCGAAACTTGATCTTGGTTTCCGACGAAATGCCGCTGGCGTTCTCGAAGGCGATCGAGATGAGCGTGCCGCGGTCCAGATAGTTCTGGTAGGCCACGCCGAGCGAGACCGCCAGCGCCAGCAGCGGCACCAGCCACACCAGCGACAACCGCCGCCAGAGCGGCGCACGGACCTGCCGCACGTCGGGGGTGGCGACGCCTGCGCCTTCTGTGTTTTCGCTATCGGTCATGTCGATTTCCTATCGGCGTCCCATATCAGACGCGCGTCAAAACTTTGGGCCGACAACATGGTGAACACCACCGACAGCGCAAAGCTGACGGCGGCGATGCCGGGGTTGATGCTGGCGACCGTATCCAGCTGGACCAGTGCCGAAAGAATGGCGACGACGAACACGTCGATCATCGACCAGCGGCCGATGAATTCCACCGCTTCATAAAGATGATGTCGCTGGTGCATGTTCAGCAGCGATTTGCGCTGCACCGAAATCGCCAGATAGGCGATGGCTATGAATTTGCCCACCGGGATCAGGATCGACGCGATGAACACGATGGCGGCGATCCCGTAGGAACCATAGTGCATCAGGTCGACGACGCCGCCGATGATCGTGCTTTCCGAATGTTCGACCAGCGTATTGGTCTTGAGCATCGGATAGACGTTGGCGGGGATGAAGGTGACGATACCGGCGAACAGATAGGCCCAGACTTTCTGGTTGCTGTCGGGCGCACGGCTGACCAGCCGCCCGCCGCAGCGTTTGCAGCGGGTATCCTCGCGGTGATGCACCTGACCGCAGCCCTGACAGGCCACCAGACCCGCCTCGCGGGCCGTGATCAGGCCCTCCGGCGTTTGTCCAGCATTTCCCAAATCGAATACCTGCAGATGAGTTGGTCCTGAAAGACCGTGATGATGACCAGCATCGCGAAGGCCCAGAAGGCGGGGCCGAAGGTGATGGTGGCAAGGCCCGCGACTTTGACGAGGGCTACGGACACCCCGACGATGAAGATTTCGGCCATGGACCAGGGGCGCAGCTGTTCGGCCAGCCGGAATGCGGCATGCGCGCCGGGGCGGGGTGGCGCGTCGCGCACCAGCGGGCCGATGGCATAGATGATCGCCATCAGGCGTGTCATCGGAATGATGATGATGAAGCCCGCGACGGCCATCGCCAGCGGCAGGGCGAGCGTGTCGGAAAAGGCCATGATCGCGCTGAGTACGGATGTGGAGTTGCCGCGCCCGGCGGCGGACAGGTCGAGAAACGGAAAGCTGATCGCGGCCAGCATCAGCACGAACGCGGTGATCGCAAGGCTGAGCACCTGCGCCAGCGCCCGGGGCCGTTCCGTCGCCAGTACGATACCGCAGCGTTTGCAATGCGCGCGCGCGTTTTCCGGCAGCTTTTGCGCAGCATAAAGCGTGTCGCACTGCGGACAGGCGACGAGATCGTCGAGGTTGTCGAGTGGCAGGGGCGCGGGCAGCGGCTTGATCCTCGTGGCATGCGCCCGGCAGATGGGCGAGTCGGCTCGCGGCATATTATGTGGGCGGCCCGGATCATGCCAGCGTTGCTTTGACATCCGGCGCCGGCACGGCCAATCTGCAACACCTTTCGCGGGGGCGGGTTACGGCGCGTCCGCGTCTCCGCCGAAGGTGATGTCGCAGGGCAGGGCATAGTCGAGCACCCGCTGCGCGTTCGGGATGTCGTTGCTTTCCGCGCGGCGGGTGGCGGCGGCGCGCGACAGGTTGTGGCTGAGCCAGCGTTGGATCAGACGCGCGCGCAACTCCGCCATCGGCACATGCAGCCGGACGGTCAGATCCCAGAGCGGCGCAAGGTCGGTCCAGGGGGCCTCGTCCAGCATGACATAGTTGCCCTCGACGATGACGACGGGGCAATCGGCGGGGATCGCGATGGCACCGGCGACGGACAGGTCGCGGGACCTGTCGAAGGCCGGGGCGATCACTTCAATTCCGGTGCGCAAGCGTCTGACAAGATATATAAAACCCGACGCGTCGAATGTCTCTGGCGCGCCCTTTCGGTTACGCAACCCGCGCGCATCCAGGATCGCGTTGTCGAGGTGGAACCCGTCCATCGGCACGACCATCGCCGGGCATTTCTGCAGCGTCAGGCGGCGCGCGAGTTGCTCGGCGAGCGTCGATTTCCCGCTGCCGGGTGCGCCCGCGACGCAGACGATGACCCGGTCCTGTTCGGCGCGCATCGCGTGGACCCGGTCGGCCACGGTATTGATTTCATGAGTGATGTCGATCACGTGCGGCCTGCTTTTGCTGAGTGTTTTGAAAGGACGTTACGCCCAGTCCGCCGAAACGAAAAGACCGGAAACGCGGGCGTGGGGAAACCGGCGGCTTCGCACCGACGTTAATTCAGATGACATTAGGATCATCGCGTAAAATACTGATAAAAATACAATAAACTGAAAAATCGATTGTGAACCGATGCGCTGCGCCCGAATCTGCTGGCACATTAAGGCAGATGCGCTAGACCTTTACACATGATGAACGGCGACACCGGCCACAGGTCGTGATGAAACGGCTGATCACCTTTGCGTTGCTGCTTTACCGGGTCTTCGACACGGCGGGGCGCAAGCACCTGAGCCTGATCGCCGCGGGTGTCGGGTTTTTCGGCATGTTCGCCATTTTTCCGGGCATCGCTGCGGTCATCGCGATCTTCGGATTGGTCGCGGACCCGGCCATCGTGGCGGAGCAGTTGGCCCTGATGGAAGGGATCATTCCGCCCGATGCCTACGATATGTTCCAGTCGCAGATCACGACGCTGTTGCGCGCGGGCACGGAGACGCTGGGTCTGGCGACGGTGATTTCGATCAGTCTTGCGGTCTGGGCCTCGCGGCTGGGTGTCGCCGGGCTGATCGGCGGACTGAACGCCATCGAAGGCATGCCGAACCGCAACGGGTTCAAACAGACGCTGGTGGCGCTGCTGCTGACGGTATCGCTGGTGTCGCTTGCGATCGTGGCGCTGGCGATGGTGGTGATCATGCCGATCATCCTGGCGCTTGTGCCGCTGGCTGCGAAAACGGCCTGGCTGCTGGAAGGGCTCCGCTGGGCCATCGCCCTTTTCGTGCTTTTTGCGGGTTTGAGCCTGCTTTACCGTTTCGGGCCCAACATGCGCCCCTATCGCCGTCCATGGGTCACCGTCGGCGCGGCCATCGTGGTCGTGGTCTGGATCGGCACTTCCGTGGGCCTGTCTTATTACCTGTCCAACTTCGCCAGCTATAACGAAGTCTACGGATCGCTGGGCGCGGTGATCGGCATGTTGTTGTGGCTTTATATCTCGGCCTATCTGATCCTGCTGGGGGCGGTTCTGAACGCACAGATCTATGGCAAGAGCCCGGATGCCGTGCCGGGAAAAAACCTTGAACAGGTGGTCCCTGAAGAGCAGTCCTGACCAAACACGGCAGGATTGTGGCGAAAGATGGGGGAAAAGTGTGACATTTTTCCACTAGAATTTGTCAAATACCCCGTCTAGGGTCACGGCAATCAAAACAAGCGTGAGCCGCAAAGAGCCGCGCATTTCGAGGCGGAGCAGTATTATGTCAGCGATTGATTTCGTTGTTCGCGATGACGCGGGCACAGTCCAACGTGGCTCATTGGCGGGTGCCGATGGGTCTTCTCTTATCGTGGTGCCGGGGCAGGATGTCTCGCTCAACCTGCAGCGGGGCAACATCCTGTCCTACGTGCGGCAGGGGCAGGCGCTGCAGATCACGCTGGTCGATGGTCAGGTGCTCACGATCCAGGGGTTCTTTTCGCCGGAAGGGGTGGCCGCGGCCGACCTGTTCATCTCGGCCAACGGCGCGCTGAGCCAGGTCGATCTGACGGCAGGCGACGGCAATCTGCTGTTCGCGCAGTATCTCGACGGTGACAGCTTCGGCAAGTGGAGCCCGGACGACGACCTTTACTTCGTGCGCGGCTCCAACGTGGTCGTGGCCGGTGTCGAGGATGCCGATGGCGCAGAGGCCGGCATGCTGGGAACGGCGCTGTTGGGCGGGATCGGTGGCCTTGGCCTGCCGGTCGGTGCGGCGGCTGCCGGTCTGGGCAGCGCGCTGCTGCTGGGCGGCGGCAACGATGACGACGTCGAGGACGACGGAGACGGCGGCGGCCCGACCGATGACGGCGATGACGGCGACGGCGGTACGGATGACGGTGGCGGCGATGGCACACCGACACCGCCGACCGTTTCCATTACGGAAGGCACAAAGGGCAGCGGTCACGTTGTCAACGAAGATGATCACTCCAACGGCGTTGAAGTCAGCGGCACCGGTACGCCCGGTGGTCAGGTTGTCGTGGTCTGCGGTACCGGCGAACATACGACGACCGTGGATGGTGACGGCAACTGGACGGTGACGTTTACCCCGGACGAAGTACCCGGCGGCGAACGCGAGACCGACGTGACGGTCACGATTACCACGACGGGCGGCAGCGCCACGACGACGGACGTGATCGTCCTGGACACCGTGACGACCGTGACCTTCGAGAGCAGCATCGTCGAGACCGACGGCACCATCAACTTTGTCGAGGAATCCGACGGGTTTACGCTGACCGGCACCAACGAGGACGGCGCATCTGTCGTCGTCACGATCGACGGCACCGACTACACCGCGACCGTGACCGGCACGACCTGGTCACTGGATGTGTCCAGCGGCGTGATCGCGGGCGGTGAGTATGATCTGGACGTCACCGTGACGGCCACCGACAGCTTCAACAACACGGCGACGACGACCGGAACCGTGCGCGTGGATACCGTGACCTCCGTCACCGTAGACACCAGCGCATCGGGCGGCGACGGCACCGTGAACGCGGTCGAACATGCGGGCGGCACGACCGTGACCGGCATGGCCGAGGCGGGGGCCACCGTCGTCGTGACGGCCGGCACCGGCTCCTACACCGTGACGGCGTCCTCCACCGGCGTGTGGAGCGCGACATTCACCGCCGACGAGGTGCCGACCGGCACCTACCAGCTTGACGTCACGGCAGTGTCGACCGATCTGGCCGGCAACACCGCCACGGCGACCGGCACCGTCGATGTCGATACAGAGCTTGACGTGACTATCGACACCGCGAACGTAGAGGGCGAGGGTGTCATCAATGCGGTCGAACGCGCCGATGGCGTGACGCTGACCGGCACGACGGAGGCCAACGCCACGGTCGTCGTGGAATTCGGCAGCGGTGTGCGCACGGTGCAGGCCGACGGCAGCGGCAACTGGTCCGCCGACTTCACCGCCAGCCAGGTGCCCACGGGCCAGTTGATCGACGCCACGGCGACAGCCACCGCCACGGATGCGGCGGGCAACGTCGCCACCGCGTCGGGCACGGTCGTGATCGACACGGAACTTGACGTGACGGTCGATACCCATGTGACCGCCGACGGCGTCGTGAACTTTGTCGAGCGCGACAGCGGCCTGACCCTGACCGGCGCGACGGAGGCCAATGCCGATGTCGTCGTCACCTTCAACGGTGTGCAGCGCACGACGCAGGCCGATGCCGACGGCAACTGGTCCGCCGACTGGCCCGCAAGTGCTATCCCGTCGGGCGAGCGCCTGGCCGCGGTAACCGTGCAGGCCACCGATGCCGCTGGCAACGTCGCCACGACGACCGGTGATGTGGAGATCGACACCTTCGTGAACCGGCTCGCCTTCAGCGGCGGCGCGATCGAGGGCGACGATGTGGTCAACAACGCAGAAGCCGCGGACGGGCTGACCATCGGCGGTGTCGTCGAAATGGGATCGACCGTGAACGTGATCTACAGCGCCGAGGGCGACGATGCGGTTGGCGTCAGCCGTGCCGCGACCGTGGCCGCCGATGGCAGCTGGACCGTGACCTTCGCGCCCGGTGACATTCCGCAGGGCACCTATACCGCCAACGTGCGTGTCGAGGCCACGGATGCCGCAGGCAACACGGCCGCGATCGAGGACACCTTCGCGGTGGATACCGATCCGAACGCCGCACCGGACATCGAGGACTACACCGACAGTTCGTCCGGTGTGAAAGGGTTCTCGATGCTGACGCCGGATGGTGTGATCGACGTGGATCAGGTGACGTTCGACGGTTCGGCCGCGACCGACAAGACCATCGGCAACCAGAGCGACTTTGCCGGGGAGACCTCGATCCGCTTCAACAAGGGCGACGAGGTGCCGGACGGCTCGCATCTGATCGTGACCGACACCGATACGTCGGGCAACACCAACTCCACCCTGTTCGTGTTGGACGATACCGCGACCAACGATGTCAGCTTCCCGATGTCCAACCTGGACGGGTTCAACATCGGCGCGATCGACCTGGAACTGGCCGAGGACAGCGATCTGACGATCAGCGTGGCCGACATCAAGGCGCTGTCGGACAACGACGACAACCTGATCATCCACGGTGGTGTCGACGATACCGTCACGCTGCAGGGCACGGCGACCGACACCGGCAACAAGCAGGTGATCAACAGCCAGACCTACAAGGTGGTCGATCTGGGCGACGACAGCACCCTGCTGATCAACGACGACATCCAGTTCTCGACGATCTAAGCCACGACACAGGCAACGACGCGGGCCGGCAACGACCGGCCCGTGATCCACCCCGCATCAAAAAGCGGGGGGATGCGGTAAATAAGAACGAGCGGGGCAAGGCAGCGTGTATGGGCGGGGCAGTTTCACGAAATTAGCGGCCATTTCGGGCATCGCACTGACATCCGCCTGCGCGGACGGTTTTGGTGGTGTGTCGCGGGCCGCGACGGATGGCGGCGCGGCTGTGCCGGCGCTGGATTCCCAACAGATCACCGGAGAGCGGTCCGCGATCATCGAAGGATTGCTGAACCGCCGTTCCGTCTTGGGCCAGGGCGCGTACGTCCAAGTCGCGGATGCGGTGCTGGCCGCCAATTCGCGCGCGGCAGAGGCCGATCTGCGGGCAGCGACCCTGCGGGCGGAGGCGCGGCAGCACAACTGGTTGCCCACGCTGGGCCCGTCGCTTTCGCTGACGTCTATGGGCGATTTCGTGACACAGCTGGTGGTCGAGCAGGTCTTGTTCGACAACGGCCGAAAGCAGGCCGAGCGTGACTATGCCGCAGCCGATGTGGAAGTCGCCGCCGTGGCACTGGCCGAGGATACCAACGACCGGGTGCTGAGCGCGCTCGATCTTTACCTGACCGCAGAGCAGGCCAAGGCGCGCGCCGCCGTGAATCAGGCCGCGATGGAGCGGATGCGCCATTTCGAATATGTGATGCAGGAGCGGGTGCGCGGCGGTGTCTCCGCCCGCGTCGATCTGCAGATCGTGCAGCAGAAACTGAACCAGATGCAGTCCGACATGGCGTCCGATCAGGAAGCCGCGGCATCTGCCCTGGCCGAATTGGGTGCGATGTCGGCCACCTCGGTCGCTGGCGTGTCGGGGCTGTCGTCGGTCAGTTCGGTCAACCCCGGCGCGGAACCGCTGAGCGTGATGAAGGCGGAGGCCGAGGCCACCCGCGCGCAGGCCGAGGCTATCGTTGCGCGGGCGGGGTTCCTGCCGGGTGTCACGGCTGCAGGCTCTGTCGGGTCGAACGGATCGGATGGCGGGCTGAACGTCAGCACCGACAACGGCTTCGGGTTCGGCACCGGCGCATCGCTGGCCGCATTGGAACAGCAGGAGGCCGCCGCTACCGCCCGCGTGGGACAGGTGCGCGAGGATGCCAACCGTGTGCTGCGGTCGCTGGAGGGGCAGCTGGGATCGCTGCGCCGGCAAGAAGCGCAGGCGCAGGTGTTGGCCGAACAGGCCGCCGCGAACTACGAGATTTTCGCCGAGCAGCAGCGGGCGGGCCATCGGGCCGTGCCCGATGTCGTCGGCATCTTCGAGACGAAAGTGCGGACAGAGCGCGAGGCGGTCAGCCTGCGCTATGAGATCGCACGGATCGAGCTGCAGATCGCAGCCGAGATGGGCACGTTGGTGAACGGGGAACAGATATGAGCGGACCGGTTCTGGCCTTTGACATGAATGCCACGCGCGGCGGCACGCTGACCCGGATCGAACCGGTGAAGGTGCCTGCGGATGTAGCCAACGACCCGTCGGTCGATCCGATCGCCGCAGCACAGGCCGCCGAGCCTGTGATCGCCGTTGCGGAGGCACCGGCCGTCGACACGGCCAATGTGCCCGATGCGCCCTCGCCGTTTTCGGAAAAAGCCGTGGCGCGGGCCGAACTGGCCTCGACCTATGCCAGCTTCCTTGGCGTCGATTTGCAACGCACGGACCTGATGGAACGCCTGACCGCCGACAGCGGTGAGGATTTCACATCCGAAGCCATCGCCGGTGCGCTGTCGCGTGTCGGTCTTGTCGCCAAGGTATCGACCGTCACGCCGCCGACTGCCGATATGTGGCCCGCGCTGGCGGAAATGACGTCCGGTCAGATGGTGCTGGTGCTGGAACAGCAGGGCGAGACGCTGACGGTTTACGACAAGACCTGCGACAACAACCAGACCGACGTAGAGATGGGTGAATTCCTTTCAGTCTATGCGGGCAAGATCATCCGCGCCGATGTCGCGGTGCAGGAACTCAACCGCCGCCACGCGGACAAGGGCCAGAAGAAACACTGGTTCTGGGGCGAGATTTCCAAGTTCCGCAAGATCATGTTCGAGGTGGCGCTGGGGTCCTTCGTGGCCAACCTGCTGGCCGTCGCGGTGGCGCTGTTTTCGCTGCAGGTTTATGACCGCGTGATCCCGCATCAATCCATCGCCACCCTTTGGGTGCTGGCGATGGGCGCGGGCCTCGCCATGCTGCTGGAGGCGTTTTTGCGCATCGCGCGGGCGCGGCTGATGGACAGTGCAGGCCGCAAGATCGAGTTGCGCATCCAGACGCTGCTGATGGACAAGCTGCTGGGCATGCAGTCGGGCCGCCCCGGCCAGACGCCGTCCGGCACGTTTTCGGCGGTGCGGGAGTTTTCCGCGATTCGCGAGTTTTTCACCGCATCGACCATCGGCACGCTGACCGACCTGCCGTTCATCGTGCTGTTCCTGGCGCTTGTGGCGTCCATCGGCGGCAACGTCGTCTGGGTGTTGTTCGCGGGCGGTATCCTGATGGTGCTGCCATCTTTCTTCATGCAGAAGAAGATGATGGAATTGACGATGTCCACGCAGGGTGCATCGATCAAATCCAGCCGGTTGCTGCACGAGGCGATCTATGACGCCGACACGATCAAGTCCCAGCGCGGCGAGGAGCGTTTCCGCCGCATCTGGGGCGAGCTTTCGGCGCTGTCCTCTATCGCCACCTCCGAGCAGCGCAAGCTGTCCACGACGCTCACGTTCTGGTCACAGGGCGTGCAGCAGGCCACCTATGTGGCCGCTGTCGTCGTCGGCACCTTCATGGTGTTCCAGGGGCAGTTCACTGTCGGCACGATCATCGCTGTCGGCATCCTGACGTCCCGCACATTGGGGCCGCTCACGCAGCTGGCCGCGACACTCGCACGCTGGGCCAACGTGAAGGCGGCGCTGGAGGCGCTGGACCAGATCGCCGAGGCCCCGCAGGACGCCGAGGAAGGCCGCAGCTACCTGCGCCGCGAAAGCCTGCAGGGCGGGTTCGAGCTGCGCGAGGTGGTCTATACCTATGACGAGGAAGCGGGCGACACGATCAATATCCCCGCGCTGTCGATCAAGCCGGGTCAGAAGATCGCCGTGTTGGGGGCCAACGGATCGGGCAAGTCGACGCTGCTCAAGCTGATGTCGGGCCTGCACCGGCCCACGTCTGGCCGCGTGCTGATCGACGGGGTCGACATGGGGCAGGTGATGGCGCGCGATCTGCGCCGTGGCATCGGCTATCTGTCACAGGAGGTGCGGCTGTTCGCCGGCACCCTGCGCGAAAACCTGAACCTGACTCTGCTGGAGCGCGACGACGACCGGATGCTGGCGGCGCTCGATTTCGCGGGGCTGGGGCCCTTTGTGCGCAACCATCCGCGCGGACTGGACCTGGAAATCCGCGACGGTGGCGAGGGGCTGTCCATCGGGCAGCGGCAATCCATCGGCTGGGCGCGGATGTGGTTGCAGAACCCGCGCGTCTGCCTGCTGGACGAGCCGACGGCGGCGCTCGACCAGACGCTCGAAAGCACGCTGGTCAGCCGCCTGGAAAGTTGGCTGGAGGGGCGCACCGCGATCATCGCGACCCACCGCGTGCCGATCCTCGCACTTGCCGACCGCACGATGATTTTGGACAACGGCCGCCTGATCGTGGACGGCCCGCGTGACGAGGTGCTGGCGCACCTGCAGAACCGGAAGGCAAGCTGATGGCGACAGTCGATGCGGAATTCTCGGGCAAGATGCAGGGGTCGTCCCTGATCATCTGGCTGGTGGGCGCGACGGTGCTGATCTTTCTGGTCTGGGCGAAATTCGCCTGGATCGACGAGATCGTGCGGAGCCAGGGTGAGGTCGTGTCGGCCTCGCGCCCGCAGATCATCCAGAACCTTGAGGGCGGTATTCTCGCGGAACTCGCCGTGGCCGAGGGTGACGTGGTGCAGCAGGGCGACGTGATCGCGCGGCTGCGGGGGACGAACTTCGAAACCTCCGTCGCCGATTTGCAGGATCAGATCCTCGCCGCCGACATCCGCCGGTTGCGGCTGGAGGCGGAAATCGCCGGGGCCTATGACTTCGACGTGCCGGAGACGATGCTGGCTCGCTCGCCGCACATCGTGGCCTCCGAACGAGCGCTGCTGGCCGCAAGGCAGTCGGATTACACGTCGAAGGTGCAGGGTGCGCAAAGCGTGATGGCTGAAACCCGCCGCGAGCTGGACCTGATGGAGGACATGCTGGAACGCGAGATCGTAGCGCTGATCGAGGTGACGGCGGCCCGCAAGCGCCATGCCGATGCCGAGATCACCTATAACGAGATTGTCACAGGCGCCGAACTTGAACGCGCCGCGGCCTATTCGGAGACCTTGCAGGAACTGGCGCAGCTGAACCAGAACCTGCGCGCGGCCAACGACCAGCTGTCGCGCACCGTCATCACCTCGCCGATGCGGGGGATCGTGAACAACCTGTCGATCACCACCATCGGCGGCGTCGTCCGCCCCGGCGAGGAAATCGCCCAGATCACGCCGTTGGGGGACGAGTTGTTCGTGGAGGCGCAGGTCCGCCCGCAGGACATCGCCAACGTCGTTCCCGGCCAGCGCGCGACGATCAAGTTCACCGCCTATGACTATACCATTTACGGGTCGCTGGATGCCGAGGTGCGGTTTATCTCTGCCGATACGTTCAAAGACGAGCGCCGCGCGGACGACGACGCGCATTACAAGGTGACGCTGCGGGTGGATACCGACAACCTCGATGAACGCCAGAGCCAGATCGCGATCCGCCCCGGCTTGCAGGCGACGGTGGAGTTGCACACGGGCGAGAAGACGGTGCTGCACTACCTGACGAAGCCGCTGTACCGGAGCCGGGAGGCGTTGCACGAGCCTTAGGGTAGGGAACCGTCTCTGCTCTTGCGGCGAAAGGCGGGCTTTAGCCCATGTTGCACATATTTTGCGACGCAACTAATGTCAGCTAAGTAGACCTTCCATGAGCATATGACCCAGGCGACCGAGAAACTGCGAAGGTTGCGGAGTGCCTCTGTGGGACTTGAAGATATCTACCAAAAATAGATAGAACTCGCGTCCACCAAATGAGGGCAGTGCTATGGACAGAAAGATACCGTCGCCCGTCATAGGCGTTTTGGGCGAGATTTTCAGTGACCAATATACGCACGCGGAAATTGACCGCCTTTTCGCCTACGCCGATGCGCCCGAAGAAAACCCCGGCGGGAACAAAGTGCAAAAGACTGTCGATTGGCTACGCCTCATCAACAAGCGAACTCCTTCGCCTTTGGAGGTGCTTGGCGCACTCTTGGAGGATATTCTTGAGAGGCCAGGTTGGGACTCTTCGAGCAGCGAAAACTGGATGCGCGTTGAAGAGCCTGAATGGTCCGTCAACCTAAAGCAACGACAAGAGCGGATACGGAAAACGTTGTCGCGTTCCGGGCTTAACTATTCCAATGGCGGTCATGTCGGTACCGCAAGCGCCACGCCTACTGCGTCATTGGACGACATAGTTTCGCATCGCGGTCTATCTGCCGTCGAAGTCGAAATGAAACGCGCCTTGAAACAAGTCGAAGATGATCCGAACGCAGCGGCGCAGTATGCGGGCAATGTGCTTGAAGCCACGTTCAAGGCCTATCTGAACAAAAAGAAAATCGCGTACAACGAGAGCGGGGACACGCTCAGCGATTTGTGGCGTCTTACCCGCGATGATCTTGGGATCAACCCAAAGAACTTAGAGGCAAAGGACCTAAAGAAAATCGCCTCTGGGCTTGGGAGTATTGTGGACGGAACTATGTATCTCAGAAACAAGCGCAGTGGCGCTCACGGGCGAACAGAGGCAGAGCACATGGCGTCCGCAATTCGTCCACGACACGCACGGCTTGTCATCCACTCTGCGCATACTCTAGCGGCGTATGTGTTGGAGTGTTTGGAGAGCACATAAACTGCCATAGGTAATGTAGCCGACGTTCGCGACTTTATGGTAGATGCTTGCTCCGTCCACATGGCCTACGGATGCCGCCTCAAACCTGTCCCCCCGATATCTCCACCGTCTGACCGTTCACACTCCGTGACGCGTCCGAGCACAGCCACATCGCGGCGGCCGTAATCTCCTCCACCTCCAGCAGCCGCCGGTGCCGATTGCCCTTGGCGATCATCGCGATGGCCTCGTCCCGCGAGCAGTCGAAGCGTTTCATCAGGCCGGGTAACTGCCCCTCCACGATGTCGGTGTCGACGTAGCCCGGGCAGATGGCGTTGAAGGTGACGGGGGTGCGTATGAATTCCTCGCTCAATCCCCGGATCAGGCCGATGACGCCGTGTTTGGACACGGTGTAGGGGATCGCGCCCTTCAGGCCGCGCACCCCGGCGATGGAACTGATGACGATCATGCGGGCGGGTGTGTTGGGCGCAAGCGTCTCCATCGCCGCCTGAAACGTCAGGAACACGCCGTCGAGGTTGATCGCCATGGTCTCGCGCCATTGGGGCAGGGTGGTCCTGGCAAAGGGGCCGCCCTTGGCGATGCCTGCGTTGGCGACGCAGATCTGCACCGGGCCGCGCTCTGATGCCGCCTGCGCGATGCCGTCGCGGACCGACGCCTCCTCCGCCACGTCCATCTGCAGGGCGTGGATGTTGGCGTGGTCGCGCGCGACCTCCTCCAGCACATCCGCCCGGCGTCCGGTGATCGTGACCTGCGCGCCTGCGTCGGACAGCGCCAGCGCGATATCGCGGCCAATTCCTGTGCCGCCGCCGGTGACGAGTGCGTGTTTGCCTGTGTGGTCCATCTGCGCCTCCCTCTGGTGCGCCCATGCTACCCCCTGCGGGCAGCGGGGCAAGGTCACGCGGCGTTCCCGCGCGGTTGACCTTCGGTCAATGCTTGCTTGCGAAATATTCTTGCGGGTTATACTGCACATGCAGCAATGGATTTGTCAGGGGGACGGCTTGTGAAAATCGGTGCACCAAAGGAAACAGCCCCGGGCGAGGACAGGGTCGCGATGACGCCCGCCTCGGCGCGGGACCTGCAAAAGCTGGGATATGATTGCGTGATCGAAACCGGGGCCGGGCAGGCCGCCGGGTTTTCGGACGCCGCCTATGCCGAGGCCGGTGTGGAGGTCGTCAAGACCGCCGCGGCGCTGTGGAAGGCGGCCGATATCGTCGCCAAGGTGCGCCCGCCGTCGCCTGCGGAAACCAAGCGGCTGCGCGAGGGGCAGACGCTGATTTCGTTCTTCTACCCCGGCCAGAACGAGAAAGACCTGAAAGCCGCCGCCAAGACCGGCGCGACTGTCATCGCGATGGACATGGTGCCGCGGATTTCGCGCGCACAGAAGATGGATGCGCTCTCAAGCATGGCCAATATCGCGGGCTATCGCGCGGTGATCGAGGCGGGCAACAATTTCGGCCGCTTCTTTACCGGGCAGATCACCGCCGCGGGCAAGGTGCCGCCGGCCAAGGTGCTCGTCGTGGGGGCCGGTGTGGCGGGCCTCGCCGCCATCGGCACGGCGACATCGCTGGGTGCGATCACCTATGCCTTTGACGTGCGTCCCGAAGTGGCCGAGCAGGTCGAGAGCATGGGGGCGGAGTTCGTGTTCCTCGATTTCGAGGGTGAGCAGCAGGACGGATCCGCCACCGGTGGCTATGCCGCCGTGTCATCCCCCGAATTTGCCGCCGCCCAGCTTGCGAAATTCCGCGAGATCGCGCCCGAGATGGATATCGTCATCACCACCGCCCTGATCCCCGGCCGTGACGCGCCGAAGCTGTGGACGCAGGACATGATCGCGTCGATGAAGCCCGGTTCGGTGATCGTCGACCTCGCGGCGGAGCGGGGCGGCAACGCCGAAGGCACGGTGAAGGACGAAAAGATCGTGACCGACAACGGTGTGACGATCATCGGCTACACCGATTTCCCCAGCCGGATGGCCGCGCAGGCATCGACGCTTTACGCCACCAACATCCGCCACATGATGACGGACCTGACGCCGGACAAGGACGGTGTGCCGCAGCACAACATGGAGGATGACGTGATCCGGGGGGCCACGGTCACCCACAAGTCCGAGGTCACCTTTCCGCCGCCGAAACCCAAGGTCGCGGCGATTGCTGCGGCTCCGAAAAAGGAAAAGCCGCGTGAATTGACGGCGGAGGAAAAGCGCGCGCAGGAGGTTACCGCTTTCAAGGCGCAGACCCGCAGTCAGGTGACTTTGCTAGCCGTCGGGGCCGCACTGTTGCTGGGTGTGGGGCTGTTCGCGCCCGCCAGTTTCATGCAGCATTTCATCGTCTTCGTGCTGGCGGTCTTTGTCGGGTTTCAGGTCATCTGGGGCGTGGCGCACAGCCTGCACACGCCGCTGATGGCGGTGACGAACGCGATTTCGTCGATCATCATTCTGGGCGCGCTGATGCAGATTGGCTCTGGCAACTGGCTGGTGGTGTTACTTGCGGCGCTTGCAGTCTTCATGGCCGGTATCAACATTTTCGGCGGGTTCCTCGTCACGCGGCGCATGCTTGCCATGTTCCAGAAGTCTTAAGGGGTCAGGATCATGGAATTCGGATTTACAACAGCGGCCTACGTCGTCGCGGCGGTCCTTTTCATCCTCTCGCTCGGGGGGCTGTCGGGGCAGGAAAGCGCGAAACGCGCGGTCTGGTACGGAATTGTCGGCATGGCACTGGCCGTGGCCGCGACGCTGGTGGGGCCGGGGTCGGGATACTGGCTCTTGTCGGTGCTGCTGATCGCGGGCGGCGGGGCCATCGGGTACCAACTGGCGACGCGTGTGCAGATGACGCAGATGCCGGAACTGGTCGCGGCGATGCACAGCCTTGTGGGTCTCGCGGCGGTTTTCGTCGGTTTCATCGCGCATTTCGAGTTGAACCGCGTGCTGGCCATGGCGATGCCTGAGGTCAAGGATCTGGGCACCTTCGCCGCACTTCTGGCCAAAAAAACGCCGGTCGAGGTGAATATCCTGCGGGTCGAACTGTTCCTTGGTGTGTTCATCGGCGCGATCACGTTCACCGGGTCGGTCATTGCCTATGGCAAGCTGGCGGGGCGCGTGGATTCGGCGGCGAAGAAACTGCCGGGCGGGCATATGCTGAACATCGCGGCGGCTGTCGTGTCGCTGCTGACGTTGATCTGGTACTTCAATTCCGGCGGGTTCTTCCCGCTGTTCCTGATGACGCTGGCGGCCCTCTTTATCGGATACCACCTGATCATGGGGATCGGCGGGGCGGACATGCCTGTCGTGGTGTCGATGCTGAACAGCTATTCGGGCTGGGCGGCGGCGGCGATCGGGTTCAGCCTGGGCAATGACCTGCTGATCGTGGTAGGTGCGCTGGTCGGATCGTCGGGTGCGATCCTGTCCTACATCATGTGCAAGGCGATGAACCGGTCGTTCATCAGCGTGATCCTGGGCGGCTTCGGCGGCCCGGCGGGTGAGCAGATGGCCGTGGAAGGCGAGCAGGTTGCGATTGACGCCGACGGCGTGGCGACCGCGCTGAACGAGGCGGACAGCATCATCATCATCCCCGGCTACGGCATGGCGGTGGCGCAGGCGCAATCGGCGGTGGCGGAACTGACCCGCAAGCTGCGCGCCAAGGGCAAAAATGTACGCTTTGCAATCCACCCTGTCGCGGGGCGCTTGCCCGGCCACATGAACGTGCTGCTGGCCGAGGCCAAGGTGCCCTATGACATCGTCATGGAAATGGACGAGATCAACGACGATTTCCCCGACACCGACGTGGCCATCGTGATCGGGTCCAACGACATCGTGAACCCCGCGGCCCAGGACGACCCCAACAGCCCCATCGCCGGCATGCCGGTGCTGGAGTGCTGGAAGGCGAAACAGGTGTTCGTATCCAAGCGCGGCCAGGGCACCGGGTATTCGGGGATCGAGAACCCGCTGTTCTTCAAGGAGAACACGCGGATGTTCTATGGCGATGCGAAAGCCTCGCTCGACAGCCTGCTGCCCAAGATCGACTGATCGTGGAAAAATCCACCTGCCGTATGGTCAAGCCCTGCGGCAGGTGGCATATCTTCCCGAGCTGTCCAGCACCGTGCGGTATTCGCCCGGGCACGACAGGCTGAAAGAGGGGAAGACGAATGGCATTTTCAAACAAATTTTCGGTGACCGGACTGGCGCTCGTATCGCTGGCTGCCTGCGGTGGCGCGGAAACCTCCGATGAGCTTAGTTTTCGAGAAGTCACGCAGCGCGTGATTGCCGCGGAAGAGCAGATCGAGCGGGTCAGCGGCGATATCGACGCGGGCCGGCCCGGGCTGACGCCCGCATCGGCGGCGCAGGTTCCCGTGAATGCCAACGTGACGTTCACCGGCAACGGATTGGCCGACTACTACACCCGCAACGAAAGCACCGTGAACGGCGCGCAAACCATCGTGGACGAAACGGTCTATGCCTTTATCGGTGATGCGACCGTCAACGTCGCATTCGGTGCCGCTGCCTCCGACGCGACGATCACCGGATCGGTCACGAACATCTTGGCCGGGAACGGCGACAGTGAAGTGGAACGTGCGCAAGGCACGTGGACCATCACATCCGGTCAGGTCGGCACGGACAGTAGCCCGAGTGCGGTGGTCCTGCAGACGACTTATGACCTGAGTGCCTTCGAGCGGAGCTTTTCGGAAGGGAATGCGCGGCTGAACGGTCTTCTGCGCGTTGACGGTGACGGCTTTGCCATCGACGCTGTCAGCAGCGATACCGCCGTTGACAGCGACATCGACAACCTGTTCCTCGATATCGCAATCGTCGCCGAAAGCGACTGAGCCAACGCGCGCGGCGTGACACTACGGTGGACGCCGGGGCCTGCTGCCAAGATCGACCAGGCACAGCGCACAGATAAACCGCGGCCGCATGGGGACATGCGGCCGTTTTCGTCTGATGCGTTCCATGGCGCGGTGGTTGTGGCACGAGCGCGCGACTCACGGTCGCCGGGAATTCGCCAGCGCGACCGGCAGATCGAACAAGGCCATCATTGATAACGGATCTGCATAAATTCCCTGCATAGTCAGGGTATTGTTGTGATCGCGCGATCAATAGGCTGAATGCTTTGACGCGGTCATTAACCCGGCGTAAACCAGATTGTGCAGCGCAATTTCGCGCGTTTGGGGGTTCAGATTTCACCATGACACATCGTTTTTCTTTCCGGGCGGCAGGCGTTGCCGCAGCGGCGATTGCCGGTCTTTCAGCGTGCAGCGACAGTGGCGGCAGTAGTGTGACGCCACCCGTCGTCATGACGCCGATCCAGCAGTTCCAGACGCTTGGCGCGGCGGACCAGTCGGTGCAGGCGCGGGTGACGGGCCTGCCCGGCACCGCCTTCGTCGCGGTGCCGACGACCGGGTCGGCCAGCTTTACCGGCACGGGCGAGGTGGCCATGACCCTGTCCGAGACCGAGGACAGCAACTTTCGCGCCATCGGCGATTCCGTCGTGAACGTGAACTTCGGCACGCAGGCGATCACCGGCGGCATCAGCAACCTGATGGGCGTCGTCGGCACACAGGCAGAGGTCGCCAACCCGTCGAACCCGGATGCGCTGGTCGATGTCACAGGTGCCATCGCGCTGAGCCGGGGCGACATCTACGAGTTGCGGCGCAACCGGTTTGGCGTGTCCTATGGCGGCACCCTGACGGTGGGCGGCACCGACTATACCGTCGACGGGCGCACGACGGGGCAGTTCAACGGCACGCGTGCCAACCCCGCGAACGGGTTCCCGGTGCGCGCGGTCGCGATCTCAGACAGCAGCGACACCTTTGCAACCTCGACGGAAGGTGACGCGGTCACCGTCTATGGCGGCGCCATCGGGATCTATGGCGAGACGCAATAGCGACTGAATCTGCGTATCTATTTCGAAAGACCGCGCTGCAAGGGCGCGGCCTTTTTACTTTTGTCGCATGTAAATTCGACCGTTCTCTCCGGTGATGCTGCGCTTTTCGCCGCGCGTCATTACGTGCCGGGTTCCGCGCAGTATGGCATTCCAGACCCCTGCAAATGACGAAACCGTGATATAAGGTGGCACGATTGATTTTTCCGAACACCAATTTCTGAAGGAGTATCCTATGCGTAGCGTATTTGCAGTTCTTGCCGCCGCCCCCCTGTTGGCCGCCTGCGGCGGGACCACCACACCCGAAGTGACGACCCGCAGCTCGCCTGCCACAGCCCCTGTCAACGTCACCGCGCCGACCGTCATCAATACCGTGACAGCGGATTACGACGCGGGCACCGATACCTACAGCTTTACCGCCAACGGCACCGACCTGACGGAGCTTGTCCGCGATCCGACGCTCGACAACGATACGATGCTGGCGTTCCAAGACGGCGGTGACGACGATCAATATGCCTTTGTCTATCAGTCCGCGAACGTGATCGGTGCGGCGCTGGCCACCGACGGCAACGCCGGCGACATCGGCGGTGTCTATGGCGGTCTGACCTACCGCAGGCTGACAGGGGCGACGGTGCCACTGACAGGATCGGCGACGCTGACCGGCGATTACGCAGGCTTCCTGCGCGTCGATGACGACGGTGTCGGCAACGACAACGTGGACGAATTGGTGAATGGCGACGTCAGCCTGACGGTTGGCTTTGCGACCAATCTGGTGAACGGGTCAATCGTCAACCGCGAAATGCGCAGTCGCTTTAACAATAGCGTGGATGCCGGCAAGCCGGTGTCCGATGTCATACTGCAACCCGCGATTCTGGACGGCGATCTTGCCTTCAGCGGGACATCGACCGGTGGGGGAATCACGGCTCCGGGCTGGACCGTATCGAACGGAAGCTACAACGGGCTGATCGCCGGACCGGAGACCGCGAACGAGGCCATCGGCGCACTTGTGATCACCCACGACGATGCCGGCACCGACCTGACAGAGATCGGTATCTTTTCGGCCAACTGATGGCCGTGCGTCCGCACGGGCTGAAAGCCCCGCATGCATCTGCGGGGCTTTTTTCCGTTCCTGCGATCCGGCTCGGCTCAGGCGTCGCGCCAGCGCCCCGGTGCCAGGTCATCCAGCGTCCAGTGCCCGACCTGCCAGCGGATCAGCCGCAGGGTGGGGAAACCAATATGCGCCGTCATCCGGCGCACCTGCCGGTTGCGGCCTTCACTGATCGTGAGCCTGATCCATGTGTCCGGCACCGATTTGCGAAACCGCACCGGCGGGTCGCGGTCCCACAGGGCAGGGGGTGTGTCCAGCGTGACCTGCGCGGGACGGGTGGGCCCATCCTTCAACCGCACGCCATGGCGCAACGGGTCGAGGTCGGCGTCGGTCGGCGCGCCTTCGACCTGCGCGTAATAGACCTTACGCATCTTGTGGCGCGGGTTGCTGATCTGCGCCTGCAGCTTGCCGTCGTCGGTCAGCACCAGCAGCCCCTCGCTGTCGCGGTCCAGCCGCCCGGCGGGATAGACGCCGGGTACGTCGACGAAGTCCGACAGCGTGCGCCGCGGCGTCGGGCTGCGCGTGTCGGTGAACTGCGACAGCACGTCGAAAGGTTTGTTGAACAGGATGGTGCGGGCCATGCGCCTTGCTAGTCGCTGGTGCGCGGGGCGTCCAGACAGGCGGCCCCGCAACAATATGCAGCCTGCGCAAAATTCCCCCTTGCGTCGAATCCGCCGATCCATCATGCGGCGCGATACAGACGCCAACGCACGCACCTCTGGGGCGGATGCAGCACGCATCCGATTTACGTAGCGACGGTAACGTCTCCGGTGGAACTGAGCGGTCTGCGGCGGGTTTGTTCCCTTCATGGCCGGGTCTTTTGGAGATGAAGAAATGACGATTGAACTTGCGACGGCACGCGCCGACGATGCAGCCCCCAAAACCGCCAACCTCGACGCCTATGTGGCGGGCCGGTCGTTCGACCGCCCCACGCTCGTGCTCGACGTGGATCTGGTCGAGGCGCAGTATCACGCGCTGAAGGCCGGGCTGGGCCGGGCCGACATTCACTATGCGGTCAAGGCCAATCCGGCGGACGAGATCATCGAGCGGCTGGTCGGCCTCGGTTCGCATTTCGACGCCGCCTCGCGTGGCGAGATCGAGTTGTGCCTGTCCAAGGGTGCCAACCCCGCGCATATTTCTTTCGGCAACACGGTGAAGCGGGCGACCGACATCGCATTCGCCCATCAGGCCGGGATCACGATGTTTTCCGCCGATGCGGATGAGGAACTGGACAAGATCGCGGAACACGCGCCGGGCGCGTCTGTCTATATCCGCCTGATCGTGGAAGTGTCGCAGGCTGACTGGCCGCTGTCGCGCAAGTTCGGCTGCGACAGGGACACCGCCCTGCGGCTGCTGGACTACGCCAAGGAAGTTGGGCTGAACCCGGTCGGGTTCTCTTTCCACGTCGGTTCGCAAACCCGCAAGGCCGATATGTGGGCGCCCACGCTGGAGGCGCTGTCGGGCATCTGGCATGCCGCACAGGATGCGGGCCACAAGCTGACGCTGCTCAACATCGGCGGCGGGTTCCCCGCGTTCTACGGCGAGGCGATCGAGGCACCGACGGCCTACGCCGCCCGCGTCATGGCGCTGATCGAAGAACATTTCGCAGGGGCCGAGACCATCATGGCTGAACCGGGCCGCGGGCTGGTGGCCGAGGCGGGCGTGATCGTATCGGAGGTGATGCTGGTCAGTCGCAAATCCGACCGCGACGTGCACCGCTGGGTCTATCTCGATATCGGTCGTTTTTCCGGGCTGGCAGAGACCGAGGGCGAGGCGATCCGTTATCAATTCGAGACCCCGCGCGACGGCGACCCGACCGGGCCGTGCATCATGGCCGGGCCAAGCTGCGACAGTGCGGACGTGCTTTACGAAAAACGGCCCATGCAGCTGCCGCTCACGCTGAAATCGGGCGATCGGGTGCTGATCCGCAACACGGGCGCCTATACTTCGACCTATTCGTCGGTCTGCTTCAACGGCTTCCCGCCGCTTGATGTGGTCGTGATCTGAACAGGCCGCGCGCGTGGCGTCAGGTGAACGTCGCGCGCAGGCGATCCATCCGGAACAACCCGTTGATCCGCACCGCCACCACGGCGGCGATTGCGGCCACGGTGTTGGCCAGCACCGCCGCTAGGGTAACGCCGAGGTAATCCAGCATCATCACGCCCAGCCATGCGCCGGGCAGATAAAGCAGCAGGATGCGCCCAAGGCTGAGGCCGGTGGACCAGAGCGCCCTGGACCGCGCGTTCATCGCGGCATTGGCGGTGACGACGAAGCCATAGCCGAACAGCGACCAGCCCACGATCCGCAGGTATGTGGCGGCGTATTGCGTCGCGTCGCCACCTGACGCGAGCATCTGCGCCAGCGGTTCCGCAAAGGTCCAGAGCACCGCACCGACCAGCAATCCGTAGCCTGCGCAAAAGGCAAAGGCCGCCTGCATGGCCTGTGCGGCGCGGTCCTTTTCCTCCGCCCCCCAGTTCTGTCCGACGACCGGCCCGATACCCGCCGACAGCGCCAGCATCGGCACCATCGCAAGCGACTGGATGCGCGTGGCGGCACCGAAACCGCCGACCGCGGCCTCACCCACGGTGGCGACCGCTGCGGTCACGGCGGCCATGCCGGCGGGGTTGATCGCGTTCGAGAACGCGGCAGGGCCGCCGACGTCCAGCAAACCCTTCACGGTCGCCGATGCGTCCTTGAACGGCGCGCCGCAGGTCGCGATCACGCCTTGCCGCAGGGCATATGCGAGCGACAGCCCGGCGATCAGCGCACGGGCGGCGAATGTCGCCATGGCTGCCCCCGCTGTCTCGAACCCCGGCACGACCCCCCAACCGAAAATCAGCAGCGGCGTCAGGCCGATGTTGATGACAGCCTCGCTGACCATGAAAACCGCCGATACCGCCGCCGACCCGTGCGCGCGAAACAGCGCGTTGATCAGCATCGTCGTCACTGCAAAGGGAAAGGACAGGCACCACCACGGCATGAATTTCGCGATTTCGGTCATGACGGCGTCGGATGCGCCCAAAAGCCGGAACAGCGGCTGGTGCAACAGGAACAGCAGCAGGCTTGCCAGCGTGGCCAGCAGCACGCCAAAGGCCAGCGCCTGAATGGCGTGACGCGCGGCCGCATCATCCTCTTCCCCGGCGCCCAGGGCCTGGCTGATCATCGCGTTGGCCCCGGCCGACAGGCCGATGGACAGCGATGTGACGGCGGCGGTGACCGGATAGATGAACCCGACAGCGGCCAGTGCCGCGCCGCCGATCTTGGACAGGAAATAGGCGTCGGCCAGCCCGACGCTGAGCACGGCGAGAATCCCGAGGCTCATCGGGGCGGACATCAGGACCAGCGCCCACCAGACGGGGCCAGTGGTCAGGTCGCGGGTATTGTCGGTCATGGAGAATCCTGTGCAGTCAGGATTGTCCATCTAGGCCGCGCGGTGCGGTGGTCAAAGGCCGCGGATACGCGGGTCCAGCGCGTCGCGCAGACCGTCACCGATATAGTTCACGGCAAGGACCGTCAGGGAAATGCACATGCCCGGCCAGATCACCCGTTCCGGGAAAGCGGTCATGCGGTCGACGCTGTCGAACAGGATTTTGCCCCAGGTCGGAAAATCGGACGGAAAGCCGAGGCCGAGGAACGACAGCGCGCTTTCGGTAATGATCGCCGTGGCGAGGCCAAGGGCGGCGGACACCATGATCGGCGACAGCACGTTGGGCAGCAGGTGCCGGGTGATCATGCGCCGCGCGGGTGTGCCGATGGACCGGGCGGCGAGGACGAATTCACGTTCCTTCAGTGCCAGCACGTCGCCCCGCACGATCCGCGCGGTCTGCATCCAGCTTGTGATGCCGATGCCCGCGACGATGAGCAGGAAAATTCCGTTCTCCGGCCCGAAGGCCGCGCGCAGCGTGTCGCGGAACAGCAGCATCATCACCAGTAGCAGCGGCAGGATCGGCAGCGACAGCATCAGATCGGTAAAGCGCATCAGAATGCCGTCGAGCCTGCGGAAATATCCCGCCAGTACGCCCACGGTCGTCCCGATGGTCAGCGCCAGCGCCATCGCCATCCAGCCCACGGCGAGCGAGATTTGCCCACCCTGCATGATATTGGCCATAATGTCGCGCCCCAGGTTGTCGGTGCCCATCGGGTTGGCCCAGTTGGTCTTGGCGGTGTCGGAGAACAGCGCCATGTAGATCGGCCGCACGTCCTTGTTGCGGATATCGAGCCGCCCCGGGTCCACCCCCCAGAGCCAGGGGCCGATCGTGCAGAACAGCGTGATGAAGGCCAGGAACCACAGCCCGTAGTAGGCGCCCTTGTGGCTGCGGAACTGGTCCCAGACATCGCGCCACTGGCTGCGGTCGGGCGTATCGCCCATGGCCAGCATCTCCTGACCGGGGGCGAGGGTATCGTGCTGTGCGACAGGTTCAGTCATAGCGGATCCTCGGGTCGAGCAGGCCGTAAAGGACATCCGCGATCAGGTTCATCATCACGATCATCACCGCGATCAGGAAGGTCAGCGTCATGACCATGGGAATGTCGCTGCCCTGCAACGCGATGATCAGCAACTGGCCGATGCCGTTCACCTTGAACACCTGTTCGGTGATGATCGCGCCGCCAAAGATCGACGGAATGCCGAGTGCGATCACCGTGATCACCGGAATCATCGAATTGCGCAGAACGTGGCGCATCACCACCGTGCTTTCGGTCATGCCCTTGGCCCGCGCGGTGCGCACATAGTCCTGCCCGAGGTTGTCGAGCATCGAAGCCCGCATGTAGCGGCTGACCTGTGCCGTGGTCTGCAGCGCCAGCACCATCACCGGCATGATCATCTGCTGCAGTTGGAATTTGAAGGTCTCCCACGAATTGACCACATGGGTGGTGTCATAGATCGACGGCAGCCAGCCCAGCTGCACCGAGAAGATCACGATCACCAGCACGCCGGAAAAGAACGGCGGCACCGAAAAGCCCACCATGGACACGAAAGTGCCGACCTGATCGAAGACCGAATACTGCCGGTAGGCACTGATAATCCCGATGGGCAGCGCGATCAGCACGCCCACGACATAGGACATCCCCACGACCCAAAGCGTCTGTGGAATGCGTTCCGCGATAGTGCCGAACACGGGGCTGCGCGACTGGAAGCTGATGATGCGCTGCTTGCCGTCGGCGAAATTCGTGCCGAACGCCCCGTCGATCCAGTATTGCGGCTCCACGATGAAGAACTGGTAGAGCCAGAGGCCGAAGCGGATATACCACGGTTCTCCCAATCCCAGCGCCTCGCGCATCCGCTGCTTGACGTCGTCGGGAATCGTCAGCGGCATAGAGGCCATCGGATCGCCCGGTGCCAGTTCCAGCAACAGGAAGATCACCAGCGCGATGAACAAAAGCGTCGGGATCGACAGCAAAAGGCGGCGGATCGTGTAGGTCAGCATGGTCGGGTTCCCGCGTCTGTCATCGTGCCCGCGCGTCCTTGAACGCCAGCAGTGTCGCCGCCGCCAGCATCATCGTGCCGGACACGCGGTTCAGCCAGGCACCGGATGTGCGCAGCCGTGCGAGGAGTTTGACGGCACTTGCGCCATAGATGAACAGGATCACGCCATCGACGACGATGTAGGTCGCCCCCAGCAACAGAAGCTGCGGCCAGATCGCGGCGGCGGGATCGATGAACTGCGGAAAGAGGGCGGCGAAGAAAAACACCGCCTTGGGGTTCGACGCGGAGGTGAAGAAGCCCTGAAAAAAGAGTTGCCGGCGGCTTGGGCCGCCGGTGGTGGCGGTGGCCATATCGGCGGGCGGTGCGCGGAAGGTCCGGATCGCCATCCAGACGAGGTAGGCGACGCCCAGCCATTTGATCACATTGAGCGCCACATCGGACGCAGCGATGAGCGCGGCCAGCCCGAACCCGGCGGCCAGCATCTGCAACGCATTGGCGGACAGATCGCCCGCGACGGTGGCGCTGCTGCGGGTGACACCATGGCGCAGGGAGTTGGAGATCATCAGGATCTGGCTCGGCCCCGGCGGTGTCGCGAAGAACACCGCGATGGTGGCGAGATAGGCAAGATAAAGCTCTGTCATTGCGGCTCCGGCGCGGCGTTTCGGATAGACGGATGTGGCCGGGCAGGGGTGATCCCCGCCCGACCGGTTTGGCTTATTCGCCGATGCGGTACCACGAGGCTGCGTTCCACAGCTCGCTGTCCCAGACGTTCAGGTCGATCCCGCCAAGCGAGTTGGCGTGGGCCGACAGACGACCGCGGTGCACCAGCGGGATCATCCCGCCGTTGGACACGATCAGGTCGTTCAGCTGACGCGCGATCGCCGCGCGCTCGTCGGCGTCGGCGGTCTCGGTCAGCTGTGCGTGCAGGGCATCGTACTCTTCGTTGCAGAAGCGGCTGATGTTCTCGCCCTGCCACTGTGTCGCTGGCGAGGGTGCCTTGTCGCACAGACCGTTGCCCAGATAGGACTGCGGATCGGTGCCGTTGAAGGTGTTGGCGTACATCTCCACGTCGGCATAGAACTTCTGGAAGGTGTCGGGCGAACCCGGGTCACCACCGAAGAACACCGATGCGTCGATGTTGCGCAACTCGACCTCGATGCCGATCTCGTTCCACCACTGCTTGATCAGCGCCTGGAAGTCCTGGCGCACGGCGTTGGTGGAGGTCTGGTACAGGATCGACATCTTCACGCCGTCGGGCGTCTCGCGCACACCGTCACCGTCGCTGTCGACATAGCCTGCCTCTTCCAGCATGGCCTTGGCCGCCTCGATATCCTGCACGTCGCAGGTGAAGGTGTCGGAGTTCACGGCAGCCGGGGCAGGGACCCAGTTACAGGTGACCTTGCCGGCCTGACCATAACCGACCTCGACCAGAAGCGGACGGTCGATAGCCAGCGACATGGCGTTATAGACCGCAGGATCGCCCAGGAAGGGGTGTGGACGGATCACCGACCGCTCTTCGTCGGACAGCGACGGATCGGGGTTGGTGTTGTTGAGCATGATACGCTCGACCAGCGGACCAAAGCCCGCGACCGGCGTGCCCATGCCGCCCTCTTCCATCTGTGCGATGACATCGGGGGCCAGCTGCAGGTTCCAGGCATAGTCGAATTCGCCTGTTTCCATGACCGCACGACCTGCGGCCGTGGCGTCACCGCCGCCCTTGAAGGTCACGCTGGCAAATGCCGGCTGGCCCTCGACGCGGAAGTTTTCGTTGGCCGACAGCTGGATCACGTCGTTGGTGCGGAAATCATCCACGACGAACGGACCGGTACCGATGGGGCCGAAGTTCTGATCGGTGCATTCGGGCGCACGCGCCCCGGTGCAATCGGCGAACTGTGCCGCCTGGATGATCGGGCTTTCACCACCCACGAACGGGCCATAGGGGAAGGGTGTCGGTTTGTCGAAAGTGACCACGACGGTCAGATCGTCGGGTGTTTCGACCGAGGTCACGCCTTCGAACTTGGTCACCTGCGCACAGCCGCCTTCGGGGTCCATGCAGTAGTCGGCGGTAAATTTCACGTCGGCAGAGGTGAAAGGCGTGCCGTCCGACCACAGGATACCTTCGGTGATCTTCCATGTGATCGACATCAGGTCTTCGGACACGCCGCCGTTGGCGACGGTCGGGATTTCGTCGACCAGCCATGGCACCAGCTCGCCCGAGCTGTTGTAGCGGGCCAGCGGCTCCAGGATCAGCGATGCGGACTCGACGTCCTTCGTGCCGCCCGACAGGAACGGATTGAGGATCGACGGCGCCTGCCAGTAGATGATCTTGACTTCACCATCGCGGCCACGCTCGCCCTCGTGACCGTCGGCGTAGGCCATCGGTGCAAGAGCGAAGCTGGCGGCAGCGCCCAATAGGGCTGTCTTCAGTTTCATGTGTTTCTCTCCTTGTTGAGTGCTCATTGTTATCCTCGGTTTCCTGCGGTTGGTCCGCAGTGTCATTCGTGTAGGTGGCAGGCCGCATAGTGGCCCGGTCTGACCTCGCGGTAAGGCGGGTCGACTGTTTTGCAGATGTCCATGACCGCCGGGCAACGGGTGCAGAAATTGCAGCCCTCGGGCGGGTTCGCGGGCGAGGGCACGTCGCCCTGCAGGACGACGCGCTGACGTTCCGTCGCCAGTGCGGGATCGGGTTCCGGCACGGCGGACAGCAGCGCCTTGGTATAAGGGTGCAGCGGGTCGGCGAACAGCGTCTCGCGGTCCGCCAGTTCCACCACCTTGCCCAGATACATCACCGCCACGCGGGTCGCGATGTGACGCACCATCGACAGGTCGTGACTGATGAACAGATAGGTCAGGCCGAACTGTTCCTGCAGGTCTTCCAGCAGATTGACCACCTGCGCCTGAATCGACACGTCGAGTGCCGCGATCGGTTCGTCGCAGACGATGAACTTGGGGTTCAGCGCCAGCGCGCGGGCAATCCCGATGCGCTGCCGCTGCCCGCCGGAAAATGCGTGCGGGTAACGCCGGGCGAACTTGCGGTTCAGGCCCACGGCATCCATCAGCTCGCCGACCTTTTCCTTTTTCTCTTCGGTGCTGAGCGTCGTGTGTTCGTCCAGCGGCTCGCGGATGATCGCCTCCACGGTCATGCGCGGGTTCAGCGATGCCTGCGGGTCCTGAAACACCATCTGCATCGTCGGGCGCTTGTCGCGCAGTTGCGCCTGCGGCGTCGGGCCGATCTCGGTGCCGTCGATCACGATGCTGCCGCTGGTGATGTCGTAAAGCCGCAGCACCGCGCGTCCGCAGGTGGATTTGCCGCAGCCGCTTTCACCCACAAGGCCCAGCGTCTCGCCTTCCATCACGTCGAAGCTGACGCCGTCCACGGCCTTCACCTCGCCCACGCGGCGGCGGAACAGCCCGGCGTAGATCGGAAAGTGCATTTTCAGATCGCGCACCTGCACAAGTGGCTGCGGGGCCATATCCTTCATCTACAGCCCCTCCGCATGGAAACAGGCCACGTCATGCTGCGCGCCCACGTCATAGCGGCGGGGGTTTTCCTTGGCGCAACGCTCGAACGCCACGTCGCAGCGGTCGCGGAACGGGCAGGCGGTTGGCGCGCCGGTCATGATCGGTGGCTGTCCTTCGATGATGGTCAGCCGCTCGGCGCGTTCCCCGGCAATCGACGGGATCGTTTTCAGCAGCGCCCGGGTATAGGGGTGGCCGGGGTTGCGGAACAATTCCTGCACAGGCGCATGTTCCACGACCTGCCCGCCGTACATCACCATCACCCGGTCCGCGATGCCCGCGATCACGCCCAGATCATGCGTGATCCAGATCATCGCCATGTTCAGCTTGCTGCGCAATTCCTTCATCAACTCAAGGATTTGCGCCTGAATGGTCACGTCCAGCGCTGTCGTCGGCTCGTCCGCGATCAGCAGCTTGGGGTCGCAGGCAAGGGCGATGGCGATCATCACCCGCTGCCGCATCCCGCCGGAAAACTGGTGCGGGTAATCGTCCAGCCGCTGTTTCGCGCCCGGAATACCCACCAGTTCCAGCAGTTCCTGTGCGCGCACCCGTGCCGCGCGTTTCGACATTTTCATATGCTTGCGCAGTGGCTCGCAAATCTGGAAACCGACGGTATAGACCGGGTTGAGCGATGTCATCGGGTCCTGAAAGATGAAGCCGATCTCGCCGCCACGCACGCTACGCAGCGCCTCACCCTTCAACTTGAGCAGGTCAGTGCCGCCGAAATGCACCGTGCCGCCGCGCACATCCGCTGGCGGCGAGGGCAGCAGCCCCAGAAGCGACATCATCGTGACCGACTTGCCCGACCCGCTTTCGCCGACCACACCCAGCAATTCGCCAGGGCGCAGATCGAAGCTCACGTCGTTGACCGCGTGAACCTCGCCCGCGCGGGTCTTGAATACCGTCTTGAGGTCCTGGACCTCCAGCACCGGCGCTTGCCCGTCGGGCATGTAGAACCTCCCAGGTGGTTCAATCTTATTGTTTTTCTAGGTCGCCCGCGCAGTGACGCAGCGCCGTTTGGCCAGACGGTATCATCAAAATCCGGTGTCGCAACCCGATTCCTGTTTGCGTTGCGTCGCCCGAGCCGCGAAGCTGCAGGCGAAAAGGCGCTGCCGCGTCCGCGAATGATACCGGAAGTTTCAACATGGCCCCGACCCCCCGCGACCTGCTCGATCGCCTGATCGGTTTTCCCACCGTCAGCCGCGACAGCAACCTCGACCTGATCGCCTTTGCCGAGGGGTATCTGGACGACCACGGCATCGCGTCTGTGCGGGTGCCGAATGAAAACGGAACCAAGGCCGCGCTTTATGCCCATGTCGGCCCGCAAGTGGACGGCGCGGTCGTCCTGTCGGGGCATACCGATGTGGTGCCTGTGGACGGGCAGGCCTGGGACACCGACCCTTTCACCGTGGTGGAAAAGGACGGCAAGCTCTACGGGCGCGGCACCTGCGACATGAAGGGCTTCGACGCGCTGGCGCTTTTCGCCATGGCGTTGGCGTCGCAACGGGACCTCAAGCGCCCGCTGCAGATCGCCCTGTCCTATGACGAGGAGGTCGGCCTGCTGGGTGCCCCGCCGATGATCGACCACATGATCGCAAACGGCATGCCGCGCGGCGATACCGTGCTGGTGGGCGAGCCGTCGATGATGCAGGTCGTGACCGGCCACAAGGGCGGCGTCGGCTGGGACGTGCATGTGCACGGGTTCGAGACGCACAGTTCGCTCGCCCACGAAGGCGTCAGCGCGATCATGTGGGGCGCGAAACTGATCGACTGGGCCAACCGGGTGAATGCGGAAAACGCAGCCGCCACGCCCACCGATCTGGCCGCCCCCTTCGTGCCGCCCTGGACCTCGCTGCACGTCGGCACGATCAGCGGCGGCACGGCCCACAATATCATGGCGAAAGACTGCACCTTCGGCATGAACGTGCGTACGGTTCCGGGCGAGAATACCGACGACTGGCGCGCGAAGTTCATTGCGAAAGCCGCTGAAATCGAAACGGAAATGCGCAAGATTCACCCCGACACCGGTATCTCCTACGAAGAATTCTTCGCCATGCCCGGCCTCGTCCCCGAAGACGGAGGTAAGGCGGAAGAACTCGCCCGCCGCCTGACCGGCGACAACGGCACCCATGTCGTCAGCTACGGCACCGAAGCGGGCCAGTTTCAGGAACGTGGCTATTCGGCGGTGGTCTGCGGACCGGGCGACATCGCGCAGGCGCACCAGCCCAACGAATTCATCACGGTCGATCAATTCCGGCAGGGCGAGGCGTTCATTCGGCGGCTGGTAGATCACCTCTCTGCCTGACCCCCTTGCGGGCCGCGCCACGGTGCGACAGGATCGCGGCAAATCCCGATCATTCTGGAGTGACACCATGCCCGTCAAGAACCGCTTTGCCGAACTGCTGCCCGAAATCACTGCCTGGCGGCGCGACCTGCACGAGAACCCCGAGATTCTGTTCGAGACGCATCGCACTTCCGCCATAGTCGCCGAAAAGCTGAAGGGCTTTGGCTGTGACGAGGTCGTCACGGGCATCGGCCGCACCGGTGTCGTCGCCGTGATCAAGGGCAAGACGAATAATTCGGGTAAAACCATCGGCTTGCGCGCCGACATGGATGCGCTTCCCATTCACGAGGCGACGGGTCTGCCCTATGCGTCCAAGACAAACGGCGCGATGCACGCCTGCGGCCACGACGGGCATACCGCGATGCTTCTGGGGGCCGCGCAATATCTCGCCGAGACCCGCAATTTCGACGGCACGGTCGTGGTGATCTTCCAGCCCGCCGAGGAAGGCGGCGGCGGCGGGCGCGAGATGTGCGAGGACGGCATGATGGACCGCTGGCACATCGACGAGGTCTACGGGATGCACAACTGGCCCGGCAAACCGGTGGGCTCTTTCGCGATCCGCCCCGGTGCGTTCTTTGCCGCGACCGACCAATTCGACATCACGATCGAGGGCAAGGGTGGCCACGCCGCCAAGCCGCAGGAAACCGTCGACAGCACGCTGGTCGCGTCCCATGTGGTCCTTGCCCTGCAATCCATCGTGTCGCGCAACGCGGACCCCGTAGATCAGATCGTGGTCTCCGTCACCTCCATCGAAAGCTCGTCCAAGGCATTCAACGTCATCGCCCAGCGGGTGCATCTCAAGGGCACCGTGCGCACCATGTCCAAGGGGATGCGCGATCTGGCCGAAACCCGGCTGAAAGCGATCTCGGAAACCACCGCGCAGGCCTTCGGGGCCAAGGCCGACGTGACCTACCACCGCGGCTACCCCTGCATGGTCAACCACGACGAACAGACCGAATTCGCCGCCAAAGTTGCGGCCTCCGTTTCCGGTGCCTGCGAGGACGCGCCGCTCGTGATGGGCGGCGAGGATTTCGCCTTTATGCTCGAGGAGCGCCCGGGTGCCTACATCCTCGTTGGCAACGGCGACAGCGCCTCCGTCCACCACCCCGAATACAATTTCAACGACGAGGCGATCCCGGCGGGATGCTCCTGGTGGGCGGAGATTGTCGAGCAGCGGTTGCCCGCCGCCTGAGAGTGCGGGACGCCTTTGGCGCGCGTATTTTTGGCGAGATAACATGGACGCCGACCGCGCACATCAGGCGTAGCGTCTGGCAAACCAGAGCCATCCGGCGATCCCGCCCAGCGTCAGTGCAGGTGTCAGGATCGGGTGGAAGAAAAAGGCGAAATAGGCCTCATGCGGCAGCCATGTCGCGCCGAAGTCGATCTGGAATTCATAGGCGATGCACCAACCCAGATAGAGCGTCGCGCTCAACCAAAGTGCCACCATCGGAAGGGCCTGCCGGACGGGAAGCAGCGCAAGCACACCGGCAAGCACGCCGAAAGGGACAGCCATAATGCCGCAGGTCAGGGCCAGGGTGGCGGGGGTGACGGCCATGCCCGGCGACAGCGGGAAGGCGCCACCGTCGAAATAACCGTGCACAATGCCGATGGTCACGCAGGCACTGATCCACAGGAACAAGAACATCATCGCCGCGCCAAGGCAGAGCGCAACCAGCGCGCGGCGCAGTGCCCTCATCCGCCGGTATGGCTCATGTGCCGGCTCACTTGACCGTCGACGGTCTGGCGGGAATAGTCGAAATCATGGCCTTTTGGTTTCAGGGCGATCGCGGCGCGGATCGCGTCCTCCAGCGGGCCGTCGCCTTCCGCGCGGCGCAAGGGCGCGCGCAGGTCCGAGTGGCCCTCTTGCCCCAGACAGGTATAGATTTCTCCGGTGCAGGTGATCCGCACGCGGTTGCAGCTTTCGCAGAAATTATGGCTGAGCGGCGTGATGAAGCCGATCTTCTGGCCAGTCTCAAGGCGGACATAACGCGCCGGGCCGCCGGTCCGTTCGGGGATATCCGTGACGGTATGACGCTCTTCCAGCCGCGCGCGCAGGTCTTTCAGAGACCAGTATTGCCCGAACCGGTCCTCGTTGCCGATGTCGCCCATCGGCATGACCTCGATGAATGTCAGGTCGATGTCGCGGGCGGCGCACCAGTCGGTCAGCGTGAACAGCTCGTCCTCGTTGAAGCCCCTGAGCGCCACGGTGTTGATCTTCACCCGCAGACCGGCCCTTTGCGCCGCGTCGATGCCGCGCAGCACCTGGGGCAGGCGGCCCCAGCGGGTGATTTCGGCGAATTTCGCCTCGTCCAGCGTATCGAGTGATACGTTGATCCGGCGCACACCGGCGGCAAACAGGGCATCGGCGTATTTTTCCAGCTGGCTGCCGTTCGTCGTCAGCGTCAGCTCGTCCAGCGCGCCGGTGTCCAGATGCCGCGTCATGCCTTGGAAAAACGTCATGATACCGCGCCGCACCAGCGGTTCCCCGCCGGTAATGCGCAGCTTGCGCACGCCAAGGCGGATGAAGGCGGAACACAGCCGGTCCAGTTCCTCCAGCGTCAGCAGGTCCTTCTTGGGCAGGAAGGTCATGTTTTCCGACATGCAATAGACACAGCGGAAATCGCAGCGGTCGGTGACCGACAGGCGCAGATAGCTGATGGCGCGGGCGAAGGGGTCGATCAGGGGGGCTGTCATGGGCGAAACCTATGCCTGCGCAAAGGATGGCGCAAGGCGCAGATCACCCGTTGCCAGATGCGCCCCGGCGATTTACGCTTTTGTGATGATCAAGCGCCTACTCATGCCCGCCTTCGCCCTGTCGCTTCTGGCAGCCTGTGACGACCCGCTGTTCGCGATCCAGCAGCCGGATGTACCGGATGGCCCGGTGATCGCCGACCCCGATCCGACGGCGATCGAGACGCTGGACCCCACGCCGCCACTGCCACCGCCGCCGACCGCGCGCACGGTGGATGAATTCGACACCACGACCGAAGAGGACCGCGCCGCCGCCGTCGCCGTCGCGCCGGAACCTGCCGGCGAAACCCGGCTGGGCACGACGAACGTGTCGCTCGGGTCCGCCGCCGATCCGGGAATATGGCTCAAGACCGGGCTGGTCGACAGCCTGACGCCGGGGCGCGTGGAATACCCTGCCAACGGCAATACCGTGAACCTTGAGCTGCGCCCGTCGGGGAACGAACCGAGTGCCGCCAGCCAGATGAGCCTTGCCGCCATGCGCCTGCTGGAGATTCCGCTGACGGCACTGGCCGATGTGGTTGTGTTCCGCCGGCCGGGCGGAAGCGACGGCAACAGCTAGGTCAGACTGGCAGCTTGCGCGCGGCTTCCTTGCGCGCAAAGGGTTTCATCCTGTCGCCATGCGCGTCCAGAAACATCCGCACCCGCGGCGCGTCGTGTTTCGAAAGGTCGCGCAGCCACCAGGCCACTGCCTTCTGGATGAACCATTCGGGATCGTCGACGTAGGTTGCCGCCCAGCCGAGGATCCGGTCACGGGCGGCTTCCTCCGCTGGCTTGGGATGGTTCTGCTTGCACCATGGCAGGGTGATCACAAGTGCGGCGCGCCGGGTCCAGATATGGTCCGATACGGTCCAGGCTTCCACCTGATCGAGCCGCGACGGGTCCGCCACCAGCCTCTTTTGCCCTGCGATGCTGGCATGATCGGCCACGGCCCAGGCATCGAACGTCGGCACCCAGCTTTGGATCAGGTCCCATGCGCCGCCGTCGTCGGGTTTGATCCGTGCCTGCGTCAGCAGTTTCCCGGCGGCGATGCGGCCCTCGTGCACGTTGCTGTCCCACAGATCGCTGGCCAGTTGCAGCCGTGCCTCCAGCGTAAGATCGGCCCGCCAGCCCTTCGTGGCCGCGTCGATCACCGGGTTGGCAACGCCCAGATAGGGGCGGTCGACTTTGTGATAGGCGCGCATCTCCGCCGCCTTCTGCACATCTCCGCCAAGCTGTGCCAGCGCCTCTGCCGCCGTCAGCGCCACGGCGTCACTCCACCGTCACGGATTTCGCGAGGTTGCGGGGCTGGTCCACATCCGTGCCTTTGGCCACGGCGGTATGATAGGCCAGCAGTTGCGCGGGTACGGCATAGAGGATGGGGGCAAGGAATGCGTCGATCTTGGGCATCTGGATCGTGTCCCAGACGCCGTCGCCCGCCTCCTTCAGCCCCTTCTTGTCGCTGATCAGCAGCACGCGGCCGCCGCGCGCCATGACCTCCTGCATGTTCGAGATCGTCTTGTCGAAGAGCGCGTCGCGCGGCGCCATGACGATGACGGGCACATGTTCGTCGACCAGTGCGATGGGTCCGTGCTTGAGTTCGCCCGATGCATAAGCTTCGGCGTGTATATAGCTGATTTCCTTGAGTTTCAACGCGCCTTCATGCGCCAGCGGATACATCGCGCCGCGCCCCAGGAACAGGATGTCGCGCGCCTCTGCCAGCTTGCGGGCGATGTCGCGGCAGGTGCCTTCTATCCCGAGGGCCAGGTTGATGACGCCGGGCAGCGACCGCAGCCCGGCGAGTTTTTCCGCCAGTTCCGCATCGTCGATCCGCCCGCGTGCGTGGGCCGCCTGAATGGCGAGGATCGCAAGTGTGGTCAGTTGGCAGGTGAACGCCTTGGTCGAGGCCACGCCGATTTCGGCACCCGCCAGAATCGGCAGCGCCAGATCGCTTTCGCGAGCGATGGTGCTGGTCTCGACGTTGACGATGGACACGATCTTGTCGGCCTTGTCCTTCATGTAGCGCAGGGCGGCCAGCGTATCGGCGGTTTCGCCCGACTGGCTGACGAACAGGCCGACCGTGCCTTTCGTGACCGGCGGTTCGCGGTAGCGGAACTCGGAGGCCACGTCGATTTCGACGGGCATGCCCGCGAGTTGTTCGAACCAGTATTTTGCCACCATGCAGGCGTAGTAGGCGGTACCGCAGGCGACCATGGTGATCCGTTCGACCTGCGTGAAGTCGATCTGCGGCGCGGGCAGGGTGATCGCGTCGGCGTCGGGGCTGATGTAATGGCTCAGCGCACCCTGCAGCACGGTCGGCTGTTCGGCGATTTCCTTGGCCATGAAGTGCTTGAACTCACCCTTGTCGACGCTGGTGGCGCTGACCTGAATGGTCTGCCGCTTGCGGTTGGCGAGCTTGCCGCGGGCATTGCGGATTTCGACACTTGTGCGGGTGACGATGGCCCAGTCGCCCTCGTCCAGATAGGTGATCTGGTCGGTCATGGGGGCCAGCGCGATGGCGTCCGAACCCACGTAGTTTTCACCGTCCCCGTGTCCGATGGCCAGCGGAGAGCCTTGCCGCGCCGCGATGAGCAAATCGTCTTCGCCGTCGAACAGGAAGCACAGCGCATAGGCCCCTTCGAGCCGGGCGATGGTCTGTTCGGCGGCATCGCGCGGCGACAGCCCCTGATCGCGGAAATGCTGGCACAAGAGCGCCACGGTTTCGGTGTCGGTATCGGTGGAATAGGCAATGTCGTGTTCGGCCAGAAAGGCGCGCAACTCGCGGAAATTCTCGATGATACCGTTGTGCACGACCGCCACGCCGCCCGCGCGGTGCGGGTGCGCGTTGCCCACGTTGGGCACGCCATGTGTGGCCCAGCGGGTATGGCCGATGCCCGACTTGCCCAGCAGCGGGTTGTGCACCAGTTCGTCCGACAGGTTCACCAGCTTGCCGATGGCGCGGCGGCGGTCGAGCCGTTGGTCGTGGATCGTGGCGATCCCCGCACTGTCATAGCCACGGTATTCCAGCCGCCGCAGGCTGTCGACCAGCAGGGGGGCCGCTTCGTTGTTGCTCAATACGCCGACAATTCCGCACATCTTCTAGTGTCCTTTCCGCTGGCGGGCCTTTTTGGCGCGCAGCATGTCAAATAGCTTCGTCGCAAAACCCGGCTTGTTGGTTTGCCGGGTGCGTCCGAGGGCCAGCGCGCCGTCCGGCACGTCCTCGGTGATCACCGATCCGCTGCCTGTCATGGCACCGTCGCCGACGTTCACCGGGGCGACCAGCATCGTGCTCGACCCGATGAAAGCGCCTGCGCCGATATGAGTCTTGTGCTTGAAGAACCCGTCGTAATTGCAGGTGACGGTGCCCGCGCCGATGTTGGCCCTCTCGCCCACATGGGCATCGCCGATATAGGTCAGGTGGTTCACCTTTGCCCCTTCGGCGATCACCGCGTTCTTGATCTCGACGAAGTTGCCGACCTTGCTGTCCTCCGCCAGTTCCGCGCCGGGACGCAGGCGGGCGTAGGGGCCGACCGTCGCGCCGCGCGAGACATGGCAGCCTTCCAGATGGCTGAAGGCGAGGATATGCGCGCCCGATTCGACGGTGACCCCGGGGCCGAAGACGACATGCGGGGCGATGACCGTGTCGCGGCCGACCACGGTGTCATGGGCGAAATAGACGGTATCGGGGGCGGCCATGGTCACGCCGCTTTCCAGAACCTCGGCGCGTGCGCGGGCCTGGAACAGCGCCTCTGCCCCCGCCAGTTCCTCGCGGGAGTTCACGCCCAGTGTTTCCGCCTCGTCACAGCGCACGACCGTGGCGGACAATCCCGCATCGCGCGCCAGACCGATGATGTCGGTGAGGTAGTATTCACCGGATGCGTTGTCGTTTCCGATCTGGCCGATCAGGTCGAAAAGCGTCTTGCTGTCGGCGGCGATCACGCCGCTGTTGCAAAGGGTTATACGGCGTTCCTCATCCGTCGCGTCCTTGAACTCGACGATCTTTTCCAGCGTGTCGCGAGTGGTGACGAGCCTGCCATAGCGCCCGGGATCGGCGGCCTCGAACCCCAGAACGACGACATCGTTTTCGGCCCGGGCCGCGATCATCGCTTCCAGCGTTTCGGGGCGAATGAAAGGGGTGTCGCCGTAGAGCACGATGGCATCACCCTGAAAATCCGCCAGCGCGGCGCGGGCCTGTGCAACCGCATGGCCCGTGCCCAGCTGCTCGGTCTGCAGCACGACCTGCACTGTGTCGTCCCAGATGCGCGCCGCGGCCTCGACCTGTTCTGCGCCGTGGCCTGCCACGACGACGGTGCGGTCCGGCGTCAGCGCAGCACCGGATTTCATCGCGTGGACCAGCATCGGCGCACCGGCGATGGGGTGCAGCACCTTGGGCAGATCGGAATTCATGCGCGTGCCCATGCCCGCGCCCAGGATAATCAATGCAGTCGCCATAAGTGTCCTTCGTCAATCACCGGTCCCGCACCCATGGCCTGTGGCCGGTCGGGGAAACTGCCGTCCTTCTACCCAAAGCGCTGGCTTTCACAAGGGCGGGGGGTTCACTTCACCTTACGCATCGTTACAGAGGTATGGGGCGGTTGTGACGGGGGCAGGGCGATGCGCACGGTGATTTTCGATCTCGACGGCACGCTGGCCGATACCAGCGGCGATCTGCTGGCCGCCGCCAACGCCTGTTTTCGCGATCTGGGGCTGGGCGATCTGCTGGACGCACGCGACGCGGGCACGGCGCTGAAAGGCGGGCGGGCGATGCTGCGGCTGGGGTTTTCCCGCGTGGCGGGATTTGACGAAACCCATGTGGACGCGCAGTATCAACCGCTGCTGGAAGCCTATGCCGGTGCCATCGACCACCACACGGTGCTGTATCCCGGCGCGATGGACGCGGTGCAGGCCTTGCGCGATGCGGGCTATGCCGTGGGCATCGCCACCAACAAGCCCGAGAGGCTGGCAGAGACACTGATGCGCAGCCTCGGCGTGCGCGAGGCCTTCGGCTCGCTCGTGGGTGCCGACACGCTGCCGGTGCGCAAGCCGGACCCGGAACACCTGTTCGAGGCCGTGCGCCGTGCCGGAGGCGACCCCGCGCGCTGCCTGCTGGTGGGCGATACGGCGACCGACCGCGACACATCGCGCGCCGCCGGGGTGCCGTCGATCCTGGTGACCTTTGGCCCCTCGGGCGAGGATATGGCCGCGCTGGAGCCTGAAGGATTGATCGACCACTACGACGCGCTCTTGACGGAGGTCCGCCGCCTGATCGGCTGAGCATGTCATTGACAGGGCGCGCGGGGGGCGAAACAGTCCGCGACATGGAAAAATTCACCGGCAGTTTCACCCAGCAGGGACCGATACCGGAGGCGGGCATCGTCGCCGCCAATGCGGTGATGCGCCACGGGCGGCTGCACCGCTACAACACCGCCGACGGCGAGGTCGCGGAAACCGTATTGCTGGAACAGGAGTTCGCGGCGCTGACCGGGGCGCGCTACTGTCTCGCCGTGGCCTCCGGCGGCTATGCAATGACGACGGCCCTGCGCGCCTGCGGCGTGGGCCACGGCGACCGGGTGCTCACCAACGCCTTCACGCTGGCCCCGGTGCCGGGGGCGATCGCCGCGGTCGGCGCGCAGCCGGTCTTCGTCGGGGTCACGCCGAACCTCGTGATCGACCTCGACGATCTGGCGGGCAAGCTGGATCAGGCCAATGTGCTGCTCCTGTCGCACATGCGCGGCCGTATCTGCGACATGCGGCGGCTCATGGCGTTGTGCGATGCCGCCGGTGTCACGGTGATCGAGGATTGCGCCCATACGATGGGCGCGGCCTGGGATGGTCTGCCGTCCGGGCGCTGGGGCCGGTTCGGGTGCTTTTCGACCCAGACCTACAAGCATATCAACTCCGGCGAGGGCGGTCTGCTGATCGGCGACGGGGCAGAAGATATGGCCCGGGCGATCATGCTGTCAGGCAGCTACATGCTTTACGAGACACATCGCGCCGGGCCGCCACCGGAGACCTTCGCGCAGATCCGCTACGAGACGCCCAACATCTCCGGCCGCATGGACAACCTGCGCGCCGCCATCCTGCGCCCGCAACTGGCCGATCTGCCGCGGCAGGCGGCGCGGTGGAACACGCGCTACCGCGTGCTTGAGGACGGTCTAAGCGACACGCCCGGAATCCATTTGCCGCAGCGCCCGGAGGAGGAGGCTTTCGTTGCGTCGTCATTCCAGTTTTTGCTTTTGGACTGGGGGGCTGATGATGTGCGGGCTGTCATTGACCGCTGTGCCGCGCGCGGTGTGGCGCTGAAGTGGTTCGGCGGGGCAGAGCCGCAGGGCTTTACCAGTCGCTACGATAGCTGGCGCTATGCCGAAAGCGCGCCAATGCCCGCGACCGACAGGATATTGGCCGGAATCGTCGATTTACGCCTGCCACTGACGTTCAGCGCGGACGACTGCACCCTTATCGCCCGGATCATCCGGGCAGAGGTGTCTGCGGTCTGGCAGGCGACACGGTAGACCGGCCTTGCCCAAGAGCGCGCGCCGCCGCCCGCAAAGCGCATGGCTGCCAATTCGCGGCCCGGTATCCCGTATTATCTTGCCAAAAATACTCAGAAATTGGCGGCGGCGCAGCCACCGCCCCCGGGCGACGTGCAACGCACGGCGCAAACCCACTCAGGAACAGGGTCTCAGTCGCGCAACCGCGCCTCGTAGAGCGGGATCGTCGAGATCGACATCTTCGCGGAGCCTTCGCTCAACTCGGACGCATGGGCCAGATAGATCAGCACCTCGTTCTCCGCGTCATAGATGCGCTTGACGACCAGCGACTTCAGGATGATCGACTGCCGTTCGCGAAACACGTTCTCGCCGTCCCAGCCGCGGTCGATGTCGCCGATGGTGATCGGCCCGGTCTGGCGGCAGTCGATCGAGGCGTTCGACGGATCCTCGAACCAGTTGCCGTTGGAAATCCGGTCGAAGAGAGAGCGTTCGAAATACGCGATGTGACAGGTGACGCCCGCGACCTCGGGATCGGGGATCGCCTCGATGATGATGTCGTTGCCGACCCAGTCGACGCCGACGCGCCCGACCTCGTCGGCGGGCAGGGCGGTGGCGATGAGGGTCAGGGCGGCCGCGATGCAGTGTTTCATGAGCAGCCAACCCCGCATCGGTGTTTTGGTTCCGGTGCTTGTGATGTGGCACGGGCGCGGTATCGTGGTGCACAAATGACTCGACAGGTGTCGCCGCGCGCGCCTATAAATGAACAAGTGTTCAATTAACGGAGGCTCCGATGTTTCTGGCATCCATGACGTTCGATCTTGGGGAAGATGTGAACGCCCTGCGCGATATGGTTCATGCCTGGGCGCAGGAGCGGGTGAAGCCGATGGCCGCCCGGATCGACGCGGACAACACCTTTCCCCCCGAACTCTGGACTGAAATGGGAGAGTTGGGCCTGCTGGGCGTCACGGTCGATGAGGCTTATGGCGGCGCGGGTATGTCCTATCTTGCACATACCGTCGCGGTGGAGGAGATCGCGCGGGCCAGTGCCTCTGTCTCCTTGTCCTACGGTGCGCATTCCAACCTTTGCGTGAACCAGATCAAGCTGAACGGGTCGGAAGAACAGAAACAGAAATATCTGCCGAAGCTGATTTCCGGCGAACACGTTGGCGCATTGGCCATGTCAGAGGCCGGGGCGGGATCTGACGTGGTGTCGATGACGCTGAAGGCGGAAAAGCGGAACGATCACTACCGCCTGAACGGCAACAAATACTGGATCACCAACGGCCCAGACGCCGACACGCTGGTTGTCTACGCCAAGACCGACCCGGAAGCTGGCGCGAAGGGCATCACGGCTTTCCTGATCGAAAAGGACATGACCGGCTTCAGCACAAGTCCGCATTTCGACAAGCTGGGGATGCGCGGGTCGAACACGGCGGAACTGATCTTCGACGACGTGCAGGTGCCGTTCGAGAACGTTTTGGGCGAAGAGGGGCGCGGTGTGCGCGTGCTGATGTCGGGGCTGGATTACGAACGGGTCGTTCTGGCGGGCATCGGGCTGGGCATCATGGCCGCCTGTCTGGACGAGATCATGCCCTATCTGGCGTCGCGCAAGCAATTCGGCCAGCCGATCGGCAGCTTCCAACTGATGCAGGGCAAGATCGCGGATATGTATACCGCGATGAATTCCGCCCGCGCCTATGTCTACGAGGTCGCGCGCGCCTGCGACAGGGGCACCGTAACCCGGCAGGATGCCGCCGCCTGCTGCCTCTATGCCTCCGAGGAAGCGATGAAACAGGCGCATCAGGCGGTGCAGGCGATGGGTGGCGCGGGCTTCCTGAACGACGCCCCCGTCGCACGCATCTTCCGCGACGCCAAGCTGATGGAGATCGGCGCGGGAACGTCGGAAATCCGCCGGATGCTTGTGGGGCGCGAGATGATGGGGGCGATGGGGTGAAAAAGCGTCGCAGATCACCACAGGAAAAAAAGGCGCTGTCGTATGAGAAAGACCGGCGCAATGACTACGGCGAAAACGATAAATCTTCTCGGAAGAACATTCCGCTAAGCAAGGCGAGATCGCATCGCGCTGTGCGCCGTGCTGACAAGCTGGCAATTCAAAGCGATCCGCTGTCGGACGGACTATTGCCCGACAGAGCCAAGCCTGACTGGAAGAAATCTCCTGACCGGCAACTTGGAGAGCTTCTGGAGTGGCGCAACAATCCACCGGATTGGTCCAATGATCGTTGGGAAGCGGCCGAAAAAGAGCTTGCGCGCAAATTCGCCAATAAGCTGCGTGCTTTGCGAAAGTCGTGACAGCAATGAAGAAGTTAATCCTCCTCCCCTTCGTCGCACTTGTCGCCCTCGCAGCCTACCTCGGTCTGCGCCTTGGCCAACCGCTCAGCGAGACAGAGGCGATCACCTTTTTCGCCACGCAATACGGTTTGGAAACCGGCCGTCCGCAGTCGGACTGCTCGGCCATTCCCTCGACCCGTGACGGCGTTTGGATCGAGGTGGTCTGCATCGGCCCCGACTTTACCGGCAGGAACTATCTTGTCGGCCCGCGTGGGCAGGCGGTGGGCACCATTGAAATGAAAGCACCCGACGCATGACAGATTTTTCCGGCCTGCGCGCCCTGTTCATCAACACCTCGCTGAAAAAGCAGCCCGAGGAGAGCCATACCAAGCTCTTGATGAACGCCTCCGCCGCGATCATGGAAAAGAACGGCGTGGCGGTGGAGCATGTGCACATGCTGTCGCACGACGTGCCGCCCGGGGTGTACCCGGACATGACCGAGCATGGCTGGGACGCCGACGATTGGCCCGCGATCTGGGACAAGGTGAAGGCCGCCAATATCCTCGTCATCGGCACGCCGCTGTGGCTGGGTGAGGAAAGCAGCGTCTGCCGGGTGCTGATCGAGCGGCTTTACGGCATGTCGGGGCTGCTCAACGACCGCGGACAGTCGGTCTTCTACGGCAAGGTCGGCGGCTGCGTCGTGACCGGCAACGAGGACGGGATCAAGCATGCGGCGATGACCATCGGCTATGCCCTGTCGCATCTGGGCTATACCATCCCGCCGCAGGCCGATTGCGGCTGGATCGGCGAAGCCGGGCCGGGGCCGTCCTATGGCGACGATGACGGGCAGGGCGGGCGCGTGGGCTTTAACAACGATTTCACCCAGCGCAACACCACGATCATGACGTGGAACCTGATGCACCTGGCGCATCTGCTGCGCGACGGCATCCCGAACGATGGCAACGACCGCGAGGCGTGGAAAGCCGGCACCCGGTTTGATTTCGAGAACCCGGAATATCGCGGATGAGGGTCGTTGCCGCCATGACCCTTTTGGCCACACCGGCCGCGGCGCAGGACGCCCCGCCCGCGTCATTTCTCAAGTGCGTCGATACGATGATCGAGGACAATCGGGACAATCCCTTCGTCGACTTCGGCGCCATGATGATCTGCGGTGAACGATACGCGCCGCCGCGCACCTCCTGCGTCGGACTCCAATACATGCTGCCGCACACCCGCCCCGACTGCGAGGCACAGGATTTCGTCTATTGGTCGACGCAGAACGATCTGTGGAAAGCGCGGGTCGCCGAAGAAGGTGGTGTGGCTGAAAGCGATCTGTTCCGCCATGGGCAGACGCGCTGCGCCGACCCCGCACAGACGGAGAATGTGCAGGTCTGCCAGACTGAACTGCACTGGCGCGAGGTCATGGGTTTCTGGTCCAGCGATGTCAGGCGCGCGGCTTTCGGCCCGGCGGAGTCGGTGGATGAGGAGGAGGACGGATAATGCCCTTGGGATTGAAGCACGGCATGGCGGTCGCCATCGCGCTGGGCGGAACGCCGCTGGCGGCACAGGAGGTGGTTTTCGATGATGCCGTAATCCGCGCCTGCCTTGCGGCCAGCCCGGAGGGCGGCCCCTGCATCGGGCTTGCGACGGAGGCCTGCATCGACGCCACGCCCGACGGTTTCACGACCTACGGCATGAACACCTGCACCGCGCGCGAAATCGACTTCTGGGACGAGATGCTCAACGCAGAATATCAGCGCCTGCGCGCGGATGCGGCCGGTTTCGATGGTGAGGTCGCCGGTGAGGTGAAGAACGCGCCATCCGTCGCCGACAGCCTGCGCGACATGCAACGGGCCTGGATCGGCTATCGCGATGCGTCGTGTGATTTCGAGGCCTCGGTCTTCGGCACCGGCACCATGGGCAGCACGGTCTGGCTGGGGTGCAAGCTGGATGAAACCGCGCGGCAGGCGCTGCGGCTGCGCCACACCGAACTGATATTCTAGAGAAAGGGCAGCCCGTGACAGATACGCCATCCCCCCGCACCGCGCATGAGGCCGCACTCGCCGATGTCGCCGCAGCGGCACAGGCAGCAGCCCACGGCGGCGGCGAGAAATCCCGCGCGCGGCACGTGTCGCGCGGCAAGATGCTGCCGCGCGACCGGGTGGCCGGGCTGCTGGACCCCGGATCGCCGTTTCTGGAAATCGGGGCCACGGCGGCGCATGGCGTGTACGACGACGCGGCCCCCTGTGCCGGTGTCGTCGCGGGCGTGGGCCGGGTGCACGGGCGCGACGTGATGGTGGTGTGCAACGACGCCACGGTGAAGGGCGGCACCTATTACCCGATGACGGTGAAAAAGCATCTGCGCGCGCAGGAGATCGCGGAAAGCTGCCATCTGCCCTGCGTCTATCTGGTCGACAGCGGCGGTGCGAACCTGCCCAACCAGGACGAGGTGTTTCCCGATCGCGACCATTTCGGGCGTATCTTCTACAATCAGGCGCAGATGTCCGCGAAAGGCATCCCGCAGATCGCCGTGGTCATGGGGTCCTGCACGGCGGGCGGGGCCTATGTGCCCGCCATGGCCGACGTGTCGATCATCGTGAAGGAGCAGGGCACGATCTTTCTGGCTGGCCCGCCACTGGTCAAAGCCGCGACGGGCGAGGTCGTGACGGCGGAAGACCTCGGCGGCGGCGATGTGCACACGCGGCTGTCAGGTGTCGCCGATTATCTGGCAGAGGATGACGCACATGCACTGGCGCTGGCCCGGCAGGCGGTAGCGAATTGCGCGCTGAAAAAGGTCGATCAGGTCCGCGCGGTGCCGGAGCCGCCCGCTTTCGACCCCGAAACGCTCTTCGATGTGGTCCCCGCCGACCTGCGCACGCCCTACGATATCCGTGAGGTGATCCGGCGGATCGTGGACGGCAGCCGGTTCGATGAGTTCAAGGCGCGCTTCGGCGACACGCTGGTCACGGGGTTCGCCCATATCGACGGCTGGCCCTGCGGTATCGTCGCCAACAACGGCGTGCTGTTTTCCGAGGCCGCGCAGAAAGGCGCGCACTTCGTGGAACTGTGCAGCCAGCGCAAGATCCCGCTGATTTTCCTGCAAAACATCACCGGCTTCATGGTGGGCCGTAAGTACGAAAACGAAGGCATCGCGCGCCACGGGGCCAAGATGGTGACGGCGGTGGCCACCACATCGGTGCCCAAGATCACGATGGTCGTGGGCGGGTCCTATGGTGCTGGCAACTACGGCATGGCGGGCCGGGCCTATTCGCCCGATTTCATGTGGACCTGGCCAACCAGCCGCATCTCCGTGATGGGTGGCGAACAGGCGGCGGGCGTGCTGGCGACGGTCAAGCGCGACGCGATCGAGCGGTCGGGCGAGACGTGGACCGAGGAAGAGGAAACCGCCTTCAAGCAGCCCACCATCGACATGTTCGCCGAACAGTCGCATCCGCTTTATGCGTCAGCGCGGCTGTGGGACGACGGCATCATCGACCCGCGCAAAAGCCGCGAAGTGCTGGCGCTGTCGCTGGCCGCCTGCATGAACCGCGAGATCGGGGAGACACGCTTTGGCGTGTTCCGGATGTGATGGCGGTGGTTGATATGGCGCTAAGGGCATCGCCCGACCTGGTGGGCGATGACACGTTTGCTGTTGCATTGAACATTTCCAGGATCGCAGCGGTATTTGAGGCCGCGCCGGTGCAATATCGCCCTCCGGGGGGAGGTCGGGCGATGCCTGGCGTGCCGCCGGGCGGGACGGTGGCAAGGATCAAACTGACGGGACAACGAGATGTTCGATAAAATCCTCATCGCCAACCGGGGCGAGATCGCCTGCCGCGTGATCCAGACAGCCCAGCGGCTGGGTGTGGCCACGGTTGCCGTTTACTCCGATGCCGATGCGGACGCGCTCCATGTGCGGCAGGCGGACGAGGTTGTGCGGTTGGGGCCTGCACCCGTGGCCGATAGCTACCTGCGGGGCGATCTGATCATTCAGGCCGCACTGGAGACCGGCGCGCAGGGGATCCACCCGGGCTATGGCTTCCTGTCAGAAAACCCTGATTTCGTGGAGCAGGTGGAGAAGGCGGGGCTGACCTTCATCGGCCCCTCGGCCAAGGCGATCCGCGCGATGGGGCTGAAGGACGCGGCCAAGGCACTGATGGAAAAGGCGGGCGTGCCGGTCGTGCCAGGGTATCTGGGCGAGAACCAAGACCCGGAGCATCTGGCGCGGGAGGCCGAGAAGATCGGCTATCCAGTGCTGATCAAGGCTGTCGCGGGTGGCGGCGGCAAGGGGATGCGGCTGGTCGAGCGGGCGGCAGATTTCCGCGAAAATCTGGACAGCGCGCAGGCGGAGGCGAAGACTGCCTTCGGCAATCCGGACGTGCTGATCGAAAAATACATCACCAGCCCGCGCCATATCGAGGTGCAGGTCTTTGGCGACGGCGTGCAAGCCGTGCATCTGTTCGAGCGGGATTGCTCGCTTCAGCGCCGCCACCAGAAGGTGATCGAGGAAGCGCCCGCGCCGGGCATGACGGAGGAGGTGCGTCACGCGATGGGCGATGCGGCGGTGACGGCGGCCGAGGCCATCGGCTACGCGGGTGCCGGGACCATCGAGTTCATCGTGGACGGGTCGGACGGGCTGCGTACCGACGGGTTCTGGTTCATGGAGATGAACACGCGCCTGCAGGTCGAACACCCGGTGACCGAAGCGATCACCGGCGTCGATCTGGTGGAATGGCAGTTGCGCGTGGCCTCCGGTGAGCCGCTACCCGCGCGGCAGGAGGACCTCACCATCGCCGGCCACGCCTTCGAGGCGCGGCTCTATGCCGAGGATGTCCCCGCAGGCTTCCTGCCCGCGACCGGCAGGCTGGCGCATCTGGCGTTTCCCGACGCCGCCCGCATCGACAGCGGGGTCGAGACCGGATCGGAAATCTCGCCCTGGTACGACCCGATGATCGCCAAGGTGACGGTGCATGGGGCCGACCGGGCGCAGGCGCTCACCGGGCTGGCCCGCGCGCTGGGCGACACGCAGGTGGCGGGCACGGTGACGAACCTTGCCTTTCTGCGGCGTCTAGCGGTCGATGCGGATTTTGCCGCCGGTCGCGTGGATACCGGATTGATCGCGCGCAAGATCGACGATCTTTCGGCGGCCCCGGCGGTGACACCCGAACGGCTCGCCGCGGCGGCCCTGCTGGCGGCGGGGTGCGACAGGCCGGGCGATGCGCAGACGGGCTTCGCGCTCTGGCAGCCGCTGGTGCATGACGTGACGCTGGCGCTGGGCGAGGAGACCCATCTCGTGCGGCTGACGGTTCGGGATGCGGATCATGTCCATGCCCGCGTCGGGGAGGACGAGGTGGCACTCACCCGGCGCGGTGCGGCCTGGTGGACCGGGCAGGAACGTATGCCGCCCGCGCATCTGCACGCCGGACAGGTCACGCTCTTTGCCGCCGAAACGCTGACGTTCGCGATTGTCGACCCGCTCGACCGCGCCGGGGCGGCGGGCGGCAGCGATCAGGTGGTGGCACCGATGCCGGGGCTTGTGCGGGATGTGGCCGTGAAGGCCGGGCAGACCGTTCAGGCGGGCGACCGGCTGGCAGTGCTGGAAGCGATGAAGATGGAACACGTCCTGCGTGCGCACCGTGACGGCATCGTTGCACAGGTCGCGGTGACGACGGGCGATCAGGTGGTGGCGGGGGCGCTGCTGGTCGCGCTGGAAGCCGAGGCATGATCCGCCTGCACCACAGCCCACAGACCCGGTCGATGCGCAGCTTGTGGCTGCTGTATGAAATGGGCGTGCTGTTCGATCTGAAAACTTATGCTTTCGACGCCAGCATCAAGTCGGAGGATTATCTGGCGCTGAACCCGACGGGCCGCGTGCCGTCGCTGGAGATCGACGGCGCGGTGCTGTTCGAAAGCGGTGCCATCGCGGAATACCTTTGCGAGCGGTTCCCGGAGGCCCGTCTGGGACGTGCGGCGGGCCATGCCGAGCGGGCGGCGTTGCTGAACTGGCTGCACTTTGCCGAAACGGTCAGCCAGCATGTGGCGGCGTTGACACAGCAGCATATCATGCTGTTCGAAGACCGTATGCGCAGCCCCACGGTGATGAAGCTGGAGGCTGCCCGTCTGCGCAAGTGTTACGCAGCGCTCGACCGGGCGCTGGCGGGGCGCGACCATCTGCTGGACGGATTTTCCGCTGCTGATATCGGGCTCGGTCAGGCGGTCTATATGGGGCGGCATTTCGCGACGTTGGAGGGTTTTGATGCATTGGCGAGATGGTACGCGCGCATCACCGCACGGCCCGCCTTCGTGAAATCGCTGCCCGCGCCCGGCACCGGGCTTTACGCGCGTGATTTCTATCCGGCCTGGACGCAACCTGAATGAGCGGCTGCGCCGCACATCATTTTTCGAGTGTGGCCCGCTACGCGGGCCAGTGGGGCCAGCCCCACACCCCGAGGTATTTCAGACCAAAAGAAGGAAAACCCCATGGCTGATGTGGTGCATATCCATGAGGTCGGACCCCGCGACGGCCTGCAGAACGAACCCGGCGTGATCGGGACCGGTGCCAAGGTCGCGCTGATCGACCTTCTGTCACAAAGCGGGCTGCGCGATATCGAGGTGGGGTCGTTCGTCAGCCCCAAGTGGGTGCCGCAGATGGCCGATACGCCGGATGTGCTGCGCGCGATGCAGCTGGCGGAAGGGGTGACCTATGGCGTGCTCGTGCCGAACATGCGCGGGTGGGAGGGGTTTGTGCCCTTCGCCGACGGCCCCTTCGAGGTGGCGGTATTCATCTCCGCCTCTGAAGGGTTCAGCCGCGCCAATCTGAATTGCACCATCGCCGAAAGCGTAGAGCGTGCGGCACCCGTGGTTGCGGCTGCATGGGCGGCGGGCGTGCGGGTACGCGGCTATGTGTCCTGCGTCACCGATTGCCCCTATGACGGGCCAGTGGCGCCCGCGGCGGTGGCAGGGGCGGTCGGGCGGCTGCGCGCGCTGGCCCCGATGCAGGTGTCGCTGGGTGATACCATCGGCAAAGGCACGCCGGAACGGGTCACGGCAATGCTGCGTGCGGTGCTGGATGTTGCCCCGGCGGATCAGTTGGCCGGACACTTCCACGATACCGGAGGGCAGGCGCTCGACAATATCCGCGCATCGCTCGATCTGGGGCTGCGGCATTTCGACAGTGCGGTCGGCGGCCTTGGCGGCTGTCCCTATGCACCCGGTGCACCGGGGAACGTGGCGACGGAAGCGGTGCTGGCGATGCTGGATGCGGCGGGTTTCGACCACGGTGTCGACCGGGATGTGATCGCGCAAGCGGCTGATATGGCGCAGCAAATGCGGGGGAGCGGGACATGAGCCTGATACGGATCGAGACGGACTCGCGGGGCGTGGCGACACTGACGTTCGCGCGGGCCGACAAGCACAACGCGTTGTCGGCGCAGATGATCGCCGAAGTCACACAAGCGGCGCAACGGCTTGGCATTGATGACGCAGTGCGGGTGGTGGTACTGGCAGCAGACGGCAAGACATTTTGCGCCGGAGGCGATCTGGGCTGGATGCGCGACCAGATGGCGGCGACGCCGGAGGTACGTGCCGTAGAGGCACGCAAGCTGGCCGAGATGCTGCAGGCGCTGAACACGCTGCCGAAACCGCTGATCGGGCGCATTCACGGCAACGCCTTTGGCGGTGGCGTCGGCATGGCCTGCGTCTGCGATACGGTCGTGGCGGTGGCGGGGGTGAAATTTGCGCTGACCGAGACGAAGCTGGGCCTGATCCCGGCGACCATCGGGCCATATGTCCTGGCGCGGATGGGCGAGGGGAACGCACGCCGCGTTTTCATGTCGGGCCGCGTGTTCGACGCGGGCGAGGCGCAACGTCTGGGGATAGTGGCGCAGGTCGTGGACGCCGATGCTTTGGACGCGGCGGTGGAGGCCGAAGTGACGCCCTATCTGGCCTGCGCGCCGGGGGCGGTGGCCGACGCCAAGGCCTACGCCCGCAGCCTTGGCCCAGTCATCGACGACGCGCTGATCGACCGGTCCATCGCCCGGCTGATGGACCGCTGGGCCGACCCGGAGGCGCAGGAAGGCATCGGCGCGTTCTTCGACAAGCGCAAGCCGGATTGGATGCGCGTCGAAGACTGAGCAACGCCGAGGGTTGCCAGCAGATCATCGACCGTGCAGGGTGTCATAGATTTACCCGATATGAATATTTAAGGAGTATTCCCATGCACACCATCCGCTTCGCGATGAGTTGTCCCGTGGCTGTCTGTTTCGTTCTGGCGGGGTGCGGCGGCACCACTTCTGCCAATTCCAACATCACCTACCGCACCTTCACCAATATCGAGCCGGTGACGACGCCGCTTGTCGGACAGCAGTTGGGTGCGCTTGTGTCGGATGCGATCCGGCCGGCCAGCATTTCGCCGATGACCGGGTCCATCACCCACGACACCCGCGCCATGACGGTGGGCGGCGGACCGTTCGTCGGCGCGACATTGAACGATCCGGATGGCCCCGACAACGCCGGTACGCTGCAGGATACGCCACCGAACGCAAACCCGCTCAGTCGGAACGAGGCCATGATCGGCGGGCAGGGGTTCAGCGGGATCTATGACTACGTGCGCCCGGCCAGCCAGCAATATATCGTTGCCAGCCAGTTTGGAAGTCAGCTTGTGGCCGGCGGATACCGGTCGGACTCTGGATTTCTGGGTGTCGCGACCGACCCTGTCGACGTGCCGTCGACCGGAACGGTAATCTATTCCGGAGAGGCGGTCGGGCGCGTGAACTACACAGGTGGCACCTTCAACCAGGTTTCGACGTTCCCCGCAACCGTGACGGCCGACTATCAAAGCGGGACGGTCTCCATGACCGCGACGACGACGGTCGGCGCGGATACCAGCGTCGTGTCGCGGACCGGAATGACGATCACCGGTGCCACGTTCGGTGGCGGCACCGCCGCTCTGACGCGCAACGGCGTGGCGCAGGACGTGAGCAGCCTGACGGACAGCGCGCAGGGTAACCTTTACGGCTATGATCAGGCGGCCACGGCCCCTGACGAGGTGGGGCTGATCGTCGTCGGTCAGGGCACAGATGCCGCCTACAGCGTGACGGTGATCGCCGACTGATAGGGTCGTCCGCTCAGACTTCGGGCTTTTGCGCCACCACAAAGACCGCCATGCCCTTGTCCGGTTTCCAGTCGTAGGTGACGGTCAGCCCCGCATCCCGGTGCAGTTGGATCAACCTGCTCCGCGACAGGGCGCGGAACGGCGGCATCGCACCGGTTTTCGCGATCAGCGGGCTGAGGGCGGCCAGCGGGCGCAGGTAGAACGGTATCGAGGGCGTGGAACTGACGACATGACCACCCGGTTTCAGCAACGCCGCCATACGGCGCAGGGCGCTGCCCGCGTCATCCAGCAGATGCAGGATGCTGTGCGCCATGATCATGTCGAAGGGGCCGTCGCCGCAGTCGATGTCGTCCAGCGTGGCGACGCGGAAGGTCACGTTGTCCGCACCCGCCGCCACGCGCTTTTCCTCGGCGATGGCGATCATCGCCTCTGATATGTCGGTCGCCAGGATGTGCCCGGCGTGCGGCGCGTGATGCAGCGCGGTGGTGCCGGTGCCGCAGGCGATTTCCAGCACGCGCGCGTCCGGTGTCAGCAGATCGCGGGTATAGTCCAGCTTGTGTCGATAGCTGGCGGGGTCGCTGACCGGGTCGCGGGCGTATTTTTCGGCGATGCGGTTCCAGAACGCGGCTGTGTCGGGCATGGGGCACCTGTTCGGTCGAAGGTCTGATCGCTGGCAAAATGCCGCGCCGACCGGTTTGCCACAAGTCGGGTTTGGCTGACCTTGCGGCCGGAACCGGCCAAATTCGCCTGCCACAAATCGCCGCCCCCCGTTGACCCCTCCAAGCCACGGGGGTAGGTGTCTGAAAAGCCTGCAACGTGCGGCGTGGCCCGCGTTCGAACGGCGTGCGAAACTCGGGAAAGGACCCGCCCTTGGAATTCAACGTCACCGAATATCTGCCGATCCTGATCTTTCTGGGCCTCGCCATCGCGCTTGGCCTGATCCTGATCCTCGCGGCCGCCGTTGTCGCGGTGCGCGCGCCGGACCCCGAAAAGGTCTCGGCCTATGAATGCGGGTTCAACGCCTTCGACGACGCGCGGATGAAATTCGACGTGCGCTTCTACCTCGTGTCGATCCTGTTCATCATCTTCGATCTTGAGGTGGCGTTCCTGTTCCCCTGGGCGGTGGCGTTCGCGGACATCTCCATGACGGCGTTCTGGTCGATGATGGTATTCCTTGGCGTGCTGACGATCGGCTTTGCCTATGAATGGAAAAAGGGGGCGCTCGAATGGGAGTGATGACCGGCAATCAGGTGGGCGCGGACAAGGAACACGGCACCCAGCTTCTCAACAAGGAGTTGCAGGACAAGGGGTTCCTCGTGACCTCCACCGCCGATGCGATCAACTGGGCGCGCACCGGGTCGCTGCACTGGATGACTTTCGGGCTGGCCTGCTGTGCGGTAGAGATGATGCACACGTCCATGCCGCGCTACGATCTGGAGCGTTTCGGCACCGCACCGCGCGCATCCCCGCGCCAGTCCGACCTGATGATCGTGGCCGGCACGCTGACCAACAAGATGGCCCCCGCGCTGCGCAAGGTGTACGACCAAATGCCGGAGCCGCGCTACGTGATCTCCATGGGGTCCTGCGCCAACGGCGGCGGCTATTACCACTACAGCTACTCGGTGGTGCGCGGCTGCGACCGGATCGTGCCCGTGGATGTCTACGTGCCCGGCTGCCCGCCGACGGCTGAAGCGCTGCTTTACGGTATCCTGCAACTGCAACGCAAAATCCGCCGGACCGGCACGATTGTCCGCTAGGGGGTGTGACGATGACTGACGCCTTGCAAGAACTCGGCACCCATATCGAGATGAAGCGCAACGACTGCGTGCTGTCGTGGGACGTGGCCCATCATGAATTGACGGTGACGGTGGCGCTCTCGAACCTCGTGGGCTTCGTCGAGTTTCTCAAGACCGACGGCACCTGCCAGTTCAACTCTCTCGTCGACATCACGGCGGTCGATTACCCCAGCCGGGCCAAGCGGTTCGATGTGGTCTATCACTTCCTGTCGATGTACCAGAACCAGCGCATCCGCATCCGCACGGAAGTACGCGAAAAGGATATGGTGCCCTCGATCATCGACGTGCACCCCTCCGCCAACTGGTTCGAGCGCGAGGTGTTCGATATGTTCGGCATCCTCTTTTCCGGCCATCCCGACCTGCGCCGCATCCTCACCGACTACGGCTTTCGCGGCTATCCGCTGCGCAAGGATTTTCCGACGACGGGCTATACCGAGGTCCGTTATGACGAGGTGCAAAAGCGGGTGGTCTATGAGCCTGTGAGCCTCGTGCAGGAATACCGCCAGTTCGATTTCATGTCCCCTTGGGAAGGCGCGCAATACGTCATTCCGGGTGACGAGAAGGCCGAGGAGGGGGCGAAGTGATGGAGAACTCGAGTTTCACCGGCAGTTTCCTCGTGATGTTTCTTGAGTTCTTTACTCCGATTTCAGTTTTTTGGATTGCGCTCGCTAGTTTCGTAATTCCAATCAAAGAATTTGCGACAATCGGATGGGCAATTCGAGCTGCTGTCACTATGACTGCAGTATCGCTGGTCATCGCAGTTGTGCTAGTCTTCTTATCTGTTGATTTTTCCCAAAATGTGTTTTCCCAGTTGGTATCACTGGGCAAATTGTCCGACGTCTTGGGGGCGGCAGTCGGCCTGTTCGGCATGGTTCTTGGATGCACACTTGCAGTTTTTGTCGGCTCTAAGTTCTCGCAATTTGCCGTGACCATGTTTGAACGCCTGAAACGCCATGGAGAGTTGAAACAATGATGGACGGTGATATCCGCACGAATACATATGACGACGGGTCCACCGATGCGGTGACTGGCGAGCAGAAGATCCGCAACTTCAACATCAACTTCGGCCCGCAACACCCTGCCGCGCATGGTGTTTTGCGTCTCGTGCTGGAGCTTGACGGCGAAATCGTCGAGCGGTGCGATCCGCATATCGGGCTGCTGCACCGCGGCACTGAAAAGCTGATGGAAAGCCGGACGTATCTGCAGAACCTGCCCTATCTGGACCGGCTCGATTACGTGGCCCCGATGAATCAGGAACACGCCTGGTGTCTGGCCATCGAAAAGCTGACCGGGACCGAGGTGCCGCGCCGCGCGCAGTTGATCCGCGTGCTATATTCCGAAATCGGCCGCATCCTGTCGCACCTGCTGAACGTCACCACGCAGGCGATGGACGTGGGCGCGCTGACGCCGCCGCTCTGGGGGTTCGAGGAACGCGAGAAGCTGATGGTGTTCTATGAACGGGCCTGCGGCGCGCGGCTGCACGCGGCCTATTTCCGCCCCGGCGGTGTGCATCAGGACCTGCCCGATCAACTGGTCGAGGATATCGACACCTGGGCGCAGGAATTCCCCAAGGTCATCGACGATATCGACGGGCTGCTGACGGAAAACCGGATTTTCAAGCAGCGTAACGCCGATATCGGTGTGGTAAGCGAACAAGACATTCAGGACTGGGGCTTTTCCGGAGTGATGGTGCGTGGGTCCGGTCTTGCCTGGGACCTGCGTCGCGCGCAGCCCTATGAATGCTATGATGAATTCGACTTCCAGATCCCTGTGGGCAAGAACGGCGACTGCTATGATCGCTATCTCGTGCGGATGGAGGAAATGCGGCAATCCACGTCGATCATCCGGCAGTGCTGCGACAAGCTGCGCGTTGAGCGCGGCGACGTGATGGCGCGTGGCAAGATGACCCCGCCGACACGCCACGCGATGAAGACGGATATGGAAAGTCTGATCCACCACTTCAAACTTTATACCGAAGGCTTTCACGTGCCCGCCGGAGAAGTCTATGCCGCCGTCGAGGCCCCGAAGGGCGAATTCGGCGTCTATCTGGTGGCGGACGGGACCAACAAGCCATACCGCGCCAAGCTGCGCGCGCCGGGCTACCTGCACCTGCAGGCGATGGACTATCTGGCGACGGGGCATCAACTGGCCGATGTGGCCGCGATTATCGGCACCATGGACGTGGTGTTCGGTGAAATCGACAGGTGACCCTGCTGGCGTTCACCTGGGGAATATTGGAATATGTCATGCCGGTCGGTCAGTTGAATTTCCAGATCGCCGCAATCTTGATGGAGATCGCACCATGAGAAAAATTATCGCCTTTTGCGCCCTGGCCGGTGCAGCCGCCTGTGCCGACATCGCGCCGGTGTCCGATCTCGTGCCGCGCCCGGCCACCCCGCAATTGAGCGCGAAAGAGCGTTTCGTGCGCGCTGTCGAAGGGCAGGGCTGTGTGCTGAGCGCCGCCAACGTCGGTGCGGTTCTCACCAGTGCCTCGATCACGGCGGACGACATGCGCCGGATCGTGCCCGAACTGGAAGCGGCGGGTCAGGCGGAGGTCGCCAGCGACGGCGAAATCCGCGTGCTGTCGGCCAACTGCATATGATCGCGATGTCCATCATCGGCGTCGTTCCGGGCTTCTTCGTGTCCGGGCTGGCGCTGCACCTTCCTCCCCTTGCCGTTTTCGCCACGCTGTCGGCGGGCACCCTGATGACCGGAATGAGCTGATGCTGCGCAGACTTTACCACAACCAGCCGGAAGATTTTGCCTTCACGCCGGACAACCTGAAATGGGCCGAGGCCCAGATGACGAAATACCCCGAGGGGCGTCAGGCCTCGGCGATCATTCCGTTGTTGTGGCGCGCGCAGGAGCAGGAAGGCTGGCTGACCCGCCCCGCGATCGAAAAGGTCGCCGAGATGCTCGATCTGGCCTATATCCGGGCGCTGGAAGTGGCGTCGTTCTACTTTATGTTCCAGCTGCAACCGGTTGGGTCCGTTGCACATATCCAGGTTTGCGGCACGCTGTCTTGCATGATCTGCGGGGCCGAGGATCTGGTCGCCGTCTGCCGCGAGAAGATCGCGGACAAGCCGCATGAACTCTCCGCCGACGGCAAATTCTCGTGGGAGGAGGTCGAATGCCTGGGGTCCTGCGCGAACGCGCCGATGGCCCAGATCGGCAAGGATTACTATGAAGACCTGACCGCCGCGCGGATGGGCGAGATCATCGACGAACTGGCCGCGGGCAAGGTGCCGGTGCCCGGTCCGCAGAACGGGCGCTATGCCGCCGAGCCGCTGAAAGGGCTGACCAGCCTCAAGGACTACGACAGCGGCAAGACGCAGTATAATGCGAGCGTTCAGCTTGCCACCGACATCGGCGATACCGTCAAACGGATCGACGGCACGGAGGTGCCGCTGCTGACCCCATGGCAGGACAGCGACGTGAAGACCAAATCGCCGCCGAAGCCCAAGAAGGGTGCGCCGCGCACCACTATGGAAAAGAAGGCCGACGCGAAAGAGCCGCGCCCGGCCAAGGGTGCGCCTGCGGACGACACCGGTGTGACCGAACAGCAGGCCCAGGACCAATCCCGCGCCAAGCCGCAGTCGAAGCGCGATCCCGCCAAGGACGGCAGTACGGCGGCGGATGCCGATGCCGCGCAGACGTCCGGGGCTGACGCGAAGGCGAAACCGGCAGCCAAGACGTCCGCGAAGGCGAAGAAGGCGACGAAGACCGCCACGGCGGCGACCGGATCGCCCGACGGCGTTGCCGAAGAGGCACCGACGACGCTGGACGCGCCGCGCGCGGGTGGGGCCGACGACCTCAAGCGGATCAGCGGCGTGGGGCCAAAGCTGGAAGGGGTTTTGAACGATCTGGGGTTCTGGCACTTCGACCAGATCGCGGCCTGGACCGCGGCAGAGGTCGCCTGGGTCGACAGCCGTTTGAAGTTCAAGGGCCGGATCGAGCGCGACGACTGGATCGGCCAGGCCAAGGCGTTGATGAAGGCATGACGGCGCGGTCGCGGACCGGCACCTGAAAATCCCTTATCAAGCGGGGACAAAGGTGGTTATGGTGCGATCGCGGCTTGACCGGGCGCAGTGCCCCGCAGCCGTCTGTGAAACATGCCGGTGCAGACACGCCCCCCGTGTCGGTCCCGGAAGGGGGAGAGACGACAGATGAGCAATATGACACAACCAAGCCCCGGCGTGATCGCCGTCGCGGCGATCTGCGGACTGGCGGCCCTGCTGGTCTCGTGGCTGGGTTTCGATTTCGGGTTTTTCGCGGCCCTCCTGATCGGCATCATCGTCGCGGTGATCGTGGCGATCATCCTGATGCTGGGTTGGCGCGCACCCTACGATGCGTCGGCAGGCGCAAGCGGTATGCCGTCATCACCTTCCGCTTCGGCGCATGCCGGTGGGGCGACGCAGACCCCCGTCAGCCCGCGCCCCGTGACGGGCGGTCTTTCGGCGGGTGGAGAGGCTGCCGCGACCGATGAGATCAAGGCCGACGCGTCAGTCGCACCGGCGGCGGCCACCATGCCGGCCTCCGCGACAACACCAGCGTCCGACGCGCCGGAGACGGCATCCACACCGGAGCCTAAGGCCGCACCCGTGGCGAAGGCGCCCGCTGCACCCAAAGCGACCGATGCGCCCGCGCCGAAAGCACCGCCCGCGCCGGAAGCGGCCGAGACACCTGAACCGGAGGCAGCATCCGCGCCGGAACCGAAAGCCGCGCCGGCACCTGCTGCCGCAAGCAGTGATGCGACAGATGCGGACAAGCCCGAACTGCTGAGTGCCGCGCGCGACGGAGGGCCGGACAACCTCAAGCAGATCAAGGGTGTGGGGCCAAAGCTCGAAGGGATGCTGCACCGGATGGGCGTGTTCCATTTCGACCAGGTCGCCAGCTGGGGACCGTCCGAAGTGGCCTGGGTCGACCGGAACCTCGAAGGGTTCAAGGGCCGGGTCAGCCGCGACGACTGGGTCGCGCAGGCCAAGGTTCTTGCCGCCGGCGGCGCGACCGAATTTTCCAGCAAAGTGAAGAAAGGCGGCGTCTACTGACGCCGGCAGACCCATGACACAGACCGGCAAGACATCCGCAGCCAAGGCCGGACAGCGCACGGCGCTGCTCATGGCTGGTGTGGGTGTCTTCTGGATCGTGGCGACCTATGCCGGCGGGCAGTTGGGCTGGTCCAACCGTACGCGCGCGTTATTTGACCTTGCAGCGCTGGCCGGTTTCGGCTTTGCGCTGTGGCAGACATATCTTCTCTGGCGCGCGCGCCGGAGCGACGACCCAGAAAGGTAGCAGATGCTGAAAGATCAGGACCGGATTTTCACCAACCTTTACGGGATGCACGACCGCACCCTGGACGGCGCGAAAAAGCGCGGTCACTGGGACGGCACGGCCGGGATCATCGGCAAGGGCCGTGACTGGATCGTGGACGAGATGAAGGCCAGCGGATTGCGCGGGCGCGGCGGTGCCGGTTTCCCGACCGGGCTGAAGTGGTCGTTCATGCCCAAGGAAAGCGACGGGCGGCCCGCCTATCTGGTGGTCAACGCCGACGAATCCGAGCCGGGCACCTGCAAGGACCGCGAGATCATGCGCCACGATCCGCACACCCTGATCGAGGGGTGCCTGATCGCCAGCTTCGCGATGAACGCCCATGCCTGCTATATCTACATCCGCGGTGAGTATATCCGCGAGAAAGAGGCGCTGCAGGCGGCCATCGACGAGGCTTACGAGGCCGGTCTGCTGGGCCGCGATGCCGCAGGCTCTGGCTGGGATTTCGATCTCTATCTGCATCACGGGGCGGGCGCCTATATCTGCGGCGAGGAAACGGCGCTGCTGGAAAGCCTCGAAGGCAAGAAGGGGATGCCGCGGATGAAGCCGCCGTTCCCTGCGGGTGCAGGCCTATATGGCTGCCCCACGACCGTGAACAACGTGGAATCCATCGCCGTGGTGCCGACGATCCTGCGTCGTGGCGGATCATGGTTTGCGGGCATGGGCCGTCCGAACAACGTCGGCACCAAGCTGTTCGCGATCTCGGGTCATGTGAACAACCCCTGCGTGGTCGAGGAAGAGATGTCGATCACGTTCGAGGAGCTGATCGACAAACATTGCGGCGGGATTCGCGGCGGCTGGGACAACCTCAAGGCCGTGATCCCCGGCGGATCGTCCGTGCCGGTCGTGCGCGGCGAGAAGATGCGCGACGCGATCATGGATTTCGACTACCTGCGCGGCGAACTGGGGTCCGGCCTTGGCACGGCGGCGGTGATCGTGATGGATCAGAGCACCGACATCATCAAGGCGATCTGGCGGCTGTCGAAATTCTACAAGCACGAAAGCTGTGGGCAGTGCACGCCATGCCGCGAAGGCACCGGCTGGATGATGCGGGTGATGGAGCGGTTGGTGCGCGGCGATGCGGACCCGGCTGAAATCGACATGCTGTTCGATGTGACCAAGCAGGTCGAGGGCCACACGATCTGCGCGTTGGGTGATGCGGCCGCATGGCCGATCCAGGGCCTGATCCGCAATTTCCGCGACGAGATCGAAGACCGGATCAAGCACAAACGCACGCCGGTCGCCGCGGAGTAATGCGATTGCCCCGCAAACGGTCGCCGCAGGAGCGCGGCGACGACGTGCGGCAGTCGGTTCTGATGATCGTGATCTTCGGCGTGGCTTTTGTCGCGGGACTGGCGCTGATCTATGCCAGCGAGACCTATTTTGGGTCGGTGCTGGTGCTGAACGGGGTCGGGCTGGCGCTGGTGATCATCGGCGGATACCTGTTCATCCAAAGCCTGTTCGAGGCCGCCATCGCGCTGACCATCGGGTTCAAATGGTTCCTGCTGATCTTTGGCGCGGTGATCCTGCTGGGCGGTGTGATGAGCGGCTATCAATATCTGTCCGGAGGCTGATCCAATGCGGGACGATGACCGACAGGAGGCTGATCCCGGCGCAATCGACCCCGTGCTGGCCGGGATCGCCGTCGTCGCGGTGATCATCGGCGGCGCATTGTTCTACGCCGCGACCTTCACCGATTGGGAAAGCGCGTGGGCGTTCTTCGGCGGGCTTGCCCTGATGGGGCTGGGCCTGTCAGCGCTGGCGCAGGGTGCGCTGGTCTACGTGCTGGGCCATGGGCGGTATCGCGCGGTGCTGGCGCTGTTGCTCATGCTCGCGGCGATTGTCTATGCGCTTTGGGCTGGTTACGATGCACTGATGTCGTAGGGAGCGGATCGCATGCATTTGGCACAACTCAATATTGGACGTCTGCTGACGCCCACCGACGACCCGCAGGTCGCGGACTTCATGGCGAACCTCGACCGGATCAACGGGCTGGGAAAGCGGATGCCCGGATTCGTGTGGATGGCCGAAGGGTCTGGCGAGCCGGGCACCGGCAATACAGAGGCCAAGCTGGACGGCGATCCGCAATTCGTTTCGAACCTGACAGTCTGGGACAGCGTCGAGAACCTTGAAAAATTCGTCTGGGGTACGATCCACAAGCAGTTCTACGAACGCCGCGCGGAGTGGTTCGAGCATATGCGCGACATGCATTTCGTGATGTGGTGGGTGCCGGAGGGGCATAGGCCCACGCTGGACGAGGCGCGCGCGAAACTGGCCCATCGTCAGGCGCATGGCGACAGCGACGAGGCCTTCGGCTGGGGCTGGGTCAAGGAGGCGCGGATGCACGAGACACACGCCTGCGCGCCTGCCGCGTCATGAAACCGATCGTCGACGGAGCGGTCAGCCTTGTCGCCGCGGTGCTGACGGTCTTCCTGTGCGGTGTGCCGGCCTGGTTCACCTTCCAGGCGATCCAGTCCGGCGCGGCACCCGTCTGGGCCTATGCCGCGGTCGCGGGTCTGGTGGCGGTCGGTGTGCTGATGACGATGGCCTTTCTGCGCAAGGCATTGCGCGGGATCAGCCCGTCGCGCACGCGCCGCCGCGCCTGACGCCGCTTGGGTCTGGTTTTCACGACTTGGCCCGCATGCGCGGCGTCACGTAGACTGCGCGGGAAATTCTTAAGCTAAAGGATATGTGCCATGCGTTTGCTGATGACCGGCCTGATCGCCATAGTTGCCTTGCCTGCAGGCGTGATAGCCGAAGAGGCGCAGGTGACCGAGACGCGCAGTCTTGGCGCGCCCGAATTCTACGAAAGTACGACGGCCGTGCTGGACGACGGTTCGTTCCTGTCGCTTTCGACCTCGGCCACACCGGTCACGGTGGTCTATCGCCGCGTCGGCGGCGACCCGTTGACCGATCTTGACGCCGCAGCGTTGGCCACGTCCGCTTACGTCTGCGATGGCTTCGACATGATCGACAAAGTGTCGACCGTCACGCCTGACGCGATCACATTCTCCTATCGTTGCATCACGCCTGATCAATAAGGCGGTCCGCCCGGCGGGCTTTTGCCCGATTTTCCGCGGGGATATTGAATAACAGCCGTGCCTGACCGATGTCAGACGACAGAAGGGCGGCGTGACCGCCCGGCACCGAGGAGCAGAGCACATGAAAACCCCGACCCTGATCACCGCCGCCGCGATGGGCATCGCCATGCTGGCCGGCGCGTCGTCTGCGCAATCGGCCCTGCGCGATGTCGCGGAAATCCGCGAAGGGCTGATCGCCGTCGGCAGCGCCTATGAGATCAGCGAGAAATGCGGCTCCATCTCGGCCCGGACATTCCGTGGGCTGGGGTATCTCAACAGCCTGCGCAACCGCGCGCTCGAACTTGGTTTTACGTCCGCGCAGATCGACGCCTATACCGACGACAAGGCCGAACAGGACCGTCTGGAGGGCATCGCGCGTGCCCGGCTGGCCGAGAAGGGCGTCGTGCCGGGGCAGGAGGCAAGCTACTGCGCCGTCGGACAAGCAGAAATCGCCGCCGGAAGCGCCATCGGGCAATTGCTTTACTGACACGTCGGTCGACCGGTCCGCCACCGCGCGCCTGCGTCAAAAACGCACTCAAAAATCGCGCTACCGGCTGGCATCGCCTGCGCCCATCCGTTAAACCCGTGACAAAGGCCGCGCGCCCCTTCGCAGGGGCCGTGCGACTGCGGGAACGAAAAGGCGTGCCATGTCCGATCTGAAAAAAGTCGTCATCGATGGAAAAGAGGTCGAGGTGCCCGGGGCGATGACCCTGATCCAGGCCTGCGAGGTCGCGGGCATCGAGATCCCGCGCTTCTGCTATCACGAACGGCTGACCATCGCGGGCAACTGCCGCATGTGCCTGGTAGAGGTCGTGGGCGGCCCGCCCAAGCCTGCCGCGTCCTGTGCCATGCAGGTCAAGGACCTGCGCCCGGGTCCGGAGGGTCAGGCGCCGCAGGTCAAGACCAACAGCCCCATGGTCAAGAAGGCCCGCGAGGGCGTGATGGAATTCCTGCTGATCAATCACCCGCTGGATTGCCCGATCTGCGATCAGGGCGGCGAGTGTGACCTGCAGGATCAGGCGATGGCTTACGGGGTGGATTTTTCCCGTTTCCGCGAACCCAAGCGTGCCACCGAAGACTTGGATCTCGGCCCGCTGGTCGAAACTCATATGACCCGCTGCATTTCCTGCACCCGCTGCGTGCGCTTCACCACCGAGGTCGCGGGCATTCACCAGATGGGGCAGACGGGCCGTGGCGAGGATGCGGAAATCACGTCTTATCTGGGCGAGACGCTCGATTCGAACATGCAGGGCAACATCATCGACCTGTGCCCGGTGGGCGCGCTGGTGTCCAAACCCTATGCGTTTACCGCGCGGCCGTGGGAGTTGTCCAAGACGGAATCCATCGACGTGATGGATGCGCTTGGCTCCAATATCCGCGTGGACACAAAGGGCCGCGAAGTCATGCGCTTCCTGCCGCGCAACCACGACGGCGTGAACGAGGAATGGATTTCCGACAAGACGCGGTTCGTCTGGGACGGGCTGCGCCGTCAGCGTCTGGATACGCCCTATATCCGCGAGAATGGCAAGCTGCGCAAAGCGGGCTGGGGCGAGGCCTTGGGTGCTGCTGCGGCCGCGATGAAGGGCAAGAAGGTTGCGGGGCTTGTCGGCGATCTGGCCCCGACAGAGGCGGCTTTTGCGCTGAAAGCGATGATCGAGGAGCAAGGCGGGAACGTCGAATGCCGCACCGATGGTGCGAAGCTGCCCGCGGGCAACCGCTCCGGCTATGTCGGGACGGCGACCGTGGAAGATATCGAAAACGCGCAGATGATCATGCTGATTGGGACCAACCCGCGCCTGGAATCGCCGGTGCTGAACGCGCGTATCCGCAAGGCCTGGACCAAGGGCGCGAAGATCGCACGGGTCGGCGCGCCTGTCGATCTGACCTATGACGTGATCGAGATGGGCACCGACCGCGCGGCGCTGCAGAAACTGGCGGATATGGACCATTCCGACAAGAATGGCGTGCCGGGCGTGATGATCATCGGGCAGGGCGCGCTGACAGAGGCCGACGGTGCCGCCGTGCTGGGCACCGCGATGCAGATGGCCGAAGCCGGGACGTCGAATTTCATGGTCCTGCACACCGCCGCTGGCCGTGTCGGCGCGATGGACGTGGGTGCCACGACCGAGGGCGGCATGGAAGCCACGCTCGACGGGGCAGAGGTGATCTACAACCTGGGCGCGGACGAGATCGACATCGCCGCAGGGCCGTTCGTGATCTATCAGGGCAGCCACGGTGACCGGGGCGCGCACCGCGCCGATATCATCCTGCCCGCCGCCGCCTATACCGAGGAAAACGGCGTTTTCGTGAATACCGAAGGCCGCCCGCAACTGGCCCTGCGTGCCAGCCACCCGCCGGGAGAGGCCAAGGAAAACTGGGCGATCCTGCGCGCGCTGTCGGCTGAACTGGGTGCCACGCTGCCTTTCGACAGCCTCGCGCAGTTGCGGCGCGACATGATCGCCGCGCATCCGCATCTGGGCGTGATGGACGCCGTGCCTGAGAACGACTGGCAACCGCTGGAGGCCAAGCCGATGGGCAAGGCCGATTTCCGCTACGCGATTTCCGACTTCTGGCTCACCAACCCGATCGCCCGCGCGAGCGAGTTGATGGCGGAACTTTCTGCCAACGCCAAGGCGCGGGCGAACCCGCCGATGGCCGCTGAATAGGTGCGCAACGCCGTCCTCATAAGCGCGGCGGCCCTTGCGGGCTGCGTCGGGACGACACCGCCGCCCGAGGACGCGCCCTTTGTGCCGTCGTATCGCGGTGTGGAAACCCGATTGCTCGACGGCGATCTGGTGAATTTCCGGGTACAGATGACGGGCGCGCGCGGGCAGGCCGATGTGATCGACTATGCCAAATGCGCCGCGGCGCAATATACGCTGATCCGGGGTTATGGGTTCCTGCGGCAGGTGCGCACTACCGCCGCCGAGGACTCTGGTCTTTGGACCGCAGATGCTGTTTACACCATCTCGCCTGCCTTGCCGCGCGGGAACGCAACGATAGACGCCGAAGTGACGGTGGCCGAATGTGGCCGTGCCGGCATACCGACGGTGTAAGGGACCGATATGATAGAGTTTTTCACCCAAACGAACCTCGGCATGGTGCTTTTGATCCTCGGTCAGTGTCTGCTGGTGCTGATCCCGCTGCTCGTCGCACTCGCGTTCCTGATGTATGCCGACCGCAAGATCTGGGCCGCCGTGCAGATGCGCAAGGGGCCGAATATCGTGGGGCCCTTCGGGCTTTTGCAGTCGTTCGCGGATTTCCTGAAATACATCGTCAAGGAAATCGTCGTCCCTGCGGGGGCCGACAAATCGGTCTTTTTCCTGGCTCCGATGATTTCTTTCGTGCTGGCCGTGATCGCCTGGGCGGTGATCCCGTTCAACGACGGCTGGGTGGTGTCGGACATCAACGTGGCGATCCTTTACGTCTTCGCCGTCTCCTCGCTGGAAGTCTACGGCGTGATCATGGGCGGCTGGGCGTCGAACTCCAAATATCCGTTTCTTGGCTCACTCCGCTCCGCCGCGCAGATGATCTCCTACGAAGTGTCGCTGGGTCTGATCATCATCGGTGTGATCATTTCGACCGGGTCGATGAACTTCGGTGCGATCGTGGCCGCGCAGGATGGTGATTGGGGCCTGCTGAACTGGTATTTCATCCCGCATTTCCCGATGCTGTTCCTGTTCTTTATCAGTGCCCTGGCCGAAACCAACCGCCCGCCGTTCGACCTGCCGGAGGCGGAATCGGAACTGGTCGCCGGCTATCAGGTGGAATACTCGTCCACGCCCTTCCTGCTGTTCATGATCGGCGAATTGATGGCCGTGGTGCTGATGTGCGCCCTCGTCGCCCTGCTGTTCTTCGGCGGCTGGCTGTCGCCGGTGCCGTTCCTGCCGGACGGTGTGTTCTGGATGGTCCTGAAAATGGCCGCCGTGTTCTTCATGTTCTCGATGGTGAAGGCGATCACCCCGCGCTACCGCTACGACCAGTTGATGCGCATCGGCTGGAAGGTGTTTCTGCCGTTGTCGCTGGCCTGGGTCGTGCTGGTGGCGTTCCTGGCCAAGTTCGAGGTGTTCGGCGGCTTCTGGGCCCGCTGGGCTGTGGGGGGCTGATGCGTTTTCTCACCATCCTTTGTGCGATGACCCTGACGCAGCAGGCGGCGGCGCAAAGCGGCTGCACGATGGTGGCGTCCGAACTGGACCGCCATTACCGCAGCCTTGGCACGCCGGAAGCCACGCAGGCGGCAGAACGATTGAGCGACCTCGACGCCGATTTCATCCTGCAGCTTTACACCGATACCGCGCGCGACGTGGCGAAATCGCTGCACAGGGACCGTGCGCTTGCGGATGAGGACATCGCGGTGCTGGACAACCTGACCGGTGTGATCGACTGCTTCATCGGCGATCAGGAGCGTGCGGTGATCGTCGGCGGCGTATCGCTGCCGTTCACCGAACGCTTCGCCGAACCGATGCGGCTGGCTCTGCTTGACGCTGCCTATGCCCGCAACGCCGCGGCACCCGTGCTGAACTGTATCCGAGGGGGAGACTGCCAATGAGCACTTTCGACTATACCCGCGCCGGCAAATATTTCCTGCTGATGGATTTCTGGAAAGGCTTTGGCCTTGGCATGAAGTATTTTTTCAGCCCCAAGGCCACCGTGAACTACCCGCACGAGAAGGGGCCGCTGTCCCCGCGTTTCCGTGGCGAGCACGCCCTGCGCCGCTATCCCAACGGCGAGGAACGCTGCATCGCATGCAAGCTGTGCGAAGCGGTCTGCCCCGCGCAGGCCATCACCATCGACGCCGAACCGCGCGACGACGGCAGCAGGCGGACCACGCGCTACGACATCGACATGACGAAGTGTATTTACTGCGGCTTCTGCCAGGAAGCCTGCCCGGTTGATGCCATCGTCGAAGGGCCGAATTTCGAGTTTTCGACGGAAACGCGCGAGGAACTCTACTACAACAAGGAAAAGCTGCTCGACAACGGCGACCGCTGGGAAGCGGAGATCGCCCGCAACCTGGAAATGGATGCGCCCTACAGATGACCGAAGCCAACAACCCTTTCGCCGCGATGATGAAGTTTGGTCAGGACATGGCCAAACAGTTGAACCCCGCGCTGGAATCCTTCACGCCCAAGGGCTTCGAGGATATGTTCCCGACCATGCCCAAGGACATGATGGAAACTTTCATGGGCAAGGGGCTGAATCCCGAAGGGCTCGATGCGAAGACAAAGCTGCTCTTGACCCTGCAGGGCCTGACCATCATGGGCGCGCAGGCCGAGGCGCAGGTGCGGCTGACGGTGCGCCATGCGGTCGAGGCAGGGGCGACCAAACAGGAGGTCGCCGAAACCATCGCCCAGGCCGCCCTGTTCGGCGGCGTGCCCGCGATGACCAAGGCGATGGAACTGGCGACGGAAGTCCTGGACAAGGATGCCGAGACATGAGCGAGAACGTGGATAACCTGATCCTGCAGCAATTGCGCGAGATACGGGCGGACATCGGCGAAATGAAAACCGACATTACGTCGATCAAGACCGATCTCAGCGATGTGGACCAGAAAGTCGATGGTCTGGCGATCATGCTGACGATGCTTGCCGGGCATGTCCATCATGTGGAAGCGCGCGTCGAGACCTTGGAAGGGGCACCAAAATGACCGTAGCCGCGTTCACATTCTATCTATTTGCCATGTCCACCGTGATCGGCGGGCTGTTCACCGTGATCAGCCGCAACCCGGTGCATTCAGTGCTCTGGCTGATCCTTGCGTTCCTGTCCTCGGCGGGTCTGTTCGTGCTGCTGGGTGCGGAATTTGTCGCGATGCTGCTGATCATCGTCTATGTCGGCGCGGTCGCGGTGCTGTTTTTGTTTGTCGTCATGATGCTCGATGTCGATTTCGCGGAACTAAAGGCGGAGATGACGAAATACCTGCCGCTGGCACTTCTGATCGGTGTCATCATCGTGATGCAGCTGATGCTGGCTTTCGGGGTCTGGGGCTTTGCCGACAACGTGGCAGAAAACCTTGCGGCACCCGTCAGTGAATTCAACAATACCGGTGCGCTGGGACTGCTGATCTACGACAAATACATCATCCTGTTCCAGCTTGCCGGGCTGATCCTGCTGGTGGCGATGATCGGAGCCATCGTGCTGACACTGCGCCACCGCGTGGATATCAAGCGCCAGAACGTGATCGCCCAGATGCACCGCGATCCGGTTAAGGCGATGGAACTGCGGGACGTGAAACCGGGGCAGGGACTCTGATGCGCCTTGCGGCGATCATATGCTTTGGCCTGATGGCCGCGCCCGTTGCGGCAGAGCCACCGCTTGCATTTTGCGATTGGGACCCGGCAGGACAGCGCCTGACCGCGCCCGGCCTTGTCGGCATGCTGGAGGTATATCCCTATGCGGTCAGCAATGGCTGGGTGACGTTCACGGCCTTCCCGTCGCACCGGGGGATCAGGGGCGCACAAATGGTGCTGCAGCACTGTGCCAGTGACAATTACCTGATCATTGCTCTGCCGGACAACGACGCCGCCGCACAGGAGGCCGCCGGGCTGTTCGAAACCATGCTCTACAGCGAAACCACCTACACCCTGCGCCAATTCGGCGAGGCCGTCGCCCCGCTGGGTGCCGGTGCGCGCATCGGGCAGGACGATCTTGGCCGTTGCGCTTGCGATCACGCGGGATATTGAGCATGAGCACGCGAAATGACACACACCGCCAAGCAGGAGATATCTGAGATGTCGAGAACAACACTTGTCGTGATCCTCGTGGTCGCTGTCGTCGTCTTCGGCGGCGGGTTCGCGCTGCGCTAGACGCAAAGAAATAACAACGGCGGCACAGACCTGCCGGAGGGACGGATATGATCGGACTAGAACACTATCTCGCGGTTGCGGCGGCACTTTTCGTGATCGGCATCTTCGGGCTGTTCCTGAACCGCAAGAACGTGATCATCCTGCTGATGAGCATCGAATTGATGCTGCTGGCGGTGAATATCAACTTCGTGGCCTTCTCCAGCTTTCTCAACGATCTGGTGGGGCAGGTGTTCACGCTGTTCGTGCTGACGGTCGCCGCCGCCGAGGCCGCGATCGGCCTTGCGATCCTCGTCTGTTTCTTCCGCAACCGTGGCACGATCGACGTCGAAGACGTCAACGTGATGAAGGGGTAGGGCGTGATGCGCGGGCTTTCCTCACTGCTTGGCATCGGCCTGTCCGTCCTTGCGACGGGTGCGTCGGCCATCGTCGTTGCACCGACCTGCACGGGCGCGGACGGCGCGGGCTACTGGCAGTCCGAGGCGTTGACCGGCGGTTTCGTCGTCGCGCGCGGCGGCAATGCCACACAGGACCTTGTTCTGCTGGCAAGCTGTTCGTCCGGGACAGTGCTGCGGATCGCGACTGACAATTCGTCGAGCCCGGTCGGCGAGATCTACCAGAGCCTGATCGCCGCCGTGGCCAGCGCGGAAACCTATACCTTCGAAGACCTTGCGGCACGCTATAATCTTGGCGATTGGCAGCAGGCGACAATCACGACAATTCCGGCAGAGCTTTGCAGCTGCTTGAGCGGGGGCCTTTAAGACCATGGAAACCATTATCCTTTTCGCCCCCCTTGTCGGTGCCATCATCGCCGGTTTCGGCTGGAAACTGATCGGCGAGACGGCAGCGCAGTGGGTCACCACCGGGCTGCTGTTCCTCGCCGCCTTCCTGTCATGGGTCGTGTTCCTGACATTCGACGGCGTGACCGAGAACATCCAGATCCTGCGCTGGATCGAAAGTGGCAGCCTGTCGACCGACTGGGCGATCCGCATGGACCGGCTGACCGCCACGATGCTGATCGTGATCACGACCGTTTCGGCGCTCGTGCACCTCTATTCCTTCGGTTACATGGCGCATGACGAGAACTTCAAGGAAGGCGAGCATTACAAGGCCCGCTTCTTCGCATACCTCTCGTTCTTCACCTTCGCCATGCTGATGCTGGTGACGGCGGACAACCTCGTGCAGATGTTCTTTGGCTGGGAAGGCGTGGGCGTCGCCTCCTACCTGCTGATCGGTTTCTACTACCGCAAACCCAGCGCCAATGCCGCCGCGATCAAAGCCTTTGTGGTCAACCGCGTCGGCGACTTCGGTTTCGCGCTGGGTATTTTCGCGCTCTTCATGATGACCGACAGTATCAAGTTCGACGACATCTTCGCCGCGGCCCCCGATCTTGCCACGCAGACGATGGGTTTCATCGGGCTGGAGTTCAACGCCGCCAACCTGATCGGCATCCTGCTGTTCATCGGCGCGATGGGTAAATCGGCGCAGCTTGTCCTGCACACCTGGCTGCCCGACGCGATGGAGGGCCCGACACCCGTGTCCGCCCTGATCCACGCGGCGACGATGGTGACGGCGGGTGTGTTCCTCGTCTGCCGGATGTCGCCGGTGTTCGAATACGCGCCCGAGGCCAAGCAGTTCATCGTGTTCCTTGGTGCGTCCACAGCTTTCTTCGCCGCCACTGTCGGTCTCGTGCAGAACGACATCAAGCGCGTGATCGCCTATTCGACCTGTTCGCAGCTGGGCTATATGTTCGTGGCCGCCGGTGTCGGTGTCTATTCCGTCGCGATGTTCCACCTGCTGACGCACGCGTTCTTCAAGGCGATGCTGTTCCTTGGGGCGGGCTCCGTCATTCACGGGATGCACCACGAACAGGACATGCGAAACTACGGCGGGCTGCGCCATAAGCTGCCCAAAACCTTCTGGGCCATGATGATCGGCACGCTTGCGATCACCGGCGTCGGCATTCCATTGCTCTACATCGGCTTCCCTGTTGGTTTTGCCGGATTCGTGTCCAAGGACGCCATCATCGAAAGCGCCTTCGCCGCCGATGCGGGCTATGCCTTCTGGATGCTCGTCATCGCCGCCTGCATGACCAGTTTCTACAGCTGGCGTTTGATGTTCCTGACGTTCTATGGCACACCGCGTGGCGACCAGCACACGCACGAGCACGCACATGAAAGCCCCAATGTCATGCTGATCCCGCTGGCGGTGCTGGCCGTCGGCGCGATCTTCTCGGGCATGGTGTTCTACAAGCCGTTTTTCGGCAGCGACAAATATGTCGGCGAATACTTCGGTGTGATCGAGGCGAAGGCCGGCGACGACGATCATGCCGCAGGCTTTACCCTGATCGCGCCCGCCCATGCGCAGGACGCGACCGGCGCGGTCGAGGATCTGGTCGAGGGTGGTGTTGACGGTACGGCCGACGCTGCCGAGATCGAGGAAATCACCACCGACACCGAAGCCGATCACGGCGACGCCACCGATGACCACGCGGCGGAAGGCGATCACGGCGACGCGCATGGCGACGATCACGGCACGGCCTGGCCCGCCGAACCGGGGCAGGGCGCGATCTTCAAGGCACCCGACAACCATGTCCTGCACGAGGCGCACAACGTTCCCGTCTGGGTCAAACTGTCGCCGTTCATCGCGATGCTGGCCGGTTTCGCGCTGGCCTACCAGATGTATATCCGGCGGCCCGACCTGCCGGCCAAACTGGCCGCGAACCAGCGCCCGCTCTACAACTTTCTGCTCAACAAATGGTACTTCGACGAGCTGTATGATTTTGTCTTCGTGCGCCCCGCGATTGCCATCGGCCGGATCTTCTGGCGGCAGGGTGACACCAGGACCATTGACGGCACGATCAACGGTGTCGCGATGGGGATCATTCCGTTCTTCACCCGCCTCGCCGGTCGGGCGCAGTCGGGTTATATGTTCACTTACGCATTCGCGATGGTTCTGGGGATAACAGTGCTTCTGACATGGGTCACGCTGGCCGGGGGGGCGAACTGATGGACAACCTTCTGTCGCTCACCACCTTCATGCCGCTGATCGGCGCGCTGATCCTCGCGCTGTTCCTGCGCGGCGATGACGCGGCGGCCCAGCGCAACGCCAAATGGGTGGCGCTCGCGACGACTGCGGCGACCTTCGTGGTGTCGCTGTTCATCCTGGCGCAATTCAACCCTGCGGACACAGGCTTTCAGATGGTCGAGGAACGGCCCTGGCTGCTTGGCCTGCAATACAAGATGGGTGTCGACGGAATCTCGATCCTTTTCGTGATGCTGACGACGTTCCTGATGCCGCTGGTGATCGCGTCCTGCTGGAGCGTGGAAAACCGCGTGAAGGAATACATGATCGCGTTCCTGATCCTCGAGACGCTCATGCTGGGCGTCTTCATGGCGCTAGACCTCGTGCTCTTCTACCTCTTCTTCGAGGCCGGCCTGATCCCGATGTTCCTGATCATCGGCATCTGGGGCGGGGCGAACCGCATCTATGCGTCGTTCAAGTTCTTCCTCTACACCTTCCTCGGCTCGGTCCTGATGCTCGTCGCGATGGTGGCGATGTTCAACGACGCGGGCACCACCGACATCCCGACCCTGATGGCTCATGAATTCGGATCGGAAAGTTTTTCGCTGCTGGGCGTGCAGATCATTGGCGGCGCGCAGACCCTGATGTGGATCGCCTTCTTCGCCTCCTTTGCGGTGAAAATGCCGATGTGGCCGGTCCACACCTGGCTGCCTGACGCGCACGTGCAGGCGCCGACCGCCGGGTCGGTCGTGCTGGCCGCGATCTTGCTGAAGATGGGCGGCTACGGCTTCCTGCGGTTCTCCCTGCCGATGTTCCCCGTCGGGTCAGAGGTGATGGGGCCGCTGGTGCTGTGGCTGTCGGCCATCGCCATCGTCTATACCTCGCTGGTGGCGCTGGTGCAGGCGGACATGAAAAAGCTGATCGCCTATTCGTCGGTGGCACACATGGGCTACGTCACCATGGGTATCTTTGCGGTGAACCAGCAAGGGATCGACGGCGCGATCTTCCAGATGATCTCCCACGGCTTCATCTCCGGCGCGCTCTTTCTTTGCGTCGGCGTGATCTACGACCGGATGCACACCCGCGAGATCGACGCCTATGGCGGCCTCGTGAACCGGATGCCGGCCTATGCGCTGATCTTCCTGTTCTTCACCATGGCCAACGTCGGCTTGCCGGGCACGTCGGGGTTCATCGGTGAATTCCTGACGCTGATGGGCATTTTCCAGGTCAACGTCTGGGTCGCGATCATCGCCACCTCGGGCGTGATCCTGTCGGCGGCCTATGCGCTGTGGCTTTACCGCCGCGTGGTGCTGGGCGATCTGATCAAGGAAAGCCTGAAGTCGATCACCGACATGACGCGCCGCGAAAAGCTGATTTTCGCGCCGCTGGTGGCGATGACGCTGCTGCTGGGCGTCTATCCGGCGCTGGTACTCGACATCATCGGGCCAAGCGTCGCCGCGCTCGTCGGCCAGTACGACACCGCTACCGCCGCCTATGAGGCGGCCAACCAACTCGCCTCGCAATAAGGACCGGTGCAGATGACTGCTGACCTCCAAATCATCCTGCCTGAAATCCAGCTGTCGGTCTTTGCGATGCTAGGGCTGATGCTGGCCGTCTATACCACCAAGGATCTGATGGCCGCGCGCCTGACATGGGTGACCGCGGGTTTCTTCATCTTCCTTGCCGTCACCATCGGGTTCGGCGAGGGCGGCACCCAGACCGCCTTTGACGGGATGTTCGTCAGCGACGGCTTTTCACGGTTCTCCAAGGTCATGATCCTCGTCTCCGCCGCCGCCATTCTGGTGATGAGCCAGGACTACATGCAGCGGCGCGGCCTCTTGCGGTTCGAATACCCGTTGCTCGTGGCACTCGCCGTGGTCGGCATGATGGTGATGGTCAGCGCGGGCGACCTCATGGTGCTTTATATGGGGCTGGAACTGCAGTCGCTTTCGCTTTACGTCGTGGCCGCCCTGCGCCGCGACAGCGTGAAGTCGACCGAAGCCGGGTTGAAGTATTTCGTGCTTGGCGCGCTGTCCTCCGGTCTGTTGCTGTACGGCGCGTCGCTGGTCTACGGGTTCGCGGGCACTACGCTCTTCACCGGTGTCATCGCCGCCGTGCAGACGGAAGTGACGCTGGGTCTTCTCTTCGGTCTGGTCTTCCTGCTGGCGGGTTTCGCATTCAAGGTATCGGCGGCACCGTTCCATATGTGGACGCCCGACGTGTACGAGGGCTCTCCCACGCCGGTGACGGCCTTCTTCGCGACCGCGCCGAAGGTCGCCGCAATGGCCCTGTTCGCGCGCGTCGTGCATGATGCCTTCGGCGGGATCACTGACCAGTGGCAGCAGATCGTCGCTTTCCTGTCGGTCGTGTCGATGTTCCTGGGGGCTATCGCCGCCATCGGCCAGACCAACATCAAGCGTCTGATGGCCTATTCCTCCATCGCACATATGGGGTTCGCGCTGATGGGGCTTGCGGCAGGTACGGCCTTTGGCGTGCAGGCGATGCTGATCTACATGGCGATTTACGTGACGATGAACATCGGCACCTTCGCCTTTATCCTGATGATGGAGAAAGACGGCCGCCCTGTGACCGACATCGCCGCACTGCAATCCTATTCCAAGCAGAATCCGCTGATGGCGCTGGTCGTGCTGATTATGATGTTCAGCCTGGCGGGTGTGCCGCCGCTGCTGGGTTTCTTCGGCAAGTTCTACGTGCTGCGCGCGGCCTATGATGCGGGGCTGGGCTGGCTTGCAGTGGCCGGTGTGATCGCTTCGGTGATCGGCGCGTTCTATTACCTGCGGATCGTCTACTACGTTTATTTCGGGGAAGACCGCGACGGCCTCGACGGCAGATCGAACCCGGTGCTCTGGGTCGCGGCGGTCGTGACGGCGGCGATCATCGCCATCGGCTGGCTGCCGGGCATCAACCTTTTCGGGGTCGAGGCCTGGGCCGAAACCGCGGCGGCAACGCTTGTCGACTGACGAGACAGCCGCCCCGTGGCCCGAAGGCTATGACCGGCTGATCCTGGACGAGGTCGACAGCACCATGGCAGAGGCGCAGCGCCGCCTGCCGTTGCTGGATCGCCCGACATGGATCATGGCGCATCACCAGACCAACGCACGGGGTAGACGCGGCAAACCGTGGGTCGTCCCGCCGGGCAACCTGTCCGCCACGCTGATCGGCAGGCCCGGCGTCACCGCGCAAGAGGCCGCACGCCATTCCTTTCTGGCTGCCAACGCGCTGTTCGCGGCGCTGGCGATGCACGTCAGCCCGGACAAGCTGGGCCTGAAATGGCCGAACGACGTGCTTTTGGGTGGCAAGAAGGTCGCCGGTATCCTTCTGGAAAGCAGCGGCACCGGCCATTTCGTCGACTGGCTCGCGGTCGGGGTCGGTGTAAACCTGCGCCACGTGCCGGACGGCGTGGAAGATGCCGCGTTTGCGCCGACCAGTCTTATGGCCGAGGGTGGTGACGAAATCGCGCCCGAGGATTTCCTGACTACGCTGGCCGACTGCTACGCTACGCAGGAGGCGAAACTGGCCAAGCTGGGGTTCGCCCGGATCCGCGAGGACTGGCTGAAAAACGCAGCCCGTCTGGGCGAGGTCATCACCGCCCGCACCGGCACCGAAGAGATCACCGGCACCTTCGACACCATCGACGCCGAGGGCAATCTGGTGCTGATCACCGGCAAAGGACCGCGGGCAATTTCCGCGGCGGATGTGTTTTTCTGAAAGTAAGGGGAGGGCGGAACATGCTCCTGGCCATCGACTGCGGCAATACCAACACCGTCTTTGCCATCTGGGACGGCGACGACTGGGTCGCAAGCTGGCGCACCGCCACCGAATGGCAACGCACGGCGGATCAATACTACGTATGGCTGTCCTCGCTGATGCGGTTCCAGAACCTCGACGTGCAGATTGACGAGGTGATCGTGTCCTCCACCGTGCCGCGCGTGGTCTTCAACCTGCGCGTCTTTTCCGACCGTTATTTCAACTGCCGCCCCATCGTGGTGGGCAAGCCCGATTGCGCGCTGCCCGTCGATCCGCGCGTCGATATCGGCACGCAGGTGGGGCCGGACCGGCTGGTCAACACCGCCGGCGCCTTTGACCGGCACGGCGGCGACCTGATCGTCGTGGATTTCGGGACCGCCACGACGTTCGACGTTGTGGCGCATGACGGTGCTTACGTCGGTGGCGTGATCGCGCCCGGTGTAAACCTGTCGCTGGAGGCGCTGCACAATGCCGCCGCCGCACTGCCGCATGTCGATATCACCAAACCGCAAAGCGTCGTGGGCACCAATACCGTGGCCTGTATGCAATCGGGCATCTTTTGGGGTTACATCGGTCTGGTGCGTGAGATATGCGCGCGGATCAAGGCGGAACGCGGCGTGCCGATGCGGGTGATTTCCACCGGCGGCCTGGCCCCGCTGTTTCAGCAAGCCGAAACACTTTTCGACGTCTACGAAGACGATTTGACGATGCACGGCCTGACCGTCATCCACCGCTACAACAAGGAGCTCGTATGAGCCGCAAGAAACAAAACGACCGCCTGATCTATCTGCCCCTCGGCGGGGCAGGCGAGATCGGGATGAACGCCTATGTCTATGGCTATGGCAAACCCGGCAAGGAGCGCCTGATCGTCGTCGATCTGGGTGTGACCTTTCCGGATATGGACACCACGCCGGGGGTGGACCTGATCCTGCCCGACATCGCCTGGCTGCGCGACCGCAAGGCCGATATCGACGGTATCTTCATCACCCACGCGCATGAGGATCACGTCGGTGCCATCGGGCACTTCTGGGAGGACCTGGGCGCGCCCGTCTATGCGCGCCCCTTCACCGCCAATATCGCGCGGCGCAAGCTGGCCGAACACGGGCACCCGGACAATGTGGTGAAAGTGGTCGATCCCTATCCGCAAATGCTGACCTGCGGACCGTTCCAGATCGCCTATCTGCCGATTTCGCACTCGATTCCCGAAAGCGCGGGTCTGTTGATCGACAGCCCCGAGGGCCGCATCCTGCATTCGGGTGATTTCAAGATCGACCTGACGCCGGGCGTCGGCGATCCGTTCAATCAGCCGCTGTGGGAAGAGGTGTCGAAGGATGGCGTGAAGGCGCTTGTCTGCGACAGCACGAACGTGTTTTCGCCCGAACCTGGACGCTCCGAGTCCACCATCGGCCCGGCGATCACCGAACTGATGAAAACGGCGGACGGCATGGTCGTCGCCACCACCTTCGCGTCCAACATCGCGCGGCTGCGCACGCTGGCCCATGCCGCGACAGAGGCGGGGCGCTCCGTCTGCCTGCTGGGCCGGTCGATGCAACGGATGACGCAGGCCGCGCAGGACGTCGGCCTACTGACCGATTTCCCCGCCACCATCAGCCCTGAGGATGCGCAGAACATGCCCCGGAACGAGGTCATGTTGCTGGTGACGGGAAGCCAAGGCGAGCGCCGCGCGGCCTCCGCGCAACTGGCGCAGGGCAAGTATCTCGGGCTGTCGCTGAAGGAAGGCGACACTTTCCTGTTTTCCTCCAAGACGATCCCCGGCAACGAGCGCGGTGTCATCCGCATCATGAACCAGCTGTCCGAACTGGGCGTCGATGTCGTGGACGATGCGGGCGGCAAATATCACGTGTCCGGCCACGCCAACCGCCCCGACCTGATCACCCTGCACGAGATCACAAAACCGCAGATCCTGATCCCGATGCATGGCGAACATCGCCACCTGCGCGAGCATGTGAAACTGGGTAACGAGCGCGGCCTGACCGGCGTGGTCGCCGTGAACGGCATGATGATCGACCTCAGCGGCAACCAGCCCACGGTGGCCGAATATATCGAGACCGGGCGCACCTATCTCGATGGATCGGTGCAGGTCGGCCAGTTCGACGGCATCGTGCGCGACCGGATCCGCATGGCGGTGAACGGCCAGATCGTGATCACCCTGATCATCGACGAGGACGACGCGCCCTTGGGCGACCCCTGGGTGGAACTGTCCGGCCTGCCGGAGGCGGGCGGCAGCGGCGCATCCCTGATCGAGGCGATCGAGGAAGACCTAAGCCAGTTCGTCAACCGCGCCAAACCCAAGACCCTGCGTGACGATGTGGCGCTGGAAAAAGAGCTCAAGCAGATCGCCCGCCGCACCGCGCAATCCGAGATCGGCAAGAAGCCCGAGGTGATGGTGATCGTGTCGCGGCTGGCCTGATGTCAGGTCAGAGAATTTGCGCCCGCTGACGCGGTCGCCCGGCGCGCCGCCTGCGGCGGCGCGGGCGCTGTGCGCTTTTTGAGTATTTCTGGCAAGGTGATGCCGGAACGTGGCGCATCAAGATAGAGTGGGCGCGCGCGATCACCAGCAAAAGTTAATCATTCGGCCGTTGCCTGCTGCTCACCGGCAGAGTGAAACCGTTGCTCTTGTGGTTTGTGTTCGGCCTGCACGCATATGCATGACAGGCCCTATTGATGGAACGATTGACACAGCATTGGCGGGGCGAGCCCCGCCGCGCCGTCAGGTCTTCGCCCGCTCCGAAAAGCTCTTGGCGATGAAGCTGGGCGTGTCGTCGCCCATGCCGACGGTGCGGTTGTCATTGCCGCGCCCACGGTTGTTATGCTGGCCGCCCTGCCGTTTGTCGGATTGGCTGCCGCTCCGGTCGTTCTGCTGCTGGCCGTCGCGTCCGCCACGACCGCCGCGGCGCTTGTCGTCGCTACCGCGCGCATCCTGCGTTTCCGAGGCCTGCGGGGCGGCTGTCTCTTCGGCCTTGCCACGCCCGCGACCGCGCGACTTGGGTGCATCCGCGTCGCCCTTGGGCTCCGGCGCGGCAGCCGTCTTGGCGTCGTCGCCGGCTGCGGCTTTGTCCTCGCGCGGTTTGCGGCTGCGGGTCCGGCTGCGCTTGGGCTTGTCGCCCTCGGCGCTGCCGTCGTCATCCTGCTGGCCGGTCGGGGCAGGGCGGTTGCCCTGCGGATCGTCCAGTCGCGGCACCTCCGACTTGATCAGCCGCTCCACGTCTGCGAGGTTCTTTTCGTCGCGCGGATTGCAGATCATGATCGTGGTACCTTTGCGGCCCGCACGGCCCGTGCGGCCGATCCGGTGCACGTAATCCTCGGCATGGCTGGGCACGTCGAAGTTGAACACATGGCTCACCGCCGGAATGTCGAGCCCGCGCGCGGCCACGTCGGAGGCCACGAGGAATTTCAGCGACCCGTCGCGGAACTGATCCAGCGTCTTGGTGCGGTGCGACTGATCCAGATCGCCATGGATCGGGGCCGCATCCAGTCCGTGCTTTTTCAAGGACTTGGCGACGATATCCACATCCGACTTGCGGTTGCAGAAGATGATCGCGTTCTTCAGGCCTTCGCCTTCGTTCTCGATCAGCGCGCGCAGCAGGTTGCGCTTTTCCGTGCCTTCGCGGTCCTTGCGGGACGCCTTGAACATCACCACGCCCTGCTTGATGTTCTCGGACGTGGTCGCGGCGCGGGCCACCTCGATCTTGACGGGGGCAGACAGGAAAGTGTTGGTGATCCGCTCGATCTCGGGCGCCATGGTGGCCGAGAAAAACAGCGTCTGCCGGGTAAACGGCGTTTTCTTGAAGATTTCCTCGATATCGGGGATGAACCCCATGTCGAGCATCCGGTCAGCCTCGTCCACGACCATGATCTTGACGTCTGACAGGATCAGCTTGCCGCGTTCGAAATGGTCGAGCAGGCGGCCCGGTGTCGCGATCAGCACGTCGACACCCTTGTCGATCAACAGGTCCTGTTCCTTGAACGACACGCCGCCGATCAGCAGGGCCTTGGTCAGCTTGGTGTATTTGGCGTAGGTGTCGAAGTTTTCGGCGACCTGTGCAGCCAGTTCCCGTGTCGGGGCCAGGACCAGCGAGCGTGGCATCCGCGCCCTTGCGCGGCCACGCCCAAGCAGGGTGATCATCGGCAGGGTAAATGCCGCCGTCTTGCCGGTGCCGGTCTGGGCGATGCCCAGCACGTCCTTGCCTTCGAGCGCGGGGCCGATGGCACCGGCCTGGATCGGGGTGGGGGTGTCATAGCCGGTTTCGGCGATGGCTTTGAGAACCTTCTTGTCGAGGTTCAGATCGGTAAATTTTGTCATAGGGCCCTTTCGCGAATTTGCGGCACTCTCTGGCCGCAAAACTGCGCGGCCCACCCGACCGGATTGTCGTGGCGTTGGACAAGGGGCGTTTAGCGCCGCACGCGGCAAAGGTCAAGGAAATCAGGATTCTGGGCGGTCAAGGCTGCGATGCACCTGCGGGGCGTAGCCGTGACGCAGCACCGCGACCGTGGGCTTTGGTGTCAGAACGGAAACGAGCGTTTCCGGTTTCGCGACAATTGCCGTGCCATAGCCCGCCGGGCGATACGGCCAGAGGCCGCCGCTGTAGAGGAGTTGCGGCTGGCGCTGGTGCCACACGAACACGCCGTCCGGCAGGTCGGACAGCGCGCTTTGATAGGTCACCTGTTCGCGCCGGCGGGTGATCCGTGCGGCGTGCAGCGCGCGATCCATCTGCGGTGCCTTACGCCGCGTGCCGGTGGCCGCCGACCAGGCATCGCGAAAGGCGGCGTAGGCCGCGCGCCTGCAATAGCCGCAGGGCCGGTGCCCGGCGGCCAGCGCCACCGCCTCGTCGAGAAAGAACAGCTCCGTCCAGTTGCGCCCGGTCATGACCTGCCGCTTGCGCCCCTGCCAGTCCAGGGTGCAGCAAATCCAAGCGTGATGCGACCACCGCGCAACCCCAAGCGTCCTGTCGGCGCGGTGGATGATCCCGCGGTTGCCGGTCAGCGTCCCGCGGGCAGGATCGGCTATGATTTCGCCCGTCGGCAGGACGCGGTTTTGCAGGGGCATCGGCCTAGCGCTGGCCCACGATCTCCAGTTCCACGCTGCCGGTACGCCCGTTGCGCGAGTTCAGATCGGTGACGACGCCGTTATCATCGACAAGCTGCACATACTCATATCCAAGGCCGCGTGTTGCACCGGTCAGGGGCGCATCGATCGCTATGCGATTGCCGTCATTGTCGTTGATTTCGCCGCTCATCGTGCCGGTGATCGCTGCCCTGGCCTGCCCGGAGCCGAGCGTGCCGCCGAATGTCAGCGTGTTGGAGACCTGCAGGCTGTTTTCGTCGACCAGATTGCTGATCGCGCCGCTGACGTTGCCGCTGGCGAAATTCACATCGACCCGGGCTGCGCCGACATATTCGTTGTCGAACCCTGCCAGACCCGGATCGACGTATATCGCGCCGCGATAGGTCGCACTGCCCTGGGTCGGCACCCGGCTCGGCGCGGTGCCCCGGCGATCACCTGCAGCCGAAGCCAGCGCGTTGAAGCTGGACCGCTGTTCGCTGTAGCTGGCAAGAGGCATGGATGTCTCTGCGCCACCGCAGGCGGCAAGGAGTGCAGTCGATACGACAGCGATGGCGGTGTCGCGGTATGTCATTTTCATTTTTTCAATCCATTTCAAATAGAGTGACGCTCCGATAATCGCTGAGGGGAGCGACCAGGACTTTGGCGTGATCACACCACTCTACGTCAAAAACCGAAATCCGAGAAAGCCCAATTTAATGTGGCCGGACTTCAGCGTGGTGTCCAGGTTTTCAGGAAGTACAAGTAGCCAACGCGCCGATGCTTGTTTGACGCGCGCTGCGGCCGGACAACGTCATTGGCGGCAGGCTGGCTCGCGGGAACGGCACGGTTCCGTGCCACTTGTGCAAAGCGGGTGAGGGCGCTGCCCTCACACTCCCTAGGTATTTGCCACCAGAAGAAGGGGGTCAGGTGCATGACGGCGTTCGCTGGAAGAAGTTTGCCCCGCCGCCGCGACCGTCAGCGTGCCGCAAATAGGGTATCGAAATCATCGTCCGGAGAGACAATGGCAATTTGCGCAAGCCGCGCCTTTATTGCGGGCGTAAAGCCGAAACCGGCCCACACGTCCGCAAGCACATACCGCACCTGCGCAGACCCGGCGGCCAAGTCGGCAAATCTTTCAATGTATTTCGGCCCGTGGTGTCGCAACAGGTCTTCGACGGGACCTGCCGCAAACACCGATGCCATCCGGGCGGAGGTCAGGCGGGGGATCACCATTTTGATCGTCTCGAACGCGAATTCAGGGTTCGAGGAAGCGGCATTGTCCAGGCAGACCCACGACCAGTGCAGATCGCCATTCTCGCCGTTTCTACCTGCATCGCTGTCGACATAGGCCCGCGCGAGCCCGTTGGGGGCGTGTCGGCACGGTGGCGCGATCCCCTCAAATTTGCAGGTTGAACAAAGCGGCGCGGCCAATCTAGACCATCATTTCTTTCGTCGCTGACAGCGTCACATCCGGGTAATCCCGCGTCACGCGGTCGATGTCCCATTGCAGGCGGGTCAGATAGACGACATCGCCGTCGTTGTCCTCTGCGATATGCTGCTTGTTGGCGGCGATGAACTTGTCCACGGCAGCCTTGTCACCCTGCACCCAGCGGGCGGAGGTGAACTGCGAGCCTTCGAACCGGACCGGCAGGCCGTATTCCATCTCAATCCGGCTGGCCAGCACCTCGAATTGCAGGGCCCCCACTACGCCGACGATGAAGCCGGACCCGAAGGTGGGTTTGAAGACCTTGGCCGCACCTTCTTCGGCGAACTGCATCAGCGCCTTTTCCAGATGCTTGGCCTTCATCGGGTCGCCTGCGCGGCAGGTTTGCAGCAGTTCCGGCGCGAAGGACGGGATGCCGGACACGCGGATCGTCTCGCCCTCGGTCAGCGTGTCGCCGATACGCAGCTGACCGTGGTTGGGGATGCCGATGATGTCGCCCGCCCAGGCCTCTTCCGCCAACTCGCGGTCGGCCGCCAGAAACAGCACCGGGTTGGCGATCGCCATCTGCTTCTTGCTGCGCACATGGGTCAGCTTCATGCCCCGTTCGAAATGTCCCGACGCCAGCCGCACAAAGGCGACGCGGTCGCGGTGTTTGGGGTCCATGTTGGCCTGCACCTTGAACACGAAACCGGCGACGGTTTTTTCCTCCGGTGCGATGTTGCGCGGGCTGGCCGTTTGCACCTGCGGTTCGGGGCCATAGGTGCCGATGCCGTCCATCAACTCCTTGACGCCAAAAGAATTCATCGCCGACCCGAACCAGATCGGCGTCATGGACCCGTTCAGCAGCGCCTCAGGGTCCAGCTTCGGCAGCAGTTCCATCGCCATCTCGATCTCTTCGCGGAATTTTTCCAGCAGATGTGCGGGCACATGCTCGGCCAGTTTCGGGTCGTCCAACCCTTTGATCGAAATGCTGGCGGCGACCTTGTTGCGGTCGGCCCGGTCCATCAGTTCCAGCTTGTCGCGCAGGATATCGTAGCAGCCGATGAATTCGCGCCCGACCCCGATGGGCCAGGACGCCGGGGTCACGTCGATGGCGAGGTTTTCCTGAATCTCGTCGATGATCTCGAACGTGTCGCGGCTTTCGCGGTCCATCTTGTTGCAGAAGGTCAGGATCGGCAGATCGCGCAACCGGCAGACCTCGAACAGTTTTTGCGTCTGGCTTTCCACACCCTTCGCGCCGTCGATGACCATGACGGCCGCATCCACTGCCGTCAGCGTGCGATAGGTATCCTCGGAAAAGTCCGAGTGGCCGGGGGTGTCCACAAGGTTGAAGCGGTAGTTTTCGAAATCGAACGACATGGCCGACGCGGACACCGAAATCCCCCGGTCCTTTTCCATCTGCATGAAATCCGACCGCGTGCGCCGCGCCTCGCCCTTTGCGCGGACCTGCCCCGCCATCTGGATCGCACCGCCATAAAGCAGGAATTTCTCGGTCAGCGTCGTCTTGCCCGCGTCCGGGTGCGAGATGATCGCGAAGGTGCGCCTGCGGGCGATTTCGGCGGGGAGAGCGGGGCGATTTGTCATGTGCGCCATGTAGCCTGCCTTGCCGCCCTCCACAATGACAACGGTGGCCGTCCGCAACAAGGGACTGACCCGACCTTGCACCGTCATATTTGACACGACGACGCTCCGCAGGGCAGCATCTGAGGATCATTGCGTGAATTGATTTGGAGATGAGAAATGAGACCATTCAAGGGAAAGTATGTGTGTACGCCGCTGGCAGTACTGTCGCTTGCGGCCTGCGGCGGGGCGGCAACGTCCTCTGGCCCCAGTTTTCAAGGCTATGCCAACGGTGCCCGTGCGGCGTTCCTGTCCAACGGGATCACGTCCATACCCGGTGCGCTCGACATGGCGGCCGGCGCAAACGATCTGCCCGCCGCCGGCACCGTGACGTTCACCGGCTTTGCAGGCATGGTCGTCGTGCCGGATGCCGGCGTGATCCCACAGCTTGAAACACCCGCCGATGTCGATGCGCTCGGCACGTTTCAATTGTCGGCCACCCTGTCGGCCACCGGCGGCGACTTTACCGCGACGGCGCGCGACTTCATCGGTCAGGACGGCGCGGAATACGGCGGCGCGTTTGTTTCGGCGGGCACGCTGGAACGGATAGCACCAAGCGTCGGCATACCCGAGGGGGAGATTTCTTTCGGCGGCACGCTCTCGGGCAGTCTGACAGGCACCGGGGCGCTGGCCGGCACTTATTCCGCCGGTATGATCGAAGGCGATGTCGTCAGCGATGGCGCGACGATCGTCGGGCTTGGCAACACGGAAGTTGCGCTCGACAGTGGGGTCGCCACGGACGGGGCGGTGTTTGCCTTCGTGGGCGAGCAGTGACGCTGCGCACACCGGCCAGTTGCTATCTGTCTCGCTCGTTGCAGGGTCGATCGTAACCAGTTGTTAACCTTGTCCGCCGCACAATCCTGCGATGCGTTTGATGTTGGCCTGCCTGTTCTGTCTGACCCTGTCCGCCTGCAGTGGCGGGGGCGGCAGCCCCGCGACGACGATGACGCCTGATCCGGGTGGCCCGGGCGACCCGGTGCGCCCCGTCCCGGATATGGACCCGGTCGATCCCTCCGATCTGCCGCTGACAGGGCGCCTGGGGTTCGCGGGCCAGCTGAGTGTCGATATGGTGCTGGCGGGCGATCCGGCGGGCGCGGTCAGCACGTTGTCGTCGCCATTGCGGATGACCGTCGATTTCGGCGGGTCCGCCGCTCAGGTCATCGGCCAGGCGGAGGGTTTTCCGGGCTACGACGGCGGTCTGTTCCTGACGCTTGGGGTGATCGACCGCGCCGCAGCGGGCACAACCCCGGCGATCAACGGCACCGTCTCGGGCACGTTGAAGGCAGGCAGCAACAGCTATCTGCTGACCGGCGGTTTTGACGGCGATTTTCGCGGCAGCGCGCAGGATGCGGTCGCGGGCCTTCTGTCGGGCACGGTGCTGCGCGGTAACGGGCGTGATATCTTCACCGGGCAGTATCAGGCCGGGCAGGTCCCCTAGTTGGACGAGGCCTTGCGCAGCAAGTCCACCGCATCCGGTGTCGACAGCAACGCCTCCTGCACCTCGTAGTCCAGATGCGGGCGATGCGCGTGACCGGCACCGCTGCCGCCCGACACCTCGTCGGGCAGGGCCGCGCGGGTGCGCGGGTCGATCAACAGCGATTCCGCGGCGATCCCCTCGGCATAGATGATGTGATGTTCATCGAACAAAAGCTGGAAATAGTCGACGAACCCGCCGTCTTGTTGCCAGACCGTGTCGCCGTTGATCAGATGCCGCACTTTGACCAGCACCTCCGACCGCCCGGCCCCCAGCCGGTCCTGCCGCTGATAGACGAACAGCCGGTGGTCGGGGCTGACGACAAGATCGTTCTCGTTGTGCAGCGCGCCCTTGCTGATCACTACGGGCGCGAATTCGCCCACGGCGCGTAGGGTCGTCTGCCCGATCCAGCGCACGACCTGCGGGCCGTCGTCGCGGGTCAGCACCTTGTCGCCGACCTGCAAATTCTCGATCGGGACCTGCTGACCGGAAGCCATGGTGATATGCGTGCCGCGCGTGAACGACACGCAGGCGACCTCGGCGAAACGGGTGGTGGCGGTGTGCCGGTCCAGCCCGACGAGCCTGTAGTCGGTCTTGGGCAGCAGCGTCGCCAGCGGCAGCAGATAGATGTCCTCGACGCCGTCGCTTTCGACCTCGACCAGCACCAGCGCCTCGTATGTGGTGCTGTCGGGGGCCATGACGGTGATGCAGCAATCCAGCACGACCGTGTTGCCCGGCGTGCCGGTCTTGCTGTCCGCGCCGACCAGAAACGTGTTCGCCGTATCCTGGATTTCCAGCGACAGCGGCGTGCGGTCGGCACCGGTGTCGAGTTGATAGACATCGTCCATTACCAGTTCGTCCGCGAACGACAGGGCTTCGCCCTCGGCCACGCCGTCGGTCACGCGAAAGGCGCTGGCCGGAAAGACCGCGACGGTTTGCGTGGTGGGGGCGGGGCGGCTGTCTGACATCAGGATACTCGGAACGACGGGCAGAATTTGCCGGGTTGGCCTTGTCTAAAGTTTCGGACCGGGCCGGTCAACGTGCAAGCGACCGACAGGCGCGTCGTGCGCCGTTGCCCCCGCCGCGGCACCGTGCCACTGTCTGCGCAACACGACTGAAAGGATAGGAACATGGATCTCGGGATCAAAGGCAAACGGGCGCTGGTCTGCGCGTCATCGAAGGGATTGGGCCGGGGCTGTGCTGCGGCACTGGCAGAGGCGGGCGTCAATCTGGTGCTGAACGCGCGCGGCGCCGAGGCGCTGGAGGCCACCGCCGCCGAACTGCGCGACACCTACGGGGTCGAGGTCACGGCCGTCGCCGCCGATATCACGACGCCCGAAGGCCGCGCAAAGGTGCTGGAGGCGGCGGGCGATCTCGACATCCTCGTGACCAACGCGGGCGGGCCGCCACCGGGACTGTGGTCCGACTGGAACCGCGATGATTTCATCGCCGCGATGGACGCCAACATGCTGACCCCGATTGCGCTGATGCAGGCGGCACTGCCCGGCATGATCGACCGTGGCTGGGGCCGCGTGGTCAACATCACGTCCGGGTCGGTCAAGGCGCCCATTCCGCAGCTTGGCCTGTCCAACACCGCGCGCGCGGGACTGACGGGCTTTGTCGCCGGTACGGCCCGGCAGGTCGCCGAAAAAGGTGTCAATATCAACAACCTGCTGCCCGGAATTCATGCAACTGATCGCGCGGTCAGCCTTGATACCGGCGTGGCCAAGGCGCAGGGGATCGACCTCGATCAGGCCAAGGCCAACCGCGAGGCGACGATCCCCGCGCGGCGGTACGGCACGGCGGAAGAATTCGGCGCCACCTGCGCGTTCATGTGCTCGCAGCACGCGGGTTTCATGGTCGGGCAGAACATCGTGCTCGACGGCGGCGCAATCAACGCGACGCTCTGATGGCTGCGGGCTACAGCCTCAAGGACGATCTTTTCAACAGCGACACTGTCGGGCACCTCGCCGGGCAGTTCGAGGCAGCCGGTGTGTTCGAGGCCGCACCCTTCGTGCAGCAGGTGATGGCCCGATTGCCGCCTCTGGAACTGAAAGCCCGGATCAACATGATCGCCGATGTGCTGGGTGATCACCTGCCGGCCGATTTTCCGGCGGCCGACACCGCCATCCGTGCAGCCCTGCCGCCACCGCTCGACCCCACGGCGACCGATGACGATTTCGGCCATTTCATCTATGCCCCGCTTGGTGTTTATGTTGAAAAACATGGGCTTGAAGGCCACTTCTCACGTTCTCTCGACCTGCTGGAAGCCCTCACCCAACGCTTCTCGATGGAGTTTTCGATCCGCGCTTTCCTGATCGCCGATCCCGCGCAGGTCATGGCGCGGATGCAGGTCTGGGCGCAGCATCCCAACTATCACGTCCGCCGTTTCGTCAGCGAAGGCACGCGACCGCGGCTGCCATGGGGTCAGAACGTCGGGCTTGCGCCCGATCAGACGTTACCGCTGCTGGACCAACTCCACGCCGACCCGACGCGCTATGTCACCCGCTCGGTCGCGAACCATCTCAACGATCTGACGCGCACAGCGCCCGATGCGGTGATCGCGCGACTGGCAAACTGGCGGGCGGCAGGTCTGCAGGACGCTGGCGAGCTGGACTGGATGGCACGCCATGCGCTGCGCACCCTGATCAAGGCCGGATATCCGCCCGCCCTCGCGCACCTTGGCTACGATCCCGACATCGCTGTGACCGTACAGGCCTTCGGTCTGGCCGATACCGCGCCGCGCCGGGGCGACAGGGTGGACTTGCGGGCGGTGATCGCGACCGCCGCCGCATCGCCTGTCATCGTCGATTACGTCGTCGACTACATGAAGGCCAACGGCAAGCAGACGCCGCGTGTTTTCAAGCTCAAGACGACGCGCACTGCGCCCGGAGTGCCGCTCGATCTGGGCAAGACGCATCATTTCAAGGACGACGCGACGACGTTCCGCCTGCATCCCGGCGCGCATCGCATCCACCTGCAGGTGAACGGAAAAACCGTCGCGTCACAGGAATTTACGCTGCGCTGACACGACCCCTCGCTTGCCCATCGGGTCGCGGATTGCTAGGGACGGCGGAAACCTTATCAAATCGCTCAGGGATTGACCGCGCCCCGATGACCGCACCCCGTCTTGAAATCCGCAACCTGACGCGCAGTTTTGCCGGGCGGTGTGTCGTGGACAGTGTGAGCCTGACGGTGATGCCGGGGCAGGTGACCTGTCTGCTGGGGCCGTCCGGCTGCGGCAAATCCACGACCCTGCGTATGGTCGCCGGGGTGGATACGCCCGATCAGGGCAGCATCTTGCTGGACGGGCAGACCCTTTGCGACGATCGCCACAGCGTCCCGCCGGAGGATCGCTCGATCGGGTTGATGTTTCAGGATTTCGCGCTGTTTCCACATCTGTCGGTCGCGCAGAACGTGGGGTTCGGTTTGCAGGGAACCAAGGCGGACAAGGCCGCGCGCGTTGCGGCGCTGCTCGACCGGGTCGGCATGGGGCGCCATATCGACGCCTATCCGCATGAGTTGTCCGGCGGCGAACAGCAGCGTGTGGCACTTGCCCGTGCCATTGCGCCGCAGCCGCGTGTGATGCTGATGGACGAGCCGTTTTCCGGCCTCGACGACCGGTTGCGCGACGATATCCGCGATGAAACCCTGGAGGTGCTGAAGGATACAGGCACCGCCGTTTTGCTGGTGACGCACGAGCCGGGCGAGGCGATGCGCATGGCCGACGAGATCGCATTGATGCGCGACGGTCGGATCGTGCAGCAAGGGGCACCCTACAATATCTACAACGCGCCGGTCGACCGCGCGGCGGCGGCATTTTTCAGCGATATCAACGTGATCGAAGGCGAAGTTCAAGGGGCGCTGACCGAAACGCCATTCGGCCAATTCCTCGCCCCCGGTCAGCCCGACGGCACGAAGGTCGATATCGTGATCCGGCCACAGCACCTGAAAATCGACTTCGACAGGCAGGGCCGCGGCCCGAATCCGACACCCGGCGAGGGCACGCCCGCGCGCGGCGTGGTGCGCCGGGCGCGGTTCATGGGGTCCGAAAGCCTGGTGGAATTCGCGATGGATTTCGACGGTTCGATCCTACGGGCGGTAGTTCCGTCGGTTTTCCTGCCGCAGCCGGGCACGCCGCTCTGGCTGATGATCCGCCGCGACCGGTGCTTCGTGTTTCCACGCAAGATGTCCTAGTCCCGCGCCAGACGCCCCGCGCGCCCGCCGCGCCGCTTTGTCAGCAGACCTTTGCGCCCGGGCAGGTCTTCCATCACCGCGCGCCGTGCCTCGGCGCTCATCAGCGACCACGCGCCGATTTCGTCGATGCTGCGCAGGCAGCCGGTGCAGAGCCGGCTTTTCGGTTCGATCACGCAGATCTTGATGCAAGGGCTTTCGATTTCCGCCCGCGCCCAGATCTTGTCGGTTTTGTCAGGTGTCGTCACGATTGCGCTTTCATATGGGCCAGCCGGTCGAGCAGCCCTTGCAGGATATAGCTGGCGGCGACCTGGTCGATCACCTCGGCGCGACGTTTGCGTGACGTATCCGCCTCCAGCAGGGCGCGTTCGGCGGCCACGGTGGACAGGCGTTCGTCCCAGAAGACGATGGGCAGATCGCAGAGCCGTTCCAGATTGCGGGCGAAGGCGCGGGTTGACTGGCAGCGCGGCCCTTCGGACCCGTCCATATTCATCGGCAGACCCAGCACGATGCCGCCGACTTCGCGGGCCGCGAAGATTTCCAGCAGGCGGGCGGCGTCCAATCCGAATTTCTTGCGCTTGATCGTCTCGACCGGGCTGGCGGCGGTGCGCAGACCGTCGCTGACCGCGACACCGATGGTGACGGTGCCCAAGTCGAGTCCAGCCAGCGCCCCAAGTGGCGGGATCGCGCTCGCGAAAGATACGGCATCCGGGCAGATCATTCGCCCAATCCAGCGCGGGCCGCTGCGGCATCGAGCGTCGCCAGCGCGGTGGGCGAGGCGCCGAAGACCTGCCGCGCCTCCGTCAGGATCGCGCGGGCGGTGTCGACCTCTCCCAGCACGGCATAAGCGGTGATCAGGCGCGCCCAGTCGGCGGCGGGGCCGCCTTCGCTGGCCAGACGCTGGGCCAGCCCGTCGACCATGCCCGCAATCATCTGTTGCCGGTCTTCCGGGGCCATGTCCTGCATCGCGGCGACGTCGGCGGCGCTCGGTCCGCGCACGTCAGGCACGGTATAAGTCGTGCCAGCGCGGAAGGCGGCGTCGGCGATGGTTTCGCGGGCGAAGCGCACGTGGATCATGTCGGCAGGGCCGTTTTCCACGATGTCGCGCCAAAGGCGAAAGGCGATATCGGGCCGGTCGGTCTGGTAGTAGAGCGAGCCGAGGTAGTAGCGGGCAGGGATGTTCGCCTCGTCCTCCTCAAGGATGTCGCGGATCACGACCTCCGCCTCGGGCGAGACATAGCCGTCGGCGGCGGCGACCATGAAGTCGAGCAGCAGCATCCGGTCGCCCAGCGTCGCCGCGTCGCCCTGTAGGTCCACGACCCGCGCCTGGGCGTCGGCGGCGGCAGGGAAGTCACCGATCCCGGCTTCCTGCCGCGCCAGCAGGGTCCAGCCCTGCAGATCGTCGGGGCGGGTGGGCACGATGTCGCGCAACTGTTGCAGCAGGTCGCGGAATTCGGCGGAGCGTTCGATTGCTGGCGGTTCTGGGGCCGCGGCGACGGCCTGTGCCTGCGAGGGACGGCTTTCGCGCGCGGCGGCGCTGTTGGCGAGCCGCTCCTGCAACGGCAGATCGGGGTAGGAGGGCGCGCCCAGCTGCCAGTAGAGTCCCAGCGCCAGAAGCAAAAGACCGGTACCGGCAACCAGCGCCGGGACCGGCCCGCGTCTCTGTTCCACCGTCTCACCGGTATCGCGCTGGGCTGTCAGCAGGCGGCGGGCGATTTCGGTGCGCGCGGTTTCCGCCTCTGCCGGGGCGAGCAGGTCACGGGCGACGTCGCGATCCACCTCGGCCAGCTGCGCGCGGTAGAAGGCCACGTCGGGCGCCTGACCTGCGGATGCGGGTTGACGCTGCAGCATCGGGCGCAACACCGTCGCGGCCACGCAGAGCGTCAGCAGAATGCAGATTGTCCAGAACAGCATCGCGTTTCCCCAGGGTCCGCACCCTAGTTATGCCGCGCGCACGGCAAACGAAAGGGTCCCCCACGGTGGCGTGACCGCGCATGTCGCAAAACTGATACTTTCCGCCGCAGGCAGTATCCTTTTCAAATGACGCAGGGTCCACTACAGACCCGAAATCGTCATCAGCCCGGGATGGATTCGTCATGGCCACCAAACGCTATTCCGCATTCGCGATCGCGCGCGAAGCGATGCGCCAGCATACCGGCTGGACGCGGGCCTGGGGCAATCCTGCGCCGAAAAAGAAATACGACGTGATCATCGTGGGCGCGGGCGGTCACGGGCTGGCCACGGCCTATTTCCTGGGCAAGAATTTCGGCATCACAAACGTCGCGATCCTCGAAAAAGGCTGGCTGGGCGGCGGCAACACCGGGCGCAACACGACGATCATCCGGTCGAATTACCTGCAGGACCCCTCGGCGGCGATCTACGAAAAATCCCGCTCGCTTTACGAGACGATGAGCCAGGACCTGAACTACAACGTCATGTTCTCTCCGCGCGGCGTCATCATGCTGGCGCAGACGCAGCACGAAATCCGCGGCTACAAGCGCACGGCGCACGCCAACTCCCTGCAGGGGGTCAAGACCGAGTGGATCGAACCGGCGCGCGTGAAGGAGCTTTGCCCGATCATGAACATCGACGGGCCGCGGTATCCGGTGCTGGGCGGGCTGTGGCAGGCGCGCGGCGGCACGGCGCGGCACGACGCCGTGGCCTGGGGTTATGCCCGCGCCTGTTCGGACATGGGCATGGACGTGATCCAGCAGTGCGAGGTACAGGCCGTGCGCACGCAGAACGGCAGGGTCGTGGGCGTGGACACCAACAAAGGGTCGATCGACTGCGACAAGCTGGGTATGGTCGTCGCGGGGCATTCGTCCGTGCTCGCCGAAAAGGCCGGGTTCCGCCTGCCGATGGAATCGGTGGCGCTGCAGGCACTGGTGTCGGAACCGATCAAACCCTGCATGGACATCGTCGTCATGGCCAACACCGTGCACGGCTATCTGTCGCAGTCCGACAAGGGCGAAATGGTGATCGGCGGCGGCACCGACGGGTTCAACAACTACACCCAGCGCGGGTCGTTCCACCATATCGAGGAGACCGTGCGCGCGCTGGTCGAAACCTTCCCGATGATCGCGCGGCTCAAGATGCTGCGGCAATGGGGCGGGATCGTGGACGTGACCGGCGACCGCTCGCCGATCCTGTCGAAAACGCCGGTGGGCGGGATTTTCGTCAACTGCGGTTGGGGCACCGGCGGATTCAAGGCGATCCCGGGATCGGGATGGGCGATGGCCGAGCTGATGGCGAAAGGCCAGTCGCCGCTGACCGACGAATTCAGCATGTTCCGTTTCCGCGAAGGCAAGTTCATCGACGAAAGCGTCGCCGCCGGGGTGGCGCATTGATGCGCGCCCTTCAACGCATGACGGGGAACCCAACGGTGTCCGGGCACGTTGGCTTTGCACGAGAGGTCTGCAAAGGAGCGCCGTCATGGCTGTATCGTTCCGTCGTCGACCGAAATATTCGCGGTTGCATGGCTACGTTCTTATCGGCGGGATGGTTTGTATCGTCGCCGGTTTCGTCACGTTCCTCCTCACCGCCGAAGGTGACTACCAGCCGTCCGACGGCGGCGTCGGTGTCTCCATGGACGGCGTCGAAAGCCTGCTCGATGCGGTCGAGGACACGGTCAACGGCACGGTCGGCGAATAGAACGGCCGACGATTTTCGAAGAGATAGCCCGGTGCACGCATCGTGCACGCCCGGTGTACGCTTGGTGCATCGACCATTTTCCCCATGTTCAAAGGTGTCGCCATGCTGATCCTGCATTGCCCCTGTTGCGGCGTCGATGCCGATGAAACCGATCTGCACGGCGGCGGTGAGGCGCATCTGAAACGCTTTGGCCCCGGTTCGACCGACGAGGAATTCGAGGATTACCTGTTCCGGCGCGCCAACACCAAGGGCGTGCACTTCGAACGCTGGCGGCATGTCTACGGTTGCGGCAAATGGTTTCTTGCCGCGCGCAACACCGCCACGCTGGAGGTCTATGGCACCTATCCCGCGCAGACGCTGGAGCCGCCGCAGGACATCAAGGATGCCATCGCTGCAAAAGTCGACGGCTGGACATGGGAGGCCCACACATGAGCACACGTCTGGCAACCGGCGGTCGCCTGCTCGACAAGGGCAAGGCGGTTTCGTTCACCTTCAACGGCAAGACGCTGCGGGGATTTGAAGGCGATACGCTCGCCTCCGCACTGCTGGCTAACGACCAGCTTTTGGTCGGGCGGTCGTTCAAGTATCACCGCCCGCGTGGCATCGTCGGCTCTGGCGCGGAAGAGCCCAATGGCCTTGTGAACATGGGCACGGACGGGCATTTCGAACCCAACCAGCGAGTCACCACGACAGAGCTTTTCGACGGGCTGTCTGCCACGTCGCAGAACCACTTTCCGTCGCTGGAATTCGACGTTGGCGCGATCAACACGCATCTGTCGCGGTTCCTGCCCGCGGGTTTCTATTACAAGATGTTCATCCATCCGCGCCCGTTCTGGAAATACGTGTATGAACCGATCATCCGCAAATCCGCCGGTCTGGGCAAAGCGCCCAAGGACCGGGATGCGGATACATACGAGCACTTCCACGCAACCGTCGATGTCCTGATCGTCGGTGGCGGCATCGCGGGGCTGTCGGCGGCATTGGCCGCGGGCCGTGCGGGCGCGCGGGTGCTGCTGATGGAACAAACGCATCACTGGGGCGGGCGCGCTGCCGTGGACAACCCGCAGATCGACGGGCAGGACGCCCGGGACTGGATCGACGCCACCGTCGCCTCGCTGGCGGAGATGCCCAACGTCGACATGCGCCTGCGCATGATTGGGGCGGGGGTTTACGACCACGGCTATGTGTTGGGTTACGAAAAACTGACCGAGCATATGGGCGTCACCGACGGCCCGCGCCAGCGGCTGTGGCGGGTGCGTGCGGGGCAGGTCGTCACGGCGACCGGGGCCATCGAGCGGCCCTTGTCCTTTGCGGGCAACGATATTCCCGGCGTGCTGCTGGCCTCTGCCGTGCGTGATTACGCGGTGAACTACGGTGTCTCCATTGGCGATCGCACGGTCGTGGTGACCAACAACGACGATGCATACCGCACCGCGATCCATCTGAAAGAGGCGGGGCTCGACGTGCCGGTGATCCTGGACGCCCGTGCCTCTGCCGACGGCGATCTGCCGCAGCAGGCGCGTGCGCTTGGTATCCGTGTCGAGGCGGGCAAGGGGATCGCCAAGGTCAAGGGCGGCAAGCGCGTGACCGGCGTGGCGATCTGTGCACAGGCCGGAGAAGGCGCTGTTCTGGAAGAAATTTCCTGCGATTGCGTGGCGATGTCCGGCGGCTGGTCGCCGGTCGTGCACCTGTGGTCGCATTGCGGCGGCAAGCTGGTCTGGGACGCCGATCAGGTCATGTTCCGCCCCGATGCCGACCGTCCGCCGACGGGTGACCAAGGGCAAGGCTTCGTCACCGTCGCGGGTGTCGCCAACGGGCATCTGTTCACGGCAGAGGCGGTGGCCGACGGGCATACGGCGGGTGAGGTTGCCGCACAGGCGACCGGTCACAAGGGCAAGACCGGTGATGCCCCGGAGGCACAGGACGAGGTCGAAGAGCCGGTTTCACCGGTCTGGCTGATGCCGCAGGGTGCGGATTACAAGCTGCGGTCGAAGGCCTGGCTGGATTTCCAGAACGACGTGAAGGTGTCCGATGTGCAACTGGCCGCGCAGGAAGGGTTCGAGAGCGTCGAACACGCCAAACGTTACACCACGCTGGGCATGGCGACCGATCAGGGCAAGTTGAGCAATATCAACGGTCTGGCGATCCTGTCGAAATCGCTGAACAACGCGATCCCGGATGTCGGCACGACGACGTTCCGGCCGCCATACACGCCGATCTCGATGTCTTCCATCGCCGGTGTGGCGCAGAACGACCTGTTCCAGCCGGTGCAGATGACCCCGATTTCGGAGTGGTCGAATGACAATGGCGCGGACAATGAACCGGTCGGCCACTGGCGCCGCCCGTTCGCCTATGTCCGCGCGGGCGAAAGCGTGCATGACGCGGTGAACCGCGAGGTGGTGAACACGCGCGAGAATGTCGGCCTGCTGGATGCCTCGACCCTGGGCAAGATCATCGTTCAGGGGCCGGACGCGGGCAAGTTCCTCGACATGCTTTACACCAACATGATGTCGACGCTGCCGGTGGGCAAATGCCGCTATGGTCTGATGTGCACGGAAAACGGGTTCCTGTCGGACGATGGCGTGGTCGCGCGGATTTCCGAGGACCGCTGGCTTTGCCATACGACCACGGGCGGTGCGGATCGCATCCACGCCTGGATGGAGGACTGGCTGCAGTGCGAATGGTGGGACTGGAAAGTCTATACCGCCAACGTGACGGAACAGTTCGCGCAGATCGCCGTTGTCGGCCCCAAGGCGCGCAAGGTGCTGGAAAAGCTGGGCGGGATGGATGTGTCGAAGGAAACGCTGCCGTTCATGCAGTGGGCGGACGGCACCATCGGCGGGTTCGATGCGCGGGTGTTCCGGATCAGTTTCTCTGGCGAGTTGTCGTACGAGATCGCGGTGCCGGCGAGCCAGGGCCGGGCGTTCTGGGATGAACTGATGCGGGCTGGCGCGGAATTCGGGATCATGCCCTATGGCACCGAGACGCTGCACATCCTGCGGGCCGAGAAGGGCTTTATCATGATCGGTGACGAAACCGACGGCACCATCATCCCGCAGGACCTGAACTTGCAATGGGCGCTGTCGAAGAAAAAGACCGATTACATGGGCAAGCGCGCGCACGAGCGCAGCCATATGGCGAGCGACGACCGCTGGAAACTGGTGGGACTGGAGACCGTCGACGGGTCGGTGCTGCCCGACGGGGCCTATGCGATTGCCGAGGGTGACAACGCCAACGGCCAGCGCAACACGCTAGGACGCGTCACCTCGACCTATTATTCCGCGAACCTGAAGCGCGGGATCGCGATGGGGCTGGTGCATAACGGACCGGACCGCATGGGCGAGGTGCTGGAGTTCACCAATATCGGTGGCGCGCCGATCAAGGCGAAGATCGTCGATCCGGTCGTCTATGACAGTGAAGGGGCCAAGCAAAATGTCTGATGCCGTCAGCGCCTTGAATGGCCGCGTGTCCGAAGGCGACGTGACCGTCCGCGAAATGGGTCTGCGCGGGATGGTCACCCTGCGGGGCGATCTGTCCGACGCCGCGTTGAAGAAGGTCTGCAAGACCCTGACCGGTGTGGATATGCCTGCGCGCGGCAAGATCGCCACGGACGGCGACAAGGGTCTGGGCTGGATGTCGCCGGACGAGGTTCTGGTGATGGTCCCGCATGGCGAGGCTGCGGATGCCGTGGCGCGGATCGAGGAGGCGCTGAAAGGCAAGCATCACCTTGCGGTGAACGTGTCTGACACCCGCGCACTGATCGCACTAAAGGGGCCATATGTGCGCGAGGTGCTGGCGAAGCTGGCACCGGCGGACCTGCACCCCGACAGCTTTGCCCCAGGCGATTTCCGGCGGTCGCGGCTGGGGCAGGTGGCGGCGGCGTTCTGGCTGGAAGACACGCAGACCGCGCATGTGATCTGCTTTCGCTCGGTCGCCGATTACGCCTTCCGTCTGCTGGTCGCATCGGCCGAGGCCGGACCGGTCGGGCATTTCTGAACGAAACCGCGGGCCGCGCGTTGGTCAGCCAGACTTGACGTTTCAGCGCCCGGCGCTCTTATGTCATGCGACGCGGAACACCAACAGAAAGAGAGCGAAATATGGCTTTTGAACTTCCCGATCTTCCCTATGCACACGACGCCCTTGCCCCCCACGGCATGTCCAAGGAGACGTTGGAGTATCACCACGACAAACACCACAACGCCTATGTCACCAACGGCAACAAGGCGATCGAAGGCACCGAGTGGGAGGGCAAGTCCCTCGAAGAGATCATCAAGGGCACCTATGACAAGGGTGCGGTGGCACAGTCCGGTATCTTCAACAACATCAGCCAGTTGTGGAACCACAACCAGTTCTGGGAGATGATGGCGCCCGGCGGCACCGGCATGCCCGGTGAGCTGGAAAAGGCGATCAGCGACAGTTTCGGCTCGGTCGACAAGTTCAAGGACGAGTTCAAGTCCGCCGGTGGCGGGCAGTTCGGTTCCGGCTGGGCCTGGCTGGTCAAGGATACCGATGGCGGCCTGAAGGTCACCAGCACCGAGAACGGCGTGAACCCGGTCTGCTTTGGCCAGACGGCACTGCTCGGCTGCGATGTCTGGGAGCATTCCTACTACATCGACTTCCGCAACAAGCGGCCGGATTACCTAGGCAACTTCCTCGACAATCTGGTGAACTGGGAGAATGTCGCATCGCGCATGTGACCTGACAACTCAGCGTGTACCAAACGGCCCGTCGCACCTGCGGCGGGCCGTTTTCGTTGGAACTTTCGTCATGCCCGCAGGTTGGTTCAATGAGCAATCCAGCTAAAGGAGCACCCCATGACAGAGCGCGAAAAATCACCGATCACCCGTGGCGACGTCCCCAAGGACGACAGCGACGAACGTGCGGAAGGCGCGCACGGCAAGAAGCGCGACGACGATCGAAGCGGTGCGCTGGGCGTGTCCCATACCCGCAAGACGTCCGATGAAATTCATCCGGAAAAGGGGATCGGCGATGACGAGGATAAGTAAAGGCACCTGGATTCTGGTGACCGACAGCGAGAAAGCGTTACTGCTGGAAAACCAGACGGACGGAGAGGACCCGCACTTTACGGTCGTATCGAAGGATACGCAGGAAAATCCGTCGGACATCGAACAATCCGCCAACCGGCCCGGCCGTATGCACGACGGCGGGCCGGGTCATAAGTCTGCGGTCGATGACACCGACTGGCACGAATTGGCAAAGGAACGGTTCGCCGCAGAAATCAGCGACATGCTATACGAGCGCGCCCACAAGGGAGAATTCGAACGCATCGTGCTTGTCGCCTCTCCGCAAATTCTGGGAGAGTTGCGCAGCAATCTACATATGGAAGTGTCCGACAAGGTCGTCGGCGAGGTGCCGAAGACGCTGACGAACCACCCGCTGACGGAGATCGAGAAGATCGTCAAAGACGATCTGGCCGCCTAAGACTGCGGTTACTTGAAACTGAAAGCCCGGATCGATGGTTCGGGCTTTTTTGCTGCGTGACCGTACTTTAGTCTGGCGTCATACCATCCGCATGATGCGTCAGGCCAGAACGTCGCGCAGACTGGCGGCCAGCGTCGGTACATCCCGCACGACCGTCATGTAATCCAGCAGGCTGCGGTCGGCGAAGCCCTGCGCGACGATATGATCGGTGAGTGCCAAAAATGGTTGCCAATAGTCATTGATGTTCACGATGAAGATCGGTTTCGCATGCAGGCCAAGCTGCCGCCATGTGAGCGCCTCGAACACCTCGTCCATGGAGCCGGCCCCGCCCGGGAGCAGGACAACGGCCTCGGCGTTCATCAGCATGACCTTTTTGCGCTCGTGCATGGTTTCGGTGATGATGAAACTGTCCAGATCGCGTTTGCCGACTTCCCAGTCCATCAGATGCGTGGGGATCACGCCGAAGGTCTTGCCCCCTGCCGCCTGCGTGGCGCGCGCAACCCGGCCCATCAGGCCGACATCGCCCGCGCCATAGACCAGCCGCCAGCCGTTGTCGGCGATCATGCGGCCGGTGTCTTCGGCGGCCTGCGCGTAGGCTAGGTCGACCCCGTCGCGCGAGCCGCAATAAACGCAGACGGATGCCGGTGAAGTGGTCATGTGAAGGTCCTGATTTGCAATGTCTTTGACCGTGCATACCCCTGTTGCTATGGTCGCTCAACCGGGGAAGTTGGGGGATGTGCGAGTGGCAAAAGGCGCGGGTTCAGGCGTGGCCTCTATCGGGCTGGGCGTCGTTGCGGCGGTGGTGATCGGCGTCGTCGGGCTGGCGGTCTTTCGCCCTGACGGAACTGCGCCGCCACCGCAGGCAGGGGATGCCGCGGCGACCATGGATGCTGTCGAGGAGGTGTCGACGGTCGCTGACGCGCCGGGCGTCGATGAAACGGTTGTGACGGCAGACGCGCCGACGGTCGAGGAAACGGCGATTTTGGATGACGTGCCGGCCGCCGGTGACGTGGCTGTCGCCGATGAAACACCGATTGCTGATGACGTGCCCGGCGCGGAGGACACCGCGGTTGTGGACGACGTACCTGACGTCGATGACACGCCTAACGTCGATGACGTCCCTATTGCCGATGACACAGCCATTGCGGAGAACGCGCCTACCCCGGACGATACTGTCGATACCGCCGTCATTGACAGCGACCCTTTGCAGGACCCTGTCGTTGCTGACGCCGCCGCTGTCGTCGCGCCGCAGATGCTGCCCCCGTCGCGCGAAACCTTTCTCATGTTTCCCGACGGTTTTGCCACGATTGCCGGGCGCGCCAGCCCCGATGCCGTCATCGACATCGTGCTCGGCGGGGATGTGATCGAAACCGTCACGGCGGATGCGGCCGGGCGGTTCGGCACGACGCTGCTGATCACCCCGTCCGACCAACCGCGCCGGATGCAACTGGTGGCCGACCCGGACGGGCAGGCCGTGCTGTCGACCGAGACCTATTTCGTGCAACCGGTCATCGCCGCTGACCCGGCGGAGGATGAGGTGATGATCGCCGGGGTCGCCCCGACCGAAGATCAGCCTGCTGTGGACGACAGTCCGGAGATCGACTTGGCAGATGCAGACACCGTGACCGAAACTGCAGTTGCGGATGTGGCGGAGCCGCTGTCCGTTGCGAGTGGCCAGGATGCGGACGAAGACACCGCCGATGTGACGGTAGCGCAGGCGACGGAAACCACGGGCGATGCCGCACCGGAGGCCGAAATCGGGGTGGCACAGGCAGACCCGGCACCGACCGACGCGCCCGGACTTTCCGATACGACGGAAACTGAGGCGACGCCGGAACCTGCCGAAAGCGGCGTTTCCGTGGCTGCCGAAGCTCCGGCCACATCGGATTCAGTCGTAGGCACGGCAACCGTCGATGTCACGCCGGACGCGGCCGGAACAGATGTCGTTGCAACCGCGCAGCCTGACGCCGTGGCTGACGGTGACGGGTCAGAGGTTGCCGCGCAAACCCAGCTGGCCACTGCAGAAACAGATGCCGCACCCGAGGCGGTGGCCGAAACCGCGGAACCGGATGCGGTGGCACCTGCGGTCGTGGCGGCGACGCCAGCGATCACGGTTCCTGAACCTGATGTCAGCCCTGCGCCGCAGATTGCAGCGCCGGCACCCGTCACGCCGCAGGCCCGGCCCGGTGCACCGGCGGTGCTGGTCGCGGATGCCGAGGGCGTGCGGGTGCTGCAACCCGCAGATGGCGGGCAGGCACCGGAGGTGATGTCGCAGGTGGCGCTCGACACCATCAGCTATGACGACGCGGGCGAGGTTCAGCTGACGGGGCGCGGGGCGGGTGACGGTTTCATCCGTATCTATCTGGACAACCAGCCGGTCACGACGTCCCGGATCACAGCTGACGGGGGCTGGTCCACCGACCTGCCGGACGTGGATACCGGTGTTTACACCCTGCGCGTGGATCAGGTGACGGCAGAAGGCGACGTGGTCTCGCGGATCGAAACGCCGTTCAAGCGCGAGGAGGCCGAGGATGTCGCTGCCGTCTTTGCATCCGAGACAGCCGACGCCGATTTCGACGTCGCCGTGCGGACGGTGCAGCCGGGCGCGACGCTCTGGGCGATCGCGCGCGAGCGGTATGGCGAGGGTATCCTGTACGTCGCCGTGTTCGAGGCCAACAGGGACAAGATTCGCGACCCCGATCTGATCTACCCGGGGCAGGTGTTCCGTATTCCCGAAATCACCGAATAGTTTGGCAGAGGGCTGGTCACCGGTGACGGCAGCGCATAGTTTTGGCGTCTTGCCAGTACTGGAATACAGATGCGTCGCCTGACCAAGACCCAAGCCAATCTCGACAATACGCGGATCCAGGGCTGGAACGTCATCCGGCGCGTCATGCCCTATCTCTGGCCGAGGGGGGAGACGGGGGTCAAGGTCCGCGTCGTGACCTCGATGATCGCGCTGCTGCTCAGCCAGGTCATCGCCGTGATCACGCCGCAGTTCTTCAGCCAGGCGGTCGACGTCATGGCACCCGAGAACGGCGACATGGCGACCTATCTGGGGCTGGGGGCGGTGGGGCTTACGCTGGCTTACGGGTTGGCCCGGCTGATGACCGTGGGTTTCCAGCAGCTGCGCGACGTGATCTTTACCGTCGTGGGGCAGGGCGCGTTGCGGGCGCTGGCGTTGCAGACCTTCACCCATATTCACCGCCTGTCGATGCGCTACCACATCACCCGCAAGACCGGTGGTCTGTCCCGCGTGATCGAACGCGGGGTGAAGGGGGTCGAGTTCCTGCTGCGGTTCCTGCTGTTTTCGGTCGGGCCGCTGGTGCTGCAACTGCTGATGATCGCGGGCGTGCTCTTTTTCACGTTCGACGTCTGGTATCTGGTCGTCGTGGTCGTGACCATCGCGCTTTATGTCTGGTTCACCTTCGCGGTGACAGAATGGCGCGTAAAAATCCGCAAGGAAATGAACGATCAGGACACCGACGCCAACCAGAAGGCCATCGACAGTCTTTTGAACTTCGAGACGGTCAAGTATTTCGGTGCAGAGCGGTGGGAAGCCGACCGCTATGACGCCGCGATGGAACGGTATCAGGCGGCGGCGATCAAGACGAACTATACGCTGGCATTCCTGAACTTCGGGCAGGCGCTGCTGATCACCGGCGGGCTGGTCGCCGTGATGGTCATGGCGGCGCTGGGCGTGCAGGACGGCAGCCTGACGGTGGGCGATTTCGTTCTGGTGAACGCCTATATGATCCAGATCACGATGCCCTTGAACTTCCTTGGCACGGTGTACCGCGAAATCCGGCAGGCGTTGATCGACATGGGCGATATGTTCGACCTGCTGGAGCAACCGGCAGAGGTGACGGACAAACCCGATGCGGCGATGCTGGTCGTGGATGGCGGCGCGGTGGAGTTGCGCGACGTGTCCTTTGGCTATGATCCCGAGCGTCCGATCCTGCAGGGGGTCAGCCTGCGGGTGGCACCGGGGCAGACGGTTGCGATCGTCGGCTCGTCAGGGTCGGGCAAATCCACCATCGGACGGCTGCTGTTCCGGTTTTACGATGTGACCGACGGGGCCGTGCTGATCGACGGGCAGGATGTGCGGGACGTGACACAGGAAAGCCTGCACGGCCAGATCGGCGTGGTGCCGCAGGATACGGTGCTCTTCAACGATACCGTGCACTACAACATCGCCTATGGGCGCCCCACGGCGAGCGAGGCAGAGATAGTGGCCGCCGCGAAGGCCGCGAAGATACACGACTTTATTGTCAGCTTACCGGATGGATACGAAACGACTGTCGGTGAACGCGGCCTGAAACTCTCGGGCGGGGAAAAACAGCGGGTAGGGATCGCCCGGACGCTCCTGAAGAACCCGCCGATCCTGCTGCTCGACGAGGCGACGAGCGCGCTGGACACGGAAACCGAGATGGAAATTCAGGCGGAACTGAAGGCCATGGGCGAGGGCCGCACGGTGATCACCATCGCGCACCGCCTGTCCACTATTGCCGATGCCGACCGTATCGTCGTGCTGGAGGCGGGCCGGATCGTGGAGGAGGGGACGCATGACGCGCTGCTGACAAAAGACGGCAGGTATGCGCATCTGTGGAATCGCCAATCCGAGGAAGACGTGACAGTCTGAGCCTGACCGCAGCGCCCACGCGCTGCGCAGAATAAAGGAATACCCGATGTCGATGTTGCGCGCGGCCCTTGTCCTGGGGCTTTTGGCGGCGGTTGGACCGTTCGCGATTGATATGTATCTGCCCGCGATGCCCGCGATTGCCGAGGGTCTGGGGACCGATGCGGCGGCTGTACAACTGACGCTCACGGTCTATTTCGTGGTCTTCGGGATAGCGCAGCTGTTCTACGGACCATGGGCCGATCAGGTGGGGCGCAAGCTGCCGCTTTACGTGGGTGTCGGGCTGTTTGCTGCGGCGACGGTCGGTTGCGCGCTGGCCCCGTCCATCGGCTGGCTGATCTTTTTCCGCGCCGTACAGGGGGCGGGCGGTGCCGTGCTGATGGTGGTGCCGCGCGCGGTGATCCGCGACATGCACACCGGCCCGCAGGCGACCAAGCTGATGGCGATGGTGATGCTGGTGATTTCCGTTTCGCCAATGCTGGCCCCGTTGGCGGGCAGCGGGTTGATCGCGCTGGGCGACTGGCGGCTGATCTTTTGGGTGCTGGCGCTGGCGGCGGGGGCAAGCCTTTTGGTGACCGCGACGCTGCTGCCGGAGACGCTGCCGCCCGCAGGCCGGGTGCCGGTCAACCTGCGCAGCCTGATGCGCGGGGCCAAGGTGCTGTTCCGCGATCCGGTCTTCATGGGGCTGACGTTGATCGGCGGCTTCGGGTTCGCCAGCTTCATGGTGTTTCTGGCCAGTGCGGCCTTCGTCTATACAGAACAGTTCGGGCTGACGCCGACCGGGTTCAGTATCGCCTTCGCGATCAACGCGATCGGATTCTTCGCCGCGTCGCAGGCGGCGGGGCCGCTGGGCGAAAGGTTCGGCATCGTGCCGGTGATGCGCTGGGCGGTGATCGGGTTCGCCGTCTTCGCAATCGGACTTCTGCTGGTTCTGCTGGTGGGCTTCGTCAGCTTGGCCGTGGTCGTGGCCGGGCTGTTTCTGGGCAACGCATGTCTGGGCCTGATCATCCCCACGACGATGGTCATGGCGCTGGACCCGCATGGCGAGATCGCGGGGCTTGCGTCCTCGCTGGGTGGCACGTTGCAGATGGTGACGGGCGGTGTGATGGTCGTTGTGGCGGGGCTGTTTTTCGACGGGACGGCGGTGCCGATGGTCGCGGGAATCGCGCTTTGCGCGGTGCTGACGCTGGGGCTGGCATGGCGCACGCTGGCGCTGATGGATCAGGCCCCGGCGACGGCGGAGTGATCAGGCCGTCAGCGCCAACGTGCCAAGAAACGTCATACCCGCGAACATCGTGGACTGCGGCAGGATGCGGAACGACACCTTCGCGGTGAGCGGATAGACCAGCGCGCCAATGGCGTAGGCCAGTGCCGTCAGGGTCGCGGCAAGTGCCAGGCTGCGGCTGTCGAAATACGCGGCTGCCGCGAACAGGGCGGCCAGTTGCACAAGGGCCAACGTCATCAGGTGCCAGACCAACAGGGCGGTGTGTTTGGCCGTCGTGTCGAGGTCGCGCGAGGCCGCGACCGGGGCGGCGGTATCCTTGCCGCCTGCGATGGCGTGTACGGTGCAGACCAGCGCCCCGACACCTGCGGCGATCCATAACGGCCACTGCATCATTCTGCCGCCTGAATGGTGGTCAGCGGGACCATCGGACGCGGCGCGCGTGTTGCATCGTCGTCCTCTGTCCAGATGAACTCGGGCGATTTTATCCGGCGGGCCTGCCGTTGCAGTGCCCAGTCCTGTGCCGCGCGGGACGAACGGCCGAACGACAGCTTGGCCAGCAGGCGCGCGAACCAAAGAACGTAGGTCGTCACCCAGACGCGGGTGGCGAGCATCGCGGGCGTGAACACCAGCGTCAGCATCGTGGCGATTCCGAGGCCGAAGACCACGGCGGTGGCAAGCTGTTTCCACCACAGCGATGTCGGACTGTTGAAGCTGTAGCCGCCGCCGAAGAAATCGAGACTGAGGCCGAACATCATCGGCGCCAGTCCCGCCATCGTCGTGATGGTGGTCAGCAGCACGGGGCGGATGCGGTCCTCGGCGGTGCGGGTGATCGCCTCTGACCGCGGCATGTACTGGCTGTATTCCTGATAGGTGTCGATCAGGATGATGTTGTTGTTCACCACGATCCCGGCCAATGCCACGATCCCCGTGCCGGTCATGATGATCGAGAACGCCTGATCCATCACCAGCATGCCCACCAGCGTGCCTGCGGTCGACATGACCACCGCCAGCAGCACGAGGACGGAGTTGTAGATGGAATTGAACTGCGCCAGCAGAATGATGAACATCAGCCCCAGCGCGCCGGCGAAGGCGGTTTGCAGGAAGGCCTGGGATTCCGCCTGATCTTCCTGATCGCCGGTCCATTCCCAATCGACGGACCCTTCGAACGGCTGGGTGTCGAGCCATGCGGTCAACTGCGCGATGCGTTCGTTGGGGTTGATGATGACCTCTGTCAGCGCATCCTCAACGGCAAGCAGTTCGCGCAGATCGGACTGGCCGTAGCCCGCCGCATAGGATTGCACATCGTATTTCGCGACCCCGGTCGCCTCTTCATCCGCGATCCGGGCGACGGCGACGGTCTCGCCTTGCGCGCCTTCGGTCTCGGGTGTGCGTGTCAGCGCGACCAGACCGGTTTCGACGCCTGCCTTGATGTCGAAATACCGCGTTTGGTCGATACGGTCGATCTGGGCGAGCTTTTCGACCGGCGTGCGGGTGATGAAGTTGGACAGCGGGATCAGCCCCTGATTGGTGCGCACGCGCAGAGTGTCCAGCGTCGACAGCACGCGGTCTTTCTCGGGCAGGCGTACGCGGATCTCGATTTCCTCGTCGGAACTGTCGACGCGCATGGTGTCGAGCAGAATACCGCGCGTCACCATCTGCACCATGGCCCCGACGGATGCGACGTCCGCGCCGAAGCGACCGGCCTTTTCGACGTCGACATCGATCTGCCAGTCGATCCCGGGCAGGGGGAGCGTATCCTCGATCAGGGTCAGGCCGGGTGTAGCCTCGAATCGCGCCCGCGCCATGTTGGTCGCGGCGCGCAGGTCATCCCAGTTTTCGCCGCGCAGACGCAGATGCACCGGTTTGGCGGATGCGGGGCCACGCGCGAGCGCGAGAATCTCGGAGCGGATGCCGGGAATTTGATCAAGCTCTGCCTGAATCTGCTCAAGGATCAGGTCACCGTCGAACGTGTCGTCTTTCACGCTGCGCTGCACGGTGTAGTCGATGACGGGGATGGTGAACCAGTCCTGCCGCACGGTGGGCCGGTCGTCCCAGGCGATGGTTTCGAACTGCACCTGACCGATTGTGTCGCGCGGGGTGCTGGCCCCGCTGGCATCGGTGTTCAGCCCGCCGTCACCGGCAAAGGCGAAGGCGTTCAGCACACCGGGGTTCGCCAGCACGACCGCCTCGGCCTGCTGTACAAGCGCATCCTTTTCGGCCAGCGACAGGTTGCCGCGCGCCTGCACGTAGACGGTGCCTTGCTCCGGTTCGGATTCCACGAAGAACTCGACGCCGTTGTTGTTGGCCCCGAAGTAGCCGAAGATCGATATGACGGTAAAAATCACGGCGCCGATCGTCACCAGCGGCATGATCGGGTTGCCGACGATGAAGTACATGAAATAGCCAAACGGCGTCCGGCGATAGCCTGCCTTGATCCGCTTGCGGCGGCGGGTGATCTTGGCGGCCCCGATGCTAATCGACGCGAAAGCCGCACCGAACAGGAACAGCGCGATCCCCGGCAGGCTGTCACCGAGTCCTGTGGTCTGCACCGCTTCGCCGGTCAAGTAACCGGGGTTCAGGGTAAGCATCGCGCCGGCGAAAACCGTCATGATCGCCACGGGCACAAGAAGCGCGCGGATGATCCATGGCAGCTTGCGGCGTAGGGCGTCCGACACACCCTCGAACGCGCGGCTGAGCCGCCCTGTTACACCGCCCATGACCGGCAGATAGATCAGCGCCACGATGAGCGAGGCCGACAGCACGAAAATCAGCGTGACCGGCAGCATGCCCATGAACTGCCCCGGCACGCCGGGCCAGAACAGCATCGGCAGGAACGCGCAAAGGGTCGTCGCGGTGGAGGAGATGATCGGCCAAAACATGCGTTTCGCGGCCTCGGTATAGGCCGACATCGGACCGGAGCCTTCCTGGATACGCCTGTCGGCGTATTCCACCACGACGATCGCGCCGTCCACCAGCATCCCCACAGCGAGGATCAGGCCGAACATGACGATATTGGAGATCGTGATATCCATGATCGCCAGCAAGGCGAAACACAACAGGAACGATGTGGGGATCGCGAAGCCCACCAGCAGGGCAGGCCGGGTGCCAAGGGCGGCCAGCACCACGATCATCACCAGCGCCACGGCGGTCAGTACCGACCCTTCCAACTGGCTGACCATGGAGGCCACGCCCTTGGACTGGTCGTTGGACGTGCCGACGTCGATGGCGGCCTGCAGGTCGGGTGACCAGCTTGCGCGTTCTTCCTCGACCACTTCGCGGACCAGCGCGGTGGTGTCGATCAGGTTGAACCCTTTGCGCTTCACGATCTGGAGCGCGACGGTGTTGACGTTGTTGAAGCGGGCGGTCCCGACGCGGTCCTCGAAGGTCAGGCGGATCGTCGCCAGATCGCCGAGCGTGATCACACGGTCACCGTTCGTCTTCACCGGCAGCGAATAGACATCCTGCGGCTCGTCGAAGGACGACGGGATTTTCACGGCGAATGTGCCCTGTGCCGTCTCCACCTCACCTGCCGCGATCAGCAGGTTGTTGTTGGTGACGACGCCGATCAGCTCGCCCGCGGTGACGTTGTAGGCCTCCAGCTTCAGCGGGTCGATCACGACCTCCAGCATCTCGTCGCGCTGCCCGGCAAGCCCGGCTTCCAGCACGGCGTCGAGACCCTCGATGCGTTCCTGCAGACCCTCTGCCACCCGGCGCAGGGTGCGTTCGGGCACGGCCCCGGTGAGGTTCACGATGATGATGGGAAATTCGGAAAAGTTGATCTCGTTGATCGAATACTGGTCCGCACCCGCCGGGAATTTCGCTTCCGCCGCGTTCATCGCGTCGCGAATATCGGCCAGTACCTTGGTCTTGTCCCAGCCGAATTCGAATTCCAGCGCGACCCCGGCGTAGTTTTCCGATGCGGTCGCGGTCATGGTTTTCAGCCCGTCCAGATCGGACAGCTCCGTCTCCATCGGCTTGACCAGCAAGGTTTCGCTATCGGCGGCGGAGATGCCGGGGAAGGGGACGGACACGAAGATCGCGGGAATTTCGATATCCGGTTCGCCTTCCTTGGGCAGGCCCACATAGGCCATGCCGCCCGCCAAAAGCGACAGGGCGATGAAAGCGAGCACCATGCGCGCACGGCTTGCGGCCCAGTCGACCAGTCCGGTCATCCTTCCGCCTCCTGATAGGTCGGCGCGATCGGCACGCCGTCGGTGACGAATTCCTGTCCGACGATGATCACGTCGGTCTGCTCGGGCAGGTCGGTGACCCAGACGCCGTCGACGGTGTCGCGCAGCAGGGTGACGGGCATGAACCTTGCGGTATTGTCGCCGTCGACCGTGCGCACGCCAAGTGCGCCGTCATCGTCAAGCGTCAGTGAGGATTGCGGCAGCAGATGGGCCGACCGCCCGTCCGAGGCCACGACGATTTCGACGGTCTGGCCGTCGCGGATCGCCAGATCCGGGTTCGGTACCGTGACCTCGACCCGAAACGTCCGGGTCGTTTCGTCGGCGGAGCGTGACAGGAAGGTCACCCGCCCGGTGACGTTCGCTCCGTCGGTCAGCCGTCCGGCGGTCATCGCCCCGACAGAGACCTTGTGCACATCGGTCTCGGGCACGAAGCCAACCAGCTTGATCGGGTCGAGCTGGATGATGGTGGCACAGGGCGATCCGGGCTGCATCAGCGTCCCGAGTTCGGCGGTATCGGTTTCCAGCAGGCCCGCAAAGGGGGCTTTGATCACCAGCTTTTCGATCTCCCGTTCGGCGACGGCGACACCGGCCTGCGCGGCCTCGATCCCCGCCTCTGCCGCTGCCACGCCGGATTGCGCGCGCTGCAGCCCGGCGGCGGCGGCTTCCGCCACGGCCTCCGCGCTGACCAGCCGGGTTTCCGACCCGAACCCGCCCTCGTTCAGCTGACGGGCGGCGTTGACGTTGATTTCAGCCTCGCGAATGCGGGCGTTGGCTTCGGCGATGGCGGCGCGGGCTTCGGGCACACGGCCTTGTGCCTCGGCCAGACGGGCGCGCGCCTCTGCAAGGCTTGCCTCGCGCGTGCCGGGATCAAGTTCGCACAACGGCTCTCCCGCAGTCACGTAGGCGCCCTTGCGCAGCGGCTCCGACGTCACCTGACCGGATGTCTCCGCCGCGACCGAGACCTGCCGTGCCGCCTCCGTCTTGCCGCGCAGGACGACGGCGCTGTCGACGGTCTGCGCCGTCGATCGCAGCGCCACGACCCGCACGACATGGTCGTCATCGTCGCGGGTGTCATCCGCCTCGGGGGCCGCGACGTCGGCGACATCCGTCTCGTCGCCGGTATCGTCAGTAGGCTCTTCCGCAGGCGGGGCGGGCACCGGTGAAGACGTTTGGGCAAATTCGACCAGGCGCTCCCGCTCGAATACGACGAGGTAGAGCGCGGCAGACACCAGCAGGGCGGTAACGATGGGTATGATCTTCATCTCGCGGCCTTTGCACCAGTTCCAGGTGCGGCTTACCCGAAACATATCCTAGTATCTACGCGCGATGGGCGCGGTCGGATGTCTTTTTCCATACTAAACTGCTTAGTTCAGTTTAGGCCCCAGATGCGCAGGCCGCAAGCCTCGTTTTCTGCGGTGCCGCGTCGCAGGGGCATATGGCCAGCGCGCGGGTCTTGGCATTTGCCAAAACTTCACTGTATGAACGTCGAAACGACACGAGCCATGCAGGTGGCGCGAGGGGGTCCGGGTGAGCGAGACAGACAGCTTTATCAACGAAGTCACCGAAGAGGTCCGGCGCGACCGGCTGTTCGGCTATCTGCGCAAATACGGCTGGATCGCTGTCGTCGCCGTTCTGCTGATCGTCGGTGGTGCGGCCTATAACGAATACCGCAAGGCGCAACTGACATCTGTTGCGCAATCCACCGGCGATGCGATGCTCGACGCGCTGTCCGAGAACGATGCCGCAGCACGGGCGGCGGCTTTGGAGACGGTCTCCGCCGATGGTGCGGCGGTGGCCGTGACCGCATTGCTGACCGCCGCGACGCAGCAGGAAGCGGGCGATCTTGCCGCATCGCAGGCGACGCTTGATGCGCTGGCCGTGAACCCCGACGTTCCGCAGGTCTATCGCGACGTGGCGGGATTCAAGTCGGCGCTGATCGTGACGCCCGAAACCGACGCCGCCGCACGACGCCAGACGCTCGAAGGATTTGCGCAACCCGGTGGGCCGTTTCACCTGCTGGCGCTGGAACAGCTTGCACAGATGGATGTCGCCGCGGGCGATACGGAGGCCGCCGTCGCGACGCTGCGCGTGATCGTCGAGGATGCGGGCGTGACGCGGGGCTTGCGCGAACGGGCGCAAAGCCTGATTGTGGCGCTGGGTGCCGAGATCGATCCCGAAAGCCCGGACGCCGCGCCGGCTGCGGACGCTGATCAATAAGCCAACAAGGGGCATGTGACCGTGACAGTGAAACCGATACTTGGAGCGGCGGTGCTGGCTTTGGCTGCGGCCTGTGGCGAACAGGACATCATCCTGCCCGGAGAGCGGCTCGATATCCGCCCCGATGAAACCGCCACGATCAACGAGGCCCGACCGTTGCGCCTTGCCGCCGCGCGGGCCAATGCCGACTGGACCCACCGTAACGGCGGTCCCGATCATATGATCACGCACCCCGCCCTCGGCCCGTCACTGACGCAGATATTCGCCGTGCCGATCGGCGAGGGCAACAGCCTGCGTGCCCGGATCACCGCCGACCCTGTGGTGGCGGGCGGTGTGGTCTATACGCTCGACGCGCGCGCGCAGGTGACGGCCACGACCGCAGCCGGGCAAACCGCCTGGACGCGCAGCGTGCAGCCGCGCACCGACAATTTGCGTGACGCGTCCGGCGGTGGCCTGTCCTACAGCAACGGCCGGATCTTCGTGGCCTCCGGATTTGGCGAGCTGACGGCGCTGGATGCGGCGACGGGTGCTGAAATCTGGACTCAGGACCTCGATGCGCCCGCCGGGTCGTCGCCGACGATCTTCGGCGATCTGGTCTATCTGGCGGGGCGCGACAGCACCGGCTGGGCGCTGGAGGTCGATACCGGGCGCATCCGCTGGCAGCTGTCGGGCACGCCTTCGGTGTCCGGGTTCGGCGGTGGGTCGGGTGTGGCCGTCAACAGCGAGATCGCGATCTTTCCGTTCCAGTCGGGCGAAGTGATCGCAGCGTTCCCGCAGGGCGGGCTGCGCCGGTGGGCGACCTTCGTGGCGGGCGAACGTCGCGGCTCTGCCGCGGCGAATATCTCCGATATCTCGGGCGATCCGGTGATCGACGGGACCGTCGTTTACGTCGGCAACTTTTCGGGCCGTCTGTCCGCGATGGATACCAGCAACGGCGACCGGCTTTGGACCGCGCGCGAAGGCACGACCGGGCCGGTCTGGCCGGCGGGCGGTTTCGTGTTCCTGCTCAACGATCTGAACCAGCTTGTGCGGCTGGATGCGGCGGATGGCTCCGTGATCTGGCGCGTGGCACTGCCCGATACGGTGACCGGCAGTTTCGGCAGGATCGTCGGCAAGCACGCCCACTATGGCCCCGTTCTGGCGGGCGGGCGGCTGATCGTCGCGTCCTCCGACGGGCTGATCCGCCAGTTCGACCCGACATCGGGTGCCGCACTGGGTGCTGTCGAGATCGCGGGCGGGGCCGCGTCAAACCCGGTTGTGGCGGGGCAGACGCTCTACGTCGTCAGCAAGGATGGCAATTTACACGCTTTCCGTTGACGTGATCTTGGTATATCGGCCTGCATCTGTTTAGTCGGAGCCGCGATTATGTCTTTCACCCTCGCCATAGTGGGTCGCCCGAATGTGGGCAAATCCACGCTGTTCAATCGTCTGGTCGGCAAGAAGCTGGCGCTGGTCGACGACCAGCCCGGTGTGACGCGCGACCTGCGCGAGGGGCAGGGGCGGCTCGCGGACCTGAAATTCACCGTGATCGACAGCGCGGGCCTGGAAGAGGCGACCGACGACAGCCTGCAGGGCCGGATGCGGCGGTTGACCGAACGTGCGGTCGAAATGGCCGATGTCTGCCTGTTCATGATCGACGCGCGCGCCGGTGTCCTGCCCGCGGACGAGGTGTTCGCCGATATCCTGCGCAAGAAGAACGCGCATGTAATCCTCGCCGCCAACAAGGGCGAGGGGAAGGCGGCGGATGCGTCGATCCTCGAAGCCTTTGCCTTAGGGCTTGGGGAACCGATCCGCATGTCCGCCGAACATGGCGAGGGGATGGGCGAATTGCTGGACGTGCTGCGCCCCATTGCCGAGGAACTGGAAGAGCGCAGCCTTGCCGATACGCCGGACACCGATGTCGACGTGGGCGAGGACGACGAGGATGCACCCCGCGTGCCGACCCGCGAAAAGCCGCTGCAGATCGCTGTTGTGGGCCGCCCGAATGCGGGCAAGTCCACGCTGGTCAACAAGATCATCGGCGAGGAACGCCTTCTGACCGGGCCGGAGGCCGGGATCACCCGGGATGCGATATCGGTGCAGACGGAATGGGCGGGGCCGGATGGTGAACTGGTCCCCATGCGCATCTTCGACACCGCGGGAATGCGCAAGAAGGCCAAGGTGCAGGAAAAGCTGGAAAAGCTGTCGGTCTCCGACGGGTTGCGCGCGGTGAAGTTCGCCGAGGTCGTGGTGGTGCTGCTCGACGTCAGTATCCCGTTCGAACAGCAGGACCTGCGCATCGCCGATCTGGCGGAGCGCGAGGGCCGCGCCGTCGTCATCGCGGTGAACAAATGGGACACGGAGGATGAAAAACAGGGCAAGCTGAAAGAACTGCGCGAGAGTTTCGAGCGGCTTTTGCCTCAGCTGCGCGGTGCGCCGCTCGTTACCGTTTCTGCCAAGACCGGCAAGGGGCTGGACCGCTTGCAGCAGGCGATCATGCGCGCGCATGATGTCTGGAACCGGCGGGCGACCACGGCGCAGCTGAACCGCTGGCTGACCGGCATGCTCGAACAGCACCCGCCGCCCGCACCTGGCGGCAAGCGGATCAAGATGCGCTATGCCACGCAGGTCAAGACTCGGCCACCGGCGTTCGTCGTGATGACGTCGCACCCCGATGCCGTGCCCGAAAGCTATAAACGCTATCTGATCAATGGCTTGCGAGCCGACTTTGACATGCCGGGCACGCCGGTGCGGCTGTATCTGCGCGATCAGGGTGACAAGAACCCGTACAAGGACAAGAAATCGTCACAGCCGTCACGTCTGTCCAAACATCTGAAGAAAAGGCCGACGGATTGATGTGGCGGAAATATGTGTTCCTGGCGTTGGTGGTCCCGCTGCATCTGCTGATTTTACAACTGACGGCAGTCGTCGTGGGTACACTGTTTTCCAGCGGCGGACAGATGCCACTTACGGCGCTTTTCGTACCCGCCCTTTTGCTGATCTGGGGCGCTGACATCGCGATCCTGTCGGTTTTGTGCGGTGCGACTCAACGGCTGACCCTGGCGATCTATGCAGCACTTGGCGGCGTGATGCCTGTCTTCGCTGCCTTGGCGATCATCTACTTGGGGTTGATGCTGCCGGTCGAGGCACTGCTGGCGGCCTCTATCCTGACGATCGGGACCTATGCGATCCTGCTGCGTCGGGTCTGATCAGGACGCGGCGAGCTTCGATGCACGGCCCCCTGTGACGATCACCGCCAGCAGAAGGACGATGCCCGTCGCCGCGAGCGTGGTGACGGTCCAGACCTCCAATCCGTTTGCCACGACGATCCCGACCAGCGCCCAGATTATCGTCAGAAGGTATTCGGGCGCATCGGGGCGTTGGCGGAAGGCGAGCAACCCGACGATCAGCGCGCCGATGATCCCGGTGAACGCCCAGCCAAGGCTGCCGAAGGCGATACCGTGGCCCGCCATCGTGCTGCCGATGCTGACGAAAGAGGCCGCCGTCAGCCAGCCCGCGTAAATCGCGACAGGGGCTTGGAACCACCAGCGGTCGAACTTCGGGGCGAGGAGCGTCGCCGCGATGGCGCAGATGGCCATGGCGACGATCATAATCGTCGCCATTATCGGACTGACCGTCGCGAAGTAGAGCCAAGGCGTGCCGATGGCGAGGCTGGCGATCAGCCAGGGTCGCGCGCGGCTCCACGCCGGATCGCCCGCCCGTTTCCAAAGACCGTAACCAGCCGATACGATCAGCCACGCATAGATCAGCCCCCAGATACTGAAAGCATAGCCCGCAGGCTGAATCGGCGGATCGACTTGCGGGATCGGCAGTTGCTGCGCCTCGAACCCGTCGAACGAGGTGAAGGCGGGCGAGATCACGAAAGTCAGCGTGAAGAGGGCGGTCAGGAGCGCTTTGGTCATGCCCCTTGAACGTGGGACATGACCGTTTGGTTCACTTTCAGGCCAGCGAGCCGTCTGCCGCGATCATCGTCTTGCCGCGCAGATAAGGGTGCAAGACCTCTGGCAGGGTAACGGACCCGTCCGCCTGCTGGCCATTCTCGAGCACCGCGATCAGCGTGCGACCGACCGCAAGGCCGGACCCGTTGAGCGTGTGCAGAAATTCCGGCTTGCCGCCGCCCGCAGGTTTGAACCGCGCGTTCATCCGGCGCGCCTGATAGGCCCCGCAGGTCGAGACGCTGGAAATCTCGCGGTAGGTGTTCTGCCCGGGCAGCCAGACCTCGATATCGTTGGTGCGGCGGGCACCGGCCCCCATGTCACCGGTGCACAACACCACTGTGCGATAGGGCAGGCCGAGTTTTTCGAGGATGCCCTCGGCGCAGGCGGTCATGCGCAGGTGTTCGGCATCCGAATGTTCGGGGTGGCAGACCGTCACCATTTCGACCTTTTCGAACTGGTGCTGGCGCAGCATGCCGGAGGTGTCGCGTCCTGCGCTACCGGCTTCCGACCGGAAACACTGCGTATGCGCGACATAGCGGCGCGGCAGGTATCCTTCGTCGACGGTCAAACCGTTGACGATATTGGTCAGCGTCACCTCTGCCGTGGGGATCAGCCACCAGCCGTTCGTCGTCTGATAGCTGTCCTCGCCGAATTTGGGCAGCTGACCGGTGCCGTACATCATCTCCTCGCGCACCAGCACCGGGGTGATGGTTTCCTGCAAGCCGTTCTCCTCGGTATGGGTGTCGAGCATGAACTGTGCCAGCGCGCGGTGCAGGCGGGCGACGGCCCCGGACAAGAGTACGAAGCGGCTGCCGGAGAGTTTGGCCGCTGTTTCGAAATCCATGCCGTCCTGCACGCCCTTGATGTCAAAATGTTCCACTGGATCAAAGTCGAAATTGCGGGGATTGCCCGCGCGCTTGATCTCGACGTTGTCATCCTCGTCGGCGCCGTCCGGCACATCGTCGTAGGGCAGGTTGGGCAGGGTCATCAGCAGGTCGGTCAGGGCCGTGTCCTGCGCCTTGGCCTCTTCGTTCAGTGCGGCGATCTCGGCCTTTTTGTCGGCCATCAACGTGCGCAGGCGGTCAAACTCGGTAGTTGCATCTTCGAGATCGGCTTTCGCAATCGCTTCCTGCTTATCCCACCATTCGATAGACCCGCTGTCGCCAGATTTCTCTTGATATTCTGCTTGCATACTCGTTGCTTCAAGAAACTTTAATTCAGCCTGCTTTGCCTTGCTTTTCCACGCACCTACCTCTTTCGCCGCCTTGTTGGCCTCGGCCTGCGCCTCCTCGGCCGCCTGGATTTTCGCGCGGCGATCTGCGTCGAGCGCCAGTATTTCGGACGACATCGCATGCAATCCACGGCGGGACAGCGCGGCATCGAATGCGGCGGGATTGTCACGGATCATGCGGATATCGTGCATTTGTCTGGTCCTTCACTCTGGCGTTTTCAGAACGTGCCCCCATATGCCCCAAAGGACAGGGGCTGTGAACCGGTTTGTGGGGCCTTGGGCGCGCGAATATCGCGTTGCCAATCAGGCCCCCCGGACCTAATGTGCCGCCGATTGGGCGACAGCGTAGGCCCGCAATGAAAACAGACCTAAGGACATCCTCATGCAGGGCATCGAATCTCTTATCCCACTGCTGCTTATTTTCGGGATCATGTATTTCCTGCTGATCCGTCCGCAGCAGAAAAAGCTGAAAGAGCATCAGGCGATGGTCGCGGCCCTGCGCCGGGGCGATCAGGTGATCACGCAAGGCGGGATCATGGGCAAGGTATCCAAGGTCAAGGACGAGCAGAACGAGATCGAGGTCGAGATTGCAAGCGGCGTCACCGTACGCGTCGTGCGCTCCACCATCGCCACGGTCGTCAACAAGACCGAACCGGCCAAGTAAGCCCAAAACGGGCAGCACGGGGTCGCGACCGGCCCACTGACGCATAAGACAGGGGCAAGACGGCATGTTGCAGATTTCGGGTTTCAAGCAGTTCATGATCTGGGCCACGGTCCTGATCGGGCTGGTGCTGGCGATGCCCAACGGCTTTTATGGACGGGTCGAGACGCATAACGACGCGCTCGCCCTGGTCGAACAGGGTCAGTCTTCACCTGAAATCGAAGCGGATATCGCGCAGTGGCCGTCGTTCCTGCCGTCGGGCCTCGTCAATCTGGGTCTCGATCTGCGCGGCGGGGCGCATCTGCTGGCCGAGGTGCAGACCGCGGACGTTTACGCGACATTGATGGAGGCCTCCTGGCCGGAAGTGCGCGATGCGCTGGCCGCCGAGCGCGATACCGTGGGTTTCGTCACCCGCGAGGACAGCCCCGAAGACCTGCTGCGCGTGCGGATATCCGAGGCAGGTGGCGCAGAACGTGCGCTGGAAATCGTGCGCGGTCTGGCGCGGCCGGTGCAATCGCTGACCGGCGTCGGCACGACCGACATCGTGGTCAGCGCCAACGGCCCGGTCCTGACGATCCAGCTGTCGGAGGCCGAAAAGCAGGCGGTGGACGAACGCACCATGCAGCAATCGCTGGAGATCATCCGCAACCGGATCGACGAGGTCGGCACACGCGAGCCGACGATCCAGCGGCAGGGCACGAACCGGATTCTGGTGCAGGTGCCCGGCGTCGGATCGGCTGAAGAGGTCAAGGACATCATCGGTACCACGGCGCAGCTGTCGTTCCGGCCTGTGGTCGGTCGCACGGACGACGCCAATGCATCGCCGGGGTCGGGTAACGTGCTGCTGCCGTCGGTGGACGAGCCGGGCATCTTCTATATTCTTGAGCGCAGCCCTGTCGTGACGGGCGAGCAGCTTGTCGATGCGCAGCCCGCATTCGACCAGAACGGGCGGCCTGCGGTGAACTTCCGCTTCAACGTGACCGGCGCGCGGAAGTTTGGTGACTATACCGCAGAAAACGTGGGATCGCCTTTCGCAATCGTGCTGGATGACGAGGTCATCAGCGCCCCCACGATCCAGAGCCATATCCCCGGCGGGTCCGGTATCATCACCGGCAACTTCTCGGTCGAAGAATCGACCAATCTGGCGGTGCTTTTGCGGGCCGGTGCCCTGCCAGCGGAACTGACGTTCCTCGAAGAACGCACCATCGGGCCGGAACTGGGGCAGGACAGCATCGACGCAGGCCAGATCGCCTGCATCGTCGCGGGCATCGCGGTTCTGCTTTATATGTTCCTGTCCTACGGGCTGTTCGGTGTCTTCGCCAATATCGCACTTGTGATCAACGTCGGTCTGATCTTCGGACTGCTGTCGTTGATCGGGGCCACGCTGACTCTGCCGGGTATCGCGGGGATCGTGTTGACCATCGGTATGGCGGTCGATGCCAACGTGATCGTGTTCGAGCGTATCCGCGAAGAACTGAAGACGGCCAAGGGACCGGCACGCGCCATCGAATTGGGTTACGAAAAGGCGATGTCGTCCATTCTGGACGCCAACATCACGACCTTCATGACCGCGACGATTCTCTTCGTCATGGGGTCAGGGCCGGTGCGTGGTTTTGCCATCACGCTGGGGTTGGGTATTCTGACGTCGGTCTTTACCGCGCTGTTCGTCACGCGGGCGCTGATCGTGTTGTGGTACGCCCGCAAGCGCCCGCGCGAAATCATGAACGGCCCGCGCCTGAAACTGGTCAAGGACGAGACCGGCTTTGATTTCTTCAACCGCGCCCGGATGTGGCTTGGTATTTCCGGGATCGCGATGATCGTCGCTTTCGGGTCTTTTGCACTGCAGGGCCTGAATTTCGGCATCGATTTTCAGGGCGGCACGAGTATCCGCACACAATCCGAACAGTCGGTCGACGTCGGCGCATATCGCGCTGCCCTGGAACCGCTGGAACTGGGGGATGTGTCGATTTCAGAGGTGTTCGACCCGACCTTCGACGAGAACCAGAATGTCGCCATGGTTCGTATTCAGGCGCAGGACGGCGAGGAAAGCGTCAGCAACGCGACGATCGAGGCGGTCAAGGCTGCACTGCTGGAGGTCGATCCGTCGATCACGACCCCATCCGTGGAATCGGTCGGGCCGAAGGTCTCGGGAGAGTTGATCCAGACCGCGATCATCGCTGTCGCACTCGCCGTTGCGGGGATCATGGCCTATATCTGGCTCCGGTTCGAATGGCAGTTCGCCGTGGGCGCGGTGCTCGCGCTGGTGCATGACGTACTGCTGACCATCGGCATCTTTTCGGAGTTGCAGATCAAATTCGATCTGGCGATCATCGCCGCATTGCTGACCATCGTGGGCTATTCGATCAACGACACGGTGATCGTCTTCGACCGGGTGCGCGAGAACCTGCGCAAATACAAGCAACGTCCGCTGAAAGAGGTGCTCAACATCTCGATCAACGAAACGCTGTCGCGGACCTTGATGACCTCCGGCACGACGATGCTGGCGCTACTGGCGCTCTTCGTGCTGGGTGGCGACGTGATACGCGGGTTCGTGTTCGCGATGATGTGGGGCGTGTTCATCGGGACCTATTCGTCGATTTTCGTGGCCACGGCCGTCTTGCTGGTTCTGGGCGTCAAGCGCGACTGGACGAAAAAGGCGCCGACGGTCGGCAACCAGTATTCCAATATCGACGCCTGAGGCGGGGACGAGATGCGCCTGAACGAGGTCCAGTATAACGACAGCCAGCCGATCGACGGGTATGGTCCGGGCTTTTTCCGCATAGGCGGCAAGGTCCATCAGGGGCCGGTGCTGGCGTTGCCGTCGGGTGTCGTCGCATGGGGCGGGTTCGCGGATGCGGCGACCGTTTTGGCGCATGGCTCGGATATCGACGTGCTTTTCGTCGGCACAGGGGCCGAGATCGCCCATCTGCCCGACGCTTTCCAGCGACCGCTCGAAGCGGAGGGGATCGGCGTCGAACCGATGGCCTCTCCCGCCGCCTGCCGCACCTACAATGTACTGCTGTCCGAAGGTCGCCGCGTCGCGGTCGCCCTGATCCCGGTGTGAACTCAATGCTGTCGGTCCGCGATTACGCATGTGCGCGGGGCGGTGTGACGGTGCTGGAGGGCGTGTCGTTCGACGTGGCGGCGGGGCAGGTGCTGATCCTGCGCGGGCCGAACGGCATCGGAAAGACAACGCTGTTGCGCAGCCTGGCGGGATTGCAGCCCGCCGTCGCCGGTCAGGCCGACTATCCCGAAGACTCCGGCGCCTACGCCAGCCATGCGGACGGGATCAAGGCGGCGCTGACCGTGGCCGAAAATCTTCAGTTCTGGGCGGATGTCTATGGAAAGTCGGTGACCGACGATGTGTATGAAGCCTTCGATCTGGTGGACCTGCGTCATCGGCCTACGGGTACGCTGTCGGCGGGGCAGAAACGCAGGCTGGGACTGGCGCGGCTGGGCGTGATCGAACGGCCTGTCCTGTTTCTGGACGAACCGACCGTGTCGCTCGACCGGTTCTCGGTAAACCTCTTTGCCGACTGGCTGCGGGACAGGCATCTGGCGCAAGGCGGCATCGCGGTCATCGCCACGCATATCGACCTCGGGCTAAGCGCGCCCGAACTGGATCTGACGCGGTTTCGCGCCGCGCCTGACCGCGGCGGCGTGGATGAGGCGTTTTTGTGATCGCGCTTTTCCTCCGCGACCTGCGGCTCGCCGTCCGGGCCGGTGGCGGTTTTGGACTCGGCCTTGCGTTCTTTCTGATCGTGATCGTGCTGATCCCGCTGGGCGTCGGGCCGGATGCGGTTTTGCTGTCGCGGATCGCCCCCGGGATGCTCTGGGTTGCGGCGCTGCTTGCGGCTTTGCTCTCACTCGACCGGATCTTTGCACTCGATTTCGAAGACGGCACGCTGGCTTTGCTGGCGACATCGCCATTGCCGCTGGAAGGCGTGGGGCTGGTCAAGGGGCTGGCGCATTGGGTGACGACCGGGCTGCCGCTGACGCTGATGGCGCCGGTGCTGGGATTTCTGCTGCATCTGGACAGCGCGGCCTACCTCTACTTGCTGGCATCGCTCGCCATCGGCACACCGGCCTTGTCGATGATCGGCAGCTTCGGTGCCGCGCTGACGATCGGCCTGCGTCGTGGCGGTCTGCTGATGTCGCTGTTGGTTCTTCCGCTCTACGTCCCGACGCTGATTTTCGGGGCAGAGGTCGTGCGGCGCGGGGCAGGCGGGCTCGATACCACAGCACCACTGATGCTGTTGTCGGGAATCACGCTGGGCACGGTGGCCCTGCTACCCTTTGCCACGGCAGCGGTGCTGCGGATCAATCTAAGGTGAGCCGGGTTGAGACCGCGCCGGGGCGGGGATAAGGAAGAGCCATGTCACTCTGGCGATACGCAAATCCGCAACGCTTCATGACGTGGACCGCACCTGTGGTTCGCATCGGTTTCGTGCTGGCCGCAGCGTGCCTTGCAATCGGTCTGGTCTGGGGCTTCTTCTTCACGCCGGATGACTTCCGGCAGGGATCGACCGTCAAGATCATCTATCTGCACGTGCCCTCCGCGCTGATGGCGATCAACGCCTGGATCATGATGCTCGTGGCCTCACTGATCTGGCTGGTGCGCCGCCATCATGTCTCGGCGCTGGCGGCCAAGGCGGCGGCACCCGTCGGTATCGCCATGACGCTGATCGCGCTGGTGACCGGCGCCATCTGGGGGTCGCCGATGTGGGGAACCTATTGGGCCTGGGACCCGCGGCTCACGTCATTCCTGATCCTGTTTCTGTTCTACCTTGGCTACGTCGCCCTCTGGGCCGCGATCGAGGACCCGGACACCGCCGCTGACCTGACCAGCGTGCTGTGCATCGTGGGGTCGATCTTTGCGTTTCTGTCGCGCTACGCCGTGAACTTCTGGAATCAGGGATTGCATCAGGGGGCATCGCTGTCGCTGGATGCAGAAAAGAACGTGGCCGACGTGTTCTATCAGCCGCTGCTGTTTTCCATTGCGGGTTTCGTCCTGCTGTTCGTTGCACTGACGCTGCTTGGCACCCGGACGGAGATCCGGTTGCGCCGGATCCGGGCGCTTGAGATGCGGGCGCGTCGCACATGATTCCCGATCTGGGGAAATACGCGACCGAGGTGCTGGCCGCCTATGGGGCAAGCCTTGCTTTGCTGGCGGGGCTGATCGTGTTCTGTGTTGTGCGATCTCGGCGCGCCAAGGCTGCGCTGGCAAGGATCGAGCGGAAGAATGGCTAGAGTTTCCAAGCTGGTCTTCGTGCCGCCCGTCGTTTTTGCGGCGCTGGCCGGGTTGTTCTTCGGCGGCATGATGCGCGACCGCGCGGACGAACTGCCGTCGACCCGCGTGGGGCAGGCGGCACCGGCCTTGCCCGCTGACGCCGTGCCCGGGACCGATCTGCTGGAAGGGGGCGATCTGGCTGCGGGCGATGTGACGATCCTGAACTTCTGGGCCAGCTGGTGCCCGCCGTGCCGGGCAGAGCATCCGAATCTCTTGGCGCTGGCCGATCGGGGATACCGCGTGGCCGGATTGAATTTCCGCGATACCGAGGATCAGGCGGCGTCCTATCTGATCGACGAGGGCGACCCGTTTTTCGCCACCGGCTTCGACCCGCGTGGACGAACGGCCATCGACTGGGGCGTGACCGCCCCGCCGGAGACCTTCATTATCGGTGGCGACGGCACCGTGCTTTATCGGTTCACCGGCCCACTGGTGGAAGCGGATTACGAGCAGCGGTTTCTGCCGGAGCTGCAGAAGGCCATGGCCGGAGATTGAGCGCGGTCATCAGACTTTCGATGAAAGTCTGATGCCAAATCCTCGTTGAGGATTTGCACACAAAAGTTGGATCAGAAATTGTATTCCCTAAAAAGCAAAAGCCCCGCCAAAACGGCGGGGCTTTTGCGTCATGTATATCGCGATTCAGGCGGCTTTGGCGAGGTTGCGCAGCACGTAGTGCAGCACGCCGCCGTTTTCGATGTACTCGATCTCTACCGCCGTATCGATCCGGCATTTCACCGTGATGTCCTTGGTCGTGCCATCGGCATAGGTGATCTGCGCCGTCATCTCCTGTAGCGGTTTCACGTCGTCCAGACCGGTGATCGTCACGGTTTCGTCACCCGTCAACCCAAGCGATTTGCGGGTGTCGCCGCCGGTGAATTCGAACGGGATGACACCCATGCCGACAAGGTTTGAGCGGTGGATACGCTCGAAGTTTTCCGCGATCACGGCCTTCACGCCCAGCAGCGCGGTGCCCTTCGCCGCCCAGTCGCGCGAAGAACCCGCGCCGTACTGTTCACCGGCGAAGATCACCAGCGGTGTGTCGTTTTCCTGATGCGCCATCGCGGCATCGAAGATTGCAGCCTGCTTGCCATCGGGGCCTTTGGTATAGCCACCCTCGATCCCGTCCAGCATCTCGTTCTTGATGCGGATGTTGGCGAATGTGCCGCGCATCATGACCTCGTGGTTGCCGCGGCGCGAGCCGTAGGAATTGAATTCGCGCACCGGCACCTGACGTTCGATCAGATACTTGCCGGCTGGTGTCGTATCCTTGAACGACCCCGCGGGGCTGATGTGGTCGGTCGTGACCATGTCACCGAGAATCGCCAGCACCTTGGCGTCCTTCACGTCGGAAATCGTGCCCGCGTCCTTGGACATGCCCTGGAAATAGGGCGGGTTCTGCACGTAGGTCGATGCGGCGGGCCAGTCGTAGGTCTCGGAATCCGTGACCTCCACGGCCTGCCACTTTTCGTCGCCCTTGAACACGTCGGCGTATTTCGACTTGAACGCCTCGCGCGTCACCGTCTTTTCGACCAATTCGTTGATCTCGGCCGCTGTCGGCCAGATATCTTTCAAATAGACGTCCTTGCCGTCCTTGTCCTGACCGATGGGGTCATTCGCGATGTCGACGTTCATGTCGCCGACCAGCGAATAAGCCACGACCAGCGGTGGCGATGCGAGGTAGTTGGCGCGCACATCGGGCGAAATCCGCCCCTCGAAGTTACGGTTGCCCGACAGCACGGAAACGCCGATCAGGTCGTAGTCGTTGATTGCCTTACTGATCGCAGGCTCCAGCGGGCCGGAGTTGCCGATGCAGGTCGTGCAGCCATAGCCGACGAGGTGGAAATCAAGCGCGTCGAGGTCTTCCTGCAGGCCCGCGGCCTCCAGATACTCGCTGACGACCTGAGAGCCGGGTGCCAGCGATGTCTTGACCCAAGGCTTGCGCGTCAGGCCAAGCGCGCGTGCCTTGCGCGCGACGAGGCCCGCGCCGATCATCACATAGGGGTTCGACGTATTGGTGCAGGAGGTGATCGAGGCGATCACGATGGAGCCGTCATGCAGCTGGTAATTGCCGTCCTCGGTCTCGACATATCCACGCTGGTGATGGCCTTCGTCACCCGGAATGTCGCGCGGTTCCGGTTGACCGCCTTCGCCCTCCCACCGCACTTCGGCATTGGCGGAGGCATCCTTGCCCTCGCGGATACCCTTGACGTATTTGCCGAATTCCGTCCCGGCGACGTCGAGGTTGATGTGGTCCTGGGGCCGCTTTGGGCCGGAGATCGCGGGCACGACGGTGCCCATGTCCAGCGACAGCGTGGACGAGTAGATCGGCGCGTAGTCCGCACCGCGCCAAAAGCCGTTTTCCTTGGCATAGGCTTCGACCAGCGCAATGCGATCCTCGTCACGGCCCGTGTTGCGCAGGTAGCGCAGGGTTTCGTTGTCGATCGGGAAGAACCCGCAGGTGGCGCCGTATTCCGGAGCCATATTGGCGATCGTCGCGCGGTCGGCCAAAGGCAACTTGTCGAGGCCGGAGCCGTAGAACTCGACAAATTTGCCGACGACGCCATGTTCGCGCAGCATTTCGACGACCTTCAGCACCAGATCGGTGCCGGTGGTGCCCTCGACCATCTCGCCTGTCAGCTCGAAGCCCACGACTTCGGGGATCAGCATGGAGATCGGCTGCCCCAGCATCGCGGCTTCCGCCTCGATCCCGCCGACGCCCCAGCCCAGCACGGCCAGGCCGTTGACCATAGTGGTGTGGCTGTCGGTGCCGACCAGCGTGTCTGGATAGGCGATTTCATCGCCGTTCTGGTCCTTGTCGGTCCAGACGGTCTGCGCGAGATACTCAAGGTTCACCTGATGGCAGATACCGGTGCCCGGTGGCACGACGCGGAAATTCTTGAACGCTTTTTGTCCCCACTTGAGGAACTGGTAGCGTTCCATGTTCCGCTCGTATTCGCGGTCGACGTTCATCTGGAAGGCACGCGGGTTGCCGAATTCGTCGATCATCACCGAGTGGTCGATGACGAGGTCGACCGGGTTCAGCGGGTTGATCTGCTGCGCGTCGCCACCCAGCGCCACGATCCCGTCGCGCATCGCGGCAAGGTCGACAACGGCGGGCACGCCGGTGAAGTCCTGCATCAGCACGCGGGCCGGGCGATAGGCGATCTCGCGTGGGTTCTTGCCGCCCTTGTCGGCCCACTCGGAAAACGCCTTGATGTCGTCGGTTGAGACTGAAAACCCGTCATCCTCGAACCGCAACAGGTTTTCCAGCACCACCTTCAGCGCAGCGGGCAGCTTGGAAAAATCGCCCAGGCCCGCCTCTTCGGCGGCGGCGATGGAGTAATATCCGACGGACTGGTCGCCGACTTTCAGGGTTTTGCGGGTTTTGGCGGTATCGGTGCCGACGGTAACTGTCATGGCTGTGCCTTTCAGAGGTTTGCAGACGGGCTTGCAAAGGTTTTGCCTTAAGGCCCGGGGAGGTTCAAGATGTCTTAGGCTGCTTTGTATACCATTGCACACCAAACCACAATCAGGCTCCTTTCTGTTGCGAGCCCCACACGGTGGCGGCGCGATGACGGGAGGCTCGCAAATGCTTGATTGGTCATTTCAGGTGAATCTTCATAGACCGAATTCAGAAACCCATGGACACCACCGACATGCGCATCCTGCTCAAACCGATCTGTATTCTGGCGTCACTCACGGCAGGGGCCGTCGCGGCAGAGCCATCGCCCACCGTCGTCGAACTCTATACCTCGCAGGGCTGCTCGTCCTGCCCGCCGGCCGATGCGATGCTGACGGAGCTGGCCGCCCGCGACGATGTGATCGCGCTGGCGCTGCATGTGGACTACTGGGATTACATCGGCTGGGCCGACAGCTTTGCCGCGCCGATTTTCACACAGCGGCAGCAGGATTATGCCCGCGCCGCAGGGTCTGCTACCGTCTATACACCGCAGATGGTGATCGCGGGCGTCGACCATGTGATCGGATCGCGTCCGATGGAGGTCGCGGACCGCCTGCGCGCGCACGAGGGGTCAGATCACGGTGTCGCGCTCGAAATCGCGCGGTCAGGCGACACGCTCGACATCGCGGCGCAGTATAGCGGCCTCGCCGCGCCGATGGTCGTGCAGCTTGTCCGCTACACACCGGAAAAGACGGTGGCCATCGGGCGCGGTGAAAACGCCGGGCGCGAAATCACCTATTCCAACATCGTGACAAGCTGGCAGATCGTGACATCGTGGTCCGGTGAAGACGCACTGGCGACACAGGTGCCTGTTGCGGGGGCCGAGCCCATCGTGGTCCTGGTGCAGGCGGGCACGGATGGTCCGATCCTCGCCGCGGCCGAGATCGACTGACGGAGCGGCGCTATTTCCAGCGCCGGTGGACCCAGAACCACTGGCCGGGGTGGGCGCTGACCCGCGCGGCAAGCCTGTCTGTCGCCGCGACCATCATTTTCTCCGGCGTGCTGTGCGGTATCGGCTCTTCCACCCAGACATCGAAGTCCAACCCGTTCGCCTGCCGGACGGCAAAGTAGGGGACAAGCAGGGCGTCGCTCCGCAGGGCGAGGTCGGCCGCCGAAAGCGACGTGCGGGCCGGTCGCCCCAGAAACGAGATCGGCATCCCGCGGCTGTTGGCGACGTCGAACAGCAATGTCGCCATGCCGCCGGATTTCAGATGCCGGGCGAACCCGGCGGTGCCGCGCCGCCCCTGCGGAAAGACCGGTCCCCCCCAAGATGTCATCGTGCGGGCGTAGTGTTCGTTGAAATAGGGGTTGCCCATCGGGCGATAAAGCCCGCCGATCGTGAAACCCATCGCGGTCAGCACATGGCGCGGCACCTCGTGGTTGCCGAAATGGCCCGTAATGAAAACGACGGGTCGTCCTGCGTCGCGGGCCGCCGTGACCGCCGCAAGCCCGGCACCCTGAACCGGCGTTCCGGCGACCCGCGCGCCAAGTTCACGCCAGCTGTAGTTCTCGATCAGCGTGCGGCCAAAGTTGTTGCAGACCTCATCGGCGATGCGGCGGCGCGTGGCATCGTCCATCTTGGGGTAGATCAGCGCCAGATTGTCGTGTGCGCGGCGGCGGTATCCGGCCAGCGGACCGATCAGGCGTTGCACGACCGATCCCATCAGGGCGACGCGGCGCGGGTAGGGCATGCGCATCGCCCCGCCGATCAGCGCCCGCAAAATCTTGTCGGCCAGCCAGTCGCCGCGCGTGCCTGATGGTCCGTCGGTGTCGTCCATGCTCAGGAGGCAGGCCTGCGCGGCAGGCCGGTGCCGATCATGCTGTCGCGTGTGACCAGCGCCGTAAGCTCCGCCTCTGACAGGTGGTCGGTGCCATCGGGGCGCATCGGGATCACGATATAGCGCATGTCGGCAGTGCTGTCGTGCACCCGCACCTCTTGCCCGTCGGGCAGGACCGTGCCGAATTCCGCCAGCACCTTGCGCGGCTCGCGCACGGTGCGCGACCGGTAGGCCCGCGATTTATACCAGTCCGGCGGCAGGCCCAGCAGGTTGCGGGGATAGCAGGAACACAGCGTGCAGACGACGACGTTGTGGACCTGCGGCGTATTTTCCAGGGCAATCAGTTGCATCGGACCAATGTCGAAGCCCATCTCGGTCGCGGCGGTTCCGGCGTCCTGTATCAGCCGCGCGGCGAACGCGGGGTCGGTCCAGGCCCGCGCGACGACAGCCGCGCCGTCCGCCGGGCTGCGGGCGTCCATCGCCTCGATCTGGGCGGTGATTTCGGCGGCGGTGGTGACACCCTTGGCGATCAGCAATTCGCGGATCGCGATCTCCATCGTCTGCCAGTAAGTCAGCGGCTTGTCGTCGTCCGCGCGATAGGGATGGCCCGATGGCGAAAGTCCGTTGCCGTGGGCGTGGTGGTCATGGGGCATCAGGTGTCGGCCTTTTCAAGCCAATGCGCATAGATTTCCGCTTCTAGCGTGTCGTCTGCATCCTCTGTGCGGTCGCCCCAGACATCGGCCATGGCAAAGTGTACGCGCAAAAGCGGCAGGCGGGGCGCGGTCACGCCATAGGCGCGATCTTCGGGGTTGGGAAAGGGGCCCAGGATACGCTCGACCGTGCCGGTCTTGCCGCGCAGATACCAGGGCGTGCGCACGTGCCCCGGCGGCACCGACGTCTTGACCCGCACGGACATGCCCGACTGCCAGTCAGCCACGGCTCGCATCCCCGTAGGTTGTGCCACGCGCGATCACGTCATCCATTTTCGCGGCGAGTTCGGCGGTGGTATAGACCCCGGCCTCGATCAAATTCTGGTTCACGGACGCGACCCAGCGTTCGTAATACGTCATCTCATCGAAAGACGACGGCGGCATGTCCTCCAGCACACGGCGCAGCCCGTCGACCGTGAACAGGCCCTTGGTGGAACAGAGCACCATGAGCGCATCGACCCGCTTTTCCCAAAGCGCGAAGTCGTGCTGGTCGGTGGGGACGGGGCCTGCCGCATCGCCGCCCATGTCGTGCCAGCGGCGTCCGTTGAAATCTGTCGGTGTTGTCATGCGCCGACGTTACCGGATCGGCCACCGCACTGTCCATGCGCGACTGCGTCAACCGTCGCTTTCGTCGGATGGCGGGATCAGCGTGATCGTGCCGGCATCCGTCAGTTCCCGGATCGCCGCTGTGACGGCATTCATCGCACGATCCGCATCGGCAGGGGTGACGGCACCCAGTTCGGCGATGTCATCGCGGATCTGGCCCGCCATCCGTTGCGAGATATTGGCCAGGATGAAATCCGCCGCCGCCGGCATGTCGCCACCCGCGGCCTGCGCCCCGCCGACAGCCTGGGTCAGGGTTTCCGGCGAGACGCCACGGATACAGGTCGCGATATCGACCGGAGTGATCCGCGTCGGAATATCCGCAAAGGTAAAGATGGCCCGGCGCACGTCCGCCGCGAACACGGTGTCGGTATCCGTCAACCCCTGCAGGACGGCATCGCGAATGACGGCGGCGCTGGAATTCAGGATCGCACCCACCCGTTTCACCGGCGCCTTGTCAAAGGCGGTGGCGACAGCCGCGCAATGTTCCTGCACCAGCGCCGCGCCGATCTGTGTCACCGTGTCCGGCGTGATATCGGCGGTGCGTGAAACGGCGTATGTGACCCGGCGCGCGCGCGGTCCCGGTAAAAGTGCAAGCACCTCTGCCGCCTTGCCGACGGGCATCTTCGACAGGACGACCGCCGCGATTTCGGGGCTCTGGACCTCGACCACATGGGCCAGTTCGGCGACCGGCAGATCGACGAGCACGGTCCACGGGTCGTTCAGGCGGGCATTTGCGATATCGGCACGCATCTTTGCCGCCAGCGCCGGGCTGATATGGTCGCCCAGCGATTTCAAGAGCGCCTCTGCCCCGCCGGGGGCCACCAGCCCGACCTGATCCAGCGCACCGACGAATTCTTCCGCCACCGCGGTGATCGTGGCCTTGTCGACAAGCCGGATGGTGGCAAGTTCGTCGGCCAGTGTTTCCTGCAACGACAGCGGCAGGAGCGACAGGTCGATCTTTTCGCCGCCCCCAAGGATGAGGTGAACGATCATCGCGGCCTTGCGCTTGCGTGTCAAAGGAAGGGTTGCGGCAGATGTCATAGGGCCCCGGGTCACTGTCGGGCGACGTTAAGTGACGGGTCCCTAATGCAGGGTTAAGCCGCGCGCAGGCTACGCTATTTTCCGGGGTGGGTGTAGTGCACGGACATCGCCTTGATCGCGGCTCGCGTGGGTTCCGACAGGGCGGTCCGGTCGGCGGTGATCTTGTGGATCGCCTCGAACGATTCGACCAGCGATGCCTTTTCCTTTGCGGTGAAGTCGCGATCGCTGCGCGAGAAGCTGCCGAAACTGCGTCCGCCATCGCTTTCGACGGCACAGGTCAAACCATGGTTGAGTCCGAATTCAGCCGCCTGCTGCAGAACACCGGCGGCGTCCGCATCGGCCAGTTCGCTCCAGGAAATGGTACCGGTATTCTCGAAACCCCAGTGCACGGTCGGGTCCTGCATCAGCAGTCCCTTCTGGGCATAGTGATCCAGCCAGTCACGTGCGTAGGTCTGAAACATGAAGGTCGGCGTCGTGTAGATGACATGAAACCCAAGTGCGAAGCCCGAAGGCGCGACGCTCTTGAGAACAGCGAGGTGTTCGCTGATGATCGTTTCTTCATGCATCGCTGGTTTACTCGCTTTCAGGTTGCCAATCCAACTCGAACCGAAATACTCTGTAAAGGGGGTAGTGGACACAATACTAATGCCAATTCCCGCGATGGGACAGACTTTTCTGGCGCGTGTCACTGCTTAGAGGAAAGTGAATGTCGACACTACTTGACCGGGAGGATATCGCGCGATTTGCGCCAGCGGGTCATTACATCGCTCTACGGATCGGATTCGCTTTTCCCGTGGAAGAGGTGAATGCGCTGCCGCCCGAATGGATCGACCACTATACCAAGCAGCGGTATATGCTCTTTGATCCGATCATCCGCTGGGTCTATGGCAATGTCGGCGCAACCCGGTGGAGCGACATCGATCTTGACGATCCCCGGCGTGTGATGGCGCAGGCGCAGACATTCGGCTTGCGCTATGGCGTTGCGGTGGCCTGCTTCGACGGCAACGCAGAGGGGCAGAGATCGTTCGGATCTTTCGCCAGATCGGACAGAGAATTCAATGATTTGGAAATCAAATTACTGACCGCCTATGTCAACCGCCGCCACGACGAAATGGCGCCACCCACCAATTTGACCAAGGCCGAGCTGGAGGCACTTGGCATGGTGCGCGACGGCAAGCGGCTCAAGGAAATCGCCCATGATCTCGGGGTGACGGAAGGAGCGGTCAAACAGCGCCTGAAGAATGCCAAGACGAAGCTCGAAGCGAAAACCGGATCGCAGGCGGCAGCACTGGCCGCGCAATACGGGCTGATCTGAGCAAGGCGGAAGGCCGCGCATCCGCGGGATGAATGATGGTAAATGCGCGCAGGCATTAACCATGTATGCTATGACAATCACGGGTCGAAGTGCTATTTGTTTCTCGCCATAAAGGAGAGCAAACATGGATAATATCACTTTCGATTTTGCACATCTGCACGAGCACGGATCAGCATTCGTCGATTTCCTGCGTCTGCGGAAGCGGTTTTTCGTGGATGAGTTGGGCTGGGATATCCCGCATGACGAATCTGTCGAGATGGATCAGTATGACAACCCTAAGGCGAGTTATTCTCTCGTTCATGTCGACGGGGAAATCGTCGGCGGCGCGCGCGTCATGGCGACGACCGCCCGCTGGGGCACGCACAGCTATATGTTGCGCGATGCGTTCGAAGGCAAGCTGATCGACATCCCCGCATCCGTCCTCGCCGAGGAGATTTCCAGCCCGACGGTTTGGGAATGTACGCGGCTGGTCATTTCCGACCGGATGGACACGCAGGCCCTGCGCAGCCAGTGCCTGTGCATGATCCTTGACGGAATGATCGACATCGTCGCCTCTCAGGGCGGTGACCGGATCATGTCGCTGTCGCCGCTGGCGATGATGCGCACCCTGCGTCAGCTCGGCTATGCAGCCGACAGGGTCGGTGACCCTTACCACAACGTCGGTGACGGACGGCGCTATGCCGTGCTGACGATGCCGGCCAAGGTGCGGCCGCTCCATGCGGTGCCACGGGCCACACATCGTCCGGTCTTGCAGCCCCTGCACGCCCCGGCCATCGCCTGATTGGACTGCATCACCTCGCGCTGGCGCGTAGGTAATTCTCCGACGTGGCGTCACACGTCAGGGCAGGGTGGTGTAGCCCGGACCGGCCAAACTGGCCGGACCCAGTCAGCTATGCGGTCGCGTCTTGGGTACCGAAGACTCGCGCGAAGATCGTATCGACGTGTTTCGTGTGATACCCCAAATCGAATTTTTCGCGGATATCATCGGCCGAAAGCGCCGCCAGCACATCGGCGTCGCCCAGCAGTTCCGTCTGAAAATCCGCGCCCTTTTCCCAGACCTTCATCGCGTTACGCTGCACCAGCTTGTAGGCGTCTTCACGGCTGACACCGGCTTGGGTCAGCGCCAGCAGCACCCGCTGCGACATGACCAGACCGCGAAACTTGTTCATGTTGGCCAGCATGTTGTCGGGATAGATCACCAGCTTTTCGATGACACCGGCCAACCGGTTCAGCGCGAAATCGAGCGTCACGGTCGTATCCGGCCCGATGGCGCGCTCGACCGATGAATGGCTGATGTCACGCTCGTGCCAGAGCGTCACGTTCTCCAGCGCGGGCACCACCGACATGCGCACCAGCCGCGCCAGCCCGGTCAGGTTCTCCGTCAGCACCGGGTTGCGTTTGTGCGGCATTGCGCTCGATCCCTTCTGACCCTTGGAAAAGAACTCCTCGGCTTCCAGCACCTCGGTGCGCTGCATGTGGCGGATTTCGGTGGCGATGTTTTCGATGCTGGATGCGATGACGCCCAGCGTGGCGAAGAACATGGCGTGGCGATCGCGCGGGATCACCTGCGTGCTGATCGGTTCCGGCGTCAGGCCCAGCTTTTCGCAGACGTGCTCTTCCACCGCCGGGTCGATGTTGGCGAAGGTGCCGACGGCACCCGAAATCGCGCCCGTCGCGATCTCGGCCCGGGCGCTGACCAGCCGCGCGCGGCCCCGGTCCATTTCCGCATAGAACCGGGCGAACGTCAGCCCCATCGTCGTGGGTTCGGCGTGGATGCCGTGGCTGCGCCCGATGCGCACGGTATCCTTATGCTCGTATGCACGCGTCTTCAGCGCCGCCAGCACGCGGTCCATATCCGCCAGCAGCAGGTCCGCCGCCCGCACCAGTTGCACGTTCAGTGTCGTGTCCAGCACGTCGGAACTGGTCATGCCCTGGTGCACAAAACGCGCGTCCTCCGATCCGATGTGTTCTGCCAGATGGGTCAGAAAGGCGATGACATCGTGTTTCGTTACTGCCTCGATCTCGTCGATCCGGGCCACGTCGAATTCGACGTCCTTGGCCTTCCAGACCGCATCCGCGTTCTCGCGCGGGATCACGCCCAGATCGGCCTGCGCGTCGCATGCATGTGCCTCGATCTCGTACCAGATGCGGAATTTGGCCGCAGGCGACCAGATAGCGGTCATCTCGGGGCGGGAATAGCGTTCGATCATGGGTCACATGGCCTTTTTGTGAATGGGCAGCGGCTGCGGCTTGGGTCATAAGGGGGGCGGCCCGATGTCTCAAGACCTGCTGGAGCGATGATGCGCAAGACCGCGATCCTATTGACCCTGTTGCCCGCCACGGCCTGGGCGGACTTCACGCCGATGTCTGGCGACGATATCCGCACGACGCTGACCGATGCCGATGTAACCTACGAAATTGCGGCGCAGACCTTCTATGCCTCCGGACGGACGCTCTACGAAACCGACAGCCACCCGGAATGGGGCTATTGGCGAGTGGAAGGAGACCAGTACTGCAGCCAGTGGCCGCCGAACGATCAGTGGACCTGTTTCGATATGGCGCGTGATGGCGACATCATCCGCTTCATCGGCTCGCACGGACAAGTCACCGACGGTGTGCTGGCCGACTGAAGATGCGCACCGCCGGAGATTTTGCCGGGCGCTGGCACCTGCAGCGCGATATCACCGACCGGCATGGCAATATGGGCGGCACGCTGACTGGCAGTGCCGTGTTCACGTCTGCAGCCAACGGATTGCAATATGACGAGACCGGAACGCTGACACTGGCCAATGGCACCGCCTTGCAAGCGACCCGTCGCTACCACTGGCACTTCGATGCAGACAGGGTCACCGTCTATTTCGCCGACGGCGCTCCCTTTCACAGTTTCGCACCTGTCGGCCAATCCGATGGCTCCCCGCATTTGTGCGGCGACGACCTCTACATCTGCGCGTATGATTTCAACGACTGGCCAAACTGGCACGCCACCTGGACGGTCAGGGGCCCGCGCAAGGATTATACCTCGACAAGCCGCTACAGCCGTTAGCGTGATCGGTGTTGCACATGCAGCATGAGTGGGGCAGAAATACCGCAACGCACAACAACGAGGGGGCGAGGCTATGGCGCTTGCACTGAACGATAAGGTCCTGATCGAGGCATTTGGTGAATCCGAACAGACACGACGCCGCATCAAGCAGGTGTTGATGGTGCTGCTGGGCATCGCCGCACTGGCGCTGACCGCCAAGGTCAAGGTGTTCATGCCGGGCAACCCGGTGCCGATCACGCTGACAACGTTCGCGGTGCTGACCATCGGCGCAGGCTATGGCGCGCGCTTGGGTGTGCTGACGGTGCTGGGCTATCTGGCCGTCGGTGCGCTGGGCTATGATGTCTTCGCCGGCTCTTCGGCCGAAAACAACGGTCTGGCCTATATGATGGGCGGCACGGGCGGCTATCTCGTGGGTTATGTGCTGGCGGCAGGCGCGCTTGGATTTGCGGCACGCAAGGGCTGGGACCGGTCGGTGCTGATGATGGCGCTGGCGATGTTGATCGGCACGGCGTTGATCTATCTCCCCGGTCTGGCGTGGCTCTATCAGTTCGCCTCCGGTTGGGGGCAGACGCTGGCATGGGGCATTACGCCATTCCTGCTGGGTGACGCGATAAAGTTGGCCTTGGCCGCGCTGATCCTGCCCGCCATCTGGAAGTTGATCGGCGACGCGCGCAAGTAAGCCACGCGATCATTCGATAACAAAAGGCGCAGCCATCGGCTGCGCCTTTTGCGTTTCACCCCTCGGCCAAGGTCGTGCTGACCGTCGCCCCGGCTTCCAGCGTCTTGTGCACCGGGCACTTGTCGGCGATCTCCAGCAGGCGGGCGCGCTGATCGTCGGTCAGGTCACCCGCCAGGTGGATCACGCGCTCGAACCGGTCGATGCGCCCATCCTCCTTGCAGTCGGTGCTGTGGCATTTGTCGTGGCAGATATCGACGGCGACATGCGCCAGCGGCCAGCCCTTGCGCCGCGCATACATCCGTATCGTCATCGACGTGCAGGCCCCCAGCCCCGCCGACAAAAACCCGTAGGGCGTCATGCCCTTGTTGGTGCCGCCATACTTGGCCGGTTCGTCCGCAAGCGCGTGGTGATGCGCACCGGAGTAGATATCCTGCAGGAACCCCTCGGCGTCGACTTCGGACGCGCGCAGGATACCCTCTGGCAATTCCGGTTTCTCCGGTGGCGTCAGGTCGACATAACGGCCCGCCCAAGCGGCGATGACCTCAGCGGCGTATTCCGCATCAGCGGATTTGGTGATCAGGTGATCGGCGTCATCCAGCGTGACGAAACTCTTGGGGTGTTTGGCGGCGAGGAAAATCTGGCTCGCGTTCTCGATGCCCACGGTCTGGTCGCGGGGCGCATGCAATACCAGCAGCGCGGCCTTCAGACCGGTCAGGGCAGGGGTCAATTCCCCCTTGGCGACGTCGTCCAGAAACTGCTTGCCGATGGTAAACGGCCGCCCGCCCAGGTCGACAGAGGCCACGCCTTCCTCGATGATCTTGGGCAGGGCGTCGCCGAAGTTATGCGTCACATGCGCTGGGTCGAACGGCGCGCCGATCGTGACCACACCTTTCACCGACGGGATCTCCGGTGCCGCCTTGATCACCGCCGCCCCGCCCAGCGAATGACCAATCAGCAGCGACGGGGCCATGTCGCGCGCGTCAAGTGCGGCGCATGCCGCCAGCAGGTCATCGACGTTGGAGGTGAAATTCGTGTTCTCGAACTCGCCGTCCGAATGGCCCAGCCCGGTAAAGTCGAACCGCAGGACAGCGATGCCCATGCCCGACAGGCGCGCGGCGATGCGGCGGGCGGCGGCGATATCCTTGGAACAGGTGAAGCAGTGCGCAAAAAGCGCGGTCGCCAGCACCGGCCCCGCCGGCAGATCGAGCCGGGCGGCAAGGTCATGGCCCGCATGTCCGGGGAAGGTGAATTTTTCGGTGGGCATCGGCGTCTCCTGCAGTTGGCTTGCCCATCCAGATGGACGGCAGCGCCGAACCGCGCAAGCGCAGCGGCCGCGCGTCACGCGATGGTGACGTTTGTTGCGGATTACATCTCGTCGGTCAGTCGCGGATCGAACGGGTATTTCGTCAGGTTCTCGAAGCTGTCCTCGGTGATCAGCACCTGATCCTCCAGCTTGATCGAGAAATCGCCGCCTTCGGGACTGATCAGCGCCTCCACACACAAAACCATGCCCGGCAGAATCGGATGGTCGAAGGCTCCCCCGACCGCTTGGTCGGGATAGGCCACCAGCGGCCATTCATCGCACAACCCGACGCCGTGCATGAAGCATCCGTATTTCAGTTTCTGATACTGGTCCGGCAGCCAGTGACAGTTGGCGATCAGATCGGGGATCATGACGCCCGGTTTCAGCATTTGCATATTGGTTTCAATATGTTCTATGCCGATCTTCATAGCCTCGATCATATCGGCGCGGGGCTTGGCGTCACCGATCCACCAGGTCCGGCTGATGTCGATGCAGATACCGTAGGAGCCGACAAGATCGGTGTCGAAGGCCACAATTTCGTTATTCTGCACGATGCGCGGCCCGCATTCCTGAAACCACGGGTTCGTGCGGGGGCCGGAGGCGAGCAGCCGCGTTTCGATCCACTCGCCGCCGCGTTTGATGTTCTCGGCGTGCAGCACCGCCCAGATATCATCCTCCGACATATCGCCTTGCGGGACTCCGGCGCGGGCTGCGTCCTCCATCGCGCGGCAGGCGGTTTCGCAGGCGTGGGACGCGCAGCGCATGGCAAGGATCTCATCCGGTCCTTTCACCGAACGGGCATGCTCCGTAAGTTCTTCGCCTTCCATCACCTGCAGCCCCCGCGCCTCCAGCGCGCGCAGGCCGGAAACCATGATCTTGTCGACGCCCAGACGGCGGTTGTCGCCCGCGTGTTCGCGCAGCAAATCCAGCACCTGCGTGGTAAACCCTGCCGCCGCCTCCGTTCCCTTGTCGCCATTGGAGAAATAGAACATCGACGCGCCCGACCGGCTTTCGCGCACCAGCGGGTTGTAATCGGCCAGAAACGGCGCGTTCTTGTAATCCCACAGCACCATGTAGCCATCCGCGCAGACCAGACAGGCGCGGAACGGGTTGTGTGTGTTCCAAAGCTGCATGTTCGTGGTGTCGGTGGCGTAGCGTATGTTGAGCGGATCGAACATCAGGATGCCCGCGTATCCGCGCGCGTTCACCGCATCGACCAGCCGCTGCAACCGGTAGGCGCGCATCGCCGCCAGATCGGGCAGGATCAGCCCTGCCGCCTCCCATTCGCGGAAGGCCAGCTGCGTCGGGCCAATCTCCACACGGTCGTTGTCGTTGGGGCTGCCGTCGGGCAGCATCGCACCCTTCGTCGGGTCGATCTTGCGGGTGTCGCGGTAGTGCTGGTTCATGGCGGGCCTCGCGCTGGTCGCACCCAGAATGGGGTCGCCCAACGCCTGAGTCCGGTCAGGAATCGACAGAAAGTGGGTCCGAAAGGGACGTTTCAGCGAGACTGAGGGCTATCGACGCGCAGATCATTCGCTCTGCGTCGCCATCCCGTCGCTGCGTGGGGCCATCAGATCGACCGGCTCGAACGGGTTGCGCAACAGCTCCCAATCGGCTGCCGAAGACACAGGATTGGCGAAGGTCTCGCCCTGTGCCGTCAGTTGCATGACCATGCGTTCCGCCCCGGACAGGATGAACATCCACATCAGGATCGTCGCGCCGAGCGCGATCCGGGTCAGCCTGACCTTTACGCCGCCAAGCATGTTGGCGAGCAGCACGATGATCCCCAGCGGTGGAAACGCGATCAGCAAGGCAAAGCTGTTGCCCCATAGATGCCGCTTGTGGGCCTTGGCATCGCGAGGCGTGCCGTCGAACATCCGCGCGCCCCAGACGAATCCCCAGAACCGCTCGGACAGCGGCACCTCAGGCGCCTGTTCGGTTTCCGCCATATGGGTTGCGACCCGCAGTGACATCGCATCGCTGCCCAGTGATTTCGGGCCGAACCACGCGACGAAGCGTTCCGCCATGGAAGGATCATGCGACGGGCGCGCCCTGCGGGTGCCGTCGCGGTCGATCAGGGGCAGGGTGGGGACACTCATCACAGGCTCCGTCTGTTGGGACAGATCAGCGATACCGGGCAACTGCGACGGGAGTGGGGCCATAACCGCAAAAGAAATGGGCGCCCCCCAAAGGGGACGCCCGTTTACGGTCGAACCGTCGCTGTCTTAGCAGCTGTAGTAGAGTTTGTATTCCATGGGATGCGGTGTGTGCTCGTAGGCAAAGACCTCTTCCCACTTCAGTTCCATGTAGCCGTCCAGCTGGTCCTTGGTGAACACGTCGCCCTGCAGCAGGAACTCGTGATCGGCTTCCAGCGATTCCAGCGCCTCGCGGAGCGAGCCACAGACCGTCGGGATCGCGGCCAGTTCTTCGGGCGGCAGGTCGTAGAGATCCTTGTCCGAGGAGGGGCCGGGGTCGATCTTGTTCTTGATGCCGTCAAGGCCGGCCATCAGCAGGGCTGCAAAGCAAAGGTAGGGGTTCGCCGCCGGATCGGGGAAGCGGGCCTCCACGCGCTTGGCCTTGGGGCTTTCGGCCCACGGAATACGCACGCAGCCCGACCGGTTGCGGGCGGAATAGGCGCGCAGCACGGGGGCCTCGAAGCCCGGGATCAGACGCTTGTAGCTGTTGGTCGACGGGTTCGTGATCGCGTTCAGCGCCTTGGCATGCTTGAGGATACCGCCGATGAAATACAGCGCCTCCTGGCTCAGGTCGGCATATTTGTCGCCTGCGAACAGCGGCTTGCCGTCTTTCCAGACCGACATGTTCACGTGCATTCCGGTGCCGTTGTCGCCCGCGATGGGCTTTGGCATGAATGTCGCGGACTTGCCATAGGCCTGTGCGACGTTGTGGATCACATACTTGTACTTCTGGATCTCGTCCGCCTGATGGGTGAGCGAGCCGAAGATCAGACCCAACTCGTGCTGGCACGACGCAACCTCGTGGTGGTGCTTGTCGACTTTCATGCCCATCCGCTTCATCGTGGACAGCATCTCGCCGCGCATATCCTGCGCATCGTCGATCGGGTTCACGGGGAAATAGCCGCCCTTGATGCCGGGGCGGTGTCCGGTGTTGCCCATCTCGTACTCGGTGTCGCTGTTCCAGGCACCGTCGATCGCGTCGACCTGATAGGACACCTTGTTCATGGACACCTGAAAGCGCACGTCGTCGAAGACGAAGAATTCCGCTTCCGGTCCGAAATAGGCGGCGTCGCCGATACCGGAGGCCTTGAGGTATTCCTCTGCCTTCACGGCCGTGCCGCGCGGATCGCGGTCATAGGCTTCCATCGTGTCGGGTTCGACCACGTTGCAGTGCACGCACAGCGTCTTTTCGGCATAGAACGGATCGAGATAGGCGCTTTCGGCCTGTGGCATCAGCTTCATGTCGGACTGGTCGATGGATTTCCAGCCGGCGATGGACGACCCGTCGAACATGAAACCTTCGTCGAGGAAATCCTCGTCGACCAGATCGGCCACCACGGTGACGTGCTGGAGTTTGCCGCGGGGGTCGGTGAAACGGATGTCGACGTATTCGACGTCCTCATCCTTGATCATTTTCAGAACGTCAGCTTTGTTCATCGGGATTGGTCCTTTGGAATGGAAAAGTATTTGTGGTCAGGCGGGTGGCGTCAGAGCGCGTCTTCACCCGTTTCGCCGGTCCGCACGCGGATGGCCTGTTCGATGGTCGAGACGAAGATCTTGCCGTCGCCGATCTTGTCGGTCTTGGCCGCACCGATGATCGCCTCGATGGCGGCATCCAGCAGATCGTCCGCCAGAACGACCTCGATCTTCACCTTCGGCAGGAAGTCGACGACATATTCGGCGCCGCGGTAGAGTTCGGTATGGCCCTTCTGACGGCCAAAGCCCTTGACCTCGACGACGCTCAGTCCCTGCACGCCCACGTCCTGCAGCGCCTCTTTGACTTCATCGAGCTTGAACGGCTTGATGATGGCCTCAATCTTTTTCATGGCCGCGACTCCCCTTCGTTTCGCTGTTTCGCCTTGGATCATCTCTGTGCGGGAACGACAATTCAAGGCGGGGCAGGTGACAATTCGCGCAACCCCGGAATACGGTATGTGCACAAAAAATAGGCAGATCGCATCGAAAAGGGGCGAAATTGAATCTAGCCGTTCGCCCGCAGTCAGAACGATGCGACGCGGCATGAAAAAACCGCCGCCTTCCTTGCGGAAGGGGCGGTCAAAAAAGCGCGGGATGGAATGAGTGGGTTCAGCCGGCTTCGGCGATCATTTCCACGCCGTCGGCATAGATGATGTGGGCGGCATCGAAGCTCAGCGTATAGACCGTCACCTCGCGCGCGGTCATTTCCGACAGGAACTCCCCGTCGACCAGGCGGCTGGCGGTCACGCTGGCAGCCTTGGCGCCGAAAAGAGCCTCTGCACGCCAGTCGCGCAGGTGAAGCCGGGTGCCGGGGGCCACGATCATGTCGCGGTCGGGCCGGGTATGACCAAGCGAGCCTGCCTTGATGCGGATCGGGGACATTTTTACGGTCTGTTTGGTCACGGCGCGCAGCACGCTCATCCCGCTGTCGCGCGTGATGATCCGGTCACCGGCGGTCAGATGTTCGACGGGGATTTCGCCGTCCAGTGTCATGACCGTCGTCCCGGCGCAGATGCCGGATTCGACCGCCGGCACCGCTGTGATGTTCTGTTCGAAGTCTTTTGTGTTCAGTTGCATGTCGTCATTCCCGCGTTTTTGCTTTTTCTGCAATCATGAGTGGAGGCCAAATGTGGCAAGAAAGCGTTCACGGGCCGCCTTTTTTGCGAAAAATTTTACTCTCGCATCCGCGTCACAGCTTTGCTAGAAGGCGCGCAACACGAAAGGGGTGGGGTGTGCCTGCCCCTTATTTACATGCGGGTGTGGCGGAATTGGTAGACGCACCAGATTTAGGTTCTGGCGCCGCAAGGCGTGGGGGTTCAAGTCCCTTCACCCGCACCATTTGACAAAGAAGAAGGACGATCCATGCAGGTCACAGAGACCCTGAACGAAGGCCTCAAGCGCGGTTATTCCATCACCGTCACGGCGGCAGAGCTTGACGCGAAAGTCACCGAAAAGCTGACAGAGGCGCAGCCCGACGTCGAAATGAAGGGTTTCCGCAAGGGCAAGGTCCCGATGGCGCTGCTGCGCAAGCAGTTCGGCCAGCGCGTCATGGGCGAGGCGATGCAGGAAAGCATCGACGGCGCCATGAACAAGCATATGGAAGACAGCGGCGACCGTCCTGCGACCCAGCCCGAAATGAAGATGGCGAACGAGGACTGGAAAGAGGGCGACGACGTGCAGGTCGACGTGTCCTACGAAAAGCTGCCCGACGTGCCTGACACAGATTTCTCCAAGATCAAGCTGGAGCGAATGGTGGTGAAGGCCGACGACGCATCCGTCAAGGAAGCGCTGGAGAACCTCGCCAAGTCCGCACAGTCCTTCGAGGACCGCAAGAAGGGTGCCAAAGCCAAGGACGGCGATCAGGTCGTCTTCGATTTCGTCGGCAAGGTTGATGGCGAAGCATTCGAGGGCGGCTCTGCCGAGGATCACGCACTGGTGCTTGGGTCCGGTCAGTTCATCCCCGGTTTCGAGGAAGGACTGGTCGGTGTGAAGGCCGGCGACGAGACCGATGTCACCGTGACATTCCCCGAGGATTACAACGCCAAGCATCTGGCCGGCAAAGAGGCCGTGTTCTCCTGCACGATCAAGGCCGTGAAGGCGCCCAAGGATGCAGAGATCGACGACGAGATGGCCAAGCAGTTCGGCGCGGAAGACCTGGAGGCGCTCAAGGCCCAGATCACCGAGCGTCTGGAGGCCGAATACAAGGGCGCATCCCGCGCGGTGACCAAACGTGCGCTGCTCGATGCGCTCGACAAGGAGGTCAGCTTCGATCTCCCGGAAACGCTTGTTACCGCAGAGGCGAACCAGATCGCCCACCAGCTGTGGCACGAGGAAAACCCCGACGTGCAGGGCCACGATCACCCCGAGATCGAGGCGACGGACGAGCACAAGAAGCTCGCGGAACGCCGGGTGAAGCTGGGCCTGCTGCTGGCCGACATCGGCCAGAAGGCCGACGTAAAAGTGTCGGACGCCGAAATGACGCAAGCCGTCATGAACCAGGCGCGCCAGTATCCCGGTCAGGAGCGCGAGTTCTTCGAGTTCGTGCAGCAGAACGCCCAGTTCCGTCAGCAGCTTCAGGCCCCGTTGTTCGAGGACAAGGTCGTCGACCACATCTTCGAACAGGCCAAGGTGACCGATAAAGAGGTCAGCAAGGACGACCTGCAAAAGGCGGTCGAGGCGCTCGACGAAGAATAAGAGATACAACCTGATGTTGTGGAAGGGCGCCTGCGGGCGCCCTTTTTCGTTGGACCTGCACATAAAGTCAGGAAATCCTTGCCCTTTTGGTCAAAAATTCCTGTTCTCAAGCGGCGGATTACCGCTTAGGCTCCCGCCATCCCAACCGTTTTCCAACAGGAGACCATTCATGAAAACGCTTATTCTTGCAGCGATCGCTGCAATGGGCTTCGGCACGACAGCCTTTGCCTGCCCCAATTTCAACGCGGCACCCGCCGAATCCTATCAGGCCAGCGGCAGTCAGCTGCGGCAGCGCCGGGGCTTCAATGTCGTCGCGGGCGGCAACAACTACATCTGGAATTGCTCGCATATCCGCCCCGGCACCGACACCGGCGCGGGTTATTTCCCGACGGCACCCGATTTTTCCTTCAACCTGAGCGGGATGGGCGGTTTGCGTCTGGTCGTGAGCGTGGTCAGCGATTGCGACTCCGCGCTGCTGATCAACACCGCATCCGCCAACTGGTATTATGACGACGATGATAACGGCAATCTTGATCCACGTATCGTTTTGACCCGTCCGGCAAACGGCCGGATCGACGTCTGGGTCGGCACCTACGACGGCCAGTTCTGCAACGCGCAACTGCAGATGGAAACCTTCGCGCGCTGATCCGCATAAGATCTGAAATCAGAACGGCCGCAGTTTCAACTGCGGCCGTTTTGCGTGTCGCAGCACTCTGTCAAATTCAGCCATCCCGAAACGCAAAAGGCCGCGCGAAACCGCGCGGCCTTTTGTCTATCGTCGTTCAGGCGTGATCAGTCGTCGTCGCCGTCGGCTGTATCGTCCGCCGCGGGGGCAGGGGCTGCATCGTCGCCGAAATCGTCCATACCGGCAGCACCGATATCGTCGAACAATTCCTGGATTTCGAACTCGGCTGCGGCTTCTTCCTCGGCGGCGAGATCCTGAATGGATTTGCCGGCGGCCTGAAGCTCTGCCTCTTCGACGGACCGCGCCACGTTCAGCGTGATCGTGACGGACACCTCGGGGTGCAGCACGACGGTGGCGTCATGCAGGCCCAGTTCCTTGATCGCGGCGCCCAGAACGACCTGACGCTTGTCGACCGAAAAACCTTCTTCGGTCGCGGCATCGGCGATGTCGCGCGGTGTGACCGACCCGTAAAGCGACCCGGCGTCGGAGGCCGAGCGAATCACGATGAAGGTCTGGCCGTCGAGCTTGTCGCCCAGTTTTTCGGCTTCCTTGCGGGTTTCCAGGTTGCGCGCTTCCAGTTGGGCTTTTTCAGCCTCGAAGCGGGCCATGTTGGCCTCGTTCACGCGCAGGGCCTTGCCCTTGGCGAGAAGATAGTTGCGGGCGTAACCGGGCTTGACGGTGACGACTTCACCCATCTGTCCCAGTTTGGCCACGCGTTCCAGCAGGATAACTTCCATGTCGAATTCTCCTTACTTGACGGCGTAGGGCAGCAGGGCCAGGAACCGTGCGCGCTTGATCGCCTGGGCGAGCTTGCGCTGGTTCTTGGAGCCGACGGCGGTGATACGCGCAGGCACGATCTTGCCGCGCTCGGAAATATAGCGCTGCAGCAGGCGGGTGTCCTTGTAGTCGATCTTCGGGGCGTTCTCGCCCTCGAACGGATCGGACTTGCGGCGGCGGAAAAATGGTTTAGCGGCCATGGTTTATGGTCCTTTCCTGATCTGGGTTAGCGGCGCTCGCGACGGCCGTCGCGCTCGTCACGTTTCTGCATCTGGACGGATGGGCCCTCTTCGTGGGCGTCCACCTTGATCGTCAGAACGCGCATGACATCGTCATGCAGACGCATCAGACGCTCCATCTCCTGCACGGCAGGCGCGGGCGCGTCGGTGCGCAGAAAGGCATAGTGGCCCTTGCGGTTCTTGTTGATCTTGTAGGCCATCGTCTTGACGCCCCAGTACTCGTTTTCCAGCAGCTTGCCGCCGTTATCCGCGAGGACTGTGCCAAAATGTTCGATCAGGCTTTCTGCTTGCGTGTTGGACAAATCCTGACGCGCAATCATGACATGCTCATACAAAGGCATGCGGTCTCCATTCATTTCTCGGCGCATTTCATAGAGCGGGCGTTTGGTCTTCTGCGGCCCGGTCACGAGAGGCTGCGCAGTTCATCAAGTGTGCAGAAGATGCGGCCTTATACAGACGATGCGCGCGCGCGCAAGAGGCAGGGCCGACGGAACAGGACAATCGCACTGCCAAAGGCTGCCGCTACGTCAACCTTAACGGCGGTTCATTTTCGCAACCTTGTCACCGACCTGCCACGATGCTGCCCCGTTTCCCGCTTTGGTTGCAACCGTGACAACAAAGGACACCTTAACATGACTGATATGGCAAACGTACAAAGCCAACTTCCGGTCAGTAACCAGTTTCTTGAAGTTTCTCCCACCGCGTTCACCGTCGACGAGGCGCACTGGGGCTATATCATCCGCGCAGGCATGAAGGCGGGTGCCGGCATCATTCTGTCGCAGGTCATCGCGATGTTTCTGGGGGCCGCATTTCTGGCGGCGGCACTTGGTATCTGGCTGATCCCGCTGCAGACGGTCGGAGCGGACGCAGGCATCATGCGGTTCGGCGCGTCATTGATCTTTGTGGCCTTCGCCGGGTTGCTGTTGTGGTTCGCCAGTCGCGGGACAGAGCCGGAACTGCAGATCGACACGACATTGGGCGAAATCCGGGATGTGGTGCGCAACCGCGCCGGGCGCAGCACCTTGCTTGGCCGCTATGGCTTCGACGCGATCGGCGGGGTCTTCCTGCAGCGGACGGGGGCGGACAAGTCCGCAACGCTGGTCATGCGCTACCGCAACACGGCGCAAACCGTTCTGGTCGCGACCGGCACAGAAGACGCGTTGGAGCGGCTCAGGGATCGGCTGGGCCGCGACCTGATGCTGACAGGTGGCGACCGCTGAGGCCGCAACGCTTTGCGATCTGGGAAAAGGGGCTGCTTTTGCGGCCCCTTTCGCGTTTTGAACAGCCCATGTTCGCAAATGCGGAATTGAGATTTCCGCGCGCTACGCCAGTTTGACTCACAGCATTCCATCAAGGAGGATTCCAGATGCTCAAGCAGATCGCACTCGCCACCGGTATTGCGCTCGTGGCCGTTCCCGCCGCCGCCGCACCCGAGGCCTACACCCTCAACGAAAGCCACAGCCAGGCTTTGTTTACCTACAACCACGCCGGGTTCTCGACCACCTACGGGATGTATTCGGGCTTTGGCGGCGACATCATGTTCGATGCCGAAGACCCCGCAAACTCGTCCGTCAGCGTGACCTTCCCCGCATCCGAGATGATCACCGGCTGGGACGCGCGCAGCGGTCACTTCCTGCAATCGGGCGATTTCTTCAAGCTCGATGAATTCCCCGATGTCACCTTTGAATCCACCGCGATCGAGGTCACCGGCGACAACACCGCCAACATCACCGGCGATCTGACGTTGAACGGCGTCACGAAATCCATCGTTCTGGAAACCACGCTGAACCAGCAGACGGACGAATATCCATTCCCGCCGTATCAGGGCAAAAAGGCAATCGGTCTTGACGCCACGACCACGCTGATCCGCAGCGATTACAACCTTGGCATGTTCACGCCCTTCATCCCCGATGAAGTGCCGGTGACCATCTCGCTCGAAGCCGTCGCTGCCGAATAATCGAAGTCCAAACGGACCAAAGGGCCGCGCCGGGAAACTGGCGCGGCCCATTTCGTTCATCACTCAGTTCCGCGTAGCCGTCAGCGCAATTGCCACATCCACCGCAAAGGCGAGGCTTGCTTCCCCCGCCATGCTCTCGCCGATGTTGAAATCCATCCGGTTCAGCGTGACCTCGCCGATCATGACCGCCGTGCCGTCTGTGATGTCCAGCGTAAAGGGCAGCGTGACTGGCACCGTCTGCCCCTTCAATGTCAGCGTGCCGTCCGCGACATAGGCATCACCGTCGGCCATGATCTCGGCGGCGAAGACGGCGGTGTCGTGCTGTGCCACGTCGAAGAAATCCGCGCCCATCGCCTGTTCCGTGACCGACCCGAGCGACAGCGATCCGATGGCGACGGTCGTCTCGACCTGGCCCATGGTGCCCGTCGCGTCCGGGTCGAAGCTGATCGCGGCGGTCCAGTCCGCGAAACGCCCGGTGACCGGGCTGCCAAGCTGGGTGACGGTCAGTGCGATCTCGCCCTCCTGCACCGCCCAGTCAGAGGCGACATCGGCCAGTGTGGCCCCGCTAGCCCGGTCACCCGTGTGAAAGAACCCGACCATGGCCCCAGCACCCGTCGCCGCCGCAAAGATCGCGATGGCCACGACAGGTGCCACAAGGCTCGCCCGCTGGGCCTGCACGGCGGGGGCGTCGGCGCTGCCGAACCACATGCGCCGCAGCGTGGCGTCACGGTCGATGAAGTGGTGCTTCAGTGCACCGGCGATATGCAGCAGGATCGCCGCGATCATCACCTTGCCGAAGATCCAGTGCAGGCTGGCGAAGATATGCCCCAGATCGGGGTCTTTCGGCACGAAGGGCAGCGATTGGCCGAACGGCCACCAGATCGGCGCGAACCCGGTCGTGGCCGCATGTTCGATCCAACCCGATAACGGCACGATCACCAGCGAGATATAGAGCGCCCAGTGCACGACAGAAGCAACCAGTGTCTCGACCTTGCGTTCGGGGTGCAGATGCCCGGGGCGCGACTGCCCCAGCGCCCAGGCGATCCGCAGCAGCGCCACAAGGAACACCGCGACACCCAGCGTCTTGTGCGCCGAAAACACCTGCGCTTTCAGCGCAAGTTCGGCATCGGTTTCGAACGGCAGCCGGTTGGCGATGGCACCCAGCGGGATGATCGCGAGGATCAGCAGGGCGGTCAGCCAATGAAAGGTCTTGGTGACGCTGCCATAGCGCGTCTGTGTGTTGCGGCGTGGCATGTCGGGTGTCCTTCTGCGTGCGTGTTGCCCCGTCCTAGCAGGCTTTGCACCGCGCGCCAATTTCACTGCGCGCGCGGCGCTTGTGCGGATTTGCGTTGCTTGTGCGCCTGCCCACGCCGGGTTAGGCTTTGGCAACGCAGAAGAAAAAGGGGATGTCGCGATGCGGGCATTTGTATTTCCGGGGCAGGGTGCTCAGGCCATCGGCATGGGTCGCGCGTTGGCGGACGCCTATCCGGCAGCGAAAGCAATCTTTGACGAGGTCGATGATGCTCTGGGCGAAAAGCTGTCGGCATTGATCTGGGATGGCGACATCGACGAGTTGACCCTGACGCGCAACGCCCAGCCCGCGCTGATGGCGACGTCGCTTGCCGCGATGCGCGCGCTGGAGGCCGAGGGCGTGAAGATCACCGATGCCGACTATGTGGCCGGGCATTCGCTGGGTGAATATTCCGCATTAGCCGCCGCCGGGGCGCTGAGTGTCGCCGATACCGCGCGCCTGTTGCGCCTGCGGGGTTCCGCGATGCAAGAGGCGGTGCCGGTCGGCGTCGGTGCGATGGCGGCGCTGCTGGGGCTGGATTTCGCTACGGTGAAAGAGATCGCCGCCGAGGCCGCCAGCGAAGGCATCTGTCAGGCCGCCAATGACAACGACCCATCGCAGGTCGTCGTGTCCGGCCACAAGGAGGCCGTGGAACGCGCTGTCGAACTGGCAAAGGCAAAGGGTGCCAAACGCGCGATGCTGCTGCCGGTCAGCGCACCCTTCCACTGCGCCCTGATGGAACCCGCCGCAAACGCCATGGCCAGCGCGCTGGCTGACGTGACCGTGAACGCCCCTGCCGTGCCGCTCGTCGTCAACGTCCGGGCAGAGGCGGTGACGGAACCCGATATGATCCGCGACTTGCTGGTCGAACAGGTCACCGGCTCTGTCCGCTGGCGCGAAAGCGTGCTCTGGATGAGCAAAATGGGCGTGAACAGCATCTGGGAAATCGGCGCGGGCAAGGCGCTGTCGGGCATGATCCGTCGGATCGACAAGGAGATTTCCTGTCAGGCGGTCGGCACGCCGGATGATGTGAAAGCGGCTGCGAGCAGTCTTTGAAACCACTTCAAGAAAGAACAATATATGTTTGACCTCACAGGTAAAAATGTCCTTCTCACCGGCGCGTCCGGCGGCATCGGCGGCGCGATCGCGGGTGCCTTGCATCAGGCCGGCGCAACGGTTGCCCTGTCCGGCACCCGCGTCGATCCGCTGGAGGCGCTGGCGAAGGAACTAGGCGACCGCACCCACGTGCTGCCCTGCAACCTGAGCGACGCCGAGGCCGTGAACGCGCTGCCCAAACAGGCGGCGGATGCGATGGGATCGGTCGATATTCTGGTCAACAACGCCGGGATCACCCGCGACAATATTTTCATGCGCATGTCGGACGAGGAATGGGCCAGCGTGCTGGAGGTCAACCTGACCAGCACCATGCGCCTGTGCAAGGGCGTGATCCGGGGCATGATGAAATCACGCTGGGGCCGGATCGTGAATATCTCATCTGTCGTGGGGGCCACCGGCAACCCCGGGCAGGCCAACTATGCGGCGTCCAAGGCCGGTATGGTCGGCATGTCGAAATCCATCGCCTACGAGGTCGCCAGCCGCGGGATCACCGTGAACTGCGTCGCCCCCGGTTTCATCACCACGCCGATGACAGAAAAACTGACCGACGATCAGAAGGCCGGGATACTGGGGCAGGTGCCCGCGGGCCGCATGGGCGATCCGGGTGAAATCGGGGCCGCCGTGCTGTATCTCGCCAGCCCCGAAGCGGCCTATGTCACCGGCACGACCTTGCATGTGAACGGCGGTATGGCCATGTTGTAATCACTCGACGGGCCGTCAAGGTGGTCAGTCGTTTTCATTTGCGTAGCGTCAATTCTCTGTTAGAAGCCACGCAGATTCGAAAAGAACGGCCTGCGGGCCGCTCTCAAAAACCGGGCCATCGGCCCACAACGAACGTGAGGAATTGCCATGAGCGACGTCGCAGACCGCGTACGCAAGATTGTTGTAGAGCATCTTGGTGTTGAAGAAGACAAGGTTGTCGAAGGTGCGTCCTTCATCGACGATCTGGGTGCAGACAGCCTTGACACCGTCGAACTGGTGATGGCCTTCGAAGAGGAATTCGGCATCGAAATCCCTGACGACGCAGCCGAGACGATCCAGACGTTCGGTGACGCGGTGACGTTCATCAAGGGCGCGCAGTAAGCCGTAGCCTGATTGCTATTTGAAAACGGCGTTCGCATGGCGGGCGCCGTTTTTCTGTATGCGGGCCTTGCGTGAAGCTGCCTGCCGGTGCCCCGGTGCCCTTGCTCCTGTCGGTTGCATTGGGCTATCACGGGGCAAGAACCCAAGATGTAAGGTGAGGGCACATCATGCGGCGCGTCGTTGTTACAGGACTAGGTCTGGTTACGCCTTTGGCGGACGGGGTCGAAAACAGCTGGAAACGGATCCTCGATGGCCAGTCCGGGGCCGGGCCGATCACGTCGTTCGATGCCAGCGGTCTTGCCACAACCTATGCCTGCGAAGTGCCGCGCGGCGACGGCTCCGACGGATCGTTCAACCCCGATACCTACATGGCCCCCAAGGATGCGCGGAAAGTCGATGACTTCATCCTGTTCGGCATCGCCGCTGCACAGCAGGCGGTCGAGGATTCCGGCTGGACCGCCGAAACCGAGGAACAGCAGCACCGCACCGGCGTGATGATCGGATCGGGTATCGGCGGGTTGAAGTCCATCGCGGACACTGCTGTCATGATTAAGGAAAAGGGTCCCCGCCGGGTGTCGCCCTTTTTCATTCCCGGCGCGTTGATCAACCTGATTTCCGGGCAGGTCAGCATCAAATACGGGTTCAAGGGGCCGAACCATTCGGTGGTGACCGCCTGTTCCACCGGCGCGCACGCGATTGGCGATGCGACCCGGCTGATCAAATACGGCAGCGCCGATGTGATGATCGCAGGCGGGGCCGAGGCCGCGATCTGCGAGATCGGCATTGCGGGGTTCAACGCCTGCAAGGCACTGTCGACCAAACGCGGCGACGATCCGCAAAAGGCCAGCCGCCCCTATGACGCGGACCGCGACGGGTTCGTCATGGGCGAGGGTGCGGGCATCGTCGTGTTGGAGGAATACGAGCACGCCAAGGCGCGCGGTGCGAAGATCTATGCCGAGGTGCTGGGTTACGGGCTGTCGGGCGACGCTTACCACATCACCGCACCGTCCGAGGACGGCGAGGGTGGCGAGCGATCGATGCGCGCCGCGCTGAAGGATGCCGGGCTGGAACCCGCCGATATCGACTACATCAACGCGCACGGCACATCGACGATGGCCGACACCATCGAATTGGGTGCTGTGGAGCGGATGATGGGTGACGCGGCGGCGAAGGTCACCATGTCGTCGACCAAGTCCGCGACAGGCCACCTGCTGGGTGCTGCGGGTGCCATCGAGGCGATCTTTTCGATCCTCGCGATCCGTGATCAGGTGGCCCCGCCGACGATCAACCTCGACAATCCGGCGGTCGAAACAAAGGTCGATCTCGCGCCGAACGCCAAGCGGGCGCGTGAGATCAATCTCGCGCTGTCGAACTCATTCGGTTTCGGCGGCACCAACGCGAGCGTCCTGTTCGGAAAGACTGAATAATGTGGCGACATATCGCGGCGAATGCGCTGACGTTCCTGATCGTCGCGCTGTTTCTAGTGGCCGGGGCGATTGCATGGGGTGCGAAGGAGTATCGCGCCGAGGGGCCGCTGGAGCAGGCGATCTGCCTGCGGGTCGAAAGTGGCACGAACATGCGCGCGGTGAGCGAACAGCTTGACGCGCAGGGGGCTGTGACGTCGCCCGCGATCTTCCGGATCGGTGCGGATTATTCCGAGAAATCAAGCCAGTTGAAGGCGGGCAGCTTCCTCGTGCCGGAAGGCGCGTCGATGGAAGGCATCGTCGATCTGGTCACGCGCGGCGGGGCCAGCACCTGCGGCACCGAAGTTGTGTATCGCGTCGGCGTGACGCGCACGTCCGTGCAGGTGCGCGAACTTGACCCGGCCACGAACCGTTTTGTCGAGGTGGCGGAGTTCAACCCGGCGGAGGACGAGACGCCAGCGGAATACACCGCCGTGCGCGCCGAGGACGACACGCGCTACCGCGTGGCTGTGGCCGAGGGCGTGACAAGCTGGCAGATCAAGACGGCGCTGAACGATCTGGACCTGCTGGAGGACGACGTGGCAGAGACGCCGCCGGAAGGATCGCTGGCGCCCGACAGCTATGAATTCGCGCCGGGGGCAACGGTGGCGTCGCTGCTGGAGCGGATGACCTCGGCGCAGGAGGTCATCCTGGCAGAGGCCTGGGCGGAGCGGGCGGATGGATTGCCGCTGGCGACGCCGGAAGAGGCGTTGATCCTCGCCAGTATCGTGGAAAAGGAAACCGGCGTGGCAGAAGAACGGCGGCAGGTCGCCAGCGTCTTCGTCAATCGTCTGAACCGCGGCATGCGGCTGCAGACGGACCCGACGGTGATCTACGGGATTACCGAAGGCGAGGGCGTGCTAGGGCGCGGCTTGAGACAGAGTGAGCTTCGCCGTGAAACCCCTTGGAATACTTATGTTATCGACGGTTTGCCCCCGACGCCGATCGCCAACCCCGGCAAAGCCAGTATCGAAGCGGCACTGAAGCCGGCGACGACGGAGTTTGTGTTCTTTGTGGCGGACGGCACTGGCGGTCATGCCTTTGCGACCAACCTGGACGATCACAACCGCAATGTGGCGATCTGGCGTGAAATCGAGGCGCAGCAGAACGGGAACTGATCCTCACCGGATTAGGAATTTGTTAATGGGACCGGGCGCTTAGGCGGCCCGGTTTCTTGACTTTTCTACCGTCTTGGCGTAGCGTCATCGGTAAGCTAGAGACAATTCTGCCTGGTTGGTCACCCGTGTAACGGCCGGAATGGTTCTCGACTGTATCGGAAGTTCCATACAGGCAAAATCTACATGACATCACCCAAAGATGACGGCGGTCGCCACAAGGCGAGCGCGCGTGAGCGTATTGACGAGATCAATGGGCTCTACCTTTCCATGCGCAAATGGCTGGAAGTCTGGCTGAAGCAGAACCCCGAGCCATCCGCCGCGATCTGCAAGACGGCGCTTGCCAAAATCAACGAAATCCAGGCGGCGCACAGCCAGCTTTTGAAAGCCGAGGGGCGGTTCGATGACCTATGCAAAAATGACAAAGCCGATGACAACAGCCCTGACATCGACGCCATCTGCGCTGACATCGGGCGCAAACTTGATCGCCTGCGCGCCGCTGCACGAGAGGGCGGCGTTTCTGGAAAGGCTGACGGAGGCTGAACTGATCGCGCTGCCGCATCTGTTCGGGTTCTGGGCTTTGCCGCATCAGGTACCGCCCGAAGGCGATTGGCGCACATGGATCATTCTGGGCGGGCGCGGGGCGGGCAAGACCCGTGCCGGGGCCGAGTGGGTGCGCAGCGTGGCGGAAGGGCCGCGGCCGCATCTGCCGGGTCGCGCGCGGCGGATCGGGCTGATCGGCGGCACCTTCGACGAGGTGCGTGAGGTCATGGTGTTCGGGGAAAGCGGGCTGATGGCCGTGTCGCCGCCCGACAATCGCCCGCTGTGGGTCGCCGGGCGCAAGCAATTGCACTGGCCGAACGGAGCCGTGGCGCAGGTACTTTCGGCGCATGAGCCGGACAGTCTGCGCGGCTACCAGTTCGATGCGCTCTGGGCGGACGAGTTGGCGAAGTGGCCAAATGGCCTGAAGGCTTGGGATATGCTGGAATTCTGCCTGCGGCTGGGGGAAGACCCACGTGCCTGCGTGACGACGACGCCGCAGAACGTGGCCGTCCTCAAGGACCTGATGGCGCAGGACAGCACCGAGATCACCCATGCGCCGACGCGGGCGAACCGGGCCAATCTGGCGCGGAGTTTTCTGAAAGAGGTCGAGGCCAAATACGGCGGCACCCGCAAGGGACGGCAGGAGTTGGACGGAATCCTGACGAGCGATGTGGAGGGGGCGTTGTGGACGACCGGGCAGTTGGTCGACTGCATCTGTGACGATCCGCCCGAGGACATGCGGACCGTCGTGGCGGTCGATCCGTCCGTGTCCAGCAACAAGCGATCGGATGCCTGCGGGATTATCGTCGCGGGGGCGGTGACCACAGGGCCTGTGTCGGACTGGCGGGCCTTTGTGCTGGAGGATGTCACGGTGCACGGCGCCACGCCGCTGGAATGGGCGCAGATCGCCGTGGATACGTTCGAGCGCCACGGGGCCGACCGGCTGGTGGCGGAGGTCAACCAGGGGGGCGCGCTTGTGGAAAGCGTCGTGCGTCAGGTGTCCGCGCTGGTGCCCTATCGCGGGGTGCACGCCAGCAAGGGCAAGGTGCTGCGCGCGGAGCCTGCGGCGGCGCTCTACGAGCAGGGGCGCGTGAAGCATGTGCGGGGCCTTGGTGCGCTGGAGGACCAGATGTGCGCGATGACGGCGCAGGGCTTCCGCGGGGCGGGATCGCCCGACCGGGTGGATGCCCTGGTCTGGGCGCTGCACGAGCTGATGATCGCACCGTCGCTGAAGGTGCAGGCGGCACCACGGGTGCGGCGTATCTGAACGGGTTTGCGGTGGGCCGGCCGTTGCATGGCTCACCGCACGCCCGCTTCGCCACTTGGCAAGGACTGGCTGTCATACCTTTCCCCAACGAAGCGCAACTGACGTATCGCCCGTCGAGGAGACCCGCCGCATGTTCGAATTTTTCAGCCGCAAGCCAGAGGCACCTGCCATCGCCAAGAAGGCATCGGCCACCGGTCCGCTGGTCGCGATACAGGGTGCGGGGCGCGTCGCCTGGAGCCCGCGTGATGCGGTGTCGCTGACGCGCACCGGGTTCAACGGCAACCCCGTCGGCTTTCGTGCAGTCAAGATCATCGCGGAGGCCGCGGCGGCGTTGCCGCTGGTCGTGCAGGACCGGTTGCAGCGCTATGACACCCACCCGGTGCAGGCACTGATCGACCGGCCCAATGCAGGCCAGGGCCGCGCGGAACTGCTGGAGGCGCTCTACGGTCAGCTGCTGCTGACCGGCAACGCCTATGTCGAAGGGGCGGTGCTGGACGAGTTGCCGGCCGAGCTGCATGTGCTGCGGTCGGACCGGATGAGCGTGGTGCCGGGGGCGGATGGGTGGCCTGCGGGGTATGAATACAGTGTCAACGGGCGCAAGCTGCGGTTTGCGGTGGGTGAAGGGGCCAGCCCGATCTGCCACATCAAGACCTTCCACCCACAGGACGATCATTACGGCATGTCGATCCTGCAGCCTGCGGCGAACGCTATCGATGTGCACAACGCAGCCTCGCGCTGGTCCAAGGCGCTGCTGGATAATGCGGCGCGGCCATCGGGGGCGATCGTTTATCGCGGTGGCGAGGGGCAGGCGGGGCTGAGCCAGGATCAATACGACCGGCTGGTCGAGGAGATGGAGAGCCAGCATCAGGGCGCGCGCAACGCGGGGCGGCCGATGCTGCTGGAAGGAGGGCTGGACTGGAAGCCGATGGGCTTTTCCCCCTCCGACATGGAGTTCCAGAAGACCAAGGAGGCGGCAGCGCGCGAGATCGCCGTGGCCTTCGGCGTGCCGCCGATGCTGCTGGGGATACCGGGGGATGCCACCTATGCCAATTATCAGGAGGCGAACCGCGCGTTCTATCGCCTGACGGTGCTGCCACTGGCCGCGCGAGTGACGAGCGCCATTGCCGACTGGCTGTCGGATTTCACGGGTGAGCGTCTGGATATCCGGCCCGACCTCGACCAGGTGCCGGCACTGGCTGCCGAGCGCGATGCGCAGTGGCGGCGGGTCAGCGATGCGGCGTTCCTGACGGATGCGGAAAAGCGCGCCCTGCTGGGGCTGCCCGCCCGCGAGGTGGGCGATGAGTAACAACATCGTCGAGATGGGGCAGGGCCGCCGCGAAAGTGACCGCAGGCCCGCCGCGACCGATTTCTGGTTTGCCCAGCTTGACGTGCGGCTGGGCCGGATCGAGCGGCTGGTGACCCGGCTGGAGATACAGATGCTGTGCATCGCCTGCGGGGCTTTTGCGTTGCTGGTGCTGGAGATCATTCAGGTGCTGCGCGGGCAGTGAAAGGAACGGATATGACCGAGTTGGAACATAAATTCTGCCGCACCGGCGGGCCGGTGCAGATCGAGGACGGCACGGTGATCAGCGGCTATGCGTCGCTGTTCGGCAAATGCGATCAGGGCGGCGATATCGTGCAGACGGGCGCCTATGGCGCGTCGTTGGGCCGGGTGGCCGCGCAGAAGCGCAACATCAAGATGCTGTGGCAGCACGACCCCGCTCAGCCCATCGGCGTCTGGGACGAGGTGCGCGAGGATGCCACGGGCCTGTGGGTCAAGGGGCGTATTTTAACGGATGTGGCAAAGGGCCGCGAGGCGGCGGCGCTGATCACGGCGGGGGCCATCGACGGGCTGTCGATCGGGTATCGCACGGTGAAGGCGCACAAGGATGCGGGCGGTCGCCGCCTGCTGGACGAGCTGGAACTGTGGGAGGTGTCGCTGGTGACCTTTCCGATGCTTCCCGATGCGCGGGTGGGGGGCAAGCGGCACGACCCGCTGGACGCCCACCTGCGCGATCTTGCGGCGGTGTTCATGGAGGCCCGGCGCAGTTTGGGCCGCCACGAACACGCATAACCGGGCCCCGCGCGGGCCATTAGCGAAAAGGATCAAGTGATGACGACACCCGAAGCGAAGGCTCGGGCCGGGGAAGATCTGTCTCCGGCAGAGGAGTTACGGACCGCAATTGGCGGTTTCGTGGCCGACTTCAAGGATTTCTCCAACGGCGTGACCGCCAAATTGCAAAAACAGGATGACCGCATGAACAAGCTGGATCGAAAGACATTGATGTCCGCGCGCCCCGCGCTGGCCATGGCCGCCGAGGTGGACGCGCCGCACAAGAAGGCTTTTGCCGCCTATCTGCGTTCGGGCGACGACGACGGGCTGCGTGGCCTTGAGATCGAGGGCAAGGCGCTGAACACCTCTGTCGCCGCCGATGGCGGCTATCTGGTGGACCCGCAGACATCGGACCGGATCAAGGGCACGCTGAGTGCGACATCGTCGATCCGCGCGATTGCATCGGTCGTCACTGTCGATGCGACATCCTATGACGTGCTGGTCGACCACACGGAGATGGGTGCGGGCTGGGCCACCGAAACCGGCGGGCTGTCGGAGACGGACACGGCGCAGATCGACCGGATTTCCATTCCGCTGAACGAATTGTCGGCCCTGCCCAAGGCATCGCAGCGGCTGCTGGACGACTCTGCGTTCGACATCGAGGGCTGGCTGGCAGGCCGGATCGCCGACAAGTTCGCCCGGTCCGAGGCGCAGGCGTTCGTGTCGGGCGACGGCGTGGACAAGCCGCGCGGGTTTCTGGATTACCCTGTCGTGGATAACGCGGCATGGGTCTGGGGCAGCCTGGGGTATGTCGCGTCGGGCACGGACGGCGGCATCGCGGACGGCGATCCGATTGTGGACCTGGTCTACAGCATCGGTGCGGAATATCGCGCGGGCGGCACCTTTGTGATGAACTCCAAGACGGCGGGCACGATCCGCAAGCTGAAAGACAACGACGGCCGCTTCCTGTGGTCGGACGGTCTGGCGGCTGGCGAGCCTGCACGGCTGATGGGCTACCCTGTACTGATCGCAGAAGACATGCCGGATATCGCATCCGACAGCCACGCCATCGCCTTTGGTGATTTCAGCGCGGGGTACACCGTGGCCGAGCGCCCGGACCTTCGGGTGCTGCGCGATCCGTTCTCGGCCAAGCCGCACGTGCTGTTCTACGCGACCAAGCGTGTTGGTGGGGCGGTGAGCGATTTTGCGGCGATCAAGCTGATGAAGTTCGCGGCCAGTTAAACCACGGCTGCGCGAACCGGATGCCGCGACCGACCCTGCGGCATCCGGGACCGGGCGCGCGAACCAATGCCCGTTTCGCGTTGTCTAGCTGCTCCCTTCCGTCCGAGCAACGCGGGAGGGGTGCGCGCCCGGCCACACGCCTGACCGCCCGATATACCGGAGATTTTTCATGATACTCGTCGAAGAGACCACGGTGCCGCTGTCCGCACTGCCGATGGCCGTTTTCAAGGATCACATGCGCCTGGGTTCCGGTTTTTCGGACGAGGGGCTGCAGGACGGCATTCTTGAGGTCAGCCTGCGGTCGGCCATGGCGGCGATCGAGGCGCGGACCGGAAATATCTTGTTGTCCCGCCGTTTCGTCTGGACGGTGATGCGCTGGCGCGACCCGGCGCGGCAACCGCTGCCCGTGGCCCCGGTGACCGGGATCGTCGCGATCACCGGCGTCGCCCGCGACGGGAGCGAGACCGATTGGCCCGCGACGGCGTGGCGTCTGGAACGCGACAGCCAACGCCCGCATCTGCTGGGTGCGCGGGGGGCACTGCCGACGATTGCAGAGGGTGCGTCGGTGAAGGTGACGCTGGAGGCCGGGTATGCCGCCGATTGGGACGGTATCCCCGCCGATCTGGCGCAGGCGGTGCTGATGCTGGCGGCGCACTTCTATGAATTCCGCCATGATGCGGGCGGGGCCGCGGTGCGGTTCCCCGGCACGGTGGATGCGCTGATCGCGCCCTACCGCACCGTGCGCCTGTTCGGCGGGGGGGCGGGGCAATGAGCGTGCCGCGGCTGAACCGCAGCGTGACGCTGGAGACCCCGGTGCAAAGCCCCGATGCCGCGGGCGGGTTCGTGACCAACTGGTCCTCGCTGGGTGTGCTTTGGGCCGAGATGAAGCCTGCTAGCCACCGCGAGGTGACAGGTGCGGGCGGGCCGCTGGCGCGCAGTGCCTACAGGATTACCGTGCGCGCGGCGCCGGTGGGTTCGCCGCGCAGGCCGCGCCCCGGGCAGCGGTTCACCAAGGCGGGACGGGTGTTTGATATTTCCTCGGTGGTTGAGCGTGATCTGGATGCGCATTACCTGACCTGCCTGTGCCTGGAAGAGGTGGCGTCATGAGTTACGCGATGTCTCAGGCGCTGCAGGCGGCGATCTTTCAGCAGCTTTATACCGATCCGGTCGTGGCCGGGCTGGCGGGCACGGCGATCTATGACGCGATCCCGGCAGGCGAGGTGCCGCCGCTTTATGCGGTGCTGGGATCGGAAACGGTGCGCGATGCGTCGAGCAAATCTGGCGCTGGCGCGATCCACGATCTGCGCATCGACGTGGTGAGCGAGGCCGCGGGTTTTGCGGGGGCCAAGGCGCTGTCGGCGGCGATTTCCGACGCGCTGGTTGACCATACGCCGGTTTTGTTGCGGGGGCGGGTGATCGCGCTCAATTTCCTCAAAGCCTCTGCCGCGCGGATCGGCACGGGCGACACGCGGCGGATCACGCTGATCTTTCGCGCCCGCGTCGATGACGACGCAGTCTGATTTCAATTCACAGGAGACCTGACACATGGTGGCTCAGAACGGCAAGGACCTGCTGGTCAAGATCGACATGACCGGCGACGGATCGTTTGAAACAGTGGCGGGACTGCGCGCCACGCGCATCAGCTTCAACGCGGAGGCGGTCGACGTGACCAGCCTGGAAAGCAGCGGCGGCTGGCGCGAGTTGCTGGCGGGGGCCGGTGTGAAAACGGCGGCGATTTCCGGCTCGGGCGTGTTTAAGGACGACACGACGGACGAGCGGGCGCGGCAGATATTCTTTGACGGGGAAACGCCGGAGTTTCAGGTGGTGATCCCGGATTTCGGCATCGTCGAGGGCGCGTTCCAGATCACATCCGTCGAATATGCGGGCAGTCACAACGGCGAAGCGACCTATGAGCTGAGCCTGGCCTCTGCCGGGGCGCTGACCTTCACGGCGCTGGTCTGATGGTCAACCCCTATGCCGGTGAGGTGGCGCTGACTGTGGATGGCGAGCGACACGTCTGCAAGCTGACGCTGGGCGCGCTGGCGGAGTTGGAGGCGCAGCTGGGCGAGGACACGCTGATGGCGCTGGTGCAGCGGTTTGAGGGGGGCGGTTATGCCAGCCGCGACGTGATGGCGCTGCTGGTGGCGGGGTTGCGCGGCGGGGGCTGGCAGGGGACTGCAGGTGACCTGCTGACCGCAGAGATCGCTGGCGGGCCAATTGCGGCGGCGCAGACGGCGGCGCTGTTGCTGGCGCGCGCCTTCACGCCGCCCGCATGACCCGGCTGGACTGGCCTACGCTGATGCAGGCGGGGCTGCATGGGCTGGCGTTGCGCCCGGAACAATTCTGGGCGCTGACGCCTGCGGAGTTGCAGGTGATGCTGGGGCGGGGCGCGGCGCGCAGGCCCATGGGCCGCGCGACGCTGGCCACCTTGCAGGCGGCCTATCCAGATAGAGGAGAGAGATCATGAGAGAGATCGACGAGTTGGAGGTGCTGGACAGCGATGTCGCTGCACTGGAGCGCACGCTTGGCGATACGGCGGCGATGACCGCGGCCTTTGACGGGCAGCTGCGCGACGTGCAGGGCACGCTGGATGCCACGACCCGCGATCTGGGCAATCTGGAGCGCGGGTTTTCTGGTGGGCTGCGCAAGGCGTTCGATGGGTTGGTGTTCGACGGGCTGAAACTGTCCGACGCGCTGTCGGTCGTGGCGACCTCTATGGCCGACACGGTTTACAACGCGGCGGTGCGCCCGGTGACGGGGCATCTGGGCGGGCTGCTGTCGGACGGGGTGAATTCGCTCGTCTCGGGGCTGTTGCCCCACGCGGACGGTGCGCCGTTCAGCCAGGGCCGGGTGATGCCCTTCGCCCGTGGCGGGGTCGTCAGCGGGCCGACGACGTTTCCGATGCGCGGCGGCACCGGTTTGATGGGCGAGGCCGGGCCGGAGGCGATCATGCCGTTGGCACGGGGTGCCGACGGGCGGCTGGGCGTGCGCACGCAAGGGGGTGGGGCGGTCAACGTCACGATGAATATCCAGACCCCGGATGTGCAGGGCTTCCAACGCAGCCAATCCCAGATCGCGGCGCGGATGTCGCGGGCGCTGGGCCATGCCAACCGCAACCGTTGAGAGGGGGACACAGATGTCATTTCACGAAATCCGCTTTCCTGCATCGCTGTCCTTCGGTGCGATGGGTGGTCCGGAGCGCCGGACCGAGATCGTTACACTTGCCAACGGTCACGAGGAGCGCAACACGCCGTGGGCGCATTCGCGCAGGCGTTATGACGCGGGGTTGGGGCTGCGGTCGCTCGACGATGTGGCGGAGCTTGTCGCGTTCTTCGAGGCGCGGCAGGGGCAGTTGCATGGTTTCCGTTGGAAGGATTGGGGCGATTTCAAATCCTGCACCGCATCCGCGAAACCCGCGCCGCTGGATCAGCTGATCGGCATGGGGGACGAGGAGACCGCGACCTGGCGCCTGATCAAGACCTACCGGTCGGGCGGACACAGCTATGCGCGCCCGATCACGAAGCCTGTGGCTGGAACCGTCCAGATCTCTGTCGGGGGGGATACGTTGCAGGAAGCGGTGGATTTCGAGGTCGATACCACGACCGGTGCAGTGAGCTTTGTCCGCGCGCCGGACATGGGGGCCGAAATTCGCGCAGGATTCGAGTTCGATGTGCCGGTCCGGTTCGATGCCGACCGGATACAGACTTCGGTGGCGAGCTTTCGCGCGGGCGACGTGCCGAACGTGCCGGTGGTCGAGGTGCGGGTATGAGCCGCGCCGATCTGCACGCACATCTGGCCACCGGGCTGACCCATATCTGCCGCTGCTGGGCGATTGCCCGCAGTGACGGTGTGACGCTGGGCTTTACCGATCATGACACGCCTTTGCAGTTCGACGGGATCACCTTTGCTGCCGACAGCGGGATGGCGGCGAAGGCGCTGGCCAGCACGTCCGGCCTGTCGGTGAACAACACCGAGGCGCTGGGAATACTGACCGACGACAGCGTAACCGAGGTCGACATCGCCGCCGGGCGTTACGACGACGCGCAGGTGACGGTGTGGATGGTCCAATGGGATAATGTAGAAGCGCGCAAGATCACCTTTCGTGGCAGCATCGGCGAGATCACCCGCGCCGGCAGCGCCTTCCGCGCCGAGTTGCGCGGGCTGACCGAGGCGCTGAACCAGCCGCAGGGGCGATCCTACCTGCGCAGTTGTTCGGCCGTTCTGGGGGATGCGCGGTGCGGTGTCTCACTGGACGATACGCGCTATGTGGGCGAGGCGGTCGTGGACAGGTCACAGGACGGCGAGCGTTTCGATCTGGCGTTGCAGACGTTCAACGACCGCTGGTTCGAAGGCGGGATGCTTCACGTTCTTTCAGGCGCGGCCAAGGGCCTGCGGGCGGCCATCAAGCACGACCGCGCAGGTGGTGGCCGCCGTGAGGTGACGCTGTGGCAGGCGATACCGGTGCCGATTGCGCCCGGCGACGCGATCAAACTGGTCGCGGGATGTGACAAGCGCGCCGCGACCTGTGCCCAGAAATTTGCCAACCTCATCAACTTTCAGGGTTTTCCGCATATCCCCGGCGACGATTGGCTGATGTCGGTGCCGCGTGCGGATCAGGACAATTCCGGCGGGAGCCTGACCGGATGAGCGCGATCGTCACCATCGCGCGCCGCTGGATCGGCACGCCCTATCTGCATCAGGCGTCTGTGCAGGGTGCGGGCTGCGATTGTCTGGGCCTGATCCGCGGCGTCTGGCGCGAGGTGCATGGTGCCGAGCCGGAAGCCGTGCCGCCCTACACGCCCGATTGGTCGGAGCCGCAGGGGGACGAGGTACTCTGGCGGGCGGCGTTGCGTCATTGCCAGCAGGTCGCGTCGGATGCCGCCGGTCCGGGTGACATCCTGCTGTTTCGGATGCGGCCGGGAGCGGTCGCCAAGCATCTGGGCATTCTGGCCGCCATGCGTCCGGCGGCGACGTTCATCCACGCCTATGCCGGACACGGGGTTGTGGAGAGCCCGTTGTCGGACGCATGGCGGCACCGGATCGTCGCGCGATTTGCATTTGTGAAAGGATAGCCACATGGCCACTCTCGTACTGTCCGCCGCCGGTCTGGCGCTGGGCTCGTCGCTTGGCGGGACCGTTCTGGGGCTGTCGACCGCCGTGATCGGGCGTGCCGCAGGTGCGACGCTGGGGCGGGTCATCGACCAGCGCCTGCTGGGTGCCGGGTCCGAGGCAGTGGAAACCGGCAAGGTCGACCGGTTTCGCCTCACCGGGGCCAGCGAAGGGGCCACGGTGCAACAGGTCTATGGCCGGATGCGGGTGGCGGGGCAGGTGATCTGGGCCACGAAATTCGCCGAGACCAGCAATACCACGGGGGGCGGAAAAGGCGCACCGCAACAGCCAGAGGTGACGGAATACAGCTATTCCATCAGCCTGGCGATCGCGCTTTGCGAGGGCGTGATCGCGCGCGTCGGTCGTGTCTGGGCCGATGGCGAGGAGGTCGCGCCGCGCGATCTGAACATGCGCATCTACACCGGAACGGCTGACCAACAACCCGACCCCAAGATCAGTGCCGTGCAAGGCGCAGGCCAGACCCCGGCCTATCGCGGGCTGGCTTACGTCGTGTTCGAGGACCTGCCGCTTGCGCAATTCGGCAACAGGGTGCCTCAATTCACCTTCGAGGTGATGCGGCCGGCCGCTGCCGATGCCTCAGTCGAGACGGCAGATATCGCCAATCTGATAGAAGGCGTGGCGTTGATCCCCGGCACCGGTGAATACGGGTTGGCGACGACGCCCGTCTATATGGCTTCGGAATTGAACGCGCAGGTTGGCGTCAACCTGAACACGCCTGCCGGGTTGACCGACTTCGACGTGTCTTCGACAGCTTTGGCCGAGGAGTTGCCGCGCTCCGGTTCGGCGCTAGTAGTCGTGTCGTGGTTCGGCGATGACCTGCGGTGCGGCGACTGCGTCGTTCGCCCCAAGGTCGAACAGACGGACATCGACGCGGACGCGATGCCCTGGATCGTATCGGGGTTGCCACGGGCGCAGGCGCAGGCCGTGGCCCAGCAGGATGGTCGCCCGGTCTATGGTGGAACACCCTGCGATGCGTCCGTCGTGGAGGCGATTGCCGCCCTGAAGATCAAGGGCCAGCGCCCGGTATTCTACCCGTTCATCCTGATGGAGCAGCTTGCCGGTAACGGGCGCGACAACCCGTGGTCGCCGGGGAGCGACCAGCCGGTTTTGCCGTGGCGTGGCCGCATCACGCTGTCGGTTGCGCCGGGTGTCGATGGCTCGCCGGACCAGACAGCAGCGGCAGATGCGCAGGTGGCCGCATTCATGGGGCAGGCGGATGCCGGAGATTTTGCGGTGAGCGGCACGACTGTGACCTACACCGGCCCGCCGGACTGGGGCTATCGCCGGTTCATCCTGCATTACGCGCATCTTTGTGCGGCGGCGGGCGGTGTCTCTGCCTTTTGCGTCGGGTCCGAAATGCGCGGGCTGACGCAGGTGCGGGGGGACGGTGGCATGTTCCCCTATGTCACCGCACTCCGGCAGTTGGCCGCGGATGTGCGCGGTATTCTGGGGCCGGAGACAAAGATCAGCTATGCCGCCGATTGGTCTGAATATCACGGCTATCAACCGCCGGGGACAGCGGACAAGATTTTCCACCTCGATCCGCTTTGGGCCGCGCCCGAGATCGACTTTGTCGGCATCGACAACTATATGCCGCTGTCGGACTGGCGCGACGGCGAGGATCACGCCGATGCCCATTTCGGCACGATCTACGATACCGATTATCTTGCAGGCAATGTTGCGGGCGGCGAAGGCTATGACTGGTACTACGCCACCCCGCAGGCGCGCGATGCGCAGCGACGCACGCCGATCACCGATGGCGACGGTGAACCCTGGGTCTGGCGCTACAAAGACCTGCCGGGGTGGTGGGGCAACGTCCATCATGACCGTATCGACGGGCAACGATCGGCGGTGCCGACACCTTGGGTGCCGCAGTCGAAACCGATCTGGTTCACCGAGTTAGGGTGTGCTGCCATCGACAAGGGCACCAACCAGCCGAACAAGTTTCTCGATCCGAAATCGTCGGAATCGCAATTACCCTATTATTCAAACGGTATGCGCGACGACCTGATGCAGGCGCAGTATCTGCGGGCGATTTATCGGCACTATGCCGAAGGCGCCAACAATCCGGTTTCGCAGGTTTATAACGGGCGGATGGTCGCGATGGACCGTGCCCATGTCTGGGCCTGGGACGCGCGCCCGTTTCCGCACTTCCCAGCAATTTCGTCGTTGTGGGCCGATAGCGAAAACTATGCGCGCGGGCACTGGCTGAACGGGCGCGCCAGCAGCAGGACGCTGGCCAGCGTGGTGGCGGAAATTTGCGCGCGTTCCGGCATCGGGCAGATCGATGTCAGTGGGCTTTACGGACTCGTGCGCGGGTATAGCGTGGCCGACATCGGCTCTGCGCGCGCGGCGCTTCAACCGCTGATCCTGACCTATGGGATCGAGGTTGCCGACCGGGATGGATTGATCGTATTTTCCAACCGTGACGGCCGCGCATCCGCGACGATCACCGCGGATGACCTGGCTCAGGATCCCGAGCAGGACACCGCGGTCAGCGTCACACGCGCGCCCGAGGCGGAGATCGCGGGCCGCGTGCAACTGGAGTACATCGACTCCGAGGCCGATTACGAAGGCGGCGTCGCGGAGGCCGTACATCCGAACGAGCGCACGCTGGGCCTTACGCGGAGTACGTTCCCGATTGCCCTGACCCGGGCCGAGGGCGCGCGGACGGTCGCCCGCTGGATCGCAGAGACACGGGTGGCGCAGGACAGCGTCAGCTTTGCGCTGCCACCGTCCATCGCGGACCCGGGGGCAGGCGATGTGGTGCGCATCAGGACACCGCAGGCGGACGGGCGGTTCAGGATCGACAGGGTCGAGGATGCCGGATTGCGGCTGATCGAGGCGACGCGGGTCGCGCCGGAGGTCTATGTGCCGCAGCAAATTCCCGAGGAGGGCGCGGTGCTCAAACCCTACGTCGCACCGGTTCCGGTGACACTCGCATTCCTCGACCTGCCGCTGCTGACCGGCGCCGAGGTCTCGCATGCCCCGCATGTCGCCGCCTTTGCCCGGCCTTGGCCCGGCGCGGTTGCGATCTACACCGCACCGCAGGACAGCAACTACAGCTACTTGCAGCTTGTGACACGTGCGGCCGCAATGGGCGTGACCGAGACGGATTTGACCGCGGGGCCGGTCGGACGCTGGGACCGTCGATCCCTGACGATCAGGTTGTTTCGTGGGAGCCTGTCGGGGCAGGCGACAGAGGCCATCCTGTCAGGCGCAAACCTGTTTGCGATCGGTGACGGGTCTGCCAAAAACTGGGAGCTTGTGCAGGCGGCCGACGTTCAGCCGCTGGGTGACGGGCGTTTCGTGGTGTCACAGATGCTACGCGGGCAGGCCGGGAGCAGCGGGTTGATGCCGCCGCAGTGGGACGCCGGCGCGCGCGTGGTTTTGATCGACGGCACGCCAAAGCAGATAAAACTGCCCGTGACGGCACGCGGGACCACGCGGCACTTTCGCTTTGGCCCGGCCAAGCGCCCCTTGGGTGACGCCAGCTATCGCTATGAAGCGCAGGCGTTTCAGGGCAACGGATTGCGGCCATATCCGGTGGTGCATCTGCGGGCCACGCCCGAACCGGGGCAGACAAACATCACCTGGATACGACAGACCCGTATCGACGGCGACGACTGGGGCGGGCTGGACGTGCCGCTGGGTGAGGATACCGAGACCTATCTGCTGCGCGTCTTGGATCAGGGGCAGACCCGGCACGAGGCGGTGCTTGCAACCCCGCAATTCGTCTATTCCGACGCTCAACAAGCCGCCGACGGCGTTACCGGCGCGTTCGAGGTGCAGGTGGCGCAGGTTTCGGCGCGCTTTGGTCCCGGTCCGTTTCAAAGCGTTGGCGTTGCAGGCTAGCCGATGCGTCCTGTTCACATCGCCGATCTTGACCGTGCGACGCGGGCGCTCCTGCTAGTGCCGCCGGGCGAACGGGCTGCGCTGGCCGACAGGATCGTCGCGCGGGCGGATTGCGCCGACAGGTTTCGCAAACGCCTGCACCGCGCGCATCCGGACTGGGGCACCGGTACGCTGGGGTCGGCAGTTTCGTCGTGCGATGCTCCGCACCCCGTGCGATGCGACGCCGCCTATCTGCTTGCCCTTCAAACCCTGACGTCGGCATTGCTGGCACATCACGGGCGCTGATGGCGCAGATCACGGGTTTTTTCTTGGCGCATCGTGCCTATCTGATCTATGACGGACATCCGTTTTGATCCGACAGCCCGCGCGAAGGACACCGCACCATGGCCCAACGACACCCCACCGTGACCGAAGTCGATCCCGTTTGGCACCGGATATGCGAGGAAGCGTCTGACGCAATCGTGGCAGAGCCGCTGATGGGTGGGTTGATCCATTCGGGTATTTTGCACCATGCGGCCTTCGCCGATGCGCTGGCCTACCGGATGTCGATGAAACTCGCCTCGGCCGAGATGTCGGAGCAGATTCTGCGCGAGATCGCCGATGCGGCACTGCATGAGGATGGCACGATCGTGGATGCGGCGCGCGCCGATCTCGTGGCGATTTTCGAGCGTGATCCGGCCTGCCATCGGTTGATGCAGCCGCTGCTGTTTTTCAAGGGATTTCAGGCCGTTCAGGCCTATCGTCTTGGCCATTGGCTGTTCACGACGGGGCGCAAGGACCTTGCATATTTCGTGCAGATGCGCGTGTCGGAAGTGTTCGGGGTGGATATCCACCCCGCCGCACGGATCGGCAAGGGCATCATGATCGACCACGCCCATTCCATCGTCGTGGGTGAGACTGCCGTTGTGGGCGACAACGTGTCGATGCTGCATTCTGTCACGCTTGGCGGCACCGGAAAGGAAGACGACGACCGTCACCCCAAGATCGGCGATGGTGTGCTGATCGGGGCGGGGGCCAAGGTGCTGGGCAACATCAAGATCGGCCATTGCACCCGCATTGCAGCCGGGTCGGTGGTGCTGGAAGACGTGCCGCCGATGAAAACCGTCGCAGGTATTCCGGCCAAGATCGTGGGCGAGGCGGGATGTTCGCAGCCTTCGGTATCCATGGACCATTTGTTCAAATCCATGGGGTAGGGTGGTTTCGGGCGCGATTGCAAAATTGCGCGGTATCGCCTATATTGCGCGTAGCGCGGAGGACCACATCATGAGCTTGAAAACGATCATCACGACCTACAAGCTGAACGTGGCACTGACCGCGGCGTCTTGTCTTGGGCTGGTCCTGATCGTGCAGGCGGCGGTCATCGGCTAACCCCGGCGGTTGCCGAGGTCGATCAGCAATCCCACGATTACACCCAGATAGAGATATCCGACAATCGCCTCGATTCCGGCAATCAGGCGCATGCGCGGTGTCGGTTGGAAGTCGCCGTAGCCGAGCGTGGTGAAGGTCACTGTCGAGAAGTAGATCGCCGACCAGCGCGAGCGGTCCAGCGCTATTTCACCTTCCGATATCACAAGGGGTGCCGTTATTTCCACTCCTAAAGCTGACGATAGCGCTGGATCGTCCGCTGCAATACGGACAGTGCCTGGACAGACCGGTGCGGTGCACAGAATACCGTCCGCGTGGTGCAGAAACCCGAAAAAGGAGATCAGTGACAGTCCGCAAGCGGCGATGGCGACCCATACAATGCGGTCGCTGACGCTTGCGTTGAAATGCGATCGGAACACGGCGAAGAGGGCGAGACAGACGAGCGGGATCGCGACCCAGACGGTCGGCAGGCCGAAGATGCTGTTAGACAGGATATTTGCCGAACCGAAAAACGCCGTGAGCGCTGCCAGAAACAGAAACACCGTCGGCAGCACACAGTTAATCAGACCGGGCGGGAACTCCCACCGCAGCATCAGGCCAGCATGGTCATCGGGCTTTCGAGGTTGTCCTTGATCGCCTGCAGCAGGTTCGCCCCCAGCGCGCCGTCGATCACGCGGTGGTCGACCGACAGGGTGACGGACATGACCATGCCCACGGTCAACTCACCGTCGGCCCCCACGATGGGTTTCTTCACCCCGGCACCGACCGCGAGAATGGCGGCATGCGGCGGGTTGATGATCGCATCGAAGTTGTCGATGCCGAACATGCCCAGATTGGAAATGGCGAAGCTGCCACCCTGATATTCATGCGGGGCGAGCTTGCGGTCGCGGGCGCGGGTGGCGAGGTCCTTCATCTCTGCCGACAGCGCCGACAGGGATTTCATCTCTGCGTCTTTCAGAACGGGCGTGAACAGCCCGCCTTCGATCGCCACGGCAACCGCAACGTCGGATTTCTCGAACTTCAACGTGCGGTCGCCGGCCCAGACGGCGTTCGCCTCCGGCACCTGTTGCAGCGCCAGCGCGCAGGCCTTGATGATGAAATCGTTGACCGACAGTTTCACGCCGCGCGGCTCCAGCTGCTTGTTCAACTGGCTGCGGAATTTCATCAGCGCGTCGAGCTGGATGTCACGGCGCAGGTAGAAATGCGGCACCGATTGCTTGGCCTCGGTCAGGCGGGCGGCGATGGTCTTGCGCATGCCGTCCAGCTTGACCTCCTCGAAGGGGCGGCCTTCGTAGGTTTTGATGACGGTTTCGGTCGACGGACCGGCGGCCATTGCGGCCCCGGCGGGTGCGTCAGCCTTTGCTGCTGGTGCGGACGCCTCGGCCTTCTTCGCGCCGGGTTTCGCGTTCTCGACGTCAGCTTTCACGATCCGGCCGTGCGGGCCGGAGCCCTTGATGTCGGCCAGATCAAGTCCCTTGTCCGCGGCGATCCGCCGGGCGAGGGGGGAGGCGAAGATGCGTTCGCCGTCTTTCCTGGGTGCGGGCGCGGCGGATTTACTGTCGTTGGCAGCCGTTTCGCCCCGGCCATAGCCCTTCTCCGGCTCGGTCTTGTCGGAGGCATCGGCGGGGGCGGCATTGCTGCTGGCCTCTTGCTTGGGGGCAGTGGAAACTTCGCCGATGTCATCGGCGCTTTCGCCGTCTTCCAGCAGCACGGCGATAGGGGTGTTCACCTTCACGCCCTCGCTGCCTTCCTCGACCAGAATTTTGCCGATGGTGCCTTCGTCCACCGCCTCGAACTCCATCGTGGCCTTGTCGGTCTCGATCTCGGCCATGATGTCGCCGCTGGAGACGGTATCGCCTTCCTTGACGTGCCATTTCGCGAGAGTGCCTTCCTCCATCGTGGGGGACAGGGCGGGCATCAGGATTTCGGTGGGCATATCGGTTGCTCCGTTAGTTGGCGGGCGCGGGAACGCTGGGTTCCAGAATTTCGGATACGAGGGATTCCACGACGACTTCCTCGACCGCGACGTAGCTGGTGGCGGGATTTTCCTTCAGCAGCGCGTCGATGGCGTGGCGTGCGGCTTCGCCCAGGACGATGCCGACATCGGTGGGATCGCCGAGGCAATCGGGAAGGATCGTGACGGTTATGGCGGTCTCTGATCGGGCGACGGTCAATCCGGCAGGTGGGCAGGCGGGTGTTGTGGCACCGGCCGCGGAGGCGGTCAGTATCGCCCCGATCATGCCCGCCAGCCGGATCACTTGTAAGTCACCTTTTTCACGGCCTCGATCACCTCGTCCGTGGTGACGAGCGCATGTTTTTCGAGGTTCGCGGCATAGGGCATCGGCACGTCCTTGCCGGTGCAGTTGATCACCGGCGCGTCGAGGTAATCGAACGCCTCCTGCATGATCACGGTGCTGATGTAGCCGCCGACGCTGCCCTGCGGCCAGCCTTCCTCGACCGTGACGCAGCGATTGGTCTTGCGCACGGATTCGAGGATCGTTTCGGTGTCCATCGGGCGCAGGGTGCGCAGGTTGATGACCTCGGCGTCGATACCGTCCTCTGCCAGCTTTTCAGCGGCGGCCAGCGCATATGTCATCCCGATGCCGAAGGACACGATGGTCACGTCGTCACCCGCCCGTTCGATCTTGGCCTTGCCAAAGGGGATGGTGAAATCATCCATCACCGGCACGTCGAAGGACTTGCCATAGAGGATTTCATTTTCGAGGAAGATCACCGGGTTGTTGTCGCGGATCGCGGTCTTCATCAGGCCCTTTGCGTCGGATGCGGAGTAGGGCATCGCGACCTTCAGTCCGGGGATCTGCATATACCACGCGGCATAATCCTGGCTGTGCTGTGCACCCACACGGGCGGCGGCACCGTTGGGTCCACGGAACACCATCGGCGCCCCCATCTGGCCGCCGGACATATAGAGCGTCTTGGCGGCGGAGTTGATGATCTGGTCGATCGCCTGCATGGCGAAGTTGAAAGTCATGAACTCGACGATGGGCCGCGTGCCGCCGAAGGCCGCGCCGACGGCGATGCCGGTGAACCCGTGTTCGGTGATCGGCGTGTCGACCACGCGTTTGGGGCCGAACTCGTCCAGCAGGCCTTGCGAAATCTTGTAGGCCCCCTGGTATTCGCCGACTTCCTCGCCCATGAGGAACACATCCTCGTCGCGGCGCATCTCTTCGGCCATGGCGTCGCGCAGGGCTTCGCGCACAGTCGTCTGCTTGACCTCCGTATCCTCGGGCCAGTCGGGTGACGTATCCTTGGGCTGCGCGGGGGAGGGGTGCGACATCCCGGCGGCAGGTGCGGTTTCCGACGATTGTTCCTTGCCGGCGGGGGCGGGCTGTTGAGACTTCCCGTCGTCGATCTCGGCATCGTCCATGCTTTCGCCGTCTTCCAGCAGTATGGCGATGGCGGTGTTTACCTTCACACCTTCGGTGCCTTCTTCGATCAGGATCTTGCCGATGGTGCCTTCGTCCACGGCCTCGAACTCCATCGTGGCCTTGTCGGTTTCGATTTCGGCCATGATGTCGCCGGACGACACGGTGTCGCCTTCTTTGACGAGCCATTTGGCCAGCGTGCCTTCCTCCATCGTCGGCGACAGGGCGGGCATCAGGATTTCAGTAGCCATATCTCAAGCCTCCGTCGGATCTTCTTTTGCGTAAATATCGGTCCACAGCTCCTCGAGTGCCGGTTCCGGGCTTTCCTTGGAGAATTCGGCGGCCTCGTTCACGATGGCCTTGATCTCCTTGTCGATGCCCTTGAGGTCGTCCTCGGAGGCGTGCTTGCCGGTCAGCAGCATGTCGCGGACCTGTTCGATAGGGTCACGCTCGTCTTTCATCTTCTGGACTTCCTCGCGGGTCCGGTATTTCGCGGGGTCCGACATGGAGTGCCCGCGGTAGCGATAGGTTTTCACTTCGAGGATATACGGCCCTTCGCCGGCACGACAGTGCGCCACCGCGCGTTCGCCTGCTTCCTTGACGGCCAGCACGTCCATGCCGTCGACCTCTTCCCCGGGGATGCCGTAGGCCGCGCCGCGTTCCCACAGTGATGGCGATTTGGTCGACCGCTTGACCGAGGTGCCCATCGCATACTGGTTGTTCTCGATTACGAAGACGACCGGCAGGTCCCAGAGTTCGGCCATGTTGTAGGTCTCGTACACCTGGCCCTGGTTGGCTGCACCGTCACCGAAATAGGCGAAGGTCACGCGACCGTTGCCCTTGTATTTGTCGGCAAAGGCGAGGCCCGCACCGATCGGCACCTGTGCCGCGACGATGCCGTGGCCGCCGTAGAAATGCTTTTCCTTCGAGAACATATGCATGGAGCCGCCTTTCCCTTTGGAAAAGCCGCCCTCGCGTCCGGTCAGTTCGGCCATGATCCCCTTTGGGTCCATGCCACAGGCCAGCATGTGACCGTGGTCGCGGTAGGATGTAACGCGCTTGTCGCCTTCCTCTGCCGCCGCTTCCAGCCCCACGACGACCGCCTCCTGACCGATATAAAGGTGACAGAAACCGCCGATCAGACCCATGCCGTAAAGCTGGCCCGCCTTTTCCTCGAACCGCCGGATCAGCAGCATTTCGCGATAGTGTCCCAGCAATTCCTCGGCCGAGACGTTGGCCTTGTTCTTCGATTTGGCAGAAGCCTTCTTGGGCGGCATTTGGTTTCCTCCGTCGTGCAGACCGGGCGTTCAAAAGTAGTTTAGCGTTAAACCATTTCCTAGAGCATGCCCGAGTGGATGGCGAGAGTCAAAGTGACGCAAAGACAAGCGCCGGGCGCATGGCAGGGTTCCATTCTTGGTATGAAAGATTTCTTTGCGGCCTTCAGCGGATGACGATTTCATCCGCACGGATCAGGCCCAGCACATCGCGGGCCTGTTCATCCAGCAGGTCAAGATCGAGGTAGGTGTCGGAGAGCCGGTGCGTCAGATTCTCAAGCCGCGTGACCTCGGCCTGCAGAACCGCAAGCTCCTGCTCCAGGGCGCGGGCCTCTGCCTTCACATCGGCGCGCTTGAAGACACCATAGTCACCCTGCACCGCGGCAAAGGTGAAATAGAGGCCCAGCATCAACAGGCCCAGAAATGTCAAAAGCGTGCCCATCGCCGGGCGGCTGCGTCGTGTCATGTCTGCCTCGCGCGTCGCCTCTGACGGGCGACTGATCGGCAGAATCGCACATCCGATTCGCTTTGTGAATCCCTTAATTCAGGATCAGTTCACAAATCCCGCCGCCGTGTCGAACGATCCGGTGACGGTGCTGCATCGCGTGGGTTCACGATCTTCCAGTTCGCATATCTCCCCGGTGAGGGTGCCTGTGATGCGGCGAAAGTTGGGATTGTCGGTTTCAGTGACGCCGGTGATGAAGACCTGAAAATCGCCGCGTGTTTCCGCAAGGACCCGCAGATCGTCACGCCCGCCGTCGCCGATGGCCTGCAGTCGCGCCGTGTCCGACACGCCTGGCCCGATGGTGGGAAAGGTCGCCATAATCTCGATCCGCCGATTGCCGGTCAGGTCCGCGTCCTCGGGGTCATAGCCCTGCAGGAACAGTGTCGGAATACCATCGACGATTTCGAACCATGCGCTCGGGTCGATTGCGCCGACAGAGAAATCCACAAGGGTCCGTTCGATCTGTTCATTCCCGGCGGTCAAAGACATCGTGCCGAGCTTCGGAATGGTCGCGAATGTCGGCTGCGGTGGCATGACCGTTCGGATATTTTCCTCGCCGACAGGGGTAAGGTCCGGGGCCGGGCCGGACTGTGTTGCAGGCGGTGAAGTACAGGATGCCAGCGCGACAACGCTGGCCGTCGCAAAAATGTGGTTTCGCATCAATCGCTCGCGTCAAATGGTGTGACGCCACAATATCAGATTCGATCTGGCCGTCTATCAGCCAGCGATGGATGCGCGATAGATACTGTCAATGGTCGCGGCCAGTGTGGCGTCGAAATCAGCATTGCTTTGGTCCGCCGAAAGCCCTTCGGTCAGCGCGCGGCTGAAGCTGGCGATCACGCCTGCGTTCTGCGCCAGACGGGCGTTCGCCTCGTCCCGGCTGTAGCCGCCCGACAGGGCAACCACGCGCAGCACACGCGGGTGGTCGACCAGAGGTTTGTAGTGGTTCGCCGTCTCCGGCAATGTCAGCTTCAGCATGACGAGCTGGTCGTCGGGCAGGGCGTCTAGGGCCTGCGTCAGCGACGCCAGTAGCATGTCTTCGGCCTGTGTTTTGTCCGGGATGCCGATCGAAATCTCGGGTTCGATGATCGGCACCAGCCCGTGCATGATGATCTGCTGCGCGATCTGGAATTGCTGCACGACGATGGCGTTGATCCCGTCAGGATTGGCCGCCCCGATGACCGAGCGCATCTTGGTGCCGAACATGCCCGCCGTCTCCGCCCGCGCCAGCAGGGTGTCCAGCCCGTCGATGGGCTTCATCAGTTGCACGCCGTCATGCGCGTCGCGCAACCCCTTGTCGACCTTCAGGAACGGGACGACGCCATGATCTTCCCAAAGCGCGGTCGCCGCCGGTTTGCCGCCGATCTCGCGGTCCATCGTCATTTCGAACAGGATCGCACCGACCACCTTGTCACCGGTAAAAGCAGGTGACGTGACGATCCGGCTGCGCATGGCATGCATCAGCGCGAACATCTCGTCGTCACTGGCATAGGCGTCCTCGGCGATACCGTACTGGCGCAGCGCCTTGGGGGTCGACCCGCCGCTCTGATCCAATGCGGCGATAAAGCCCTTGCCGTTGCGGACCTGATCCAGTTGCGCCTGATTGGTCATGTGCCTGTCCCTGTGCCGGATTGAACCTCACCTCTCGTTAAGCACGGGCGCGCGGTCCCCTCAATGCTGGTCGCGCTAACGGTAGCGCAATCAGTTGCGCAGTGCCGCGACACCGGGCAATTCCTTGCCCTCCATCCATTCCAGAAAGGCTCCGCCCGCGCTGGAGATATAGCTGAAGTTATCCGCGACCCCGGCCTGATTGAGCGCCGCGACCGTATCGCCGCCGCCTGCGACGGAAATCAGCTTGCCGCTGTCGGTCAGGGCCGCGGCCACACCGGCGGCGGCATTTGTGGCCCGGTCGAAGGGCGCGATTTCGAAGGCGCCCAATGGGCCGTTCCAGACCAGCGTTTTCGCGCCGGCAAAAACTTCGCTGATGTAGGTGACGGTGTCGGGTCCGGCATCCAGGATCATCATGTCTGCGGGGCAGGCATCGGGGGCCACGACCTCGTTCTCGGCACCGGCCTTGAACTCGCGCGCCACGACGACATCGCGCGGCAGGACGATCTCGCATCCGGCCTTGTCAGCCTTTTTCAGGATTTCGCGCGCGGTATCGGCCAGATCGTGTTCGCACAGCGATTTGCCGACGTCATGGCCCTGTGCGGCCAAAAAGGTGTTCGCCATACCGCCCCCGATCACCAGATGATCGACCTTGCCGACCAGATTGCCCAGCAGGTCCAGCTTGGTCGACACTTTCGCCCCGCCCACGACGGCCACCAGCGGCCGGTCAGGCGTGCCGAGCGCCTTTTCAAGTGCCGCCAGTTCTTCGGCCATCAGGCGACCCGCGCAGGCGGGCAGCAGGTGGGCGATGGCCTCTGTGCTGGCATGGGCGCGGTGGGCGGCGGAGAAGGCATCGTTGACATAGACGTCGGCCAGCGAGGCGAGGCGCTTGGCAAACGCCTCGTCGTTCTTTTCCTCGCCGGGGTTGAAGCGCAGGTTTTCCAGCAGCAGCACCTCGTCGTCGTCCATCTCGGCCACCGCGCCGGCATAATCGCTGTCCACGAAAGTGACGGGATAGCCCAGCACATCGGCCACCGCGGGGGCGATGTGTTCCAGCGACATTTCCGGGACGACCTTGCCCTTGGGACGGCCGAAATGCGCCATCAGGATCACCTTGCCACCGGCTTCGCGGATGTCGTCGACGGTATCGGCGATCCGCTCGATCCGGGTGGTGTCGGTCACGCGGCCATCCTCGACCGGCACATTGATATCGACGCGCACGAGCACGCGCTTGCCAGCAAGGTCCATGTCGTCGAGGGTTTTCCAGGTCTTGTCGCCGGTCATCGTCACGCTCCTGTCGCAGGTTTCCATCGTTACCTGCGGCAAGCCCCCGCTGCAGTCAACCGCCCCGCGCTTGGCAAAGGGGACGCGGCGCAATATGTGGAGCGGGACAACGGACAACAGGAGCGCCACATGGCCGAGTACAAAGACCCCGAGAACACCATCATCATGACGCTGAAGGACGGCGATGTCGTGATCGAGCTTTTGCCCGACGTGGCCCCGCAGCACGTGGCCCGGATGAAAGACCTCGCTCGTGCCGGCAAATACGACAACGTGGCCTTTCACCGGGTGATCGACGGCTTCATGGCGCAGACCGGCGACGTGGAACACGCCAACATGGAAAACAACTACAACCCCGGTCGCGCAGGCACCGGCGGGTCCGACATGCCCGATCTGCCCGCCGAGTTTTCCAAGGTGCCGCACGCCCGTGGCAGTCTGGGTGCGGCACGGTCGCAGAACCCGAATTCCGCCAACAGCCAGTTTTTCATCAACTTCAAGGACAACGATTTCCTGAACGGTCAGTATACCGTCTACGGCATGGTGACGTCGGGCATGGAACACGTGGACAACATCGCCAAGGGTGAGCCGCCCGCAAACCCCGACCGGATGATCAGCGTGAAGGTGGCAGCAGATGTATAAGCTGGCATCCGTTCTGGCGCTGGTCGCCAGCCCTGCATTCGCAGCCGGTCTTGAGATCGACGTGGCCGGAGAGGCCGAGGGCACGATCGTCATCGACCTGTTCGAGGACGTGGCCCCGCTGCACGCGGCCCAGATCACGGCCATCGCCGAGGCCGGATCCTACGACGGCGTCGTCTTTCACCGCGTGATCGACGGTTTCATGGCGCAGACCGGCGACGTGCAGAACGGTGTCGCCGGTGGCGACCTGAGCCGCGCCGGAACAGGCGGGTCCGATCTGGGCAATATCCCGGCGGAATTCTCTGACCGCGCCTTCGAGCGCGGCGTGGTGGGCATGGCCCGCAGCCAGAACCCCGACAGCGCCAACAGCCAGTTCTTTATCATGTTCGAACCGGGTTACTTCCTGAATGGGCAATATACCGTCGTCGGCGAAGTGACATCGGGCATGGGGGTGGTCGATGCCATCAAGCGCGGGACAGGACCGAACGGTGCTGTCGTCGGCGAGCCTGACCGCATGGTCGACGTGCGCGTAACGGAGTAGCCTGATCCGGCGGAGCGGCCCTGCGGGCCGCACCCCGCTTTTTCAGGTTTCGTTTGAAAAGAGGGCGCGGTCCGCATTCGGGGGCCGCGCCTTTTGCAGCTGGTGGATGCCTCCGGCGGGAGTATTTCGGGCAAGGTGATACGCAAGGCGGCGGCTTGACTCTTCTCGGTGCTGCGCATCCGGTGGCGCCATGGAAAAGAAATCCCAGATCGACCTGTTCGGCACCGTGGCGCTCACGGGGTTCGCGCTTTTGCTGGCTTTCAATCAGGTCGTCATCAAAGTCACCAACGGTGGCTTGCAGCCGGTGTTCTTTGCCGGGTTGCGCTCGCTCGGGGCTGCGGTCTGTGTCTATGGCTGGATGCGCTGGCGCGGGATCGCGCTACGCACGACGCCACGGGTGATGTGGCTGGGGATCGCTCTTGGCGGGGTTTTCGCGCTGGAATTCAGTTTTCTGTTTCTGGCGCTCGATCTGTCCAGCGTCGCGCGATCTTCGGTGATCTTCTACTCTATGCCCTTGTGGCTGGCGCTGATGGCGCATTTCTTTCTGCCCGGTGACCGTCTGACCACGATCAAGACCGTAGGGCTGGGTTGCGCCTTTACCGGTGTCGCTGTCGCGATCCTGACCCGTGCACAGGGCGGCGGCAGCCTTCTGGGCGATTTCTTCGCGCTGGGGGCGGCGATCTGCTGGGCTTTGACGGCGCTGGTGGTCAAGGGCACGGAACTGTCGAAGGTAAAACCCGAGGTGCAACTGTTCTGGCAGGTTGCGGTCTCTGCGCCTCTCCTGCTGGTCCTGTCGCTGTTTCTGGGCGATCTGGTGCGTGATCTGCAACCGATCCATCTGGCGGGGCTGGCGTTTCAGATCGTCGTGGTGGTCAGTGCGGGGTTTATCTTCTGGCTCTGGCTGCTGTCGATCTACCCGGCGTCCGGTGTCGCCTCTTTCAGTTTTCTGTCGCCGGTGCTGAGCGTGTTTCTGGGGTGGCTGCTGCTGGACGAGGTGGTTGGTCCGTGGCTGATCGTGGCGCTCGTCCTGGTCGCGGCGGGCATTTTCCTGATCAACCGTCCGGTCAGGTCCCGCAGAACGTCCGCGTGACCTTTTCATCGTCAGCCGGCGGACGGGCGTATTTCCTCGTAGCGTCGGTCAAGGCTGCATAGGGGGCGGTGACGGCGGCGAGCAAAGCGTGAAACGGGGCGTCATCGCCTGCCACGCCCGCCTGTATCGCCTGTTCCACGCGGTGGTTGCGCGGAATGATCTTCGGGTTGGCGCGACCCATAATTTCGATAGCGTTCGGTGTCTTGCGCTTGTCCCAGCGGGCTTGCCACGCTTCCAGCACATGGTGGCTTAGAAACTGGTCGTGCAAGGCGTCGCCCGACAGCGCGGCGAAACTGTTGGTGAAATCGGCCCCGTCTCGCTGCATCATCGCAAGGAACTCCGCGATCAGCGCGTCGTCGTCAGGGGTCGGATCTGCGATGCCAAGCTTGGCGGCGAAGACGCGGCGATAGGACGTATCGTAGATAGCTGAGAAGCCGTTGACGATTTCGGTGAACTCTTCGATGGCCGCGTCCTGATCGGGCATCAGCGGGATCAGACTGGTCGCGAATTGCGCCATGTTCCATACCGCGATCCCGGGCTGGTTCGAATATGCGTAGCGGCCATATTGGTCGATGGCGCTGAACACCGTATCGGGATGGAAGACATCCATGAACGCGCAGGGGCCATAGTCGATGGTCTCGCCGGCGATGCTGACGTTGTCGGTGTTCATCACCCCGTGGATGAAGCCCAGCCCCACCCAGCGGGCGACCAGATCGGCCTGCCGTGTCAGCACCGCGCGGAGCAGATCGGCGGGGCCTTTGGCATCGGGGTAGTGGCGCGCGACCGTATGGTCGTAAAGCGCGCGCAGGGCGGGCAGGTTGCCGCGCGCGGCATAGATCTGGAAGGTGCCGACACGGATATGGCTTTGCGCCACGCGCGTCAGCACCGCGCCGGGCAGGGGCGTTTCGCGCATTACGGTTTCGCCTGTGCGCACCGCCGCCAGCGCCCGCGTCGTGGGCAGGCCAAGGGCGTGCATCGCCTCCGACACCAGATATTCGCGCATCACGGGGCCAAGCGCTGCGCGCCCGTCGCCGCCGCGTGAATAGGGCGTAGGGCCGGACCCTTTCAGCTGTATATCGCGACGGATGCCGTCCTTGCCGACGACCTCGCCCAGCAGCACCGCGCGCCCGTCGCCCAGTTGCGGGTTCCAGTTGCCGAACTGGTGCCCCGCGTAAAGCTGTGCCAGTGGTGCGGCACCCTCCGGCACGGCATTGCCTGCGAAGACGGTCACCGCCTCCGGCCCGGTCAGGTCGCCCGAGATGCCCAGCGTTTCGGCCAGTTCTTCATTCACCGCAATCAGCGAGGGATCGGCAACCGATGACGGGCGCAGCCGTGTGAACATATCGTCGGGCAAGGCGGCAAAACTGTTGTCGAATGGGATGCGCATATTACAGCGTGTCCGTCATCCAGCGCGCGGGCGGCGCATCGGCAAAACCGACGCGCGCGCAGAACCGTGCAGCCGCGTCGTCACCCTCATCCACGCGGACGTGCAGCGCGTTCACGTCGGACTTGCCCAGCGAAACGGCGACGGCGTGCAGCACCTCTGTGCCGATCCCGCGCCTGCGGACCGACGGGCGCACGTAGATCTCGTCGACCCAGCCGATCATGCCGCCAGCGGCCACCGACCAGCCGAAGGTGACCAGCACATAGCCCAGCGGCGCACGCACCGGCCCGATCAGCCAGACCGCGCCCAGCGGGCTGCCTGCCAGCAGGGGGGCCGTGGCCTTGGCGCGGCGGTCGTCGTTCAGCACAATGCCGCGCTCGTCGTGAAACCGTGCCATCAGCCCCAGCAGGGCAGGCGCATGGTCTGGCCCGGCCAATGTGATCGCGGCGGTCACAGGCGGGCCAGTCGCGTTGCGAGCAGATCAAAGAACCCAGCGGCGTCGATATCGCCCATGAAGAGCGCATTGGCCGGGCGGTCGCTGACCCGCCACCAGTCGGCAACGGTCATGCCCAGCGTCAGCTGTGACTGCGTCTCGATCTCCACGTTGATGTGACGACCGGAAAAGAGGTCGGGCCGGAGCAGGTATGCGATGACGCAGGGGTCGTGCAGCGGCGCGCCTTCGGAGCCGTATTTTTCCTTGTCGAAGCGTTCGAAGAAATCGGTCCATGCGGCGACCATATCGCCGACCTTGGTGCCCATGGCACGAAACGCATCGACCCGCGGCTTTGTCGTCAGCGCTTTATGCGTCACGTCCAATGGCATCACGACCAGCGGCACGCCCGCGCCGAAAACGGCCTTTGCGGCCTCCGGGTCCACGTAGATGTTGAATTCGGCGGCGGGGGTGATGTTGCCGCCCTCGAAGAAGCCGCCGCCCATCAGGACGATCTCCTGTACCTTTTCCACGATGTCGGGCGCTTTCTGAAACGCCGTGGCGATATTCGTCAGCGGCCCGAGCGGGCAGAGCGTGACGGTGCCTGCCGGTTCGGCGCGCAGGGTGTCGACGATGAAATCGACGGCATGTTTGTCTTGCAAGGTCATCGTCGGGTCGGCCATCTGCGGGCCGTCCAGCCCGGTCTTGCCGTGCACGTGTTCGGCCGTGACCAGTTTGCGTTTCAGCGGTGCGTCGCAGCCCGCGAACACTGGCACGTCGGTCTTGCCGGCCAATTCGCAAATGATGCGCGCGTTTTTTTGCGTCAGGGGCAGCGGCACGTTGCCCGCGACTGCGGTGATGCCCAACACGTCGACATCCTCGGGCGAGGCGAGTGCGAGCAGGATCGCCACCGCGTCGTCCTGTCCGGGGTCGGTGTCGATGATGATCTTGCGCGGTGCCATGTCATGCCTCAGGTCTGTCGTGGATTGCCGGGACAGTGCCGTTTGCGCGGGGCAGGGGCAAGGCGAAAGCGGCGTCAGGCGCGCCCGTGCGCGCGTAGCCGCGCGAGGAGCGTTACCGTATCAGGATGCGCCGTTTCCAACGCGAAGACATAGGCGTGTGTGAGATAGAAGCACGCCGCATCCAGATTGTCGGCCTGATCGGCGGCCTCCGTATAGAGTGTCACCAGCGCGCGTCTGTCATCGGCGGCATGGGCCGCAAGCAGCTGCGCGTCCAGCGCGCTCATTCCGCGGCGATGGCCCGGCCCGCCTCGACCTGTGCCGCGACCCAATCGTGAAACAGATGCGTCGGCCCGTCCATCGCCGGGCTGAACCGGCCACCGTCGAAATGCGGCGCGCGACGGCCCTTCTGCATACCTTCAACGACAAAGATGTCTTCTTCGAACACGCCTTTCCACAGGGTCGCATTTCTGGCGCGCATCGCCGGATCGGTGTCCGGGGTGGCGTAGAACAGGTGCACGTGCTCTGTCGTGCGGTCCAGCGCATCGGGCTGCAGAATCAGCACGAAGCAATGATCGCGTTGCGCACCCAGCAGGACATTGGGATAGATCGCGACATATTCGGCACCTGTGTCCCATTTGGCGGAGAGACCCGCGAAATCGGGAAAGACCTGTCCCTCGTCGCCTTTCAACTGCCGGTAAACATAGGTGCCTTGCCCGGAAAACGCGCCCGGCTGTTCGATATGATAGTGATCCTCCAGCCGGGAATAGCTGTTCAGCCCGGGGTGGATCCACGGCAGGTGATAGCTTTCACAATAGTTCTCGACCGCGAGCTTCCAGTTCGTCGCCACCGCCAGATCGAACCGGCTGTCGTCGCCGCCGTGATAGAGTGGTTGATCGAATTCGGACCAGCGCGAAAGCAGGTCGGCGTGGGCCTCCTCGAACGGTGGGGCCTTGCCGTCGACGTTGATGAAGACGACGCCGAACCAGATGTGGCTGCGGATTTCGGTCAGCCCCAGCGTGTCGCGGTCAATCGCCGCATGGGTGTTGTGACCCGGCCCGCCCACATGCGGCGTGGATACGAGCTTGCCGTCGGTGGAATAGCACCAGGAATGGTATGGGCAGCGGATCGCGCCTTCGATCTTGCGCGGCTCGGACACCAGGATCATCCCACGGTGGCGGCAGATGTTCTGGAACACGCGCACAGTGCCGCTGCGGTCGCGGATCAGCAGCAGCGGAATGCCGAGAAATTCGATCGGTTTTGCGTCGCCGATCTCCGGCACATCGGCGGCGGCGGCCAGACCCGCCCAGTTAGCAAAAAGGACGGCGTGTTTTTCCTCTTCGAAAATACCTTCGTCGATGTAATGCGCGTTCGGCAAACCCTGCGCCCGGTCGAGCGGTTGCCGTACGACGGACAGATCGGTCTGGATCGAATCGCGGGGCATGGCGCATCTCCCTCGGTCAGTCTGGATAATTCAATAAATAGCCCAATGGGTCGCGACTTTGTTCCATGGGCGCGACTTCGGATTGTCACGGAGCGACACGGGACCAAGGCTGTTTCCTGCCAGATTACCGCCTTGCGCGACGCGGTTGTCCGCTGACAGGGGCGCGGGCCTTCGCGGTCAGCCATCGCCCGCCCATGACCCGGCCCGGAACGCGCGGCGCTGCGCCGTTTTCGGGCGGCTTAAACCGTGATGCTGGCGAAGGACGCAAACAGGGCAGAGGTTTTATTCAGAAGGCGCTGATGCCTTCGCATTTCCACATGGAGACTGAAAATGACCCTGAAGACATCCCTTGCTGCAACGACCGTCCTCACCCTGTCGCTGACCGCCCCGGCGTTCGCGCAGGCCGTGGATCCCGTGATCGATGTGAACGGGGACGGGATGTACAGCTTTCCCGAAGTGCAGGCGGCCATGCCTGACATGACGGAAGAGACTTTCGGCGTGCTCGACACCTCTGGTGACGGGCTGCTGGATGAGGATGAAATCACGGTTGGGATCGCTGCGGGTATCCTGCCTGCCGCGAACGGCTGACGGAGGGCTATCCTTCCCGTTCGGCCTGTGCGGCCCTTCGCGCTTGCCCCAATCGGGCGCGGGGGGCCGCACGTTTGTGTGATGGAACGATCCGCGCCGATGCGGGGTTGTGCCGACAACAAGACGAAAGGAAGTAATATGTACACCACTTTGAAAACTGCAGCCCTGGGCGGTATCGCCGTCGTCACCCTCGCGGCATGCGACGGCATCACGCCGACACCCGCCGCTCCGGCGAGCGCCGGTCTGACCTTTGCGCAGGCGCAGGCGCAGTACCCTGATCTGGGTCTGTCCGAATTCGCGGTGCTGGACACCGACGGCAATCAGGTGCTCGACGCGCAAGAGGCTAGCAATATCGCACGCAGCGAGAGCGATGCGACCAGCGCGCAGGATCTCAATATCGACAACGACGACAACTGATCGGCACGCTCGATCAGGACAAAAAGGCCCGCGGCATCATGTGTCACGGGCCTTTTTTTAATTCAATTCTTTAGATCGTCGCGTCCGCCCCACGCGACAGAGCGGCGACACCCGTGCGCGCCACTTCCTGCAATCCCAAAGGGCGCATGAGATCGGCGAAGGCGTCGATCTTCTCCGGTGTGCCGGTGATCTCGAAAACGAACGATTCCAAGGTGCTGTCGACGACGTTGGCCCGGAAAATATCGGCCAGCCTGATCGCCTCGATCCGGCTGTCGCCCTTTCCGGCGACCTTGAACAGCGCCAGTTCCCGTTCCACCGACGGGCCTTCGACGGTCAGGTCGTTGACCTTGTGCACCGTCACGATTCGACCAAGCTGCGACTTGATCTGGGTGATGATCTGCGGCGTTCCGGAGGTCACGATGGTGATCCGCGACCGGTGGCCTGTGTGGTCGATCTCGGCGACGGTCAGGCTTTCGATATTGTAGCCGCGCCCGGAAAACAGGCCGATGACGCGGGCAAGCACACCCGGTTCGTTTTCGACGATCACCGCCAGCGTATGCTGTTCGACACGGTCGCCATAGGCGTTCTTGAGGTCATAGGCGGAGTGGCTCGACGCGCCTTTTTTCAGTTTTAGCGGAGACATGGAAGCGCCCCTTTATTGGCGGAAATTACGTGTGTGAAAAGCGTGCACCGGGCGTGCACAGCACGTGCACCGGAAATGCGGGTCAGTCGGGTCATACCAAAGCCTCCCCTGCGCCGGAAATCGCGCCCTGGGTCGAGGCATCGCCCAGCAGCATTTCGTTGTGCGGTTTGCCCGACGGGATCATCGGGAAGCAGTTTTCGTGCTTTTCCACCAGACAGTCGAAAACCACCGGCCCGTCGTGGTCGATCATTTCCATGATCGCATCGTCCAGATCGGCGACATCGTCGACCTTGATCCCTTTGGCACCGAAGGCCTCGGCCAGTTTCACGAAATCGGGCAGCGCCTCCGACCAGCTTTGGCTATAGCGTTCGCCGTGCAGCAACTCCTGCCACTGGCGCACCATGCCCAGCCGCTCGTTGTTCAGGATGAACTGCTTGACCGGCAGGCGATACTGCATCGCCGTGCCCATCTCCTGCATGTTCATCAGCCAGGATGCTTCTCCCGCGACGTTGATCACCAGACTGTCCGGGTGCGCGCGCTGCACGCCGATGGAGGCGGGAAAGCCGTAGCCCATCGTGCCCAGCCCGCCGGAGGTCATCCAGCGGTTCGGCGCCTCGAACCCCAGATACTGCGCCGCCCACATCTGGTGCTGGCCCACTTCGGTGCAGATATAGCGGTCGCGGTCCTTGGTCAGCGCCTCCAGCCGGGCGATGGCGTGCTGTGGCTTGATGATGCTGCCGGTTTGCTCGAATTTCAGGCAGTCGACCTTGCGCCATTCGTCGATCTGGGCGTGCCATTTGGCCAACCCCTCGCGATTGGTCTTGCGGCCGTTGGATTTCCAGACCTTCAGCAGATCCTCCAGCACATGCGCCACGTCGCCGATGATCGGAATGTCGACATGGATCACCTTGTTGATCGACGACGGGTCGATGTCGATATGCGCCTTCTTCGACTTCGGACTGAAATCCTCGATCCGGCCGGTGATCCGGTCGTCGAAACGCGCGCCGATGTTGATCATCAGGTCGCAGCCGTGCATCGCCATATTGGCCTCGTAGGTGCCGTGCATCCCCAGCATGCCCAGCCATTTGTCGCCCGAGGCTGGATAACAGCCCAGCCCCATCAGGGTGGAGGTGATGGGAAAGCCTGTCGCCTCGACCAGCTCGCGCAGCAGCTGCGTGGCTGCATCGCCGGAGTTGATGACCCCGCCGCCGGTATAGACGACGGGCCGCTTGGCGGTTTCCATCGCTTTCGCCAGTTCCTTGATCGCCTCCAGATCGCCCTTCACCTGTGGGGCGTAATGCGTCTGCATCTCTTTGCGCTGGATGTATTTGCCGGTCGCGAACTGCACGTCCTTGGGAATGTCGATCAGCACCGGGCCGGGGCGGCCAGAGCGGGCGACATGGAACGCCTCGTGCAGGGTCTGCGCCAGCTGATCGGTCTCTTTCACCAGCCAGTTGTGTTTCGTGCAGGGCCGGGTGATGCCGACGGTATCGGCTTCCTGAAAGGCGTCGGACCCGATCATGAAGGTCGGCACCTGACCGGTCAGTACGATGATCGGAATGCTGTCCATCAGCGCATCGGTCAGGCCCGTCACCGCGTTGGTCGCACCGGGGCCGGAGGTCACAAGCGCCACGCCCACCTTGCCGGTGGAGCGGGCATAGCCCTCGGCCGCATGCACCGCACCCTGTTCATGACGGCACAGGATGTGCTGGATGTGGTTCTGCTGGAAAATCTCGTCATAGATCGGAAGGACCGCACCACCGGGGTAGCCAAAGACGACGTCCACGCCCTGATCCGTCAGAGCCTGCACCACCATTCTCGCGCCCGTCATGGGTTTTGTCATATCACTCGCGTCCTTCGCGTCACGTGTTTCGATGTCTCACAAAAAAGCCCCCGATTTTGTCGGGGGCGCATGGGAAGCTGTTATGGCTTTACCGTTACCGGCCCATGCGCTGTATTCCTAGAATGACGACGACAGTTTTCATCGTAAGGCCCTTTCGTGTGGCGCGACACTAGCCACCCCGATTTGCAGGGTCAACCGGGGCCGGTGGAGAAAATGTCGTCTGCGGGACATTTTTCGCAACTTTATTTCTGGCGTTGTCTCAGGCGTTTTCCCGAGCCCGCACGCCGGCCTGCGCGCGGTGCAAATGCGGGTGATCCACGGGCTGCTTGACGGAAAACGCGAAGCGCCGCGCGATGTCGCCATAGCCCAGAAACAGCGTGTTTTCATTGGCCGCGAGGTATTGCGCACGGCGTTCGCGGTAAAGCGCGGGGATCGCATACCACGGCGTCGCGGGGCTGGCGTGATGCACGATATGCAGGTTGTTGTTGAGGTAGAGCAGGGCGAGTACGGGATGTGTTTCGACGACGGCTGACCTTGCACCGACGTTCTCGGCGGCCTGATGTTCGGCGTAGGAGCGCATCGCCGTCAGCGACAATGCGGGATAGACGACGCACAGCGCATAGACCCAGAGCGGCATGGCGAAGACCTGCGTGACGATCCAGACGAGCGCCACGAGTCCCAGGGCGTGCAGCGCCCAGGCCAGCCGGACACCCGGCGCGCCCGCGCGCAGCAGCGCCCACTCGGTGCGCCCGAACCCGATGATCGTCAGCACCGGTCCGATGATCAGCCGCCCCACGAAGGTGTTGTTGAGCGCAAAGACATGCCGGGCGAAATCGCTCATCCCGTTGACCGCATCTTCGGGCCAGAAATAGCTTTCGGGGTCCTCGTAGGGATCGGTCAGATGTTCGTCGCGGTGATGCCGCAGGTGCAGGTCGCGGTAGCGGCGATAGGGAAAGACGGCGGCAAGTGGCAGGCTGACCAGCGCCTCGTTCAGCCAGGGCCGCTGCGTCGGGTGGCCGTGGATGGTTTCGTGCTGCAAGGATGTATGAAAGGCCGCCAGCACAGGCAGGGTCAACATGCCCAGCGGCCACAGGGCGGTCGTGTAGGCAAGCCCCGCCAGAAACCACAGCGCATAGGCCGCGGCGATCAACCCAAGCGTGGCCCATTCGACCCGCACCTTACCTGTCCGCACAAATGCCCCTTTGCGTTGCCTCTGTCAGAATGTCCGCACGCCACCGGTGCTGGACGGCCAGAGACTGAGGCAGGTGCGTCATTCTGTCAAGCTGCGCGGCGGGCAGGGCGATCTGCGCCTGCCGCGCGACGGCTCAATCCTGCGCTAGTTTGTCCTGGGTTTTCGTGTCGAAATCGCCTGCGTCATGGCGTTCGTGCAGCTGCCCTTCCGGGTCGCCCCACGTGCGGTTCACCATCTTGCCGCGCTTGACGGCGGGGCGTTCGGCGATAGCATCGGCCCAGCGGTTCACGTGGGCGTAGCTCGCCACGTCAAGGAATTCGGCCGCGTCATAGACCAACCCCTTCACCAACGCGCCATACCAGGGGAAGGTCGCCATGTCCGCGATGCTGTAATCCTCGCCACCCAGGTAGGCGCTTTCACCCAACCGCCGGTCCAAAACGTCGAGCTGTCGCTTGGCCTCCATCGCGAAGCGGTTGATCGGGTATTCGAATTTCTCCGGCGCATAGGCATAGAAATGCCCGAACCCGCCACCCAGATAGGGCGCGGAGCCCTGCAGCCAGAACAGCCAGTTCAGCGCTTCGGTGCGTTTCGCCGGTTCGGTGGATAGGAATGCACCGAATTTTTCCGCCAGATACAGCAGGATCGCGCCGCTTTCGAACACGCGCACGGGCGCGTCGCCGGACCGGTCCATCAGCGCCGGGATCTTGGAATTGGGATTCACGTCGACGAAACCCGATCCGAACTGATCACCTTCGCCAATGTCGATCAGCCAGGCATCGTATTCCGCCCCCGCGTGGCCCGCAGCCAGCAATTCCTCCAGCATCACCGTAACCTTCACACCGTTGGGTGTCGCCAGCGAATAAAGCTGCAACGGATGCTTGCCCACCGGCAGCTCCTTGTCATGGGTGGGACCCGCGATGGGGCGGTTGATGCTGGCGAACTTGCCGCCGCTTTCCGCATCCCATGTCCAGACTTTCGGGGGTGTATAGTCCTGTGTCATCTGCCGTCTCGCTTTCATTGCACTGCCGCAGATGTAGGGCGGGGGGCGGCGGGATGCAAAACACATCCCTGCGCGCCACTCTTCTTTTGGTCGGAAATACCTTGCAGGGGTGTGGGGATGCAAAATCCCCGCTTGGCCCGGCACGGGCCAAATTACCAAAAATGTCGTGCGGCGCAGCCGCTCCGCCGGGTCAAACCGCGTTACGCCGTCCAGGGGCGGGCCTGTTTGACGATCAGCACACCATCGCGATCCACCTTGAATTCGATCTCCATCGCGAATGTCTTGTCCGCCACGCGGTCGTAGGCGCGCGCGAAATGGGCCTGGATCGCGGTCATCTGCGCGATCAACACGTTGGTTTGCGACAGCGACAGGACCGCCCCGCCATCGGGCACCAGATTGCTTTCGCGGATGCGCAGCGTGACATAGTCCTGCAACGTCTCAAGCCCCGCGTTCTGCATGATCAGGACCTCCTCGGCTATCGTGTCGCCTTCGGGGTTGGTGACCATGTCTTCGCCGACCTGCGCGTTGACATAGAATCCGGGGAAGTTCGGGAAATAGATGTTCTGCGTGACCGCGACGCCGTTGACCAACTCGTCCTTGAAGTTGGGATGCACCAGCACGCCCATGGCACAGGCGAAATGGTCGATCCGGTGCCATTCGCGCTCCTCGAACGCGCGGAAGGTCCACAGGCTCGCCCAGACCTGCTTGATCGACTTGCCGATATGCCCCTCGTCGGCCTTGTGGGTATAGCTGTCGTAAAGCCCGGCGCCCGAAAACGTGGCCAGATCCTCGGCATTGGCTGACGACCGGCAGCGCGGCGTGATGCCGGGCGGGAAGCTGGCCTGCAGCACGCTCAGCGCGTCATGGATGTCTGTGGGCAAGGGCGCGTCCTTGATCAGGCGGCGGATATGCTTCAGCCGGTCGCGCCGGATGTCGTCTACCTCCACAAAGTCGAAATCGCCGATGATGGTGCGGATCGCGTCGTAAAGCCCGGTCTCGGTCATGAACCGGTCGTAGAAACTGTAGGGCACGGCAAAGCCGTCGGGTACCCGGTGCGGTTCCAGCACCCGGCGCAGTTCGGCGACATTGGCGGCCTTGGCCCCGAATGCCACGTGATCGGCGAAACCGATGTCGGACAGGGGCGCGATGCAGGTTACGGACAGATCGCGGGTCGGGGCGGGGCCCGCCGCCGGGCGCAGGGTGGCGAAATGCGCCTCCATCTGCGCGCGCGTCGCCGGTGCGACCGTCAGCCCATCCGCCGTCACGTCCAGCCGCACGATCTCGCCCAGCAGCGGTGCGATGCGCGGGTCCTCCGCCGCATCCGCCAGATAGGCGTTGGGTATGTCGTTCTGTTGCGCGCGCAGGTTGACGTGACTCAGCGGGGTTTGCGGCATTTCCGTGATCACCCCGGCCACGCGGGCCAGATCGTTGGGCAACCGCTGGAAGATCGCGATGTCGGTGGGGCCGGGGGGCCGGCCGCTTTGCCCGTCGAACACGTCGAGCCGCCCGTAGGTGACGCCAAGGTTCAGCGGGCTGTAGGCCACGCCGGCAAACAGGTCGTCGGTCTGGATCGTGCGGATGCCCGCCGCGGCGAACTGCGCCGTCTCGCGCTCCAGCAGATCGCGCTGCCCGTCGCCGGTCGGATGATAGGCGATGCGCCCGCGCGCGAAGGGCAGGGCGTCGTTGACCGCCCTGTACGCCATCCGCACCTGCGGGAAACGCACGATATCGGACGGCCAGAACTCCATCGTGTAGATGCCGGTTTCGCCCGCCGCGTCGGTATAGCTGTCGTGGGCGATGATCGAGCCTGCCAGAAAGCTGCGATCCTCGGCGAAATAGGTCAGGCGATTGAACTCCTGCACCGGCATGCGCTGCCCCAGCCCCAGACGCACAAAGTCATAGTGCAGCTGCGCCGCAGCCATGTTCATCAGATAAAGGATCGGCTGGCCGCTGCCGATGCCGGTTATCATGAACTTGACCTCGCGCACACCGATGGCACCGGGCACTGTGTCGCGATGGGCGAAATCCTCGAACCGGGCGCGGGTCGGCAGCATCAGCGCGCCATAGCGGTGCAGGTCGCTGCCTTGCGCCCGCCAGAGCATGCGCCGGTCCGGCAGGCGGTCCGCGTCTGCACCCAAGGGCAGCGGCGGGACGATGACGGCGTTGCGTCCAAGGCGGCTCATGCGGCACCTCCTGACAGGTCAACAGATCCTATCAGAAACCGGGGCCCTGCAAAACACCGTGTTCCAGCGCATAACGCGTCAGCCCGGCGGTCGAGCTGATCCCCAGCTTGCGCCGGATGTTGTTGCGGTGCGTTTCCACGGTGCGCACCGAAATATTCAGGTGTGCGGCCACGGCCTTGTTCGATTTGCCCTGCGCCAGTTCCAGCAGCACGGTCTGTTCGCGCCCGGTCAGCGGTTCGCGTCCGTCCGCGATTGTGGGTTTCAGCGATGTCGCGGCACCTGTGCATAGATATTCCCCTCCGGCCATGACGGCGGTGATCGCCGTGTGGATTTCCTCTGTTGGGACGTCCTTGAGCACGTAACCCTTGGCGCCATGCGACAGGGCGGTGGAAATATATTCCGGACTGTCGTGCATCGACAGCACCAGAATGCGGGTCTCGGGGCGAATTTCGAGGATCATCTCCGTCGCGGAAAGTCCTGAAATACCTGGCATATTCAGATCCATCAGGATCACGTCCGGGGCCAGAGCCAAAACCTGATCGACGGCGGCCTGACCGTTGGACAAAAGCCCCACGACGGCGATGTCGTCATAGCTTTCGAGGATCGACTGGATGCCTTCGGCCACCATCGGGTGGTCGTCGACGATGACCACGCGGATCATGTTGCGAACTCCTTTTGCTGGTCCTGCGCGCGCAGCATATGGGTCAGCGGCACCATGGCCTCGATCGTGGTCCCGCGGCGGCTGGTGTCGATCCGCAGCGTTCCGCCCAGCAGTTCGACACGTTCCTGCATGTTGCGCAGGCCCAGCCCGGCGCGGTCGCGGCCCGGTGCGATCCCGGTTCCGTCGTCGGTGATCCGCAGCACCGCGCCCTTGCGATTGCCTTTGAGCGTGACGGACACATGCGTGGCCCCGGCATGACGCGCGACGTTGGTCAGCGCCTCCTGCGCGATCCGGTAAAGCGAAATCCGGGCCTCCTCGTCCAGCCGGTTGCGGAAAACGACCGTCTCGAAGGCGGTGGTGATGCCGGTGCGCTGTTCGAAATCATCCGTCAGTGCCTGCAGGGCAGGGCCAAGCCCCAGATCGTCGAGCACACCGGGGCGCAGGTCGCGGCTGATCCGGCGGACCTCCTGAATGGCGCCGCCCAGACCGTCGATGCCCTTGCCAAGGCTTTCGTCGGCGCGGTCGTCGTCCTTGCCCAGCCGCCGCCGGGTCAGTTCCAGCGCATAGCGCACGCCGACCAGCATCTGCGAAATCCCGTCGTGCAACTCGCGCGCCACGCGGCCGCGCTCTTCCTCCTGCGTGTCGATGATGCGCTGGGTCAGCGCCTTGAGCTTGGTATCGGCAAGCCTGCGTTCGCGCAGGTTCAGCAGCAGACCAGAGACAAAGACGCCGATCACCGCGATGCTGGCGATCATGGCGATGTAGAACGACGTGCGGTTGATCCGGTCCTCCACGTCCGCGCGGGCGGTGGCCACGGTGTCGAGCACGTCGTCGATAAAGATGCCGGTGCCGATGGCCCATCGCCAGTCCTGCAAGCCGTTCACATAGACGATCATCCGTGCGACCTCGTCGGTGGATGGTTTGGGCCAGTCGAAACTGTGATAGCCGCCGCCCGAGCGCGCGATTTCGATAATTCGGTCGGTGATCGGCACGCCGTTGCGGTCTTCGAGACCCGACCAGTTGCGCCCGATTAGGTTCGTCTGGCGGGGGGCCACCAGATTTGTCCCGTCGTAGTCATAAACGAAGAAATAGCCGTCCTGCCCGTAAAGCATCGCCGCCAGTTCGCGGGTCACGGCGAGTTTGGCCGCGTCATCGTCGGGTGCCGCACGCCCGTAGGTGTTGATGAATGCGGTGCGCGCGATGGACAGGTAGTTGCGCAATTCTTCGCGCTTGGCGTCGATTAGCTGGGTCTCAAGCGCCGCAATCTCGCGTTCGGCCAGCTGGCGCGATTCGCGCGATACCACGAGGGCGATCAGCGTCACCGCAAGGATCAGCGGAACGGTGGCCAGCAGAAACACCTTCTGGCCATAGGATATGGCGAATAGCCCGGGCAGGCGGAAAGCGGGTTTTTCCATGCCACGAATCGTTAGCGGGGAATCGCCGCTTTCGCCACGCCGATTCGTGCCGTGGCGTCACAAATGCCTGCATCCGCGTGTCCGTTAGCGCCATCACCGGCGCGATCCTCTCCGAAAATGTGGTGGAAACGGCGAAACTACGCAGAACTACGTATTCCGATCCGAACCGGCATTGGCTAGCATCCGCCTACGAATTGATCAGCCTTACCGTGTGGGTCCGCCCGCCGGAGAGGTGACATAATGGGAGGAAACCAAATGGATCGTCGTTCTTTTCTGAGAAATTCCGCGCTTGGCGGCTCTGCTGCCGCTGCAACGGCACTGGCCGCGCCGGCCTATGCGCAGGGCAACCGGACGCTGACGCTTGTGACCACATGGGGCCGCGGCCTTGCCGGTGTGCATGACGCCGCACAGCGTGCCGCCGACACAATCACCGCGATGACCGACGGTGCGCTGACCGTCGACCTGAAAGCCGCAGGCGAGCTTGTCGGCGCGTTCGAGGTCTTCGACGCGGTCACGTCCGGTCAGGCCGATATGTACCACGGTGCCGACTATTACTTCGTCGGTCAGCATCCGGGCTATGCGTTCTTTACCTCCGTGCCGTTCGGCATGACGCCGCAGGAAATCTCCAACTGGTACTACCAGGGCGAAGGTCAGGCGTTCCACGACGAGCTGGGCCAGATCTTCGGTCTGAAGTCGTTCCTGGCCGGCAACACCGGTCCACAGGCCGGTGGCTGGTTCTCCAAGGAGATCGCGGGCCCCGAGGACTTCCAGGGTCTCAAGTTCCGTATGCCCGGTCTGGGCGGCGAAGCACTGGGCAAGATGGGCGCATCCGTGCAGAACTTGCCCGGCGCCGAGGTGTATCAGGCGCTGGCATCCGGCGCCATCGACGGAACCGAGTGGATTGGCCCATGGGCTGACGAAAAGGCCGGCTTCCAGGAGATCACCAAGTTCTACTACACCGCCGGTATGCACGAGCCGGGTGCAGCCCTGTCGCTGGCCACGAACCTCGACGTTTGGGAATCGCTGTCGCCGACGCACCAGAAGATCATCGAGATCGCATCCGGCGAGGCGCACCAGTGGAACCTGGCGCAGTTCATGAACAACAACGGTGCGGCGCTGCAGCGTCTGCAGGCCGGTGGTGTTAAGGTTCTGGAATTCCCCGAAAGCGTCTGGGACGCCATGGGTGCCGCCGCGAGCGAGACCCTCGACCAGTATGCGGGCGACGACATCTATGACCGTCTGCGCGCGTCCTACAACGAATCCATGGCTGCATCCTCTGGCTGGATCCAGAAGTCCGAAGGTGCGTATCGCGCCCAGCGTGACCGCGTCATGGGCTGACCCCGTACGGGTTTGACCTGACGGCAAAAGTCGGGCCCCGCATCTGCCGGATGCGGGGCCCGACACACAGATTTCGCGCGGAGCGGGCCGGATACAACGGACCCCGCGCAACCAATCGGGGGGCTTTATGGAAGACGACATTGCCTGCACGGGCTTTTTCAGCGCCGCGACCGAGGAAACGGTCAGTTGCCTTGACAAGTTTCAATCGCAGGGAACCTGGCAGTATCTGTCCGGCAACCTTCTCGAAGCACCCTATAACCTGATCTACGCATTGACCCACCCGTCCGAATGGCTGGCCTGGGTGCCCTACACGAACGCCAACATGGAAGACCTAGAGGTCAAGCAATCGCTGATGCGGTTCATCTATTACGGCGCGTCGGCAGAGCTGTTCTTTGCGGTGTTCTTCGTCTTCCTCGTCTGCACGATCATCGGTTTCGTCAGCAACCGGTTCATGTGGGGCTGCGTGCGGGTGCTGGAGACCTTCGCCAACTCGGTCGGACGGTTCTTTGCCTGGGCGGGTCTGCTCATGGTGCTGCAGCAGATCGTGATCATCTTCATGCAGCGGGTCTTTGCGGTCTCCGAAATCAGTCTCGGCTTCGGGATGGCGTTTTCCTACGACGTCAGCTGGTGGTCGGAAGAACTCAAGCTCTACAACGCGATGATCGTTTGCCTCTGCGCGACCTATACCTTCGTTCAGGGCAGCCACGTGCGGGTCGATCTGGTCTATTCCGCAGTCAGCTACCGCACCAAACGGGTGATCGATATGTTCGGCAGCCTTGTCTTCATGCTGCCTGCGGCGTTCCTGACCTGGCTATATGGCTGGTTCTTCCTGTGGCGGGTGCTGGTCGTGCCGAACCCCTCGGCCTCCGATACGCTGGACCGCCTGCTCAACAAGGCGCGCGCGCTGCGCTGGAACGTGGAAACCATCGGGTTTTCGCCCAGCGGCTTCAACGCCTATTTCCTCTTCAAGATCCTGTTGGTGACCTTCACCCTGATGGTCATGCTGCAGGCGGTCGCGTTCTTCTACCGCTCCTATCTGGAGTGGAAGGAAGGCCCGGAGAGCGAGGGAAAATACCTCGACAAAGACAGCCTTGGCGACCCGACCGCCGAACTCGCCGCTGACATCCACTGAATTTAGGACGGACACCCCATGCTCTTTGGTCTTGATGGCGTAGAAATCGGCCTGATCATCGTGTTCCTCACGTTGTTCGCGGGCATCCTATCGGGCTTTCCGGTGGCCTTTGCCATCGGCGGAGCGGCGGTCATTTCCTTTGCGATCATCGCGGCGCTTGATTCCAGCGGTCTGCTGATCCACATGGCGGTGGACACCAGCACCGCGGAATACCGCGCGGTGGTGGCGTCCGGCACCCCGCCGGAGGCGATATCGCTATTCCGAAACCCGGATTTGCCGCGCTATGCCACGGCATTGTTCCCGCAGGGCTGGGAGCAGGCACTGGACCGCAACATCGGCTTCCTCGTCAACCGCATCAACGAAAGGGTGCTGGCAGGCCAGTCGATCGAGACGCTGCTGGCGGTGCTGATGTTCGTGATGATGGGCATCGTGCTGGAACGTTCGCGCATCGCCGACGAGTTGCTGACCACGATGGCCAAGGTCTTCGGCCCGCTGCCCGGCGGTCTGGCGGTATCCATCGTGATCGTGGGCGCGTTCCTCGCCGCCTCTACGGGCATCGTGGGTGCGACCGTCGTGACGATGGGTCTGCTGGCGCTGCCGACGATGCTCAAGAACGGCTATTCCCCCGAACTGTCCACCGGCGTGATCGCGGCGTCCGGCACGCTTGGGCAGATCATCCCGCCCTCCATCGTGATCGTGCTGCTGGGCACCCTGGCCGGTGACCTTTATTCGGCAGCACAGGAAGACCGCGCGCAACTGGCGGGCTGTTCGGACGCGTTGACGCTGCTGGGCGAACCGGCGGTCGTATCCGTGGGCACGCTGTTTCAGGCGGCCCTGCTGCCCGGTATCCTGCTGGCGTTCCTTTATGCCGCCTACGCGTTCGGCTTTGCACTGCTGAACCCGTCGAAGGCACCGGCGGTGGAACTCGGCGCCGCATCGGGGCGCGAGGTGATCACCCGCAACGACGCGCTGTTCTGGTTCCTGGCCGCCCCGGTCGCAGCCATCGCGCTTTTCATCGGCATGGGGCAGGCCAACGTCGTGGGCAGCCAGTCGGTGATCGTCGACAGCTTTACCGATGCCGGGCAGACCGCATCGCTACGCACCAACGTCAGCCCGGAGTGCGCGGCCTCCATGATCGACCTGCACGGGCAGGACGCCTGGGATCAGGCACTGGCCGAGCAGGCTGCGATCGACGAGGCCGGCGGCGTGACCGAGGCGCGCGCCCTGTCCGTCGAGGAACGGGCGGAGGCCGTGACCGCCAAGATCGCCGCGGCACCTTCGCTGGGCACCGGGCTTGCGCTGACGGCGCTGCTGGCCGGGCTGGCGCTGATGATCGGGCGCGGTGTGGCACCCTCCGCCGATCCCAAGCCGCTGATCGTGGGCGCAGTGGGTGTGCTGGGCGTGCTTCTGGTCGATCTGCTGCTGATCGGGCCGCTGACCTCGCCGGGGACCACGCTTGTCCTGCTCGCGATCCCGCTGGCCTTGCTCTACTACGGCATGAAACATGCGACGCGCCGGATGTTCGCCAATGAAATCCTGCGTGTCGTGTTCCCGCCGCTGGTGCTGATCGTGGCGGTGCTGGGGTCGATCCTGGGCGGGATCACCAACCCGACGCCCGCCGCGGCGCTGGGGGCGGGCGGTGCGATCATGCTGGCGACCTTCCGCAAGCTGCAGGATCAGGGCCGTTCGGGCCGCATGGTGCTGTGGACCACGGCGGCCATCGCGATCATGCTGATCATCGGCACCAACTTCGACATGCGGCTGGGGCAGGACGACATCGCCTTCGAGAACTACATCGCGTTCCTCGTCGCGTTCGGCGCGTTCCTGTTCGCGATGTTCGGGCTTGTCTGGTGCTGCTGGACGCTGTTCCTGGGCGGTGTGCTGTCACCGGTCGTGCGCGAGACGGCCAAGGTCACGTCGATGGTGTTCACCATCCTGATCGGGTCGCAGCTTCTGAACCTCGTGCTGATCTCGTTTGGCGGAGAGCATTACATCCAGCAGTTCCTGCGGTCGTTCGACAACGAGTGGACGGTGTTCCTGATCGTGATGCTGGTGCTGTTCGTGCTGGGCTTCGTGCTCGACTTCCTCGAAATCATCTACATCGTGATCCCGATCGTGGGGCCGGTGATCTACGGTGGCACCTTCGATCCGAAGTGGGTGACGATCATGATCGCGGTGAACCTGCAGACGTCGTTCCTGACGCCGCCCTTCGGCTTTGCATTGTTCTATCTGCGCGGCGTGGCACCCAAGTCGATTACCACCGGCCAGATCTACCGTGGTGTGATGCCCTTCATCGGGATTCAGGTCGTGGGACTGACGCTACTGGCGCTGGTGCCGAGCGTGGTGACCATCGTGCCGAACCTGCTGAAATAGGGGCGGCGTCGCCTGTGAACCCGAAAGGCCCGCCATACCGGTGGGCCTTTTACCGTTCGGGGGAGGTTTTGCGCCGTGCTGCGCACGTCGCCTGGGGGCGGGGGCGGCTGCGCCGCCCCCGCCGGATGTGAGTATTTCGGGCAAGATAATGCAGATCGCCGGACCCACGGGAAACGGGACCGCATCCGGCAGGGGTCATTTCACCGGGCGGCTGTCCGGCAGCGTGATGCTGGCCACCTGTTGCGCGATGGGATCCACCGCGAGCGGATGGGCGTCGTTGTCGAACGCCTCCGGATCGGTCAGGGGGGTCCAGGCCCGGTTGAAGTAGATTTCAAGCCCCTTGAACTTGGCCTTGTAGCTCATCTTCGGGCTGCCGGGGACCCAGTAGCCCAGATAGACGTAAGGCAGGCCCAGTTCCTGCGCGATGGCGATGTGATCGAGGATCAGATAGGTGCCGAGCGACGATTTTTCGAGCGCGGGATCGAAGAACGAATAGACCATGCTCAGCCCGTCATCGAGGATATCCGTCAGGCAGACGGCGGTTACGGGCGCATTTTCCGGCGCATATTCGATCAGTCGCGAGCGGATCGGCGTTTCCTCGACCATGGCCGCGAATTCGAACATATCCATATCGGCCATGCCGCCGTCGGCATGACGCCCGTCAAGATACCGGCGGAACAATTCATACTGCTCTTCCGTAGCCCAGGGCGAAGTCGCGCGCCGGATCAGCCCTGCGTTGCGTTTCATCACCCGGCGCTGGCTGCGCGACGGGGCGAATTGCGTCACGTCCACCCGCGCGGACATGCAGGCCGAACATTCGGCGCAGGACGGACGGTAAAGCACGTTCTGGGAGCGACGGAACCCTTGTTTCGACAGCACGTCGTTCAACCGTGTCGCCTGCTCGCCCTGCAGGGCCGTGAACAGTTTCCGTTCCATCCGCCCGTCAAGATACGGGCAGGGTTGCGGGGCCGTCACATAGAACTGGGGCGCAAGGGGCAGGGTGTGACGCATGATCGGTCGCTGTGGTGTCGGGGCGTGATCACGTTAGCAACCGCAGCCGCACAGGCCAACCCCCTGAAAACCAATGATGGCCGCCGAGATCCTAGCGTCGGGCCTGTGCGCGGTTGAGCATCGCCGTGCCGAGCAGGGCGTCGGTCAGGCTTTGCGCGCGTGCACCGGTCAGAATCATCACGATCGAGACGACCTGCAGCGGCAGGATCGTGAGAACCACCGTCGTCCCGAAGGCATGCGCCAGCGCCGTCGTGCCGTCGGGGCGATTGCCATCCATGTCGCGCAGCTCGAGCGCCATCAGGCGCATACCCCAGGTCGAGCCGGCACCGGCAAAGGTGAACCAGCGATAGAAGAAGGCGACGGTCATCACCAGCACGGGGAAAAAGAACAGCCCGGTGAAGAACGTAAACGGCACGATCAGGGCCGCGATCAGCACCGTGATCGCCAGATCGACGGCCCATGCCAGCGTGCGCTTGGTGACGACACCGGCATAGAAATCGGGGCGCATGGCGGGATCGGGCAGGCGGAGCGGGGCAGTTGTCATCGGGTCCTCGGGTCTTTGCAGAAAAGGTGGGGCGGCCCCTGCGACGATGCAAGGGCCGGCCGGGAGGGATCAGGCCGCGTCGTCGTCCTTGGACGCGGTGTCGTTGCGACCGGCACGGTCTTCCATGAACTGGTCGAACTCCGCCTTGTCCTTGGCCTCGCGCAGGCGTTCGAGGAAGTTTTCGAAACTGGCCTGCTCGTCTTCGAGGCGGCGCAGCGTGTCGGCCTTGTAGGCGTCGAATGCGCTGTTGCCGGAGGTTTTCATGGCCGAGCGCATCGCGCGGGCCGGGTGATAGGTCGAGGTCGTACAGGATTTGCCGAACATGCGTTTGCTCCAGATCATATAGGCGAGAAGGGCGAGACCGACAGGCCAGAAGAACACGAAGCCAAGCACCATGGCAGCGATCCAGGCACCCTTGCCGCGCGCGTCCAGCCAGGCCTCGGACCGGGCGAAGAAACCGGGTCGGTCGGGGCTGTAGGTGGATTGCGCCGGGTATTGCGCGGTTGCGGTGTTCATTGCGATGTCTCCTCTGATGCGTTTGTGATGTGAATGCTTTTCACATTACCAATATTGGGCAGCATGGCAGGTTCCACAAGGGATGATGTAAATGTTTTTTACATTAACTTATGAAATGCATTAAGATCAGCCGCTTAGGGTCGAGATTTTTTCAGAGAATAGGCGATACAACGTCCGGTGCAGGCGGACCTGCCGGACTACGGGTATGCACTCAAGGCGATTATGGTTGACTTTAGAGCACCCGATAGTGGCCTATGACCGGAACCTTGGCGCGAAGTATCGTGAAAAGTAATTCAATACCGGTCGGTGTTCCGACCGCAACGCGGTGTGCCGGATATTCGGCCCGCCGATCGGGGGACGGAATATGACCGACTTTATCGTGACGAACACCAACAATGCAGGCGCAGGCAGTCTGCGGCAGGCGTTTCTTGACGCGGGCGTCGGGCCGCGGCCTGCGACACCGCACCGGATTTTGTTCGACGACGCGATCGCCGGACAGACGATCACGCTGGATGACAAGCTCGAATGGATCGACGGCGGGGATTTGATCGTCGAGGGAGAGGATCAGGGGATCACGATATCGGGGGGCGGCACGTCGCGGTTGCTCGATGTGAGCGGCGACAAGATGCTGGATTCGCTCATTCTGCGGAACCTGACACTTGCGGACGGCGATCTGGACGGCGGGAGCGCTATCATCCGCAACTCTGCCACGCTTGAGCTCGAAGACGTTCTGCTGACGGATCACGTCCTGGAGGGGTTTGATGCCTTGGAGGGGTCTGGCGTTGCAGGCGACAGTGCCGCGATCATCGAAAACATTCTCGCCGGGAGCCTTGTCCTGCGGGATGTCATTTTCGAAGACACGAACACTGTGCGTGGCGGCGCCGGCGCGGACGCGGACGGAGGTACTTTCCAGGAGGCCACGGACGGTGGAGATGCGGGGCTGATTCTCAATGCTGGTTCGGTCGAGGGAACGCAGGTCGTCTTTGGCGGGACGGTGACCGGTGGTGACGGCGGCAATGACTTTGACGGTTTCGACGTTGGCGGAGACGGTGGTAACGCGGCCGGTATCATCAACACCGGCAGTGTCGACGGTCTTGCTATCGATACCGACAATTCTTTCATCACCTATACCGTCAATGGCGGTATGGGCGGCTCCAGTAGTTTCCTCGTTGATGGCAGCCCGGGCGACAGCGATCTGAAAGTTCTCGGCGGGACACAGAACGGTATCACGGAGATAGCGAACATTTCGGGCACCTACGGTAACGATACCCTGTCGCCCGTCGACGTGGCACCGCCGGGAATGCCGGGTGACCCGATCTTCGGGTTTTTCGGAAACGACAACTACACGGGGAATCAACAGGGTGATGTTTTCTTCGGCGGTAAGGGCAACGACGTCGCAACCGGCGTCGGCGGGAACGACGAACTTTTCGGCGGTGACGGCAACGACGGTTTTTTCGGCGGCGGTGGCAACGATATGCTTTCCGGCGACGCGGGTAGCGACAATTTCCTTGGCGGAGCGGACGACGACACGATTTTCGGCGGCGAAGGGGACGACTTTGTCACCCTGAACGGGGATGCGGAGGATCTGAGCGACGCCGATAACTATTTCGGTGGTGGCGGTATCGACACGATCATCATGGGAGGCATCGATACCAGCAGCTTCGAACGGGTTTTCGATTTTGGTCTTGGCGTTTACAGCGACGTGAATACCGTGACCGGTGATGCCCGGTTCATCACCATGGATGGGTTCGAGAATTACAACGGTCGCAACGTGGCGACCCCGGCGGGTGGCGTGAACGCCAAGGCGGAATCCGTGTTCGGGACCGATGGGACCAATATCTTGGAGGGCGGCGCGGGGCGGCAGTATTTCTTCGGCGACGCGGGGGCCGACACGCTGTCGGGCGGCGAGGGGAACGACGATCTCGAAGGCGGGCTGGGCGGTGACAGTCTGATCGGCGGCGCGGGGCGTGACCGGGCGCTCTACACCGGAGCGGCATCCGGCGTGACGGTGAACTTCATCAACGCAGCACTGAACACCGGCGAGGCGGCGGGCGATACCTTCGACAGCATCGAAAGCGTGATCGGCAGCCAGTTCGCCGACACGCTGACCTCGGGCAACGACGACAACGACCTGATCGGCGGGCGCGGCGACGACACGCTGATCGGTGCGCGCGGGCGCGACCGGCTTTTCGGCGGCGAGGACGACGACCGGATGCTGGGCGGGCAGGGCAACGACGACATCTTCGTGGGCGACGGGTTCGACACGGTCGTGGTGCAAGCCAATGCGGGCACCGACCGGATCTTCGGGTTCGAATTCGATCAGCAGCTGATCCAGTTCGTCGGCGGGCCGGGGTCGATCAACGATCTGGTGTTCACCTTCGACGGGGCGAACACGGTGATCACGTCGGAGCTGGGCACGCTGAGGATCATGGGGTTCGCCGACTTCGAATCCTTCATCCCCGGGGATTTCCAGTTCACCAACCCGGTGCGGCAGGTCACGACGCTGACGCCCAATGCCGATACCTTCACCGGGTCGGATTTCGGCGACGAGATTCTGGGCCTTGGCGGCAACGACAGCCTGACCGGCGGGTCGGGTGACGACATCATCCGCGGCGGCGATAACGACGATACCATCGACGGGGCGGACGGCACCGACATCATCTATGGTGGCGACGGGCGCGACAGGCTGACGGCAAGCGGGCAGAACTACATCGGTGACGACGAGACCCCCGTCGGCGATACGCTCTTCGGTGGTGACGGAAATGACGATCTCTTCGGGGGGAATCCTGATGGTGATGGCGATGTCTTCGACGGCGGGGCAGGCCGCGACCGGGTGTTCTATTCGCTTCAGGCGGAGGGTCGTGGCGCAACGGTGAATTTCATCGACCAGACGCTGAACGACGGTGCCGCCTTTGGCGACACCTACGTCAGCATTGAAAGCATCACCGGCACCAACGTCGACGACAGCATGACATCGGGCAACGACGACAACGATCTTGTCGGGCTGGGCGGCGAAGACGTGCTGATCGGCGCGGGCGGCCGCGACCGGCTGTTCGGCGGTGCCGACGACGACCGCCTGCTGGGCGGGCGCGGCAACGACGACCTGTTCGGACAGGGCGGTAGCGATACCTTCGTGATCCGCGCCAACGCCGGCAGCGACCGGATCTTCGGCTTCGACCAGGGCCTCGACACGATCGAATACCGTGACGGCGTGACCTTCGGATCGCTGACCATCGCGCAGGCCGGGGCCAACGTCACGATCACCTCTGCCAACGGCGTGCTGACGGTGATGAACGACACCGCCGCCAACTTCACCGCCGACGATTTCGACTTCCTCTGAGCGGTCAGGTGAAGGCTGCCGGCACCGCGCCCGATATCCGCGACAGGATGTCGGGAGCGATGCCGAAGACATGCCGTGGTGTGCCAGCGGCGGCATAGACGATATCGAAGTCGGACAGACGCGGATCCCAGAACGCGCGTGCCGGGGTCAGATGACCGATGGGGGCCACGCCGCCGATGGCGAAACCGGTCTGTGCCCGGATCAGGGCGGCATCGGCCTTTCCCAGTGCCTCGCCCGCGACAGCGCTCGCCTTCGCCGCATCCACCTGATTGCCGCCCGCGGTAATGAACAGGATCGCGGTGCCGCTGTCCTGACCGCAAAAGATGATCGATTTGGCGATCTGGTCGACCGTGCACCCGGCGCTCGCCGCCGCCTCTGCCGCCGTGCGGGCCGCACCGATGTCCTGCGGCGCAATCGCCAGCCCCGCCGCTTCGAGGGCCGCCGTCACACGTTTCAGGCTCTTGCTCATCCGATCTTCCCCGCCTAGCGTGACGCCATGACCGCCCCGTCCAACACGCTGGAACAAGACATTATTGCCTGCGAAACACAAGTCTGGGACGCCCTGGTCGCGGGCGATGCCGCAGCGGATCGCGCCGCATTGTCGGCGGATTTTCTGGGGGTCTATCCGGACGGCTTTGCCGGGCGCGCGGACCACGTGGCACAGCTGGATGACGGGCCAAGCATCCTGCATTACGCACTGGACGAAGCCCGCGTGATCCCGTTGGGCGATGTGCGCGCGCTGATCGCCTATCGCGCGGCGTACCGGCGCATCGGCCGTCCGGCGGACGAGGCGATGTTCGTATCCTCGATCTGGCAGCGGACGGACGGCGGCTGGGTCAATATCTTCAGCCAGGACACCCCGGCGGTGGACCGATGAGTTTCGCTGCCCGCCTGACCCGGTGCCCCGATGCCTTCGATCCGGATCGCGGGGCCGATGCCGTGGCACACGTTCCCGACATCGACGCAGCATTGCGCCCGCTCATCGCGGGGGCCGCAGGCTGCAGCCCCTATCTGGCCGGTCTGATCGCGCGGGAAGGCGCGTTTTTGACGGTAGCGATGGACGACCCCGAGGCGGCAATGGCGGCGATCATCGCCGATGTCGCAGGCCTTGACGTGGCCGCGCTGCCCGACGGGCTGCGCCGGGCCAAGCGACAGGTGGCGCTGCTCACGGCACTGGCCGATCTGGGCGGCGTCTGGCCGCTGGAGACGGTGACGGCGTATTTGAGCGATTTTGCGAACGCCAGCGTGGATGTCTGCATCAAGCGGCTGGTCGCGGCGGAAGTTGCGCGCGGCAAGGTCCCGGGGATGACCGAGGACGACGCGCAGACCGCCTGCGGCATGACGGCGCTCGGCATGGGCAAGATGGGCGCGGGAGAGTTGAACTATTCCTCCGACATCGACCTGATCTGCCTCTACGACGAAACCCGGTTCGACCCCGACGACTATCACGAGGCACGCACCGCATTCGTGCGCGTCACCCGGCGCATGACGGCGATCCTGTCGGAGACGACAGGCGGCGGGTATGTCTTTCGCACCGATCTGCGGCTGCGCCCCGACGCCGCGACGACGCCGGTCTGCCTGTCGATGGAAGCGGCGGAGCGGTACTACGAAAGCGTCGGCCGCACGTGGGAGCGCGCGGCCTATATCAAGGCGCATCCGGCGGGCGGTGATGTCGCGGCAGGGCAGCGGTTTCTCGACACGCTGCGTCCCTTCGTCTGGCGCAAGCACCTGGATTTCGCGGCCATTCAGGACGCCCACGACATGCGCCTGAAAATACGCGATCACAAGGGGTTGCACGGCGCTCTTGATCTGAATGGCCACAACATGAAGCTGGGCCGCGGCGGTATCCGCGAGATCGAGTTCTTTACACAGACGCAGCAGTTGATCGCGGGCGGGCGCGATCCGTCTTTGCGGGTACGTGGCACCGGCGAGGGTCTGACGCGGATCGCCGCGGCGGGCTGGGTGCCGCAGGACACCGCCAACACGCTTTACGAACATTATCGCGCGCACCGCGAGGTAGAGCACCGGTTGCAGATGATCAACGACGCCCAGACCCACACGCTGCCCACCAGCGCGGAGGGGTTCGACCGGCTGGCGGCGTTCATGGGCACCTCTGCCGACGCGCTGAAACGCGATCTGACGACCCGGCTAGAGGCGGTGCACGACATGATCGAGGGGTTCTTCGCCCCAGACGCCCCCGTCGACACCGACGATGCGGCATGGGCCGAGGAGATCACATCGCGCTGGCCGACCTATCCGGCGCTGCGATCGACACGGGCGACGGAAATCTTCAAGCGCCTGCGCCCCGAAATCCTGCGCCGCCTGCGCGAGGCCGCGAAACCGGAGGAGGCCTTGCGTGAATTCGACGGGTTTCTGGCCGGGCTGCCTGCCGGGGTGCAGCTGTTTTCGCTGTTCGAGGCCAATCCCGCGCTGACCCAGTTGATCGTGGATATCGCGGCGACCGCACCGGCGCTTGCGCGATACCTGTCGGGCAACGCCGGGGTGCTGGACGCGGTGATCGGCGGCACGTTCTTTGAGCCGTGGCCCGCGCAGACGGTGCTGGAGGACGACCTGCGCCGCGCGCTCGATCCGGTCGCGGATTACGAAAACCGCCTGATCGCCGCGCGTCGCTGGGCCAAGGAACTGCATTTCCGCATCGGCGTGCACCACCTGCGCGGCCTGATCGACGGGCCGGAGGCGGGGCGGCAGTATGCGCGGCTGGCCGATGCCGTCGTGGCCGGGCTCTGGCCGCACGTGATGGCCGAGTTTGCCCGCAAGCACGGGCCGCCGCCGGGGCGCGGTGCTGTCGTACTCGGAATGGGGTCGCTGGGTGCCGGTCAGTTAAACGCGACCTCCGATCTCGACCTGATCGTGATCTACGACGCGAAAGGAGTGGAGGCGTCGGACGGGCCGCGCCCGCTTGCGACCCGAACGTACTTCGCCCGTCAGACGCAGGCGCTGGTCACAGCACTCAGCGCGCCGATGTCCGAGGGGCGGCTCTACGAGGTCGATATGCGCCTACGGCCCTCGGGGCGGGCGGGGCCGGTGGCGACATCGCTGGATGCGTTCCGCAGCTATCAGGAGGCCGAGGCCTGGACCTGGGAGCATCTGGCGCTGACCCGTGCAAGGGTGGTGGCGGGCGACGAGGGTCTGGGGCAGGACATCTCCGATTTTCGCGCGCAGCTTGTGGCCCGTCGGCGTGACCGTGCCGCGACCATCGCCGACGTTGCCGACATGCGCACCCGTATTTTCGAGGCAAAGCCGCAGCTTGGGGCGTGGGAAGCCAAGATCGGGCCGGGGCGTTTGCAGGATTGCGAGCTTTTCGCACAGACCGCCGCCCTGATCGCAGGCAGTGCCGAGCATGCGACGGCGGTGCAATTGCAGGCCGGTGTCGCGGCTGGATGGCTGAGTGCCGCGGATGCGCAGGACGTCGCCGCCGCCGCGCGTCTTTTCTGGCAGTTGCAATCAGCGGCGCGGCTGCTGACCGGCGATACGCTGGAGCCGGAGAAACTGGGGGAGGGCGGTCGCCGCCTGATCCTGCGGGAGACGGGGTTTGAGACCATGGATGCTTTGGCCGGGCAGATGACGGTGCGGGCGGCGGCGGCCGATGCGGTGATCACGCGCATACTGGCGGGCACCCCCTGATGGCGACCCCGCGTGACCCGCTCGACCCCAAGGGACTGATTGCGGACAGCTACCGCATCGAGGGCATCACCGAGAGCGAATGCCGGTCGATCTTTCTGGACTGGGCGCTGGGTGTGCCTGCGGGCCAGGACAGCAAGACGCAGGTGCGCGCCCTGTTGCAACGCCACGCTGACCAGCCCGACGACCATCCTATGTCTCTCACACTGCGCGCGGCACTTGAGGATGCCGGACCGGCGCGCAGACGCGGCGGACGTGCCGGGCGGCTTGGCGGCTGATCCCCCCATCGGGGTGGGGAATTCCGCCGTTCCCGGAACAAACCGCCGTCGCTAGACTGATGGTATGAGGTTTCTGAAATTCCTGATCCCTGTCGTCGTTGGCTGCGCCGGTGCAGCGCAGGCCGCATTGCCCCCTTGCGCCTACGACAATCTGATGCGCGGTGCGAAATTCACCTTCCTGCTGGGCGACACGCAGATCGGCGCGCCGGACGCTGACGGCTATTGCCGGATCGACGGGACGATCGCGCGGCAGTTCACGTCGCCGTTTGCGCCCGGGACACGGGTGGCGACGCATTTTCCCTGCACCAACCCCGATATATTGATCGGCGCCTTGATCTACACCGATGCGGATGCGCTGGCCGCATTTCCCTATGTGGAGGTGCATATCGCGCCGGAGAAGGGCGTGGCCGCCCATGGCATGGGCATCTTCGGGCGCAACGCCGCGATCGAAGAACCGGGCTGGCAGCCCGACCTGGCGTGCGGTGGCTAACCCAGCGCGCTGACCGCCTCGCGCGCCAACGTCTCGATCTTGTCCCAGTCGCCAGCCTCCACGGCATCTTTTGGCGCGACCCATGAACCGCCGACGCAGATCGTGTTCGACAGCTTCAGATAATCCGGCGCGTTCTTCAGGCTGACGCCGCCTGTGGGGCAGAATTTCACCTGTGGGATCGGCGCACCGATGGCCTTGAGTGCGGATGCACCGCCATTCGCCTCGGCCGGGAAGAACTTCTGCACGGTATAGCCGCGTTCCAGCAGGCGCATGACCTCGCTCGACGTCGCGGCCCCGGGCAGCAGCGGCAGATCGTTGGCGGCACAGGCATCCAGCAGCGCGTCGGTGGCACCGGGCGACACACCGAACTGCGCGCCCGCAGCCTTGGCGTTCTCTACATCCTTCGGTGTCAACAAGGTACCCGCGCCGACGACGCCGCCTTCGACCTTTGCCATCTCGCGGATCACGTCGAGTGCGGCTTCCGTGCGCAGCGTGACTTCCAGCGCAGGCAACCTGCCATTGACCAGTGCGCGGGCGAGGTCCTGTGCCACGGCAGCGTCATCGACGACCAGCACGGGCACCACGGGGGCGAGTTGGCAGATACGGGCGGCTTCGTTGGAGGCTTCCATCGGGGTCATTGTGTCAGTCCTTGAGGTTGCGCCTTTGGCTGATGCGGGAGCCTTCGGCGAGAGTATTTGTGGCAAGATAATGCAAGAGTCGCGCGTCAGACCGCGACACCCGCGCCATCGGCGGCAAGGCCGACAGTCTGGCGGAACACCTCGAAAAGCTCCCGGCCCACACCGTTGCCGTTCCCGGTCAGGTCGGCATCCGCCACCTCGCGGCTGTCCAGATCGACGCCCAGCACGTCGATGGTGCCTTTCGTGGCGTCCAATCTCACGATGTCGCCGTCGCGCAGTTTCGCCAGCGGCCCGCCGTCGGCGGCTTCGGGGCAGACGTGGATGGCGCTCGGCACCTTGCCCGACGCGCCGGACATGCGGCCATCGGTGACAAGCGCCACCTTGAGACCGCGATCCTGCAGCACGGCAAGCGTGGGGGTGAGCGAATGCAGTTCCGGCATACCGTTGGATTTCGGCCCCTGGAACCGCACCACAATGATCGCATCCTCGGTGAATTCACCAGCCTTGAAGGCGTTCTTCACCGCTTCCTGCGTGTGGAAGATGCGGGCGGAAGCCTCGACGATGTGGCGTTCCTCGGCCACGGCGGAGGTCTTGATCACGCCGCGACCCAGATTACCGGACAGCTGCGTGAGACCGCCGTGCGCGTGGAACGGGTTGTCGACCGGGCGCAGGATCTTGTCGTTCAAGGTTTCGCGGGTGCCCGGGCCATAGGCCACACGCCCGTCCTGCAGTTTCGGTTCCTGCGTGTAGCGTTCCAGCCCGTCGCCTGCGACCGTCACCGTATCGTCGTGCAACAGGCCTGCGTTCAGCAGTTCGCCGATCATGTAGCCCAGACCACCCGCGGCGTGAAAATGGTTCACGTCGGCCAGCCCGTTGGGATAGACCTTGGCCATCAGCGGCACGGCCTCTGATATGTCGGAGAAATCCTCGAGGTCCAGGATCACGCCCGCTGCCCGCGCCATGGCGGGCAGGTGGATGACAAGGTTCGTGGACCCGCCCGTGGCCATCAGCCCGACAAGCCCGTTCACGAAGGTGCGTTCGTCCAGGATGTCGCTGACGGGCCGGAAATCGTTGCCGAGTGCGGTGATTTCCAGCGCGCGTTCGGTGCCCGCCACCGTCAGCGCGTCGCGCAGCGGTGTGCCGGGGTTGATGAAGGAGGCACCAGGCAGGTGCATCCCCATGAACTCCATCAGCATCTGGTTGGTGTTGGCGGTGCCGTAGAAGGTACAGGTGCCGGGGCCGTGGTAGGAGGCCATCTCGGCCTCCATCAGCTTGTCGCGGCCGACCTCGCCTGTGGCGAACTGCTGGCGGACCTTGGCCTTCTGGTCGTTGGGCAGGCCGCTGACCATCGGCCCGGCGGGCAGGAAGACCGAGGGGATATAGCCGAAGGTCGCGGCGGCGATGATCAGGCCCGGCACGATCTTGTCGCAGACTCCCAGATAGACGGCGGCGTCGAAGACGTTGTGCGACAGGCCGACGCCTGCGGCCATGGCGATCACGTCGCGCGAGAAGAGCGACAGTTCCATGCCTGTCTGGCCTTGCGTCACGCCATCGCACATGGCAGGCACACCGCCTGCGACCTGTGCCGTCGCGCCGACAGCGCGGGCGGCTTCGCGGATCAGGGCGGGGTAGGTCTCGAACGGCTGATGCGCCGACAGCATGTCGTTGTAGGCGGTGATGATGCCAAGGTTGGGCGCGCGCCCTGCGGCCAGTGTGTCCTTGTCCTGCCCCATGGCGGCGAAAGCGTGAGCCTGGTTGCCACAGGTCATATGGGCGCGGCGCGGCCCTTCGGCGGCGGCGGCGGCCATCCGGTCGAGATACTGGCGGCGCGGTCCTTCGGAACGGGCGCGGATGCGGTCGGTGACTTCGGCGATTTTCGGGTGCAATGCCATGATCTGGGACCTCTGATCTGAAGTATCGGGCTTTGGGCGCGGAGTAGCATGTTGCGTTAGCGCTAACAACCATCGAATGGTCGCGCAAGTTTCCCGCTTTGCGCCGCCTTGGCGACGCGGTAAGGACTGCGCATGAATGATAGCACAGACACACCCGCCACCGCCACCGTCCGCCTGATGCCCAAAGGCGACGCTCGCGCGATCCGCCACGGTTTCCCGTGGGTTTACGCCAACGAGCTGGTGACCGATCGGCGCACCCGCAATATGACCCCCGGAACGCTGGCGGTGCTGGAAGACGCCAACCGGACGCCGATGGGTGTGGTCGCAGTGAACCCGGCCTCGAAAATCATCTGCCGGATGCTGGACCGTGACCCGGAAGCGAAAATCGACCAGGCATGGTTTGCGGACCGTCTGCGACGCGCGCTGACGTTTCGCGCGCGGCTTTACGTCGAACCGTTCTACCGGCTGGTCCATGCCGAGGCGGACGGACTGCCCGGCGTCGTGATCGACCGGTTCGGCGACGTGGCGGTCGTGCAGCCGAACGCCGCCTGGGCCGACACGCTGATCGACCCGCTGACGGCGGCGCTGCAAGAGGTCACTGGCGTCACCACGGTGATCCTGAACGGCACCGGTCGGGCGCGTACGCTGGAAGGGCTGGACGAGGTCACGCAGGTGCTGGCCGGAACCGCGCCGACGACGCCGATCCGGACGCCGATGAATGGCGCGATCTATCTGGCGGACGTCATAGAAGGCCAGAAAACCGGTCTGTTCTTCGACCAGCGCCCGAACCACGCCTTTGCCGCATCATTGGCGAAGGGCGCCCGCGTGCTCGATGTCTTCGCCCACGTCGGCGGTTTCGGGCTGGCCGCGCTGGCAAATGGTGCGGGTTCTGTCCTTGCCGTCGACGGCTCCGCCCCCGCGCTGGCGCTGGCCGAGGGCGGCGCGCAGGCGATGGGCGTGGCCGACCGCTTCGCAACCCGCAAGGGCGACGCCTTCGCCGTCATGACCGATCTGGCCGAGGCGGGCGAAACCTTCGACCTCGTCATCTGTGACCCGCCCGCCTTTGCCCCATCGAAAAACGCGCTCGACGCCGGTCTGCGCGCCTACGAACGTGTCGCGCGGCTGGCGGCGGCTCTGGTCGCCGATGACGGTGTTCTGGGCCTGTGCTCCTGCAGCCACGCCGCCGACCTCACGAAATTCCGCAACGCCTCCGCCCGGGGGATCGGGCGGGCCGGGCGGCGCGGTCAGATCATTCATACCGGTTTCGCAGGTCCCGATCATCCGCTGCTGCCGCATCTGGCCGAAAGCGGGTACCTCAAGTCGGTGTTCTTCCGCCTGTGAGGGTCCTGATCGACGCCTGCGTGCTGTATCCCACCGTCATGCGCGAGATCGTGCTGGGTTGCGCCGCGCAGGGCCTGTTCGCGGCGCGGTGGTCCGACCGCATCCTTGAGGAATGGGCCCGCGCCACGCGCAAGCTGGGGCCGGAGGCCGAGACCTTCGCCCGCGGCGAGATCGCGCGACTGTCTCTCGGCTTCCCCGATGCGGTCGTGCCCGTTCCTGACGGGTTGTCGCGCCGCCTCTGGCTGCCGGACCTGGATGACGTTCACGTGCTGGCCGCTGCGGTCGCGGGGTCGGCGGATGCGATCCTGACCCTGAATACAAGGGATTTTCCCCGCAATATTCTGGCCGAGGAAGGCATTGCACGGGACACTCCCGACCTGTTTCTGACCCGGCTGCTGGCGGCTACACCCGATACCGTGACTGCGGTTGCGCAGGATGTGCTGTCGCAGGCGCAAGCCCTGTCGGGCACCGATTGGACAATGCGCGGGCTGATGAAAAAGGCGCGTCTGCCCCGGCTGGGCAAGGCGCTGGCGGTGTCTGAGTCCCGCGACTGAAATCGCTGTGCCGCCGGGTTTGCGGCGGTGGATTAACATAGATTATACGCACCCTCCATTTTTCGAAGTCGTGCGGAACTTCGCGAGGGTTGACCTGTTTACCTGCCAGAGCGCCGGCAAAGACGTGCGGCGCACAAAAAGACAGGAGTTCAGTATGAAAAATCTGCTAGCGACAACTGCCACCGCCCTCGTGATGGGCACTGCCGCCTTTGCCGATGGGCATACAGCGGTATTCTCTGACAGCACATTCGACAGCGCCGCTGAAGTGCGTGCGTCCAACTTCATCGGCATGCGTGTCTATGCGACCGAGGCCGAGCTGGGCGAAACCGTCGAGGCGGGTGCCGAGACCGAATGGGACGACATCGGTGAAATCAACGACGTGATCCTGACCCGCGAAGGTGACGTGCAGAATGTCATCGTCGGCGTGGGTGGTTTCCTTGGTATCGGTGAAAAGGACGTCGCCGTCGCGATGGACCAGATTCGTTTCGTGACCCAAGGCGAAGACGCCGGTGATTTCTTTCTGGTGATCAGCGCCAACGCCGCAGGTCTTGAAGAGGCACCGGCCTACGCGGTGAACACCGACGCGATGGAAGCTGACGTGGAAGAGGCGATGGCCGAGACCGAAGAAGCGACTGAGGAGGCAGCCGCCGCCACGGAAGAAGCTGCTGCTGAGGCCGCCGCCGAAACCGAGGAAGCCGCAGCCGAAATGGAGGCCGAAGCCGAAGCGATGGCCGACACTTCGATCACCGATGCGGAAGCCGACGTGATGGAGACCGAGAACGCCGCCGAAGGCCGGGCCATGCTGACGCCGCCGACGATCGAGCGTGACGGCTACCAGACCATCGAGGTTTCTGCCCTGACGGCGGACGACCTGACCGGTGCGCGCGTCTACGGCCCCGGTGACGAGGACGTGGGCGAGATCAGCGAACTGCTGCTCAACGATGACGGCTCGATGGACCGCGCAGTGATCGACGTGGGTGGTTTCCTGGGCATCGGCGAACGTCCGGTGGCCGTGACCTTCGACGAGTTGCAGATCACACGCTCCGACGATGGTGACGTGCGCATCTACATCGACAGCTCGCAAGAGGCGCTGGAAAACCAGCCCGAATACGAAGGCTGATTGCCTTTGCCGGTTCCGGTGGCCCAACCCACCGGAACATTCGGCCGGGCTTCGGTCTGCCGAATGGATACGGGGTCGGCAATTTCTGCCGGCCCCGTATCATTTTTGCCGTATCGCTTTATGATGGAGGCAGACGGTGGGCTATCGCTGCGGGCCGGTCCCTGACCATTTGATCTCGTTGCGCTCGATCGCGGCGATCCGCTCCCGCGTTTTCGGGTGGCTCAGCAGCCAGGCCGGCTGTGCCGTACCCCGCGCGCCGGTCAGCTTTTCCAGCTTCTGGAACAACGTCTTCTGCGGTCCCGTACCGATCCCCGCCTTGACCAGCAGCGCGCTGGCATAGGCGTCGGCCTCGTATTCATCGGAGCGCGACAGGCGTGCGGCCAGCAGCGTCATCAACCCGTTGGCGATCAGCATCCCGATGCCGGGCAGAAACCGGTTCAGGATCATCGCCAGTGCCGTGCGCATCGCGTTCTGCCCCGAAAAGTCGATCATCCGGCGGCGCGAATGCCCCAGCGCCACATGGCCAAGCTCGTGTGCGATGACGGAGGCCAATTCCGCAGCCGTCACCTGACCCTGCCGGTAGCGATCGAAAAACCCGCGGGTGATGAAGATACGCCCGTCGGGCGCGGCCAGCCCGTTCACCGGCTCGATCTCGTAAATGGAAACCTTGATCCGCGGCAGGTCGAGCGCCGCCGCCATCTGCCGCGTCATGTCGAGCAGGATCGGGTCGGTCAGATCGGTGGATTTCGCGTCCAGTTCCTTCGTCGTGCGCCAGACGGAAAAGCGATACATCGCGTAACCGTAAAGGACAGCGAGAAGGATGGGGGTGAAGCGGAGCATGGATCAGATATGGGACGCCCGTGACCCGTTGCAAGAAAAGACTGTGGCGCAGCGCACCCTGGGGAAGCCGGAGCGGCAGAAAAATTGACTTTCGCCGAACGGGTTGGCGATACTGATGCGGTATCAGCCGAGGGGAAAACAATGCCATTCATATTTTTCGAGGAAGAAGACGAGCGCCGCATGCCGACGGTAGACGTACCGGGAACCCGGCCCGACCGGGATTCCGGCCCGATCTGGGTGCCGTTTTCCGGGAGCAACGGGTTTTCCGAGCCGATCGCGCCCTACGACGCGCCGATGGTTCTGGATCCGGTTCAGGTCAGGGGTCCGGCACCGGTGCAGGACGCCGACAATTTCGACTTCGTTCCCGGGTTTTCGGTCAGCGATGTCATCTCCTTCGGCGGGATTTATCAGGTCCAGTTGTTTTCCAACCCGGACACCTGCGGTTATTTCGATCTGGGGCCCGCCGGTCCGTCCCCCGAAGACCGCGTCGTCAACGGGGCGGATTCCATCCTCGTGACGGGGACGTCGGATGACGTGTTCGCGTTCCTGTCGTCATGGACACCGACCTCATGCGACTTTGTCGACGTCTAGCGCCCGAGCGTCAATTCGTGCCGATGACCCGGCGTGCCTCCGTGATGGCCTTGTGGTGCGCCGGTGTGCGCAACAGCCGGGTCAGGTAATCCGGGTCGCGGCGTCCGTCCCGGTAGGCGGCAAGCATCTCCGCGATGGTCAGTCGTTCCCCGTCGTAGGGGATATGTCTGGCGGAAAGACCGGTCGCGACATGGCCTGTCGACAGCACGCGTGCATAGGCGCCGGGCCGTCCGGCCGCAAGAAACTGCCTGATCGCCTGCGCATCGCCGATATGAGCCTGATATGTCGCGCAGGGAATGCGCGGTGCGGTGACCTGCAAGTCGACGTCGCCGACGATGATCCTGTCACCGATACAAAGCGTCGCCGACTCCAGTCCTGACAACAGCAGGTTCTCGCCGAAGAATCCCGGTGGTAAATTGCGTTTCATCCGATTGGACCACCAGTCCAGATCGGGCTTTCCGAAAAGATAGACCGCCTGATCCACACCGCCATGATGCGCAAGATCGCAAATCGTGTCGCCCGCAAGACCCAGCGGACCGATGGCGACCGGTCCATCCACAGGGGCTTTGAAGTGACCGGTTTCGGCAACGTCGGGTTTCGCCGGGTTCGGGCTGGGCTTTGATGCGATCATGACCGCCTGAACGTGCATTACCGTCACCCTACCGTCCCAGCACCTTCATTCCCTGCTGCAACCCTGCCAGCGTCATCGGCACCATGCGGTCCGCGCCGAAGATCTGGCGGATCATGCCGATGGACTGCGTATAGGGCCAGTATTTCTCGGGCAGGGGGTTGAGCCACAGGTGGCCTGGCCACTGATCGCGGGCGCGGGTTAGCCAGACCTCGCCGGACTCCGCATTCCAGTGTTCGTTGGCCCCGCCGGCAAAGGCCACTTCATAGGGGGACATGCTGGCGTCCCCCACGAAGATGCATTTGTAGTCGGGCCCATAGGTGCGCAGGATGTCGTGCGTCGGCGTCTGCGCGTCCCACCGCCTGCGGTTGTCGCGCCAGACGCCTTCGTAAAGGCAGTTGTGGAAATAGAAATGCTCCAGCTGGCGGAATTCCGATTTCGCGGCGCTGAACAGTTCTTCGACGACTTTCACATGCGGGTCCATCGACCCCCCGACGTCAAGAAACAGCAGCACCTTCACCGCATTGCGTCGTTCCGGTCGGGTTTTCACATCCAGATAGCCATGTTCAGCCGTGGCGCGGATCGTGCCGGGCAGGTCGAATTCCTCTGCCGCACCGTCGCGCGCCCAGTTGCGCAGGCGTTTCAGCGCAACCTTGATGTTGCGCGTGCCCAGTTCCACGCTGTCGTCCAGATTGCGGAACTCGCGCTTGTCCCAGACCTTCACCGCGCGCTGGTGGCGGCTTTCGTTCTGCCCGATCCGCACGCCCTCGGGGTTGTAGCCGTATGCGCCGAAAGGGGAGGTGCCTGCCGTGCCGACCCATTTGTTGCCGCCCTGATGGCGGCCCTTTTGTTCCTCAAGCCGCTTTTTCAGCGTCTCCATCAGTTTGTCGAAGCCGCCGAGCGCCTCTATCTCGGCCTTTTCCGCCTCTGTCAGATGCTTTTCGGCCATTTTCGCCAGCCATTCGGCGGGGATATCGACCGCGTTCAGCACGGCCTCTGCCGGGATCGACTCCAGCCCCTCGAACGTCGCGGCGAAGGCGCGGTCGTAACGGTCGATATGTCGCTCGTCCTTGACCATGATGGTCCGGCCCAGAAAATAGAACGCCTCGATGTCATAGGTCGCGAGACCCGCCTTCATGCCCTCCAGAAACGCCAGAAACTCGCGCAGCGACACCGGAACCTTTGCGCGGCGCAGGTTGTCGAAAAAGGGCAGGAACATGGGCTCAGGTATAGCTGCGTTCGATGAAAACCAGCACGAACAACCCGATCACACCGAAGATCATCGCGTTGACCGCTGCCCATTGCAGCACGTCCAGCGTCTTGCCGCCGCGCGCCTTGGCCCGGAACCCGCCGAACAGCGCGCCGAAAAGAATACCAGCCAGCGGATAGATCATGGGCGTCGTCCTGCGGTGTGACCCGCCGGAGCGGGGCCTAGAATGGGCGCAGGGCCGCGATTTCGTTCAACCGGGCCTGCACGTTGGCGTCAGAGCCAAAGCCGTAGCGCGCCCAACCCAGACTGTCCAGACGCATGGCCTCTGCCGCGACGTTGTTGCCCATCAGGTCGAGCGCCTCGGCCTGAAACATCATCAGGGTCGACAGCAAGGCTGCGTTCTGGTGGCGTTCGGCGACCGGGATCGCGGCGTCCGTGATCCGCAGCACAGCTTCGCCGTCACCGGCGGCCAGCGCGAATGCGGCCTGCTGCACGGCGATGTGCGCGGCGTGGATCAGCGTGTCGGGGCTGCGGCGGTAGGCACGTTCGGCGGCGTTGAAACTGGCCAGCGCGACTTCGGAGTTGTGACCGACCTGCAGGCGGCCATAGGCGTAGTGGGCGAACCCTTCGCGCGCACCGGTCCAGCCGAAGGCGCGGCCCATGGCGATGGCCCGTTCGGCGGCGGCGCGGCGGGCAAAGGGCGACGATCCGTCCGCCAGCGCCGTTTCCATCGCGTCGATCCAGTCGCGCGAGGTGTCGGGGGCCGGGTCGGGCGAGGCGCGCTGCCCACGCGGGTTCAGCCGCGCCAGCAGGTCGGGCAGCCGTTCGGCCACCTGCCGCCGGGTCATGCCGTTGCGCAGGCTGGGCGAATAATACATCCGCAGGATCAGCATGTCGAAACCGGTCAGCACGGTATGGATATTGTCGTCGTTGAAGACGGAATCCGGCAGACGGTAGAGGTCGTTCAGCGGCCCCAGCGCCTGCGCCAGTTCCTCGTGCAGGCAGTCGCGGATTTCCTGTGGCGCGACATCGGCGGGCACGAAGATCGTGGCGCGGTCGCGGGTCGTCAGCGTGGTCCAGTCCACCTGCCGGGTGCGGCGCGCGATGGTGAAATCGGCCCAGCTGGAAATCCGCGGCACCACGAAACAGGCCGCACGCGGCACCGCCTGTTGCAGCACCGCACGCGGCACGGCCTCGACCGTGATCTGGGCATCGGGGCTGTCGTTATAGGTGATGTCCAGCCCGGCCTCGTTGCGCAACCGGCCCATCAGGGCCTGCAGGTCGGCGACGAGCGTCGGGCTGATCTGGCCTGTGGCGCGCACCGCGATCGGCCCCTCGAAACGGGTCAGATGCGGGATCTCCCGCCCGCTTTCCATACGGAAGGCAAGATCGAGGAAATCCTGCGCGATTTCGCGATTAGGGCGATTGGGTGCGCTGACCTGACCGGCCGTGAAGCTGCGGATCGCGGGCAGGGCGGTCTGGAACCCGGCGGCCCGACTGGCGACGGTCTGGCCCGAGGTCGCCCCCTCGGGCGACGGCGCGCAGGAGGCCACGAAACATAAGGCGAATGCAGCGAGCCGGTTCATGCCGCCACCCGCTGATACTTGATGAAATCTGTCTTCCGGGCGATGCGGTCGTAAAGCAGCCGGGCGGTGTGGTTGTCGTCCTGCGTCAGCCAGTAGACGGTGGGGATACCCGCCTGATCCGCCGCATCGTAAACCGCCTCGATCAGCGCACGGCCCACGCCCGTGCCCCGTGCGGCGGGGGTGGCATAAAGGTCCTGCAGGTAGCAGACGTTCTCGACCTTCCAGGCGTGGCGGTGAAACAGGTAGTGGGTCAGACCGACAAGTTCACCACCCGACTCCGCCACGAGACAGGTAAAATCCTGCGGGTCGTCGCCCAGCAGGCGGGCGAAAGTCGATGTATAGACGGCATCGGCGACGGTCGCGCCGTAAAATTCCAGATAGGCGGTCCACAGTCCGCGCCATGCGACCGCGTCGGTCGGGCGTAGCGGACGAATGATGACCGGCATTTTTGCCTTGGTCACGTTGTGCTCTCCTCATTCGCGTCAGCCGAACCTGCCAGTCGACTGCGGCCCCTCTTGGACATGAATGCGGCAATTGCGCGATCATGCGGGGTGGGGGCAGGGGCGAGTTAAGCCCGCTGCCCCAGTTTCTGGCACGTCCTATTTCGGCGCAATCGGGGATTGCAGGCACGCGTTGCACGAAAGACTCACGTTCTTAGTGGGTTAGATAAGGCGATCCGCAAGATGTTGATTTCACCGCACCCATGCGCGCGTGACCGCTTATTTTTTTGGACCATGCCCCGGGCAATCCGTGATATGCAGGTGCCGCTACGTCAGGTTGGGGAGACGACGATGAAATTTCACAAGCAAGGCGCATGGGCCGCCGGGGTTCTGGCCGTTCTGGCCGGGTGCGGCGGAACGACTGTGACGCAACAGATCGTGACACCGCCGCCGTCCGTGACAGGTGGCAATCTCGATTTTACCTACGATCCAGGCACGGCTCAGCTGTCGTTCCGGTCGGGCAGCAGCGTGGTATACAGTGGGGCCGCCTTCGATACGCAGGCCGGGGCCACCATCCGCCAGACCCAGCGCGTGCTGGAGCTTGGTCAGCCGGGGCAACCGGCACCGCCCAATCCGCAGTTCACGATCTATTCCATCGCCAATCAGCCGGGTGCGACAGCCGTGATCGCGGCGACCCACAAACACGCGCCCTCGCGCGCAGGCGTGGCCCTCGTGCGGCAAAACGCGCCGACGTCATTGCCGACGCAATTGACCGCCACTTTCCGCGGCCCCTATGTCGGCAGCCTGGACCGGACCGTGGCGGGCCGTCAGACCGTGGTGGGCCTGCTGGAAGGCGACGCGACGCTGCGGGCCAGCCTGACCGACGACACGGTCAACGGCACTATCGCCAACAGGCAGTTGCTGCCCAATGACATCGGTGGGCCGCTCCAGCCCCCCGCGACCATCGCCGACGCCCGGATCAGCGGTGTCATCAACCGCAGCGCGGCCAGTTTCGAGGCGACGGTCACAGGCGGGCAGATCACCTTGCCCAGCGGGGGCACCACCGGAACGCAGGGAGAATCGACCGGGCTGTTCGCCGGGTTACAGGCCGATGTCGCTGTCGGCAGCATCGTGATGCGGCATACCGATCCGGGCAATGCGCCGATCACGGAACGCGGCGTCTTTGCGGTGGGCAGCACGCCGGTGGCCGATCCGTTCACGGTGCCGCAATCGCGGATCGTGCTGGGTGCGGCAGCGGACTGATCCTGTCAGCGCCCGCCGCGCGCCATGAACGCCAGCCGTTCGAACAGATGCACGTCCTGTTCGTTTTTCAGCAGTGCTCCATGCAGTTTGGGCAGTGCGTTCGCCCCGTCGCGTTTCAGGTCGGCGGCGGTCAGATCCTCTGCCAGCAGAAGCTTCAGCCAGTCCAGCACCTCTGACGTCGACGGCTTTTTCTTCAGCCCCTGCGTGTCGCGGATTTCGTAGAACTGGGTGAGCGCGGCCGTCAGCAGGCTGTCCTTGATGCCCGGATGATGCACGGCGACGATCCGGCGCAGCGTGTCCTCGTCCGGGAAGCGGATGAAGTGGAAAAAGCAGCGGCGCAGAAAGGCGTCGGGCAGTTCCTTTTCGTTGTTCGACGTGATGATGACGATGGGGCGATGCACGGCACGGACTGTTTCGCCGGTCTCGTAAACATGGAATTCCATCCGGTCGAGTTCCTGCAACAGATCGTTGGGAAACTCGATATCCGCCTTGTCGATCTCGTCGATCAGCAGCACCACCTTGCCATCGGCGGCGAATGCCTCCCACAGCTTGCCGCGGCGGATGTAGTTGGCCACGTCATGCACCCGCTCCTCGCCCAATTGGCTGTCACGCAACCGGCTGACGGCATCGTATTCGTAAAGGCCCTGTTGCGCCTTGGTCGTGGATTTCACGTGCCATTCGATCATCGGCAAACCCAGCGCCGCGCTCACCTGGCGGGCCAGTTCCGTCTTGCCCGTGCCCGGCTCGCCCTTGACCAGCAGGGGCCGTTCCAGCGTGACGGCGGCGTTGACCGCCATCTTCAGATCGTCGGTGGCGATATAGCTGTCGGTGCCTGTGAATTGCATGCTGTTCGTCCCTTCGTTGCGCGCGGACACTAGCAACATTCACGGGCGTATCAACTGCCTGACAGCACCCCAAAAAGCACGTGACATGGCGTCGGCAACGCAGTAAACGACCTTCAAAATATAAGGGGAGCCGCATGTCACAGCACAGCACGGCCACGATAGCGGCACAGGATAAGGGGAAATCTATGAAAGCCGAAACTTTCCTGCCGGATGATTACAGCCCGGTCGAAAGTGAACCGTTCATGAACGAACGGCAGACCGAATACTTCCGCCGCAAGCTGCTCAACTGGAAGGCCGAACTGATGGAAGACAGCCGCGACACCGTCGCCGGCATGAAGGACCAGACCCGCAACATTCCCGACATCGCCGACCGCGCCTCCGAAGAGACCGACCGCGCGCTTGAACTGCGCACCCGCGACCGCCAGCGCAAGCTGGTCTCCAAGATCGACGCCGCTTTGCGCCGCATCGACGAGGGCGAATACGGTTACTGCGAAATCACCGGAGAGCCGATCTCGCTCAAGCGGCTCGACGCGCGCCCCATCGCCGTCATGAGCCTGGAAGCGCAGGAACGCCACGAACGCGGTGAAAAGGTGCACCGTAAGGACTGATACCCATAACACGGGCCGCCGTGTCGCCATCGTCGGCGGTGGTATCGGCGGTCTGACCGCGGCTTTGTGTTTTGCGCAGCGCGGTGCGCAGGTCACCGTTTATGAACAGGCGCCTGAATTCACCGAAATCGGGGCGGGGATCCAGATCACGCCCAACGCCGCGCGTGTGCTGGCCGCGCTGGACCTTGCAAAATTTCTGCCCCGCATCGGCATCGTGTCGCAATCGGTAGCCCCTGTCGACGGGCTGACCGGCAAGATCATCACCCGCTTCGACCTCAGCCGACAGTCGCCCCGTTATCATTTCGTGCATCGCGCCGCTTTGGTCGACCTGCTGGCCGGTGCCTGTATGGAGGCCGGAATTGCGCTGAATACCGGCTGCCGCGTGGTCTCTGCCACGCCGCAGGGGCGCATCACCTATGCCGATCCGGTAGACGGGCCGGGCGCGCAAAGCGCCGAGTACGATCTCGTCGTCTTCGCGGACGGTATCCACTCGGTCGGGCGGACGCTGATCGACGGGGCCTCCGCGCCGGTCTTTTCCGGGCAGGTGGCGTGGCGCGCGATCGTTCAGGGCGACATGCACGACGAGGCCCACATCGCGATGGGGCCAGGTAAGCACATCGTGCTTTACCCGTTGGGCAACGATCGTGTGAACCTCGTCGCCGTGCAGGAGCGTGACAACTGGGCCGCCGAAGGCTGGACACACCCCGACGACCCCGCCAATCTTCGGGCAGCATTTTCTGATTTCGCAAAAAATTTCAGTATGTTGCTGGACAAAGTTGATGCTGTGCACCTCTGGGGTCTATTCCGCCACGACATCGCCCGGCGATGGTCGGCCGGGCGGTTGGCGATTTTGGGCGACGCGGCGCATCCGACATTGCCGTTTCTGGCCCAGGGCGCGAATCTCGCCATTGAAGATGCTTATGTATTGGCCCGCTGTTGCGGCGAAACCGCCGATCTGCAAGCCGCCTTCACGAAATATCAGGACATCCGTATCCCGCGCGTCACGCGCGCGATCGATGCCGCAAACGCGAACGCACGGAATTATCATTTGTCGGGGATGAAGCGAAGGGTGGCGCACATGGGACTGAAAACGCTCGGCAAAACCGCTTCGAACCTCTTCATCGACCGGTTGTCATGGCTCTACGACCACGATGTGACCGCCTAGGGCCAGTTCGCAGACGTCTGGTGCGTCACGCGCATCAGCACTTCATGCGTCACCCAATCGACGCGGTAGACGTCATCCTCGATCCGCATGTAGACCCAGCCGTCCTTGACAGGCGGCAAGCCATAGTAACGGGAGTTCATGACCATCGAATACTGCCCGCGCTCCAGAATCGTGCCGATCTCGACCGGTGGCGGCGGGATCTGTTCCGACGGAACTTGAATGAAGCGCGCGGTGGAACAGCCCGCGCCGGTATTAGCTGTCAGGCAACTGGCCTGCGCGAGTGTCGGTGTAACAATAGCCAATATGATCAATGCGCTGCGCATCACTCCTAAACCTTCAGGTCAACCCAGACCGGCACATGGTCCGAAGGTTTCTCGCGGCCGCGCACCTCGCTTTCGATCCAGCAATCGGCCAGCAGGTCTGCGCATTGCGGGGTCAGCAGGAAATGGTCGATACGGATGCCGTCGTTTTTATCCCAGGCCCCGGCCTGATAATCCCAGAAGCTGTAGTGCCCGCCGCCTGATTGCCGCGCGCGGAACGCCTCGGTAAAGCCGAGGTTGACGATTTCGCGGAAGGCTTTGCGGCTGGGCAGGCGAAAGAGCGCGTCCTTTTCCCAGGCGTCGGGGCGTTTGGCGTCCTCGCGCTGGGGAATGATGTTGTAGTCGCCCGCCATAAGCGCGGGTTCCTCGGTCGCCAACAGCGCCTCCGCACGCGCTTTCAGCCGGGCCATCCAGTCGAGCTTGTAGGCGTATTTGCCGCTCGCTACCGGTGCACCGTCACCGTCCAGTTCCACCGGGTTGCCGTTGGGCAGATAAAGCCCACAAATCCGCACCGCGCGCTCATCCACGACCGTCGCCTCGATCCAGCGGGCCTGCGGATCGTCGTCGTCACCGGGCAACCCGCGCGACACATCTTCCAGCGGTAGCTTCGACAGGATCGCCACGCCGTTGAAGCCCTTTTGCCCGTGAGTCTCGACGTTGTAGCCCATGTCCTCGAACACGGCGCGGGGGAAGTTTTCGTCGACCGATTTGATTTCCTGCAGCAGGGCGACATCCGGCGCGCTCTCGCGCAGCCAGTCGGTCAGCGCGTCGATCCGCGCTTTCACGCCGTTGATGTTGAAGGTCGCGATCTTCATGGGGCCTCACCGCTTTTGTGCCATTTGTGGCCCATGGGGCGGGGCGTGGCAAGCGACGCCACGTCGGGCTTGATCGGGGCGGGGCAGGTGCGGCACCTTTGCCGCGCAAGCAAAAGGAGGCCCCGCGATGATCCCGACACTGCGCGTTCTGATCCACATGGGCAGCCTGCAACGGCTGGCGCCGTTCTGGCTGCTGGGCATGGGCCTGCTGCTCTGGAACCTGTCGCCGCTACTGGTGGCGGCATTCGTCTACGGCCTGATCCTGCAGTTCTTCGTCGAATACGTGATGCACCGGTTCCTTTATCACCGTGCGCCGCCGCAATCGCAGGGCACGTTCAACGATCTTTACAGGTCGCATATCGGGCACCATGAATTCCCCGCCGATCCGGAATTTTTCACCGGCGACAACCACTGGTTCGCGGTGAAGTTCGGCCTGATCTCCCTCGCCATCCACACGGTTGTGCTCTGGCCTGTGCTGGGGCTGACGGGCGCGCTGACCTTCGGGATCGTGGCGATCTTCGCAGGCTCCGTCACGGCCTTTACGTTTTATGAATACTGCCACACCATCGCGCATCTGAACGTGAAAAAGGGCTGGTTCGGCCAGCGGGTGACCCGCAGCCATCTGGCGCACCACTATCAGGACCACGACGCGACATTTCACGTGAGTTTCGGCATGGGCTGGATCGACCGGCTGTTCGGTACGAAACACGACAAGGCGACGGCCCGCGCGCGGTATGACCGCGACACGATGCTGAGCCTTGGGATGGACCCGGACGATTTGCGGCTCGTGACCGCGCGCAAGGCCTACGGCGTGCGCAATCCGCCGGGGTCACGCCGCCACGCCTAAGACGGGCGGCAGACTTTCGAGGAAAGTCTATGACCAAATCCTCTATGAGGATTTGGTTGCGCTACATGGAAAATGACGTGCCGCAGCCGCAGCTTGAGGTGGCGTTGGGGTTTTCGATCACGAAACGCGCCCCGATCAGCTCTTCTGTGAAATCAATCGTGGCCTCTGCCAGAAAGGGCAGGGAGACCGCGTCGATCAGCACCTTTTCACCGGCACCTTCCAACACAAGATCGTCGTCCTTCGGCTCGTCCAGGTCGATTTCATACTGAAAACCGGAACACCCGCCGCCCTCGACCGCGACACGCAGCGCCTTGCCCTGGGCGGCGGCACCGATCTCGGCCAGCCGTTCAAAGGCGCGCGGGGTCACTTTCGGGGGCACTTGCAGCATGATCGGGCCTATCGGTTTGGTGTCACAGGCAATATAGGTGTCTCAGGCAAACTCAACAAGGCGACGGGCGGGACACCTGCCGCTTTGTGATCGGCAGTTGGGACAGGGACGATGGCAGCGCGTTTTGCGACCGACCCCGCGAACGTGCGCGGGCGGCTTTATCCGGAGGAGGAGAGCCTGTTTCGCTCGCCCTTCCAGCGCGACCGCGACCGGATCATCCATTCCAGCGCGTTCCGTCGGCTGAAACACAAGACGCAGGTGTTCATCGAACACGAGGGCGATTATTTCCGCACCCGGCTGACGCACAGTATCGAGGTGGCGCAGGTTGCCCGAACCGTCGCGGCAGCGCTCGACTTGAACGTGGAACTGACGGAGGCGGTGGCGCTGGCGCATGATCTGGGCCACACCCCCTTCGGTCATACCGGGGAGGAGGCGCTGCACCGGCTGATGCAGCCCTACGGCGGGTTCGACCACAACGCGCAGGCGCTGCGGATCGTCACCGATCTGGAGCGGCACTACGCCGAGTGGGACGGGTTGAACCTGACCTGGGAGACGCTGGAGGGGATCGCCAAGCACAACGGCCCGGTGACCGGCGACATCCCCTATGCGCTCGCCGATTACAACGCGCGGCACGATCTGGAACTGCACACCCACGCGAGCGCCGAGGCGCAGGTGGCGGCCCTGGCCGACGACATCGCCTACAACAACCATGACCTGCACGACGGGCTGCGGGCGGAATTGTTCAGTACCGACGATCTGGCCGAACTGCCGATCCTGCAGGACTGCTTTGCGCGGGTCGATGCGAAATACCCCGGCCTGAATTACTACCGCCGCCGGCACGAGGCGCTGCGCCGGTTCTTCGGTCTGCTCGTCGAGGATGTGATCACCGTCAGCCGCCGTAACCTCGCGGAATTGGCCCCGGCGACGGTGCATGACGTGCGCCATGCGGGCCGGATGCTGGTGCAGTTTACGCCCGCACTCTGGTCCGATCTCAAGGTAATCCGGCAATTCCTGTTCGAGCGGATGTATCGTGCGCCCGCCGTCGTCGAGATGCGGCGCGAGGTGACGGCGATGATCGACGATCTGTTCCCGTTTTTCATGGCCAACACCGATGAGTTGCCCAAGCAGTGGCGCAAGGACGTGGCCGATGCAGCCGACGAAACCGCGCTGGCCCGGATCGTGGCGGACTACATCGCGGGCATGACCGACCGCTTCGCCATTCAGGAACATGCGCGTTTGCTGGGCGGCTAGGCGCCATCAATTTGATCCAGGTTTGCCGTAAATCCAACACAGCGCCCGCGTCTTATTGAGACTGCGGCCTGTGGGTGGACCTGTCGCACGTGATGTTGATTTTGAAACCAGTGAAAGAGAGTTCCCATGTTCCGCCAATCGCGCACACTGCTGAGCGCCGCCGCCGCCACCCTGATCGCGACCGCAGGTCACGCCGCGACCTTCTATACCGACCGCGCCAGCTTCGACGCCGCCACCGCGGCGCTGACCGTCGAGGATTTCTCGGACGGTCTGCTGGCGTCCGGTCTGACGATCACATCCGATAACGGTGCGATTTCCGGCGGACGGCTGACAGACACCGTCAGCCCGGGCATCATCAGCTTTCTGGGGGTGCTGGGGCAGGCGGACACGACATTTGATTTCGCCGCCTCGCAACGCGCGTTCGGTGCTGATTTCGACCTGTCGCCCGGTGGCGCGGGCACCGGTTTGGCGTTTGTGCTGGACGGGGCGACGGTGCTGACGACACAGCTGTCGACGACGACGCCCACATTCTTCGGTTTCATCGCCACATCCGCGTTTTCCTCTGTTACCCTGCGATCGGGCAGCGGCGGCGGTCTTCTTTTCGCGTCCGAAAGCTATTCCCTCGATGATCTGTCGTTCGCGTCCGCAACGGCCCCTGCAGCCGTGCCGCTGCCCGGCGCGCTTGGGCTGCTGGTGGCGGGGCTGGGCGGTCTGGCGGTGGCCCGGCGTGGATCGCTGCCGGTTCCGGGTAGGGGTCATGACGCCGCATAGCTCTGCCCTTCGCGCAGCAATTTTTGCGGGTGTGCACCTGTCAAAGATCGCAGTCCCGTACCCGCGCGGGATGATTGTCCCACAAATGAACACAATCTTAACCAAGTGTTTCCCCAACTTTCCTGTCTAAAGAGCATCGACACAGGTGAACTGCGGCGCGAATCGATGCGCCGCGTCAGGATTTTGGAGTGACGACGCAGATGACATTGACTCAGGCAGTGATGATCGCCGTGACGTCCATGTGCGCGCTTTTGCCGGCAGGGGCAGCGCAGGGGGCGACGACGTTCTATACCGACCGCGCCGCGTTCGAGGCCGCGACCCTGCCGTTGACCGTCGAGGCCTTCGACGACGCGACGCTGGAACCCGGGCTGTCGGTCACGACCGATGCAGGCTTTGTGCTTGGCGATCTCTGGCGCGACCGCCCCACACCCGGCGGCGCGGACACCACGTGGACTTTCGCGGCTCCGGTCACGGCATTCGGCGCGGATTTCGACCTGTCGCCGGGCGGGGCAGGTACGGGACTGAAATTCCTGCTGAACGGCACCACCGTTCTGGGTCGGCAGCTCAAGACCTTCACGCCGACGTTCTTCGGCTTCATCTCGGACGATCCGTTTGCATCCTTGTTGATTCAGGCAGGCGACGCGGCACCGCGCTTCATCGCCGAGACGCACAATATGGACAACCTGTCGTTCGGCAACGTCCTGCCCCCGCCACCGGCCGCTGTGCCGCTTCCGGCTGCGGCGTGGATGCTGCTGGCGGCCCTGGGCGCGCTTGGCCTGATGCGGCGCAACCGCATCGTCTAAGACTTGCGCTTGAGGTTGGGGGCGCGCGTGATAAGTCTGGTGTGACCCACCGGAGAACGCACCATGGCCACCGAAATCACCGACGCGATGAGCCCTGTCATGGCATTTGCCTTTGTCGGGGTGCTTGGCGTCGGGTCGCAATGGCTGGCCTGGCGGCTGCGGATGCCGGCCATCGTGCTGATGCTGGCCGCGGGCGTCATCGTGGGGCCGGTGCTGGGGCTTTTCGATCCGGCCCGTGACATCGGCGATCTGATGGGGCCGATCATCGCCATCGCGGTGGCGATCATCCTTTTCGAAGGCGGCCTTACGCTCAATTTCCATTCGCTACAGGATGCGGTGAAGGGCGTGAAGCGCCTCGTTTTCGTCGGCGCGCCGCTTGGCTGGCTCACGTCGGCGCTGGCGCTGCACTACATCGCCGGGCTGAGCTGGGAAAGCTCCGCCGTTTTCGGCGGCATCATGATCGTGACCGGCCCGACCGTTATCGCGCCGCTTTTACGCACCGCACGACTGGCCCGCCGCCCCGCCGCCCTGCTGCAGTGGGAGGCCATCGTCAACGATCCCATCGGCGCGCTCGCCGCGGTTCTGGCCTACGAGGTCGTGGTGGTGCTGAACACGGCCACCACCGTCAGCGCCGCGATGGTCGATTTGGCCATCGGGATCACCGTGGCTTCCGTTCTGGGGGCTGTGGCGGGTTTCGGGCTGGCGCGGTCCTTCATCCGGGGCTGGGTGCCGGAATATATGAAAGTGCCGGTGCTGTTCGCGCTGCTGCTGGCGACCTTCGCACTGGCCGACAACGTGCTGCATGAAAGCGGCCTGCTGACCGTGACGATCATGGGCATCGTGATCGCCAATGCCAATCTGGCCAGTTACGAAGAACTGCGCCGCTTCAAGGAACATGCCACCGTCCTGCTGGTGTCCGGCGTATTCATTCTGCTGGCTGCCAGCCTCGATTTCGCGGCACTGGGGCAGCTTGACTGGTGGGCGCTTGCCTTTGTGCTGGCTGTGATACTCGTCGCGCGCCCTGTGACCGTGCTGGTATCGCTGGCGGGGTCCGGCATCCCGTGGCGCGAACAATTGCTGGTGGCCTTCACCGGCCCGCGCGGTGTCGTGCTGGTCGCCGTGGCGGGGCTGTTCGGCGAACGGCTGCTGTCGCTCGGTTTCGAGGATGCGGCCTTTATCGGGCCGCTGGCCTTTGCGCTGGTGGCGGCGACGGTCGTGCTGCACGGCTTCACGCTGGCACCTTTCGCGCGCTATCTGGGGCTGACCGGCGCGGACCGGCCCGGCGTGATCATCATCGGCGGATCGCGGTGGACCACCGCATTTGCCGAGGCGCTCAAGAAGGCCGAAATCCCGGTGCTGATGACCGATCCGAACTTTGGCAACCTGCGGGGCGCGCGGTCTGCCGGGATCGACACCTTTTCAGGCGATATCCTGTCGGAAACCGCCGAACATCGGCTGGAACTTGTCAGCTTCGCCACGCTGGTGACGGCGACGAGCAACGACGCCTACAACACACTGGTCGCGACGGACCTCGCCCCTGAATTCGGGCGCGAGAACGTGTTTCAGGTCACACGCGCGAAAAGCGACAGCGCACGGCACCAGTTGCCGCGCACGCTGGGTGGCAAATCCTTCGGCCCCAAGGCGACCCACGCCGAGTTGGAGCGGATGATCGCGGATGGCTGGACCTTCCGCGCGACGCGGCTGAGCGAGGAATTCACCTTCGAGGATTGGCGCGCCAAGCGCCCCGATGCGCAGATCGTCGCCCGCGTGTCGGCGCAGGGTGAGATCAAGCTGATCCGCAAGGACGAGGACGTGCGCCCCGCGCCGGATGTCGTCGTGATCGCGCTGCGCCCGCCCGACGATGCCAGCGACCTGAACCAGCCGCCATCGGGTGCGGGTAGCTGAAACGGCAGCCGGTCGCGCACCGGCGTTGACCTGACCATCGCCCATGATAAACCCCGGACCGACGCGCATGGCTGTCCGTGGCCGCAGCGCCGTTTCTTGCCCGATGAGTGAAAGCCCGCCCAGATGAACCTCTTTGCCGATATCCGCGCCGCCGTCGTGACCTGTCTTGATGCGCTCGTCGCCGAAGGTGTGCTGCCCGCCGATCTGTCCTATGACGCCGTGACGGTCGAGCCGCCCCGCGATGCGGCGCATGGCGACATGGCGACGAATGCGGCGATGGTGCTGGCCAAGCCCGCCAAATCCAACCCCCGCGCAATTGCCGAGGCGCTGGCCGCGAAACTGCAGGCCGACGACCGGATCGCGGTGGCAGAGGTCGCGGGGCCGGGGTTCCTGAACATGCGGCTAGATGCCTCCGTCTGGCAGGGCGTCGTGAAAACCGCGCTGACCGACCCCACCTTCGGCAAATCGGACATGGGGCAGGGCCAGCGGCTGATGGTGGAATATGTCTCCGCCAACCCCACCGGCCCGCTGCACGTGGGCCACACGCGGGGGGCCGTATTCGGCGATGCGCTGGCGTCGCTGCTGGACTATGCCGGATACGATGTCACGCGCGAATACTACATCAACGACGGTGGCGCGCAGGTCGATGTGCTCGCCCGCTCCGTCTATCTGCGGTACCAGGAGGCGCATGACCTCTCCGTCGACTGGCCGGAGGGCGCATACCCCGGCGACTATCTGATCGACGTGGGCGAGGCGCTGAAGGCCAAGGTTGGTGACGCGTATCTGGACCAGGGCGAGGATGTCTGGCTGGAAGACGTGCGGCTTTTCGCGACCGAAGCCATGATGGACCTGATCCGCGCCGATCTGGCCGCACTCGGCGTCGAGATGGACAGTTTCTACAGCGAAAAGTCGCTCTACGGCACCGGCTTGATCGAAACGGCCATCGCCGAACTGGACGCCAAGGGGCTGATCTATCGCGGCACGCTGGAGCCGCCCAAGGGCAAGGTGCCCGAGGATTGGGAGCCGCGCGAGCAGACGTTGTTCAAATCGACAGCGCACGGCGACGACGTCGACCGCCCGGTCAAGAAATCCGACGGCGGCTGGACCTATTTCGCGCCCGACATCGCCTATCACTACGACAAGGTGAAACGTGGTTTCGACCAGTTGATTGACGTGTTCGGCGCGGACCACGGCGGTTACGTCAAACGGATGAAGGCCGCCGTTTCGGCCCTGTCGGACGGGACCGTGCCGCTCGACGTGAAGCTGACGCAGCTTGTGAAGCTCTACAAGAACGGCGAACCGTTCAAGATGTCCAAGCGGGCAGGGACCTTCGTGACCCTGCGCGACGTGGTGGATGCCGTGGGCAAGGACGTGACACGCTTCCATATGCTGACACGCAAGAACGATGCGCCGCTCGACTTCGATTTCGACAAAGTGACGGAGCAGTCAAAGGATAACCCGGTCTTTTACGTGCAATACGCCCATGCGCGGGTGAACTCTGTCCTGCGCAAGGCCGCTGACGAGGGGATCGCGGTGGATGACGCGACGCTGGCCGGGGCCGATCTGTCAAAGCTTGACCATGACGCCGAACTTGCCGTTGCGCGCAAGATCGCCGAATGGCCGCGCCTGATCGAGATCGCGGCCAAGGGACACGAGCCGCACAGGATCGCCTTCTACCTCTATGATCTGGCGTCGGATTTCCATGGTTTGTGGAACCGGGGCAACGACGATGCCAGTCTGCGTTTCCTGCAAACGGGTGACATTGACACAACACAGGCGAAAATCGCCCTGATCCGGGCCGTTTCCGTTGTGATTTGCGAAGGCTTGCGTATTCTTGGTGTCACGCCGGTGGAAGAGATGCGCTAACGCACCGTTGCCGGCCCGAGACAAGCAGTAGCGATCCGCACCCGACGAAAGAGGTGTGGGCGAGAGGCGAGAGCAATGGCAACTTTTGACGAATACGACACCCGAACTGCGTCCGCATCCCGTGCAGGCGCGCTTGTGAACTATGCCGGGGCCGCCGTGTCGCTGGCGCTGATCGTGGGCGTCGGAGTCTGGGGATACAAACTGGTGGTGCGCGATGTGTCGGGCATTCCGGTCGTGCGTGCGATGGAAGGGGCGATGCGTGTCGCCCCGGCGGACCCCGGTGGCGATGTCGCCCGGCACGAGGGGCTGGCCGTGAATACCGTCGCCGCCGAAGGTCAGGCCGCCGACCCCGGTGACGTGCTGATGCTCGCCCCGCAGACCACGCAACTGTCCGAGGAAGACCTTGCCGTGCAGCCGATGGCCGAAGCCGACGAGGTGCGCGCCGCCGATCCCGTCGCGGCCCCGGAGGTCGAAACTCCTGCCGTCGCCACAGCCGAGGCGACCGCGGATCAGGGCCCGCTCGATGCCGACGATATTCTGGCGCTGGCCGATCAGATCGCTGCCGGGGCGGCACCGCTGACGGCACTTGCGGAAGGCGAGGATGTCGCGCCGCAGGTCCAGCTTGACGGCGAGGCGGTGACCGACGCGTCCTTCGTGCCGGAGATCGACCCGAGCGTGCCCGGCGTGGCCGTATCGCTGCGTCCCGTGATCCGGCCCGCGCGCGCCACGACGACGACACCGGATGTCGCCGCCGCAGTGGCCGCCGCGACACAGGCGACGGCAGCACCCCAGAGCGCGGATGTGGCCGTCACGCAGGCGTCCGCGATCGCGACAGGAACCACGCTGGTGCAGCTTGGCGCGTTCCCCGATGCAGCACAGGCTGCGGGCGAATGGGACCGCCTGTCCGGGCGCTTTGCCGAATTCATGACCGGCAAGGACCGTCTGATCCTCGAAGCGACAAGCGGCGGCCAGACTTTCTATCGCCTGCGCGTCAGCGGGTTTGCCGAGATGAGCGACGCGCGCCGTTTCTGCGCCTCTCTGGTCGCCGGCGGGGCGGATTGTATCCCGGTCGTGACGCAATAGATGGCGCTGCGGCCGACCCATGGCGCGACGATATTCGGCTGTGAAGGTCGCGTCGTAACGGATTGGGAAAAGTCGTTTTTCCGCGATGCGGACCCGTTGGGTTTCATTCTCTTTGCACGTAACGTCGACACGCCGGACCAGTTGCGCCGCCTGACCGGCGATCTGCGCGATTGCTTGGGCTGGCAGGCCCCAGTTCTGGTTGATCAGGAAGGCGGGCGCGTGCAGCGGATGCGCAGCCCGCACTGGCACGAATACCTGCCCGCGCTCGACCAGATGCAACAGGCCCAGGATCCGATGCGCGCACAATACCTGCGCAACCGGATGATCGCGCATGAACTGCACGCAGTCGGCATCGACGTGAACTGCGCGCCGCTGGCCGATCTGGTCGAACGTCAGACCCATCCCGTTCTGCGCAACAGGCTTTATGGTGAGGATATCAACACAGTCGTGCAGGCCGCTCAGGTCTGCGCCGATGCCTTTCTGGCCGGTGGCGTGCTGCCGGTTCTGAAACACATTCCCGGCTATGGCCGCGCCGCCGTCGATAGCCACAAGGACCTCCCGCGCGTGCCCGCCAGCCGGCCGGACCTGAACACGCGGGATTTCGCACCGTTCAAGCAGCTCAACCATATCGCCATGGGCATGACCGCACATATCGTTTTCAGCGACATCGACCCCGACAATCCGGCTACGACCTCTGCAAAGATGATGGAGATGATCCGGCAGGATATCGGCTTCCACGGGCTGATCATGTCCGACGATCTGTCGATGGAGGCGCTGTCGGGCACGCCAGCGGAACGTGCTGCCGCGACCATTGCGGCAGGCTGCGATATCGTGCTGCATTGCAACGGTGCGCCCGATCAGATGCAGGCGGTGGCACGGGCGGCGGGCACGATGACGACCGAGGCGCGTATCCGCGCGGACGTGGCGCTAGACCAGCGCAAAACCCCTGACGATATTGACTTTCGATCACTGGAAGCGGAACTTGCAACCCTGCTGGGATAGGGCTGCCATGACCGACACGGATTTTCAGGAAGACACGGTGTCCGTGCAGGACCGCGTGGCCGCCGAGGCACTGATCGTCGATGTCGGTGCCTACGAAGGCCCGCTCGATCTGTTGCTGACCCTGTCACGCACCCAGAAAGTTGATCTGCGCCAGATTTCCATCCTCGCGCTGGCCGAGCAGTATCTGGCTTTTGTGGAGCAGGCCAAGCAGTTACGGCTCGAACTTGCGGCGGATTATCTGGTGATGGCGGCATGGCTCGCCTTCCTGAAATCACGCCTGTTGCTGCCGCCTGATCCGGAGGCGGAGGGGCCAAGCGGCGAGGAACTGGCCGCGCATCTGGCGTTTCAGCTGGAACGCCTGTCCGCCATGCGCGACGCGGCGGCGAAACTGATGGCGCGCGATCAGCTGGGCCGCGATTTCTTTGCCCGCGGCATCACCGAAGACGTGACCCGTGTGCGCACCGTGACCTACACCGCAACACTGCTGGACCTGATGCAGGGCTACGCCCGTATCCGCACAAAGGACGACTTCCGCCCCTTCGTGATGGACCGGCAGGCGGTGATGACGATGGAACAGGCGTTGGAACGGATGCGCGGGCTGATCGGCTTTGCCGGTGACTGGACCGACATCCACAGCTATCTGCCTGACGGTTGGCAGGGCGATCCGGTGCGCGCCCGGTCGTCCACCGCCGCGACTTTTGCGGCCTCGCTGGAACTGGCCAAGGAAGGCCGCATCGAAATCCGGCAGGGCGACACCTTCGCCCCCATTCAGATCCGCAAGAAAGACCCCCGCGATGGCTGACACCCAAACCGAAAGCCTGTTCGAGGCACCGCCCATGGCCGAGCAGGAGCGCATGGTCGAGGCGATCCTGTTCGCCACCGCAGAGCCTGTCACCATCACTGAACTGATGGGCCGGATGCCGCACGGGTCCGACCCGACAGAGGCTTTGGCAACCCTGCGCAAACGCTACGTGGGCAGGGGCGTGAACATCGTGAAGATCGACAATGCCTGGGCGATCCGCACGGCACCCGACCTTGGTTTCCTGATGCAGAAGGAAACGGTCGAGACGCGCAAGCTGTCGCGTGCGGCCATCGAAACGCTCGCCATCGTCGCCTACCACCAGCCCGCCACACGTGCGGAGATCGAGGAGATCCGTGGCGTCAGCGTGTCGCGCGGCACCATCGACCAGCTGATCGAGATGGAGTGGATCCGGTTCGGTCGTAGGCGCATGACACCCGGTCGCCCGGTGACGTTTGTGGTGACGCAGACGTTCCTCGATCACTTCGGCCTCGAAAATGCCCGCGACCTGCCGGGTCTGGCCGAATTACGGCAGGCGGGCCTGCTGGAAAACCGCCCGCCGCCCGGTGCGTCACAGTTGGGCCATAGTGATGACGAAGACGACGGCGATGATGACCAGACAGATATGTTCGAGGACGAGTGACGCATTGCCATCGGGCGGCGCGCACCTATCTTGAGATCGAAGGAGCCAGCGATGAACGCCAATCATCTGATCCGCATGGTGTCGCGTATGTTCGCGCAAAGAGGCATCAACCACGGCATCGACCATTTTTCGCGCGGCGGCAAACGCCCCGAGGATATGTCGCAGGCCGAACGCGAGGCCGCCAAGCGCAACCGTGGCAACGCCCACCGCGCGCGGCAGGGACTGAACATCCTGCGGCGCTTCGGGCGGTTCTGACTACAGATCGGTGCAGGGCAGCAGTAGCAACTCGAATCCTTCGCTGATCATGCGCAATTCACCATCATCGGTGCCGGTCAGCATCAGATCGACTGTCCGGTCATCGGTGGGCTCGCCCTCGGCGTTGCACTGCGTTCCGAACAGCCGCACGAACCCGTCGTCGGTGCCGGACATATCCGTGATCGTGCAGGTCGTTTCACCGTAGTGGAAATAGTCCTCGGCAAACGTCAGGTTGAATTCGGACCCGATGCACTGGCCGGTCTCGGCGTAGTCGCCGACGATATCCGCCTTGTAATGATCGACGGCAGCGGTTTGAGCGGCGGCGGCGATGGGCAGGCAGCATAGCGCGGCGAGTGTGAAACGGTTCATGAAATGACTCCTGTTCTCTATTCGGCATGGCCCGCGAAATGATGCGGGCGGGTCGAGACTGCGCGGACAGGTGGTTAATCGCAACGGATTTTTGGCGAAGGTGAGGGAAACCTGACCCCGACGCGCATGCGTCAGGGGGCCGCAAAATGCTTTGACAGCTTCAGCCCTTGACCCTGGTAGTTCGATTTGATCTCGCGCCCGTAGAGCGCTGCGGGCAGGGCGGCCATGTGTTCGTAAACCAGTCGCCCGACGATCTGCCCGTGTTCCAGCACGAAGGGCGCATCGTGGCAGCGCACCTCCAGTACGCCGCGCGACCCTGATCCGCCTGCGTCGGCATAGCCGAAACCGGGGTCGAAGAAGCCTGCGTAGTGCACGCGAAACTCTCCCACCATCGCGAGATAGGGTGCCATTTCGGCGGCGGCCATGGGTGGAATCGCGATCGCCTCGCGGCTGACGAGGATGTAGAACGCGCCGGGGTCGAGGATGATCCAGCCGGTATCGGAATGGACCTCTTCCCAATACTCCTCCGGGTCGTAGTGGCCCAGCTTTGACAGGTCGATGACACCGGTATGCGGTTTGGCGCGATAGCCGACGAGCGTGTCGCTGGCCGGTTTCAGATCGACAGAGAAACCGAGGCCGTTTTCAATCGTAGCCTCGCCGTTCACGATGGGCGTTTCGGCGTGCATTGCGCGTAGTTCATCATCGCTCATCACGGTCTTGCCGTCGCGGAAAATGATCTGGTTCAGCATCTGCCCGGTCTGGGCGATGACAGAAAACGACTGCGGGCAGATTTCCACGTAAAGCGGGCCGGAATAGCCCGCAGGGACGGAATCGAAAGCGACGCCACGGTCGGTGATCACCCGCGTCAGCAGGTCCAGCCTGCCGATAGAGGATTTGGCGGAGGCGGCGGCGGTCATGCCCTCGGGCAAGGCGAGCGCCTCTTGCAGCGGCACGACATAGACGCAGCCCTTTTCCAGCACTGCACCGCCGGTCAGGTCGATCTCGTGCATCTGGAATTGGGTCAGGCGTTCGGCAACGCTGCGGTCACGACCCGCGAGGAAGGACGCGCGCACGCGAAAGGCGCAATCCCCCAGCCGCAGGTCGAGCGAGGCGGGCTGGATCTGACCCGGCGTGATCGGTGTCGTGGCCGTAATCTGCCCTGCGGCGATCATGTCGCGCAGCTGATGATCCGCAAGAACGCCTGTCATGTCTCAACGCCCCCCAGCGTTTCAGCAAAACGCCCGCCACGCGAAACGCGGACGGGCGGTTTTGATTGGTCGGGCTAGCAGGACTCGAACCTGCGACCTTCCGTCCCCCAGACGGACGCGCTACCAGGCTGCGCTATAGCCCGACTGACGGTGTGTTTACTGCAAAACGGCGCGGGGGCAAGCTGGAAAACGCGTAAAACCGGCGCGAAAGGCGGGGGCATTGCCGTCAGCCCTGCCGCATCAGGTCACGCACGGCACCCAATCGGTCGAGCAGCGGCGCGATCCGGTCGGCGCGGGCGCGGATGGCATCGACATCGACAGATTGCAGCGCATCGAAGAACCGCGGCTCTGCCTCGGGCAGATCATCGGGCAAGGCTGGCACGGCGAGGGCGGCGTCAAGCGGGGCCGGGGGCGCGGGCGTTGCGTCGACTTCGTCGGGTGCAGGTGCCGGTGCAGGATCGGCCCCGGTTTCAGCTTCTGTCGGAGCGGGGTCGTCCGCGGCGGTCGCAGTCTGCCGGGCAGGCGCATCCTCTGCCGCAGGGGGCGTTGGGTCGGCAGGTCGGCGCAAAAACGACGGCACATCGTCAGAGGCAAAGGCCTTGCTGTCATCGGCAGGGTCGTCGGCCTGCGGCTCCGGCGTCTCGGGCGTTTCCAAGCTGTCCGCGGCGTCCTGGTCGCTCGGCGGGGCGACAGGCGTCTCCGCCGGGGCGTTGGCGGAGGGGACAGAGAACAGGCGCGGGCGCTGCGGCGCGTCTTCCTGCTGCGGCGTCTGCGGCATGTGACCGTCGTCCGGAGTCGACGACGGTGTCGTGTCGGTCGTCTCCGGCGTGTCCGCCGCGATGATATCGTCGGCAGGGGGCACCGGCGCGGGATCGGAGGTGATGATATGATCGTCACCGTCGTCCTGATCGGGCGCGGTATCCTGCTGATCGGGCGCGGTATCCTGCGCTTGTGGCGCATCGGGGCCGGGCATGGCCGCGACGTGGTCGATCACCTCGCCGGTCTCTTCCTGCGTTTCCGCACCGAGGCTCGCGACATGCTTCACGCCCTTCTCGCGCAGCAGTTTCTGTGCGCCCTTGATCGTCATGCCCTGTTCATGCAGCAGCGTCTTGATCCCGGCCAGCAAGGCAAGATCGTCGGGGCGATAGTACCGCCGCCCGCCCGCGCGTTTCACGGGTTTGATCTGGGTGAACTTGCTTTCCCAGAACCGCAGCACATGGGCCGGCGTGTCCAGCTTCTCGGAAACTTCACTGATGGTGCGGAAGGCGTCGCGGGCCTTGGCCATCGCTTAACGCTTGTTGCCCGCGGCCACGCGGTCTTTCATCAGGTGCGAGGGGCGGAAGGTCAGCACCCGGCGCGGATGGATCGGGACCTCTTCGCCGGTCTTGGGGTTGCGGCCCACGCGGGCCGCTTTTTCACGCACGGAGAACGTGCCGAAGGACGAAATCTTGACGGATTCACCGGCGACCAGCGCGTCGGATACATGGGTCAGCACACTTTCGACGAGATCGGCGCTGTCGTTGCGCGACAGGCCAACCTGGGCGTGCACTGCATCCGCCAGATCCATGCGTGTTAAAGTCTTGTCAGACATGACGTTCCCCCAGATTTTGCCCGACCATAGGCGACAGGCATTTTCAGAGTCAATAACAACGGCTTGGCGGGCGCTGTTTGCGCGGCGTTTGCGCTACCAGCGGATCACCACGGCCCCCCAGGCCAGACCGCCGCCGATGGCCTCTGTCACCACCAGATCGCCGCGCTTGATCTTGCCGTCGGCCACGCCCACCGACAGCGCCAGCGGGATCGACGCGGCAGAGGTATTGCCGTGGTCCTGCACTGTCACCACGACCCGGTCCATGTCGACGCCCAGTTTCCTGGCCGTGGACTGTATGATGCGGATGTTGGCCTGATGCGGCACGACCCATTGCACATCGTCCGCCCCAAGGCCGATCTTGTCGAGTGCGGTATGCGCCGTCGCCGCCAGCTTTTCGACGGCATGGCGGAAGACCTCCTTGCCTTCCATACGCAACACGCCCGTCGTTTGGGTCGACGTGCCGCCGTCGACGTAGAGCAGGTCGCGATACTGCCCGTCGGAATTCAGGTCGGTCGACAGGATACCGCGGTCATCGCTGCTGCCCTCGCCGTCCTGCGCTTCCAGCACGACGGCACCGGCACCGTCGCCGAACAGCACGCAGGTGCCCCGGTCGGTCCAGTCCATGATCCGGCTGAATGTTTCCGCACCGATCACAAGCACCCGGTCGGCCTGACCGGACACGATGAGCGCGTTGGCGTTGCTCATCGCAAAGACGAAACCGGCGCAGACCGCCTGCACATCGAAGGCGAAACCCCGGGTCATGCCGATCTTGTGCTGTACCATGGTCGCGGCAGAAGGGAAGGTCAGGTCGGCGGTAGAGGTCGCCAGTACGATGGCGTCGATCTCGTCACCGGCAAGCCCGGCCATCTGCAGCGCGTTCAGGGCCGCCGCCGCCGCAAGGTCCGACGTCGTCTCGCCGGGGGCCGCGAAATGCCGCCGCTCGATCCCGGAGCGCGACCTGATCCAGGCGTCCGTCGTTTCCAGAGATTTTTCGAATTCCGCATTGGGAACGACCCGCTCCGGAAGATAGTGTCCAACCCCGGTAACGACTGCGCGACGTGTCATGACGTTTATTTGCCTGCCGTGTCCTGTTCGGGGTTCTGACCCACATCTTGGGCAAGCGATGCCGCCGATGCAACCCGTGCGGCCAGTTTGTCGGAAAACCCGGATTGTGCAAGCCGGTATCCCAATGCCAGCGCCGCCGCGACGCCGGTGGCATCGGCCGATCCATGGCTCTTGATCACGGTCTGGTTGAGGCCCAGAAACACGCCGCCGTTCACCTGCCGCGGGTCGATCCGCTCGCGCAGGCGTTTGAGCGATCCCATGGCGAACAGCCCGCCCAGCATTGCAAGCGGGTTCGATTTCAGCGACCGGCGCAGCAGGCCCGAAATCAGGTTCGCGGTGCCTTCGCCGGTTTTCAGCGCGACGTTGCCGGTAAAGCCATCGGTCACGATGACATCGACCCGTTCAGAGGGCAGGTCGCCGCCTTCGACGAAACCGACATAGTCGAATTCGCCCTTGTCGGCGGCGCGCCCGATCAGTTCATGCGCGACCTTCAGTTCGGCGCGCCCCTTGTGTTCCTCGACACCGACGTTCAGCAGCCCGATGCGCGGACGGGTGATGCCCAGCCCGTTGCGCGCATAGGACGCCCCCATCAGCGCATAGGTCAGCAGGTCGTCCTGATCGGCGCGGATATCGGCACCGGCGTCCAGCATCACGTTGAACCCGGCCGGGTTGCGAGATGGCCAAAGGCAGGCGATGGCCGGGCGGTTCACGCCATCGGCCTTGCGCAGCCGCAGCATCGACATCGCCATCAGACCGCCGGTATTGCCGCAACTGATCGCCACTGCTGCCGCACCGTCGCGCACCGCGTCGATGGTGGACCACATCGACGTGGTCTTGCCGTGGCGCAGCACATGGCTGGGCTTGTCGGTCATCTTCACGGTGTCGGGTGCGTCGCTGATCGTGACCTTCGCGCCAATTCCGCGTTTGTCCACCAGCGGCAGCAGTTCGCTACGGGGGCCATGCAGCAGGACGCGCGCGTCGGGGTGCTGATCCAGAAACTTCGAAAGGCCCGCAACCACCGTTGCAGGCCCCTTGTCGCCGCCCATGGCGTCGACCGAAAGCACGATGTCGCTGGCCTTTGCCGCCGGAGCAGGGTCCGTGTTGGCTTGGGTCATGACAGTCCTCGCGCGCGGCTGAACTTAGGCCGCGTCGTCGTCGAGCTCCACCTCGTCAGCGGCGATCACTTCGCGGCTGGCGTAATGGTTGCACGATGGGCAAATGTGGTGCGGGCGCTTCAGCTCGCCGCAGTTTTCACATTCGTTGGGGTTCGCAGCCGACAGCGCGTCGTGTGCACGACGGTTGTTGCGGCGCGATTTGGATACTTTGTTCTGCTGGACGGCCATGTCTCAACCCTTGGAATTCGAGGGCCATTTGGCCCGATGTGTCAGTCTTTCGGGGGTCCTACGCCAATACGGCAGCCCTGTCGAGACGCGATTTGAAAGAGCGCGGAACATACTGCGATTCTGCGCGGGCGCAAGCCTTTTTCCGCCAGCAAAAACAGGTGGTCAGTCGTCGCTTCCGTCGTCCTTTTCCAATGTGTCGCGCAGGGCACCCAGCCCGGCAAACGGCTTGGCATCCTCGTCCGTCATCGGGGCCACGCCCGGCTCTGCAAAGACGGCAAGGCCCAGCCCCGCACCATCGACGCGCGGAAACGGCGGCAGTGCCAGCGCCAGCGCCTCCTGCGTGACCTGATGCAGGTCGATCACGGCGGGCAGCGCCTCTGTCGTGTCGTCTTCGGGCATTTCGGCCTCCGCCGCCTCGGGTTCTTCGAAGTCGGCGGCATAGTTACGCACCACAGGTTCGTCCAGACGGGTCGTCACCGGGTCCAGCGTGACGACACAGTCCTGCACGACCGTCGCCCCCAGCGTGGCCGCCAGCCGCCAGTCGCGGCTGCCCACCGGTGCCAGATCGCCTGACAGCCGCAGTTTCCGGATGCCGGGGATGTCCAGCGCCTGTGCCATCGCATCGCGCGCCGGGCCGTCAAAGCTGATGTCGAAGGGGGTCGGGCGACGCTGGCGCAGGTCGGCCAGCCGTAGGTGGTGCATATCACGTTTCGTCAAGGGCGTATCCATTCTTGAACAAAGTGGCTTGCATGTTGTAACTGGGATAAAAGGCATCACGCGCCGAAGAGCAAGGGGTCAGGCATGAGCGGTCAATTCAGCAAGACGTGGCGACACGTCCGGCGCGGTGTCGGTGTGACGGGTCTTGTGCTTCTGGCCGCCTGTGCCGCAATCGAGCGCAGCCATGGTTTCGCCCCCAGTGATGCCGAACTGTCCACGATCACAGTCGGTCTGGACACCCGCGAGACGATCTCCGACAGCATCGGGCCGCCCACATCGGGGGGAGTGCTGGACCAGAGCGGCTTCTACTACGTCGCCTCCACCTTTCGGCAGTTCGGCCCCTTCGCGGCGGAAGAAATCGACCGGCAGGTCGTGGCGATCAGTTTCGGCGCGGACGGCACGGTCACGAATATCGAACGCTTCGGGCTGGAGCAGGGCCGTGTCGTGGCCCTGTCGCGCCGTGTCACGGACGACGGTATCCGCGACACGACCTTCATTCGCCAGTTGCTCGGCAGCTTTGGCCGGATCGACGCGGGCACCTTCCTGGGCGAGGGGTAGCGTGTCAGGCGTCACCGCCTGACACCTGTTTCAGCTGTCGCTCTCGGGTTCGAACGCCAGCGCCACGCCGTTGATGCAATAGCGCAGCCCGGTGGGCTGCGGTCCGTCGGGAAAGACGTGGCCCAGATGCGCTTCGCACCGGTTGCAGTGCACCTCCGTGCGTTTCATGAAAAACTTGCGGTCCTCGCTTTCACCAACCATCTCGCTGTCGATCGGCGCATAGAACGACGGCCAGCCGGTGCCGCTGTCGAACTTGGTATCCTGATCGAACAGCGGCGCACCGCAGCACACGCACATATAGGTGCCCGGTTCCTTGGGGAAATCCTCGTGGCTGCCCGCGCGCTCGGTCCCGTGCTGACGGGTCACCTTATAGGCCATGTCCGACAGTTGCGCCCGCCATTCGGCGTCCGATTTAACGATCTTGTCCATCAATTCTGTTTCCTTTGCTGCGTCAGGGGTTAATCTATGTGCGCGGACCCGCTCCGCCAAGGCGGGGCCTGACGACAGGTCGGAAACGGGGGCTGAATTGACCGAACGGGCAGACAGGTGACGATTGCGTTGCGCCCCGCGCGCCTTGTGCTGCGCAAGGCCAGGGATGCTGTCGATCTGGCCGCATGTCAGGCGTTGCGGCACCGGTGCTTCTTCGGTGCGGCGGGACAGGATCGCGACGCCTTCGACCCGCGTTGCGATCATCTGATGATCCACGACCGCGACAGCGGTGCGCTGGTCTGCACGTTTCGGGTGCTGCGGCTGTCGGGTGGCGCCGATATTCACACGGGCTATGCCGCGCAATCCTATGATCTGACAGGTTTATCCGTCCAGCCCGGCCCGGTGATAGAGCTTGGTCGTTTCTGCATCGCCACCGGCGTCGCCGACCCGGATATCCTGCGGCTGGCCTGGGCCGGGCTGACCCGGATCGTGGATGACGCCCGCGCGACATATCTTTTCGGCTGTGCCAGCTTTGCCGGCACCGATCCCGCGCCCCATGCCGCGGCGCTGGCCGATCTGGCGGCACGGTTCCAGGGGCCTGTCGTCTTGCGCCCGGGACGAATCGCGGAAAAGACCCACGCGCTCGGCGATTTTTCCGGCACCCGGCGCGCGGCCATGCGGCAAATGCCGCCGCTGCTGAAGACCTATCTGTCGATGGGCGGCTGGACCGGCGACCACACGGTGGTGGACGACGCGATGCAGACGCTGCATGTATTCACCGCGCTGCCCATCGCCGCGATCCCGCCCGCTCGCGCCAAGGCCCTGCGGGCGCTGGCGCAGACGATCCGGTAGGCACGGGTCAGTCGATGACGCGGTCTGCCTGGAAACCACCAGCAAAGACGCGGTTGTCGCTGGCACCGTGGAAAACGCCCACCGCCTGATCGCCGCCGACCAGTCCGCTCAGGGTGCCTGTCGTGACGCCGCTGCGCACCGTGCCGGTCAGCGTCCGGCCATCGACCTGACCGGACAGGCGCGGCCCGCCGATCACATCCGATGTGCCGGTGAACGCGCCGGTGTCGTAGTTGACGCGCACGGTCAGGTCGCCGTCGCTCTGGAAGGGCGTGTATTGCACGATGTTGACGCCGATACCGCCGTCGATCCGGGCGGATGCAATCTCGTAGGTACCGGTATATGTGCCGGTGCCCATGCGCGGCGGTACGGTGACGGTCGTGCCTGCGGTCAGACCGGCAAAGGCCGCCAGCGTGCTCTGGTTGCGCACACCGACCTGATAACCATAGCCGTGGCCTGCGAAATCGAGATCGGACCCGCTGACGGTCTGGGCCAGCCCCTCACGGATCTGGCCGGTCCGGTTCGGGGTCGAGAAGCCGGAAATCGTCGTGGCACCGGACGACCCGGTAGAGGTTTCCGCGCCGCCGCAGGCGGCCAGCAGAGCAAGGCAGATGTAGGGGATAGAACGCACCATGACAGGCACTCCGGACAAAACGGTGAAACACATTGCGAATCGGTCATTTGACGCGGTGCGCTGGACTTTGCATTAGAACCGGATTGCATTTCGCGCAATGGTTCTTTTGCACCCCGCATGGCCAACCCCCTTGCGCCTTTTGCCCGCCCGCTCTAGCTGACGGGCATGGCACGCACACCGCTTCTGCAACTCTCCGATATCTCGCTCACCTTCGGGGGCGACCCGGTCTTCGCCGATCTGTCGCTCGTCGTGCAACCGGGTGACCGGGTGGCGTTGGTCGGGCGCAACGGATCGGGCAAATCGACGCTGATGAAGGTCATGGCCGGGCTGGTCGAGCCTGACAGCGGCACTTGCATCGCCGCACCGGGCGTGAGCGTGGGCTATATGGAGCAAGACCCAACGATGGCCGGTTTCGCCACGCTGGGCGATTACGCCGCCAGCGGACTGGATATGGGCGAGGCCTACAAGGTCGAGATGGTCGCCGAGGGGCTGAAGTTCGATCCCGCAGGCGACGTGAACACCGCTTCGGGTGGCGAACGCAGGCGGGCGGCGCTGGCCAAGCTGATGGCCGAAGCGCCCGAACTGATGCTGCTCGACGAGCCGACGAACCATCTGGATATCGAGGCCATCGCCTGGCTGGAGGCGGAGCTGAAACAGACCCGTGCGGGGTTCGTCCTCATCTCCCACGACCGCGCGTTCCTCCGTGCGCTGACCCGCGCAACTCTCTGGATCGACAGGGGAAACGTACGCCGGGCCGAGCAGGGTTTCGACGGTTTCGAGGATTGGCGCGACAAGTTGTGGGAGGAAGAGGACCAGCAGCGCCACAAATTGAACCGCAAGATCAAGGCGGAGGCGCGGTGGGCCGTCGAAGGCATCTCTGCCCGGCGCAAGCGCAATCAGGGCCGGGTGCGCGCGTTGCAGGACCTGCGCGCGCAGCGTGCCGCCCAGATCACCCGGCAGGGCACCGCCGCGATGGCGTTCGAAAGCGGTGCCACCTCGGGCAAGAAAGTGATCGAGGCGGAAGGGCTGACAAAGTCCTTCGACGGCAAGCCCATCGTCAAGAGCTTCGACCTGACCGTGCAGCGCGGTGACCGCGTGGCCTTCGTCGGGCCCAATGGCGTCGGCAAGACCACGCTGATCAAGATGCTGCTGGGGCAGGTGGAACCCGACGCGGGGCAGGTGAAGCTGGGCACGAATCTCGACATCGCGGTCTTCGATCAAAGCCGCGCGGCGCTCGACGGCGACATGACGCTTTGGGACAATCTGGTCAGCGATCCGGTGCTGGGGGCCAGCGGCAAGGCCGATCAGATCATGGTGCGCGGCGCGCCCAAGCACGTCGTGGGTTACCTCAAGGAATTCCTGTTCGACGACGCGCAGGCGCGCGCGCCGGTGCGGTCTTTGTCGGGCGGTGAAAAGGCGCGGCTTCTGCTGGCCAAATTGATGGCGCGGGAAAGCAATCTGCTGGTGCTGGACGAACCGACCAACGATCTGGATATCGAAACGCTGGATTTGTTGCAGGACATCCTGGGCGATTACCCCGGCACCGTGCTGCTGGTCAGCCACGACCGAGATTTCCTGGATCGGGTGGCGACCACGACCATCGCGATGGAAGGCGACGGGCAGGCCACGGTCTATGCCGGTGGCTGGTCGGACTATCAGGCGCAGCGCGGCAGCCGCGCCGCGAACCCGACGATGAAGATGGCGGCAGCCCCGAAATCTGAAAACAAGCCTGCGCCGAAATCAGCCGCGAAACCGAAGCTGTCTTTCACCGAAAAGCATCGGCTCGATGCACTTCCGGGCTTGATCGAAACGATCACCGCCGAAATCGCCAAGCTGGAAACCCTGCTGGCCCAGCCCGACCTCTACACCCGCGAGCCGGTGAAGTTCCAGAAAGCCACTGACGCGCTGGTCCAGCGCCAGCAGGCCCTGTCGGAGGCGGAAGACGAGTGGTTGATGCTAGAGGAAAAGGCCAACGCCGCGTCCTAGCGGACACCGCACTGTTTTGCATCTTCTTTTGGTCGAAAATACCTCGGGGGAAGGCCGTAGGCCGGTGGGGGCAGCGCCCCCGCATCGCGCCGGAGGCGCGATCCCGCGACATGAAAAATGCCGGGGGGCGCAGCCCCCCGGCACCTGTCGGCGGCGTCAGCCGTCGAAATTCCTCTGATGTGTATCAGCCGTCGAAATCGACCTCTTCCATGATCCGCAGCGCGGCCGGGCGGTGGCCCGCGATCTCGGTCAGGTCGGTGTCGTCCGCCGTCACCTCACCCCAGCTTGCGACAAGCTCGGAAATCTCCGCACTTTCCAGCACCGGATATTCATAATTCTCCTCGGCATAGATCGCCTGTGCTGTCGGGGACACGAGGAATTCCATCAGTTGCAGCGCCTCGTCGCGGTTGGGTGCGGATTGCGTCATGGCGATACCCGACACGTTCACATGCACGCCGCCGTCCTCGAAGGTCGGGAAAACGAGGCGCACGCTGTCGGCCCATTCGGTCTGCTCGGCATCTTCCAGCATCTTGCCCATGTAATAGGTATTGCCCAGCGAGATGTCGCATTCACCCGCCCAGATCGCCTTGACCTGCGCGCGGTCGTTGCCTTCGGGCTTGCGGGCCAGGTTCGCTTTCACACCTTCGGCCCAGTCGCGCGCGGCCTCTTCGCCGTGATGGGCGATCACTGCGGAGACGAGTGCCAGATTGTAATTATGCAGACCGGACCGGGTGCAGATGCGCCCCTCCCATTTCGGATCGGCCAGATCCTCATAGGTCGTGATTTCGCCGTCGGCCACACGTTCGCGGCTGGCATAGACGACACGGGCGCGGGTGGTCAGCGCGAACCATTCGTTGTCCGCGCCGCGCAGGTTGGCGGGGATGGCATCGGTCAGCGTGTCGCTTTCGACCGGCTGCACGACATCGGCATCGACGATCTGCTGCAGGTTGGCGATATCGACGGTCATCACCAGATCGGCGGGCGACCGCGCGCCCTCGGCCTTCAGTCGCTCCACGATGCCTTCCTCGACGAAGGCGAGGTTCACCGCGATGCCGGTTTCGGCGGTGAAGGCGTCCATGACGGGCTGGATCAGCTCGGGCTGGCGGGTGGTGTAGATATTCACGTCGGCAATGGCCGGGGCCGCGATCACGGTGGTGGTCGTGGCCAGAAGAAGGGTGCGCAGGGACATGGGGTCGCTCCGTTTGCTTTGCGTTTCCTGTGTAGTGGTAAACCTGAGTCTTTCAGTCGGGTCAATACCTGAATTTTTTTGTCGGAAATAATACCGTCACCCATATGGGTGTTGAGCGGAGGTCGGGAATCACCCGATGCTGGCACCGTAATTCGTTCAAAGACAGGAGATTTAACGATGAGATTTTCAACGATCTGGGCCGTGTCGACTACAGGCCTGCTGGTCGCCTGCAGCGGCGGTAGCGGCAGTAACGACGAGATGGACGACCTGCCGCGGCAGTTCGCGCCGGTGGCGGCGGAGCTGAACGCGACACTGGACGCGACCGACTTCGCCGCGACGCCGACCCTGCCGGTCAATACGACATCGCAATACGACGGGCGCGTCGCGCTGATCACCGATGCGGACAAACTGGCGGATTTTCAGGCGCTCCTGCGGAGTTCGGACAACGTGCTCGACAGCGCCGAGATCGCGGCGGCCTCGGTCGATTACGTCGGTGACGCGGACGTGACCATCGACTTTGACAGCGGCGCGATCAACGGCCGGTTGGAGAACTTCATCGACACCGACGACACCGAGGTTGCCGGCGGCGCGAGCCTGTCGGGTGCCGTGATCGACAACTTTGCCTGGACGGCGGGCACCGACGGCACGGTCGATGGGGTGAGCGTCGACGGAAGCATCCTGGGCAGTTTCAACGGTGCCGACGCGGAGGTCGTGACCGGCGTAGGTGTGCCGCGCTCTCAGGAGGCGCAGGATTTCAGGTTACTTCTGGGTGCCGCGCGGTCGGATTGAAGCCACTGACGGCGCGGACAGTACCGCGCCGTCATTCCCGCTCTGCGGTTTTCACTTCCGTCCAGAGCGCGTCCATTTCCGCCAGATCGCTGTCGCGCGGGGTCTTGCCCCTCGCGGCCAGCGCATCCTCGATCGCGGCGAAGCGGCGTTCCACCTTGGCGTTGGTGCGGCGCACGGCGGTTTCGGGGTCCACACCCAGATGCCGGGCGAGGTTGGCCATGACGAACAAGAGGTCGCCGAACTCGTCCTCCACGGCATCGGCTGCCAGAGTGTCGCGCGCCTCGACCAGCTCGCGGGTTTCCTCCGCGATCTTGTCGAGCACATCCGTGGTTTCGGCCCAGTCGAAACCCACCCGCGCCATGCGGTTTTGCAGTTTCACCGCCCGCGTCATGCCGGGCAGACCGATGGCGACACCGTCGAGCGTGCGTCCCTGCGCGCGGCCCGCGCGTTCCGCCGCCTTGATCTTCTCCCAATCCGCAGTTTGCTGTTCCGCCGATTTGTCACGTGATTCGTTGCCGAAGACATGCGGATGCCGCGCGACCATCTTGTCGGAAATCGCGCGCACGACCGATGCGAAGGTAAAGTGACCGGCCTCCGCGGCCATCTGCGTGTGATAGACGGTCTGCAGCAGCAGATCGCCCAACTCGCCCTCAAGGTCCGCCATATCGCCGCGCTGGATCGCATCGGCGACCTCGTAGGCTTCCTCGATGGTGTAGGGCGCGATGCTGGCGAAGTCCTGTTCGATGTCCCAGGGACAACCGGTATCGGGCTCACGCAACCGGCGCATGATCTCCAGCAGGCGCGGCATGCCGCCGTCGGGATCGTGGATCAGCGTGTCGTCTTGGCTCTCGGCGGGCATTGCGCAGGCTCCGTATTCGGCGATAGTGCCAAGGCTAATGTTCCACAACCCGGAGTGCCACCCATGCCCGTCATCAATCGTATCGCCGGTTTCGCCGAAGACATGACCGGCTGGCGCAAACATCTGCACCGGCACCCCGAACTGACCTTCGATTGTCACGAGACGGCGGCGTTTGTCGTTGAGCGGCTGCGCGATTTCGGGATCACCGAGATTCATACGGGTATCGCCACTTCCGGCGTCGTGGCGATCATCGAGGGGCAGGGCGACGGCCCCACCATCGGGTTGCGCGCCGACATGGACGCACTGCCGATGCGTGAGGAAACCGGGCTGGAACACGCCTCCACCGTGGCGGACAAGATGCACGCCTGCGGACATGACGGGCACACCACGATGCTGCTGGGGGCCGCGCGCTATCTGGCGGAGACGCGGAATTTCGCGGGCCGCGTCGCGCTGATCTTTCAACCGGCGGAGGAAGGCGGCGGCGGTGCGCAGGTCATGGCGCAGGAGGGGATCCTCGATCGGTTCGACATCGCCGAGGTCTATGCGCTGCACAACGCGCCCGGCACACCGGTCGGACATTTCTATACCACGCCGGGGCCGATCATGGCGGCGGTGGATACGTTCTCGATCCGCATCACCGGCGTCGGTGGCCATGGTGCCATGCCGCATGAAACCCGCGACCCGATCGTCGCCGCCGTCAGCATTGTGCAGGCGATCCAGACCATCGTGAGTCGCAATCACTATGCCGGGGATGCGCTGGTGGTGTCGGTGACGCAGATCCACACCGGCTCTGCCGACAACATCATCCCCGAAAGTGCATGGATCAACGGCACCGTGCGCACCTTCGACAGCGCGGTGCAGGACATGGTGCGCGGGCGTCTGGCCGAGATCGTGGCCGGGCAGGCGGCGAGTTTCGGTGTGACGGCGGAGATCGACTACGAGGTCGGTTACCCGGCCACGGTGAACCACGCGGACAAGGCCGCGTTCGCTGCAGACGTCGCGCGCGAGATTGCGGGAGAGGACGGTGTGGTGGACGACGCGGGACCGGAAATGGGGGCGGAGGATTTCGCCTATTTTCTGGACGAACGCCCCGGTGCCTATCTGTTCGTCGGCAACGGCGACAGCGCCGGGTTGCACCACCCCAAATACGATTTCGCCGACGAGACGGCAGCGGCGGGCGCGTCGTTCTTCGCGCGGCTGATCGAACGGGCGCTGCCGGTGGGCCAGGCCTGACCCAAAGGGGCGCTACCGCGCATAGTTGATTCAGATTGGTTGTGAGGCGACGCATCGCGGCACGTGTCGCGCCGGGTGAAAGCTTCGATCCATCTGCTGAGAGGCCGTTTGCGGCAGGTCTGCCGCAAGACAGGCCTGATCGAGAGTGATTGCGCCGTCAGCCGCGTCAAGGATGAACAGCCCTTCGGGCTGCGCCTGCGGCGTCCTTGACCCGTCTGCCGTCGCGGTGTCAGGTGGCAGGAGTTGCGGGAGAAGTGCCATGAGTCTGGAAGACGCGAAGAAACAGGTCGACCTGGCGTTTACGCGCGCGGAGCGGCGCGGGCTGGCCTTTGAAAACGCCTTTGGCGGGGCAACGTCTTTTCTGCGGCGGCGCTATACCAAGGATCTGGCGGGTGTCGATCTGGCGGTGACCGGCGTGCCCTTCGATCAGGCGGTGACGCACCGGACAGGTGCGCGTTTCGGGCCGCGCGTGATCCGCGAGGCCTCCACCCTGCAGCCCTATGACCCGCCCTATGGCTGGGACGGGTTTGATCCGTTATCGGAGTTTTCGATTGTCGACTACGGCGATCTGGCCTTTGACTATGCCCACACGCCCAGCTTTCCGGGGCTGTTGCAGGCGCACATCGCGGGGATCCTCGGGCAGGGGCCGGGGACGGTCACGCTGGGGGGCGATCATTTCATCACGCTGCCGATCCTGCGGGCCTACGCCGAGAAATTCGGGCCGATGTCGGTGATCCAGTTCGACGCGCACAGCGACCTATGGGCCGATGACGACATGGACCGGATCGACCACGGCACTTTCATGTACAAGGCCGTGAAGCAGGGGCTGGTGGATGTGACACGCTCCGTCCAGATCGGGATCAGGACGGAATGCGACGACTATCTGGGCATGCCCTACATCGACGCACGAACCTGTCACGAGCAAGGCACGCAGTATGTCACGCAAAAGGTTAAGGAGATCCTGGGCGACAGTCCGGTATATCTGACCTTCGACATCGACGCGCTTGACCCCGCGTTTGCGCCGGGCACCGGTACGCCGGTCTGGGGCGGGTTGGCCAGCTGGCAGGCGGCGGCGATGCTGCGCGATCTGGCGGGGATCAATCTGGTGGGCGGCGACGTCGTCGAGGTGTCGCCCGCCTATGATACGGGTGGGGCCACGGCGATTGCGGGGGCGCATATCACGATGGAGCTTTGCTGTCTTGCGCTTTGGAATAAAAGGAAAACGTGATGCCAGCACAACCGATTTCGGGTAACGATCTGGCACGGTTTTCCGGGCCGCAGACCTTCATGCGGCTGCCCGCGGCGGAGACGACCAAAGGGCTGCATGTGGGGTTCATCGGCGTGCCGATGGATATCGGGACAAGCTGGCGGTCGGGCACGCGGTTCGGACCGAAGCAGATCCGTGCGGAAAGTGCGATGATCCGGCCCTACAATATCCAGACAGGGGCTGCGCCATTCGATGCGCTGGCCTGCGCGGACCTGGGCGACGTGGCGATCAACACGTTCAATCTGGCCGAGACGATCCGTTTGCTATCAGCGGCTTACGATACGCACTTGAAGCATGATTTCATCCCCGTCGGGTTGGGCGGGGATCATACGATGACCTTGCCGATCCTGCGGTCGATAGCGCGGAAACACGGGCCGGTGGCGCTTGTGCATGTGGACGCCCATGCGGATGTGAACGACGAGATGTTCGGTGAGCGTGAGGCGCATGGCACGGTGTTCCGGCGCGCGCATGAGGAAGGGCTGATCGTGCCTGACAAGGTCTTTCAGGTCGGGTTGCGTGGCACGGGATACACGGCGGACGATTTCACCGAGGCCGCGGGCTGGGGGTTCAACCAGTGGCTGGCACCTGATCTGTGGCACAAGAGCCTCGCCCCGCTGGCCGCTGAAATCAAAGCGAAAATCGGCACCCACAAGACCTATATCACCTATGATATCGACAGCCTCGACCCCGCATTCGCGCCGGGCACCGGCACGCCGGAAATCGGCGGGTTGACCACGATGCAGGCGATGGAACTGATCCGGGGGTTGCGGGGTGTGAATGTCGTGGGCTGCGATCTGGTGGAGGTCTCGCCGCCCTACGACACCACCGGCAATACCGCGCTGGTGGCGGCCAATCTGGTGTTCGAGATGTTGTCGATCCTGCCGGGCGTGCCATATCGTTAACCACAACGCGCGAGTGTGCACCGGACGTGCACCGCGCGTGCACGACCCATACACCGCAAAATGACGGACCACGCAAATGTTAACCAACATCCTTTTCTTCGTGGCGGTGCTGATTGCCGGGGTCATGCTCTACATCCGCTTCGTTCCGGCGAACGCGGCGAAATGGACCGACCCGGACCTGCCCGCCACAATCGCCGCAGACGAAACCGGCGAGCGGTCGTTTATTGCGATCCGCCCCGTGGAGGGGCCGCAGATGCTGGACCGGTTGGAGGCGGTTGCACTGGCGACACCGCGCACAACGCGGCTGGACGACGGCAGCGGTGACTGGATGACTTTCGTGACCCGCACGCGGCTGATGGGCTACCCCGATTATACCTCTGCCCGCGTGGTGGAGATCGATGGGGCGTCGCACTTGCAGATTTACGCCCGCGCGCGGTTCGGCAAGCTGGACATGGGCGTGAACAGGGCACGGGTGCAGGACTGGCTGGCCCAGCTGGACCTCTTGACGCCGCAGGGCTGATCGGCCACTTCCAAATCCATGATAGCAGCAGAAAAAATAGACCAGATCATCGACCGCTTCGAGTTTCTGGAAGCGAAGATGGCCTCCGGCGATGTGGGTGCCGATATGGTCACGCTGGCGCGCGAATATGCCGAGTTGAAGCCAGTGGTCGAGACGGTCAGCGCCTACCGCGACCTGATGGTGCAGATCGACGACGCGCAGGCGATGTTGCGCGACCCCGAGATGCGCGAGATGGCGGAGGAGGAACTGCCGGAATTGAAGGCGCAGCTTGCGGCATCGGAGGAAGAGGTGCAGCTGGCGCTTCTGCCCAAGGATGCCGCCGACGGGCGACCGGCCCTGCTGGAAATCCGACCCGGCACGGGGGGCGACGAGGCATCGCTGTTCGCGGGTGATCTGTTGCGGATGTATCAGCGCTATGCCGAAAAGCAGGGCTGGAAGTTCGAAGTCCTCGAAGAACAGCAGACCGAGCTTGGCGGGATCAAGGAGGTCGTGGCGCGGATCGCGGGCGACCACGTCTTTGCGCGGCTAAAATACGAGAGCGGTGTGCACCGGGTGCAGCGCGTGCCGGAAACCGAAAGCGGCGGAAGGGTGCATACATCCGCCGCGACGGTGGCCGTGCTGCCCGAGGCGGAGGATGTCGACATCCAGATCAACCCGTCCGATCTGCGGATCGACACAATGCGCGCGTCGGGGTCCGGCGGGCAGCATGTGAACACGACCGACAGCGCGGTGCGCATCCTGCATATACCGACAGGCATCATCGTGGTGAGCGCCGAGAAATCGCAGCACCGCAACCGCGAGATCGCGATGCAGGTGCTGAAAACACGATTGTTCGATCTTGAGCGGCAGCGGGTGGACGGTGAACGCTCGGCCGACCGCAAGGCGCAGGTCGGATCGGGTGATCGGTCGGAGCGGATTCGCACCTACAACTTTCCGCAGGGGCGGCTGACCGATCACCGGATCAACCTGACGCTTTATGCGCTGGGGCAGGTGATGGCGGGCGATCTGGACGAGATCATCGACGCGCTGGCCGCCGATGCGCAGGCCACGCTGCTGGCCGAGTTGGGCGCGTGAGCCTGACCGGGCAGACTTTGCTGGCCGAGGCGGCGGCGACACTTTCCGAGGCGGGAATCGCCGAAGGTGCGCGCGATGCGCGGCGGCTGTTTGCATCCGCGATGGGGGTGGAGGCGTCGCGGGTGACGCTGATCGCGCAGGATGAGGTGACGGCGGCGCAGGCGGAAGCATTCCAGGCGCTGGTCGCCCGGCGTGCGCGGCGTGAACCGGTGTCGCATCTGACCGGCGAGCGGCAGTTCTTCGGCCACCGGTTCGAGGTCGGGCCGGATGTGCTCGACCCGCGACCGGAGACCGAAGTGCTGGTGCAGACGGCGCTGTCAGTGCCGTTTGGCCGGGTGCTGGACCTTGGGACAGGATCGGGGTGTATCCTGACCAGTCTGCTGGCGGCGCGGGGGGCGGATGCCTTTGGCGTGGGCACGGATATGTCGGCGGCGGCCCTCGCGATTGCCGCGCGGAATGCAGCACGGCTGCGGGTGCAGGACCGGGTACAGTTCTTTCAGGGCGACTGGTTCGCGGCCTTGCCCGCATCGCAGGTGCCGTTCGATCTGATCGTGTCCAACCCGCCCTATATCGCCGCCGATGAAATGCCGGGACTGGCCCCCGAGGTGCGCGATTTCGAGCCGCGGCTGGCGCTGACCGACGAGAGCGACGGGCTGTCGGCCTATCGTGCGATTGCGGCAGGGGCCGTGGCGCATCTGGAGCCGGGCGGCTGGTTGATGGTGGAAATCGGGCCTGCGCAAGGGGCCGCGGTGCAGGGCTTTCTGACGCAGAGGGGATTCGCGCAGGTCGGGATCGCACACGATCTGGACGGGCGCGACCGTGTGGTGATGGGTCAAAAACCGCGCAATCGCGCCTATTAGGGGCGGATTCGGGCATTTGTGCTTGTCTTGGCTGCCGCTTCGTGCTTTTTGAAGCGCATCGCACGATGAGCCGATGGCGCTCTTGCGCGATAGTCGCCAGGAAAACGCTACGGTTCGGATTCACGCCTGATACGGCGCAGGACCATCAAGCGCAACGAGAGCCACGAGGCTTGACGAAAGCACATTCATGAGATCATCGAAGTCACGGTCGCGGGGCAACAAGAACCGCAACAACCGCCCCTCCGGCGGCAACATCATCAATCGCGTGTTCGACAGCAACGGGCCCGAGGGCAAGGTGCGCGGCACCCCGCAGCAGATCATCGAGAAATACAACCAGCTGCACCGCGACGCGCAGCTGTCGGGCGACCGGGTGAACGCGGAAAACTACGCCCAGCATGCGGAGCATTATCTGCGGATGCTGGCCGAGGCGCAGCGCGAGGTCGAGAAGGCCCGCGAGGAGCAGGAAGAACAGAACCGCCAGCGCCAGGCCGAACGCGACCGCGAGCGCAACGAACGCCTGAAGGCGCAGGAGGCCGCGGCGGCCGATCCGTCGACGCTGGATCAGCCGCAGCAGGGCGAGGACAGCGGGCTTGTCGACACGCCCGAAGCCCAGCAGGATCAGCCAAAGCCCCGCAAGCCGCGCCAGCGCAAGCCGCGCCCGCCCAAGGGGCAGGAGGCCGGAGACGGCGGCGGCGATCAGGGGCAGGCCCCTTCATCCCCGGAAGCGGCGGAATGACAGACAAGGCCCACCGTTCCGGTGGGCCTTTTTCGTACCGGCGGGTGGTGGTGACGGGCGCGAACGGTGCCGGCAAATCGACGTTCGCACGCGCGCTGTCGCGGCGGACCGGGCTGCCGCTGCTGCATAACGATGCCTTCGCGCTGACGACGGGCTGGCGAAAGCGCCCGCGCGCGCAGGTCCGGGATTCGGTGGTCGATGCCCTTGCCGCGCCGCGCTGGGTTATCGAGGGCGGCCCGTCGCTGATACGGGCGGATGTGCTGGCGTATGCGCCGCTGGTGATCTGGCTCGACCTGCCGCGAGAGCTGCGCGTGCGGCGGATCGTTCTGCGGTCGCTGTACTATGCGGGGCGCACGCGGCCGGAACACCCGGCAGGCAACCGCGACTGGCCCGGCTGGCGGCAAGTCCGTTTCGCGGTGCGGGTGTGGCGTGATGCGGAGACCGTGACCGGTGCCATCCGGCGTGGATTGCAGGGCTATCCGGCTGTCCGGCTGACGTCACCCGCCGCCGTGGGCGGGTTTCTGGCTGCCGTCCAGTGACCGGGCCAGCGCGCAGAACGCCTCCAGGCTGACCTGTTCGGCCCGTTCGGTGGGTTTGATCCCGGCGGCGATCAGGTGGTTCTCGATATCCGGCCCCAGCGATTTCAATGCGGAGCGGAGCATCTTGCGGCGCTGGTTGAACCCCGCCGCCACAACCCGGTTCAGCGTGGCGGCATTGGCCGGGAAACGTGGTGCGGGGAGGGCGGTGAGATGCACGACGGCAGAGGAGACCTTGGGCGGCGGCGAAAACGCCTCCGGCGGCAGGTCCATGACGATGCGGGCATCGGCGCGCCACTGGGCGAGCAGGGCGAGGCGGCCATAAGCCTTCGTTCCCGGCTGTGCCACGATCCGTTGCGCCACTTCGCGCTGGAACATCAGCGTGAGGCTGTCCCAGACCGGTGGCCAGTCCGGCGGGGTCAGCCAGCGGACCAGCAATTCGGTGCCGATGTTGTAGGGCAGGTTGGCGGCGATCTTGATCGGCGGGGTCAGGTGGGCGGTGGCGTCCACCGCCAGCGCGTCGCCCTGCATTACCTGCAACCGGCCCGGATAGGCGGCGGCGATCTGGTTCAGCGCGGGCAGGCAGCGGGGATCCATCTCCACCGCAAGCACCCGGCGGGCGCCTTCGGCGAGCAGCCCGCGCGTGAGGCCGCCGGGGCCGGGGCCGACCTCCAGCACGTCCGATTGCGTGAGGTCGCCGGCCAGCCGCGCGATCTTGGCGGTCAGGTTCAGGTCGAGCAGGAAGTTCTGACCGAGCGATTTTTTCGCGGCGATGCCATGTGTCGCGATCACCTCGCGCAGGGGGGGCAGATCGTCGATGCCGCTCATGCCTTCATCTGGCCAAAACAACTCAATTCCACGCCCTCAGACCCCACGGGCGTCGGCCATGTCGCGCGCCATGCGGATCGCGGCGATCATCGACGTGGCGTCGGCGATCCCCTGTCCCGCGATGTCGAAGGCGGTGCCGTGGTCGGGCGAGGTGCGGATGAAGGGCAGGCCCAGCGTCACGTTCACGCCGCCCGAAAAATCCAGCGTCTTGATCGGGATCAGCGCCTGATCGTGATACATGCAGACGGCGGCGTCGTAGTGCTGCCGCGCGCCTGCGTGAAACAGTGTGTCTGCGGACAGCGGTCCGGTGATCTGCATGCCTTCGTTGCGCAGGGCGGTCAGAACCGGTGTGATCATGTCGATTTCTTCCAGCCCGATCTTGCCATCCTCGCCCGCGTGCGGGTTCAGGCCCGCGACGGCGATGCGTGGTTGGGACAGGCCGAAATCGCGGCGCAGGGCGGCGTGGGTGATCAGCAGCGTATCGGTCAGCAGGCTGGCGGTAAGCTGTTCCGGCACCTGTGCCAGCGGAATGTGGATGGTCGCGGGCACGACGCGGAGCGCGTCACAGGCCAGCATCATCACCACCCTGTCGACCCCGGCCAGTGCCGCCAGGTATTCGGTATGGCCGGGATAGGCGAAAGCAGCACCGTCGATCAGGGCGGCCTTGTGGATCGGTGCGGTGCAAAGCGCGCGGGCGTGGCCCGAGGTCACAAGGTCCACCCCTTGTGCGATGGCGTCGATCACGGTCTGGGCGTGTGTGGCATCGGGCGTGCCGGGCGTCGCGGGTGTGCCGGTGTCGTGCGCCAGCACACCCAGCTTTCCGGGCGCTGGCGCGTCGCCTGCGGTGTCCAGAACGCTCACCGGCGTGCCTGCGGGCAGATGCGCGGGGTCACCGATCCACAGAAGTGGGATGTCGTCGCGCAGCGCCGCCCAGGCCTTGACAGCGATTTCAGGCCCGATGCCCGCCGGTTCGCCGCAGCTGATGACGATCGGCTTTTGCGCCGTCATTGCACGCGGATGGTGGCCGAGGCGCGCAGGTTTTCCAGCAGGGCATCGGCGAAACCGGCAAGACGCTGGCTGCGCAAGCGGTTTTCGACGGCATCGCGGTCGGTCTCTGCGTCGGTATCGGCGATGCGGTCACAGAGCATCAGGAAGACAATGGTGTTTCCGTTCGACCGGCGCAGGTTGTACGACACTTCGCCGGGGTCGAGACGGGCCAGTTCGATCGCCACATCCTGCGGGATTTCCGCGGGGGCGAGGCTGTTGCGCTCCAGCACTTCGGCCGGTTGACCTTGTGCCACGCCGTAAAGATCGTCGCAGGTGTCCACGCGGTCGGCCACGTCCTGTGCAGCCGCGATACCTGCGTCGGCGTTCAAGTAGTAAGCGGCGTATTCGATGGCGGCGGGGACGGGTGGCGGGGCCGGGACCTCGCGCACGCCACGCATCTGGAACAGCGCCACACCGTTGGTGATCTGGATCGGGGCGGTGACCTCGTTCGTGCCGAGGCTGAGGATCAGGTCACGCAGCTGCGGCGGATAGTTGGTGATCGGCAGCCAGCCCAGCCGCCCGCCGTTGTTGCGCGACGGCAGGGCGGAGACCTGCCGGGCCGCAGCGGAAAACGCATCCTGGCTGCGGATCGTCGAGATCTGCTGCGCGCGGGCCAGCGCCTGTGCGGCGCGCGGCGGCGGGGCGGGGATGATGATTTCCGACAACAGCACCTCGATCCCGGCACCGCTGCCGGTGGTGGCGCGGATCGCGCGGTCGATATCGGCCTCTGTCACTGCGGTCTGCGACCCGTAGCGGCCCCGGATATAGTCGCGCCACGTGACACCGACAGCCACGAAATCGCGCAGGGTTTCCTCGGCGATGCCGTTCTGCGCCAGCACCTGCAGGAACTGATCGAGGCTGAGGTTGGCGCGTTCGGCGAACTGGGTCATCGCCTTTTGCAGGCCTTCTTCCGTCAGGCTGAGACCGGCGCGGTCGAGTTCGGCTTGTTTCAGGCGATCCTCGATCAGCTGCTCGCGGGCCAGCTCCGGCCCGGCCCCGGGGGTGCGGAAGGCCGTCAGCAGGCGGGCACGCTGGTCGATCTCGTAGTACGTGATCACCTTGTCGTCGACGGTGATCGCAGGCGAGAACCCGGTCTGCGCCGCGGCGGTCTGGCCCAGCCCGAGCGCCAGCACGATGGCGATGGTTCCGGTGAGAAGGTGAAATGCGCGCATGCCTGTCCTCTTGCGTCGGTTCAGTTCGTACAGCCCGTGGCGGGGCCGCCGCCCGCGCGTCCGGCTGAAAAGCCGTTGAGTGAGACGCTCAGGCCATAGTTGGTCGATGGGTCGACAGTAGTCGAAGACGTAAAGCGGCGCGAGACCGAAAGGTCAACCGTGACGCATTCATTCTGCCACGTCAGGCCGAGGCCCGCGCGGGCGGGTCGCTCGGCCGCGATGTCGTAGCGCGCATCGAGGCTGACGGCCCAGGCGTCGGTGACCTGCACGGCCGTATCGAGCGACCATTCCGAGACCGCTTCGGGTCGCGCCTCTGCCGGGTCGGCGGCCTGCCAGATATAGGCCGCGTTCAGCGATGTGGAATGGGTCTGCCAGTTGATCCGGGCGGCCCCGCGCGTGATGTCGAGATCATCGTCGAACAGGCTGCGCCCTTCGATCATGAAGCCGTCGGCGGTGCTGAGTTGCCCCGCGACGAGCCAGTCGGATGCCCGGCCCGCCAGCCCGGAGGAGGCGTTGAAATCGCCGGCGTTCCGGTCGCGCACAACCCGTCCGACGGTCAGTGCGGTGGCGTGGCCCGCGGTGTAGTGCCTTGTCCAGCTGAGACCGAAGGCGGCGCGCGTGCCCAGCTCCGTGCGGTCGTCGCCGGGAAACCGCGACAGGGCGAAGAGGTTACCCTGGTCAAGTTCGGCGCGGGTACTGTCCTCGTTGGGGGGATCGTCGCCGAAGCGGTCCGACCAGGCCAGCGCCAGCACCGGTGTCAGCAGATCGGTGGTGCCACCGGCCCCGCGCCGGATCAGTGGCCAGCGCAGGGTGGCTGCGGCATGCGGGACGATACGGGTGATGTCGTCGGCGAAGGCCGGATCGTCGTTGATCCGGTAGAGATCGGCGCGCAGCCCGGCAGAGGTATCGAGCAGGACACCGCCGGGCAGGGCCCAGTCGCGCCGCCAGGCAAGTGTGGCTCCCAGCCGCGCCACATCGCGGGCGCTGTCACCGATGGCGGGGTTCGTGCGCAGGGCGGCGTCCGCGCTCAGCCCCCAGTCGAGCAGGCCCGCGCGGCCCAGATCGATCCGGTCGTCATAGCTGATGTTGGCGACAAGGGGCGGCAGTGCGGTATCGACCTCGTCGTCGCGCAGGGATTCGAAATAGGTGACCTGGGCCGCGAAAAGGCTGTCGGCGCGCACGCGCGTCAGGCTGACGCTGCTCTCCAGCCGGTCGGCATCGCCGAAGCCGTAGTCGAGCAGGTAGGCCGGGTCGCTGACCGTTTGCAGCGCGAAATCAAGCTGGAAGTCGCCGCTGAGGGCGAAATCGCCCTCCACAAAGAGGAAGGAGCGCAGATCGTCCTGCAACTCGTCGTCGGTGACGGCCCCGCGGATCGCCAGATTTCCGGTGACATAGGCCTCGCGGTAGAGCGCCTCGATCGTGGTGGTCTTGGCGGACAGGTAGGGTGTCAGCGTGATGTCGCGGTGGTCGCCGAGGCGGACGAAATAGGGGATCTTGATCCCGGTGCCCAGCTGATCGGTGGTGCGGATGCGCGGGATCAGGAAACCGGTGGCGCGGTCCAGCGTGGGGTCGGGCAGGCGCATGTAGGGCAGCCAGAACACCGGCACGCCGCGCACCCGCAGCACCGCGTCGTTGAAATACAGCTGCTGCGCGTCCTGATCGTGCACCACGCGCCCGGCGCGGATTTCCCAGAGCGGCGCACGGGTGCCGCAAACCTGGCAGGCGGTCGCCGCGACCTGCCGCAGATCGGCATAGCGGCCGTCGACGCGGGCGATCTGGGTCGCCGCCAGTTGCAGCTGCCGCTCCAGCACCAGCCGCGCGCCCTGCAGCAGGCCGTTCTCCAGCCGCGGGTCGAGCGTGGCGCGATCGGCGGCGATCAGCGTGCCGTCGCCGTCGACCAGATAGATCGGGCCGTCGATGATCAGCCGGTCGGCGGCGCGGTCATAGACGATGCGGCGGGCGGAGAGGCGGGTGCCGTCGTAGAAAGCCTCGATATTGCCCTCGGCGATCAGGCGCTCGTCCGGTGTGACAGTCAGGCTGTCGGCCACGAGGGTCGCCACAGCTTGCGCGCGGGCGAGGCCGGGCAGCAGCAGAAGCAGCAGCGCGAGCCAGCGCATCAGCCGTCCTCCTGATGCAGCAGATAGCCCAGCGACAGGCCGATGGCCGCAAGCGGTGGTGCCCAAGCGGCCAGTGCCGCGGGGATTTCCCCGTTCTCGCCCAGGATCTGCGCGAAGTTGCGCAGGAAATAGATACCGAAGGACAAGAGCACCGCCAGCAAGACCATCAGCCCGGTGCGCCCGCCGCGCTGGTGGCGCATCGTGAAGCTGGCCCCGATCATTACCATCGCGACCAGAAGCACCGGCAGGGCCAGTTCCATCTGGAACCAGACGCTGTGGCGCTGCGCCGAAAACCCGGCACTTTCCAGCCGGGCGATGAATTGCGGCAGGTCCCAGATCGGGATCGACGACGGGGTGCCGAAACTGTCGCGGATCTGATCCGCGGTCAGGGTCGAGGGCACGGTGAGTTCGGCGTGGCGCGTGGCCTCTGCCTCGGGCGTCGCGGTGTCGCCCAGCGGCCAGAGCTTGGCATCGGTCGCGACCCATGCCCCATCGGTCAGCCGCGCACGCACCGCGTCGATGCGCTGTGACGGCCCGCCTGCGCGGGTGAAGCTGATGAAGGTGACGCCGCTGAGTTCGGTCCCGTCGAGGTTCGATCCCTGCGCGTGAATCACGGTCTGGCGCGCATCGTCGCCCTGCCGCAGCCACAGGCCGGTGGCCCCAAGCGTCAGAACAGAGCTTTCGCCGCGCAGGGCGTCGCTGCGTGCTTCGGCCTGCTTTTGGGTGGCCGCGACGATGGGGTTCATCACCGCCACCCCCAGCACGCCGATCAGGAAGGCCACCGCCAGCGGTGACATCAGCGCGCGCAGGGCAGAGCGCCCGGCGGCCCGTGTCACCACCAGTTCCGACGAGCGCGACAAACCAAGAAAGAGTGTGATCGTCGCGAGGATCATGATCAGCGGCAGAATGCCGTAGATCGCCTCCGGCACGTTGAGCAGGGTCAGGATCGTGATGTCGCCGAAGCTGGCATCCGCACTTGCATAGCGGCGCAACTGGTCAACGAAATCGACGAAGGCGAGGATCATCACGAAGATCGCGAAGACCGCCAGAAAGCTGAAGGCGAAGCGACGGGCGAAATACCGGTGCAGGATCATGGAGCGGCCCCGGTCACGGCGCGCGGTCTGCGGCGGAACAGCGACGGGCGGCTGGCCCAGAACAGCAATCCGCCGCAGATCAGGAAACCCGCGATGCTGGGCAGGTAGGTCGCGAACCACAGCCCGGGATTGGCGCGCGCCGCGTTCAGGCCCACCGCCTCGATCGCCTTGATCAGGATGATCAGCAGGATCGCCACGACGATCTGACGCCAGACGCCGAAGCGGCTGAACCCGCCGACCATGAGCGCCGAAAACCCCAGCAGCGCCGCGACGGCCCCCAGCAGCGACTGTCCGAACCGATTGTGCCCGTCGGCGATCAGTTCGGCCACCGTGCGGCCGGTTTCTTCGGCAAGCTCCGGGGTTGCGCGCAAAAGCTCCAGCGTCGGCACCTCGCGGGCGTTGCGGCCATCGCGGTCGGACACGGTCATGAAGTCGCCGATGTCATAGGCGAAATCATCGAAGGATGTCGTGAACAGGCGCTGATCGGCATGGCGCAGGGTCTGCACCAGCCCGTCGATCATCACCAGTTGCGCCTGACCCTCGCTGCGGACCAGAAACGCCTGTGCTGCGGTATAGGTCACATCCTCTGCCGGGTTGCGCGCGTCCGACAGGAACAGGTCGCGCAACTCGCCTGCGGGCGTGATGTCACGGATGTAGAACGTGAGCCCGTCCACCGGCTCCAGGAACTGTCCGGGCGTCAGCAGCCGCGAGGTGACGTTTTGCGAGATTTCGACCTGCCGTTCGGCCAGACGGGCGCTCGACAGCGGCACCAGGAAATGCATCAGAATCGACATCAGCACGAAGACGATACCGCCGAAATACATCACCGGCCGGGCCAGCCGGAAAGGCGAATAGCCGGTGGATTGCACGGCGACCAGTTCGGATTCCGTGCTCATCCGGTTGGTGACATAGACGGCGGCGGCGAAGGACGCGAGCGGCAGCGCGATGCGGATCACGGTGGGCAGCGAAAGCGCGGTGAACTCCAGAAACACGCCCGCCGACTGGCCGTCGGCGATCAGCTGGTCGAAAAGGCGCACCGCGCGGTTCACCCAGTAGATCATCACGAAGACGAGGCTGAAAAAACCGAACAGGGCCATCAGCTGCGACAGCATATAGCGGTCAAACCGTCCCATGCCGTCCTTGCCCCCGATCTGCCATGCTACGCGCGTTTTGCGTGTTCTAGCGCAAGCCATTGGCAGTTTGAACTGTTATCTGGCCAATCGGCGGGGTGCGGGCTAGGTAGTGCGCGAACCCAAGACAAGAGGCCCCCCATGACCGAACTTTGCCCTGTGACCCTACACGATGCCGACGCCGCCGATCTGGCAGGCATGGCCGGGAAAATCGCCGTGTTTGTGAGTGCAGACGGGCAGCTGGATGCCGCCGGGCAGGCACTGGACGGGCTGACGGGCGGGGCGGTCACGCGGGCGGCGGGCAGTGCGCGGATGCAGAAGGCCGAGACCGGCGGCGTCGTGTCGTTGACCTACCCGTCCGGCATCGCGGCGGAGGCGGTTTTGCTGGTGAAGATGTCCACGCAGCCGTCGGCGGAGGATGCGCGAAAGGCCGGGGCGGCGCTGGCCAAGGCCAAGGGCGAGGTGGACCTGATGATGGCGGCGGGGGCCGTGCCGGTGGGCGATCTGGCGCTGGGGCTTTTGCTGCGCGATTACCACTATGCCGATCACAAGACGGAGACGCCCAAGGAGCGCGGCGCGATCACGCTGCTGGTCGGTGATACGGCCGCGGCGCAGACCGCGCTCGATGGTGCGCAGGCGGTGGCCGAAGGTGTGTTTTTCACCCGCGATCTGACCAATGCGCCCGCCAACGACCTGACCACCACCCGCTTTGCCGAGCGGCTCTCCGCGCTGTCCGAGATCGGACTGGAGGTGGAGGTGCTGGAGGAGGCGGATCTGGAAAAGCTGGGCATGGGCGCACTGCTCTGTGTGGGTCAGGGGTCCGACAGCCCGTCGAAGGTCGTCGTGATGCGCTGGACCGGCGGCGGTGATGAAGCCCCGTTTGCGCTGGTGGGCAAGGGTGTGGTGTTCGACACCGGGGGCATCAGCCTGAAACCCGGCGCGGGCATGTGGGACATGACGATGGACATGGGCGGCGCGGGCGTCGTGGCGGGCGTGATGAAGACGCTGGCGTTGCGCCGCGCGAAGGCCAATGTCGTGGGGATCGTCGGCATCGTGGAAAACATGCCGTCCGGCAACGCTGTGCGCCCCGGTGATGTGGTGACATCCATGAAGGGCGACACGATCGAGGTGCAGAACACCGATGCGGAGGGGCGGCTGGTGCTGGCGGATGTGCTTTGGTACGCGCAGGACCGGTTCAGCCCGCGCGGCATGGTCGATCTGGCCACGCTGACCGGCGCGATGGTCACGGCGCTGGGGCACGAGAACGCGGGCGTCTTCAGCAACGACGATGCGCTGTGCAACGCGCTGCTGACGGCGGCGGGGACCGAGGGCGAGGGCGCGTGGCGGATGCCGATGGGATCGGCCTATGACGCGCTGCTGAAATCCCGTGTGGCCGACATGAAGAACATCGGCGGCCGACCCGCGGGGTCGATCACCGCGGCGCAGTTTCTGCGGCGCTTCGTGAAGGACGACGTGCCCTGGTGCCATATCGACATCGCTGGCGTCGCCAGCCTGTCCAAGGAAAGTAATCTTGCACCCGGCGGGGCGACGGGCTGGGGCGTCATGGCGCTGAACCGGCTGATCTCGGACCGCTACGAGGGCTGAGATGGGGGCCGCGTATTTCTACCACCTGACCGACACGCCGCTGGAGGCGACGCTGCCGATGCTGCTGGAAAAATCGCGCGCGGCGGGCTGGCGGGTGCTGGTACGCGGGCAGGATGCGGCACTGCTGGAGCGGCTGGACACGGTGTTGTGGCAGGACGGGTTTCTGCCGCACGGGCTGGCGGGCGGGCCGCATGACGCCGATCAGCCGATCCTGCTGGGCCAGGACGTGCCGAGCGACGGTTTCGCCTGCCTGATGAGCGTGGCGGGCGGCGCGGTGCAGGCCGCAGAGGTCGCGGCGCTGGAGCGCACCTGCGTGCTCTTCGACGGCCATGACCCGGCGGCGCTCGACTTTGCGCGCGGCCAGTGGAAGACGCTGACGGATGCGGGTTGTGCTGCGCAATACTGGGCGCAGGACAGCGGGCGCTGGGTCAAGAAGGCCGAGAAATGATCTAGAACGCGAATTCCGCGTCGAAATCCTCTGGCAGTTCGGACGGCACGGTGCCGGCACAGGCGGCCAGACCGGCGATCAATATCAAGGAAAGGATGATCCGCATGGGGGGTCTCCGGCAGGGTCAGCGCGACAGTATCAGCCTGTCACCCTCGATCGCAATACGCTCGAACAGACCCAGGTAGGTCATGCCGAGGAGCGACATATCCATCTCGCCCGCGTTGACGACGGCACGCACCTGCGTGTCGATGATCGGGCCGAGGGCGACACTGTCGAGCCAGACATTCGCGGTGCGGGTGACGCCGTTGGCGGTGTTGGCGGTGCCCAGATAGGCGAGGTCCTCGGGGGCCAGCCCGACACGGCGGGCGTCCTCCTGCGTCAGCACGACCTGCGACGCGCCCGTGTCGACGATGAAGGGCACAGGCACGCCGTTCACGTCAAGCGTCAGATGGTAATGCCCGTCGGCGCGCCGGGGCACCTCGATGGCGCCGTCGGCGATCACCGATTGCCGCCCGGTCACGTCGCGCGACAGATCGCCCCAGAGGCCGATAGCGGCCACGACGCCGATGAAGATCAGCGCCCAGATGCTGGCCTGCTGTGCCATCTTGCCCATGTTCCCGCGATTGGACACGATGTAGGAGCCCGCGATGGCGGCCCCCAGAAGGCCGAGGAAGGCCAGATTTGCGATTTCGTCACCGTTCATGATGCAGATATAGGCACTATCGCCCGATCCCGAAAGACTGTGCGACACCGTCGAGAATGAATTGGATCGCCAGCGCCGCCAACAACATGCCCAGTAGCCGGGTCACGATGTTGATGCCGGTCTTGCCGAGCGCGCGCTCGATTCCCGTCCCGGCGAGGAAGGCCAGAAAGACCGTGAGCAGAACCGCAAAGAGCACGGCGATCAGGGCGGTGAAATCGGCCGCACCTTCGGCCTGTCCGGCCAGCAGGATGATCGTGGTGATCGCACCCGGGCCGACGATCAGCGGCAGGGCCAGCGGAAAGACGGACGGATCGTCATCGGGGTCGGCGATGCTTTCGCCCGCGTTGTCCGCGCGACGGGCCTGACGTTTCTGGAACAGCATTTCGAGGGCCGTCAGGAACAGCAGGATGCCGCCCGCGATGCGGAACGCGGGCATCGAGATGCCGATGAAGCCCAGCACCGCCTCGCCTAGAAACAGGAACACCAGCATCAGGATCGCGGATACGACGGTCGCGCGGATACCGATGGCCCGGCGCTGCGCGGGCGTCATGCCCTGTGTCAGCGCGATAAACAGCGGCACCAGCCCCGGCGGGTCGATGATGATGAAAAGCGTGGTGAAAGCGGCGATGAGGGCGGGGATTTCTGTCATGGCGTGACCTTAGATGGCGGGCGGCGAATTTTCGACGAAAATTCGGGGTCGCAAAAATTCGCGAATTTTTGGGGTGGCGGGATCAGGCGTTTTGCGCCTTCTCCAGCTTTTCGAGGGCCTGCATCCAAAGGGTTTCGGCGCGCCCCAGCGCCTCCATCACCTCGGCGTATTTCCTGTTCCAGGTCTCCAGCTCGCCTTTGCGCGAGTCCTCGTAAAGCGCCGGATCGGCGAGCTTCCTGGCCAGCTTGTCGCGCATGTCGTTGATCTTCGTCACGCGCTCCTCTGATTTGCGGGCGTCGGATTTCAGGGCAGCGATCTGGTCGCGGCTGGGTTTTGGCGCCTTGGGGGCGGGCGGCTTGTCTTTCGCTTTCGGCTTTTCCGGGGTCAGCAGCATCTGGCGATAGGTCGGCAGGTCTTCCTCGTAGGGCTTCACATGGCCGTCCTTCACCAGCCACAGCCGGTCGGCCACCATCGACAGCAGGTGCATGTCGTGGCTGACGAGAATCACGGCCCCGTTGTAGGCGGTCAGCGCCTCGACCAGCGCCTCGCGACTTTCGATATCGAGGTGGTTGGTCGGCTCGTCCAGGATCAGCAGATGCGGCGCGGGCAGGGTGGCCAGCAGCAGCGACAGGCGCGCCTTTTGCCCGCCCGACAGCCGCCCGACCTCCGTTTCCGCCTGTGCGGCCCCCAGACCGAAACCGGCCAGTCGCGCGCGCAGTTTCGCCTGCCCCTCTTCAGGCCGCTCGCGCAGCAGGTGTTGCAGCGGCGTTTCCTCGACCCGCAATTCCTCGACCTGATGCTGTGCAAAGAAACCGATGCGCAGTTTGTTCGACGCCTGCATCTTGCCGTGGGCGACTTCAAGTCTGCCGGACAACATCTTGGAAAGGGTCGATTTTCCTTCACCGTTGCGGCCCAGCAGCGCGATGCGGTCGTCCTGGTCGATGCGCAGGTTCAGATCGCGCAGCACGATGGTGTCGCCGTAGCCCACGGCGGCCCCTTCGGTCGCGATGATGGGGGGCGAAAGCTCCTCGGGGTTGGGGAAGGTGAAGACGGTGCGCGCGGCGTCTTCTGGCGCGCGGATGGTTTCCATCTTTTCCAGCATCTTCACGCGGGATTGGGCCTGTTTCGCTTTGGAGGCCTTGGCCTTGAACCGGTCGACGAAGGCTTGCAGATGTGCGCGCTTGGCGTCCTGCTTTTTCGCGGCGGAGGCCATCAGCGCGCGTTTCTCCGCCCGCTGCTTGGCGAACATATCGTAGGTGCCGGTGTAGTAGGTCAGCCCCTTGTCTTCGAGATGCAGGATACCCCCGACGGAGCGGTTCAGCAGTTCCCTGTCGTGGCTGACGATCAGCACCGTATGGGGGTACTTGACGAGGTAGTTTTCCAGCCACAACGCGCCCTCGAGATCGAGGTAGTTCGTCGGCTCGTCCAGCAACAGCAGATCGGGCTCGGAAAACAGGACCGCGGCAAGTGCCACGCGCATCCGCCAGCCGCCAGAGAAGGCGGAGCAGGGCATCTTCTGTTCCGCATCGGTGAAGCCCAGCCCCTTGAGGATCGAGGAGGCCCGCGCCTCTGCCGACCAGGCGTCGATGTCGGAAAGGCGGGTCTGGATGTCGGCGATACGGGTGGGGTCGGTCGCGGTTTCGGATTCGGCCAGCAGTGCCTCGCGCTCCACGTCAGCGCGCAGGACTGTGTCGATCAGCGACACCTCGTTGCCTGGCACCTCTTGGCTGACGCCGCCGATCTTCCAGCCCTTGGGGATTTCGATATTGCCGGTATCGAGATGAAGTTCACCGCGTATCATCTTGAACAGCGTCGTTTTTCCCGTGCCGTTGCGCCCCACGAGGCCGACCTTGTGGCCGGTGGGAATGGTGGCGGAGGTATGTTCGAGCAGCGAACGCCCTTCGACGGAATAGCTGAGGTCTGTGATGCGTAACATGAGGTGGGCTTTGCCTGATCGCAGGGGGGGCGTCAATCGCAGCTTTTCAAGGGGCCGGGGCCATGCTAGGGCGCGGCCAGAGTTTCACGGCGGGACCGCCCGCCCCAATATCCAAGAGGCCCGACATGGCAACGCAACGCACCTTTTCCATCATCAAACCCGACGCCACCAAGCGCAACCTGACCGGCAAGATCATCGCCAAGTTCGAGGAAGCCGGCCTGCGCATCATCGCGTCCAAGCGGATTCAGCTGACGCTGGCGCAGGCGCAGCAGTTCTACGGTGTGCACAAGGACCGTCCGTTCTTTGACGAGCTGTGCGAATTCATGATCTCCGAGCCGATCGTCGTGCAGGTTCTCGAAGGCGAGGACGCCATCGCCAAGAACCGTGAAGTCATGGGTGCAACGAACCCCGCCGACGCCGCCGAGGGCACGATCCGCAAGGAATTCGCGCTGTCCATCGGCGAAAACTCGGTCCACGGGTCCGACGCGCCGGAAACGGCTGCCGAAGAGATCGCGTTCTTCTTTTCCGGTCTCGAACTGGTCGGCTAACCGCCCGCTATTCGATCCGATCCAAGCCGTCGTGCCCCAGCGGGCGCGGCGGCTTTTTCGTGGCCAGATCCTTTTCCAGCAGATCGACGTTGCGGATGTTGGCCTTGAAGACCGCGTCGAAGAGATCGCCGATGATCGGGATCGTGCCGATGGCAGTATCGACCACGGTGTTGGCGGACATCCGCAGGAGCGTGTCGCGACTGGCCCCGAGCCGGTGTGCGCGGTGGATCGTCCAGACCTGAGGTGCCACGGTCGCCAGATCGCCGACGCCGGGGATCAGGCCAAGGATGCTGTCGAGACCGACGCTGAATTGCGTGCCGGGGATCGTGAACAACGTGTCCATGCGCTGTGCAAGGCGGCGCAGGCGGGCGATTTCGGGGTCTGTTTCGGGCGTGTCCATGATTTGCATATAGGGCGCGGCGCGCCGCATGTCAGGGATGGGTTCGATGTTGCGCCGGGCGGGTTTGCCGATAAGCTGGCGCAATGACGGATAATCGCACGACATTCAAAGAGGCCCCGCTGCGTGGCGAGGTCAGCTATACCGTCGGTGACGGCGCGGTGGCGCGGGACGCGGGTTGGCGCATGGCGTTCGCAGAGGTGACCGCCGCGATATATACTGTCACCGCCGTCAAGACGGGGATCAGCCGGGAGTTGACGCTCTATCGCGGTGATATGTCCGAGCGGATATTCTTTACCGGTGCCGTGCGGTCGGAGGACGATGAGGCGTTTCTGTCACTGATGCGGCAGATCGGTGCCGGGCTTGAGACGGCGCAACCGGGGTTCACGATTACGCGGGGGATGCGGCGCGGGGCGCTGCTGGGCATGTTCGGGGCCTGCGCGTTCGCGCTCGTTGTCGGCGCGGGGTTGATCGCGGCGATGGCAATTTCGGGGATGGGGCTGGACGAGATGACGGCCGTGGGATTGCCGTTGCTGGCACTGATCGCGCTTGGCGGTTGGGGGATATGGAAATTTCGCCCCAACCGGCCTCGGCCTGCGATCAAAGCGAAATATTTTCCAAAGGGTTAGCGGCCACTCCTCATGTAGCGTCGCGCACGCCGATCTGGTCGAGAAACTGTTCCAGTTCGGATTTTTCCGCATCGAAGGATTTGGCCTTGAGCGCGTCGAAAGATTTGCGCAGGGCCTTTTTCTCCTCGCCCTTGCAGTCGTTCCACGGGCGGCCTTGCAGGGCCATGTGCAGCACGTAGTAGCCGATGAAATGCGGGCGGTGGCCGTTTTCGAGCAGTTTGGCATAGGCGGCATCCGCGCCGAGAGCGTGCAGCTCCTCTGCCGTCGAGATGCCGACGCCTTGCAGCGCGGTGGCGAAGGCGGGGCCGATGTTGCGGATGCTCGTAAGGTCGCTCATGCCCGCAGATTAGCGTAGGTAAGAAAACCTGCAACAGCCCTGCTTGACGCCAAGGGCATCGCCTGACTTCGGGGAGGCGTGAAGCGCCTTCCCGGGGGGAAGTCAGGCGCTGCCCGGCGTGCCGCCGGGCGGGGGCTTGCTTGCAAGCGTGTCTCTTTTTCGGACTGTGGTATCACCCTGGGTGCGGAAGCCTGTGCAGGGGAAAAAGGGCCAGTGGGACGTCGCGGACCGTAGGGAGGGGACGGTCGGGCGGCGCACCCGCTGGCCTGCAACCACGCCATATTTGCGGAGTACGGGCGTGGGGTCGTTCTGTCTCTCGCTCAGATGCTCGCGTAGTCGGTAAACACGGCGGGTTTCGCCGGAGGGGTCGCGGCCTGCTTGGTGGGCTGCGGGACTGGTTTCGCGGGCGTCTGTTTTGTTTGCTTCGTCATAGGATTGCTCCTTGAACTGCCTGCTATCTGCGGATGACCCGCAACGCCTTCTGATGAGGCTTGGTTAATTTAGGCCCGCCAATTGGGCCGCCGGGGTGGCGGAAATGTGGCGGGAATAAGGCGGGGGAAAAGTGTGGCTTTATTGCCCTTTGGGGCCGCGCCGGGGCGGTGCGCCGCCCTGACCCTTACCGCCGGGCTTGCGCGGCTTGGCCTTGCCGCCGGGCGGCACGAAGCGTTTGGAGGTGTCGGCGGCATTGGCCTTGGGTTTGGCTGCGGGTTTGCCGGCCGGTTTCGCGGCGGACTTGCCGCCCGGTTTGCCCTTGAAGCCGTCGGATTTGCCTTTGTAACCGTCCGACTTGCCTTTGAAGGGTGCTTTGCCCTTGCCGGCGGGCTTGTCGTCGCGCTTGCCCTTGTAGGGCGGCTTGCCGGGTTTGGCCGTCACCGCGCCTTCGTGATCGCGGCGTTCGGGTTTGGCGAAACTGCTTTTGGTATGGCGCGATTTGCGTGGTGCGGGGTCGTCGGCAGCCCCGGCGATAGGGGCCACGTGTCCCTGCCGTGAAGGCGGCGGGGCTGACTGATCGCGCGGCTTGTCGTATTTCGGTTTTTCGGTGCGCGGCTTTTTATCATAGGGTTTCTTGTCGCCGCGCGGTTTGTCGTCATACATCCGTTTGGATGGACGCGGGCCGCGTTCGGAAATCTGCGGCGGGCCGTCGAGTGCGGTGAGTTTCGCCTGATTTTCAAGGCTCATGTCCGCACCCACGGATTTCAGGAAACCCGGCACGGCGGCTTCGGAAATCTCGACAAAGGTTTCGTTGGGCTGGATTCGGATCGCGCCGATTTCCTTTTTCGTGATGTCACCGGCCTTGCAGATCATCGGCAGGAGCCAGCGCGCCTCTGCCTTGCCCTCGCGGCCGATGTCGACGCTGAACCACTTGGACGGGCCGAAGGGCGCACGTTCCTTGCGCTCGCGCGGCTCGCGCGCGGGCGGCGGGGCGGATGGATCGACAAAGGTGAGGTCCTCGGGCGCGGAGTTCTTGCCTTGGAAGAGCCGCAGGTAGGCGGCGGCGATTTTCTCGGGCGCGTGTGCCGCCAGCAGGCGGTTGGCAAACGCCTGTTCGCTGTCGGTGAAATCCTCGGACCAGATCTCGTCGGTCAGCAGGCGTTCCTCGTCGCGGGCCTGCACCTCGTCCGCTGATGGCGGGGCGGCCCATGTGGCGGTCAGTTTGCCCCAGTTCAGCAGGTTTTCCGCGCGGCGGCGCATCTTGGGCGGCACGATCATCGTGGAGATGCCCTTGCGCCCGGCGCGGCCCGTGCGGCCCGAGCGGTGCAGCAGGGTTTCGGCGTTGGTGGGCAATTCGGCGTGGATCACCAGTTCCAGATTGGGCAGGTCGATGCCGCGGGCGGCCACATCGGTCGCGACACAGACGCGCGCGCGCCCGTCGCGCATCGCTTGCAGCGCGTGGGAGCGTTCGGTCTGCGAGAGTTCGCCCGACAGGGCCACGACGGAAAAGCCGCGGTTGGACAGACGGGTCGTCAGACGGGTGACCATGGCGCGGGTGTTGGCGAAGACGATGGCGTTGGGTGCCTCGTAATAGCGCAGCACGTTGATGATGGCGTTGTCGGCATCGTGCTGGGCCACGGTGAGGGCGCGGTATTCGATATCGGCGTGCTGGCTTTCCTTGGTGGTGGTGGCCACGCGCACGGCGTCTTTCTGGTAGGATTTCGCCAATTTGGCGATGGCGGCGGGCACGGTGGCCGAGAACATCAGGGTGCGGCGGTCGGCGGGGGCCTCGCCCAGGATAAACTCCAGATCCTCGCGGAAGCCCAGATCGAGCATCTCGTCCGCCTCGTCCAGCACCACGGCGCGGATGTCGGACATGTCGAGCGTGCCGCGCATGATGTGGTCGCGCAACCGGCCCGGTGTGGCCACGACCACATGCGCGCCGCGTTCCAGCGCGCGGCGTTCGTCGCGGAAATCCATACCGCCCACGGTCGATGCGATGGTGGCCCCGGCGATGCCGTAGAGCCACTGCAGTTCGCGTTTCACCTGCAAGGCCAGTTCGCGGGTCGGGGCCACGACAAGGGCGAGCGGGCGTCCGGCGGGGCCGAAATGGCCGTCGTCCGGCAGGATCGTGGGGCCGATGGCCAGGCCGAAGCCCACCGTTTTGCCCGATCCGGTCTGGGCGGAGACCAGCAGGTCCTGGCCTTGGAGGTCAGTGGCGGTGACGGCCTCCTGCACGGGGGTCAGGGTGTCGTAGCCTTGTTTGGCAAGGGCGTCGGCGAGGGTCTGTATCATGGTCACTTTCGGCGGCGGAACGTCAGGTGCGTCGCCTATGCCTGTTGCAGGCGGTTGTATAGGGGGAATCTGTCAGGCCGCGGCGGACACGCGCCGGTGCCAGCGCCAGTAGATGAAGAGGCCCGCGGCGAGGATCGCCAGCGGAATTATCGTCTGGGTCAACGGGATGCCGGTATCTGCGGCAGCACCGCCGTCGCCGGGGCCGGGGATGTCGGGGTTGAGGTCTGCCAGCAGCATCCCCGTCATGCCCATCACGTTCCAGAGCATGTGCAGGGCGATCGGCGCCCAGAGACGATTGGTTTGCAGATAGATCGCCGCCAGCGCCACACCGAGACATATCGCGTTGCCGACCTGAAACAGCGTGTTGACCAGCGACTGGCCGACCAGCGCGTTGCTGAGGTGAAACAAACCGAAGAGCAGCGCGCTGACCATCACGGCAGCCAGCGGGCCGAGCCGACTGCGTAACCCGTGCAGCAGGACGCCGCGGAACAGGGTTTCCTCGAACAGGGCGACGGCGGCGTTCAGCGCGATGATGTTCAGGAGCGGTTCAAGATAGTGGTCGGGCGGGTACCCCGAAACCAGCGCCAGCAGGAGCAGGGCGCAGACGGCGGCGGGAAACGCGGCCAGCCACAGCGCATGTTTGCGACCCGCCCGGTCGGCCGGTGCGGTCAGCCCGGTCTGACGGGTCCAGCCGATAGCCACGACGATCCCGACGAGCGCAAGCGCGAAGCACCATTCCAGCAGCGTGACGCCGACGGGCAGGGCATAGGTGATGACACCGGTGCCGCCGGTCGCGTCGCTTGGGCCGCGCAGTGCGAAGGGCAGCAGAAACGCACATTCGATCAGGGCAAGGATCAGCAGCGCCGTCGCCAGCGGCATCCGCGCCGCCCACAGGCGCAAAGCGGTCAGCCAGCGCGGTGTGCGGGCGCGTGCCCACGGCGTGTCATCCGGCACGACGCTGCATCCAGAGCCAGGGCGTGGGGGACGCGCGCCATTCCCAGAGCGCCAGCAGGCGGTCGATGTCCGACAGGGCCTCCATCCAGTCGGGCAGGGTGGCGCTGTCGACGTGCCGGTCCAGCCGGGTGATCCGGTGGCTTGCCGTAAAGCGGTCCGTCAGGCGGTCCGTCAGGCCGGGATGCATGCCCTCGTGAACCTCGACCAGGATATCGGCGCGGCGCAGCCCGCGCGCGCGGTCGGGGTCGAGCAGGGCGTCCTCGGCCCCTTCGATGTCGCAGACGATGGTGGTGCGCTGCGCGCGGCAGATGTCGAAATCGGCGTGGGTGAGCTTGCCGCCGATCCGCAGACGGCCCGCCACGCCGTTGGTTTCGGCCAGCCTTGCGCAGCGGGTCGTTGCCGTCTCGTCTGCGTCCCGCGCCCAGACGGTGGTGGCGGGCAGCCGCATGGCGAGGCCCACAGCATAGAAGCCTTCGGCACAGCCCACGTCGATGATGAGCGGCGGGGCGCTTGCGACGATATCCTCGATCACCGGATGCAGCGTCGCCTCATAGGTGCCCAGGAGCCGCGCGACCCGCGCCCCTTCTGAGGCGCGCACGTCATAGCGCATGCCCGCGAAAGGACCCGATTGCACGACCGCGCCGGACTGTTCCAGCAGCGTGTTTTCGAGCAGGTGCGAGCGCCATTTCGCAAGGTAGCGCAGGGCCGCCTCCAGTCGGGCTGGGGTCGGATCGCCGTCCAGCAGGCGCATGACCTCCGCCTTGGTCGCGAGCGACAGTTTGCTGGGCAGTTTAGCAGTCATCGCGCGGCGAACCAGGCGTCGATGCGGGTTTTCAGCGCGTCCCAGATCGCGGGTGCACCGCGCCGGACCTTTACGCCCACGCGAGTTTCAAGCTGGTCGGGGGTGACGGCGTATGTGATCCAGCTTGCCCCGCCCGATTCCAGGTTGCTGACGACGGGCTGCACGCGGTCGATAGATTTGGCGAATATCGCGTCGTCACTTTCGGCCGCCTCGAACTCGTCCCAGAGCGCGCGGAAATCCGCTGCCTGGTCGGTGGGCAGCAACCCGAAGATACGGGTTGCGGCGGCCTGTTCCACGGCGGCCTGTGCGGCGGTATCGCGGGCGGCGGTGGAGTGGATCGGCACGTCGCCCGCGTCGATCTCCACCAGATCGTGCAGCAGCAACATGCGGATCACCCGGTCCATATTGACGGGGCGGCCCGCGTGTTCCCCCATGACCAGCGCGTAAAGCGCGATGTGCCAGCTGTGTTCCGCGGAATTTTCCGAACGGCTGCCGTCGTGCAGTGTCGTGCCGCGGTCGACCGATTTCAGGCGGTCGACTTCGATCAGGAAATCAAGCTGTGCGGCGATACGGTCGTCGGGCATGGGTGGGATCCTTTGCGCGGCATCCCCTACCTAGGTCGCGGCGGCGGGCCTGTCGAGGTCGGGGCGCATCATGTTGCCGAAGAGATCGCCGAAGCCGTCCCAGGGGTAGAGGCCATGACAGGCGCTCAGGAACGCCTCGACGACGGCGGGTTCGTGCAGCGGGCTGTCGGGAAAACCAAGCGCCGCAGCCCCGTGATAATCGAAATGGCGGCGGTAGCGCGGCATCTGGTCGAACCCGGCCTTGACCCAAAGACCGGCGAGGATCGCATCCGGCATCGCGCGCACGAAAGCCACGATGTCGGACGTGACCAGCGGCTGGATCCTGTCGCCGGGTGCGGCGCGTTTCAGCGTCGTGGCCAGCAGCACGTGAGAGCCGTCGGGGGCGTGGGAGGCCTCCAGTATCTGCGCCACGCCGTGCCCGCCGTCGAGCAGCGGGATCAGCAGATAGTCGGCTTGATCGTAGGCGAGGGCCATGGCCGGTCAGTCGGTGGCTTTGTTCGCCGACTGGGCCGCGGCGACCTGCCGCTGGCTGGCCCGGTCGCGCAACAGGGCGCGGGCGCGGTTTTCGGCGCGGCGCACGCGCACGGCGGTCAGGTAGCCCTCGTGCAGGGACTGCGAGGACGCGCCCAGGATTTCGCCGACCTGGTCGATGATCTTTTCATCGCCGGACATTTCCGCCTCTGCCATGGCCTTTTCGGCCAGATCGTTGGCGACATCGTCGACATAGGCCATGGGTGTTACCTCGTGTTTTCGGTCAGGCGGCGACGGACGTAGGTTTTCACCGTGTCGATCATCGGGTCCATGTGCGGGTCTTCGAAGAAATGGCCGGCGCCCTCCATCTCGTCATGGGTGATGGTGATGCCCTTTTGCTCGTGCAGCTTGTTCACCAGCGACACGGTATCGGCAGGCGGGGCCACGCGGTCGTTAGCGCCGTTGATGATCAGACCCGAGGACGGGCAGGGCGCGAGGAAGGAGAAGTCGTACATATTGGCGGGCGGGCTGACGGAGATGAAACCGGTGATCTCGGGCCGCCGCATCAGCAGCTGCATCCCGATCCACGCACCGAAGGAAAACCCCGCGACCCAGCAGTGTTTCGCGTTGTTGTTCATCGACTGCAGGTAGTCGAGTGCCGAGGCCGCATCGGACAGTTCGCCGACGCCCTGATCGTATTCGCCCTGCGACCTGCCCACGCCGCGGAAGTTGAACCGCAGTACGGTGAAGCCCATCTGGTGAAAGGCGTAGTGCAGGTTATAGACGACCCGGTTGTTCATCGTGCCGCCGAACTGCGGATGCGGATGCAGCACGATGGCGATCGGCGCATCGCGGTCCTTTTGCGGGTGATAGCGCCCTTCGAGGCGCCCTTCGGGTCCGGGGAAAATGACTTCGGGCATCAGGGGTCCGTCTTGGCTGGCGGGGCCGGTGTGCCGGTCATTGTTGACAGAAACACTCAGGCACCTTAGAAAGATTCTAAACTTGGCGGCGATCCGCGCAAGAGGTGTCGCAGTGACCTAATCAGGACGCTGCCGAAGGTCAATGAATTTAAGGCGAAGGCCCGGGGGGCGGTCATCATGAAGCTGAGCACCAAGGGCCGATACGCGATGGTGGCGCTGGCCGATCTGGCGTTGCAGCCCGAAGGCGGGCTGGTCAACCTGACCGAGATTTCCAAACGGCAAGATATTTCGCTGGCCTATCTGGAACAGCTGTTCGTCAAGTTGCGGCGCGCGGGGCTGGTGGACTCGGTCCGCGGGCCGGGCGGCGGGTACCGTTTGGCGCAGCCTGCGGCCGATATTCGCGTCGTCGATATTCTGGGCGCGGTGGATGAAACCGTTTCGGCGATGCACAAAGGTGCGGGCGCGTCCGGTGCCGCATCGGGCAGCCGCGCGCAGTCGCTGACCAACCGGCTGTGGGAAGGGTTGAGCGCGCATGTCTACGTGTTCCTGCATCAGGCGCGGCTGTCGGATGTGGTGGACAACGGCCTGGCCCCGTGCCCGGCGGTGCCGGCATTGTTCGAGGTGGTCGATGAGTAGCGGGCGCACGATTATTCGGCGAATAATCGGGGTGGGGGCGCTGCCCCCGGCCTGCGGCCTCCCCCGGAGTATTTCCGGCAAGGTGATACGGGGTGTGCTGTGAGCCGGGTCTATCTGGATCATAACGCCACGAGCCCTTTGCGGGCGGAGGCGCGCGACGCGATGATCGCGGCGATGGATGTGGCGGGCAATCCGTCGTCGGTCCATGCCGAGGGGCGCGCGGCGACCGGTATCGTGGAGCGCGCGCGGGCGCAGGTGGCCGCGGCTGTCGGCTGCCAGCCTGTCGAGGTGGTCTTTACCAGCGGTGCGACCGAGGCGGCATCGGTGCTGGACGGAATGCCCGGGGCCGTGATCGTGCCGGAGACGGCGCATGACGCGCTTTGGGCGCGACGGCGGGACGGTGCGGATGCCGGTGCGGTGCTGGCGATGGGGCTGGCCAATTCGGAGACGGGGATCGTGACGCCCGCGCCGGAGCAGGTGGACGGGCTGTGGCCCTACGGAGCGGCGCGCGCCGATCGGCTGTTGCTGGATGTCACACAGGCGGTGGGGCGCATCCCCTTTGCCTTCGGCTGGTCGGGTGCCGATTTCGCGGTGCTGTCGGCGCATAAGTTCGGCGGGCCGAAGGGGGTCGGCGCGCTGATCGTGCGCGACGGGCTGGAGATCGCCGCATTGCAGGCCGGCGGCGGGCAGGAGGTCGGGCGGCGCTCGGGCACGCAGAACGTGATCGGGATCGCCGGGATGGGGGCCGCGGCGCAGGCCGCACAGCGCGATCTGGAGGCCGGTGTCTGGGACCGGGTTGCAGACCTTAGAAATATTCTAGAAAAGGCGGTTGAGAGTGCCGCCTCCGATACTATTTTCGTGGGACGGGATGCCGTGCGGCTGCCCAACACCAGCTGTTTCATCAGCCCGGGCTGGAAGGGCGAGACGCAGGTGATGGCGATGGACCTTGCGGGCTTCGCCGTTTCCGCCGGGTCGGCCTGTTCCAGCGGCAAGGTCCGTGCCAGCCGGGTGCTGCAGGCGCTGGGGTACGACGACGATGCGGCGCGCTGTGCTGTGCGCGTGTCGCTGGGGCCGCGGACGACCGAAGACGAGATATTGCGCTTTGCCGACAGTTGGGCGAGCAAGCGCGCGAAAAGACTGAGTGCGGCCTGACAGCCGCGCCGTAACCGAGAGGAAGACGCTTTGGATCAGATGGATGTCAAGGACGGTGTGGATCAGGAAACGGTGGATGCCGTCTCCGCCCTGTCGGGAAACTACAAATACGGCTGGGAAACCGAGATCGAGATGGATTACGCCCCCAAGGGCGTGAACCCTGATATCGTGCGGCTGATTTCCTCCAAGAACGAAGAGCCGGAATGGATGACCGAATGGCGCTTGTCCGCGTTCCAGCGGTGGGAGCAGATCGAGGAACCGACCTGGGCGATGGTGTCCTATCCCGACATCGACTTTCAAGATATCTATTATTATGCCCGCCCCAAGAGCATGGAGGAAAAGCCCAAGTCGCTGGACGAGGTCGACCCCAAGCTGCTGGCGACCTACGACAAGCTGGGCATTCCGCTGAAGGAGCAGGCGATCCTGGCCGGGGTCGAGGGGGCAGAGAGCGCCCCCGCCGAGGGCCGCAAGGTCGCCGTGGACGCGGTGTTCGACAGTGTCTCGGTGGGCACGACGTTCCAAAAGGAGTTGAAAAAGGCAGGCGTGATCTTCTGCTCGATTTCCGAAGCGATCCGCGATCACCCGGAATTGGTGAAGAAATATCTGGGCACGGTCGTGCCGCCTTCTGACAACTTTTACGCCACACTGAACTCCGCCGTGTTTTCGGATGGATCGTTCGTCTACGTGCCGCCCGGCGTGCGCTGCCCGATGGAGTTGTCGACCTATTTCCGCATCAACGCCGAAAACACCGGCCAGTTCGAACGCACGCTGATCATCGCCGACAAGGGGTCATATGTATCCTACCTTGAAGGCTGCACGGCGCCCAAGCGCGACACGGCGCAGCTTCATGCCGCCGTGGTCGAGATCATCGTGGAGGAAGACGCGGAGGTGAAATATTCCACCGTGCAGAACTGGTATCCGGGCGACGCGGACGGCAAGGGCGGCATCTACAACTTCGTCACCAAGCGCGCCGATTGCCGGGGCGACCGGGCCAAGGTGATGTGGACGCAGGTCGAAACCGGGTCGGCCGTGACGTGGAAGTATCCAAGCTGCATCCTGCGTGGCGACGATTCACAGGGCGAGTTCTATTCCATCGCCATCGCCAACAACCATCAGCAGGCCGACACCGGCACCAAGATGGTGCATCTGGGCAAGAACACCAAGAGCCGGATCGTGTCCAAGGGGATTTCGGCTGGCGTGGCGCAGAACACCTATCGTGGTCTTGTGTCGATGCACCCCAAGGCCAAGGACAGCCGCAACTATACCCAGTGCGACAGCCTGCTGATCGGCGACAAATGCGGTGCACATACGGTGCCCTACATCGAGGTGCGCAACAATTCGTCCCGGGTGGAGCACGAGGCCACGACGTCGAAGATCGACGACGACCAGATGTTCTATTGCCGCAGCCGCGGCATGGACGAGGAAGAGGCCGTCGCACTGATCGTCAACGGGTTCGCCAAGGAGGTTCTGCAGGCGCTGCCGATGGAATTCGCCATGGAGGCACAGGCGCTGGTGGCGATCAGCCTTGAAGGTTCTGTGGGCTGAGGATGGCGATCTGGGGTATCTCACTGGCGATTGCACTTCTTGCGGGTGTTTTCTGCGCCGTGCTGTCGGTGATCATCGCGGCACTGCTGCCGGCGTTCGAACGCTATCAGGTGTCGATTGCCGCGCCGTTGTCAGGGTTCGGCGGGTCCGAGTTTGCACTGGGGGCGATCCGGCGCGGGGACGACACATGATGCCGACGCGAGATGTTATTCTTCCTGTGGTTGTCACGCGCGCGCCAGAATTCTGCCGCACTGTTCTGCGATCCCTGTCCGGTATCTTCCGGCAGGAGCGCGTGATACCTCATGCAATCGAACCATCAGATGGATGCCTTCAACGCCCGCATCAAGCGGATCAACAATCCGCGCAACACGTTTTACGTGGATGCCGAGACGGGCATGAAAATTCCCAAGCGGCTGTCCAAGGACGCGATCGCGCGCAATGGCAAGCCGCCGCCGTCGGTTCTGGGGCTGGTTTTCGCGATGCTGCTGGGTGCGCTGGCGCTGATGGGCGCGCGGCTGATGCGTTATACCGTTCTCGACATGCCGCAGACCAACGACACCACGCTGATGGTGGAACTGGCGATTGCCGGGATCGCGGCATTCGTGCTGGGCGGCATCCTGGGGCAGAAATCACTGCGTCACATGGTGGCGCATCTGGCGGGGGCCGCCGTGATGGCCGTGGCCATGCACAATCTGGTCTGGATGTTTCCCGCGGAATTCGCGGCCTATTATTCCCGGCTTTACGTCGAACACGTGCAGGCGCATACGGCACCGTTGTCGATCTATCTGCGCGGCGAAATCTACACCATCTGACACCGGCAGCATTTGCCATGACATTCACCGCGCGGGCCCGGCCCGACGCGGCCAACCGCGTTTGAAGACGGGCACGTCCCGAAGGAGAAAACATGCTTGAGATCAAGAACCTGGCCGTCAAACTTGAAGAAGAGGACAAGCAGATCCTCAAGGGTGTCGACCTGACGGTCGGCGCTGGTGAGGTCCATGCGATCATGGGGCCGAACGGGTCGGGCAAATCGACCCTGTCCTACGTGCTGTCCGGCAAGGACGGTTACGAGGTCACCGAGGGGTCGGCGGCGCTGGAAGGTGCCGACCTGCTGGACATGGACCCCGAGGAACGTGCCGCTGCCGGTCTGTTTCTGGCGTTCCAGTATCCGGTGGAGATTCCCGGTGTGGGCAACATGACGTTCCTGCGCACGGCGGTGAACGCGCAGCGCAAGCAGCGCGGCGAGGCGGAAATGTCGGCCGCCGATTTCCTTAAGGAAATCCGCGCCAAGGCCAAGGAACTGAAGATCGACGCCGACATGCTCAAGCGGCCGGTGAACGTGGGCTTTTCCGGCGGCGAGAAGAAGCGCAACGAGATTTTGCAGATGGCGATGCTGGCGCCCAAGATGTGCGTGCTGGACGAGACGGATTCGGGTCTTGACGTCGACGCGATGAAGCTGGTGTCCGAAGGCGTGAACGCGCTGCGGTCCGAAGGGCGGTCGTTTCTGGTGATCACCCACTATCAGCGCCTGCTCGATCACATCAAACCTGACGTCGTGCATATCATGGCAGACGGCCGGATCGTGAAATCGGGCGGGCCGGAACTGGCGCTGGAGATCGAGAACAACGGCTACGCCGACATTCTGTCCGAGGTGGCCTGATGGGCGTGCGCAAACAGAACCCGGAGATCGTGGCGGCCCGGCTTGCGGGGCTGACGATGCCCGAAGGTGCCGGCTGGGCGACGGAGGCGCGGCGCGCGGCGCGCGACCGCGTGACGGCCATGGGGCTGCCGACCAAGCGCGATGAATACTGGCGCTATACCGACCCGACGACGCTGACGGCACAGGATGCACCGCAGGCGGCGCTGTTCCACAACGACGAGGGTCCGCTGTTCGACGCGGTCGACAGGGTGAAGATCGTCTTTGTCGACGGTGTCTTCGACGCGGCACAGTCCGATGACCCGCAGGCCGCCGGTCTGGTGATCGAGCGGCTGGCCGACGTGATGGCGCGCGATATTCACTGGGCCAAGGACCTTTACGGGAAACTTGAGACCGACGGGCAGGACCCTGTCGCCCGCCCGCTTGCCGCACTGAACACCGCATTCGCCACCGACGGCGTGGTGATCCACGCGACGGGCAAGGCGGGGAAGCCTGTCAACCTGGTCTATCTGCATCAGGACGAGACGTCGGATGCGATCCTGCACAGTCTGGTCAAGGTGGATGCCGGTGCCGAGATGACGCTGCTTGAAACCGGCCCGGCGGCGGCGCGGTTTTCCAACGTGCTGGAGGTCGATGTGGCGCAGGGCGGCACGTTCCACCATGTCCGCGCGCAGGGCCGCGACCACGAGCGGCGCGCGGTGACCCACTGCTTTGCCCGCGTCGCAAAGGAGGCGGCGTTCAAATCCTTCACGCTGACTTTCAACGGGGTGCTGACGCGCAACGAATGTGTGATCGACATCACCGGCGACGATGCCGCGGCGCATGTGGCGGGGGCCTGTGTCGGCGACGGCCGCGATTTTCACCACGACGACACGGTTTTCGTCACCCATGACGCGGTGAACTGTGAAAGCCGGCAGGTGTTCAAGAAGGTGCTGCGCAACGGGGCCACGGGGGTGTTCCAAGGCAAGATTCTAGTCAAGAAAGACGCGCAGAAAACCGACGGCTACCAGATCAGCCAGTCGCTTCTGCTCGATGACGACAGCCAGTTTCTGGCCAAGCCCGAGCTTGAAATCTACGCCGATGACGTGGCCTGTTCGCACGGGTCGACTTCGGGCGCGATCGACGCGGAGGCGCTGTTCTACCTGCGTTCGCGCGGGGTGCCGGAAAAGCAGGCGACCGACATGCTGACGCTGGCGTTTCTGGCCGAGGCGCTGGAGGAGGTCGCGGACGAGGCATTGGCCGACGACCTGCTGGCGCGTCTGGAAAGCTGGCTGGGCCGCCACGGCTGATGGCGGTCACGAGCGACATCGTGCGCACCTGGCGCGGCCCCGCGCCGGTAATCCGCAAGCTGCTGGCCGCCGGTCAGCGCGAAGACCGCGCCATCGCCTACCTGATGGTCGGCTGCCTGCTTGTGTTCGTCGCGCAGTGGCCGCGGCTGGCGCGCCTGTCGGCAGGGTTCGACCTGCCACCGGGGGCGGAACCGCCCGACCTGCAGCGCGAGATGACCTATGCGCTCTTCGCCTGGCTGATGATCGCGCCGCTGGGCATGTATGTGATCGCGGGCTTCAGCCATATCGTCGCGCGGGCTTTGGGCGGCAGGGGCACGTGGTACACGGCGCGGATCGCGTTGTTCTGGTCGTTTCTGGCGACCGCACCTGTGCTGCTGCTTTGGGGTCTGACGGCGGGGTTCGTCGGGCAGGGTCCCGCACTGACGCTGGTCGGCATCGTCTGGGTCGTGGCCTTTGGAGCGATCTGGGCGATCAGCCTGTGGACGGCGGAGCAAGCCGATGTCGTTTGATCTGGCAACCCTGCTGCGGCTGATCGGGGAAACGATACGTGACCCGGCGGGCATCGCGCGCCGCATCGTGGCGCTGCGCATCCCGCATGCTGCAAGCTGGATGGCGCTTGCCGCCGCGATCATACTGATGATCGTGACAGTGCATGGCGGCGCGGCGCTGACCGGGGTTGGGGCGCAGTCGGTCCTGTTTCGCGCCGGTCCATTCATGGATGCGATCGTCGTGGGGGCGGGGACGGCAGTTCTTGTTTTCATCTACTATTCGGCTGGGCGGTCGTTTGGCGGCACCGGCAGTTTCGGGGCGACACTGGCGCTGATGGCGTGGCTGCAGACCGTGACGCTTGCGATTTCGGTGGCCCAGATGCTGGCCCTGCTGGTGATGCCGCCGCTCGCGATGTTCGTCAGTCTGGCGGGCGTCATCATTCAGGTGATGTGCCTTCTGCATTTCCTCAACGTGCTGCACGGGTTCGACAACCTGTGGAAGGCTGCTGGGCTTGTGCTGGTGTCGATCCTTGGGCTGGCCTTCGGGTTGGCCGTGATCGTGGTTCTGATCGGCGGTGTCGCCGTGGCCGGAGGGGTGTGAAACCGTGTACGACTTGAACAAAATCCGCGCCGATTTCCCGATTCTGCATCGGCAGGTGAACGGCAAGCCGCTGGTCTATCTCGATAACGGCGCGTCGGCGCAAAAGCCGCAGGTGGTGATCGACGCGGTGACGCGCGCCTATGCGGACGAATACGCCAACGTGCACCGTGGGCTGCATTTTCTGTCCAATCTGGCGACCGACAAATACGAAAGCGTGCGCGGCACCGTCGCGCGTTTCATCGGTGCGGCGTCAGAGGACGACATCATCCTCAATTCCGGCACGACCGAGGGGATCAACATGGTCGCCTATGGCTGGGCCATGCCGCGGTTGCAGGCGGGTGACGAGATCGTGCTGTCGATCATGGAACACCACGCCAATATCGTGCCCTGGCATTTTCTGCGCGAGCGGCAGGGTGTGGTCATCAAGTGGGTCGATGTGGACGCCAACGGCGATCTGGACCCGCAGGCTGTGATCGACGCCATCGGACCAAAGACAAAACTGGTTGCGGTCACGCATATGTCGAACGTCTTGGGCACTGTCGTGGACGTGCAGGCGATCTGCGCGGGCGCGCGTGCGAAGGGCGTGCCGGTGCTGGTGGACGGGTCGCAATCGGCGGTCCACATGCCGGTGAACGTGGCAAAGATCGGCTGCGATTTCTTCGCGATCACGGGGCATAAGCTCTATGGCCCGAGCGGATCGGGCGCGATTTATGTGGCACCCGCCCGGATGGCCGAGATGCGCCCGTTTCTGGGCGGCGGCGACATGATCCGCGAGGTGACGCGCGACGCCGTCACCTACAACGATCCGCCGATGAAGTTCGAGGCGGGCACGCCCGGCATCGTGCAGACGATCGGCATGGGTGTGGCGCTGAACTACCTGATGGATACGGGGATGGAGGCGATTGCCGCGCATGAGCAGGGCCTGCGCGACTATGCCCGCGACCGGCTGGACGGGCTGAACTGGTTGCAGGTGCAGGGCAAGTCGGCGACCAAGGGCGCGATCTTCTCCTTCACGCTGGACGGGGCGGCGCATGCGCATGACATCTCGACCGTGCTGGACAAGAAGGGGGTGGCGGTGCGCGCGGGCACACATTGCGCCATGCCGTTGATGGACCACATGGGCGTAGGAGCGACCTGCCGCGCATCGTTCGGGATGTACAACACGACCGACGAGGTCGATGCGCTGGTCGATGCGCTGGAACTCTGCCACGACCTGTTTGCCTGAGGGCATTTTCGCGTTGCGGGGCAGGGATGCGCTGCGTATATCACTCCTGACGGTCCGTTAGCTCAGCTGGATAGAGCGCTGCCCTCCGAAGGCAGAGGCCAGAGGTTCGAATCCTCTACGGACCGCCACCTTCATTCACTTCTGATTTGCCATTTCAGTGAAGACTGATGCGCAGGATTTGCTTTCGGACTGCGCCGGGCCTATCTTTCTGATATCACTTTCCCGGATGGAGAGGGCAATGACGCATCAAGAGCAATCCCTTTCAGACGACAAGATGCGCGCCGAGATCGCGAAGCTGCTGGCTGAAACGCGTCAGATCGGTGTGAACACTTTTCTGGCGCCCGCCTTGGCCGCGGCAGCGTTGATGGGTGCGACGGCAGCAGTGGTGAAGCTGCTCTTCTAAGCCTCTTCGGGCATTGATGGGTATGACGTTTACTCCAGCCCCTTGATCAGCGCCGCCTCGAACGGTTTCACGCTGTAGCGTGCGGCGGGGCCGAAGCTGTCAAGATCATCGGCAAGCTGCGGGAATAGCGCCAGGATTTCGGCGCGGGTGTCCTCTGCCATCGCACCGAGGCCCTGACGACCGGGATGGAAGCTCTCGGACGGGATACCGTCGGCCATCACGATCTGGTGGTCGTCGAACAGGATGTGGATGTAGTCGACCGTACCGCCTGGCGCGGGGCGGATCGTCTGGTCGTTGACGAGGTGTTTGGCCGGGATCAGCACCTCGTTCACCCCGCAGATCATGTCGCAACGCCAGTCGGACACCAGCATCCGATGCTGGGGCGACACGCGAGTTTCGCGGATATTGCCGAAGGCTCCGGGCGCGAAACGGATGGGTGCCAGCGCGCCGGTTGCAGGCACGGTGGTGCGACCGATCCAGCGCACTGGCTGCAAGCCGTGATCGAGTGTATAGACAAGGTCGCCCACGGACAGCGTCTCGATCGCGCGCGCGCCCTGCGCCGTGATAATCCGGGTGCCGGGGGTGAAGCAGGTGACGCTTTCGATGTTGCGAAACTGCGTGCTGCCGATTTCCTGGCCGGTGGCATCGAGGTAGATCACGCGACCGTATTCCGTGCTCGGATCGTCCATCAGGTATTCCACGCGGAACGGCCCACCGATGATGCGCAGCACGTCGATATCTGCACCGTCCGCATCCTCGCCGCCGTTGACGACCATCACATCGGCACCGTGGGCCAGCGTGATCAGGTCGTCGCCGGTTTCGCTGAATATCTTGCCGACAGTGGCACGCGCGCCCACGGTGACGGTATCGTCGTCCTTGCCGGTGTAGAGGCTGCCCGGCACCTGCGCGTTGCCGTCGATTGTGACAGCATCGGCGCCTTCCATCGTGTAGATGTTGCCATCCACCCGCGAAGTGCCTGCGATGATCACGGTATCGCCGCCGTCGCCGGTGTAGAGCGACCCGATCAACGCACCGCTGGTCTGGGTGTAGGCGTCGTCGCCCGCGCCGAGCGCAACGTCCTCGGCGATCACGGGGCCGCCACGGACGGTCACGGAGTCGTCGCCTGCGAAGGTCTGCACGGCGCTTTGAATGTTCAGCGCGACGAGGTCGAAGGTATCGTCGTCCGGAGTGCCGGTGATGTCGTCGCTGTCGGTGAGGCTGCGTGCCTGTGCGAGAAACGGATCGTCCTGAAGGCTGTCGATATCCGTGTTGCGCAGGACGATCGTTTGCAGGGAGTTGTCGCGGACCTCTGCGATAATCGCCTCGCCCAATGCGGGGTCGAGTTCGCCGAAGGTGTCATCGGCGGCGCGGGTGCGGGCGAACTGGTCGGCAATGATATGGGTGAAGGTCGGACCGAACTGGGTGCCGTCGATCGGGTCCTCGGACAGGCCGCCGGTCCAGAGATCGACGTCGTGCACGGTCGGGAAGACCGCAGCGAGGGCGGCCTGTTGCGCGGGATCGGCGGTGATGACGCTGAAATCGGTGGGGTCGACCGTCGCGGGGTCGATGTCGCCCGGCAGGGCGGCGCGTGTGTCGATGTAGGATTGTAGCCCGTGATCCTGCCCGCGCAGCAGGTTCAGCCCGACGAGGCTGAAACCCGACAGCCCACCCGGCGTCTGCAGAAAGAAATTCAGGTCGTCGATGACCTTCGTGTCCGCCTCCTGCGCGTGGCTGGCGGCCTGACCGCGCAGGATCGCGTCGATGCCGTAATCCTTAATGATATCAGGGTTGAAAAAGGCGTTCCTGATGTCGAGATCGCCACCTTCGGCGGTGCTGCCATCCTCGTTCTGGCGCTCCAGCGTGGAGGACACCATCGTATGGCCAAAGCGGAAGGCGGCGGTTGAGAACTCGACAGATACTTGGCCGTCCACCGCCGGATCATGGCCGGTATCCGGGCCGGTGGCGTCGCCGACCAGATGCGGCAGCCATTCCTCGTAAGTGACCTTTTGCAGGGTGAATTCGGTGATCTGGCGCGCGCCGTCGAAAAGCTGTTCGTCGGTCCAGTCGGGGTGTTCTTCGGCGAGCCGTTCGGCCCAGTAATTGTGTTCGCGCGCCATCAGCGTGTGTACGGAACTCAGCGCAGGGTTCTCGTTCGCGCGCACGTCACCGGCCAGGAAGACCGGATCGTCCGATGTGATGTCCCCGGCCATGAAGCTGTCGGGATCGGCTTTGGGCATCAGGCCCTGGTCGGACCATTTATCCTCGCCCATGCGCAGCTTGCCGCCTTCGAAGCTCCGCAGATCGTCGGTGCGCGCGGCGCTGCTGCCGTAAATCTGGCTGCCGTCGATTTGCCACGTGATCGCGTTGACCGGCAGGCGGGGGCTGTCGATGCCGGTGCCGGTGCCGTCGGCCACTTCAGAGCGTTCGAGCGGGGCGACGAGGCCGGGTGCGGCGATGACCTCTGCATGGTTTTCGGGCGACAGGCTGAGGTCGTGATCGAGGAATTGTCCCCAGGCCACGAAGAGGTTGCTCAGCCCTCCCGCGTTGGGGATGTCACCGTCCTGATCGAAGAGCTGCGTCGAGACGATGACCGGGTCGACGCCGCCGAACGGCGTGCCCAGCCCGTCGCCATAGCGGGCGTCGGTCAGGCGGATCAGGGCAGGGCGGTCGGATAACAGTGGCATCGGGGGCTGACACGTCGGGAACTGGTATGCCGATGTGATAGCGGAAGGTCACGAGGCCGTGATAGCCCCCGGCGCACAAAAAACGGCGCCATTACAGCGCCGTTCGAAACAATGGGACAAATTGTGCGGGATTACCGGTTGCGTGTCGATCAACCGCCCCAGCTGCGTACCGGACCGCAATCCATGTGCACGAAGTTGGAGCCGGAGTAGCGCCCGACGCCACCGGCGCGGCAGGAGGCCGCGGCGCGGGCCATTTGCGCGGTGGAGCGGCTTTGCAGGCGCAGGTCTGCGGCCTGGCCGACCATGTGCAGCGAGCGGCGCGCCACGCCGGAAGACCGGCTGCGCAGCATCGCGTTGGTTTCCGGCGAGCGGTAGCCGGACAGCAGCATGTAGGGTTCGTTCACGTCGAGGAGGCGCAGGGACGCGGCCATGATGTCGATGGTGCGCGTATCCATCTGGATCGCGGAGCCGGTGCGCCAGTCGCGCATGAACAGGTTCACCTCGCGAATCGCTTCGGCGATGTAGTCGCCCTCGATCCAGTAGATCGTGTCCAGACGCTCGCCGGTGCGGCCCGAATACATGCGGATCCGGCGCACATCGCCGCCACCGCGCAGAAATCCGGCTGCGTTGGAGAATGTCGGTGCCGCTGCTACTGCTGTGGCCGCGAACGCACCAAGAAGTCCACGCCGGGTCATGCCCGAAGAGTTTTTTGCTGTCATGTTATCTGCGCCTGTCCCGTCGCTCGATATAGTGGCGATTTGTCATCGCCGGTTGCCATCTGTCCCCCAGATGCTGCGCGTTTTATGGCACATCACGATTCGTCGACCAAGGGTTGTTTAGCGCGTTATTGATTAACAAAGCACTTGTCGGCAACTTTTTGCGCAGTTGTGCGTTGCGGGGCACGCCTAGGCCGGGCCGGAAAGCGTGTTTTCGTGCAACAGGCGGCTTTTGGCGGGCATTCTCCGCATTTTGTGAATGGACGTTGGTGTCGCAACCCACGGATAGTGTTCGCATATATTCTGGAGGGATATTTCGATGAATGTTTTGCCTTTCGCGCCGTCGCGGATTTTGTCGCGCGTGATGCTGGTGCTTGCCGTGACGATTGCTTTTGCCGCGGCCCTGCCGCAGGCGGTGACAGCGCAGGTGACCGCGTTCCGTCAGGCCGTGGCCGAAACCGCGGCCCGCGACGATGAGCTTGCGGCTTTCTACCGGGCGCGCAGCTTTGAAGGGATCTGGTCGCGTGCCGAGGATGCGCCGCGACGCAACGCCCTGCTGGCCGCGCTGTCTTCGGCGGGCGATCACGGGCTGCCGTCCGACCGCTATGACGTGAACGGGCTGATGGCGCGGCTTCACGCGGCCCGCACCCCTGCCGAGCAGGGCGCGATGGAAGTCAAGATGTCGCGGCTGTTCCTCCAGTACGCCCGCGACGTGCAGACCGGTATCCTGCGGCCACGGTCGGTGGTGTCCGCCGTCGTGCGCGAGGTGCCACTGCGCGACCGGCTTGAAACGCTGGATGCCTTCGTCGCGGCAGAGCCCGCGACGTTCTTACGTGCCCTGCCACCCACCAGCCCGGAATACACCCGCCTGATGCGCGAGAAGCTGCGGCTTGAGGCGTTGCTGACGCAGGGTGGTTGGGGGCCGGCTGTGCCCGGCGGGCGTTTGGAGCTTGGAGATTCAGGTGCGGCGGTCGTCGCGCTGCGCAACCGCCTGATCGCCATGGGTTATCTGGATCGCACGGCGACCCAGACCTTTGACGCGACGATGAAAGCGGCCATCGAGGATTTCCAGCGCAACCACGGGCTGACCGTCGACGGCACGGTGGGCGAGGGCACGCTGGCGCAGATCAACGTGCCGCTGGAGCGACGCCTGCAATCGGTCATCGTGGCGATGGAGCGTGAACGCTGGACCAACATGCCGCGCGGCGACCGCCATGTCTGGGTAAATCTGACCGACTTTACGGCGACCGTCGTCGATCATGACCGCGTGACTTTCAGCACCCGGTCGGTGATCGGCGCGGGGGATGCCGACCGGCAGAGCCCGGAGTTTTCCGATGTCATGGAGTTCATGGTCATCAATCCGAGCTGGTACGTGCCGCGGTCGATCACGACACGCGAATACCTGCCGCAGATGCAGCGCAATCGCGGGGCCGCGGGCCACTTGCAGCTGATCAACAGCCGCGGGCAGGTCGTGAACCGGGCCAACGTCGATTTCAACCGCTACAACGCCAGCAACTTCCCGTTCTCGATGCGGCAGCCGCCGTCGTCGCGCAATGCGCTGGGGCTGGTGAAGTTCATGTTCCCCAACCAGTACAACATCTACCTGCACGACACGCCGGCCAAAAGCCTGTTCGGGCGCGAGGTCCGGGCCTACAGCCACGGGTGCATCCGTCTGAACGATCCGTTCGATTTCGCCTATCACCTGCTGGCAGCGCAGACGGCGGACCCGGAGGGGTTCTTCCAGTCGCGTCTGCGGACCGGTGCGGAAAGCCGGGTGAACCTCGACGTGCCGGTGCCGGTGCATATCGTCTATCGCACGGCCTTCACGAACGTGGACGGGCAGTTGCAGTTCCGCCGCGACATCTATGGCCGCGACGGGCGTATCTGGAACGCGCTGGCCGCCGAAGGGGTAGCCCTGCGCGCGTTTCAGGGGTAACGCTGACCCTGCAAACGCGGGGTGAGAGATGATCAGTCTGAGTGATATCGCATCTGCACTGGATGCCACGGTTCACGGAAACGGCGCGCTGATGGTGCGCCGTTTGTGCGAGCCGGGCGTGGCACGGGACGGCGATCTGGCGCTGGCCATGTCGCCGCGCTACGCCGATGCGCTTGCGGCCAATGGGGACGTCAAGGCGGCGGTCGTCTGGCCCGATGCGGACTGGAAGGCGCTGGGACTTGAGGGCGCGGTTGTGGTGGACCGGCCAAGGCTGGCAATGGCGGGGCTGACGCGGGCCTTTGACGAGACCGGTTTCGTGCCGGGTGTATCGCCGCTGTCAGACGTCTCGGTCGATGCGGTGATCGGCGAAGGCGTGTCGATTGCCGCCTTCGTGCACATCGGCGCGGGTGCGGTCATCGGTGACGGCGTGCGGATCGACAGCCACGTGAGCGTCGCCGCTGGCAGCCGTGTCGGGCAGGGGTGTCATTTGCACGCAGGTGTGCGGATCGCGCGGAATGTCACGCTGGGTGACCGGGTGATCCTGCAGGCGAATGTCGTGATCGGCGGCGACGGGTTTTCCTTCGTCACCGCCACGCCGTCGCATCCCGAAACCGGGCGGCGGACTCTGGGCAAGGTGCCGTTTCAGCCGATGGACGGCACGCAGCACAGAATCCATTCGCTGGGCGGTGTGGTGATCGGCGACGATGTGGAGATCGGCGCGAACAGCACGGTCGATGCGGGCACGATCCGCGCCACGCGGGTCGGGCGCGGCACCAAAATCGACAACCTCGTGCAGGTCGGCCATAACGTGATCGTGGGCGAGGATTGCTTGCTGTGCGCGCAGGCGGCTGTCGCCGGGTCCACGGTGATCGGGGATCGCGTGGTGCTGGGCGGCAAATCCGGCGTGGCCGACAACATCACACTGGGGTCCGATATCGTGCTGGGCGGGGCCGCGATCGCCCTGTCCGACGTGCCTGACGGGGCCTTCATGATGGGCTATCCGGCGGTGCCGATGCTGACCTACCGTGTGCGGGAACGGGCGCTGCGGCAGATGGCAAACCGTCAGAAATCTGTTTCAAAATCCGGGCAGAGTGACTAGATCACCGTCAACGCCGCTGCATCGGAGTGAAATATGTCGGTTCAGGATCAGGTCATCGCCATCATCGCCGAACAGGCTCTGCTGGAGCCGGGCGACATCAACCTGTCGGACACGCCCGCGGATCTGGGGATCGACAGTCTTGGACTGGTCGAGAGCATCTTCGGGATCGAGGAGGCGTTCGACATTAGCGTGCCGTTCAACGCAAACGACCCTGCCGAGAGCGATTTCGACATCTCGACCGTGGCGTCGATTGTCGCCGCGGTGGAAAAGCTGATCGCGGAGCAGAAGTAACCCATGGGCCGCGTCGTCATTACCGGGGCCGGGACGATCAACCCGCTGGGCAATGACGTGCCGGCCACGCTGGCCGCCATGCGCGAGGGGGTCTGCGGGATCGGCCCGCTCGATATCCGTGATGTGGAGCGGCTGACGATCCAGATCGGCGGGCAGGTCAAGGGATATGACGAGGCGGCGCATTTCAACCGGCAGCAGATCTCGCTTTACGACCGGTTTACCCAGTTCACCCTGCTGGCCGCGCGCGAGGCGCTGGGGCAGGCGGGGCTTGTGTTCAACGGCGCGCTTGCGGACCGGTCGGGGGTGGTGCTCGGCACCTCTGGCGGCGGGTTGACCACGCAGGACGAGAATTATCGCGTCGTCTATGAAGACGGCAAGAACCGGGTGCATCCCTTCATCGTGCCAAAGCTGATGAACAATGCCGCCGTCAGCCAGGTGTCGATGGAGTGGAACCTGCGCGGCCCGTCGTTCACCGTGGCGACCGCCTGCGCGTCGTCCAATCACGCGATGGGGCAGGCGTTCAACATGGTGCGGTCCGGCATGGCGACGGTCATGGTGACGGGCGGGTCGGAAAGCATGCTGTGCTTTGGCGGAATCAAGGCGTGGGAAGGATTGCGCGTCATGTCGCGTGATGCCTGCCGCCCGTTCTCGGCCACGCGCAACGGCATGGTGCAGGGCGAGGGGGCCGGCGTCTTCGTGTTCGAGGACATGGACCACGCGCGGGCGCGGGGTGCGGACATCCTGTGCGAGGTCGTGGGGTTTGCCATGTCGTCGGATGCGTCCGACATCGTGATGCCGTCCAAGCAGGGTGCGGCGCGGGCCATCGCCGGGGCGCTGGACGATGCAAAGCTGCCGAAAGATGCTGTCGGCTATATCAACGCGCATGGCACCGGCACCGCGGCCAACGACAAGACGGAGTGTGCCGCCGTGGCGGATGTATTCGGCGCACATGCCGACCGGCTGATGATGTCGTCGACGAAATCCATGCACGGCCACCTGATCGGCGGCACGGGGGCGGTTGAACTGCTGGCCTGCATCATGGCGCTGCGCGACGGGGTGGTGGCCCCCACCATCGGCTACGAGGAACCGGACCCGGAATGCGCGCTTGACGTCGTGCCCAATACCGCGCGTGAGGCAAAGGTCGATGTCGCGTTGTCCAACGCCTTTGCCTTTGGCGGGCTGAACGCGGTGCTGGTGCTGCAACGCCACTAGCCATCGCCCGCCTGCCGTGGAACTGTGCGGTCCAAAGCTGCACGAAGGCCGCGCCCATGACGAAACTCATCTGGATGTCCGACCCGCATTTCGCACAAACGGGCACGGTGCAGGGGCACGATCCCCGCGAGCGATTGTCGCGGGCGGTGGACTATGTGAACGCCCATCACGATGACGCGGATTTCTGTGTCATTTCGGGTGACCTGGTCAATCGCGGCAGCCGGGCCGACTATGACGCTCTGCGCGACGCACTGGCGCGGTTGCGGATGCCGGTGTTGCCGATGGTGGGCAATCACGACGACCGTGCGCTGCTGCGCGCGACCCTGCCGTTGCCCGAGACCTGCATGGATGATTTCATCCAGTACCATGTGACGTTGGATGCCGGTCTGCTGATCTGTCTGGATACGCAAATGACCGGATCGGACGCGGGCGAGGTCTGCGCCGCGCGACTGGAATGGCTCGGGGGCGTTCTGCATCAGGCCGGGCGGCAGCGGGTCTATGTTTTCATGCATCACCCCCCGACGGCGTTGGGACTGCCGATGCAGGATGCCGACCGGCTGCTGGACAGCGCGGCGCTGCTCGATCTTCTCTGGCGGTTCGACAATGTCGAATATCTGTTCATCGGCCATGTGCACCGGCCGATCTCGGGGACGATGGCGGGCATACCGTTTTCCACGATGCGCTCGGTGCTGTATCAGGCACCGCCGCCGCGCCCGGCCTGGGACTGGGACAGCTTTTCGCCTGCGGCAGAGGCCCCCGATCTGGGTGTGATCATGTTCGAGGACAAGGACGTGGCGCTGCACTACACCTCCTTTTGTACGTATTCTGACGGCGCAGAGAAGGCATAGAAAAGGCCGCAGCGTGCTGCTGCGGCCTTATATCCGTTTTACAATGTGCTGCGGCAGTCGCGGTTACTGTCCCGCCTCGGCCGCTGAATTGTCGAACCCGGCCGTGAACCCGGTGAGCGAGATCGTCACCACCACCTCTTCCTCTGGGGCGGCGGCGGGCACCATGCGCACGGTGGCCTGATTGCCCCGCTTGAAGAGGTTGACCTCTTCGGTGGTGAAGCCCACGCGCGACACGCAGCCTGCGGCGTTGCAGAAGGTAAAGGGATAGCGCCGCGCCTCGCCACCGTCGACCTTCAGCGTCAGTTGCTGGGTCAGCAGTGTTTCGAGCGGTGCGACGATGGTGGCACCGGCCGCCGCACGGCCACCGGGTGGCAGCGGGAACATGCTGATTTCGGCGACGGGATTCTGATCGGCGTCCAGCAGCAGCTGATACAGCTGGCACGGGTCGTTCTGGCCTTCTTCGGCTTTCAGGCAGCGCAGCGCCCAATCGCCGAATTCCTCGCGGATATAGGGTTGTCCGACCTGCAGCGCGCCGGCCTGTGCCTCCGCCTGTTCGATCGGGCTGCCCATGGACAGATCGCCGCCCACGTCTTCCGCAGTGCCGGCTTCGTCCGTTCCGGTCTCTTCGGTCGTCGCATCTTCTGTCGCGGTGTCCTCGGTCGTGGTTTCCTGCGCGGCGACGGCACCCGCCGTGCCCAAAATCAAAGCGAGCGTCAAAAGCCTGGTCTTGTCGAGCATGTCACATTCCATCTTGTCCAATTCGCAAGCGATCTAGCATGCGTCCGGCGGCATGTCAGGCCGAAATCGTGCCGGGTCGGCAATGATCAGCCTGAGATCGGCCCGCGTGCGGCGCTGCTGCGTGGCGCGCTTCCAACAAAAAAGGATCCTGCGATGCAGGACCCTTTTTCGGTTCTCCCTGTCGGACTTGGCCGACTAATTGATGAGACGTTACGAATTCACTCCGCAGAGGTCAACTGGCTTTTGTTCACTTTTTTTGAACAGCGTTTACAAAAGGTTACTGGCATATCCGGGGAGGATCACCGACGCCGGGAACCAATGCAGGGCGGAAAAATGGCCGCACCCGTGCGGGCGCGGCCAGTCTGACAGGGAGGACGTCGGATCGGCATCCGGGGGACATCCCGGGCCATCCGACGGGATTAGACTAGCGCGCAAACATTAAGAATGTATTTTGACCTGGGATCAGGGGATTGCGAACAGGATAGCAGCATATGGGCGAGAGCATTTTTATCGGCGGCGGCGGTGCGGACTACGCGGTGCCGCAGGGTCTTTTGCTGGACAAGGCCAACCGTCACGGCCTGATCGCCGGGGCGACGGGCACTGGAAAGACGGTCACGCTGCAGATCCTGGCCGAAGGGTTTTCGGCCAACGGGGTGCCGGTTTTTCTGTCGGACGTGAAGGGTGACCTGTCCGGCCTGGCCAAGGCCGGATCGCAAGAGGCAAAGCTGCACGACGCCTTCATGAGCCGGGCGGAGACCATCGGCCTCGACCTGGAATACGACCGCTTTCCCGTCACCTTCTGGGACCTGTTCGGCGCGCAAGGCCACCCGATCCGCGCCACGGTGGCCGAAATGGGCCCCTTGCTGCTGTCCCGGATGATGGAGCTGACCGATGTGCAGGAAGGCGTGATGAACGTGGCCTTCCGCGTCGCGGACGAGGACGGGTTGCCGCTTCTCGATCTCAAGGATCTGCAGGCCCTTCTGGTCTGGGTCGGGCAGAACGCTAAGGAATTGTCCCTGCGCTATGGCAACGTGTCGACATCGTCGGTCGGCGCGATCCAGCGCGCGCTGCTGACGCTCGAAAACCAGGGCGGTGCCGCGCTTTTCGGTGAACCGGCACTCGATTTGGCCGACGTCATGCGCGTGGATCAGGATGGGCGTGGCGCGGTCAATATTCTGGCCGCCGACCAGCTGATGGGCAGTCCGCGGCTTTACGCGACCTTCCTGCTCTGGTTGCTGTCGGAACTGTTCGAGGAACTGCCCGAGGTCGGCAACCCCGACAAGCCGAAGCTGGTCTTTTTCTTCGACGAGGCGCATCTGCTGTTCGACGATGCGCCCAAGGCCCTGGTCGACAAGGTCGAGCAGGTGGCGCGGCTGATCCGTTCGAAAGGTGTGGGCGTCTATTTCATCACGCAGAACCCTGCGGATGTGCCCGACGACGTGCTGTCGCAACTGGGCAACCGGGTGCAGCATGCGCTGCGCGCGTTTACTGCCCGTGACCGGAAGGATTTGAAACTTGCGGCGCAGACCTACCGCGACAACCCGGATTTCGACACGGCTGCCGCGATTCAGGAGGTCGGCACCGGCGAGGCCGTGACCTCGATGCTCGATGAAAAGGGTATTCCCGGGATCGTGCAGCGCACGCTGATCCGGCCGCCGGCCTCGCAACTCGGCCCGATCACCGCGACCGAACGCCGGGCAGTCATGGATGCCTCGCCCATGGGCGGGAAATACGACAGCCGGCTGGACCGCGAGAGTGCGGCGGAAATCCTCGCCCGACGCGCCGCCGAGGCTGCGGCCGAAGCGGCCAGTGCAGAGGAGGAGGAAAAGACGCTTGCGCAGGAGGATCGCGAATTCAAGGCCGGGCGGCGTTATGACGGCGGGCGCACGACGCCACGGTCGACCTCGCGCAGCCGGGGCCGGTCGTCCGGGGGCTTCGGCGACGCTCTGACCTCGGTCGTGGTCAAGGAGTTGAAAGGCACGACCGGGCGCCGCATCGTGCGGGGCATTCTGGGTGGATTGTTCAAGGGGCGCTAAAGGCGGGTCGGCGGCCTGTCACGCGCGGTCGTTTGTCCGCGTCGCATCGTCTTGTATTATCTTGCCGGAAATACTCAAAAATGGGGCGGCGCAGCCGCCCCCCTGGCGATGTGCAACGCACAGCGCAATATCTCATGTCACCTAATCGCGCCCGTCAAAGCCGCTTGACCTTCAGCAGGACCAGCCGGTTTTCCTCTTTCTCCATCACTTCGAAGCGGAAGCCGTGGAACGAGAACACCTGACCCTCGACGGGGATCATCTGCGCCTCGTGGATCACCAGACCGGCGACGGTGTTGGCCTCGTCGTCGGGCAGGTTCCAGTCATGGCTGCGATTGAGGTCGCGCAGGGTCATGGACCCGTCGACCAGATAGGCGCCGTCCTCCGTCGCCTCGACCTGGCTGTCGTCGTCGGGGTCGAACTCATCGGCGATTTCGCCGACGATTTCCTCCAGGATATCTTCCAGCGTCAGCAATCCCTGCAACGCGCCATATTCGTCGACCACCAGCGCGAAATGCGCCTTGCGCCGCAGGAATTCGCGCATCTGGTCGTCGAGCGTCGTCGTTTCCGGCACGAAGTAGGGCGGCATCGCCACGCTCATCACGTCGAAGTTGGCCAGTTTGGTGATGTCGCTGTCCGGCCCGTCCAGCAGTTTGTGGATCGCGCGCAGAAGGTCCTTGGCGTGGATGACGCCGACGATGTTTTCCGGATCGTCACGAAAGACCGGCAGGCGGGTGTGCTGGCTTTGCAGGATCTGGGACAGGATGTCCTGCGGTGGCTGTGCCGCATCGACGACCTCGATGCCCGAGCGGTGCAGCATGACCTCCTCGACCATCCGTTCGTTCAGATCGAGCGCCCCCAGAATACGGTCGCGGTCTTCCTTTTCGACGACGCCTTCGGAATGACCCAGCTGCAGCGCGCCCGCGATTTCCTCGCGCACGGCAAGGATGTGGCTGTCCGGGTCGGTCTTCACGCCGAAAAGGCTGAGGATTCCGCGGACCAGAACACGTACCGCCGCCACGATGGGCGAGAACAGCGTGACGACGATCTTGATCGGGCGCGCCACGGTCGACGCCACGAGTTCGGGGTTGGTGATGGCGAACGTCTTGGGCAGAACCTCTGCGAAGATCAGGACCAGCAGCGTCATGATCAGCGTGGCCGCGGCCACGCCGTTGGGCCCGAAAACCTTGGTCAGGACCGCCGTCGCCAGCGATGTCGCCAGAATGTTGACGACGTTGTTGCCCAGCAGGACCGAACCGATCAGCCGTTCGTTGTCTTCGGTGATCTCAAGCGCCTGCTGCGCGCCCTTGGAGCCACGGTCGGCGGCCGACCGCAGTTTCCCGCGCGAGGCGGCGGTCAGCGCGGTTTCCGAGCCGGAAAAGAAGCCCGACAGCACAAGCAGGATCAGAATGGCGCTGGAGGTGATCCAGAACGCTGCGTCGAAAAGGGCGGAGTCCATTGCGGGCTTTCAGTTGTGAACGTGTGGGTTATGGGGGCTGCGCCGGTGCGCTTCAAGATGCTCAGGCGTCGTCGCCGGGCTTTTTGGCCAGCGGGTGATGCGTCATGACCAGTTCGTGCAGCCGTTCGTCGAGCACATGGGTATAGATTTCCGTGGTCGCCACATCGGCATGACCCAGCATGGTCTGGATCGACCGCAGGTCGGCACCGCCCGCCAGCAGGTGGGTGGCGAAGGCGTGGCGCAGGGTATGGGGCGTCACCTTGTCGGGCGAAACGCCGGAGGCCACGGCGAATTCCTTGATCATCCCGAAAAAGCGGTGCCGCGTCAGATGGCCCGCCTTGCTGCGGGACGGGAACAGGAATTTCGATGCGGGTTTGCCGTCTTTTCGTCCCGCTTCCTCTGCCGCGTCGCGCGCCTCCAGATAGGCGGCCATGGCCGCGCGGGCCGGTGGCGATAGCGGTACCAGGCGCTCCTTGCCGCCCTTGCCGCGCACCAGCAGCATGCGCGGGTCGCCCCGGGCGGCGGCTACGGGCAGCGTGACCAGTTCGGTGACACGCATGCCGGTCGCGTAAAGCAGATGCATCAGGCAGGCGTTGCGCAGACCGTCGCGTTTGTGATCTGCCGCCGCAGCGATCAGCCGGTCGACCTCCTCGACCGACAGGGTCTTGGGCAGCGCCTTCGACTTGCCCGGCCCCTTGATGCGGATGGCCGGGTTGTCTTCGCGCCAGCCTTCCTCGAACGCGAAACGGTAAAGCTGTTTGATCGCGGAGAGGCGTCGCGCGCGTGTGGCCCGGCTCAGCCCCTGCGCGTCGCAGTCGATCATGTAGCTTTCGACATGATCCTGCGTGGCGGTGGCGAAATGTACCGCCTTCGGGTCGAGCCAGCCCGCGAAATCCTTGAGGTCGTTGGCGTAGGCCAGCTGCGTGTTCGTCGCCGCGTCAAGCTCTGCCGCCTGCGCCTCGAGGAACGCCTGGATCCAGTGCAGCATCGGCCGGGCGGCGGCGTCTGTCATGCCGCGCGATCCAGAAGCAGCAGTTGCAGCGCCGCGCGGCGGGCAACGTCCTCCAGCCCGACATGGCGGAACAGCGCCAGCGCCTCGGCAATGGCGGGCATATCGCCGGACATGCCGCTGTCGAACAGAGCCACGCTGCGCAACAGCGCCTCTCCCAGTTTGCCGTCCGCGACCAGTTGTGCCAGTGCGGGTGGCGGCGTGCCGTCGGTAAAGGCGGTTTTGATCGCCTGTTCGCGCGATGTCGTGGCCGGCACCTCGCCCAGATCGCCGCGCGCCAGTCCGATCAGGAAGGGATCGGCGTCCTCGGGCGCGTTTTGCGCCGCTTCCTCGTAGCGGGGCGACAGCAGGCCCAGCGTGAGCGCGATGTCTGCGGCGTCACCGGTCAGCGGCAGGGTCTGCACCGCATCGCCATAGACTTTTGCGAAAGGCACCTCGATCCGGGCGGCGCGCGCGGCCTCCCAGGCGGCGGGCAGCGTATCTGCGACGGCACCGGGGTCGCGCCCGCGCAGGGCGACATCGAACCGCTGCACGGCGTCGACGCGATCCCAGATCCCGCCGGATGCGGACGGGGTGCGCGCAAGATAGAACCCCAGCAGCACGTTTTCATCGACGGCACCGTGGCGGGCCAGACGCTCGGCGGCCTCGAGCTGGCTTTTCCAGCCGACCGTGTCGCGCAAATCGGCGTGGGCAAAGGCGCGGGGCAGCGCGTTGGTCGTCATGCCCTCGCCGATGGCCTCGCGGATGCGGAACACCAGCGGGCTGGTCCGGCTGGGCGGGGGCAGGGCGGCCTCGCCCTCGAAAAGTTCGGGGTCGAGGAACCGCGACAGCAGCGCCTCTTCCTCGGCGGTGACGTCACCCAGCGCGCGGCGCGTGTTTAACGTGAGCGCCGCGGCGGGCCACTCCCCGCTGCGCGCCAGACAGAAGATGCGGGCGGAATATGTGGGTGCCACCTGCGGGTTGTCCTGCATCACGTCGCAGGCGTCATCCTCGGTGCCTGTCAGCAGGGCCACGTCGAACCAGCGGCGGAAAAGTTCGGGCGCCTCTACATCCGCCTGTTCCAGCAGGGCCTGCGCCGGTTCGATTGCGCCGTAGTCCAAGAGCTTGTCCACCCGCGCGATGAACAGGGCACCGTCCGTGCCGGCACCCAACGGCGGATCGGCCTCGGCCAGCATCAGCGTGGTCAGGAATTGCTGGATCGCGGGCAGGCTGTCGGTGCGTTCGGCCTGCACCAGCGTCACGATCATCTCCTCGCTGCTGGCCGACCACAGGTCGCGCGGCAGGCCCGTCACCTCCGGCGGCAACAACCCGATGGGATCGGGCGAGGGTGCATCGAGCGGGGTGACGGTGATCTGCGGCGTGCTGGCATCGTCGGTCACGGGCGGCTCGTCGATGGCCGGAGCCACGCGCGGGCCGATGATCACCGGCGAGGTCACGCTTTGCGACAGCCAGTCGATGGCCGACAGCGGCTTGCCCTCGTCCTGCGCCGCGACGGCGGTGCCGACGATCAGCAGGGGCAGGGCAAGCAGATGTCGCATGCTAGTTGGTCTCCAGCGTGATGGGTTCGACCACCTGTTCGACCGGCGGGGCGAAATCGGCGGGGAAAAAGATCGGTCCCAGATAGGCATACCCCACAAGACCGATTCCGGCGATCACCGTCAAGAACACCAACAGTTTGAAAATACGCCACATATATTGCCCCAATCGCTGTTTGCGTGCCTGCAGGGCGGCTGTTCCGCCGCTTGTTGCCCGGTTTATATATGGCCTTTTGCGCAAGATCACGCCATCTAGGGCATGAATTTTCAATTAAGCGGCGCTCAGCCGATGTGCAGTCGCCGGATCGGTGCGGCTTTGGAATGAAGGTGCGGACAGCGATGGTCGGCAGGTTGCGGCGAACGGTTGTTCTGGTGGGCATGATGGGGTCGGGCAAGACGGCGATCGGCCGGGCGCTGGCCACGCGCCTGCGGGTGCCGTTCCAGGACAGCGACGCGGCCATAGTCGAGGCGGCGAGCGCCTCCATCGCCGAAATATTCGACCGCGACGGCGAGGCTTTTTTTCGTGTCCGCGAGGCGGAGGTGATCGACCGGCTGATGTCCGGACCGCCCTGCGTGCTTTCGACCGGTGGCGGGGCGTTTTTGACCGAACGCATCCGCGCGGGGATCAGGGACAAGGGGGTGGCGGTCTGGCTCGACGCGCCGCTCGATCTGTTGTGGGAACGGGTGCGCCACAAGGACACGCGGCCCCTGCTGCGCACGCCCGACCCGCGACAGACACTGTCGGATATTTTCGATGTGCGGGTGCCGGTCTATCGCAAGGCGGATCTGCGCGTCGATGTGAAGCCGGCCTATTCCATCGAAGAGACGACCGATGCGGTGCTGCGCGTGCTTGGCACCCGCCCCGATATTCTGGAGACCGCGTGACATGACATTGGAAACCGTGCGCGTGGATCTGCCCGGACGGGCCTATGATATCGTGATCGGACGCGATGTGCTGGCACAGGCCGGGACACGCATCAGCGATATGACACGTCGCCGCCATGTGACGGTGATCACCGATGACAACGTGGGCGCGCTGCATCTGGCCGCGCTGGAAGCGGCACTTTCGGGGTCCGGGCTGACCATGGCCGCCCTCGAACTGCCCGCAGGCGAGAAAACAAAGGGCTGGGCGCAGCTGGAGCGCACGGTGGAATGGCTGCTGGCGCAGAAGGTGGAGCGCGGCGATATCGTGGTGGCCCTTGGCGGCGGTGTGATCGGCGACCTGGCGGGCTTTGCCGCCGCGATCCTGCGGCGCGGGGTACGCTTCGTGCAAATCCCCACGTCGCTGCTGGCACAGGTCGACAGTTCGGTGGGCGGCAAGACCGGGATCAATTCCCCCCACGGCAAGAACCTGATCGGCGCGTTTCATCAGCCGTCACTGGTGCTGGCCGATACCGCCCTGCTGGACACGCTGCCGCCGCGCGACTTCCTGTCCGGTTATGGCGAGGTCGTGAAATACGGTTTGCTTGGCGATGCGGCGTTCTTTGCTTGGCTCGAAGAAAACGGCCCGGCGCTGGCCGCAGGTGATGAAGCCGCACGCGTGCAAGCGGTCAAACGCTCCTGCGAGATGAAGGCCGACATCGTCATGCGCGACGAGACAGAGCAGGGCGACCGCGCGCTCTTGAACCTCGGCCACACCTTCTGTCACGCGCTGGAGGCCGCGACCGGCTATGACGCCGCCCGGCTGGTGCATGGCGAGGGGGTGGCCATCGGCTGCGCGCTGGCGTTCGAGGTATCGGCCCGCGCGGGGCTTTGCCCGCAGGAAGACCCCAGCCGCGTGCGCGCGCATCTGACCGACATGGGCATGAAGGTCGATCTGGCCGACATACCGGGCGACCTGCCGGATGCCGACGCGCTGATCGCGCTGATGGGGCAGGACAAGAAGGTGCAGGACGGCACGATCAATTTCGTCATGGCGCGCGGGATCGGTCAGGCCTTCGTGACATCAGAGGTCGATCCCGCGGTGGTGCGCGGGGTGCTGACCGACGCGCTCGCGCGGAAACGCTAGGTCCGGCGAATCACCATGGCGGTCTTGTCTTCGCTGCTGAAGCCGCAGCTTTCGTAGAATCCCTGCGCCCCGCGCCGTGTGCCGGTCAGCAGCATCACTTTATAGGCATCCCCGGCCCAGGCGGTCTGCACGGCGTGATCCAGCACCGTCTTGCCGATGCCGCGTCCACGATAGGCCGCCGCTGTCACGACATTTTCGATCAGCGCATAGGGACGGGCGTTCCATGTCGGGTTCGGCAGGATGTGCAGCGTGCACATGGCGCGGATGCCGCCGTCGATGTCCGCCCCGATGACCGTGGTGCCGGGATGGCCGATGACCGTGAAAAAGGCCGCCGGATCATCCACCGGCGGCCCGAACGTCAGCTCGTTGTAAAGCGCCAGCGCATCCGCCCCGTCCGCACGGGTCAGGGCGCGCAGACGCATCAGAACGGAATTTCGTCATCCATGTCGGATCGGCCACCACCACCACCGGAGCCGGAGGACGACCCGCCCGAAGGCCCGCTGTCGTAGCCGCCACCACTGTCATATCCGCCGCCGCCATAACCACCGCTGTCACCGCCGTAGCCGCCACCGCCGCCAGCCCCGTCGCCACGCCCGTCGAGCATGGTCAGCGTGCCGCCGTAGCCCTGCAGCACGACCTCTGTCGAATAACGGTCTTGGCCGGATTGATCCTGCCATTTGCGTGTCTGCAACTGGCCTTCGATATAGACCTTGGAGCCTTTCTTGAGATATTGCTCCGCCACGCGCACCAGCCCTTCCTGAAAGATCGCCACGGAATGCCATTCGGTCTTCTCGCGACGTTCGCCAGTCGACTTGTCGCGCCAGTTTTCCGATGTGGCGATGCGCAGGTTGCAGACCTTGCCGCCGTTCTGAAACGTGCGCACTTCGGGGTCGCGCCCCAGGTTGCCGATTAGAATGACTTTGTTGACTGATCCGGCCATGTTGATCCCCCGCGATACGTGACGTGTCGTGCCGGATTGCCCGGCGATTCTCCTGCATGTTGTTGTGACAGACCACCGCCATGCTCACAACTCCCGCACAGCCTGCCAGATTAAGGTTAATCGTTTGTGAGGGTTAGCTGCGAGGGGCAATCTGCGGGTGGTCAGGGGGGTGTTTTTGGCTATGCTGCGGCAAAAGCCGCATAAGGCACGAGGGACTGGTATGCACAAATTCATCGGGATCGCCGTTTTGGCGGCTATGACCTGCGGATCGGTCGCATGGGCCGACACGATATCGACCCGCGCCCGTGCGAGCCTGTTCCAGAACCAGCTTTCGGTGCTCGACGGGCGCGCGGCACAGCAATATTCCAACTCGGTCCGGTTGCAGCCGCCGCGGGTGGAGGTACCTGGTGCCCCGACCACTGTCGTGCGCTATGCCGGTCGCTACAACGGCCCGCTGCTTGATCTGGCCCGGGCCGCAGCACGGCGCAACAACATCCCCGAAGATTTGTTCCTGCGGCTGGTCCAGCAGGAAAGTGGCTGGAACAGCAACGCCGTGTCGGTGAAGGGCGCGCTGGGGCTGGCGCAGCTTATGCCCGGCACGGCAGCGGCCCTTGGCGTGGACCCCCATGACATCAACCAGAACCTTGACGGCGGCGCCCGCTATCTGCGCACGCAATACGAAACGTTCGGGACCTGGCAGCTTGCGCTGGCCGCCTATAACGCGGGGCCGGGGGCGGTGCAGCAATACGGCGGCATCCCGCCCTATGCCGAAACGATCAACTATGTCCGGGTGATCTGGGGCAACTGACGCGCGCCGCCTGTCACTTGAGCCTGGCGGCGAGGGTCGCCACGTCCGGGTCGGACAGCTTCGCGATCAGCCGGTAGCGGGCGTTCACGAACAGGAACAGGGCGAAGCCCAGCAATCCCAGACAAAGGGCGATCACAAGGACACGGCCATAGGGTTCGTCGGCCAACCATGAAAACATCTCGTCCAGTCCGCCCGCCTGCGACGGGTCGTGGCGCACTGCGGCGTAGAGGAAGAACACCCCGACCGTGCCCACCGTCAGCCCCTGTGCCAGCACGCCGATCCGCAGGGCGGGGTTCCAGTGCGTCGTGAAGTGGTTGCCGGCCAGATGGTCGCGATAGGACTGTGTCCACGCTTTATGAATATAGTAGGCGCCGGCGGCTAGGGTCACCACACCCGCCAGACTGACGATCCAACTGCCTGCGGGCATATCCATGACATAGCGCGTCGCCTGCTGCATACGGGACGGCCCGCCGTCGTCCTCGCGCGAGGAGACCGTGATCGAGAAGGCACCGATCCCGATCACACCGTGCAGCAAACCCGTGACGGCCATTCCGACGCGGGACACCAGCCCCTTTGCGTCCGCGCCGTAGTCTTCCAGATCGAACGCCGCATCGAGCACGCGCCACGCCATGTAGGCCAGCAGCCCGAGCGCGATCAGATAGAGCGCGAACTGGCCCCAGAACGACCGCTCGAGCGTGCGCAGGGCCTCTGTTGTGCCTTGCGCTTCTCCGCCTTGCCAGATCGTCCAGAGCGATATCCCTGCAATAGCCAGATAGGTGATGCCGCGACCGGCATAGCCTGTGCGCATCACGGGCATAGCCCAGTCCAATTTACTGTCTGCCATGTCGCACGTTCTCCCGGGGGTCGGAAAGACAATCCCGGACGGGCACAAAGGGTTCCTATTCGGCGGCGATCTTGATCACCGGCTCCATATCGGCAAGGTCCGCGTCCGACAGGTGGCACTTGATCTGATGGCCCTGCGCCAGCGTTTTCTGCGGCGGTACGTCTGTTTCGCAGAGATTGCCGGGCACCTTCGATTTCCAGCGGCAGCGGGTCTGGAACGGGCAGCCGGAGGGTGGGTTCATCGCGGACGGGATGTCGCCTTCCAGCACGATGTGCTGTTTCTCGACCTTGGTATCGGCGATGGGCACAGCGGACAGCAGCGCCTCGGTATAGGGGTGATAGGGCGGGGCGAAGACCTGATCGGTGGTACCCAACTCGACCACGTGACCCAGATACATGACCATCACGCGATCCGACAGATAGCGGACGATGGACAGGTCGTGGCTGATGAACAGCAGTGTGGTCTTGTGCTCGCGCTGGATCTCCATCAGCAGGTCGGTCACCGCGGCCTGCACCGACACGTCGAGCGCCGAGACAGGTTCGTCCGCGACCACGATGCGCGCGTCACCGGCAAAGGCGCGCGCGATACCCACACGCTGTTTCTGCCCACCGGACAGTTGTCGCGGCATCCGGGTCGCGAATTCACGCGGCAGTTTTACCAGATCGAGCAGTTCGAGCATCCGCTTCTTGCGTTCGGCTTCGTTCTTGCCGACCTTGAAGATTTCCAGCGCCCGGATGATCTGGCGCCCCACCGTCATCGACGGGTTCAGCGTATCGAACGGGTTCTGGAACACCATCTGGATGTCCGCCACGTTCTTGGTCGTGCGTTCCTCGATGGGGACACTGCCGATGGACTGGTTATCCAGCAAAATGTCGCCCTCCGTCGCTGTCTCCAGCCCCATCAGCACCTTGGCGAAGGTGGATTTGCCGCAGCCCGATTCACCGACGATGGCCAGCGTTTCGCTTTCGCGGGCCTCGAACGACAGGGTTTCGTTGGCTTTCACCACCTTCTTGTCGCCACCGCCGAACAGCGCGTTGGCAGCCACTTCGTAATACTTCTTGAGGTTGTCCATCTTGAGGACGACCGGGCCGATGTCACCCTTGGATTTCTTTTCGGCCAGCTCCGGCATCGCGGTCCAGTCGATCTCCTGAAACCGCAGGCATCGCGTCTCGTGGCGATCGTTCTCCTCGACCGGATACATCGGGATCGCCCTGTTTTCGTTACAGAGCCCGTCCTCGAAATAATCGCAGCGCGGGCCGAAGTTGCAGCCCTGCGGGCGTTCGTGGGGCAGGGGAAAGTTGCCGGGGATGGCGATCAGGGGCCGCGCGTTCTTGTCGGCCCCGGGCAACGGGATCGAGCGGAACAGCGCCTGCGTATAGGGGTGCTGCATGTGGTCGAACACGTCCTCGATGCTGCCACGCTCCACCGCCTCGCCGGAATACATCACGCAGATGCGGTCGCAGGTCTCCAGCACCAGGCCAAGGTTGTGCGAGATGAACAGCATCGAGGTGCCGTATTTCTTGCCCAGGTCCTTGACCAGATCGACCACCGCCGCCTCGACCGTCACGTCGAGCGCCGTGGTCGGTTCGTCCAGAATCAGCAGCGACGGCTTTGACATCAGCGCCATGGCGATGACGATGCGCTGCTGCTGTCCGCCCGACAGCTGGTGTGGGTAGGATTTCAGAATCCGTTCCGGGTCGGGCAACTTCACATCCGTCACGACTTCAAGCGCGCGTTTCAGCGCTTCTTTCTCGCTGATGCCCTCGTGGATCATCGGCACCTCGGCCAGCTGCCGGCCGATCTTCATCGCGGGGTTCAGCGACGCCATCGGTTCCTGATAGATCATCGCGATCTGGCTGCCGCGGATGTCGCGCAGGCGTTCGGATGACATTGTGTTCATCTCCTCGCCCTTGAACTTGATCGACCCGCCGACGATCCGCCCGTTCACGCCAAGGTCCTGCATGACCCCCAGCGCGACCGTCGATTTGCCGCAACCGGATTCGCCCACGACCCCCAGCGCCTCGCCCGGCATGATCTTGGCCGAGAAATCCATCACGGCGGGAATTTCGCGCAGCCGTGTGAAAAACGAGATCGACAGCTTGTCGATTTCAAGGATCGGGCCGTCGTAGGTGTCTTCAGTCATGTCCGTCTCCGGTCGCGGCGATTTTTCGGCGAAAAATCGGGGATGGTGAATCTTCGCGAAAATTCAGTCTTTCAGGCTTTCCTCGCGCAGGCCGTCGGCCAGCAGGTTCAGACCCAGCACCAGCGTCAGCAGCGCCAGCGCCGGGGGCAGGGGCGGGTGCACGAAGATCAGCAGCAGTTTGCGGCCCTCGTTGATCGTGGTGCCCCAGTCCGGGCTTTCCGACGACAGACCCAGCCCGAAAAAGCCGAGCGTACCCAGCAGGATCGTGGTGTAGCCGATGCGCAGGCAGAAATCGACGATCAACGGACCGCGCGCGTTGGGCAGGATCTCCCACAACATGATATACCACGCGCCTTCGCCCCGGGTCTGGGCGGCGGCGACGTAATCGCGTGTGCGCAGGTCCAGCGCGAGGCCGCGCACGATCCGGAACACGGTGGGCGAGTTCACGAAGACGACCGACACGAAGACCACAAGGATATCGAGATCGAAAAGGTCCATCCACGCAGGCAGGATGTCGATCACCGTGCCCTTCTGGTTGATCATCGACATATAGAGGACGATCAGCACGCCCAGCACCACGATCAGGATCGGTGTGCGTTTGGTCGGCTGGGTGTAGTAGCGCGAGTTCAGAAGCACCCCGAAGAAGATGATCGGAAAGACGAACAGGACCGCCGCCATGAACGACGGAATACCCGTCGCCACGATTTCCGGCGTGACCAGCAGGTAGAACAGCAGGATCACCGGGAAAGCCAGAATGAGATTCGCCAGAAACGACAGCACCGTGTCGAGCCGCCCGCCGTAAAACCCGGCAGGCAGGCCCAGCGTGATTCCGACCATGAAGGCGAAGATCGTGGCCAGCGGGGCGATGGCCACCACGATGACCGATCCGTGCACCATGCGGCTGAAGATATCGCGCGCCAGGTTGTCGCCGCCCAGCAGGTAATAGGGATAGGCCTCTGCGCCTTCGGGCATCGGCACGCCGGGCAGCTTGTTCTTCAGGCCCGATACCTGGCTCAGCGGATCATGGGTCGCGATCATGTCGAACACGCCGGTGAAGATCGCGGTGAAGACCCAGAACATCACAAGGCCAAAGCCGATCATGCCCACGGTGCTGTCAAAGAGCTTGCCGTAAAGGCCCAGACGGCGCTTGAAGTGGATCGAGGCGGCAAACGTCACGATCAGCGCGATCCAGACCGGTACGAACTGCTTGGCCATGCCGCCGATGATGCCGACGGTCGTCAGCGGCAGTAGCACACCCGCAATCACATAAAGGACCACCAGCGTCAGCACGGTCATGAAGGCGGCGTAGGTCAGCCGTTCGATCCCGCCGAGCAGGCCGCCGCGCGCGACGATCGTGCCGTCGGGGTTCACCTCGGTCGGCGTTTCGGTCACGACGAAGGCACCCACGATCTGCAGGATGACGCTGACCGCCAGCACGGTGACGGCGATGCCGAACACCGGGTTGAGGAATGCGCCGAAAGATCCGGTCCAGCTTAAAGGGTCCATGTGCAATTCTCCCTTAGGCGATGCGGATGCGGGGGTTCAGGAACACGTAGCCGATGTCGGAGATCAGCTGCGTGATCAGAACCACGATGACGGAAACGACCGAGACGGCCAGCAGAAGTTCGATGTCGTTGTTGCCCGCGGCCTCGACCAGCACCCAGCCGAAGCCCTTGTAGTTGAACAGGGTCTCGACAATCACGACGCCGTTCAGCAGCCAGGGGATCTGCAGCATGATCACCGTGAAGGGCGCGATCAGCGCGTTGCGCAGCGCGTGGCGCATCACGATGGTCGGGAACGACACGCCTTTCAGGCGCGCGGTGCGGATATATTGCGCGGTCATCACCTCTGTCATCGACGCGCGGGTCATCCGGGCGATATAGCCCATGCCGTAAAGCGCGATCGTGATGACCGGCAGGAAGAAGTTTTCGAACGTCGCATCGTCCATCGCGGCGGTCGCCGTGCCCTTGAACCACTGCATCCCGAAGGTCGCGGTGGCGAAGACGGCGATGAAGACCACACCCGAGACATATTCCGGCGTCGCCGTGGTGATGATGGATATGGTGGACAGCGACCTGTCGGTCCGCGACCCCTCGCGCATCCCCGCAAGGATGCCGATGATCAGCGCGCCGGGCACCATCACCAGCAGCACGCAGAGCATCAGCTTGCCTGTCAGGCCCAGCCGGGTCGCGACGATTTCGGACACGTCGTTCTTGAAGACGGTGGAAAAGCCCCATTCGCCCTGCAGCACACCGCAGAACGTCGATGCGTTCTCGATCTCTTCGGGCGTGGCGCCGGCCGGGGCACAGCGCGCACGGGTCACGCCATCGCGCCCCTCGATCACGTAGCCGGGCAGGACACCCAGCCACTGGCCGTATTTGATCGGCAGGATTTGCGAATAGCCGCGGTTGTACAGGAACGTCTCGACCGCCTCGTCCGACATCCGCGCGTTGCCTTGCGTCTTTGCCAGTTTTTCGAGGTTGGGAGAGAGATTGGTCAGCCAGAACACGATGAATGTCAGGCATAGCGCCGTGAGGAGCATCACCCCAAGGCGTCGCAGAATGAACAGTCCCATATAGGCCCCTGTCGATCAGTATTGGGCAGCACGCACGTCTGCCGGTTTTTTAGTGGACGCGGCGGGCGCGTCGAAAAAGGGCCGCCCCGGGAAGGGGCGGCCCGAAAGGCGCCTTTAGGCGGCCATGCCGATCTTCATGATCTGCGGCAGATACGCGATATGCATATCCCAGCCGACGAAGCCCGGCTTGGCGTGACGATAGATCGTGCGCCAGTAAGGCTGGATCGTGACACCCTCGTCGGTCATGATCTCCTGCAGCTTGGCCATGACCTCGCGGCGGGCATCTGCATCGGCGATGGAATTCGCCTCTGCCAGCAGGGTGTCGAACTCCTCGTTCGAGAACGCGGCCTCGTTCCATGCCTCGCCTGAACGATAGGCCAGACCAAGGATCTGGGTGCCCAGCGGACGGTGGTTCCAGTTGGTCGACGAGAACGGATATTTCGTCCAGTCGTTCCAGAAGGTCGAACCGGGGATGATCGTCCGCTTCACGTTGAAGCCAGCGTCACGCAGCTGTGCCGCGACCGCATCGGTCGTGTTCTTGCGCCAGTCGTCGTCGATCGACACGATTTCCATTTCGAAGTCGGCCATGCCGGCTTCGGTCAGCAGCGCAAGGGCCGCCTCCGGATCGTGACCCAGGCCGGGCACGTCGGCCCATTCGGGGTGCATCGGACCCACGTGCTGGTTGCGGGCGGTTTCGCCGCGACCGGCATAGCCAAGCTCCAGCAGGACGTTGTTGTCGATGGCCATGTTGATCGCCTGACGCACACGCTTGTCGGCGTAGGGCTTCATGCCGTCGACTTCGGCTTCTTGGTTCGGACGGATCACGATGGTGGCGGCAGAGGCCACTTCGGACCGCTCCCAGCCGATGCCTTCGAAGATATCGACGAAGTCGCCGACGGTCTCGTAGGTCATGTCGACCTCGTCGGCGGCAGCAGCGGCGACCCATGCGGATGGATCGGTGCCGTAGTCGATGAACTCGATCCGGTCGAGATAGGCGCCCTCTCCGGCGGCATAACCCCACCAGTCGTGGTCTTCGTTGCGCACGACGACACCTTTCACGCCGACCTCAAGCGATTCGGGCTTGTAGGGGCCGGTGCCGATCGGATTGTCGAGCATGGTGTCCGCGTTGAACCCGGCCGGCACGATCGCGGCAGGGTAGTCGGACATGCCCGCGATAAGCGTGATGTCGGAGGTCGGCAGGTTCAGCTTCACGGTGTGGTCGTCGACCACCTCGATCGCGCCGTCCAGTGCGGTGCCGGTGGCCTCGTCGATGAGAACGGCAAAGCGGCCCGCCATGGAGTTGCCCTCGACGTTCTTGTCGCACCAGCCGGTGATGTTGCGTGCCACGTCCTCGGCGGTGAAGTCGTCGCCGTTGTTCCACTTCACGCCCTGGCGGACGTTGAGCGTGTATTCGGTCGCATCGTCGTTGACCTCCCAGCTTTCCAGCAGGGACGGGTTGAACGAACCGTCGCTGTCGTAGCGCACGAGGTATTCCAGCCAGCCGGCGGTGAAGAACGCGATCTGCGTCCAGTCATAGGTGCGCGGGTCCTTGAGTGCGCGGACTTCCATCTGCATCCGCATGGTGCCGCCCTGTGCGGCGTGCGCTGCGGCCTGTGCCGGTGCGGCCCCGATCAGCCCGTAGGCGGCAGTGGCCGTCAGCCCCAGACCTGTGGCGCGTGCCATGAACTCGCGGCGGTCCATCAGACCCGCCTTGTGCTCTGCGGCATACATCATCGCCGCCGGATGGGCCGGCTTTTTCATCATGTGCGTCATTCGTCTCTCCCTGTGACACAAAAAATCGTTAGAGATCGCACCGCCTATGCCGCTGCATATTCGCATGTCTTGCATTGGTGGTGGCGTGTTTTCATCCCTCGAAGGCCACTAGCGCATGGATCGGGGGGGAAGGTCAATTGAAGGAATCGACTCTTGAGGTCATTTTGCGACATTTATTGTGCCGCAAACAGTCAATGTTCGGATTCATGAAACGTTGTGTTCGTATTTTACGAAAATGCCGTGTTTGTGCGACTCAAAGCGCCTTGGGCGCGAAACTGCGACGGCGTCTGCCCCGCCAGCGCCTGAAAACTGCGCGTGAAATAGGCCGCCGACTGAAAGCCGAGCGCCGCGGCGATGTCCTGCACCGGGGTCCGGGTGTCCCGCAGCATCATGCAGGCCTCGTAATGGCGGCGGTCGCGCAGCAGCGTCAACGCGGATTTCCCGCACGACTGCTTGCAGCACCGCGTCAGGTGGGTCGGTGTGACGCCGAGCGCGGCGGCATAGGCCGCGACGTTCCTGGGCGTGCGGTAGTCCCGTTCGATCAGGTCGCTGTAGGCCGCGACCAGCCGGGCGGCGGTGGTTTCGGTGCGCACGGTGTTCGGGTCCACCGGCTGCAGGTCGACCTGCCGTTCAAAGAACACAGACAGGATGCCCAGATGATAAAGAGCGGCGCGCGTATGCCCGTGCCGCTGCGACTTGATCTCGCGCTCCAGCCCCTCGAACAGCGCCGTCGCCTCGCTTTGGGTCGTCACATCGCGCAGGCGCAGATGCACCGGCGCATCCGGCCATTCGGGCGCCATGGCGGCGGGAATGGTCAGCATCTGCCCCACGACGGTCGGGCCGACCTCGAAACCGTACATGACATGGGCGGGGATGAAGATCAGGTTGTTGGGTCCATAGCCGCGGGTCAGCCCGGCCACGGTGATCCGCCCCTGTCCCTTGGTCATGTGGATCAGCCGGGGTGTGGCATGGCTGCGCATCGCCTCGGTCCGCCAGCGCCCGCCCTGTTTGTTGAAGGCGATACCCGTCAGCGACAGATGCGTCGCAAGATGTTCGCTGGCTGGTTCAGGCATGGCGCGGATGTCCCCGGGTCGATCAATATGTCGGATACGTGCAAGCGTATTGGAGATTTGGGGTCGGACAATGGTGATTTCAGGGCAAAAAACACAATTCTGTGGATAGATCTGTGGATGAAACCGGCAATCGGTGCCAATCGCCCATCCGCGCGCGGAACCATGTCCGCTGCCGCTTGGCGTATTGCCGGGTGCGGATGATGACCGTTTCGCGTACCTGCGGCAACGAAATCTCTCCGCGCACCTGCGCGATCATCTCCGCCGCACCGATGGTCCTGGATGCCGGATCGGATGGGGTCCAGTGCGGCAGCATCGCCGCGGCCTCGTCCAGCACACCGGCTTCCAGCATCAAGTCGAACCGCTGTGCGATACGCGGGGTCAGCCAGTCCTTGGGTGCGTCCAGCACGATGCAGGTCGCGTCGGCGCATGGCAGAAGAGGTGGCGCGTTCGTGGTCTGCCATTGTGCCAGCCCGCGCCCCGTATGGGTCAGCACCTCCCACGCGCGTTGCACACGCGCACGGTTGTGCAGGTCGATGCCGTCGCGCGTCACCGGGTCCAGCCCCGCGATCAGATCGGGCAGGGGCAGGGCGTCGGCGCGCACCCGCACCTCAGCAGGGACAGGCGGGATCGGCGACAGACCTTCGGTCAGCGCCGTCAGGTAAAGCCCCGTGCCGCCGACGATGATCGGCCGGGCGTCACCGCGCAGGATCGGTGCCACGTCCTCCAGCCATTGCCCGACGGAATAGGCATGATCCGGCGGCAGATGGCCATAAAGCAGATGCGGTGCGGCTGCGCGATCCTCCGCAGGCGGTTGCGCGGACAGGATCGGCCAGCCCCGGTAGGCCTGCAGCGCGTCGGCATTCACGATGACGCCGCCCTGCGTCGCGGCGATTTTCAACGCCAGCGCGGACTTGCCCGAGGCCGTGGGCCCGGCGATCACGACAGGGCGATCAGGGTGGAGTTCGATCATACCCGCACCTGTGCCATGTTTGCCATTCACCGGTAAAGGGCTGCCCACCGCCGATGCTGCCCGTTTCCCGGATCGCGGATTGTATCCGGGTCCGATTTGGGACACTTTGCCGCCAAATCATTCAATACATCGAAGGGGCCGACCATGGGCGAGACCGACAAGACAGCATACAAGCGCGTGATGCTGAAAATCTCGGGCGAGGCGCTGATGGGGGATACCTCCTTCGGTCTGCACCCGCCCACCGTCGCCCGCGTCGCCCGCGAGGTGAAGACGGTGCACGACATGGGCGTCGAGATCTGCATGGTGATCGGCGGCGGCAATATCTTTCGCGGCTTGCAGGGCTCCGCCCAGGGGATGGAACGCACGACCGCTGACTACATGGGGATGCTGGCCACCGTGATGAACGCGCTGGCGATGCAATCGGCGCTGGAGGAGTTGGGCATCCATACCCGCGTCATTTCCGCGATCACGATGAACGAGGTGGCGGAGCCCTATATCCGCAGGCGGGCCGTGCGCCACTTGGAAAAGAAGCGCGTCTGCATCTTTGCCGCAGGCACCGGCAACCCGTATTTCACCACCGATACCGCCGCGACCCTGCGCGCCAACGAAATGAACTGCGAGGCGATCCTGAAAGGTACGAAGGTCGACGGCGTTTACGACAAGGACCCCGCCAAACACGCCGACGCGGTGCGCTATGACAAGATCAGCTATGACGAGGTGTTGCAAAAGCATCTGGGCGTGATGGACGCCAGCGCCATCGCATTGGCCCGCGACAATCATCTGCCGATCGTGGTGTTTTCGCTCGACGAACCCGGCGGCTTTCGCGGGATTCTGGCGGGCGAGGGGACCTATACCATCGTGCACGACTGACGCATCCGTGCCGCAGTCGGGCCCAAATAGGGCAAGAACCCGCCGGTTTGCACAAAATCTGCTAAAATCCCCTGCATGGGCCACTCTATACAGGTCACAAGAATTGACGTAAGAGTAGCCGAACAAAGGGTAAAAGACCCGGCAAAGACAATAACGGGGTCCACCCCTCTGGAAGAGCATATCTATGGCTGACGATTTTGAACTCGATACCGACGACCTTGGCCGCCGCATGGACGGGGCCATCGCGAACCTGCGCGTTGAACTGGCTTCGCTGCGCACCGGCCGTGCCTCCGGCTCCATGCTGGAACCGGTGATGGTCGATGCCTACGGCAGCCCGACGCCGATCAACCAGGTCGGCACCGTGAACGTGCCGGAACCGCGGATGGTCACGATCAACGTCTGGGACAAGGGCCTTGTGGGCAAGGTCGAGAAGGCGATCCGCGAAAGCGGGCTTGGCATCAACCCGCAGCTGAACGGCACGATCATCATGCTGCCGATCCCGGAGTTGAACGAAGAGCGCCGCCGAGAGTTGTCCAAGGTGGCCGGCAACTATGCCGAGGGGGCCCGGGTGTCGATCCGCAACCTGCGCCGCGACGGTATGGACAAGATCAAGAAGGCAAAGTCGGACGGGCTGTCCGAGGACGATCAGAAATTCTGGGAACAGGCGGTGCAGGAACTGACCGACGAGCACATTAAGTTGGTCGATCAAACGCTTGAAACAAAACAAGAAGAGATCATGCAGGTCTGATTGGGCCGCGGGCGTGACAATGGCTGACCCGAGGGTCGGTGCAATAAAGGGGGCCGATATGGCCAAGGATCTGGCAGACGACGGCGCCCGTAACGGCCCGAACCATGTGGCCGTCATCATGGATGGCAACGGACGCTGGGCGCAGCAGCGCGGACGGCCGCGCCTTGTCGGCCACCACGCCGGGGCCAAGCGGGTGCGCGAGATCGTGAATGCCTGCCCCGATCTGGGCGTGAAATACCTGACGATATTCGCCTTTTCGACCGAGAACTGGAAGCGGACCCAGACCGAGGTTGCTGGGCTCATGCGCCTGTTCCGCCGCTATATCGAGCGCGAGGCGCGCGACCTTCTGCGCGAGGGTGTGCGAGTGCGTTTCATCGGCGACCGGATGAAGCTGGACGACAAGCTCGTATCCCTGATGGACAATTTGGAACTGCTGACCGCCGGCAACGACCGGGTACATCTGACGATTGCCCTGAACTACGGCGGCCGTGACGAGGTGACGCGCGCGGCGCAGCGTCTGGCCTACGAGGTCGAACAGGGGCGCCTGTCCTACAAGGACGTCGATGCCGAGACCCTGTCGAAATTCCTCGATACCCACGTCCTGCCGGACCCGGATCTGGTGATCCGCACCAGTGGCGAGGCGCGGATTTCCAACTTCCTGCTCTGGCAGTCCGCCTATGCGGAATATGAATTCGTCGATACGCTCTGGCCGGATTTCACCGCCGGCGAATTCGCGCGGATCGTCGGGCGCTATGGCGTGCGCGAGCGTCGGTTCGGTGCGGTCCTCGCCTGACCATGACGGACCTGCCCAAAGACCCCACGAAATGGGATGATCTGACCGTTCGGATGTTGTCGGGCGGTGCGATGTTCGTGATCGGTGCACTCGGGGTCATTGCGGGCGGCGTCTGGTTCCAGATGATGGTCGTGTTCGTAACCGCCGTGATGATCTGGGAACTCTGGATGATGATCTCGCCCGAGCGGGCGACATCGGGCATGTTGCTGGCGGCGCTCTGTGCCTCGGTCCTGTCGGGGCAGTTGCTGGACGAAACCTTTATCGGTCTTTTGCTGTTTCTTGTCGTTCCGATCATCGGCGCGGTTACCGTGCGGCATGAAAAACCGACCTTCTTCGCCTTCGCCCTCGGTATCCAGGTCGCGGGTCTCGGACTGGTGGAATTTCGCGAGGACTATGGCTTCACCTGGATTTTGTGGGTCATGCTGGTCGTGATCGCCACGGATGTGTTCGGCTATTTCGCGGGCAAGGCGATGGGCGGGCCGAAATTCTGGCCCAAGGTCAGCCCCAAAAAGACCTGGAGCGGCACTGTCGCGGGCTGGGTCGCGGCGGGCGTCGTCGGTCTGTTCTTCACCTTCTTCACCAATGCCGGCCTGACCATCGTGCTGATCTCGATGGCGCTGAGTTTTGCGGGCCAGATGGGCGATATCGCGGAAAGCGCGCTGAAACGGCGGATGAAGGTCAAGGACAGTTCGGCCCTGATCCCCGGTCACGGTGGTCTGTTCGATCGCTTTGACGCGCTGCTCGGGGCGTCGCTCTTCATGCTGCTCGTGGCACGCGCCTTCAACGTGCCCGGGGTCGCCTTTTGAGGCGGATAAGCGTGCTTGGCGCGACCGGATCGGTTGGCCAAAGCACGCTCGACCTGATCCACCGCGCGCCTGAAAACTACGATGTCGTGGCGCTGACCGGGGGACGCAACGTCGATCAACTTGCCAAGGATGCCATAGCGTTACGGGCCGATGTTGCAGTTGTTTCCGATGTCGCGTGCTACCCGGCGCTGAAAGACGCGCTGGCCGGAACCGGGATCGCCGCCGCCGCGGGCGCGGAGGCGATTGCAGAGGCGGCCGCACGCCCTGCGGACTGGATCATGTCGGCTATCGTCGGCGCTGCCGGGCTGGCACCCGGTTGGCGCGCGCTGGAGCAGGGCATGACGCTGGCGCTGGCCAACAAGGAATCGCTGGTCACAGCGGGGCCGATCCTGATGGATCACGCCCGCGCCCACGGGGCGACGATCCTGCCGGTGGACAGCGAACACTCCGCCGTCTTTCAGGCATTGGCCGGAGAGGACATCGCCGCGGTCGAGCGGGTGATCATCACCGCCTCGGGCGGCGCGTTCCGGGACTGGCCGCTGGAAAAGCTGGCGGACGCGACATTGGCAGAGGCGTCCAGCCATCCGAATTGGGACATGGGCCAGCGGATCACGATCGATTCCGCCTCCATGTTCAACAAGGCGATGGAACTGATCGAAACGAAAGAATTTTTCGGCATCGACCGTGAGCGGATCGAAACCATCATCCATCCCGAAAGCCTGATTCACGCACTGGTAGGATTTCGCGACGGCGCGCTGATGGCGCACGTCGGGCCGCCCGATATGCGCCACGCCATCGGCTATGCGCTGCACTGGCCCGACCGGGCCGACCTGCCGGTGGAGCGGCTCGACCTTGCCAAGATAGGTGCGTTCACCTTCAGCGCCCCGGACATGGCCCGTTATCCCGCACTCGCCATCGCACAGGATGTGATGGCCGAAGGCGGGCTTGCCGGTGCCGTGTTCAACGCTGCCAAGGAGGCGGCGCTCGACGGCTTCATCGCCGGGCGCATCGGATTTACCGACATGGCGCGCGTGGTCGAAATGACACGCGACACGATGTCGGCCAAGGATGGGCTGCAAAATGTCCAAATGACGCTAGATAGTGTGATGCAGACCGATCAGCTTGCCCGCAGGCGCGCGGACGAAGTCATCACAACGCTGGGATAACGCATTGGACCTGACACAGATTCTACCGGCCCTGAGCGGGACCGCGTTCACCATCCTGTTTTTCGTGATCGCCCTGTCGGTGATCGTGGCGATCCATGAATACGGGCATTACATCGTCGGGCGCTGGTGCGGCATCCATGCCGAGGTGTTCAGCATCGGGTTTGGTCCGGTCCTGACGAGCAAGGTCGACCGGCACGGCACGAAATGGCAGATCGCGGCCTATCCCTTCGGCGGCTATGTCAAGTTTCTGGGCGATGCAAATGCCGCATCGGTCGGTGGCGATGCCGACCTGCCGATGGTCAACCCGCGTCGCACGATGTTGGGCGCGCCGCTTTGGGCGCGCACGCTGACGGTCGCGGCGGGACCTGTGTTCAACTTCATCCTCGCGATCCTGATTTTCGCCGGTTACCTGATGGTGCAGGGCAAACCGGTGGAGCCGCTGACCTTCGGCAGCTTCCGCGATGTACCGGCCTCCAAGGCGGATCTGTTCGTCACGGACCTGCAACCCGGTGACGTGATCGTCACCATCGGCGGCTATCCGGTGGACGGCCCTGACGATCAGGGGTCGGCCATCGACCGGCTGGAGCCTGCGGCGCGCGTCGATTACGGCATCCTGCGCGACGGACAGGCGATGACGGTGGAAGGCCCGTTCCCGATCCTGCCGATGGTGGACAGTATTCAACCGCGGTCTGCCGCCGACGATGCCGGTCTGAAAATCGGCGATCTGATCACCGCAGTGGACGGCGCGCCCATCGTGTCGTTCGCCGAACTGGTGGCGGCCAAGGATGCCGCGGGCGATCAGCCGATGACCCTGACCGTGCAGCGCGACACGACGGAACTGACCATCGACGTCGCACCGCGCCGTGTCGACCTGCCCAATGCAGAGGGCGGTTTCGACACCGTCTATCTGATCGGGGTGACCGGCGCGCTGTTCTTCGACCACGCGACGGAGCCGGTGGGTCTGTTCACCGCGCTCAAGGAAGGCACGCAACAGCTGTGGTGGCGGATCACCACGTCGCTGTCGGGGCTGTGGCATATCTTTTCGGGTGCGATCTCGACCTGCAATCTGTCGGGGCCTGTCGGCATCGCCCAGGCCTCGGGGTCGATGGCCAGCCAGGGCACGGGCAGTTTCGTTCTGTTCATCGGTATCCTGTCGGCCGCGGTCGGCCTGCTGAACCTGTTTCCGATCCCGATTCTGGATGGCGGACATCTTGTATTCTTTGCCTATGAGGCCGTCACCCGGCGCAAGCCGAGCGATGCGGCGCTCAAGTTTCTGATGGCTGGGGGGCTGGCGATGATCGGAACGCTGATGATCTTTGCCCTGCTCAACGATCTGGTGCTCTGCCCCTGAGACGTCACGCAGGCGACACGATTTCGACACATTTGCCGGCTATTTTCTCTGCAATCGCAAAGGAGGCTCTTATGCAGGCCATTGCCCAAGGTTATCGCGGTCTGACGGTTCTTGTCGAACTGAACCTCGACCGCATCATCACCACCGGGACGATCATCGTCTCGCTTTATGCCGCGTCCTACATCGCCTTGATGTAGGCGGTTTTCCGCGCACAACATATGCTGTCAGGCACGCCGCTCGTGGCGTGCTTCTTCGTTTTGACAACCCCGCCCCGAATGAGTAGTCACTTACCCAGTGGGATGTCAGAGCAGGCGATAAGAAATGATCCGTATTCTGGGGCGCGGTGTGCGATGTGTGGCGGCAATGCGGGTCGTGGCATTCGCAATTTTTGTCAGCGGTATAAGCGGCTTGGCCGGGATGGCCGAGGCACAGAACTTCACCTTCAACAACGTCAATATCGAAGGTAACCAGCGGGTTGCCGACGGCACCATCCTCACGTTCGCCGGAATCAGCCGGGGCGAGACGTTGACTGCGGGCGAATTGAACGATGCGGCGCAGAATATCAGGAACTCCGGCCTGTTCGAATCCGTCGACGTGGTGCCACAGGGCGGCACGCTGAATATCCGGGTCGTCGAATTCCCCACCATTTTCCGCGTCAACGTCGAAGGCAACTCCGACATTCGCGATGCCGAATTGCTGGCGGCGGTGCAGTCGCAGCCGCGCCGGGTCTACAGCCCCGCCCAGGCCGAACGTGACGTGGCCGCCATCACCGAAGTCTACGCCAGCCAGGGCCGGATCAACGCCAGCGTCACCCCGCGTATCATCGAACGGTCGGACAACCGCGTCGACCTGATTTTCGAGGTAAACGAGGCTGGCGTGACCGAGATCGAACGGATCAGCTTCATCGGCAACCGCAGCTATTCCGAAGGGCGCCTGCGCCGGGTGCTGGAAACCAAGCAGGCGGGCATCCTGCGGTCGATCATCACCGCCGATACCTTCGTGGCCGACCGGATCGCGTTCGACCGGCGCGTGCTGACCGATTTTTACAATGCACGCGGCTATGCCGATTTCGTCGTGCAGAACGTGGATGTGGCGCTGACCCGCGAGCGCGACGCCTATCTGATCACGTTCAACGTGCAGGAAGGCCAGCAGTTCACATTCGGCAACGTCACCCTGACCAATACCGTGCCGGGCGTGGACGAGACGCTGTTCCGCTCTGCCTTGCGCACGTCGCCGGGCGACACCTATAGCCCGACCACGATCGAGACCGATATCGCGCGGTTGGAGCGGCTGGCGATCCAGCAGGGCATCCGGTTCCTGCAGGTCGAACCCCGGATCACCCGTGACGACCGCAACCTGCGCCTGAACGTCGAATTTGCGCTGGTGCCGGGTGAGCGTATTTTCGTGGAACGGATCGACATCGAGGGCAACAGCACCACGCTGGACCGCGTGATCCGCAACCAGTTCCGCACAGTCGAGGGTGACCCGTTCAACCCGCGCGAAATCCGTGAAAGCGCGGAACGTATTCGCGCGCTCGGGTTTTTTGGCGACGCCCAGGTGGAAGCCCGCGAGGGAACGCGCCCCGATCAGGTGATCATCGACGTCGATGTGGAGGAAGCCCCGACCGGGTCGCTGTCCTTCGGGGCCAATTTCGATACCGACAACGGCTTCGGGCTTGTGGCAAGCTATAAGCAGCGTAATTTCCTCGGCCGTGGGCAAAACCTGAACTTCCAGCTGTCCACGGCGGAAAGCAACCGCCTGCTGACCTTTGATTTCACGGAGCCACAGTTTCTGGACCGGGATCTGCGCGCCGGCTTCAGCCTGGCGTATCGGACGACCGACAACCAGAACGCCCTTTACGATACCGAGACCTTCCGGTTCAGCCCGTCGCTGAACTTCCCTGTTAGCGAGAACGGGCGTCTGACGGTGTTCTACGCCGCCGAATTCACGGACCTGACGGACGTGCAGACCGATTCGTCGCTGATCATCCAGAACGAGGCCGACGCAGGCGGGGTCTGGGCCAATTCGCTGGGCTTCACCTACAGCTATGATACACGCCGCACGGGGCTCGATCCGAACTCCGGTGTGCTGCTGCGGTTCGGGCAGGAATACGGCTTTGGCGACAGCGATTTCATCAAGACGACTGCGCTCGCCTCGGCCGAGACCAAGGTGTTCAACGAAGAGATCACGCTGCGTGCCACGGTCGAGGGCGGGTTGCTGGACTATGACGGCAACGACAGCCGCGTGACGGACAGGTTCTTTCTGGGCAGCCGTCTGATGCGGGGCTTCCAGCCCGGCGGCATCGGCCCGCGTGATGCCGTGACCGACGACGCGCTTGGCGGCAATGCCTTCGCCGTGGCGCGGCTGGAGGCGGAATTCCCGCTGGGCCTGCCGGAGGAATACGGCATATCGGGCGGTGTTTTCGTCGACTACGGCTCGGTCTGGGACGTGGGCAACACCTTCGGGCAGGACGTGCTTTACAACGATTTCACCGGGCGCACGGTCGCAGGGATCGCGCTGTTCTGGGATACGCCGATCGGGCCGCTGCGGTTCAACTTCACCGAGGCGCTGGACGCGCAGGAGTTCGACCGGACCAAGGCGTTCGATATCACGATCTCGACCAGTTTCTGATGCGGCTGCCGCTGGTCTGGCTTGCGGCAGTGCTGAGTGCGGCACTTGCCGCACCGGTCGCCGCGCAGGAGGTCGAGCCAAAACAGACCCCGGTACTGATCATCGACAACGAGGTGCTTTTCCTCAATTCGGACTACGGCAAACGCATCCTTGCAGAGCTCGATGCCGCCGCAGCCGAGGTGCAGGCCGAGAACGACCGTATCGTCGCGCAGCTTGTGGCGGAGGAAAGCAGCCTGACCGACCGGCGGCCCACGATGGACCCGGCGGCGTTCCGCGCGGAGGCTGCGGCCTTCGACGCCAAGGCACAGGAATTCCGGCGCGAGCGCGATCAGGCCCGCGATCAGCTTGTCGCGCGGCGCGCCAGCGAAAGGGCCGCGTTTTTCGACCGTGTGCATCCGATCATCGGTCGCCTGATGCTGGAGCGGAACGCGTCGGTGGTGCTGGATCGCCGCTCGGTTTTTCTGGCCTTCGGGTCCGCCGACATCACGCAGGACGCGATCGTGCTGGTCAACGACACCCTTGGCGACGGCACCCGGCCTGTCAGCCCCGACCCGCTGCCGGAGGGGACGACCCTGCCGGAGGTCACGCCGCCGGACCCCGGACAGGCCGATGACACGGGCGGGACGACAGCAAACGATCAATAGCGGTGCTTGCCGCCTGCGGGGGGAGTTGCTAGTCATCCCTGACGCCCGCCGCCCGTGCCGGACGGGTGCAGCAGCAAGCCAGAAGGGTCCCACATGACAGACGCCGCCACCCCGACCAGCGCCGATATCGCCCTGATCCAGCGGATCATTCCGCACCGGTATCCGTTTCTGCTGGTGGACCGTGTCCGCGATATCGACGGGATCAAATCCGCTGTCGGCATCAAGAACGTGACGATGAACGAACCGCATTTTCAGGGGCATTTCCCCGGCAACCCGATCATGCCCGGTGTCACCATCGTCGAGGCGATGGCGCAGACCGCCGCCGTCATGGTCGGCACCAGCCTTGGCCTGACCGATGGCAACCTCAACGTCTATTTCATGGCCATCGACGGCTGTAAGTTCCGCCGCATGGTGACGCCGGGGGACCAGTTGCTGATGCATCTCGAAACCACCCGCGGCAAGCCCGGTGGCAAGGTCTGGAAATTCCGCGGTGTCGCCACGGTCGACGGCGATATGGCCGCAGAGGCCGAATTCACCGCGATGATGGACCTCAAGGCTTGAGCGACATTCATCCCTCGGCCGTGATCGCGCAGGGCGCGGTGATCGGCACCGGTTGCAGCGTCGGCCCGTTCTGCGTGATCGGCCCGCAGGTCGTGCTGGGCGAAGGTGTCACGCTGAAAAGCCACGTCGTGATCGACGGAGACACCCATGTGGGCGACGGGACCACCGTCTTTTCCTTTGCGGTGCTGGGGGAAATCCCGCAGGACCTGAAATTCGGGGGTGAGCATACGCGCCTGCGGATCGGTGCGCGCAACCGTATCCGCGAGCATGTGACGATGAACACCGGCACGGCAGGCGGTGGCGGCGAAACCAGAATCGGCGACGATTGCCTGTTCATGGCCGGATGCCACATCGCCCATGATACGCGGATCGGGAACAAGGTCGTCATCGTCAACTCCACCGCCATCGCGGGGCACTGCGACATCGCGGACGATGTGATCGTCGGCGGACTCTGCGGTGTGCACCAGTTCGTGCGGATCGGGCAGGGTGCCATCATCGGTGCGCTGTCCATGGTCACCCATGACGTGATCCCGCATGGCCTCGTCATGGGGCCGCGCGGAGAGTTGGACGGGCTGAACCTTGTCGGGCTCAAGCGCAAGGGCGTGTCGCGGGGTGATATCACCGCCCTGCGCGCCGCCTTCCAGACGCTGCGTGACGGCGAGGGCACGTTCCACGACCGGGCCGAGCGGCTGCAGTCCGACACCGAGAGCGATTATGTGCAGCAGATGGTCCGCTTCGTCATGGGCGAGAGCGACCGCGGTTTCCTGACGCCGAAATGACGCTCGCGCTGATCGCAGGCACCGGCGGCTTGCCGACAGCACTGGTGGCACGGCTGCCGACGCCGCCCTTTGTTTGCGCCATGGAAGGCTTTGCGCCCGACATCGGCGTCGATCTCACGTTCCGCATCGAACATCTGGGCACGCTGATCGACACGTTGCGCAATATCGGCGTGACGGAGGTCTGTCTGGCCGGTGCTGTCCGGCGACCCAGGATCGACCCGCATGCGATAGATGCGGCCACCGCGCGCTATGTCCCCGAAATCAGTGCCGCAATCGCGCAGGGGGATGACGGTGCGTTGCGGATCGTCATGCGCCTTTTCGAACGCAACGGGCTGACGATCCGCGCCGCGCACGAGATCGCGCCCGACCTGTTGCCGCCTACGGGTATCGCCACCGCGTCGGTGCCACAGGATTGGCACACGGCGGACGCCCATGTGGGCGAAGCCTGCATCGCGGCACTGGGGGCGGCCGATCAGGGGCAGGCCTGTCTCGTGCGTGTGGGGCAGGTTGTGGCGGTCGAGGGGCCCGACGGGACAGAGGCGATGCTGCGTGGATTCCATGCGCCCTATGACGCCCCGATGGCCGACGATCCGCTGACGTTCCTGATGTATCTGGCGGGCAGTGCGGCGACGTCCCTGTCCGACTGGATCATGGATCACAAGGACGATCCGGTCACCGCCGATGACGGGATCCTGTTCAAGGCCCCGAAACCGGGGCAGGACCGCCGTGCCGATCTACCGCTGATCGGCCCGGACACCGCGATGCAGGCGGCAGAGGCCGGGCTGGCGGGGATCGTGATCGAGGCCGGGGGCGTCATGGTGCTGGACCTGCCCGCCGTGGTCGAGACGCTGGACGCACAGGGCATGTTCCTTTGGGTGCGCCCCACGGGGGCGGCATGAAGGTTTTCGTCATCGCGGGCGAGGTCAGCGGCGACAAGCTGGGCGGCGCGCTGATGGCGGGGCTTCGCGAACTGCGCCCGGATGTGGCGTTCGATGGTGTCGGCGGGCCGCTGATGCAGGCGCAGGGCCTTGTCAGCCGCTTTCCGATGGACGAGTTGAGCGTGATGGGGCTGGCCGAAATCCTGCCGAAGTATCGCGCATTGAAAGCGCGGATCAGGCAGATGGCGCAGGCGATCATAGACGAAAAGCCGGACATCCTCATCACCATCGACAGCCCGGATTTCTGCCTGCGTGTGGCGAAACTGGTGCGCGCGCAGGTGCGCATCCGCACCGTGCATTACGTGGCCCCGACGGTCTGGGCCTGGCGGCCGGGGCGCGCCGCGAAGATGGCGGGGCACGTGGATCACGTGCTGGCGCTCTTTCCATTCGAGCCGCCGCTGATGCGGGCGGCGGGGATGGACTGCGATTTCGTGGGGCATCCGGTGGTGGCAGAGCGGGTGGCGGACGAAGACGCGGCAAAGGCATTCCGCGCGCGCCACGGGATCGGTGACGCGCCCCTGATACTGGCGCTCCCGGGATCGCGGCGCGGGGAGGTCACGCGGCTGGCCGACCGCTTCGGCGCGGCGCTGGGGCAGGTGGCGGACAGGCACTCGGACATGCGTGTGGTGTTGCCTTGCGCCGCCCCGGTCGCGGCGCTCGTGCGCGAGGTGACGGCAGATTGGCCGCTCCGCCCGATACTGATCGACCCGGCGGAGGACGAAGACGGCGCGGACAAGCGCGCGGCGTTTCGTGCGGCGGATGTGGCGCTTGCGGCCTCCGGTACCGTGTCGCTGGAACTGGCGGCGAACGCCACACCCATGGTGATCGCCTATGATATGGCCCCGCTCAGCCGGTTCATCATCGCGCGGATGCTGCGGGTAGATACGGTGACTTTGGTCAATCTCGTGAGCGAGACACGGACGGTGCCGGAATTCATCGGCAAGGCCTGCCGGCCCGGCCCGATTGCCACGGCGCTGTCGGAGGTGCTGGCAAACCCGGAGGCGCAAAACGCCGCCATGGACACCACGATGGACAGGCTTGGGCGTGGCGGCGATGCGCCGGGGTTACGCGCGGCGCGCGCGGTGCTTGCCGGGTATCAGGCGACCGTCGAGGATGATCAGGCCAAGGGTTAACAGCGCGAATCCCGCGTAGGCACGCAGCGGCAGGTCTTCGCCCAGCACGACGGCCCCCAGCAGAATCGCCACCGGTGCGATCAATAGCGTGCAGATCATCAGGTTGCCGCTGCCCGCCATCGCCAGCACACGGTAGTAGAGCAGATAGGCGCAGGCGGTGGCGATCACCGCGTAGTAGGCGATCGCGGTCCAGGTTTGCGGGGCAAGGCTGAAATCGAACGGCCCTTCGAACACCCACGCCGCCGGGATCATCACGAGGCTCGACCCCGTCAGCATCCCCGCCGCAGCCACCTGCGGCGTCAGCCCGCGCAGCATCTTCCGCGCCCAGACGCCCGCCAGCGCATAGCTGACTGTGCCGCCGATCACCGCCAACTGCCCCAGCGAAAGCAGGTCGAAGGACGTGAGCGCGCCATAACCCACCGCCGTCACGACGCCTGCGAACCCCAGCGCGGTTCCGATGATCTTGCGCGGGGTCAGCCGTTCGTCTGCAAAGAAGATCGCGGCGGCGATGACGCCGAAAATCGCGGTGGCCGCGTTCAGAATAGAGGTCAGCCCGGTCGAGATATGCAGCTGCCCCCAGGCCATCAGCGAAAACGGGATCACGTTGTTCAGCGCGCCCATGACAAGGAAAGCGCCCCAGATGCGCGGATCGCGCGGCAGGGCCAGACGGCGCAGCGCGATATAGGCCCAGAGCACCAGCATCGCCCAGCCGGTGCGATGCGCCACGACCGTCAGCGGGCCGATTTCATTCAGTGCCACCCGGATCGACAGGAACGACGCACCCCAGATCAGCGAAAGCAGCAGCAACTCGCCCCAGGCGCGGGTGGACATGGTCATTTGCGGTGTCATGATCGCAGATGACGCGGGAACGTGCCCGGGTGCAATCCGTTTCCTGCGGGTGCAGCAAGATCAAAGGGCCAAAACGAAAAAGCCCCGCGACGTGCGGGGCTTTCCTTTAAGTGTGTCCGTCAGCTTAGAAGCTGTAGGAGACCTTCAGGCCAACAGCCGTCGCGGTGTTGTCCTGGAACTGCGGCTCCAGCACACCGAACGGTGTCGGGATGCGGGTTTCCGCATCGCCCACCATGATGTAGCGCACGCCACCGGAAATCTCGACGCCGTTGCCCAGATCATAGGCACCGCCCAGCGAGATGCTGGTCGAGCCGTCGGTCGGGGCGAGGTTGTCGGAAATACCGCCCTGGGTTTCCTCGTAGCTCACCGACAGCGAGGCCGAGAACGCGTCGGAGAACCGGCGACCGACACCCAGCGTGTAGGTATAGACGTCGTTGTCATAGCTCACCAGCGGGTTGCCGGGGAAGCCGAAGCTGTTGATCTCGGTCGTCGTCCACTCGGCCCAGCGGATGCCACCGAAGACCAGCGTGTCTGCGGCGACACCGGTCTGGAAATCGAGGTTCAGCGACTGTGGCGTGTTGTAGTTGGTGTTGGCGACGGGCGCGCGTGTGCCCGGTGCGACCAGCAGCGTGGTGTCATGCGAGAACGCGATCTCGGAGCTGTAGGTCAGGGCGACGCGCAGCGCGATGTCGGGGCGCTCGTAGGCCGCACCGACGACATAGCCTGTCCCGGTGTCGGATGCGTATTCCGCGTCATAGACGCCGGCACCGGTCACGACGGTGGCGTTGCCTTCCATCTGCACGATGCGCGGACCGAAGTGCACGCTCAGGTTCTCGTTGAACTTGTAGCGACCGACCAGCGTGGCGGAGCTGCTGCGGATCTCGGCGTTGGAGCCAGCGAGCGGGTAGCCTGTGCCTGCGGCATAGTCGACGTTGGCACCGAAGGGCTGATCGACGATCAGCGCGACCGACACGTTCTGGTCGATATCCATCTTGAACGCGAGACCGGCAGAGCCGTAGTCGACACCGACGTTGCCGCTGTTCAGCGGACCTGCGGGTGTCGCGGCGGTGCCGGTGACGTCGGGCATGACGTAGCCATAGCTCAGCTCGACGTAGGAGCCGTCCTCGAACAGCGCGTCGATGCCCTGACCGGACCGGTCAAGACCGCCTGCGGTGGCTGCGGTGGTGGTCAGCAGCAGCGCCGCAACCGTGTGTGTTGTGTATTTCGTCATGTCCTCGTCCCTGTCATGAGCGTGTTCCCTTGCATACCGTGGTAGTGGCGCAGGCGAGATTCGGTCAATTATTGACGCGGCGTCAGTTGCCGATCTGCGACGGGGCGTCACAAAACTGCACTAGTTTGATGTGATGTCGGGGGTTTTTGGCCGTGCGGCGGCGCGGAGATTGACGTAATTGGCGCCAAAGATCAGCGCGGCACCGATGAACACGAACACGTCGATGGCCTCGTTGTATAACAGCATGCCGATCACGGCGATCACCGGCAGGCGGGCAAAGTCAATGGGCATGACGATGCTGGCCGGTGCGATGGACAGGGCCGTCGTCAGGCAGAAATGCGCGGTCAGCCCGGCGCAGCCGATCACGATCACCCAGGGCAGGGTGGTGGCATCGGGCAGCGCCATGTCGCCGTCGATCCCGGCGCAGACCAGCCCGAACACGGCCTGCATCCCGGTCAGGAACACGAGGATCGAGGTGATCGATTCGTGGCGTGTCAGCCTTCGGGTGAAGATCGCGGTCAGTGCAAAGGCTATCGCCGCGCCGATGGCCGCCAGATGGCCGCCGGTGACCGCCGTCGCCCCTGGGCGTGTGACGATCAGCACGCCGATGAACCCCACGGCGGCGCAGGCAAGCCCCAGCCGAGTGATCCGTTCGGACAGCAGCAGCGGCGACAGCAGGATCACCCAGATCGGAGTGGTGAATTCCAGCGCGAAAACCTGCGCCAGCGGCAGCACGGTGATCGCGTAGAACCACAGGTTCTGCCCAGTGAAATGCGCGATGTTGCGCAGCCCGTGCAAGCGCCAGCGTCGAAACGTGACCTGATGCAGGGTGCCTGCGGACATGGCGACGGCCAGCACGATCACCACCCCGGTCAGGCTGCGGTAGAACATGATCTCGAAGGTATCGAGCTGGTGCGACACCGCCCGCCCGGCGACCGCCATGCTGGAAAACGCCACGATCGCGCCGATCATCCAGAGGGCGGCGGTGATGACGGGGGACCGGCTCTGCGCTTGCGCTGACATTGGGAATGGCTCAGGGTTGGGGCGTTGCGCGTGCAACGTTGACCGGAGCCGGGGGGATTGCAATGCGTGTCGTGACGATAGTGATGGGGCTGTTACTGGTAGGGCCGGCGCAGGCCGAAACCGGCGATCCGCTGATGGCGGCGGCGCGGGCCAGCTATGACCGGATGCCGGAGGTGCGTGTCGTCGACCGGATCGCGGGGCGGTGCGGTGCGGATGAGAGCGTCAATGACATGACGGCCTACTGCACCACGAACAACACGATCTATATCGTGGGGGCGCTGACGCGCGAACCTGAGGTATTTTACCTGATCGCACACGGTCTGGGTCATGCGATACAGGTGCAGCACGGTATGGCGGATTTTGCGCTGGCCCAGATCAGGGCGCGTCGCGATGAAGAATCGGCCCTGCGTGACATGGTCGAACGGCAGGTCGATTGTCTGGCGGGGTTTCTGATGGCGCGCGCGGGTTTGCGCCGTGGCAGCCCGGCTACCTGGTTCACGTCCGACCCGTTTCCCGATTCGCACTGGGGGCGCAATCCGCTGTCTGCCGGGCCGATCAAGACAGTCGATCTGGCTGCGCGCGACGAATGGTTCAGGATCGGCCAAAGCGGCGAAACGCCCGCTGCCTGCGCCGTGGGAGAACTGCCTGTCGGGCTGCTGATGGATAACTACAAAGGATGAGAAACGGCGTCCAACGCGTTGTTATTCCCATTCAATCGTGCCTGGCGGCTTGCTGGTGATGTCGTAGGTAACCCTGTTGATACCCGCCACCTCGTTGATGATGCGGGTCGCGGTCTCGCCCAGGAATTCGTGGCTGAATGGGTAGTAATCCGCCGTCATGCCGTCGACCGAGGTGACGGCGCGTAGGGCGCAGGCGAAATCATAGGTCCGCCCGTCGCCCATCACGCCGACCGTGCGCACCGGCAGGATCGCCACGAAGGCCTGCCAGATGTCGTCGTAGAGGCCGTGCTTGCGAATCTGGTCGATATAGACGGCGTCGGCCTTGCGCAGGATCTCCAGCTTTTCGCGGGTGATCTCTCCGGGGCAACGGATCGCCAGACCGGGGCCGGGGAACGGGTGCCGCCCGATGAAGGACTGAGGCAGGCCCAGCTCGCGGCCCAGTTCGCGCACCTCGTCCTTGAAGAGTTCGCGCAAGGGTTCGACCAGTTTCAGGCCCATCTTCTCGGGCAGGCCACCGACGTTGTGGTGGCTTTTGATCGTGACCGACGGACCGCCGGAAAAGGACACCGATTCAATGACATCGGGGTAAAGCGTGCCCTGGGCCAGAAACTCCGCCCCCTCGATACCGTTGGCGTATTTCTGGAAGACGTCGATGAACAGCCGCCCGATGATCTTGCGCTTGGTCTCCGGGTCGGATTGGCCTTCCAGCTCTCCCAAAAACAAGTCGCGTTCGTCGGCGTGGATCACCTGCAGGTTCATGTTGTCGCGGAACATGGTGACGACCTCTTCGGCCTCGCCCAGCCGCAGCAGGCCATGATCGACGAACACGCAGGTCAGCTGATCGCCGATCGCCTCGTGGATCAACGCCGCCGCGACCGAGGAATCGACCCCGCCCGACAGGCCGCAGATGACCTTTTTGTCGCCGACCTGCGCGCGGATCGCGGCGATGGCCTGTTCGCGATAGGCACCCATGGTCCAGTCGCCGGAAAACCCGGCGATGCGCACGAAGTTTTCGTAGAGTTTCGCACCGTTGGGTGTGTGGTGCACCTCGGGGTGGAACTGCACGGCGTAGAAATTGCGCGCGACATCCGCCGTGATGGCGAAGGGGGCGTGCGGCGACGTGCCGTAAACGGCAAAACCCGGTGCGATTTCAGACACATGATCGCCATGGCTCATCCAGACCTGCTCGCGGTCGGTCAGGAACCAGCCGTCGAGAAGCGCCAGCTTGCCTCGCGGGGTGACATAGGCGCGGCCGAACTCTGCCTCGCCGTCTTCGCGCACGACCTTGCCGCCCAGCTGCGTCATCATCGTCTGCTGGCCATAGCAGATGCCAAGCACCGGCACGCCCAGATCGAACACCTTTTGCGGCGCGCGGGGGCTGCCGTCACGCGTCACGCTGTCGGGGCCGCCCGACAGGATGACAGCCTTTGGCGCGAAATCGTCCAGAAACGCATCGGTGACGTTCTGATAGGGATGTATTTCGCAATAGACGTTCAGTTCGCGCAGACGGCGCGCGATCAGCTGCGTGACCTGAGAGCCGAAGTCGATAATCAGCAGGCGTTCGTGGGTGTCGTGTTCCATAGCGCTTCGTTACGCGCACAGATGCGCCCGTGCAAGGCCGTGCAATGTCGCTTTTGCGTCGCAAAGGGCGCAAATTCCGCACACGCGCGGCCGGTGGAAAGTTATCAGGCAGCAGACAACGCAAGCGAAGGGAATCGTCATGTCAGATGCTCCAGCACCAGCAGGCCGCAGAACACGCGGGGGCGGCGGTGCCGCACGGCGGGCCGAACGCACGGCGGTGAGCGTCGAGACGGCGAAGTATATCCAGCGCAACATTCCGAACTACGAAGTGCTGGACGAGGCCGCGTTGCAGGTGATCGAGGCGAATGCCGAAACGGTGCTGGCCGAGATCGGCGTGAACTTCGTCGACAACCCGGCAGCACTTGAACGCTGGAAGGCCGCCGGGGCAGAGGTTGACGGAGAGCGTGTGCGCATCCCGCGCGGGCTTGCCCGCAAGCTGTGCAGCACGGCCCCCGCCACGTTCACCCAGCACGCCCGCAACCCCGAACGGTCGGTCGAGATCGGCGGAAAGAACCTGGTGCTGGCCCCGGTTTACGGCCCGCCTTTCGTGCGCGATGCCGAAGGCGGGCGGCGCTATGCCACGATGGCCGATTTCGAGAAATTCGTGAAGCTGGGCTATATGTCCAAGTGGCTGCACCACTCCGGCGGCACGGTCTGCGAGCCGACGGACATTCCGGTCAACAAGCGGCACCTCGATATGCTGCTGGCGCATATGATCTATTCCGACAAGCCGTTCATGGGGTCGGTGACGGAACCCAGCCGGGCGCAGGACAGCGTGGATATGTGCAAGATCCTCTTCGGCGAGGATTTCGTGCGCGACAACACGGTCATGACCTCGCTGATCAACATCAACTCCCCCCTGACGTTCGACAGCATCATGATGGGCGCGCTGGAGGTGTTCGCCGAAAACAACCAGGCCAGCATCATCAGCCCGTTCATCGTGGGCGGTGCGATGGCCCCTGTTTCCGTGGCGGGGACGCTGACGCAGGTGCTGGCCGAAACGCTCGCGGGCGTGGCCTATTCCCAGATCGTGCGCCCGGGTGCGCCGGTGATCATGGGCGCTTTCGTGACCTCGATCGACATGAACTCCGGTGCGCCGACCTTCGGTACGCCGGAGGCTGCGCACATCACATATGGCGTGGGGCAACTCGCGCGGCGGCTGAACCTGCCATACCGCTCTGCCGGGTCGTTCTGCGGATCGAAACTCCCGGACGCGCAGGCCGCCTACGAGACGGCGCACAGCCTCAACATGGGTCTGCTGGCGGGCGTGAACTTCATGCTGCATTCCTGCGGCTGGCTGGAAGGCGGGCTTGTCGCCAGCTTCGAGAAATTCGTGATGGACGCCGATCAGCTTGGCACGCTGCACCATTTCGCCAAGGGTGTCGACCTGTCGGAAGAAATGCAGGCGATGGACGCCATCGCCGAGGTCGGCCCCGGCGGGCATTACCTGGGCTGCGCGCATACGCAGGCCAACTTCAAGACCGCGTTCTGGCGGTCGGACCTGCTCGACTACAAACCGTTCGAGACCTGGGACGAAGAAGGCGCACGCGACACGCAGGCGCTGGCGACGCTGCGTGTCAAGAAGATGCTCGATACCTATCAGCAGCCGGCACTCGATCCCGATATCGAGGCCAGACTGCGGGCTTTCGTCGCCGACAAGAAGGCCGCGGAACCCGATTCCTTCATGTGATCCGCGCAGCGCGACAGGGTCAGCCCGTGTCGCGCCCGCTGCCTGCCGCCTGCAGCAGGCGGCTTTCGCCCATGATCGCGGTCAGCGCGTCCACGTGACGGGCGGGCGAGTAATCTCCCATATGGCTGCGGCGGGCGGCGTCGATTTCGCGTTCGCATTCCAGCAAACGCACGAGTGCCTGTCCGGGCCCCATGACGCGGTCACTGCGCAGGACCCGGCGCAGGTGTGCTGTGCGGTCATAGTCGTCAAGTCCGAAGCGTGCCGCCTTTACCAGCAGCTTGGGGCGCTTGAGCATGCGGACTTGGGTGAGAATATCTTGCATGGTGGCCGATCTTTCATTTTTGGAACATTCAGGCAGTGACCGGACCATAAGCCCGCCGCGCAGGGCGTTGCGTTATTGCTGTTTCAGCGCACGGTCGCCTTACGAAAATTTACCATTTCGAAACAATCATGCCCGCAGCAGGCCAATCGTTAACGATTAGGTAACAATACACGCTTAGGTTGTATTGCCGGGAGGGCGCTGTAGCGCCGGTCTGTTGGGAAGGGCGTTACGCCCTTGATTAAAAGGGGAAGGGCGATGTTGGATTTGTTCCAGGGCACGGGCGGGGGGCAGTGCCCCGACTGGGTGCCGGATGCCGTCAGACATTATCTGGCACATACGAAAAACGGCGAGTCGATCCGTGCGCTTGCGCGGGCCAGGGCGGTGCACCCGTCAACGGTCATGCGTCAGGTGCGGCGCTTCGAGACGCGGCGCGACGACCCGCTGATCGACGATGGTCTGCGCGCTCTGGCGCAGCGGCTGGATCAGGAAGAGACAAAGGATCGCGAGAACATGACGGCACAGCAGACAGCGCGCGGCACTGCGGATCTGACGCAGGAGACCATCGATGCAGAGGCGCGGCGCGTGCTGCAGCGGTTGTGCGAACCGGGCGCGGTTCTGGCCGTCGCCCGCGAGATGGAAACCGCGGTCGTGGTGCGCGAGAGCGATGACGGCGCGTCGCTGCGCACCGCCGTGGTCGGGCGCGATCTGGCGCAGGCGATGGCGCTGAAGAACTGGATCGCCTGTCCTGCCCCCAACGGGCGGATCACGCGGTATTTCATCACAAATGCCGGGCGCACTGCGCTGCGGCGGCTGACCGCGCAGGACGAAAACCGGGCGCAGGGGCTGGCCGAACAACATGGCGCGTCCGCCGACATCGGCTGGCCGGTCGAGGCCGCACCCGAAGGCGTGCGCCTGCGCTACTATGCCAGCGAAAGCCCGGTACTGGCGCTGTCGCGGCGCAAGACATCGGACGGCACGGCGTTTCTCGACAAACCGTTGGTCGCGGCCGGAGAGCGCCTGCGCGAGGATTTCGAACTGTCCCGCCTGCCGCGCGCGGCGGCGCGGTCCTGGGACAGCATCATGCGGCTGCAGGCACAGGCTGATGGCATGATGGAGGCTGCAGGGGCCGCGCGACAGCGTGTCCTGGACGCGGTGGCGGACCTTGGTCCGGGGCTGGGCGATATCGCGCTGCGCTGCTGCTGCCTGCTCAACGGGCTCGAGGCCACGGAGCGGGACATGGGCTGGTCGGCGCGGTCCGGCAAGATCGTGCTGCGCATCGCGCTGCAGCGGCTGGAGGCATATTACGGCAGGCAGGGCGATTTCGGACCGATGATCGGCTAAGGGCACAGGTGTTGCCCTGTGCGCAGGGCCGCCATGCGGGCAAGCGCGGGCGGTGGACTTATCGCAGGACGCGGGCTATTTCACGGGTATCCCAAGTGTCAAAGGCAGCCCATGGCCACGCGCGATCTGAAAATCCCCGCCCAGCGTCATCCTGAAAAGCAGCGTCGCCCGGATACCACGCAGCCGCGCAAGCCGGACTGGATCAGGGTGAAGGCCCCGACATCCGAAGGCTACAAGCAGACCCGCGACATCATGCGCGAACACAATCTGGTCACGGTCTGCGAGGAAGCGGGCTGCCCCAACGTGGGCGAATGCTGGTCACAGGGCCATGCGACGATGATGATCATGGGCGAGGTCTGCACCCGTGCCTGCACATTCTGCAACATCGCGACCGGCAAGCCGCCCGAGGCGCTCGACGTGTTCGAACCGGGGCGCGTGGCCGATGCGGTGAAGAAACTCGGGCTGAACCATGTCGTGATCACCTCGGTCGACCGCGACGATGTGGAGGACGGCGGGGCGGAACATTTCGCGCAGACGATCCGCGCCGTGCGTCGCCAGTCGCCCGGCACCACGATCGAGATTTTGACGCCGGACTTTATTCGCTGCGATGACAGTGTGTTGCAGGTCGTTGTTGATGCAAAGCCAGACGTATTCAACCACAACCTTGAAACCGTGCCCGGCTTGTATCCAGAGGTGCGGCCCGGTGCGCGATATTTTCATTCGCTGCGCCTGTTGCAACGCGTGAAGGAACTTGATCCGGCGATGTTCACCAAGTCGGGCATCATGGTGGGTCTTGGCGAGGATCGTCAGGCCGTCATCCAGGTGATGGAGGACATGCGCGCTGCCGACATCGACTTTTTGACCATCGGACAATACCTGCAACCGACGCCCAAGCACCACGCGGTCGATCGGTTCGTGACGCCCGAGGAGTTCGCCTCCTACGAGAAGGCAGCCTATGGCAAGGGGTTCCTGATGGTCTCCGCCTCGCCGCTCACGCGGTCGTCCTACCACGCGGGGGACGATTTCGCGCGCCTGCGTGCGGCGCGGCTGAAAAAGCTGGGCAATGGCTGAACCGATTAACCGCTGACGAAATAGCGCATCGCGGCACGGCGCAGGGGCGGGATCGCGGCGACCGTGCGCATGACGACAGGGATTGTTGCACGCACCACCGGATTGCTGGCCTGCATCATTCTGCGACCCCGTTCCGAGAATGCAATCACATGCCGCCCGGCGGCGTGGCGCGCGGCGGCATAGCCGGACAGATCATCTTTCACCAAGCCCTGCGAAAAGGCGTCGGCGTCGGCGATACCAAGGTTCATGCCGCGCCCGCCCGCCGGTGAATGGCAATGCGCCGCGTCACCGGCCAGATAGACGCGCCCGACGCTGTAGTCCGTGACTTGCCTGACCGAAATCTGAAATGTGCCGCTGCGGCGCTGGACCTTCACCGGCATCGGCACCGGCAGCATCGCCAGCGCATCGGCCCCGCTACCGATCACGCGGAACCGGCCGGGGGCCAGCGGAACCACGACGACGACTTCGCCATCCGGCAGTAGAAAGCCGTGGAACAGCGTCGGGTCGGGCCAATCGGTGCTTTCCACATCCGCGATGGACCAAACGCCGGGCAGGTCGATGCCGGGAAACGCGAGGCCAAGTTGCGCGCGCACGGTGCTGTGCACCCCGTCCGCGCCCAGGACCAAGTCGAACCGCTGCGATGTGCCGCCGATGACGGCTGTGACGCCGCTTACATCCTGCGACAGGTCTTCGAGCGGCGCGCCATAGTGGATTTTGCCGCCGTAACGCGCGAAGGCCTCTGTCAGGTGATGTTCGGTGCGGTCCTGCGGCAGACCATAAAGCCTGGTTTCGGCGTCGAAATTCAGCGGAAATTCGGCGATCCGCCTCGTGCCGCGATGAAACGCGATGCCGTCGAACAGGATCGCCTCCGCCCTGATCGCGTCCGCCGCGCCGGACGGAGCCAGGATCTCCATCGAGCGGGTCAGGATGCCGACGGCGCGGCTGAGGGTTGAAGGGCCGTCGCGCTTGTCGATAATCGTCGGCACGGTCCCTTGCCGCGCAAGTTCCACTGCGGCGGTCAGCCCGGTCGGGCCTGCGCCCACGATCAGGATGTTGCGTGGCATGATGTCCTCCCACCGAAAATCTAAACCGTTCGGTTCAGTTTGACAATCGGGGAGGCGCCGCGCCTATTGCACCGCCGGCACGGCCTTGAGGTAGGCGGCGATCGCCGCGCGGTCGTCGTCGGACAGTTGCGCGGTGTTCAGGATCACCTCTGCCATCTCGCCGCCCGCGCTGTCGTATTCGGGCGTGAAGCCGGAGGACAGGTAGCTGGCGATGTTTTCCTCGGCCCAGTCCAGCCCGCCGGGGGTGATGTTGGGGATGCGCCCTTCACCCGCGGGATGTGCGGCCCCGGCCAGCCAGTTAACGCGGTCCAGCCCGCCCAGTGCGTCGCGCGGGGTATGGCATTCGCCACAATGCCCGAGCGCCTCTGCCAGATAGCGGCCGCGTTCGATCTGCGGCGTGGCGGCCTCTGTCAGTGCCCAGTCTTCGGTCAGGTAGAGCGCCTTCCAGACGCCGACACCGGCGCGGATGTTGAAGGGAAAGCTCACCTCGTGCAGCTGGCTGGGGGTCGGATCGGCGGGCAGGGTGCGCAGGTGGGCGATGATGTCGGCCACGTCCTGCATCTGCGCCTTGTTGTAGGCGGCATAGGGGAAGGCCGGGAACAGATGCGCGCCGTCGCGACCCACGCCGCGTGTGATCGCGCTGGCCAGTTCCAGATCGGACCACGCACCGACGCCGTGGTCCGGATCGGCAGAGATATTGGGCGCGATGAAAGTGCCGAAGGGCGAGGCAAAACGCTTGCCGCCCGCCAACACCTGTGCGTCACCTTCGGGTGCCATGTGGCAGGAGGCGCAGCCGGCGGCGGCAAAGGTGATTTCACCCGTGACCGGATCGCCGGTCAGCCCGTCGAGCGCCGTGTCGGCAAGGGGCTGCGGGCGGGTCAGGAAGAGCACGGCAACCGCACCGAGCACGCCAAGAACGACGGCCCAGCGCAGCAGCCGCCACATCAGTTGGCCCGTTCGCGGTAGGCGCGGTGACAGTCGCCGCAGGCGCCGCCCACGGGGCCGAGTGCGGCCTTCATCGCGTCCAGACCGTCACCCGCGACAGCGGCCAGATCGGTCGCGGCCATGGCGAGCGCATCGGTCTTTTCCTGAAAGCCCGCGGCATCGCTGAAGACTTCGGGCTTGGCGCGGCTGCCCTCGACGCTGCTGTCGGTGCCGTCGAGCCAGTAGCCGCTCTGGTCGAGATTGGCGACAGCGGCGAGGTTGTTGGCGGCGGCCTTGGCGGCGGCGGCGTCATACTCTGTCTTGCCTTCGGCCATCGGGCCGATCACGCCGAGGTTGAAGGAATAAAGCTGCATGTGGGACTGTCGCGCCTTCATTGCGCCCTCGACCGCCGGATCGGCGTGGCTGCCCGCCACGACGGCGGTGCCGATGGCGGCGATAAGGATGGCGGGTGTCAGGAAACCTGTGCGTGTCATGATATGGCTCTCCGCGTTGTGTTGGTTTGGCCTTGTGCAGCCAGCCTAACGCGGATCGCGCCACTGCGAGATCACAATTGTTGTAACATTTTAAGCGCGCGCAGTGGCGTCAGAACCCCGGTCCGCGCCGGTTCATCCGCAGGATGTCATCGTCGAAAAACGGACCGAACAGGTATTCGGCCCCCGCGAGTACCAGGCACACCGCGACGATGCCAAGCACCAGATAGACTTTCTTGGCGGAGGGCGGGTGCTGCGCCCAGCGTTTTGCGCGGATGAGCCAGTGGAAATGCATGGTGGAATACCTGTCCTCGACAGGATGGAAACTGGCGACTAGCCTGCCGCTATTCAACTGGATTCTAATGTTCGAGGAGTTTTTCATGCGCAATTTGATGGCCACGGCGGCGTTTTGCGTCGCGCTTTCGCTGCCGCACGCCGGGTTGGCGGAGGCCCGCGACACCCCCGTCGACGGTCCTTTCGTGGCCGCCTATGCCGCGGCGCAGGACGCGCGGGAGGCATTCTGGGACGGTGACTTCGACACGGTGGTCGCTCTTGCGGAACCGCTGGCCGTGGCGGGCAACCCCGTGGCACAGAACCTGATGGGTGTGGCCCTGACCGAGCAGGATTACGCTGGCTACGATCTGGAGGCCGGTCTCGCCTATTACGACGCGGCGATCGCACAGGGGCTGGACCGGGCGATGTTCAACCGCGGGCTTGCCTATCTGGAAGATCACCCCAGTCAGCCGAAGGATGTAGAAGCCGCGATCGCAGCCTTCGACATGGCCGTCGATGCGGGCTATGCGCCGGCCTATGCCGAATTGATCAAGCTCCGCCTGTTCGGCGACGATGCCGTGAAAGACCCGGAAGCCGCGCAGGCGCTGATCGCCGAGGGGCTTGCGGCGCACCCCGAAAGCCCGTCGATCCTGTTTCAGGCGGCGGAAGCGGCCTACCTCGGGATCGGTGAACCGACCGACGACGCCAAGGCGCTGGCGCTTTACCGGCGCGCGGCTGCAGGCGACGACCGCGATGCGAACTATGCCGCGGGCTACATGCTGACCTACGGCGAAGGGGCAGAGATGGACGATGTCGCGGCGGACGCCTATTTCGCCCGCGCGGTCGAACTGGGACACGTGAAGGCGCATGGCTTCCTCGCGCGGTCGCTTGTCCTGGGCTTTGGCGGCCCGGCCGACCCGGAACGGGGCGAAGAGATCGCACTGGCGGGCGCGTCGCTGGACGACACCCTGTCGCTGATGGTGCTGGGCGATATCTATGAATACGGTGACACCGGTGTCACGGACTATGACCGCGCGCGCGGGTATTTCATGCGCGCCCACGAGCTGGGCGATCCGCGCGGCATTCTGCGGCAGGGTGATCTGGCGTTTTTCGGCAGGGGAGAGCCGGTCGACAAGGAAAAGGCGTTCCGGCTTTACGCGCAAGGGCTGGCCGAGGGGGACACCTACGATGCGCCTTACAACGTAGGCTACGCCCAGCTTTATGGCGCGGGCACCGATCAAGATATCGTCGCCGCGCGCACCAACCTTCTTGCGGCCTGGTCCGGCGGCAATCACCGCGCGCTGGCCGATCTTGTGACGGTGCACGGCGACCCAGCCTATGCCAACCCGCATCAGGACGACGTGACCGCCTATGCCTATTGCATCCTCGCGCGGGCGGAACTGGATATCGACGGTGACCCGGATTTCTACAACACCGCCACAGTGGTCTGCGACAGGCTGGACGATGCATTGACAGTTGCCGACAAGACCGCGGCCGAGGAATTGTCGGCGTCGCTCTAGGGGTCAGTCCTCGGTAAACCGCACCTTGCCGATGTAGGGCAGGTTGCGGTTGCGCTGCGCGAAGTCGATCCCGTAACCCACGACGAATTCGTCGGGGATTTCAAAGCCGGTGTAGTCGGGCTTGTAATCGACCTCGCGCCGCGCCGGTTTGTCCAGCAGGGCGATGGAGCGCAGTTTTGCCGGGTGTTTGGATTGCAGGAATTCGGCGACATGCGCCAGCGTGTGGCCGGTGTCGATGATATCCTCCACGATCAGCACGTCGCGGTTTTCGATGGTGCCGCGCAAATCCTTGAAAATCCGCACCTCGCGGCTGCTTTCCATCGCGTCGCCATAGCTGGAGGCTTCGAGGAAATCGACCTCGACCGGCAGGTCCAGCTCGCGCACCAGATCGGCGATGAACACGAAGGACCCGCGCAGGAGACCCACGACGATCAGCTTGTCGGTGCCTTTGAAATCCACCTCGATCCGGGTCGCCAGATCCTCGATCTTGGCGGCGATGGATTTGGCGCTGATCATCTGGTCGATGACATAGGGTTTATGCGGCATGTGGTCCCCGGACGGTTCATGTGGGTTGCAAATTCGCCGCCAACCTACGACATGATGTCAGGAAGTCACCACCCGAAAGCCTGCGATGCCTGCCCATTCCGAAACGAAACGCTTGCCGTATACGGCCGATCAGATGTATGCCCTCGTGGCCGATGTGGCATCCTACCCCGAATTCCTGCCCTGGACCGCCGCCGCGCGGATCCGCAGCACCGACGACCGGGGCGATCATACGGTGATGCTGGCCGATCTGGTCATTTCCTTCAAAGTGTTCCGCGAAAAGTTCGGCAGCAAGGTGACGCTCTGGCCCGAAAGGAAACAGATCGACACCGCCTATATCGACGGTCCGTTCAAACATCTGGAAAGCACGTGGAAATTTCGCGATGTCGAAGACGGGAGCGAAGTGTCCTTCGCCGTCGATTTCGAATTCAAGAACCGGTTGTTGCAAGGTGCGGCAGGGTTGTTCTTCAACGAGGCGATGACGCGTGTGGTGCGCAGCTTCGAAAAGCGCGCGGCGGACCTTTATGGTTGATCCGGCGCGATCGCTTGCGGGCTTCGCCCTCACGCCCGTCACCGACGATGCGGCGCGGGTCATCACCGATCTCTGTATCTTCGACTGGGCGGCCTGCGGGATTGCGGGCGCACGGCACGGTGAATTCCGCGATTGGGTCGCCGCACAGGGGCAGGGCGGTGAGGTTCCGTTGTTCGGCGGCGGCACCGCCACGCCCGCTCAGGCCGCCCTGATCAACGGCACGCTGTCGCACGCGCTGGATTATGACGACACCCATTTCGCCCATATCGGGCATCCTTCGGTGGCGGTTTTGCCAGCGGTCTTTGCGCTGGCGGCCGGCCACGACTGGCGTGCGCTGCGCGACGCCGCCCTGATCGGGATCGAGGCGTCGATCCGTACCGGCGTGTGGCTGGGGCGCGATCACTACCAGATCGGGTTCCATCAAACTGCGACGGCGGGAGCTTTCGGCGCGACGCTGGCCGCCGGGCGGCTGCTGGGGCTGTCAGAGGTGCAACTGGTGCAGGCGCTCGGCCTCTGCACGACGATGGCGTCGGGGCTGAAGGTGCAGTTCGGCACCATGGGCAAGCCGCTGAACGCAGGCCTGGCCGCACGCACGGGGGTGGAGGCCGCAATCTGGGCGCAGGCGGGCATGATCTCCGCGCCCGTCGCCATGACGGCGTTTGCCGCTACGCATCACGGTGCGGCGGATATGGATGCCTTTGACGGCATGGGGCAGGACTGGCGGATCGCCACGATCAGCCACAAGTTCCACGCCTGCTGCCACGGCTTGCACGCAATGCTGGAGGCGCTGGCGACGCTGGACCTGTCGGGCGACATGACCCGGATCGACGTGGCGACCCACCCGCGCTGGATGAGCGTCTGCAACCAGCCTGCACCCGATACCGGGCTGAGCTGCAAGTTTTCCTTTCGTCACACGGCGGCCATGGCGGTGGCGGGTGTCGATACCGGCGCGATTGCATCGTTCAGCGATGCGACGGCGCGCGATGCGCGATTGGTCGATTTGCGCGAACGGGTGTTCGTCGTGGCCGACGACACGCTGAGCGAAACGCAGGCACGCGTCCGTGTGACGACAGCGGGCGGTGTGCAGGAAGCGGCGCATGATCTGGCCGCCCCGGTCGACCCGCAAGCGATCGCCGAGAAACTGCGCCGCAAGGTCGACAGTCTTGTCGGTCACGAAACCTCCGGCAACCTCTGGACAGCGATGCGGCGGCGGGATGTCGGAGCGTTCACAGACCAATTCAGCGCATAAAAAAGGCGGGCCGCACCGCGACCCGCCTTCAAATTCACGGTCAAGTAACCCTAGCTCGTCATGTCGTAGGCGCGCTCACCATGTACCGCAAGGTCGAGGCCGTTCACTTCTGTCTCGTGATCCACGCGCAGGCTCGTGACGGCCTTGCAGATGTAGATCAGCACCACGGTCACGACGGTCGTATAGACACCGACGACGACCAGCGACCCAAGCTGCGCCGCCCATGATCCCAGCCCGAAGGCCGCGATCATCACGGTGCCGAAGATGCCGCCGACACCGTGCACGGCGAAGACGTCGAGCGTATCGTCGACCTTTGCCTTGTTGCGGATCAGGTTCACCGCTTCCTGACACAGGATGCCCGCGACGGCCCCGATGATCAGCGCCTGCACCGGCCCCACGAAACCGGAGGCGGGTGTGATGGAGGCCAGCCCTGCAATCGTGCCCGTCACCATGCCGACGAGCGACGCGCGCCCGAACTTGATCTTCTCCCACAGCGCCCAGGTCAGCGACGCGGCGGCCGCCGACAGATGCGTGACGGTCAGCGCCATCGCGGCTCCGCCGTCTGCGGCCAGTTGCGAACCACCGTTGAAGCCGAACCAGCCGACCCAGAGCATCGCCGCTCCGATCATCACCATGCCGGGATTGTGCGGCGGCTTGGTCTTTTCGCGGCGCGCGCCAAGGAACACGGCCAGAATCAAAGCCGCCAGACCCGCGGTTTCATGCACCACGATGCCGCCCGCGAAATCCATCACGGGCTCTGCGAAAAGCGTGCCGTCCGCCAGCAACCCGCCGCCCCAGACCCAATGCACGACAGGCGCGTAGCACAGCAGCATCCAGAGGCTGGAGAACAGCAGCACGAAACCGAAACCGATCCGCTCCACATAGGCGCCGACGATCAGCGCGGGCGTGATGATCGCGAAGGTCATCTGGAAGGCGAAAAACAGCACCTCGGGCAGGGTGCCTGACAGGCTGTCGACGGTCACGCCGTTGAGGAACATCTTGTCCAGCCCGCCCCAATAACTGTTCGCCTCGCCGAAGGCGATGGAATAGCCGAAGGCGAACCAGAGCACGCTCATCAGGCAGGCGATGGCGTAGCAGTGCATGAACACGCTCAGCACGTTGCGCGCGCGCACCAGCCCGCCGTAGAACAGCGCCAGCCCTGGCAATGTCATGAACAGCACGAGTGCCGTCGCCACGATGATCCATGCGGTATCCGCTCCGTTCATGGGTCTCTCCGATCTTTGTCGTTTGGTTGCGTTGCGGGGCAGGGACAGCAAATTGCGCGCACAGAAAAGTGGCAAGCGCCGACGCGGGCGATGAAAACGCGGGCGATACCTGCCTTGCCGCTAAACTGGGCGGATGGAAGGGGTTACGCCTAATTTTCGGGCGAAAGTGAGTCCACCGTTTGCAGCATGAGTTGCAGTGCGTGGGCGACCGTGGCTTGCCTGACCTGATCGCGGCCCAGCGCGCCGAATTGCTCGGTTTCGGTCCGGACGCCTTGCGCTGTCGCCAGCCCGAAACATACCATGCCCTCGGGCTTGGCCGCCGTGCCGCCGGGGCCGGCGATGCCCGTGACGGCGATGGCGATTTGCGCATCGGACCCGCCCAGCGCGCCCGCAGCCATGGCGTGTGCGACCTTTTCGGACACCGCGCCGTGGCTTTCGATCAGTGCCGGATCAACGCCCAACATCTGCGCCTTTGCCGCGTTGGAATATGTCACGAAGCCACGATCAACCACGGCGGAACTGCCCGGCACGTCCGTCAGTGCAGCGGCGATCAGCCCGCCGGTGCAGCTTTCGGCGGTGGCGATCATCACACCGCGCGCGCTGCAGGCGGCGATCAGATCAGCCGCGAGGCTCACAACAACGCTCGCATCGCGCCATGGGCGATGAAGGCCAGAACCACGACACCGATGGCGGCGAAAACACCCGCGATGACGTCGTCCAGCATCACACCCAGCGCGTCGTCGCGCCGGTCGGCCCAGCCGACCAGCCAGGGTTTGGTAATGTCGAACAGGCGGAACAGGACGAACGCCGCGATCCAGCCGGGCCAGAGGCTGAGCAGGCTCGCGTTCACCATGGCCGCGCCATAGACGACCGGCAACACCGCCACCCATTGTCCCGCGACCTCGTCGATCACGATTTCGGACGGGTCGTGGTTCGCCTTGCCACGAGTTTCCTCCACCGTCGCCCAATACCCCAGCGCAAAGACCAGCACTGTCGCGGCCAGCAAAAACCAGACCCCGCCGAGCAATGCGATGACGTAGGCCACGGGCAGGGCGGCCAGCGACCCCCATGTGCCGGGCGCGGGGCGCAGATGGCCGACATAGAAGAATGTGGCGATCAGATGCGTCATGGCTTCACCAGAGTCACAGTCGCCAGCGCCGCGATTCCTTCGCCGCGCCCGGTAAAGCCGAGTTGTTCGGACGTCGTTGCCTTTACGCTGACCCGGTCCGGGTCCAGTCCCATCAATTCGCCCATTTTCGATTTCATATCAGAGGCATGTGGGCCGATCTTCGGGTGCTCGCAGATCAACGTGCAGTCGATATTACTGATGGTGAAACCGGCGTCGCGGGCCAGCGCGCAGGCGTGGGCCAGAAAGATATGGCTGGCGGCCCCTTTCCACTGCGGATCGGAGGGCGGGAAGTGCTGGCCGATGTCGCCTTGACCAAGCGCGCCGTAGATCGCGTCGGTCACCGCGTGCATCCCCACATCGGCATCCGAATGGCCCTGCAGCCCGCGCCCGTGCGGGATGCGCACGCCGCAAAGCCAGACGTGATCTCCGGGACCGAAGCGGTGCACGTCGAAGCCGTTGCCAAGCCTGATATCCATCTTGTTCCGTCCCATGATGCGTGCGGCGCGGGCCAGATCGTCCGGCCCGGTGATCTTCAGGTTATCGGCGTCACCGTCCACGATCGCAACCGTGATCCCGGCGTCGCGGGCCACGGCGACATCATCGGCAGCAGGGCCGTCGTGGGCGGCGTGGGCCGACGCGATCGTGGCATAGTCGAACCCCTGCGGCGTCTGCGCGCGATAAAGGCCCTCGCGGTCCTGCGTGCCGGTGACGAGATCGTCGGCTCCGGTCCAGAGGGCGTCGGTCACGGGTAATGCCGGTGCTGCGGCCCGGTGCGTGTCCAGCGCGGCCAGCACCCGCGCGATCACCTCGGGACTGACCAGCGGGCGGGCGGCGTCGTGGATCAGCACGCGGTCGGGTGCATCGGCCGCCAAGGCCGCAAGCCCCGCCCGCACGGATGCATCGCGGGTCGCACCGCCTGCGACGACCCGCAGGTCACCCGGTGGCAGACTGTCGGCGCGATGCAGATCGTCGGGGTGCAGGACGACGACGACCGGGCCGAGCACCTGAAACGCGGCGATGCTGTGGTCGATCACGCGCGCGTGGCCCAGCGGTTGCCATTGTTTGGGCACGGCACCGCCTGCGCGGGTGCCGCGCCCGGCGGCGACGATGATTGTGGCGATACGCATCGAAAAGCCTGATCTGAGTTCCCGTATCGGTCTAAGCGCCGTGCCGCGCCGGTGCAATTCGGATTTCGGCCAGCCCCACTGCCTAATTTTTCATCAAATACGAAATCATGCCTAAAATCACGCCGGTTCTCCTTTGAGGCACGGTCGGAATTCCTGTAAGCGCAGGGGCATCGTAAACCGCTGAAAGTGACTGACTTGTCCAAACCGCTGCCCTTCGATGCCTGTAAAGATGGCCCGGCCGTGGCGCTGGCCCCGCTGGCGGGCATCACTGACCTGCCGTTCCGGCAGCTTGTCGCGTCCTTCGGGGCCTCCTGGGTGGTGAGCGAGATGGTCGCGAGCCAGGAGATGGTGCAGGCCAAGCCGGGCGTGCGCGAACGTGCGGAGCTTGGGTACGACCAGAGCCGCACCGCCGTGCAGATCGCCGGGCGCGATGCCTACTGGATGGGTGAGGCGGCGCGCATGGTGGCGGACAACGGTGCCGCCGTGATCGACATCAACATGGGCTGCCCCGCCAAGAAGGTGACGAATGGCTACTCCGGCTCCGCCCTGCTGCGCGACCCCGATCATGCGCTCTCGCTGATCGAGGCGGTGGTCGCGGCGGTCGATGTTCCGGTGACGCTGAAGACCCGGCTGGGCTGGGACCACGACTGCCTGAATGCCGCCGATGTGGCGCGGCGGGCGCAGGAGGCAGGCGTGCGGATGGTCACGATCCACGGCCGCACCCGATGCCAGTTCTACAAGGGCAGAGCAGATTGGGCCGCCATCGCCGCGATCCGCGATGTTGTCGACATCCCGGTAATCGCAAATGGCGATATCGTGGATGCCGCGACCGCCGGGCAGGCCCTGGCCCTGTCAGGCGCGGACGGCGTGATGATCGGGCGCGGCGCCCAAGGGCGGCCGTGGCGGCTGGCGCAGGTGGCCGCGGCTTTGCAGGGTGGTCAGGGGCCGCAGGCACCCGAAGGACAGGCGCTGGTCGTCCTGGTTGCCGGTCACTACGAGGCGATGCTGTCCTTTTACGGGCACACGCTGGGCCACCGCGTCGCGCGCAAGCATCTGGGCTGGTATATGGACGATGCGCGAACGCCCACCGCGCTGCGCCGCGAGGTCCTGACGGCCACTGATCCGACGGTCGTGCTTGCCCTATTGCAGGATGCGCTGAGCGACCACGGGCAGGCGGCGGCATGATCGCTGATACCGCCCTCTGGCCGTCGCTGCCCGTGCCCGCGCTGATGCTGGATGCGGCGGATTGCATCATCGACACCAACCCGTCGGCGGAAGCGTTTCTGAACCTGTCGGGCAAGGCGATGGTCGGGGCGAGCGTCTGGGACAAGGTGATGATAGACGCGCCGCTGGAACAGGCGTTCGCGCGGGCACGCCGCAACCGGACCTCGCTGTTCGTCAACGATGTGGATGTGGGGTCGGGGATGCGTGCACCGATGCAGTGCAACATCCAGATCGCGCCGCTGCAGGGTGCGCAGGATGTCATGCTGATGATGATTTCCCCGCGCGAGATCGCAAGCCGCATGGTGCAGAACCAGAACTCCGGCAAGGCGGCCAAATCCGCCATCGGCATGGCCGAGATGCTGGCCCATGAAATCAAGAACCCGCTGGCGGGGATCACCGGGGCGGCACAGCTGCTGTCGATGAACCTGTCGGCGGAGGATCAGGAGATGACCGACCTGATCGTCGAGGAAAGCCGGCGCATCGTGAAGCTGCTGGAACAGGTCGAGCAATTCGGCAACCTGCGCCCGCCCGATCTGCGCGCCATCAACATCCACGATGTGTTGGACCGCGCGCGGCAGTCGGCGGCGGTGGGCTTTGCCGCGCATATGCTGATGATCGAGGATTACGACCCGTCGCTGCCCCACGCACTTGCCGATGGCGACCAGCTTTTGCAGGTGGTGCTGAACCTGATCAAGAACGCGGCAGAGGCGGGGGGCGACGGCGGCAGCCTGCGCCTGCGCACCTTCTACGACCCGTCGCTGCGGGTTGCGCGCGCGGACGGCAGCCAGGCCCGTCTGCCGCTGCAGATCGAAATCATCGACGACGGTCCCGGCCTGCCGCCGGAGATCGCGGCAGATGTTTTCGAACCTTTCATTTCGGGGCGCGACAACGGCACAGGGCTGGGCCTGGCGCTTGTGTCCAAGTTGATTCACGACATGGGGGCCTGGATATCGGTGGATTCGGTGCCGGGGCGCTGCGTGTTTCGCCTGTCGCTGCCGCTCGCCCCGCAGACCCAAGACGAAACAGGAGACTGACCTATGGATGGCACGGTTCTGGTCGCGGATGACGACCGCACGATCCGCACGGTTCTGACGCAGGCGCTGACGCGGGCGGGCTGCAAGGTGCATGCGACCTCGTCACTGGTGACGCTGATGCGCTGGGTCGAGGAAGGCAAGGGCGATCTTGTGATCTCGGACGTGATGATGCCCGACGGAAACGGGCTGGACCAGCTGCCCCGGATATCCGCCGCGCGCCCCGGTCTGCCGGTGATCGTGATTTCCGCGCAGAACACGATCATGACCGCGATCCAGGCGACGGAGGCCGAGGCCTATGACTACCTGCCCAAACCCTTCGACTTGCCGGACCTGATGAAACGCGCGGCCCGCGCGCTCGACGTGAAACGGCGCAGTGGTGCTGTCGCACGGTCCGCCGTAACACCACCCGCGCAGGAGCAGGCCGATCTGCCGCTGGTCGGGCGGACGCCTGCGATGCAGGGGCTCTACCGGCTGGTGGCGCGTGTGATGAACACCCCGCTTCCCGTGTTGATCACCGGCGAAAGCGGGACAGGCAAATCTCTGATCGCGCGGGCGATCCACGATTTTTCCGACCGGCGCAGCCTGCCTTTCGTCGTCGCGGCACCGGGTGACCTGCTGGGCCATGACGGGCCGGGCACCGTGCTGTCCCGCGCGAAGGGCGGATCGCTGATCTTCGACGAGGTCAGCGATCTGGATGATGTCACACAGGGCCGTGTGGTACGGATGCTGGACACGCTGGGCGATACCGCACCCCGGATCATGGCCACCGCCCGCGGCGACCTCACCGCACTGATGGAAAGCGGCGCGTTTCGCGAGGATCTGTTCTACCGGCTAGGCGGTGTGACGCTGGACGTGCCGCCGCTGCGCGCGCGGGTCGATGACATCCCGCTGCTGGCCGATCATTTTCTGTTGCGTGCTGGGCGCGACGACGGGGCGGTGCGCCGCCTGTCGGACGCCGCCGCCGACCTGATGCGCAGCTACAGTTGGCCCGGCAACGTCCGCCAGCTCGAAAACACCGTGCGGCGGCTGATCATCACCGGTACCGAGCCGGAGGTGAGCCGCGCCGAGGTGGAAACGGTGCTGGGCAATCAGCCCGCCGCCGAGGCGCTGACCGCGGGCAACGACGCAGAAAAGCTGTCCGGATCGGTGGCCAAACACCTGCGCCGGTATTTCGATCTGCACGGCGGCATGTTGCCGCCGCCGGGTCTCTACAACCGGATTCTGCGCGAGATCGAGGCCCCTCTGATCGAAATCGCGCTGGATGCGACATCAGGAAACCAGGCCAAGTGCGCGGATTTGCTGGGCATTAACCGCAATACCCTGCGCAAGAAGATCACCGACCTCGATATCCGCGTGACACGGCGTCGCAAATTGATGTAAAACCGCAACATAAGCGTGGCCCCGGTGTCGCACCCCGCAGGTGCATCCCCGGAAGGACCACATAAAACGGCGGTATCGTGGGGCGCGGGTCCCACCACAAAGCAGGGCGATGCGCGTGCAGCGGTCCCTATTGGGCATCAACTTTATGCGGTTCAGTCGCTGGCGGCGTCAGCGGCATGTGCAGAACGCGCTGACGCTGGGTCTGGTCACGCTTGGCCCGGTGCTGGCCGTCGTCACCTATCTTGCGCTCGGCCCGCTCGATCAGTCTTCCACCTCGAACGGGTTGCGGCTTATTCTGCTGACCGACCTGATCTATATTCTTGCGGTGGCGGCGATGGTCGCCAATCGTGTCGCGCGGATGATCGCGGCGCGGCGGGCGAAATCGGCCGGGTCGCGGCTGCACCTGCGGCTCACGGGCGTGTTCACCCTGCTGGCGCTGATCCCGACGGTGCTGGTCGCGATCTTCGCCATGCTGTCGATCAACCTTGGCCTTGAAAGCTGGTTTTCCGAACGGGTGCGCAACGTGGTCAGCACATCGCTGTCCACCGCTCAGGCCTATGAGGAAGAACACCGGCAGGAGCTGGCGCGCGACGGGCGGGCGCTGGCGGCCTATCTGAACACCGAGCGGCTGCGCACGTTTTTCATGGACCCGGGCGAGATCCGCGAGGCGCTGGGGGCGGTGCAGAATCAGGTGGAACGCGGCCTGACAGAGGCCTTCGTGATCGACAGCGCAGGCGAGATCATCGCGCGCGGCGCGCGATCCTATGAATTCGGTTATGAACCGCCGGAGCCCGCGCAATTCGACGAGGCGCGCGAATACGGGATCGTGGTGATCGAGGATGCCGCGAACGACGAATTCCGCGCGCTGATTCCGCTCGATGCGTTTCTCGACCACTATCTTTATGTCAGTCGAGAGGTCGACGGCACGGTCCTGTCTTTGCTGGACGAGACCAAGGAAACCTATGCGCTTTATGACCAGTTGGAAAGCGAGCGGGGGCGCACGCTGTTCCAGTTCGGGCTGCTCTATCTGGGCTTTGCCGTCATCCTGATCCTCGCCGCGATCTGGTTGGGCCTGTGGTTCGCCGAACGCCTGTCGCGCCCGGTCGGACGGCTGGTGTCGGCGTCGCAACGGGTCGGGTCCGGCGATCTGGACGTGCGTGTGATCGAAGATGACGGTGACGACGAAATCGCGCAGCTTGGCCATTATTTCAACCAGATGACGACGCAGCTGAAAGGTCAGCGCGACGAGCTGATCGCCACCAACCGCACGACGGAACGGCGGCGGCGACTGTTCGATTCGGTGCTGTCCTCGGTCACATCCGGCGTGGTCGGGCTGGACGCCGAAGGGCGCGTGACCTTCGTGAACCGGTCCGCCGAACGGTTGCTGTCGGTCGACCAGAACCAGACAGCCATGGCACTAGCCGTCGCTGTGCCGGAGTTCGACCCGCTGTTCCAGCGCATGCGCTCGGAGGGGCGCGAGGTTGTGCAGGAACAGGTCAACCTCGTGCGCGACGGCAAGCAGGAAAGCCTGCTGGTGCGCATGTCGCCGCGCCGCAATGCCGAAGGCGCGCTGGAAGGCTACGTCGTGGCCTTTGACGATGTCACCGATCTGGTCAGCGCCCAGCGCACTGCCGCCTGGGGCGATGTGGCCCGCCGGATCGCGCATGAAATCAAGAACCCGCTGACCCCGATCCAGCTGTCCGCGGAACGCATCAAGCGCAAGTTCCGCGATCAGGTGGGCGGTGATGCGGAAAAGCTTGACCAGATGACTGACGTGATCGTGCGCCAGACGAACGATCTGCGTCGCATCGTCGACGAGTTCTCCAAATTCGCCCGGATGCCGGAGCCGGAGTTGAAAGAGACCGATCTTGTGATGCTGCTGCGCGACGCGGTAACGCTGCAAGAGGTCGGACAGCCCGAGGATACCATTAAGACCGATCTGCCGGATCACGCGGTTCTGGCGGATGTCGACGCCACCATGATCTCGCAAGCCCTGACGAACCTGATCAAGAACGCAGGGGAAGCGATTGAAAGTAAGTCGGAAAAAGGCGACGTCCCAGATCTGGTGCCCGAAATCAGGGTCGGGATGGATCAGGACGGCGATCAGGTGACCATCACGATCATGGACAACGGGATCGGCCTGCCGGAAGACCGCGCGCGGCTGTTCGAACCCTATGTGACGACCCGCGACAAGGGCACCGGCCTGGGCCTGCCCATCGTGAAGAAGATCATCGAGGAGCACGGCGGCACACTGACGCTGACCGATGCGGACATTTTCGATGGCGCAACCCATGCGGGGGCCTGCGCCGTCATCACACTGCCTGTTCTGCCTGCGGCCCTGGCCGCAACACACGAACAGGCCAACAAGATACCGGCATGAGACCGGAAGGGGGACTGATATGGGCGATATTCTGATCACCGACGACGAACGCGACATTCGCGAACTGATCTCGGACATTCTCAAGGACGAGGGCTACTCCACGCGGCTGGCGGGCACGTCGGATGCCTGCATGGCCGAGATCGAGAAAGAGCCGCCGGCGCTGATGATCCTCGATATCTGGCTGAAAGACAGCAATATGGATGGCATCGACATCCTGAAAGCGGTGAAGCGCGACCATCCGGGCATCCCTGTGGTGATCATTTCCGGCCACGGCAACATCGAGATCGCGGTCGCGGCGATCAAGCAGGGGGCCTACGACTTCATCGAAAAGCCGTTCAACATCGACCAGTTGCTGGTGGTGATCCGCCGCGCGATGGAAACCTCGCGCCTGCGCCGCGAGAATGTCGAACTCAAGCGTGGCGAGACCGCGAGCGCCGACATGCTGGGCGACAGCGCGGTGTTCCGCGCGCTGAAATCGCAGTTGGATAAGGTCACGAAATCCAATGGCCGCGTCATGCTGACCGGCCCTGCCGGGTCGGGCAAGGAAATCGCCGCACGCTACATCCATGCCAATTCCAACCGGGCGCAGGCACCTTTCGTCACCGTCAACTCTGCGTCGATCGAACCCGACCGGATGGAAGAGGTGTTGTTCGGGCGCGAAAGCGACGGCAAGGGCGTCGAAAAGGGATTGCTTGAACAGGCCAACGGCGGCGTGATCTACTTTGACGAGGTGGCTGAAATGCCGCTTGGCACACAGGCGAAAATCCTGCGTGTGCTGGTCGATCAGAAATTCCAGCGCGTGGGCGGTGCCGATCAGGTGCAGGTCGATCTGCGGGTCGTATCCTCGACCAACCGCGATCTGGCGACCGAGATCGAGACCGGACGTTTCCGGCAGGAACTGTTCCACCGGCTCAACGTCGTGCCGATTGCGGTGCCAAGCCTTGAGGAACGGCGCGAGGATATTCCGCTGCTGGCCGAGCATTTCATCGGCATGTTCAACAAGGTGCAGGGCCTGCCGCTGCGCGCGCTGGCCGAGGATGCCCGCGCCCTGCTGCAGACCATGCTCTGGCCCGGCAACGTCCGCCAGCTCAAGAACGTGGTGGAGCGGGTGCTGATCCTGGGCGAGGGCACCAGCGACATCACCGCCAAGGAACTGCCGTCGGCCGACGAATCCCCGGCCGAGGAAGGCCGGATCGTGCTGTCGGGCGGACTGGCCACGCTGCCGCTGCGCGAGGCGCGAGAGCTTTTCGAACGCGAATACCTGCTGACCCAGATCAACCGCTTCGGCGGCAACATCAGCCGTACCGCGTCGTTCGTGGGCATGGAACGCTCGGCCCTGCACCGCAAGCTGAAATCACTGGGCGTCGCCACCACGAACAAAGCCGGCGGCCGCGTGGCTTACGTCGAGGGCGAGGCGTGATTGACGGCGCAAGGCGGCTCTGGCATCCCCGGTGAGCGGTAAGCAGAGAGGCGTGCCATGAAAGTGATTATCTGCGGCGCGGGGCAGGTGGGCTGGCAGATCGCCAAGCACCTGTCGGGCGAACGCAACGACGTGACCGTCGTGGACAACGACCCCGAACTCGTGCGCCGCGCGACCGATACGCTTGACGTGCAGGGCATCGCGGGGTTTGCCAGCTACCCCGACGTGCTGGACCGCGCCGGCGCGCGGGATGCCGACATGATCATCGCCGCCACGCATTCCGACGAGGTGAACATGGTCACCTGTCAGGTCGCGCATTCTGTCTTCGATATCCGCCGCAAGATCGCCCGTCTGCGCGCGCAAAGCTACCTCGACGCAATCTATTCCGACCTTTACCGCCGCGACCATCTGCCGATCGACGTAGTAATCAGCCCGGAAAAGGAAGTGGCCGAGGCCGCCTTGCAGCGGCTTGCCGCCCCCGCGACATTCGACACCGAAAGTTTCATGGACGGGCGCGCGCAACTGCTGGGCATCGCCATCGGCGAGGATTGCCCGGTCATCAACACGCCGTTGCGACAGCTGACCGACCTGTTTTCGACACTCCGCGCCATCGTCGTGGGCGTGCGGCGCGACAATTCGCTGTTCGTGCCGACCCCGGGCGATCAGCTCTTTCCGGGTGACGAGGTCTATGTTTTCAGCGACACGCAGGACATGGGCCGTACGCTGGAAATCTTCGGCAAGCAGCAGGCCAAACAGGAACGCATCGTCATCATCGGCGGCGGCAATGTGGGCCTTGGCGTGGCCCGCGCGCTCGAGGCGCAGACCCAGCGCGTGCGCGTCAAGATCATCGAAAAGAATCGGACGATTGCCGAACAGTCCGCCGACGCGCTGGACCGGACCATAGTGCTGCACGGCGACGGGCTGAACACCAAATTGCTGGAAGAGGCGCAGATCACGGCCGCCGATGCCGTGCTGGCGGTGACCGACGACGATAAGACCAACCTGCTGGCATCCGTCCGGGCCAAGGAACTGGGCTGCCCGATGGCCATCGCGCTGATCAACGACCCCACCCTGATCCCGCTGATGGGGCCGCTGGATATCGACGCCTACATCAACCCGCGCGCGACCACGGTGTCGTCGATCCTGCGCCATATCCGGCATGGTCGCGTGCGCAACGTCTATTCCATCGGCGATGCCGAGGCCGAGGTGATCGAGGCGCAGGTGCTGGGTACCTCGCCGATCTCTGGCCAGAAGATCAAGGACGTGTCCTTCCCCGAAGGCGTGCTGATCGGTGCGGTGATGAAGGGCGACAGGATCGTGAAACCGACCGGCGACACCCGCATCGACGAAGGCGACGTGATCACGATCTTCGCCCTGTCCGAGGACGTGCCCGAGGTCGAGCGCCTGTTGCAGGTGTCGATCGACTTTTTCTGATGGGCGCGCGCATTCAGGCCCTGCCGTTCTTCGTGATCCTGATGGGATTGGCCGCTGTGGCGATGATCGTCCCGGCGTTCCACGGCTGGATGATGAGCGATTTCAACACCATGCGCGTGTTCTTCTATTGCGCGATTCTGGGCGGCACGCTGACCCTGCTGCTGGCGCTGGCGACATCCGGCTATGCGCCGCGCAGCGTGGCGCGCAGCCAGCTTGTGGCCCTTCTGGCGGCTTTCACCGTGCTGCCGCTGCTGTTTGCGATTCCGTTCTACATCGCGGTGGGCAATACCACGATGCTGAACGCCTGGTTCGAAATGGTCTCCAGTTTCACCACCACGGGCGCGACCGTCTATGAAAATGCGGGACGGCTGACCCCGTCGCAGCATCTGTGGCGGTCGCTGGTCGGCTGGCTGGGCGGTTTTCTCGTCTGGGTCACGGCGATTTCGATCTTTGCGCCGATGAACCTTGGCGGGTTCGAGGTGCGCGCGCTGGCGGGGGCCGGTGCAGGCACGGACGACGGCAGCCAGAACAACCAGATATCGCGTATTCCCGACCCGTCCGAGCGGCTGGCGCGCTATGCGGCGCATCTGCTGCCGATCTATCTTGCGCTGACCTTCGTGTTGTGGCTGGGCCTCACGCTGCTGGGCGAGGCACCCTATGTGGCGCTGTGCCATGCGATGGCGGTGCTGTCGACATCCGGGATTACACCCATCGGGGGTTACTACTACGCGGCATCGGGCTTCTGGGGGGAGCTGCTGGTCGTCGGCTTCTTCCTGTTCGCGCTGTCACGCCTCACGTTCAGTCAGGGGATGATCGCCGAAGACACGAACCGCCTGCGCCGCGATCCGGAGTTCCTGACGGCACTGGCGCTGATTTCAGGCGCAGTGATGCTGCTGTTCCTACGCCACTTCGTCTGGGGCATCGAAACGGGCGCCGAGGATACGTTGCCGGATCAGCTTGCGGCGCTGTGGGGGGCCATCTTTACGGTGACATCCTTTTTGACGACGACCGGGTTCGAATCCGCATATTGGCAAACAACGGTGGACTGGTCCGGCCTCGACGCGGCGAGCGTCATCCTTGTCGGCGTCGCGCTGATCGGCGGCGGGGTCGCCACGACCGCGGGCGGTGTCAAACTGCTGCGGGTCTATGCGCTGGCCCGCCATGGAGAGCGCGAGCTGGAACGCCTGGTGCATCCGTCCTCCATCGGCGGCGGCGGGCGCGAGGCGCGCCAGATCCGGCGCAAAGGGGCCTATATCTCGTGGATATTCTTCATGCTTTTCGCGATTTCCATCGCGGGTGTAATGCTGCTGTTGTCGCTGACAGGCGTGCAGTTCGAAACCTCGATGGTGCTGGCGGTGTCGGCGCTGTCCACTACCGGGCCGCTGGCCGATGTCGCCGCCGAACAGCCCATCGCCTATTCCGGCATCCCCGATCTGGCAAAGTTCATCCTGGCCATGGCGATGGTGCTCGGGCGGCTGGAGACGCTGGCGATCATCGCGCTCTTCAATCCCGAGATATGGCGGAATTGACGCAAGCGGCAGCGGGGCGGTTTTTGGGGCTGGAATCTCTGCGAATCGCGGCACATACTGGTGCGGATCGCCGGATCGGTCGCGACACGGCCCCAAAAACAAGAAAAAGAAGGACGTTGCCCATGGCCTCCGACAAAGCAAACCTGCAAGACGCATTCCTGAACCATGTCCGCAAGGTGAAGGTGCCGGTCACGATTTTCCTCGTGAACGGTGTGAAACTGCAGGGTGTCATCACGTGGTTCGACAGCTTCTGCGTGTTGCTGCGCCGCGACGGACAATCCCAGCTGGTCTATAAAAGCGCGATCTCGACCATCATGCCCGCGCAGCCGATCAGCCTTTATGAAGGTGAAGAGTAGCATTGCTCGAACACGATAAGCCCGTCACGCGGGCTTGGGTGATCCACCCCGACGTCAAAACCGACAAGACTCGCCGGGATGCCGACCCGGCGCTGGCGGAAGCCGTGTCGCTGGCCATGGCCCTGCCTGACTTGAAGGTCGTGGGAACCGAAGTCGTGCGCCTGCCCAAGCGCCACGCGGGCAAGCTGCTGGGCAAGGGCAAGATCGCGGAACTGAAGGACCGGCTGAAAGCCAACGACGTCGAACTGGTCCTGATGGATGGCGCGCTGACACCCGTGCAGCAGCGCAATCTGGAAAAGGAATGGGACGTCAAGATCCTCGACCGGACCGGGCTGATCTTGGAGATTTTCAGCGACCGCGCCCGCACCGCCGAAGGTGTGCTGCAGGTCGAGATGGCGCATCTGTCCTACCAGCGCACCCGGCTCGTCCGCGCCTGGACGCACCTGGAACGCCAGCGCGGTGGGCTCGGCTTTGTCGGTGGCCCCGGCGAGACGCAGATCGAGGCGGACAGGCGCGCCATCGACATGCAGCTGAAGGCGCTGCGGGGTCAGCTCGACAAGGTCGTGAAAACCCGCACCCTGCACCGGGCGGGCCGGGCCAAGGTGCCGTTCCCGATTGTCGCACTCGTGGGCTACACGAACGCGGGGAAATCGACGCTCTTCAATCGGCTTACCGGGGCAGAGGTTTTCGCCAAGGATATGCTTTTCGCCACGCTCGATCCCACGATGCGCAAGATCTTGCTGCCCTCGGGCGACGAGGTCATCATGTCCGATACCGTGGGCTTTATCAGTGACTTGCCGACCGAACTTGTCGCGGCCTTCCGCGCCACGCTGGAAGAGGTGCTGGATGCGGACCTGATCGTGCACGTGCGCGACATCAGCCATGCCGAGACCGAGGAACAGGCGCTGGACGTGAACGATATTCTCGCGTCACTCGGCGTCGCCGACACCGCCCCGATGATCGAAGTCTGGAACAAGATCGACCTGCTGTCCGACGAAGACCGCGCGGCGGTCGAGACTCAGGCCGAACGGCGCGACGATCTTTACGCCGTCTCCGCCGTCACCGGCGCGGGCATGGCCCGCTTGCTGAGCGCGTTGGCTGGCAAACTGAAAGACCCGCGGGCAGAGGAGACGCTGACGCTGGGTTTTGCCGACGGCCGCAAACGCGCATGGCTTTATGACGAGGGGATCGTCACCGACGAACGCCAGAACGACGACGGCTATACCTTGCAGGTGTTCTGGACGAAACTGCAGCAGGAACGCTTTGCAAGGCTTTGATCAGTCTGCACTTTCCGGCACCAGCACCGTCACGCCAACCGCAGCCGCCCGCGCCAGCGCGGGGTCGAGCGACATCGGGATATATTCGCCGCGCCGCCACAATTCCCCGAGGTTATCGTAATAGCGCGACAGCGGATGGCCGGACTGGCCGGTGGCAGTAATGAACACCGAGCTGTCGGGATCGGCAAAGTCATAGACCCCGCGATACCCTGCGGCATGGACGTTGTGAAACGGCGTCTCGCCCGTGCCAGAGGTGCGGCCGCGCTGCAACGTATTGTCGCCGCCGCTGGTCGACTGGCGGATGTTCACGAACCAGTTGAGCACCGGCACAGTGCCGAGGACGGCGTGATCATGCGTCGCCTGATGCGCGTCGCCCCAGCGTAACGCCTCGATGGCCGTGCCGTGATGCTCCGCGATCCAGAGCAGGGCATCGTCGAGCGCCTGCCGCGAGATGTCGGTGCAGGTTTCCACCGGGGCCGATTGCAGCACGTCGCACCACGCGCCGGCCCCGTCTGTGTTGCGGAACACGCGGTCGATGAACACCGGGTTCACGTGAGTGAAGTCGGAGGCGAGCGGGCCCAACTCGTCGCGGATCAGCCGCTCCTGCAATTCGCGCAGCCAGGCAGCATAGATCAGCGGTTCGGGTAGATGCTCGTTCATTTCGCCGTTCCAGGCGGCGAGCAGTTCCAGCGCCTTCTGGCGCTGACGCTCCGGCGTGCCCTCGGTCGCGGCCTCTCCGGTGAACCACAGGTCCGCGCCGATCAGCGGCAGCAGCGACCGTGCGGTATAGCTGACGGTGTCCTGCTGCGCCTCGATGAAGCTGTCGCGGGTGTGCACCTGACGCGACTGCATCAGGCGCTGCCAGCGGAAAATACGCTGCGTGTCACCCCAGAGGAACGAGACGTGGTCAGGAAAGTCCCTGTCCACCGTCTTGTTGTTGGTATTGCCGAGAATCCCGCCCGCAGGATCGACGAAGCTGGGGTTGTCGGCATAGGGCTGGCGGCCCTGCCAGCGGTTTTCGGCCAGATAACCCAGGCTGGGCAGGCGGCCCTGACTTTGATGCGCGGGGTCGCGCGCGGGGATCGCGCCGATGGTTTTCATCGCGATCCGGTTGCGGTCGGTCAGCATCATGTTCTGGGCAGGGGCGATATAGTCCTCTGCCGCCGTGATCGCCCCGGTGACCGTGCGCGCCTGCATCACGTCGAGTGCGGCGGAATAGGATGTGTCCTCCTCCGACAGCGCCGTCCAGGCCACGCTGGCCACATGGCCGGGCGGAGTCACGGCACCAAGGTCGAACTGATCGGGTGGCATTACCGGGCCGTTTTCCGTCCACTGCAGTTGCAGGGTGATGGCGGCGGCGTCCTTGATGTTGACGATGCTTTCGCGGGTTTCGAAATCGGCCCAGCCGTCGGGTGTGCGATACTGGCCGGGGTCGTCGGGGTTCACCTCCTCGATATAGACGTCCTGATCGTCGACATAGGCTGTCGTCAAACCCCAGCCAAGGGTGGCGCTGCGCCCGGTCAGCACGACCGGTATCCCGGGGATCGTGCCACCGATCACGCCGCCCGATTGCAGTTCCAGCCGCGCCAGATACCAGATCGTCGGCGCGGTCAGCCCCAGATGCGGGTCGTTGGCCAGCAGGGTCGATCCGGCGGCGGCGCGGTCCGGGCTGGCGGCCCAGGCGTTGGATGCACCGGCCAGCGGGATCGGGCGAATGGGCGACAGCGGGTCGGGTGCGCTGCGCGGGACGGCAGCATAGTAACGGACACCGGGGACCAGTTGCGCATATTCCGGCAGGGCGGCGATGCCGGAGGTCGGATCGTCCGGCAGGATGTCGTTCAGGCGGGCAGGGTCCATCGCCGGATTGTTGTCGATCATCAATGATGTGCGGGCGCGCAGCACCTCCGCGCTCAGGTGGCCGGAGAGTTGCAGCGCCATCAGTTTCATGATCGCGAGGCTGTCGGCAGGCTGCCACGGGGCGACCGGATGGTTGAACAGCCACATTTCCGGCGCGCCGCGCCCCAGCGCGCCCTTGTTCACCTCTGCCAGCCAGGCGTTCACGCCATCGGCATAGGCGTCCAGCGCGGCGGTGCCTGCGTCGCCCTGTGCCGCGACGGACCGGCGGGCGACACCGTGCAGGTCGAACCGGCGGATCACGCTGTCGATCCGCACGGTGCGCTGGCCGAAGAGTTCCGACAGGCGGCCCTGAGCGGTGCGGCGCAGCATCGTCATCTGCCACAGCCGGTCCTGCGCGTGGGCGTAGCCGAGGGCGAAGAACACATCTTCGTCCGACTGGCCGAAGATATGCGGCACGTTGGCGTTGTCGCGCACGATCTCGACGGGGGCCTGAAGCCCCGCCGCCTCTGCCCGCATGTCGTAATCGGGCAGGGAGCGGGAGGCGAAGTAGTAGGCCAGCACGAACGCCAGCACCGCGAGTGCGATGATCCCGGTGGTGATGCGGAATAACCAGCGGAAGATCAAAGCCATGTCGGGTATCCGTGTGCAGTCATGCCTTGCCTTTTAGCGCGGCACCGGGCGGGGTGCCACGCGGAATTGCCCGCCGTGTGCGGCCTTTATCGTTCCGGCAGCAATCCACGCGGGCTGAACCGCAGCACCAGCAGCAGGATCACGCCCATGGTCAACAGGCGCATGTGCGCTGCCGCATCCTGAAGATGGCCCTTGAGGAAGCTGCCATCGGCCATGCCCGAGGTGATGAGATCCATCGCCAGTCGGCCCAGCGGTTCCACCTGCACCCAGAGGAACCAGATCAGGAATCCGCCCAGCACGGCGCCGAGGTTGTTGCCCGATCCGCCGACGATCACCATGACCCAGACGAGGAAGGTAAAGCGCAGCGGCTGATACTGGCCCGGCGTCAACTGCCCGTCGAGCGTGGTCATCATCGCACCCGCGATGCCGCAGATGGCAGAGCCCAGGATGAAGATTTGCAAGTGCCGCGCGGTCACGTCCTTGCCCATCGCCTCTGCCGCGACCTCGTTGTCGCGGATCGCGCGCATCATGCGGCCCCAAGGGCTTTTCAGCGCGCCCTGCGCCAGCACCAGCAGAATGATCAGGACGACCGCGAACAACCCACCATAAAGCAGTTTGACCCACAAGGTCGAGGCCGTGACCGGATCCAGCCCCCAGCCCGCCGCGCGTTCCACGAAAGACGGGTCCGCCTGCAGATCGACCTCGTAGGGGACGGGGCGGGGCAGGCCGATCACGTTCTTCACGCCGCGCGCCATCCAGTCTTCGTTCTTCATGATCGAGATGATGATCTCTGCAATCCCCAGCGTGGCGATCGCCAGATAATCCGACCGCAAGCCAAGCGCCGTCTTGCCGATGACCCATGCCGCACCCGCGGCCAGCACGCCGCCCACCGGCCACGCGAGAATGATCGGCAGGCCCAGCCCGCCCAGATAGCCCGTCGAGGCCGGGTTCACGGCCTCCACCGCCTCCACGCCCGCGTCGAAGACGGAGCGGAAGACGAAAAAGCCGACGATCAGGATCGCCAGCAGGATCACGGTGCGTTTGCGCCCGGTGAAGGTCTTGAACGCATAGACGGCCCCCGCGATCGTCACCGCCGCCAGCACGAGGCCCAGCAGCACCATCAGGCCCCCGGCCGACCACGCCTCCGGCACCGGGTCCATCGACACCAGCACCGATGCCAGACCGCCCAGCGCCACGAAACCCATGACCCCGATATTGAACAGCCCGGCAAAGCCCCATTGCAGGTTCACGCCCAGCGCCATGATCGCGGAGATCAGCCCCATGTTCAGGATCAGCAGCGCCGAGTTCCAGCCCTGAACATAGCCCGTGCCAATGATCAGCGCGGCGATGCCCGCGAAATAAAGCGGTGTCTTGATGGCGTCGCTCATAGGGATTGTCCTTTGAAAAGGCCCGTCGGCTTGATCAGCAGCACGATCACCAGGATCGCGAAGCTGACCGCGAATTTGTAGTCGGTGGACAAAAGCTGCGCCAAACCGTCGGGGGCCAGGCTGTCGGGCAGGGCGTAGCCCGCCACCTTCTTCCACGCATAGGTGATCGTGACCTCGGAAAAGGCGATGACGAAACCGCCGCCGATGGCCCCCAGCGGGCTGCCCAGCCCGCCGACGACGGCGCTGGCGAAGATCGGCAGCAGCAGTTGAAAGTATGTGAAAGCCTTGAAGGATTTGTCGAGGCCGTAAAGCGTGCCTGCCACAGTCGCCAGCGCCGCCACGATCAGCCAGGTCACCATCACAACCCGTTCGGGGTTGATGCCGGACAGCAGCGCCAGATCCTCGTTGTCGGAAAAGGCGCGCATGGATTTGCCGGTGCGCGTCTTGTTGAGAAACCAGAACAACACCGCCACCACGATCACGGCAACGACGACGGTGATCGCCTGCGTGGTCTTGATCGCGAGCCCCTCGTCGAGGCCGGTCATTTCCTTGAAATCACGCGCGGAAATGATGAAGCGTTCGCCATCCGAAAACGTGATGTCGCGCACGCCGATGATGAAACGCACGATGCCGTTCATCACGAACATCACGCCCATAGAAACGATCACGAGGATCACGGGTTTCGCCTTCTGGTCGCGGTAGAATTTATAGACCACGCGGTCAGTGCCCAGCAGCAACAGCCCCGTCGCCGCGATCCCGATGGGCAGGGCAAGCAGGGCAGTGGGCAGCGGGCCGAAACTGACGCCCATGGATTGCAGACCCCATGTCGCAAGAATCGTCGCCATGGTGCCGAATGCCATGGTGTCGCCGTGGGCGAAGTTGGAAAACCGCAGGATGCCGTAGATCAGCGTGACCCCCAGCGCACCGATGGCCAACTGCGCGCCATAGGCGAGGCCCGGCACGATCACGAAATTGGTCAGGGCGACGATCGCGTTGAGGAAATCCATGTCTTACTCGCTTTCGCGGCAGGTGCCGCTGTGCAGGATGGTGTCGTTCAGGCGACCCTGAACGCGGGTTTCCATCAGTAGGAATTCCGCGACCTCCGGGTCGGGCATGTCGCCGTTGTAGATGTAGGAGAGGGCAAAGCTGTGCCGGTCGGTTTCCGGCCCGGTGAGCCAGGTAAAGACGTGCCCGTCGTGATTGCGCAGGTCGGTGACGGTCTGGCCCCGCCATGTGAAGACGTAACTCGCGTCGTCGCCGCTGCCGAAGGTCGTGGCGATGCCGAAACTGCCGCCGCCAGCGGTGCAAGCCCCGTCATACGTGCAGGTGCGGGCGATCTCGCAGGTCTCGATCAAATCCTGCGCTGCGACAGGTGCGGCGCAAAGGCTCAGCGCAACGGCGATGCGGGCGATCATGGTGTCACCTCGCATTCACCGCTTATGTCGATCTCGTGCCGGGCCACGGTATAACGGCCGGTCCCGCCGGGCTGCATCACGAACATCCCGACGGCGCCGTCGTGCGCGGGATGGCTGAACCCCAGCATGTCGCCGATGATGAACGGTTCGGCTTCGAAGCTCTCCCCTCGCATCCGCACGGTCGTGACCTTGCGGCGCGGTGGCTCGTTCGCGTCCACCGCGGGGGCGAACTGGGTGCGGTCGATCGTGAAGGACAGCGAAAACCCTGTGGTGCCGCAGGCCTGATAGGATGCGCAAGGCCCGCTCAGATCGCAGGTCACTGTTTCGGCCTGTGCCGTGCCCGCCATCAGGATCATCGCCGCCACCCGCATCATCCGCCCAGAAAGCTGCGGCGGACCTGTTCATCGGCCAGCAGTTCCTTGCCCGTTCCCGTGTGCGCATTGCGCCCCTGGACCAGCACATAGGCTTTATCAGCAATTTCAAGGGCCTGCCGGGCGTTCTGTTCCACCATCAGGATGGGGATGCCGGTACGCGCAACCTCGATGATGCGGTCGAAAAGTTCATCCATCACGATGGGTGACACGCCCGCGGTCGGTTCATCCAGCATCAGCACCTTCGGCTTGGTCATCAGCGCCCGGCCCACGGCGACCTGCTGACGCTGCCCGCCCGACAGCTCTCCGGCTGCCTGATGGCGCTTTTCCTTCAGGATCGGGAACAGATCGTAGATTTGCGCCATGGTATCGCGAAAATCGTCGCGGCGGATGAAGGCGCCCATTTCGAGGTTTTCCTCCACCGTCATCGACGTGAAGATGTTGGAGGTCTGCGGCACGAACCCCATGCCCTTCACGACCCGCTGCTGCGGCGTCAGGCTGGTGATGTCCTCGCCGTCCAGCCTCACCGACCCCTTGTTGACGTTCAGCATCCCGAACACGGCCTTCATCGCGGTGGACTTGCCCGCGCCGTTGGGGCCGACGATCACCGCGATCTCGCCCTTTTCGGCGGCGATGGTGCAGTCGTGCAGAATGTCCGGCCCCTTGCCGTAGCCGCCGGTCATCGCGTCACCGATGAGGAACGGGCCCCCGGGGGCGGATTTGGCCTCACCGGGATTGCGCAGCGGATCGCTGGTGCTGCCGCCGCGTTCCTTGGTGATCGAGCGGTCGTTGTTGCCGCGGTCGTCCTGATAGGGATTGCTGGTCATTCGTTGTCCTCTGATGCCGCGATCCAGTCCGTGAAGGGTGCGCCGTCGATGGTGACACCGGCCAATGTGGCGTCGATCCGGGCCTGCCGCTCTGCATCCGTTAACCTGTCAGAGCCGTCGGGCTGCACCGGAAGCGCGGTGAAGTCGAGCGAAACGTATTCGTCCCGCAGGAATATCTCGACAGTCTCGGACCTGTAGTCGGCAAGGCTGTCGTCATAGCTGCTGCGGATCACCACCACGTCGTCCGCGTGGACTGCCGTAGCCGCGTAGGTCGGCAACCCGAGCGCACGGTCGATGACGCGCATCAGCAAACCTTCCGCATCCATTCCGGCGGTCATGCCCGCAATGTCGCCGTCGTGGCCATAGGCGCGCTCTGCGATCAAGAGCAGCGAGAAAGCGGCATCGTCAGCAGTATAGGCGAACTCCTCCAGCTGCGGCTCGATCAGAACGTCCGGTGCGCCCCAGATATCGGCGGGCGGGCAGACCATCACCCGTTCGTCGGTCGTGCCGGTGCAGGCGGGAGTCGCTGTCAAAGTGTCCAGCGTTACGGACGGGTCGACGAACGCCCAGGTCATGTCGTCGTTCAACACGACGTCGCGGTTGTAGAGCGTCGCGCGCGCGACCTCGCTGGCCTGTGCCGCGCCCTGTGTCGCCGCAATGACCAGAACCACCGGGGCCAGCCAGAGCGTCATGCGGGCACCTGATCCTTGTTTTTCAGACCGGTGCCAAGGTAGGCCTCGATCACCTGTTCGTTGGCCTTGATCTCGTCCAGCGTGCCCTCGGCGAGCACCTTGCCCTCGGCCATGCAGATGACGGGGTCGCAAAGGCGGCCGATGAAATCCATGTCGTGCTCGATCACGACGAAGGTATAGCCGCGCTCCTTGTTGAGCCGGATGATCGCATCGCCGATGGTGTTGAGCAGCGTGCGGTTCACGCCCGCGCCGACCTCGTCGAGGAAAACGATCTTGGCGTCGACCATCATCGTGCGCCCGAGTTCGAGCAGTTTTTTCTGCCCGCCCGAGACTTCGCCGGCCTTCTGTTCGGCCAGGTGGTCGATGGTCAGGAATTCCAGCACCTCGTCGGCCTTCGCCTTGAGCGCGCGCTCCTCGTCGGCGATGCGTTTGCGCCCAAACCAGGTGTTCCACAGCGTTTCGCCCGATTGGGCTGCGGGGACCATCATCAAGTTCTCGCGGCAGGTCATCGACGAAAATTCATGTGCGATCTGAAAGGTGCGCAGAAGCCCTTTGTGAAAAAGCGTGTGCGGCGGCAAGCCGGTGATATCCTCGCCCGCCATGGTGACAGTGCCTGCAGTCGGTTGAAGAACGCCTGCGATCACGTTGAAAAGAGTTGTTTTTCCGGCACCATTGGGGCCGATCAGGCCGGTGATCGTATTTTCCGCAATCGACAGCGACGCGCCGTCGACGGCGCGAAAGCCACCGAAGGTCTTTACCAGATTTTCGACGACGATCATCTTCCCCGGACCCTTCGCACGTTAATGTCGTGTCTTATGGTGTTGAAACGGCGCGGGAAAATCCCGCGCCGTTTCATTTTCGGCAAACCGAATTAACGGTAGCCGATGGTGGAGTATTCGCCGTCGGCGAATTCGATTTCCTGGTAGTTACCGGCGGATTCACCAGCACCGATCAATTCAACAGCCGACGCACCGACGTAGTCGATGTCTTCACCAGCGGCGATCAGTTCCAGACCCTTGGCCAGTTCACCGGGCATGATCTCGGTGCCGGGAGCGTTGGCCACATCCATGATGTGATCCTTGAAATCGGCGGAAGCAGAGGATTCAGCCGCCTGCATCGCCAGCATGATCAGCGCCGCCGCGTCATAGCTTTCGGGCGCGAAGGCACCTGTGCCGTCGAAACCAGCGGCTTCGGCGAGTTCGACGAAGGTGCCAGCACCGGCGTTATCGGTGCCGGGGTAGGCGCCGAAGGAGCCGTTGAGTTCCGCGCCGAAGTTCTCGTTCAGCTTCTGACCGACCATGCCGTCGGGGAAGTAGAACGTGTCGAACGCGCCTGCATCCAGTGCGGAGCGCACGATGCCGGAGCCGCCCTGATCGACGTAGCCTGCGACGACGAGAACTTCGCCACCGGCGGAGGCCAGTGCGCCGACTTCAGCCGAATAATCGGCCTTGCCGTCTTCGTGGGCTGCCGAAATGGTGACGGTGCCGCCAGCCGCTTCGAATTCAGCCTGGAACGCATCGGCCAGACCCTTGCCGTAGTCGTTGTTGGTGTAGGTCAGCGCGACCTCGTTGAAACCGCGGTCCTGCAGGATGTTGGTGATGATCACGCCCTGACGCGCATCCGACGGCGCGGTGCGGAAGAACAGGCCGTCATCCTCGGCGGTGGACAGGCCGGGGGATGTGGCGGATGGCGAGACCATGACGATCCCGTTGGCACGCGCGACGTTCTGCAGGATTGCACCGGTGACGCCGGAACAGTCGGCACCCATGATGGCGTTCACGCCGTCGGAGGTCACCAGACGCTCGGCTGCCGTCGTGGCGGCCCCGGCGTCGATGCATGTGCTGTCGCCGCGCACGGATGTGACGGTCGCACCGCCCATCAGCGCACCGGATTCGGTGACTTCTGCCATGGCGAGTTCCGCACCGGCACCCATCGCTGGCGTGATCGATTCAAGCGGGCCGGTGAAGCCCAGAATGACGCCGATCTTGATTTCCTCTGCATGGCCGTCCGCAAAGGCGGCGCCGGTCATCAAGGCTGTGGCCGCAGTGGCCAACATAAATTTCTTCATTGTTTTCTCCCTAGTGGAACGTTGTCCTGACGCGCACCCTACGCAGACGGTTTTGAAAAGTGAAGCAGGATATGAGGGCGGAATCGCCTGTTTTGCCCCGTGAAACGGCCCGTTGGCCCGCGACGCCGCTGTCGCGGGTGTCGGTCGGGCGGATACGCCCGCTAGCCGCCGGGTGCGCGCGTGGTCGCGAAGAACCCGGCACCGACAAAGTCGCTTTCGGTCCCTGCAGCCCCGATCGCGAGGGTGCCTGCCGCCTCTTGCGCGGTCGGGCCATAGAATGTGCCGCCATATGTCCCGATCCGTGCGGCACCGGGGGCGAGGATCGCGGCTGCGAGCGTGTCATCCGCGATCAGCCCGCCCGCAAATCCGGTGGCATCGACCGTGGCGTCACGCATCGTGATCGTGCCTGGCAGGGCGCTGTATGCCGCCGCATCGGGCCCCTGGGCGCCGAGGTTCGACATCAGGCCGCGCAGCGTTCCGTCGGCCTGCACCGTCAGAGCGACGTCGCCGCGAAACCTGACCCGCTGCGCGGAAAACGCGCGGTAGTCCGTCGGCACGGTTTCGGCGCGAAACGTCCCGGTATATCGACCGATGGCGGCATCGCCGAACACCTCTGGCCGGGTCTCGGTGCCGATCACGGCGTAGAGAAAGCGTGACTCGGTGCCGCCGCCGACCTCTGACGAAAAGAATGAGAGCGCCTGCGCATAGAGCCCGCCGCCTGCCAGCAGATCGGTGATCGGGCCTGTATGGCCGAAGACACCGACGTAAAGACCGGCAGGATCGTCCTGCACCACATAGCCTTCGACGCGGGTTCCGGTGCTGTCGGTGCGCTGGTCGGCGGGGGAAAATGCCTGTTCAACCCCGTCGAGGTTCAACGTCAGCGCGCCTGATGGGTTTCCCGTGACAGCAAGGCCGTTGTCGGTGGCGCGCGCGGTGCCAGCCGCGTAGTCGAGCGAAATCACGGCTGTGGCGGTGCCGCCCGCCGTCAGCGTGCCACCCCCGGCGAGGACCTGACCGGGGTCGCGGATGGTCCCGTCGGTTTCGGCATAGACCGGCGTGACCGTGACCGGCACCATCGGCGCAGGGGCGGTGCCGATGCATCCGGCCAGTCCGGCCATGGCGATGACGGCAAGTGTGGTCGCGCGCATGGGAACTCCTGTCTGCGATACGCCGTGGCGGAGTATCGCGTCAGGATGGTTAACCAATGCTTAACGGCCGGAGAGAGGTCAGATCGAAAGGCGGGCCGCGTGGCTGCCGCGTTCGCGGTAAGGCGTCGTGTCGTAGTGCGACCGGTAGCATTTGGAAAAATGCGAGGGTGAGGCGAAACCGCAGGCGAGGGCGACGTTGATCACCGTCATGTCCGTCTGCATCAGCAGGTTTCGGGCCTTTTGCAGCCGCAGTTCCATGTAATAGCGTTTCGGGCTACGCGACAGATAGCGGCGGAACAGGCGTTCCAGCTGCCGGGTGGACATGCCCACGTTCTTGGCCAGCACCGCGGGGCTGATCGGTTCCTCGATGTTCTGTTCCATCATCTGGATCACGCGGCTGAGCTTGGGGTGGCGCACGCCGATCCGTGTCGGGATCGACAGGCGCTGGGTGTCCTGATCGGTGCGGATCGAGGAGTAGATCAGCGTGTCGGCCACAGCATTGGCCAGTTCCTCGCCATGGTGGTCGGCGATCAGTTTCAGCATCAGGTCGATGGAGGCGGTGCCGCCGGCGGTGGTGATCCGGTTGCCGTCGACGACGAAGACCGATTTGGTCAGCGTGACCTCGTCGAATTCCTCGACAAAGCTGTCCTGGTTTTCCCAGTGGATCGTGGCCTTCTTGCCGTCCAGAAGCCCTGCTTTGGCCAGCGTATGGGCCGAGGTGCACAGGCCTGCCATGGTGACCCCACGTCGCGCCTCGCGGCGCAGCCAGTTCAGCACTTTCTTCGTGGTCGCCTGCTGGATGTCGATGCCGCCGCAGATCATCACGGTATCGTCGCGGTCCAACTCGATCAGGTCGTCGTCCAGCGCGAAAGTCGTGCCGTTGGAGCAGGTGACGCTGGTGCCGCCCTCGCCGATCACCGTCCAGCTGTAAAGATCGGCAGCGGCGGTGCGGTTGGCCAGACGCAGGCTTTCGACCGCGCAGGCAAAGCAAAGCATGGTGAACTGGTCGAGCAAGACAAAGACGAAACGGCGCGGCTTGGCCGGTGCGGCGATTTCGACGATGGGGTCGGGATGCGACATGGAGTGGCCCGCAAAACAGATTGTCCGCCCTGCACAGCAGTTTTGCGACACAAGATCAAGCGCCAAATCTCGGTGCATTGCACGGGATTCATGGCGGATGCGGGCGTTTTGCCCATTGGCGCTGTGTCGCGGGCGCGCTATAGGGTCGGACCGTTAGCGCCAAACCCGCGGCGCGAGAGACATGATGATTGGAGCGAGACCATGACGACCTGGCAAAAAACGGACTGGCGCAACAAGCCACGGGTCCAGATGCCGACCTATACGGATGCCGCCGCGCTGAACGCGGTCGAGACGCGTCTGGCCGGGTATCCGCCGCTGGTCTTTGCCGGCGAGGCGCGGCGTCTGAAAACGCATCTGGCGGCTGCCAGCCGGGGCGAGGCGTTCCTGTTGCAGGGCGGCGACTGCGCCGAGAGTTTCGCGGAATTTTCCGCCGACGGCATCCGCGACACCTTCAAGGTGATGCTGCAGATGGCGATGGTGCTGACCTATGGTGCCAAGGTGCCGGTGGTGAAGGTCGGCCGGATGGCGGGCCAGATGGCCAAGCCACGGTCCGCCGATACCGAGACTGTGGGCGGCGTGGAACTGCCCAGCTACCGTGGCGACATCATCAACGGGTTCGACTTCGACGAGGCCTCTCGCGTGCCCGACCCCGAGCGGATGGCGCAGGCCTATATGCAGGCCGCCGCGACGCTGAACCTGCTGCGCGCGTTCTCGACGGGTGGTTACGCCGACGTGCACAAGGTGCACCAGTGGACGCTGGGGTTCACCAGCGGCGACGAGGCGGGCAAGTATCGCGAGATGGCCGAACGGATCAGCGACACGCTCGATTTCATGGAAGCCGCCGGGCTGACGTCGGCCACGAACCACGAATTGCAGACGGTGGAATTCTACACCTCCCACGAGGCTCTGCTGCTTGAGTATGAAGAGGCGCTGTGCCGGTTGGACAGCACGTCGGGCAAATGGCTGGCCGGATCGGGCCACATGATCTGGATCGGCGATCGCACGCGGCAGCCGGACGGCGCGCATGTGGAATTCTGCAAGGGCGTGCAGAACCCGATCGGTCTGAAATGCGGCCCGTCGATGACCTCCGGTCACCTCAAATCGCTGATGGCCTCGCTCAACCCCGACAACGAGGCCGGGCGGCTGACGCTGATCGCACGCTTCGGTGCGGGGCAGGTCGGCGATCACCTGCCGCGGCTGATCAAGGCGGTCGAGGAAGAGGGTGCCAACGTGCTGTGGACCTGTGACGCGATGCACGGCAACACGATCAAATCCTCCACTGGCTACAAGACCCGGCCGTTCGAGAGCGTGCTGCGCGAGGTGCGCGAGTTCTTCGGCGTGCACAAGGCCGAGGGCACCGTGCCCGGCGGCGTGCATTTCGAGATGACGGGCAAGGACGTGACCGAATGCACCGGCGGCGTGCGCGCCGTGACGGACGAGGATTTGTCGGACCGGTATCACACCGCCTGCGATCCGCGCCTGAATGCCTCGCAATCGCTGGAACTGGCGTTTCTGGTGGCCGAGGAGCTGAAAGCGCGGCGCGAGACGATGAGTGCCGCCAAGGCGGGCTGAGCCTGCCTACCGGTTGATCGAACGCGCCGGGGCCGCCGCAGGTGACCCCGGCGTCGTGAAGCGCATTGATGGAGGCCGCGTCATGACGGAGCAGAAACGTATCGTCCTGGCCAGCGATCATGCGGCCATCACGTTGCGCCAGACCATCGCCGCCCATGTTGCGGCGGCAGGCTGGACCCCTGTCGATATCGGGCCCGTGACACCCGAAAGCACACCCTATCCGCAGCACGGCGCTGCCGCAGCGGAACGGGTCGCCTCGGGCGATTGCCGCTTTGGCATCATCCTCTGCGGGACCGGGCAGGGGATCATGATGGCGGCCAACAAGGTCCCGGGCGTGCGCTGCGGCGTGTGTTCAGAACCTGTTTCGGCGCGGCTGATCCGCGAACACAACGACGCGAACATGCTGTCCATCGGTGCGCGCTTGGTCGGTGAGGGGCTTGCGCTGGAGATTGTCGACGCGTTTCTGTCGGCGGCATTCGAAGGCGGGCGCCATGCGGCCCGGGTCGATATGATCACGACGCTGGAGACCGGTGGCGCTTAGGCGCGCCGCTTTCGGGGTCTGGTGACGTTTGTGGACCGATGCGAAATCCGCATCACCTTCAACCAGCCCTCGAAGTGCAGCGCGCGGGTACAGGCTGATCCTCAGGTATTGTCGACCACCAGTCGCAGGGCCGGGCGCGGTGTGCGGTCTCCTGCGCGCCGTGCCAGTGGCGGGTGATCCGACCGTGGCACGCGCGGTGCAAACGCATCCTCGACCACGGGGCGATCCTGAACGCATGGCCGGCGCGACAGGTCGAACCGCCGCGCGCGCAGGCGTATGTTACGGTCCGCCACGAGGGCACCGAACAGCCGGATATCCTGCGTTCCGGTGCTGCGCAGCGGCAGGATCAGCATGCGTGCGCGGGCGGCGGGCAGTCCCAGCGGATGCGACAGCGCCAGATCAAGTTCGAGAATCCGCGGCGTGGTGAACGCCTGTTCCAGCAGGTCGGCAAACGCGGACTTGCCGCCGGGCGCGATGAACGCCCCGAGCGTGACCCCGCGCGCGTCGGCACCCAGCATGTCGCTGAGCGCCTGACCGGCGACCCGCATCCGGGCGACGCCGTGGGTCGCGCGCTCCGCGATGAAGCAGGATGGCAGGGCGTGGTCCAGTGCGGCGGGGGCGAGATCCTCGCGCCGCGGAACACCCGCGCCACGCCGCAGCTGATCCCAGTAGTTCTGCACGATGTCCAGCGTGGCGTCCGCCTTGGGACAACCCAGGGCCGTGCGTGTATGCGGTTCCAGTGCCCCGTCCTGCGTCGTCATTTTCAGCCTCTTTCCGTCTCTGCGCCCCGTTAAGAGGATTACAACATTTTTCGGCAGCGCGCATTTAACAAAGCGTTAAGTGGTTAACGGCGCGGGCGCAGGCTTGCCCCGGCGCGGGGTTTTGGATTAGGTCCACGCACGACAGCCCGGGAGCGTGCAATGATCACATCCATGACCGCCTATGCCAGCCGCAGCGGCAGCCATGACAGCGCGACCTGGCAATGGGACATGCGCGGTGTGAACGCACGCGGGCTCGATATCCGGGTGCGGCTGCCCGACGGGCAGGAGGCGCTAGAGCCTGTGCTGCGCAAGGCGCTCAAGATGGCCCTGTCGCGCGGCAACGTCACGGTCGGGCTGCGGCTGGCGCGCGAGGAGGGCGCGGCGGCCCTGGCGTTGGACGAAAGCAGGCTCGATGCGGTTCTGACGGCGCTCGACACCATACAGGAGCGTGCCTTCGCGATGGGGGTCACGCTGGGTCAGCCGACCGCGGCTGACGTGCTGACGACGCGGGGCGTGATCGCCGGGGCCGGTGGGCAGCCTGTGGCGGATGATCTCACGCAGACGTTGCAGGACGACATCGCACCGCTGGTCGCGGCCTTTGCCGAAATGCGTGCGGCGGAAGGTGCGGCGTTGCAGGCGACGCTGGCCGGACAACTGGACGATATCGCGGCGCTCGTCGCGCAAGCGGCGACCGCCGCAGATGCCCGGCAGGACGATGCCCGCGACCATCTGACGACCGCGCTCAGGCGCGTCGTCGATGACGTGGCAGAGGTGGAACCGGCGCGGATCGCGCAGGAACTGGCGTTGCTCGCGGTCAAGGCGGATGTGACGGAGGAGATCGACCGCCTTCGCACGCATGTCGCGGCGGCACGGGTCCTGCTCGGGCAGGGTGGCCCGGTCGGGCGCAAGCTGGATTTTCTGACGCAGGAATTCATGCGCGAGGCCAACACCCTGTGCGCGAAGGCGGGGTCACCCGCGCTGACGGCCATCGGCCTCGACCTCAAGGCGGTGATCGACCGGATGCGCGAACAGGTTCAGAACGTGGAGTAAAGGCATGGCGAGACGCGGATTACTTATCATACTGTCGTCGCCGTCGGGGGCGGGCAAGACGACGCTGGCGCGCGCCCTGCGGGGATGGGACGATTCCCTGCGGTTTTCCGTATCCGCCACCACGCGCCCGCCGCGCGACGGCGAGGTCGACGGGACCGATTATTTCTTCACCAGCGTCGAGGGGTTCCAGAAGCAGGTCTCGGACGGTGAGATGCTGGAACACGCGCGAGTCTTCGGCAACTACTACGGCTCGCCCGTGGCGCCGGTGCAGGAGGCCATCGACGCGGGCCGCGACGTGCTCTTCGACGTGGATTGGCAGGGTGCTCAGCAGATATCGAAATCCAGCCTGCGCGATCATGTGCTGTCGATCTTCATCCTGCCACCCAGCATGGCCGAACTGCGCCGCCGTTTGGAAAGCCGCGGGCAGGACAGCCCGGAGGTGATCGAGGAACGGATGCAGAAAAGCTGGGACGAGATTTCGCACTGGGACAGCTACAGCTATGTTCTGATCAACGACGATCTGGGCACGACAGAGGACCGGCTGAAGACCATCATCGACGCCGAACGCCTGCGCGCGAGCCAGCAACCCGACCTGATGGACCATGTGCGGCTGCTGCAAACCCAATTCGAGGAGCGATGACATGCTATATGCGTTGAATGACAAACGCCCGACGGTGGACGATACGGCGTGGATCGCGCCCGGATGCCACGTGATCGGTGACGTGGTGGTCATGGCGCGCGCCTCGGTCTGGTTCGGCACGACGATCCGGGGCGACAACGAAACCATCACCCTGGGGCAGGGCAGCAACGTGCAGGAAAACTGCGTGCTGCATACCGACATGGGCTTTCCGCTGACCATCGGCGCGGACTGCACCATCGGTCACAAGGCGATGCTGCACGGTTGCACCATCGGCGACAACTCCCTGATCGGGATGGGGGCCACGGTGCTGAACGGGGCGGTGATCGGCAAGAACTGCCTGATCGGGGCGGGGGCGCTGATAACCGAAGGCAAGGTCATACCCGACGGCTCGCTTGTCATGGGCGCGCCGGGCAAGGTCGTGCGGGAGCTGGATCAGGCGGCCATCGACGGGCTGACGTTGTCGGCCAAACACTATCAGGACAACGCCGCGCGCTTCGCCGCCGATCTGAAGGAACTGCCATGAGCGACACGCCCAGCAGCCTCGTGCGGCGCACCGGCTGGCCCACCTCCGTGTCGCGGCCCGTGGTGACGCCGCTGCAGCCTTCGGTCGTCTATGCCTCGCCCGACCCGGATGCGCTGGACGCGCAATACGCCGATGCGTCGGGCTATACCTACGCGCGCGAAGGCCACCCGAACGCCGAAGTGCTGGCGTGCAAGATCGACATGCTGGAAGGGGCGACGGATGGGATCGTCACCGGGTCGGGCATGTCGGCCATCGGTGCGGTTTTTCTGGGGCTGTTGAAGGCCGGGGATCACGTGCTGGGCGGCGATCAGCTGTATGGGCGTAGTCTGCGGCTGATGACGCAGGACCTGCCGCGTTTGGGGATCACGACATCGCTGGCTGATCCCACGGATGTGGAAGCCATGCGCGCGGCGCTGCGGCCCGAGACCAAGATGATCCTCGTCGAGGTGGTGTCGAACCCGACGATCCGCGTGGCGGATATGGCCGGGATCGCGGCGCTGGCGAAAGAGGCAGGCGTGCTGCTGGTGGTGGACAACACGTTCACCACGCCGCGCAGCTACCGCCCCTTCGATCACGGCGCGGATATCGTGGTGCATTCGGTCACGAAGCTGCTGGCGGGGCATTCGGACGCCACACTGGGTTATGTCGCCGCGCGCGATCCGGCGCACCGCACGGCGATCAACGACGCAAACGTGACCTGGGGTCTGACGCCCAGCCCGTTCGACTGCTGGCTGGCGGAACGCGGGTTGCATTCGTTCGAATTGCGCTATGACCGGGCGCAGGAAAACGCGGGCAAGCTGGCCGATGCGCTGGCAGGGGCTACGGGCGTGAAACGGGTGATCTATCCGACCCGGCCCGACCATCCCGACCACAACCGCGCGGTGGGCCTGCTGGGCGGGCAGGGCGGCAATATGCTGTCGTTCGAACTGGAAGGGGGCCGTGAAGCCGCCAACGCCTTCACCCGCGCGGCACCCGAGATCGCGTTCGCACCGACGCTGGGCGACATCGGCACAACGCTGTCGCATCCGGCGTCATCTTCCCACCGCGGCCTGACACCGGAGGCGCGCGCGGCATTGGGCATCAGCGAAGGGTTCTTCCGCGTATCCGTCGGGGTCGAGGACCCGGACCTGCTGATCCGTGAAATGACGGCGGCGGCTGCCGCGGCGGGCTGACCAATGCAGGACCTGCAGTTGTCCGCGCTGCTGGCCGCCGTGCCCTTGCCGGCGCTGGCGATCAACGCACAGGCCCGGATCGCGGCGCAGAACGATGCGATGACCGACGTGCTGGGCGGTGACCGCGTCGGGCTGCATCACATCGCGGCGCTGCGGCAGCCGTCGGTGCTGGACGCGGTCGACGCCGCCCGGCGGACCGGCAGGCGGCAGCAGGCGCGATATCTGGGGCGCGACGGATCGCAGGACACGACCTATGCGGTCACCGCAACAGGGGTCGGAAACGACATCGTGCTGGTGTTCGAGGATCAGTCCGCCGCCGCCGACGTCGGCAAGATGCGCCGCGATTTCGTGGCCAACGTCAGCCACGAGTTGCGCACACCGCTGACGGCACTGCTGGGCTTCATCGAAACGCTGCAAGGCCCCGCGCGTGAGGATCCGGCAGCGACGACCCGGTTTCTGGGCATCATGGCGGAGGAGGCCGACCGGATGCGCCGGCTCGTCGACGATCTGCTGTCGCTGAGCCGGGTCGAGGAGGACGAGCGGGTGCGCCCGCGCACCACCGTCGATCTGTCCGCTCTTGTTCCGTCGGTCGTGGCCGGGCTGGAACCGCTGAGCGCCGCTGCCCGAACCCCGCTTGCCACGCATCTGCCGGAGGCCGCCGTCACTATCCCAGGTGACGAGGCACAGTTGCGCCAGGTGCTGACCAATCTGATCGAGAACGCGATCAAATACGGCGCGGGGCCGGAGGGTGTGAAGATCACCCTGACCGGCCCGGTGCCGGAAACGCTGTTGCAGGCCCCCGGCGTGCGCCTGACGGTGCGCGATTTCGGGGAAGGCATCGCCGATCATCATCTGGCCCGGCTGACGGAGCGCTTCTACCGGGTCGACGCGCATCGGTCCCGCGCCGTGGGCGGCACCGGCCTTGGTCTGGCCATCGTCAAGCATATCGTGAGCCGCCACCGCGGGCGAATTCAGGTCGAAAGCACGCTGGGCGCGGGCACCTGTTTCACGATTCTGCTTCCCGCGGCCCTGCCATAGCGTGCCCTGCCGGGAGATCGTCGCAATTTTGCCTTGACGTTTATCATCCAAAGTATTGATTTATTAGCAATAAACCACGCCTTTCGTCCTGTCATAAAACTTTTACATACCTGTCACAAAAGCGTAGCGAACCGGGCCGAAAAAGCAGCAAGCGATGGCGTGGCTCGCGCGTGATCGCAGTTATGAATGACTAGGAGACTGAAATGTCCGCAATGAAAATCACCGCTGCCGCACTGGCAACGACCGCCCTGACGACCACCGCCGCGCTGGCGCGCGACAACGTGCAGGTCGCGGGATCGTCAACCGTGCTGCCCTACGCCGCGATCGTCGCCGAAGTGTTCGGCGAGAACTTCGACTATCCCACGCCGGTGATCGAATCCGGCGGCTCTTCCGCCGGTCTCAAGCGGTTTTGTGAGGGTGTCGGCGAAAACACCATCGACGTGGCCAATGCCTCGCGCGCCATCAAGGACAGCGAGATCCAAGCCTGCGCCGCAGCCGGTGTCGAGAACATCATCGAAGTCCGGATCGGCTACGACGGGATCGTCTTCGCCTCCGACATCAACGGCAACGGTTTCGAATTCACCCCCGAGGACTGGTACAAGGCGCTCGCCAACGAGCATTTCATCGACGGTGAACTGGTCGCCAATACCTTCACCAACTGGAACGAGGTCAACCCCGCGTTCCCCGATCAACCGATCCAGGCCTTCATCCCCGGCACCAAGCACGGCACCCGTGAGGTGTTCGAGGAAAAAGTGATCCTGGCCGGTTGCGAAGAGGGCGGTTTCCTTGACGCAATGCTGGAAGCCGGCGTCGACGAGGATGAAGCCGAGGGTAAGTGCATGGCGATCCGCACCGATGGCGCGTCCGTGGATATCGACGGTGACTATACCGAAACCCTGGCCCGGATCGAGGCGGATACCAACGGCATCGGCGTCTTCGGTCTGGCGTTTTACGAAAACAACACCGACAAGCTGCAGGTCGCGACCATGTCGGGTGTCGTGCCGACGACCGAGAGCATCGCCTCCGGCGACTATCCCGTTTCGCGCCCCCTGTATTTCTACATCAAGGCCGACCACATCGGCGTGATCCCCGGCCTGAAGGAATACGCGGAGTTCTTCGTGTCCGATGATATGGCTGGCCCCGACGGCCCGCTGGCCGAATACGGTCTGGTGTCCGACCCAGACTTGGCAGCGGTGCAGGACACGGTTGCCAACGAAACGACGATGGGCAACTAAGCCCGGGGTCAAACGACGAACAGAGCGGGGGGTGCGAATGCGCCCCTCGCTTTTCAAGCGACACGCCGTGATTTACAGGGCAGTCGACAAATAAACTGCGGGGACGATCTGCCGTGCTCTCCATCACCACATCGCTGATTGTTCTGGCGGCGCTTGCCGTCGCAGCTTGGGTCATGGCCCCGCGCCGTGCCCGTGCGACCGTCGACGGCGATATCCGGCGCCTTGCGTCCCTGCCGCGCCAGCACGGGCTGAACGCGGTGTTGTCGACACTGATTCCCGGGATCGCGGTGGTGCTGGGCGTGATGCTGGCCGCGCGGTTCAGCGGCGTCGATACGCAAAGCGCATTCGGACCGTTGGCCGTGATCGTCGCCGCAGCCTTGGGCTTCGTCATCGCGTTCTGGCGCATCGGGCCGGCGTTTCGGGCGCGCACCAGTGCGGAAACCTGGATCAAGCTGCTGCTGATCCTCGCGTCCTCCATCGCGATCCTGACGACCGTGGGCATCGTGCTGTCGATGCTGTTCGAGACGTCCAATTTCTTCAGCCAGTATGACTGGCGCGATTTCTTCTTTTCCGCCGAATGGTCGCCGAATTTCCGCGGCGACAGCGCGCTCGGCATTCTGCCGCTGTTGTGGGGCACGCTCTACATCAGTTTCATCGCGCTGGCCTTTGCGGTGCCGATCGGCCTCTTCGCCGCGATCTACCTGTCGGAATATGCCGGTCGCCGAATGCGGTCGGTCGCCAAGCCAGTGATCGAGGTCCTTGCGGGGATCCCGACCATCGTCTACGGCCTGTTCGCGCTGATCACCGTCGGCCCGTTCCTGCGCGATTATTTTGCGCAGCCCATGGGGTTCGGCGACAGCGCGTCCTCGGTTATGACCGCCGGTCTTGTCATGGGTATCATGCTGATCCCCTTCGTGTCATCGCTGTCGGACGATATCATCAACGCGGTGCCGCAGGCGATGCGCGACGGATCCTACGGGTTGGGGGCGACCAAGTCCGAAACCATCCGGCAGGTCATCATTCCCGCCGCCTTGCCCGGGATTGTCGGCGCCGTGCTGCTGGCCGCCTCCCGCGCCATCGGCGAGACGATGATCGTGGTGCTGGGGGCAGGGGCGGCGGCGCGCCTGTCGCTCAACCCGTTCGAGGCGATGACGACGGTGACCGTCAAGATCGTGAGCCAGCTGACCGGCGACACGGATTTTGCCGCACCCGAAACGCTCGTGGCCTTTGCGCTGGGGTTGACGCTTTTCGTCATCACCCTGTGCCTGAACGTCTTTGCCCTTTATATCGTGCGCAAATACCGGGAGCAGTACGAATGACCAGTAAAAGCCTGTTGAAGGTCGATCAGCGCACGGCCAGACGCAACGCTGCGGAGCGTCGCTTTCGCGCCTACGGTCTGTCGGCGATCTGTGTCGCGGTGGTGGCGCTGTTCGTGCTGTTGGCCTCGGTGCTGACGTCCGGCCTGTCGGCGTTCCAGCAAACCTATATCACGCTCGACGTGCCGCTGCCGGAGGAAACGCTGGACAAATCCGGCGTGCGCGACCCTGCCGTCATGTCCAAGGTCACCACGCTGGGATATGCCAAAATCCTGCAGGCCGGTCTGGTGCAACAGGTGGCCGCACTGGGGATCGAAACGGAGATGTCGGAGAAGGACATCGGCGGCATGATTTCCAAGGAGGCATCGGCCACGGTGCGCGACCGCGTTCTGGCGAACCCCGATCTGATCGGCACGACGCTGACCATCGACGTGCTGGCGGAAGGCCGGATCGACGGCTATTTCAAGGGCCGCGTCACGCTGGAGAGTGCCGCGCTCGACGGCAATACCTCGCCCGAGGCGCTGATGCTCGCCGATGCGCTGGCCGAACAGGGTGTGATCGACACCAAGTTCAACTGGGCGTTCCTGACCGCCCCTGATGCGTCCGATCAGCGGCCAGAGGCGGCGGGGCTTGGCGTCGCGATTCTGGGTTCGCTCTACATGATGATCGTCGTGCTGGTGCTGGCGCTGCCCATCGGCGTGGCCGCGTCGATCTACCTGGAGGAATTTGCCCCCAAGAACCGCTGGACCGACATCATCGAGGTGAACATCTCGAACCTCGCCGCAGTGCCGTCCATCGTTTACGGGATCCTGGGGCTGGCGATCTTCATCAACTTCGCGCAGTTCAACCAGTCCTCGCCTTTGGTCGGTGGCTTGGTGCTGACGCTGATGACGCTGCCGACGATCATCATCTCGACCCGCGCCGCGCTGAAATCGGTGCCGCCGTCGATCCGGGACGCCGCACTTGGCATCGGGGCAAGCAAGATGCAGTCGGTGTTTCACCACGTGCTGCCGCTGGCCGCCCCCGGCATCCTGACCGGCACGATCATCGGGCTGGCGCAGGCCCTGGGCGAGACCGCACCGCTACTGCTGATCGGGATGGTCGCCTTCGTGCGCGAATACCCGGCGGCCTATACCGCCGATGCGGGCCTGTTCGGCGAGGCATCGACGGCCCTGCCGGTGCAGGTCTTCAATTGGACCCAGCGCGCCGACCCGGGTTTCGTCGAACGCGCCTCGGGTGCGATCATCACGTTGCTGGTGTTCCTGCTGATCATGAACGCGGTCGCCATTTACCTGCGCCGCAGGTTCGAACGGCGCTGGTAGGGACAGGGGCAAGACTAATGACACTTCAGAAACGGACCGCAGCATGACCATCGACAACATCAAGATCAGCGCGAAAGGCGTGCAGGTCTACTATGGCGCAAATCACGCCATCAAGGACGTGAACGTGGATATCGCCGATAAGATGGTCACGGCCTTCATCGGCCCGTCGGGCTGCGGCAAGTCGACGTTCCTGCGCACGATCAACCGGATGAACGATACCATCGACATCTGCCGCGTCGAGGGTGACATCAAGATCGACGGCGAGGACATTTATGACCCGAAGGTCGATCCGGTGCAGCTGCGCGCCAAGGTCGGCATGGTGTTCCAGAAACCAAACCCGTTTCCCAAGTCGATCTATGACAACGTGGCCTATGGCCCGAAAATCCACGGACTCGCCCGCAACAAGGCCGAACTGGACGAGATCGTGGAGAAATCGCTGCGCAAGGCCGCCCTGTGGACCGAAGCCAAGGACCGTCTGGATGCGCCGGGCACCGGGTTGTCGGGTGGACAGCAGCAGCGGCTGTGCATCGCGCGGGCCATCGCCACGGCACCCGAAGTCCTGTTGATGGACGAGCCGTGCTCGGCGCTCGACCCCATCGCCACGGCGCAGGTGGAGGAACTGATCGACGAGTTGCGGCAGAGTTTTTCGGTCGTCATCGTCACCCACTCCATGCAGCAGGCCGCCCGCGTGAGCCAGCGGACCGCCTTTTTCCATCTGGGCAACCTTGTGGAATACGGCGAGACCGACAAGATTTTCACCAATCCCGAAGACCCCCGGACCGAAAGCTATATTTCCGGTCGGATCGGCTAAGGAGACCGCCATGAACGAACATATCTCATCCGCCTATGACCGCGATCTCGAGGCGATCCAGGCCCTGGCCATGAAAATGGGCGGGCTGGTCGAGGAGGCGATCCTGAACGCCGCGGAATCGCTGGCAAACCGCGATGTGGAACTGGCCGACAAGGTCCGTGCCGGCGACAAGGTGATCGACGCGCTCGAGGTGCAGATCAACGAGGAGGCCGCCCGCACCATCGCGCTGCGCGCGCCTGTGTCCAAGGACCTGCGCTCGATCCTGAGCGTGCTGCGCCTTGCCGCATCGCTGGAACGCATCGGTGATTATGCCAAGAACATGGCGAAACGCACAGGCTCGCTCGTCGATATGTCGCCGATCAACGGGTCGGACGCCGCACTGCGCCGCATGGCCCGCGAGGTGCGCGCGATGCTTCGCGATACGCTCGACGCCTATCTCAAGGGCGATGCGGAACTGGCCGAAAGCGTGCGCCAGCGCGATCAGGAGGTGGATCAGATGTACAACGCCCTGTTCCGCGAATTCCTGACCTTCATGATGGAGGATCCGCGCAACATCACGTCATGTATGCACCTGCATTTCATGGCCAAGAACGTGGAACGCATGGGCGATCTGGTCACCAACATGGCCGAGCAGGTGATCTATCTGGTCACCGGCGAGATGCCCGAGGAAGGCCGCCCCAAGGGTGACAAGACCGCATTCGTGACCGACGCGGGCTGACACGATGGCACAGATCCCGCATGTTCTGGTGGTCGACGACGAGGCCGCACAGCGCGAAATGCTGGTCTATAACCTGGAGGCCGCGGGCTTTCGCACCACGCGCGCCGCCGATGGCGAGGAGGCGCTGATGCGCGTCGCCGAAGACCCGCCGGACGTGATCGTGCTGGACTGGATGATGCCGCTTCTGTCGGGGATCGAGGTCTGCCGCAGGTTGAAGGTAAAGACCGAAACGGCCGCCATACCCGTGATCATGCTGTCCGCCCGGTCCGAGGACGTGGACAAGGTGCGCGGGCTGGAAACCGGAGCCGACGATTACGTCGTCAAACCCTATTCGGTGACCGAACTGATGGCGCGTGTGCGCGCCTCGTTGCGTCGGGTGCGGCCCGCGACGGTCGGCCTCACGCTCAACTACGACGATATCGTGCTCGACAGCGAAACCCACCGCGTGACCCGGGCCGACAGGCAGCTGAAGCTGGGCCCGACCGAGTTTCGCCTGCTCAGCACCTTCATGGAAAAGCCCGGTCGTGTCTGGTCGCGCGATCAGTTGCTGGACCGCGTGTGGGGCAGGGACGTCTATGTCGACACCCGCACCGTCGACGTGCACGTGGGGCGGCTACGCAAGGTCCTGACCGAAGGCGGGCAAAGCGACCCCGTGCGCACGGTGCGTGGCGCGGGCTATGCGCTGGGATAGTGAAAGCGCTTTGTGACTGACCGGATTGCCCCTAGGGTCAAGGAAATACCTGGGGGAGAAGAAAATGCCGGTCTATCGTAACTTTTGTGGGTCTGGTGCCGTCGCGTTGATGGCGGCCTGTGGTGGATCGTCGTCAGGGCCGATGGACGACATGGACATGCAGACGCCGGTGCCGTTTCCGCTGGCCAGTCCGGGCAGCGACGCGCTGGCCCTGATCGGCTTTGAGGTCGACCCGCTGACCGGGTTCAGACCGGCACCGATCACCGCCGACCTGAACCGCGGCACCGGTGCGATCACGGTTCGCGACGCGGCAGGCGACATCGTGTTTCAGGACAGCGACGGACGGGACGCCGACGGCGCCATCCGCAACGAGGTCGGCAATCCGGGCCAGTCACAGCTGGAGGACGCGGTGCCGATCGTCGGGGATTTCCGCAGTCTGATAGCCGGTCTGGATTACGTGAAAATATCCGAATGGGACGATCCCGTGCACCGGCAGCGGATCGTTTATGGCGTCGCACCCACAGCCGCCGATCTGCCTTCATCCGGTTTGGCCGAATATCAGGGCCGGTTCGAGGGTGTGACCATCGGCCTGATCCGGGGCACCGGGACGTTGAGCGCCAATCTGGCGACCGATGATGTCGATCTGCTGATGACCGTGACAGAGGAACGCGACCGGTCGAGCCTCGCTTCGGTGCCGCTGTCCATCGCCACCATCGACGTGCAGGACATGCAGTTGAACGGTAGCAATTTTTCCGGAGGAACGGTGATGCTGCGAGACCCGCAGGGCGACATCAGCAGGTCCGACAGCCATCGCACCTACGGCCAGTTCTTCGGATCGGATGCCGACGTCACGATTCCGGACGAGGTGGTCGTGAACGTGCAGGGCCACCTTTACATCGAGGACCGGGGTTACGAGGTCAATTTCGCGGGCGATTGAGTGTCATAGCCTGCGCAATCAGGCGACTAGTGGCTCTCCGCTCACCGTAAATCTGCGACTGCCCGAACTAGTAACGATCATGACGTGTAATCCGTCATGAATGACCCCCGTTTTGCGCGCGTGGGCAAAATCTGCTATCCTCAGTCTGAACAGGAGGCGCTCCATGTCGAGATACAGTCCTGCAATCGCTTCGGTTTCGGCGGCCATCGTACTGGCAGGCTGTGGCGGTTCATCGTCAACGATGTCCCAGATGATGGAACCGCGACCGGTGCCACCGATCCTGGCCGAACGGACACCGGGCACCTTGTCGCTGGTCGGGTATTACTACGTGCCTGTTGCAGGTCGCGGCTTTGCGTCGGTCACAGCCGAGCTTGACCGGGAAACCCGGGCGCTGACGATCCGCGACGCGGATGGAACGATCCAGTTCCGCGACAGCGACGGCGAAAACGCGGCTGGCCTGCTGGAAAACGAGATCGGCACGTCGGACGACCCGCGGCTCGATTTCAGCTACCCGCAGTTTGCGACGCTCGACTACGCCACAGGCGCGATCTGGTTCCAGGACGAGGAGGTTCCCGGCTTCGATCTGGGGCTGCCGACAAGCCGCTACGTCGCCTTCGGCATCGCGCCGGAGGCCGTCGATTTCCCGGATGCCGGAACCGCGACCTTTACCGGACAGTTCACAGGCGACGACCGTGCGCCGTTTTCAGGGACCGGCACGCTGACGCTCGATTTTGCGAGCGACCTTGTCGATCTCGATATGACCGTGACGGAGCGGGGCCAGATCGGAGGTCAGGATCCCACGTCACCCTTCGTGCAGACCATCACCGTGACGGGGATGACCCATGACGCGGGCGCGTTTTCCGGCGACCGGATCGCCGTCACCGACATTGACGGCGCGGCATTGCAGGTCATCGACGGGGCTGCCCGGGGCCAGTTCTTTGGTTCCGACGCCGAGGTGCAGGCCCCCGACGAGGTCGCGGCGACCGTGATCGCAGTGATGACCGACCGGCGGATCAACGTGAATTTCGCGGGCGACTGAGTGCGCAGCGGACGGCGTCGGTGTTCTACAGCCCCTGCAGCAGGGCGAGAGACGGCTCTCCGGTCACGGGCAGGCCACGGCTGGCCTGATAGGCGCTGATCGCCGCACGTGTTTTCGGGCCGATCACGCCGTCGGCCCCTTCGGTGTCGAAGCCCGCCGCCGTCAGCCCGCGCTGGAGCGCGATCCGGTTGTCCTTGGTCAGGCCGTTCGCATCGGGCGGGAAGGGGGTGCGCAGCGGTCCGGCCCCGCCGATCCGGTCGGCCAGATGGCCGACGCCGATCGCATAGGCGTCCGAGTTGTTATAGCGTTTGATCGCCCGGAAATTGCCGGTCACGGCAAAGCGCGGCCCGCCCGGCTGCGGTTGCAATATATGACCGGTATAACTCGCGTCGACCTCGCGGCCCCAGCCGTTGCCCGCCGTCCAGCCGTTGCGTGACAGGTAAGCCGCGGTCGAGGCAAGCGCATCGGTCGGGTCCTCCGACCAGATATCGCGTCGCCCGTCGCCGGTGAAATCGACCGCGAAGGACTGGTAGGAGGTCGGTATGAACTGGGTGTGCCCCATGGCACCGGCCCAGCTGCCGGTCATCCGCTCCGGTGTCACGTCGCCGTTCTGCAGGATACGCAGCGCCGCCATCAGCTGCTGCTCGAAGAACTGCCCGCGCCGTCCGTCATAGGCCAGCGTCGACGTCGCCGAGACCACCGGCACGTTACCGCGCCGCTCGCCGAACATGCTCTCCAGCCCCCAGATCGCCGTCACGATCCGCTTGTCGACGCCGTAGCGTGCCTCGATCGCCTGAAGCGTCGACTGGTGCCGGGCGAAGGCGGCGCGCCCCTTGCTGATCCGTTCGTCGGATGCGGCGATGGAAAGGTAGTCTTCGAGCGTGCGGCGAAACTCCGTCTGGTTGCGGTCACGGGTGACCGCGCCGGGCACGAACCCGGTGCCCCGGAATGCCGCCGTCAGGATACTGTCGGAAATCCCCCGATCGCGCGCACGGGGCAGAAAGTCGGCGACCCAGGCATCGTAGCCCGCGTTCGGCACAGGTTGCAGGTCGGGGGGAAGGGCGCTGGACGATCTGGCGACGGTCTGCGCGGTCGAACATCCCGCAAGGCCTATCGAGGCGAGACCGACCGCGCCAAGGCGGAGCCCAAAGGAACGACGGGTCAGGTGCAGGTGCTGCGGCATGGAGACAGTCTCGAATGAATGGCGTGAAATCGCCGTAAGGGTAGAACGCCGCGCCCGCGATGCAAAGCCCGCGCGGTCGGGGATGACATTTTCCTGCCGATGGTCAGTGGTGTGTCATAGCTTCTTGAAATAGATGTATCGGTCGATCGTCTCCTCGCACACGCGCAGTTTCGCGCCTTCGAAGAGCTTGCGGGTCCCGATCTACACGGACGTCCAGCCTTGTTCGATACGCACGATGGCGGATTGCACAGAACCGGATAGTGGATCGACTTGTGCTGCGCGGAACGGCGTTTGTCGGATTGCATCAGAGCGGCGTATCCGAAGGAACCGGTGTATTTTACGAACCTGCGCCATCGACAGAAATTGCGTTCGATCTTTCGAAAGATCGTCAACCGCCGTCGCCTCAGGACACGCGCCAGTTCTCTGACGGGCATATTTTCTCTGACGGACGCATCTACGCGCCGACAGTTCCCGATCCTGCGGCGATCTTGAACAGAATGTTGCGAATACACGGCTCAGATGAGATGTTCTTCTATGTTTTAACCAATTGGTTTCCAATAGATGTCGCGCTTCAGGATGGCGCGCTGCCAAGCACGCCTCAAAAGCCAATAATCAGTATTATGTAAATAAATCTGAACGCACACAAATTATTTTATTCAACGGTCAAAAGCTGCTAGACAGCGCGCATGACGTCTTTCCTGATCTTGAACGGCCCCAATCTGAACCTGCTTGGTACGCGCCAGCCGGAGATTTACGGGCGTGAGACGCTGGATGATGTGGCAAGGCTGTGCAAGGATAAGGCACAGACGCTCGGGGTGTCGGTCACGCTGGCGCAGTCCAACAGCGAGGGTGCGCTGGTCGATCACATCCACGCGGCGCGCGGTGTGCATGACGGGATCATATTGAATGCCGGTGCCTACACCCACACCTCGATCGCGATCATGGATGCGGTGATCGGTTGTGGGGTGCCAACGGTTGAGCTTCACGTCACAAACATCCATGCCCGCGAGGAATTTCGGCATCGGTCCTATCTTGCCAAGGCGGCTGTCGGTGTCATTTGCGGGTTCGGCGTGAACGGTTACGCGCTGGCGATGGATGCGCTGCATCATCACCTCGGGTCTGACACGTGATCGGGTTGACGGCGCATCTCAAGGCCGTGACCGGTGCGCGCACGGTCGAGGATCTATGGTCGCTGCATGTCGCACAAATGGCGACCTATGGTTTTGACCGGCTGGTCTATGGCTTCACCCGCTACATCACGTCCTCTTCGCTGGGCGATCCGCAGGACTGGCTGATTTTGACAAATCTTCCAAGCGATTACATGGAGGTCTTCACGCAGGAAGGCCACCAGCAGAACGCACCGATGGTGCGGTGGGCGCTGGAGAACGACGGCGCCTGCAGCTGGCGCTGGATGGAAGATATGGCGAAGTCCGGCGAATTGAGCGACAAACAGCTGGAGGTCATGGCCTTCAACGCCAGCCACGACATCACCGCGGGTTATACCGTCAGCTTCCGGTCGGTGTCGGAGCGGACCAGAGGTGCGATTGCCCTGATCGCATCGCGCGACACCGATCAGGACAAGATCGACGCGATGTGGAAGGACCACGGTGACGCGATCATTGTGGCGAACCGGGTCTTTCACCTCAAGCTGCTCACCCTGCCCTATACCGGATCGCGCCGTCTGACCAAGCGGCAGCGCGAGGTGCTGCAGTGGGTCGGCGACGGTAAGACGACACAGGACATCGCGATCCTGCTGGAGCTGACGCCGGCGACGGTGGAGAAACACCTGCGGCTGGCCCGCGAGGCGCTCGACGTGGAGACGACGGCGCAGGCGGTTCTGAAGGCAGCCTTCTATAATCAGATGTTCGTCATCGACCTCTGAAATAACATGCCACCACATCCCGATTTGGCACCGATTCCGGGTCTTTGACCGGAAGGTCAGGTTTCCCATACTTTCGTGACGCCACGTCATTTGCCAATCTGCAGATGTTCCGTGAGTGGTGGCCTAAGGCCTTGGAACTGCAATCAGAATCCTCGTGATTTCGAGGCTCGCTGTATTGCGCCGGGAAACCGGACGCTGGCCTTTCGGCGCAATTCACGCCGGAGGGTCAGCACTCTCAGAGGTGCGCCTCGTCCCCCCGCAGACGCGGGAGGCAGTCACCATCTAAGGACGGCACTGCGTATTCCCGACGCAGTGCCGTTTCCTTTTTTGCGGCCTGTTTCAGGCACATACCTGACAGCCGCAAACGAAAACGGCCCAGAGCGTGAACTCCGGGCCGCAACGCATTGTTATTCAGGCAGGATCAGCCTTTGATCTTGGCGACTTCGGCGGCGAAATCCTCTTTCTCCACCGCGATCCCCTCGCCTTTTTCGAGACGGACGTAGCCCGTGATCTCGACACCGGCTTCCTTCGCCGCGTCGCCGACCGTGACATCGGGGTTCACGACGAACTGCTGGTTGAGCAGCGTGACCTCGGCCATGTACTTCTTCATCCGGCCGACGATCATCTTTTCGATCACCTGTTCGGGCTTGCCGGATTCGCGGGCGATGTCGATCTGGACCTGCTTTTCCTTTTCCACGACAGCCGGGTCGAGCGATGCCTCGTCCAGTGCGGCGGGGTTCGTCGCGGCGATGTGCATGGCAACCTGACGGCCGAACGCCTCGTTGTCGCCGGACAGCGCCACCAGAACGCCGATGTTGCCCATGCCGGGGGCCGCTGCGTTGTGCACGTAGTTGACGACCGATGCGCCTTCGAGCTTGGCCATGCGGCGCACGGACATATTCTCGCCGATCACGGCGACAGCGTCGGTAACGGTCTGTTCGACTGTCTTGCCGTCGAGGTCGGCGGCTTTCAGCTCTTCGGTCGTGTCGACGGTCAGGGCGACGCGGGCGATGTTCGACACCATCTTCTGGAAGTCGGCGTTCTTGCCGACGAAGTCGGTCTCGGAATTCACCTCGACCGCGATGCCCTTGCCACCTTCGACTGCGACGGCGACGAGGCCTTCGGCGGCGGTGCGGCCGGATTTCTTGGCGGCCTTGGCCAGACCCTTGGTACGAAGCCAGTCGACGGCGGCTTCCATGTCGCCGTCGCTTTCGGTCAGCGCCTTCTTGGCGTCCATCATGCCTGCGCCGGTGCTGTCGCGCAGTTCTTTCACCTGTGCTGCGGTGATTGCCATGTCATCTCTCCTGATCAGGAATGGAATGGGGGCGGGACAGGGATGGCCCCTGCCCCGGAACGGTTTTGCAATTCCGCGCGATTACTCGGCTGCGGCTTCTTCGGCGACGACTTCCTCGGCGAGGTTTTCCATCTCACCCATGTCGACGCCTGCGGCACCCAGCTGCGCCTGCATGCCGTCAAGGGCCGCACGCGATGCCAGATCGACGTAGAGCGCGATGGCGCGGGCCGCGTCGTCGTTGCCGGGGATGATGTAGTCGACGCCATCAGGCGAGCAGTTGGTGTCGACCACGGCCACGACAGGGATGCCCAGCTTCTTGGCCTCGGCGATGGCGAGATCTTCCTTGTTCACGTCGATGACGAACAGCAGGTCAGGCACGCCGCCCATTTCACGGATACCGCCAAGCGAGGCTTCGAGTTTGCCTTGCTCGCGCTCCATGCCCAGACGCTCTTTCTTGGTCAGGCCGGCAAAGCCGTTGCCCGCCGCTTCGTCGATCGCCTTGAGGCGGTTGATCGACTGGGACACGGTCTGCCAGTTGGTCAGCGTGCCGCCGAGCCAGCGGTGGTTCATGTAGAACTGCGCGGATTTCTCGGCAGCTTCGGCGATCGGTTTGGCCGCCTGACGCTTGGTGCCGACGAACAGCACGCGGCCGCCCTTGGCGACGGTGTCGCGGATCACCTGCAGGGCTTGATCTAGCATCGGGACAGTCTGCGTCAGGTCCATGATGTGGATGCCGTTGCGGCTGCCATAAATGTATTGGGACATCTTCGGGTTCCAGCGCGCGGTCTGGTGGCCGAAGTGAACGCCAGCTTCAAGCAGCTGACGCATGGAGAACTCTGGAAGAGCCATGGTCGTTTCCTTTTCCGGTTTCATGCCTTGGGCAGGGGTATCAACGCGACTGCGTCAACCGGTGGAACCTTTGGGATGTCTCCCCATCGGTCCCGCCCCTGCCTGGGGATTTCGTAGGCGCGCCTTAGCAGCGGCGCGCGGCGGAGGCAAGAGCCCCCGCCCCCGGTTTTCGTTCTGCGGCTTCCCAAAGGTCAGAGAACCGTGCGTTCCAGGAACCAGTAAGCGCCCACGAGTGTGATGAACACCGATGCCGGGATGCTGACGATCCGGCGGTAGGCCGCCAGATGATCGCGGAAATTCACCGAGGCCAGACACAGCACGAAGATCGCCAGCAACGGTGCGAGGAAGATGTAGGACGGGTTTTCCAGCGCTTCCGACAGCGCCGCGGGGTCGAGCCAGAGCAGCGCCAGCGTTGCAAGGATCAGCACACCGTAAAGTGCCTTGCCCTGAAACGCCTCGTTCTCGCCACGGTCGACGCGGATCGCCTGCCAGACGCAAAGGAACATCACCGCGATCACCGCAAGCTGCCCGATCTCCACACCGATGTTGAAGCCGATCAACGCCGGCACGAAGGCGTTGTCCGGCAAGCCGAACTCTGCCAGGACGGAGGCAAAACCCAGCCCGTGCAGAAGTCCGAAGGCGAAGACGATCACCGGCCGCCACGGGCTGAGATTGCGCAGGAAGATGTTTTCGACCGCGACATAGACGATCGACAGCGCGATGAGCGGCTCCACCACCGCGATGAATGCGATGCCGAAGGTGTTGACGAAGAACGCATCCATGAAATCGGTGTAGCCGAGAGCCGCCAGCGCCAGCGTGATCGTGTGGGCGACCGTGAACAGCGACACCTGCAGGATCAGCGGGCGCAGACGGGTGGACAGAAAGAACAGCCCCAGCACGAACAGGATGTGGTCGAGGCCCTTCGGCACGATGTGATCGAAGCCCACGGGGATGTAATCGACAAAGGTCTGCCATGCGCCCGCCTGATTGCCGCCCGCAAGGGTGATCGGGTCGGATTGCGCACCGGCCTGCAGGAACCCGTCATAGGGCGCGTCGACCCCCTGCTGGCGCAGGACCAGCGTGCCGAACGCGGTGTCCCATCCCACGATCACCGTATCGGCATCCGCGGGAAGTGCCGCGCTGAACTGCAGTTGCGAGGTGCGCAGCAGCTCGGTATTGCCGACCGGCCCGGCGGTGAAGCCCGTCAGCTCGGGCGTCAGTGGCTCGCCATCCGCCAACAGCGTGATACGCTGCGCCATTTCGGGCCAGAAATCGGCGAATGCGGCCTCCAGTGCGGCAGGTTCGAGCGCGCGCAACTCGTCATAGGTGGCGGCCTGCGGCGTATTGTCGGTGTCCTGCGTTTCGGTCAGGTCGATCCCGGCGATGAAACTTTCCGCGTTCAGGCTGATATCGAACTGGAGTGTGTCGCCATCCTGCGTCATATCGGCGATGGCGGGCAGGACCTCGTGGGCCTGTGCAGGTGCCAGGGTCGTGAACCAGACCAGAACCGCGCTTGACAACAGGCGCATGAACGCCACCCTCATGCCGTAACCAAAGGAACAATCCATGCGCATCTTCGCCCTCGCCCTGTCGCTTGTCGCCGCCCCTCTTAGCGCCCATGAGATGTGGTTGGAACCGCAAAACTATCAAATCGCGCCCGACGGTATGTTGCAGGCCGACATCATCAACGGCGAGGACTTCGAAGGCACGCGCCTGCCCTACCTGCCGCAGCGGTTCCGGCATTTCATCACCTTCAACGGCAGCAACGCGGCGCTCGTGCCCGGGCGTCCGGGCGACACACCCGGCCTGAACATGCAACCCGCGGGCGAAGGGCTGCATTCCATCGTCTACCAGTCCCGCGCGGCCACGGTGAACTACGAGACGTGGGAGAAATTCCAGAAATTCGTCGACCACAAGGATTTCACGGACACCCGTGCGCGACACGAGGCACGGGGCCTGCCGCTGGATGATTTCGACGAGGTCTATTTCCGCTTTTCCAAGACGCTGATCGGGGTCGGTGCGGCAGAGGGTGCCGATCTGCAAACCGGCATGGAGACCGAATTCGTGGCGCTCTCCAACCCTTATGTCGATGATCTGACGGACGGGTTCCGCGCACAGCTGTTCTATCAGGAAAACCCGCGCACGGACGCGCAGGTCGAGGTGTTCATCAAGGCCCCCGACGACACGGTCACGGTCGAATACTACCGGACCGATGGCGACGGGATCGTGACTGTCCCGGTGACCCCCGGAAACGCCTACATGCTTGATGCGGTGGTCCTGCGCGAACCGTCCGAGGCATTGGCCGAAGAGTCCGGTGCGGTCTGGGAAACACTCTGGGCGAACCTGACGTTCGCGGCGCCCGAGTAAAGCCGGATCGCGCCCGACCGGCTTGCCCTCCGCGCCGCCCCGGTCCAATAGTGCGCCATGACCAAGGCCCCTGACATTCTCTGCATCGGTTCTGTCCTGTGGGACGTGATCGGGCGCGCGGCCAGCCACATGCGCGTGGGCTCCGACGTGCCGGGGCGGATCACCCGCCTTCCCGGCGGTGTCGCCATGAACATCGCGATGACCCTGCGCCGGTTCGGCATGACCCCTGCCCTGCTGACCGCCATCGGACGCGATGCAGAAGGCGACGAACTGATCGCCGAGGCGGATCGCATGGGCCTGTTGACCCACACCGTCTATCGCTCTGACGATCTGCCGACAGATGTCTATATGGCGGTCGAAGGGGCGAACGGGCTGATCGCGGCTATCGCCGACGCCCATTCGCTGGAAGCGGCGGGCGCGAAGATATTGCGACCGCTGGAAGATGGCAGACTGGGATCGACAGACGTGCCTTTTGCCTGTCCCGTCGCGCTTGACGGCAATCTGACGCGGGACCTGCTGGCCCATATCGCGACCTCGCCGCTGTTCGCCCGCGCGGACCTGCGCGTGGCCCCCGCCTCGCCCGGCAAGGCGGAACGGCTGCTGGCGCTGATCGACCACCCGTCTGCCACGCTTTACGTCAACCTCGAAGAGGCCGGGCTTTTGTGCCAGACGACGTTCGACACCTCCGCTCAGGCGGCAGAGGCGATGCTGGCGCGCGGCGCGCACCGTGTGCTCGTCACCGACGGCGGCAACGACGCCTCCGAAGGGCTGGGGGCCGACATCGCGACCCTGACCCCGCCCGCCGTCATGGTCACGCGGGTCACCGGCGCGGGCGACACCTTCATGGCCGCGCATATCGCGTCAGAGGCGCAGGGCATGGACCGGCCCGCCGCCCTCTCCCGCGCGCTTAAGGCCGCCGCCACTTATGTTTCGGGAGAGACACCGCTATGATCCCCATCAAATACAGTGCCGAAGTCGCCAAGGCCCGTGCCGACGGCGCACCACTGGTCGCCCTCGAAAGCACGATCATCACCCACGGGATGCCCTATCCGCAGAACGTGGAAACCGCGCGTCTGGTGGAACAGGACATCCGAGACGCGGATGCCGTGCCTGCCACGATCGCGGTGATCGACGGCGTGCTGCACGTGGGGCTGGAAGCCGACCAGCTGGACGCATTGGGACAGGCGCAGGATGTGGCCAAGCTGTCGCGCGCCGACATCGCCGCCTGCATCGCCACGGGCGGCACCGGGGCCACGACGGTCGCCGCCACGATGATCGCAGCGCATCTGGCGGGCATCGGAGTTTTCGCCACCGGCGGCATCGGCGGCGTGCATCGCGGGGCGGAAGACAGTTTCGACATCTCCGCCGACCTGCATGAACTCGCACAGACGCCGGTGACTGTCGTGGCCGCCGGGGCCAAGGCGATTCTGGACTTGAACAAGACCTTCGAAGTGCTTGAAACTCTTGGCGTTCCGGTCATCGCCTATGGTCAGGATACTCTGCCAGCCTTCTGGTCCGCACAGTCCGACTTGCCCGCACCCCTGCGCATGGACAGCGCGGAACAGATTGCCAAGGCGCAACTGACCCGCACCGCCATGGGCCTGACGGGCGGGCAGTTGATCTGCAACCCGATCCCGGTGGATGCGCAAATTCCGGCGGACGATCTTGCCCCCGTGATCGCGCAGGCGCTGGATGAGGCCACCGCACAGGGCATCGCGGCCAAGGCTGTCACACCGTTCCTGCTGGGCCGCATATTCGAGCTGACCGAGGGCAGGTCGCTCACCGCCAATATCGCGCTGGTGCGCAACAACGCCCGTCTGGGCGCGCGGATCGCCGTCGAACTGGTGGCGCTGTAGCCCTGATCGGCCAGCGGTGCGCGGCGCGCGGTATATGCGGCCCCTCTTGCCCAGATCGGCACCGCACCATAAGTGATGTCGATCCCTGACGAAACGGTGACATATGCCCGACGATTCCGATTTCACCGAACTGCGCCGCCCTGCCCGCCCCGGCGTGATCGCGCGGCTGCGTGGCAACTTTCTTGCCGGACTGATCATCATCGCGCCCATCGGTCTGACGATCTGGCTGATCTGGACGGTGGTGGGCTGGGTCGATGGCTGGGTCTGGCCGTTCATCCCCGGACAGTTTCACCCGGAGGAACTGGTCAACAGCCTGCTGGGCCGCGACGAGACCAACCGCATCAACGTGAACGTGCGCGGCGTCGGCGTCGTGATCTTCTTGATCTTCACCGTCGTCGTCGGCTGGCTGGGCAAAGGGCTGTTCGGGCGTTTCATTCTGCGCTGGGGCGAACGGATCGTGGACCGGATGCCGGTCGTCCGGTCGATCTACAGCGGGGTCAAGCAGATCGCGGAAACCGTGTTTTCCCAGCGGGATACGAGTTTCGAGAAAGCCTGCCTGATCGAATATCCGCGTCGCGGTATCTGGGCCATCGCCTTCATCTCGATCAACGCCAAGGGTGAAATCTATCACAAACTGTCGGACGGCACCGAGGTGGCGACGGTGTTCCTGCCGACGACGCCGAACCCGACCTCCGGGTTCCTGCTGTTCGTGCCGCGAAACGACATCAAGGAACTGGACATGACGGTGGAGGATGCAGCGAAACTCGTGATCTCGGCCGGTCTCGTCTATCCCAACAGCAAGGATCCGACACAGCCGGTTCCCGCATGATCTCACCTGCGCTGACCGGCTTTGCGACCGCATTTGCGCTGATCCTCGCCATCGGCGCGCAGAATGCCTTTGTGCTGCGCCAGGGGCTGGCGCGGGCGCATGTGTTCTGGCTGTGCCTGTTCTGCGCGCTGTCCGATGCGGTTCTTATCGTCGCGGGCGTTCTGGGATTCGCCGCGGTGGTCGAGGCCTTCCCGTCGCTGCCGCGCGTCATGTCGCTGGGCGGTGCTGCTTTTCTGCTGGTCTATGGGGCGACGCGGTTTCTGGCGGCCTGGCGCGGCGACTATGCGATGCAGCTGTCCGGCAGGACGGCGGGGTTGTGGGCGGTGCTGGCGACGGCGGCGGCTTTCACTTGGCTGAACCCGCATGTCTATCTCGATACGCTGGGGCTGATCGGCGCGGTCTCGACGCAATATCCGACCGGTGCGGCCAAAATGGCCTTTGCCGTGGGTGCTGTCACATCGTCTTTCGTGTTTTTCTTCTCGCTGGGCTACGGCGCGCGCCTGCTGGCGCCGATCATGCAGTCGGCGCGGGCCTGGCGGGTGCTGGATGTAATTATCGGCGCGGTGATGTGGGCGCTGGCGGCGAAGCTGCTGTTCAGCTGAACATCGCCTGAAGGTCGACGGTACTGCGGGTGTTCAGATCGTCCTTATGGTCGGCGAGGAACCTGTCGGCGGCGGCCTGTCCGGCCTCTTTCAGGCGCGCGAGGATCACCGGTGACGGGATCGTCTTGGTCGCCACGTTCAGGTCGTTCATCAGATCGTCGTCGGAAATCATGTGCACCAACACGTCCTTCATGGAGCCTTTGGGCACCTTGTTGTCGGCCAGCAGGCGTTTGACGAAGTCGATCGCGCGCAGTTCGCGCAGAAGCGAGCTGTTGAAGCTGATCTCGTTGATCCGGTTCTGGATCGACTGGGTATCGTTCGGCAGCTCGGCGCGGCACAGCGGATTGATGTTGACCACAAGAACATCGTCCGGCAAGTCCTTGTCATAAAGTGGAAATAGCGCGGGGTTGCCGGTATAGCCGCCGTCCCAATATGCCTCGACCTTGCCGGTCTTCTCGTCAAAAAACTCCACCGCCTGAAACAGGCTCGGCAGGCAGGCCGACGCCATGATGGCGTTCGGCGACACTTCGGCGTTTGAAAACACCCGGATCTTACCTGTGCGCACGTTCGTGGCGCAGATATACAGCGCGGGGCCGTCCGGCGCACAAACCTCGTCGAACCGCATGTGACCGAGGATGTTCTCCAGCGGATTGCGCAAGGCCGGGCCATAGACGTAGGGCGACATCATGCGTGTGGTGAAGTCGAAGGCGGCGTAGGCGGGCGAGTATTCCATCGCCTTGGCCATCCAGGCCGCGCCGGGCGTCATCGCGCTGATCCAGTCGGTCAGCCGGTCATCGGTGATCGCACCGATCTGGCCCCAGAGCCATTCCAGATTATCGCGCGCGCCCTGTCGCCCGCCCGCGACCATCCCGGCTTTCAACGCCGCCCCGTTCAGCGCCCCCGCAGAGGTGCCGGAAATCGCCGCGATCTCGATTTCCTCGTCCTGCAGGATGCGATCCAGCACGCCCCAGGTGAAGGCCCCATGCGCCCCGCCGCCCTGCAGCGCAAGGTTGATTTTCTTCGTTTTCGTCATGGCCGATCCTCTGGAGAAATGCTGTCAGTGGGTGCAGTCGGGTTTTTCGGACCTATCAAAAACGCGGCGCACGTGGCATCATCGCGACATATTTGATTTATTCCTGAAGGAGAAATTCGATGTCGGACGACCATTTTGAATTCCGTGCGCCCCCGTCCGAGACCAAAGGCGGGTTTGCGCCGCCGCTGAGCCTCGACCCCAGAGAAATGCCCAAGTTTCTTGTGCCTGATGCCGCGTCCTATTCCGGTGAGGTGTCGCAAGACCTGTTGCTGCCGGACGTCGACCCGCTCGATCAGGCCGCCCCCAGCAAGGGCCAAACCCCGCCCGACATCATCATCTGGGATATCGACGGCGACGATGAAGGTCTGCTGACAGGCGGGTCCTACATGATGTCCGATCTGATCGTCTGACCGATCATACATCCCGAACGCCGCACCCAACTGCGGCGGTCAAAGCGCCGTCCAGCCGCCATCGACGCTGATGGTGGTGCCGGTGATCTGGGCCGCGGCGTCCGAGCACAGGAAATTCACCGTGCCGCCCAGCTGTTCGACGGTGGCGAATTCCTTGGACGGCTGCCGCTTGAGCAGGACATTCTTGACTACCTCCTCGCGGGTCATGCCGTATTCCTTCATCGTGTCGGGGATCTGCGATTCCACCAATGGGGTCAGGACGTAGCCCGGGCAAATGGCATTCGCGGTGATCGGGTCTTCCGCCGTCTCCAACGCCACGACCTTCGTCATGCCCACGATCCCGTGCTTGGCCGCCACATAGGCGGATTTGTAGGGCGACGCGGTCAGCCCATGGGCGGAGGCGATGTTGACCACCCTGCCCCAGCCGCGCTCGCGCATCCCCGTTAGCGCGGCGGCGGTGGTGTGAAAGGCCGACGACATATTGATCGCGATGATCGCGTCCCATTTCGCGGTCGGGAATTCCTCGATCGGGGCGACGTGCTGGATTCCGGCGTTATTCACGAGGATATCACACCCGCCTGCTGCCACGATCAGACGGCGGCAGTCCTCCGCCTTGGACATATCGGCGGCCACGTATTTGGCTTCGACGCCGAAGTTTTCGGCAATCTCGGCCGCCAGTGCATGATCTTCGTCGCGGTCGGTGAAGGAGTTCAGAACGACGTTCGCGCCGACCTTCGCCATCTCGCGGGCGATGCCCAGTCCGATGCCGGAATTCGAGCCGGTGATGACGGCGGTTTTGCCTTTGAGGGACATGGGTGTTGCTCCTGCGAAAATGCTGTTTGCGGCAGTCTAATGCTGCAACTGCAAAAGCGCCACCGTGGTTCCGGGCGCATACGTCAAGGTGCCGATAACGTGAGGTGGGCTGCGGCCAAAAAAAAACGCCCGCACAAGGCGGGCGTAAAGTTATTGAGGCAGGTTTCATACAGGCAAGAAACCTATCGAGCAGTGACCCCTTTATAGGCCTAACCCTGCCTGTGGCCAAGGGAAAAGTTTGCCCTGCCTCAAAACCCTGTCTAGGCTGGCGATTAATGAAATAAGGGAGCAGAGGGATTGTTGCCAAAATGAAACCAGAGTTATTCCAACCACTTCGCCGGATCGCTTCATCTGCGGCGGTGATTCTTGCCGCGACGACCGGGGCCCATGCCGACAGCCATGGCATAGCTATGTATGGCGACCCCGCCCTGCCACCAGATTTTGCGCATCTGCCCTATGCCAACCCCGATGCGCCGACAGGTGGCTGGATCGGCACGGCGAATGTCGGCAGCTTCGACAGCCTCAACCCCTACATCCTGAAAGGCAACACGCCATGGCAGATGCGCTGGCTGCTGGGCGAAAGCCTGATGGGCCGCTCGCTGGACGAGCCTTTCTCTCTTTACGGGCTTCTGGCCGAATCGGTCGAGACCGGCCCGGATCGCGAATGGGTCGAATTTGTCCTGCGCGAAGAGGCCACCTTTACAGATGGCAGCCCGGTCACCGTCGAGGACGTGATTTGGTCGTTCGAGACCTTGGGCACCGTTGGCCATCCGCGCTATCACGGATTTTACGAAAAGATCGACAGTATCGAACAGACCGGCGACCGGTCTGTGCGGTTCACCTTCAACACGGACGATCAGGAACTGGCGCTGTTGGCAGGCTTGCGTCCGATCCTGAAAAAGGCGCAGTGGGATGGCGTGGATTTTGCCGAAAGCGGCACGGACATCATTCCGATCACATCGAGTCCCTATGAGATCACGGATTTCGAGGCCGGGCGTTTCATCACCATCAGCCGGGTCGAGGATTACTGGGGCGAGAATGTCCCGTTCCGTGTCGGCACCGCCAATCTCGATGAAATTCGGTTGGAATTCTTCGGGGACGAAACCGCCGCCTTCGAGGCCTTCAAGACCGGCGAGATCAACTCCAACCGTGAATTCAACGTGGCCCGCTGGGAAAGCCAATACGATTTCCCCGCGGTGCAAAGCGGCGATGTCGTCCTGTCGGTGCTCCCGCATGAGCGCCCGTCTGGCATGACCGGTTTCGTGATGAACACCCGCCTGCCCCAGTTCGAAGACTGGCGCGTGCGTGACGCGATGATCCAGGCCTTCAACTTCGAGTTCATCAACGAGGCGATGACAGGCTCGGCGCAGCCGCGCATCACCTCATACTGGTCGAACTCTCCGTTGGGCATGTCACACGGCCCTGCCGAAGGGCGCGTGGCGGAATTCCTCGAACCCTTCGCCGATGATCTGACCCCGGGCACGCTGGAGGGATATTCCCTGCCCGAAAGCGACGGGTCGGAGCGTAACCGCGCAGGCACCGCCGCCGCACTGGAGATGATGGAGGCCGCAGGCTGGACCGTGGCGGACGACGGGGTGATGCGCAATGCCGATGGCGAGGCGTTCACATTCGAGATTTTGCTGGAAACCGGTGCATCCGAGAACCAGTCGATTATCGATATGTACGTCGAAAGCCTTGGCCGGATCGGCGTGTCGCCCACCGTCACCAACGTCGATTCCGCGCAGTTCAAGGAGCGCACGGACGCCTATGACTTCGGCATGACCTACTACCGGCGCGGGGTGTCGCTGTCGCCCGGTAACGAGCAATACGCCTACTACGGGATGGACGCCGCTGACGAGGTGGGCAGCCGGAACCTGATGGGCGTGAAATCCGAAGCTGTGGACGCGATGATCGGCCGTCTGCTGACATCCGAAAGCCAGGATGATTTCGTGGCCGCCGTAAAGGCGCTCGACCGGGTGCTGACAGCAGGGCGCTATGTGATCCCGATCTATCAGTGGAACATCAGCCGCATCGCCCATTCCAAGAACCTGCACTACCCCGAAGAACTGCCGATCTTCGGCGACTGGCCAGGCTGGCAGCCGGATGTGTGGTGGTGGGAAGAGTAAGCCTGCTGTCTTTGCAAACGGGACCGGCGGTGCTATCGCCGGTCCAAGTGTTTTGAACGTGGGGACCACGCCGTGAAAAAAGCCATCCTGATCGCCGTTGCCGTGGCATGTGCCGCCGGGTGCACACCTGTGAAAGCCGTGACCGGCACCGCCATCGGCGCGGGCCAGATCGCGCTTGGTGCCGCCGATATCGTGCTCTAGCGCGACCGATCCGACACATCGCTGTTACAATCACGTTCTAGGCCGTCGGCATGTATATTCTTGTCCTCTGCACCGGCAACTCCGCCCGGTCCATCCTGCTCGAATCGATCCTGACATACCGGTCGGACGGGCGTATCACCGCGTTTTCCGCAGGCTCGCAGCCCAGCGGCCGTGTGCATCCGCAATCCCTGCGTCTGCTGTCCGAAAAGGGCTATCCGACCGACGGGCTGTCATCGCAAAGCTGGGATGACTACGCCACGCCGGATGCGCCGCACATGGATGCGGTGATCACCGTCTGCGGATCGGCTGCGGGAGAGACCTGCCCGGTCTGGTACGGCACGCCCCTGCGCGCCCATTGGGGGGTCGAGGACCCGGCGGCCGCAGAGGAGGCGGATTGGGAACGGGCTTTCGAGGAAGCCTACGCGCGGCTCTATGCCCGCGCCCAGGATCTGTTCGCCCTGTCCTTCGAAGAGATGGACCGCGCCGCATTGCAAGAGACACTGAACGAAATCGGGCGACGGCACTGATGACGATGCAAAAGCTGCTGGCCGAGGGGATCGGCACCGCCTTCCTGCTGGTCGGAGTCGTGGGATCGGGGATCATGGGTGCCGCCCTTTCGGACGATACCGCCATCGCGCTACTGGCCAACGCCATCGCGACCGGCTGCATCCTTTACGTGATCATCACCGTTCTCGGCCCGATCTCCGGCGCGCATTTCAACCCGGCCGTGACGTTGGCGTTCTTCCTCCGCCGCGAGATCACCTCCGGCTACGCCATGGGCTATGTCGCCTGCCAGATCGTGGGCGGTATCCTTGGCGTCTGGGCCACGCATCTGATGTTCGGCCTTGATGTGCTGCAACTGTCCACCACCGCCCGCACCGGCGTCGCGCAGTGGTGGTCAGAGGTTTTGGCGACCTTCGGTCTGCTGTTCGTCATTTTCGGCGGGCTGCGCAGCAATGCCGCCGCCGTGCCGACACTGGTGGCGCTTTATATCACCGGGGCCTACTGGTTCACCGCCTCGACCAGTTTCGCCAACCCTGCCGTCACGATCGCGCGGGCGCTGTCGGACTCGTTCGCGGGCATCGCGCCGTTGGATGCGCCGATGTTCATCGTCATGCAGATTGCAGGCGTCGGCGTGGCTGCATTGATCCTGCCCGTGCTTTTGCGGAAATAGCGGAACTGCGGCGCGCACCGTGGGTTGGGTCGTGACACCTGATCAATGGAGACCCGCAATGAACTGGACCACAGTCGCCGAAAACTGGACAGCCTACGTCCCGCGCCTGATGACCCGCTGGCCGGAGTTGAACGAGGACACGCTGCTGTCGGCCGACGGCAACCGGGCAACCGTCCTGACCCATCTTGCACAGGTCACGGGTACGGATGTCGCCACGGCCGAAACCGAACTGGACACATGGCTGCGCGGGGAAGAACCGGCCGATGCGGTCATGGACGAAACCCGCGACAATACACGCATTTCGGCCTCTGCCGCCGATATGCCCGCGGGCGAGGACGCGCTGTCGGACGACGAGAAGTTCGGCGACGACAACAAGGTGGACACCCCGATCGGGCGTAGCTGAAGCCCCGCATCGCGCTCTACGACTGCGCCCCGCCCGACGGATCCGTCGGGCGGAGTTCTTCCGTTTCACGTGCACGGTTGCACAGTCATTTGCAGGATTGCGGTCTGTTCCCGCGCCCCAGACATGATAGACGCGGGGTGAAACCTTAGCCGTGCGGTCTGCCGATCCGAAAGGAACCCCAAAAATGGTCAAACTCGACATCATTTCCGATCCGATCTGCCCTTGGTGTTATATCGGCAAGGCCAATCTTGACGCAGCCCTGCGCGAAGTCCCCGATCATCCCTTCACCATCGAATGGCATCCGTTTCAGTTGAACCCCGACATGCCTGCGGGCGGCATGGACCGACGGACCTATCTGGAAACAAAATTCGGCGGCAAGGAGGCGGCGGCCAAGGCCTATGCCCCGGTCGTCGCCCACGCGGAGAAAGCCGGGCTGACCATCAACCTGGAGGCCATGCAGGTCACACCGAACACCATCGACGCGCACCGGCTGATCCACTGGGCCGGGATCGAGCAGCGCCAGACCTATGTGGTCGACCTGCTGTTCAAGGCCTATTTCGTCGATGGCCGCGATATCGGTGATACGGAGGTTTTGGCCGATATCGCCGACGCCGCCGAAATGGATGCCAGCATGGTTGCCCGCTTGCTCGCCACGGATGAGGACGCCGCCGACATCGCTAAACGTGACGCGCACAGCCGCGAAATAGGTGTGAATTCCGTCCCCACCTTCATCGTGGCCAACCAGCATGCAGTGCCCGGTGCGCAGCCGCCCGAAGTCTGGGCGAATGTGATCCGGGAGATTCAGGACCAGATCACCAGCGCGTCATGACACCGCCGTCAGAGCGCCTGTCACAGGCCGAATTTATCGCGCTGATGGGGATGCTGGCGGCCACGGTCGCCTTTTCCATCGACGCGATGCTGCCCGCCCTGCCCGAGATCGGGGCGGAATTGTCGCCCGGCAACCTCAATCAGGCACAGCTGATCCTGACCAGTTTCGTGCTGGGCATGGGGATCGGCACCTTCTTCACCGGCCCGCTGTCCGATGCCTTTGGCCGCAAGCCGGTCATGGTCGGCGGGGCCATCGTCTATGTTCTGGCCTGTTTCGCCGCGTGGCAGGCGCAGTCGCTGGAAATGATGCTGGCCGCCCGTGTGGTCCAGGGGCTGGGGGCTGCGGGGCCACGCGTGGTGGCGCTGGCGCTGACCCGCGACCTCTATGCCGGGCGCGATATGGCCCGGATCATGTCCTTCATCATGATCGTCTTTTCCATCGTACCGGCGCTGGCCCCGACGATGGGGCATTACATCATTCTGGGTTTCGGATGGCGGTCGATCTTTATCGCCTTCGTGATCTTCTCGGCCGTGTCGCTGGCTTGGCTAATGCTGCGGCAGCCCGAAACGCTGCGCCCTGAAAACCGCCGCCCGCTCAGCGTGGCCGCCCTGCTGGCCGCCACCCGCGAGTTGCTGGGGCACCGCACGGCGTCGCTCTCGATCCTGATCCAGACGCTGACCTTCGGCATGTTGTTCATGGTGCTGTCGTCCACGCAGCAGGTGTTCGACATCACCTTCGGTCAGGGCGATCGTTTTCACCTGTGGTTCGGCGGCATCGCCGTGGTGGCGGCGACGGGCAGTTTCCTGAACGCGCAGATCGTGGGCCGCGTGGGGATGCGGGCGATCATCAAGATGGTCTATACGATCCAGATCGGGCTGACCCTGACCATGATCGTGGTCACCCTGTCCGGTGCGCCCTACTGGCTGGCCTTCGGCACCTATGTGCTGTGGGTGCAGGGCAACTTTTATCAAGCGGGGCTGACCATCGGCAACCTGTCGGCGCTGGCGATGGAAGAAATGGGTCATATCGCGGGCCTTGCCGCGTCGATCATGTCCGCCGTCGCCACCATCGGCGCGGTGCTGATCGCGGCCCCCATCGCGCTGGCTTTCGACGGCACCCCGCTGCCGATGGCCGTAGGCGAACTGGTGCTGGCCTGTCTGGCGTTGTGGCTGACGACCCTGATCAAGCGGCCGGGCGAGGTCTGACGAAACAGAGGGCAGTGCCAGTCCGCGGGTGGAAGCGAGGCGCCCGCCCATGGGGACGGACGGGCGCTGCCGGGCGGATTGCCGCGATCATCGTTAACACCTGCTGCTGCAGAGATTCTCGCAAGGAATGCCGTCATTGTCCCCGTCGCGTCTGCGATGTCCGCATACAAGCAACTTGTGACACGCTTCCGCACAGCTGCGAATTTGCGTGCAGGTCTTGTTCGAACAATCGAACGATTGGGCCTGCAGATACGGTGCGAAGAACGGGTGTTCTAGGGTCACCGGCGGCGGGGTCGCAGTTTCGGACAGTGATGCATCCGGTAGGAAGATAGCGATGAGAAATGCAAAACAACGAAACATCGGCCGAAACCCTAAAATGGTTAACGAAATGTTAACGCCGGTTTCGTAAGCCTGTCACGCCCCTTTCTTCGCTTTCAAAACCTGCGCCAGATCGCGGGCGATGTCGAAACTGCCCTTGATCTTGTCCTTCTCGCCGGCCCAGTCGCGCTGGATGACGATCTTGTTGTCCTTGACCTTGGCCGCACCCTTCTGGGCGTGGATGAATTCCACCAACCCCTCGGGGGACGCGAACTTGTCGTTGTGGAACTGGATCGTGGCCCCCTTCGGCCCGGCATCCAGCTTGGCGATGCCCGCCTTCTTGCACATCGCCTTGATGCGCACGACCAGCATCAGCGTATTCACCTCGCGCGGCAGCGGGCCAAAGCGGTCGATCAGTTCGGCGGCAAACCCCTCTAACTCTACTTTCGTGGTCAGGTCCGACAGACGGCGGTAAAGCCCCAGCCGCACGTCGAGGTCGGGCACGTAATCCTCCGGGATCAGCACCGGCACGCCCAGATTGATCTGCGGCGACCATTCGCCGTCGTCCACGATCCCTTCGGCGGCGCCGGACTTGATCGCGTTGATCTGGTCTTCCAGCATTTGCTGATACAGTTCATACCCCACTTCACGCATCTGGCCCGACTGTTCCTCGCCCAGCAAGTTGCCCGCGCCGCGAATGTCGAGGTCCTGCGACGCCAGCGTGAAGCCCGCTCCCAGACTGTCTAGCGACCCCAGTACGCGCAGCCGCTTCTGCGCTGTGTCGGTCAGTTTCTGGCGCGGTTTCGTCGTCAAATAGGCATAGGCACGGGTCTTGGACCGCCCCACCCGGCCCCTGATCTGGTATAGCTGGCTGAGCCCGAACATATCCGCACGCCAGACGACCATGGTGTTCGCGGTGGGAATATCGAGACCGGACTCCACGATCGTCGTGGCGAGCAGCACATCGTATTTGCCGTCGTAAAAGGCGTTCATACGATCGTCCAACTCACCCGCCGCCATCTGGCCCGTGGCGGTGACGTAGGTGACTTCCGGCACCTCGCGCTTCAGAAAATCCTCCATCTCCGGCATGTCCGCGATCCGCGGCACCACGATGAACGATTGCCCGCCGCGATAGTGTTCGCGCAACAGCGCCTCGCGAATCGTGATCGTGTCGAATTCGCTGACGTAGGTGCGGATTGCCAACCGGTCGATGGGTGGCGTGCCGATGATCGACAGATCGCGCACGCCCGACAAACTTAGCTGCAGTGTCCGTGGGATGGGCGTCGCTGTTAATGTCAGAACGTGAACGTCGGTGCGCAACTGTTTCAGCCGCTCCTTGTGCTGCACGCCGAATTTCTGTTCCTCGTCGATCACCAGTAGTCCGAGGTTGCGGAACTTCACCGATTTGGCCAGCAGCGCATGGGTGCCGACGACGATATCGACCGCCCCATTGGTGATCCCCTCGCGGGTGGCGGCGGCCTCTTTGGTGCCGACGAAGCGCGATAGCGGGCGCACGGTGACGGGGAAGCCACGGAAGCGTTCGGCGAAACTCTGGTAGTGCTGGCGCGCCAGCAGCGTGGTCGGTGCGATGATCGCCACCTGCACACCGGACAGGGCGGCGACGAAAGCCGCGCGGATCGCCACCTCGGTTTTGCCGAAGCCCACGTCGCCGCAGATCAGCCGATCCATCGGCTTGCCGGAGGACAAATCTTCCAGCACGTCCGCAATCGCCTGCAACTGGTCGTCGGTTTCCGCATAAGGGAAGCGGGCAAGGAACTGGTCCCAGAGGCCCTCCGGCGGGTCCATCGCGGGGGCCGTGCGCAACGCACGTTCGGCGGCGACGCGGATCAGCCGTTCGGCGATCTGGCGGATGCGCTCCTTCAGCCGCGCTTTTTTGGCCTGCCACGCGCCGCCCCCCAGCTTGTCGAGCATGCCCTCCTCGTGGCCGTATTTCGACAGCAGTTCGATATTCTCGACCGGCAGATAGAGTTTCGACCCTTCGGCATATTCCAGCAGCAGGCATTCGTGCGCCGCGCCCAGCGCGATCACGACCTCCATCCCCATATACCGCCCGACACCGTGATCGACGTGCACGACCAGATCGCCGGGCGACAGCGCGTTCGCCTCGGTCAGGAAATTGTCGGCGCGGCGCTTGCGCTTGGTCTGGCGGATCAACCGGTCACCCAGCACGTCCTGTTCGGAAATGACCGTGACGCCGGGGGCTTCGAACCCGTGGTCGAGTGGCCAGACCGCCAGATGCACGCCTGTCTTGCCGACGCGCGACCAGTCAGAAACCGGGATTACCTCGGTGATCCCTTCATCCTCGATCAGCCCGGTCAGACGTTCGCGCGCGCCTTCGGAATAGGACGCGATGACGACAGGGCCACTGTTCAATTTCGCCTTCACATGGCCCGCCAGAGCACTGAACAGGCTGACGTTTTCCTGCTGGCGTTCCGGCGCGAAATTGCGCCCGATCCGCCCGCCCGCGTCGATCACGCCAAGCCCCGTCGCCTGCGGGAGCGCTGCGAACTGCAGCACACGCCGGTCGGCGACCTGTCCTTCCCAAGCGGCATCGTCGAGGTAGAGCAGACCGGGCGGTGCGGGTTTATAGACGGTATCGACACGGCCCTTTTGCGTGAGCGCGTGCATGCGTGTGCCATATTGATCGGCGATACTGTCCCAGCGCGCGATGCGCGCCGGTGTCAACTGATCGTCCAGCGTGATCGCGGCGGCGGGCGCATAATCGAACAGGGTTTCCAGATCGTCCTGAAAGAACCCCAGCCAGTGCTCGATCCCAGCATGCTTGCGCCCTGCGCTGACGGCCTCGTAAAGCGGGTCGTCGGTGCCGGCGGCACCGAATTCGATGCGGTAGTTCTGGCGAAAGCGGGTGATGGCCGCATCATCCAGAATGACCTCCGACACCGGTGCCAGCTCGATCTCTGTCAGCTTTTCCGTCGTGCGCTGGCTGCCGGGGTCGAAGCGGCGCGCGCCATCCAGCACGTCACCGAAGAGATCGAGCCGAATCGGGCCGCTTTGCCCCGGCGGGTAGATGTCGATGATCCCGCCGCGCACGGCATAATCGCCCGGTTCCATCACCGTCGGGCTTTGCGTGAACCCCATGCGGACGAGGAAGACGCGTAGCCCCTCCTCGTCGATCCGGTCACCGACGCGGGCGGAAAATGCGGCCTCGCGCAGGGTGGCGCGGGGCGGCACCCGCTGCGTCGCCGCCGACAGCGTCGTCAGCAGAACGTAGCGCGCCGGCATCCCGTGCACCAATGCGGCCAAGGTCGCCATGCGGGTAGCGGAGATGTCGTGGTGCGGGGAGACACGGTCGTAAGGCAGGCAATCCCACGCCGGAAACGTAAAAACAGGCATCGCCGGGTCGAAGAACGCCAGTGCCGCCTGCATCGCCGCCAGCCGCTTGTCGTCGCGCGCGACGTGCAGCACCGGGCCGCCCGATTTCGCGACCTCGGCCAGGATCAATTGCGCGTCGTAGCCTTCGGGTGCGCCGGCGACGGTGATATGTTTGGGATCGCTCATGCGCGGTCAGCTAGCGCCGGGTCGGGGTGAGAGCAAGCGCCTAAAACCCCGGTGTCGCCAGGTTGTGGATCATGCCCCACATGGCGGTCACGAAAATCGCGATCATGCCGATGATCTGCGTCCACAGCCGGTGCCGCATCAGGATCTTGCGCAGCGCCTCGCCCTCGGGCTGTTGCGCCGCGATCAGGCGGCTGGTGGACAGGCAGACCCCGCCGACGAGCGCCAGCGGAAACCCGATCAGAAAGCAGGCCTGCGCGAATTCGATGTCGTACCAGAACGCCAGAAGCGCCAGCGACGTGAGGATGAAAAACACGGCACCCAGCAGCCAGTCCCCGGACACCTGCGCGATCCGCAGCATCCGGTTCACGTTGATCCGCACCAGATCGTGCAGATCCTCCTCGGCCTGGCCGCCATGCTTGCGCGCGCGCTGGATCAGGTCGAAGGGTACGCCCAAGACCCAGTGGCTCATCGAGGACCAAAGCACCGCCAGACCGATCCAATACCACAGGTTCGAGAACGATCGCAGGTCGATCACTTCAAAAAGGGCTTGGGTCCAGTTCACGCCGGGTCCTGTGGATTGTGCAGCCGGCAGCAGCGCCGTTCGGCGCGAACCTAGCGCCGGCATCCGGGGATGCCCAGACTTGTGACATGCAATTTTCCATGCGACGTAACGTGTGTGACCAGAAAGGCCCTGTCCCATGAAACCCACCGTCGCCCCCTTCCCCGCCGCGCGTCTGCGCCGGATGCGTCAGAGCCCGGCGTTGCGTGCGATGCAGCGCCAGAACACACTGACGCCGGACGATCTGATCTGGCCGGTGTTTGTGATGGCGGGCAAGGATGCGGAGGAGCCGGTCGCCTCCATGCCAGGCGTCGTGCGGCGCACAGTGGACCGGACAGCCATGGCCGCGAAAGAGGCGCAATCGCTGGGCATCCCCGCGATCTGCATCTTTCCCTACACCGGGATGGACGCGCGGACCGCCGACTGCGCCGAGGCGTGGAACCCTGACAACCTGACGAACCGCGCGATCCGCGCGATCAAGGATGCGGCCCCCGAGATTGCCGTGATGACCGACATCGCGCTCGATCCCTACAACATCAACGGCCACGACGGGTTCGTCGTGGACGGCGAGATCGTGAATGACGAGACGGTCGAGGCGCTGGTCAGGATGGGGCTGGCGCAGGCAGAGGCCGGCGCGGATATCCTTGGCCCGTCGGATATGATGGACGGGCGTATCGGGGCGCTGCGGACCGCGCTTGAGGGTGAAGGCCACCAGAACGTGACGATCCTCAGCTATGCCGCGAAATACGCAAGCGCCTTCTACGGCCCGTTCCGCGATGCCGTGGGCGCCTCCGCAGCACTCACCGGCGACAAAAAGACCTATCAGATGGACCCGGCCAATAGCGACGAGGCGCTACGCCTGATCGAACGCGACCTGATGGAGGGCGCGGATATGGTGATGGTGAAACCGGGGATGCCCTACCTCGACATCTGCCGCCGGGTGAAGGACGGCTTCGGCGTGCCGACCTTCGCCTACCAAGTGAGTGGCGAATACGCGATGATCCAGGCCGCCGCACAGAACGGCTGGCTGGACGGCGACGCGGTGATGATGGAAAGCCTGCTGGCCTTCAAACGCGCGGGCTGCGACGGGGTGCTGACGTATTTCGCCCCGGCGGCGGCGCGGGTGATGGAGGGGTGAGGTGAACCTGCTGTGAATGGTGGTTTTGGTTCCAAAAAGGTAGAATGCTGCACCGTGTTCCAATTCCCGCCCCTTGGACCGCGGCGAACAACGAAATAGATTCAACCTGCGTGTCGCCGAGGGATTTGTCGCACAAAAACCGCCAGCGTTTGCAGGATCATCCCCGTGAGGCAAAATGGCACCGTTTTTTTAGGGAGTGAAGGTTTTGGCAGGGGGTTATTGACTACCTTAATGCGGGCTGGCGCGTCAGTGTGAATTTATGCGCTTAACTGGCTGAGCATCTCGGACCAGTGGTATAAGGAAATCTTGGAACTCATCAGGGTAGCCCCGCTCTAGGATTGCATGTAGCTTATCCACTATGGAGACTAGCGTCCGAATTTGTGGCTCTGAAATCCGATCACGTTGCTTCTCGGTTATGAAGCCGCCTCGACAATACTCGTACGCACGGTAGATGCGGTTGATCCTCATGTAATGGAAATAGATGCGCATGCCTTCGTCAGCATTAGTCTTGTCGTTTGGATTTGCAGAACGAATAGCCGCGAGCACGTTGTCTGGGCTCTCAAGCGCTTTCTCATTTAGCCTTTGGAGAACATCAAAAGACTGCTCTAGGATGTCGAACTGTTGTTGTCGGCGACTATAAAAGAAAATGCCGATGACAAAAAAGGCAGTTACTGCACTGGAAACCGCAGTAATAATATCTAGAAATAGGTTGGCATCCATCTTCAAGACATAGTCAGCCGGACCAGTAACCGCAAGACTTTGCCAAACGCGAGACCCTCAAAGACCTGCGGTCTGATGTCGGCACAAATTGACAGAATCCACGAAAACGACCGTTGATGACAAGTCATTCTGTTCAGAAGCAGACCTTTTCACAACCGCTGCGAGATGGAGCCTTGTCTGTAGGTCAGCCGTCCACCACATCCCCTGCACCTGCACCTGCACCTGCACCTGCACCTGCACCTGCACGCCCTCGCCACCCCGCACATCTTCTGCGTGACAGGATTCCCGCGAACCCCTATACTCTGGCGCAATAAGGCGGGAAACGCCGCCAGACAGGCAGTATAGGGCAGACAGATGACAGATTTCACACGACGCGGCTTTGTGCTGGCCGCATGCGCTTTGCCGTTGGCGGGGTGTGCCAACGGGATCGGCAGCAACGGGGCCGCGACGATTGATGCGCGCGTCGACAGCACCCTGGCGTTCATGTACCAGAATTACCCCGGCACGCAGGATCTGGCGAACCGCGCCGCAGGGATGCTCGTCATGCCGCTGATCACCGAAGTGGGTCTTGGCCTTGGCGGATCGTTCGGCACCGGCGCGCTGCGCGTGGGGCCGTCGACGGTGGACTACTATTCCTCCGCCTCCGGCTCTGCCGGGTTGCAGATCGGTGCGCAGCAGTTCAGCCACGTGCTGTTCTTCATGACGCAAGAGGCGCTGCTGGAGTTTCGCCAGTCGCCCGGCTGGGCGGCGGGGGCCGATCTGGAATACGTGATCGCCGAACAGGGCGAGGTGCTGCGGGCCGAGACGACGACATCACTGTCGCCGGTCATCGCGGTGGTTTTCGCGCAGACCGGGTTGCGCATCGGCGCGTCGCTCGAAGGCACCAAATACACGCGGATCATCCCTTAGGCGCGCAGTTTCTCGCCCTTGGGATCGAACGGCGGTTCGGCCAGCACCACACCCCTGTGCGGCCGGCCCAGGATCATCACGTCGACCGCATCGCCCGGCTGCACGCCCTTGAGGTATCCCAGCGCCAGCGACTTGGTCACGCTGTAACCATAGGTGCCGGAGGTGACACGGCCCACGGGCGTGCCGTCGGGCAGGAAGATAGGCTCGCCGCCGGTCGCGTCGGCGTTTTTTACATCGTGCAAGTGGATGAGTGACAAAACTTCACGCGGTGCATTATCTTTGACGCGTAGATAGCTGTCCTTGTTCAGGAAATCCTTGTCCAGCTTGATCAGCCGATCCAGCCCGACCTCTTGCGGCCAGTATTCGGGGGAATATTCCCGGCTCCATGAGCCATAGCCCTTTTCGACGCGCAGCGACATCAGCGCACGACTGCCGACGGGACCGGCGTCCAAGTCCTCGCCCGCTTGCAGGAGCGCCTCGTATAGCTGCTTTTGATCGCTTTCAGCGCAGTGCAGTTCCCACCCCAGATCGCCGGTAAAGGAAACACGCAGGGCGATGACGTCGACGCCCGCGACTGTGATCCGCTGCGAGCGCATGAAGGGGAACGCCTCGGTCGAAAGGTCCGCGTTGGTGAGGCGCGCCAGCAGGTCGCGCGATTTGGGGCCGGCCACGTTGAAGCCGCACATGGAATCCGTGCGGCTTTCGAATGTCGTGCCATCGGGCAAAGGCACCTGCTTGAAAAACCGGCTGTGATAACGTTCGGACATACCGCCGCCGATCACCATGAACTCATCCTCGGCCAGTCGGGTGACGGTGAAATCGCCTGCGATCCCGCCGTTCACGCCGATCAGTGGCGTGAGGCAGGAGCGACCGACGGTCTTGGGCATATTGTTGGCAAAGAGGGCGTTGAGCCAGTCTGCCGCCCCCGGGCCGGTCACGAAATATTTGGCGAAATTCGAGATGTCGATGATACCTGCACTGTCACGCAGCATCCGCGCCTCGCGGCCGACGCTGTCGAACCAGGGCTGGCGGGTGAAACCGGCGCTGTCGGGGGTGCTCGCGTCGAAGTAGGCGGGGTGTTCCCAGCCGTAGTTCAGGCCAAAGACCGCGCCCATGTCCCTTTGCATTTCGTAAACGGGCCGCACGCGCACCGGGCGACCCGCGCTGCGTTCCTCGCCGGGGAAATGGATGGCAAAGCGGTTGGCATATTGATCGCCCACCCGCGCCTTGGTGAATTTTGCGTCGGCCCATGGGCCGAAGCGGGCGACATCCCAGGCGAACATATCGTATTTGCTTTCGCCGGTGGTGATCCAGTCGGCGGCCATCAGACCCATGCCGCCGGACTGCGAGAAGCCGGGGATGATACCATTGCAGCAGAAATAGTTGCGCAGATCGGGGTGCGGGCCGAACAGCACGTTGCTGTCGGGCGACCAGATCATCGGACCGTTGATGACGCGCTTGATGCCCGCCTCACCCACAGCCGGGACCCGGTCGATGGCCCGCATCACGTTATCTTCGATCCGTTCCAGATCGTCGGCGAAGAGTTCGTGGCCAAAGCCTTGCGGCGTGCCGTCTTCCGCCCAGAAGCGCACGTCCTTTTCATAGGCGCCGACCAGCAGCCCCTGCCCCTCTTGCCGCAGGTAATATTCGCCGTCACGGTCGGCCACGGACGGCAGGCGGCGGTCCATTGCGGCGATCTGTGGGATGGATTCGGTCACGAAATACTGGTGTTCGGTGGGCAGGAGCGGTAGGTCGATGCCCGCCAGTTTGCCTACCTCGCGGCCCCAGAGACCGGCGGCGTTCACGACCCAATCGGCGCGAATTTCGCCCTTGGACGTTTCCACGACCCAGGTGCCGTCAGGCTGTTGCACGGTCGCCGTGACCGGGCAGAAGCGGATGATTTCTGCCCCCATCTGCCGCGCGCCGGTGGCATAGGCGTTGGTGACACCTGACGGATCCACGTTGCCGCCATCGGGTTCATACATGATGCAGCGGATGCCGTCGTAGTTGACCAGCGGGTGCAGTTCTTCGGCCTTCTCGCGCGTGACCTCGTGGAAATTCATGCCGTAGAATTTCGCCTTGGCTGCCTGAAGCCGAAGCTGATGCTCGCGCGCCTCGGTCTGGGCCAGATAGAGCGATCCGGGTTGGAACACACCGCAGCTTTGGCCGGTTTCGGCCTCCAGCCGATTGTAAAGCTGCATGGTGTAGTGCTGGATGCGGCTGATGTTGGTGCTGTCGTGCAGCCCGTGGATGTTGGCTGCCGCGTGCCATGTGGACCCGGAGGTCAGCTCATCGCGTTCCAGCAGCACCACTTCTGTCCAGCCCGCCTTGCACAGATGATAGAGGATCGAGCAGCCGATGACACCGCCCCCGATCACGACGGCCTGGGCATGGGTGCGCATCATTTTCGTCCTTTGTCCGCAAATCCACTTGAAACTGGCCCGCAGGGCGGCCCGAAAACTGCCGGAGTGCGACAAAACTTGCCGCAAGGCGACAAAATGCCGACCGTAACGCGGCCTATGCAAAATGGCGTGTTGGCGGTAGACTCCAAGCATGTCGCCCCGCACCATCATTGCCCTGAGCACGGTTCTGCCCCTTTGCGCCTCACCGCTTTGGGCGCAGGAAAACGCGGTCGACGCTTGCCGGTTCGACGTCGCTGACACGGCCACCGACCCCATCGATCTTGCCACCGCGCGCGATGTAGAGGGCGCGACCATCGACGGCACTGACATCGGGCCAGCGGAATTTGGCGGCGAAAGTATCGAGGGCACAAACATCCCCGGTCCCGGTGGTGTCAGTGTCACGGTGCCGCGCATCGACCTGCCGACGATCACGACGCCCGGCGTCCGGACACCGCAGATAGCGCTTCCGTCCTTGCGTCTTCCCGGGGCGGTCCTGCGCCAGACCGAGCGTTACACGATCATCGCCATCGGCGCGGATATCCTTTTTGATTTTGATCAAAGCATGTTGCGGCCAGAGGCACATGCGGCCATCACCGCCTTGGCCGAAGCGATTGTCGAAAACTGTGCCGGTCTGCCGATCACGGTGCACGGCCATACCGATGCGCTGGGATCGGACGCCTACAATCAAACCCTGTCGGAGGCGCGGGCGCAGACCGTGCAGTTCTATCTGGCAGAGGCACTTGGCCTGTCGCCCATGTCGCTGGGCATGGCCGGCCATGGAGAGACTGACCCGATCGCGCCCAACACCTTTGCAGATGGCACCGACAACCCCGCCGGCCGTCAGCAAAACCGCCGCGTGGAAGTCTGGATTGACCGTAGCACCGATTAGTCTGCCCATTCCCTGCTCGGGTGCGGTCCAGCGTATCATTTCGCCAGACCGCCCGAAAACTGCAGAACCGCGATAGGATCTGCCGCAAGGCGACAATAGCTGTCGCTCAGGTCTTTTCAGTTTTTACGTGCGGCCCGGCGGCATCTTTCAGTCGCTCGCGGTCGACCTCGAACTCCAGCAGCAACATGGCGCGGTCAAAGGCAGTCTGGGCGAAGTCCGCGGCGGCGGCGCTCATTTTCGGGGACGCATTTTCGGCCAGTTGCGCCAGCGCCTTCTGCAGTCTTTCCTGCACCTCGAACAGTCCCGCCCCGTCGCGCGACCACGCACCGAAGGCGTCGCGCACCAGATCGACCGGGTTGAGTGGTTTCGACCACAGGCGCGGGTGGGCGACGTCTTCATCCTCTCCGACATTGTCCGCGTGGTCCTGTAGTATCCGCACCTGCCGCGTCAGCACGTCGATGGCGGTGCCGGGATCGTTGACGCCGGGTGACAGCGCCTTGGACGCGATTTCCCCCAGCGCCAAAAGCCCGAAGCGCGGGTCCTGATCGTAGATGCGCAGGTCGGCTATGGTGATATGGCTTGTGATCATCTCGCGCATCTTGTCGTCGATTTCCTTGCCGTACGTCACCACATGAGCGAGCGCCTCTCCCTTGCTGACGAAGTCGCCGACTTCCGCCGTCAGATAGACGTCGATACCGGCGTCGTCGGCCTTGTTGTTGAGCGATTCCTGGTAGATCAACTGGACATACCCGGTCTCGCGCGAGATGACCGGTGCCGCCTCATCGGGCAGTTCGCCGTCCCAGAGATTGGCACCGAGGCAGGGCTTTTCCAGCCTTTCTTTGAATCGTTCGCGGGTGATCTGTTCAAGATCGCGGCTGGTGTCGATCAGGCTGCCGAAGGTCTGCAGGTGCAGCACCCAGCGGATCATCGACACCACGACATAGATCAGCACGCCGACGGTCATGACGAAAAGGACCGCCGCGCGGTCGTCGGTGAAGATGCGCAATTCGCGCAGGATAATCCCCGACAGCGCATAGACATAGGCGCCGATGAAGGCGGCCAGCGTATTCTGCGTGGTCCTGTCGCGGATGATCAGCCGGTGCAGGCGCGGCGTGAACTGGTTGGACGACGACCGATAGACCGTCACCATCACTGTGAGCGAAAACGTGGTGACCGCCAGCATCGCGTTGGCGATGATGCCCAGAAGGCGGTCGGCGGCATCGCCGCTGACGTAGGTGGCCCATTCATCGGGCAGCAGGTTCCCCACGAGGTTCGCCACGCCCAGCGACACGAAGGCCAGCAGCCCCATCAGCACCACCCGCACCCAGAGCTTGCGGGTGTATTCGCGCCATTTGCGCCAGGCCATCGCGGGCAGGTCGATCAGGTCGGCCAGCAGTCTTTTCAGCAAATCCATGGTGTCTCGATCCTTGCGCGACACCTTGTGTCGCGAAACGTATTTGACCGCGGCACAGCCCTGACTAGGCTGGCGTGACGGTATGATGGAGTGTGACGATGAAAACTACAACGCGGGTCGCAGTGATCGGCGGCGGGGTCGTGGGGTGTTCGGTGCTTTACCACCTGACGAAACTGGGCTGGTCGGATGTCATGCTTCTGGAACGGTCGGAACTGACATCGGGTTCCACCTGGCACGCGGCGGGCGGGTTTCATACGCTGAACGGCGACACCAACATGGCCGCACTGCAGGGTTATACCATCAAGCTCTACAAGGAGTTGGAGGAGATCACCGGCATGTCCTGCGGGCTGCACCATGTGGGTGGTGTGACACTCGCCGACAACCGTGACCGGTTTGACATGCTGGTCGCAGAACGGGCCAAGCACCGCTACATGGGGCTGGAGACCGAGATCGTGGGGCCGGAAGAGATTGCGCAAATCGCGCCGATCACGAACCTCGACGGTATCGTCGGCGCGCTTTACGACCCGCTCGACGGGCATCTGGACCCATCCGGCACGACCCACGCCTATGCCAAGGCGGCGCGTATGGGCGGCGCGCAGATCGAACTGCATTGCAAGGTGGTCGAAACCAATCAGCGGCATGACGGTACATGGGACGTCGTGACCGACAAGGGCACGATCCACGCCGAACACGTGGTCAATGCGGGCGGGCTTTGGGCGCGCGAGGTCGCGGCGATGGCGGGGATCTATGCCCCGCTGCACCCGATGGAACATCAGTATATCGTGACCGACGACGTGCCGGAAATCTATGAGCGCGACAGCGAGCACCCGCATGTCATGGACCCCGCCGGTGAAAGCTATCTGCGGCAGGAAGGACGCGGGCTGTGCATCGGGTTCTACGAGCAACCCTGCAAGCCCTGGGCCGTTGACGGGACGCCATGGGACTTTGGCCATGAGTTGCTGCCCGATAACCTCGACAAGATCGAGGCGTCGATCGAGTTCGCCTACAAACGTTTCCCGGTGCTGGAACGCTCCGGCGTGAAATCGGTGATCCACGGACCGTTCACATTCGCCCCCGACGGCAACCCGCTGGTGGGGCCGGTGCCGGGTGTGACGAACTACTGGTCCGCATGCGGCGTCATGGCAGGCTTTTCCCAGGGCGGCGGCGTCGGCCTGATGCTGGCGCAATGGATGATCGAAGGCGAGCCGGAGCGTGACGTGACCGCGATGGATGTGGCCCGCTTCGGCCCCTGGATCACGCCGGGCTATACCCGCCCCAAGGTGATCGAAAACTATCAGCGCAGGTTTTCCGTCAGCTACGCGAACGAGGAACTGCCCGCCGCGCGCCCGCATGCAACGACACCGATGTATGATATTTTCAGCGGGTTAGGCGCGGTCTGGGGCCATCAATTTGGGCTGGAGGTGCCGAATTATTTTGCCCAAGGCGACGAGCCGACGTTCGAGACGCCGTCCTTTCGCCGGTCCAATGCCTTTGACGCGATCGGACGGGAAGTGCGCGCCGTGCGCAGCGGTGTCGGCATCACCGAACTGCACAACTTTGGCAAGTTCGAAGTTGCCGGCCCCGATGCACGCCCGTGGCTCGACCGGATCATGGCCGGGCGGATACCCACACCGGGGCGGATCAGCCTGACACCGATGCTGTCGCCCAAGGGCAGGCTGCTTGGTGATTTCACCGTCACGTGCCTCAACCCCGAACTGTTTTCGCTGACCGCGTCCTACGGGGCGCAGGCGCAGCACATGCGCTGGTTCCTGGCCAATCAGAGTGGCGAGCTGCATATCGCCAATGTCAGCGACAGGCTGACCGGATTTTCCATCGCCGGTCCCCGCGCCCGCGACCTGCTGACCGCCTGCACCCGCGACGACACGGGCCTGCGGTTCATGGATGTAGAGACGCTGACGATCGGTCAGGTGGCCTGCACCGTGCAACGGCTGAGTTATACCGGCGATCTGGGGTATGAGATTTACTGTGATCCGATGGACCAGCGGCAGTTGTGGACGACGCTCTGGACCGCCGGGCAATCCTTTGGCCTCACACCCTTCGGGATGCGTGCGATGATGTCGCTGCGACTGGACAAGTTCTTCGGGTCCTGGCTGTCCGAGTTTTCGCCCGACTACACGGCGGCGGAAACCGGAATGGATCGGTTCATCGCGTGGAACAAGGACATTGATTTCATCGGGCGCGCGGCAGCAGAGGCGGAACGGGCCGATCCCCCTGCCCGCACGCTCGTGACGTACAGGGTGGAGGCCGACGATGCCGATGTCGTCGGCTACGAGCCGGTGTTCGTGGATGACAAGGTGGTCGGGTTCTGCACATCCGGCGGCTATGCCCACCATTCCGGTATGTCCATCGCCATGGCTCTGGTCCCGCGCGAATTGGCGACCGACAAAATGACCGCCGAGATCGAGATCATGGGACAGCGCCGCCGCGCCACGCGCATGACGACCCCGCCCTTCGATACCGACGGGACCCGGATGCGCGGATGATCCCGATCCTGATCCCGGCAGCAGGCGCGTCCTCGCGGATGCGCGGGCGCGACAAGCTGCTGGAAGATGTCGGCGGCGTGCCGCTGTTACGCCGCCAGATCGACCGGGCGGCGGCATTGGGCGGTCTGGTCTATGTCGCCCTGCCCGGCCCAGACCACCCGAGGGCACACATCGTTGCGGACAGCGACGCAAGTCCACTGTACGTGCCGCAATGCGGGGACGGGATCGGCGCGACCCTGCGCGACGGCGTGGCGCAGCTTCCGCCCTGCGATGCGTTTATGATCATGCTGCCCGACCTTGTTGCGCTGACGACGGATGATTTGCGCACCATCGTGCAATGCTATGAAAAACGATCCGATATGCTGATCGTCCGGGGTGCCACTGCAAAGGGTCAGGCCGGACATCCGATCGTTTTTCGCACCGAGTTGCGGCCTCTTTTTGCTCAGCTCGACGGCGATACCGGGGGGGCGGCCATCGTTCACGCCCAGCGGGCGCGCACGGCGCATGTCACATTGCCGGACAACCGCGCCGTGCTCGATCTGGATACACCAGAGGACTGGGCCGCATGGCGCGCCGCTAGTGGGTGAGGATCTTGGCCTCGTGCCGCTTGAGCGTCTTGCGCGCTGATCCGAAAGCCCGGAGCGCGCCTCCCGCCTTGGCCAGTTCCGGGAACAACGACAGGATTTCCTCGCGCTGCGCCTGTCCCACACCCTTGAGCGTGTATTCGCCAGGCTGGAAACTCTCGGTCCAGGCCCCGTTCGACAGCACGACCTCGTGCCGGTCGAACATCAGGTGGATGTAGGTGAGACCCGAAACCTCGACCCGGTCGACGCCGTCCAGCGCGGTCAGATGTTTGACCGCCGATAGCACCTCGTTCTCGCCGAAGTGCAGCATCGTGCGCTCGCCGCTCATCAGCAGGCGGTGGTTCGGAGACAAAAGCAGATCGGTTTCCGGCAGGTTCGGGCCAAGTGACCCGGCGCGCACCAGAACAGGCTGCCACGCGGGTGTCGCGGCCAGATCGGTGGCGGACAGGGTCCGACCGCCGATCCAGCGGATTTCCTGAATGCCGTTGTCGCGGGTGAATACCTTGTCGCCGACCTTCAGTTTCTCCACGGCGACCTCGCCCTTCGGCGTCGCGATTGCGGTACCGGGCGTGAAACAGACGATGACGTTCTCGATTTCCGAAAACATGGTGCGACGGGTGATGTTGCCGTTTTCGTCCAGAAATTCGACCACGCCTGCTTCGGGATCGCCCGGCTCGTAGATCACGCGCAGCGGTCCACTGCCGCGCAGGTCAAGCACGTCGATATCGCTGTCGTCTGGGTCTTCGCCGCCTTCGATCTTGTGATTGCCCGCTTCCGTCACATTGATCAGATCGGAGTTCAGACCACCGAAGACGGTATCGTTGTCACCGCCGACGTTGATGATGTCTTCGCCATCGCCACCGAACAGGCGGTCGTCGCCGCTGCCGCCGGTCAGCGTATCGACACCGTCGCCGCCGAACAGTTCATCCTGCCCCTGCCCGCCTTCGAGCGTGTCGTTCCCCGCACCGCCGAACAGATCGTCGTCACCATCGTCGCCGGCCAGCGTATCGTCGCCACCCTGTCCAAAAATCGTGTCCTGACCGTCGCCGCCGGAGATATTGTCGTTGCCCGGCTCGATCGGGGTCACGATACCGTCTTCGATCAGATCGCCGTTCATCGAGAACCCGGAGTTGACCGAGCGCGTCTCCAGCGTGAATTCGATGAAGGTCCGGTCGCTGAATTCCGCGCTGAACCAGGCATCCTGATCGTTTGGCGAATTCTGTTCCGTGCCCGCAGCGGTCACAGATCCCGGTGCTGAGGACACCGCGAGCGACGAATCCGACGACACACCGAAAGCGTCGAAACTGTCGGCGTCGAGCGTGACCGATTCCTGGCTGCCCGGGGAGCTTTGGTCCAGATCGTTGAAGGTCGCGGTGGAGTTGAGCGCGACGGGTTGGCCGGTCGCGGGGTCGTAGAACTCCATCCGGATCGTCGCGGTTTCACCCGCAACGGCCGCATTGTTGTTGCCGTTGAGCAGGATCTCGAAGCCCTGCCCGCCCGTCAGATCGACGCGCAGGTTCGGGTCCGATTTGCTGACCAGCGTCAGGCGCGCCGAAATCGGTGTGCCGTCCTCCAGCTGCGCCACATTGTTGTAGAACGCGACATCGCCGGGCTGGGCGTTGTTGGTCGTATTGAACGCACGGTTCGCGAAACTGAGCGAAAGCGGTGAAGCGTCGTTGCCCGGCGCGGTGCCGACACCGGCATCGCCATAGATGATGTCATCGCCACCGCCACCGCTGATGCTGTCGTCCGCACCCTCGCCCGAAATCGTGTCCTGGCCGTTGAAGCCATTGATCGTATCGTTGCCGGCTGTGCCCTGCAACGTGTCGTCGTTTGGTGTTCCATCAATTGGCGGCATGACATGGCCTTTCGTACGGAAGTGGCAGCAGCGGGCGCAGCGCCCGCAAGCCAGGGATCGGCACCAGACATATAGGAATGCCGCTTCTACCTTTTAACGGGGAATATCGGGCAGTTTGAAGCAGCTTCGGCAAAACCGGCAAATTCTGGGCGGAAACCCACGGAATTGTCATCGGACCCGCGACAATCCGGGCCGTTCCGCGTTTATTGTTTCTTAAACAGAAACAGGGGCCGCGTTTGCGACCCCTGCCCTGCGCCCCGGCGACGAATCGCCCGGGCAAGCTGCATTTCTTTACTTCAGCAGAAGTTTCGCCTCGTGCTTTTTCAGAGCCTTGCGCGCCGACTGGTATCCTTCGAGACCCGTCTTGGTGGCGAGTTCAGGGAACAGTTCCATGATCTCGTTGCGCTGGCTGTTGCCGATCCCCTTCAGGCTGTAATCGCCTGGCTGGAAGCTTTCGGTCCAGGCCCCGTTCGACAGAACGACCTCGTGACGTTCGAACATGAAGTGAATGTAGGTGGTCTGCATGACGTCGACCGCATGGATACCGTCGGCACCCACCATGTGCTTGGCCGCCGCCAGAACCTCGTTCTCCTCGAAGTAGAGCTGTGTCTTGTCGCTTGCGACCAGAACACGGTGGTTCGGGCTGACCAGCATGTCACGCTCCGGCAGTCCGTGACCCAAGGCACCGGCCTTGATCAGCACGGGCTTGAGGTGCGGGTTCTGCACGAGTTGCTTGCCGGACATCTCCTTGTGACCCAGCCAGGCGATTTCCTGGATACCGTTATCACGGGTGATGATGCGGTCGCCGACCTGCAGCTCCTCGACCAGACGCTCGCCTTTCGGTGTGGCGATGGTCGTGCCGGGGGTGAAGCAGGGGATCACGTTCTCGATTTCCGAGAAGGTCATCGTGGTGCCGTCAAGGAAGAACACCGTGCCTGCTTCTGGGTCGCCATCGACATATTCGATCCGGTCGACGTTGGACCCTGTCAGGTCGAGCACATCGATATCGGCACCGTCGGGGAAGCCCGGCGATGGTGGATCTTCACCGCCGACCACGTTGTCGCCGCCGTTGCCGCCGAAGAACGTATCGGAGCCGAAGCCACCGAAGCTCTCGTCGACACCGTCGCCGGACACGATCGTGTCTTCGCCGTCGCCACCGAACAGGGTGTCGTTGCCGTCACCGCCGAAGACCGTGTCGTTGCCGGCATCGCCGGAGACCGTGTCGTCGCCTTCGTCGCCGCGGACCAGATCGTCGCCTGCGCCGCCCGAGATATCGTCGTCACCGCCACGGCCGCGCACGATATCGTCACCGTCGTCACCGCTGAGGACATCGTCCTCTCCGGCACCGCGGATGTCGTCGTCACCGTCGCCACCGAAGATGGTGTCGCTACCGGCCTGACCTTCGAGGATGTCGTCGCCGTCACCACCGAAGAGTTCGTCGTTGCCGGTGCTGCCGATGATGCTGTCGTCGCCCTCTCCGCCAAAGACGGTATCGTCGCCGGTGTTGCCACTGATGAAATCGTTACCGGCTTCACCGAAGATGGTGTCGTTGCCACGACCGCCACGGATCTCGTCGTCGCCGTCGCCGCCTTCGATCAGATCGTCGCCGTCGTTGCCTTCGATGCTGTCGTTTCCGGCACCGCCATAGACGCTGTCGTCGCCATCGCCGCCGCGCAGATCATCCTCGCCGTCGCCACCGAACACGGTGTCGTTGCCGGCATCGCCGCGCACCGTGTCGTCGCCTTCGTCGCCACGGACAAGATCGTCGCCGTCGCCACCAAGGACGGTGTCGTCACCACCACGGCCGCGGACGATATCGTCGCCGTCGTCGCCGCTGAGGACATCGTTGTCCTCGGCGCCGCGGATGTCGTCGTCGCCGTCGCCGCCAAAGATGGTGTCTTCGCCACCCTGGCCTTCGAGGATGTCGTCGCCGTCACCGCCGAAGAGTTCGTCGTCGCCCGTCGCGCCTATGATGCTGTCGTCGCCTTCGCCACCGAACACCGTGTCGTTGCCGGTGCCGCTGTTGATGAAGTCGTCGCCGTCTTCGCCGAAGATGGTGTCGTCGCCGTCTTCGCCCCGGATGGTGTCGTTGCCGACGCCGCCAAAGACCTCGTCGTCGCCGTCACCGCCACGGATGTCGTCGTTACCCTGACCACCGATCAGCGTATCGTCGCCCTCGTCACCGTCGATCACGTCGTCGTCGACGCCGCCGTCGATCACATCGTCGCCGATGCCGCCGAAGATGGTATCGTCGTCGTCACGCCCGAAGATGGTATCGTTACCGGCACCGCCGAAGATCGTGTCACGGTTGTCGTCCGGGGCCACGTCGCCTGCGTCGTCGGGGATGTCGAACGTATCGTTCTCCAGCCCGCCATAGATCAGGTCGTCGCCATCGTTACCTTCGAGGATATCCTCGCCCTGGCTGCCGACGATGGTGTCGTCGCCGTCGTTACCCTGAACGCTGTCGTCGTCGATACCGGCAAAGATCGTATCGTTGCCTGTGCCGCCGAAGATCGTGTCGTCGTCGTCACCGGTGGTGATGATATCGTTGCCCGCGCCGCCGAAGACCGTGTCGAGGTCGTTGTCGGGGAATTGGTCGTTGTCCTGGATCGGCAGGCCGGGGATCGTCGGACCGGGATAGTCGTAATCGGTCGCCGGATCGTCGTGGTTGCCGGTGTTGATGATGTCGTCACCGTCGCCGCCTTCGGCAATGTCGTTGCCGGAGCCGCCGAGCACGGTATCGTCGCCGTCACCGCCGAAGAGCGTATCGTCGCCGCCTTCACCGGCCACGGTATCGTCGCCGTCGCCGCCATCGACGATGTCATCGTCCAGGCCACCCCAGAGATCGTCGTCGCCAGCGCCACCGATCAGCGTGTCATCACCGGCAGAGCCTTCGAGCGTATCGTTTCCGTCACCGCCGTCCAGCGTGTCGTCGCCGGTGCCACCGTTCAGGATATCGTCACCGTCTTCGCCCATGATGTCATCGTCGCCCGACTGACCGTTGAGCGTGTCGTTGCCGGCACCGCCCTTGATCGTGTCGTCGCCGAATCCGCCGTTGGCAATATCGTCACCGTCACCGCCGAACAGGGAGTCGTCACCCTGGTTACCGTTGATGGTGTCGTCGCCGTCGTCGCCGAAGATCGTGTCGTCACCGGCGTTGCCGCTGATGCTGTCGTCATCGGCACCGCCATAGACCTCGTCGTCGCCTTCGCCTGCGTCGATCAGATCGTCGCCTTCGAAGCCCAGGATCAGGTCGTTATCGGTGCCTTCGTCGCCCGGCAGGATACCATCCATGGCGTCCACGATGTCACCGTCGGCATCCACATATGGGATATCGGGGTTGATCACGTCGTCGCCGCTCGTGCCCTGCACTGTGCCGTCGTTGATGCCGGTCACGGTAAAGGTCGCGGTCGCTGTATCGGTGCCGCCGTTGCCGTCGCTGATCGTGTAGTCGACAGAGGTAGTGCGTGTGGCACCCAGCCCCAGATCGTCGAACTCGCCATTGGCGTCGAAGTCGACCGTGCCGTCGGCATTGATCGTGAACAGACCGCCGTTGTCGCCTGCGACAGGTGTGCCCACGCCGCTATCCGGCGCACCGACACCCACGACCGTCAGCGGATCGTCTTCGGGGTCGCTGTCCACACCGTCGCCGGTGTCGTCGGTCAGAACGTTGCCGTCCGTATCGCCCGCACCTTCAGTCAGGGTGACCGTGTAGGTGTTGTCGGTGGCGTCGGGGCCGTCGTTCACGCCGTTTACGGTGATCGTGACGGTGGCGGTATCGCTGCCGCCGTTGCCGTCGCTGATCGTGTAAGTGACAGTGGTGTCGGCGCTTTCGCCGTCGCCCAGTGCCTCGAACTCACCGTTCGGGTCGAAATCGACAGAGCCGTCAGCATTTACGGTCACCAGACCACCGTCGGAGCCCGCAACCGGCGTGCCCACATTTGCAGGATCGCCGTTGACGGCCGTTACCGTCAGCGGATCGCTGTCGGGGTCGCTGTCGGCACCATCGCCGGTGTCGTCGGTGATCGCGTTGCCCAGATCGTCGACGGGAGTGTCCTCGTCGGCGGTATAGGCATTGTCCGTTGCCACGGGGCCATCGTTGGAACCGGTCACAGTGAAGGTCACGTTGGCGGTGGATGTCAGGCCATCCTCGTCGGCGATGGTGTAGCTGACGGTGGTCGTGGCCTCTTCACCCACGCCCAGATCGTCGAACTCGCTATTGGCGTCGAAGTCGATGGTGCCGTCCGCACTGATCGTGAACAGGCCGCCGTTGTCACCTGCCACGGGTGTGCCCACGCCGCTGTCGGGGGCACCCACGCCGACGACTGTCAGATCGTCGCCCTCGGGGTCGCTGTCGACGCCGTCGCCGGTATCGTCGGTGATCGCGTTGCCGTCGACATCGCCCGCATCCTCGTCCTGCGCCACTGTGTAGCTACTGTCGACCGCGTTGGGCGCGTCGTTCACGCCGGTCACGGTGACGGTGACGGTGGTGCTGGAGGTCGCGCCATCGGGATCGGTGACGGTGTAGGTGACCGAAGTCGTCGCCTCTTCACCCTCACCCAAAGCCTCGAAGTCGCGATCGGGATCGAAGGACGCCGTGCCATCGGGGTTGATAGTGAAAGAGCCGCCGTTGTCACCGTCGACCGGCGTGCCGACATTTGCCGGATCGCCGTTGACTTCGGATACCGACAGATCGTCGTTGTCGTTGTCCACGTCTGTGTCGTTGTCGAGCACATTGCCCAGATCGGTGACAGAATCCTCGTCGGTTTCGCCTTCATCGGGCACGGCAACGGGACCGTCGTTCAGACCGTTCACGCGGATGGTCAGCGTCGTGGTCGCTGTGCCGCCGTTGCCGTCGGACACGGTGTAGGTGACGGAGGTTTCCTCGGATTCACCCGGTGCCAGATCCTCGAACTCACCATTGGCGGTGAAGTCGAAGGAGCCATCGGGCTGGATCACGAACAGGCCGCCGTTGGACCCTGCGATGGACGTGCCGACGCCGCTGTCGGGCGCATTCACACCCACGACCGTCAGCGTGTCGCCGTCGGGGTCGATATCCAGACCGGCGTTGTTGTCGGACGGGTTGGTGATGACGTTGCCGTCCACATCGCCCGTCGTTTCGTCCTCGGTGACGATATAGAGGTCGGGGCAGGCAATCGGATCGTCATTGGTGCCGTTGATCGTGAACGTCACGGTCGCGGTGTCTTCCAGACCGCCTGGATCGGTGATGGTGTAGGTGACCGATGTCGTCGCCGTGTCACCTGCGCCCAGATCGTCGAACTCGCCGTTGGCGTCAAAGTCGATTGTGCCGTCCGCGTTGATCGTGAACAGACCGCCGTTGGAGCCTGCAACCACGTTGCCGACATTGGCCGCATCGTCATTTACCTGCGATACGATCAGATCGGCGATGTCGTCGTCCACGTCGCTGTCCGCACCTTCGCCGGTATCGTCGGTGATCGCGTTGCCATCGACGTCGCCTGCGTCCTCATTCTGACCCACGGTGTAGGTGCTGTCGACAGCGACCGGGCCATCGTTCACGCCCGTCACCGTAACGGTGACCGTGGTGGAGGACGTCGCACCCGACGGATCGGTGACCGTGTAGGTCACGGTCGTCGTTGCGGTTTCGCCCTCGCCCAGGCTTTCGAAATCGCCATCGGGGTCGAACGACGCAGTGCCGTCCGGATTGATCGTGAACGATCCGCCGTCGGACCCGTCGGTGGGGGCGCCCACGTTGGCCGGATCGCCATTGACCTCGGCCACGGTCAGGTTCGCGGGATCGTCGTCGGCATCTGTGTCGTTGCCAAGCACATTGCCCAGATCGGTCGGCGTATCCTCGTCGGTCTCGCCGATGTCGGGCACGGCCACGGGGCCGTCATTGGTGCCGGTCACGGTGACGGTCACCGTCGTCTGCGACGTGGCACCATCGGGATCGGCGATGGTATATGTGACGGATGTCGTCTGCTCCGCACCTTCGGCCAGATCGTCGAAGTCGCCGTTGGGATCGAAGCTGGCCGTGCCATCGGCGTTGATGATGAAGGAACCGCCATTGTCGCCGGTCACTGCTGTGCCGACATTGCCGTCGGCACCGTTGACCTGTGTGACGGACAGCGGATCGTTTTCGGGATCGGTGTCGTTGCCCAACACGTTGTCGAGCGTGATCGCCGTGTCCTGATCCGTGTCGTCGGTGTCCATCACGGCCACGGGGCCGTCATTGGTGCCGGTCACGGTGAAGGTCACCGTCGCGGTGTCTTCACCGCCGTTGCCGTCGGAGATGGTGTAGGTGACGGACGTCGTCGCCTCGTCGCCCTCGCCCAGGTTCTCGAAATCGCCATCGGGATCGAACGTGACGGTGCCGTCGGCATTGATGGTCACGGTGCCGCCATCGGCCAGATCGACCGGCTGGCCCACATTTGCAGGGTCGTCCGCGACAGCCGTCACGGTCAGCGTGTCGCCGTCGGGATCGCTGTCTGTGCCGTTGCCGGTATCGCCGGTGATGACGTTGCCCAGTTCGGTCGCGTCATCGTCCTCGTTCGCCGTAAAGACATCGTCGGTGGCATCGGGTCCCTGGTTCATCGGCGTGCCGATGATCTCCTCGATCTCGACAAAGTCGATGACCTCGCCGGTCGGATTGCCGTCGCCGTCGACGAACACGACCTGGCCGTCGATGCCGTTGCCGTTGCTGTCGGGGATCGGGTCGCCGACACCGCCGGGGCCTTTCAGGATAAACTCACCCTGACCGGTCAGGTCGAGCACGTCGTAATCGTCGCCCTCGGCTCCGCCGTCGACAGTATCGCCCGCACCACCGATGATGGTGTCACGATCCGCGCCGCCAAAGATCGTGTCGGCCCCGGCATCGCCGGACAGCAGGTCATCGCCGACCTTGCCGAAGATCTCGTCGTCGCCGTCGCCACCGAAGATGGTGTCGTTGCCGCCCTCACCCGTCGCAGGTGCGGCGGTCGTGAAGAAGTTGATGTCGGACACGTCGACGCGCTGGTCGGTCGTCTCGCCGTTGTCGTAGTCGATCTCGATCCGGGCCACGGGACCCGCGACCTCGAACAGGACAGAGCCGGTCTGGCTGGCCGGTGTGATCCCGTCGCTATCCTCGACACCGCCGGTCACGGTATTGCCGTTCACGATCTGCGAGGCGGATTCCGGCGTGATCGTCACGGCGACCTCGTTGCCCGCGGCGTCGTAGGCGCGCACGGTCACGATGTCGATGTGGTCGTCCGCATCGGTTCCGTTGTCGATGTCGTTGATCCGGAAGGACACGTTCTGGACCTCGTCGCCATAAGCCGCGTCGTTGGACGCAAAGTTCAGCGTGGTGGTCGACGTATTGTCGATGCCGCCTTCACCGCCCAGACCATAAAGGTAGAGACCGGAGTTGTTGGCGAAGTTTTCGCCGGTTTCGGTGTACATCGCGGTATCGCGGATCTCGCCCACGGCACCTTCGTCCTGCTGGCTGAAGCCGACGGTCACGTTCATGCCGCCCACGGCATAGGTCTGGGTCGCGCCCAGGCCGGTGCCCGCGGCTGCGGCAGATGTCCAGTTCAGCGTCAGTTCGTCGACACGCCCGGCGTCGCCTTCTTCGTCGTCGCCGCACAGCACGTCGTTGCCGGTGCCGCCTTCGATCAGGTCGTCGCCCGCGCCGCCGGAAATCTCGTCGTCGCCGGCCTCGCCGAACAGCATGTCGTTGCCGGCGTCGCCGGACAGGCTGTCGTCGCCGTCGTTGCCGTGCATCCAGTCGTCGCCTTCACCGCCATGTGCGGTGTCGTCGCCGGACCCCATCCAGACTTCGTCGTTGCCGTCGCCGCCAAAGGCCACATCGTCACCGGACCCGCCGAAGATCACATCGCGGTCGTCGCCGCCGAAGAGCGTATCGTTGCCCTCGTCACCCGAAAGCCGGTCGTTGCCTTCGCCGCCGTAAAGTGTGTCGTCGCCCTCTTCACCGCCAAGGCGGTCGTTGCCTGCGTCGCCGTGCAGCTCGTCATTGTCGTCGCCGCCCCAGATGGTGTCGTCACCGGCACCGCCGAAGAAGGTGTCGTTGCCCGCGCCGTCGTCCGCGCCGGGTGCATCGTCGATGGTATCGTTGCCGTCGCCGCCGAAAGCCACGTCGTCGCCGTCGCGGCCAATGATGTGGTCATTTCCGGCACCGCCGAACATCGTGTCGTCACCGGCCTGACCGTCGATGAAGTCGTTGCCGTCCTCGCCTTTGATCACGTCGCCGGTATCCAGCGCCTGACCGTCGAGCGTGTAGCTCAGGTTGTCGATGGCACCGGAATTCGCGATCTTCACTTCCATACGTACCACACCGTCGGTGTTGATATGTTGGGTCAGCTTGCCGCCGTCAGCGGTGTGCGCGGTGTCGATCTGACGGATCAGGTTGCCGTTCATATCGTAGAGCTTGATCCAGGCACCATGTTCGATGTCCTTGAAATCGAGCGAGCCGACATGCGCCGGGCCGTCGAATTCGAACACGAATGTGCCGCCACCGGCGTTGTCGTCGGGGTCGGATCCGTCGCGGTCCTCGGACAGGATCAGCACCTTGCCCAAGGTGGCATCGCCCAGATCGTGATCGCCACCGGTCGGATTCGCGGAATCGAAGACCATCACGGGCGTCTTGGGATCGGCGGAATAGATGTGCACGCCGTTGCCCGCATACTGACCGTTCACTAGGTCACCGGTATCCAGATCGTTGAAATCGAGCGTGCCATTGAAGCTGACGCCGCCACCGATCAGTGTGTCGTCGCCTGTGCCGCCTTTGATATTGTCGGAGTTCGCACCGCCGTAAACGACGTCTTTGCCTGCGCCGCCGTCCAAAGTGTCGTCGCCCTTGCCGCCAAGGACAAGGTCTTCGCCGTCACCACCGATTGCGGTGTCGTCACCAAGGCCGCCGACGACCGTATCGTCGTCCAGGCCGCCCCAAAGGTCGTCGTCGCCGTCGCCGCCGAAGACGAGGTCGTCGCCCTTGCTGGCCTCGATCTTGTCGTTGCCGGTGCCGCCGTAGGCCACGTCGTCCCCGTTTCCGGTGAACAGCATGTCGTTGCCGGAGCCGCCATAGACTTCGTCGTCGCCCGCGGCCGAGCGCACGATGTCGTTGCCCTTACCTGCCAGAACGATGTCGTCCTGCGCGCCTTCACCCGGCAGGATCGCATCGTTTGCGTCGATCTTGTCGCACTCGGGGTCGTCCATATATGCGGCGTCGATGGTGTCATTGCCATCGGTGCCCTCGACATAGCCGTCGAGTTCCGCATGCAGGTCGAACGTGATGTCGCTGACGGCGATCGTGCTGGAGGCATGCGCGTGGCTGCTGTTGTCGGCCACGATCCAGAACGACTTGAGCGGACCGGGGATGGTGATCTCGATATCCTGGCTGCCGTCGTCGGCGCCGGGGCCGTTGTACGTGGTCTTGGTGCCCACGACGGTGTTGCCGTTGACGTGGTGATTGCCGGTGACCTCGAACGCGACGGGGACAGGATTCCCGTCTGCATCTTTCGTCATGATGGTAATCTCGTCGGCCTTGTCGACGTCGAGCAGGGTGAACTTGATGTTCTCGACTTCCTTGTCGAAGCGAACGTCCGCACTGGTGTCCTTTGAGACGTCCCAGATCTTCAGCATGCCGTTCTCGACGAACCACTCCTTGCCGACCTTCTGCGGCGTGGAGACCTTGACCTCGACGGACTTTCCGCCGCTTTCCAAAGTGCGTGTCGCGTCGGACCCAAAGTGATCCCAATCAATCTTGAACGTCATCCTGTCGTCTCCTCATCACCACGCGGCGCAGCGCCACGCATGAAACCTGTCTGACCGACGCAATTTGCCCAAGGCGGGCTGTCCACGTCCGTCCACGGTCCCCGAAAGCGGGAACCGCACACTAAACAATTTCTGCAAATCGCGGATATTTCCCGCATTCGGCAGACATCTAAACTTCGCCGGAACACGATTGGTCCTGGCCCGGCTGCCCCAATCAGCCGGAAAGCCCCCCAGTTGGGCATTCACTGATTACTCACTACACGGTGCGATACAAAGCAAAAAGTGAGGGAATCATGCCGTTTTGGACAGGTTTCAGGCGCAATGACCTCACGTAACGTCGGGGCACGGCCCCTCGCGGCGTCTGTATTGTTCACGGATTGTTAACAATGAAACGGAATGATTTCCGATAAACCGCACAAATCAACTCACTATACACGCTATAGGCGAAAAACGGCCAGCCATCTGTTTCGAGATCGGGAACCGGCGGCGCTGTTAACCTAAGGTCAATATTTGTGCAGGCGCGCATTTCGGAACTGCCTGAATTGTTCGCAAAATCGCAAATATCGTCAAAAATCGTGCAGATTGATGCCGGGCCGTTTCAGGATTTGCGCTGAATCGGCCCGGAAAGAATCACATCCGGCACAAATCCGCCGCATATCGGCCCAAAGGGTTAACGCCCGCAAAGGTTGGGTTGGTACCGGTGGCCGGACTCGAACCGGCACAACATTGCTGTCGGGGGATTTTGAATCCCCTGCGTCTACCATTCCGCCACACCGGCCCAATGACCGCGGATGTATGCCAGCGCCGCGGCAGCGTCAATTCCCGATCTGGAAAGCGGGCTAAAGCTGACTGGCCGAAAACGTGTCGCAATCCGCCAGATTGCCGCTTTCCAGCCCACGTGCGAACCAGCGCTGGCGCTGCTCGCTCGTGCCGTGGGTGAACGTGTGCGGCTGCACGGTGCGCCCGGCGTTGCGTGCCAGGGTGTCGTCGCCGATCTGGGCAGCGGCATTCATCGCCTCGGCGATATCGCCGCGTTCCAGCGACCCGAATTTCTCTTGTGCCGCGCGCGCCCAGATGCCGGAATAGCAATCCGCCTGCAGCTCGATCCGGACGGAGATCGCATTCGATTGCGCCTCCGATGCTTGCGCCCGGATCTGGTTGGCCTGCCCCAGAATGCCCAGCTCGTTCTGGACGTGGTGCGCGACCTCATGCGCGATCACGTAGGCCGCGGCGAAATCGCCGCCCGCCCCCAGCCGCTGCTCCATCGTCACGAAGAACGCGGTGTCCAGATAGGCCTTCTCTTCGGGCGGACAGTAGAACGGGCCCGACGCGGCGCTGGCCCCGCCACAGGCCGACTGCGTCGCCCCCTTGAACAGCACAAGCGTCGGCGGGTCATAGGGCTCACCCACCTGACGGGCAAAGATGTCGGCCCAGACCTCTTCGGTATCGGCAAGGGTGACGGAGGCGAACTCCGCCGCGCGTTCGTCGGCTGCGGTGATCTCGACCCCTGCAGGGCTGTCGTTCAGCACATCCGTCGCCTGTCCGTTCAGTAGCGGCGTGACGTCGATGCCAAGGAAATACCCAAGCACCAGAACGACGATCAGCCCGATGCCACCGATACCCCCCGCGCCGCGTGCGGTGCTGCCCCGGCGGCGCCGGTCCTCGATATTGCGGCTGCCCCGCCGTCCGCGCCATTTCATCGCTTTGATCCCCCGCTGTTCGGTTGTACTCTATCCGGCTGAAACCGATGCACAAGGTTGACCCGCCGCGTGCTTCGTGGCCTAAGCGCCGCGACCCCGCCAAGGAACGACCGCCGATGCTGCGCCGCCTTTACGACTGGACCATTTCGCTGGCGCAGTCGCCCTACGCGCTTTGGGCGCTGGCGGTCGTGGCTTTCGTCGAGTCCTCGTTCTTTCCGATCCCGCCCGACGTGCTGATGATCCCGATGATCATCGCAGCCCCGCGCCGCGCTTTCGTCATCGCCGGCATCGCGACGGTCTCGTCCGTGCTTGGCGGCTTGTTCGGCTACGTGATCGGGGCGTTTCTGTTCGACACCGTCGGGCAGCCGATCTTCGACTTCTACGGCAAGGCGGACGCAGTCGCGGAATTCAGCGCCAGTTTCAACCAGTACGGGGCCTGGGCGGTGCTGATCGCGGGGATCACGCCGTTCCCCTTCAAGGTCATCACGATCATGTCCGGTGTCACCGGCCTGTCGCTGTCGGTCTTCATCATTTCCGCCGTCATCGCGCGGGCGCTGCGGTTCTTCATCGTCGCGGCCCTGCTGTTCCAGTTCGGCGCACCGATCCGTGATTTCATCGAGAGACGTCTGGGTCTTGTGTTCATCGCCTTTTGTGTGCTGTTGATCGGCGGCTTTGTCGCAGTGGGGTATCTATGACACATCGCACTTTGACCATTCTCGCAGCCGGTGGGTCCGCGGCCCTGCTGATCGGGGCGTATCTTTTCCAATACGCGGGCTACCCGCCGTGCCAGATGTGTTACTGGCAGCGGTGGCCGCATTTCGCGGCAATTTTCGTTAGTGCAGTGATCCTTGCCACAGGCACACGCGGCCTCGCCTGGCTTGGTGCGCTGGCCGCCGCGATCACAAGCGGCATCGGCGTCTTTCACACCGGGGTGGAGCGTGACTGGTGGGAGGGTCCCGCCTCCTGCACGGGCGGGGGTGACCCGCTGTCGGGCGATCTTCTGTCGACCGAGGGCCCCCGGCTCGTGATGTGCGATCAGGTGAGCTGGGAGTTTCTGACCCTGTCGATGGCCAGCTGGAATGCGCTTTTCTCTGCCGCGCTGATGATCCTGTGGATCATGGCCGCCCTAGCGCCGCGTCGATAGCAGCAAAGATGTCTCCGATCGCGTGATCCCGTCGATCCGGCGGATGGTGACCAGCACCCGGTCGAAATCCTCCAGCGTGGCGGTGCCGATTTCCGCGATCAGATCCCAGGTGCCGTTGGTGGAATGGATGGCCTGCACCGCAGGCATGCCGCGCAGCGTTTTCGAGATCGTCTGCGCCCCGCGCCCGACGATCTCCAGCATCATCAGCCCCCGGACCGGATGGGTCGTCACATCCCCGCGGGTCAGAACCGTGAAGCCCGCGATTTCGCCGCCTGCCTGCAACCGGTCCATCCGCGCGCGCACGGTGGCGCGGGTGATCCCCAGATCGGCGGCCAGTTCGGACAGCGTCGCACGCCCGTTCCGGCGCAAAAGCGCGATCAGCTGATTGTCCACTTTGTCCATTCCGGTCGCCCACTCTGTCAAACAGACCGTCCTTATGCACAAATTGCTGGCTTCACCCAAGCCCGTTTCGCGGCATACTGCGGCCATGACAAAGCATGACCCAAACACACATTGTATTCTCATCGGGGCTCCGGTCGACTGCGGCAAGCGGCGGCAGGGCTGTCTGATGGGCCCCGACGCCTACCGCACCGCGGGAATCGCAGACGCGATCGGCGATCTGGGCCGCACCGTCACCGACATGGGCAACCTGACCCCGGCCGAAGTTGACGTGCCCGAACCGCGCAATCCCTTGGTGCACGATCTGGCCCGCACCGTCGGCTGGACGCAGACGCTCATGGCCGCGGCGCAAGAGGCCGCACCCCAAGGCATGCCGATCTTCCTGGGCGGCGATCACGCGCTGGCCGCCGGCACCGTCGCGGGCATGGCGGCGCACGCCGACAGGCTGGGCAAGCCGTTCTTCGTGCTCTGGCTCGACGCCCACACCGACATCCACACCCCCGACACCACCGACAGCGGCAACCTGCACGGCACGCCCGTGGGCTATTTCACCGGGCGCGACGGCTTCGACGCTTTCCCGCCCCTGCCCGTGCGCGTCGACCCCGCCAACATCTGCATGATCGGCCTGCGCTCCGTCGATCCGGCGGAAAAGGCCGCACTCGACGGCACCGACGCCACGCTGCTCGACATGCGTTCCATCGACGAGAACGGGATCGCGGCCCCCTTGGCCGCCTTTCTCGACCGGGTGGCAGAGGCCGGCGGCGTCCTGCACGTCTCGCTCGACGTCGATTTCCTCGACCCCTCCGTCGCCCCCGGCGTCGGCACCACCGTGCCGGGCGGTGCCACCGTGCGCGAGGCGCATCTGATCATGGAAATGCTCTGCGACAGCGGCGTCGTCGGCTCGCTCGACCTCGTCGAACTCAACCCCTTCATGGACGACCGTGGCAAGACCGCCAACCTGATGACCGACCTCACCGCCTCGCTTCTGGGTCGCCGGGTGTTCGACAGGCCGACGCGCAGCACACGCACATGATCCGCAATATCCTGCAAGCCCCCCGCGCCGTGGTCATGATCCGCCCGCACGCGTTTCACCCGAATGCGGAAACGGCGGTCGACAACGCCTTCCAGACCGACGCGGCGGACGATCCCCTGACCATCGCGAACCGCGCGCGGGATGAATTCGACGCCGCTGTCGCCACGTTGCGCGCGGCAGGTATCACCGTGCACGTCTTTGACGACACCGGTGAAAGCGATACCCCCGACAGCGTGTTTCCCAACAACTGGTTTTCCACGCACCCCGGCGGGCAGATCGGGATCTACCCGATGTATGCCAAAAGCCGCAGGCGCGAACGCCGCGCCGATGTGACCGACATGCTCAAGCGCGCCTACCGGGTCGAAACCGTCTATGACTACTCCGGACTGGAACAGGACGGTCTGGCGCTCGAAGGCACCGGCGCCATGGTGCTCGACCATATCGGGCGCATCGCCTACACCGTCACGTCGAACCGCGCGCATCCCATCGCGCTGGAACGGTTCTGCACCCATTTCGTCTATGAACCCATCGCTTTCGGTGCCGCCGACAAGGGCGGACAGGCGATCTATCACACCAACGTGCTGATGTGCATCGCCACCGATTTCGCGCTCGTCGGGTTGTCGATGATCACCGATCCGGCACGCCGCGCCATCGTCGTGCAGCGCCTTCAGGAAACCGGGCGCGACGTCATCGACCTGACCGAGGCGCAGATCGCCGCTTTCGCGGGCAATGCCATCGAACTGACGGGCGACAGCGGTCGCATCCTCGTGCTGTCCGAAACCGCGCATGCCAGCCTGACCGCGGCCCAGAAGGCGCTGATCGGCGAAAGCGCGGCGCTGACCCCGATTTCCGTTCCGACGATCGAACATGCCGGCGGTTCCGCCCGCTGCATGATCGCCGGGATTCACCTGACACCAAGACCGGAACACCACTGACATGATGAAACCTTCGAAACTGGCCATGGTGCCCTTCGTCTCTGTCCAGAACATGATGAACTTCGTACACGAGATCGGCGTCGAGACAGTTCTGCGCGAACTGGCCGAAGAGATAGAGGCCGACTTCAAACGCTGGGAATTGTTCGACAAGACACCGCGCGTCGGCTCCCACTCCGATGTCGGGGTGATCGAACTGATGCCCACTTCGGATGGCGAGATGTATGGCTTCAAATACGTCAACGGCCACCCAAAGAACATGGCCGAAGGCCTACAAACCGTCACCGCCTTCGGCCTGCTGGCAGACGTCTATTCCGGCTATCCGCAGCTGTTGTCGGAAATGACGTTGCTCACCGCCCTGCGCACCGGTGCGATGTCGGCGGTGGCGACAAAACACCTCGCCGGACCCGACGCCACCACCATGGCGATGATCGGCAACGGCGCGCAGTCGGAATTCCAGACGCTCGCGATGAAGGCCGTCTGCGGCCTTCATGAAGTGCGGCTCTATGACATCGACTCGGCGGCCACCGCGAAATGCGCGCGCAATCTGGCAGGCAGCGGCCTGCGGGTCGTATCCTGCAAGACACCTGAGGAGGCCATCGAGGGCGCGCAGATCATCACCACTGCCACCGCCGACAAGGACATGCAGACGATCCTGACCGACAACATGGTCGGCGCCGGTGTGCACATCAACGCCATCGGCGGCGACTGTCCCGGCAAGACCGAACTGCACCGCGATATCGTCGACCGCTCCACCGTGTTCGTCGAATACCCGCCGCAAACCCGGATCGAGGGCGAAATCCAGCAGTTTAACGACGACTACCCGGTGAACGAGCTTTGGCAGGTCATCACCGGTCAGATCGCTGGTCGCACTTCGGCCAGCGAGGTCACCCTGTTCGACGGTGTCGGCTTCGCGATCGAGGATTTCTCGGCGCTGCGCTATGTCCACCGCCGGATCAGGGACACGCCGCATTACACCGAACTCGACATGATTGCCGACCCGGACGATCCCCGCGATCTGTTCGGGATGCTGCAACGCGCCAAGGCCTGATCCGACGGCGATGTGCCGCCCCGACCACTCGGGGCGGTTTCGGCCATTGCGCCCTATATCCGGTGTCTGATAGTGTCTGCCCAACAAGATAGAGCAGACACATCAGCGCGAGGCACAAGGCGTGAGCGACACACCCGAAACCCCTGATAACGCAGACGAAACACCCGACGCGCGCCCCGTCTATGACGGCCCGTCCGTGACCATCGAACACGAGTTGAAGAACTCGTATCTCGACTATGCGATGTCGGTGATCGTCAGCCGTGCCATTCCCGACCTGCGCGACGGCCTGAAACCGGTGCATCGCCGCATTCTTTTCGCGATGCACGAGACCGGCAACACCCACGACAAACCCTACCGCAAATCCGCCCGCCCCGTGGGCGATGTGATGGGCCAGTACCACCCGCACGGCGATAGCGCGATCTACGACGCGCTGGTGCGGATGGCGCAGGATTTCTCCATGTCGCTGCCGCTGCTCGACGGGCAAGGCAACTTCGGGTCCATGGACGGCGATAACCCCGCCGCCATGCGCTATACCGAGGTGCGGATGGACCGCCCCGCCGCCGACCTGCTGGCGGATATCGACAAGGACACCGTCGATTTTCAGGACAACTATGACGGCAAGCAGCAGGAACCCACCGTCCTGCCCGCCCGCTTTCCCAACATGCTGGTCAACGGCGCGGGCGGTATCGCGGTCGGTATGGCCACCAACATCCCGCCGCACAATCTGGGAGAGGTGATCGACGCGACACTGGCATTGACCGACAACCCCGATCTGTCCTCCGAAGATCTGATCGAGTACGTCCCCGGCCCCGACTTCCCGACCGGCGGCATCATGCTGGGCCGCTCCGGTGCGCGGAAGGCCTATCTGGAAGGACGCGGATCGGTCGTGATCCGCTCGAAAACCCATATCGAGGAATTGCGCAAGGACCGCTGGGCCATCGTCATCGACGAAATTCCCTATCAGGTCAACAAATCCACCATGGTCGAACGCATCGCCGAGGCCGCCCGCGACAAGAAGATCGAAGGCATCGCCCACGTGCAAGACGAGACCAGCCGCACCGGCGTGCGCGTGGTCGTGGAACTCAAGCGCGACGCGACGGCAGAAGTGGTGCTGAACCAGCTGTTCCGCTTCACCCCGATGCAGACCTATTTCGGCTGCAACATGCTGGCGCTGAACGGCGGCAGGCCCGAACAGCTGACGCTGCGCAGTTTCCTGACGAACTTCATCGATTTCCGCGAGGATGTCGTCGCGCGCCGCACCGCCTATCTGCTGCGCAAGGCACGCGAGCGCAGTCACATCCTGTGCGGTCTGGCCGTCGCCGTCACCAATATCGACGAAATCGTCGCCACGATCCGCTCCTCCGCCGACGCGGCAGAGGCACGCGAAAAGCTGATGACCCGCCGCTGGCCGGCCCAGCCGATCCTCGAATATATCGCGCTGATCGACGATCCGACGCACACGGCGAACGAGGACGGCACCTATAATCTGTCCGAAACGCAGGCCCGCGCGATCCTGGAACTGCGCCTGCAGCGCCTGACCCAGATCGGCGTGAAAGAGGTCACCGACGAACTCAAGGACCTCGCCGACAAGATTCGCGAATATCTTGAAATTCTGGGCTCCCGCGAACGGATCATGCAGATCATCCGCGACGAGTTGACCGAGGTGCGCGAGAAATACGCCGTGCCGCGCCGCACAGAGATCGTCGACTGGTCCGGCGACATGGAAGACGAGGACCTGATCGAGCGCGAGGATATGGTCGTCACCGTCACCTCCGGCGGCTATATCAAACGAACCGCACTGGCCGACTTCCGTGCACAGCGCCGCGGCGGCAAGGGCGTGGGGTCCATGGCCACCAAGGAAGAGGATGTCGTTACCACCCTCTTTGTGGCCAACACCCACACGCAACTGCTGTTCTTCACGACCGACGGCATGGTCTACAAACTCAAGACATGGCGCCTGCCGCTGGGCAGCCGCACTGCCAAGGGCAAGGCCATCGTCAACATCCTGCCGATCCCTACCGGCGTTTCCATCGCCGCGATCATGCCCGTGGACCGCGACGAGAAGGACTGGGACGACCTGCAGGTCGTCTTTGCGACCGACGCGGGTACCGTGCGCCGCAACAAGCTGTCGGATTTCACCAACGTCATGCGCAACGGCAAGATCGCCATGAAGTTCGAGGGCGAAACCGCTGATTACAAACTGATAAACGCGCGCGTCGCATCGAACGACGACGATGTGATGCTGGTCACCAATTCCGGCCGCGCGATCCGGTTCCCGGCAACGGATGTGCGCGTCTTCAATTCGCGCTCCTCGGTCGGTGTGCGTGGCATCAAGCTGGGCGACGGTGACAAGGTCGTCTCCATGTCGATCATCCGTCACTTCGAGGCGGACCCGGCGGAACGCGCCGCCTACCTCAAAATGCGCCGCGCCATGGCGGGCCTGACCGACGACGCGGAGAACGAGGATGAGGAAGAGGTGCCTGCCGGCGACCTGTCCACCGAACGTTATGCCGAAATGTCGGCGGCGGAAAACCTGATCCTGACGATTACATCAAAAGGGTCCGGTAAGCTGTCGTCCTCACACGATTATCCCGTCCGGGGCCGCGGCGGCTTGGGCGTGATGGCGATGGACAAAGCGATGCGCGGCGGCGATCTCGTTTCCTCTTTCCCTGTGGACCTCTCCGACCAGATCATGCTGGTGACATCCACCGGCCAGTCGATCCGCGTGCCGGTCGACGGGATCAGCTTTCGCTCGCGCTCTGCTGGTGGCGTCAAGGTGTTCGACACCGCCAAGGGCGAACACGTCGCCTCTGTCGCCTGGATCGCCGAGGCCGACGAAGAAGACACAGGTGACGCGCCCGAATAGTGGTGCGCCACCAATTTATTGCCTGAAACCGCAAGATGCTGTAACGCTGGTCGCAAGGGGCGGCAAAAGTCCCACGAATATGAGGCGAGCATTATGTCATACAAAGCAGCACTTGCTGCCGCCCTCGTGGTGGTAGCTGCCGCACCGGCCTATGCGCAGGTGACCGGCGGGTCCCTCGGGATCGAATACAGCACCCCCATCGACGGCGACGATTTCGGCGGCACCGCGTATCACGGCGCAATCGAATACGCGATCACGCGAGAGTTCAGCATCAGCGGCGATCTGTCCGGCTACCGGCTGGACAATATCAATACCGATGCCAGCAGCGCGACGCTGCACGGGATCTACCACCTGAACGAAACGCTGTCCGTCGGCGCGTTCTACGGTCTCGACAAGCTCGAAACCACAGACGCCGTCAGCCTGTACGGGATCGAGGCGGGCACCGAATTCATGGGTGGCCAGATCGAAGGCTATCTGGGTCAGATCGACGGCAATATCTCCGACGCGACGATTGTCGGTGCGGATGGCACCTATGATCTGTCCAGCGGTTTCGCCGTGATCGGCAACGTGGGTCTGTCGTTTCAGGATGACGCCGATGTCAGCCGGTATGCCATCGGCGGCCAGTACGAAATGCAGAACGGTCCGCAGTTCTACCTCGAAGTCGGCCAGACCAGTGTCGAGACGGGCGGTATCGCCACAGAGGATACATTTGTCGGGCTGGGCGCGCGTGTCGCCATAGGCGCGCAGCGTGGCACCACCTTCGGACCGCGCAGCCTGTTCGAAATCCTTCCCGGTTTCTAGGTCACCACCGGGCGGCGCGGCTCCTCCCTCCGCGCTGCCCACCTTCGCCCCTTCGCTTATCGGGGCCCTTTGCAAGCCGCGCGCGACAGGCTACATCGCGCCCATGAACAAAGAACTCCACATCGTCGGCGGCGGCATGGCCGGATCGGAAGCGGCGTGGCAGGCGGCAAACGCAGGCGTGCCCGTCGTGATCCACGAAATGCGGCCCAAGGTCGGCACTTTCGCGCACCGCACCGGAAATCTTGCCGAAATGGTCTGCTCCAACTCCTTCCGGTCGGACGACCACGAACAAAACGCCGTAGGGTTGCTGCATTGGGAAATGCGTCAGGCAGGCGGGCTGATCATGGACATGGCCGGTAAACACCGCCTGCCCGCAGGCGGCGCGCTGGCGGTGGATCGTGATCCTTTCGCCGAAAGCGTGACCGCCGCACTCAAGGCGCATCCGAACGTATCGGTGTCCTACGAGGAGATCACCGCCCTGCCCGACGACGGCCACTGGATCGTGGCCACCGGCCCGCTGACCTCCGGCGCGCTGGCAGAGGCGATCCGCGCGGAAACCGGGGCCGAGGCGCTCGCCTTCTTCGACGCCATCGCCCCCATCGTGCATGCCGACAGCATCGACATGGACGTGGCCTGGATGCAGTCGCGCTATGACAAGGGCGAGACGGAAGCCGAACGCACCGCCTACCTCAACTGCCCGATGACGAAGGACCAGTACGAGGCTTTCATCGACGCGCTGCTGGCGGCTGAAAAGACCGCATTCAAGGAAGGCGAGACCGCCGGCTATTTCGACGGCTGCCTGCCGATCGAGGTGATGGCCGAACGCGGCCGCGAAACCCTGCGTTTCGGCCCGATGAAGCCGGTGGGCCTGACGAACGCCCACGATCCGCTCAACAAGCCCTACGCTGTCGTGCAGCTGCGCCGTGACAACGCGCTCGGCACATTGTTCAACATTGTGGGCTTTCAGACCAAGATGAAGTACGGCGCGCAGAAGTTTGTTTTCAAAATGATTCCCGGTCTTGAGAATGCCGAATTTGCGCGCCTTGGCGGGATCCACCGCAACACCTTCATCAACTCGCCGACACTCCTCGACCACGAGATGCGGCTGCGGTCGAAACCCAATATCCGCTTCGCAGGCCAGATCACCGGCGTCGAAGGCTACGTCGAAAGTGCCGCCATGGGCCTGCTTGCAGGACGTATGGCCGTTGCCGAAATGACGGGCCGGACGCTTGCGCCGGTGCCCGACACCACCGCGATGGGCGCGCTCGTCACGCACATCACCGGCGGGGCAGACGCCAAGACGTTCCAGCCGATGAACGTGAATTTCGGGCTGTTCCCCCCGCTTGAGGGCATGCGCGGCGGGCGGCGCGGACGCAAGGACCGCTACAAGGGCTACACCGACCGGGCCAAGGCAGACTGGCAGGGCTGGCTCGCACAACTGTCACTGGACGCGGCGTGACGACAGACGTTAGGCTGATGCCATGACCGACAAGAAAGACGTACTTCAACCACAACTGTGGACCCCGCGGCCCGTGGCGGAAACCATCGCCGTCTATGCCGACTGGGCCGAAACCTATGATCGTGATGTCAAGGCGCGTGGCTATCACACGCCCGACAGGATCGCGGCGGCGCTGAAGCCATTGGCCGATACGAACGCGCCACTGCTGGATTTCGGCTGCGGCACCGGGCTGGCGGGCGTGTCGCTGCGCGCGGCAGGTTTCGGCACGCTGCATGGCACCGACGTGACGGCAGAGATGCTGGCGCAGGCCGAGGTATCGGGCGTCTACGACAAGCTCTGGCAGTCGCAGCCGGGAGACCTGACCTTTGGGCGCGGTGCCTATCCGGCCATTGTTGCCGCCGGTGTGATCAGCCTCGGGGCCGCCCCTGCCGACCTGCTGTCGCCGCTGGTAGACAAACTGGATACCGGCGGACTGCTCGCCTTTTCCTACAATGACCCGACGCTGGAGGACACGAGCTACATTGCGGCTCTCGACGATGCGGTCGCCGATGGGCGGGCAGAAGTCGTGTTCCGCGAGCACGGCCCGCACCTCGACGATGTCGACATGGGGTCCGACGTGATTATCCTGCGCCGCAGATGATCACGCGCTTTGCGCCGTCGCCGACCGGGCCGCTGCATCTGGGACACGCCTATTCCGCTTTGCTGGCGCATGACATGGCCCGCGCTGCCGGTGGCACCTTTCTGCTCCGGATCGAGGATATCGACCGGTCCCGCGCGCGTCCTGGATGGGAGGCGCAGATTTACGACGATCTGGCTTGGCTGGGTCTAAGCTGGCCCACCCCGGTGATGCGGCAATCCGACCGTCTGCCCGTCTATGGCGCGGCGCTGGACAGACTCTGGGCGCGCGGGCTGCTCTATCCCTGCACCTGCACCCGCCGCGACATCGCCGATGCCGTCAGCGCGCCGCAGGAGGGTGTGCCGACCCACGGACCCGACGGGCTGATCTATCCCGGCACTTGCCGCGACCGGTCCGACCGGACCGGTCCGCGCCCTGCGGACGCTGTGCTGAGGCTGGATATGGCGGTCGCCGTCGCGGGCCTGTCATCGCTCCACTACCTTGAATCACACATGAAGGATGACCTGCAACGTATTGTTATTAATTCTGAAATGCTGACCTCAACCGTCGGCGACATCGTGCTGAGCCGCGCCGACATGGCGACGAGTTATCACCTTTCAGTCGTGCTGGACGATTCCAAGCAAGACGTCACCGATGTCGTCCGCGGTGCCGACCTTTCGGAGGCGACGCAGATCCACGTTTTGCTGCAAACCCTGGCGCATCTGCGCAAACCCACCTACCACCACCATCGGCTGATCCGCGACGAAAATGGCAAGCGGCTGGCCAAACGCGACGACGCGCGCGCGCTTGCCAAATACCGCGCCGAGGGGGCTACGCCTGAGGACATCCGCCGCATGGTGGGGCTCTAGTATTATCTTGCTGAAAATACGCCCGCCGGAGGCATCCTAGCCATCGATGGGCGCTGCCGTCACCACTTCTGCACCGTCCCTCACAGCCGTGTAAAAGCACGACCGTCGCCCGGTGTGGCAGGCCGGGCCGGTCTGTTCCACCTGCATCAACAGGCAATCGCGGTCGCAGTCGAATCGCAGTTCCACCAGTCGCTGGGAATGGCCGCTCGTCGCGCCCTTGACCCAGAACTCCTGCCGGGATCGCGACCAGTAGGTCACATCGCCGGTGTCCAGCGTGCGGGCCACGGCGGCGGCATTCATCCAGGCCAGCATCAGCACCTCGCCGCTGGTCGCGTCCTGCGCGATGGCGGGGATCAGGCCCTGCGCGTTGTAGGTCAGTGTCGCTGGGTCGAATGTCATCTGGCGGCCTTTGCTTTGTCGCTGCTCGGACCTATCTAGGTGGGAAGCAATGAAGGGGCAACGCTGCATGTCTGCTGAATCCGACATGATGAAACTCTACTCCGGGCGCATTCTGGCGCTGGCCGCGGATATGCCGCGCACGGAAAGGCTGGATGCCCCGCAGGCGACGGTCAAGAAACGCGCGCCGCTCTGTGGATCGACGGTGACGGTCGATGTGGACATCGCGGACGGCGTCATCACGGCCTACGGACAGGACGTGAAGGCCTGCGCGCTGGGTCAGGCCGCCGCCGCCGTGATCGGCGCGCAGGTCGTGGGCCTGTCAGAGGCGCAGGTGCAAATCGGACGTGACCAGTTGCACGCGATGCTGACGGCAGGCGGCCCCGTGCCTGACGCCCCTTTCGACGGGCTGGAGGTGCTGCAACCCGCCCGCGACTACAAGAACCGCCATGCCTCCATCATGCTGACGTTCGAGGCCACATTGGCCGCCATGGCGGACATCAAGCAAACCTGCACCTGACATCCCTGCACACAAACCTGCATAAAAAAACCGCCGCGCATCCGGGACAGGATGGCGGCGGGTCAAGTGGCTGACTGCGTCTCAGGTCCGGCGTTTCACGAGGAGAGGCAAATCCCGGAAGTGAAACAGTGACGTGAAGTTGGGACAGACAGGTCAATCGCATTGCTTAGGTGGGACAGGGCAATATGCGGTGGCCTGAAACGCAGTCGGCAGGCAGGTCAGATCATCGCAGGCAGTGACAATCCGACAAACAGAATAACACCAAGGGCCACGACACCCAGCGCATCGGCAATGATCGTGTCCGATGACCGGACGAAAACCGTTTTGATCTCTTGTGCCATTTGCGATGCTCCTCAATGTCGTGTTCTCGTTGTTGCCACTTTGTTCCCATATTGGAAACGTTGTGTAAAGAACTTTTTAAGAACATTTGCGAACAAAATGGAACGCTCGTGCTAACCCACTGAAATCAAACGGATCGCCTTGTCCTGCTCCATCAGCCAGAGCAGAACACGCGCCGCCTGCCCGCGCGGTGTCGTCAGGTCGGGGTCGTCATGCAGCAGTTTGCGGGCGTCCGATTGGGCCAATGCCATCAGCGCCGCTTGCCGTTCGACATCTGCGATGCGGAACCGTGGGAGGCCGGATTGCGCGGTGCCGATCACGTCACCCGCGCCGCGCATCGCCAGATCCTCCTCCGAGATGCGGAAACCGTCCTCCGTCTCGCGCATGATCTCCAGCCGGCGGCGTCCGCCCTCGCTCAGCGGTTCCTGATACAGCAGCAGGCAGGTCGAGGCCGCGGTGCCGCGCCCGACCCGTCCGCGCAACTGGTGCAGTTGCGCCAGCCCGAAACTCTCCGCCCGCTCGATCACCATGATCGACGCGTTGGGCACGTTCACGCCGACCTCGATCACCGTGGTCGCGACCAGCACCTTCGTCTCACCCGCGACAAAGCGGGCCATGGCCGCGTCCTTTTCCGCCGGTGGCAGTTGGCCATGGACCAGCCCGACGACGCCTTCGCCCAGGGCCGCGCGGAGCCGGTTGAAACGTTCTTCCGCCGCGGTCATGTCGCTGACCTCGCTTTCCTCGACCAGCGGGCAGACCCAATAAGCCTGCCGTCCGTCGGCCACGGCGCGGCGCAGTTTCTCGACCACCTCATCCATGCGACCCGTCGACACCAGCGCCGTCTGGACCGGTTTGCGACCGGCGGGTTTTTCATCGAGCACCGAAACATCCATATCGCCGTATTGCGCCAGTGCGAGCGACCGGGGGATCGGCGTGGCGGTCATCACCAGCACGTCGACCGCCTGCCCCTTCGCCCCCAGTTCCATCCGCTGTGCGACGCCGAAGCGGTGCTGTTCGTCGATCACCGCCAGCCGCAGATCGGCAAAAGCCACGTCCTTCTGGAACACCGCATGGGTGCCGACGAGGATGTGGATATCGCCCCGCGCCAAGGCGGCGAGTTTCGCGCGCCGTTCGGCCCCCTTGTCGCGCCCGGTCAGGATCTCCAGCACCACACCCGCGCTTTCGGCCAGCGGTTGCAGGCCTTCCAGATGCTGACGGGCGAGGATTTCCGTGGGGGCCATCATCACAGCCTGACCGCCTGCTTCTGCCACAACAAGCATCGCCATCAGCGCCACCAGCGTCTTGCCCGACCCCACGTCGCCCTGCAGCAGCCGGTTCATCCGCAGCGGTTTGCCAAGATCATCGGCGATTTCACGGATCGCACGGTCCTGGGCACCGGTCGCCCGGTACGGCAGCGCATCCAGCACTCTGCCCTGCAATTTACCCGTTCCCACCGAGGCAATCCCCTTGCCCCGCCGCGCCACCGCGCGGGCCAGCGCCAGCGTGATCTGATGCGCGAACAGCTCGTCATAAGCCAGCCGGATGCGGGCCGGGTCGGTCAAGGCAAGCTGTTGCATCGCGGTCGGGTTGTGCGCGCGCGCGACGGCGTCATGCCAATCCGGCCAGCCCTCGCGCTGTTTCAGCGCCGGGTCGATCCATTCGGCCAGCGCCGGTGCCAGTTCCAGCGCGGCCCGCGTTGCCTTGAACATCAGTTTTTGCGTAATTCCGGCATGCAGCGGATAGACCGGCTCGAACGCCGGAATGTCATCCGCCTGATCGGCGCGGACCACGTGATCGGGATGCACGATCTGTGCGATCCCGTCGAAATGTTCGACCTTGCCCGACACGATCCGCTTTTGCCCAACGGGCAGCAGTTTTTGCAGGTAATCGCCGCGCGCGTGAAAGAACACCAGTTGAAAGCTGGATTGCGCATCGCTCACATGCACTCGGTAAGGCCGCCCGCGCGATTTCGGCGGGTCGTGCCGTTCGACGGTCACGGGCACAGTCACCACGGTCCCGGCGGGCACATCCATCAGCGTCGGGCGCGGCGCGCGGTCGACACCGGTGTGCGGCAGGGTGAACAGCATGTCACGCGGACGCGCGATGCCCGCAGCCTCCAGCACCTGCCCGGTTTTCGGGCCGACACCATCCAGTACCGTGATCTCGGCAAACAGCGGAAACAGGATTTCCGGCCGCGTGCTCATCCGTCGCCGATCAGGGCCAGCCAGCCATCCTCGTCGATCGTCTGCACTCCCAGCGCCTCGGCCTTGGTGGCTTTCGACCCGGCCCCTGGCCCGGCGACCAGAATATCCGTCTTGGCGCTCACACTGCCCGAGACCTTGGCGCCGAGGCTTTCCGCCCGCGCCTTCGCCTCGGCCCGCGTCATCTTTTCCAGCGTGCCGGTGAACACGACCGTCTTGCCGGCGACGGGGCTGTCGGCGGTGCTGGCTTTGGGCGGCGCTTGAATGTCCAGTTGCGCCACGAGCCGGTCGATCGACGCGCGTTCCGCCGCGTTCTGGAAGGCGTTGATCAGCGAGGTCGCCAAGACGGCACCCACGCCATCGACGCCGGTCAGATCGTCCCAGGCCGCACCCTCGCCGATTTCGGCCGAGGTCAGCGCGGTCTCCAGCGTGTTCCAATCGCCGTAGTGGCGCGCGATCAGGTTCGCCGCGGTCTCTCCCACATGGCGGATGCCGAGTGAAAAAATTAAGCGATTGATAGGGATTGCGCGGCGTTCTTCAATCGCCTTGAAGAGTTTTGACACACTGGTTCTGCCGAAGCCGTCCCGGTTTTCCAGTTTGGCGACATTCGCGCTGTCCCGCTCTGCCAGCGTGAAGATATCCGCCGGTTCGCGCACCGGCAGCGTGTCGTCTGCAAAGAACATCTCCACCTGTTTGGCACCCAGCCCGTCGATGTCGAAGGCCGCGCGCCCGACGAAATGCTTGAGACGCTCGATCGCCTGCGCCGGACAGATCAGCCCACCGGTGCAGCGGCGCACCGCATCGCCCGCCTCGCGCACGGCGGGCGATGCGCATTCCGGGCAGGTATCGGGAAATTGATAAGGTGGCTGGTTGTTGCGTTTCGACAGGTCCACATCCTTGATCTTGGGGATCACGTCGCCCGCGCGATAGACCTGCACCCAGTCGCCGACGCGGATGTCGCGGCCGCCGCGGATCGGCTCACCGTCGCCGCCGACGCCCGCGATGTAATCCTCGTTGTGTAGGGTCGCGTTCGACACCACGACCCCGCCGACGGTCACCGGCTTCAGCCGGGCCACGGGCGACAGTGCACCGGTGCGTCCGACCTGGATGTCGATCGCCTCCAGTTCGGTCCAGGCCAGTTCAGCGGGGAATTTATGCGCGATGGCCCAGCGTGGGGTGGTCGAGCGAAAGCCGAGACGGCGCTGCAAATCGAGATCATCGACCTTATAAACCACGCCGTCGATGTCGTATCCCAGCGTTGCCCGCTGCTCCTCGATCCGGCGGTAATGCGCGATCATCTCTTCGGGCGAGGTGCAGATTTGCGTCAACGGATTGGTAGCAAATCCCAAGGCCGCCAGCCTTTCGATGGCACCAGACTGGGTTTCGGCCAATGGCGCGGAGATTTCGCCCCAGGCATAGGCGAAGAAGCGGAGCGGGCGTGACGCGGTGATCGTGGGGTCGAGTTGCCGCAATGACCCGGCGGCGGCGTTGCGCGGATTGGCGAAGGTCTTGCCCCCTGCCTCTGCCTGCCGGGAATTGAGGGCCGCAAAGTCCGCGTGGCTCATGTAAACCTCGCCGCGCACCTCCAACACCTCGGGCGCGCCGTCGATCCGGGTCGGGATGTCGCCGATGGTGCGGGCGTTCGCTGTCACGTTCTCGCCCACGGACCCGTCGCCGCGCGTGGCCGCCGTGACCAGCACGCCGTCTTCATAGCGCAACGAAAGCGACAGCCCGTCGATCTTGGGCTCGGCGGTATAGGCCAGTGGGTTTTCTGCCGGAATGTTCAGGTATTTCCGGATGCGGGCGTCGAACTCCGCCACCTCTGCATCGTCGAATGCATTGCCCAAGCTGAGCATCCGCACCGCATGGGTCACCTTTCCGAAACCGTCGGCCACAGGCGCACCGACCTGATCGCTGGGGCTGTCGTCGCGCTTGAGGTCCGGAAACGCCGCCTCTATCGCGGTATTGCGTCGCTTGGCACTGTCGTAGGCTGCATCGTCCATCACCGGCGCATCGGCGGTGTGGTAGGCGCTGTTGGCGTCATCCAGCAAAGCGGCGAGACGCGCGAGTTCCCTGCGCGCCTCTGCCTTCGACAGGTCACCGACAGGCTTTTCCGTCAGCTCATCCGCCTTGCTCTTTTGTTCTGGCACGCTGTTCCCCGAAGATCAGGCCACCCTGGTCCGGTGGCTGTCCCTTGCAGTTTTACGGGCGCTCCCGCCCTCGTGTCCAGTCGTCATGCACGTATCGTCCGTGAGTGGTCGTGCAATGCTGTCAGGCCCCGATCACCATGCGGTCATCGGCGACCTCTTCCTCCGGGTCGCGCAGGACATAGCCGCGCCCCCAGACCGTTTCGATGTAGTTTGCGCCCTGCGTCGCCTCGCTCAGCTTCTTGCGCAGCTTGCAGATGAAAACGTCGATGATCTTCAGTTCCGGTTCGTCCATGCCGCCGTAAAGGTGGTTGAGAAACATCTCCTTGGTCAGCGTGGTGCCCTTGCGCAGGCTGAGCAGTTCCAGCATCTGGTATTCCTTGCCGGTCAGATGCACCGACGTGCCGCCCGCATCCACCGTCTTGGCGTCGAGGTTGACCGCGATCTGTCCGGTCTTGATGACGGATTGCGCATGGCCTTTGGACCGCCGGATGATCGCGTGAATGCGCGCGACCAGTTCCTCGCGGTGAAACGGCTTCGTCAGATAGTCGTCGGCCCCGAAACCGAAGCTCTTGATCTTGCTGGCGGTGTCGTCGTCGCCGGTCAGGATCAGGATCGGCGTGTCGATCCGGCTGAGCCGCAGCTGTCGCAACACCTCGTGCCCGTCCATGTCGGGCAGGTTCAGGTCGAGCAGGATCAGATCGTAGTCGTAGAGCCTGGCAAGATCGACGCCCTCCTCGCCCATGTCGGTCGCGTACACATTCAGATTGGCATGTGTGAGCATCATTTCGATGCTTTTGGAGGTTGTAGGGTCGTCTTCGACCAGTAGGACACGCATCACATCTCTCCGCTCTTTCTAGGGTTGAGCGACACTAACCGTGCAATAGTTAATCAGCGGTTACTTTAGGAAAGATGCTGACATATACTACCTATGGTTGTCTATAGTGCTGTAGCATGGTGACCCGCAGCGCCGTTTCGCCATGCGAATCGATGGCTGTTTCCCATTCCCGGAATTCCGCATCGCTCAGCGCGTATATGCGCAGCGCCTCTTCCCGGGTGATGAGTGCGTGGGTCACCGCCCGCACGACGGCTGCCTTGCGCGAGGCGACCCATCGGCGCGTCTTGGGGTCCGGCAGGTCCGCACGGGTCATGACCGTCCCGTCAGGCAGGGTGATGGAACGGGGGCCGTCGATCTTGCGCAGGTACATCGCTGTCTTCTTTCTTGGTTCGATGATCTGAAGCGATTTCTGGCAGATCAGCCTTAACGATCGGTTGACCGGCCCATTGTCAGTCTTTCAAATTTTATTATATAGCGGTCCGATCCCAATCGCCGCTGGACCGCGTCATGCCACTCGACCCTGCATTGAATTCCCTTGGTTTTGCCAAACCTCCCGCCGAAACGCGGGTCGTCGTCGCCATGTCCGGCGGTGTGGACAGTTCCGTCGTGGCCGCCCAACTGGCCAGCGAAGGCTATGATGTCGTGGGTGTCACGCTGCAGCTTTACGATCACGGCGCGGCGCTGGCCAAGAAGGGTGCGTGCTGTGCGGGCCGCGATATTCACGACGCGCGCCGCGTGGCCGAAGAGATGGGGTTCCCGCATTACGTGCTGGACTACGAAAACACGTTCCGCGACGCGGTGATCGACGAATTTGCCGACAGCTATCTGGCGGGGGCCACGCCGGTGCCCTGCATCCGCTGCAACGAGCGGGTGAAATTCAAGGATTTGCTGGAAACCGCCAGGGACCTCGATGCCGACTGCATGGCGACCGGCCACTACATCCAGCGCAAGATGGGCGACCACGGGCCTGAGCTGCATACGGCAGGTGACCCCGCGCGCGACCAGTCCTATTTCCTGTTCTCGACGACGCCGGAGCAGCTCGCTTATCTGCGCTTTCCGCTTGGGCATTTGAAAAGCAAGGCCGAGACCCGCGCACTGGCCGAAACCTTCGGACTTGGCGTCGCCGACAAACCCGACAGCCAAGACATCTGCTTCGTACCCGACGGCAACTATGCCGCCGTGATCGAAAAGCTGCGCCCGGGAGCGGCGGAGCCGGGCGATATCGTGGATGTAGACGGCACTGTCCTGGCGCAGCACCGCGGCGTGATCCACTACACCGTCGGACAACGGCGCGGGCTGGGTATCGGCGGGCTGGCCGATCCGCTTTACGTCGTGAAACTGGACGTGGAGGCGCGGCAGGTGATCGTCGGGCCGAAAGCGATGCTGGCGACCCGCCGGGTGCCGCTGCGCGAGATCAACTGGCTGGGCGACGACGGTTTGCTGGCCGGTGGCGAACGCCAGATCGCGGTCAAGGTCCGCTCTACCCGCCCACCGACAGACGCCGTGCTGCGCCCGATCTCGGACACTGAGGCCGAGGTCGAACTGCTGGTGGCAGAAGAAGGCGTGTCACCCGGACAGGCCTGCGTGTTCTACGACCCCGACAGCACCCGCGTGCTGGGCGGCGGCTGGATCTGGCGCGGGTATTGAAAGGCGACGGATTGCGGGCGCCAAGCAGGCCCCGGCACGCCTGAGGTATTGTGCGCAGCGGCGGCAACGGGGATGCTGCGAACATGGCCACCGAAATTGCGTTCTCTTTCGCCGCACTGAATGACACCGCGCGACGGCACATTCGCGTGTTTCAGATACACCAGTTCCTCGACCGCTTTGCGATGGGGCTGACGGTCGCCGTCGTCGCCCTTGCGTTGACCGACCGGGGCATGGACCTTTTCCAGATATCGCTTCTTTTCGGGGTCTATTCGCTCACAACGATGGTGATGGAACTGCCATTCGGTGGCCTTGCCGACAGCATCGGCCGCAAGCCGGTCTTTCTGATGGCGGTCGTCGCCAGTCTGATTTCGCTCGTGCTCTTTCTTTCGACTCGCGACTTTTATGTTCTGGCGCTGTCCTTTGCCTTCATCGGTTTCGGACGCGCGCTTCGGTCCGGCACGCTGGATGCGTGGTTCGTCGAAACCTTTCGGGCCTCGGCACCGAATGTGGATGTCCAACCCGCATTGGCCAAGGCGCAATGGGCCAATGCTGTCGGGCTGGCCATCGGTGCCATCCTCGGCGGGCTTCTGCCCGATATTCTGGGTGGGGTCGCAATGCGCCTCGGGTTCAGCATCTACGATGTGTCCTATGTGGCAAGTTTCGGCGTGATGCTGGGTGTGTTCGTCTTCACGATGGTGGCCATTGTCGAAGGGCCACGTCCGATGGACGTCACGGCGCTCAAGTACGGTTTCGCCAATGTTCCGACGGTGATCGGGGACGCGAGCCGTCTTGCCCTGAAGCACCCCACCCTTTCGCTCCTGCTGGCGGCACTGGCATTCTTTCTGATGGCGACCAACCCGGTCGAGGTGATCTGGCCGACCCACGCAAGGCCCATGCTGGATGCGGGTTATGCGAACACCGTCATCGGTGTCGTGACCGCGAGCTACTTCTTCGCCATCGCCTTCGGCGCATTTCTGTCGCCGCACATCAGCCGGATTTTCAGACGGCGGCACGCCATGACGCTGGCGGTGACCTTCGCCAGCCTGGCCGCCGTTCAGATCGCATTGGCGTTGCAGGGCGGCATCACCGGCTTTGTAGCGGTGTTCATTCTGTATTCGGTCGTCCTCGGTATCAGCGAAACCCCGGCAAGCAGCATACTGCATCGCTGCGTCGAAGACCGTCAGCGGTCGACCATGCTGTCGCTGAGATCGTTGATACAGCAGCTGGGGGCCGCTTTGGGGCTGGTTCTGGCCGGGGCCGTCGCTGAAATATACACCACACCTGTCGCATGGATGGTCGGTGCGGTGTTTCTGTTCATTGCAGCGATACTGATTTTGGTGCTGGTCAGACGGACAGCCGCACAAGACGCCTAGATTTCCGCGCAGTCCCGCACTACCCATGCGTCCATGATCTACAATACCGCATCCGACTGGCGTAACGCCCCCAACAAGCGCGTGCTGCTGTTCGCCATGTCCGGGCTGGGCAAGACCTATCTGTCGTCCATGCTGCGCGAGAGCGGCGACTGGTTTCACTACTCCATCGACTACCGCATCGGCACCCGCTACATGGGCGAGCTGATCGCCGACAACGCCAAGCGAGAGGCGATGAAGGTACCGTTCCTGCGCGACCTTTTGCGCTCCGACAGTATCTACATCGGCTCCAACATCTCGTTCAACGATCTGCGTCCGATGTCGTCCTACCTAGGCAAACCGGGCGACCCGGACAAGGGCGGACTGCCGTGGGACGAATACACCCGGCGGCAGGACCAGTTCCAGCAGTCGGAAATCGCGGCCCTGCACGACACCGGGCATTTCATCGAACGTTCCAACAGGCTTTACCAGTATCCGCATTTCATCTGCGACACCGGCGGGTCGATCTGTGAATGGGTCGATGCGCATGACCCCAACGACCCGATCATGACCGACCTTGCGTCGAAGACGCTCATGGTCTGGATCGAGGGCACGGAGGCACACACCGCCGAACTTGTCCGCCGCTTCGACCGCGAACCGAAACCGATGTCATACGATCCGGCGTTCCTGCTTGCGACATGGCAGGCCTATCTGGACGAATTCAACGTGGCCCCGGACAAGGTGGACCCGGACGATTTCATCCGCTGGGCCTTTGCCAAGGCGCTGGCGCACCGGCAGCCACGCTACCGCGCGATGGCCGAAAACTGGGGCATTACCGTGCCGATGGATGCGGTCACCGCCGTTCACGATCAGGAGGGCTTTGTCGGCATGATCGCCGACGCACTTGAGATGCGGGGCTGAGCCGCCTATCTCTGCCCTCTGACCTCAGGACCTGACCCCATGCCGATCAAACTGCCATCCGCCCTGCCCGCTTTCGAAGTCCTCAGCCGCGAGGGCGTCATGGTGCTGGACGAGGATGCCGCCGCCCGGCAGGATATCCGCCCGCTGCGGATCGCGCTGCTGAACCTGATGCCGAAGAAAATCCAGACGGAAAACCAGTTTGCCCGGCTCATCGGGGCGACGCCACTGCAGATCGAACTGACGCTGATCCGCATGTCCGAACACCGGACCCGCAACACCGCCGCCGAACATATGGCCGAATTCTATCACCCGTTTCAGGACGTCAAGGATCGGAAGTTCGACGGGCTGATCATCACCGGCGCCCCGATCGAGCATATGCCGTTCGAGGAAGTCACTTATTGGGACGAGTTGCGCGAAGTCATGGACTGGACCCAGACCAATGTGCATTCCACCTTCGGTGTCTGCTGGGGCGGCATGGCGATGATCAACTACTTCCACGGCGTCAAAAAGCACCTGCTGGATGCCAAGGCTTTCGGCTGCTTTCGCCACACCAATGTCGTGCCGACCTCGCCCTATCTGCGCGGGTTTTCCGATGATTGCGTGATCCCCGTCAGCCGCTGGACCGAAATGCGCCAGGAAGAGATCGACGCGGCACCGGGCCTGCGCACTCTCATTACCTCTGACGAGGCCGGTCCGGCGCTGGTCGAGGATCAGGGCCATCGCGCACTCTATATCTTCAACCATTTCGAATATGACGACGGCACGCTGAAACAGGAATATGACCGTGACGTGGCCGAGGGCACGCCGATCAACGTGCCGCAGAACTATTATCCCGACGATGACCCGACGAAACCACCGCTCAACCGGTGGAGAAGTCACGCGCATCTTCTATATGGTAACTGGATCAACGAAATTTATCAGACGACGAAGTATGACCTTGATGCGATTGGCACTTAAAGCACTGACCTATACCGCCGTCGCACTCGGCGCGGGCGCGGCCCTCACCGGCTGCGTCTCCTCCCAGCGCGTGCAGGAGACGGAAGCCACCTACCCCCCCATCGGCCAATTCGCGGATGTGACCGGCGGGCGCGTGCATTACGTGCAGAAAGGCTCCGGTCCGCATGTGGTGCTGCTGCATGGCGCAGGCGGCAACCTGCGCGATTATACCTTCGATCTGATGGACCGGCTGACCGACGATTATACCGTCACCGCCTTCGACCGCCCCGGACTGGGCTATACCGACCGTGTGCCGGGCGTGGAGACCGGCGCGCTGGCGACCGAAGGCGACAGCCCCATGGCGCAGGCCGCCATGTTGCGCGAGGCGGCAACGCAACTGGGCATCACCGATCCGGTGGTCGTCGGCCACAGTTTCGGCGGGATCGTCGCGATGGCCTGGGCCAACACAGGGCTTGATACACAGGCCGATGTGAACGCGAGCGCCGTGGTGTCCTTTGCAGGCGTGCTGATGCCCTGGCCCGGCGACCTGGGGCAGTATTACACCATCAACGGGTCGTCCTTCGGCGGTGCCGTGATCATCCCTCTGATCTCTGCCTTCGCGCCCGACAGTGCGGTGAATGACGCGATCGAGGGAGTCTTTGCCCCGCAACCGGCCCCGGACGGCTATGCGGAATATATCGGTGGTCCGCTCGCCGTGCGGCCCACGACGTTCCGCGCCAACGTGCGGCAGGTGAACACCCTGCGCCCGCATGTCGTCGCGATGGCGCAGCGGTATCCCGAACTCGACCTGCCGATCGAGGTGCTGCACGGCACCGCCGACGAAACCGTGCCGATCGATGTGCATCCCGAAGAGGCGGTGAAATTGATCCCGCAGCTGAACCTGACCCGGCTCGACGGTGTCGGCCATATGCCGCACCACGCCGATCCGCAGGCCGCCGTCGCCGCCATCGACCGGGCCGCCGGTCGCGCCGGATTGCGCTAGGACCGGTGCGCCCGCATACTGCAGATCGCAACGATCAAAGGGAGCCCGGGTCATGAGTTTGCCACAGGACGGCGGCATCAGCCGCTATTTCGAAGAGCACGCACCGCAGGACATCCGCGACCTCATTTCCGGCGGCGGCAAAAAGGACATCCTCAACCCGGATTACCCCTATGACAAACGCTGGGACAAGGACGCCTACGAGGCCGAGATCGACCGCTTGCAGATGCAGCTGGTGCGGATGCTGTCCTGGGTGCGCGAGACCGGTCAACGGGTCGTCATCGTCTTCGAGGGGCGTGATGCGGCCGGTAAAGGCGGCACGATCAAACGGTTCCGTGAAAACCTGAACCCCCGCGCGGCGCGCGTCGTGGCGCTTTCCAAACCTACCGAAACCGAAGCCGGGGAATGGTATTTCCAAAGGTATATCAAACACCTGCCGACCAAAGGTGAAGTGGTTTTCTTTGACCGCAGCTGGTACAACCGTGGCGTGGTCGAGCATGTCTTCGACTTCTGCACCCCCGAACAGCGCGAAAAGTGGTTCGATCAGGTCAACCCGTTCGAAAAGCTGCTGGTCGACGACGGGATCAAGCTGTTCAAGATCTGGCTGAACGTCGGGCGCGCCACGCAACTCAAGCGGTTTCTGGATCGCGAGCGCGATCCGCTCAAGCAATGGAAACTCAGCTGGATCGACGTCGAGGGGCTGTCGCGCTGGGACGCCTACACCGATGCCATCGCAGAGACGCTCGACCGGACCAATGTCCAGCCGTGGATTGTCGTGCGCTCCGATGACAAGAAGCGCGCGCGTGTCAACGCGATCCGCTCGGTCCTGCAAGGTCTCGACTATCCCGGTAAGGACCTGGGCGCGGTCGATGAAAAAGTCGCGGGTGGCGTGGACCTCTGGCATGGCTAAACAGGGTTACCATCACGGCAACCTGAAAGAGGCATTGGTGGCGGGCTGCCTGTCACTGATCGAACAGAAAGGCCCGACCGGGTTCACCCTGTCAGAGGCCGCGCGCGTGGCTGGCGTGACCCCGGCGGCCGTCTATCGCCACTTCGAAGGCCGCGAGGACCTGATCGCCGAGGCGGCATTGCAGGGTTACCGCAGCTTTGGCGACCTGATGTTGCATGCCTACGACGACGGCCAACCCTCGGCGCTGGAGGCATTTTATGCCACCGGTCGTGCCTATCTGGCGTTTGCGAACAAGAACCCTGGCCACTACATCGCCATGTTTGAAAGCGGTATCTCCGTGCAGCGCACACCGGAACTGAACGCCGCCGCCAGTCGCGCCATGGGCGTGCTGGAAACGGCGGCGACGGCCCTTTCGCAGCATATTCCCGCAGAAAAAAGACCGCCGCCACAGATGTTCTCGGCCCATGTCTGGGCCCTGTCGCACGGAATCGTGGAGCTTTTCGCGCGCGGCTCTCCCGGCACCAAAAGCCCGTTTCCGCCCGAGGACTTGCTTGAATCCGCCATCGGCGTATATCTGCGCGGGCTGGGGCTGATCGCGCCCGACACCTGACCCCTTTTCACGGAACGCCGCGCCATGGATGGAACACTCGCCGTCATCTTCGCCGTCGCCAGCCTGACGGACATGGCGCTGAACGACTGCCAGACCGGCTGCATCGCCACGCAGGACGCCACACAGCGCCTGTCTTTTCAGGCCTCTGCGGTCGAGTTCCAGACCCGGATCATCGCGCCTGAGGCCTATTTCGGCTATGACGCGACGCTGGCCTACGGCCCGTTCCAGCCGACGTTCGGCGTGTCCCTCACAGGCGACGGCGATCTTTGGGCCGGGGCCGGGTTCAAATGGACCTCCGACAGCATCGACACCGGTCCGTTCTTTGTCGAGGCGTCGCTGATGCCCGGCGTGCATCGCCCGTCGGACGGTCCGGATCTGGGCGGGGCGCTGCAATTCCGCTCGGCACTTGGTGTGGGCTATGAGTTCGAAAGCGGTGCCACCTTCACGGTGTCATATGACCACCGGTCCAACGCAGACCGGCTCGACCTCAATCCGGGGCTGGAAACCATCGCGCTGCGGGTGGCGATTCCGCTCGACTAGGGCATGACGACAATCGCGCGTTCGTCCCAGATGACCTGCGTGCGCACGCCGACGTCCAGCACCGGTCGTCCGATCATGTTTTTCATGGAAATCGTCAGCGGCGTCTCTACCCCGTCGATGCGGACGTCATAATATGTCATGTCGCCGTAATAGACGACCTCGTCCACCACCGCATCGGCCACGCGCCGGTCCGTGGTCTCCCCCTCGAACAGAATACCCAGCGATTCCGGTCGGATACCGACCGTTCCTGATCCTGTCGCAGCGCCGCCCGGCGCCTGTTCCGGCGGCACCTCGCAGCGGCCCAGACCGGCGACATCCAGCGTGATCGGATCGCCGGTGCCGGTGATCTCGGCGGACAGGAAATTCATTTTGCCGATGAATTCCGCGACGCGCTTCGACTTCGGGCGGCGGTAGAGCGTTTCGGGATCGTCAAGCTGCCCGATCTCGCCCTCGAACATCACGGCGATGCGGTCGGACATGACCAGCGCCTCTTCCTGATCATGGGTGACGAGGATGAAAGTGATGCCGACATGCCGTTGCAGGCGGATCAGTTCGACCTGCATCTGTTCGCGCATCTTCTTGTCGAGCGCGGACAGCGGCTCGTCGAGCAGCAGCACCTTGGGTTTCAGGATCAGGGCGCGGGCCAGCGCCACGCGCTGCCGCTGCCCGCCCGACAGCGCGTGCGCGGCGCGGTTGCCATAGCCAGCGAGTCCGACCATCGCCAGCGCCTCGTCCACCATGGCAGGCTTGTCGGCCTTCGCCACATCCTTCCGCTTGCGCAGGCCAAACGCCACGTTCTCTGCCACGCTCAGATGCGGAAAGATCGCGTAGGACTGGAACACCATGTTGGTCGGGCGCAGGTTGGCGGACACGCCGTCCATGTTCCTGCCACCAATCATCACGGTGCCTTCGGACACGCCCTCGAACCCCGCGATGGTGCGCAAGAGCGTGGTCTTGCCGCAGCCGGACGGACCGAGGAGCGAGAAGAACTCGCCTTCGTTGATGGTCAGGTCGATGTCGCGCAGGGCGTGGTAATCGCCATAGTATTTCTGCACGCCCGTCAGTTCGATCAGCGGTTTCACAAAAAGCCCCCGGTATCCTTGCCGCCCGCGCGGGCGATGCCACGGCGGCGCAGGATTTCTGCAATGGTCAAAAGAAGGATGGACAGCGCCACGAGGATCGTCCCCAGCGCCATCACGATCGGGAGCGATGCGGGAAAGCGCAGCAGACTCCAGATATAGACAGGCATGGTCGGGTTCGCACCCGTCAGGAAGAACGCGATGATGAATTCGTCCAGGCTGATCGTGAAGGCGATCAGGAAGGACGAGATGACACCGGGCATCACCAGCGGGAAAATCACCGACCAGAACGCCGACCAGCGGGTTTCGCCCAGATCGAGCGCGGCTTCCTCCAGCGCCGGATCGAGGTTCTGGAACGCGCCGTTGAGGATCGCGATGGAGAACGGCGTGCAGATCAGCACGTGTGCGGCGATGATCGTCCAGTTCGACAGGCCCAGGCCGAGGATCTGCACCGCCACGACCAGCAGCGACACCGCCACGATGATTTCGGGCAGCACCAGCGGCAGCATCACGAAGCCCATGATTCCGGCCTTGAACCGGAAATGCGGCATCGCACCCGCACGCGCGGCGCAGATGCCAAGGCAGGTCGACAGTGCCGCCGTCGTGAGCGCGATAAAGAGCGAGTTCTTCACGGCCGTGTGCAGCGCCTTTGTCGTCATCAGTTCTCCGAACCAGTCGGTCGTGAAGCCGGTCAGCGGAAAGGCGATGATCGTGGCGTCGTTGAACGCGAAGATCGGCAGCAAAGCGATTGGGGCGTAAAGGAAAATCAGATACGCGATGGCGTAGAATTTCAGCCCGCGCCCCTTCATGACCGCCCCCGCAGCCAGCGCCGGTTCAGGAACACGAACAGCAGACTGATGGCCGAGACCGAGACCATCGCGACGATGGCAAGTGCTGCCCCCAGCGGCGCGTTGTTCAATGCCAGAAACTGCGTCTGGATCATGTTGGCGATCAACTTGCCGCCCGCGCCGCCCATCAGTTCAGGCGTCACATAGTCGCCGATGGTGGGTATGAAGACGATCAGCACCGCCGCCACGACCCCCGGCACCGACAGCGGCAGCGTCACGCGGAAGAATGTCGTCAGCTTGCCTTCGCCAAGGTCCTGCGATGCCTCCAGCAGCGACCGGTCGATCTTTTCGAGTGCGACGAAGATCGGCAGGATCGCGAAGGGTGCGAAGGCATGGGCCAGCGTGATGATCACCGCGTTCACGTTGTAAAGGATAAAGGTCAGCGGCTCGTCGATGATCCCCGCCTGCGTAAGGCCCGTGTTGATGACGCCGTTGTAGCCGAGGATGACCTTCCACAGAAACACCCGGATCAGGTAGCTGGTCCAGAAGGGAATCGTGATGAGGAACAGCCAGATCGACTTGCGGCTGGGATGCACGTGGAACGACACGAAGTAGGCCACCGGATAGGCCAGAATGACCGTCACCACCGTGACCACACCGGAGACGAACAGCGACCGCTGCAGAAGTGCCAGATAGATCGGCTTTTCTGCGATCTCGCGGTAGTTGTTCAGGGTGAACGTCGTGTCGACGGTGATGAAATCCTGCGTCCAGAAGCTGAACAGGACGATGGCCAGCAACGGCACGGCCAGAAGCAACAGCGCATAGGCGAACGGCGGTGCCATCAGCCACATGCTGCGTTTCTGATCTGCGGTCATTGCGCTCTTCGCCATGAGGGCGATGATTGTGCCGCGGGGCCGATATCGTCAATGGGGAAAACGCTAGGCGGCGTTTCAGGACGACGGTGAGGCGGGGCAACGTTCCAGCTCGCTGTCAATTGAGAGCGGGTTGATGATCGTCAGCTGGTCGCCGATCAGGCGAAACGTCAGCGTCTGCTCCCATGCATAGTCGGTGCTGCGGCAGGTCGCGTCATAGATCACGTCGCTGGGGCTGGTGCCTGCCCGTGGGTTGCGCAACGCGCAATCCTGCGTGACGCCGTCCAGCAGCGACGGGGTGATCGCGATGGCGCCGCCCTCCTCACCGATCCGCTCGCAATCCCAGTCAAATCCCGAATAGGTCTGCGGCACACGGTAAAGGCCGGTGATGTCCGGTAGTTCGGCCGTGGCGGGCGCGGCAGCCGCCGTCGCCAAAGCTGCAACCCATATCGCACGCATGAAGACCCTCCGTCAGCAGGATGACTTCAGCAGTGCGCAATCTAAAGCGCGGCGCAAGTGGAAAAGCGCCCCTTGCGCGCAGAGCGGCTCATTTCTTTCGGCCGGAAGTTAGTGTGGGCCCCGGTGACCCCTCATCGCATTTGCCCATCGGATCATGGCATCGCAGATGTCCGCGCCTCACACACGCGACGCGCGGACGCTTTGCGCTACTGCCGGATCATCTCTAGAAACTGCTGGTGGCTCCGGTCCATCTGCTGCTGACGCGCGTTGTAATTCGCGGTGTTCTGCGCGCCCATGTCGTGGATCTGCTGCATCCGTTGCGCATGGGTCATTCCCATGCCGGCGCCGCCGCCGGTGTTCTGCATCAGGCCGCCGCTTTGCACCACGCTGGACAGCTGGTAATAGGCCTGTTCGAGTTGCGCATAGTTCTGGTTGTAGAAGGCGCAGGCCTGCTGATTGCCCTGGAACTGGCAGTCATAGCCCGCCGACAGCATCAGGTGGGCCTGCTGCTGCAGCATCGCCGCCGAATTGCAGGCCGCCGCGTTGCCCTGATTGCACCCCTGTCCGAGCACCTGAAGCATCTCGTTGATCGCACCCACGACCTGCGGGTCGGCTGATTGCAGATAATGGTTCGCACTTGCCCCGGTGGCTGCGCAAAGTGCCAGAGCTGCCGCAAAAACTGTCTTTTTCATCATAATTCCTCTCGTGAAATCCGGACCGGCACGAATCCGCGCCGTCCCTGTCATGCACAAAGGGTCGGTGATTCCACGCCACGGGTCATCACCCATCTGGGTGACTATTGACGACTTACCGTAGCTGATCCCGGGGAAAACCGATTTCGCAAACGAAAAAAGGCGGCCCCGCAGGACCGCCTTTTCCGATATCGTTTCGCGACGCTTAACGCTTGGAGAACTGGAAGCTCTTGCGGGCCTTAGCCTTGCCGTATTTCTTGCGTTCCACCACGCGGCTGTCGCGGGTCAGGAAACCTGCGGCTTTCAGCGCGGGGCGCAGCGACGGATCGAAGAGTTGCAGCGCCTTGGACACGCCGTGCTTGACCGCACCGGCCTGACCGGACAGGCCGCCGCCCTTGACGGTGGCCACCACGTCGAACTGACCGGACACACCGGCGACCGAAAACGGCTGCGCCAGGATCATCTGCAGCACGGGACGGGCGAAGTAGTCCTTCATTTCCTTGCCGTTCACGGTGACCTTGCCGGACCCCGGCTTGATCCAGACGCGGGCGACCGCGTCCTTGCGCTTGCCGGTCGCGTAGGAACGACCGAACTCGTCCTTCTTGGGTTCACGGACGATTTCAGGTTGTGCGACAGGTGCCTCGGCCAGGTCCATCTCGCCAGCGGCGGCGCCCAGCTCTTCGAGCGAATTGATCTGATCGGCCATTATGCGCTCCCCGGTGTGCCGGTCGTGTCGGCTTTGTGCTGCATGCGTGTGTTCTTGGCGTTCATGGATGCGACATCCAGAACCTCTGGCTTTTGTGCGTCCATGCCATGCTCGGCACCCGCAAACACGCGCAGGTGCGTCATCTGCTTCTTGGACAGCGGACCGCCGGGTAACATCCGCTGGACGGCCTTCATCACGACACGCTCGGGGTGCGCGCCTTCGAGAATCTCGCCCTTCGTCTTGGACTTGATGCCGCCGGGGTGGCCGGTGTGCCAGTAATAACGCTCGTCACGCTTGTTGCCGGTCATCTGGATTTTCTCGGCGTTGATGACGATCACGTTGTCGCCCATGTCCATGGACGGCGTGAAGGAGGGCTTGTGCTTGCCGCGCAAGCGCATGGCGATGATCGACGCCAAACGGCCCAGAACGATGCCTTCGGCGTCGATCAGGATCCATTTCTTGTCGATATCTGCCGGGGTCGCAGAAAAGGTTTTCATATCTCACCAGTATTCGGTTCGGGGGCCATAGGTGGCCCGTCATTCGGATGGGTGGCTTATAAAGGGGCGCGCGGGGCGGTCAAGAGGCACGATCAGCATAAAATATAAATATATCAATGCGTTAAAATTAAGGTATTAATTTACCCCATTCGTTTGACGTTATGCGGCGAGGTCAGGATACCCCGCATTGCCATGACCGGACTTTCATCGCAGGCTTGCGGGTAAATCAGACGGCGTGAACACTTGGACGATTACCTCCCCTATCTTTTTGGCGCAGTCCTGCTCGCTCTCGCGACTGCGGCCGGTATCGCGCCGATCCGCAAGATCATCGTGATGCGCGAGGCAAAGCACGGGTTGAAGCACGGGTCCGCGGGTTTCCTGCGCTCTATGTCCGGTTGGATGATCATCGTGCTTTGGGCTATGGCCACATGGTTCGTGGCCACCGTGCTGGGCGACTGGGCGACATTCGGCGATCTGGGTGCGGCCATCGACCGGGCGATGCTGCGGCTGCAGATCCTGCTGGAAATCCTTGCCGCCCTGGGGTCGGACGATTGAGCGCCGTCGCGCAATCCGCCCTGCAATGCCCGTCCTGCGCCGGCCAATGCGTCTTCGCGCCCGAAACCGGAAAGCTGTCCTGCCAAAGCTGCGGAGCCACGCACCCGATCGCGGTGGAGACCGGCACAGACGCGGCGGCCGAATTCCACTATCACCCCGACCTGCCGCACACCGAACAGAAGGTCGTCGACCAGGCCACCGTGCACCGGTGCGAGACCTGCGGCGGCGAAGCGCTATTCGAAGGTCCGGCGCTGACGACCCGCTGCGCCTATTGCGACGGGCCGATGGTGCTGACCGAACAGGCGGCCAGCTATGAAACCCTTGGCCTGATCCCGTTCCGCCTGACAGGGGACCGCGCACAGGACCGCGCAATTGCCTGGGCCGGAGACCGCATCGCGGCACCCAATGACCTGCGCCGCGTCGTCGAGACTTGCCGCGTCGCGGGCATCTACGTACCGTTCTGGACCTTCGACAGTGACGAGGCGGTCGACTACACGGTGTCCTACCGGGTCAAACAGGGCAAGAACTGGGTCACGCGCCGGTTCAGCGACGCGATGAAAATCCGCTTCGACGACCTGCTGATGCCAGCCTCGCACCATGTCACGCCGCTGATCCGCGACGGGATACTGCATGACTTCGACCCCTACGCCCTGCGCCCCTACACCCCCGCCTTCCTGTCCGGCTTTGCCGCGGAGCGGCACCAGCAATCGGTGCGCGAAGGATTGCAGGCCAACGCGCGCGACAAGCGCCTGCTGATCCGCAACCGGATCAAACGCCATTCGGGAAAATCGCGCATCACCGACGTCAGCTACAAGACCCATACCAGCGGTATCCGCTACCGCCGGATCCTGCTGCCGGTCTGGATTCTGCACTATCGCTACGGCGGCAAGCCGATGAAGATCGTGACCTGCGGCATCCATGGCCGCACCTTCGGAGAGCGGCCGTTCTCGACCTGGAAACTGGCCGCATTATCGGCGCTGGCCAGTGCCGCGGTCATCGCGTTCGGCTGGGTTTGGGGGGCTACGGGCGCGCTCTAACCTGCGTGTTTGGGGATCGAATAGGTCAGCGAGGCGCGCGCCACAGGCTCCGACATCCCGACCGAGCGGATCAGCACATCCCCTACTGCCAGCACCCGCCCCAGTTTCAACAGCCGCGCCTCGCCGATCATATCGACCCCGGCCGCGGGCTTGCGCATGAAGTCGATGCTGCAATTCGTGGTCACCGCCAGCCCGACAGGGCCGATCCGCGACATCACGGCGATATACATGCCCACATCGGCCAGCGCGAACATCGACGGCCCCGAAACGGTGTTGCCCGGGCGCAGGTGCCGCTCCGCCACGACAAGCCGCACATCGCAGCCTTCCGCCGTGATCCGCTCGATGGCGAAATCCCCGTCGATCTGCGGAAACTCGGCGGCCAGAAACGCCTCCATCTCGGGCACGGTCATCTTCGGTTCCATCGCGGCTCTCCCTGCCATAGAGTTTCGCGCAGGACAGCACGGAGGGCGCGCAATGACAATATTGGACCGCAACGACAGCGACGGCGTCGCCACGCTGACGATGAACACGCCCGCCAATCTCAACGCGCTGTCCGACGCGATGATCGCGGCCCTGCATGGCGCGCTGGACGATATCGCGGCCGAGAATGCGATCCGCGCGGTGATCCTGAAAGGGGCCGGAAAGGCGTTCTGCGCGGGCCACGACCTGCGCGAGATGCAGGTGGCTCGTCAGCAGCCCGACAAGGGTGCGGCAAAGCTCAGGAACCTCTTCGACCGCTGTGCCGCACTGATGCAGCGCGTCCAGACGATCCCGCAACCGGTGATCGCGCAGGTCCACGGGCTGGCGACGGCGGCGGGCTGCCAACTGGTCGCCACCTGCGATCTGGCTGTCGCCGCGGACGACACGAAATTCGGCGTGAACGGGGTGAACATCGGCCTGTTCTGCTCTACGCCCATGGTCGCGCTGACCCGCAACATCCCGCGCAAGCAGGCCTTCGAAATGCTCACCACCGGGCGTTTCGTATCTGCGCAGGAAGCGCAGACGCTGGGCCTGATCAACACATCCGTCCCCGCCGCTGACCTTGATCGCGCAACCCGCGATCTTGCCGCCACCATCGCAGGCAAACTGGCAAGTGCGGTCGCCACCGGCAAACAGGCGTTCTATGCGCAGGCGCAGATGCCGCTCGATCAGGCCTATACCTATACCGGCGACGTCATGGTCGCGAACATGACCAACGACGACACCGCCGAAGGCATAGCAGCGTTCCTGGAAAAGCGCGCGCCCGACTGGGCCTGACACCGGCGGCGCGCTTCTCTTCTTCTGGTCGGAAATACCTTGCGGAGGCTTGGAGGTGCAAAACCTCCAATTGGCCCGTCAGGGCCAAATCCCCAAGAATTTCGTGCGGTGCAGCCGCTCCGTGAGGTCAAAGCCCGTAGATGTCGCCGAACTTCGCCTCCAGATAGTCCAGCAGCGGTCCTTCAGACGGATCCTGCCCGGTCGCGCGGGCAATCGTATCGCGCGGCGTATACAATCCACCGTGCCTCTGCACGTTCTCGCGCAGCCATGCCACGGCGGTCGTGGCGTCCCCCGCCGCAAGGTCGTCGTCCAGCGTCGGCACCGCCGCGCGCAGTGCGTCATGCAGACACCCGGCATAGACGTTGCCTAGCGTGTAGGTCGGGAAATAGCCAAACAGCCCCTCGGACCAGTGCACATCCTGCAACAGCCCGTTGGACGGCTTGTCGACCGCATAGCCGAAATCGGCCGCGAAGCGGTCGTTCCATGCGGCTTCCAGATCGCCGACCGCCAGATCGCCGCTCATCAGCGCCCGCTCCAGATCGAAGCGTAGCAGGACATGCAGGTTATACTGCACCTCGTCGGCCTCTGTGCGGATGAACCCGTCCGCCACGCGGTTCACGCAGGCATAGAACGTATCCTCGTCCGCGATCCCGAAATCGCCGAACCGGTCACGCATCTGGCCATAAAGCCAGCCGGTGAACGCGCGGGAGCGGCCCAGCTGGTTCTCGTAGATCCGGCTCTGGCTCTCGTGCACGCCCATCGACACGCCCTGCCCCAGCGGCGACAGCAGGTAGTCGCGGTCGATATTCTGCTCATAGCCCGCGTGCCCGACCTCATGGATCGTGGAATAGAAGCAGTTGAACGGGTCCATCGGGCTGGTCCGCGTGGTGATCCGCACGTCGAGGCCGGAGCCCGAGGAGAACGGATGCACCGCCTTGTCGATGCGCCCGAAGGTGCGGTCGTAGCCGAAGGCGGTGGCAAGCTTTTCGGACAGTGCCAATTGGCCTGCCTCGTCAAAGGCCTGGGCCAAGGCGGGCGGCGCGGGCCTGTCCAGAATCGCCGCCCGCAGATCCACCAGACGCGGGCGCAGGGCGTCGAACATCGCGGCGAGGTCGGCCCCCGTCGCCCCCGGTTCGTAGTCGTCCAGCAGCGCGTCGTAAGGGTCCGCGTCGCCTGCCGTGGCGGCGGCCTTTTCGCGCATCAGGTCCACGACCTCGGACAGAATGGGCAGAAAGGATGCCACATCCCCGGACGCGCGCGCCGCCGCCCAGATCCGATGCGCCAGCGACGTGGTCTTTGCGATCGCCGCAGCGAGATCGGCGGGGACCTTCGCTGTCTTCTCATACTCACGCCGGATCAGCCGCAAATTCGCCGCCGCCACCTCGTCCGCGGCCTCTGCCTTCTCCAGCCAGTCCCCCACGCGCGGGTCGATCCGGCGGGCGTGCAGCACGCGGCTCATGGCGGCGTGTTCCTCGGCCCGTTGCGGGGCGGCACCTTCCGGCATCACGGTTTCCTGGTCCCAGCCCAGACGGCCGGCGACCTGGCTCAGCGCCTCGGTCTCGCGCTGGAACTGCATCAGATCGTCATAGGCGCTCATGCGGCTTTTCCTCTCACGGATTGCGGATAAGGGTAGCGCGCCAGGAACCGCGCGCGCAGCACCAGCACCCAGAGCACGACAGCCCCCAGCTGGTGAATGATCGCCCAGTGCCAGGGCGCGGAATAGATCAGCGTCATGATGCCCAGCAGCATCTGCACCACCAGCATCGCCATCATCGCGTTGTAGGCGAACCGTGTTTGCGCGTTGCCGTTGCGGCGGGAGTTGCGCCAGACGACGAAACCGAAGGCGAACAGGAAATATCCCGCCATCCGGTGCATGAACTGCACCAGCCCCTCGTCTTCAAAGAAGTTGCGCCAGACAGGCTCCAGCATGAAGGGCTGCGGCGGAAAGAATTCACCGGCCATCAGCGGCCAGTCGGGATAGGTGCGGCCCGCGTCGATCCCCGCGACCAATGCGCCGATGAGGATTTGCAGGAAAGCGACGACGATCAGCGCGGTCGTCAGCCCGGCGAGCTTTGCATCACCCGACCGCCGGGCCTGCAACAGATCGCTGCTGCGGCGCGACAGCCGCAGGATATACCAGGCCAGAAACCCGAAGATGACGAAGGCCAGCCCCAGATGCGTGGCCAGCCGGTAGGAGGCGACATCCAGCATCCCCGCCTGCAGCCCGCTGTGGACCATCCACCAGCCGATCGCGCCTTGCAGACCGCCAAGCGCGCCGACGAACAAAAGCCGCCCGGTCCAGCCCTTGGGGATCTTCCGGGTCGCCAGAAACCAGACGAAGCCCACGGCCCAGACCAGCCCGATCACCCGGCCCAGCTGCCGGTGGCCCCATTCCCACCAGTAGATCGTCTTGAACTCCGCCAGCGTCATGCCGGCGTTCTGCAACTGGTATTCGGGTATCTCTTTGTATTTGTCGAACTCGGTTTGCCAGTCGGCCTCAGACAGCGGCGGGACAGCACCGGTGACCGGCGCCCATTCGGTGATCGACAGCCCCGAATCCGTCAGCCGCGTCAGCCCGCCCACGACGATCATCACCGCGACAAGCGCGAAAAGCGCCACAAGCCACCCCCGGATCGCCCCCCGCGCGCCCTGCCCGCCCCGGTCGATCCCGCCGGGAGCCGCCACCTGCTTTTGCGTGGTGCCGACATCTTCGAAAATGCTGCGGGGTTTGTTGGCCATCGGCGTCTCCTCGATCTTGCGCGCAACCTAGGTCCGGCGGACGCAGGGGGCAAGCCGGGATGGGTGCGGTGTGGGGGCGCAGGGGGCTTTGGGGATGCGCTGTCAGGGGGGCCGGTCGAATGAGGGCAGTGCGCGAGGAAGTGTGAATTTGCAGCAGGTGCGCGAATGTCGGCTTTAAGGTCTTCCCTCAAGAAAGAGTTGGATTCTTTGCCCGTCGTCAACATACTCGGCTTCGATGATGGTCAGGTTCTCGCTCCCGCCGCCTTTTCTTATCCGTCCTGCCAAGTCAAAGTGAGCGGCATACCGGCCCTCAAAGAAGCCTTCAAAGTCACCTGCTCTTAGCAATAGATATTGATATGGGTTGGAAAAATCGACCGACGCAAAAAACCATTCATTATCCAACGTCAAATTTGAATCGTCAGCAAAGACAGGTTCCGCTCTACCCATAACCCTTGAGTTTTGATGTCGCCAGTCATCTGGTACGTTTTGGCTTACTGCAAGTGTCCTATCAGCCTCATTGCGTCTCCAGACTAGCACCATTTGGTTATTCAGCGATAAAATAGCTACTTCACCGGGGCTGAATTCTGCGACTTGGACAATTGGTCGGTTCGCCGTCTGCCGTGCAATTACATCAGCTGTTGGTAAACCCGCCCGCGCTAAGTGGAAGATTCCCAAAAAGAGTGAGAATGCCGCCGCTGTCGCAGTCAATATGTACAGAGTATTTGGGCGTCGCATACTGATAGAATAGATAGTCTATATCGGCTTGTGCGCAAAGACAAAATAGGCAGTACAACATGGATGGCTATGCGAAAGGTGGAACGTCAAGCCTGGGTTAAATCGGTCATCTGAAAACTGTGCAGCATCGGTTCCTTTAGGGCTCATCCCTGACTTTCGCTGAGACTTGTCGAAAGAATTTTGGTCGCCCCAATCCTTAGCTTAATCACATCGTGGCACCCCCCCTACCCACCACCCCGCTCCTTCCACCGCACCATCTGCCGCATCACGCCGTGCAGCATGCGCACGTCGGCTTGGGTGAGCGGCATGCGGGACCAGAGGTTGCGCAGGTTGACCTTCATGCTGTCGGCCTTGTGGGCGGGGAAGAAGAAACCGGCGTCTTCCAGTCGTTCCTCGTAATGCGCGCCGAGTTTCTCGATCTCGGTCTGGGTGGCCCAGTCGCCGGGCAGATGCGTCGTGACGGGCGCGGCATCGGATGTGGCGCGTTGCCATTCGTATCCTGTCAACAGCACGCATTGGCCAAGGTTGAGCGACGGGAACTTCGGGTTCACCGGCACGGAAATGATCGCGTTGGCCCGCGCGATGTCGTCGTTTTCCAGCCCCGCGCGTTCCGGGCCGAACAGGACGGCCACGTTTTCGCCCGCCGCGATCCGGTCGCGCGCGTCCACCATCGCGGCCTCGGGCGTGAACACCGGCTTGGTCAGGTCGCGTTGGCGCGCCGTCGTGGCATAGACGAACGAACAATCGGCGATGGCCTCCGCCGTGGTCCCGCTGATCTGCGCCTCGTCCAGCAGGCGGCCCGCCCCGCTGGCCATGGCCACGGCCTTCTGGTTGGGCCAGCCGTCGCGCGGGTCGGTGATGCGCATGCGCTCCAGCCCGAAATTCCACATCGCACGGGCCGCGGCCCCGATGTTTTCGCCCATCTGCGGGCGGACGAGGACGAAGGCGGGCTGCGGGGTGGCGCTGGGCATCGGTGATCCATCTGGCGAAAGCTGCCGCCTGATACGCGCCCCGCCCCGCACCCGCAATGGTCAAGCCCGCCAAACCCCGCTAAGACGACGCGAACCAACGCGCAAAGACCGGGTGCACCCATGACCGACAGCGAAGATGTAAATCCGCAAATCTATCTGATTTCCCCGCCGGAGTTCGATCTCGCGACGTTCCCCGACCGGCTCGCCGCCTGTTTGGACGCGGTCGAGGTGGGCTGCGTGCGGCTGGCCTCCGGCCTGCGCGACGAGGAGCGGATCGCGAAGGCCGCCGACGCCCTGCGCGAGGTGACCCACGCCCGCGACGTGGCACTGGTGATCGAGACCCACGTGCAGATGGTCGAACGGCTGGGCCTCGACGGTGTGCACCTGACCGACAGCGCGCGCTCTGTCGCCAAGGTCCGCAAGGCGCTGGGGGCCGATGCCATCGTGGGGGCCTTTTGCGGCACGTCGCGGCATGACGGCATGACCGCGGGTGAGTTGGGGGCCGATTACGTCAGTTTTGGCCCGGCGGGCACAACAGCACTCGGCGACGGCAGCCGTGCCGAGCTGGAGTTGTTCCAGTGGTGGTCGATGATGATCGAAGTGCCGGTGGTGGCCGAAGGCGCGCTCGACGCCGATCTGATCCGCAGCCTTGCCCCGCACAGCGATTTCTTCGGCATCGGCGATGAAATCTGGCGACAGGACGATCCCGTCGCGGCGCTACGGCTGTTGCGCGATGCGATGATGGTCGAGGCCTGATCGCACAGCGTCTTCCAGCGCACGCGCCAGTGCCTTGCGGTCTGCGTAATCGCGCACCGCGACGGGAGGGTGATAGACAACGACCACCTGCCCCTGCGGCTTGGCCGCCAGCGTGGACAGCAGATGCGGCGCCAGCGCCATCTCGCCCCACCAGCCGTAAAACCGCGCATCCTCACCCGCTGGCGCGTGGTACTGCACCGTCACCGGCTGGATCGCCAGCGTGTCGCGCAACGCCGGATCGAAGAACGCGGCAAAAAGCGTCGGTTTGAACGGCAACACCCGCAGCCCGTCGGTCGATGTGCCTTCAGGAAAAAAAAGCAGCTTGTGCCCGGCCCCCAGCCGCGCCCTGAACAGCGCCACCTGTCCCGCCGCCTCGCGCCGGTCGCGGCGGATGAAGACGGTGCCGGTCGCGCGCGCCAGCCAGCCGATCCCGGGCCAGCCGGCGACCTCGTCCTTGGACACGAAATAGATCCGCTTCGATGCGTTGAGCGCGAAGATATCCAGCCAGGATGAATGGTTCGCTACGACAGCCCCCGGCCCGGCCATGATCTGCCCTTTGGTGCGATAGGTCAGACCGAGGATACGGAACGCATTGCGACAGACGAACTGGGTAATGTGCGGTGTCCACGGGCGGTTGATGCCGTGCAGCGGACGCTCGACCAGGCGCACGGCCAACAGGACCAGCAGCCCGGTGAAGACGAGCAGAATCAGCGGTAGCCCGCGCCGCACCACCCTGACCCAGTCGCGAAAACCCAACGGTCTGTGCGCGGGCGCATCGCTGTCGGACATCCAGGTCGGGGTCACGTGGTACCACCGCCCAGATACAGCGCGCGCTGGCGATCCGGCATTTTCTCAAGATCGAGGATCATGCAGACATCCGTGGTGTTCGCGCCATGATCGACGAACGCGCCGTCGCCGACCATGCCGCCCAGACGCAAGTACGCCCGGATCAGTGGCGGCACGGCCCGCAGCGCGCTTTTGCGGTCGATGCTGTCCGGGTCCAACCGGTTCATCGGCGCACCGTCGATCACCCGCGGGCGTAGATCGGGCGGCGCGATATGGTCGTGGTGAAGATGGGACAGCGGCAGCGCGAGTGCTTCCTGATCGGTCCCCGCGAAAGACGCTACCCCGAACAGGATTTCGACCTTCTGTGCCGCCACGATCCGGGCGAGCGCCGACCAGAGCTGGAACATCCCAGGGCCGCCCCGGTAGTCGGGGTGCAGACAGGTCCGCCCGAGTTCCAGCAACCTGCGCCCCGACGACAGAAGCGGCGTCAGATTGTATTCGGCGGCGGAATAAAATCCACCTGCCCGGGCGGCCGCTTCCGCAGTGATCAGGCGGTAAACGCCCACGACGCAAGCGTCTGCGGGACGGGCACGGTCGATCAGCACGAGTTGATCAGCGACATCGTCGAACCGGTCGCGGTCAAGACGTGCGGCATGGTCGACGAGCGGCCCGTCACCACCCATTTCCTCGATAAACACGGCGTAGCGCAACCGTTGCGCCGCCGTGACAAGCGCCTCCGACGTGGCGAGGCACACGTCGAGGTGTGACGGCAACGTATTCATGACACGGCCCGGTTCCTGTCTGCCACAGTCAGGCGCAACCGCCGCGCCGACCCGAGGAATTTACGAACCCGGTCACGGCTTCGCAACCTTTTGGCAGGACAATGACACTTATTGATTGACTTTGAGTATGCGAACTCCACCTTGGATTGCATTACCCGTCATCCTGATACACGAGTTCGAGTATGATCTGCCGCCCATCGACCACGACCTTGCCGGTCTCACGAAAGTTGACCGTGATCCGGCCCGCGATGTTGGATTGCACCTGCCCGACGCCCCAGTCCGGCCTGTCCGGATGGCGCACGAGCATGCCCGGCGCAAGCACGCTGTTCAACTCCATGGACATGGCGAAATCTCCCTTTGGAAAGTAAACCCAATATGCGCACCGATCTGGCGGCCCTTGTCGGGTCTCGTATCTGTCACGACCTCATTAGCCCATTGGGGGCCATTAGCAACGGGGTCGAGTTGCTGTCGCTGACCGGTGATGCGCCGGGTGCCGAGATGACCCTGATCGGCGAAAGCGTCGACAATGCGAACGCACGGATCAGGTTTTTCCGCATCGCATATGGCGCCGCACGGCCGGATCAGACGACGACCCGGTCCGAGGTGCTTTCGGTTTTGTCAGCCGCGGCCCGTGGCGGGCGTTTCACCTATTTCTGGCAGATCGACGGCGACCAGCCGCGCGCTCATGTGCGCATCGCGTTCCTGCTTGTGCAGTGCTTTGAAAGCGCATTTCCCGCAGGTGGCGACATCCACGTCTCCATGGTCGGCGACGAATGGCGGCTGACCGCGACCGGCCCGCGGATCAAGGTCGACCCCGATCTTTGGGCCCCGCTCACCAATCCGCGCCTGCGGTTCGACCACACACCCGCGCAGGTCCAGTTCGCGATGCTGCCTTCGGTCCTGACGGAGACGGGGCGCGCGCTGACGCTCGACCTGCAGGAGAGCGAGATCAGCGCCCGGTTCTAACGCTGCCCGCCCTGCGCATGGTCGGTTGGCCGTGTCGTCCTCAGGGTCTGACGGTGCCGTCACCCGTCACCAGATATTTGAAGCTGGTCAGTTGCGTCGCGCCGACCGGGCCGCGCGCGTGCAGCTTGCCGGTGGCGATACCGATTTCCGCGCCCATGCCAAATTCGCCGCCATCGGCAAATTGTGTCGAGGCGTTGCGCATCAGGATCGCGCTGTCGAGTTCGCCAAAGAAGCGATCCGCCACCGCATCGTCCTCCGCGATGATTGCGTCGGTATGGTTCGAGCCATATTGCCGGATATGCGCAATCGCCGCGTCAAGACCATCGACCTGTTTCGCGGCGATGATCATGTCGAGGAATTCCCGCCCAAAATCATCGGGTTGCGCGGCGATCTTGCCATCGAATGACAGGCTGTCGTCGGCCCTCACCTCGACACCCGCCGCCACGAGATCGGCGATCAATCCGACGCCGTGACGCTCCGAAAAAGCCCGGTCGATCAGCACGCATTCGGCGGAGCCGCAGATGCCCGTCCGCCGGGTCTTGGCGTTCAAAAGCACGCGCCGCGCCTTATCTGGGTCGGCGCTGCCGTCGACATAGACGTGACAGATGCCTTCGAGGTGGGCGAATACGGGTACCCGTGCCTCGCGTTGCACCAGTCCGACCAGGCCCTTGCCGCCGCGCGGGACGATCACGTCGATATGGTCGGTGGCCTGCAGCATCGCGGTGACGGCGGCGCGGTCACGTGTGGGCACCAGCTGGATCGCGCTTTCCGGCAACCCAGCGGCACGCAGGCCTTCGACCATGCAGCCATGGATCGCGGTGGCGGAATGCAGGCTCTCCGATCCGCCGCGCAGGATCACCGCGTTGCCGGATTTCAGACACAATGCGCCTGCATCGGCGGTGACGTTGGGGCGGCTCTCGTAGATCACGCCGATCACGCCGATGGGGGTGCGCACGCGGCGGATGTGCAGCCCGTTGGGCCGAGTCCATTCATCGACCACCGCACCGACCGGATCGTCCTGCGCGGCCACGGCCCGCAGGCCATCCACGATGCCCTGAACGCGACTTTCGTCCAGCATCAAACGGTCCATCATCGCGGGCGACAGTCCTTTCTCCGCACCGAACGCGAGGTCTTTTTTGTTGGCGGCGATGATGTCGGCGCGCCGCGTCCACATGATGTCCGCCGCCTGCTCCAGAGCCTGCCGCTTCGCCGCCGCAGTGGCAGAGGCCAGCGTGACCGCCGCTGACCGCGCCCGTTCGCCGATTTCAGCCATCATGGGGCCGATGGTGTCCTGCGTGTTCATCGTGAAAGTCCCCCTAAAGAACCATGTCGTCGCGGTGAATCAGGGCCGCGCGTCCCTTGTAGCCCAGGATCGCGGCGATATCAGCAGATTGCTGACCCATGATCTGCCGCGCCTCGGCGCTGGTGTATCGGGTCAGCCCGATGCCGATCTGCCCACCCTGCGGATCGTGGATCGTCACCGGATCGCCCCGACCGAACGTTCCGCTGACGGCCGTCACGCCCGCCGGCAGCAGGCTTTTGCCGCCCTGCAACGCAGTCAGCGCACCGCCGTCGACGACCATCTGCCCGCGCGGCTTCATCGTGGCGATCCAACGTTTGCGCGCCGCCTGCGGGTCGGTCTGGGCGGTGAACCATGTGCAGGGCGCGCCATCGGCCAGCGCCCGTAACGGGTGCATGACGCTCCCCAGACTGATCGCCATGGCGCAGCCCGCCTCTGTCGCGACGCGCGCGGCCATGATCTTCGTCTTCATACCGCCCTTGGACAGGCCCGACCCGGCATCGCCCGCCATCGCCTCGATCTCGGGGGAGATATCGTCAATAGTATCAAACCGTTGAGCGGCACTGTTGATGTAGGGATTTTCGGCGTAGAAGCCATCGACATCCGAAAGCAGCACAAGCTGATCCGCGCCGACGGTGACGGCGACCTGCGCCGCCAGCCGGTCGTTGTCGCCGTAGCGGATTTCGTCCGTCGCGATGGTATCGTTTTCGTTGACGATGGGGGTGACGCCCAACCCAAGCAGCGTTTCCATCGTGGCGCGGCTGTTGAGGTAACGCTTGCGGTTCTCGGAGTCTTCGAGTGTGACCAGAACCTGCGCCGTGACGATGCCGTGCAGCCCGAGCGCATCCTCGTAGGCGCGCGCCAGCCTGATCTGACCGACGGCCGCCGCGGCTTGCGACTGTTCCAGCGGTAACAGACCGGTGCCGAGCCCCAGCACGCCGCGCCCGAGCGCGATGGAGCCGGAGGACACCAGTATCACATCCGTGCCGCGCTTGCGGATCGCAGCGACATCGTCGGCCAGTGCCTGCAGCCAATCGGCGCGCAGAACGCCGGTGTCCCGGTCGACGAGCAGCGCCGAGCCGATCTTGACGACCAGACGTCGCGCATCGCTCAGGGTCGCCATGGCGCGTCCTCTGCCGCCGCCTCGTCCTCGGTGCGGGTTTCCTTGCGGTGGCGCAAACGATCGGCGTCGATCCGGTCGCGCAATGCGCGCAGCACCTCTGTCACGCCTTCGCCCGTCACGCCGGACATCAGCAGCACTTCGCCGCCGGTCACCGCTTCCATCTCCGATTTCAGAAAGGCGCGCTCCTCCTCGTCCAGCGCGTCGATCTTGTTGAGCGCGGTCACACGGGGCTTGTCACCCAGAATGTCGCCATAGGATTCGATTTCCGTGACGATGGTCTGATAGTCGCGCATCGGGTCGCCGGAGGTGCCGTCGACCAGATGCAGCAGGACCGAACAGCGTTCCACGTGGCCAAGGAACAGATCGCCCAGCCCCTTGCCCTCCGACGCGCCCTCGATCAGGCCGGGGATGTCGGCCACGACGAATTCCACGTTGTCGACACCGACGACGCCCAGGTTCGGCACCAGCGTCGTGAAGGGATAATCGGCGACCTTGGGCCGCGCGTTCGACGTGGCGGCAAGGAAGGTGGATTTGCCAGCGTTGGGCAGGCCCAGAAGCCCTGCATCGGCAATGAGCTTCAGCCGGAGCCATAGCGTGCGTTCGATCCCCTCTTGCCCGGCGTTGGCGCGGCGCGGAGCCTGATTGGTGGCGGATTTGAAATGCAGGTTGCCCCAGCCACCGTTGCCGCCCTTGGCCAGCGTGACACGCTGCCCCACTTCCGTGAGGTCGGCGATGACCGTCTCCTGATCCTCGTCGAGGATTTCGGTGCCCACGGGCACGCGCAGCACGATATCCTCGCCCGTCTTGCCTGTGCGCTGGCTGCCCATGCCGTGCTGGCCGGATTGCGCGAAATAGTGCTGCTGATAGCGAAAGTCGATCAGCGTGTTCAGCCCGTCCACGGCCTCTGCGATGACCGAACCACCGTTGCCACCGTCGCCGCCATCGGGCCCGCCGTATTCGATGAACTTCTCGCGCCGGAACGACACACAGCCCGCGCCACCGCCGCCGGAGCGGATATAGACCTTGCAAAGATCGAGGAATTTCATCGGACGGGCTTTCTGAAAGGGTCAGCGCCGCAGGTAAGCTATCGCGCGGCGTTTCTCAAGGTGTGCCAGCGGTCGCGGGTGAGCGCCATGCGTTGCAGCGGCACGTCCTTGCCCTGCGCCACAGAATGCACAGTTTCCGCGTGTGTATCGACAAAACCGAGCCGCAGCAAAACGGTGCGCGAGGCCACGTTGCCGACGAAATGCCCCGAGATCATGTCCAGAGCGCCCGGATCGTCAAACCAGTCGTCAACGACCGCCGTTGCCGCCTCTGACATGAAACCCCGCCCCCAGAACGGCCGACCGAGCCAATAGCCAAACTCGCCTTTGGTTCCGATCACGCCCACAAGCCGGTCATCTTGGGTGATTGCCCAGACAACGCCCGCCTTGTCGTGCTGGCTGGTCAGAAATTCTTCCGCGTCGGAAAGCGTATAGGGATACGGCGCGCGGGTCAGCCATTTGCAGATCTCATAGTCTGCGATCATTGCCGTAACCTGCGCCGCATCGTCCATGACAAGCGGCCGCAGGTGAAGCCGGTCGGTCGACAGATGCGACCGTCCCATCACCCCAGCTTCATCGTGTAGGTCCAGGTCGGCAGGACGGCCTGGCGCGAGACGGAGTAGGCCTCGGCGTCGCCCAGATAATCAAACCCGGCGTTGGTCAGCACGCGGGCGGATTGCGGGTTGTCCTGAAACGCCTCGGCAAAGATGCGCCGGGCGTTGTGGGGATTGGCGGCGAGCAACGCGCGCACGGCTTCCGTCGCCAGACCGATGTTCCAGAAGGCGGGCGCGATCCAGTAATAGATTTCGGATTGGCCCCGGTCCATCCTCTCCAGACTGACGATGCCCAGTGCCTCTGCCCCGAAAACGGCGGTGCCGTCGAGAATCCAGATATCCTCTGTCCGGTCGGGGGCGCTGGCGCGGTCGATCATCGCCTCTACCACGCCGGGGGGCAGCGGATGCGGCATCGCACGGGTGCCACGCGCGATGCGTTCGTCGCTGGCATACATCGCAAGCAGCCCGGCATCGGACCGGCGCAGTGGGCGCAGCAGGAAGCGATCCGTGGTGATCGACAGTTGTGTGTTCGCTGCGGCCAGATCGGGCGTCGCAATGGTGTGGTGCATCATCTGGTTTTCCCTCCTCGAAAAACCGGGGTCGTCTTCCATTGCATCCATATCGTGACGAAAGGATGAAAAAGTAAGGGGACCGGTTTTCACCGATCCCCCCAAATGCGTTACCTTGGAATTTTCGGTTTACTCCGCCGCCTCCGCGACCGGGACGACCGAAATAAAGGTGCGGCCCTTGAGGCCCTTGTGGAACTGGACGTTGCCTTCGACGGTGGCGAAGATCGTGTGATCCTTGCCCATGCCGACGTTGGCGCCCGGCCACATCTTTGTGCCGCGCTGGCGCATGATGATATTGCCCGGGATCACGGCCTCACCGCCGAATTTCTTGACGCCAAGGCGACGCCCGGCCGAGTCGCGCCCGTTACGGGATGAACCGCCTGCTTTCTTGTGTGCCATCGGTGTCTCTCCTTATGCGTCTTTTGCGAGTTCGGCGGCCTGCTTGAGCCACTCGTCGCGTTCGATCCGGCCTTTGAACGACAGTTGGTCATCCATATAGGCGATTTCTTCCTTTGTCCAAGCGGCAACCTGGTCGAAGTGGAAAATACCGTTGTCGTGCAGCTTCTTTTCCAGTGCGGGACCGACGCCGGAGATCTTTTTCAGATCGTCGGCCTGACCGCCGCGCGGTTCTTTCAGCAGGTTGGCGGGCTTGGTGCCGGCGTTGGGTGTTTCGGCCTCGACCTCAGGCTTGTCGGTCTTGACGGCCTTTTTGGGTGCGGCGGCCTTCTTGGTGCTGTCGTCTTTCTTCGGTGCCGCCTTCTTGGGCTTCGTCTCGGCGGATTTGGCTTTCGCCTCGCCTGCCTCGACCCGGCGGTCCATTTCGGCCTGGTCGGTCTTGTTCATCGCATAGCGACCGTCGCTGACGACATGCGCGATACCGGCACCGGACAGTGCGGCTTTCACGCCGGACTTGTCGGCACCTTTTTCAAGGATGTCGCCGATCCGCACCAGCGTCAGCTGCTGGCGGTGGCCCTTCTTGCGTGCGGAAGAGTGCTTCCGGCGACGCTTGACGAAGTTGATGGTCTTTTCGCCCTTGATCTGGTCGATGACTTCGGCCTGAACGCCCGCATCCGCCACGAGGGGCGTGCCGACGGTCGAACCGATCATGAGAATCTCGTTGAACTGGACGGTGTCGCCGGCGGCGGCATCCAGTTTTTCGACACGCAGCACGTCGCCTGATGCGACCTTGTACTGTTTGCCACCGGTCTTGAGAACCGCAAACATATGATATTCCTTCGTTTTCCGCGTCTCTGAGGCCCCCGGTGTTCCGGGCGTTCGGTGCCTTTGGACAGCGCGCCGTTGTCGGCGTATTTCTGCATGTTCCCGCACAAGTGCCTTGCACGGATGGCGGCTTATCTGCGCAGATGGTGTGCAAGTCAACCCCTTGCACACCCACCCGCGAAAGAGGCTCCGATGCGCCGCCAAGCCCTTGTTTTTCCGCTGTTCGTGCTGGCCGCCTGCACGGGCGAGGCGAACCACCTCGGCAACCCCTTCGCGCTGCCGGTCAACGCCCTGACATCTGCCACCGAAAATGCGATCTACAACCAGCGCCGCGCCCGGGTCGAGGTGATCGTGAAGTCGGGGTTCGACACGATCATCCCCGACATCCGTGCCGGGGGCGGCGACACCCTCGGCGACGCGATGGAGGCCGCCGGCATCCCCCAACTAGACCGCCCTGCCCGCATCACGCAGCTACAGGGCGATCTGGGACTTTATGAAAACAGTCCGGGTGCGCTGGTGACCGCGCTGATGGTCTATGGCAACTGACGCGGCCAACACCCGTGCGGACGGTGCCGCGCGATGACCGGTGATCAGAGTTCCGACCCGATCATGTATTGCGACGCCGCAAGCCCAAGTCCGCGGCTGATCTGCACGAACATTTCGTCAAACGCCACGAAAAGCGCCTGATTGAGATCCTGCCCCACGTCACTGGACGAGAACGCGATGTAGGCGTCCAGGTCGTCGTCGCTGGCGGGCTGATAGGCCAGCATCAGGAAGGAATAGACCCATTCCGTCGTGTTCTGACGGATTTCGGGTTCCTGCGACCACACGTCGGTCAGAATCTGTTCCTCGGTCAGGCTGGCCGGAAACGCGCCGCCGTCCATCAGGCCGATGTAGAATGCGTAATTCGCATTCATCGCACCGACGACATTGGTCTCGATCAGATCGTTGGCTTCGACGAACCGCGTGACCTGGGCGTAGCGGTCTGTCTCATCGGTCATCGCGATGGCGGCCGCTTCCTTGCTTGCCTCTTCCACGTCGTCGTCGAGCATGGCGCGGCGGGCGGACACCTCCAGCCGGGCGAAGGTGCGACCGGGGTCCGAGGTGAAGAAATCGAGCATCGCATCGACATCCGCATCGGCAAGGCTGTCCGCCATCCGGTCGACAACCAGCGTCTCCATCCGGTCCATATCGTAGATGTCCGCAACATTCGCCTGCCAGTCCGCGCTGACCGGCCCGTCGAAGAGGTCGGCGCCGATCTCGTCGCCGTAAACCAGCCCCTCCGCGCGCATCACGTCCAGAACCTCCGGCAATGCCATCGCCTCGAACAGGGCGCGCGTCCTGTCGTCCTGCGCCGCGACGGAACCGCCGAGCCAAAGCGATCCGGTGGCCAGCAGCACCGGCAATGTGACGTGTCGCATGAACATATGACAAACCCCTGATTGCACTTCCCGTCAGATAATCCGCGCGCGACGGCTTGCCAAGCGGGCTGACGGGATTGTCATCCCGACGACCGCCCCCCGGATCGTCAGCTTTGCGCTTGCACCGGCCCACATCCCGCAGTAAACGCCACCACGTTGACCCCAGCGCGGAGAGGTGCCGGAGTGGTCGAACGGGGCGGTCTCGAAAACCGTTGACCCTTCACGGGGTCCCAGGGTTCGAATCCCTGTCTCTCCGCCACTTTAATCCAATATTTCTGTTATTTTTCAATATCTTAAGGGGTTTTGCGTTCGGGGTGAATTTCCGCTACCCACAGTCTGCCCACAGGCTGCGTCGGTTCATTTGCCCTTCGCGACCTTCTGCCCGGCCTTGAACGCCCATTCCATAGCGCGTGCGATTTTGCCGTTCGTGTCGGAGTTGAAGCCATACTTCGTCCGCTCTGCACGACCGCCCATGATGTGCTTTGCGACCCGGCGAAACGCGGCCTTGCGGTCCTTGACTTCGGCTTTCTCTACGAGCGTGTCGTCCAGAACCCAAGCGGCAACCTCTTTCGGCGGTAGTTGTTTCATGCAGATGTAAAGCGGGTGATCTTTGATACTAATCATGTTTCGATGTTCCCTTATTGTTCGTATTCGACTATGCTACGACACAAGGGGTTGCGGCAAGGCCCTTGAAGGGGGCCAAATACGCGACGGCGACATTCGAAGGGAACGCGGAATGGGATATGTTTCGACAACCACTGACTACGTTGATTTGGACGGTGACTACGGGACCGTTGAAGGCGTCGAAGTGACTTGTTCCAAGTGCGGCCACTCCGAAGAAAGCTTCGGCACGGATGATCCATCTTTGAAGCGGTGCGCATACCTTCTGCGCGAAAACTGCCCGCGCAACGAAAATAACTACTACGACGTAAGTGCGTAAGAAAGGACGATTACTACTATGGCATTCTTTAGCATCACATATGATCTTGTCGCAGACAAAGGCTACGACGCTTTGATTGATCGGCTCAAAGAACTGGATACGGTGAAAGTACAACTTTCGCAGTGGTTGCTTTCGGCCAACAATACGCAGAAGGAAGTGAAAGACCACTTCGCTCAATACGTTGATGAAGACGACAGGTTAATGGTTATCGAATTTACTAAACGACCAGCGTACACGTATGTGCTTAAAGGTACTAACGCGTGGCTTGATAAGCATTTCATTTAAAAAGGCCGCGCCCGAAGACGCGGCCTAATCCGGCGCGGTCCATGTCGCGCCTATGCGTCTGGGTGTAGGCGCCTGTGTGAATGCCCTGTCGCCCCGGCGCACGACAGGGTTACGCTGTACGCCGCAGCGAATGTCGGATTGTGCGATCCGCTGACCGCACAATCCGCTGTCTTGTATTTGCGCCCCTAAACCGTCGCCAGGTCGCTGTTGTCGAGATCGGCGACCAGGAAATTATCGAGCCGGATGCTGTTGGTTCCGTCGATGTCGATCAGCGTGTGTGCGCCGACCGTCGTGACCGCGGTGAACTGCGAGACCTGAGAGATACCGTAACCGGTCACGTCCAGAAGATCGGTGCCGTCTTCGAAGACCAGCACGCGGTCGGCACCGCTGCCGGACGAAAAGACGAAGGTGTCCGCCCCCGCGCCGCCGTTCAGCAGGTCGTCGCCACCGCCGCCGGTCAGCCGGTCGCCGTCCGAACCGCCGAAAAGCGTGTCGCTGCCCGATCCGCCGATGACCTGGTCCATGCCTGCACCGCTGCTCAACAAGACGCCCGCGGTGTTGGCGGACGCATCCATCGTGTCGCCGCCGCCACCGCCAAAGCCGCGTTCGATATCCGCGTTCAGCGTGAACGCCATACCGGTATCGTCGAGGAATACGAGGGTATCCGTGTCCGCCCCGCCCGACACGTCGGCCGAAAGATCGGCTGCATCGACGTAAAGCGTATCGTCACCTGCGCCCCCGGACAGCGTATCGGCCCCGACCTGACCGTTGAGCCGGTCATTGCCACCGCCGCCGAACAGGGCATCGGCCTGATCACCGCCGAATATTGTATCGTCGCCGCTGCCCCCGGTCAGCGTATCGCTCCCTTCCTGCCCGCTGATCGTCACGCCGGTCATGTTGGCGCTGACGTCCAGCGTGTCGTCGCCGACATTACCGAAGACCTTTTCGATGTCACCGGCGAGGGTGAAGGTCGACGAGAACGAGTCCGCCACGACCAGCGTATCAGTGCCGGTTCCGCCAAAGATGGTCGTGCCGGTGTCCTCGAAGTTCGCGAAAATCCTGTCGTCACCGGACCCGCCGAACATATTGTCGGACCCCGTGCCGCCGTTCAGGATATCGTTGCCGCCCCCGCCGAACATCGAGTCATTGCCATCACCACCAAAGATCAGGTCCGCGCCGTCACCGCCGGTCAGCTCGTCGCTCCCCGCAAGGCCGCTCAGCGTGACGCTGGTGGAATGGTTGCTGGCATTCAGTCTATCGAAAGTGAACGTCCCAAATGCCCGTTCGATGTCGGTCTGCAGCGTCGTGTTGACGCCCAGATTTCCGACCGCGACGAGTGTGTCGAAATCGGCACCGCCAAAAAGCTGGCCGCCGAACGACAGGTCGCCATTTTCGAAATACAGGAAATCGTTGCCTGCACCGCCGAATTGTCCGTCAAACCCGATCCCGCCGAACAGGCGGTCATTGCCGCCACCACCGAACAGGCGGTCGTTGTCGTCACCGCCATATATCAGATCGTTGCCGGCTCCGCCCGTCAGCGTATCGACACCGCCGTTTCCGCTGATGGTGATGTTGTTGATACGACTACCAAGAGCGGTGATCGTGTCCCGGCTGTCGCCGCCGATCGCACGTTCGATATCGTTGTTGACGGTCAGCCCAATGGCTGTGGTGGCTGTCACGACCACCGTATCGCGACCGGTGCCGCCGAACACAAAGGAACCGTTATCGGCATCGTCGACGTAGAGCGTGTCGTTGCCGCCGCCCCCGAACAACTGATCAAGACCGCCACCGCCGTTCAGGAAGTTGTCGAAGCCGTCGCCCGTAATCGTATCCGAGCCGGAACCACCAAGCACACCTTCGATCCCGACCAACTGATCGGTTCCGCTCTCGGAACCGGTCGCATTGTCCGCCCCCGCCGACAGGTCGACGACGACGCCCATCGTCGTGGTTTCATAGGACGCCGTATCGACGGTGCCCACGCCGCCGTCGATCACGTCGTTGCCGGCACCGCCGGTGAGGATATCGTTGCCATCCAGCCCAAGCAGCGTATCGTTGCCGACGCCGCCGTCGAACACGTCGCGCATCGCGGTGCCGTTGAACACGTCGTTGTTGTCGGTGCCGTTGACCGTGACGACGATGCTTTTGGTATCCGCCAACGCACCACCGGAACCCTGCGCCCCGGTGTTGCCGTCATTGATCGTTACATCGAGCGTCACGTTCTGGCTGGTCCCCACGGGTGGGGCCTGTTCGGAGTTCTGATAGGCAATCGCCTGCAGAACCGAATCCGCGTTGGCAGCGGTCGCGTTGGCGGTGAAGGTGATGGTCAGCACCCCGCCGGCCTGCGCGAAGGTCGCGACGGTCGTCCCGCCGATTTGCAGGTCGGATCCGCTGGCGGTGACCGTGCCGCCGCCGAAGCCGAAGCTGTCGAAGCTGCTGGCGGTCGTCTGTCGCTGCACGGTCAGTGTCGCGCCCGCGTAATTCGTCGCGTCAAGCTGCGCATCGGAAAGCGTCGCATCGCCGTCCAGCACGACGAACACGCCGCTGCTTTCCGAAACGGTCGGGGTCGCGTCCAGACCGGCGATGGCGGGTGCGCTGTTGGCGGGCAACGTGAACGCCGTGGCGTCAAACGGCACGATGTCCGTGCCCGTGTCGCTCGTGCTCCAGTTCCCGGTCACGTTGGGGTCGCCATTGATCAGCGCAAGGTAGTCCGAGAACGGCGACTGTGTCGCGCGTGGTCCGGTGTATTCACCGGCGTCCGGTTCTGACGGAGAGGTCGCATTTTCGAAGGTGACGGCCGTGGTGCCAGCCGTCAGGCCGGTCCCGGCCAGCCCGCCGCTGTCGGCAAATCCGTTAGGCTCAGTCGAGAGCGCTGCAAGAAACGTCTGCCCGCCAGCGCCGTCGTCGACATAGGCCCAGATCGTGTCGCCGGACTGCGCCATGTTATAGGAGCCCTGGGTCGTGATCAGGCCGACCGACGCGCCATGGTCGGCTGTGCTGTCGTCCAGTATGTCCGTCAGAGTGACGACCGTACCGGCGGTGATCGCGGAGGTGATCGTCAGCCTGACGTCGCCTTCCGTCGTCGCAAAGCCGGGGTTCTGCCAGTCGCGATCCGTAAACACGATGTCGAACGGATTGGTCGACCCATCCAGATCGGTCAACGCGACGAACGCAAGGTCTTCGTCACCGTCCGCGTTGAATCCGACAAAAGCGATGTCGCCAGTGGAGAGACCCGGCGCGCTCAGCGTCGGGATCGCGGTCGAGAAGTTCCAGGTGGTCTCGTCCGAGATACCGGCAAAGTCGTTTCCGCTCGCATCCTCGATCGCACCCGCGTCGATCTGCACGTAATATGCGGCCGCCGGATCGAGGTCGCTGCTGGGGTCGATGGTGATGGTATCGCCGCTGACGGTCACCTGACCGCTGGTCACGTCGATGGTTTCGACGACCGTATCGCCCTGTTTGGCATAGATCGTGATGTTGCCGGTGCCTTTGGCCACCGTCTCGTTGAACGTCGCCGAAAGGTTCGCTCCGACCGCGACATCCCTCCCCTGATCGGCAGGGTTCAAGGCAGCGACGACCGGCGGAGTGGTGTCCACGCCGGTGACCGTAAACGCCGTCGTGGCGAACGGTGAAAACACCTCGCCGTCGTCGTTGGTAAATTCCCAGTCACTAAAAGGCTGGTCATTGATGATGGTCTGGTAATCCGAGAACGAGGTTTGCGAACTGCGATCGCCGACGAAACGCCCGCCGTCGTAGCCGTCGAAGATTGCGCCGAAGTCAGCGGCATTCACGCCGAAGGTCAGCCCCGTGTTGGTCAGGTTCAGATCGACCGCGTCGGAATTAAACGCAGTCAGGAAACCATTCGCGCGGGGCGCGTCGAAGCCGCCGACATAGGCATAGATTCCGTCACCGGCCGTCGCGATGGTGAAAGACCCGTCACGTTCGATAAAGCCGTGGCTGACGTTGATCGAATCGACGTCTGTTCCCCCGCCGTCACCTGTGTCGGTAAAGTTGATGATCGTGCCCGCCGGGATCAGTTCGTCGACGATCCACGTCATCGTTCCGCCGCCGGAGAATGCGCTCCCGTTCCAGTCCTGATCGGTAAAGTAGATCGCAAATGGCGTGGTCGAGCCGTCAAGCGTCTCCAGCGCCACGATCCCGATGTCATCGGTCTGGCCTTCGGCGTTGAACCCGACGAAGGCGATGGACCCGGCCGTCAACCCGGCCGGTGCCGCACCCAGCGTCGGGGTCACCGTGGCAAAGTCAAATACGCCGGGGCCGGAAATTCCGGCAAAGGCGTTGCCAGACGTATCCTCGATCGCACCGGCGCTGACCTCGACATAATACCGCTCTGCGGTCGCAAGATCGGCCGCCGGATTGATAGTGATCGTCGGGCCGGACGCGCTGATCCGGCCGTCGCTTGCCGGGATCGATTCGATCACTGTGCCATCGGATTTGCGCACGATACTGATCGTCCCGCTGCTGCCCTTCTGGACATCCTCGTTGAAGGTCAGCGACAGGTTAGCACCTACCGCCACGCCCTCGGTGTTGTCGGCGGGACTGGTGCTGACCAGAATAGGCGCTGTCGTATCGGCACCGCCGGTCGTGAACGCCGCAGTGCTGAAGGGAACGACCGATGCGCCATCATTCGTCAGCGACCAGTTGGCAGCTGTATTCACGATGGCTGAATAGTCGGAAAAGTTCGCAGCAGTGGAGCGCGTACCAGAATAGGCACCGCCGTCGAAACTGTCGGCACCGCCGCCCAGCTCGACCGCGTTCTGACCGATCGTCAGACCGGTACCGCTCAGCGTACCACCCCCCTGCGCAAACCCCTGTTCGTCATAATGAATGCCGGATATGAAACTGGGCGACCCTGCACTGCCCTGATAGGCCAGTATGTTGTCTCCGCTCGTCCCTAGCGCCAGCCCGGCAGATGGATTTCCGGCAGACTGATTGAGCGATCCATGGCTGACGCTCGCGACGGTCGTGTTGACACCCGAAATCGGGGCGACGTTGTCGAACCGCACGATCGTGCCGGCAGCGAGGCTCGCAGGCGTCGTCCAGGTCAAGGTGGTTTCCCCGCCCAGAAACGCCGAGCCGTCCCATTCATCATCCGTGAAGAACACCGTTTCCGTGGACGTGATGTCCTGCAACAGAACAATGGCAAAGTTGTCCTCGCCCTCGGAATTGTAGCCAACGAATGCCAGTCCGCCCAAACCAATCGCCATTTCAAAGTCCCCGCTCTTATTTGTGGCTACCGCATCGGTGCCAGATTTATTCCGTTAAGCCACCCGCCCGGAGCGGCGCTGAAATTCTGCGCATCGCTCGCCCGGGCGGCGTCGTAAATTTACTCGATCTGTCTGGGCGCATTGAACGGCAAACGGTCCTATGATTGCAAGACTGATCCGTTAACGATTGTGCGGCGTGTCATTACCGGCACTGTGCTGCCGCCTTGGCACCGGAAAGTCTATCAGTCTTCCAGAACACCAACCGCGAGGGAATTGAACGTAAATCCGTCGCCTGTGAACTCCGGTCCTCCGATGATGACGATCTGATCGGCCGCAAAGACACCGCCGGTCTCGCCGGTCACGGTCGCCTGCCGCGTCCCCGGCACGCCGGTAAATGCCGACGGCAGCGCAAGTTGCCCCGTCAGGTCAGCGGACAACATGGCATTCGCCTCGCTGCGCACGACGCTGCCATTCACGAAATTGATCGTCCCACTGACCGGTGTCAGATCCGCGCTTGTGATCGCATCGTCGTTTGCATCATCACTGACATGAACGAAATCGGTGGCGCGCCCGGTGACGGTGCCTGCACCGGCAAAACCCACGTCGATCTCTGCCCGGCCTATCAGATTGCCGGCGTCGTTCATCACCAGGATACGCGATACCGACAGTGCGCCGTTGTAGGTGGCGGACCCGCTCGTCCGCAGGTCGGCACTCGGTACCGCCCCTTCCACAAGCGGACCCAGATCGTCGACCGCGTCAACAAAAGCATTGATTTCACCCGCCGTCAGCGGGCCGCTGCCGACATCCTCGATGCCAAGGGTCGTGCCGCCACAGGCCGAAAGCATGCCGACAGTTGCTGCGGCCAAGCCAAATTTATATGTCATCAATCAATCCTCCCAAATCCGTATGCCACAACTAACGCGGCCCGTTGCCCCGATTGCAAGGATTCTCTGACGTTGCGTCAACGCGCCAGTACCAGCTCTGCTTTCAATCCACCCAGTGTTTCGCTCTGCGACAGGCGCAACATACCGCCGTGTGTACGGGCGATGTCGCTGACGATTGCCAGACCGAGGCCGACACCCGTGCCGCGATCCTGATTGCGTGACGGGTCGAGCCGTACGAAAGGCCGCAGCGCCTCCTCGCGCCGGGGTGCAGGGATGCCGGGCCCGTCGTCCTCCACCACGAAGCGCACCGCGCGGTCGGAAACGGTCAGGCCGATCATGGCCCTGTCGCCATAGCGCAGGGCGTTGCCGACAAGGTTGTCCAGCGCACGGCGGATGGCGTGCGGCCGCAGGCTGATCTGCGCCCGTGCACCCTCGACCACGCCCCGCGTGAGCGCCTGACCGGTCCGGTCCGCATCCGCCAGAACCGCTGCGATCATGTCGTGCGGGTCGGTCGGTGCCAGCACGTCGCCGGCATCGCTGCGCGCGAAATCGAGAAACGCATCCAGCAGGCGCTGCATGTCGTCCACGTCGCGCAGCAGCGGTGTTGCCTCTGCGTCGTCGATCATCGACAGACCAAGACGCAGCCGGGTCAGTGGCGTCCGCAGATCGTGGCTCACACCGGACAGCATCATCGTCCGGCTTTGCGTTTGTCGTTCGATCCGATTGCGCATCGACAGAAATGCCGTGCCCGCGGCACGCACTTCGGTCGCACCACCGGGATGATAGGGGGTGACCTGTCCCTTGCCGTAGGCCGTCGCCGCATCCGCCATCCGTTTGATCGGGCGCAACTGGTTGCGCAGAAAGAAATAGGCGATCGTCGTCATCACCGCCCCGAGAACGACCATGATCACCAGAAGCTGATGCGGATTGGACGCCGACACCCGCCCCCGCCGAAACGTCAGGGCGACCGTGCCCGGGTCGGTCTCCAGCCACAGCTGCACGATCCTGCGATCGGCGAGCGACACCCGCATGACCTGCGGCACGCCCGCGCGCAGGGTCTCGATCACGGTAGAGCCTGTGAGGTCGATCAGCGGGATCACATCGGTCTCCGGAATCGGACCGGCAGGAAACACCGGGTTCAGTTCAAGCGGCGTGGCCACATCCGTCAGCCGCGTGATCGCCTCCGACCGGTCGTCGACACCGGCAAGCGCGTCGCGCACGTAGCGCAGCTCGATATTCACCGCACTTGTCATCGACCGGGTCACCCCGTCAAAGTGGCGCTGGATAAAGACGACCGACACCAGCAACTGCAACAACAGAACCGGCAACACCAGAATAAGCGCTGCCCGGCCATAGAGGCTGCGCGGCATGTAGGATTTGAGCCAGACGAAGGACATGAGATGAACGCTATCGTCCGCCGCCCCGAACGGAAAGCCGCAAGATGACCGCTGCCGAATTCGCTCCGGTGCCGGGCCAGACCCTGCCGCTTGCCGATGATGTGGCGCTGGTGCTGGCCCCAAATCCGTCGCCGATGACCTATCTCGGCACGAACACATATCTGCTTGGCCACGACAGCCTTGCGGTGATCGACCCCGGCCCGCTGGACCAGAGCCATCTCGACGCCCTCGTCGCCGCCATCGCCGGGCGCACGGTCAGCCATATCGTCGTGACCCATACGCATCTCGACCACAGCCCCCTCGCCCGGCCACTGGCCGATCTGACCGGCGCCCCGATTGCGGCGTACGGCGGTCCCGATGCCGGGCGGTCTGCCGTGATGCGCGGGCTGGTGGCCCGTGGCTACACCGGTGGTGGCGAAGGCATCGACCGGACCTTCCGGCCCGACATCACGCTGGCTGACGGCGATCGGCTGACCGGTGACGGCTGGACGCTTGGGGTGCTGCACACGCCGGGCCACATCGGCAATCACATCTGCGTGCGGTCCGGCGACACCGTTTTCAGCGGCGATCATGTCATGGGCTGGTCCACATCGCTGGTGTCACCGCCCGATGGCGACATGACCGATTTCCTTGCCTCCTGCGCGCGGCTGCAATCCATCCCGTCGCGCATCTACTACCCCGGTCACGGTGCGCCCGTGACCGATCCGCAGGCGCGGCTCGCCGGCCTGATCGCCCATCGCAGGGCGCGCGAGACCGAAATTCGGACACTGCTGGACAAAGGGCCGCAAACTGTCGACAGCCTCACCGCCGCGATCTACACCGATGTCGCGCCGGCCCTGCTGCCGGCTGCCAGCCGCAACGTCTTTGCGCATCTTGTCGACCTTGTTCAACGCGACCTCGCGCATCCGTCGACAGGCCTGTCACAAAGCGCCGTATTCAGGTCCGGTCCGGCGTCCTGACGCAGCCTGTCGCCGAATTCGAATTTCTGCGCAAAACCCTCTGGACGCGCCGGAATCGCATTGCTATAGACCGCGCACACCGTGTTCCGACGTAGCTCAGCGGTAGAGCAGTTGACTGTTAATCAATTGGTCGTAGGTTCGATCCCTACCGTCGGAGCCAACATCCCCTTTCGCCATTCCACCAGAAGTCTGTCGGCGGTATCGCCTGCGGCGATTTTGACCGCTTCCCCTTTTGTGAGCGAACGCGCAGACTGCGACCGATGCAAAACGGGAGCCCTGCGCCATGATCGACCTTTACACCTGGACCACCCCGAACGGGCGCAAGGTGTCCATCCTGCTCGAAGAGCTGGGCGTGCCCTATGCCGTTCACCCCATCGACATCACCAAGGACGAACAATTCGCGCCGGATTTCCTGGCCATCGCGCCGAACAACCGGATCCCGGCCATCGTCGACCTTGAGACCGGCATCAGCATGATGGAGACCGGCGCGATCATGCTTTATCTGGCGGAGAAGTATGGGCAGTTCCTGTGCGACGGTCCTGCGCGCTGGCAGATGATGGAATGGCTGATGTGGCAGATGGGCGGGCTGGGTCCGATGCTGGGTCAGGTCCACCATTTCGTGAAATACAACCCCGGCAAATCCGACTATGCCGCGGCGCGCTACGCGACCGAGGCACAGCGCCTGTACCGCGTGCTGGACACCCGGCTGACAGGGCGCGATTTCGTCGCGGGCGATGGGCGCGGAACCTACAGCATCGCGGACATGGCGATCTGGCCCTGGGTGTCGCGATTTGAATGGCAGCAGATCGACCTTGACACCTACCCTGCGGTCCGTGACTGGTACACTAAAATCGCCGCCCGTCCTGCCGTGCAGCGCGGCTATCAGGTTCCGCATTTCGTGACGAACGTGCCCATGCCCTGACGGGGCACAACCCAGACGGGAACCACCCGGGGGTCAGGTTTTCCAGATTTGCCAGAGGCCCCCTTTTTGTCTAAAAGAGCCCAATTGATTTCGATTTTTTGGTGCGCACGCAATTTTCGTGCCCACGCGGTGCGAGGCATATCATGGCAATTCTCAATGTTCCGTTCGGGTATCTGACGATCCAGGATGCGGTGGATGCCGCCACGGCGAACGATACCATCGTCGTCGATCCCGGCTATAGCGGCCCGGAAAGTGTGGCGGTCGATGTCGACGATCTGATCCTGGACATCACCAGCGCCACGACCGGGGTCGAAGTCACGCTGGCATCGAACGTCGATGATTTCACCACGACCGGATCCGGCAGCATCGAGATTTTCGGCCACAGCGGGAACGAGGATATTTTCGGCGGATCGGGTGCCGATACCTATTATGGATCGCTCGGCAACGATTACTACGACGGCGGCAGCGGTGCCGACCGCGTCGACTATTCCGCCATGACCGGTGCGATCTCGGTCGATCTGACGGACCTGGTCGGCAGCAATGTCGCCGGGGCGGCCGGCCTCGACACCCTGCGCAACATCGCGCGCGTGGACGCCACCGACTTTGATGACTTTCTGATCGGACAAACAGGCGACAGCATGTATGGCGGCAATGGCAACGACACGCTGATCGTGCGCCACAACGTTCGCTTGTTCGGCGGCCAAGACGACGACATCTTCCTTTTCGACGATGACAGCCAGACCCCTAACGCTATCTTTATATTTGGTGGCGGTGGTTCCGACAGGTTACGTCTGGCTGGTTCCAACGGTGCCGACTTTTCCATTTTCGGCAATGTCAATTCGGTCGAGACGGTCGAGTTTACCGGCGTCGCGAATACCGACCAAACGCTGGAGTACAGTACCAGTTTTCTATTGCTCAACCCTGACCTGAACGTGATCGGCAATGATACGACAGGATCGACCGACACTATCAATGTGAGGTTCGGAACAGGTACCACTTTGGATCTCAGCCTCTGGACCTTCACCGACTGGGGCGATCAGGACGACCTGATCACTGCGACCGGTGATGAGGACGGCGAAACTTTCATCCTGTCCGATCAGGTCGAAGTTATCGACGGTGGTGATGGTCACGACTCCGTCTTCTACATCCATGCAGCCGGCGGCGTGACGGTCGACCTGACGGATGTATCCGGACCTAACGTGAGCGGGGCCAGCGGCGCCGACACGTTACGCAACATCGAGCAGGTCACCGGCTCCGCTTTCGACGACACGTTGATCGGCGATTTCGGCAGCAACATATCCGGCTCCAGCGGCAACGACACTCTCTACGTGCGCAACAATGTCGATTTGTTCGGCGGCAGCGATGACGATATTTTTCTGTTCGACGATGACAGCGTAGCTGTCTCCTCGCACGCAATCTTCGGCGGGAGCGGGTCCGACAGGCTACGGCTGGCCGGGTCCGATGGCGCAGATTTCAACCTGTTCGGCAGTGTCACCTTAGTCGAAACGGTCGAGTTCACCGGCGGCGCGAATACCGACCAGTCGCTGACTTACAGGACCAATTTTCTTATAACCAATCCTGATCTGAATGTGATCGGCAACGACTCGACAGGATCGACGGACACGATCGATGTTGTTTTTGGGTCAACCTCCACCTCCATCGATTTTAGCCTTTGGACCTTCACCGATTGGGGCGATCAGGGTGACCTGATCACCATGACCGGCGACCAAGACGACGAGACCTACATTCTGTCTGATCAGGCGGAATCGATCGACGGTGGTGACGGCCACGACTCGGTGTTCTATTTCGATGCATCCGGTGGCGTGACCGTCGACCTGACCGATCTGTCGGGCCCGAACGTGAGCGGGGCCAGCGGTAACGACACGCTGCGCAACATCGAACAGATCAGCGGATCAAATTTCGACGACACTTTGACCGGCGGTTCAGGCAGCAACATATCCGGCAGCAGCGGCAACGACACCCTGCATGTGCGCAACAATGCGCAGTTGTTCGGCGGAAATGACGACGATATATTTCTGTTCGACGACGACAGCCTGAATCTGACGCAGACCTTTCTCTTCGGCGGCAACGGATCCGACAGGATCAGGATGGCCGGGTCCGACGGTGCCGCATTTAACCTAAATGGTAGTGTCACGTCGATCGAAACGATCGAGTTCACCGGCGGGACGAATACAGACCAATCGATAAATTACAGGACCAACTATCTGCCATCGGGCGGCGCGCTGAACGTGATCGGGAACAATTTGACCGGGTCGACCGACACGATCAGTCTGGCTATATCGAACGGTACCACCTCCGTCGATCTTAGCCTTTGGACCTATAGCAATTGGGGCGCACAGGGCGACACCGTCATCGTCTCCGGTAACGCCAACGATGAAACCGTCACGGGCAGCAATTTCGGCGATATTTTCGACGGCGGACCGGGCAACGATACGTTCAGCGGCAAGGACGGGATCGACACGATCAGTTATGCCAGCGCGGCCAGCGGTGTGCGGGTCGATCTGGGCACGACCAGCGGACAGAACACGCTGGGTGCCGGAACCGACCGGTTGTTCGATGTCGAGAACACCATCGGATCCGATCACAACGATACGCTGTTTGGCGGCGCCGGCAACAATACGATTTTTGGCGGTAGCGGCGACGACATCATCCTCACCCGCAGCGCCTCGGGCACGTCCTTCCCCGCACCCGCGACCGACAGCTTGTTCGGCGGCAAGGGCGACGATACCATCGGGTTGGCTTTGGCCGGTTTCGGGCAATCGAACCTCGGTTCCGGCCACAACTTCGACGGCGGCCAGGACACGGACACATTCGCCTTCGAAACCTTCGGCAGTGATTATGCTGCCGATCTGGAGGCAAAATCATTCACCGTGATCGCATCCGGTGTCCAGGTCGCGACCATTGCCCAATTCGAGAACATCATCGCCGGCAAGGGTGACGACGTGCTTGGCGGCTCCAATGACGCGAATTCCATTTCGGGTAACGACGGTAACGATACGATCACCGGCCTGAAGGACACTGACACGCTTTACGGCGGCGACGGGATGGACGAGATCTTCGGCGGAAACGACGCCGACACGATCTATGGCGGTGCGGACGCGGACGAATTGTTCGGCGATGACGAAGACGACGAACTCTACGGCGGCGACGGGACCGACGAACTCTATGGCGGCGACGGGCGGGATATCCTGAATGGCGAAGATGCGAACGATTCCCTGTTCGGCGGCAACGGAAACGATACGCTGGACGGCGGTGACGACCTCGACGTCCTTTACGGCGGGGCCAATAACGACACGCTGAATGGCGGCGACGACGCGGACAGCATCTATGGCGGCGGCGGCGACGACCTGATCGTCGACGACCTGTCCGCAGGAGCATCCGATACCGATCATAACTACGGCGGGACCGGCACGGACACCTACCAGGCAACCGGCGTCTCGTGGTCCGACACCACGTCATTCAACCTGACGACGGGTGTACAGACCGTCAGCGGGACGCTCGTCCGTGACACCTTCGACAGCATCGAGAACCTGCGGGTCGCGGGTGAGGCGTCTCTTGTCGGCGACGGCGAAAACAACGTGCTGGAGACCACCGACGACAAGGGTGCGTTCGACAACACCCTGTCCGGCGAAGGCGGTCAGGACACGCTTTACGGCAATGGCGGCGTGGATACGCTGCGCGGCGGTGCGGCCGATGACGCGCTTTATGGTGGTGAGGGCAACGACGATATGTTCGGCGGCACCGGTGCCGACCTGCTCGACGGTGGCGCAGGGCGCGACCGGGTGTTCTATTCCAACGCCGCCGCGGGCGTGACCGCGAACTTCATCAACCAGACACTGAACACCGGTGAAGCGGCGGGCGATACCTACATCTCTGTCGAAAGCATCAATGGCACGAATTTCAGCGACACCATCACGTCCGGCAATGACGACAACGACCTGATCGGTCTTGGCGGCGATGACGTGCTGATCGGCGCGCGTGGCCGCGACAGGCTCTACGGTGGCGACGGCGAGGACCGGATCCTCGGTGGCAACGGCAATGACGACATCTTCGGACAGGGCGACGACGATACCATCGTCATTCAGGTCGGTGCCGGCACGGACCGCGTGTTCGGCTTCGTCTCGGGCGAGGACACGATCGAATACGTCGGCGGGCCGGGCGCTTTCGCTGAACTGACGATCACGCAGGTCGGGGCCGATACCGAAGTGTTGTCGATCAACGGCTTGGTCCGCCTGATGGGCTTTACCGCCACGAACCTGACCGCGGCGGACTTTACCTTCGTCAACCCCTCCCCGCCGCCCACCGGCAATACCGTGACGCACACACTTGACAACGATGCCAATACCTTTGACGGCGGCGCGGACGACGATGTGGTCAACGGGCTGGGTGGCAACGACGTGCTGCGCGGCGGTGTGGGCGACGACACGCTGAACGGTGGCAACGACAACGACGACCTGTTCGGCGGTCTGGGGTCGGATGTGCTGAACGGTGGCGCAGGCAATGACCGGGTGTTCTACACCAGCGCCTCGAACGGGATTACCGCAAACTTCATCAATCAGGCGCTCAACGCCGGTGAGGCCGCGGGCGACACCTATATCGACGTCGAAAGCGTCGGCGGTTCCAACTATGCCGACAACCTGACCTCCGGCAACGACGACAACGACCTGATCGGGCTGGGCGGCAACGACGTGCTGGTCGGCGCAGGTGGTGCCGACAGGCTTTACGGTGGTGACGACGACGACCGCCTGCTGGGTGGGGGCGGCAACGACGATCTGTTCGGGGGCGATGGCGCGGATACGTTCGTGATGCGCACGAACTCCGGCAACGACAGGGTCTTCGGTTTCGAGGACGGGTCGGACATCTTCGAATACCGCGACGGTCTGACCTTCGGCGACCTGACCATCGCCCAGGCCGGGGCCGATGTGACCATCACGTCGAGCCATGGTGTCGTGACCGTCATCGGTGCGCTTCAGGCTGATTTCGACGTCGGTGATTTCACCTTCTTCTGATCGGGCGGTCGGCTCATCGTCAAGGCAATGCCCGCACCTATGGCTCGGGCATGCTCGGCCGATGGTGGGGTTCGTGGACACACGGCAAGCCCCCTGCCCGCCTAGCGACGCTGAAACGCGATCATCACCAGGGCAAGTATCCCCGAACCGATCATCAAAAGCAGCGACACCGCGTTGAGGACCGGTGTCGACCCTTCCTTGAGACGGTCGAACATCGTGATCGTCAGTGGCGCATCGGACCCCACCAGCATCAGCGTCGTGTTGAAATTCTCGAAACTCATCAGGAAGGCGACGACGAACGCACCCACCAGCGCGGGCAGCAGATAAGGCAGCGTCACCGTGCGGATGGCGACGAGCGGCGTGGCACCAAGGTTCAGTGCGGCCTCTTCCAGCGCGCGGTCGAACTTCACCAAGCGCGCCGAAATTACCAGCGTGGCGATGGTCGTGATGAACGAAAACTGCCCGGCGATGACAAGCGGCAGCCCCGGGCGCAGCGCCTCGACGTAAAGCCCGGTGACGTCCTGCACACCGGTCGCGATCCGACTGGAGAAAATCAGGATCGAAATGCCCAGAACGATTCCTGGCACCACAAGCGGCAAGAGCATCAGGATGTAAAGGAACCCGCGTCCGCGGAAACTGTAGCGGTTGAACAGAAAGGCATTCGTCGTGCCGACGAATACCGACAATGCCGACACGCAAAGGGCGACAAATACCGAGGTCCAGATCGACGACAGGATCCGCCGCTCGTGAAACAGGCCGATCTGGGGCCGCTCTTCGCCGAAGAACCAGCCCCAGGTGAACCCTTCCCACGGCAGCGACGGGAACTGGCTGTCGTTGAAGGCAAAGACCGAAACCGTGATCAATGGCAGCGCCAGCCACACGAAAAACGCGACGACATAGGCGTTGTAGATCAGGCGCGTCGCGCGCGGCTGTGGGATCGAGGGAATCATTGCCCCTCTCCCATCGTGCGTTCGAGAGTCTGACCGGTCAGGCGCAGCATCGCCCAGACGATCACCGATGACGCGAACAGAAGGCAAAAACCGAATGCCGCACCCAGTTCCCAGTTGAAGCGCACGATGAACTGCGAATAGATCGCCTCGGTGAACCACAGGCTGTCCTTGCCGCCCAGCATCGTGGGTGTCAGATAGTTGCCCAGCGACAGCATAAAGACAACGATGCAGCCCGATACGATGCCGGGCATCGCGTGCGGGATCACGATTTCGCGCAGCACGCTCCACCGCGTACCGCCCAGATCATAGCCCGCCTCGATCACCGCATCGTCAAGACTTTCGAGCGTCGACGACAGCGGCACCACCATGAACAGCATCGACGTATAGACCAGACCGAGCATCATCGCCGCATCGTTGTAGAGCATCTCGACAGGTTGATCGCTCAGTCCCGACCACTGCAACAGGCCCGATATCACCCCGGTTTCGCGCAGCAGGATGATCCAGCCGAACGTGCGCACGAGTTCCGACACCCAGAACGGCACGAGACACATCAGAAACAGGGCCGCCTGGCTGCGCCCTTTGGCGACCTTGGCGATATAGTAGCTGATGGGAAACGCGATGAAGAGCGTCAGCACCGTCGCGATGATCGAGAACACCGCCGTCCGCAGGAAAGTGTTGATATAGAGAGGTTCGGTAATGAAATCGCGATAGTTTTCCAGCGAAGGCGCGTATTCACCGGGTGCGATGCGCGTCCGCAGAGAGACGATCGCCATGTCGATATGCGGCAGGACGATCAGCAGGCCCAGCCAGATCACCAGCGGCGCAAGCAGCAGATAGAAACCCAGCGACCGGCTCATCCCGCCGTCCCAAAGGCCAGCGTCTGCGCCCGTGACCAGCCGATATGTACCGTGTCGCCCTTTTCCATACCCGCAAACTGCGACGACTGCGGCAAGGCCACATCAAGCGCCCCCCCCGACATCGCGTCGCGCACCAGAATCCGGCTGGCCGCGCCGTTGAACAAAAGTGCCGTGACGGTGGCGCTCATCCGGTTGGCCTCCTCCGCCACCCCGGCGGCGTCGCGCGCGACGGTGATGGCTTCGGGGCGGACGAATACCTCGACCGTGTCGTCGCGCAGCAGATCGGTGTTGCCGGTCTGGATCGCGATGCCGTCCGAGGTGCGGACCGTCGCACCCGCCCCGCCGCTTTCGGCGACCGTCCCGCGCCAGCGGTTCGCCTCTCCGACGAAGCCCGCGACGAATGCGGTATCGGGCCGGTAGTAAAGATCGCGCGCGGTGCCGACCTGTTCGAACGCGCCGTCGTTCATCACGGCAATCGCATCGGACATGACCAGCGCCTCGCCCTGATCGTGGGTGATATAGACGAAGGTCGTGTCGAATTCGGCCTGCAGTGCCTTCAGTTCCACCTTCATGCTCTCGCGCAGCTTGAGATCCAGCGCGCCCAGCGGTTCATCAAGCAAAAGCACGTCCGGCTCAAGCACCATGCAGCGGGCGATGGCCACGCGCTGCCGCTGCCCGCCCGACAGTTCCGATACCTTGCGGGTCGCGATGTCGGGCAGATGGATGCGCTCCAGAACCTCGCCGGTGCGGCGCGTGATTTCTGCCTTGGCCACACCCTGACGGCGCAGCCCATAGCCGATGTTTTCGGCCACGTTCATCATCGGAAACAGCGCCAGATGCTGAAACACCATGTTGACCGGCCGTTTGTTCGGCGGCACGCCCAGAACCGATTTACCCTGGATCAGGATATCGCCGGACGTCGGCTCCAGAAACCCGGCGATCATGCGCATGATCGTCGTCTTGCCGCAGCCGGACGGCCCCAGTATCGAAAAGAACGATCCCGCCGGAACCGAAAAATCGACTCCGCGTACCGCCTGCACATCACCAAAGGTCTTCGATAGGCCCCGGCACTCAAGGTCATGGGTGGATGGCATCGACGGTGCTTTCGTTATGGAGCCTGTGGCCCGGCATGCACCGGGCCACAGGTTGCGTCGTGGTTCAGTTGGCGGCCTGGATCCGGTCCAGCGCCTCCCCCTCGATACGCTCGATTTCGGCGGGCACGGGCGGATACCAGCGGATGTTGTCCACGGCCTCGGGCGGGAACGACGCCTGATAGCGCGCCTTCAGGTCATCGTTGACGAATTCATCGGCACCCTTCGACGCCGTGAAGTTACCAGCCTCGTCGGTAATCATCGCCGCGATTTCGGGCTGCATCACGAAATTGATCCAGGCATAGGCCGCCTCGTCCGCGCGCCCCTGCGCAGGCAGCGCGAATGTATCGACCCAGCCCAACGCGCCAGAGGCGGGTGCGACGAAGTTGATATCCGCATTGTCGGCGTTCAGCTTCCAGCCGCCGGTGTCCCAAGCCATGGCGGCGACGGTTTCGCCCGACCGCATCAGATTGATCAACTCGTCTCCGCCGCTCCAATACGTGCGTACGATGGGTTTACACGCTATCAGCGCGGCCTCGACCTCATCAAGGATGCCTTGATAGGCGTCAGCGTCACCATAGGCCGCAAACGGATCCATCCCCATCGCATAGCCGAAGCCGATCAGCGTGGCCCGCTTCAGACGATAGGTCACGCGCCCTTCCAGACTGTCCTGGCACAGGTCGGTATAGTCGGCCACATCGCCTGCCTCGGCCGCGTTGACGATCAGTCCGGACGTGCCCCAGACATGCGGGACGCCGTAAACATCGTCACCCACGGTGGTATTCGCCTGTGTCGCCGCCATCATTGAATCGATGAACAGCGATGTGTCGATCTGGCTCAGGTCCATCGGCTTGTAGATACCGAATTCGGTCTGCGGCCCGGCGATCCGGTCCTGGCTGGGCTGCACCAGATCAAAGCCGCCGCCGCCGGTCGCGCGCAGTTTGGCGATCATTTCCTCGTTGTTGGACAGCGTCACCTCGACCGTGTGGCCAGTCTCTTCCTCGAACAGGTCGATCACGGCGTCGGGGGCATAGCCACCCCATGTCAGAAGGCGCAGCGTGTCGGCCTGCGCCGGCACCGCGAGGGCGAGCGCCGCCGCCGAAGCCGTAAGCATCAGTGTCTTGGTCATGTGAAGTCTCCCGTTGTTTGGTTTGCTTTTGCGTGTGTCGTTCCCAAGCGTAACAGCTGTATGAAATCAGACGATCTCCAACAGCAGTTGTCGCGTATTGTTCGCAGTCATCTCGACCGGATTGCCGCCGGTACTGGGGTCTTTCAGCGCTCCGGCCACGACACGGTCGATATCCACATCCGTCACCCCAAGACCCGATAGCCGCGTGGGGATATTCAGGCTCCGGTTCAGATCGTCGACATAGCGACAGAAGCCGTCGAATCCACCGGCGATTCCAAGATAGGCCGCGGCCATATCGAACCGGTCCCGGATCGCGCTGCCGTTGAACTGCAACACGGCGGGCATACAGACCGCATTCGTCGTGCCGTGGTGCGTATGGTAGATCGCGCCGATGGGGTGTGACAGCGCGTGGATCGCCCCCAGCCCCTTCTGGAACGCCGTCGCCCCCATCGCCGCCGCCGACATCATATGCGCGCGCGCCGTAAGATCGCCACCCTCGGCATAGGCCCGCGGCAGGAAATCCTTCACGAGCCGCATGCCCTCCAGCGCGATACCCTGGCTCATCGGGTGGTAATGCGGCGAGGAAAACGCCTCGACGCAATGGGCGAAGGCATCCAGCCCGGTGCCTGCGGTGATGTGCGGCGGCATGCCGACCGTCAGTTCAGGGTCGCAGATCACGACTGTGGGTAGAAATTTCGGATGAAAGATGATCTTCTTTTCATGTGTTTCGGAATTGGTGATGACGCTGGCGCGTCCGACCTCCGATCCGGTCCCGGCGGTCGTCGGCACGGCGATGATGGGCGCGATGGCATCCGCATTCGCGCGGGTCCACCAGTCACCGACATCCTCGAAATCCCACAGCGGGCGCGTCTGCCCGGCCATGAACGCCACCAGTTTTCCCAGATCGAGGCCGGAACCGCCGCCGAACGCGATCACACCGTCATGCCCGCCATCGCGAAAGGCCAGCACCCCCGCCGCCGCGTTCTTTTCCGTCGGGTTCGGGTCGACATCGGAAAACATCGCTCGTCCCAGACCGGCCGTGTCAAGCAGATCGCGCGTCCGGGCGGTGATCTCCATACCGGCCAGCCCCTTGTCGGTTACCAGCAAGGGGCGTTTGATCCCGGCGACGGCGCAGGCCTCCGCGATTTCGGAAATGCGCCCCGCGCCAAAGCGTATCGCAGTCGGGTAGGACCAGTTGGCGGTCAGTGTCATGTGGTCAGGCCTTCTTGAAATGATAGGATTTGGGGCGGGTGAGATTGTGATAGCCGATCACCGACAGACCGCCGCCGCGCCCGGTGTTCTTGCACCCGGTCCAGCACAACGCCGGGTCGAGGTAGTCGGCGCGGTTCTGAAAGACGGTGCCGGTTTCGATACGATCCGCGATCGCCTCGGCCCGCAGGCTGTCTGGCGTCCAGAGCGAGGCGGTCAGCCCGTAGGGGCTGTCGTTCATCAGTGCGATGGCTTCATCGTCGTCCTTCACGGACATGATCCCGACGACCGGGCCAAAGCTCTCTTCGCGCATCACGCGCATGTCGTGGGTGACATTGGTCAGGATTTGCGGGGTCAGATAAGCCCCGCCGTCATCCGCCGAAAACCTGTCGATATGCGCCACAGCGCCATCCGCGACCGCCGCGTCGATCTGGGATCGCACCTCGGCGGCGAAACGGGCGTGGGCCATCGGGCCGATGGTCGTTTCGGGGTCGAGCGGGTTGCCCAGCCGGTAGCTGTTGACGATCTCGACCGCCCTGGCGACGAAATCATCGAACAGGCTTTCATGTACGTAGACCCGCTCGATCCCGCAGCAGCACTGTCCGGAATTGAACATCGCCCCGTCGATCAGCGTCTCTGCGGCGGCAGGGACATCTGCATCGTCCAGCACATAGCCGGGGTCCTTGCCGCCGAGTTCCAGCCCGACACCGGTAAAGGTCCCCGCCGCCGCGCGTTCGATCGCCTGCCCGCCGCTGACGGAGCCTGTGAAATTGACGAAGCCGAGGGCGCGTCCCGCGATCAGGTCCGCCGTCGTCCCATGGTCCAGAAACAGGTTCTGAAATACGTCCGCCGGGACGCCTGCCGCATGAAATGCCTGCGCCATCCGTTCCCCCACCAGCGGGGTTTGCGACGCATGTTTCAGCACCACTGCATTGCCCGCGATCAGGGCGGGCGCGACCGTGTTGATCGCGGTCATATAGGGATAGTTCCAGGGCGCCACGACCAGAACCACCCCGTGCGGCACACGCTTGATCAGGCGTCGGAACGCGGCGCTGTCCTCGATCTCGATATCGGCCAGCGCATCGCTGGCAATCCCGGCCATATAGCTGGCGCGTTCCTCGAAGCCGCCGAATTCTCCGCCATAGCGGACCGGCCGGCCCATCTGATGCGCCAGTTCCGGCACGATGGCGTCGTTCATGCGGCCCACTTCGGCGACACCTGCCATCACAAGGTCAATACGCTCGGACAACGGTCGCGCGGCCCACGCCGCCTGTGTCTCGCGCGCCCGCGCGACGGCTTCCTCTGCCGCGTCCCGGTCGAGCGTTTCGCGGGTCGCATAGACGGACCCGTCGATGGGTGAGATGCAGGTGATGGTCATGGATCAGGCCCTTTCAAAACCGCGCGCGATTTCCCAGTCGGTGACGACCTTGTCGAACTCCTCCTGCTCCCATTCGCAGGCACGGGTGTAATGATCGACGACATCGTCGCCCATCGCGGCGCGCAGCATGGCGGAGTTGCGCAGCGTTTCGGTCGCGTCGCGCAGGGTTTGCGGAATGTCGGTCGCTTTTGCGTCCTCGTAAACGTCGCCGGTCGTGGGCGGTGCCAGTTCCATCCTGTCCTCGATCCCCTTGATCCCGGCGGCCAGCATGGCCGCCTGCGCCAAATAGGGGTTCAGATCGGACCCGCCGATCCGGCACTCCACGCGAATACCCTTGGTCCCTGCCCCGCACAGGCGGAACCCTGCGGTACGGTTGTCGACAGACCAGACGGTTTTCGTGGGCGCAAAGGTGCCTTTGGCAAACCGTTTGTAGCTGTTGACGTAGGGCGCAAGGAACGCCGTGTAGTCGGGTGAATAGGCGATCAGCCCGGCCATGTAGTGTTTCATCGTCTCCGACATGCCCAGCTTATCGGACGTATCGACAAAAACCGGGTCACCGTCTTTCCAAAGCGACTGGTGCACATGGCTCGACGATCCGACCTTGTCGGCGTGCCACTTCGGCAGAAATGTCGCGGCATGCCCCTGCTGCCATGCGATCTCCTTGATCGCGTGTTTCGCGATGGTGTGGTGGTCGGCACAGGCCAGCGCCGGGGCATAGCGGATGTTCAGCTCTTCCTGCCCGGTTTCGGCCTCGCCCTTGGTGTTCTCGATCGGCAGACCGGCAGCGAAAAGGTGATTGCGCACCGGTTGCAGCACGTTTTCGTGCCGTGTGGAATGCAGGATGTTATAATCGTCGTTGTATCCGCTGATCGGGTCGAGCGGTCGAAACCCGCTTTTGCGAATTTCGTCGTAGGTCTGGCCGAACAGGAAAAACTCCAGTTCCGTGGCCATCATTGCCGTCAGGCCCATTTTAGCGAGCCTGTCGATCTGCTTTTGCAGCATCGCGCGGGGCGCATGCGGCACCGCGGCATGGGTGTCATGGTCAAGCACATCGCACATCACCATCACGGTCTTGTCGAGCCACGGCATCGGACGGATGGTCGCAAGGTCAGGCGCCATGACGTAGTCGCCATAGCCTGCCTGCCAGCTTGATGCGGCATAGCCCGGCGGCGTCGCCATCTCCAGATCCGTGGCCAGCAGGTAGTTGCAGCAATGGGTTTCCTCGAAAGAGGATTCGACGAAATTGACCGCATGGAACCGCTTGCCCATCAACCGGCCCTGCATGTCGACCAGGCAGGCCAGCACCGTATCGACGCTGCCGTCGGTCACGGCGGATTTCAGGTCATCAAAGCTCATCTGCGCGGGCATGTCTGCGATCCGTATTATTGAAGGTTTTGCCGGGGCGACGCGACGATGGCCGCCCCGGCAAGATTGCGATGCTCAGGTGTTGTAGCGATACGGGCGACCGGCCGCTTCCATATCCGCGTTGTACTGCTTGAAGATTTCGACGACGCGGGCCTTGGTCTCGGATTCCGCGGCGATCTCGTCCCAGAACGCGCGTGCCGCTTCTTCGACGGTGGCCCATTCATCATCGGGGATCGAGGTCAGTTGCAGCTTGTCGCCGTTCACCCGCAGCCGCGCCTCGCCGCCCCAATACCAGTATTGCCGGTAATAGTGCGACTGGTCACAGCAGGTGCGGAACAGCGTCTGCAGGTCTTCGGGCAGTTCATTCCAGCGATCCATATTGGCAAAGAACGACCCCGCCCAGGCACCCGAGATGTTGTTGGTGAGGAAGTAATTGGTCACGTCCGCCCACCCGACTGTATAGTCCTCGGTGATCCCCGACCAGGCGATCCCGTCCAGCTCGCCCGTCTGCACGGCGACCTCGATGTCCTCCCACGGCAGGTTGACAGGCACCACACCGAACTGCTGCAGGAACCTGCCTGCCGTCGGGAAGGTGAATATCCGCTTGCCTTCCAGATCGGAAAGGCTGCGGATCGGCTCCTTGGTGGCAAAGTGGCACGGATCCCAGGCGCCTGCGCTGATGTGCTTCACGCCGACCTTGGAATATTCCTCGTCCCAGATCTCGTTCAGCCCGTACTGGTTGAACAGCACCGGCACGTCGAGCGAATAGCGCGAGCCGAAGGGGAAGTAGCCGCCGAACACGGTGACTTCGGTCGGGGACGCCATGGAATCGTCGTCCGACTGCACCGCGTCGATCGTGCCACGCTGCATCGCCTGGAACAGCTCACCGGTCGGAACCAACTGATCGGCGTAGTAAAGCTCGATCTGCATGCGATCCCCGGCGATCATGTTGAAGTTGTCGACCATGCCCTGCACGACCTCTGCGGCCAGCGCGGCACCGGCATAGGTCTGCAGACGCCACGTGATCGTCGATTGCGCCAGCGCAGGCGCGGCGAGGGCTGCCGGGGTCGCGACGGCGGCACCCTGAATGAACTTTCTTCTTGTGGTCATCTTCTGTCTCCTTGTTGAAAAAAGGGACCTTTTCGGCCTCTGTTATGGTTGATTGTAAACGTAGTCGGGCAACCAGGTCGCAAGACCCGGAAAGAGCATCACCAGCGCCAGCGCACCCACCATCACCAGCACGAACGGGCCGATGGAGCTGTAGATATCGCGTAGCGTGATTTCGGGCGGCGCCATCGCGCGCATCAGGAACAGGTTGTATCCGAACGGCGGCGTCATATAGGCGATCTGCGTCGTGATCGTGTAAAGGATGCCGTACCAGATCAGATCGAAGCCAAGAGCCGCGACCAGTGGCACGTAAAGCGGTGCGACGATGACCAGCATCGCCGTGTCGTCCAGAAACGTCCCCATCAGGATAAAGCTCAGCTGCATCAGGATCAGGATCATCCAGGGCGACAGGCCCAGCCGTTCCGTGAACAGACTCTCGATGGCCTTGACCGCACCCAGCCCGTCGAACACCGCACCAAAGGCGAGTGCGGCCAGAATGATCCACATAAACATGCAGGTGATGCCCAAGGTCTTGCGCACCGAATTTTCGAATACCTCGCGGGTCATGCGCCCCTTGAGCACAGCTGCCGCCACCGCCGCCAGCGCACCGATGGCCGAACTTTCGACCAGGCTGGTCCAGCCACGCACGAACGGCACCATCATCACCGCAAAAATCGCAATCGGCAGGATACCGGCCCGCAAAAGACGCATCTTTTCGGCGCGGGGTATGTCGCGGTCAGCGGTGGGCAGGACTGGCCCCAGTGACGGGTTCAGCCTGCACCGGATCACGATATAGGCGATGAACAGCGACGCCATCATCAGCCCCGGCACCACACCGGCCAGCCACAGCTGCCCCACCGGCTGGCGGGCGATCATCGCATAAAGCACCAGCACGACCGACGGCGGCACAAGAATGCCAAGACTGGACCCGGCCTGCACCACCCCTGTCACCATGCGCTTGTCGTAGCCGCGTTTCAAAAGCTCCGGCACGGCAATCGTGCAGCCGATGGCCATGCCCGCGACCGACAGCCCGTTCATCGCCGAGATCAGCACCATCAGACCGATCGTGCCGACCGCCAGGCCGCCCCGCAGCCCGCCCATCCACACGTGGAACATCTTGTAAAGATCGTCGGCGATCCGGCTCTCGCTCAGCACGTAGCCCATGAAAATGAACATCGGCAGCGTCAGCAGCGGATACCATTTCATCAGCTTCATCGCGGCGGCGAACCCGATGTCGAACCCGCCCCGGTCGCCCCAAAGCAAAAGCGCCGCCACGACCGCGATGAAACCTATGGCGCCAAAGACGCGCTGCCCCGTCAGCAGCATCAGCATCATCGACGAGAACATCAACGTGGCGATGATTTCATGCGACATCAGGCGAAGGCCCCTTTCAGACGCAGGATATCCTTGAAGAACTCCGACAGGCACTGCAGCAGCATCAGGGCAAAGCCAAGGATCATCACAGCCTTCACCGGCCACAGATAGGGACGCCACGCGGAATTGGACCGTTCGGTTCGTCCGATCTCCTCTGACCCGGTGATCAGTCCGCCGAAGTAGGAAAACGGCTCCGTCCCCCAATAGCCCAGTGAATAGGCCGTGGACGCGACCGCCCCGTAAAGCAGGACAGACAGATAGAAGATCAGGAACAGCACCGTGACCAGATCGAACGCCGCCTTGCGCCGCATCGACCAGCCACCGTAAAGCAGATCCATCCGCACGTTCGATCCCATCTGCACCGCATACGGCCCGCCAAGAATGTAATAGCCGACCATGACGAACTGCGCCAATTCCAGCGTCCAGAGCGACGGCAGGAAAAAGGTCTTGGAAATCGACGACCACAGCAGGATCGCCATCAGGACGAACAGCAGATACATCGCCATCCTGCCGATCCGGTAATTCACCGCATCGACACCCCGGATATAGGCTTTCATCATGCGGACCATTGCGCCGCCTCGTCGTGGTTCTTGCGGCGCAGCGCATCGGTCAGCCAGGCCGCCAGCATTGCCGCGATATCCTCCTGTTGCGCCACCGTCTCCAGCAGGTCGTTGCGGATTTCCAGCATGACATTGCGCAGCCCCGCCGACAGACCGTGCCTGATCAGGGTGTGTGTGACACCGTTTTCAGGGCCATAGGGTTGGTTGCGGGCGACACGCGCCCCGGTATGTGCCGATGCGCACGCCAGCATGGCATCGGCAAAGCGGCTGTCGCTGTCGTGTAGCACACCGATTTCGACATCGCGCCGCGCCCCGTGATAAACCGGTGTAAAGCTGTGCAGCGTCACGATGACCGGGGTGTCCCGCACGGCGATCGTCTGCGCCAGCGTGCTGTGAAACGGTTCGTAATAAGTTGCGCTGCGTGTCGCCCGCGCGTCCGGCGAAAGTCCGGCATTGCCGGGAACCTCGAACACCTCGCTGACCGCGGGCATCGCGTCGGGTGCATCGGGCGGGCGGTTCAGATCATAGACAAGCCGCGAAACCACCCCTTCGACCAGCACCGCATCGAGCGTCGACGCCAGACGACGCGCCATCGGACGGGCACCCAGATCGCAGGCGGCATGGCTGCGCCGGGCGGCGGTGGACAGGCCAAGATGGTCGAACGCGGGCGGGATATGGTCGGACGCATGTTCGCAGACCAGCACGAAAGGCGCGGCCCCATGCGGGTTCATCACCATGTCCGACCGATCCGGAATTTGACCTTGCAGCTTCGCCATCGTGCCCCCATTGCGTTACAAAGTGCTTGCCAGATCGAGAGTCTGTCAACACAATTCTGAAAATAATATCACAGCAAAACCCGCTCTGATAAAAATAAAGACAAGGCACGGAACAGATGACGGATCAGGGCGCAACCATTGCAGACCGCATACAGGCCCGGCTCGACGATCTGACACGCGCCGAACGCCAGCTGGCCCAGTCGATCCTGGAAAACTATCCCGCCTCCGGTCTTGGCACGCTGTCGGCCTTGTCGAAAGACGCGAACGTATCGGTGCCCACCGTGGCCCGGATGGTGCAGAAACTTGGCTTCAACGGCTATCCGGAGTTTCAGGCCGAACTGCGCGAGGAACTGAAAGCGAAGGTCAAGAACCCCATCGCCAAACACGACACATGGGCCGAAAACGCGCCCTCCGGGCATATTCTCAACCGCTTCACCGACGCCGTGACCGACAATATCCGCAACTCTCTCGCGCAGATCGACACCGCCGAATTCGACCGCGCCTGCGCCATGATCGCGGATGATGCACGCAGGCTCTACATCGTGGGCGGTCGCATCACCCATACACTCGCCGAATACCTCTACCTGCACCTGCAGGTGGCACGCGGCGGGGTCACGCATATCCAGTCCACGTCGGGTGCATGGCCGCATCATCTGCTCGACGTGGCACCGGGCGACGTTTTTGTGATCTACGATCTGCGCCGCTACGAAAACAACACGCTCAAGCTGGCGCAGATGGCACGCGACAAGGGGGCGGATATCATCCTGTTCACCGACCAGTGGCGTTCGCCGGTGCGCCGCATGGCCACCATCTCGTTCTCGACGCGCATCGTCGTCCCCTCGGCCTGGGACAGCCTGAGCACGCCGCTCCTGCTCACCGAAACCCTGATCGCGGCAATGCAGGATCTCGGTTGGGGCACCACACGCGACCGCATGGAGGCCCTCGAAGATATGTTCGACCGCACGAAGCTTTTTCGGAAATTCACCTGACTGCCCGCACCGCACAAGGCGGATCAATGCAATCGAAGCGTGAGGTGATGGCGGACGGACAGGGATTCGAACCCTGGAGACGGTCTCCCGCCTACACACTTTCCAGGCGTGCGCCTTCGACCACTCGGCCACCCGTCCCTGCGCAGGCGTCTAACCCGTCAGGCCAGCGGATTGCAAGACCTCTGCTGCCGGTTTTGCGCAGATCACTTGTAACCTGTGCTGCATCGCCGCATATTGCCCGCCGACCCGTTGAAAGTATGCCATGACCATGCAACGCCCCTCGTTTCGCAGTTCCACCCCGGAAGGCCGGGTCGATCTCGGACGCATCCAGACCGGCGCGCTGGTGATCATCGCCTTTGCCGTGGTTCTGTTCCTGCTGGTGCAGGCGCGGTTCCTGCTGATCTCGCTGGCCACGGCGATCATCCTGTTCAGCCTGACGAGTTCGGTCATCAACTTCATCGCGCGCCAGCGGTTCGGCCCGTTCCGGGTGCCCAATTTCGTGGCCAGCATCGTCGCCCTGCTGCTGATTGCGACGGCCCTACTGACATTGTCGGGCATCCTGCTCGCCCAGATCAACACCGTGCTGATCAACACGCTGACCTATGCCGAACAGGCACCGTCGGCCATCGCGTCGCTGTTTTCCTGGATGGGCGAGGATACCGAAACATCCGTGCTGAACGCCCTGCGCTCGGTCGAAGTGTCGGGCTATATCCGCACGGCGGCGGCGCAGGCCGGCAACATCACGCAAGCCGCGGTGCTGATCATTCTGTTCGTCGGCTTCCTCTTCGCCGAACGCATCTGGTTCGGTACGAAACTCACCAACTTCGTGGGCGATCCGGCGCAGGCCGACCGGGTGAGCCGCATCATCGGGTCGATCATTCGGCGCGTGAACTACTACCTGCTGGTCAAGACGGCGGTCAGCGCGGTGACCGGCGCGATGATCTACGTTCTGGCCCAGCTTTTCGGCCTGCAGCTTGCGGCGGCTATCGGCGTGCTGACCTTCGTGCTCAACTACATCCCCAACGTGGGCTCGATCATCGCGACCGGCATGATCGCGCTGGTGGCCCATGTAGAGCTGGGCGATCCGGCGACGACGGCGGGCATCTTCGCCATCGCCGGGGCGATCCAGTTCGTCAACGGCAGCGTGATCGACCCGATGCTGATGGGCCGCGCCCTGCGGCTGTCGTCTTTCGGCATCCTGATCAGCCTGGCCTTCTGGGGCGCGGTCTGGGGCATTCCGGGCATGTTCCTGTCGGTGCCGATCATGGTGATGCTGCTTGTGGTCTGCAGCCACGTGACCGCCCTGCGGCCGATCGCGATCCTGCTGTCGCGCGAGGGGCTGCCGGAATCGGAAAACACGCTGCACGACACCGATCGCGACCTGTTCGGCCAGAGCTGATCAGCGATCCTGCGCGACGGCCAGACAGGCGGCAGCGGCGGCAAACTCGGTGCCCGCGGCCACGACGATGGCAAAGGACGCGACCCCGCCCCAGTAGGCCAGAAGCCCGGTGACCCCCACGCCGGCAAAGGCCACCGCGATCCCGATGGCGACCGCACGGCGCAGCGGCGACGGCGGCGCGTTGCGCGCAAGATAGATCATCACAGCCAATCCCATCAGGATCGGCGCGACGCGACGGCCAAAGAAATGCGTGCCACCGTCGGCCTGCACGCCATAGGCCGATGTATAGACACCCACATCGAAGAACCATAGCACCGACAGGGCCGCACAGAAGGCCGCGATCAGCATGGCGATAATGCGAAAGCTCAAGGCCGACCGGCCTGATCGACCCGCGGGATCGCGCCCGTGGGATCGTTCACGAAGAAATGGCTGATGTCTTCGGCGAAATACTGGTAGCTGTCGGCGTTGATCACGGCATCCTCGGGCCGCCGCATCGCCATCCCGCTGCACACCTCGCGCGAATAGCAATAGTCGTCCGTTCCCGCGACGCGAAAGAAATGGCTGACCTCGTGAATCACCGTGCCCTCGCGCGTGCCGTTCTCGCTTTTCGGGTCGCCGGGGCGCAGCGTGTCCATTCCGGGCAGGGAAAAGAAATTGGGGCACAGATGCACGACATAATGCTCGTCGGGATAGACCCAGGCATAGGTGTCCCGCTCGCAGCCGTCGAAACCGACATTGTCGCACTGCATGGTGATCGCACCGGTGCGGATCGCCGTGACGACAGCCTTGAGGTTGCGACGGACACGCTCGCCATGCGCCGGAGTGAACTTGCCGAACCAGCGTTCATAGATTTCGTTGTTGCCGACATTGGCCGCCGCCCGCAGCGCAATCGCCTTCGACCCGGTCAGCGCATCGCCGATGATCGCCTGTTCGGCCTTCGTGCAGCTTTGATAGACCTGGGCCGACGCTCCCTGCGCCAGCACGCTGCAGGTCAGGATCGTCAGCGCCAGTCGTTGCATCGTCATCCCTCCAGATGCAGATAGACCCGCCGGTTCTGACGGCCCTTCTTTTCGATCTTGCCCAATCTGACCCGCCCGATCTCTTCCGTCAATGCGACATGGGTGCCGCCGCAGGGCTGCAGATCGGCGGTGTTCTCGCCCTGCCCGATCCGCACCAGCCTGATCTGTCCGGCACCGCGCGGCGGGGCCACGGACATGGTTTTGACAAGGCCGGGGTTGGCGTCCAGTTCGTCTTCGCTGATCCACTCGGAATGTACGGCAAAATTGCAGGCGATCAGGTCGTTCAGCGTCTTGTCGAGCGCCTCGCGATCCTCGGGCGCTTCCGGCATGTCGAAGTCGAGCCGTCCCTTTTCGGTGCCGATGGACCCGCCGGTCACCGGCAGCGGGATCACGACCGACAACAGATGCAGCGCAGTGTGCACCCGCATATGGCGATAGCGCCGGTCCCAGTTGATATGCTGCATCACCTGTGTGCCCACCGCAGGCAGACCGCGCGGCTCTGCCGGGACCAGCACGATATCGTCGCCCGCGCCCTTCACGGCCACCGCGATCTCGATCTCGCCGCCCTCCCAGACCAGCCGCCCGCTGTCGCCCGGCTGCCCGCCGGAGGTGGCATAGAACACGGACCGATCGACCACGATACCGCCCTCGTCAGTGATCGCGGTGACACGGGCCGGTGCCTCGCGCAGATAGGCGTCTTCCAGAAAAAGGGCCGTGGTCATTTGTCTCCTCCGCCGTCGCCGTCCGCTTCGTTGTCCATGTCCGACCGGGTCAGGGTCGCGGCGGCCTGTACCGGATCGTCCTGCGTCGCGGCCTGTGTCTGCGCCTTGGTCGCGGGCGCCGTGCTGTCCCCGTTTCTAAACCACAGGTCGCGCTGCGGGAACGGTATTTCGATCCCGGCTTCGGCAAACCGGCGGGTGATTTCATAGTTCATTTCGGACTGCGTGGTCAGCACGAAATTCACGTCGCGCAGCATCGCCCTGATCTCGAAATTCAGGCTGCTGTCCCCGAAAGAGATGAACAGCACGGCAGGCGGCGGCGTCATCAGCACCATCGGGTGATTTTCGGCGATGTCCTGCAGGATTTCCGTCACCTGCTGCGTGTCGGACCCATAGGCCACGCCGACCGGCACGATCACCCGACCCACCAGATTGCCGCGGGTCCAGTTGATGACCTGATTGCTGACCAGATCGGCGTTCGGCACGATCACGTCGGTGCGGTCGAAGGTCTCGATCCGGGTGGACCGCACAGAAATGTCGCGCACGTAACCCATCTTGCCGCCCACCTCGATCCAATCGCCCTCGCTCACCGGGCGCTCGATCAGCAGGATGATGCCCGAAACGAAGTTCGACACGATGTTCTGCAACCCGAAGCCGATCCCGACGGACAGCGCACCGGCCACGATGGCAAGATTGGACAGGTCGATCCCCGCCCCGGTGATCGCTACGATCGCGGCCAGCCCGATCCCGATATATCCTAGCCCCGAGACCAGCGCGTTCTGCGCGCCGATGTCCAGTTTCGTGCGCGGCAGAACCGACCCGCGCAGGGTGCTTTGCACCAGCCGGGTGAGAAGGAACCCTCCGGCAAAGATCGCGGCGAAAGCCATGAAGTCAGTTGGCGAAATTCGCGTCTCGCCCACGGCGAAGCCTTCGCGGAACCGCGCCCAGATCTCGACCAGTTCGGACGGGCGCGCGCCCCAGATCAGCGCCAGAACGGGCAGCGCCAGCAGCATCAGCACGAAACCCGCAAGCACCGGCATCAGCGCCTCGGTCTGACGGCCCCGCGCCTGCGACCACAGCGTATAGACGTCGCTGACGAAGCGTTGCAGCACGATCACGGTGCCCAGCAGCGCCAGCGTCACCAGCGTCGGCAACAAAAGCGCCTCCGCCGCCGCGGCATAGCCCAGGGCCGCGAGCACCGGGGTGACCAGTGCGACCGCCTGGCAAAACCGCCCGATCAGCGGGCGCATGCGCCCCTGCTGCTGGTTGTCCTCCGGCAGGTCCGCCGCAGGCGCATGGCGCAACAGACGCCCAAGTCGAAACAACAGCAGACAGAGGATGACGACCACCGGCAGGTGCACCACAGCCTGTGCCGCATCGCCGACATCGTCGCTGTCCATCAACGCGATCAGCAATATCCACAACCCCACGATCCACGACAGCCAGTTGGTCACGAAACGCGCGCCCTCTCGGGTTTGCGCATCATAGCCAAGCGGGCCGAAATGTGGGCGTGGCGGAAAGATCTGCTGCCCCAGCCACAAACCGACGACGATCACCAGACCCGCGACCGGCACAGCCTCGAACACAGCCCGGCTGCGTGGCCCGGCCGGGTCGAGCGTCACGATCGCAAGTGTCAGCGCGACAAGCCCGACGAGTGGCAGGGCGATACGCGCCAGTCCCATGGCCAGACGCTGCAGCGGGCGCGGTTCGGTTTGCGCGCTGTCGTCCTCGGTGCTCGCACGCCTCCACCTGTCGCGCCTCAGCAGCACGAACGCCAATGCCAGATAGATCACGATCAGCGGCAACTTGCGCGTAACCGCGCCAGAGGCGTAGTCGCGCGCGACGGCACCGCGTATCTCGGATGACAGCTTGCCGGCGGAGACCCAGAGGGCCGCGGCACCGTCACCCCAATGTGCGGGGTTCAGCGGGCTGGGACCACGCACGCTCAGGTCGGCCACTTCGCGGTTGCGGATGATGGTGTCAATCTCGCCGATCAGACCGTTCGCCCTGGCAAAGGCCTCTTCGACCAGCAGGGCCGGTGCGACCAGCGCATCCCGCTGATCGTTGAGCGCTGAACGCCGCGCCGCTACCGGCTCCGGCTCTTCGCTGCCTTCTTCCGGCGCTGGCCCCAATGCGGCAAGCTGCGCATCGAGCGTCGCGACCCGCCCGGTGTTCTCGTTCAGGATCATGCCGAAGGCGTCACGCCAGACCACAAGCGCCTGCCGCTGACGCGTCAGAGCAAAGCGTGACGACACATCGCGCAGGATCATCTTTTCCGCGCGCGACGCAGCCTCCTCCCAAGACTTGTAGTCGGGCGTGAAGTGACCGAAATCCGGCCCGCTGATGGTTGGATCGACCGGGTCGGTTTCAAGCGGCGCTGCGTCAGACGGTGCAGATTCGTCCTGCGTCGCCGTATCCGGCGCGCTCTCCGGCGTCTGGGCCTCCTGCCCAACAGCGGCGACGCTGCCGAACGTTAGCGCAAGACACAGCAGCATGATCCGGTGCAGACGGTCGCCGCACATCCACATCACACGTCTTCGGTGACGTCAGGCAGGTCCGGCGCATCGCGCTCCAACCAGCCCGGCACCGGCAGGTCCTTGCTGCGCAGAAATTCCGGGTTGAACAGCTTGGACTGATAGCGCGTGCCGTAATCGCACAGGATCGTCACGATCGTATGCCCCGGCCCCAGATCGCGCGCCATCCGCATCGCACCTGCGATGTTCACACCGGACGACCCGCCAAGGCATAGCCCCTCGTGTTCCAGCACATCAAAAACGACCGGTAACGCCTCGGAATCATGGACATTATAGCTGAAGTCAGGCTGCAACCCTTCCAGGTTTTTGGTGATCCTGATCTGGCCGATCCCCTCGTTGATCGACGACCCCTCCGACATCTCCAACTCGCCCTTGGTGTAGTAGTTGTGCAGCGACGCCCCGTCCGGGTCGGCGATACCGATCTTCACACCCTTGGGCTGCAGCACCTGCGCCACCCCCGCCAGCGTGCCGCCGGAGCCTACGGCACAGATGAACCCGTCGACCTTGCCGTCCGTCTGCTCCCAGATTTCCGGTCCGGTCGTTTCCACATGGGCCTGCCGGTTGGCGGTATTGTCGAACTGGTTGGCCCAGATCACACCCTCATTCGTGGTGCGGGCCAGCGCCTTGGCCAGTCGCTCGGAATAGCGCACGAAATTGTTGGGGTTGCGATAGGGCGCGGCGGGCACCTGCACCAGTTCAGCGCCCGCCAGCCGCAGCATGTCCTTTTTCTCTTCCGATTGCGTCTCGGGGATCACGATCACTGTCTTGAACCCCATTGACGCGCCAACCAGCGCCAGCCCGATGCCGGTGTTGCCCGCCGTCCCCTCGACGATGGTGCCGCCGGGCTTCAATTCACCCCGCGCGACCGCGTCGCGAATGATGTAGAGCGCCGCGCGATCCTTGACCGACTGGCCGGGGTTCATGAACTCCGCCTTGCCCAGAATGGTGCAGCCCGTGGCATCCGACGCGCCGCGCAGTTTGATCAGGGGGGTGTTGCCGATGCTCGCGGCGAGGTCTGGGTTGATCTGCATGGTGCGCGCCCTTCGTGATGCTTGCCGCCCTGTGTAGGACCGCGCCCCTGCGAACTCAAGCAGCCGCGCGCAATCGGTCGCGGTTCCGGTCGAGCCAGAGCAGCATGGAAATCAGCGGCCCGACATTCGCCTCGCCGCTTGCGATCAGGGCGAAGGCATCGGAGAACGGCAGGATGTGCAGCCGCAGGTCCTCGTGCTCCGTGTCCAGCCCGCCGGCATAAGTGCGCGGTTCGGGCAAGCGGCACAAGCCCGCGAAACAATGGAAATAATCGGTGGTGTTACCGGGTGATGCGTAGAAGGCGAACATGCGCTCCAGCCCGACATTCTCCAGCCCGGCCTCCTCCTCCGCCTCGCGCCGCGCCGCCTGCTCCGGCGTTTCGCCGCCGTCGATCATGCCCGCGATGGGTTCCAGCGACCAGGGGTTCGCCGCCCCGCGCACGATCGGCCCCATGCGGATCTGTTCCACCAGCAGCACGTTGTCGCTTGCGGGATCATAGGGCAGCACGATGGCCGCGTCGGTGCCATGGAAACACTCGCGGTAGAGCGGTTTCGACATTTCGTTCTGAAAAGTCCGGTGCCGCACCCGGATGCCACCGGCCTTGAAGAACTGCCCCCAAAGGGCTCCGTCCTGCGTCACCGTGAAATCGCCCGGTGCCGCGTCCCGACGCACCGTCGCCGGGGCCGGGTTGGCCCGCGCCCGCAGTCGCCCCGCTGCACGTGTGTGGATCATGCCCCACTGCCGTGCCAGCGCATCGCCGCTCAAGGGCGGATCATAGCTTCCGATCTCGGATGCCGCCTCGCGCGAGAGCAGCGCCATGTCGGCCTGCCAGTCGGTCAGCGACCATGGCTCATCCGATGCCCGCACCGTTTCGCCGGGGAAATAGGCCATCGCCGGGGTTTCCACACCGTCGACCAAGGCTATAACCGCGCGCGGCGCGAAATCGAACGGAAGTTCATAGGCATTCAGCCGTGCGCGCTGATCGGCGTCGACATCGCGCAGCAACAGCCCGTCACAGGCTGCACCCTCGCGTACACAAAGATACGGCAACGTCGTATCCCGTTGCCGCAACACGGTATGCCCCGGCAACACCGCCGGTACCGACTCACCACCGTGCCCGATCAGCCGGTTGCGCAGAACGTCGTCGCGCAAGGTGCCAAACAGAAAGACAGGCGAATTCACGAAAACCGCTTGCCGAAGAACTCCGCGAACAGCCCGGCGACGACAGCCCCGACAGCGATCAGAATGCCCAGATCGGCCTGCGCGAACCGCAGCGCATGTTCGCCCATCAGCGCGAAGACATCGACGACCGCCTCGACCGGCCCTTCATAGCGGCGACGCATGGATTTGCCGATCATCTCGGCGAAGGACAGGATGAACAGCATCCAGAACAGCATCGTCACCGTGCCGGTGATGCCGTTGCTGATCCCCGATCCGAACCCCTGCCCGGTACGCTTGCCCACCACGATCCAACCGGCGAACACACCGGACAGAACCCCCAGCGGGATCCAGAAGCCGGGCGCGCGTCCTTCCTCGAAATACTGGATCGCATAGCTGGCAAGAAAATAGCCGAACGCGGCAAACGCCACGGCTCCGGCAAGGCGTCCTGCGGTTGGCATGGGGCTGCTCCCTCTGGTCTGGACCCCGCCTGCCGTCTGATGGGCGCGGGCCTAGTGGCCCTTGGTCAGGGTAATCTGCGTCACGTCGCAGTTTCCGCTATGAAACGTGGCCGCGCAAGAGGTCAGGTAAAAGTTCCACATCCGCCTGAACCGGTCGTCGAAGCCAAGCGCCGCTACCTGATCCCATTTTTCATTGAACGTTTCGTGCCAGCGCCGCAGGGTCTGCGAATACCCCTCGCCGAATTCGATGGACCTGGCGACCGACAGACCGGCCTTTTCCGCGACCTGCCGCAGCACCTTCGGGCTGGGCAGCATCCCGCCCGGAAAGATATATTTCTGGATGAAATCCGGCCCGCGTTTATAGACCTCCCAGCGCCGGTCGGCGACGGTGATGATCTGCAGCGTCGCGTTTTTGCCGGGCTTGAGCCGGTTGCGCACGGTGTCGAAATAGACCGGCCAGTATTGTTCGCCCACCGCCTCGAACATCTCGATGCTGGCGATGCCGTCATAGGTGCCGGTCTCGTCGCGGTAGTCCTGCAACTTGAACGTGACTTGATCGGAAAGTCCCGCTTTTTCAATGCGATCCACGGCGTAGTTGAACTGCTCCTTGCTGATCGTGAGACCCGTCACATGCAGTCCGCGTTCCTTCGCCGCATATTCCGCGAATCCGCCCCAGCCGCAGCCGATTTCCAGCACGTGATCACCCGGTTCCGCGCCCATCTCGTCGACCATGCTTTTGTATTTCAGGCGCTGGGCCGCCTCCAGGCTCTCCTGTCCGGTCTCGAACTTGGCCGAAGAATAGGTCATCGTGTCGTCCAGCCACAGGCTGTAGAAGTCGTTGCCCAGATCGTAGTGATAGCTGATGTTCTTGCGCGCCTGTTTCTTGGAATTGGACTGCATCCAGAACCGCAGCCGCTCGTAGGCGCGCACAAAGAACTGGCCCGGAAACCCGTCATAGATGCTCTCGGCCTGATCATCATGGATCAGGTCCATGAAGGCCATCAGGTCAGGCGTGGACCACCAGCCGTCCAGATAGGCCTCGCAGAACCCCATGTCGCCGTCGCGGATGGTGCGGGCGAAGGTATCGCCGTTGTGGATCGTGACGGCGGCCACCTGCCCCGGCTCCTCGCCCTCGGCGCGGAAGGTGCGGCCATCGGGTAGCGTGATGTCCACGCGGCCCCGCTTCATCGTTCCGATCACGTCGAAGATGGCAGCAAAATAGCGGGGCAGGTCTTTTTGCCCCTCGGTGGTCGTCAAGATCATTGTCAGCCCTGTATTTTTGTCATTGCCGGGTGAGTACCGGCTGTTGCGGAAGATATTAATCCGTCGTTCAGGGAAGTCACGCATCGCGCGGGATTTAGTTTCGCGGCATGACCCGCTAATACGGACGGACGCCACGAAAGGAACCGCGACTTGGGCTATATGACCGACGGCATCTATCACACCGGCGAACCACCGTCGTCCGGTGACGGCGGCACGTTCGAGCGCGCGAAAAGCACGATCCGTCACTGGATCACGCCGGACGGCGCGCCCGGTCCGACTGGGATCGGCGGGTTTACCCCCGACCCCGGGCGTTACCACCTCTATGTCGCATGGAACTGCCCTTGGGCGCACCGCGCCTTGCTGGGGCGTGTGCACTACGGGTTGGAGGATGCCCTCGGCGTCTCCTACGCCCGCCCGAACCGTACCGATCAGGGCTGGGTCTATGACACGGACGGCCCCTACGCCGATCCGCTGCGCGGCGTGCGCGCGGTGCACGAGGTCTATAGCGCCGATCCGTCAGGCTATACCGGGCGGCTGACCGTGCCGGTGCTGTGGGACAAGGCGCAGAACCGCATCGTCAGCAACGAAAGCGCCGATATCCTGCGGATGCTGCGCGCCTTCGACAGCGACGCCGCCGATCTCTACCCCGCCGATCTGGCGGATGACATCGACCGGTGGAACGACCGGATCTATCGCGACGTGAACAATGGGGTTTACCGCGCCGGGTTCGCCTCCACGCAAGACGCGTACGAGACCGGCGCGCGCGCGGTATTCGAAACGCTCGACATGATCGACGCGCATCTGGCCCAGCATAAATTCCTCTGCGGCGACAGGTTGACAGAGGCCGACATCCGCCTGTTCCCGACCCTCGCGCGGTTCGACGTGGCCTATCACTACGCGTTCAAATGCAACCTGCACAAGATCAGCGACTACGCCCACCTGTGGCCCAACGCGCGGCGGCTTTACCACCTGCCGGGGGTGGCAAAGACGGTACGGTTCGACATCTACAAGAAGGGCTATTTCAGCGCATCCGAAAAGCGCAATCCGCTGGGCATCGTCCCCATCGGACCGACTGTCGACTGGTCGAACCCTGCGACCTAGAAATCCCGGTCCTTGTAGGCGGCGAGCGCCTTGTCGCGCCCGTCCGCAGCACTCACGATCGGATCGGGGTAGTCATCGTCCGGCGACATGCCCCAGCTTTCGGGGATCGCGTCGAAGTAGGACAGCGCCGTATCCGACGGGTTGCCATATTCCTCGGCGATCCACTTGCGCCGGTAGGTGCCGTCGCGGTCGAATTTCTCGACCTGCGTTTCGGGGTTGAAGACGCGAAAAAACGGCGTCGCATCCGGCCCCGACCCCGCCGACCATTGCCAGCCCATGGCGTTGCTGGCCGGGTCCCAGTCTGTCAGGCAATCGGCGAACCAGTCCATGCCGACCTTCCAATGCGTCATCAGATGTTTGGTCAGGTAGGACGCGACGATCATCCGGCCCCGGTTGTGCATGGTGCCGGTCACATACATCTCGCGCATGGCCGCATCGACGAAGGGCATCCCCGTGCGGCCCTGCTTCCAGGCCTTGATCTCCGCCGCGCGTTCGTCGTCTTGCCACGGGAAAGCATCCCAATCCTCCTTCCAGTTGTCGGTCTCGATCCGGGGGGTGTGGTGGACCAGGTGATAGGCGAACTCGCGCCAGACCAGCTCTTTCAGGAACACCTCTGCATCGCTCTTGCCGTCATGCAGCGCGCGCCAGCCCGCGTGCCAGCATTTCAGCGGACTGATCTCGCCATAAGTCAGGTTTTCAGACAGGCCGGAGGTGCCGTCGACGCCGGGAATGTCGCGATTTTCCTTATAGTCGTCGACCTTATGCGCGATGAACGCGCCCAGCCTGTGGCTCGCCGCCGTCTCGCCCACCGTGCAATGCGGCAGCACCACGTCATAGCCGCGCCGCATGTCCGCGCCCATGCGCCAGTCGCCCAGATCGTCGGAGGCGGGCCAGTCGTCGGGCGCGGGGATCGTCCCGGGCGCGGGCAGCGCGTCAGGCAATTCCCGCCCGCGCACCGCCTTCCACATCGGCGTATAGACCTTGTAGAACCCGCCGGTCTGCGTCTCGACCGTCCAGGGTTCGAACAGCAGATGCCCGGCAAAGCTCTGCGCGTCGATGCCGTCGTCTTTCAAGGCGGCTTTCACCTTCGTATCCCGCGCCTTTGCCGCCCCGTCGTAGAGCCGCGACCAATAGACGGCGCCCGCCCCGCTCTGCGCGATCACATCGCGCAACACATCCAGCGCACGCCCCTTGCGCAGGATCAACCGGCTGCCCGCGCCTTTCAGATCGTCCGCGAGCGACGCGACGGACAGCCCCAGCCGCATCCGCGGTGCCGCACCCTGCCCGTCCACCACCTCGTCGTGAATGAACAGCGGGATAACCGGCCTGCCGCTCTTGCAGGCCTCAGTCAGCGCCGGATGATCGCCCAGCCGCAGGTCACGGCGAAACCACAGGATGATCGGTGTCTTGTCTGTCATTGCAGATATCCTTCATGCGCCGAAACATAGCGCACGCGTTGTGATGGCAACCGGACGGCTTGCATCATTTTGCCAAAAATACTCAAAAAGCGCGCAGCGCTCCGGCGCTCAAATCACGCGCTCCAGCCCGTCGATCAGCGCATCGACCTCGTCTTTTGTCGTGTAATGCGTGAAAGAGACCCGCAACACGCCGATGTCCAGATCGACCCCCATCGCCTCCAGCGGGCGCTGCGCGTAGAAATCACCGCCCCCTGCCATGATCCCCAGCGGGGCCAGCCGGGCCGCGATATCTTCCGCGCCCGCTTGCGTGGCCATTGCGACCGTCGGTGCGCGACGCACCGCATCGGCTGGACCGATCAGGCGGACCGAGTTCTTCGCTGCGACGTAGTCAAGGAGCGGTTGCAAGAGTGCTACCTCCGCGTCGCGCATCAGGTCATGGGCGTGCCGGGCCGCCCTCGCTCCCGCACCGGTTCCGCCGTGATGCGCGCTCAGCGCCTCGAAATAGTCCGCCATCCCCGCACACGCCGCGACCTGCGCATGGTCCGGTCCGGCGGGCGTGAACCGCTTGTACAGGCTGCCCCCGTTGAAATTGTGCCCCTGATTGGGCAATTCGCGCCCGAACCCATCGCGGATCGCCATGATCCCCTGATGCGGGCCGTAGGTCTTGTAGGCGCTGAACAGGTAGACGTCGCAGCCCAAGGAACCAACGTCCGGCAGCCCGTGCGGGGCGTAGGACACACCATCCACGATCACCCGCGCGCCGGCATCCTGCGCCAGCGCCGTAATCGCCGCCACGTCGTTGATCTCTCCCACGACGTTGGAACAATGCGGAAAGCAGACCAGCGCGGTATTGTCGTCCAGAATGTCGGCCAGCGCCGACGGGTCCAGATGCCCCGTTTCCGGGTCGATCCGCCATTCGCGCACCTCCACCCCGTCCTCGGCCAACCGTCGCCAGGGGCCGGAATTGGCCTCGTGATCCTGATCGGTCACGATGATGTGCTGACCGGGTTTGATCCAGCGACGGACCGCCTGTGCCAGCACATAGGTGTTCTGCGTGGTGGACGGACCGAACGACACCTCATCCGTCGCCACACCCAGCATCGCGGCCAGCCGCTCCCGCGCCTCGTCCATCTCCTCTCCCGCAAGGGTGGAGGCCGCATAGGGCGCATAGGGCTGCACTTTGCGCTCGGTGTAATAGCGCGTCAGCCGGTCGATCACCTGTCGGCAGGTATAGGACCCGCCTGCGTTTTCGAAAAAGGCCTGCCCCTGCAATGGCGTGACGGCGAAGGCGGGAAACTGGGCCCGGACCCATGCGGTATCGAGTGTCATGGCGTCACCAAAAAGAAAATGGCCCCGATGCGCAAGCACCGGGGCCTTCTGGATTGTCGGGCGGACGAGTTACTTCGTCTGTGCCCGCTCGCTCTGCAAGCCGCGGAAAATGCAGAAGCACATCGCCAGCAGCACGACCGTGAACAGCAACCCGGTGGAAATCACCATGGATTGCAGCGCGGCCAACCCGCCGCCGACCAGCAGCGCGATGGCCACGGCCCCTTCGAAGATGCACCAGAACACGCGCTGCGGCACCGGCGCGTCGACCTTGCCGCCCGCCGTAATCGTGTCGATCACCAAAGACCCGGAGTCCGAAGAGGTCACGAAGAACACGATCACCAGCACGATCCCGATGAACGACGTGATCTGCGCCAGCGGCAATTCACCCAGCATCTTGAACAGCTGCAGCGGCAGGTCCGCGTCCTGTGCGCCGGTAAAGCCGTCGGTCAGCACCTGGTGGATCGCGGTGCCGCCGAAGATCGACATCCACATCACGCAGACCATCGACGGGATCAGCAGCACGCAGATCACGAATTCACGCACGGTGCGGCCGCGGCTGACGCGGGCGATGAACATGCCCACGAAAGGCGACCAGGAAATCCACCAGGCCCAGTAGAACGCCGTCCAGCCCTGACTGAAGTTCACGTCTTCACGACCGAACGGATTGGCCAGTGCGGGCAGATACTGGAAATAGGCGATCAGGCTGTCCCAGAAGAAGGTGATCAAAAATACCGTCGGGCCGACGATCAGCGTAAAGATCGCCAGCAATGCCGCCAGCCCCATGTTCACCTCGCTCAGCACCTTCACGCCGCCGTCGAGACCGCGCAGCACCGATACCAGCGCGACTGCGGTGATGACGGTGATCAGGATCACCTCGGAGGTCACGCCGATCGGCATCCCGAACAGCTCGTTCAACCCCGCGTTGGCCTGTGTAGCGCCAAACCCCAACGATGTCGCCAGACCGAACAGCGTCGCGAAAACCGCGATGATGTCGATGATGTGGCCCGGCCAGCCCCAGACCCGGTCACCCAAGATCGGATAGAAGGCGGAGCGGATCGTCAGCGGCAGGCCCTTGTTATAGGTGAAGAGCGCGAGCGCCAGTGCCACCGTCGCGTAGATCGCCCAGGGGTGTAGGCCCCAGTGATAGATCGTGGCGGCCATGCCGAGGCGGATCGACCCCGGTTCGTCCCCGGTCGCGGCCCCCAGCGGCGCCCAGTCGGTGCGCAGATCGCCTTCCATCGACGTGGGACCAAAGGCGGTCGAGAAATGCGTCAGCGGTTCCGACACGCCGTAGAACATCAGCCCGATGCCCATACCGGCGGCAAACAGCATCGCGAACCAGCCCAGATAGGTATAGTCGGGCGCGGCATCGGCACCGCCCAGCCTGACGGAGCCGAAAGGCGTCACGACCAGCAGCAGCGCAAAGATCACCACAAGATCGGCAGCACCGATCAGGAACCAGTCGAAGTTCTTGGTGGTGAAGTTGAACATGGCCGAAAAGGCGGCACCGGACTGTTCCGGCAGGGCCAGTGTATAGAACACGAAAGCCACGACGGCGGCCCCCGAGATCAGGAAGACAGGATTGTGGATGTCAAAGCCGAACGGCCCGACAGAGCCGTCGACGTTGTCCTGTCCGATTTCATATTCCGTCTCGATGACATCCGCCGCACCTTCCGGTGCAGGGATCCCCTGAGACACGCTTTCATCGGTCATTGTCGTCCCCTTCCAGGTTAAAGTTGCCCCGACCATAACAACTGCAGCCTGCGCTTCAACCAGATTGCCCAAAAATGAGACTCGCGGCCAAAACGTAAAAGACCCCGCCGTCGCCGGCGGGGCCTTTCCGTATCAGCGAAAGCTGCGTTTATTCAGCCGGTGCCGTCGGGATCGGCGAATCGACCGTCACCGCCTGCACGCCGGCGGCTTCGCGCCGGCCGTCGTTGAAGACCGCCTTGAGCAACGCAATACACATCAGCGCCATCACGATCGAGAACGGCAGCGCCCCGATCACCATGGCCGTCTGGATCGCGCCGGTCCCGCCCGAGATCAGCAGCCCGCCGACCACAAGCGCCAGTGCGGCACCCCAGAACAGGATATGTGGCCGTGCCTTCGGACCTTCATCGCCCGCCGCGTTGATCGTGTTCACGATCAGAACGGCCGAGTCTGCGGAGGTCACCAGGAAGGTCATCAGCAGCACCACGATCAGCACCGCCATGGCCCAGGCCAGAACCTCGGCGACCGGCGACAGCATGAACTCGGTCATTGCGAAGATCTTGTCGCCGTTGGCCGCACCGAAGATCGTGCCACCTGCGTCACCGTTCAGTTCCAGGTCGATGGCTGTGCCACCGGCCCATGCGAACCAAACAAAGCACATCAGCGCAGGCACGATCATTGCGCCCAGGACGAATTCGCGGATCGTCCGGCCACGCGAAATACGTGCCAGAAACAGACCCACGAACGGTGCGAACGCGATCCACCAGGCCCAGTAGAACACGGGCCACCAGCCCTGCCACTGTGCCAGAAGGAAGGATTCGGACCCTTCGACACCGTCAGACACGAAGACGTTGATGCTCATCCAGGGCAGCGCCTTGAGGTATTCGAAGATACCCACGAAGAACGCGTTGAAGCCGAACCAAGTCGCGCCGAAAATGATGAAGAACGACAGCAGGAAGATCGACAGCACCATGTTGATGTTCGACAGCCATTTGATGCCCTTGCCGACACCCGAAAGCGCCGACAGCGTCGATGCCCCCATGATGAAGAGCAGCGCCACGATGATGCCCATCGTCGTCGCGGACCCGTCTTCCAGCACCAGACCGCCGATACCGATCCGGTTCAGACCGGCGACGAACTGTTCCACACCGAAACCAAGCGTCTGCGCCACACCGAGGATCGTCGCCACAACGGCCACGATATCGATGATGTTGCCCAGCGTGCCCGACAGGGCCCGCCCGAAAAGCGGCGTCAGCGCCGACCGGATCGTCAGTGGAAGCCCGCGGCGATAGCTGAAAAACGCCAGCGCCAGACCGGCGATCGCATAAGTCGACCAGGCACTGAACCCCCAGTGCAGATAGGACCACTCGTAAGCGGTCAGGATATTGTTCTCCGCGCCGCCTTCTGTGATGCCCTGAATGACCTGCGGGTTGTTCTGGAAGTGCGCCACCGGCTCGGCCACGGCCCAGGTCAGCATGCCGACACCGATACCGGCGCCGAACATCATCGAGAACCACGAGAAATTGGTGAATTCGGGCACTTCGTGATCCGCGCCCAGCTTCATCCGTCCGGCCGAGGGCCAGAGGGCCAGGATCAGACAGGTCACGACGAATGCCGCCGTAACCCAGATGTACCAGGACGCGAAGATTTCGAGGATCAGTGCGTTCCAGTCGCCCAGCACGGCACCGGCCTGAATGGGCCAGACGATGCACCAGACCGCCAGCACGCTGATGATGATCTTGCTTATGACCGCCACATTGACGCTGAAACCGCTGTAAAAGCCGGAATCAGCCGTCTTGATCGGAAGCTCCGACAAGGGGGGTTTGATTGTCATGATTTGTCCCTGTTGCTTGTTTTTATGCGTGCAGCATACCGGGAAACCGCGACAATATAACCCATATTTGTGACAAGGCGCGGCGTTATTGCGCCATCAGGGGCGCGGAACCGGCACTTTCCGAACAAAAGCGACGGCGCAATCAAAGGTTGTGCCGTCGTCCTTTGCAGGCAGTTTCCGTCAGCCGTTCACGTCCACGACGACGCGGCCCTTGACCTGACCCTTCAGAATGTCACGCCCCAACCCCGGCAGATCGGCCAGCGTCGCGGGCTGCACCATGGCCTCCAGCTTGTCCATCGGCAGGTCGCGGGCGATCCGCTCCCATGCCCGCAGGCGGTTGTCGTAGGGTTGCATCACGCTGTCGATGCCCAGCAGGTTCACGCCGCGCAACAGGAACGGGATCACCGTGGCGGGTAGGCCCGCCCCCCCGGCCAGCCCGACCGCCGCGACCGAGGCACCGTATTTCATCTGCCCCAGCAGGCGCGCCAGCATGTCGCCGCCCACCGCATCGACGCACCCGCCCCATGTCTCGCCCTCAAGCGGGCGCTTTACGGTTTCGTTGAGGTCTTCGCGCGCGACGATCTGCGTCGCGCCCAGCCCTTTCAGGTAATCCGCCGTCTCGGGCCGCCCGGTGACCGCTGCAACCTCGTGGCCCAGATGCGCCAGGATCGCCGTCGTCACCGACCCGACACCGCCCGCGGCCCCGGTCACCAGCACCGGCCCGTCCTTGATCCCGTGATCCTCCAGCGCCATCACCGCCAGCATTGCGGTAAACCCGGCGGTGCCGACCGCCATCGCCTGCCGCGTGTCCAGCCCGTCGGGCAGCGGCACCAGCCAGTCGGCCTTCACCCGCGCTTTCTGCGCATACCCGCCCCAATGCGCCTCGCCCACGCGCCAGCCGGTCAGCACGACCTTGTCGCCGGGTTTGTAGCGGTCATCGTCGGATGCCTCCACGGTGCCGGCAAAGTCGATGCCCGGCACATGCGGATAGTTACGCACCAGCCCGCCGCCCGGCCCGATGCACAGCCCGTCCTTGTAGTTGACGGTGGAATATTCGACGGCCACCGTCACCTCGCCCGCGGGCAGGTCGTCCAGCCCGATCTGCCTAACCTCGGCCTGTGTCTTGCCCTCGTCGTTTTTCGTCACAACCAATGCGTCGAACATATCGCGTCTCCTCGTATTATCTTGCCCAAAATACTCCCGCCGGAGGCTCCGGCGACAGCCTCGTTCGTTAAACCCAGAACCCGTCTCGCACGGTCACGTCGCGCATGCCGTCCGGTGTCTCGACCTCCAGCCGCGTGCCCGCGTCCCAATGCGTCATCCGCACCATGCCGATGGCCACGTTGGTCCCGAAATCGGGGGAGCGCGCGGCAGACGTCACCTGCCCCACCCGCTTGCCGCCACCATAAAGCGGCCAGGCGCGGTCGCACGGTCCGATCTCGCCGTCGATCTGCAGCGCACGCACCTGCTGTGTCGGCCCCTCGCGCGACACCCGCAACAGGGCATCGCGCCCCACACAGCCGATGGCGGTCTGCGTCGAACAGAACCGGCCAAGCCCGCATTCATGCGGCGTGTTCTCGCGCGTCATGTCGTTGCCATAGGACAGCAATCCGCCCTCGACCCGTTCGATCCCGTTGGGGCAGCCCGCCCGCACGTTCAGGTCCTCCCCCGCCGCAAACAGCGCATCCCACAGCGGCATCGCGACGGCACTGTCGTTGACGTAGATCTCGAACCCGCCCTGCTTGGAATAACCCGACCGGGCGACGATCATGCTCTGGCCCTCGAAATCGAACCAGCCGTAGCGGAAAAACCGCAGGTTGCGCACCGCCTCGCCGAACACCCGCGCCATCAGGTCGTCCGCGTTTGGCCCCTGCACCGCCAGCGGCGACACGTCAGGCTCGTCCACCATCACGTCGAGCCGGTAGCCATAGACCAGCCCCTTGACCCAGAACAGCAGGTCGCTGTCGGCGATAGAAATCCACCAGTGATCCTCGGTCAGCTTCAGCGCGACAGGATCGTTCAGCATCCCGCCGGTTTCGTCCACGATGGGCACGTAGTAACACTGCCCGGCGAGCATCCCCCGCAGGTCGCGCGGGGTCAGCATCTGCATCAGCCGCGCGGCATCCGGGCCGCGCAGTTCCACTTGCCGTTCGCAGGCGACATCCCAGACCTGCACATGCTTTTTCAGGTGGTGGTAATCCTCCACCACGCTCTCGAACACCGTGGGCAGCAGCATGTGGTTGTAAACGGTATAGGCCGAAACGCCCTGCGCCTCGACACCGGCGGAAAAAGGCGTGCGCCGCAACCGGCGCGAAGGGGAAATCAATGCCATCGCGGCCATTCCTTGTCAGTCATTTCCAGTGCCGCTACGATCCGTGGACCCAATTCCGGGTGCCCGATACGAGCAATTTCAACGGAGCGTCTTTCATGTTCAGCATCTTCATGCGTCCCGCAGCCGCCGTGGCGGCCATCGCACTCGCCAGCCAGGTCCAGGCCGACGCGCATCTCGACCTCGGCGATCCCGATGCCGTCGCCGTCGCGGTGATCGAGGGTTTCCGCGCCAAGGACGGTCCCGCCCTTGCGCCACTTGTCAATGAAACCAACGCCCGCATGGCCCCCGCGCTCGCCGCGATGTCGCCCGAAGACGCCGAATGGGGGGAGATGTGGTCGAGCTGGCGGCAAGACGGCCTCGACGCTTGGGACGGCACCACCCTGCCCGCCAGGACATTCCGCGACGACCCGATGATGGTGCAGGTACCGTTCGGCTATAACAACGTCGACGGGTCGATGTCCCTGTCCGACGGCTGCACCGACGATTGCCGCTACCTCGTCATCGTGCTGACCCGCGACAGCGCCGACGACACCACATGGGGGTTCGAGGATATCAACGGGGCGCAGATCGACGCCTACGAAGGCGCGGGCCCGGTCAACTGAGCGTGCCGCGCCGGTCATAGCCCTTCCGGCATGAACGGAATATCGGTGTCGGCGGGTTTGTGACCCGCCGCCGTCAACATCGCGTGAACCTGCCCGCGGTGGTGGGTCTGATGGTTGAAGAAATGCACGATGCACAGCGCCTTCGGCTTGCGCATGTCACGGCCCATGGCCCCCGAATACCATTCCACATCGCCCACCAGATCGACGCTCTGCACATTTTCGGCCCAGAGCGTGATCCGCGCATCGGTCTGGAACCGCGCGAGAGACCAGTCGGTCACGTTCTTCTTGTACTCAACGCTTTCCGGGATCCCGACCGTTGGCGCATCGCCACCGTCAAAGCGGCTGATCCATAGCTCATCGCCCCAGAGCAGATGATTCAGCGTCGCGAAGATCGACCCGAAGAACGCGCCGCGATCCTTGCGCAACTCCGCCTCGTCCATCTCCTTGACGATGCGGCGCAAGCCGTTGTTCTGCCAACGATTGTATTGCGCCATTGTCCGGCAATACTGCGGCGTGATCACGGCTTGGGTCCTTTCCAGTCGATTGGGCATATCTCCGCAGATTTCCCGCCGAAATCCCAGACCCGGCCATAGTCGCGCACCTTCGATTTCACGCCCTGCGCCGCGATGATGTCCGGGCCCATCCAGTATTGCGAGTTGGACACCATGACCGGGTGATCCTTGTCCTTGCCGGTCATCATCTCGATCTCGCCCTGAATTTTACGCCCGATGTAGATGCCGCGCCGGGTGCCGTCGCGCACGATCTCGACCTTCTCGCGCTCCGCCCCGATGATCTCGGATACCAGCATGGTGAACAGGCCGGTGGTGCCTCCCGCCGCCCCGCTGAAGATCTTGAGGATGCCATTATAGGCCTTCTGCGTGCTGCGCTCGTCCACATAGGCCGCGACGCGCCAGTTGCCCTCGGCCATGCGGCCCGGGATGTCGACCAGCAGGCCCACGTTCAGGCCCGACAGGTCCTCGCCCTCGAAATGCCCTTCGTCGATGGCGATGGCCATCCAGGCGTGGCAATGCCCTTCCGTCGGCGGGTGCGCGCCCAGCGAAACGACGCAGGGACAAAAGACCGTGCACGAGCAGTTGAGGAACAATTCCCCCTTGATCGCCCAGTCGGTGGGGTGCTTCTTGCGGCGCAGCGGGTTGCTTTCCATGCGCTGGTCGATGCGCTGGGAAATCCGCAGCTTGTCGGCAGGTTCTCTTTTCTTCTCAGGCATCTGTCACCCTTTCCTAAAGCGTTCTTGCCGCAAGTGCCGCCCCCGCCGCGATCAGCACGACCCCGGCAGGTTTGATCAGACGATGCCCGATCTGCGGCAGTTTTTCAAAGACCATGAACAATGTGGCCAGCCCCATCCACAACAGGCTCATCACGCCGCCGACGAACCCCAGCGCCATGAAGCCCCAGCAGCAGCCCACGCAGAACGCGCCCAACCCCAGCCCCATGCGCAACCCGCCCTTAAAGCCGGTGCGCCAGTGGCCCAGGAAATAGGTCATCGGCGCGTGGCAGACGCCGTGGCACACCTCCTTTGCGCGGGTGAACTGGAATGCGCCGACGACGATCAGCAGCGCCGCCGCGATATATCCGTTCGTGGCGATGCCCAGCGTATCGACGACCCCGCCCGCGATCAGCACAACCTGCACCAGCGCGATCAGTGCGGCGAAACCGACCCAGACGATAAAGTATCCCAGCAGCACGCCCAGCCACCCGGCCCGCGTGCCGTCGGCGCTGATCATAAGTGCTTCGTAGTTGCGCAAGGTAGGGATCATCGTGGGCAACATCATCGCTGCCATCATCACCGCCCACATCGGGAACAGCGCGCCGAAGGTCACCATCGGCATCATGTTCATGCCCACGGGCCGGCCAATCACATCGACACCCGACATCCGCGCCATCATGAACATCACCGCCCAAGCCGCCAGAATGCTTGCGAAAAACGCCAGCCAGAGCGTCGTGCGCAGCACGTGTGACGCCGGTGATGTCGTCATGCCAGATCGCCTCCCCGCGACTCGGACCTTGCCAATTCATATGTCAGACGTTTAATTGTCTGACAATTAAAAAGGCGTGCGCCACCGTGAAAATCGACCCTGACAATCCCGCCGACCTGTCCGCCCAGATCGCCACCGCGATCCGCGACGCGATCATTTCCGGCGCGCTGCCGGTGGACGAACGCCTGCCGTCAGAAGCGGAGCTCGCTGAGCAATTCGACGTGTCCCGCCCCACCGTACGCGAGGCGCTGAAACGGCTCGCCGCGCAATCGCTGATCCGCACGCAGCGTGGTGCGACGGGCGGCGCCTTCGTCAACCGCCTGCGGTTCGAGGATGCCTATGGCCAGCAGATCACCACCTCCACGCTGCTCTTGTCGATGAACGCGGTCAGCTTCGCCACCGCTTGCGAGGCGCGCTATGCGCTGGAGCGGGCCTGCGCGCCGTTGTCGGCACAGCGCCGTACCGCCGACCATCTGGCCACCATGCGGGCCGAGGCGCACAGGCAGGCGCAACCCGGCCTGACCGACGAGGCGTTTTGCGCCTCCGACGTGGCCTTTCACCGCGCGCTGGTCGATGCGGCGGGCAATCCGGTGCTGTCCTATCAACTGGCGGGCGCTGTCGAGGCGATGCAGCCGCTGATGAACATGATCACCTTCACCGCCCGGTCGCGTGAAAAGATCGTCGCACTGCACGCCCAGATCGCCGATGCCGTCGAAGCCCGCGATGCGGGTGCCGCAGACGCGCATCTGACGGCGCTGGCCGATTACACGCTTGCACTTGCCGACAGCGTCTTTGCCGCCCGCAGCACCGCCAGGCCCGCGAATTGACGCTTGCGGGTCGCAAAAGCGGTGATAACGTCACGGGCGAAATACGCATAACGGGAGAATTGCGCATGACATTTGCAAAATATCTGGGCGCGGCATCCGCCATCGCCCTCGCCAGCACCGCCACCGCTCAGGACGCGGACCTGCTCGTCTTCGACTATTCCGGTTTCGAGGACCCCGCCTATCACGGCGACTATGTCGAAATGCACGGCGACAGCCCGACCTTCGCCTTTTTCGGCGACGAGGACGAGGCGTTCCAGAAAATCCGCGCCGGTTTTCAGGCCGACGTGTCGCACATCTGCGCGGGCTCTGTGACGAAATGGGCCGAAAGCGGCATCCTCGATCCTTGGGATACGTCCAAGATCGACGCCTACGCCGACCTTGACCGCAACCTGACCGGCAGCCAGGTCGGCGAAGGTGAAGGCGACGTATTCTTCATTCCGACCGATTTCGGATCGACCGCCATCGCCTACAACCCGGAAGAAGTGCCGGAAGATGCCGTGGCATCGCTCGACGTCTTCAAGAATCCTGAATACGCGGGCCGCATGACCCTGCCCGACAACGTCGACGACGCCTATGCGCTGGCCTATCTGGCCACCGGCGTCACCGACTGGGCCGAGGCCACGGACGCGGAATTCGAGGCCGCATCGAACTGGCTCCGCGAGGTGCACCCCAACCTGCGCACCTACTGGACTGATCCGGGCGAACTCGCACAGCTTCTGGCCTCGGGCGAAATCCTGATCAGCTGGGCCTGGAACGAAACCTATCCCACAATGGTAGAGGAAGGCCGCCCGATCGCATTCCAGCGTGAAGCGGCGGAAGGCTCCTCGCTCTGGCTGTGCGGCTATGTGAACCTGGCCAACGGTCCCGGTGACGAGGACAAGGCCTATGACTACCTCAACGCATTCCTGGCCGAATCCTCGGTCGTGCCGCTGCTCGATGCGGGCTACGGCTCGGCCAACGCCACGGCGCTGACCGCACAGGTCGGTGAGGAAGACCTTGTCGCTTCCGGTCTGGGCGAAATCGACGTGCCGGTTTTGGCGCAATTGCCGATGTCCAACGAACGCCGCGAGCAGCAGAACGAGACCTTCGAGCTGATCAAGGCCGGTTTCTAAACCGGGCGCCCGCGCTATGTCATGACGGGCAGCGCCATCCGGTGCTGCCCGTCTTACATTTGCGGGGGTTGCCCCCAAGAGCCGGGAAAGGACATCCCATGGGTTTTCTCAACGTCATTTTCGCCTTGTTCAGCATCGGGCTGGGCCTGATCAGCCTGATCAATCCACGCTATGCCATGGGCACGCTCGATCTGTCCGACCGCGGGTCGACCATGGGCATGTCCGAGGTACGCGCCGCATCGGGCGCGCTCTTTGTGGGCATGGGTCTGGGCGCGCTGATCCTGGGGTCGCCGCAAGCCTATATGATGCTGGGGTTCTGCTGGCTTGGTGCCGCGGGCGGACGGCTTGCATCACTCCTGCTCGACGGCAAGACGCAGAAGAAATGGATCTTCTTCGGGGTCGAGGCCGTCGTCGGTGTTCTGGCGATCCTGATCAACTTGTAACCTGCGCGAACATCGCCGCGCAGGGTGTTGATTTCCAAATACAATTCGTCTCAGTGGTTCCAGTCGAACACGATGCTTTCGGAATAGCTGCCCCAGTCGCGGCTGTCGATCCCGTTCACGGTCGAGCCGAGGTAGTTTTCCAGACCCTGGACCCGCAGCGCCCGCACCGTGCCGCCGGTCTCGTCGATATAGCCGACGTGACGTGCCGCGGTGCACAGATCGCTGTCGGCAGTGTAGGGATCGGACCCCCAAACCGAGCGGACGGGTGCATCTGCCGGGCAGCTGCATGCATGTGCGTCGGTTCCAGTCGGCATGGTGGCGCAGGCCTCGAGCGCCGCGTCGGTATTGGTCGGTGCCGCGGCGCGGTCGCCCTTCCAGGGCCGCACGTCGATACTGTATTGGTAGGACCCCCAATCGCGAGTCGTGACGCCATTGGCGTCCGAGCCGGTGTAGCGTTCCGCCCCCGGCCTGCGGATCACCAGCACCCGTCCGCCATCTGCACCGACGACGCCTGCATGGGTGGCGGCTGCACAGATACTGCTGTCGGCGGTATACGGCCCGCTGCCCCAGACGGACCCGGTGGCCGCACCCGCAGGACACACGCAGCGGTGCGAGCGCGTGTCGTCCGGCAAGATGCCGCATTCCGGAAACTCCTGCGCGCTGGCACCCGTCGCGACCAACCCGGCCCCTGCCGTCGCCATGATCTTCAAAATTTTCATGTCAAATCCTTCCCTGGTATTTGCGGACCAAAACGCCCGCGCCACAGCCTAGCACAGCGAGAGCGTCACCCAATACGGGTTTTCCCGACCGTGCGGATGCAATGTCCGCACCCCCCTTGTCACACGGACCTGCGCCGCCTATCTATGAGAGGTCCTTCGGGACTATGGACATAAACGCGCTCATAATAAGCGGATCGGACCCGGGGGCGGTACCCGGCGGCTCCACCAAACCACCGTCATTTGCGGACGATGGGGCCGAAATAGGATCGACGAACGTGTAAAAGGGATGACTTTGTCTCGGTGAGTTACCACCGTTATCGGTACGCTTAGTATAGTTGCAAATGACAACCGTGCTCCGGCAATGGCAGTTGCTGCGTAAGCAGTAAATGTCGCCGAAACTTAAGCCCTGATGCCTAGCCGCGTCAGGCGGGGTTTGCAGGTACCTGGCAACAGAAACCTGCGCTTTTCCCTCATTCCACAAGTGATTTCCAAGCCCGCCTGTCACGCGCTGACAAAGACGTGGCTTGCAATTGCAGCACACGCCGCGCAACACTTGCCCCATGTTCCGCCTGCCTGCCCTCGCCCTCGCCGCCGTCGTTTCCCTGCCGTTTCAGGCCCGCGCCTGCGATACCGCCCTTGTCCTGTCCATCGACGTTTCGAACTCCATCGACCCGGCGGAATACAAGCTGCAGGTCGACGGCATGGCCGATGCGCTGACCGACCCCGAAATCGTCGAGGCGATGGTCAGCGGCGAGGTAGCGATCGCCGTGATGCAATGGTCCGGCGTCGGGCGGCAGGAAGTCAGCATCCCGTGGCGGCAGGTCCGCACCGCACTGGATGCCGAGGCGCTGGCATTCGAGGCGCGGCTGATGCCGCGCGCCTTTGTCCTGTCGGATACCGCACCGGGTGACGCGCTGCTCTTCGCCATCGGCATGTTCGACGATGCACCGGCCTGCAAGCGGCAGGTCATCGACGTCTCGGGCGACGGCACGCCAAATTCCGGCAGCGATACGCGTGCCGCGCGCAGTGTCGCGGAACGCGCGGGCATCACCATCAACGGCATCGCCATCGAAAGCATGGGGCTGGCCATCACCGGATTTTTTCGCAGCGCGGTCATCACCCGCAACGGGTTCGTCATCACGGCGCGTACGCATCGCGAATACCCCGCCGCGATCCGGCGCAAGATCATCCGCGAACTGGCGCGCGTGCTGGGATAGTGTCTAGGTCGGGCAGCGACCCGCGTCGCCCGTCACCTCGCCGATGTAGCGAAAATCGTTCGAGATAAACCGATAGCTGTAGCTGACGCCATAGTCTGTGATCAGCGCGCGGATCGACGGCTGATTGCAGATATTGGCCTGCACAAGCTGTGCCTGCTCTGCCAGCAGCGCCGGCACGTCCACGGCCTCGAACCGCGCGGCGGTCGAATAATAATAGCGCACGTTCAGATCGTCGATGGTGAGGTTGTCGAAATTGACCAATGCACCCTCGGTGCCGCCCTCGGCGTTCCGGTCGCGGGCGATCTTTTCGAAAAAGGCGACGACCTGCTCCTGTTCCGGCGTCAAGGCGTCCGCGCTGTGGACCGCGTCGTCCGACTGCGCCATCAGCGCATGTATCTGGTCGGCGGCCCCGAGTTGGACAGGCGTTCCGCTGGCGCGGCTCACCGCGACGGTCGCGGGTGCCGGTGCCGGGGTCACCGCGACGGGGGCCACGGGTGTGGCGGAAAAGACCGGCGACGGCGCGGATGTCGCGGTCTCTTCGGGTGCGAACATGAACCACATCGCGCCTGCAGCCGTCGCGGCCCCGACGCTGAGCATACCCACTGCTTCGAAAAACTTTGCCATCACTACTCTCCCCGGTGGCGTCGCATTCATGCGATCTATGCCTCGCCACTATATTTAGCGGCGAGCGTAATTCCGCCTACCATGGAGAAGCGCCGCATCACAACTGATTCGACCGCGCAAGGCCGCAAACGGGGGCATTTTGGCGGCGACCGTGGCTTGACGGCCCGCAAAAGCACCGCCAAACATCGCATATGGGGTCCGCGACGCGCCCCGTGAGGCCACGGCCGGAAGCGCGCATCCACTGACGCTTTCAGAAGGGATGCCCCATGTCCGGCTTTACCGAAATTTCCCCCGCCCAGCTGATGCGCCGCATCGGAACACCCGATGCGCCGCTGATCATCGACGTCTGCCTGCTCGAAGATGTGGCCGCCGACCCGCATCTGATCCCCGGCAGTCGGCATGTCCCCCACACCGAAATCGACGCATGGGCCGCCACCCGGCCCGCGCAGCCCGTCGTCGTGGTCTGTCAGAAAGGGCGCAAGCTAAGCCATGGTGCCGCCGCCCTGCTGCGCGCCCGCGGCTGGCCCGCCGAGGTTCTGGCGGGCGGTATGGCGGGCTGGGTCGCGGCAGACCTGCCGCGTATGCCCCTTGCGCATCTTGCAAAGACCGACCTCTGGGTTACCCGCGCGCGACCCAAGATCGACCGCATCGCCTGTCCCTGGCTGATCCGGCGGTTCATCGACCGGGATGCCCGGTTCCTTTTTGTCCCGACTGGTGAGGTCATGGCCGTGGCCGACCGGTTCGATGCCATACCTTTCGACGTGGCCGAGGCGGCGTTGCGCCATCACGGCACCTCGTGCACCTTCGACGCGCTCTGCGCGCATTTCAACCTGCGGACCCCGGCACTCGATGCGATGGCGCAGGTGATCCGCGCCGCGGACACCGACGCCCACGACCTCGCCCCGCAGGCGGCCGGGTTGCTCGCGATTTCCGTCGGGCTGTCGCGCATGTTCCGCGACGATTGCGCACAGATGGAAGCGGGCCTGCTCGTGTATGATGCGCTGTATCGCTGGGCGCGCGACGGGATGGGCGAAAGCCACGACTCCGCCGCACGGACCGGCGCATGACGCGGCGCTTGCGCGACCTTATCCGTGTGTTCGGACGGATCGGGCTGATGTCCTTCGGCGGACCGGCGGCGCAGATCGCGCTGATGCACAAGGAACTGGTAGAAACTCGCAACTGGCTGACCGAGGCGCAATTCCTGCGCGCGCTGTCGTTCTGCATGTTGCTGCCGGGACCGGAGGCGATGCAACTGGCCACTTACGCGGGCTGGCGACAGGCCGGGATCATCGGCGGGCTAATCGGTGGTGGGCTGTTCGTACTACCCGGTGCGCTTGTCATCATGGTGCTGGCCCTGCTCTACGCGACCTATGGCGACCTGCCCGCCGTGCAGGCGGTGTTTCTGGGCGTGCAGGCGACGGTCGTCGTGATCGTGGTGCAGGCCCTGCTGAAAATCGCGAAGCGCGCGCTGCTGGGACCGGCGCATCGGGTGATCGCCCTGCTCAGCTTTGCCGCCCTGTTCGTCTTCGACGTCCCCTTCCCTTTCGTGATCGCCACGGCGGCGGTGCTTGGGGCCATCCTGTTCGCGGGCGCCGCGACAGCGCCGCAGGACCCGCCCGGCACCGCGATCCGCCATCGCCCGCTGCGCATCCTCGTGATCGGCGGGCTGATCTGGGCGTTTCCGGTCGCCCTCGTCGCCGCCCTGCCCGACCCGTTTCTGACCGATCTGGCGCTGTTCTTTTCCAAACTCGCGGTCGTGACCTTCGGCGGCGCCTATGCCGTTCTGGCCTATATGACGCAGCAGATCGTTGCGGATTTCGGCTGGATCACACCCGAACAGATGATCGACGCGCTGGGACTGGCGGAAACCACGCCCGGCCCGTTGATTCTGGTCACGCAATTCGTGGCGATGCTGGCGGGCATGGCGCAGGGCGGGATCGGACTGGCGCTGATCGCCGGGGCGCTGACGCTCTGGGTGACCTTCGTGCCCTGTTTCATCTGGATCTTCGCCGGCGCGCCGCTGATCGACCGGCTCGACAACCAGCCGCGGCTGCGCGGCGCGCTGGCCGCGATCACCGCAGCGGTGGTCGGCGTGATCGCCAATCTGTCGGTCTGGTTCGCGGCGCACGTCTTCTTTGCGCAAGTCACGACACTACACGCAGGTCCGCTTTATATGATCCGGCCGCTTGCGGGTTCGGTCCAGCCCGTGCCGGTGCTGTTGGCGATCCTGGCAGGCTGGCTGCTGCAGCGGCGCGGGATGCCGCTGCCGCCGGTTCTGTGTGTGTCCGGGGCGGCCGCGCTTTTGATCCACATCGCCGGTTTTTCCGCCTAAAGCGGGCCTTTCATCCCGTCCGCTTCCCCCGTATGTTCGTGTCAACCGCGACCCGGAGGACCATGGACCCGTGACCCGATCCATTGATTACGGCAACCTGATGCACCGTGCGATGCGCGGCCTGATCCAGGAGGTGCTGAGCGGCATCGCCAAGGCCAATCCACCGAAATTGCCGGGCAAGCACCACTTCTTCATCACCTTCGACACCATGCACCCCGATGTGGAGATCGCCGACTGGCTGTCGGACCGCTATCCCGGAGAAATGACAGTCGTGATCCAGCACTGGTTCGACAATCTGGAGGTCACCGACGAAGGCTTTGCCATCACGCTGAATTTCGGCGACGCGCCGGAGCCGCTCTACATCCCCTACGACGCGATCAAGACCTTCGTGGACCCCTCGGTCGAATTTGGCCTGCGGTTCGAGACGCAGGACGATGATGACGACGCGGAGGATGACGACGACACCGCCGAAGCCCCGATGGACGAGATGGCCGAACCCGAGGCAGAGACCGATGCAGGGCAGCGCAAGGACGCCGAAGTCGTCAGCCTCGACCAGTTCCGCAAATAGCCCGCGCCCCCGCACGACCGATATTTTCCCTGATGGAGCGACCCATGACCGCCACACGCACCGAATCCGACAGTTTTGGCCCATTGGAGGTCCCCGCAGACCGGTACTGGGGTGCGCAGACCCAGCGGTCGCTGATGAACTTTCCCATCGGCTGGGAAAAGCAGCCCATCGCCATCGTGCGTGCGCTGGGCGTCATCAAGCAGGCCTGTGCCACCGCAAACAAGGCGCGTGGAAAGCTGGACGACGCACTGGCCGATGCGATCATTCAGGCGGCATCGGAGGTGGTGGAAGGCAAGCTCGACGATCACTTCCCGCTGGTCGTCTGGCAGACTGGGTCGGGCACGCAGTCGAACATGAACGCCAACGAGGTGATCTCCAACCGCGCGATCGAGATCCTCGGCGGCGAGATCGGATCGAAAGACCCCGTGCACCCCAACGATCACTGCAACATGGGGCAGTCGTCCAACGATACCTTCCCGACCGCGATGCACATCGCCGTGGCCACCACGGCGCATGACGTGCTGATCCCGGGTCTGGAAAAACTGCACGCCGCCTTGCAGGCCAAACAGGAAGAGTTCGACGACATCATCAAGATCGGGCGCACCCACACGATGGATGCGACGCCGCTCACCTTGGGCCAGGAATTTTCGGGCTACGTGCATCAGGTCGCCATGGGGCTGCGCCGGATCAAATCCGCCTTGCCCGCGATCTACGAATTGGCACAGGGCGGCACTGCCGTCGGCACCGGGCTGAACACGCCAAAGGGCTGGGGCGAGACCGTCGCCAACGAAATGGCCAGCATCACAGGTCTGCCTTTCGTGACCGCGCCCAACAAGTTCGAGGCACTGGCGGCGCACGACGCATTGGTGGAGATGTCCGGTGCGTTGAAGACCGTGGCCGCCAGCATCTACAAGATCGCCTGCGATATCCGCTTCCTCGGCTCCGGCCCGCGTTGCGGCTTGGGCGAATTGATGCTGCCCGAAAACGAACCCGGCAGTTCCATCATGCCCGGCAAGGTGAACCCCACGCAGGTCGAGGCGATCACGCAGGTCTGCGCCCATGTCATGGGCAACGATGCCGCCGTGGGTTTTGCCGGAAGCCAAGGCCATTTCGAACTGAACGTGATGAAACCGATGATGGCCTACAACGTGCTGCAATCCATGCAGCTTATCGGCGATGCGTCCGTGGCCTTCACCGACAACTGCGTCGTGGGCATTCAGGCCGACCGCACCCGGATCGAAAAGCTGATGCGCGAATCGCTGATGCTGGTCACGGCGCTGGCCCCCACCATCGGCTATGACAACGCCACGACGGTCGCCAAGACCGCCCACAAGAACGGCACAACGCTGAAGGAAGAGGCGATCAACCTGGGCTACGTCGACGAGGCGACATTCGACAAAGTCGTCCGCCCCGAAGACATGATTGGCCCGAAGTAGGGCCGCGTGCGCTACGGCATGACGCAGCCGGACGCGGCGAAACTCTCGATAGCGGCGGAGGAGCCGGTAAGCGGCACCTCTCCTGCGGGTCCACCGTTAAAAAACGAGACGTTCAAACGACTGCCGGATTTCAGGGCCTCGACGAATGTGCGCCGCGCATCGCCCGTATCCAGATCGAGCAGGCATCCTTCTACGCCGGCGACGCAGATGCCATAGACCAGGGTCTCCGGCCCATCATCAAAGGAAAACACAAAGCCCTGATGCGTCATCCCCAACAGGTCCGGTTCCGCAATCGTGGGACCATCGGTCAACACGGCGGTCGTGCCCCGGGTATTGCATTCCAACCAGATCGCCCGATCCGCGCTGCCGACCCCGACGGCGCGCCCATGCGATGTCCAACCGGGTTCGAATTGCCATTCGGCAGCGAGCGTTGTCGGCAGGAGCAGAAAAAGCGAAAAAAGGATGCGCACTGGCATATCGCGTTCCTTCAAAATAACATTTCAATGTCAGCAAGGTCGGAAAAATGTCCCAGATTGTCAATCTCAACAAGGCGCGCAAGGCCGCCAAGCGAACCGAGGCAAAGCGGCAAGCCGATGAAAACGCGGTCAGATTCGGGCGCTCCAAGGCCGAGCGCGTGCTTGACGCAACCCGCGCGGCACAGCAGGAAACGCGCCTGTCTCAGTTGAAGTTCGAGGACGAATAGGTGCTGGCCTTTATATGTGGTGAAGCCAGTGCGGCCATGCTGCGATGATAGAGGGCCGCCCCGTCAAACATTCGCTCACCCTGCGCGGTCACCGGACCAGCGTGTCGCTGGAAGATGCGTTCTGGCAGGCCTTCCGCACCATCGCGCGTGAAAAGGGCCTGACGATCAACGGTCTCGCCGCCGAAATTGATGCAGATCGCGGCGACGTGGGGCTGGCCTCGGCCATACGCGTCTATGTGCTGCGCAGACTTCAGGCCTGATCGGCAGGATAGAGCGCCCCACGGATCAGCGACATGCTGTCCAACTCGCGCCGCTCTGACGCGCGTAAATTATTTTCGGGTGACCAGGGTGTATCCGAAGCCAATTCGAATAGCGCACTGATCGACGCGCGATCCACCGGTGCCGGTTCATAGGGATCGAACGCGCCGTCCGCGCCGAAACGCGACGGGAATAGAGCGGACAGCGCCCGCGATGGCAGGGCCACAAGCCCGGCAAACAGTGTCTGTGTGATCGGAGTCGTCATTGGCCACATCCCGCTTTCGCGCATTGGCCCCCACGCAACTGTTGTAACGTATTCTTGCCATAATGCGTGGGAAATTACGCCTGACCAGCGGTCAAAAAGTCGCGAAACGAACGCTAACTATCTGACAAACATGCGTTCCTGAACTGCGGCAGGAATATGGCGGCGGTTTGGACACTGTTGCGCCGACGAAGACGTTCGAAGGATGGGTGAAAGGATTGTCCGTATTTTCGCGACAATCAGCCGTCGCGCGGCACGAATCGCAGCCAGATCCCGTCGCGTGCACGCACCGTCAGATGCGCCACCGGCACAGGCGGTTTGTCCGCCACCACCTCGAACCGGTAGGCGCGCAAAATCTGTGCCAGCAGCGCCACGCCCTCGATCATCGCAAACCCCGCCCCGGTGCAGACCCGTGGGCCGCTTGAAAACGGCATATAGGCCGTGCGCGCCGATGCCTTGCCCGCCTCCGTGTCCCAGCGCGCGGGGTCGAAGCCATCGGGGTCATCCCACAGCCGCTCGTGCCGGTGCAGATGCCATGGCGACAGCACGACCTGCGCGCCCGGCTTCACGTCGCGCTTGCGAAACACCTCCGGCTGAACCGTCTCTCGCACCATCATGGGCACGGGCGGGTAGAGCCGCAGCGCCTCGCGGAACACATCGCGGGTGGTTTTCAAGGTCGACAGCTTGGCAAAATCGGGCGTCATGTCAGCCGCCTCTGCCGCAACCCTGTCCTGCCAGTCGGGATAAAGCGCCAGCAGGTAGAGCGTCCAGGCCAGCGCGGACGCACTCGTCTCGTGGCCCGCCAGAAAGAAGATCGCGACCTGATCGACCATCTCGCTTTCGCTGAACCGCTCGCTGGTTTGCGGGTCCGGGGTCGTCATGATCTTGGTCGCCAAATCGTCGGGCACGGAGCCTGCGGCAATCGCATTTGCCCGCGCGTCCACCAGTTGCGTGATCAGCGCACGGATCGTCGCCGCCGTCTGTTTCGTCTCACGCCGGAAGAACCGCGGCATCCAGCGTGGTCCGCGCACGAAGGCGGCCAGGTTCAGGATCGGCTGTGTGCGCTGATGCGCGCGGAACTGGTCGAAAACCTGTGCCGCGATTTCGTGTTCTATGGGGATCGAAAACAGCGTGCGAAAGATCACGTCGGCGGCAGCGTGGCTGGTCTCGGGTTCGATGTCACGCGGCGTGCCGTCGGCCATGGGCGCCATGCGCACCGCCGCCGCCTCGCCCGCCGCCCATATCGCGGGGAAGGTATCGCGCAACCGCCCCCCCTCGAACGCCGGGTCGATGATGCGGCGTTGTCGTTTCCACGTCTCGCCGTTGGTCAGGAACACGGAATTACCCAGCAAGGGCCGCAACCCCGCGCCGATCCGGTCGGATTTCGGGAAATCGTCGGGCCGGTCCTTCAGAACGCGCTGCAAGAGATCGGGATCGTTCACCAGATAACTGCGAAAGAACGGCGTTTTGAACTCCGCCATCCACGCGCGGTAGAGTTTCGCGGGCTGCGCCGACAGGATATCGGCACGAAACAGCTTCATATACCGCCAGAGCGACACCTTCTCTGGCCGTGCCGCAGGTTTCGGCGGCAGGGTCATGGCGCGGTGCTGGTGTATTTCGACGCAGGCACGTCGATGCGGGATTTTGAAGGCTGCCGGTCGCGAAACCGGTCGCGCAATGTCTGCGGCCCAGCGGTGATCTGGAAATAGTCATAGTCGCCGGGCCGGTCGAAGGCGCAGAGATACTGGAAATGCAGCCGGAAAAATCGCCAGCGCAGTTCCTTCCAGCGTTCGGGCGACAGGGTTTGGGTGAAAGCGGCGGAAATCACCAGCGGCCATTGCTGCCCCGCAGGCGCCACCCCCGACACCGCCACCGGATCGCACAGCGCAAAGGCGCAGCCGTCGCCGGGGGCGGTCACATCGACCCAGGCCAGTTCATCGCGGGTGGACAGGAACGCCAGATCGGCGCGCAGCCGCCAGGCGTCCGGCAGGAAAGACACCATCGGCACCACCTGCCCCAGCGACAGGAACCCCAGCGGCGCGCCCGCAGGCACACGGCCATCGCGGATCAGGTCCGACAGGATCGACACCGCCAGATGCGCGCCCGATGAATGGCCAATGACCAGCACCTCGTCGGCATCTTCCTGCAAGGCATTCGCGATCAGGTCGCCGAACGCCGCCATCCGCGCTTCAAGCTCCGGCGGGTTCGCCCCGTTCCAGCGGGCGGAATAGGCGTAGTCGTGCATCAGGTAATAGGCGAAGAACTTGCCGTCCTTCTTGCGGAACCAGCGCAGGATATAGATTGCCACCGGGACAATCACAGCCCAAAGGATGAGCGGTGTAAGCATGCCAGTGGACCAGCCCGCCAGCCCCAGCAGGCCGTTCACGCCCCATAATAGCAGCGACGACAGCGCCCAGCCGATCAGGACAGCCGCCAGCAGTTGCAGCAGCAACATCCCCACCGGGTAAAGCGCCGCGATCACCGGCCCCTTGCGCATCCACATCAGCCGTCGCAGCGCGCCACTTGCGATATAGGTCCATGCGGTGCGCACCAGTTGCAGGTAGGTGCCGGGGATCGTGTCGGACATGCTGCCGCGCACGATATCGGACCAGACCAACACGTCGATATCCGCCGTGGTCTTTTGCTCGTCGATCTGCGCTTCGGCCCGCCAGCCGTAGGGGCCGGCACCCTGCTTGGGCGTGAGCGAAATATCATAGCCGGAAATCTGCGCCTGCGCGGCGCCTTCCTTGCGATAAAGCTCGCGGTAGCGGCGTGGATGGATCGGGTCGTAGCCGGGGATGTAGAATACCCGCCGCCGCCTGACCTGTTTGTCTGCCTGCTCGTTCATTCACTGCCCATCGCCTGTTTGGCGCAGGCTAGCGCAGAAATCCGGCGAAAATAAGTAAGGGATTGCGAAAGGTCGATGACCATCACGCGGGGCAGCCCCCGACCGCGGGCGGGGCGATAGCCCCCGCCCGCGGTCGGGGGCTGCCCGGTCTGCGACCGAGCAAGAAGGCTTTAAGCAGTGATCTACCCCAGCGTCGCCAGCGCCGGGAACTGTTCCAGCAGCCACCAGCTGAACGCGGTGAATTGGCCTGTCACCATCATCAACCCGACAGTCCAGAGCAGCAGGCCCGATATCCGCTCGATCCGGTTCAGATGCCGCTTCATCCACGCCATCACACTCTTGAGGCGCGGAAAGAACGCCGCGACCAGCAGGAACGGAATGCCCAGCCCCAAAGCGTAGAACGCCAGCAAGGTCGTGCCGCGCGCGAGGTCCGCCTCCGATGCGGCCATCCCGAGGATCGCGCCCAGGATCGGGCCGAGGCAGGGCGTCCAGCCAAATGCGAAAGCCAGCCCCAGCACATAAGCACCGAAGGCGCTGCCGCCCTGTCGCCCGGTCTCGACCCGCACCTCGCGGTCGAGAAAACCGATCCGGTAAACGCCGACGAAATGCGCGCCGAAGATCATCACCACGACCCCTGCGATGGTCGTGAACCAGTCCTGCCATTGCAGGAACACCCGCCCCATCGCGGAAAACGCGAACCCCAGCAGCAGGAATACCGTCGACAGCCCCAGCACAAAGAACGTCGCCGCAAGCAGCACCCGACGGCGGGCGGCGGCGGTTTCGTCCATCTCGCCCACCGAAACCCCGCCCATGAAGGCCAGATAGGGCGGCACGATGGGCAGCACGCAGGGGCTGAGAAACGACAGCAATCCCGCCAGCGTCGCGATCATGATCGCGGGCAGCAGCGTGGCGTCGAGGATCAGTGTGGCGTCCAGCATGGCGGCTCCTTCTTGATGGCCTGCATAGCGGGCAACCGCAGGCGCGTCACCTGCGCGCACGTCACATCCTTGTGGACAGGTTGAAACATCTGCCCTAGGCATCCCGCATGACCACACCCGATGCCGAACTCGACGCGACCGGCCTGCTTTGCCCCCTGCCCGTGCTGAAAGCGCGCAAGCGGCTGCAGGCGCTGCCCGGCGGTGCGACACTGCGGATGCTGGCCGACGATCCAGCGGCGGTGATCGACGTGCCGCATTTCTGCGCCGAGGCGGGGCATGTGCTGGTCTCCGCCGACACAGACGCCACGCCGCAGGTCTATGTCATCCGCAAGGGCTGAACCCGCGCATCGATCCGCAGCGCGTTGCGCGCACGATGCCGATACGCATAAACATAACTCGCGAACCGCGCCATGATGGCCGTCCGCCACCCTGCGCTGATCGCGATGGTATCGGTCCACAGGACCTGATCACCCGCAGGCTGGATCGAGATTTCATGATCCCAGCGCGCCACACCCTTGCCCCGCTCCCGGCTTTGAACGATGCGTCGGGCCGGATCGACAGTTTCGACGTGAATGTGATGGCCCCTGTTCGGCAGAAAGCCCCAGAACATCACGTCAACGGTAAAGGACTGGCCCTGCCGCGCGAGGCCCTCGGGCAAGCCATCATAGCGTGCAATGCCTGACATCGCCGCTTGCAACTCCACGTATTCCAAGGCGCCCGCAAAGATGACATCCGCGTCACCGTCGTAGAACGCCTCGACTGTCACGACACGATCCATCGACGCCCTTCGTTCATGAAAAAGGCCGCATGTCAGTGACATGCGGCCCAAAGTTCACCTAGCGGCCCAACGACCACCATCCCTTGCGTTTGGGCTTGGGCTTTTCCTCCGCGACGGCGGCCTCCGCTTCCGGCTCCTGCGTCGCGATGGCAGCTTCCTGCGGTGTCTCTACAGCGGCGGCAGGCTTTGCATCGACCGGCTGCGCCTCCGCTGCGGGGGTGTCGGGTTGCGCCGGTGTGTCGTCGGCAGCCTTCGCCGGTTTTTCATCAACCGCATCGGCAGCCGGTTTGGCCTTGGCCCGGCTGCGGCGCTTGGGCTTGGGCTTTTCCTCGGCCTCTGCAGCAGGTGCGTCGGCGTCGGCTTCGGCAGCAGCGGCTGCGTCGGCGGCAGGTTCGGCCTTCTTGGCACGGGTCTTGCGCACGCGTTTGGGCTTCTCGGCCGGTGCGTCCTCGACCGGCTTGGCATCCTCTGCCTCTGAAGGGGCATCCGCCTTGGGATCGCCCTCGCCCGCCTCCGCTTCGGCAGCGACCGGCTTCTTGCGGCTCCGCGTCCGGGTGCGCTTCGGCTTTTCGGCAGGTGCATCATCAGCTTGTTCGGCAGGTTTATCATCGGCCTGAGGCGCATCGTCCGCCTTGTCCGCGTCCTGCGTCTTCGCGGCGTCCTGCTGGTCATCCGCCTTATGATCACCACTCTGCTGATCGCCATTGCCACCGCCGCCACGACGACGCCGACGCCGACGGCGCTTCTTCTTGGGCTGGCCATCGGTATCGTCATCACCCCTGGCCTCCGGCGTGGCCTCTTCGGCCTCGTCCTCATCCTCGGGCGGGTCGACGATGTCGACGCTGTCGTCATCCATGTCGACGATCGTGGTCACCACAGGCGACGCATCGGGCACGATGCGCGTGGCGGTCTTGAACTTCTCGATCGCGAAATCGGGCGACACCAGCGAGGTGTCGCATTCGATCCGCACCGACATGCCATAGCGCGATTCGATATCGGCGATATGTTCCCGCTTGTGGTTCATCAGGAAGTTGGCGATGGCGATGGGTGCCCGCACCAGTACTTCCTTGGTGCGACCGCGCACGCCTTCCTCTTCCAACTGACGCAGGATCGACAGCGCCACGTTGTCGTCGGACCGCAAAAGACCGGTGCCGTGGCAATGCGAACACATCTGCGTCGTCGCCTCCAGCATTCCGGGGCGCAGGCGCTGGCGTGACATTTCCATCAGGCCGAACCCGGAAATCCGGCCCACCTGAATGCGCGCGCGATCGGTCTTCAGCTTGTCCTTGAACCGCTTTTCCACCGCGTTGTTGTTGCGGCGTTCGTCCATGTCGATGAAGTCGATCACGATCAGGCCCGCAAGGTCGCGCAGGCGCAACTGGCGCGCGACCTCCTCGGCGGCCTCCAGGTTGGTCTTGAGCGCGGTCTGCTCGATGGAACCTTCCTTGGTCGCCCGGCCGGAGTTCACGTCGATGGCGACCAGCGCCTCGGTAATGCCGATCACGATATAGCCGCCGGAGGGCAGCTGCACCGTCGGGTTGAACATGCCCGCCAGATAACCCTCGACCTGATAACGGGCGTAGAGCGGCAGCTGTTCGTTGTAGAACTTCACGTTCTTGGCGTGGGACGGCATGATCATCTTCATGAAGTCCTTGGCGGTGCGATAACCGCCCTCGCCCGCCACGATCACCTCGTCGATCTCTTTGTTATATAGATCGCGGATCGACCTTTTGATCAGGTCGCCTTCCTCGTAAATGCGCGCGGGCGCAGTCGATTTCAGCGTCAACTCGCGGATCTGCTCCCACATGCGCTGCAGGTATTCATAGTCGCGTTTGATCTCGGCCTTGGTGCGCTGTGACCCGGCGGTGCGCACGATCAGGCCTGCACCCTCCGGCACCTCCATCGACCCTGCGATCTGCTTGAGCTTCTTGCGGTCGGCGGCGTTGGTGATCTTGCGGGAAATGCCGCCGCCGCGTGCGGTGTTGGGCATCAGCACACAATAGCGACCGGCCAGCGACAGGTATGTGGTCAGCGCCGCACCCTTGTTGCCGCGCTCTTCCTTCACGACCTGGATCAGCAGGATCTGGCGAACCTTGATGACTTCCTGAATCTTGTAGCGGCGGGGCCGTGGCTTGCGGACCTTGCGCACCTCGTCGGTGTCGTCGTCCTGGACCTTTTCGATAGTCTCGTCCTTGTCGGACGCCTCGGCCTTGCCGCTCTCGTCCTCCTCCTCGTCGTCGTCGTCATCATCATCGGCAGAGGGCGTATCGACAGGTGTGTCCCCGACCAGTTCCATCGGGCTGCTGCCCTCGTCGCTGTCGTCGAGGTCGATGGTTTCCATCCCCTCGATATCGCCGGATGTCTCCTCCTCCGAGGTCTCGACCTCGCCGGTCGTCACGGCATCGTCGCCACCGGCCTTTGCAGCCTGCGCGGACTTGCCGCCGCGACGGCGCGTGCGTTTCTTGGGTGCGTCTTCCTCGTCCTCGGCGGCCTTGAGACTTTCGGCATAGGCCTTTTCCTCGGCGATCAGCGCCTCGCGGTCGGCCACGGGAATTTGGTAGTAGTCGGGATGGATTTCGGAGAACGCAAGGAACCCGTGGCGATTGCCGCCATAGTCCACGAACGCGGCCTGCAACGACGGCTCGACCCGTGTCACCTTGGCCAGATAGATGTTCCCAGCAAGCTGTCGCTTGAACTGGCTCTCGAAATCAAATTCCTCGACTTTGTTTCCGTCCACCACAACGACGCGGGTTTCTTCCGCGTGTGTTGCGTCGATTAGCATTTTCTTTGGCATTTTGTCCGTTCGCATCGCACGCAAACGACCGCCCCGGCGGGGCGGCGGTCTGCGGGTGATGTCTGATATTGGCGATGTGCGGCAAGGCCGTCGCAGCGCCCCTCGGGGCGGTCATGCTGTGGCCTGTATCTTGCGCGCGTTGCATCGCGGGTTTCCCATGGCGGCGCGTTGATGCGTCACCTGTTCATGGCCCGGCGGTTGACGTGATCGCGCGCCTTGGGGCGTTCTACTGGCGTTTCCACCAAATCAGCTGCCTGCGGTTGGTCCGGGGCGTCGCCCGCCATCGTGCAAAGCAGAGAATCTCACCGGAGCCACAGCGATCCGTCACGCGGCAGGTCCGTAGGTCATACATAAGGGGTGCGGGAGGCAAATTACAATCGGAAAGTGTCCGGTCCCGTCGCAGCAGCGCGCGCGGCGACGGAACCGGACCCGCATCAGGGGCGCGCCACGCTGTCTTCGAGGATGTAGAACGTGCCGTTACCGCGCGCGGTATAGTAATCGCCATTGCCCGATCCGCCGACCGTGCCCGCCATCGCACCATAGTTCGCGCCCGGCGCGTTACGGATACGCCCGTCCATCGTCATGATCAGATTGAGCGTCCCGACCGTATCGTGACCGAAGGTCGATGTCAGACCGCCCCGGCCCGTGGTCCGCAACAGTCTTTCACGCCCGTTCAACCCGGCGTTATACGCGCCGCGAATGGTAAGTGCGCCGCCCACAGCCTCTACGGGAACGCCGTTTTCGACGATGTTGAAGTTATCGGCGGTGCCGCGAAAGTTGTCTTCGCCGGGGATGTTCCTGACCTCGAGCGCGATATCCAGATCGCCGATCATGCGCACGACAGGTGTTTCGAACGGCACCCGGGGGTCCGCGCTGACCGGAAAGCGCGCATCGACCTGTCCGTTGTAGTTGACGGTTCCGGTCGGTGGCGGCGGTCCGCCGGCAAGCGCGGGGCGCTGATAGTTCTCGACGATGGCGTGCACACGGTCGTAATCCGCCACATCCTGCGCCATGATCGTCGGTGCCAGCGGCATCTGGCCCGGTGGCGGCTGCATCATCTGCTGCATGCCGCTGCCCGATGATGTTCCACCACCACCGCAAGCCGCCAGCGTCACGCAGGCCAATGCCGAAAAGAAACCACGCATCATTCATCCTCCGCAAAAATATTTGCGAAAGACAATGCGTCATTGCCCGGCGGTCTGTCACGCGTTTTCTACGTGCCCCGGGCCGGAAATCTAAAGGTAGTCGGACCGCTGCAAACCGTATTTCGCCATCTTCTCGTTCAGCGTGCGACGCGGCAGCTGCAACTCGTCCATGACGTTCACGATGCTGCCCTTGTGACGGCGCATGGTGTTGTCGATCAGCATCCGCTCGAAGGCTTCGACGAATTCCTTGAGCGGCTTGCCCTCGGTCGTCATCGCGGGCTTCGCCTCTTCCGTGTCGGCCATCAGAAGCGACGCGATGGACCCCGACCCCCGCCGGTTCTGCAGCACCGCGCGTTCGGCCACATTGATCAGCTGGCGCACGTTGCCGGGCCAAGGGGCCTGCAGCAATTGCGCGGCCTCCTGTGCCGCGACCTGCGGCGCGTCGCAGCCGTATTCATCGGCGAATTCATCCGACAGCCGGGTAAACAGCGTCAGGATATCCTCGCCACGCTGCCGCAGCGGCGGCACGGTGATCCGCAACGCGGCCAGCCGGTAGAACAGGTCCGGGCGCAACACGCTTTCGCAGGTCTTGCCCTCGTCGCGCAGGTTGCAGATCGCCACGATCCGGGTTTCGGCAGGCGTGCCCTGATCGTTGATCGCCGTCAGCAGCCTGGCCTGCAGCTTGTCCGACAGCGCCTCGATGTCCTCCAGCACCAGCGTGCCGCCGCGCGCCTCCTCCATCGCGGGGATCGGCTCGCCCTCCTGCGCCGGGCCGAACAGGCGGCGGCCCAGCGTGTCCTCGTCATAGGCGGAGCAGGACACCAGCACGAACTTCCTGGACGCCCGCGCGCCCACCGCATGCAGCGCGTGTGCCGCCAGCGTCTTGCCGGTGCCGGTCTCGCCCTCCACCAGCACGTGCCCATCGGCCTGCCCCAGATCGAGGATGTCCTCTTTCAGCCGCTCCATCGCAGGCGACTGGCCGATCAGCTTTTTCATGATCGCCCCGCCGTCGGATAACTCCCGCCGCAGCGCGCGGTTATCCAGCGTCAGCCGCCGGGCGGTCGTGGCCTTCTTGGCGAGTTCGGTCATCCGGTCCGGGTTGAACGGCTTTTCCAGGAAATCGAATGCGCCGACGCGCATCGCCTCCACCGCCATCGGCACGTCGCCGTGGCCGGTGATCATGATGACAGGCAGGCTGCTGTCCACACCCTTGAGCTTGCGCAGGAACTGCATCCCGTCCATGCCCGGCATCTTGATGTCACTGACGACGATACCGGGGAAATCCGCGTTCAGCGCCTTCAGCGCGTCCTCTGCCGTGGCATAGGTTTCGGTGTCGAACCCCGACAGCGCCAACCACTGCGAAATGGATTGGCGCATGTCCTTTTCATCGTCGACGATGGCGATCTTCATGGCCTTGCTCATGGTCTTTTCCTTATTCTGCCGCAGCGACGTCTTGTCTGTAGATAGGAAGCTGTACTTCGAAAACAGCCCCGCCGGCCGACGCGTTCCGTGCCGTCAGCCGCCCGCCAAGGTCGCTGACGATCCCGGACGAGATCGCAAGCCCCAGCCCGACACCGTCGCCCGGTTCCTTGGTGGTGAAGAACGGCTCGAACATCTCGTCGAGATCCTCGATCCCGTGGCCGTTGTCGCGCACCGTCAGGCTCACCGTGTCACCGGCGGCCAATATGATCTCGATCGCCGGTTCGTCGGCCGTCTTTGTCGCGTCGAGCGCGTTGCGCAGCAGGTTGATGATCACTTGTTCCAGCCGCAGCCTGTCACCCATGATCATCACCGGTTCGGACGGCAGCGTGCGCGTGATCTCGACCTTGCGGGTCTTCAGTTGCGGCTCCATCATCGACAGCGCAGAGGACACGGCGGCGCGGGTATCCACCGGTTCAAACGCGTCGGCCCCCTTGCGGGCATAGGATTTCAACTGTCGTGTGATCGCACCCATCCTCTCGATCAGATCGTCGATGCGCTGGAACGACGACAGCGCCTCGTCAGGGCGCTTGCGCTGCAACAGCAGGCGCGCACCGGCCAGATAGGTTTTCATCGCCGCCAGCGGCTGGTTCAATTCGTGGCTCACCGCCGCCGACATCTCGCCCAGGGCCGCCAGCTTGGAGGATTGCGCCAGCGTCTGTTCGGCCACTTCCAGCGTTTTCTCGACCTTCTCGCGTTCCGCGATTTCCCTTTGCAGACGTTGGTTTAGCGCACGAAGCTCTTGAGATTCACGTTGAAAGAACACCAGCCGCGACGCGGTCTTGCGGTTGGTGAACCAGAACATCAGCGCCAGCAGGATGGCAAAGCCCATCACCTCCAGCGCCAGCACCCCGTTCACCCGCTCGCGCACCGACGAATAGGTGGTGTAGCTGACCATGCGCCAGCCCTGGAACGGCACCCGCACCTCGCGGCGCAGCACCGCCTCGCCGCCCAGATAGGCATCGACCGGCAGCGCCGCCCAGTCCTGCGTCGCGCGCACCGCCCGTTCGATCGCCGAGGGTGCGGATTGCCGGGCCAGCGCCTCGCGCTCCTGCAGCCCGCGCCAGCGTGGCTCCGTCGACAGGATGATCCGCCCCTCGCTGTCCATCACCAGCACCGCGTCGGATACGCCTGCCCAGCCGCGCTCCAGCTTCTGCATATCGACCTCGACGGTGATCACGCCCAGATTGCCGCTTTGCCCGTCGATCCGGCGCGAATAGACATAGCTGAATGCCCCGTTCTCGCGCTGTGCCAGGGTGAAGATCGTGGCGTTGTTGCGTTGCGCGTTCACGAAATAAGGGTCGGAACGGTGCGCCTCTCCCAGCCGGTTCCGGTCGGTGGCGGCGACCGTCCGGCCGTCCTTGTCCAGCAGCATCAGCGACGCCGCGCCGATTTCGTCCACGAACGACAACAGCCGCTGGGTCGACAGCGAGAAATCGTTGTTTTCCAGCGCGGTGATCAGCGCCGGGTCACGGGCCAGCAGCTGCGGAACGATGGAGTTGCGCTGCAGCTCGCTCATCAAGTTGGCGACATAAAGCGTCAGCCGCAACTCGGCCCGGTTGCGTGTGGTTTCGGTAAAGCGTTGCGTCAGCAGCGTATTGGTGACCGAGATCGTGACGATGCCCAGCAGACAGACCGCGACAATCGCCAGCCGGAAGGGCCAGCGGCTTTGCCCGCGTTTCGCGATTTTGGCGACGACTGTCATGCGCGCAGTCTAGGCGGCGCGCCAAACCGCGGCAAGCTAGGCAGCGGTCAGCTGCCCCACCACTCCGCGGAAAAGCGCCTGTCCGTCGGTGCCGCCGTGGCCCGCGTCCACCGCCCGTTCGGGATGCGGCATCATGCCGAGCACCCGGCGGTTGGACGACAGGATGCCCGATATGTCGTCGACCGATCCGTTCGGGTTGTCGGCATAGGTGAAGGCGATCCGGTCCTCGCCTTTCAGCATACGCAGCGTCTCGGCGTCGGCGGCATAGTTGCCGTCGTGATGCGCCACGGGCAGCGTGACGGTGGAACCGGCGACATAGCCACCGGTAAACCCGCTTTCCGTCGTGATCACGCGCAGGCCGACCGGCTTGCAGACGAATTTCAGCCCCGCGTTGCGGGTCAGCGCGCCGGGCAGCAGCCCGCTTTCGGTCAGCACCTGAAACCCGTTGCAGACCCCCAGCGCAAAGCCGCCGCGCTGCACATGGTCGCGCAGGGCGGTGGACACGGGCGAGCGTGCGGCGATCGCGCCGCATCGCAGGTAATCGCCAAAGGAAAACCCACCAGGCACCGCGACCAGATCGACACCGTCGGGCAGCGCGTTATCCTTGTGCCAGACCATGCTGACATCGGCCCCGGCCTCGCGCAGGGCCACGGCCATGTCCCGGTCGCAGTTGGAGCCGGGAAAGACGATGACGGCCGCCTTCATCACAGCACCTCGATGCGGTAGCTCTCGATCACGGTATTGGCGAGCAGCTTTTCGCACATCTCCGCGATGGTCTCCTCCGACGTGCCGTCGGCCAGATCCAGTTCGATCACCTTGCCCTGCCGCACACCCTCCACACCGCCGAACCCCATGGTGCCAAGCGCGTGCCTGATCGCCGCGCCCTGCGGGTCAAGCACACCGGTCTTCAACATCACGTAAACGCGGGCTTTCATAGGTCTAGTCCTCTAGTCTGAAATATTGATGCGGAGTTCATTTGGATAATCCTTGTCGACCGGCCGGATACCTTTTTCGGTTATTCTGAACAACCAGATGACTCTATCGTCAACGTCAACGAGGCTGACTGTATCGTCGATTACTGCTAGCCCATAGAAAGCCTTATGAAAGGAAAAGGCGAAGACTGCGCTGTCTTCACAGACGAGAAAACGAGCAGCGAACTGATCCGACGTATTCCACTTGCCCTGCTTCAAGCTCATAAAATTTGGAAGTAAGGGCAATACCTCCAGCAAGGCCTTATCAAGAGTTTTGGCTGAGTTGGTTGAGAAGACTGTGGTTATGTGTGCGCCAACTTTAGCTGGGGATTTCTTTTCCTGGAAATACATTGCCGCTGCGAGCCGCGCCATCATGTAATGCATAGTGAAATGCACGTCGTGCGAATCCAAGCTTACTTGGGTTGCAGGCAGAAGGAAGCCACCGCGGCGCCGATAAACATTTCTTCCTGTCAACGCCAACTCCCTAATAGCACTTGGAAACCGTTTTGCCGCTGACGAAATCATATTGTCCATACGCGAAGGCGCGCCATCAATTAATGCCGATCTTTGCAGAAACGCCAAGAAAGCAAAGAAATCATCAAAATTGCCGTGCATCGTGTTGCACATTTTGCATGATGGCACCTCCAAACCCGCTGGTCGGTGCTTGTCGACAAAAAAGGCTCTTGGAGGGGCGTGATCGATACTCTCAGTAGCGCTGGTACCGCCACAGTAGCAGCAATCAGGGTTCTGCACTTTGAACCTTTGGTATCTTGTAAGTTTACGCCTCGCCTCGCCCATATGCTAGTTGATCAGCGTCGGCTTGTGCGGGGTATGGGTGACGTTGGACGGCAGCACGCCAAGGCGGCGCGCGACCTCGGTATAGGCGTCCGACAGGCTGCCCAGATCGCGGCGGAACACGTCCTTGTCGAGCTTCTGACCGGTTTCGATGTCCCAAAGGCGGCAGCTGTCCGGGCTGATTTCGTCGGCCACGACGAGGCGCATGAAATCGCCGTCCCAGATGCGGCCGATCTCGATCTTGAAATCGACCAGCTTGATGCCGACGCCATACATCGTCCCGGCCAGAAAATCGTTGACCCGCAGCGCCAGGCTCACGATGTCGTCCATGTCCTGCTGCGTGGCCCAGCTGAACGCGATGACGTATTCCTCGGGCACCAACGGATCGCCCAGCTTGTCGTCCTTGTAGGAAAACTCCACGATGGGGCGCGGCAGCGCGGTGCCCTCTTCCAGCCCAAGCCGCTTGGCCATGGAACCGGCGGCGAAGTTGCGCACGATCACTTCGAGCGGGATGATCTCCACGTGGCGGATCAGCTGCTCGCGCATGTTCAGCCGTTTGATGAAATGCGTGGGGATGCCGATCTGCTGAAGACCGACCATGAAGAACTCCGACAGGCGGTTGTTCAGCACACCCTTGCCTTCGATCACGTCCTTCTTTTCACCGTTGCCGGCGGTCGCGTCGTCCTTGAAATACTGCACCAGCGTGCCGGGTTCGGGCCCTTCGAAAAGGTCCTTCGCCTTGCCTTCGTAAATCTTCTTGCGGCGTGCCATGTCGGGGCCCTCTGTGCTGGCAGCGGGGGGCGCTGCGAACGTGTTGGCCTGCCTATAGGGCAAGGCCACGGCACCCGCAAGAAATCCTTCAATCGGGCAGCCGGACCTTGCACCGGACCGCCCCAGCACGCATATCTAGGGAAACGTGACCCAACAGGAACGAGGCCAGACGCATGTCATCCTTCAACGACCGCAAAGACGCTTTCGAGAACAAGTTCGCCCATGACGCCGACATGCAGTTCAAGGCCGAGGCGCGGCGCAACAAGCTGCTCGGCCTCTGGGCGGCAGAGCTGATGGGCAAGTCCGGCGACGACGCACAGGCCTATGCGCGCGAGGTCATCAAGGCCGATTTCGAGGAAGCCGGAGACGAGGACGTCTATCGCAAGGTCGCAGGCGATCTGGGCGACAAGGCCGAGGAAGCCACGATCCGCGCCAAGATGAAAGAGTTGCTGGTGCAGGCGAAAGCGCAGTTGATCGACGAAGTCTGATTTCGCGCGGGCCTGCGGCCCCCCGATCCGCCTCATAATCATGATGCGCAATTCGATGCGACGCGGGCGCTTTTGCGGATTGCAACCGCGGGACGGTGCTGGCACAGCGATGGTGACACCGCCCTTGATCAGGACTTCCGCATCATGACCAATCCCCTCGCTCGAATGCTGGCAGAGCGCGACTGGATCCTCGCCGACGGTGCCACCGGCACGAACCTCTTCAACATGGGGCTGGAGGCCGGTGACGCGCCGGAATTGTGGAACGTCGACCACCCCGACCGGATCAAGGCGCTTTACGAAGGGGCGGCCCATGCGGGCAGTGACCTGTTCCTGACCAACAGTTTCGGTGGCAACGCCTCGCGGCTCAAACTGCACGGGGCGGAAGGCCGCGTGCGCGAACTCAACCGCGCCGCCGCCGAACTGGCACGCGAGGTCGCCGACAAAATGACCGAGACCGTGATCGTCGCAGGCTCCGTCGGCCCCACCGGCGATATCATGGTGCCGATGGGCACCCTCACCCACGAAAACGCCGTCGAGATGTTTCACGAACAGGCCGAGGGGCTGAAAGAGGGTGGCGCGGACGTGCTCTGGGTCGAAACGATCAGCGCACCCGAGGAATTTTCAGCCGCCGCCGAAGGCTTCGCCCTGGCCGACATGCCTTGGTGCGGCACGATGAGTTTCGACACCGCGGGCCGCACGATGATGGGCGTGACATCGCCCGCGATGGTCAAGATGGTCGGCAAGCTGGCCCACCAGCCGCTGGCTTTCGGGGCCAATTGCGGCACCGGCGCGTCGGACCTGTTGCGCACCGTGCTGGGCTTTGCAGGCGAAAACCCCGCCCTGCCGATCATCGCCAAGGGCAACGCGGGTATCCCGAAATACCACGACGGCCACATCCACTACGACGGCACCCCGTCGCTGATGGCAGACTATGCCGTGCTCGCCCGCGACTGCGGCGCAAAGATCATCGGCGGTTGCTGCGGCACGACGCCCGAGCACCTGCGCCACATGCGCGCCGCACTGGAGGACCGCCCCCGCAGCGACGCGCCGACATTGGAGCAGATCACCGCCGCCCTGGGCGATTTCTCCTCCGCCTCCGACGGCACCGACGGCGCAGGCCCCGTGCGCGCGCCACGGCGCGGACGTCGAAGGGGGTAACCAAAATTTTCGCGAAAATTTGGACTCTCGAATTTTCGCGAAAATTCACCCTAGAACAAATCCAGCTGATCCCCCGTCCGCGGCGGCGGCTTGAACAGATCGGTGCGCAGCGGCGGTAGCGTCCGGTCCAGCCCCAGCCGCTTCGTCGCGATCGCCATGCGCTGCTTCATCATCGCAGCCCACTCCCCCTGCCCGGTCATGCGCTTGCCGAACGCGGGGTCATAATCCCGTCCACCGTGCAACTCCCGCACCCGCGCCATCACGCGGGCGGCGCGGTCGGGATAGTGTTCCGCCAGCCAGTCACGAAACAGGCCCGCGACCTCTTGCGGCAGGCGCAGCACGATGGAAGACGCGGCGACGGCCCCGGCGGCGGCACAGGCCTCCAAGATCGCCTCCAACTCGTGATCGGTCAGCGCGGGCACCACGGGCGACACCATCGCGCGCACCGGGATGCCCGCCTCCGTCAACTGGCGGATCACACGCAATCGCGCGGCGGGCAGCGGCACGCGGGGTTCCATCGCGCGCGATGTGGCGTTGTCGAGCGTGGTGACCGAAATGCCGACCCGCAGCAGCCCCTTCGCGGCCATGGGTGCCAGAATGCCGATGTCGCGTGCGATCAGCGTGCCCTTTGTGACGATGGCGACGGGATGGCTGAAATCGGACAGCACCTGCAGCACGCCGCGCATGATTTTCCGGTCCCGCTCGATCGGCTGATAGGGGTCGGTGTTGGTGCCGATGGCGATGGTGGCGGGCGCATAGGATTTCGCCCGCAACTCACGGTCCAACACGGCGGGCGCGTCGGGCCGCGCGATCAGCCGGGTTTCGAAATCCAGCCCCGGCGACAGGCCCAGATAGGCGTGGCTGGGCCGCGCGAAACAGTAGATGCAGCCGTGCTCGCAGCCGCGATAGGGATTGATCGAACGGTCGAACGACAGATCGGGCGAGGTGTTGCGCGTGATGACGCGGCGCGGCACTTCTTCTGTCACGCTCGTGCGCAGCACCGGTAGTTCTGCCCCTTCGTCACACCAGCCGTCGTCGACCGCCTGCACCGCCAGACGATCGTACCGGTTGTCCGGGTTGCCCGCCGCCGCGCGGCCCGGCGTGCGATGCTGCGGCCTGATGCGAAATTCCTCCATAGTCTTGGAATAGAACATTACAGGAACACAGGCAACCTTTGGTCGGTGACGCAAAGACTTATGTCGCTAATTGTCATGTAGCCCAATCCGCAAAAGCGCATTAGGGTGACAACATATGACACACGCCCGCGCGGCGCTTTCGGGAGACCAGCATGTCAGACGACGACGAAATCATCCTGTCCGAACTGAATGACGAGGATCTTGTCGCGCAGATGTTCGACGATCTTTACGACGGCATGAAGGAAGAGATCGAGGAAGGCGTGCATATCCTGATCGACCGCGGCTGGGAACCCTATAAGGTTCTGACAGAGGCGCTGGTCGGCGGCATGACCATCGTGGGTGCCGACTTCCGCGACGGGATCCTGTTCGTGCCGGAAGTGCTGCTTGCCGCCAACGCGATGAAGGGCGGCATGGCGATCCTGAAACCGCTGCTGGCCGAAACCGGCGCACCGCGTGTCGGCAAGATGGTGATCGGCACGGTCAAGGGCGACATCCACGACATCGGCAAGAACCTCGTCGGCATGATGATGGAGGGCGCGGGTTTCGAGGTTGTCGATATCGGCATCAACAACGCTGTCGAGAAGTACCTCGAAACGCTGGAAGCCGAAGAGCCTGACATTCTCGGCATGTCCGCCCTGCTGACGACGACCATGCCTTATATGAAGGTCGTGATCGACACGATGGTCGAAAAGGGCATCCGCGAAGATTACATCGTGCTGGTCGGCGGCGCGCCGCTGAACGAGGAATTCGGCCGTGCCATCGGGGCCGACGCCTATTGCCGCGATGCCGCCGTCGCGGTGGAGACCGCCAAGAGCTTCGTGGCCCGCAAGCACAACCAGGGTGCCGCGCACGCCTGATATGATCCGTGGCCGGACCGGGCACGCCCGGTCCGGTTAGACCCCTGCCACGCCTTCCACCAGTCGCACCTCCTGCTCCGGCGACATCCCGCATTGCAGCGCGACATCCCGCCGCCCTCGATCCCACGCCAGCAAAGGCGCGATTGTGTCGGCGACCGGGCGGCAGACCAGCCCAACGGCCCGCGCCTTTGCCGCGCTCACCTCCAGAAAATAGCGGAAATCTTCTACTGGCGGTGCCATCAGCGGCACGTCGCTCCACGGCTGCAGGCCCGCGGCTCCAATCGCTTCCGGTGTGACGCCGACCAGCCGCGCCTGCGATCCGCTTTCTGTTTTGATCGTCTCCATTACGTCCCACAATGGCACAGGCTCACCGGTCACGTTCCAGATTCCGCCAAGGGCCTGAGTCGCGCAGTGAACCGCAAAATCCGCCGCATCACGCACGTCGATCATCTGCACCACCCGGTCACGTGGCAACGGCACAGGCACATTCGCACGTTCCCCGGTCGCCTGATCCAGCCGCCTGACCCACCATGTCAACCGGTCGGAATAGTCACCCGCCCCGACGAGCAATCCCACACGCAGCAGCGTGGCCCCCGCTCCCAGCATCTCGGTCGCCTGCACCTCGCAAGCCCGCTTCAGCGGGCCGTAGGATGCGCCATAGGCAGCGGCCGAGGCGCGATCCTGCGCAGGCACGGCGGCCGCAAGTGCAAGATCGTCGGCGCTGGCGTCCGGCACCGTCGCCTCTTCCGTCAGTCCGGGCGTGCGGAACGTCCCGTAGGCAGAAATCGACGACACCAGCACATAGCGTTCGATCCCAATTCCGACCGCATCGAGCAATCGCGCGACGGCGTCCGGCGCATAAGCGCAGGTATCGAACACCCAGTCGAACACGCGGCCTTCCAGCGCCGACAGATCGCCATGCCGGTCGGCCGAAATCACCGCCGCGCCCTGCGTGCTGCGTCGTGTCTGGCCGCGCGACAGCACGGTCACGTCATGACCTGCCGCGCGGAGCGCGTCGACGATCGCGCCGCCCAGAAACCCCGTTCCACCGACAACCACGCTACGCATGACATTCCCCAAATTGGTAAGTCACAGCTTACGAACCGTTTTTCCAGCAGTCAATCGCGCCCCTTTCGCCAGCCACACAGAAACCCCATATGACAGGGAAAGGAGACACCGATGCCACGCAATCTCTTCCTCGGCCTGATCCTGACCGTGATCGCCGCCGCCGCCCTGACCGTCTGGATCGCCACGACATTCGCGGGAACGGGCGCATGGTGGACCGTGCTGATCCCGCTCGCCGCCGCCGCTCTGGCGCGCCTGATCTGGATGCGCAGCCGCTAGTCCAGCGGATAGTCGAAGGCGCGCAGGAACGCGCCGTAGCGGTCGATCACCGCGCGGTTCACCGCCTCCGGCAAGACCTTGCGCCATTGCCCCGGGGCCTTGTTACGCACGTGGCCCTTGTGGGCCGCCTGCCCGCCCGCGCTGTATTTCCAGGCAGAGCGGCGGGCTTGCCAAGTCGCCAGCGATGACAAGCCCATGTGGGCCGCGATGGCCGTGAAGGTGGCAACCTCCGCGCCCATGATGTCCTCGTAGCGAAAGGTCAGCACGCGCGGGTCGTCGGCGGGCCAGGCCAGCATGCTGTCGAAATGCGGCTTGCGGAATTCCAGTTCCGCCGCCATGCCTGCCTCCATGTCGACCGCGTTCAGATAGTCCTGCAACGACGGCCCGCCCTGCACCGCCGCCGGAATTGCGCCGTTGACGATTTCGTAATCCGCCGGATCGGGGTCCGCGATGCAGCACCACGGCTCCGCCCCGCGCTTGTGGTAATGATAGCCCGACACCAGCAGATCCCGCGGATCGCGTACGAAACGCACCACGCGGATGTCGTCATAGCTGTCCAGATCGAGCCGCTGCCCGCTGAGCGAGGTGCAGGCGAAGCGCGCCTGCACCTCGTGGAAATTCTGAATGTAGTGGTGAAAATGGAACTTGCGTGGCGGCGCCCTGCGGCCCAGCCATTCCCAGACCATGACACGCTGTGCGCGCGTCACCTCGCTATAGACCTTGCGGGTGAACATCGTCAGGTTCTTGTGCAGCCCGCAATGCACCCGCACGGGGTTGGTCACCTGTGCAGGCGGCATCAGCGCCGGGAACAGGAACCCCTCCAGCCCCGCCACGACCCGGAACCGCTTGTCGTCGACCATCAGAATATCGCCCGCGCACACCGGGTCATCCGGCGCGGCAGGATCATCGTTCAGCCGGGCGCCCGGCACCGCAGAGGGCGCAATCCGCTGCTGCCCCGTCGTTGCCAGTTGGCAAATCTCGGCGATGGTCGTCATACTGCCCCCATGTCCGGTCGCCCGCGCGTGGTCACGCAGCCTAGGCCGCGGCGGCAGCGGACACAACGCGGATACGGACCCGGCCATGCAAGACCTGCCCCCCGATCACACGCTGACGACCGACGGCCTCGCACCCGCCGGCAAGGGCAAGGTGCTCCTGATCGCCTGCGGGGTATTGGCCCGCGAGATCGTCGCGCTGAAACGCGCGAACGGCTGGGATCACCTCGACCTGCAATGCCTGCCCGCAATCCTGCACAACCACCCCGACAGGATCACCCCCGCCGTGCGTGACGCAGTGGCCAAGCACCGTGCGAGTTACGACGACATCTTCGTGGTCTATGCCGATTGCGGCACCGGCGGGCAGTTGCAGGCGGCCTGCGACGATCTGGGCGTCGCCATGATCCCCGGCCCGCACTGCTATTCCTTCTTCGAGGGCAACGAGACCTTCGCCGCGCGCGGCGAGATGACCTGCCTCTACCTCACCGATTTTCTGGTCCGGCAGTTCGAGGCCTTCCTGTGGAAACCGCTCGGCCTCGACCGGCACCCGGAGTTGCGCGATATGTATTTCGGCAACTACACCACGCTGGTCTATCAGGCCCAGACCGACGACCCCGCCCTCACGGCCAAGGCGCAGGACTGTGCCGCGCGCCTCGGCCTCGTGTTCGAACGGCGCGCGACCGGATACGGCGATCTCGAAACACATCTCGCGGCACTTTAGGAACGCGCCGCAACCTCCTGAATACGCTCGACCATCGCGCGCACGCCGTTGGACCGCTGCGCCGACAGGTGGTCATGCAGCCCCAACCGGCCCAGTTCCGCCTGCGCGTCGATCCGGGCAACGTCATTCAGCGCAACGCCCTCGTAAAGCGCGTGCAGGACCGCGATCAACCCGCGCACGATCATCGCGTCGCTGTCGCCGCGAAAATGGAACACACCGTCGGCCGGTTCCGGGTGCAGCCAGACCTGACTGGCGCAACCGTCGACCTTTGTCGCGGGCACTTTCAGCGCATCCTCCAGCGGCGGCATCGCCTTGCCCATGTCGATGACGTGGCGATAGCGGTCTTCCCAATCATCAAGGAATTCAAAGGTTTCCGCGATCTCTTCGAATGCTGCCGTGGCCATTTCCTTGCTCCCTTTCGCCTGCCTGATCTAGGTGGCAAAGCGGCAAAGGTCCAGTGGGTGCTTTTCAACGCGGATCACTTGGGTTACCCATTTGCCAGATCAACCAAAGGCCCCTTGCCCATGAAATCCGCACTGCCAATCGCGCTGACCCTGACACTCACGCTGGGCGCCTGTGCCACGATTTCGCAGTCGCGTTTCAACCCGCTCAACTGGTTCGGGCCAAGCACATCCACCCCCGTCACCGCCAGCGGCGAAATCCGCCCGCTGATCCCCGCAGGCAGCCGGTTCGGCGAGATCGAGACGCGACCGCTGATCGACCAGGTCGCCGCCATGCGGGTGGACCGGTCGCCCTCGGGCGCGATCGTGCGCGCGACCGGCGTGGCCAGCACACAAGGCCAGTTCAACGCGCAGCTTGTGCCTGCAGGTTTCGACAACGGCGTGCTGACGCTGGCGTTCCGGGTGTCGGTGCCCGCAGGCGCGCAGCCCGGTGGTCCGCAGCGGACCCGCGAAATCACCGTCGCCCGTGCCTTCGATGCCGATGATCTGGCCGGTGTCCGGTCGATCCGGGTGCAGGCGCAGCAGAACGCGCGCACCGCGTCACGCTAAAGCGCGACCGTCACAACCTTCTGCCCCTTCACGGCAAGGCCCACCTCACCATTGCACAGGCGCAGCGCCTCGGCACCGAAGACCTCCTTGCGCCAGCCGCGCAGCGCGATCACGTCACGCTCTCCCGCCGCCAGCATGTCCAGATCGGCGGCAGAGGCGATCAGCTTCTGCGCCACGCCCTCGTTATCCGCCTTGGCCTTCAGCAGCACGCGCAGCATGTCGGCCAGCGCAGGGTTCACCTGCAACTTTTCACGGCTCTTGTCGGGTCGCGGCAGTTGATCGTTGGGCAGCGCCAGCCCGGTCCTGACCGCCGCCAGAATGCCGTCGGCGATGTCGCCCTTGCGCGCCTCGCGCAGCAGTAGGCGGGACCGGCCAAGGTCCTTTTCCGACTGCGGCTTGGTGGAAGCGAGTTCGATCAGCGCATCGTCCTTGAAGACGCGGTTGCGCGGAATGTCGCGGGCCTGCGCATGGGTTTCGCGGAACCGCGCCAGTTCCTGCACCAGCCCCATGAACCGCGCGGAGGTGTTGCGCGTCTTGACCCGCTTCCACGCCTGATCGGGGTCCGCCTCGTAGGTGGCGGGGTCCTTCAGAACACCCAACTCCTCGGCCACCCATTTGGTGCGGCCCGATTTCGCCAGTTCCGCGGCCAGATATTCGTAGATATCACGCAGGTGGGTCACGTCTGCCAGCGCATAGGTCTTTTGCGCATCGGTCAGCGGGCGGCGCGACCAGTCGGTAAACCGCGAAGATTTATCGAGGTCCGCTTTCGCGATCTTGCGCACCAGCGTCTCGTAGCCGACCTGATCGCCGAAGCCGCAGACCATCGCCGCCACCTGCGTGTCGAACAGCGGGTCGGGAATGACCCCGGCATCGACATAGAAAATCTCGAGGTCCTGGCGTGCCGCGTGAAACACCTTCACCACGCCCGCATCGCGGAACAGATCGTACAGCGGCTCCAGCGACAGATCGCCCGCCAGCGGATCGACAAGCACCGCATCCTCGCCCGCGTCACCGCGATAGGCCAACTGGATCAGGCACAATTTGGAATAATAGGTCCGCTCGCGCAGGAATTCGGTGTCGACCGTGACATAGGGGCATTTGGCGGCTTGGGCACAGAATGCGGCAAGGTCGGGTGTCGTCGTGATGGTTTTCATGCTTCGGTGTCTGTCCTGCTGGGCCGCGCCGGCGGCGCGCTGTCGCGCAGTGATAGGCGACACGGGGGCCAATGGAAAGGCGGCGCTAGAGGTCCAACCGGCTGCGGTCACCAGCCGCAAAGCGGCGCAGCACCGCCGGATATAGCCGGTGTTCGAGTTCCAGCACCCGCGCGGCCAATGTATCGGCGGTATCGCCTGCGCGGATATCCAAGGCCGCCTGCCCCAGAATCGGCCCGTCATCCAGCGCCGCAGTGACCTCGTGCACAGTGCAGCCGTGGCGGGTATCGCCCGCCGAGAGTGCCCGCGCGTGTGTATCGAGGCCCTTGTGCGCGGGCAGCAGCGAGGGGTGGATGTTCAGCATCCGCCCTTCCCAGGCGGCAACGAAATCCGCCGACAGCACACGCATGAACCCCGCAAGGCAGATGATGTCGGGCCGGGCCATCGTCAGCGTCGCCTGCAACGCGCCCTCGAAGGACGCGCGGTCACGGCCAAAAGTCGTGTGGTCAACCACCGCCGGCTGCACGCCGCGCGCCCGCGCCTTTTCCAGCCCGCCCGCATCCGGCACGTTCGACACCACCAGACAGGGCCGTGCGGGATGATCGCCGGTCATGCTATCCAGCAGCGCCACCATGTTGGAACCGCTACCTGAAATCAGGATCGCGACCCGTTTCGTCACAGCAGGGAACCGCTGTAGGTGATCTGCGCGCCCTCGGTCACATGGCCCAATGCGAAAACCTCTTCGCCCGCGTCCTGCAGCATCTGTGCCAGTGCCATCGCCCGGTCGGGTGCGACGACCAGCACCATGCCGATGCCGCTGTTGAACGTCTTGAGCATCTCCGCCTGGGACAACCCGCCGGTTTCAGCGAGCCACTTGAACACCGGCGGCAGGTCCCAGACCGACAGGTCGATGTCGGCGCCCAAGCCTTCGGCCAGGACGCGCGGCAGGTTTTCTGTCAGTCCGCCCCCGGTGATATGCGCCAGCGCGTGCACACCGCCCGCGCGCACCGCCGCCAGCGCCTGTTTGACATAGAGCCGTGTCGGGGCCAGCAGCGCCGCCCCCAGCGTGGTATCGGCAAAGGGTGCGGGGTCATCCCACGCAAGGCCCGATACCTCCACGATCCGGCGCACCAGCGAATAGCCGTTGGAATGCACCCCGTTTGACCCAAGCCCCAGCAGCACGTCGCCCACCGCCACATCGCGGGGCAGATCGGCACCGCGGTTCATCGCACCCACGGCAAAGCCCGCCAGATCGAAATCGCCATCGTGGTACATGCCCGGCATTTCTGCCGTCTCGCCGCCGATCAGCGCACAGCCCGAGGCCTCGCAACCCGCGGCGATGCCCTCGATGATGTGGGTCGCCGCGTCCAGTTCCAGCTTGCCGGTGGCGAAATAGTCGAGAAAGAACAGCGGCTCCGCCCCTTGGCAGACCAGATCGTTCACGCACATCGCCACCAGGTCGATCCCGATGGTATCCACGTTGCCCGTGTCGATCGCGATGCGCAGCTTGGTGCCGACGCCATCGGTGGCGGCGACCAGCACCGGGTCGTCATATCCTGCGGCCTTCAGATCGAACAGCGCGCCGAACCCGCCCAGCCCCGCCATCACACCGGGCCGCGCCGTGCGCTTGGCCGCCGGTTTGATCCGCTCCACCAGCGTATTGCCCGCGTCAATATCAACGCCCGCGTCCGCATAAGTCAGTCCGTTTTTCGTCATGGTCATCCCCCGAAGTTGTGCAGCAGGTAGCCCAAAGCCCGCAGCCGGGCAAGCGGGTCCGCCGGGGCGCGATGCACCGAAAATTCATGCTCTGCTGCAAAACTGCATATCAGGCGCGAACCATCTGCCCACTGGCCGCGTTAGAACATAAGACCAAACAGAAAGACACGCCGATGAAATCCCTGATCCTCGCCCCGCTCTGCATCGCCTGTGCCGGTCTCGCCCACGCCGAAACGCTGGGTCAGACCTTGCAGCAGGACGGCCCGTGGATCGACCTGCCGCCCGGTGCGGGCATCAACGTCGCGGCCCCGACCCATGCCGACATCGCCCTGATGGCTGATCTGGACGGCGACCCCACCGTGACCACCGCGCAAGAGGCCGAGATGATCGCGCTGCTGTCGCAGGTGCTGCTCGGCACGCCGATCACCCACTAATTCCGTCTTGACCGGGCCGTCCCGTCTGCTACCCCGTTGACCCACGGGGGCCTGTAGCTCAATTGGTTAGAGCAGAGCGCTCATAACGCTTTGGTTGCGGGTTCAAGTCCTGCCGGGCCTACCAAATCTCCCCATATTGTCGCGCGTCCGTGGTCAATCCGGCGTCTTCGCCCCCTGGCCTGACCATCTGGAAACAATCGGCCACAGTTTTACCATTCCCGCTCCCCGTCCCATGCACATTGCCTAATTAACCATTGTGCAACCGCGCATCGCTATCGGTGCGCCTTCACGACCGGGACCGCGATACCATGAGCGATTGGCGCGCAGCCAAATTCGGGACGACCCTGCTCACCGCGCTGGCGACAGCGGCGGTCGTGGCAGCGACGCCGCCGGTCTTCGCCGGTGTCGTCAGCATTACCGAACTGCTCGACGAAGACCCGCTTGGCTACGAGTGCATCCCGTCCTCCTATCTGGAGGAAGCGGACGATGGCACCGCCGCCATCGCCTTTTCGCTGACCGGCAAAACCCGCCTGCCCCGCACCTGCCTGCCCGATCCCTGCGACCGTGCGCTGACCCCGCGCGAGTTGTCCAACATCACCGGCACCGAGATGATTCTGGCGCGGTTCAGCGGCGAGTGGGATGACTACTATTCCCGCTACGCCGACTATTGCCGCCGCGAGGTCGTCTTTCCGCAACCGACGGCCGATCCGCAAATCGCACAGGGTCCCGGCCCGGCACCCGTGCCGACACTCGACCCCGTGGCGGCGTTCTGGCCGCCGATCCTGGATCGCTCGCGCACTGTGCAGCGCCTGACACCGCCTGCCCGCAACAGCGGACGACCGATCACCACCGGCCTGCTGACCCCCGCCCCCTGGGGCGTGCCCAACAGCTTTGACGACACGCCCGCACGCCCCGTTGCACCGACCGGCCCGCGCAGTATTTTCATGTTGACCGCAGCAGGCGGCGACGGTGGCTACGATGCACCGACCGACGGCGGCGGACCGGGGCCCGCACCCTCTCCCGTGCCGCTGCCGGCCTCCGGCCTGTTGCTGCTCGGAGCCGCATGGCTGCTCCACCGGACACGCCGCAGCGCCTGATCCGGCGACGGTGCACCGTCGTATACATGCTTTCACCCTCCCCTGATATGCGCTAAAGCACCCGCAACTGATTTATCAAAGCGGAGGCGCGCCCATGTCCAAGATCAAGGTAGAGAACCCCATCGTCGAACTCGACGGCGATGAAATGACCCGCATCATCTGGGATTTCATCAAGCAGAAACTGATCCTGCCCTATCTGGACGTCGATCTGCTCTACTACGATCTGGGCATCGAATCCCGCGACGCCACAGACGACCAGATCACTATCGACGCCGCCGAAAAGATCAAGGAAATCGGCGTCGGCGTGAAATGCGCGACGATCACGCCCGACGAGGCGCGGGTCGAGGAATTCGGCCTGAAAAAGATGTGGCGCAGCCCCAACGGCACGATCCGCAACATCCTGGGCGGCGTCGTGTTCCGCGAGCCGATCATCTGCTCCAACGTGCCGCGCCTCGTGCCCGGCTGGACCCAACCGATCATCATCGGCCGCCACGCCTTTGGCGATCAATACCGCGCCACTGACATGAAATTCCCCGGACCGGGCAAGCTGAGCATGAAATTCGTCGGCGAAGACGGCACCGTGGAAGAGCACGAAGTCTTCGACGCGCCGTCGTCGGGTGTCTTCATGTCGATGTACAACCTCGACAAATCCATCGAGGATTTTGCCCGCGCGTCCTTCAACTACGGCCTCAAGCGCGGCTACCCTGTCTATCTGTCGACCAAGAACACCATCATGAAACAGTATGACGGCCAGTTCATGCTGATCTTCCAGCGCATCTTCGACGACGAGTTCAAGGCAAAGTTCGAAGAGGCGGGCCTGACCTACGAACACCGCCTGATCGACGACATGGTCGCATCTGCGATGAAGTGGTCCGGCGGCTATGTCTGGGCCTGCAAGAACTATGACGGTGACGTGCAATCCGACACCGTCGCACAGGGTTTCGGCTCGCTCGGCCTGATGACCAGCCAGCTGATGACCCCCGATGGCAAGATCGTAGAATCGGAAGCCGCGCACGGCACCGTCACCCGCCACTACCGCCAGCACCAGGAAGGCAAGGCGACCTCGACCAACTCCATCGCGTCGATCTTTGCCTGGACAGGCGGCCTGAAGCACCGCGCGAAACTCGACAGTAACGACCAGCTGATGACCTTCGCCGAAACGCTGGAAAAGGTCGTCGTGGATACCGTCGAAAGCGGCTTCATGACCAAGGACCTCGCCCTGCTGGTCGGCCCCGACCAGAAGTGGCTGACGACCGAAGGTTTCCTCGAAAAGATCGACGAAAACCTGAACGCCGCAATGTGATCCGCGCCGTCGGACCGATCGAAGCCGCCCTGCATGATTTGCGGGCGGCTTTTTTCGTGGCCGTGTTCAAGGGGCGAAGTGCGCGACAGGATTGACCCACACTGCCGCCGGGCTAGCTGAAAAAGGCAATTGAACGGAAGGAAGATCGCACCATGACCCTCGCCATTCTCTATGTCGCGACCTTCGGGGTCTTTCTGGCCATCGACTATGTCGGTCTCTCCTTTCTGATCAAACCGGCCTTCGAAAAGGATATCGGGCCTCTTTTGCTGGACAGTCCACGCATCGGCCCGGCCTTCGTGTTCTACGCGTTTTATGCGGGTTGCCTGCTGTGGTTCGTCAGTTGGCCCGCCCTGCAAAACCAGCAGTCGCTGTTGTGGGTCTTCGCATCTGCGGCTTTGCTGGGGGCTTTCGCCTATGGCACCTACGAGTTCACCAACCTGGCCACGCTGCAAGACTGGACGTGGCGTATGGTGATGATCGATTTTACATGGGGCACCTTGCTGACTGGAACATCCGCGACGATCGGCGTGGCGGTCACGCGCGCCGTCGCCACGCCCGCGGGCTGACGCCGCGACAGTTTCAAATTGCGGTGGGCCTGCGGCTCGGCTAACGGTGGGTCATGCCCGCGCATTACGTCTATCTCATCTTCGCGATCATCACCGAGACCATCGGTACGACCGCCCTGCAGGCCAGCCAGCAGTTTACCCGGCTCTGGCCCTCTGTGCTGTGCGTCGTGGCCTATGCCGCGTCGTTCTACCTGATGGCGCTTGCGCTGAAGTATATCCCCGTCGGCATCGCCTATGCCATCTGGTCGGGTCTGGGCATCGTCATGATCGCGCTGATCGGGTTTGCCGTTTTCGGCCAGCGGCTCGACGCCTGGGCGGTGATCGGCATGTCGATGATCATTCTGGGCATCCTCGTGATTCACCTGTTTTCGGCGTCCGGCACCCACTGATCCCGGTGCACGTGCAGTGCACGCCCGGTGCACGCAAATCACACCCTGATTTTAAGGGCTTCCCATTGCGCCCCATGCGCGGTATCCGCGCCCCAAATTCCGTGCCTTCGGGGCACGATGATCCCCGCTACAAAGGCACTGACATGGACATTCGCAATATCGCGATCATCGCACACGTGGACCACGGCAAGACCACGCTGGTGGACGAGTTGCTCAAGCAATCCGGCATCTACCGCGAGAACGAGGCAGTTACCGAACGCGCGATGGACAGCAACGACATCGAGCGCGAGCGCGGCATCACGATCCTGGCGAAATGTACCAGCGTCGAGTGGAAGGGCACCCGCATCAACATCGTCGACACCCCCGGCCACGCCGATTTCGGCGGCGAGGTGGAACGCATCCTGTCGATGGTCGACGGCGTCGTTCTGCTCGTCGATGCCGCCGAAGGGCCGATGCCGCAAACGAAATTCGTGACGTCCAAGGCGCTGGCGCTTGGTCTGCGCCCCATCGTCGTCGTCAACAAGGTCGACAAGCCCGATGGCGAGCCGGACCGCGCCGTGGACGAGGTGTTCGATCTGTTCGCTGCCTTGGACGCGAGCGACGAACAGCTTGATTTTCCTGCCATGTATGCCTCTGGCCGTGCGGGCTGGTGTGATGCTGAACTGGATGGACCGCGCGAGAATCTCGACGCGCTGTTCGACCTGATCGTGGAACACGTCCCCACTCCAAAGCAGATCGAACGGAAGAGCGAACCGTTCCAGATGCTGGCGACGACACTCTCCGCCGACCCGTTCATCGGCCGTATTCTGACCGGCCGGGTCGAGGCGGGCACGCTGAAAGCCGGCGAGACGATCAAGGCATTGTCGCGCACCGGCGACAAGATCGAACAGTTTCGTGTATCCAAGATCCTCGCGTTCCGCGGTCTGGGCCAGCAGCCCATCGATGTGGCCGAAGCGGGCGACATCGTCACCGTCGCCGGCATGACGAAGGCCACCGTGGCCGACACGCTCTGCGATCTGTCCATCGACGAGGCGATTCCGGCACAACCCATCGATCCGCCCACCATCACCGTCACCTTCGGCATCAACGATAGCCCGTTGGCAGGCAAGGACGGCAAGAAGGTGCAGTCGCGCGTGATCCGCGACCGCTTGCTGCGCGAGGCCGAGGTCAACGTGGCCATCAAGATCGCCGACACCCCCGGCGGCGACGCTTTCGAGGTGTCAGGCCGTGGTGAACTCCAGATGGGCGTGCTGATCGAGAACATGCGCCGCGAAGGGTTCGAACTTTCGATCTCGCGCCCGCAGGTCATCTACCGCGAGGAAGACGGCCAACGCATGGAACCGGTCGAGGAAGTCACCATCGACGTGGATGACGAATACACCGGATCGGTGGTCGAAAAGCTAACCGGTCCGCGCAAGGGCGAGTTGACCGAGATGAAGCCCGCCGGTGCCGGCAAGACCCGCATCATCGCGCATGTCCCGTCACGCGGGTTGATCGGCTATCACGGTGAATTCCTCACCGACACGCGAGGCTCTGGTGTGCTCAATCGCCTGTTCCACGGCTGGACCCACTACAAGGGAAAGATCGACGGGCGCCGTCAGGGCGTTCTGATTTCCATGGAAAACGGCACCTCAGTCGCCTTCGCGCTGTGGAACCTCGAAGATCGCGGCAAGATGTTCATCGGCGCGCAGGAGGCGGTGTATCAGGGCATGATCATCGGCGAACATTCGCGCGACAACGATCTGGAAGTGAACCCGCTCAAGGGCAAGAAACTGACAAACGTCCGCGCATCCGGCACCGACGAGGCTGTGCGCCTGACCACGCCGGTGACCATGTCGCTGGAACAGGCCATCGCCTATATCGACGACGACGAACTGGTCGAGGTCACGCCGAACGCGATTCGCCTACGCAAACGCTATCTTGACCCACACGAGCGCAAGCGGCAGGCGCGGGCAAGCTAGGGCCAGTCAAAATTTCGCGAAATTTTTGCACGCAAAGTCCCGTCGAGACTTTGCAAGCACGCGACCGCAGGGTGATCTGACAACCTTCAATCCGCAGTGGCCCATGCGGGCACATTCGCCCACATGCCCGGTTTCGGTCGGCTTGGCGTTCCCGGCATACCGCTTGGGGCGAAACCCGAACCGGTCAACGCCCTCGGTCGTGCGACCGTTGGGCACGTCTGCCCGGCGTGCACCGTTCAGATTTCCTCGACGATGCTTAACTCGCGCTGTGCGGCCCCCTTGGCGTGGCTCAGCGCCTCCTGATAGGCGTCGGAGAAATAGCAATCATGCGCCGCTTGCAGGCTGGGAAAACGGGCGACCACGTTGCGCGGGCGATCCGGCCCTTCCAACTGTTCGTAAGTGCCGCCACGAGCCAGAAACGTGCCGCCGTGCGCGGCGATCGCACCCGTCGCAAGGGCCGCATATTTGCCGTAGGCGGCTTCGTCCGTCACCTTCACATGCGCGATCCAGAGTGCTGTCATCGTCCTATCCTTTCAGAATATCGCGGGCCGCGGCGATCGCCGCTTCCGCATTGTCGGCGCTGGCCGCCCCGCCCTGCGCCATGTCGGGCCGCCCGCCGCCGCCCTTGCCACCCAATGCGGCGACCGCGGCCTTGAGCAGATCGACGGCAGAAACATTATCGGTCAAGTCCTTTGTCACACCGGCGGCCACGGCAGCCTTGCCACCGGCATCGCCGATCAGCACGACCGCGCCACTGCCCATTTCGGCCTTCATCTGGTCGATCAGGCCGGGAAGATCCTTGCCCGACAATCCGGCCATCAGCTTGCCGATGAAGTGCACGCCCGCAATCTCCTCGTCGATGGCCACGTCACTTTGCCCGCCGCTGCCTGCCATCGCCAGATCGCGGCGCAGTTGGGCGACCTCGTTGGCGAGCGCCTTGCGTTCGTCCATCAGCGCCTTGACTCGTGCTGGCACGTCACCCGCCGACGCTTTCAGCGCCAGCGCCGTTTCCGCCAGCCGCATGTCCTGAGTGCGCAGATAATCCAGCGCCGCCTGCCCGGTCAGCGCCTCGATCCGGCGCACACCGGCACTCGACGCACTGTCGCCCAGCGTGACGAACAACCCGATCTCGCCCAGTTGCTTCACATGGGTGCCGCCGCAAAGTTCGAGCGAATAGGTGTTGCCGTCCGTCCCCTTGCCGGAGCCTTCGGCGCGGCCCATGGAGACCACGCGCACCTCCTCGTCGTATTTCTCGCCAAAGAGCGCCTGTGCCCCCAGCGCGCGGGCGTCGTCCGGCGTCATGATCCGGGTCGCGACGGCTGTGTTCTGGCGGATCAGTGCGTTGACCTCTTTTTCCACCGCGTCGAGGTCGTCGAGCGACAGCGCCGCGTTATGACTGAAATCGAAACGCAGCCGATCCGGCGCGTTGAGCGACCCCTTCTGCGCGATATGATCGCCCAGCACATTACGCAGCGCCTCGTTGAGCAGGTGCGTGGCCGAGTGATTGGCCTGAATCGCGGCACGGCGGTCGGCCGCGACGCGCAGTTGCGCGGATTGTCCCTTCGACACACGCCCCTCGGTCACAAAGCCGATATGGATATGGACGCCCGCGACCTTCTTGGTGTCGGTGATCCGCACGGTGCCTGTTTCGGTCGTGATCGTGCCTGCGTCACCGACCTGACCGCCGGCTTCGGCATAGAACGGCGTCTGGTTTAGGGCGATCTGCACCTCGCCATCACCCTCGTCGGCGGCTTTCCCGTCGACGATTACCGCAACGATCTGACCTTCGGCACTCAGTGTGTCGTAACCCAGAAAGTCCGTCGTGCCATGTGTGTCGGCCACGTCGAACCAGACGGTCGCATCGGCTTGCGCGCCGGAGCCGGACCAGGCCGCGCGGGCCTTGGCCTTTTGCTCTGCCATCGCGGCCTCGAACCCGGCGGTATCCACGCCCCGGCCCTGTTCGCGCAGGGCATCCTGGGTGAGGTCGAGCGGGAAGCCGTAGGTATCGTAGAGCTTGAACGCCGTCTCACCCGGCAGGTTGCCGTCCTCGGGCAACTCCGCCACCTCATCGGCCAGCAGCTTCAGCCCACGGTCCAGCGTCTGCTTGAAGCGCACTTCCTCGTTCAGCAGCGTCTCCTCGATCATGCGCTGGCCCTGGCCCAGTTCCGGGTAGGCCGCACCCATCTGCTTGACCAGTTCCGGCACAAGGCGGTGCATCACAGGGTCCTTAGCCCCCAGCAGATGCGCATGGCGCATGGCGCGTCGCATGATGCGACGCAATACATAGCCGCGCCCCTCGTTGGAGGGCAGCACACCTTCAGCGATGAGAAAGGAAGTGGACCGCAAATGGTCCGCGATCACGCGGTGGTGCGTGTTGCCGTCGCCGTCCGGATCGGAATTGGTCGCATTGGCAGAGGCCTCGATCAGCGCGCGCATCAGGTCGGTGTCGTAATTGTCGTGCTTGCCCTGCAAGAGCGCGCCGATCCGTTCCAACCCCATACCGGTGTCGATCGACTGCATGTCGAGCGGCTTCATCGTGCCGTCTTCGAACTGTTCGTTCTGCATGAAAACGATGTTCCAGATCTCGATGAAGCGGTCCCCGTCCTCCTCCGCCGATCCGGGAGGTCCACCCCAGATATGATCGCCATGGTCATAGAAGATTTCGGTGCACGGCCCGCAGGGTCCGGTCGGCCCCATGCGCCAGAAATTGTCGTCCGTCGCGATCCGGATGATCCGGTCTTCCGGCACGCCGACCTTTTTCCAAAGCTCGAACGCTTCGTCATCGGTATGGTAAACGGTCGTCAGCAGGCGGCTCTTGTCGATCCCGAAATCACGGGTCAGCAGGTTCCACGCGAACGGCACCGCCTCGGTCTTGAAATAGTCGCCGAAACTGAAGTTCCCCAGCATCTCGAAGAAGGTATGGTGCCGCGCGGTGTAGCCGACGTTGTCCAGATCGTTATGTTTGCCCCCGGCGCGGACGCATTTCTGCGCGGTCGTGGCGCGCTGATAGGGGCCGCTCTCGACACCGGTAAAGCGGTTCTTGAACTGCACCATGCCCGAATTGGTGAACATCAGCGTCGGGTCGTTGCGCGGCACCAGCGGGCCGGAGGCCACGATTTCGTGGTCGTTGTCACCAAAGAAATTCAGGAACGTGGACCGGATATCGGCAAGGCTGGTCATGGCGGGCTTTCGCTTGTGCAACTGGTTTGGCGGTCAGAAATAGCCGCGCCCCGATGGACTGTCCACAGCCAAGGCCGCAAAGACCGCGACGCATGAAAAAAGGGGCGCGCCGCTCAGGCACGCCCCCATCATCCCGCCCGGCACATCCGGTATCAGAGTTCGACGATTTCCGCGTCACCGTCGCTGTCGTCACCGTCGAAATCCAGCCCGTGCGCGGCACGAATCTTGTCCTCGATCTCATGCGCGATTTCGGGATTTTCACGCAGGAACTGCTTGGAGTTCTCACGCCCCTGCCCGATCCGTTCGTCGCCATAGCTGAACCAGGCACCGGATTTCTCGACCACGCCGGCCTTGACGCCAAGGTCCAGCAATTCACCGTTCTTGGAAATCCCTTCGCCATACATGATGTCGAATTCGACCTGTTTGAATGGCGGGGCCACCTTGTTTTTCACGACTTTCACCCGGGTCGCGTTGCCGACCACCTCATCCCGGTCCTTGATCGCGCCGATGCGGCGGATGTCGAGCCGGACGGAGGCATAGAATTTCAGCGCGTTGCCGCCCGTCGTGGTCTCGGGCGAACCAAACATCACACCGATTTTCATGCGGATCTGGTTGATGAAGATCACCATGCAGCCGGACCGGTTGATGGATCCGGTCAGCTTGCGCATCGCCTGGCTCATCAGGCGGGCATGGACACCGACGCTGCTGTCGCCCATGTCGCCCTCAAGCTCCGACTTCGGCGTCAGGGCCGCGACGGAGTCGACGATCACCATGCTGACAGCACCGGAACGGACCAGCGTATCGACGATTTCGAGCGCCTGTTCACCGGTGTCGGGCTGCGAGATCAGCAGTTCGTCAAGGTTTACGCCCAGCTTCTTTGCATATTGCGGATCAAGCGCGTGTTCCGCGTCGACAAAGGCGCAGACACCGCCCTTTTTCTGTTCTTCGGCAATGGCGTGCAGTGTGAGCGTGGTCTTGCCCGATGATTCCGGTCCGTAAATCTCGATCACGCGACCCTTGGGCAGCCCGCCGATGCCAAGCGCGATGTCCAGACCCAGCGATCCGGTGCTCGTCGCCTCGATGTCGGGCATCTTGTTTTCGCCACCAAGCGTCATGATCGACCCTTTGCCGAACTGGCGTTCGATTTGGGCCAGCGCACTGTCGAGCGCCTTTTGCTTGTCGGCTGTTTTCTTGTCGGTCATTTGGAGGAGATCTGCCGTTGCCATTGTGTCCTGTCCTTATTTCATAGCCCGTAGAGGGCTACAATCGCTGCTTTTTGTTCGCCTTGTGTTCTGTATCCCTATATGGGACCAAAAAGAGAACATTGCAACCAGTTTCGATCCCCTCCACACTCACGCAGGTGTGGTTAATTTTGCGTTTATGGCGTAGGAAAAATCCGATCGCTCTATGGGGAATCGCGCAAATGCTTGTTTTCTGGAATGAAAAGCTGGTGCTGCTGGCGGTGCCCAAGACAGGAACGACGGCACTCGAAGGCGCGCTCGCCCCACGGGCGTCAATCGTGATGCGCGATCCGCCGGTTCTGAAACACTCGCCCGTATATCGCTACAACAAATACGTGCGCCCGTTTCTGGAAGAGGCCGGCGGGCAGTCGGACATGGAGACCGTGGCGGTTGTGCGCCACCCCGTCGACTGGCTGTCAAGCTGGTTTCGCTACCGCAACCGCAACGAGTTGGTCGGGCAGCCCAATTCGACCCGTCACGTCAATTTCAGCGACTTCGTGCTGGAATACTGCAAGGACAGACCCGCCGGTTTCGCCAATGTCGGGTCTCAGTCGAAATTCCTGCTGCGTCGCAGTGACGGATTGCTGGGGGTGGATCACCTGTTCAGCTATGAGCGGCCGCAGAGCCTTTATGCCTTTCTCGAAGACAGGCTGGACACGAAAGTCGAGACAAAGCGCATCAACGTGTCGCCCGATTTCAAGACACATCTGTCGGCCGAGGCAGAGGCCACCTACCGCGAGGTGCACGCACGCGAATTCACCCTGTGGGAATCGGCGCGGACCTGACGCCTAGCTGTCGCGCGTCAGCGTCCGCTCGATCGCGTCTTTCCAACCGGCATAGCGGCGGTCGCGCGTGGCCTCGTCCATCTGCGGATCGAACCGGCGGTCCAGCGCCCAGCTTTCGGCAAATCCGTCGCGGTCGGGATAGACACCCGCCGTCATCCCGGCCAGCCACGCCGCCCCCAGCGCCGTGGTTTCCAGCACGTCGGGCCGGTCCACCGGCGCGCCAATGATGTCGGACAGGAACTGCATCGACCAGTCCGATGCGCTCATCCCGCCGTCCACGCGTAACACGTCGGCCTTGTCGCCCGCGTCCCAGTCGCTTTTCATCGCCTCCAGCAGGTCGCGGGTCTGAAAGCCAACGCTTTCCAGCGCAGCACGGGCAAATTCCGCAGGGCCGGAGTTGCGTGTCAGGCCATAGATCGCGCCGCGCGAGTCTGCATCCCAATACGGCGCGCCGAGACCCGTGAAGGCTGGAACGAGATAAAGCTCCTGCGATGTGTCGGCGGTTTCCGCCAGCGGCTGCGTCTCCTTCGCCTCGCGGATAATCTTCAGACCGTCGCGCAGCCACTGCACAACCGCGCCTGCAATAAAAATCGACCCTTCGAGCGCATAGGTCGGCTTGCCATCGAACTGATAGGCGATGGTGCCCAGCAGGCGGTTTTTGCTTTCCACCAGCGTATCGCCGGTATTGAGCAGCGCGAAACATCCCGTGCCGTAGGTCGATTTCAGCATGCCCGGGCGGAAACAGGCCTGCCCGATGGTCGCGGCCTGCTGGTCGCCCGCCACGCCGAGGATAGGAATTTCCTTGCCGAAGAGATCGGCGCGGGTCTTGCCGAACTCACCTGCACAGTCTTGTACCTCTGGCAGCATCTCCATGGGGATGTCGAAGCGCTCGCAGATCGTCTTGCTCCATCGGCCCTTGCGGATGTCATACAGCATCGTACGCGCGGCGTTGGTGGCGTCGGTCACATGCGATGTGCCGCCGGTCAGTTTCCAGATCAGGAAGCAATCGACGGTGCCGAACAGCAGCTTGCCGTCGCGCGCCTTAGCCCGCGCCCCGTCGACGTTGTCCAGCAGCCATTTCAGCTTCGTCGCGGAAAAATAGGGATCGAGCAGCAGACCGGTGCGCTGCGTCACCTCTGCCTCAAACCCGTCGGCCTTGAGATCCTGACACATCTGCGACGTGCGCCTGTCCTGCCAGACGATGGCGTTGTGGATCGGTTCTCCACTGTCCTTGTCCCAGACGATGACGGTCTCGCGCTGGTTGGTGATCCCGATAGCGGCGATATCGCCCGCTTTGATCCCGGCCTTCTCGATCGCCCCGCGGCAGGTGGACGCGGTCGACGACCAGATGTCGGACACGTCATGTTCCACCCAGCCCGATTTCGGGAAATGCTGGGTGAATTCCTCCTGCGCACTGGCCTTCACCTTCATCTTTTCGTCAAAGATGATCGCCCGGCTGGATGTCGTGCCCTGGTCGATGGCAAGAATATGGGTCATGGGATCCTCCCGTTGGAACGGTGACAGCGTAGCGATTTCGATAAGCGCCTCAAGTGGGCTGTGCGTCGGACATATAGGCGTCGAGAGCCGCGATCTGGTCCTTGCTCAACCGCAGACCCAGCTTGCTACGACGCCAGACCACGTCTTCCGTCGTGCGCGCGAATTCGTGGGTCATCAGCCAATCGACCTCCGTCGCGGTCAGCGTCGCACCAAAATCCTCTCCCAGATCATCCGGCGTTGTCGCACCGGCCAGCATATCGGCGGCGTCGGTGCCGTAGGCTTTCATCAAGCGGGTGGCCCAGGGTTTTGTGAGAAAGGGAAATTCACCCATCAGGGCGACGATCAGATCATCACGTTCCGCAACCTTGAAATCCCCGCCCGGCATGGCGACACCGGCCGTCCAAGGCTCGCCCCCGCCGATCAGCGGTGTCAGCTTCTTCAGCGCGTTTTCCGCCAGCTTGCGATAGGTCGTGATCTTGCCGCCGAAGATGTTGAGCAGCGGCGGCCCGTTTTCGTCGAGCGACAGCACATAGTCGCGCGTCGCCGCCGTCGCGGATTTCGCGCCGTCGTCATAAAGCGGCCGCACGCCGGAATAGGTCCAGACCACATCCTCGCGCGTCACCGGTTTTTCGAAGTACTGGCTGGCGAAGGCGCAGAGGTAATCCTGTTCTTCATCCGTCGCATGAGGTTTGGTTGCCAAGTCATTGTGTTCCTTGTCGGTCGTTCCGATCAGGGTGAAGTCATTTTCGTAGGGAATGGCGAAGATGATCCGCCCGTCCTCGCCCTGGAAAAAATACGCCTTGTCGTGATCGTAGAGCCGTTTCGTCACGATGTGACTGCCACGGACGAGGCGGACGCCTTCGGAGGAATTGATCCGCACGGCGCCGCGGATGATGTCCTCCACCCATGGTCCACCGGCGTTGACCAGCGCGCGGGCGGTCACGGTGCTGACCGCCCCGTTCTGATCCAGCGTGATGGTCCAGTGGTCGCCGTCGCGGGTCGCTTCCGTCACCTTGGTCCGGGTCATGATCTGCGCGCCGCGTTCCTGCGCGTCGCGGGCGTTCAGCACGACCAGCCGCGCGTCCTCGACCCAGCAGTCGGAATACTCATAGGCGCGTTGATACTTTTGTTTGAGCGGCTTGCCCTCCGGGTCGGTCGTCAGATCGACCTTCGACGTGCCGGGCAGAATCTCGCGTCCGCCAAGCGTGTCGTAGAGGAAAAGCCCGAACCGGATCAGCCACAGCGGCCTGCGGCCTTTCATCCATGGCATGAACAACGTCAGCAATTTCGACGTCGGCGTGTCGCCCTCGAACCGCATATCCTTGTGGTAAGGCAGTACGAACCGCATCGGCCAACTGATATGCGGCATCGCCTTGAGCAGAACCTCGCGTTCGATCAGCGCCTTGCGGACAAGGCCGAACTCGAAGAACTCAAGATAGCGCAAACCGCCGTGAAACAACTTGGTCGATGCTGACGACGTGGCCGAGGCCAGATCGTTCATCTCCGCCAGCCCGACCTGTAAACCGCGCCCCTGTGCGTCCCGCGCGATGCCGGTGCCATTGATACCGCCGCCGATGATGAAAAGGTCGAAATCCGTGTCCATGGCCTAGCCTTCCTGTGCTTGTCCTGCTTTGGATCGACGGTGGCGTAGTGGCAAGTCAGTGAAGTTAATATTTTCGTTTCATGAAAAGCGAATGTATCTTTGGCGTGTAAATTGCGATTGTTCTGTTTTAATAATGTTCGCTTTCACTTAGAACGAACATATGGAACAGGAAACGCGTCACGCCCGCATACTCTCCCGCGCCCGCGCGACCGGTAAGGTGCGGGCGACTCCGCTGGCGCAACACATGGGCGTGACGGTTCAGACGGTGCGCCGTGACCTGCGGACGCTTTGCGAGGCTGGCCTGCTGGAACGGGTGCATGGCGGGGCCGTCCTGCCCTCCGGCGTCGCGAACATCGGCTATGCCGACCGGCGCGCGCTGAACCGCGACGCGAAGGACCGGATCGCCGCCCGCGCCGCGCGCCTGATCCCGGATCACGCGTCGGTATTCCTCAACATCGGCACCACGACAGAGGCCGTGGCCCGCGCCCTTCTGGAGCATCGCCACCTGAAAGTCGTGACCAACAACATGAACGTCGCCACGATCCTGTCGCGCAATCCCAGTTGCGAGGTGATCGTCGCGGGTGGCGTGTTGCGCCGGTCCGATGGCGGGCTTGTGGGTGATCTGGCGGCGCTTGCCATTGGGCGGTTCAAGGTGGATTTTGCGGTGATCGGCGCATCCGCCGTCGATCTGTCGGGCGATCTGCTGGATTTCGATGCGGAGGAGGTGCGCGTGAGCCGCGCGATCCTCGATGCCGCCCGCGCGACGGTGCTGGTGGCGGACAAAGCGAAGTTCACCCGCAAGGCCCCGGTCAAGATAGCGTCTCTGTCAGAGGTCGATCATTTCGTGACCGACGGAATCCCGTCGGAACGGCTGGCGATGGCTTGCGCGGATTGGGGGACGCGGGTGCATCTGGTGTGACTTTCGCCCGGCATCGCCGGGCAGCGTCTGCCCGCCCCCATGGGCGGACGCTTCGCGCCGCCCGCAGTCAGACGCCGCCCTCTGGGTCAGCTTCACCCCTGCCCCTGAACCCCGTCGCCACCACAAATTTTTCCGAACTGTCGGATCGTGACGATGGCGGTTTGACGTTGGCGACCTTGGTAAACCGCGCTTTCAGCAGTTTCTGCAATTCGCCCTCGGCCCCGCCGGCCAAAACTTTTGCGACGAATGTGCCGCCCTCTTCCAGAACGTCAAAGGCGAAATAGGCCGCCGCCTCGCACAGAGCGATGATGCGCAAATGGTCGGTCTGCTTGTGGCCCGAGGAGGACGCGGCCATGTCGGACATCACCACATCCGCCGGACCGCCGAGCCAGTCCATGACTTGCCTATCTGCGCCGTCATCCAGAAAATCCAACTGGTAGATGTCGGCACCGGGAACCGGCTCCACCTCTTGCAGGTCGATGCCAACGATTTTGCCCACAGCCTTGCTCGTCCGGGTGCCGAGCGCGTTGATGCGCGGCACGGCCACCTGCAACCAGCCGCCGGGGGCGCAGCCAAGGTCGACTACGCGCGCGCCGGGGATCAGAAACTGGTATTTTTCGTTCAGCTCCAGAATCTTGTAGGCCGCACGTCCGCGATAGCCGTCCTTCTTGGCGCGCGCGACGTAAGGGTCGTTCAACTGCCGTTGCAGCCATTGCGTCGACGACAGCTTGCGCCCGCGAGCGGATTTCACCTTGACGTGCAGGTCGCGCTGGCCGCGCCCGCTGGTGTTCTTCTTGCCCGGTGTCTTTGCCATGATGCCGCCTTTGAAACGCAAAACAGCCCCGCCGTGACGGGGCTGCCAAGCACATAGCCCATCGGGCCTGTGAATTTAAGGGCTTTAGCGGCGCGCGCGACGCCCGGTGCGGGCGCGGCCCTCACCCTCTTTCACCGGGGCGCGGTTGAAGCGGATCCATTCGCCACCGCCCGCATCGTTGTTGGTCAGGAAGTTGGCGGCGCGGATCGCCTCCATCTCCTTGCCCGCGCGCGGCTTGGTCGATCCCATGCCGAAGAGCGTGACGAAGGTTTCGTCGTCGATATCTTCCGGCAGGATGATGCCCGAGGCCAGCACCTCTTCCTTCTTTGCGGCGATCGCCTTTGGACCGATGGGCAGCGCCACGGGGTTCATGATCGCAGAGGTCATGCCGGCGGTCATCGCCATCGGCAGAAACGCGTTGTTGATCCCGTGCCGGTTCGGCAAGCCGAAAGAGATGTTGGACGCGCCGCAGGTCGTGTTCACGCCCAATTCCTCGCGCAGGCGGCGGACCAGGGTGAAGACCTGCAAACCGGCAGTACCCATCGCCCCGATGGGCATGACGAGCGGGTCGACCACGATGTCATGCGCCGGGATGCCGAAATCGGCGGCGCGTTCCACGATCTTTTTCGCGACGGCAAAGCGCACGTCGGGGTCTTCGGAAATGCCGGTGTCGTCGTTCGAGATCGCCACGACCGGCACGTTGTATTTCTTGACCAGCGGTAGGACGAGTTCCAACCGCTCCTCCTCGCCCGTCACGGAGTTCAGCAGCGGGCGACCTTCGGCTGCGGCGAGGCCGTTTTCCAGCGCGCCGGGGACCGAGCTGTCGATGCAGAGCGGGCAGTCGGTCACCGCCTGCACGCGGGCGACCAGTTCGGCCATCAGCGTCGGTTCGACGAAGTTGTTGTCGGCATAGCGCGGATCTTCGGCCATCTTGTTGGAGAAGACCGCACCGGAGTTGATGTCGAGCACATTGGCCCCGGCGGCGACCTGTGCCAGCGCGTCGGCCTCCACCCGGCTAAAATCGCCGCGCTCCAGCTCTTCGTTCAGGATCTTGCGGCCCGTGGGATTGATCCGCTCGCCAATCACGCAGAACGGCTGATCGAAGCCGATGATCGTGGTCTTGGTCTTGGATTCGACGATGGTGCGGGTCATGCGGGCTCTTTCATTGGGTTTGCAGGTGTGGCGGCGTCACCGCCATGGGCGATGGCCCACTTGGCGTTGGTCTTGATCCCGCCCAGCGGGAAGAAGTGCACATTGGAGATGTTGAAGTCGGGGTTGGCGGCCTTGTGCGCGGCGAGTTCGGCCACGACATCGTCAGGCTCGTAGGGCAGCAGCAGCTTGGTGACGTCCATCGCGCGCTTTTGCAGCACCTTGAGCGATGGGCCGACGCCGCAGGCGATGGCGAATTTGATCAGCGTCTGCAGCTTGGCGGGCCCCGCGATGCCGATGTGGATCGGCAGGGTGATGCCTGCGTATTTCAGGCTGTCGGCCCATTCGATAATCGGCTGCGCCTCGAACGCGAATTGCGTGGCGATGGCCATTTCCGCGTCCGTCCGGGTCTGGAAGTCGTTTTTCCACTTTAACGCGGCGTCGACTTTCAACCGGGTGCCGTCGGTGTCGATGTCGCGGTTGCCCTCGGGGTGGCCCGCGACGTGCAGACGCTCCAACCCGGCTTCGTCGAACAGACCAGTTTCCATCAGCTGCATGCTGTCGCTGAAATCGCCGTGCGGAGTGGTGACGCCCCCGGCCAGCAGCAGCGCCTGTTTCACGTCCGCCTCGCCCTGATACATCGCGATCCAGTTGGCGAGCGTCGCGCGATCCTTGATGATGCGCGCGGGAAAGTGCGGCATGACCTTGTAGCCTTCGGCGTTCAGCCGCTTGGCGGTCGCGACCATATCCTCGATCGGCGTGCCCTCGATATGGGCGATATAGACGCGGGTGCCTGCGGGCAGCAGCGACTGGAAATCCTCGACCTTCTCGGCGGTGCGCGGCATCACCTCGATGGAGTAATCCTGCAGGAACGCCGCGACCTGCGGATTGTTGATGTCGGCGGCGGGGGCCTGTTTCTTGCGGAAGGGCAGCAAAGACATGATGAGGTCCTTAAGGCGAGAGGGGTGCGTGGTGGTCAGGGTCAGGCCCAGCCGTCGTTTGCGATCAGGGTCTTGATCCGGTCCTGGTCATATTCGGCGTCGATCCGGGCGACCTCGGCTGCGGCGACATCGGCATCCGCGCCATCGACGCTGAACGGTTCGGCCTTGCGGAACCCTTCGAGGTAGGCGTCTGACTCGGCGGCGCCGGATTTCATCGCGGCGCGGTCGATGGCCTGCTCGAACCGTTCGGGCAATGGCAGTTTCGTCCCGCGACGACCCTTGCCGACGATGACCTGTGCGGGCATGTCGCGCCAATACACGATCGTTACATCTGCCATCGTTGATTCCCTCCGACCCCGGTGTTGGCTGCGGTTCTAGCACTCGTGCCCCGCGCACCCTGCCAAATTTCGACGTCGCAGCGCGCACCAGCGACCCCGCGCCTTATGCCCGCCCTGCCGCCGCCGGGCCAGCCTGCGCTGCCCCCTTTATCCTAAACAAGTTGATGCGTTTCGTTCATCACGTCACAGCGACAAGGCTTGCGGGATCGTCTTCGAACCCTTAGCTTGAAGACAACTCGAAATGGAGGGCGTGTGTCATGGCGCCCAAGCGTCCCAAAGGTGCGGGCGCGTTCCCCAAAGCGGTCGCAACCCCCGCACCCAAAGCGCCCGATCCGGCGGAGCTTTATGCCGCTCTGGATCTGGGCACGAACAGTTGTCGTATGTTGATTGCCCAACCCAAGGGCAGCCAGTTTCATGTGGTCGACAGCTTTTCAAAATCCGTGCAACTCGGCCAAGGCCTGGAAAGCACAGGCAAGCTGTCCCGCGCGTCGATGAACCGCACGATCGCGGCCATGCGTATCTGCCGTCAGAAGCTGGACAGGCACGGCGTCCGCAAGATGCGGCTGGTCGCGACAGAGGCATGCCGGCGCGCCGCGAACGGCGCAAATTTCGTGGCCAAGGTCCGCCGTGAAACGGGCCTGAACCTTGAAATCATCGCGCCGGAAGACGAGGCCCGGCTGGCGGTCATTTCCTGCGCGCCGCTGGTCAGCACCAAAACCGAACAATTGCTCGTCGTCGATATCGGCGGCGGATCGACGGAGCTGGTCTGGATCGACCTGACGAACGTGCCGCGCGTCGAACGCCCCCGCGCGATCATGCGGCTGCACGCCGGGTTTCGGGCCGATCCCGGCCCCTTTGCCGCCGCAAAGGTGGTGGACTGGATTTCCGTGCCGCTTGGAGTCGCCACGCTGCGCGACCAGTTCGCGGATGTAGAGGACGACGGCGCACGTTTCGCCCTGATGAGCTGGTTTTTCGAGGAAGGGCTGGAAGAATTCGCCCCGTCGGCCTCTGAACAGGACCGCGAGGGATTTCAGATCATCGGGACCAGCGGCACCGTCACCACGGTCGCGGCCAGCCATCTTGGCCTGCGCCGCTATGACCGGACGAAGGTGGACGGGCTGCGCATGACCAGCGATCAGATCGACACGGTGATCCGCAACTATCTGGCGCTCGGTCCCGGCGGGCGGCGTCAGGACCCGCGCATCGGCAAGGACCGGCAGGCGCTGATCATGTCAGGTGCCGCGATCCTGCAGGCGCTGATGCGGCTATGGCCGACAGACCGGCTGTCGGTCGCTGACCGCGGGCTGCGCGAGGGGCTTCTTTATCAGCAGATGTCGGCGGACGGCGTGCTGGAGCCGGGTCCGTACTGAAGCGACGCAACGCTGCGGGGCAATATGAAAAAAGGGCCGCGCAATTCTGCAACGGCCCCTTTCCAAAATATCACGACGGATTACCGGTAGTACAGCGACTGTCCGTTGTGGAAAATGTGCACCTTGCCTGGGTCCGCCGTCAGCTGCGCCGTCTGCCCGCGCATGGATTTATGGATACCGGCCATCTTGGCGATCACGGCGTTGGTATCCTCTTCGGATGTCGGCGTTTCGAAATAGAGCAGCGTCACCTCGCCGAGGGCCTCGGCGATCTCGACCTTGCCGGTAAAGGCATAGTCGCTGCCTTCGGCGGGCACGAAATCCTCGGGCCGGATGCCGACATTGACCTTGAGACCCTTGTCGGCCGCCGTCGTCTTGATGTTGGAATAGGTGATGCCGGAGCCGTCGTTGATCTTGACGCCGGTCCGCTCGCCGGTTTCCACGATCTCGCCTGCCAGCAGGTTCATGGAGGGTGATCCGATGAAGCGCGCGACAAATTCGTTTTCCGGCGTCTCGTAGAGTTCCAGCGGGCTGCCGACCTGGGCGATGGAATACTTGTGGCCGTTATCCTTGAGCGCATCGAGCACAACGATCCGGCTGGCCAGCGTCATCGCCTCGACCTGGTCGTGGGTCACGTAGATCATCGTGCTTTCGGGCATCGATTCCTTGAGCTGTGCGATCTCGATCCGGGTTGCGACGCGCAGGGCGGCGTCGAGGTTGGAAAGCGGTTCGTCGAACAGGTAAACCTTGGGATCGCGCACGATGGACCGGCCGATGGCCACACGTTGCCGCTGACCACCCGACAGCGCCTTCGGCAGACGGTCGAGGTATTCGTCGAGTTGCAGGATCTTGGCGGCCTTGCCGACGGCGGCGTCGATCTCGGAGGGGGACTTCTTCGCCAGTTTCAGCGCGAAAGACATATTGTCGCGCACGGTCATATGCGGATAGAGCGCGTAGGATTGGAACACCATCGCGATACCGCGCTGCGCGGGCGGCACATCGTTCACCACGGTGCCGTCGATCTGCAATTCGCCGCTGGTGATGCTCTCCAGCCCGGCGATCATTCGCAGAAGGGTCGACTTGCCGCAGCCGGACGGGCCGACGAACACGATCAACTCGCCCTGTTTGATATCAAGGTTGATATCCTTGAGCACATCGACCGTACCACCGTAGGTTTTCGCGACGTTCGTAAGTTTGAGATCGGCCATTGTTAAGGTCCCCCCTGAATACTGTAGGTGCCCGGATCAGGCAGTTTTGCGGGCAAGACACACTTGCCATGGTCCCAGATGCAGACGGCCGTCGGATGACGGATGCGCGCTGCCAAGTTCTTCGCCGATAGGCGACCATTCCCCTGCGGGCAGGTCGAAATCGGACGGTGTTTCGCTGATGTTGAAGGCGCAGAATATCGTGTCGCCCTCGAAGGTGCGCGTGAAATAGAGCACGTCGTCGGTCGCGCGCAGCTTGTCGTGGCTGCCCACCGCAAGGGCCGGGTTGGCCTGCCGGAACGCGATGGCGCGGCGGTAGTGGTGCAACAGCGCGCCCGGCTCCGCCTCTTGCGCTGCGACAGACATCGACAGGTGTTCGGATGCGACGGGCAGCCACGGCCGCCCGACGGAAAAGCCGCCGTTCTGGTTGCTGGGCTCCCAGACCATCGGTGTTCGGCAGCCGTCGCGGCCCTTGAACTCGGGCCAGAATTCGATGCCGTAGGGGTCCTGCAGGTCATCGAAGGCGACATCGGCCTCCGGCAGGCCCAGTTCCTCGCCCTGATAGAGGCACACCGATCCGCGCAGGCACAGGATCAGCGTGGCATACATCCGCTGCGCGGCAGGCGGCAGATCCCAGCGGCTGGCATGGCGCTGCACATCATGGTTGGAAAAGGCCCAGCAGGCCCAGCCATCCTCGGCGACCTCATCGACCCGGTTCATCACTTCGACGATCCGCTTGGCGGTCGGCTGGTCTTTTGCCAGAAACTCGAACGCATAGCACATCTGCATCAGGTCATCGCCGGCGGTGTATTCGCCCATGATCTCCAACCCGCGCTGCGCATCGCCCACCTCGCCCACGGCGGCAGCGCCGAAGGGTTCCATCACCGCGCGCAGTTTGCGCAGGAATTCCAGGTTCTCTGGCTGGTTCTTGGAATAAAGGTGTTCCTGATGGTTATAGGGGTTCACGGAGGGCGCGATGGTCGCATTGCGCTTCTCGCGGGGCAGCGGCGGGTTGTCCCGCAGCTGTGCGTCGTGGGTGTAGAAATTGATCGTGTCCAGACGGAATCCGTCGCACCCCCGGTTCAGCCAGAACCGTGCCACGTCCAGCAGTGCATCCTGCACGGCGGGCGTGTGGAAGTTCAGGTCGGGCTGGGACACGAGAAAGTTGTGCAGGTAATACTGCTCGCGCCGCGCGTCCCACTGCCAGGCCGATCCGCCGAAGATCGACAGCCAGTTGTTGGGCGGCGTGCCGTCATCCTTGGGATCGGCCCAGACATACCAATCGGATTTGGCATTGTCGCGGCTGGCGCGGCTTTCCTTAAACCACGGATGTTCGTCGGAGGTATGCGACAGTACGAGGTCGATCATCACCCGCACGCCAAGCCGGTGCGCGGTCTCGACGATGGCATCGAAATCGGCCAGTGAACCGAACATCGGATCGACGTCGCAGTAATCGCTCACGTCATAGCCGAAGTCCTTCATCGGCGACATGAAGAACGGCGATATCCAGATCGCGTCCACACCCAGTGATGCGATATAGGGCAGCCGCTGCACGATTCCGGCCAGATCGCCGATGCCGTCGCCGTTGCTGTCCTGATAGCTGCGCGGATAGATCTGGTAGATCACCGCCCCGCGCCACCAGTCCTTGTCGGTGGCGGCGTCGGGGATCGCTTGGGCTGCTACACTCATCGTTCTTCCCTACTTGACCGAGCCGGCCAGCAGGCCGCGCACGAGGTATTTCTGCATCATGAAGAACACCACCAGCGGCACGGCGATCGACACGAAGGCCGCCGTCGACAGGATTTCCCAGTTACCGCCGCGGGTGCCGAGCAATTCTACGATCTGGTTGGTCATCACCGTGGTCTCGCCCGTCGCGTCGATCAGGAACACCTTGGCCACCAGCAGGTCGTTCCATGTCCACAGGAACTGGAAGATCGCAAAGGAGGCCAGCGCCGGGAACGACAGCGGCAGGATGATCTTGGTGAAGATCTGGAAATCCGTCGCGCCATCGACCTTGGCGTTTTCGATGATGTCACGCGGCAGGCCGACCATGTAGTTGCGTAACAGGTAGATCGCGAGCGGCAGGCCAAAGCCGGTATGGGCAAGCCATACCCCCAGATAGCCCTTGCCAATGCCGATCCCCAAATGAAGCCGCAACAGCGGGATGAGCGCCAGTTGCAACGGCACGACCAGCAGACCCACGACGCAGGCGATCAGGATCGCGCGACCGGGGAAATCCATCCAGGCCAGCGCATAGGCGGCAAAGGCCGCGATCACGATGGGAATGATGGTCGCAGGGACCGTCACCGTCAGCGTGTTGAAGAACGCCTTCGACATGCTGTCGGTGCTGTTGCCGCTCACAAGAACGGTGCGGTAGTTGTCGAGCGTGAATTCCGGCGGGGTCGTCGCCGTGACGAAAGCGCGTTGCCCCCTGCCCGACAGCTCTTCCTCACCGGTCCAGACGTAATCGCCGTTCGCCTCGACCGTGATGGTTTCGCCGTCACCAAGGTCGGCGGTCTCGCCGGGCTGATAGGCCGAAATCTCGCGACTGGATGCACCCCAGACACTGATTTCCGCCTCTGACCCGTCCTCGAACAAATTGCCGCGGATGACGTAAACACCGTCCTCCAGCTGCTGTATCCCCTCGTCATCCGGATCGGCGGTGCGCAGGGTCAGGTTCTGTTCGGTCGGGAACAGCGATGCCCACCAGCCAGAGGAACTGATCTGGTCGGTCGTCCGGAAGGACGACACCAGCAGGCCCACGGTCGGGAACAGCCAGAGTGCCACCAAAAGCACGACGGAGATTTGCACAGCCCACTGCAGGCTGGATTTGGTTCCGGCAATGTTATCCATCAGCGCATCTCCTTGCGGGCGTTATAGACGTTCCAGACGAGGATCGGGCTGACCAGCAGCATGATCATCATCGCCGAGGCCGAACCGACACCCCAATCGAGCGCCACGAACAGTTGGTTGTACATATAGTTGGCCAGCACCTGCGTTTCCCACTGACCGTTGGTCATGGCGAACACGATGTCGAAGACCTTGAGCACGACGAGCGTGATCGTCGTCCAGACCACCACGATCGTGCCCGCGATCTGCGGCATCTTGATCTTGAAGAACACTTGAAACGGGTTGGCGCCGTCGACGATGGCGGCCTCGATCGTTTCTTCCGGAATACCGCGCAGGGCGGCGGACAGGATCACCATGGCAAAGCCTGTCTGGATCCAGATCAGCACGATCATCAGAAGGAAACTGTTCCAGCCGGGAATGGTCAGCCATTGCTGCGGCTCACCGTAAGGCAGGGTCGCCGTGAAAAGGCCGAACAGCCCGGTTACGGCCAGATAAAGGCCCCACACGGCGAGCAGGACGCCGATCACGCGCAGCAGTTTCATCAGGATACCGACACGATTGTGTCCGGGGTTGAGCAGCGATTGCAGAATGGCCCAGCCGACCCAAGCAACGGCGGCGGCGAATGCCAGCACCAGCAGGCCGGGGATCAGGCGCAGGAACAGGAATGACCCGATGCCACCCTCGAATTGCAGCCAGACCGCGTTCAGCACGCCGATCTGATTGCTATCCACGGGGCGGGTGTCGTAGATCAGCTTGAAGATCACGGCAGCGCCGACGAATGAGATCGCCATCGGCATGAAGATCAGGGATTTGGCGAAACTGCCCCATTTGATCCGGTCCGTCAGCTGCGCCGCCAGAAGGCCGAATGCGGTGGACGCGGCGGGCACGATGATCAGCCAGAGCATGTTGTTGCGCATGGCTTCCCAGAACTTGGGATCGCCCGACATCTTGCGATAGTTATCGAATCCGACGAACGCGCCGCCCTGGGTCCGGTCGGTCATCGAATACCAGAGCGTCGCGACCACGGGATAGGCAAGGTAAAGCCCCAGCGCGATGATCGCGGGCAGCAGGAACAGCCACGGGCGGATCTGGTTGGCGCGGTTGATGTTGCGACCGGCGTTCTCACCCTTCGCGGGGAACAGCACACGGTCGAGAAACTGGTTGGAGAAGTAGAAGTAGGCGACGCACCCGCCCACCCCGACAATGATTGTGATTAAACCCTGAATTGCCGGATTCATATTCGACCCCTCCCAAAGCGAAATAGCGGAATTTTATGGCTGGTGACCGGCCCCGTGACGCGCACGGGGCCGGACAAGTCTCAGATCGCGGCGAAACGCCGGCTTATGGCCAAGACGCCTGGATGTCGGCAGCGACTTCGGCCGCGTCCTTGCCACCGGCATAGTCGACCATGCCGGTCCAGAACGAACCTGCACCGACAGCACCCGGCATCAGGTCGGATGCGTCAAAGCGGAAGGTCGTCGCACCCAGCAGGATTTCGTTCATCTTGCCCAGCGTCGGGTCAGAAAACGCTTCCAGATCGACGCCCTTGTGTGGTGTCAGGAAGCCACCAAGACCCATCCAGATCTCATGCGCCTCGGGTGTCTGCAGGAACGTCATCAGCTCGTGGGCAGCTTCGTTCTCGTTGGTGATGGCCCAGAGCGTGCCTGCGCCCAGCACAGGCTGACCCAGATCCTTGCCTTCGTAGGCGGGGAAGTAGAAGAAATCGACGTCTTCGCCCACTTCGGTGCCTTCAGGGAAGAAGGCCGGGATGAACGAAGCCTGACGGTGCATGTAGCACTGTGGCGGGCTGTCGAAGAGGCCCCGCGGGCTGTCGCGGAAGTCGGTCGATGCAACCGCACCGGCACCGCCGGCGACCCAGTCCTCGTTGCGCGCGAACGCGCCGAATTCTTCGATCGCGGCGACGACACGCTCGTCATCGAACGGAATTTCGTTGCTGACCCACTGGTCATAGACCGATGGTTCCTGCGTGCGCAGCATCATGTCCTCGACCCAGTCGGTCGCAGGCCAGCCTGTCGCACCGCCGGACCCCAGACCGATGCACCAGGGTGTGCCGCCGTCGGCGACGATCTGGTCGGACAGTGCCTTGAGGTCTTCCATCGACTCGGGGATTTCGTAGCCGGCATCCTCGAAGTTCTCTGGGCTGTACCAGACCAGCGACTTCACATCGACCTTGTAGAAGAAGCCGTAAAGCTGATCTTCGCCGTTCTCGTCGGCGTAGGTGCCCAGATCGACCCAGGACTGGCCGGCGGCATAGTTTTCGGTCAGCCAGTCGGCGGTGCCGTCACGCAGCGGTGTCAGGAAACCGCGCGACGCCATGTCGGACGCCAGACCGGGCTGCGGGAACACGGCGACGTTGGGGGCAGAGCCTGCCTCGGCGTCGATCATGATCTGCTGCTCGAAGCTGTCGGAGCCGACATAACGGACGTCGTGACCGGACTGTTCGGCAAATGCGCCCAGCACCTGCTCCACGTTTTCCTGGTCCGGGCCAAGCCATGGGCCAAAGACCGTCAGCTGTTCGGCCTGCGCCGCACCGGCGACGAGGGCAGCGGATGCGACGGTTGCAAAAAGGTTCAGTTTCATTCGTTCCTCCCTATGTGCGCATGATACGCACGGTCATATCATCACAAGCGCCAGAATCATGTTCAAAGCGCTTTGGATGCCCTAACGTCGGCCAAACTTCACCGACTGTCAACTCATTCCTCGGCAATCCCTATGCGCGCCGTCCGTCATTTCAGAAACTTCTTGTGACGGGCGAGCTATAACGTTTACGGTCTGTCGCGACCACCCGGATCACATCGAATATTCCCTTTTCATGGGCCATTGCATACGTTGGCGTCCACGATGAACCTGAAACAGCTCTCCGAAAATCTCGGTCTCAGCCAGACCACCGTAAGCCGTGCGCTCAACGGTTATCCAGAGGTGAGCGAAGCGACCCGCAAGCGCGTGGCACTGGCCGCGGCACAGGCCGACTACCGCCCCTCGACACGGGCCAAGGGACTGGCGACCGGACGCGCGTTCGCCATCGCCCACGTGATCCCGGTGTCGGCCAAGCACGAGATGGTCAACCCGATTTTCGGGGACTTCATCGCAGGCGCAAGCGAGACCTACACCCGGCACGGCTATGAGATGATCCTGACCGCAGTCGCCGACGCGCAGGAGGGACAGGTCTATCGCGGGCTCAAAGCGCGCGGGTCCGTCGACGGGGTCGTCGTGCATTCGCCCCGGATCGACGATCCCCGGATCGCGCTGCTGCACGAAATCGGCCTGCCCTTCGTGCTGCACGGTCGGTCGTCCAGCAACCCCGGCAGCTATGCCTGGCTGGACGTCAACAACCGCAAGTCCTTTCACACGGTCACCCGCTACCTGCTCGATCTTGGGCACAGGCGGATCGCGCTGATCAATGGCAACGAACACTTCGACTTTGCCCACCGGCGCAGGCTGGGTTTCGATGCGGCCATGGCCGAGGCGGGCATCGCGACCGATCCCGCCTATTTTGCCGCGGGCGAAATGTCCGAAAGTCATGGCTACGACAACGCCTCCCGCATGCTGCAACTGCCCACACCGCCGACGGCCTTTCTCACCTCGTCGATTTTTGTGGCCCTTGGCGCGCGCCGCGCGGTCGAGGAACGCGGCATGGTGATGGGGCGCGATATCTCGATCGCGACCCACGACGACAAGCTGTCCTACATCCGCAACGGCGGTGAACACCCGATCTTCACCGCGACGCAATCGTCGGTGCGCGAGGCGGGCGCGAAACTCGCCGACATGCTGATCGCGACCGTCGCCAACCCGACGGTCCTGCCCCCGACCCAACTGCTCGAAACCGAGCTGACGATCGGACGCTCGACCGGCCCCTGCCCCGTCTGAACCTCTCTCCCAAGCAAATCCCGTCAGGAAACCGAATGAAATTCAGCCGCAGCGACTTTCCGTCCGATTTCATTTTCGGTGCGGCCACAGCCGCCTACCAGATCGAGGGCCATGCCCATGGCGGTGCCGGGTCGACCCATTGGGACACCTTCGCCGCCACCCCGGGCAACGTGATCCGCGCCGAGGATGGCGCCATCGCCTGCGATCATTACCACCGCTACGGCGAAGACCTCGACTTTCTGAAACATGCGGGCATGGATGCCTATCGGTTCTCGACCAGCTGGGCGCGCGTGATGCCTGAAGGGCGCGGCACGCCGAACCCCGAAGGTCTGGATTTCTACGACCGGCTCGTCGATGCGGTGCTGGAGCGGGGGCTAAAGCCGTTTCAGACACTCTATCACTGGGAGATGCCGTCGGCACTGGCCGATCTGGGCGGCTGGACGAACCGTGACGTGGCGCAGTGGTTCGGCGATTTCACCGACGTGATCACCGACCGGATCGGCGACCGCGTTGCATCCGTCGCGACACTCAACGAGCCGTGGTGCGTCGCCTTCCTGTCGCATTTCCTAGGTCACCACGCCCCCGGCCATCGCGATCTGCGCGCCACCGCCCGCGCGATGCATCACGTGAACCTTGCCCATGGCGAGGCATTGGCGCGACTGCGGGCGCGCAACATGGACAACTGCGGGATCGTGCTGAATTTCGAATATGCGGCACCGCTAAACGACAGCCCAGAGGCCGCCGACGGTGCAGCCTTGCAGGACGCGATCTACAATCGCTGGTTCATCGAGGCGATCAGCAAGGGCAGCTACCCGCAATCCGTGCTGGACGGCTTTGGCGCGCATATGCCCGTCAACTGGCAGGACGACATGGAACTTATCAGCCGCCCGATCGACTTTCTGGGGGTGAACTACTACACCCGCAACATGATCACGCAGGACCCCGCCGCACCCTGGCCGGGGATCGTGGCGCAACCCGGCGACCTGCCGAAAACCCAGATGGGTTGGGACATCTACCCCGACGGGCTGCACCATTTTCTGACCCGGCTGGCGCGGGACTATGTCGGGGACCTGCCGATCTATGTCACCGAAAACGGCATGGCGCGGGACGACGTGCTGACGGGCGGCGCGGTCGACGACCCTGAACGCATCGCCTACGCCGACGACCATATCCGTGCGACCCGCCGTGCGATGGCCGACGGGGCCAACGTGAAAGGCTTCTTTTACTGGTCGTTGCTCGACAACTACGAATGGGCCTTCGGCTATGAAAAGCGGTTCGGTCTGATCCATGTCGATTTTGACACCTTGAAGCGCACGCCGAAAGCGTCCTATCACGCGCTCAAATCCGCCCTTGCCCGCTGAAGACTGGACCTGCCGATGACCTATGCGCCCAATACACTCTCGCTCGTGGCCGATATCGGCGGCACGAATACCCGTGTGGCGCTGGCCGATGGCCGCCGCGTGCTGCCTGAAAGCATCCGCAAATACGCCAACGCAAAGTTTCCGGGCCTCGAAACGGTCTTGCGCCAGTATATTTCGGATGAAGACGCTGTCGATCCCAAGGCCGCCTGCGTGGCCGTGGCCGGGCCGGTGCGTGACGGTCGCGCCACCATGACCAATCTGGACTGGACCATCGACAAGCCGACTCTCGCACGGGCGACCGGTGCGGAAACCGTCGCGATCCTCAACGACCTGCAGGCCCAAGGTCATGCGCTGGGGTACCTCGACACCGCCAACATCCGCGAAATCCTGACTGGTGGCGAACCGCAACCGCATGCGGCCAAACTGGTCGTCGGTGTCGGCACCGGTTTCAACGCGGCACCGGTGTTCGATACCGAACAGGGCCGCCTCGTCACCCCATCCGAAAGCGGTCACGCCAACCTGCCGATCCGGACCGAGGCGGAGTTGCGCCTGTGCCAGTTCGTCTCCACCGCACATGGCTTTCCTGCGGTGGAGGACGTGCTGTCCGGTCGCGGGCTTGAACGGGTCTATGCCTTTCTCGGGCAGGAAGCCGGCGATCCGGCAGAGGCGAAAGCTGCCGATATCATGGCTTCTTGCGCATCGGGCGACGATGCCCGCGCGACAGAGGCGGCAAGGCTCTTCACCCGCATCCTTGGCACGGTCTGCGGTAACCTGTCGTTGATCCAATTGCCCTTCGGCGGCGTGTTCCTCGTCGGCGGTGTCGCGCGCGCCTTCGCGCCCTACCTCGCCACCTTCGGTTTCGGCGACGCCTTCCGCGACAAGGGCCGGTTCGCAGGTTTCATGGGTAATTTCCCGGTGAGCGTGATCGAAGACGACTTCGCGGCCCTGACGGGTTCCGCCGCACATCTCGTCGCACTGATGGACGGCTGAACCGCCTTGTGGGTGTAGCGCCCGGTCGCAGGCAGCGCGACATCTGCTGATGATGCGAGTTTTTGCCAATAAGCTCGTACCGCTGGAGATGCAGGACGCAGAACGCAGAACGCAGAACGCAGAACGCAGAACGCAGAACGCAGAACGCAGAACGCAGAGCGGGTTATCGAACCGAACACCCGGGCAATCGGCTTTTCGGTCAGTATATTATGGCTGCTGACGATTTTTTTCTAACCGTGCCATTGCAGCCTCTGTTGATGACAGATCACGGTTGAGGCGAGCGCAAACACCACGGAAATTTCCGACGTATTTGCCCTCCAAAACCAGATCGCATTCGTCACCAAAGTCTGGATCGCACCCGCCACCAGAAGCTGCATCGCGTGACGGAAACGCGAACACCGACGCACACGCCGCAGGATGTGGACACTTAAATGCGACTGCGGACAATCATCCCCATATGCGGCCAACGCTGGAACCGTGGAAACCACATGGACTTCGCACCCTATCTTATTGTTTAGAATATGCTATCCATTAAATTTCGAATGCGAAAGCGGAGCTAACCGCTCGCACACTCGGGCGGTGCACTACTGAAGTTGCGATTGAACGGTCTGGGTGAGATCGCTCAGCGAAAACGGCTTGGGCAGGAAAATAGAGTTCGGGATTTGCGGCTTGCCGTTCTGGAACGCGTCTTCGGCATAGCCCGACACAAAGATCACCTTGGTGTCGGGCCGGTGCGCAAGCGCCTCCGTCACCCAGGTCGGGCCGTCCATGCCGGGCATGATCACATCCGTGACGAAGATATCCACCTTCAGATCAGGGTCGGACAGCATCGTGAGCGCCGCCTCGGCGCAGTCGGCCTCCAGCACCGTGTAGCCGCGCAGACGCAGCGCACGCGACGCGAACGCGCGCACCGGGGCCTCATCCTCGACCAACAGGACGACCCCGTCGGATGCCCCGGTCAGCGGTGCCGCCTTCTGGGGCTTTACCTCCGGCGCGATGGTTTCCGGCAGAAAGTATCGTGGGAACAGGAGTTGAAAGGTCGTCCCTTCGCCCGGCGTGCTGTCGGCGAAGATATAGCCACCGGTCTGCTTCACGATCCCGTAAGCCGTCGACAGGCCAAGCCCGGTGCCTTCGCCCGGACGTTTGGTCGTGAAGAACGGCTCGAATATCTTCGGCAGCTTTTCCGCCGCGATCCCCTGCCCGCGGTCGATGACCTGCACCTCGACATAATCGCCGGGCGGTACGAACGCGCGGTCACGTTCCAGCGGTTTGAGGAGCGTCCGGTTCGCCGTCGCGACGCGGATCTCGCCCCCCTCGTCCTGCATGGCGTCGCGGGCATTGACGACCAGGTTCATCATCACCTGCTCCAGCTGTCGCTTGTCCGCCTTGATCGGGGCAAGGTCGGGGTCGTGGCGCACCGTCAGCTTGACCTTTTCGCCGACAAGCCGGTTCAGCAGATGCGCCAGATCCGACAGCGCGTCGCGCAGATCGACCACTTCGGGCTGCAGGTTCTGCTTGCGTGAAAACGCCAGCAACTGCCCCACTAGGCTCGCCGCGCGATTGGCGTTCTGATGAATCTGGATCAGGTCGCCATAGTCCTGATCGCCTTGGTCGTGGCGTAGTAACAACAGATCGCAATGCCCTGAAATCGCGGTCAAAAGATTGTTGAAGTCATGGGCGACCCCACCGGCCAGCTGCCCGATGGCCTGCATCTTCTGGCTTTGTACGAATTGCGCTTCGAGAGTTTTGAGTTCGGTCACGTCGTTGAGCACCGCCACGATGTGACGGTCATCACCGCTGCCCGCGATATTGAGCGAGACCTGCACATAGGTATCCTGAAAATCACCCCGTCCGCGCAGGAATTCCGAAGCCTGCGCGCCGCGCCCGTCCAGCGCCTCCTGCAGCCAGTCCCGGATTGGGCGGCCGAGACCGTCGAGCACGTCGCCGATCTGGCGACCGACCGGTTTTTCCAGCCCCAGCAGCGCACGGGTTTCGCGGTTGGCGGCCCGTATGACCCCGTCGGCACCGATCTGCAGCAAAGGCACGGGCAGGTCCTCGATCGTGTCCCAATCGTCGGCAATTTCGCGCGGCTGATCCTGCCCAGCCGCGCCACGCAACGCATAGATTTCGCGCCGTCCCGCGGGACCTGGCACCTCTGCCACCATAACGCTTTGCGTGTTGTCCCCGGCCTTGATCCTGTAGCTGTGGCCATTCTTGACATTGGCCGTGCCAAAGACGTCCGCGAGGGTTTTGGGACGTTGGCCCAGCAGCGTCCGGAACGCATCGTTTATGTAAAGGACTGCGCCGCTGGACCCGACGGTCAGCATCGGCAGGGCTGAGCCCGCCACGCGATCATCCCCGCTCGCCGTCGTCAGATCGTCGAAACGCCACAGAAAGCCGCCGTCACCGATCTGTGTGACGGACAGGCGGTATTGCCCGCTCCGCGTCACGATATCCTCTGACGCGGCGTGGCTTTCCTGCGCCTTTTTCTGCAGTCGATAGAGAACCGGATCGGGGTTCGCGATGACGGCTGACAAATGGCCTGCCACCGTCGCCTCTTCCCGGCGATCACAGGGGAACCGTTTTCGCGCAGCGGTATTGCAATCCGCGACGGTGCCGGATGCGTCGGCGATGAAAGCGGGGGTCAGGTCGTTGCGGATCAGATGGGCCGCTGCGACCTCGAGTTGGCGCTGGCGTGTCGCGTTCTGCCGCCGCACCGCAAAGATGAAAACGCCTGCCAGCAGCAGCATCGCGGCACAGACCAGCAGCGCCAGCTGCACGGTGATCCCTGGTGCCCAGACGGCACCCGCCGCCAGCAACGGCACAGGTGCCAGCAACATAAGATGCTGACGACGCTGCGCGGGCGCGTCGTTTGCGACCGAGGAAGATTCGTTCTGTGACGCCACCCCAATTTCCCGTAACCGATGTGTCCCAGCACTACCCCGACAGACGTTAACGATGACTTAACGACCGGCGGACAGCGCCAGAAACAATCATAGGTTGCTAGATGCGTCGCTGTAAAACGTTCAGATAGAATCCGTCCCAACTGTTGCACGGCAACAATGACAGCGTTTCGCGCGAGTCCCACTCCGGTGCCACCGCCTGGAACGCCGCGACAGTGTCGCTGTTCTCCGCCTCCAGCACCGAGCAGGTCATGTAGGCCAGTGCGCCGCCCGGCGCGACATGCCCCGCCGCCGATTGCAGAACGGCAAGCTGGGTCGTTTGAAATTCCGTCAGATCGTCACGGGTCAGGCGCCATTTGGCATCGGGATTGCGCCGCCACGTGCCGCTGCCGCTACAGGGCGCGTCGCAGACCACGAGATCGAACGGCGCGGCGGCCCTGAGCCTGTCGCCGGTGGCAACCGTGATCGCAGCCCCGGCGCGGTCCGCACGCGGTGCAATGTCCTGCATACGCGCGACCGAAATGTCATGCGCCGTGATCGCGGCATCGTGCCGGGCGGCCAGTGCGAGGGCCTTGCCGCCGCCGCCAGCGCAGAAATCAAGGGTACGACGGCCGACATAGGGCTGCAACCGCAGCACCGCTGCCTGAGAGGCGGCGTCCTGCACCTCGACCAGCCCGTCGCGATAGGCAGCGGACGTTTTGACCCGACGCGGGTTTCCGGTCACGCGCAAGGCGGTGGACACATTGTCATGAGGCGTCGCCACGATCCCGTCATCGGCCAATGTGGTGATTGCCGTATCGCGCGTTCCTTTCCGCGCGTTCACACGCAGGAACAGCGGCGCGCGATCCTGCGCAGCGGCGGCTGCCGCCGTCGCATCGGGCCCGAGACTCTTGACCCATTCAGGCCAGAGCCATTGCGGCACGTCATGGATGTCCCACGGGTCCTGCGGCACTGGATGTGCCGTAATTTCCGCCGGGGTCGGCACCGCCGGGGCGTAGCCTTCACCGGTAAAGACCGTCTCAAGCGGGACATTCTGACGCCGCAGTTCGGCGATCATCAGCGCGCGACCGGTGGCTGCCGGGTCACCGCCCGACAGAGACGCCTTGCGGCGCAGCACGTCGAAGACATGATCGCGCACGGCGGCCCGGTCCTTCGATCCGGCAAAGCGGCTGCCGCGCGCCCACCCGGTCAGCGTCTGTTCAGCGGGCGTTCCCACCTGAATGGCGTCGATGATCTCAATCGCAGCGGCCACCCGCGCAGCGGGTGTCATCTTGGGCGGCCTGTCAGCGTCCCCAACACCTAACCGATCCGGTAATTGGGCGACTCGCGGGTGATCTGCACGTCGTGCACATGGCTTTCCTTCAGCCCCGCGCCGGTGATCTTCACGAAGGTGCAGTTGCGGCGCATCTCCGGCACAGTGGCGTTGCCGGTATAGCCCATCGCCGCGCGCAGACCTCCGACCAGCTGGTGCACCACGGCACTGGCGGACCCCTTGTAGGGCACCTGCCCTTCGATCCCTTCGGGCACCAGCTTGTCGCTGGCCGCGTCCTTCTGGAAATACCGGTCGGCAGAGCCGCGTGCCATTGCGCCAAGACTGCCCATCCCGCGATAGGATTTGAACGACCGGCCCTGATACAAGATCACCTCGCCCGGGCTTTCATCGGTGCCCGCGATCATGGAGCCGACCATCGCACAGGACGCGCCCGCTGCGATGGCTTTGGCGAAATCACCGGAAAACTTGATCCCGCCGTCGGCGATCACCGGCACATCGCCCGCCGCCGCCGCGCAATCCATGATCGCCGTGAGCTGCGGCACGCCCACGCCCGCGACCATCCGCGTCGTGCAGATGGATCCGGGACCGATGCCGACCTTGACCGCATCCGCGCCCGCGCCGATGAGTGCCTTCGCGGCCTCGCCCGTCGCGATGTTGCCCGCGACGATCTGCACGTCGTTGGACAGGCGTTTCACGCGGTCGACCGCCTGCGCCACTCCTTCGGAATGCCCGTGTGCGGTGTCGATGACGATCATGTCGACACCGGCGTCCACCAGCGCCTGCGCCCGCTCGAACCCCGCGTCGCCCACGCCGGTCGCTGCCGCCACCCGCAGGCGGCCAAGCTTGTCTTTGCAGGCGATGGGATTCAGCACCGCCTGTTCGCTGTCCTTGAGCGTGAGAAGACCGGTCAGCTTGCCCTTGGCATCGGTGATCAGCAGCTTTTCGATCCGCCGCGCCTGCATGAGCGAGCGGGCCTCGTCGAGGTCCGCAGGTTCCTGCAGCATCGCCAGATTGTCCGACGTCATCATGACGCTGACAGGCGTGCTATCGTCCTGCGCGAACCGCATGTCGCGGTTGGTCACGATCCCCAGCACGCGCCCGCCCTCGCCCACCACCGGAAAGCCGGTGACGCGGTAGCGGTCCATCAGCACCTTGGCGTCCGCCAGGGTCTGATCGGGCGTGAGCGTGATCGGGTTATAGACGGTGCCGGAGACGAACCGCTTGACGCGGCGGATTTCCTTGGCCTGTTCGTCCACGCCAAGGTTCTTGTGCACGACACCCATGCCGCCCGCCTGCGCCATCGTGATCGCCATACGGCTTTCGGTGACCGTGTCCATGGCCGAGGACAGCAACGGGATGTTCATCGCGATGGTCCGCGTGACCTGCGTCGCGGTGTCGGCGGTGGAGGGCAACACGCTTGATGCGCCCGGCACCAGCAACACGTCGTCGAATGTCAGGGCCTCGCGAATTTCCATTCTTCCAAGTCTCCGGGATAAGGGCAGCGTTTGGCACGTGCCTATCCCATGAAACGCCGGGCACCAAAAGAACAAACTGTCGTGATATCGCTTGTGACGCGGCAATTTCCGCAGCATCGTTCGGCGATGAAAGACACCTCCCGCCAGCAGCACCCCCGGTCCGACGTCGCAACGCCGGTGACTGCAGAGCGCCCTGTCGACCCCGCCACCGTCGCCGACGCGCCGCCGCTGCGGCGCGCGCTGCCGCGCACGATCCTTCGGCTTTGCATCCTGATCACCGTGGCACTGGTCTTTCATGCCGCGATGGGGTGGCTATTGTCACGGGTCGGGGCGATGAACGCGATTGCGGATCAACCGGTGATGCTGTCGCTGCTCGTTCTGGTTCTGGTGGGATACGCGCTGCTGATCGCCATTCCCTTCATGCCGGGCATAGAAGTCGGCGTGGCGCTGCTGCTGATGCAAGGGGCGTCCGTCGCCCCCTTCGTTTATCTGGCGACGGTCGCGGGGCTTGCGCTTGCCTTTCTGGTGGGTCGCCTTGTGCCATTGCGTGTCCTTCACAACACTTTCCGCGACTTGCATATGAAACGGGCCTGCCTGCTGGTCGCCGATATCGAAACCACACCGCCGCAGGACCGGCTGGCCCGGCTAGAGGCCCGGTTGCCGCGCCCGCTGGCCGCCCTGACCGTGCGCTATCGCTATGTCATGCTGGCGGTGCTGATCAACATCCCCGGCACCTTCGCCATCGGCGGCGGCGGCGGCATCCTGATGCTGGCAGGGATCGTGCGGCTGTTCCGCTGGCCCGCGATCCTGCTGACGGTCGCGATCGCCGTTCTGCCGATACCGCTGGCGGTCTACATCTGGGGCGCGCGGTCGGTGGATATACTCACGCTTTGAATGGCGCACGCGGCATCATTATGACGGGAATGGACCTTTCCTTCGCGCATCCCGCCGGTAATGTGACCCAAATTGCGGCCCGCACCGCAGAGAGACAGGCACAAGACCATGACCCAGGACCCCCTCGTCATCTTCACGCCATCCGGCAAGCGTGGCCGCTTTGCCGTGGGCACACCGATTCTGACCGCCGCGCGCCAGCTTGGCGTCGATCTGGACAGCGTCTGCGGCGGACGCGGGATTTGCTCCAAATGTCAGATCACCCCGTCCTACGGTGAATTTTCCAAACACGGCGTCACAGTGCAAAGCGACGCGCTCAGCGGCTGGAACGCGGTCGAGGAGCGTTACAATACCATCCGCGGCCTGCCCAAGGGCCGCAGGCTGGGCTGTCAGGCGCAGGTGCAGGGCGACATCGTGATCGACGTGCCGCCCGAAAGCCAGGTGCACAAACAGGTGGTCCGCAAACGGGCAGAGGTGCGCGACATCACGCTGCACCCCTCCACCCGACTTTACTATGTCGAGGTGAAGGAGCCCGACATGCACGACCCGTCAGGCGATCTGCAGCGCCTCGTCGATGCGCTCCGCGCCGAATGGGGGTTGCCGCAGCTCGAAGCCGATCTGGGGGTGTTGCAGAAACTGCAGCCCGCCCTGCGCAAGGGCGCGTGGAAGGTGACCTGCGCCGTGCATCACGGCGATACCACTTTCGCCCCGCGTATCATGCGCATCTGGCCCGGATATTACGAAGATTCCATCTATGGCCTCGCCGTCGATCTGGGTTCTACAACCATTGCCGCCCATCTGTGTGATCTGCACACCGGCGCGGTCGTGGCATCTTCCGGTATCATGAACCCGCAGATCCGCTTTGGCGAAGACCTGATGAGCCGGGTGTCCTACGGTATGATGAACCCGAACGGGGCTGCGGAAATGACGGCCGCCGTGCGTGAGGGGATGAACGCGCTTTTCGTCAATATCGCATCAGAGGCCGGGATCGACCGCAGGCAGATCATGGATGCCGTCTTCGTCTGCAACCCGGTCATGCACCACCTGTTCCTGGGCATCGACCCGTTCGAGCTGGGCCAGGCGCCCTTTGCGCTGGCCACGTCCGACGCGCTGTCGCTGCGCGCGATGGAACTTGACCTGAACATCCACCCCGCCGCGCGCATCTACATCCTGCCCTGCATCGCGGGCCATGTGGGCGCGGACGCCGCTGCCGTCGCCCTATCGGAACATCCCGACACCTCGGAAGACCTCGTGCTGGTCGTCGATGTCGGCACCAACGCGGAAATCCTGCTGGGCAATACCGAAAAGGTGCTGGCCTGCTCTTCCCCCACCGGCCCCGCCTTTGAAGGCGCGCAGATCAGTTCCGGCCAGCGCGCCGCCCCCGGCGCTATCGAACGGGTGGAAATCGATCCCGTGACCAAGACACCCCGCTTCCGTGTCATCGGCTCCGACGTCTGGTCGGACGAGGACGGCTTTCTCGACAGCCTCGGTCGCTCCGGCGTTACCGGCATCTGCGGCTCCGGTATCATCGAGATGGTGGCCGAAATGCGCATCCATGGCATCGTCGACGGGCCGGGGCTGATCGGGTCCGCCGAACAGACCGGATCGCCCAACTGTTTTGCCGACGGACGCACCAATTCCTATCTGGTCTATGACGGCACTGCTCAGGGCGGGCCGCGCATCACCGTGACCAACCGCGATATCCGCGAAATCCAGATGGCAAAGGCGGCGCTTTATTCAGGTGCGCGCCTGCTGATGGACAAATTCGGCGTCGACAAGGTGGACCGCGTCGTGCTCGCTGGTGCCTTCGGCGCCCATATCAGCCCGAAACACGCAATGGTGCTGGGCATGATCCCCGATGCCCCGCTCGACAAGGTGACCTCCGCTGGCAACGCGGCGGGCACCGGCGCGCGGATCGCCCTGCTCAACACTGCCGCCCGCGCCGAGATCGAACAGACCGTGCGCAATATCCACAAGATCGAAACCGCGATCGAACCCCGGTTTCAGGAGCATTTCGTCAACGCTTCCAACATCCCGAACGCGGTGGAACCGTTCCCGATCCTGCGCTCCATCGTAGCACTGCCCGACGTGAACCATAATGCGGGCGGCGGTGGCGAAGGCGGCGGGCGCAGGCGACGGCGCGACCGCGGCTGATACGACGGTTTCCCGATTGACGCCTCGCGCGCACGGGCGTATCCCAAACCGTGTGATGCGGGTATGGTGAAAAGGTATCACGAAAGCTTCCCAAGCTTCAGTTACGGGTTCGATTCCCGTTACCCGCTCCATCGCTCCCCTGCAGAAAGGTCCCCCAATGTCAGAGATTAAACGCATCACACCCGGCCCCCGGATGAGCCAGGCCGTCGTGCATAACGGCGTCGTCTATCTGGCGGGGCAAGTCGGGGCCGAAGGCGCATCGGTCACCGAACAGACGCAGGCCTGCCTTGAAAAGATCGACCGCCTGCTGGAGGCCGCAGGCACCGACAAGACCCGCCTGCTGACCACGCAGATCTGGGTCGCTGACATGGCCGCCGATTTCGCCGAGATGAATGCCGTCTGGGATGCCTGGGTCGCCGAGGGCCACGCACCCGCCCGCTGGACCGGCGAGGCGAAACTGGCCACCCTTGGCTACAAGGTCGAGATCATCGTCACCGCCGCTGTCTGATGCAGTTTCTCGCCCCGCTCGACGCTACAGCCCTGCGCGATGCGGGCGTGCCCGAACCATGGACCTTCGGCATGGCCGACCGCGTGCGGTTCGGCGAAATCGACGTGCTGGCGCATGTGAACAACGCGGCCTATCTGCGCTGGTTCGAAAATCTGCGCATTCATTATTTCCGTGACTACGGCGTGCACGACTACGACAGCGAGCCGCCGAAAATAGTGTTACGCACCATCGGGTTGGACTTCAAAGCTGAAGTAAAACTGAACGATGAATACGTTTTGACCGGTCGCACGGTCGAGGTGCGCAATTCGAGTTTCACCATGCACTACGGCGTATTCGTGGGCGGCAAGCTGACGACGACCGGCCATGCGGTGATCGTGATGCTGAACCCCGACAACACCAAGCGCGCCCTGCCAGACGATCTGCGCCAGCGGTTCATCAACCGCGACGGGGCGGTGCAGGTGTAACGCTACAACCCGTGGCGCTGCAGAAAATCCACCTGCGCCGCCGTTGATCCGTCCTTGTCCGCCGCTGATACCTTGCCTTCGACTACCGGTTGCAGGGCTGTCGCGAGTTCCTTGCCCAGTTCCACGCCCCATTGGTCGTAGGAATTGATGCCCAGCACGACGCCCTCGACAAACACGCGATGTTCGTAAAGCGCGATGATCTGGCCCAGCACGAAAGGCGTCAGTTGCGGATAACTGATGGTGACGGAGGGGCGATTGCCGGGAAAAACGCGATGTTTCGCCTGTCGCTCCAGTTCGTCGCCGTCGAATTTATCAGCGACCTTGCTGCGCGCCTCATCCAGATCACGGCCCTTCATCAGCGCCTCTGACTGTGCGAGGCAGTTGGCGACGAGTAACTGATGCTGGTGGTGCAGATCGTCGTCATGGCCGCGCGCGGCGACGAGGAATTCACACGGCACCACACGGGTGCCCTGATGGATCAGCTGGTAGAACGCGTGCTGCCCGTTCGTGCCTGGCTCGCCCCAGACGACGGGGCCGGAATGGACAGCGAGGTTTTCGCCGTTCATCGACACGCCCTTGCCGTTGCTTTCCATCTCAAGCTGTTGAAGATAGGCCGGCAAGCGGTTGAGATTGTTGTCGTAAGGCAGAACCGCGCGGGTGGCGTAATCACAAATCTGGTTGTGCCAGATACCCGTGACCGCCAAAATCGCGGGCAGGTTTTCGTGCCAGTCAGCGGCCTGAAAATGCGTATCCATCGCCTGCCCGCCGCGCAGGAAGGCGCGGAAGGCGTCCGGCCCGATGGCAATCATCAGCGACAGCCCGATCGGCCCCCACATGGAATAGCGCCCGCCGACCCAGTCCTCGAACCCGAAGACGCGGTCGCCGGGAATGCCGAAATCGGCGGTGCGTTCGTCCGATGTGGACAGCGCGCAGAACTGCGCCGCCGGATCGTCGACGGCTTCGCCCATCCACGCCTTCGCGGTGCGGGCGTTGGTCATGGTCTCGGTGGTGGTGAAGGTCTTGGAGGCGACGATCACCAGTGTCGTCGCCGGATCGCAGGACCGCAGCACCTGCGCGATATCGGCCGGGTCCACGTTGGACACAAAATGGCAGCGCGGCCCGTCGTGATAGGGGGCCAGCGCATTCACCGCCATCGCCGGGCCAAGGTCGGACCCGCCGATGCCGATGTTGACCACGTCGGTGATTGCACCTCTCTGCCCGGTAAAGCTGCCGCTCCGCACGGCATCGGCAAATGCCGCCATCCGGTCGAGCGTCGCCAGCACCTCCGGCATCACGTCCTGCCCGTCGACCGTCACCGGCCCGCCGTCGAGGTTGCGCAACGCGGTATGCAGCACGGCGCGGCCTTCGGTTTCATTGATGGTCTCGCCGCCGAACATCGCCGCACGCTTTTCCGCCACACCCGCGTCGTCGAGCAGGGCAAAGAGCAGGTCGCGCCCCTCGGCGTCGATATTGGTTTTGGCGTAATCCAGCCGCATGTCGCCCGCCTGCGCCGCGAACCCTGCGGCCCGCGCGCCGTCGATCAGCGTCTCGAACCGGCGATCGGCGACTTCGGCGTGATGCGCCCTCAGCTTGTCCCACATGGCCTAGTTCTCCGCCCAGTGCACGACCGCTTCGGGCAGGACGCCCGCAATCGGGGCCACCTTCGGGTCCTGCCCGTCCGCTTGTTCAAGTGCAGCCTTCTTGTCATTGCCCACGATCAGCACATGGCACGACATCGCGCCGCGCAGGGCCGACATCGACAGGGTCACGCGCGGTTCCAGCCCATCGTTGGGCGTGACGGCGACCAGTGGTGCATCGGTCGTCAATGCCTCGTCCAGTTCCGGCGCGCCGGGAAAGATGCTGGCGGTGTGCATGTCGGTGCCCATGCCCAACAGCACGACGTTGAGCGGCAAGAGCGCCGCGATCTTTTCGTTCATCGCATCCAGCGGCCCGTCGTCATCGGGCAGATAGCGAATGAAGTTCGCCGCCGCCGCGCGACTGGTCAGCAGACGCTCGCGCACCAGCCGTTCGTTCGACCGCTCGGACGTGACAGGCACGCGGCGTTCATCGGTCAGAATCACGTTGACGCGAGACCAGTCCAGATCGGCGGCGCAAAGCGCGTCGAACGCGGGCCCGGGCGTCGTCCCGCCGGGCACGGCAAGGGTCACGGTGTCGTGGCTGAAAAGCGCGTTTTCGATCTGCCCGGCCAATTGCTGGGCCAGTTCGATCATCATCATGTCGCTGTCCGGATAGGTCTTGAGGTCCATCACATCATCCTTTGATATCGCGCCAGCGCCGCCCGTCGCGGTGCATCAGCATCATCGCATCCTCCGGCCCGGCAGAGCCAGCGTCATATGTTTTCGGCACGTCGTTGCGCGCCTCCCAGCCTTCGATCAGCGGGTCGGTCCAGGCCCAGGCGGCCTCGACCTCGTCACCACGCATGAACAGCGTCTGGTTGCCCCGGATCACGTCCATGATCAGCCGTTCGTAGGCGTCCGACACCTCTGCCGCACTGTCACCCAGCGCATCCGCGAACGTCATGTCGAGCGGGACGTCGATCAGACGCATACCGCCCGGTCCGGGTTCCTTGATCGTGACCTGCAAATCCATCCCCTCGTTGGGTTGTAGGCGGATCGACAGGATGTTGCGGTGGCGCGCGGTGTCGCCCTCGAAGATCGAATGACCCAGATCCTTGAACACCACGGTGATTTCCGACACCCGCGCCTTCATCCGCTTGCCGGTGCGCATGTAGAACGGCACGCCGGCCCACCGCCAGTTGTTGATATGGCACTTCATCGCGATGAAGCTCTCGGTGAAACTCTTGGGATTCTCCGCATCTTCGCGGTAGCTGGGGCCGTCCGGCCCCGCGTCATACTGTCCGCGCACGATATGGTGCGGTTCCACGTCCTGCAGGGCGCGGATCACCTTCAGCTTTTCGTCGCGCACCTCGTCCGCGCCGAACTGGCTGGGCGGCTCCATCGCGATCAGGCACAAGAGTTGCATCAGGTGGTTCTGCACCATGTCCCGCATCGCACCCGACCGGTCGTAGTAGGCCCCGCGCCCGCCGACGCCCACGGTCTCGGCCACGGTGATCTGGATATGATCGACGTAGTGATTGTTCCACAGCGGTTCGAACAGCACGTTACCAAAGCGCAGCGCCATCAGGTTCTGAACCGTCTCCTTGCCCAGATAGTGGTCGATCCGATAGATCTGCGCTTCCTTGAAGTGTTCGGCCAGCGTTTCGTTCAGCGCCTCGGCACTTTCCAGATCACGGCCAAAGGGTTTTTCGACGACGATCCTGCTCTTGCGGTCGGCGATCTTGTGGCGGTGCAACCGTTCGGCCAGATCGCCGAAGAGCGACGGCGCGACAGAGAAATAAAACGCACGGATCACGCCGTCGCGGATCAGCCCGGCCAGTTCTTTCCAGCCGCCTTCGCCCTTGGCGTCGACCGCGACGTAGTGCAGCTGCGCCAGAAACCGGTCGAGACCGTCGGCATCGTCCTTTTCGTCGCCGCCGAATTCCGCGATCGCCGCGCGCACCATGTCGCGGTAGCCGTCGCTGTCGAGGTCGGAGCGCGCGGCACCGATGACACGCGAGGTTTCGGGCATTTGCCCGGCCAGAAAGCGGCGGAACAGCCCGGGCAGAATCTTGCGCCGGGCCAGATCGCCCGTGCCGCCAAAGATCACAAGGTCGAAGTCGTCGACCGGAATGACGCGTGAAACCATGATGCGGCCCCTTCTGTTAGCGCAAACAGGTTCCGTCTAGCGGCGTGTCGCGCCCATGTCTAGCACGGGCAGCGGGCGCGGCCCACGACAGCGCCGAAGCAGCACAAAAATAGCCGCCTTTCCGCCGATGCGCGGCGTTTGCAGGCGGGCGGTGAATTTTGCCTTTGACAGCGCACGGCCCACGCACAAGATGGACATGCGGGGTGAGGTCATGCAGTCCAGACACAAGACATTGACGACGGGCGCGATGCTTCTTGCGCTGGCGACCCCTGCGGCGGGGCAGAGCGGCGATGACGTCGATGTCGCCGCCGTCACCACGGCCGCGCTGACCCTGCTGGACATTCAGGCCTTCGTCGACGGCAATCTGGCCTTTTGCCGGGACGCCGCGCCGGAGACAGCGCCACTTGTCAAACGCGCCGCCGATAACTGGCACGCGGTCAACGCGACGCAGTTCCTGTGGCAATGGCCCGATGAGGCGGCGGACATGGACGCCGGGTTCCGGGCCGTGCTGGCGGAACGCAGCGCCGAAATCGTCACCGTCCTCGGCACCCGGGCGCAGGGGCGGGAGGCCGATTGGTGCCGCAACCTGCCCGTGCTGCTGGACGCACCCGAATGGAACCTGTTGACGCAATATGCCGCCGATGTGCAGCTGGTGCGCACCTTTCAGGCCTACATCGACGATGGGGATACGCCGCAGCCGCTCCAGCCCGGCATCGCCCTGGCCCCAGTCGTCGCGACGCCGCTGCAAGAGGCGCTGGTGGCGGGATACGACCCTGACGCGGTGCCGCTGCCCGGCGAATACCGCTGCTATGACGAGGATACAGGATCGGTCGATCACGCCAGCCTGATCGTGCAGATCACCGGGCCGGGGACCTACCGGTCGTCGTTCGGCGACGGGCGCTGGGGGCTGGACGCGGACGGCGATTTCACCTGGCTCGGCGGGCCGTTCGGCGACGCCTACGGCTACGCCAGCTTCAACGAGGACGGCGCGGCCCTGTCGATTTCCGATGTCGCGCGGGGCGGCACCTATACCAGCTACGACTGCCCGCAGGCCGGGGCCACCGATCAGGCGCTGGCCGCCCGTGCGCGCCTGATCACGCCGCAGGTGGGCAACTATACCTGCACCGATGTCGCGACGCAGAACGCGACGCCCTTCGCCTTTCTGCCCGGATACGGCTACCGGCTGGGTGACGAAACCGGGCTTTACGCGCTGTCGGAGGTCATGGACTCCACCAGCAGCACCGTCGATTGGCTGACCGGGCCGCTGGCAGGCGAATCCTCGTATTATTCCGAGCAGGAAGGCACCGGCCTGAGAGAATTTTCGGTCAGCGTCAGCGACGGGCGGGCGCTTGGCGCTTTCGTATCCTCCAGCAGCGCGCTGGCGCTTGTTTGCGAGGGGCGCGGCACGCCGGTCAGCCTGCCGAAATACGGCCCCGATCCTGCGCCGCCCGGCCCCACAGGCACACAGGCGCTGAGCGGGCGGTTCTTTCGCTACGAAACCACGTTCAATGGTACCTTCACCGCATTCGAGCCGGTGGTCTATACCTTCCACCCCGACGGCTACGTCTATGTCGGCGCGCCCGATCCCGGTGTCGCGGACGACTGCACCCGGACCCGCCTGAACAGCCTGCCCGCCTGCGACACCTATCAGGTGCTGCGCAACCAGATTGTGATCACATACGAGGGCGAGCCGGAAAGCTATGCCTTCGCCCTGCAGGGCGGCACGCCGGTCCTCGACGGCGAACCGATGCTGCCGGTCGCCCCCGCCACCGGCACGGTGCTGGAGGGGCATTACTGGTCCAACCATTTCAGCGGCGGCGGCATCTGCGGGCCGTATTCATCCTGTTCGCACACCTATATCGAATGGAACTACATCTTTCTGCCCCGCAACCGCTTCGTCTTTTCCACCGACAGCCAGTTCATGAGCGCGATGAGCACGGCCATCGCCAGCACCAGCGTGGGCAGCGAAAGTTCCGACAGCGATCAGGGCACCTATGACATCACCGGCAATGTCATCACCTTCACCTATGACAACGGTGTTTCCGAACAGCTTTTCTTCATGCAGGATGAACTCGGTTCCTTCATCATCAGCGATCAGCGCTACACACCAAAGGAAGAGTAAGATCATGGCCATGCACCCCCTTCGCAGCCTCGTCGCCGCCCTCGCCTGCCTGCTGGCCGCACAGGCCACGGCGCAGACGACGCCCGACCGGTCCACCGCCCAGATCAACGGGGCCTTCGATTCCTTTTTCGGTGAAGGCGGCACGACCGACGTGTCGGCGGCGGATGCGGCGGCGGTCGATTCCGCGCAATATGACTTTACCTTCGATGCCGACGTGACCGCGCAGGTGCATGACGAATTCCGCACCATATTCGCCCCCGGCGGCGATGCGGCCAGCCTTGCCGCAGCCGATGAATTTCTGTCGCAGATGACGCCGGAGTTTCAGCAGCAGATCATGGATCAGGGGTTCGACAGCACCGGCTGGCGCGCCGACAACGTGGCCGACATCGTCGCCGCCACCGTGCTGGTCGCATTCCAGATCATCCAGGGCATCGAGGAGACGACACCCGCACAGGACACCGCCGTGCGCGACCTGATCCGCGTGGCCTTCGACGGGTCGCAACTGGCGACGCAATCGGCGACGGAAAAACAGGCGATGGGCGAAATGCTGATGCTGTCCACGGTCGTGACGGCGCTGCAATACGAGACGGCGAAGGAAAGCGGCGACACCCGCACCATCGCCGTGCTGCAATCGGGCAGCCGCGACGTGTTGACCGGCTTCGGTCTGCACCCGGCGTTCTTCTTTCTGGGCGACGACGGGCTGGAGAAGTCACCCCGCCTCATCGCGGCGGAAGCGGGTATCGCGGACGGGTCGACCACGTGGGAGGCGGAATTCCCCGAAGTGGCCGCCGACTACGCCCGCCTCGGCGTAAGCGAAGGCCCGGCCCTGCCAAGTCTGGGCGACACGGCGGCGGCCGTCGAAACCGACACGCCCGTCGAGACCGGTATGCAGGCCGAAGCCGCCCCCGAACCGCAGCCCGATGCCGTCAACCCGCTGGGCCTGCCACCCGCCGATCCCTATCTGGGGAGCTTCGCCGGGCCGGAACTGACGCTGACGCTGTTCGGCGGGAACGGCGCATACGAGGGCGAGATCGTGTTCGGCGACCAGACATTTCCGACCCAGTTGCGCCGCGCAGGCGACGGATTGACCGGCACCTTCAAAAGCGGAGCCAACAGCTTCGATCTGACCATCATCCTGACCGGCGACGCGATGGAACTGTCCACCGGTGGTCGCAGCTACGACCTCGTGCGGATAGCGGCGCAGAACCCGCTGGGCGACAACTGATCCCTTACGCTTCCAGTTCGGCGTCCCAATACAGGAAGTCGATCCAGCTTTTGTGCAGGTGGTTGGGCGGGAATTTGCGGCCGGTGTTGCGCAGCGCCTCTGCCGCGGGCTGACGCGGCGGGCGGCGCAGGGTCAGCCCGGAATGGCGCAGCGCCTTCGACCCTTTGCGCAGGTTGCAGGGGCTGCAGGCGGCGACGACGTTTTCCCAACTGGTCCGACCACCACTCGCGCGCGGCACGACGTGGTCGAACGTCAGATCGCCCTTGGCCCCGCAATACTGGCAGCGAAATTCATCACGCAGGAACAGGTTGAACCGGGTGAAGGCCACGCGTTTCTGCGGCTTCACATAGTCGCGCAGAACCACGACCGACGGGATGCGGATTTCGGTCGATGGGCTGTGCACCACCTCGTCGTATTCGGCGATGATATCGACCCGGTCAAGCCAGGCCGCCTTCACCGCGTCCTGCCAGGGCCAGAGCGACAGCGGGTAGTAGGACAGCGGGCGATAATCCGCGTTCAGCACCAGCGCCGGAAACTGTTTCAGCGCCCCGGATTCGCGCACGAAATTGGTTCGAAAGTCACCGTCCATCAGCCAAAATCATCCCTGCTCTGTCGCCTGTCGGCCCAGAGCGGGAACCCCGCCCGGACCGCTTGCGAAAAACTATATATAGCGGGTGGCAAAGGGCAAGCCTCGCATCGCCCTACAACGGCTAGCGCCGTAATATGACGGTTTCGCGAAGAGGTTTTGCGCCGTGCTGCGCACGTCGCCGGGTGGTGGCGGCTGCGCCGCCGCCTGTTTTGAGTATTTTCGGCAAAGTGATACGGGTCGCGCGTGCAGGCAGGCTCAGGCGCGCATCCCCAGCCGCTCCTGCATGAAGGCCAACGCCACCTGCAGCCCGTCGGGCGCGATCCCGTGACCGGTGCCTTTCATGACGTGGGCATAGACCTCTTTCCAGCCGGCGCCCTGCAGCGCCTCTGCCGCCTGTGGCAGCGATTGTGGCGGCACCACGTCGTCCTGATCACCGTGGATCAGCAGGACCGGCGGGCGGCTGACCGCCTCGTCCGCCAGCAATTCCGGCTCCAGCAGTCGCCCGGAGAAGGCCACCAGCCCGGCCACCGGGTCCTCGCGGCGCGGCAGCACATGCAGACCCATCATCGTGCCTTGCGAAAAGCCGACGATCATCACCTGCTCGGGCAACAGGTCCTCGTCCACCATCACACCGTCGAGAAAGGTGTTCAGGTCGTCGGCGGCGCGTTCCAGCCCGGCGCGCGATTCCTCCTCCGACGATCCGTCGATCCAGGGGATCGGAAACCACTGATACCCCATGGGTGCACCGGCGCAGGCCTCCGGCGCGTCGGGGGCGAGGAACAGCGTATCCGGCATATGTTCTTCCAGCGGATCGGCCAGCCCCAGCAGGTCGGCTCCGTTCGCGCCATAGCCGTGCAGAAATATCACCGCGGCCCGAATGTCGCCGGACGCCGGGTCGCGCCGGCCTGCCTGTAGTGCACGTGTCATGTCCCGCTCTCCCGGTCGCCGATGCTCGCCCGCAGATAGCTAGCTGGGGTGCCGCGCGACTGCAAGCGTGTCAGATGACACCGGCCCGGCCCTTGCTGGCGGCGTAATGCGCCCAGAGGATGCGCGCGGCGACGGATCGCCAGGGAGACCACGCGGCGGCGATGGTGCGCATCTGCCGTTCGGTCGGGCGCGCGGGCAGATCGTAGAGCATCCGCGTCGCCTCTTGCAGGGCCAGATCGCCGTGGGCGAAGACATCCGCCCGCCCGAGCGAGAACATCGCGTAAATTTCCGCGGTCCATGTGCCGATTCCCGGCACGGTGACCAGCGTGGCGATCACGTGATCGGAGGGTTTTGCGCGCAGGGCGTCATAGTTGATGTCCACCGCTGCCAACGCCCGCGCGTATTTCATCTTCGGGCGGCTCAACCCTACGGACTTCAGATCGTCGTCACTAGCCTGCGCGACCCGCTCCGGCGTGTCCAGCCCGGCCTCCAAAACACGGCCCCAGATCGCGCGAGCGGAGGCGACACTGACCTGCTGGCCCACGATGGCGTTCAGCAGCGCCGCGAACCCGTCAGGTTTCAGCCGCAACGGAAGCGGCCCGACATCTGCGAGTGCCTGCGCCAGCACCGGATCGCGTGCCGCCAGCCACGCCGCCCCCTCGGCGACACAGGCATCGCCGCGAATGACACGCTCTGTCACAAGCCGGCGATCCAGGCGCGGGCGTCTTCGACAGTTTGCACCCGTGGCGCATCGGGCATCGGCGGGCGCTTGATCATCAGCACGGGAATCCCCAGATCGCCCGCCGCCGTCAGCTTCGTCCGGCTGGCCTCGCCGCCCGCGTTCTTCACGATCAGCCAATCGACGTTGAGCAGACGAAACAGCTCCGTCTCGCGCTTCACGGAGAATGGCGGGCGGCCGATCAAAAATTCGCCACCCTCGAACGGAAACGGCTCCGTCGGCGGGTCGATCAGGCGACAGATCACCCGCGTACCTTCGAGGTTCTTGAACCGGTAGAGCGTCTTGCGACCGGTGCCCAGAAACACCGTCTGCCACTTGTGGATATAGAGTGCGGCGTCCTCTTCCCTGTCGATCTCGGTCCAGTCGTCGCCCGGCTCCGGGGTCCAGCCGGGGCGCAGCAACTGGCAATAGGGGATACCGTCTTCGGCGCAGATGGCTGCGGTGCGTTTGGTGATCGCGGCGGCATAGGGGTGTGTGGCGTCCAGCACCGCGGTGATCCCCGCGCCCTTTACATAGGCGCGAAATCCCTCGATCCCGCCGAAGCCACCGACCCGCGTGGGCAGTGCCAGCGGTTCGGGCGTGCGGGTGTCGCCCGCAAGCGAGGCAATCGCGTCGACACCGTCCTGTGCCAGCAGATCGACCAGCGCGCGCGCCTCGCCCGTGCCTGCCAGAACCAGCACCGTCATTGTCCGGCCCTCGCCAGGATGGTGCCTGCCCGATCGATCATGACCACGTCGAATGTCATCCGTTCCCCGTATCCGTCGTTCAGCCGCGCCAGCGCGCGGTCGGCAATCTTCTGCGCCAGCGGCGGCCCCGCCAGCGCAAAGGCCTCCAGCGCCGTGTTGGCCGCGGCTAGCCTGTCGTCGCCCATCATCTGCGCGAGACCCGCAAAATCAACCTGTGATCGCAAGGAATGCAAATCGACCGCGCCCTGTGCCAGTTTGGTCAGCTTGCCGATACCGCCGCCGATCGTGACATGCGCCACCGGGTGACGGCCGAGATACTTCAGCATCCCGCCCGCAAAATCGCCCATGTCCAGCATCGCGTGATCCGGCAGCGCATAAAGCTCCTGCACCACTCGTTCCGACGTGGCACCCGTGCATCCCGCCACATGGGTCAGCCCGTCGGCGCGCGCCACGTCGATGCCGCGATGGATCGACGCGATCCAGGCGGCACAGGAGAATGGCCGCACGACCCCTGTGGTGCCGAGAATCGACAGCCCGCCCTTGATCCCCAGCCGCGGGTTCCATGTTTTCGTAGCGATCTCCGCGCCGCCGGGGACCGAAATCGTGATCGCGATGTCGGGCTGCTGGCCATACCGGCCCGCCATCTCCCACACAACCGCGCGCATCATATCGCGCGGCACCGGGTTGATCGCGGGATCGCCCACCGGGATCGGCAGGCCCGGCTTGGTGACCGTGCCGACGCCCTCGCCCGCGTGAAATGTCACACCGCCCGCCGACCGCGCCACCCGCGCGATGATCAGCGCACCATGGGTGACGTCCGGGTCGTCGCCCGCATCCTTGGTGATGCCCACCTCGGCCCAGTTTTCGTCGGCATCGGCGTGGGCCAGCGGAAAAATCGGCGTCTCGCCGCGTGGCAGCACGATCCCCACCTCGGCGGGAAAGGCACCGGTCCACAGCCGCTGCAACGCGGCCTTGACGGCGGCGGTGGCACAGGCACCCGTGGTCCATCCCCGGCGCAGATCGGTCGCTGGCTTGCGTGTCATGGCCGGACTATAGGCACGGCCCGCAATGCCGCCAATGCGCAAACGCGCGTCGTTTGCCACCTTTTCGGCGCGGCGCTTTCACGGCATAACCACGGCATGACGACTTCGCTTACCCTCCCGCAGCACGACTGGCCCCGGCTCGAACCCGGATGGGTCTGGCTTTGCGGGGCCGGTCCCGGCGATCCGGGGCTGCTGACGCTGCACGCGCTGAACGCGCTGCGGCAGGCCGACGTCGTGATCTATGACGCGCTGGTGCAGGAGACGATCCTGGACTGTGCACCACAGGCCGAACCTATCTACGCGGGCAAGCGCGGCGGCAAACCATCTGCGAAACAGCGCGATATTTCGCTGCGGCTGGTCGATCTTGCCCGCGCTGGCAAACGCGTGCTGCGCCTGAAAGGCGGCGACCCGTTCGTTTTCGGGCGCGGCGGGGAAGAGGCGCAGACGCTGGTGCAGCATGGCGTCCCGATCCGCATCATTCCGGGTATCTCGGCAGGCATCGGCGGGCTGGCCTATGCCGGCATCCCGGTGACGCACCGCGACGTGAACCAATCGGTCACCTTCGTGACCGGCCACGACCAGAGCGGTAACGCGACGGGTTCGCTGGATTGGCAGGCGATTTCAAGGGGATCGCAGGTGATCGTGATCTACATGGGGATGAAACACATCGCCCATATCACGAACCAACTGCTGGCCGCCGGACGGCCCGCATCGGAACCGGTGGCAGTCGTCACGACGGCCACGACAGCGGACCAAACTGTACTGGAAACCACGCTCGGGACAATCGTGGACGACATCACCACCGCGGGTCTGGAGCCGCCCGCGATCATATGCGTCGGGCGGTCCGTTCTGATGCGGCAGGTGCTGGACTGGCAGGGCATGGCGGCGGGTGAGTCGCCCCGCGACCTCGACCCATTGGGGCGCGGCCGCCCCGCCGAAAGCGCATGACCGACGGCCACGGGCTGCTGATCGCGGCTCCGTCTTCCGGCTCCGGCAAAACCACGATCACGCTCGGCCTGCTGCGTGCCCTGTCGCGGCGCGGGGCGGTGCGCGGTGCCAAATCCGGCCCCGACTACATCGACCCGCGCTTTCACGAGGCCGCTTGCGGGCAGGCCTGTTTCAATCTCGACGCCTGGGCCATGTCGCCCGCCCGCATCCGCGCTTTGGCGCAGGGTGACGGGCTTCTGGTGGTCGAGGGTGCGATGGGCCTTTTCGACGGCGCGCCGCCTGACGGCAAAGGCTCCGCCGCCGATGTCGCCGCAATCCTCGGGGTGCCGGTGGTCCTCGTCATCGACGGGTCTGGCATGGGGCAGAGCGCCGCTGCAATTGCCGAAGGCTTCGCGGCACATCGGGCGGATGTGCAGGTCGCAGGCGTGATCCTGAACAAGGTCGCCAACGACCGTCACGCCGCGATGCTGCGCCGGCATTTTCCAGCGCATTTGCCCGTGATCGGTGCGATCCCGCGCCGCGCCGACCTGGCGCATCCTTCACGCCATCTTGGTCTGGTGCAGGCATCCGAGCGATCCGACCTCGACGAATGGCTCGACGCTGTCGCCGATCTGGTCGCACACCACGTGGACCTCACCGCCCTGCCTACAGCGCCCATCGCCCCTGACGAAACGCACCGCGCGATGCCGATGCCCTACAACCGGATCGCCGTGGCGCAGGACGACGCCTTCGCCTTCGCCTATCCGCATCTGCTGGCCGACTGGCGCATGGGCGGCAGCGAAATCGTGACCTTCTCGCCACTCGCAGACGATCCCGTGCCGAATTGCGATCTGGTGTTTCTGCCCGGCGGTTACCCGGAACTGCAAGCAGGCCGCATCGCGGGCAACAACATCTTCATGCAAAGCCTGAGGAATGCCGTACAATCCACTGACATTTATGGTGAATGTGGCGGCTATATGGTGCTGGGCGAAACACTTCAGGACGCCGATGGCGGAACCCATCAAATGGCCGGCCTGCTGTCGCTCGACACGTCCTTCGCGACGCGCCGCCTTCATCTGGGATACCGCCGTGTCAGCGCAGCGACCGGGTCGATGGCGGGGAACTGGATGGCGCATGAATTTCACTACGCCACGACCATCCGCGCCGCTGGGACACCGTTGTTTCGGGCCGAGGATGCCACAGGACGCACCCTCGCCTCGATGGGACTGGTGAATGGACGTGTGTCGGGGTCGTTTGCCCATTTGATCGACCGCGCGGACCAGCCACAGTGACGAAGCCGCACTGATCCGGCGACCGGTCCGTCCTACCAGCCATTGCGCCTGCGCCGCAACAGGTCTAGCGATGCTGTCATGACCCAGCCAAACGATGCCCTCGCCCGGCGCAATGTCGCCGTTCTCGTCGCCGCACAAGCGATTCTCGGCGCGCAGATGCCGATGATCTTCGTGATCGGCGGGCTGGCGGGCAGCATGCTGTCGTCCAATCCTTGCCTCGCGACGCTGCCAATCAGCTTCATCGTCTTCGGCTCGATGACCACGGCCCCCTGGATCAGCCCGCTGATGCAGCGCCACGGGCGGCAACTGGGCTTTTTCATCGGGGCGATCGGCGGCGCCGTCGGTGCGCTGGTCGCGGCCTACGGGCTGTCCGTCGGGTCGTTCCCGATCCTGCTGGCGGGATCCTACCTCACAGGCATCTATATGTCGGCGCAGGGATTCTACCGCTTTGCCGCCACCGATCAGGCCAGCGATGCCTTCCGGCCCAAGGCGATCTCCTATGTGATGGCGGGTGGGCTGTTGTCTGCGGTCTTCGGGCCGCAGCTCAACAAGCTGGTGCAGGATGCATTCGCCGTGCCGTTCATGGGCAGCTATCTGGCCGTGGCCGCGCTGAACCTTGTGGGCATGCTGCTGTTCTTCGGCCTGAAACTGCCCAAGGGCACACGGCGCGAGCCTGCCCCCGTGAGCGCCGCCGCGACCCGCAGCAAGGCAGAGCTGCTGCGCGACCCGCGTATCGTCGTGGCGATCATCTGCGCGATGGTGTCCTACGCGCTGATGAACCTCGTGATGACGTCGACACCGCTGGCCGTCGTCGGCTGCGGCTATACCAAGAACAACGCCAACGACATCGTGTCGGCGCACGTGGTCGCGATGTTCGCGCCCTCGTTCTTTACCGGCCATCTGATCGCGCGCTTCGGCGTGGAGCGCATCGTCGCCCTGGGCCTTGCGATTCTGGCCGCTGCCGGTGTCGCGGCCTTGCTGGGTGTGCAGCTTGCGGACGAGACCGCGCCGTCGTTGCTCAGCTTTTACGCCGGGTTGATCCTGCTTGGGCTTGGCTGGAACTTCGGTTTCATCGGGGCCACGTCGATGCTGGCCGGCGCGCATGGTCCGCAGGAGCGTGGTGTGGTGCAGGGCATGAACGACATGATCGTCTTCGGTTGCGTCACCATCGCGTCGCTGGCATCGGGCGGATTGATGAACTGTTCGGGCGGCGACGCCGTGCAGGGCTGGACGGCCGTCAACCTCGCCATGGTGCCGTTCCTGGTGCTGGCGGGCGGTGCGCTGACATGGCTGATGATGCGCAGGCCCACGCCAGCGATATAGATCACCAGCCGCCGGTCACGGCCTTGACCAACAGCGACCCGCGCTTGCGGAATTCCGACAGGCCCAGTGTGCCGTCACCCACGCGCCCCGGATCGCGGATCGCCTGCGTCAGGATCGCGTCGGCCTGCCAGGCGGTGCGGATCGCGGGCGTGGACACGCGGAAATCGGTGCCGCGCGCGCGGCGCAACCGGTCACGGGCGCTCTGCGCCAACATCTGCACACCGCGGTCGCGCCCGTCGAGCAGCGGAACCCGACCGCTTTCCACATAGGCCGGGACCGCCCGCAAAAAGGCCGCGATGCCCGCGCCATAGGCCACGTCGCGCACCGCCGCCTCGTACTGGTCTGATGCGCCGAAGGTCATGGCCGACAGCCACATCAGATCGCCCGCCGTCCGGTCGATATAATCGTCGAGGTGGGCCTGATCGGCGAACGCATCCTTGTAAATATCCCAGCGCCGCGCGGCGATCATCCGGTCGAGCGTTTCCGCTGGCAGGTCATACTCACGCATCACGTCCGCCAACGGTCCCGCCACCTCATGCGCCCGCGCGGGCTTGCCTGCGGCGATCTCTTCCACCACGTCGCGCCACCATTGCAGGCGCATCTCGGCGATCATCGGTTCCTGCGTGATCCACGGCGCCTTCGCCACTTCGAGGTTGAGCGCATAAAGCGCGAAGAGCGGCCCGCGCCTGTCGGGCGGTGCGGTCATGGTTGCGGCGAACCGGTCAGGATCGCCGGTGCGGACAAGTGCGGCGCAGGCAGCGATGCTCATGTACGCATCATCTGCGTCTAAAATTGGTCCACTGGACCAATTTCTTCACGACTTGATTGCAATAAATACTCAAAGTCTGGCCTCTGCCCCGTCGCGCACCAGCTTCCATTTGATCGCATCCAGCAGCGCATCGAAGGACGCATCGACGATGTTGGCCGACACGCCCACGGTGGACCACGACCGACCCTGCCCATCTTCGCTGTCGATGATCACGCGGGTCACGGCCTCGGTCCCGCCGTCGGTGATGCGGACCTTGAAGTCGACCAGCTTCATATCCTCGATGATCGCGGAGTAAGGGCCCAGATCCTTGGCCAAGGCACGGCTCAGCGCGTTGACAGGGCCGCGGTCCGATCCGTCCGGGCCGATGGATTCGGACACGTTCAGCACCTTTTCGCCCGCGATCTTCACCACGACGACCGCCTCGGACAGCGATACCATCTTTCCGCGCTTGTTGCGGCGGCGTTCGACCGTGACACGGTAGCGCTTGACCTCGAAAAACTCGGGCAAGAGCCCCAGCTCGTCGCGCGCCAACAATTCGAAACTGGCCTGTGCGGTGTCGTAGGAATAGCCGCGCGCCTCCTGCTCCTTGATCCGGTCGAGGATACGGGGCAGCGCGGGATTGCACTTTTCCACCTCAAGCCCCGCGTCGGCCAGCCGTTTGCGCAGGTTGGATTGGCCCGCCTGGTTGGACATCGGCACGATGCGCGTGTTGCCAACGTTGGCAGGGTCCACGTGTTCGTAGGTCGTAGGGTCCTTGAGGATCGCGCTGGCGTGCAGCCCCGCCTTGTGGGCAAAAGCGCTGGACCCGACATAGGCCGCCTGCCTGCGCGGCACGGAATTGAGGATGTCGTCGAGCGTGCGGCTGATTTTGCGCAGGTTTTGCAAGGCTTCCATCGTCACCCCGGTTTCGAACCGGCTGGCGTAGGGTTCCTTCAGCAGCAGCGTCGGGATGATCGACGTCAGGTTCGCATTGCCGCAACGTTCGCCCAGCCCGTTCAGCGTGCCCTGGATCTGGCGCGCGCCCGCCATGACGGCGGCGAGCGATCCGGCGACGGCGTTTTCGGTGTCGTTGTGGGTGTGGATTCCGAGGTTGTCGCCGGGGATACCGCTGTCGATCACCTCGCCCACGATGCGGGCGATCTCGTCGGGCAGCGTGCCGCCGTTGGTATCGCAGAGCACGATCCAGCGCGCACCTGCATCGTGGGCGGCGTGAACGGCTTTCAGCGCGTAGTCGCGGTCGGCCTTGTAGCCGTCGAAGAAATGTTCCGCGTCGAACAGCGGCTCGCGGTTCTGGGATTTCAGGTAGGCGAAACTGGCGGAGAGGTTCTCGGTGTTCTCCTCCAGCGTGATGCCCAACGCGTCGGTCACGTGAAAGGCGCTGGATTTGCCGACAAGGCAGACGGCGGAGGTATTGGCGTTCACCACGGCGGCCAGCACATCATCGTTCTCCGCCGACCGGCCGGCGCGTTTGGTCATGCCGAAGGCCGTCATGGTGGCGCGGGTGTCCGGGGCCGCGTCGAAGAAGTCGCTGTCAGTGGGGTTCGCACCGGGCCAGCCACCCTCGATGTAGTCGACGCCAAGGTCGTCGAGCATCTTCGCGATGCGTTGCTTTTCGGAGGTCGAGAACTGGACGCCCTGCGTCTGCTGCCCGTCGCGCAGGGTGGTGTCATAGAGGTAGAGGCGTTCGCGGGTCATGGGCTAACCTCCGTCGACAGGTCCCGTCCGGCATCGCCGGACAGCGCCTGGACTGTTGAAACCAGCCTCGACAGCTTCCGAGACGGTTCAGACCTGTCCTCGATAGGCGGGCCTTGCCTATCGAAGTCTCGTCCGGCATCGCCGGACAGCCCCCGACCGCCCCCCAGGGCGGGGGCTTCCCCCCCACCCGCGGTCGGGGGCTGTCCTGTGTTGCTCTGAGTTATCATAGCAACCCCTCCAGCTTAGATGGGTCGTAAGTGCCGATGCGTTTCCATGTCGTGCCAAGCTGCGTGTCGGTGGTTTCAATGCCGGCAGCCAACAACGCATTTCTTATCGTGTCAGCTTTGTCCCAGTCCTTGTTGGATTTTGCCAAGGATCGGGCTTCTAGCAGCGCAACTATCAGTGTATCGTCTCCGCTCATTTCGATGTACTCTGCGGCTGCTTTGTCTAACGTGGGATAGCCACCTCGCCATTCATCGAATAGCAATCCAAGCATATTCGCCGAAGACACAAACCGCCCCAACAGATTAGTATCTTCCTGATATTGGGTCTTTTCGAGCTTGTGCGCCAACGCGTTTAAGCGGGTCAGTGCAAGGTGGGTATTCAGGTCATCCTTCAGCGCTGCAACTACGCCCTCATCCGGGGGCACAGAATCACCTTCTCCCAAAGCAAGGCTTCGCCATTTAAGCAAAGTCCTTTCCGCCTCCGCGCGCTTCTTCTCTGTCCAGTCCATCGGCTTGCGGTAGTGCGTGGACAGCATCACGAAGCGGATCACCTCGCCCGGCACGCCCTGATCCAGCAGATCGCGGACGGTGAAGAAATTGCCCAGAGACTTGGACATCTTCTTGCCCTCGACCTGCAGCATCTCGTTGTGCAGCCAGACGTTGGCGAAGCCGTGGCCCATGCAGGCGGATTGCGCGATCTCGTTCTCGTGGTGGGGAAATTGCAGGTCGTTGCCGCCACCGTGGATGTCGAACGCCTCGCCCAACAATTCGGCGGCCATGGCGGAGCATTCGATGTGCCAGCCGGGGCGGCCCCGGCCCCATGGGCTGTCCCAGCCCGGCAAATCGTCGGTGGAAGGTTTCCACAGGACGAAATCCATCGGATCTTCCTTGAAGGGTGCCACCTCTACCCGCGCGCCCGCGATCATGTCGTCGACCGACCGGCCCGACAATGCACCGTAGTCGGCATAGGACCGCACGCGGAACAGCACGTGGCCCTCCTTGGCATAGGCATGGCCCTTGTCGATCAACGCCTGCGTCATCGCGATCATCTGGCCAACGAATTCCGTTGCGCGGGGTTCATGCGTCGGACGCAGCGCGCCCAGCGCGTCCATATCAGCATGGTACCAGCCGATGGTCTCGTCCGAGCGTTCGCGCACCAGCTCTTCCAGCGATCCTTCGGCACCCGCCTCTTTCCGGGCAAGTGCTGTCGCGTTGATCTTGTCGTCCACATCCGTGAAGTTGCGCACGTAGGTCACGTGATCCACGCCATAGGTGTGCCGCAGCAGACGGTACAACACGTCGAACACCACCACGGGCCGCGCGTTGCCCAGATGCGCGCGGTCATACACCGTCGGCCCGCAGACATACATCCGCACGTTGGATGGATCGAGAGGCACGAAATCCTCTTTCCGGCGGGTCTTGGTGTTGTGCAGTCGGATCGTCATAAGTCCTCACAAGGCGTCGGGCATGGGGGCAATGCGCCTGCGGGCTTAATGTGTTCGTTCATGTTGTGAAACGTGAAAAAGCGGCCCGCGACGGATGTCAGCTGGGAATAATGCAACAAATAATGTTTGCGGCGCTTCTCATACCCGCTTGTTAGCAGCCCGCGCCCTACCCGTCCAGCATTTCCGCCAGCTTGCGGATGGTGTTGAGGTTGCGGGCGGTCATGATCGTGCCGGGGGCGACCTTTTCGATATTGGCCGCCAGCTTCGACCGCCCGATGCCATCGGGCGCGTGCAGCCAGAGCACGTTGTCGGTGACTTGTATCTCCTCGCTCGGCAGGCGCAGGTCTTCGTATTTCGCGCGCTCAATCTCAGGCGGGGTGAAACAGATATAGCCATGCGCAAGGTTGCCGGCACTTTCCGCGAACGGACAGTTCGCCAGAATTTGCCGCCACGCGCGGGCGGGAAGTACGAGGATCGGCACTTCCACATCGAATTCGCGCGTCATGATCCCGTGCAGCACCTCTGCCACGTCATCGGCGCTGCCATCATGGGACAGGATCAGGTTGCCCGACTGGATATAGCTTTGCACATCCGTCAGCCCGGCGCCGACGCAAGCAGCACGCAGCCGTTCCATCGGCACGTTGTTCTTGCCACCCACGTTCACGCCGCGCAGCAGCGCCACCCATTTCGTCATTTGCCTTGCCCCGTTGATCGCTTTCCCGCACCATAGCGGCATGACCCGCGAGACAGTCAACCGCATTTGCGCCGACATGCCCGGCGCGACGCTCGACCACAAGCTGGGCGAAGGCCACGACAGCTGGAAGGTGGGCGACAAGCTGTTCGCGATCATCGGGGCGATGGGTGGCAGCGTATCGGTCAAGACCGACAGCGTGGAGACCGCACAGATGCTGATCGACGCAGGGGCCGCGACCAAGGCCGCCTATCTGCACCGCAGCTGGGTCGCCGTGCCGCTGGATGCCGACCCGGCGGAACTGGCCCACCGGATCGGCGTATCCTATGACATCATCCGCGCGTCGCTGACGAAAAAGGCGCAGGCGGCACTGCCGGAGCGTCAGGCATAACTGACGACCTCGATCTCGATGCCGTTGTCCTCGGAGAAATAAAACCGGCGGCCCGGTTCATAATCCGCATGGCTGTGGGTCTCGTAGCCCCGGCCCTCGACCTTTGCCAGCGTGGCGTCCAGATCGTCCACCACGACGCCGATGTGGTTCAGCCCGCCGCGCGTGGCATAGCTGTCTTCCTGCATCGGCACATTGGTCCCCGTCGGCCCGGTGTAGAGCGCCACATAGCTGGTATCGTTACCCACATGCACGCTGTAGCCCTTGCCGTTCATCGACTTGCCTTCCCAGCGGGTGTGCCAGCCGAACAGGTCGTGGAACAGGGCGGCGGTTTCGGTCGGGTCCTTCACGGTGATGTTGGCGTGTTCCAGATAAGCCATGGTCAGTGTCCTTTCTTCAGGCGTTGGATGCTGCGGGCGATCAGGCCCGGTTTGCGCGGTGCGGCGGGGGCGTGAAAGCAGCCGCAGTCCAGGTCGTGCCCCCAGCCCAAGCCGTCATGGGCCAGTGCGGCCAGGTGCCGTGTGCTCAGACAGTAGCGGGTGGTATCTCGCTTTGACATGATCAATCTCCTCTTGATTCTCTGTGCAAATTCTTTTTCATTCCTCAAGTTAACTTTAGATCAAGAGGTTTCTTTATGCCCGCCATACGCGCCTCACAGGGTCTGACCATCGGCGATCTAGCCGCACGCACTGGGCTGGCCGTATCGGCGATCCGCTTTTACGAAACCCATGGCATCGTCGCCCCCGTGCGCAACGCAGGCGGGCACCGGCGATACGGGCGGCATGACATCCGGCGGCTGTCTTTCGCCATGGCCGCGACCGGCATGGGGTTTTCCCTGACGGAAGTGGCGGGTCACCTGAAGCACCTGCCCGATCACAAGGCCCCGACCAAGGCAGACTGGACCCGCATTTCGCGCGGGTTCCGCGCGAAGATCGACGCGCGCATCGCCGCGCTGGAACAGTTGCGTGACAAGCTCGACGGCTGCATCGGCTGCGGCTGCCTCAGCCTGAAGGCCTGCCACCTCTATAACCCCGACGACACGCTGGGGGCATACGGCCCCGGTCCGCGCAACCTGCCGCCCGTTTCGGGTTGACTTGGCCACCGCCTTCCCGTTTCGCTGCGCCCCATGAAAGCATCGCATCGCATCAGCACAATCACCGGCGGCGGCTCTGACGGCTGGGGGCTGTTCTACCGCGCGCGCCAGATGGTGAAAGCCGGCAAGCCGGTCACCGAACTGACGATCGGCGAACACGATATCCGCACCCATCGGTCGATCCTGGAGGCCATGCACCGGGCCGCGCTGGCCGGGCACACGGGCTATGCCGCGGTGCCGGGGACGGACAGGCTGCGCGAAACGGTGGCGGCGCGCATCGCCGCGCGCACCGGCGTGGCCACGACGGCGCGCAACATCGTGATCACCCCCGGCGGGCAGTCAGCGCTTTTCGCCGCACACCATGCGACCTGCGATCCCGGTGACCGCGCGCTTTATATCGACCCCTATTACGCCACCTACCCCGGCACGATCCGCGGTGTCGGGGCGGAACCCATAGCGATTGCCGCGCGGCCCGAAAACGCATTCCAGCCGGTCGTGTCCGATATCGCGGCGCAGGCCTCCGGTGCCCGGTCGCTGCTGATCAACACACCAAACAATCCCACCGGCGTGATCTATAGCCGCCAGACGCTGGAGGGCATCGCCGAGGTCTGCACCGCGCATGACCTCTGGCTGATCTCCGACGAGGTTTACGACACGCAGGTCTGGCAGGGCGCGCATCTGTCGCCCCGCGCCCTGCCCGGCATGGCCGACCGCACGCTGGTGGTGGGGTCGATGTCGAAGAGCCACGCCATGACCGGCAGCCGCGTCGGTTGGATCTGCGGGCCGGAGCACATGATCGACCTTCTGATCGGCCTCGCCACGCACACGACCTATGGCGTGCCGGGGTATATTCAGGACGCGGCGGTCTTTGCGCTGGACGCGGGCGAGGCGCTGGAGGCGGAGATCGCCGCCCCCTTCGCCCGCCGCCGCGCGCTCACGCTGGAGGCACTGGCCGGGCAGAACGTGGTGCGGGCGGTGCCGGTGGACGGGGCGATGTATGCAATGCTCGACATCCGCGCGACGGGGCTGAGCGGCGAGGATTTCGCGGCAGGTCTGCTTGATACCGAAATGATCGCGGTGATGCCGGGGGAGAGTTTCGGCACGGCGGCGGCGGGCCACGTGCGGGTTGCGATGACGGTGGCCGACGACGCCTATGTCGACGCGATCAGGCGCATCGTGGCCTACGCGCAATCGCTGACCGCCTGAGAAAGCGCATACGCTCCCCGAAAACCGGCGACGCGGCGGACGGGAATCGCCTAGGGTGGCTTCATGTTGTTCGATCTGCCCCCTGACGATGCCCTCTACGACGCGCCGAACGCGCGAGATGCGAAGTTTGACAGCCCCGACGCCTTTCGCCGCGCCTTTGCCGAATTACTCGGCGTGCCGCCCGACGCGTTCCGCGACGATGCGCTGCTGCGCGCGGGCTGGATCGACACGCCGCTGGGCGCGATGGTGGCGGTGGCCGACTCCCACGCGCTGCATCTTCTGGAATTCGCCGACCGCAAGGCATTGCCGACCGCGTTGCGCAAGTTGCACATCGCCAATCCGGCGGGGATCGGGATCGGGCGCACCGCAGCGATGGAACGGACCGAACAGGAACTTGCGCGCTACTTTGCGGGCGAAAGCGCAGATTTCACCGTCCCGCTCGCCCCGCCCGGCAGCGCGTTCACCAAGTCGGTCTGGGAGCATCTGCAGGCCATCCCCGCAGGACAAACCACGACCTACGGCCAGATCGCCCGCGACATCGGCCGCCCCACCGCCACGCGCGCCGTGGCCCGCGCCAACGGGGCCAATCAGATCGCGATCCTGATCCCCTGCCACCGGGTGCTGGGGGCCGATGGCGCGCTGACCGGCTATGGCGGCGGTCTGTGGCGCAAGGACCGGCTGATCGCCATCGAAAAACACTATGCAAAAGGACCGATCCCATGACCCATATCGCCGAAACCTTCCGCAAACTGCATGTCCCCGGACAGCCGTTCATCATGGCTAACGTCTGGGACGCGGGCACCGCGCGCATGCTGCAGGCGATGGGGGCGCAGGCGCTGGCGACCTCCTCTGCCGCGCACGCCTATGTGCTGGGGCGGCCCGACGGCGGCACGATCACCCGCGACGAGGCACTGGCCCATGCGCAGGAAATCGTCGCCGCAACCAGCCTGCCGGTGCAGGGCGATTTCGAGAACGGCTTTGGCGACGCGCCACAGGACTGCGCCGAAACCGTGCGACTGGCGGCGGAAGTCGGTTTGGCAGGGATTTGCATCGAGGATACGGCCCTGCCCGATCAAACCGCCTATGACGCCACGCACGCCGTCGAGCGCATCCGCGCCGCCGCGTCCGCCGCCCGCACGCTGCCGCACGATTTTGTGCTGACGGCCCGGGCCGACGGGATCATGATCGGGCAATATGACATCGACGAGGCCATCGCCCGCTGCTCCGCCTTTGCCGAGGCCGGTGCCGATGCGGTCTATGCGCCGCTGCCGCGCAGCATGGACGACCTCGCCCGGCTTTGCGCCGCCGTTCCGGTCCCGGTCAACGCCTTGGTCGCCGGAAAATACACCGGCTACACCGTGCAGGACTATGCACAGGCGGGCGTGGCGCGACTGTCGCTCGGCTCTGCCCTCGCGCGCGCCGTGCACAGGACAGTTCACGACGCAACCGAAGAGATGCTGGAAAAAGGCACGTTTACCGGACTTGGCAAAGGGATTTCGGGTGATATCGTAGACGGATTATTACAAAAGGAATAATCCCATGCGCCAGCTTATCGCAGCCTGCCTTTTCATCGGATGCGCCACCCCGGGCTTTGCACAGGTCTTTCCCGAGCCTGTCAGCCCCACCGTGAACGACTACGCCGACATGCTGTCGGAGGAGGCCGAGGCGCGGATCGACGCAACCCTGTCGGAACTGGAACGCGACACCGGGGCCGAGGCGACGATCGTGACGCTGTCGTCCGTCGTCTTTTACGCCAACGACATGACGGTGCCGGAATATGCCACCGCGCTGTTCAACGAATGGGGTGTGGGTGATGCAGAGGACGGCGATGGCATCCTGTTGCTTGTCTTCCGCGACGACCGGCAGTTACGGATCGAAACCGGTGCAGGCTATGACGCCGACGCCCAGAACCGGGCGCAGGATGTGATATCCGAGGTGATCATTCCCGAGTTTCAGGAAGAACGTTTCGAGGCCGGGATCGAGGCCGGGGCAACGGCCATCGCCGACCGCGTCGTGCGCAATGAAACCACCCCCGCCCCCGCCGTGACCGGGACGGACGGCGGTGCCAAAGGTGGCAACGGGCTGTGGTATCTGCTGGGCGGCATCGGTGCCGTGATCGCCGGGCTGATCGGCTGGAGCCGCGTGAAGGCGGCCCGGCTCGCCGCCACCCCCTGCCCGAACTGCGGCAAGACGGAACTGAGCCGTGAGCGTGTCGTGCTGAACGAGGCGACGCTGGACCACACAGGCGACGGCGAGGTCCGCACCACCTGCGGTGCCTGCGGGCACGTCACCGCAGAGGCGTTCACGATCCCAAAGAAAACGCCACCGAAATCGGACAAACCCGACTTCGATGGCGGCAAATCGGATGGCGGCGGCGCGTCCGGCAAATGGTAGCCTGCGCGCCGCACGGGCCGGTGCGGGGCGTCAGAAGTTATAGGACACCCGCAGCGATGCCGTCGTCGCACTGACGTCGGCACCGCCGTTGAAGTCTTCGAACTCGTGCTGCAGCACTTCGCCGCCGATGGTGATGCTGTCAGAGAATGCATAGTCCAGACCGGCACCGTAGAAGTAACCGCCATCGTCGATATCCGTGCCGCCGGCAGACACGGTCGCCTGTGCGTAACCGCCGGTGACATAGGGCAATACCGCGCCGGCGTCATAACCCGCACGGACCTTGGCGCGCAGCACGTTTTCGAAGTCGAGACCGGAGGTCGCGTCGCTGATGTCGCCGAAGGTACCTTCCAGCTCAGCACCGATCACGTAGGACCCCAGGTCATAGTTGTAACCGGCATGGCCGCTGTAGATCGTGCCGCTGAAGTCGTCGCCCAGCCCGGTGCCTTCAAGCTGGCCATAGCCGAGCGAACCACCCGCGTAAAAGCCGCTCCAGTCGCGGTCGGTGGCGACGACAGGCGCAGGCACCGGCGCGATGACCGGCTGCACGACAGGCTCGGCCAGTCCGCCTGCAGAAGCGACGCCACCAAGGGCGGTTGCGGGAAGCGCGATGACAAGAGCGCGCAGGGTATGTGTCATAGCTGACATCGGAAAACTCCGTTTCATTATGAATGTTGACGCCCCATTAACTATTTGCCCGGCCGCTTGGTTCAACACACACGCCCGTGATGTGCGGCTTTCTGCCGGATCGGCTGTTCAGCAGGGGAACCGTCACCGCCAAGTGCCAAATGCGACACGCCGTCGCAAACGGGAAAGACACCCCAGCGACACCTGTCAGGATTGGTGTGCGCGGCCTTGCGGGGCTGCTGCAAGGGAGGGTGCATGGACCACGCGATCATTATATGCGTCGCACGCACGATCGGGGCGCGCCGGGGCCGTGCTGCGCGCGGACGTCCGGCAGGGGTCGCCCGCTGAATCCTGTCCCTTGCGCCCTGCCAATTCCGGTGATCCCTATGACTGATACTACTCGCGCCACCCCCAAGGTTGCCCGCCCGGCCCGCTCCGGCGGGCGCGCCGCACGCCACGCCATGCGGGCGGCACCGCTCGCCGAGGACAAACGCCCGATCCGCCCCGGCATGTCCGGCGGCACGTATAAACCGTTGAGCGACGCGGCGGTCGCGCAAATCCACGAGGCGGCGCTGACCGCGCTGGAAGAGATCGGGCTGGCCGACGCGCCGCCCTCGGGCGTCGCCGTGATGACGGCCGCCGGGGCCATCCTCGGAGATGACGGGCGTTTGCGGTTCCCCCGCGCGCTGGTCGAAGACATGCTGGCCAAGGCGGCCCGCGACATTACCCTGCACGGGCGTGCCGCGCAGCACGATCTACACCTGACCGGCACACAGGTGCATTTCGGCACGGCAGGTGCGGCGGTGCATGTGGTCGATGTCGACGGGCGCACCTACCGCGAAAGCACGGTGCAGGATCTGCACGATGCGGCCCGGATCGTCGAACAACTCGACAACGTGCATTTCCTGCAGCGACCGATGGTGGCCCGCGACATCCCCGACAATCGCGAAATGGACTACAACACGATCTACGCCACCGTCGCGGGCACGCACAAACATATCGGCACATCCTTTACCGAGGTCGATTTCGTCGGCGACGCGATGGAGATGCTGCACATGATCGCGGGATCGGAAGACGCCTGGCATGCGCGGCCCTTCGTGAGCAATTCCAACTGCTTCGTCGTCCCGCCGATGAAGTTCGCCACCGAAAGCTGTCTGGTGATGGAAGCCTGCATCACCGCCGGAATGCCCGTGCTGTTGCTGTCTGCGGGGCAAGCCGGGGCCACCGCCCCCGCCCCCATCGCGGGTGCCATCGTGCAGGCGGTGGCCGAATGTCTGGCCGGTGTGGTCTACGTCAACGCCATCGCACCCGGGCATCCGGCGATCTTCGGCACCTGGCCTTTCGTTTCGGACCTGCGCACCGGTGCCATGTCGGGCGGATCGGGCGAACAGGCGCTGCTGACGGCGGGCTGTGCGCAGATGCACCGGTTTTATAGCCTCCCCGGCGGGGCCGCGGCGGGGATCGCGGACGCGAAATTGCCGGACATGCAGGCGGGATGGGAACAGATGTGTTCCAACGTCATGGCCGGGCTGTCGGGCCTGAACATGGTGTACGAGGCGGCAGGCATGCACGCCTCGCTGCTGGGGTTCTGCATGGAATCGCTGATCCTCGGCGACGATCTGCTGGGACAGGCGATGCGCTGCGTGCGCGGGATCGAGGTGAACGATGAAACGCTGGGGCTGGAGACGATGCGCGCGGTCTGTCTGGGAGGGCCGGGGCATTACCTCGGCTCCGACCAGACGCTGGGGCTGATGGAAACCGAATATGTCTATCCCGTCGTCGCCGACCGCACATCGCCCAAGGAATGGGACGAAAAAGGCAAGCCGGACCTGCTGCGGGAGGTGACCCGGCGCAAGGACGAGATATTGTCCCAGCCCTCACCCGCCCGGTTCGACCCCCGGCTCGACGCCGCCCTGCGCAAACGGTTCAACATTCACCTGCCGGTCTGACCGGGCCTGACCTTGCGGAGCGGCTGCGCCGCAAGTCATTTTTCGTGATTTGGCCCTGCCGGGCCAAGCGGGGATTTTGCATCCCCGCACCCCTGCAAGGTATTTTCGACCAAAAGAAGAAGGGCGCGCAGCGGAGATTTCAGCCCTGTTGCGGTGTGCTGATCGTGCCCCCGCCCACCGCCGCCCGCACGCCGGTCGTGCCGGGGCAGGACGTCGGCAATCCGCGTGCCACCCGGACGGCAAGGAACGCAAAGGCCTGCGCTTCCAGCATGTCGCCGTCGAGGCCTGCATCCTCAACCGAAACCACCGGGCAATCGACGGCGGCGGCGAGCATCGCCATCAGCGTGGGGTTTTTGCGCCCGCCACCCGTGACCAACAGGCGCGCGGGTGGTGTGGGGCAGTGCTCCATCGCCCGCGCGACGCTTTGTGCAGCGGCAGCTGTCAGGGTTGCCGCGGCATCGGCATCGCTCAAGTCCTGCACAGCGGCGGTCAGACCGGTAAAGGCGTCGCGGTCCAGCGATTTGGGCGGCATCCGGTGGAAATAGCGATGTTGCAGGAAGTCCTGCACGATATCGCCCTGCACCGTGCCCGCAGCCGCTAGTGCGCCGTGCGCGTCGTGTCTGGCACCCAGTCGCGCCTGCATCAGGTCGTTGATCGGCGCGTTTGCGGGGCCTGTGTCGAAGGCCAGCAATGCGCCTTCGGTCTCCGGTGCGGGTTGGCGGGGGTCCACCCACGTCAGGTTGCCGACGCCGCCCAGATTGAGGAAGGCCAGCGGTGCGTCGGCCTGCATCCATTTGGCCAGCGCGAAGTGATAGAAGGGGGCCAGCGGCGCGCCCTGCCCGCCCATCTGCATATCCGCCGTGCGTAAATCCCAGACCACGGGTTTGCCCAGCACGTCCGCGAGTACGGCACCGTCGCCGCATTGATGCGTGCGCCCGGCGTCGGGATCGTGCGCCAGCGTCTGCCCGTGAAAGCCGATGAGTGCCGCGTCGGGAAACCCGGACAGCACTTGCGCATGCACCGTCTCGATCAGCTCGGCGACATCGGCCAGATCCTCACCGGGCCAGCGGCCCAAAGCGCCGCGCAAAGCGCCACGTTCGGCATCCGTATAGGCGCGATAGGTCGACGGACCGAACGCGACAATCCGGTGCCCGTCCGTCACGATCTGGGCCGCGTCCACACCATCGAGCGAGGTGCCCGACATCGCCCCCGCGACGGCCACCGCACCGCTGTCCGGGATGGTCTTTCTTTCGTGCTTTTGCATGGCTATAGACTGCACTGACCACATGCCGGGAACAAGCCATGACCTACCACCCCAAGTCCGACTTTATCGCCATCATGATGGAGCGTGGCTTTCTGGCCGACTGCACCGACTATCAGGGGCTGGACGAGGCGTTTTCGCGCGACGTGGTGCCGGCCTATATCGGCTATGACGCGACCGCGAAATCGCTGCACGTGGGCCACCTGATGAACATCATGGTGCTGCGCTGGCTGCAGAAATGCGGCCACAAGCCGATCACGCTGATGGGGGGGGGCACGACCAAGGTGGGCGATCCGTCGTTCCGCGCGGACGAACGGCCACTGCTCGACGATGCCGCGATCCAGGCCAATATCGACGGGATGCAGCAGGTTTTTGCGAAATACCTTGATTACGGCGAGGCATCCACCGACGCGCTGATGCTCAACAACGCAGAATGGCTGGACGGGCTGAACTACCTGGCGTTCCTGCGCGACATCGGACGGCATTTTTCGGTCAACCGGATGCTGTCGTTCGAAAGCGTGAAATCGCGGCTGGACCGCGAGCAATCGCTGTCGTTTCTGGAATTCAACTACATGATCCTGCAGGCCTACGATTTTCTGGAACTGAACCGGCGTTACGGCTGCCTGCTGCAGATGGGCGGGTCCGATCAGTGGGGCAATATCGTGAACGGCATCGACCTGACGCGCCGGGTGCTGGATCAGGAAATCTATGGGCTGACCACGCCGCTGTTGACCACCAGCGACGGTCGCAAGATGGGCAAGTCTCAGGGCGGTGCGATCTGGCTGAACGGCGACATGCTGAGCCCTTACGAATTCTGGCAGTTCTGGCGCAATACGACGGATGCGGACACGGGCAAGTTTCTGAAAATTTTCACAGAACTTCCGGTGGAAGAATGTGATCGTCTGGGCGCGCTGGAAGGGTCCGAGATAAACGCAGCAAAGGTGATCCTCGCCAACGAGGTGACGGCGCTGCTGCATGGCAAGGACGCCGCGGAAGCCGCTGAAAAGACGGCGAAAGAGGTGTTCGAAAAGGGTGGTGTCGGCGACGACTTGCCGACCTTGACGGTGAGTGCGGCAGACCTCGGCGACGGCATGTCCATCGTGCAGGCGCTGGTGAAATCGGGGCTGGCGGGCAGCGGCAAGGAGGCCAAGCGTCTGATTGCGGAGAACGGCGCGCGCATGAACGACGCGCCGCTGACCGATGCCGGGCTGATGCTGGACGCAGCGGCGCTGGCGCAACCGGTGAAGCTGTCGGCGGGCAAGAAGCGGCACGCGCTGGTGCAACTGGGCTGAGCCTGTCAGATCAAAAGACTGACCAGATAGATCAACACCCCAGCCGGCAGGCTGATGGCAAGCGCCAGCAGCGTCAGCCCAAGACCTGTCAACCGTGCGGGGGCTGCGTGCCGGCCGTGGACTGTGGCGGCTGGTTTCATACGTTGGTGTTTACCCGACCTTAGGTTTCCAATGCCTTAACGGCTGCCATGAAATTGCCCTGCCCCCTCCAGCAGCACCCCCGATTTGCACGCGCCGTGACTGCCTTGGGTGGTCACGCTACACGGATCGACATTGCCGGGCTGGACGTGACGGTCCTGCACCGGAAATTCGGCTTGTTCGGCTCCCTGCGCGTCGTCTCCCGTGGTCCTCATTCTGACCCGGCGTTGCCTGCGCCGGACCGCTTTCATCTGCTCCGTCGCGCGGGCGTGCAGGTGATCAATGCCGAATACGCAGCGGATGCCTGTGCCCTGCATGCCGCCGGATATCGACAGATCATGACCGCCCGCTCCGTGGCAGAGGTCGCCCTGACAGTTCCCGACTCTGCTGCCCACATGCAGGCCAAGTGGCGCAATCGCCTGCGGCGGGCGCAGGGCAGCGGCATGCAGGTGAAACACGCACCATTCTGCCCGGACCGGCACGGCTGGCTTTTGCAACAGGATGCCGCGCAGCAACGGAGCAAGGGTTTTCGCGGGTATCCGCACACACTCACACAAGCCTATGCGGCGACCGCGCCCGATGCAGCCACCGTCTTCAGCATCGCGCATCGCGGCAGACCTGTTGCGGCGATGCTGTTTCTGAACCACCCGCCCGCCGCGACCTATCACATCGGCTGGTCGGACGAAGACGGGCGCGCGGCGTCGGCGCATCACCTGATCCTGCATCATGCCATGATCCGCTATGCCGGGTGCGGCTATGCGCGTCTGGACCTTGGCGATGTCGATACGGTGAATGCGCCCGGTCTGGCGCTTTTCAAACTGGGCAGCGGTGCGGGTCTGCGCGCCTTGGGGGGCACCTGGCTGGCGCTGCCAAAGCCGGATTGGCCGATCCGCCGTTTCCGATCCGTATCGCACAATGCGGCGCACCGGACATAACGTGACGGGTCGATTCTTTCGTAGCGACTCTTTGGACGTTCGGGCATGGTCGGCTGAAAACACCCCCGACCCCGCGCTGCAGGAGAGACGATGACGGATTATCTGGTCTATGACGTGTTCACCGATACGCCCTTCGGCGGCAACCAGCTGGCGGTATTTCCGGACGCCAGCAGTATGGACCCCGCGCAATTCCAGTGGATCGCGGCCGAGTTCAACTTTTCCGAAACGACGTTTGTCCTGCCGCCGCAAAGAGCGGACTGCGACGCGCGGATGCGCATTTTCACGCCGCGCAACGAATTGCAGTTTGCAGGCCATCCCACCATCGGCACCGCGATCGCACTGCGCGATCGCGGTCACCGGGGCGCGCTTGTTCTGGCACTCGGGGTCGGTCCGATCCGCTGCACATTCGAAGGGGCAAATGCATCGTTTACAACCGCGGCACCGCTAGATCGCCTGGGCACGCCGCCTCTGGCCCTGATTGCCCGTGCGCTTGGGCTGGATCCAGCGCAGATCGTCACGCAGACCCACCCGCCTGTCGAATGCGGTCTGGGCACACCGTTCCATATCGTGGAGGTCCGCGACCGCGCCGCGCTGTCCACCTGCCAATCCGATATCGCCGCCGTTCGCGAAGGGGCCGCGCAATCCAGTGATGCAGGGCGTTTCGCGATCCTGGCCTATGTCCGCGAAGGCAATACCATACATGCGCGCATGTTCTCGCCCCTTGGCGGCATCCCCGAGGATCCGGCCACAGGCAGCGCGGCGGCGGCGCTGGCCGGGCTGCTGCACGAGGTTCTGGACACGCCGCAGGACCTCACGATCCATCAGGGCCACGACATGGGGCGGCCTTCGCTGATCCTTGCAAAAACCGCGGGCGATCCGCTCGCCGTCACGATCACCGGCACCGCCGTCAAGACCATGGAGGGTCGCCTTGCCGTCTGAACTGCTGCCGATCTGCGCCTATGACGTCTTCCCGGACGGCCGCGCCGAAGAGGTCACCGTCGCCGATACCGCCAAGGGCGACGGGGCCGCCTACCGCTGGATCCATACCGATCTGGCCGCCCCGGGGCTGGAAGCCTGGTGCACCGCCCACCTGCCGCCGCTCGCCTGCCGCACCCTGCTGGCCGCCCGCACCCGTCCGCGCGTCGACAATCACGACGACGGGCTGGTGCTGACCCTGCGCGGCGTGAACCTGAACGAAGGGGCCGAGGTCGAGGACATGGTATCGTTGCGGCTCTGGGTCACGGCGGATCTGGTGGTCAGCGTGCGGCGGCAGCGTATTTTCGCGCTCGACGATCTGCGCGCGCAGATGGCGGCAGGCGATGCCCCGCCCTCGCCCGCGCGGATGATCGCGCGGATCACCGAAACGCTGGTCGACCGGATCGAGACGGTGAGCCTCGATCTGGAGGACCGGGCGGAGGCGATGGAGGATCAGGTCTACGACGAAAACGGCCCCCCGCCGCCCGACCTTGCACCGCTGCGCCGGTCGGTGATCACCCTTCGACGCCATATCGGGCCGTTGTCGGACGCGCTGGCGCATCTGGCGCGGATCGACACGCCGCTGATCGAACATAAATTCCGTAACCGCCTGCGCGACACCGCGAACCGCGCGCACCGGTCGGTGGACGAGGTGCACGAGGTCGTGGACCGGCTGACCGCGCTGGCCGATCATATCGAGTTGAAGCAGGACGCGCGGCTGGGACGCAATTCCTACGTGCTGTCGGTAATCGCGGCGATTTTCCTGCCGCTTGGGTTCCTGACCGGGCTGTTCGGCGTGAACGTCGCAGGCATGCCGGGCACGTCCGATCCCATGGCGTTCTGGTATCTCTGCGGCGGCATGGTGGTGCTGGGCGTGCTGCTTTATGTCGTGCTGCGCCTGATCAAATGGTTCTGACCAGAGGTTTTGCGCCCTGCTGCGCAGGTCGCCGGGGGGCGGCGGCTGCGCCGCCGCCTGTCTGAGTATTTTTGGCAAAATGATGCGAAAGCCGATCCCTCGCTTGACCTTTCCAAGGCGAAACGGGCTGGAAAGGCCGCCCCATGCCCGTTACACCCGGACCCAATCACGACTGCGGGGCCGTCGCCATGCCGAAATCCATCCTTGCACGCTGCGAAGCCATGGGGCTGCGCATGACGGAGCAGCGCCGCACCATCGCGACCGTCCTCGATGCCGCCGACGATCACCCGGATGTCGAGGAGCTTTACAACCGCGCCTCTGCCGCCGATCCGCGCATTTCGCTGGCGACGGTCTATCGCACCGTGAAGCTGCTGGAAGAAACCGACATTCTGGAAAAGCACGAGTTCGGCGACGGGCGCGCACGATATGAGCCAGCCGACCGGGAACATCACGACCATCTGATCGACATGCATTCGGGTGAGGTGATCGAATTCGTCGATCCGGAGATCGAGGCGCTACAGGAAAAGATCGCCGCGAAACTGGGGTATCGTCTGCGCGGGCACCGGCTGGAGCTTTACGGCGTGCCGCTCAAGTCGCCGGACGCAAAGTAACCAGGCGCACCCGTCATGCAGGACGGCACCGTCAAACCGGCACCAGCACCTCTGCAGCCATGACACCTTGTGTCGGCGCGGCCGAAACGTGACCGGCGACGGCGGTGGCGACGGCCCAGCTGATGACGATGATGAAAAAACGCATGTGGTAATCCCCCGGATTGCGATGTGAATGCAGACATTGAATGACACTACCCTGTGCAGAAAATGCACCGACGCCTATGCAGGTTTTCCTGACCTGCCGCACAGGCGGCCCCGTTCATGCCCGTCGCCGGTTTCCTTTCCCCTGCCGACAGGGTAACGCCGGACCAGAGACGGTTTGCAGGGCACCGATGGACAATCTTCGCGGCAGTATTCTGATGGTCTTGGCGATGCTCGGCTTTGCCGTGGAGGACATGCTGATCAAGCAGATGGCCGGCGGCATGCCGCTGGGCCAGGTCATCATCTGCCTCGGGATCGGCGGTGCGGCGATCTTCGGCGTGATCGCGAATATGAAAGGCGTCGTGCTGTGGTCGCCTGTGATCCGCCACCCCGCGCTCTTGCTGCGCAACTTCGGCGAATTCATCGGCACGATGGGGTTCGTCAGCGCCATCGCCCTTACCCCGATCTCGACCGCCTCGGCCATCCTGCAGGCGACGCCGCTGGTCGTCACGCTGGGGGCCGCGCTGTTTTTGCAGGAGGTCGTAGGCTGGCGGCGGTGGCTGGCGATCGTCGTCGGGTTATGCGGCGTGCTGCTGATCATCCGCCCCGGGATGGCGGGGTTCGACGCGAAATCGCTGCTGGCAGTCGTCGGCGTTCTGGGGCTGGCAGTGCGCGATCTGGCGACGCGCCGGATGCCGCCGGAAATCTCCTCGCCGCAGGTTTCGTTCTACGCCTTCGTCACGGTCATCGGCACCGGCGTGGTGCTGCTGTGGCTGGGCGTGACCGGCGATACAATTCTGATCCCGACCGGGCTGGACACACTGCGGCTGATCGCCGGGGTCGTCATCGGCGTGCTGGCCTATTATGCCATCGTTGGTGCCACGCGGATCGGCGATATGTCGATGATTGCGCCCTTCCGCTATACCCGGCTCGTCTTCGCGCTGGTCATCGGCGTGCTGGCCTTCGGCGAACGACCCGACGCGCTGACCTTGCTGGGGGCCGCGATCATCGTGGCCTCGGGCATCTACACGCTACTGCGCGAGGCGCGTCTGCGGCGCGCTTCCCAAGTGCCGCAACCCACGTTATAGACCGAACCGATACCGCTAACATCATTGCAGGAGCCTTCTCCCATGAGCACCATCATCGACATCCACGCCCGTGAAATCCTCGACAGCCGGGGCAACCCCACGGTCGAGGTCGACGTGATCTTGGACGACGGCACCATGGGCCGCGCCGCCGTGCCGTCCGGGGCCTCCACCGGCGCGCACGAGGCCGTGGAAAAGCGTGACGGCAACAAGGCCCGGTACATGGGCAAGGGCGTGCAACAGGCCGTCGACGCCGTGAACGGCGAAATCGCCGAGGCGCTGGTGGGCTACGAGGCGACCGAACAGGTCAGCATCGACATGGCGATGATCGAACTGGACGGCACACCGAACAAATCGCGTCTGGGGGCCAACGCGATCCTGGGTGTGTCGCTGGCCGTGGCCAAGGCGGCGGCGGAATACACAGCACAGCCGCTCTACCGCTATATCGGCGGCACATCCGCGCGCACGCTGCCCGTGCCGATGATGAACATCATCAACGGCGGTGAACACGCCGACAACCCGATCGACATCCAGGAATTCATGATCATGCCCGTCGCGGCAGAGAACGTGAAGGAAGCGATCCGCATGGGCGCGGAGGTGTTCCACACGCTGAAAAAGGAACTTTCCGCAGCCGGTCACAACACCGGTATCGGCGACGAGGGCGGCTTTGCCCCTAACTTGAACTCCACCCGAGACGCGCTTGATTTTATTATGAAATCCATCGAAAAGGCGGGCTATACACCAGGCAAGGATATCTACCTTGCGCTCGATTGCGCCGCCACAGAATACTACAAGAACGGCAAGTACGAGATGAAGGGCGAAGGCAAATCGCTCACCTCAGAGGAAAACGCCGACTATCTTGCGCAGTTGGCCAGCGACTACCCGATCATCAGCATCGAGGACGGCATGTCGGAGGATGACTGGGACGGCTGGAAGATGCTGACCGACAAGATCGGCGACACTGTGCAACTGGTAGGTGACGATCTCTTCGTGACCAACCCGGCGCGTCTGGCCGACGGCATCAAAAAGGGCAGCGCCAATGCCATGCTGGTGAAGGTCAATCAGATCGGCACGCTGACCGAAACGCTGCAGGCCGTGGACATGGCGCACCGCGCAAAATTCACCAACGTGATGAGCCACCGGTCCGGTGAGACCGAGGACGCGACCATCGCCGACCTCGCCGTCGCCACCAACTGCGGCCAGATCAAGACCGGGTCGCTGTCGCGCTCCGACCGGCTGGCGAAATACAACCAGCTGATCCGAATCGAGGAACTGCTGGGCGACACCGCCGTCTATGCCGGCCGCTCGATCCTCAAGGGCTGATGGCGAACAGGGCCGTGTCCGACCGCCCTGGACGCGGCCAGCCCGCCATGCCCGACACCCTGATCCGCCAGCAGCGACCGACGCCGACCTCAACGCCGTGCGCAGGCTCTGTTGGGCCTATCGTGACGAACTGCTGCACCACAGCGCGACCGACAGAGCCGTGGTGGTGACATTCTACCCCGAAGAATCCTACCGCGCGCTGATGGACGACCTGACGCACCGTCATGCCCGCCCGGACGGGATCATCCTGATCGCCGACCACGACGGCACCATCGTCGGTTGCGGCATGAGCCAGCGGCTCTCGACCACCACGACCGAGATCAAGCGTGTCTTTGTGGAAAGCGATCATCGTGGGCGGGGCCTTGCCGCCAACCTGTGCACGGCGCTGATGGCGCAGGCCCGCGCCGACGGATTTTCCCGCGTCGTTCTGGACACCTCCAGGGGATTGGTCGCCGCCCAGCGGCTTTACGAACGGCTTGGCTTTGTCCAGCGCGGTCCCTATCAGGACATTCCGGCGCATGCCCTGCCCCATCTGGTTTTCTACGAGGCCCGGCTATGACCGCAGACGAGATCATCGCCCATCTGAACCTTGCCCCGCATCCCGAAGGCGGCTTCTATCGCCAGACCTGGGTGGCCGAAAACGAAGGCCGCCCGACCGGCACGGCGATCTATTTTCTGCTCCGCGATGGCGGCAAGAGCCATTGGCACACCGTAGACGCCACTGAAATCTGGTTCTGGCACGCGGGCGCGCCGCTGGTGCTGTCCGTGTCTGAAACAGAGGCGGGCCCTGCCCGCGACATCACGCTCGGCCCCGAACTTATGGCCGGCCAGACGCCGCAAGGAATCGTGCCGACCGGCCATTGGCAGGCCGCCCGCACCACGGGTGACTGGACGCTGGTCAGTTGCACGGTGTCGCCGGGGTTCGACTTTGCAGGCTTTCACCTCGCGGAACCGGGCTTCGACATTCCGCGCTGACAGGCGCTAATCGGCGTAGAAAACGCCCCGCTCACGCGCGAAAATCTGCGTGCTGCCGACAACCTCATGGTCGAGGCCCAGCAGGCCCGCAACCTCTGGCCCCACACCTGTCTGTCCGCCGATAACACCTGCAAATTCTCCGGCACTCACGACTTCGGTTGATGGAAAGATCGAAATCTGATTACTGATCGTGGAGGATGCCGCCGCAGCAATCCCCGAAAACCGACCGTCGGCATCGGGCTCAGCGATGTTCAGCGCCACTGCGCCGAGGTCATCGCTGGAACCGGGGGCGTCCAACAGTGTCGCCCTACGGTTGATGATCGCCCCGCGCACCGCATCGTCGGCCAGATCAATGGTTATACTGACGTCGCCAACGACGGACCGGCTGACGTTCTGTCGCCCCGCAAGACCGAGGTTCGACACCATCATCCCCGCATAGCCACCGGTCAATTCCGCAGACGCATTCGGGTCGAGCGCAAAGGCTGTCGCGCGCCCGTAAATGCCACCGTGGAGACCGCTCGTCCCGAAGTTATTTCCGACGGAATAGAAGGCATAGGTCTGCACACGGTTGGCCCGCGCGGTCAGAAACGTCCCGTTTTCATCGGCTTGCAGGCGGGCACCACTGCCTTGCGCTATCACATCATCCCCGGCCTGCGAGGCGATGAGCGTTCCGACAGAGACTTCCGATGTCTCACGGTTAAACGTCAACACGTCCGGCCCTGTCAGATAGGACGTCGGGTCAAGGTCGATGGTATCGACATTATGCCCCCCGGTCGATCCGCCGCCGCAGGCGGACAGCACCGCCAGCGCGCAGACACCGGCAGCAATCCGGCAAACAAGTCTCATGGCATGTCTCCACATATCGCTTTGCTGAAATCACGTCGCAAATACGGGGATGATGCTGCACCGGAGACGGATTCGAATCAACTCGCAACAAAAAAGGGGCCCCCGAAGGGACCCCTGAGTTTCGCTGATCGGGCTCGATATATATACCGCTCGTGTTTTTTGCCTGCGGCCCGACCCGCGCCGAAGGTGACCTCGGCCACCTCGGGTTCTGGTGTTAGACTGGAAACCTTCCGTTGGTTACCAAACTCACATTTCCGGTGACGAGATCGGCTCGCGAACAAATTAGCTCGAACCGCTCCCCATCATCTGTGGTGAAGGAGCAACTACCGCTCATGCCTAACGCTGTTGCAATCTTCCTATCCAACTTCATGTTTGCAGCACCTGACAAGGCACTTCCTCTTTGGTGAATTGAAAGTTCAAGGTTCGAAGGGAACTCTTGTCCGCTAGTCGTCGAGAACTTGCCAACGTAAGACTTTCTCATCGTCACCTCCTCAGCTACACCCACTCGTCCCGCCGCAGGTGTTGCACTTCATGCAGGTGCCGTTGCGCACCAGCGTGTAGTTGCCGCATTCGCCGCAGGCCTCGCCCTCGTAGCCCTGCATCTTGGCCTTGTCGCGGGCCGAAATGCCGCTGACGGCCATCGTGCCGCTGGACAGCGCGGTCGTCGCCACGTCGCCCACCGCGACATCCGGCACCAGCGTCTGGAGTGCCGCCACGGTATCGCCTTCGAAGGCCGCACCACCGACACCGCCCTGCAGCACGACCAGTTCCTGCGGCATCCGCTTGCGCAGATACCCGGTCGAGGAAATCTGCTTAAGCACCTCTAGGCTGCGGGTCGCGGCATCCTCGGACGGAGTGGCGACGTTCGACACGCCCTCTTCCACACCGCGCCCGATATCATCGAAGGATGCGCCTTCCGGCTTTACGTGCGCCAGATCGGTCCGGTCGAGGTAGGACACAGCGAGTTCGCGGAAGATGTAATCGAGGATCGACGTCGCATTCTTGATGCTGTCATTGCCCTGCACCATGCCGGCGGGTTCGAACTTGGTGAAGGTGAAGGCATCCACGAACTCCTCCAGTGGCACGCCGTATTGCAGGCCTACGGACACGGCGATGGCGAAGTTGTTCATCATCGCGCGGAATCCGGCGCCTTCCTTGTGCATGTCGATGAAGATCTCGCCAAGGTTCCCGTCTTCGTATTCACCGGTACGCAGATAGACCTTGTGACCGCCGACGATGGCCTTCTGGGTGTAACCCTTGCGGCGCTCCGGCATCTTTTCGCGGTGCGATTTCTGCACCTCCTTGATGATGATCTTCTCGACGATCTTTTCGGCCAGCACGGTCGCCTTTTCATGGGCGTTGCCGCTTTCCAGAACTTCGGCCGCGTCGTCGTCATCCTCGACCAGTGCAGCGGCCAGCGGCTGCGACAGTTTGGAGCCGTCGCGATACAGCGCGTTGGCCTTCACCCCCAGCGACCACGACAGCTCATAGGCCTTCTGGCAGTCCTCGATGGTCGCATCATTGGGCATGTTGATCGTCTTGGAAATCGCGCCCGAGATGAACGATTGCGCCGCCGCCATCATATAGATGTGGCTGTCCACCGACAGATAGCGCGTGCCCTTCTTGCCGCAGGGGTTGGCGCAGTCGAACACGCTGTAGTGCTCTTGCTTCAGGTGTGGTGCACCTTCGAGCGTCATGGTGCCGCAGACATGGTCGTTGGCCGCGTCGATGTCCTGCTTGGAATAGCCAAGGTGGCGCAGCAGATCGAAGGTCGGATCGTTCAGCTTTTCAGCCGGGATGCCCAGCGATTTCTGGCAGAATTCCTCGCCCAGCGTCCACTGGTTGAAGACGAAGCGGATGTCGAACGCGGATTTCAGCGCGCCCTCGACCTTGTCGAGTTCCGCCTGACCGAAGCCGTGTCCGATCAACGACGTATGGTTGATCGCAGGCGCCTGCCCCATGGAGCCGTGACCGACCGCGTAGGCGATGATCTCCTCGATCTGGGCCGAGCCATAGCCGAGCGTATCAAGGGCTGCGGGCACCGACTGGTTGATGATCTTGAAGTAGCCGCCACCGGCCAGTTTCTTGAATTTCACCAGCGCAAAGTCTGGCTCGATCCCGGTCGTGTCGCAATCCATGACCAGGCCAATGGTGCCGGTTGGTGCGATCACGGATACCTGCGCGTTGCGGTAGCCGTGCTTTTCACCAAGGCGCAGCGCCTCGTCCCAGACCTCGGTCGCAAGTGCTGTCAGGCGCTGGTCGGGGCAGTTGGCGTGGTCCAGAGCGACGGGTTTCACGTCGAGATCTTCGTAACCGTCCGTCTTGCCATAGGCCGCGTTGCGGTGGTTGCGGATCACGCGCAGCATGTGATCGGCGTTTTTCTTATAACCTGGGAACGGTCCCTGCTCACCCGCCATTTCGGCGGAGGTGGCGTAGGACACGCCGGTCATGATCGCGGTCAGCGCGGCCCCCATGGAGCGGCCTTCATCACTGTCATAGCCATAACCCATGTTCATCAGCAGCCCGCCGATGTTCGCGTAGCCCAGACCAAGCGTGCGGAAATCGTAGGATCGCTGCGCGATTTCCTTCGACGGGAACTGTGCCATCAGGACCGAGATTTCCAGCGTCACGGTCCACAGGCGTGTCGCGTGCATGTAGTCTTCGACCTGGAATTCGCCGTCCTTGTAGAAGTTCAGCAGGTTCATCGACGCGAGATTACAGGCCGTGTCGTCCAGGAACATGTATTCGCTGCATGGGTTCGACCCACGGATCGCGCCGTCTTCGGGGCAAGTGTGCCAGGCGTTGACCGTGTCGTGATACTGGATGCCCGGATCGGCGCAAGCCCATGCCGCGTGGCCGACCTGCTCCCACAATTCGCGGGCGCGGATGGATTTCGTGACCTCGCCCGTCTTACGGCTGATCAGGTCCCACATGCCGTCATTTTCGACTGCCTTCAGGAAAGCATCCGTGACGCGGATCGAGTTGTTCGAATTCTGGCCGGAGACGCTGGAATACGCTTCTGAATCCCAATCCGTATCGTAAGTCGGGAATTCGATGCTCGTGTGGCCTTGCTTGGCGTAATCCAGCACGCGCTTGATGTATGTTTCGGGGATCATCACCTTTTTTGCAGCACGCACAGCGGCTTGCAGGCCGTTGTTCACCTTTGGATCGTAGGCGTCGGCTTCAGCCCCGTCCCATGCCTTGATGGCCGCGAAAATCTCGTTGAGGTATTTCTCGTGCATCTTGGAGCCTGCGACGATGCTCGCCACTTTCTGCTCTTCGATGACCTTCCAGTTGATGAAATCCTGAATGTCGGGGTGGTCCGCATCCACGATCACCATCTTGGCCGCGCGGCGCGTGGTGCCGCCAGATTTGATCGCACCGGCAGCACGGTCACCGATCTTGAGGAAACCCATGAGGCCCGACGACTTACCTCCGCCAGACAGCGGCTCGCCCTCGCCGCGCAGCGACGAGAAGTTCGTGCCGGTGCCGGAGCCGTATTTGAACAGGCGCGCCTCGCGGACCCACAGGTCCATGATGCCGCCATCGTTGACCAGATCGTCGGACACGGACTGGATGAAACAGGCGTGCGGCTGCGGGTGCTCGTAGCTGCTTGTCGACGCCGTCAGTTTCTTGGTCTTGTAGTCGACGTAGTGGTGCCCCTGCGCCGGCCCGTCGATACCGTAGGCCCAGTGCAGGCCGGTGTTGAACCACTGCGGGCTGTTGGGGGCCGCGCGCTGTGTCGCCAGCATGAAGCGCATTTCGTCGAAATAGGCCTGTGCGTCCTCCTCGGTGGTGAAATAGCCGCCCTTCCAGCCCCAATAGGCCCAGGCCCCCGCCAAACGGTCGAACACCTGCTTGGCCGAGGTTTCGCCGCCGAAGGTCGCGTCCTTGGCGGGCACCGAACGCCACAGGAATTCGGGCACGCCCTTTTCCTTTACGGGCTTCGTCGCCGATGGCACGCCTGCCTTGCGGAAATACTTCTGCGCGATCACGTCGGATGCGACCTGGCTCCAGCCTTCTGGGATTTCGCAGTTATCGAGTTTGAACACGACGCTGCCGTCCGGATTGCGGATTTCGGAGGTCGCGCTCCGGAATGCCAATGCGGCGTATGCGTCTTGTCCTGATGTCGTGAAACTGCGTTCGATTTTCATCCGTCTGCCCCGTCTGATGTGCCGTCGTTGCGGCCTTTTGAAACCAACGATGCCAATCTGCGGCACCGGTATTGATGCTGATCAGGCACGGGAGACCGGTCGGCTGTCCGCGCGGTTACACCACCCGCAGACCCGCCAGCTTCATTAAGAACAGCTTTTGTTTCGTCCCCGCGCCGACACTACATCTAGTGCAGTCTTCGTCAGCCCGCACAACCTGACGTATCGGGGCGGCGCGGGTCAACGAAAAATTCACCAAAATTTTTCATTAAATCTGTTGACCGGATGCGGTGATCGTGATGCCCGCGCACGGCCCCGATTCATCCCCCCGGTTTTCCACAAAACCACCTGACAGGGTCCTTGGCGGCGGTCTCCAAGAAACGCTTTGCGACAGGGTATTTATCGCCGGAGGCTCAGCCAGTGCCTCAACTTTATCCGCAGTCCCGGCTGAATTCCGCGCAACGGGATCGGATCAGTGACACCCTTGGCCGACGCGACAAAAAGCACACGGTCTAGCCTGCCGATCCGCCTGCGAACCCCACATCTGGTGTGCCGATCCGGGAGAATCGCCCACACGGGATTCGCGAGCCGCAGCAGCGTTGGACGACATGGAAACGGGTGCGAAAAAAAAGAAAGGCGCCCGAAAAGGGCGCCGTTTCCTGATGGTCGGGGCAGAGAGATTCGAACTCCCGACCCTCTGTTCCCAAAACAGATGCGCTACCAGACTGCGCTATGCCCCGGACCGAGGCTTTATCTAGTCCGGTCACCCTGGTTTGAAAACCCCATTTAAACCCAAACCGCGATTAATTTTCGCAAGGCAACGCCGCATCCGGCCCGATGGCGGGGTGCTGCAGCGCATCGCCCGCGGCGATGCCCAGCCGGTCGGCCAGACCACCGTTGATCTCCAGCACGAATTTCACATCCGTGCCGCCGTCGATCGACGTGCGGTCGCCTGGAATGGCGTCGCTGTGCACCTTGGTGATGACCCCGTCCGCCCCGGCAAACAGCATGTCGAGCGGGATCAGCGTGTTCTGCATCCAGAAACTGGCGCGCTGCGGTTGCTCATAGACGAACAGCATCCCCGACAGAATCGGCATCGCCTCCACGAACATCAGACCCTGCGCGCGTTCCTGCGGGTCGTCGGCGACCTCGACCGCGAAATGGGCCTGCCCGAAATCGCCAGCCACGGTCACCCGCCCGTCGGAACATGCCGCTTGCACCGCACCCGGGCCCGCGATCAGGGTGGCCAACGCAAGGATCGTTCTCATTTGTTCGCCGCGTCCCATACCACGATGTCGATCGCCATGCGTCCGCGCTCGCCATCCATCATCCGCAGGCCCACGGCCTCGCCCGGCTGCAGGTCGGACAGGCCACTGCGCCGCAGAACTTCTATATGGACGAAAACGTCGGCCGCGTCTCCGAAAACATTGGCGAATCCGAATCCCTTCGCCTTGTCGAACCATTTGACGCGCGCAGGCTCGATCGGGGTCGATGCCACCTGATCGGGGGACACATCGTGCATGTCGCGCAGCGCCGGCCCGTCGCCCACCGGCGGCGACACCGACAACACCTCGACCGCCTGCATTCCGCGCTCTGTCTTCTGCGCCATGATCTCGATACCGGACCCGTCCGCGACGGAACCCTGGCCAAAGTTCCGCAGAACGTTGGCATGCAGCAGGATATCGGGCCCGCCGTCGTCCGACACGATGAACCCGTAGCCCTTCGCCGGGTCGTACCATTTGATCGAACCCGCGACATGCGTGGCGGGGGCATTTGAGTGCGTTGTCATTGTTTTCCTGTCTTGTCGCGTATTGATGCGATGTCTGAGCGATACCTTGAGACGATCGCCAGAGGACAGTAGATTAACCTAGTACACACGACATTACCATTCACGAAGCGTGAAATTATGGGCACAGCCGGGTAATTGACCACGGGTCATCAGCGGTTTTCCGCGACCAGCGGAAGCGGTCGTGCAACCGAAACGCGCCATCGGCCCAGAATTCGATCTCTATAGGTGTGATCCGGTAACCGCCCCAGAACGGTGGCCGGTCGGGATTGGGGCCATGCTGCGCGGTCACACGGGCGACCTCCGCCATCAGGGCCGCGCGCGATTGCAAAGGTTGCGATTGCCGCGACGCCCAGGCGCCCAGCCGGCTCTTGAGCGAACGCGACTTGTAGTAGGCGTCGGCCTGTGGCCCGTCCTCGCGGATGACATGGCCACGGACCCGCACCTGCCGGGCCAGTGACTTCCAGTGCATCACGAACGCCGCCTGCGCGTTCTCTTCCAGCTCCTGCGCCTTCTGCCCTTCGTAGTTGGTATAGAACACGAATGCCGCGTCCTCGATCTCTTTCAGCAGCACCATCCGCACATTGGGCAGCCCCTGCGCATCCGCGGTCGCCAGCGCGATGGCGTTGGGATCGTTGGGTTCCGACTTTTCGGCCTCGGCCAGCCAGTCACGTGTCAGCGCAAACGGATCGTCACCTGCAAAAATTCCTGTCCGGTCCATGGTCTGCCCTCTGTGTTGCGCCCGCTTGTCTCTCTTGTTCACCCCCACCCAATCGCCTAAACCCATGATATCAGCAAGAATGGCCGAGGAGTTTCACGATGGCGTCGGATTTGATGAAGGGTAAACGCGGCCTGATCATGGGCCTTGCCAACGACAAGTCAATCGCTTGGGGCATCGCAAAGGCCTGCGCCGATGCCGGCGCGGAGCTTGCGTTCTCATATCAAGGCGATCAGTTGCTCAAGCGCGTGCAGCCGCTCGCCGAACAGGTCGGGTCGGACACCGTCCTGCCCTGCGACGTTAGCGACGAAGCCTCGATCGACGCGCTTTTCGACGCGCTGAACGACAAGTGGGGCGAGATTGACTTCATCGTGCACGCCATTGGATTTTCTGACAAAAACGAGCTGCGCGGTCGCTATGTCGATACCAGCCGCGCAAACTTCGCCATGTCGATGGATATTTCGGTCTATTCCTTCACCGCCGTGGTGCAGAGGGCCGAAAAGATGATGGCGCCGGGCGGGTCCTGCCTCACGCTCACCTATTACGGGGCCGAGCGGGTGATGCCGCATTACAACGTCATGGGCCTGTGCAAGGCCGCACTTGAGGCCTCCGTCCGCTACCTGGCCGAGGATCTGGGCAAGGACGGCATCCGCGTGAACGCGATCTCCGCCGGGCCGATCAAGACGCTGGCGGCCTCCGGCATCGGCGATTTCCGCTATATCCTGAAATGGAACGAGAACAATGCGCCGCTGCGCCGCACCGTCACCATCGACGATGTGGGCAAATCCGCCCTATATCTACTGTCCGATCTGGGATCCGGCACCACCGGAGAGGTGCTGCACGTGGACAGCGGGTATCACGTGGTCGGCATGAAAGCGGTCGATGCGCCCGACATGACCAAGGAATGATGCTGGGATGACACTGGCCGCCTTCGCCTCCATCGTCGCGATCCATCTGGCCGCGGCGATCAGCCCGGGGCCGTCCTTCGTCGTGGCCCTGCGGGTTGCGACGGCGGAAGGGTTCGGCGTGGCCAGCGCGCTGGCGCTCGGCTTCGGCCTGGGGGCCGTGCTCTGGGCCACGGCGGCGATGGCGGGCATCGCACTGCTCTTCGAACTTGTACCGGTGCTGTTCACGACGATGAAACTCATCGGCGCGGCCTTTCTGATCTTCATCGCGGTGATGATGTGGCGCCACGCCGCCGATCCGCTGGAACAGCCCGACAGCGACGCCCGCCCCCGGTCGGCGCTGGCCGCGGTCCGGTTCGGTTTCCTGACCTTCGCCACGAACCCCAAACCCGCGATCTTCTTCGGCGCGGTCTTCGTGGGACTGGTTCCCGCCGATACGCCGCTGGTCTGGAAGGCCGCGATCATCGCCGCCGTTTTCGTGAACGAGACGCTCTGGTACATCTTCGTGGCGCGCGTCTTTTCGCTGCCCCGCGCCCGCGCCGCCTATCTGCGGGCCAAGACCTGGGTCGACCGGTCGTTCGGGGCCCTGATCGCGGGTTTCGGCGTCAAGATCGCCTTGCCCTAGGATGCCCGCCTTTATGACCCGACCAACGACAGCCAAGACACCGCAAACACCGAAGGACAGCCGCCCATGACCGATCGCCTGCCCCATGAAAAAGGGTTTCATATCAGCTGGGACCAGATCCACCGCGACAGCCGCGCGCTGGCCTGGCGGCTTGACGGCAAGGGCCCGCTGGATGGCGGCTGGAAGGCCGTGGTGGCGATCACACGCGGTGGCATGGCCCCCGCGATGATCGTCGCGCGCGAACTCGACATCCGCACGGTCGATACGGTGTCGGTCATGTCCTACTACTCCGGCGGCGGCAAGGCGGACGAACGGCGCGACGCCAAAGTCCTGAAGTCCCCCGACGCCGAGATGATGGGCGACGGCACCGGGGTGCTGATCGTCGACGACCTCGTCGACAGCGGCAAGACATTGGAACTGGTGCGCGAGATGTATCCGCAGGCGCATTTCGCCACCGTCTATGCCAAACCGGCGGGCGAGCCGCAGGTCGACACCTTCATCACCGGGGTCAGCCAGGATACATGGATTTTCTTTCCCTGGGACATGGCGCTGCAATACGTCGAACCCTATCGCGGCAAGGATTGACGCGCGCGACCCTGCCTTGTCTTCTTCGGGTTGCAAATACCTCGGGGGGCTGCCGCAGGCAGCGGGGGCAGCGCCCCCAAACCAAAAAATGTCGTGCGGCGCAGCCGCTCCGTGAGGTCAAGCCATGCCAGTCGAGACAAGCCGCACCACCGCCACCTTCGCTCCGCCCGTGATGGAGGCGCGGCGCTGGCTCGACGGCGTCACGCACCCCGCCGACCGTCCGCTCATCAACGTGAGCCAAGCCGCCCCGGTCGATCCGCCCCCCGCGCCGCTGCGCAAGGCCATGGCGGAGATGATCGAGCATGACGCAGAGAGCCATCTTTATGGCCCCGTCCTCGGTCTGCCTGCCCTGCGCGCCGAAATCGCGGCGCAGTGGTCGCGGGCCTATGACGGCACGATCACGCCCGATCATGTGGCGATCACGTCGGGCTGCAATCAGGCCTTCGCTGCCGCCATCGCCGCGATCTGCACCGAAGGCGACGCGGTGATCCTGCCGCTGCCCTACTATTTCAACCATCGTATGTGGCTCGACATGGCGGGGGTGGACAGCGTCGGCCTGCCCTGCGGCGACGACATGCTGCCGGATCCGGAGGCCGCCGCCGCGCTGATCACCGACCGCACCCGCGCCATCGCACTGGTCAGCCCCAACAATCCCGCCGGTGTCGAATACCCCTCCACGCTGATCCGCGCCTTCCGCGATCTGGCAAAGTCACGTGGCCTACGCCTGATCGTCGACGAGACATACCGCGATTTCGACAGCCGCACCGGCGCGCCGCACGACCTGTTTCAGGACGCGGGTTGGGACGAGACCTTCATCCACCTCTATTCCTTTTCCAAGGCCTACCGGCTGACCGGTCACCGCGTCGGCGCCATCGTCGCGTCCTACGATCTGCTGGCGGAGGCGGAGAAATTCCTCGACACCGTCGCGATCTGCCCCAACCAGCTGGGTCAGCGCGCGGCCCTTTGGGGGATGCGCAACCTCGGCACATGGCTCGCGGGCGAACGTCTGGAAATCCTCGACCGGCGCGCGGCGATCCATGATCATTTCCCGACACTGGCCGACAAGGGCTGGAAGCTGCTGGGATGCGGCGCCTATTTCGCCTATGTCGCACATCCCTTCGCCATCGCCTCCGACCAACTGGCGCAGCGGCTGGTGGCAGAGGCCGGCGTACTCGCCCTGCCCGGCACGATGTTCATGCCCGCGGACCAAACGGAGGGGCAGCGCCACCTGCGGCTGGCCTTCGCCAATATCGACCGGGCTGGCATCGCCACGCTGTTTGAAAGGCTCGCCGCCCTCGACCTCTAGCGCATAAATGAACGGCACGCGGCCTTGCACGCCCGCGACACGCGCCTTACACATTCCCGACCGACAGACCGGCTGGCCCGCCAGCCCCCAGCACAGGCGCCCGATCACCATGGCCAAAGCGAAAAGCGACAGCAAGAAAAGCCCCCGCTACGGCGTCTGGATCATCATGATCCTGCTTTTCGTGGGCCTTCTGGGCTTCGGCACAGGCGGTCTGGGCGGCAACATCCGCCACATCGGGCAGGTCGGCGACAAGCCGATCAACGTGGTGACCTACCAGCGCGCGCTGACCGACCAGATCCGCGAGTTCGAGGCGCAGATCGGCACGCCGCTGACGTTTCAGCAGGCACAGGCCATCGGCGTCGATCAGGCGGTGCTGAGCGAGGTCGTCCGCGCTCGCGCGCTGGATAACGAGGCGGCACAGCTTGGTATTTCCGTGGGCGACGAAAGGGTCCGCGACGAGGTGCTGCGCATCCCCGGTTTCCAGGGGCTGGACGGGTCTTTCGACCGCGAGGCCTATCGCTTCAGCCTGCAACAGACCGGCATGTCGGAAACCGAATTCGAAAACAGCATCCGCGAGGAAATCGCCCGCACCCTGCTGCAGGGTGCCGTCGTGGGCGGCGTGCCCGCACCTGACGCCTATGCCGAAACGCTGGTGGGCTACATCACCGAACGGCGCGACATCACATGGGCCACGGTGGACGAGACCGCGCTGACGGAACCGCTCCCCGGCCCGACCGAGGACGACCTGACCACCTTCTACGACGCCAACCCCGATCTCTTTACCGCGCCAGAAGTGCGCAACATCACCTATGTCTGGCTGACCCCCGACATGATCGCCGACGATCTGCAGATCGACGAGGCGGCGGTGGAAGAACTCTATAACGACCGCATCGCCGACTTTCAGCGCCCCGAGCGCCGTCTGGTCGAACGTCTGGTCTTCGGCGACCAGGCGCAGGCCGAAGCCGCGGTCGAAGCGATTTCCGCGGGCGAGACCGATTTTGAAACGCTGGTGGCCGACCGTGGCCTCGACCTTTCCGACGCCGACATGGGCGATGTGGGACAGGACGAACTGGGTGCCGCTGGCGAGGCCGTCTTCGCCGCCGCACCCGGCGAGGTGGTCGGGCCGTTCAGCACATCGCTGGGGCCCGCGATCTTTCGCATGAATGCCGTGCTCGCTGCCGAAGAGGTCTCGCTGGAAGAGGCGACAGCCGATCTGCGTGCCGAACTCGCAACCGCCCGCGCCCGCCGCGTGATCGAGGATGTGCGCGACGGCATGACCGACCTGATCGCGGGCGGTGCCGCACTCGAGGATCTGGCCGAACGCACCGACCTGGAACTCGGCACCATCGCCTGGACGCCGGACAGCACCGATGACATCGCCGCCTACGAGGAATTCCGCGCCGCCGCCGCAAACGTCGAACCCGGTGCCTTTCCGGCGATCGAGGAACTGGCGGACGGCGGTATCTTCGCGCTGCGCCTCGACGATATCACACCCCCCACCCTGCGCCCGCAAGACGAGGTCGCCGACGACGTGGCCGCCGCATGGGAAGCGGAACAGACCCGCACCGCCATTCTGGCCCGCGCCCGCGAGATCGCCGACGGCATCCGCCCGCTGACCGGCTTCGACAGCCTTGGGCTGGATCAGCAGGATGAACCGGCCCTGTCGCGCCGCAGTTTCGTCGAAGGCACGCCGCCGACCTTCACGCAGGCGGTGTTCGACATGGAACCGGGCGATATTCAGGTCCTGCCGTCTGGTGACAACGCGATTATCGTGCGCCTCAACGGCATGTCCGCCGCACAGGACGAGGCCGAAACCAGCGCCAACCTCGAACAGGTCGGCAATACCGCCGCCGCCGGAATCGCGCAGGACATCTTCACCGTGTTCTCCAACGCCGTCCAGCAACGCACGGAAGTCACGCTGGATCAGGCGGCGATCAACGCCGTGCACGCCTACCTTCAGTAACGGGGTCCGCCATGGCACTTCTGCCCGCCTATGACGATTTCGCGCGCGGCTATGACGCGGGCGAAAACCAGATCGTCTATGCCCGTCTGGCCGCCGATCTCGATACGCCCGTGTCGCTGATGCTCAAACTCGCGGGTGCCGGCAAGGATGCCTTCATGCTGGAAAGCGTGACGGGCGGAGAGGTCCGCGGGCGCTATTCCATCGTCGGTATGAACCCCGATCTGATCTGGCAGTGCCACGGGGCCACGTCCCGCGTGAACCGCACCGCCCGGTTCGACGCCGACGCTTTCGAGGCGTGCGCCGACGACCCCCTGACCGCCCTGCGCGGGCTACTGGCGGAATCGCGCATCGCCCTGCCCGCCGACCTGCCCGCCGCCTCCGCCGGGCTGTTCGGCTATCTGGGATATGATACCATCCGGCTGGTCGAACACCTGCCCGACGTGAACCCCGATCCGCTGGGCCTGCCCGACGCGGTGATGATGCGCCCATCGGTCGTGGCCGTGCTCGACGGGGTGAAGGGCGATGTGATCCTCGTCGCCCCCGCTTGGGCCAACTCCGGCCTGTCGGCGCGCGCCGCCTATGCGCAGGCCGCCGAACGCGTGATGGACGCGCAGCGCGCGCTTGATCGCCCCGCGGCATTGGAAAGCCGCAGCCTGTCCGACAGCCGCGCCACGGCAGAGCCTGTCAGCAATTTCACGCACCAGGGCTACCTCGATGCCGTAGAGAAGGCGAAGGACTACATCCGCGCGGGCGACATCTTTCAGGTCGTCCCGTCACAACGCTGGGTGCAGGATTTCCGTGAACCGCCCTTCGCGCTCTACCGCTCCCTGCGGCGCACGAACCCCTCGCCCTTCATGTTCTTTTTCAACTTCGGCGGTTTTCAGGTGATCGGCGCATCCCCCGAAATCCTCGTCCGCGTGTTCGGCAAGGAGGTCACGATCCGCCCCATCGCGGGCACCCGCCCGCGCGGTGCCACCCCGGCAGAGGATGACGCCAACGAGGCCGATCTGATGGCCGACGAAAAGGAACTGGCCGAACACCTGATGCTGCTCGATCTGGGCCGCAACGATACTGGTAAGGTCAGCAAGATCGGCACCGTGCGCCCGACGGAACAATTCATCGTCGAACGCTATAGCCACGTCATGCATATCGTCAGCAACGTGGTGGGCGAACTGGCCGACGATCAGGACGCGCTGTCCGCCTTTTTCGCAGGTATGCCCGCAGGCACGGTCTCCGGCGCGCCCAAGGTCCGCGCGATGGAGATCATCGACGAGTTGGAACCGGAGAAACGCGGCGTCTACGGCGGCGGTTGCGGGTATTTTTCCGCCAACGGCGACATGGATATGTGCATCGCCCTGCGCACGGCGGTCGTGAAGGATGAAAAACTCTATATCCAGGCCGGTGGCGGCGTCGTCTATGACAGCGATCCGGAAGCCGAGTATCAGGAAACCGTCCACAAATCGAACGCGATCCGCAAGGCCGCCGCCGACGCCGCGATGTTCACCGGCACCGGCAACGGCTAGGTATCAGCGACCGCCTCAGGGCGCGTCCACCAGTGCAAAATCGCTGGCGTCGATCACAAGCGTGCCACCGCCGTCAAGAGCGACTTCAAACGGTGGAAACTGCGACAGATCGTCGACCGCCAGCATTGTGGCGGCGTAATCCTGTCCGCCCGATCCCGCACGGGCCGCGACATCGCCGGTTGCATATAGCGTGCTTGCACCGTCGATGAAATTCCCGTCGACGCCGCCACTGAATGTCACATCGCCCGCGGTGGTGCTGGCCACGACACCCGAAATACCAAGGTCGACCGCGCCGGTCGCAGCGTCGATATCGCCCGACATATCGAGGATACCGCGCAGCCCATCACCTCCCTGAATACGAATATCGGCGATCACGCCGTCGATCTGATCTTCGGTCGCGGCAAAGTCAGCCACAAGTCCGACCTGTCCGATCAGAACAGCCAACAAAGGCTCATCGCCGGACGTGCCGAACGGGCGGCCCGTGCCAAGGCTGTTTTCGACAAGGTCGTCCAGCTGTGCCTCGCGGCTGGTGCCTGCCTGCTGCAACAGCATCGCACCCTGATAGCGCGTGGTCGCCGTCGTGGGCAGATCAGCGCCAGCCGTGAAATTGCCCGCGGTGATGTCGGTGGCAAAGCGGTTGGCGATATTCGCGACCGTCACGCCGTAAACGCCCTGCTCCAGCTCTGCGACGTTCGGGATGGCCCGCAACTGCTCTACCGTCAGCCCGTTCGCAGCTGCCAGACGCTCCAGATCGACGTCGATGATCTGCGGGCGCGGGCCACGGTCGCTGCCGTCCATCATATCCTGTGACGACCCACCGCCGCCGCTGCACCCCGCGACCATAGCGGCAGTCACCGTACAAAACAAAACTCTCTTCATCGCAATCCCTCCATCAAATAGCAGACAGAGCGACGCTAGGCCGATGGAAAGACGCTGTCATAACCCAGATGGGTGACGCCCCGAAAGTAACGCTATGATCTATTCCTCAGTCGCGAGCAGCACATCCGACACTGGCACCAGCGCCACCTGCCCGGCCCGGTTCGCCGTGCCCCACAGGATTAGCGCCGAAATCGTATCGGCCCGCACCCGCGCCAGCAGGATCACACCGCTGTCCTGTCGTGCCCGGAACGCCGCCTGATCCATGAAGCGGCGAATGACGCGGGCATCCTGCCCCTCGCCGTCCAGATCGCGGTAGATCACGCCATTGGGGACACCGGCCCGGTCGGCGGCACGCACGGCGGAATTCAGCCCCTGCGACACCGTGATCAGCCCGCGCCCGTCGTCGGCGATGGCGGCGATGGTCTGGGCCACAACATCCGCATCGCCGCCCTGCAACCCGGCCTGCCCGGCGTCCAGCACCGCGACAGTCTCCGGCAGGCCGGCAAAGGCGGCCTCGAAGAACACCTCGACATCCGACGGCTGCGCGCCCTCGGGCAAACTGGCCAGCACGCCGACCTCGATCCCAGCGGCGCGATAGGCGGTCATCTTGGCGGCGGCCTCCGGGTCGGAAGGGTTCAGCATGACCGACACCGGGAACGGCACTCCGGCCAGCGCGGGCACCGCCCCGGCGAAGCGCCCGTCGTCGATCAGCACGATGGACAAGAGCGGTTTGCCGTCCGGGTTCTCCGCCCCGATGGCATAGCGTTGCAGCGCGGGCAGATCGGGGTCGACTTCGGGGGCGGTTTTGGCATCCGCAGGCGCGGCTGTGGCCGTCTCATCCGCTGCCGGACGGTTCACGCGCACGCCACTGTCACCCGTGGGCAGCGACGGTGTCGGCTCGGCGATGATGGTCACGACCGCCGGGGCCTCATCGGGGTCTTCAACGTCTTCCGCCACAGGTGCGTCCGGCACGCTCAGGTCGATCTCCGGCGTGCTGTCGCCGGTGGGCGTCGCAGGCTCCGTCGGGGATGCCCCCGTGACCGGGGCGGTATCGGGCTGCGTCGTCACGGGACCGTCGGCGATGTCCGTCTCGGGTCCTTGCGGCAATGCGGGGTCGATCACCAGCACCGGTGCGTCGGGGGATGCCGTATCGGCAAGTGCCAGCACGTCGCTAGGCGCATCCGGCTGCACCGGCTCTTGCGACGGGGTGTCCGGCGTCACAGCCGGATCGGCCAGAGCAAGCGACGTATCGGGCACCGTGTCGGCATCGGGTGCCGCGGGCTGCACCCGGGGCACATCCTCCACCACCAGGACAGCGGGCGGCGGGGCGGCGGGATCGGTCGCGACCACCACATCGGCCTCGGGCAGCGGCACCTGCGGGGCCACGGATTGCGGGTTCGGCAGCACCGGGTCCTCTGGCGTTACGTCGGGCAGTGCGGCGGTCTCTGCGCCCTCCTGCGGTGCGGCGGGTGTGTCGGTGACGGCCCCGGTCGCGGGCTGGGCAGCCGGTGCGGTATCGGCGGCGGGCACGTCGGGCGCGTCGGCGGGGGCCGTCACCCGCGGCAGCGCCGCGATCTCGGTCTCATCGTCCGTCACGGCCACCTGCGCGGGCGGCGTGCTTTCGACTGTGTCCTGATCGGCGGATTGTGGCGCACGCACCTGTGGTGCGGCCGGTGGCGTGTTGCCCGCAGGCTGTTCGCTCACCAGCGATGCGGTGCCGATCGCCAGCCCGCCGACCACCACGCCCCAGGAGGCCCCTGCAAACAATCCCTTCATGAACTCCGTACCTTTTCGCCTGCTTTTCGTGTCCAGGCGGCGGCTGCCACCCTCCGGGCCTTGACGCCCCTGCCCGGACCGGCCCATGTATGGCGGCGACTATACCGCGACCGCGCATTGCGACGGTAGCCCCAAATTCCAGGATGTGGCCCGCAATGCTGCTGATGATCGATAACTACGACAGTTTCACCTATAATCTGGTCCATTATCTGGGGGAACTGGGGGCCGATGTCGTCGTCAAACGCAACGACGCGCTGGATGTGCAGCAGGCCATGGCCCTGCGGCCGGAGGCGATCCTGCTGTCCCCCGGCCCCTGCGATCCGGCACAGGCGGGCATTTGTCTGGCGTTGACACAAGCCGCCGCCGAAACCCGCACGCCGCTGATGGGCGTATGCTTGGGCCACCAGACCATCGGTCAGGCCTTCGGCGGCACCGTCGTCCGCTGCCACGAGATCGTGCACGGCAAAATGGGTCAGATGCGCCACACTGGTAAAGGCGTCTTCGCGGGGCTGCCCTCGCCCTTCGCCGCGACGCGCTATCATTCCTTGACCGTTGATCGCGACAGCCTGCCCGATTGCCTAGAGATCATCGCCGATCTGGAAGACGGCACGATCATGGGCCTGCAACATCGCGAGTTGCCGATCCACGGCGTGCAGTTCCACCCCGAAAGCATCAAGTCCGAACATGGCCACAAGCTGCTGCAGAACTTCCTCGACACGATGAAGGTGGCGGCATGAGTGACGACGACGAACATCAACGGCGGGCTTTTTGGGCAGAAATATTGGACTCCGACGGTTTGCAGGGTGTCCATGTTTATCGCGACAGCAACGCGGCTGTCGACGTTACTGAAGATGGCGAAATTATCATGGTGTTCAGTATTGGCTGGGACAGTTCGTCGGTATTCTTGCGCCGCCCCCTCTACACCGATCGCGATCCGATACCGGCAATTTTGGGACAACACAGAGAGTCGTTGTTTCGATTGCTTGGTGCCCGCTATGAAGCGGACGGCGATGTTGACCAAGGCCGATATTTTCGCAGAACCATCAAGTCCGCCTACAACCAACGCAGCCATTGGCCTGAAATCGCACGTTGGTTCGCGGCGAGTCGTCTTCGCTACAGCAAGCATCTCATAGCGGTTCTGGAGGCAGATAAATGAGCGATACCCTCAAGCCCCTGATCGACGCCGCCGCCAACGGCCCGCTGACCCGCGCGCAGGCCGAGGCCGCCTTTGAAATCCTGTTCGAGGGCGACGCCACCCCAAGCCAGATCGGCGGGTTCCTGATGGCGCTGCGCACGCGTGGTGAAACGGTCGATGAATACGCTGCTGCCGCCGCCGTGATGCGCGCCAAATGCCTGCCGGTGAAAGCCCCCGCCGGGGCCATGGATATCGTCGGCACCGGGGGCGACGGCAAGCACACGCTGAACATCTCGACCGCCACGGCCTTTGTCGTCGCAGGCGCGGGAGTGGCGGTCGCCAAACACGGCAACCGCAACCTGTCGTCGAAGTCCGGCACCGCGGATGTGCAGGGGCAGATGGGCATCAACGTCATGGTCGGCCCGGAGGTGGTGGAGCGTGGCCTTGCAGAGGCGGGCATCGGGTTCATGATGGCACCGATGCACCATCCGGCGATCAAGCACGTGATGCCGACGCGTGCCGAACTTGGAACAAGAACGATCTTCAACATACTGGGGCCGCTCACAAATCCGGCTGGGGTCACGATGCAGCTGACCGGCGCGTTTTCCCGCGATCTGATCCGCCCGATGGCCGACACGCTGCTGCAACTGGGCACGACATCCGCCTGGCTGGTGCACGGGTCTGACGGCACCGACGAGTTGACGATCACCGGCACAAGCTGGGTCGCTGCCGTGCGCGACGGGGCTGTGCACGAGTTCGAGGTCACGCCGGAGGACGCCGGCCTGCCCGTGCACCCGTTCACCGATATCGTCGGCGGCTCGCCCGAAGACAACGCCAATGCCTTCCGTGCCCTGCTGGGCGGGCAGCACAGCGCCTACCGCGACGCGGTGCTGCTGAACGCGGCGGCGGCGCTGGTCGTCGCGGGCAAGGTGGCCGATCTGAAGGAGGGCGCCGCACTGGCCGCGCAGTCCATCGACAGCAAGGCAGCGCTGAAAGCGGTCGAAGCACTCGCCCGCGTGACATCTGCCGCCTGATGTTCGACACGTCGCGCCTTGGCGACTGGGCTAATCTGCAATTCTTCGCGCAAGACCTGCCCGACATCGCCGAGCAAATCAACGGCCCCGTCCTGCCGCCGCCCCACGCCACGTTTCGCGCGCTGGAACTGTGCCAGCCGGATCAAACCCGCGTCGTGATCCTCGGTCAAGACCCGTATCACACACCCGGAAAGGCAGACGGGCTGGCGTTTTCCATCCCCGATGATTTCGGCGGACGGCTCGATAGTCTTGGTAATATCTTCAAGGAATTGCGCAGCGATCTTGATGTAAAAAGAACCCGCACCGATCTCACAGACTGGGCACAACAGGGCGTGCTGTTGCTGAACACTGCGCTGACGGTCCCGCCGGGCCAGCCGAAGGCGCACGCGAAACTGGGGTGGGACATCCTTGTCGCGCAGGTGCTGCACCGGCTCTCGGACCGCCCGCGCGCATTCCTGCTCTGGGGTGGCCCGGCGCAGGGGTTCGCCCGCCATATTCACGGCGATCACCTGATCCTCCGCAGCGCCCATCCGTCGCCGCTGTCGGCGCACGGTGGCTTTTTCGGGTCCAGACCGTTTTCAACCGTGAACCGGTGGCTTATGGATCGGGGTGAACAACCGATCAACTGGGCGGACCCTGCATGACCGATACGATCCTCGACAAGATCAAGGCCTACAAGCTGGAAGAGGTCGCCGCGCGCAAGACGCAGGTGCCACTGGCCGAGGTCGAGGCGCGCGCGCAGGAGGCTGGCCCCACCCGCGGCTTTGCCAAGGCGCTTTATGCCGCCGCCCGCGAGGGCTATGGCCTGATTGCCGAGATCAAGAAAGCGAGCCCGTCGAAGGGCCTGATCCGTGCCGATTTCGATCCGCCCGCACTGGCGCAGGCCTATGCCGAAGGCGGGGCCACCTGCCTGTCAGTTCTGACGGACGGGCCGTCCTTTCAGGGCGACGACAGCTACCTGACCGCCGCCCGCGCCGTCGTCGATCTGCCCGCGCTGCGCAAGGATTTCATGTACGACACCTATCAGGTGGCCGAGGCGCGGGCGCTGGGGGCAGATTGCATCCTGATCATCATGGCCTCTGTCAGCGACGATCAGGCGCAGGAGTTGGAGGACGCGGCGACGGATTACGGCATGGACGTGCTGATCGAGGTGCATGACGCCGACGAACTGGAACGCGCCACGCACCTGAAATCCCCGCTGTTGGGCATCAACAACCGCAATCTCAAGACCTTCGAAACCTCTCTCGACACCACCCGCACGCTGTCGAAACTCGTGCCCGCCGACCGGCTGATCGTGGCCGAAAGCGGGCTGTCGACACCCGATGACCTCGCCGATATGGCCCGCTACGGCGCGCGCACCTTCCTGATCGGCGAAAGCCTGATGCGGCAGGACGACGTTGCCGCCGCCACCCGCGACCTGCTGGCCAATCCGCTGACCGCCGGGGGCCTCTAGATGGCCGGAAAGCTCAGCCATTTCGACGCTGACGGACAGGCGCATATGGTCGATGTCTCGGACAAGCTGGTCACCGACCGGATCGCCTCGGCAGAGGCGCATATCACGATGACGCCCGCCACCTTGGCGCTGATCATGGAGGGTCGCGCGGGCAAGGGCGACGTGCTGGGCATCGCACGGCTGGCGGGCATCATGGCATCCAAGAAAACCGCCGATCTGATCCCGCTCTGCCACCCGCTGCCGATCACCAAGGTCGCGGTGGACCTGACACCCGACACCGATCTGCCCGGCATCCGGATCGCCGCCACGGTCAAGACATCCGGCCAGACAGGGGTCGAGATGGAGGCGCTGACCGCCGCATCGACCGCCGCCCTCACCGTCTATGACATGGTCAAGGCGGCGCAGAAGGATATGGTCATCGGCGGTTTGCGCGTGACGCTGAAGGATGGCGGCAAATCGGGCCGCTTCACCGCATGATTTCGGTGGCGGAGGCGCTCGACGCGCTGTTTGCCCTCGTCACCCCGCTCCCCGCCGAGGACGTGCCACTGCGCGCCGCCGCGGGCCGTGTGCTGGCCCGCGATGTGGCGGCGACACGCGACCAGCCGCCGTTCGCCGCCGCCTCCATGGATGGCTACGCCGTCCGGGGCGAGGAAGCATCACCGGGTGCCGCATTCAACTTGATCGGCGAGGCGGCGGCGGGCCACCGCTTCACCGGAACGGTCGCCAGAGGGGAGGCCGTCCGCATCTTCACCGGCGCGCCGATGCCGGATGGCACCGACCGCGTGGTCATTCAGGAGGACGTCACGCGCGACGGCGACACGATCACGCTGAACACCGACCTGGACGAACAACCCTACGTGCGCGCGCAAGGCAAGGATTTCGCGACTGGTGATACGATCACCGCCCCGCGCCTGATCACGCCCCGCGACGTGGCCCTGATGGCCGCGATGAATATTCCGCTGGTGCCCGTCGCCCGCCGCCCGGTGGTGGCGATCATCGCCACCGGCGACGAACTCGTGCAACCGGGGGAGGCCCCCGGCCCCGACCAGATCATCGCATCCAACAGCTACGGGCTGGCCGCGATGCTGGAACAGGCCGGCGCAGAGGTGCGGATGCTGCCCATCGCCCGCGATACCCTGCCTGCGCTGGCCACGGTGCTGAAACTTGCAAGCGGTGCCGATCTGGTGCTGACCATCGGCGGCGCGTCGGTGGGCGACCATGACCTTGTGGCACAGGCCGCCGCCGACCACGGCCTCGACCGCGCGTTCTACAAGATCGCGATGCGCCCCGGCAAACCGCTGATGGCGGGCCGGATGGGCGACGCGGTGCTGATCGGCCTGCCCGGCAACCCGGTCTCGGCCATGGTCTGCGGCACGGTTTTCGTGCTGCCGGTGCTGCGCGCGATGCAGGGCCTGCCCGCGGCACCGACACCGCGGCAGAGCGTCCGCCTCGCCGCGCCCGTCCCCGCCAACGGCCCGCGCGAACACTATATGCGCGCGGCATCTGGTCCCGATGGCGTGACGGTCTTTGCCGCGCAGGACAGCGTGCTGCTGAGCGGTCTTGCCGCCGCCGACGGGCTGGTCGTGCGCCCGCCCGGTGACCCGGCGCAACCGGCCGGTGCACCGGTGGATTTCATCCCGCTTTAGGAACGAAGCGGGAAACAATTGACACAAACAGCGAACATAGGTAGAACATTCTGAAAGTGCGCCTGCGATTGCGGGGCGTGGTCCGGAACAGGAGCAGCCGATGCTGACGAAGAAACAACTCGACCTGCTGGAATTCATCCACAAGCGTGTGCAGCGCGACGGTGTGCCGCCCTCGTTCGACGAGATGAAAGAAGCGCTCGATCTGCGCTCCAAGTCCGGCATCCACCGCCTGATCACCGCGCTGGAGGAACGCGGTTTCATCCGGCGGCTGGCGCACAAGGCGCGCGCGCTGGAAATCGTGAAACTCCCCGATGCGATGGCCGCCAAGGCCCCCGGCTTCACCCCGCGCGTGATCGACGGCGACCGCCCCGCCAACACACCCGCCCGCGCGATGCCGGTCGAGGCTGCGAGCGCCATCGAATTACCCGTGATGGGCCGGATCGCCGCCGGTGTGCCGATCTCCGCCATTCAGGAGGTCTCGCACAACGTGGCCGTGCCGCAGGCGATGCTGGGTCAGGGCGAACATTACGCGCTGGAAGTGCGCGGCGATTCGATGATCGAGGCGGGTATCAACGACGGCGATGTGGTGGTGATCCGCGAAACCTCTTCTGCCGACAACGGCGATATCGTCGTGGCCCTGGTCGAGGACAGCGAGGCGACGCTGAAACGCTTTCGCCGCAAGAACGGCATGATCGCGCTGGAATCCGCGAACCCCGCCTATGAAACCCGGATGCTGCGCGACGATCAGGTCAAGGTGCAGGGCCGGCTCGTGGGCCTGATCCGCACCTATTGACCGGCACCTATCGGTTTATAGCGCGCGCCTGCGAGATCGCGGGCGCGTCGGACGATCTGATCGGAAGCGGTAGAATGTCAGGCGTCGGTCTGCGCTGATCGCCACGACCTTGTCCTGACCATGGACGATCCCCGCTACGCTGCCGTGCGGTGACGATGCGCAGATCGCCGGCCTCCGCCAGCCAGAACGCCAGCGCACCGGTGTGGCGCAGGCGGATCAGATCGAATACATGGCAGGGGCGCTGCACGACATCCTCCTGATTGCTGATCAGAACATCCGCCCCGCCGCAGCCATCCAATGCCGCAAGCGCGGTCTTCCCCGACACCTGCATAATCCCCCATTCGCCCACGCGCGCTGTCGTCACACGGCCCACGCGGATCAGCCCGTTTCGTGCCGCCGCGACGTCCTGCGCCACAGGCTGGCCATCGTTCTCCAGCCATATCCCCGCGACAAACCCGTCGCCCCGTGGTTTCGACAAGGCACGCCCCTGCGCCGTCAACCGCCCTATCAGTCCGCCGCTGTCCGCGACCAGCAGCACGGGGCGCTCCACGGTCGCCCAGATCGCAAAGGCTGCGATCACCGGCACCGCCCCAGCCATGCGCGCGCGCCCTTGCCAAATCAGCATGACGAGTAGCCCAAGCGCCATCAGCGGCAGGACCGCCGCTGTCGGAGCCACCACATGGCCCAACGCCCCCTCCTGCCCCGCGACCCAGCGCGCGACACCGAGGATCCACGCCAGCCCCCAGCCCATCAGCGTCAGCCCGATCTGCGACAGCCCAAGCGGCCAGAGACACATGGCGAGCACGGCTGCCGGCATCACCAACACGCCCATGAGCGGCACGCTCAGCAGGTTGGCGATCAACCCGTAATGCGCGATCTGGTTGAAATGTGCGGCGGCAAATGGTGCCGTCGCCAGCCCCGCGACGAAGGACGACACGAAGACCGACAGCACCGGTCGCGCCCATTTCGGAATACGCCGCATATCCATCCGGCGCAGGGCCGCGAAGGCCGCGACCAGCGCCGTGGTCGCGGCGAAGGACATCTGAAAACCCGGCCCGGTCAGGCTTTCGGGTTGAAGCAGCAACACCAGCGTGGCGGCCATCGCCACCGCCCGTAGGGTCAGCGCGCGGCGGCCCAGCAACACCGCGACGAACATCACCGTCACCATGATGAACGCCCGCTCCGTCGCCACATTGCCGCCCGACAGCGCCAGATAGCCCGCGCCGACGACGATGGCGCAGAATGCCGCGATCTTTTTGACTGGCCAGCGCAGCCCGACACCGGGGATCAGCACCAGAAACGCACGGATACCGCCGAACACGAAGGCTGTCAGCAGCCCCATGTGCAGCCCCGAAATCGCCAGCAGATGCGCCAGGTTCGACGCCCTCAGGTCGGTCAGCGTGCCCTGCCCCATCGCCGCGCGGTCGCCAGTCATGATCGCCGCGGCAAAGGCCCCGGTCTCGCCCGGCAGCGCTGCCTGCACCCCGCGGGAGATCTGCATCCGAAGCGCGAAAATCTGCATCTGCCAGCCGAACCGGTCCGGCGGCATCAGGCGCAGCACCGGCGTGCGGGTATAGCCGACAGCCCCAAGCCCCGCGAACCACGCATGGCGCTGGAAATCGAAGCCGCCGGGTTCCGCCGCACCGCTGGGGGGGGACAGATGGCCCGTCAGGATCAGATGATCCCCCGGCGCAAAATCCACCAGCGACTGATCGCTGTGCACCGACACGCGCACCCGCCCGGGCGTCCGGTCCGGGGCCATCCGCGCGAGGACCACCCGGTCCAGCGTCAGGCGTGGCGCGTCGCTTGCCGAACGGTCGATCGCGATCACCCGCCCCTCGATGGGTCCGTAGTAGCGGAAACCCAGCACCGGGGCCTCCATCTGCGTTGTGCGCAATTTGGCCACCGTCACGCCCACCAGCATCAGCGACACCGCCACCAGCACCGGCGCCGCCCAGACCGGCACGAGGCGCGCCACCACGAAACCCGCCAGCGCCGCAAGCGCCACACCGGCAAAGACCGGGTCGGCCGGTTCGACGGGCAGCGCAAAATAGCCGCCGATCCCGCAGGCCAGAAACACCGGCACCCAGCCGATCAGATGGCCCCGCTGCGCCAGCAGCGCGTCGGTCAGGATCTCCGGTGCGCGCACTTGTTCTTTGCCCCCTAGCTGCGTATTTCCTGCGGAACCCTCCAGACTGGGGGAACTTGGTGAATGAAAGGTTAATCCGCCCATGCCCGCAGACCGCCCCGACCGACCTGTCGTCACCCGTTTCGCTCCCTCACCCACCGGCGCGCTGCACATCGGCGGCGCGCGCACCGCGCTGTTCAACTGGCTTTACGCCCGCGGCAACGGCGGCATGTTCCTGCTGCGGATCGAGGATACAGACCGCGCCCGCTCCACCGACGAGAACACGCAGGCCATTCTGGACGGGCTGACCTGGCTTGGGCTGGACTGGGACGGCGACCCGATCAGCCAGCACGCCCGCGCCGACCGTCACGCCGAAGTGGCGCGGCAGATGCTGACCGACGGCACCGCCTTCAAGTGTTTCGCCACGCAGGAAGAGATCGAGGCGTTCCGCGAAAAGGCGCGCGAGACGAAATCCTCCACCCTCTACCGCTCGCCCTGGCGCGACGTGCCCGAGACCGACCACCCCGACCTGCCCTACGTGATCCGCGTGAAGGCCCCGCGCGAGGGCACGACCACGCTGCATGATGCCGTGCAGGGCGATGTCACATGGTCCAACGATCAACTGGATGACATGGTGATCCTGCGCTCCGACGGCTCTCCGGTTTACATGCTGGCCGTGGTGGTCGACGATCACGACATGGGTGTGACCCATGTGATCCGGGGCGACGACCATCTGGCCAACGCCTTCCGCCAGAACATGATCTACGAGGCGATGGGCTGGGACAAACCGGTGCTTACCCATATCCCGCTGATCTTTGGCCCGGACGGCAAGAAACTGTCGAAACGCCATGGTGCCACCGGGGCCGCCGAATACCAGGCGATGGGCTATCCGGCGGCGGGCATGCGCAACTACCTCGCCCGGCTGGGGTGGAGCCACGGCGACGACGAATTCTTCACCGACGCGCAGGCGAAAGCGTGGTTCGATCTTGACGGGATCGGCAAATCGCCGGCGCGGTTCGATTTCAAGAAACTCGACAATATCTGCGGCCAGCATATCGCCGCCGCCGACGATGCTGCACTGCTGCAAGAACTGGAGGCCTACCTGTCGGTCACCGGTGCCGCGGCCTTGACCGATACGCAGCGATCCGGCCTGCAACGGGCGATGTACTGCCTCAAAGAACGCGCGAAGTCCCTGCCGGAACTGATTGAAAAGGGTCACTTTATTTTAACCTCGCGTCCCATCGTGGCCGATGAGAAAGCGGCCGGACAACTCGACGAAACAGCGCGCGGATGGCTCGCAGAATTGACGCCGCAGCTGCAAAATGCTAGCTGGGACAAAGAGACGCTCGAGGGGGTCGTCGCGTCCGTGGCCGAGGCCCAGGGCACAAAACTGGGCAAACTGGCCGGACCGCTGCGCGCGGCCCTTGCCGGGCGCGCCGTTTCCCCTAGTGTTTTTGACATGATGCTGGTGCTGGGACAAAACGAAACACTTGCCCGGCTCGGTGACGTCACTGACTGAAGCCCGCCGCGGGCGGCTGGTCGCACCAATGGTTACAGCAACCAAAAGACATAAACGCCGCACCGCCAAACAGGTCCGGCAGACAGGGGAATGACATAAATGGCCGACTCCAAGAAACACGCGACCCTCACGATTGACGGCAAATCCTACGAGTTGCCTATCCATTCGCCCACTGCCGGCCCGGATGTAATCGACATCCGCAAGCTCTACGGTCAGGCCGATGTCTTCACCTACGATCCCGGCTTTACGTCGACGGCGGCCTGCGACAGCACCATCACCTTTATCGACGGCGAGGAAGGCGTGCTGCTGCACCGCGGATATCCCATCGACCAGCTCGCCTCTGAATCGCACTTCCTCGAAGTCTGCTACCTGCTGCTTTACGGCGATCTGCCCAGTGCCGCCGAACTGGAAAAATTCGAGAACCTCGTGACACGCCACACGATGATCCACGAGCAGATGCACAACTTTTTCCGCGGGTTTCGCCGCGACGCGCATCCCATGGCCACGATGGTCGGTGTGGTCGGCGCGATGTCGGCCTTTTATCACGACAGCACCGACATCAACGACGAACACCAGCGCGAGGTCGCCTCGATCCGCCTGATCGCCAAGATGCCGACGATCGCGGCGATGGCTTACAAGTATTCGATCGGCCAGCCCTTCGTCTATCCGCGCAACGATCTGGACTACGCGGCCAACTTCCTGCATATGTGTTTCTCCGTCCCGTCCGAGCAATACGAGGTCGACCCGGTCCTCGCCCGCGCGATGGACCGGATTTTCACACTGCACGCCGATCACGAACAGAACGCCTCGACCTCGACAGTGCGTCTGGCGTCGTCTTCGGGTGCGAACCCTTTCGCCTGTATCGCGGCGGGCATCGCCTGTCTTTGGGGTCCGGCCCATGGCGGGGCGAACCAAGCCTGTCTCGAAATGCTCAAGGAAATCGGCACCGTCGACCGCATTCCCGAATTCATCGCCCGTGCCAAGGACAAGAACGACAGCTACCGCCTGATGGGCTTCGGCCACCGCGTCTACAAGAACTTCGATCCCCGCGCGACCGTGATGAAGCAATCCGCCGACGAGGTGCTGGAACTGCTGGGCGTCGAGGACAACCCGCTGCTGCAGGTCGCGATGGAGCTTGAAAAACAGGCCCTCGCCGATCCGTATTTCGCCGAAAAGAAGCTGTTCCCCAACGTCGATTTCTACTCCGGCATCATCCTGGAGGCGATGGGCTTCTCCACCTCGATGTTCACGCCGATCTTCGCGCTCGCGCGGACAGTGGGCTGGATTTCGCAGTGGAAAGAACAGCTTGCCGATCCACAGCTGAAAATCGGCAGGCCCCGGCAGTTGTATCAGGGTGCGTTGCAGCGCGACTATGTCGACATCGAAAAGCGTTGAGGTCTCGGCGGGCAGCAACGATGCGACCCGCTTGCCGATCCGCACCAAACGCCTGCTGCTCCGCCCGGTGCGGCAGGGCGATCTGGATGACATCTACGGTTTCATGAGCGACCCGCGCGCGATGGCCTATTGGTCGACGCCGCCGCATGCCGACATATCCGTCACGCAGGACCGGCTTGGCCGTATGCTGCAACGGGAACCGCCGATCACCTATCTGGTGTTCGAAAAAGACGGTCGCGTCATCGGCATGGGCGGCAGCCCCGGCGGCAACGAAATCGGCTATATCCTGCAACCGGACCATTGGCGGCAAGGTCTCGTGTCAGAGGCGATGCAGGCGATCATTCCATACATTTGGGCGGTCACCGACCATGATCACCTTTTCGCCGACGTCGATCCGCGCAACACCGGGTCATGCGGGCTTCTTTTGGCGCTCGGCTTTCATGAAACACACCGCGCCAAGGACACGTTCTGCATCGACGGTGTCTGGTCGGACAGCGTCTATTTTCGCCTGGACCGGCCAGCGCCAAGTCAGTCCTGACCGGCGCTCAACGACACGACAGGTGTGAAACCACCCAAAATGAGCCGTCTCTGGTCAAATGGTATCTCATTGGGCGGGTCAAACCGCGGGTCCGCGGCCATCGCCTTTTCCACCACGTCGACATGCGCCTTGTCCGGCCATTTCTGCCACGAAAACACGATTTTCTCGCCCGGCTGTGCCGCTACGGCCCGCCGAAAATCGGTTCGCGTGCCGTCAGGCACGTTGTCCTCCCAGCACTCGGTGATTTCGAGACAGCCGAATTCGAGCAACAGCGCGGCGGCACGTGTGGCCCATTCTCGATAGGCGTCCTGCCGATCCTCCGGCACCGGAATGACGAAACCGACGACATACATGGGCACCCTCCCGATCTTACAACCAAAGGGTATTGCGCTGGCATCAGCGCATCAAGAGTGGCACGTCAACGCCCCTCGTAACGCGCGGGGCGCTTTTCCAGAAACGCCACGACGCCTTCCTTGAAGTCGCGGGTCTGGCCGCATTTGCCCTGCAGTTTCGCCTCGACCGCAAGCTGTTCTTCCAGCGTGTTGTCGGGCGCCGCACGCAGGGCGGTTTTCAGGTGGCCGTAGGCCGCCGTCGGCCCTGCGGCCAGTTGGGCCGCCCGCGCCTGCCAGCGGGCGGTGAATTCGGTATCCGGGATCGCCTCGTAGATCATGCCCCAGTCGGCGGCCTGCGTCGCGGTGATCTTGTCGGCGAACAGCGCCGCTCCCATCGCGCGTGCCGATCCCACCTGCCGGGGCAACCAGTAGGTGCCGCCCGCGTCAGGGATCAGCCCGATGCGCGTGAAGGCCTGCACGAAATAGGCGTCATAGCTGGCCAGCACCACGTCGAAGGCCAGTGCAAGGTTCGCCCCCGCCCCCGCCGCCGGGCCGTTCACGGCGGCGATGGTCGGGATCTTGCAGTCGAAGATCGCGCGCAGCATCGGCACATATTCGTCACGCAGCGTGCGTTCCAGATCGAGCGAGGCCGCGTTACCGCCATCGCCCAGATCCTGCCCGGAACAGAACGACCGCCCGGCACCCGTCATCACCACGACCCGCGCCTCGCCTTCCGCCGCACGCACCGCATGGATGATCTCAGCCCGCATCTGCGAGTTGAGCGCGTTCATCACGTCGGGCCGGTTCAGCGTGATGACGGCCACGTCGTTGCGGATCACATAGGTGATGGTCTGATAGTCCATGGTGCGGGTCCTTTTCTGCAGCGTTACGGCGTTGATACCGCACCCGCCCGATCTTCAAAACGAAACGGCACGTCAGGACCGCAAAATCTTGTCCAACTCGTCCTGCTCGTCCCGCGTGAGCGGGTCCGGCGCGCCCTGACCACGCCGCCGGATCGTGACGAAGGCCACCGCAAACCCCGCCAGCAGCATCGCCGGTGCGGCCAGCCACAGGATCAGGTTCGCCCCGCTGGCATCCGGTTGCAGCCGCACGAATTCGCCGTAGCGGGCGACCATGTAGTCCATGATCTCGGCATCCGTATCCCCCGCCACCAGACGTTCACGCACCACGATACGCAACTCCTTGGCGAGGCTGGCATTGGATTCGTCGATGCTTTCGTTCCGGCACACCGGGCAGCGCAGCCCGGCGGAAATGGCGCGCGCACGCTCTTCCAGCACCGGATCGTCCAGCATCTCGCCCGGCTCCACGGCCCAGAGCGGACTTGCCGCCAGCAACAGGATCAGCAACAGCCGTTTCATTCCGCAGGCACCGCCGTCTGTTTCCGCTTCGCCGCAGCCGCACCGATCCGCAGACGCCTGTCGCTCAGCGACAGGCAGCCCCCCAGCGCCATCAGCATACAGCCGCCCCAGATCCAGTTGGCGAACGGCTTGATATAAATCCGCACGGCATAACCGCCGTTGTCCTGCGCATCGCCGATCACGACATAAAGATCACGCAGGATCCCGTTGCGGATCGCGGCCTCTGTCGTGGGCATGTTGGCGACGGGGTAGAACCGCTTCTCCGGCGACAACACGGCCACATCGCGCCCGTCGCGGGCAATCGCGATATCGGCCAGTGTGGTCACGTAATTTGGCCCCTGATCCTGCCGCACGGCATCGAGCGTAAAGGTATAGGCCTCGACGTCCCAGCTTTCGCCCACATCCGCCACGCGGATATCCTCGACCTCCCAGGCCAGCACGGCGGCCACGCCGAATGTCGTGACACCCACGCCGATATGCGCCACCGCCTTGCCCCAGTCGGCCCGTGGCAGCCCCCGGATGCGGCGCGCCCGCGTGCGCCAGGCCGCCTTGCCGCCGCGCAGCCACAGATCGACCAGCGCACCGCCCACGACCCAGACACCCAGCGCCACGCCGAACGGCCCCAGTGCCGACCGGTTGCTTTGCAGCGCATAGGCCAGCCCGGCCAATGCGATGGCAAGGAACGCCCAGCCCCACAGCGGTTTCGCCGCCCGCGTCAATGTGCCCCGCTTCCACGCCAGCAACGATCCCAGCGGCAGCGCAATTGCGATGCCCACCATGAAGGGCGAGAATGCGGCATCAAAGAACGGCGGCCCGACAGACAGCGTGCGCCCGAAGGCCAACTCCGCGACCAGCGGCCAGATCGTCCCGATGAACACGACGAAGGCGCTGACCGCCAGCAGGATATTGTTGAGCACCAGCGCGCTTTCGCGGCTCACCGTGCCGAACACACCCTTGGCCTCCAGCACGTTGGCGCGGGCCGCATAAAGCGTCAGTGCGCCGCCCAGAAACACGCCGAGGATCGCCAAAATCCACACGCCCCGCTCCGGGTCATTGGCAAAGGCGTGCACGGATGTCAGCACGCCCGAGCGCACGATAAATGTGCCCAATAGCGAAAATCCGAACGCCAGAATAGCCAGCAGGATCGTCCAGCTTTTCAGCGCTTCGCGCTTTTCCACCACGATGGCCGAATGCAGCAGGGCCGCCGCGATCAGCCAGGGCATGAACGACGCATTTTCCACCGGGTCCCAGAACCAGAAACCGCCCCAGCCCAACTCGTAATAGGCCCACCAGGACCCCAGCGCGATACCCACGGTCAGGAACATCCACGCCGCCAGCGTCCAGGGCCGCACCCAGCGCCCCCAGGCCGCATCGACCCGGCCTTCCAGCAGCGCCGCCACGGCAAAGCTGAACGTCATGCTGAGGCCGACATAGCCGAGATAGAGAAACGGTGGATGAAACGCGAGGCCGGGATCCTGCAACAGCGGGTTCAGATCGCGCCCGTCCAGGGGCGGCACGGCCAGCCGCAAAAACGGGTTGGAGGTGAAGATCAGGAACGCAAAGAATGCCACGCCGATGGCCGCCTGCACGCCCAGCACCCGCGCGCGCAGCGTCTCCGGCAGGCCCTGCCCGAACCAGGCCGCACACCCCCCGAACAGCGTCAGGATCAGCAACCACAGCAGCATCGACCCCTCGTGGTTGCCCCAGACACCGCTGATCTTGTAGATCATCGGCTTGGCGCTGTGCGAATTCTGGAACACCAGTTGCAGCGAGAAATCAGAGCTGACGAACGCCCAGGTCAGCGCGGCGAAAGACAGCGCGGTCAGCGCGAATTGCGCCGTCGCCGCAGGTTCCGCCACCGCCATCCAGCCACGCCACCCGCGCTGCGCGCCCACCAGCGGCACGACCATCTGCACAATCGCCACGCAGAACGCCAGAATCAGCGCGAAATGACCAAGCTCCGTTATCATGGCCGCACCTTACCCAAGGCGCGGCGGATCGGACAGCGGGAACCACGCGACAGGCTGTCACGTTTGCGCGGGTCTCATGACAATAGCGGGGGCATCGCCAGACCGCCGCGCAGGATAAACGCGATCACCGCCATGACCAGCGCGCCGATGATCAGGCGCATCATCCACTTCAGCAGGTCCTCGATGTAAAGCAGCCGCCTGGCCACGTTGTCGCGGTGCACCGCCTCGACAGCACCCCGGGTCTCGACCTCGGCCAGCCGCGCCTCGACCCGGGCAATCCATTCACTGTCCACGGCTGGCCTGCCAGTCGCGCAACGCCGCGTTATCCGTCCTGATCGCCGGTGCCGAACGCACGAACGTCGCGACGTCCTTGTCCGGTGCGGCGGGGGACAGTGCGGCGATATTGCGCTGCACCTCACCAGCGCGCGACAGGGTCGCGGCGATGGATTGCTGGAACTCCTGTCCCTTCGCCTGATGACGCGCGCCGAAGTAGAAGCTGACGATCGCACCCATCAGCCACCAGAGCGGCTCCGGCACCAGCGCCAGCCCCTGCATCCTTGCTGCGAACCACAGCGGGTCGTACATCGCCGCCGCGATCAGCCCCAGCGTGCCGAGCGCCATCATCGGGCGCGGCAGGCGGTTCACACCGTCGACCAGCCGGTCGAACAGGGATGGTCGCGGCCCGCCGAACTCCGCCGCGAACTGGCGCAACACCTCCGTCTGGATCGCGGCCCCGCGCACGCTTGCGTTCTCGCTATTCTCGCGGAACACCTCCGCCGTTTCCGCGATCACGTTGCGCTCGCCGCCGAACAAAAACCCCATCAATCCGCTCAAGAATCCCATGATGCCGTCCTTTCTGCATGTGCCGCATCCGTCAGATGATATTTCGCGGCCATGAAAGCCTCAGCCCGCCTGATCCAGCCGCCCTTGCCGCCGTCCCGCCTGCGCGCGTATTTGCGGCTGGCGGCGCGGCGGTCGGCGAGGCTGTAGTAGTAATTGCGCCGCGCGATAGCATAGGCGTCGGCGATGTGGTCGGGTGCCGCCGCCGCCGCCTTTTCGCTGGCACCGATGGTCTGCGGCCCGATCACACCGTCCACCACGACTGGCAGGCGCATGTCACCCAGCAGCCGCTGCAAAATCTTCACCGCATTGGCCCCGGCATTCACATACATATCGAACACGCTGGTCTGAAGCACCTGCGGCAACCGGTCGATGCGCGGTGCCTCGAAATAGTGGCGCACGAAAATCTCCACCGCCTGCGCCGCGTCGAGCCTGCGCACATCGCCCGCGTCCACGTCGCCGTCACCGTCCAGATCGAGGCCGAGCCGGCGCATGGTGTGAATCGTGACACCATGGTTCGTGGCCCCGCCCGGATCGTCCGGGTCGTTCACATAGCCGCCCTCCCGGCGAACGATTTCAGTGGCGATCTGGTGCACAGTCTGCATGGCGCGGTCCTCTTGGCAAAACCGGCGTCAGGCTGTGTCTGATTGGTTAATTCGTCGCTACACCACCGTCCGGTGCCACGTAGGTGCCCTGCTCCTTGAGCGCGTCGATGACCTCTTTCGGCATATAGGTCTCGTCATGTTTGGCAAGGATTTCAACCGCTTCAAAGGTGCCGTTAATGTAGCGCCCCTGCCCGACCATGCCCTGCCCCTCGGCGAAAAGATCCGGCAGGATTCCGATGTAGGTGACGGGGATCATGGCCCCGCCATCGGTCACGGCAAACCGGACTTCCTCGCCCGTGCCGCGTTCGATGGACCCGTCAGCGACAAGCCCACCTATGCGGAACAGCTCTTCGGGTGGCGGCGGCGCCGCGGCGACCTCGCTCGGCGAGCGGAAGAACTGGAAGGAATCGTCCGGCAGGAACCACAGGATCGCCAGCACCGCCACGACGCAAGCGCCCGACAGCGCGATCACCTGCACGCGGCGGCGCTTCTTGAGGTTCTTCAACCCGCTCATGGAAAGACCGGTGCCAGCATCAATCCCGCCGTTTCATCCTCGCCCAGCATCAGGTTGGCGTTCTGCACGGCCTGCCCCGACGATCCCTTACATAGATTGTCGAGTGCGGCCGTCACAAGCACCCGGCCCGATATCCGGTCTGCCGTCACGCCGATGTGACAGAAGTTCGACGCGGCGACATGCCCGGTGCCGGGCTGCTGGCCGAATGGCAGCACCACGATGAACGGTTCGTCCGCGTAAGCGTCTGTAAGCGCCGCATGGCAGGCCTGCGCGTCGCCGCGCAGATAGCAGGACGCCAGAATACCCCGGCTCATCGGCACCAGATGCGGCGTGAACTGGATTTCGACCTTCCGCCCGGCCAGCGCGCTGAATTCCTGATCGAATTCCCCCAGGTGCCGGTGCTTGCCGCCCTGCGAATAGCCCATCGAGTCTGTCGCGCGTTCGGTGAACAGCATGTGCTCCTTCAACGCCCGTCCGGCCCCCGAGGCGCCGTTCTTCAGGTCGCAGATGATCTCGTCCAGGTCGATCAGCCCACCCGAAATCAGCGGGCGCAGCGCGAATTGCACGGAAGCCGCATTACACCCGGTCCCGGCGACCAGCCGCGCATTGCGAATGTCGTCGCGGTAGAACTCCGTCAGCCCGTAAACGGCGGTCTTCTGCAACTCAGGCGCGACATGCGGCACGCCATACCATTTCTCATAGGTCGCCGGATCGCGGAGCCGGAAATCCGCGCCAAGGTCGACCACCTTCACCGTCTCCGGCAGATCGCGGACCATCGCCTGCGACAGCCCGTGCGGCAGGGCGGCAAAGACCAGATCGACGTTGTCGAAATCAATATCCTCGATCTTGCAAAGGGTCGGCAGGTCGAGATGCCGCAGATGCGGGAACACCTCGGCCATGGTCATCCCGGCCTTGCGTTCGGCGGCCAGCGCGACGATTCGAAACGACGGATGCGTGGCGATCAGGCGGACAAGTTCCGCCCCGGTGTAACCGGATGCGCCAAGAATGGCGATGTTGTGGGGCATGTGCACGGCACCTTTCGTCGCGGGGGACAGTTGCCGTCTTTTCCCCCGTCAGCCGCGCCGATGCAAGGGGATCAGGCGGTGGCCCTGCCCCGCGCGGCCATCCGGCGCCAAAGCCCAAGCCCGGCCAGAACCGACAGCAGCAGAACGCCGGCAGCCGGCAGCGGCACCGCGGCAGGCAATGAAATACTGTAACCAAGGTTGCTGCCGTAGGTAAAGTTCATCGCAAGATAAAGCGGTCCACTGAAACCGGCCCCGAGGTTCAGCGTGGCGGTATCGGTGGGTTGCACGAAGTTCACGTTCGGATACCCGAAATCGGACCCGCCCGACCAGGCGTTCGGCGAAAAAGGTGCTGTGTTGAACCGCAAAACGCCACCGGCCGAATATGAAAACGAGCCCGTATCGGGAGAAAAGAAATTGAAACTCAGGACCTGCGGCCCCGCAGCCAGACCGTCGATGCGAAACAGGTCGAAGTCACCGGCGGCCCCGGTCCCGTTGATCGCCGTCACGCCCGGCCCGATCACGGTCGGTGCGTTCACGTCGGATGAGAAGGATCCGACACCGCCACTGTTTTCGGTGATCGTCGCCGCGACGGCGGGCGATCCCGCCGCAAGAGTTGCGGCAAGTACAAGATGTTTCAACATGGGTGTCACCCAATCCGGTTTCATTCACCATGATCGTGCCCGCACAAGGTGTCGGCAAAATGGCGAAACCCCGGTCATTGAACGGCGCGGCGTGCCGTCGCCCGCCCGCGTCAGGCCGCCGTAAAGGTGATCTGACGGCGCAAAAACTGCGTGGCGTTGGACGACACCCGCTTGGGATCGCCCGTCGTCAGAAACCCGGCTTCGGTGCCGGCTCCCTGCATCCCGGGATGCCGCGTGAGGTAGTCGGCAAGGCTTTCGGCGACCAGATTGGCCTGGCTGAATACCTTGACCTGCGGCCCCAGCGCATCCTGAAACACATCCGCCATCAGCGGGTAATGCGTGCAGCCCAGCACCGCGGCATCGGGTTGCGGCATCTTGCGGGTCAGCGCGTCGACATGGCTGCGCACCAGCGCCTCTGCCAGAATGAGGTCGCCCTCCTCGATCGCGTCGACGACACCGCCGCAGGCCTGCGCCTCGACGTCCACGCCGATCGCGCGGAACGCCAACTCGCGCTGGAACGCGCGGCTGCGCACGGTGGCGGGAGTCGCGAAGAGCGCCACATGCTTGGTGCCCACCTCGCGCGGGGGCGAATTGTCACCCCAGTTACGTTCTGTCAGCGCCTCGATCAGCGGCACGAAAACGCCCAGCACCCGCTTGTCCGTCGGCACCCAGCTTTCCTGCATCCGCCGCAGTGCTGCGGCCGACGCGGTATTGCAGGCCAGGATCACCAAATCGCAGCCTTCCTCCCACAGCCGCTCGACCGCGGCCGTCGTCAGGTTGTAGATATCGTCGTCCGTGCGCACCCCGTAGGGCGCGTGCGCATGATCGCCGAAATAGACGAAAGGCACGTCCGGCAGGCGCTTTTGCACCGCGTCCAGAACCGTCAGCCCGCCCAAACCGCTATCGAATATACCAACCGCCATCTTATGTGACCTTTATGCTGCTCTTGTTTGCAGCAACTCTAGGCCGCGCGGTCGGGGAAATCCATCGCCGTTCTTTGCACTCTTCCCTACTGGGCCGCCTGCGCCGTCACTTCGCCGCCCTGCCGGATCACCGCCAGCAGTTCCTCGCGCCGTTTCGCGGCCTTGCGCGCGTTGGCTTCCTTCACCGTGCCAAAACCGCGAATATCGAGCGGCAGCCGTGCAAGTGCGACGATGGCATCCTTCGTCTCCGGCGTCAGCTTCGGCAGCACCGCTTTCATGTCGCCCTCATACTCCCGGATCAGCGCGCGTTCCATCTTGCGTTCCGCGGTCCGGGCGAATGGATCGAACCACGTGCCACGCAGGACTTTCATCCGCGCCAGCAGCGGGAACATCTTTGCGGTCAACGCGCCGAACTCCCGTTTTTGCGGCCGCCCGTCCGACCCTGTCTTGCTCAGCAGTGGCGGGGCCAGATGATAGGTCAGCTTCAGATCGCCGTCGAACTCCGCACGCGCCTTGTCGGCGCTGTCTTTCAACAGGCGCGCGACCTCATATTCGTCCTTGTAGGACAACAGCTTGTGGTATCCTTCGGCCATCGCCAGACGCAGATCACGGTCATCGACACCGTCGAGCATCTTGCGATAACGCTTCGCCAGCCGCTTGCCCTGATAGGTCGTCAGATGATCGGCGCGGAAGTCGATTTTCTGATCCACCGTCAATGGCTTGTCGACCACTGTAGGCGTGATCACCCGCGCCGCCTGATCGGGGTGCAGATAGGCCCAGCGGCCGATCTCGAATGCCTGCTTGTTGCGTTCGACCGCTGTGCCGTTCAATTCCAGCGCGCGCATGATCGCGGCCAGCGAAATCGGCACCGCACCCTGCTGCCAGGCCGCCCCAAAGATCATCATGTTGGAATAGATGCTGTCGCCCATCAGCGCGCGGGCCAGTTCCGACGCATCGAACAGCGCGAGGTTGTCCTGCAACCGCGCCTCCAGCGACATCCGCAACCGGTCGGCGGGCAGCTTGAACCCGGTGTCGCGGGTGAAATCGCCGGTGATGATCTCGTGGCTATTGACGATCCCCTTGGTGCGCCCGGTCTTCATCAGGCCCAGCGTCTTTGCCCCGGCGCTGACCACCAGATCGCCGCCGATCAGCGTGTCGCATTCCGCCGTGGCGACGCGGATCGCACTGATATCGCCCGGCTTTTCGGAAATCCGGCAGTGGATATGCACCGCACCGCCTTTTTGCGCGAGGCCCGCCATCTCCATCATGCCCGCACCCTTGCCGTCCAGGTGTGCTGCCATGGCCATGACCGCGCCGATGGTCACGACCCCTGTGCCGCCGACGCCCGTGATCACCACGTTATGCGTGCCCTTGATCGCGGGCAGGTCCGGGTCGGGCAGGTCGGGAATGTCCACGGAGGTGGTCGCGGTCTTCTTCAGCTTGGCACCTTCCACGGTCACGAAAGACGGGCAGAACCCCTTGAGGCAGGAGAAATCTTTGTTGCACGACGATTGGTCGATCGCGCGCTTGCGGCCCAGTTCGGTTTCTTCCGGCACGATCGACACGCAGTTCGACTGCACGCCGCAATCGCCGCAGCCCTCGCAAACGTCGGTGTTGATGAACACGCGCTTGTCGGGGTCGGGGTATCGCCCGCGCTTGCGGCGGCGGCGCTTTTCGGCAGCACAGGTCTGCACGTAAACGATGGCCGACACACCTTTGTATTTGCTGAACTTCTCTTGCACGGCAGGCATCGCCTCGCGTTCGTGCACGTCCAGCCCCTTGGGGAATTGCGCGAGGTCAACATCTTCCTTTTCGTCATAGACCAGCGCGATGTTGCGCACGCCCATCGCCTGCAACTCGCGGCAGATCTGATCGGCGGTCAGACCGCCGTCATTGCCCTGCCCGCCGGTCATGGCGACCGCATCGTTATAAAGAATCTTGTAGGTGATGTTGGTGCCCGCCATCAGCGCGAAACGGATCGCCTGCACGCCGGAATGGTTGTAGGTACCGTCGCCCAGATTCTGGAACACGTGATCCCGGGTGGAAAACGGCGCCTCGCCAACCCAGTTCGCACCCTCGCCGCCCATCTGGGTGAAGCCCACGGTGTCGCGGTCCATCCACTGCACCATGTAGTGACAGCCGATACCGGCATAGGCGCGGCTGCCTTCCGGCACTTTCGTCGATGAATTATGCGGACAGCCCGAGCAGAAATAGGGCAAGCGCGCCGCGATTTCGGGCTGGTTGTCGGCCTTGCGCGCCTCGGCCAGTTGCGCCAGCCCGGCGGTCACGCCCGCGTTGCCGCAGCCTTCCTCTACCAGAATCCCGCCGATCTTTTCCGCGATCCAGATCGGATCGAGTGCTGCGCGCGTCGGGAATACCTCTTCGCGGCGGCCTTCGGAATGTTCGTCGCCCTTGTGCCAGCCATAGACGCGGGTGTTGGTGTCGTCGAACAGCGCCTCTTTCACCTGCACCTCGATCAGCTTGCGCTTCTCCTCGACCACGACGACCAGATCGAGACCCTCGCCCCAGTCGTGGAAAGACGCCATGTCGAGCGGCCAGACCTGCCCGACCTTGTAGGTGGTGATCCCCATCTCCTCGGCCGTGGTCTGATCTATCCCAAGCAGGGACAGCGCGTGCTGCAGGTCGAGCCAGTTCTTGCCCGCCGCGACGAAACCGATCTTGGCGCCCCGCCTGCCCCAGACCCGGTTATCCATCTTGTTGGCACGGCTGAACGCCTCTGCCGCGAACCGCTTGTGGTCGATCATCCGCGCTTCCTGCAGTTGCGGCGTGTCGACCAGCCGGATGTTCAACCCGCCTTCAGGCAACTCCATGTCGGGAGTGACGAAATCGCGCTTGAACGGGTCCGCATCGACCACCGATGTGACCTCGATGGTGTCCTTCATCGTCTTCAGGCCCACCCAGACCCCGGCGTAACGTGACAGCGCCCAGGCGTAGAGCCCGTAATCGAGGATTTCCTGCACCCCCGCAGGCGATACGATAGGCATGTAGGCATCGACCATCGCCCAATCCGACTGGTGCAGCGTGGTGGAGCTTTCGCCGGTGTGGTCATCGCCCATCGCCATCACGACACCGCCGTGCGGCGAGGTGCCGGCCATGTTGGCGTGGCGCATCACGTCGCCGGAGCGGTCCACGCCCGGCCCCTTGCCGTACCAAAGGCCGAAGACGCCGTCGTATTTCCCCTCACCCCGCAATTCCGCCTGCTGGCTGCCCCAAAGGGCGGTCGCGGCAAGGTCTTCGTTCAGGCCCAGCTGAAAGGTGACGTTCGCATCGGTCAGGATATCCTTGGCGCGCTGCATCTGCTGATCGACCGCCCCCAGCGGTGACCCGCGATAGCCGGTCACGTAGCCCGCCGTATTCAGCCCCGCCGCCTTGTCGCGCGCCTGCTGCATCAGCATCAGGCGGACAAGCGCCTGTGTGCCGTTCAACAGCACCGGCGACTTTGTCAGATCGAACCGGTCGTTTAAGCTGATATCCTGTAAACCCATCATGCGCCTCCCTGCGTGATGCCTTCATAATAGGTCATAATTTCTGACCTACAAAGCGGATTTTTCCCCGCGACATACAATTGCAACGTTCACAAGGTATCGCGTAAGGAACCTGCAATGCGAGCGGTAACAATGATGGTAAAGGGCAGTCATGGATTGGGACAAGCTAAGAATATTTCACGCCGTCGCCGACGCGGGCAGCCTGACCCACGCCGGTGACACGCTGCATCTGTCGCAATCGGCGGTCTCGCGGCAAGTGCGCGCGCTTGAGGAATCGCTGAACGCCACGCTGTTTCACCGCCACGCACGCGGGCTGATTCTCACCGAACAGGGCGAATTGCTGTTCGATGCGACGCGATCGATGAACCGCAGGCTGGAGGCCGCCGCCGCCCGCATCCGCGACAGCGAAGAAGAAGTCTTCGGCGAGTTGAAGGTCACCACGACCATCGGGTTCGGCACGCTCTGGCTCGCCCCGCGCCTGCCGAAGCTCTACGAAAAATACCCCGACCTGAAGATCGACCTGATGCTGGAAGAGCGCGTGCTCGACCTGCCGATGCGAGAGGCCGACGTGGCGATCCGCATGAAGGAACCGTCACAGGCCGACCTGATCCGCAAGCGGCTGATGTCGGTGCGGATGCGGCTCTACGCCAGCCCGTCCTACCTTGCGCAAAACGGCAACATCACCGACATCGAGGAAATCGGCAATCATCGCCTGATCTGCCAGTCGCCCGCCTCTGCGCAGGTGTCCGCCGGGGCGACGCTGGTGCAGCATCTGCTGTCGCATGACGTCCCGCATCTGTTCACGATCAACAACTATTTCGGCGTGCTGCAGGCGGTGCTTCACGATCTGGGCATCGGCGTGTTGCCCGACTACCTGGTCGAGGATTTCCCCGAACTGGTGCGCGTGCTGCCCGATCTTGAATCGGGCGAGGTGCCAGTGTTCCTCGCCTACCCCGAAGAACTGCGCCAATCCAAACGCATCAGCGCGTTTCGCGATTTCGTGCAGGAAGAAATCTTCGCCCATCGCAAGAAACTGCGCGAAGCGCCTGCCGCCTCCTGAACGCCGCGACAGAACCACGGCGAGCCTCGCCCAATGACCCATGCGCCACACGCATAGCGGCTTTGCGCATGGGGCAGTCTGGTTTTTCTTGAACGGTCAAAAGATGACCCCTATCTGGTCATTGAAGGCGGTGATGCTGTAACGCTCATCATCTTCAACCTCCCTGTTGGACTTTGCCGGGCCTTGTGCCCGGCAATTTTTTTTCCCGAGGTCCTCGACAGGTCAGTACATCGTCGCCTTGTACTCTTCTTCAAGATCGGCGTCGATTTGCGCCATGCGCTGCGGGTCGTCGGGTGCACCCGTGGTCTGCTCCAGAACCATCTTCGACAACGACGGCATCTCTGTCCGGTCCTGCAGACTGTCCGGGTCCCACAACCGTGACCGGCGAAACGCCTTGGCGCAATGCAGGAACACCTCCGTCACGGTGACGACGATGGCGGTCGCCGGCGTGCGGCCGTTGACCGCCATGGCCGATAGAATCGCCGGATCGCAGGTGATCTGCGCCGTGCCGTTGATCCGCAGCGTATCGTCAAACCCCGGCACCATGAAAATAAGACCGACCGCCGGATTGCCCAGAATGTTGGATTGCGTATCCAGCCGGTTGTTGCCGGGGCGGTCGGGGATCAGCAGCGTTCGGTCGTCGTGGACCTGCACGAACCCGCAAGGATCGCCGCGCGGGCTGACATCGGCGCGCCCGTCGGGCGATTGCGTGCCGATACACAGGAAAGGCGCTCTGGCGATGAACGCCCGCGCGTGCCGGTCGAGATGGTCCTGACACTTGGCGACGGCGATCTCGTGGGTCGGCGCGTAAAGATCGCGCAGGTCCGATTCCTCCGTGATCAGGAAATCCGGGTTCAGGGCGGCGTCCTTTGGCATGGCGGGCATCCTTCAATTCTGGCCGATCGACCGGCGCGGGAACAGCAGCAGTGTGGCCGCACCATGGCACGAAGTCACCACGATCCGCGTCGCCATGCGCTTTTTTCCCCGATCCGTCTTTTGTCCGCCGCGCCGATCGCCTAAAGCCATGCGCAACAATCGGGGATGCACTATGACCGAACCTGCCATCACATCTGACCTGATCGCCGCACACGGGCTTTCATCCGATGAATACGCCCGCATCCTCGACATCATCGGGCGGGAGCCGACGTTCACCGAACTGGGCATCTTTTCGGCCATGTGGAACGAACACTGTTCCTACAAATCTTCCAAGAAATGGCTGCGCACGCTGCCCACCGAAGGGCCACAGGTGATCTGCGGGCCGGGCGAGAACGCGGGCATCGTCGATATCGGCGACGGGCAGTGCATCGTCTTCAAAATGGAAAGCCACAACCACCCCTCATACATCGAGCCCTATCAGGGGGCGGCCACCGGCGTGGGCGGCATCCTCCGCGACGTGTTCACCATGGGCGCGCGACCCATCGCCGCAATGAACTCGCTGTCCTTCGGCCTGCCGTCGCATCCCAAGACCCGCCAGCTTGTCAGCGGCGTGGTGGCCGGTGTCGGCGGCTATGGCAACTGCTTCGGCGTGCCGACCGTGGGGGGCGAGGTGCGGTTCGACGCCTCCTACAACGGCAACTGTCTGGTCAACGCCTTTGCCGCCGGCCTGGCCGATACCGACAAGATTTTCTACTCCGCCGCCTCGGGTGTCGGCATGCCCGTCGTCTACCTGGGCGCGAAGACGGGCCGCGACGGCGTGGGCGGGGCCACCATGGCATCGGCGGAATTTGACGACAGCATCGAGGACAAGCGCCCCACCGTGCAGGTGGGCGACCCATTCACCGAAAAACGCCTGATGGAGGCGACGCTGGAACTGATGGCCACCGGTGCCGTAATTTCCATTCAGGACATGGGGGCAGCCGGCCTCACCTGCTCTGCAGTGGAGATGGGCGACAAGGGCGGTCTGGGTATCCGGCTCGATCTGGAAAACGTGCCGCAACGCGAAGATAACATGACCGCCTACGAGATGATGCTGTCCGAGAGCCAGGAACGCATGTTGATGGTCCTCAAGCCCGAGCTTGAGGCCGAGGCCCGCGCGGTTTTCGAAAAATGGGATCTCGATTTCGCCATCGTCGGGGAGACGATTGCCGAGGACCGCTTTCTGATCCTGCATAACGGCGCGGTGAAGGCCGACCTGCCGCTGGCGACGCTGTCCGGTTCCGCCCCCGAATACGATCGTGCGTGGGAGGAAACGCCGGCGCCCGCGCCCTTTACTGACACGCTGGACATCGCGCCCATCGCAGGTCTGCGCGCCCTGATCGGCAGCCCAAATTACGCGGGCAAGCAGTGGGTGTACGAACAATACGACACCCAGGTCATGGGCGACACGGTCCGCACGCCGGGGATGGGTGCAGGCATCGTGCGTATCCACGGCACACCCAAATCCGTGGCCTTCACCAGCGACGTGACCCCGCGCTATGTCGCGGCGAATCCGGTCGAGGGCGGCAAACAGGCGGTGGCCGAGGCCTACCGCAACCTGACCGCAGTGGGGGCCACGCCGCTGGCCACCACCGACAACATGAACTTCGGCAACCCCGAAAAGCCGCGCATCATGGGGCAATTCGTGGGTGCGATCAAAGGCATCGGCGAGGCGGTCAAGGCGCTGAACATGCCCATCGTGTCCGGTAACGTGTCGCTTTACAACGAAACCGACGGCAAGGGCATCCTGCCCACGCCCACAATCGGCGCCATCGGCCTGATCCAGACGCCCGACCATGTCATCGGCGACCCCGCCCGCAACGGCGATCTGCTGTTGCTGCTGGGCGAAACCCGCGGCCACTTGGGGCAGTCCGCCCTGCTGACCGAGGCCTTCGACCGCGCCGAGGGCGACGCCCCGCCCGTCGATCTGGCGCAGGAACGGCTGCACGGTGATTTCATCCGCGCGCACGCCAGCCTGATCCGCGCCTGCACCGACCTGTCGGACGGCGGGCTTGCCCTTGCCGCATTCGAAATGGCCGAGGCGGCGGGCTTCGGCGTGACGCTTGACGCGATGGAGATCGCCCGGCTTTTCGGCGAGGATCAGGGCCGCTACCTGATCGCCTGCGCGCCGGGGGATGCCGACGCACTGACACGCGCCGCGGCCCACCTGTCCTTGCAACAGGTCGGCAGGATCGGCGGGCAACAGGTGACCTTCGGCGACGACAGCGCACCGCTGGCGGAACTCGCGACGCTTTATCGCGGCGCTTTCGCCCGGGCCATCGCCTGAACCGGCACGCCCGCCCTTGCAGCCCATACCACCGGTGCCTAGGTTGACGGCATCGCCGCAAAGGACCCTGTCATGCCCATCACAGCCGCCGAAATCGAAACCCTGCTGCGCGAGGCGTTTCCCGACGCGCAGATCACCGTGCAGGGCGACGACGGCGCGCATTTCGCCGCGGAGGTCATCGACGCGAGCTTCGCCGGCAAGAACCGGGTGCAACAACAACGCGCCGTCTATGCCGCGCTGAAAGGCAAAATGGACGGCAGCAACGGCGACCTGCATGCGCTGGCACTGACGACGAAAGCGCCCGATTGACCCCATTCCCGATTTTTTGCGAAAAATCGCAAACCCCAAATTTTCGCGAAAATTTGCATCGCAAAGGACAACCGACATGACCGCAGAAACACAGATCAAGGAAACCGTCGCCAACAACGACGTCGTGCTTTTCATGAAAGGCACGAAATCCATGCCGCAGTGCGGGTTCTCGTCCCGCGTCGCCGGTGTGCTGAATTTCATGGGTGTCGACTTCGCCGACATCAACGTGCTGGCCGACGAGGAACTGCGCCAAGGCATCAAGGACTATTCCGACTGGCCCACCATCCCGCAGCTTTACGTCAAGGGAGAATTCGTCGGCGGCTGCGACATCGTCACCGAGATGACGCTGTCCGGTGAACTCGACACGCTCTTCGCCGAGAGCGGCGTGAGTTTCGACAAGGATGCCGCCGACAAGATCCGTGAAGCCAACGCCTGACACCCACCCATCCATGGGGGTTGCCCCGCATCCTGCCCCGTCGTTTGCTGGTCACTGACCGACGAAAGCGGGGGACGGATATGGAAATTGCAGTCATCGCGGTGCTGGTCGTCGCCAGCTTCGCCGGAACGGGCCTGATCTTTCTGGCGCTCCTGCGCGGAAAGCGCCGGATCGTCGATCTGACCGATTTTGCCGCCGCACAGGGCTGGCAGCTGACCGACAGGCAGGCCGCACATGGCGAGACGGTCCTGCACGATCCCGCCGACGACTGGACCCTCACGATCCGCGTCAGCGCGCCGCGGCAGGGGTCCGTGTCGCGCCTCGTGCTCTGGCACACCCCCGATTGCGCCCTGCCGCAGGGGGCCGCCGTGCTGGGGCCGCCGCTGCCCAAACGCACCGTCCAGATGATGAACGGGCCGCTGCCGGATATTGTGGCGAAAACACTGAAATCCCTGATGTTTCAATACGTCGACGGGCTGGGCGATCTACCCGGTGATCTGACGGTGCAGGAGGAAACGGCGGGCGATCCGGGCGGCGTTCTGTTGGCGACCGACAACACGCGCACGGCGCTCGACGCTATCCGCGACCATCCCGCACTGCTCGAAAGCCGACAGGGGCGCAACGAAATGCTGCAACCTATCGTGATCCGCGATACCACCGGACTGACACTGCGGGTGCGCGGTGCGCTGACCCCCACGAACCGCCTGCGCGATTTCGTGGAAACCGGCCTTGCCCTGCGCGCGGCGCTGAAAGACAGCGGCACCTAGGACAGCACGCGCCCTACTCCGCCTTGCTGTCCAGACTGTCGGCCAGCGCCTCTGCCCGCGCGGCCAGTTCGGCCAGCGTATCGGTCACCTCTGCCGGCACGACCGGCACCTCGACCCGTTCGGGCGCAGGCGCCGGGCGGCTTTCAATGCCGTCGATCCGCGATTGCAGCTCTGCCAGCCGCGCTTCGGAATTGCGCACCTTTTCCTCCAGCCCGGCCGTCTTGTCGGCCAGCATCAGCCCGGCCATCAGCAGCATCCGCGCCTCCGGCATCCGGCCGATCTGTTCGGACAGGTGCGCCGCCTCGGCGTTCAGCATCGCGGCGGCAGAATGCAGGTAGTGTTCCTCGCCCTCCTGACAGGCCACCTCGAAATTGCGGCCACCGATCATGATTTCGACATGGGGCATGGCTCAACCCTCCTTCAAGAGCGGTTTCAGCTCGCTGATGATCGCGTCCACTTCCACGGCTTCGGACGCGCGCTGCGATTTCAGCGCGTCGATCTCCGCCATCATCGCGCGGTTGATCAGTTCCGGCTCAACCACGCCCTCTGACGCGGCCTCGCGCAGCTGGCCGTTGATGTCGCGCATGTCGGCGTTGGACTGGCGCAGCCGCTGCAGTTCGGCATCCACGGACGCCATCTGCGCCTGCTGTGCGGCCAGCTTGTTTTCCAGCGCGGCCAGCGCGGCCTCCTGCCCTTCCTTGACCCGGCGTACCCGCTCCTGCAACTGCGCGTTGGCCATCCGCTCCTCGTCGAGTTCGGTCTGCAAGGCGGTCACATCGACGGCGGGGGTAGCCTTGGCGGTGACCTCCTCCACACCGGTCCTGATCCGGTCGAGCGCGGCCGTGATCCGGCTTTGCAGTTCGGCGATGTCACTCATATGCCTGTCCTTTCGCGGGGGCCTTCTTTGCGGGGCCCGTCAAGGGTTGCCTGTCGGTCGGTCGCCCGACCCGGCGCGCTGCCCCGGTGCCCACCTGACGGGTGATGCGTCGAATCGCGCGCGTTGCGGCTCAGCCTAAGCGATGATCACCGGCCCCGCAAATGCCCTCAACCATTGGCTTGCCAGTGACTTAGCGACCGCGCTTGATCTTGGCCCCTGCCCTGATATGACCCTTCAAAGCATCGGATCATCACAACCTGACAGGACACCCCTTGAATATTTCTGCCTTGCGCGCCGCGCACCCGGATCACTGGATGAAAGCGACAGCCATCCGCGCCCTGACACTGGATGCCGTGGCCGCCGCCAATTCCGGCCATTCCGGGATGCCGATGGGCATGGCAGACGTCGCGACCGTGCTTTACGAAAAGCACCTGAACTTCGACCCAAAGGCCCCCGACTGGCCCGACCGCGACCGTTTCATCCTGTCCGCCGGTCACGGGTCGATGCTGCTCTATTCGCTGATGTATCTGACGGGGTATGAAGACATCGACCTGCAGCAGATCAAGGATTTCCGGCAATGGGGGTCGCGCACCGCTGGCCACCCCGAATACGGCCACGCCCGCGGGATCGAGACCACCACCGGTCCGCTGGGTCAGGGGATCGCCAATTCCGTCGGCTTCGCCATTGCCGAGGAAATCCAGCGCGCCCGCTGGGGCAAGAAGATCGTCGATCACTACACCTACGTTATCGCAGGTGACGGCTGCCTGATGGAAGGCGTGAGCCAGGAGGCACTGTCGCTCGCCGGCATGCAGGAACTGGGGCACCTCGTCGTCTTCTGGGACAACAACAACATCACGATCGACGGCACCGTCGATATCGCCGACAAGACGAACCAGCCGATGCGCTTCGCCGCCTCCGGCTGGCATGTGCAGGAAATCGACGGCCACGACCCCGAGGCTATCGACGCGGCCATCACCGCCGCCAAATCCGACCCGCGCCCGTCGATGATCGCCTGCAAGACGCATATCGCGCTGGGGCACGCCGCACAGGACACCTCCAAGGGCCACGGCGCGCTGACCGACCCCGAGCAGCTGAAGGCCGCCAAGGAAACCTACGGCTGGAACTTTGGCCCCTTCGAGGTGCCGCAGGATGTGCTGGACGGCTGGGCCAAAATCGGCGCGCGCGGCGCGGATACTCGCAAGGCGTGGGAAGACCGTTTCGCGAAGCTGTCGGACGCCAAACAGGCCGAGTTCAACCGCACCTACGCCATGGAGCCACCGAAAAAGCTGCCAGCCGTGATCCGCGCGCTGAAAAAACAGATCACCGAAGGCCAGCCGAAGGTCGCCACCCGCAAGTCCTCGGAAAAGACGCTGGAAGTGATCAACAAGATCATGCCCGAAACCATCGGCGGCTCCGCCGACCTGACCGGCTCCAACAACACCAAGACCGGCGATCTGGGTGTGTTCCACCCCGACAGCCGCGACGGGCGCTATATCTACTACGGTGTCCGTGAACACGGCATGGCCGCCGCGATGAACGGCATGGCGCTGCACGGCGGCGCGCGACCCTACGGCGGCACTTTCATGTGTTTTACCGACTACGCGCGTGGTGCCATGCGCCTGTCAGCACTGATGGGCGTGCCGGTCACCTACGTCATGACCCACGACAGCATCGGTCTGGGCGAGGACGGCCCGACGCACCAGCCGGTCGAACATCTGGCGATGCTGCGCGCCACGCCGAACCTGCACGTCTTCCGCCCCGCAGATACGGTGGAAACGGCGGAAGCCTGGGAAATCGCGCTGTCTTCGCAGAAAACCCCGCATGTGCTGGCCCTGTCGCGCCAGAACCTGCCCACCGTGCGGACCGAGCACAAGGCGAAAAACCTGTCGGCACAGGGTGCCTATGTTCTGGCGGATGCCGAGGGCAAGCGCCGCGCGATCCTGATCGCAACGGGGTCAGAGGTCGAAGTGGCACTGGCCGCGCGTGACCTGCTGCAAAAGGAAGGCATCGGCACCCGTGTCGTCTCCGCCCCCTGTCTGGAGGTCTTTGCCGAACAGGACGAGAAATACCGCCGCAAGGTGCTGCCCGCAGGCCCCGTGCGCGTCGCGGTGGAGGCCGGCGTGCGTCAGGGCTGGGATACGATTCTGATGGGCGAGCGCGGCAACGCCAAGAAGGCGGATTTCGTCGGCATGGACAGCTTTGGCGCATCCGCGCCGGCAGAGGTGCTTTTCGACAAATTCGGGATTACGGCACAGGCCGTTGCGGATAAGGTCAAGGCACTGCTGGGCTGACCCGCCCGCCGATACGGAGAGACCCGATGAAGACACTTGCGTTTGCAGCCCTTGTGGCACTGGGCCTTGCGGCCTGTTCCGAAGGCGGCAATCAGCGGGTGTTCGTCAGCGGCGGCCTGCCCGCATCGCCGAAGGGAGAGGTCGTGCTGCGCCCCAGTGGCGGGTTGATCGTCTCCGACCCGGTGCGCGTCTCCGGCGGGCAGCAGGTCATCGCGCCGATCACGCAGGGCCGCCGGGGCGGGTTCACCGTCGCGCCGCCCAATCCACCGTCCGCCGCACAGGCCGATGCCTTTGCCCGCAGTTTCCTGAATTCGATTCAGGCGCGGTCGTTCCGCGAACGGCGCGAGTTGTGCGGCTATTTCGTGCAGCTGCCCAACGGTCAGATCACCGCCACACCACCCATTCCCGGCACCTTCGCCAGTTGCGAACAGCTGGCCCCGCAGCCCGGTCAGGGGATTTTCGCCAGCTACCACACCCACGGCGCCTACGGCCCGCAATATGATAACGAGGTCCCCTCCTCCACCGACCTGCTCAGCGATTTCGAATTCGGGATCGACGGTTACGTCTCCACCCCCGGCGGGCGGATCTGGCGGGTGGAGAATGACATCCGCGCTGCGATCCAGGTCTGCGGGCAAGGCTGCGTCGCCGTCGACCCCGGATTTGTGCCGGAGGGCGAAGCGTTTATTCTGCCGCAGTATACCCTCGCCGATCTGGCACGGCGGGGCAGCTAGAGAAGCTGCCTGCCCCCTGCGCCACGCCTATGGCAAGCTCCCGCCCGGCGGCAACGCCGGGCAGCGCCGAACCGCCCCCCCCCGGGGCGGCGCTTATAGCGCCACCCCGCGGTTCGGCACCGCCCGTCGCGCAAGACGCGGACGTTGCGGATTTGCTCGCGAATCCTTCAAACCCGCACCCGCCACGCCCCCGACCCCGCCACCGCAAGCGCCAGACAACCGCCCGCGATCGCCCAGTTTTTGACGAAGATCGTCATCTGCCACGGATCGTCCGGGATGTAATGAAACACGCTGGTGACTGCGCAATAGCCTGCCAGCAGCGTGGCCGTCAGTGGCACCGCAACGCCCGCCACAAGCGCCAGCCCCGCCACGGCGTTGAACGCCAGTGCGGGCCAGATCAGCCATTCGGGCAACCCCAGCGCCGTGAGCAATCCCATCGCCCCGGCGGGAGCCGCTGCCTTCTGCACCGCCCCGCCCAGAAACAGCGCCGCGATCAGCAGGCGTGACAGAAACAGCGCCGGATTGGTCATGTGCTGATTCCCTTTTGGTGCGGCCCATCCGCCCACCGGTGATGCGCGAATGTCGCCGTTGGCGCAAACAGTTAGCGCCACCGGCAAGATCACCAACCCATGTTATCGTTAACATATTGAAAATCATATGATTTCACTTGGTGCGGGCAAGACGCGCTTCCTATAACCGGCTCACAGGCACGAGCGGAAAGGGCAGTACCATGACAGTCACCATCGGCATCAACGGCTTTGGCCGCATCGGGCGCTGCACCTTGGCCCATATCACCGAGGCCGCGCGCAACGACGTGCAGGTGGTCAAGATCAACGCGACCGGCCCGATCGCCACCAACGCCCATCTGCTGAAATACGATTCCGTGCATGGCCGCTTCGGCACGCCGATCACCGTGAAGGACAACACGCTCGACCTTGGGCGCGGCCCCATCGACGTGATGTCGACCTACGATCCCGAAACGCTCGATTGGGACGGCGTCGATGTCGTTCTGGAATGCACCGGCAAATTCAACGACGGCCATAAAGCAAGCGTGCACCTGTCACGCGGCGCGGGCAAGGTGCTGATCTCCGCACCCGCCAAGAACGTCGACCGCACCGTGGTCTACGGCGTCAACCACCGCGACATGATGGCCGCTGAGAAGCTGATCTCGAACGGATCCTGCACCACCAACTGCCTTGCCCCGCTGGCCAAAGTGCTGAACGACGCGGTGGGGATCGAGCGCGGCATCATGACGACGATCCACAGCTACACCGGCGACCAGCCGACGCTGGACCGGCGGCATGACGACCTCTACCGTGCGCGCGCCGCCGCCATGGCGATGATCCCGACCTCCACCGGTGCGGCCAAGGCCCTGGGCGAGGTGCTGCCGGAACTGGCGGGCAAACTCGACGGCACGGCCATGCGCGTCCCCACGCCCAACGTCTCCGCCGTCGATCTGACCTTCGAGGCGGGCAAAACCGTCAGCGTCGCCGACATCAACGCCATCGTGGCCGAGGCCGCGGGCGGCTACATGGGCATGGTCATGGCCTACGACGACGAGGCGAAGGTGAGCATCGACTTCAACCACACCACGCAAAGCTGCATATTCGCGCCCGACCAAACCAAGGTCGTGGGCGGCAAGACGGTGCGCGTGCTGGCCTGGTACGACAACGAATGGGGCTTTTCGGCGCGCATGGCCGATGTGGCCGCGACGATGGGGCGGCTGCACTAGCCGCCCCTGCACTGACCTAGCGGGCCAGAAACTCTGCCGTCACCTCTGCGGTATCGCCGGTCACCCGGACCATCCCGCCCAGTTCCGCCGGTGCGCCGCTTGCCACCGGGCCAAAGAACTGGCCCTGCGCGAAACTCGACTGTGTGGTCCCGGTCGGGTTCACCGCAGCCCCGTCAAGCGAGAACCGCGAGAACCCGCCGCGAAAGCCGGTGCCGGTGATCGACATATTCTGCCGCTCGAACCGGTCGAACGGATCGCCCGGCTCCACGCCGCCCTCGGGTGTCATGACAAGATCGACACGGCCGGTGGCAAAGTTGACGTCGACGATCGCGTCGGACCGGTAGGATACAGCCAGATCCGGCCCGTCATAGCCGATCAGCCCGTCGCCGGTGAATTGCGTCGTCCCGGTGACCGGCATATCCGCCTGCATCGTCGGCACGCCGAAGATCACCCGGTAGGATGCGCGATCATTGCTGTCGCGGGTCTCCCCCGGCAATGTGGCAAGGAAATCCGACGCGACGCCGGAATACCGGTAACCGGCGGTGCTGCGGCCCGAAAACGCCGTATCGTCGCGCCCGTCCATCACCGCGGTCGTGCCGTCCGTGGCGGTCACCGTGCCGGTGCTGTGATCGTAGGTGCCGGTCACCCGCGCATAGGTCGAGGAAACGGTATCGAACACGTTCGTCGTGCCGACCCGCTCACTGCGTTCGATGAATCCGACGCCTGCCACGTCGCTGGTCACGGCGGTCGTCGTCGCCAGCGGCACATACGTCGGCGCGGGCGGTGGCGTGCCACCCATCTGCATGTCGGACCCGCCTGTCGAAGACCCGCCACAGGCCGACAAGGCCACCAGGGACGCCGCGAAATAGTAACCCTTGTTCATTGAAGAAATCCCGAGAACAGCGGTGGCACAGCGCCAGCGCAGACTTGTCCTTATCAATGCTGCGGCACCCCTGCAATTCATTCCCTGTGCGGTCCGCAAAATATCCGCCGTGGCGCGTGAAACGTGCGCTTTTTGCATCCCCCCGCCGCGTTCGACCGTCTGGCACAGCACAAGTCTAGGCGCATAGGCCTCCGCGCGATACACCCCGCGCATGACCAACGGTGTCGCCATCTTCCTCGCCCTCGTCGTGATCGGCTTTTTCGCGCTCGATCACTACGTCTTGCATCTCGACGCACTCACGTTCCTGATGCGCAAGCTGATCGCCGTCATCGACATCCTCGCCTTCTGGCGCTGACGATCCCTTGATCTGCGGTTGACCTTTGGCCAGAAATCGCAATGTTAGCGCCAACATCGGGGCGCGCCCCGTCACCAATCGGATTGGAGAACACGTCATGGCAGTCAAGGTAGCAATCAACGGATTCGGCCGCATCGGACGCAACGTCCTGCGCGCCATCATCGAAAGCGGCCGCACGGATATCGAGGTCGTGGCGATCAACGATCTGGGGCCGGTGGAAACCAACGCGCACCTGCTGCGCTTCGACAGTGTGCATGGCCGCTTCCCCGCGACCGTCACCACCACCGAGGACAGCATCGACGTGGGCCGCGGCGCGATGAAGGTCACGGCGATCAAGAACCCCGCCGACCTGCCCTGGTCGGAGGTCGATGTCGTGCTGGAATGCACCGGCATCTTCACCAGCAAGGACGCCTGCCAGGCGCATCTGGACAACGGGTCAAGCCGCGTGCTGATCTCCGCCCCCGGCAAGAACGCCGACAAGACCATCGTTTACGGCGTGAACGACGACACACTCACCAGCGATGACATCGTTGTCTCCAACGCCTCCTGCACGACGAATTGCCTGTCGCCCGTGGCCAAGGTCCTCAACGACGCCGTGGGCATCACCAAGGGCTTCATGACCACGATCCACAGCTATACCGGCGACCAGCCGACGCTGGACACGATGCACAAGGATCTCTACCGCGCCCGCGCCGCCGCCCTGTCGATGATCCCGACCTCCACCGGGGCCGCCAAGGCTGTGGGCCTCGTGCTGCCGGAACTTGACGGCAAGCTGGACGGCGTGGCGATCCGCGTGCCCACGCCCAACGTCTCCGTCGTCGACCTGACGTTTGAGGCCAGCAAATCCACCACGGTGGAAGAGGTGAATAACGCGATCATCGCCGCCGCCGATGGCCCGATGAAGGGCATCCTGGGCTACACCGACCTGCCGATGGTCAGCTCTGACTTTAACCACGATCCGCATTCGTCGATCTTCCACCTCGACCAGACCAAGGTGCTGGACGGCAACATGGTCCGTATCCTGAGCTGGTACGACAACGAATGGGGCTTCTCCAACCGGATGAGCGACACCGCCGTCGCAATGGGCAAGCTGATCTAGCGCAACCCGACATTGACATCGCAAAAGGCACCCTGCGGGGTGCCTTTTTTTGTGGCGTAAGTATGACGCGGGCCATGCAGTTTTCGCATGGCGGGTTCAACAATTCCACACGTTGTGCCGCGCCGGGGGATGGCTAGATAGCGTGGTGAGACGAGACAAAACACCAACCCGAAAGGACGCATGAAAATGTCCACACTGACCAACATCCGCACCGCCGCGACCAACTACGCCAACTACCGTCGCATCAAGCGCGAAATCCTCAACCTGCGCCGCGAAACGGCATGGGATTGCGGTTTCTTCCGCGAAGATGCCGACACGATCGCCCGGCAGGCCGTCTACGGCTAAGCCGACCAAACCCACAGACCCAACTCAAGCAAAGGATGCAAATATGTCTGTATTGAACACCATGCGCATCGCCGCAGCCAAACGCCAAAGCTACCTGCGGACCAAGCGTGAAATCGAAGCGATGCCGCTCGACGTGGCACTCGACCTTGGCCTGTTCCGCGAAGACGCGGGCAAGATCGCCTACAACGCCGTTTACGGCTGATACCGCCACACCCGGCGAAAACACCCAGCCGCCCCATCGGGGGCGGCTTTTTGCTGTCTAAAGCCCCAGCTTGGCGTGCAGTGCGGCCTTGACCGCGGGGCTCACGAATTTCGTCACGTCGCCCTCCAGCCGGGCGATTTCCTTGACCAGCTTGGACGCGATCGCCTGATTCTTGGCGTCCGCCATCAGGAACACCGTTTCGATCGTCGCATCCAGCGACCGGTTCATGCCGACCATCTGGTATTCGTATTCGAAATCCGCGACCGCCCGCAGCCCGCGCACGATCACGCCCGCGCCCACGTCGCGTGCGCAGTTGATCAACAGGTTCTCGAACGGATGCACGATGATTTCCGTGCCGGTCTCGGCACCGATGGGTTCGCATTGCGCCTTCACCATCGCGACCCGTTCTTCCAGCGAAAACAACGGCTTCTTGTCGCGGTTGATCGCGACCCCGATGACCAGCCGGTCGACCAGCGTGCAGCCGCGCCGAATGATGTCGATATGCCCGTGGTGCAGCGGGTCGAAAGTGCCGGGGTAAAGGCCGATACGCATCGGGGACCTCGCGTGCTGAATGACGTTGGACGCAGGCAAGCGGATCATGCGCCGGTTGGCAAGGGTCGCCGGGGCTTAGTGCCCCATGATCATGCCCTGCAGCGCGTCTTTTTCCATCGACAGTTCGGCCAGCCGCGCCTTGACCACGTCACCGATGGAGATCAGCCCGATCATCTTGCCACCGTCCATCACCGGCATGTGGCGAAAACGCCCCGCCGTCATCTGTTCCAGCACCGCATCGGCCTGATCGTTCGGCGTGCAGGTGATCAGCTTCGACGTCATCAGCGCACTGACCGCGTCGTCCAGACAGGACACCCCACGCTTGCCCATCTCGCGCACGATATCGCGCTCCGACAAAATCCCGTCGAGCGATGCGCCGTCCTTCGACACCACCACCGTGCCGATGCGCTTCTCGGACAGGAGCTTGACCGCGGCACTGACCTTATCCTCCGGCTTCACGCTGATGACGCCGGTGTCGTCCTTGGATTGCAGGATTTTCGATACGATCATGGGGGTGGTCCTTTATATGAACGCCACGGGGTCAAGCGTCTCAAATCAAAGGGGCATCTGTCAAGCACGGGGTCGGGCTCCGCGCACCCGCGGATGCTATTGCCGCTTTTCGTCGCGGTGCGTTGCCCCTAGTGTGCGGCCAACACGCAAACGGAGGACCCCATGCAGGAACTGACCCATTACATCGGCGGCGCACACGTCAAAGGCACATCCGGTCGCTTCGCCGACGTCTTCAACCCCGCGACGGGCGAAGTGCAGGCCAAGCTGCCGCTGGCAAACGCCGAGGAACTGGCGCAGGCCGTGCAGGTCGCGCAATCCGCACAGCCCGCATGGGCCGCGACCAACCCGCAGCGCCGCGCCCGTGTGATGATGGCCTTCGTCGGCCTTTTGAACCGCGACATGGACAAACTGGCAGAGGCGCTGTCCCGCGAGCACGGCAAGACCATTCCCGATGCCAAGGGCGACGTGCAGCGCGGGCTGGAGGTCGTGGAGTACTGCATCGGCGCGCCCGAGATGCTCAAGGGCGACTATACCGACAGCGCCGGCCCCGGCATCGATATGTATTCGATGAAGCAACCGCTGGGAGTCTGTGCCGGAATCACACCCTTCAACTTCCCCGCCATGATCCCGATGTGGATGTTCGCCCCCGCGATCGTCTGCGGCAACGCCTTCATCCTCAAACCGTCCGAGCGTGACCCCTCCGTCCCGCTGATGCTCGCCGAACTGCTGGAAGAGGCAGGCCTGCCCAAGGGCATCATCCAGGTCGTGAACGGCGACAAGGAAGCGGTGGATGCGATCCTCGACAACGATGTGATCCAGTCCATCGGCTTTGTCGGCTCCACCCCCATCGCGGAATACATTTATGGCCGCGGCTGCTCCAACGGCAAGCGGGTGCAGTGTTTCGGCGGCGCCAAGAACCACATGATCGTCATGCCTGATGCCGACATGGATCAGGCCGCTGATGCGCTGATCGGCGCGGGCTACGGGGCCGCCGGTGAACGCTGCATGGCGATTTCCGTCGCCGTCCCCGTGGGTGACGAAACCGCCGACCGGCTGGTCGAAAAGCTGGTGCCGCGCATCGAAAAGCTGAAAGTCGGCCCCTACACCGCTGGCGACGATGTGGATTACGGCCCCGTCGTCACCGCCGCCGCCAAGGCCAACATCCTCAAGCTGATCGAATCCGGCGTGGATCAGGGCGCCGAATTGGTCGTCGACGGGCGCGATTTCAACCTGCAAGGCTACGAGGACGGCTTTTTCGTCGGTCCGCACCTCTTCGATCGCGTCACGACCGACATGGACATCTACAAAAAGGAAATCTTCGGCCCCGTGCTGTCCTGTGTGCGCGCGCAAACCTATGAAGAGGCCATCGGCATGGCGATGGACCACGAATACGGCAACGGCACCGCAATCTTCACCCGCGACGGCGACACCGCCCGCGATTTCGCCAACCGGATCAACATCGGCATGGTGGGCATCAACGTGCCGATCCCCGTGCCGCTGGCCTACCACACCTTCGGCGGCTGGAAGAAATCCGTCTTCGGTGACCTCAACCAGCACGGCCCCGACGCCTTCAAATTCTACACCCGGACCAAGACCGTCACGTCGCGCTGGCCGTCCGGCATCAAGGAAGGCGGCGAATTCAACTTCAAGCCAATGGATTGATTTGAAACGCAAACCGGTGCAGGTTTCCCGAACGGCGAAATTCCGCCGATAACCTGCACCGGGAAAGCGTCATGGCCGGCTCACTCAGGATTCTCAAGGATCGCGGCATCCTGCTCTTGCGATACGACGGGTTTTTCACCGTCAAGCAGGGCGAGGAAACGCTCGACGCCTACCACGCCCACCCGGATGCCGCACCTGGGCAAAAGCATCTGGTCGATCTGTCCGGCGTCACCGGGTTCGAGCCGGAATATGTCGCCACGCTGAACCTGCAGGCCAAGGTCGCCGATATTATCCAGCCCAGCGGGTTCGAAACGCTGCTGGTGCTTTACGCCCCGCACACCACCGCGCGCCGCATGGCCGACACCATCCGCCGGTCGTGGGAGGGCGTGGCCAGCGTGATCCCCGTTCTTGCCGAAACAGAGGCGCAGGCGATGGAACTGCTCGGCCAGCCGGAAACCAGCATCGACGCAATGCTGGCAGACGCCTGAAAACCCCCGATTGTTTCAGTGTAAGAAACTCTTTGGTCGATTGCGCCGTGATTGCTAGTATCACACGACAACAAGGAGAAATTTCATGACCAAACTGACACGCCGCGCCGCCCTGCGTCTGGCCGCCGCTTCCGCCGCCCTGCCGCTGGCCGCTACCGCCGTACGCGCCGATGGCCACGCCACGAACCATACCGTCACGATCCAGAATTTCGCGTTCAACCCCGCCAATATCGAGATCAAGGTGGGTGACACGATCACCTGGGTCAACAACGACACCACCGCGCACAGCGCGTGGGAATCGCGCGGCAACGCCTTCGACACTGGCCTGCTGCAGCCCGGCCAGTCCGCCAGCCTGACGTTCGGCGGCCCCGGCACGATCAACTACCGCTGCCGCCCGCACGCCAACATGCGCGGCACGATCACGATCAGCTAATCCACTCCGGCACACGCCCAAAGGGTCCGCCACGGCGGGCCCTTTTTCTTTTTGACAATCCCGGCCCTGCGCGCAAGAATTGAACACCCGTTCACTTCAGCCAAGGTGCCGCCATGGATTTCGCCCTGACCGAGGAACAGACCGCCATTTTCGACATGGCGCGCGATTTCGGCGCGGACAACATCGCCCCCCACGCGCGCAAGTGGGAAGCGGATGGCGACATCCCCAAGAGCCTCTGGCCCGACCTCGCCGCCCTTGGCTTCGGCGGCCTTTACGTGTCCGAGGACAGCGGCGGTTCCGGCCTCTCGCGCCTCGACGCGACGCTGGTGTTCGAGGCGCTTTCGATGTCCTGCGCCTCCGTCGCGGCGTTCCTGTCGATCCACAATATGTGTGCCAAGATGATCGACACCTTCGGCTCCGATCAGATGAAATCGGATGTCCTGCCCCGCGCGCTGACGATGGAAACCGTCCTCTCCTACTGCCTCACCGAACCCGGCAGCGGGTCGGACGCGGCGGCCCTCAAGACGAAGGCCGAACGCACGAACGAGGGCTACAGCCTCACCGGCACCAAGGCGTTCATCTCCGGCGGCGGCTATTCGGACGCCTATGTCGTCATGGCCCGCACCGGCGACGACGGCCCCAAGGGCGTCAGCGCCTTTTTGGTCGAGGACGGCACCGACGGCGTGTCCTTCGGCGGGCTGGAGGACAAGATGGGCTGGCGGTCGCAGCCCACCCGGCAGGTGCAGCTGGACAATTGCAACATTCCCGCCGCGAATCTGCTGGGCGAAGAGGGCCGCGGTTTCACATATGCGATGAAGGGGCTCGACGGCGGGCGTCTGAACATCGCCGCCTGTTCCATCGGGGCCGCGCAGTCGGCACTCGACCAGACCGTCGCCTACATGGGCGAACGCAAGGCGTTCGGCAAAACCATCGACCAGTTTCAGGGGTTGCAATTCCGCCTCGCCGACGCGGAAATCGCCCTACAATCGGCTCGCACATTCCTGCGCCATGCCGCGTGGAAACTGGACACAGGTGCCCCCGATGCCACGGCCTTTTGCGCCATGGCCAAAAAGCTCTGCACCGAAACAGGCAGCCAGGTCGCCGACCAGTGCCTGCAACTGCACGGCGGCTACGGCTACCTCGCTGACTACGGCATCGAGAAAATCGTGCGCGACCTGCGCGTGCATCAGATCCTCGAAGGCACGAACGAGATCATGCGCGTGATCACCGCGCGCCACATGCTGGCAAAATGACCGATATCCTCATCCGCACAGAGGGCCGCGCGGGCCGGATCACCCTGAACCGCCCCAAGGCGCTGAACGCGCTGACCTGGGACATGCTGACGGCCATCGAGGATGCGCTGGACCGCTGGCGCGACGACGATGCGATCGACCTCATCCTGATCGACGGTGCGGGCGAAAAAGCGTTCTGCTCCGGCGGAGACATCGCGGAGATGTACGCCAGCGGCCAGCGCGGCGACTTTGATTATGGCCGCCGCTTCTGGCGCGACGAATACCGCCTGAACGCGAAACTGCACCACTCCCCCAAACCCGTCGTCAGCTTCCTGCACGGGTTCACCATGGGCGGCGGTGTCGGTGTCGGCTGCCACGCCAGCCACCGCATCGTAGGGGAAAGCAGCCGCATCGCCATGCCCGAATGTTCCATCGGGTTGATCCCCGATGTGGGCGGGTCCCTGCTGTTGGCGCAGGCCCCCGGCCATCTGGGCGAATTCCTGGGCCTCACCGCCACACGCATGCACGCAGAAGGCGCGATCCTGGCTGGGTTTGCCGATCATTTCGTGCCGGAAGCGCAGTGGGATGCCTTGAAAGCCAAGCTTTGCGACACCGGCGACGCGACCCACGCGCAAAAGGCCGCCATCGTCCCGCCAGACGCCCCGCTGATGGGCATGCGCGACGACATCGCCCGCCACTTCAGCGGCGATACCTTGGCCGCGATCATGGACAGTCTCGCAACCGAAGACACCGATTTCACCGCCGAGGCGCGCAAGCGCATGGCCCAAAACGCGCCGCTCTCCATGGCCGTCACAATCGACATCATCGATGCCGTCCGCGCCGACCCCACCATCGAAACAGCACTCGACCATGAATACCGTTTCACCTACCGCGCGATGGAACACGGCGATTTCATCGAAGGCATCCGCGCCGCGATCATCGACCGCGACAGACAACCCAACTGGCAGCACGCCGGTTGGGAGGATGTGACGGCGGAGGATATCGCCCGCATGACGGCCCCTTTGGGAAAGAACGCTTTGCAATGGGAGACATGACCATGAAGATCGGATTTATTGGGCTGGGCAACATGGGCGCGCCCATGGCCGCGAACCTTTCGAAAGCGGGCCACACCGTCACCGGCTACGACACCGCCGTGGCACCCGATGGGTTGACCATGGCCGACAGCGCGGCAGAGGCCGCCGCCGGGGTCGATGTCGTCATCACGATGCTGCCCAACGGCGAAATCCTGCGCGCCGTGGCCTCCGAAATCCACCCGGCGATGAAAACCGGGGCCGTGCATCTGGATTGTTCCACAGTCGATGTGGACAGCGCCCGCGCGGTGGCCGATCAAGCTCATGCGGCGGGTCTGGCGGCGGTCGATGCGCCCGTATCCGGCGGTATCGGGGGCGCGACGAACGGCACCCTCACCTTTATGGCGGGCGGCCCGCAGGAGGCCTTCGACACTGTCAAACCGCTGTTCGACATCATGGGTCAGAAAGCCGTGCATTGCGGCGATGCGGGCAACGGGCAGGCCGCGAAAATCTGCAACAACATGATCCTGGGTGCCACGATGATAGCCACCTGCGAGGCCTTCGTGCTGGCCGATAAACTGGGTCTCGACCGGCAAGCGATGTTCGACGTGGTCAGCACCTCATCGGGCTACAGCTGGTCGATGAACGCCTACTGCCCCGCCCCCGGCGTCGGCCCGCAATCGCCCGCCGACAACGACTACCAGCCGGGCTTCGCCGCCGACCTTATGCTGAAAGACCTGCGCCTGTCGCAGATGGCGGCCGAGGCGGTGGATGCAGACACTCCCATGGGCGCGCGGGCAACAGAACTCTATGCGCAATTCGTGGAAGACGAAGACGGCAAGGGCCGCGATTTCTCCGCCATGCTGCCGCGCTTCGCCAAGCGCGGGCGCACATGACCGACACGCCGTCGTTCACGGCTTTCGTCAAGGCACAGGACAGGATCAGCGGCCCGCCGCGGCCGGCGCTCGCTTGGGGCATGGCGCGTCGCACGCAGATGCGCATCTACGCCGACCGCACCGAAATCGGCGATTGGGTTCTGCCTCACGCAGATGTCACGCAGGCCACGCTTTACAGCACGCCCGGCGGCATCAAGGCGCGGGTGCTGGAGATCGCGACGCCGGACCGGACCGTGCAGATCAACCCCAATCCCGGCACCGACCCCAGCGTACACTTGCCCTATCCCGTCACGCAGGCGCCGTATCCCGCAGGGCTGGCACGGTTTCGCAAACTGTTCTGGCTCGTCTTCGCGGCGGCGGTGCTGGCCGCCCTGCTGCTCGATTGACGTCTCATCACGCCGCGGCCCTTTAGGCCACGCCCGACATCGTGCGTAGACATTGGCTATTGCGTGACAGGCTCGTTCGGATGCGCGTCGATCAGCGGCGTGCCCGACGGCAGCGCCGATGTCACGTCCGCGCCTGTGTCGACGACAGCGGCGCTGCAATCAAGCGCGCTTGCGTCGATCTCGCCGCTGTCGCCGGCCAGCGTCAGGTTTCCGCATGTGCCCGATGCGGTCAGCGTTCCGCCCGCATTGACCACCAGCGTCGCATCACCCAGCGCCATGTCGCTCAGGACCAGCGTACCGTCGTCCGCTTCGGCCCGGATCGGGTCGGACCAGTCGCCCGACACGGTTACCACGGACCCGTCGAAGGCTTTCACCTCGTTCAGAACCGGCGTCGTGATCGTCACCGCGAACCGGTCCTCGCGCCCGTTGGGAAAGATGAACCAGCGGGTGTCACGGTTGAAGACCAGCCAGCCCGCATAGCGGTTCACTTCCAGCTTGCTCAGGTCCGCGCCGTCCAGCGCGCGGGCGGTCACGGAATATTCCGGCCCGATCTCGATATTGACGGTCACATCCTCGTTCACATGCACCGCCGTGAAATCGGACTGATCGATCACCAGATCCTCGGCCTGCGCGACCGAAGCGGCACAGATCGCCGCCACTACCAGTTTTTTCATCACCCTACTCCGCCGCGACCTTGTCCATACCCAGCATCGGCGCGAGATAACGGCCGGTGTGGCTTTCGGCGATCTTGGCCACCTCCTCGGGCGTGCCCGTCGCCACGATCCGGCCACCGCCGTCGCCCCCCTCCGGGCCGATGTCGATGATATGATCGGCCGTTTTGACGACATCAAGGTTGTGTTCGATCACGATGACGGAATTGCCCTGGTCCACCAGTTCGTGCAGCACTTCGAGGAGTTTACGCACGTCCTCGAAATGCAGGCCGGTCGTGGGCTCGTCGAGGATATAGAGCGTGCGTCCCGTACTCGCCCGCGCCAGTTCCTTGGACAGTTTCACGCGCTGCGCCTCACCGCCCGACAGGGTTGTCGCCTGCTGGCCGACCTTGATATAACCCAGCCCCACGCGCACCAATGCGTCCATCTTGGCCCGGATCGACGGGACGGCGGTAAAGAACGTCTGCGCATCTTCCACCGTCATATCAAGCACATCGGCGATGCTCTTGCCCTTGAACTTGATCTCAAGCGTCTCGCGATTGTACCGCGCGCCCTTGCAGGTTTCGCAGGTGACATAGACATCCGGCAGGAAGTGCATCTCGATCTTGATGACACCGTCGCCCTGACAGGCCTCGCAGCGCCCGCCCTTGACGTTGAAGGAAAACCGCCCCGGTTTGTAACCGCGCGCCTTGCTTTCCGGCAGCCCGGCGAACCAGTCGCGGATCGGCGTGAAGGCGCCGGTATAGGTCGCGGGGTTGGAACGCGGCGTGCGCCCGATGGGCCGCTGGTCGATGTCGATCACCTTGTCGAGGTGTTCGAACCCCTTGATCGTCTCACACGGCCCCGGCACCTGCCGCGAGCCGTTCAGCTTTTGCGAGGCGTTCTTGAACAGCGTCTCGATGGTCAGCGTAGATTTGCCCCCGCCCGACACGCCCGTGACACAGACAAACTGCCCCAGCGGGAAATCGGCGGTCACGTTTTGCAGGTTGTTGCCGGTGGCCTTCACCACGGTCAGCTTCTTGCCCTTGCCCTTGCGGCGCTTGGCCGGCACGGCGATTTCGCGGGTGCCGACAAGGTATTGCCCGGTGATCGACGCCTCGTTCGCCATGATCTCCTGCGGCGTGCCCTTAGCCACGACCTGCCCGCCATGCACACCCGCACCCGGGCCTATGTCGAACACGTAATCCGCCTCGCGGATCGCTTCCTCGTCGTGTTCCACCACGATCACCGTATTGCCCTGATCGCGCAGGTTTTTCAACGTGGTCAGCAGCCGGTCGTTGTCGCGCTGGTGCAGGCCGATGGACGGCTCGTCCAGCACATAGAGCACCCCCTGCAGGCCAGAGCCGATCTGGCTGGCCAAACGAATACGCTGGCTTTCCCCGCCCGACAGCGTGCCGGAATTGCGCGACAGCGTCAGGTAATCAAGGCCCACGTTGTTCAGGAACCCCAGCCGTTCGCGGATTTCCTTCAGGATCGCCGCGGCGATTTCGTTCTTCTGCTTGGTCAGGTCCTCCGGCACGGTCTTGCACCAGTCGAACGCTTCCTTGATCGACATCTGCACCACATGGCCCACATGCAGCAGCTTGTCGCCCTTCGATCCGATCTTCACCGCCAGCGCCTCTTCCCGCAGGCGGAAGCCCCCGCATGTGCCGCAGGGACGGTTGTTCTGATATTGCTCGAATTCTTCGCGAATCCAGTTGCTGTCAGTCTCGCGGTAGCGGCGTTCCATATTCGGGATCACGCCCTCGAACGGGCGGCTCACCTGATAGACCCGCCCGCCCTCGTCATAACGGAATTTGATCTCTTCCTTGCCGGACCCGCGCAGGAACACCTCCTGCACCTTCGGGTCGAGGTCTTTCCATCGCGAATTCTTGTTGAAACCATAGTGCTTGGCAATCGCCTCGATGGTTTGCAGGAAATACGGGCTTTTGCCCTTGCGCCACGGGGCCAGCGCGCCGTCGGCGATTTTCAGCGTCACATCGGGAACAACCAGCCCTTCGTCGAAGAACAACTCCACCCCCAGCCCGTCGCACTTCGGGCAGGCCCCGAAGGGCGCGTTGAAGGAAAACAGGCGCGGTTCGATCTCGGGGATGGTAAATCCCGACACCGGACAGGCGAAGTTCTCCGAAAACGTCAGCCGCTCCGGGTCGCCCTCTTGCGGTGCCGTCTCCAGTATCGCGATACCGTCCGCCAGGTCGAGCGCCGTGCGGAACGAATCCGCCAGCCGCGTCTCCAGCCCCTCGCGCACCACGATCCGGTCCACGACCACGTCGATATCGTGGCGGAATTTCTTGTCCAGCGTCGGCGGCTCATCGAGATCATAAAACTCGCCGTCCACCTTCACCCGTTGGAAGCCCTGTTTACGCAGTTCCAGAAATTCCTTGCGGTATTCGCCCTTGCGGTCGCGGATGATCGGGGCCAGCAGATAGCCGCGCGTTCCCTCCTCCAGCGTCATGGCGCGGTCGACCATGTCCTGCACCTGCTGCGCCTCGATGGGCATACCGGTGGCGGGCGAATACGGCGTACCGACGCGGGCAAAGAGCAGCCGCAAATAGTCGTAGATTTCGGTGATCGTGCCGACCGTCGACCGGGGGTTCTTCGACGTGGTCTTCTGCTCGATCGAAATCGCGGGCGACAGGCCGGAGATGTGATCCACATCCGGCTTTTCCATCATATCCAGAAACTGCCGCGCGTAGGCCGACAGGCTTTCCACATAGCGCCGCTGCCCCTCGGCATAAATCGTGTCGAACGCCAGCGACGACTTGCCCGACCCCGACAGCCCGGTGATGACCACAAGCTGATCACGCGGGATATCCACGTCGATGTTCTTGAGGTTGTGCTCGCGCGCGCCGCGCACCTCGATGTGTTTCAGTTCCGCCATCTTCGCCCCCAAGCATCGACAAGCCTACCACATAGTCACATTGGCAGATTTCGCCAGCCCGGATATAGAACATTTAATGAACACAAGGAAGATTTTTCGGGCGCCCCCACTGGTTTGGGGGGATGGACCGAAAGCAATGAAAGCTGCTTGTCTCGTCGCCAACCTATTGGGAGGACTGAAAGTGATAAATTCAAAGACGATGATCGCCCTTGCTGCGGCTCTGGTCACGGCGGCCTGTGGCGGCAGCACCGACGGGACGGACATGACGCCCACAGGCCCCCGCCTTTTCAGCGCCGCAGAGGTCAATGACGCGGGCCTCATGCAGGGGTCGGCCCAGACACAGACCGCATTGCGCAATTTCAATGCACTCAATATCGGCGCGACCCCCACGATGGTGACACCGGGCAGCCTGTCGGCGATGACGGGCCAAGCTGTTCTGACCAACAGCGACGGCAACGGGATTGTCCAGATCGTCACTGCAGACCTGGAAATCGCGGTCGGTACCCATTCGGGCCAGCCCGACGCGGTGCTGTCCAATCATGTGGCTACCGATGGCAGCGGCAACGCAGTGCCCTTGGTCGTCGCGCTGAATTCCCCGCTCAGCATCGATCTCGGGCGCGATGGTCCCGGCAGCCTGACGCTGAGCGGGGCGCAAATCTATGACTTCGACGGACAGGGAGAGACCTACCTGCTGACGGGGTTTGGAGAGTTCGTCGAGGCACCGACGCAATCCGCCATCGGCACATTCACAGGGATTACCGACCCTGACTCTGCGGGCGGCGGGATCGGCGGTATCTTCGTGATGACAGAGTAGCCGCACGTCTTTTTTCACGGGATCAGGTCGCGTCGCCAATCAGGTCAGGGTTTCCTGACCCCTGCGGTTGGGGGGCTAGGCAGGCGGTGCCGACTTGTGTTTACTTTGCGACATTCAAATACGGAGATTTCCAGATGCGTCTGCTCGCTGCCCTTTGCATGACCCTTGGCCTCGCCACCGCTGCCGTGGCACAGGACCGGCCCAACACGATCCTCGTGATGGACGGTTCCGGCTCCATGTGGGGGCAGATCGACGGGACGGCGAAAATCACCATCGCGCAGGATGTCGTGGGCGACCTGCTGCAGACCTTCCCCGCCGATCAGGGGCTGGGCCTCACGGTCTATGGCCACCGGCAGCGCGGCGACTGCACCGATATCGAAACCGTCGTGGCCCCGGCCCCCGGCACCGCCGGCGCGATCATGGATGCGGTGAACGGGATCAAGCCGCTGGGCAAGACACCGATGACCGACGCGATCATCGCCGCGGCAGAGGCGCTGCGCTATACCGAGGACAGCGCGACCGTGATCCTCGTCAGTGACGGTGTCGAAACCTGCAACCCCGATCCCTGCGCCGCCGCGCGCCTGCTGGAGGAAGCGGGGATCGACTTCACCGCCCATGTGATCGGCTTCGATGTCGGCTCCGACCCGGAAGCACTGGCGCAGATGCAATGTATCGCGGCTGAAACCGGCGGCGATTTCCTGACCGCCGACAACGCCGCCGAACTGACCGACGCATTGACCGCCGTGGTCGAGGAGCCGGAACCCGCCATCACCCTGCTGACATTGGAGGCGCGGATCGGCGACGCGAACGGCCCGCTGGTCGCGGACCCGATGAACTGGTCCATCGACGCGGTCTTCGAAAGCGAGACCGGCAATCCCTTCGTCACGGATATCGTCGCTGACACCTATGTGGTCTATGCCTACCGGCTGGTGGACGAGATGGAGATGTCACAGGAAGTGACGCTCGACGCCACCGAACAGACCGTCACCTTCGTGTTTCCTGAACCCGTGCCGACCGCCTCGCTCGACGCGCCCGCCGAGGTCGCCATCGGTTCCACATTCAGCGTCGGCTGGACCGGCCCCGATGACGGGCTGGACAATATCCAGATCGCGGAAATCGACGGTCGCTATACCGATTATACCTACACCGAGCGCGGCAACCCCGTCACGCTCGTCGCCCCTGGCACACCCGGTGACTACGAATTGCGCTACGTCTGGAAAGACAGCCAGACGATCCACAGCCAGCCGATCACGGTCGTCGAACAGCCTGTGACGCTCGACGCGCCCGCATCGGTGCACATCGGCGAAGTCTTTGCGGTCACATGGCAGGGGCCCGATGCACCGCTCGACAACATCCAGATCGCCGCCGTTGGCGGGCGCTACACGGATTACACCTATACCGAGCGCGGCAACCCGATCGAACTCGTCGCCCCCGGCACGCCCGGCACCTACGAGCTGCGCTATGTGTTCCGCGACAGCGAAACGATCTATACCCAGCCGATCGAAGTTACGCCCTTCGAGATCACGCTCGACGCGCCTGCCAGCGTTGAGACCGGCAGCAATTTCGACGTGACCTGGACCGGCCCCGACGCGCCGGGCGACAATATCCAGATTGGCCCGGTCGAGGGCGGCTACAGCAGCTACAGCTACACCACGCGCGGCAACCCCGTCACGCTCACCGCACCGGGCGAGCCGGGCACATACGAGTTGCGCTACCGCTTCCGCGACAACGAGACGATCTACACCCAGCCCATCGAGGTGACGGAGGCGCAGGGCAGTCTGCAATTCCCGCCGGAAACGCCGATCGGCAGCACGATCACCGTCGCGTGGGACGGGCCGGATAACCCCCGCGATTTCATCGCCATCGGCACACCGGGGGAACGCTATGGCCGCTATGTCCTGACCGAACGGGGCAACCCGGCGGAACTGCTGATGCCCACGGAACCGGGTAGCTATGAAATCCGGTATTATCTGGGCGCGGGCAATACGGTCATCGTGTCGGAACCGATCACCGTCACCGATCTGAAGGGCAGCATTACGGCACCCGACACCGCGACCGTCGGGGAAAGCGTGACGGTCGGCTGGGACGGCCCCGACTACCAGAACGACTATATTTCGGTCGCGCTGCCCGGCGAGCGGTATATCAACTACACCCGCACGCGCGACGGCAATCCGCTGCAACTGCGGATGCCGACGGAACCGGGCGATTATCAGATCCGCTATCAGCTGAACCAGGACGGCAAGATCATCGCGACCCACGACATCACGCTGACGGAAACGCAGGGCGCGCTCGACCTGCCAACGACGGCCCCCGCCGGATCGACGGTGACGGTCGGATGGGACGGGCCGGATTACGCCAACGACTACATCGGGGTGTCGACCGACCTGCAAAGCCGCTCGATCCACTACACCCGCACCCGCGACGGCAATCCGCTGGATCTGGCGATGCCGATCGAGGCAGGTGAATATGTGGTCTATTACAAGCTGGCTCAGGACGACAGCGTCGTCGCCTCGCAGCCGATCACGGTGACCGACATCACCGCGCAACTGACCGCGCCTGATAGTGCCGTGGCAGGCGAAACACTGTCCATCGGCTGGGACGGTCCGGCCTATGCAAATGACTACATCGGCATCTCGACCGCCGCGGACGCGCGCTCGATCAACTATGTCCGCGTGCGTGACGGCAATCCCGTCAACCTGCCGATGCCACCCGATGCGGGTGATTACTTCATCTATTACCGCACAGGCCAGGGCGACCGGGTACTGGCGAGCCAGCCGATCACACTGGAAGACGTCAGCGCGACCTTGGAGGCCCCGGCTGAGGCGGCGGCGGGCGAGACCCTGACGATCGCCTGGGACGGGCCGAACTACCCCAACGACTACATCGGGGTCAGCACAGCACCTGACGCCCGGTCGATCAACTATGTCCGTGTCCGTGACGGCAACCCGGTGAACCTACCGATGCCACCGGACGCAGGCGACTACTTCATCTATTACCGCACAGGCCAAGGCGACCGGATACTGGCGAGCCAGCCGATCAGCCTGTCTATCGTCAAGGCGGAACTGACCGCCCCCGCGCAGGCGACCGCTGGCGAAACGCTGACGATTCCATGGGACGGGCCGAACTATCCCAACGATTACATCGGCGTCTCAACCGCACCCGACGCGCGGTCGATCAATTATGTCCGCGTGCGCGACGGCAACCCGGTGAACCTGCCGATGCCGCCGGACGCAGGCGATTACTTCATCTACTACCGCACCGGCCAGGGCGACCGGGTGTTGTTCCAGCAACCGATCAGCCTGGCCGCCGCGACAGCCACCGCCACGGTGCCGCAGTCGGCTGGCATGGGCGAACCGGTCAGCATCGCCTGGGACGGGCCGAATTACCCCAACGACTATATCGGGGTGTCGACCGCCGCCGATGCGCGGTCGATCAATTACGTGCGTGTGCGCGACGGTAACCCTGTCACGCTGACCATGCCGGGCGATCCGGGCGAGTATGTCGTCTATTACCGCACCGGTCAGGGCGACCGGGTGCTGTTCCAGCAACCTGTCACTGTGGAACTGGTCAAGGCGCAGATGGTGGCCCCCGCCACCGCACCGGCAGGCCAACCCCTTCCGGTGGGCTGGGACGGGCCGAATTTCACGGGCGACCGGATTCATCTGGTCGATCTTTCGACCGGACGGGCCGTGCACAACGCGCAGGTCAGCAGCGGCAATCCGGTGAGCCTGATGCCCCGTGCGGCGGGTGACTATGAATTGCAGTATGTCATCGCGCAGGACCGCAAGATCGTCGGGCGACTGCCGATCACGATCACCGGCGAATGACCTCCTGAGATGCAAAAGGGCGGCCCCGACCGGGCCGCCCTTTTTCCATGTCGCATGTTTCGCAGGCGAAACGGATTATGTTTTGTTTAACAGTATCTTAACCATAGATGCTGGGACCAGACCCTACATATGGATGACGCGGCCGTAGGCGTCCAACACGCTTTCGTGCATCATTTCCGAAAGGGTCGGATGCGGGAAGACGGTGTTCATCAGGTCTTCCTCCGTCGTTTCCAACTGACGACCCACGACATAGCCCTGGATCAGTTCGGTGACTTCCGCGCCGACCATATGCGCGCCCAGAAGCTCGCCCGTCTTGGCATCGAAGACCGTCTTGATCATACCCTCGGGTTCGCCCAAGGCGATGGCCTTGCCGTTGCCGATGAAGGGGAAGCGGCCGACCTTGACGTCATAGCCCAATTCCTTGGCCTTCGCCTCGGTATAGCCGACGGAGGCGACCTGCGGGTGGCAGTAGGTGCAGCCAGCGATGCTCTCGGGCTTCACCGGGTGCGGGTGGCCGCCGTTGATCAGTTCGGCAACCATCACGCCCTCGTGCGACGCCTTGTGCGCCAGCCACGGTGCGCCTGCGATGTCGCCGATGGCATAGAGACCGTCGACGCCGGTGCGGCAGTATTCGTCGGTGACGACATGGGTGCGGTCGATCTTCACGCCCAGTTCCTCCAGCCCGAGGTTTTCGACGTTGCCGACGATGCCCACGGCGGAAATCACGGTGTCAAACTCGTGCTTTTCGACCTTGCCGCCTGTTTCGATATGGGCCGTAACCTTGCCCTTGCCGCGCTCAAGCTGCTTGACCATGGCCTTTTGCATGATGGTCATGCCCTGCTTTTCGAACTGCTTTTTCGCGAACTTGGAAATCTCCTCGTCCTCCACCGGCAGCACGCGGTCCATGACCTCCACCACGGTCGTGTCGGCGCCCAGCGTATTGTAGAAGCTGGCGAATTCGATGCCGATGGCGCCGGAGCCGATGACCAGCAGTTTCTTGGGCATGCGTTTCGGTGTCAGCGCGTGCTTGTAGGTCCAGACCAGATCGCCGTCGGCCTCCAGCCCCGGCAATTCGCGCGCGCGGGCACCGGTGGCCAGCACGATATTCTTGGCCTCAAGATCCTCGCTGCCCTTGTCGGTCTTGACGGAGACCTTGCCCTTGGCCGGGATCGTTGCCTCGCCCATGAACACCGTCACCTTGTTCTTTTTCATCAGGTGGCCGATGCCGCCTGACAACTGCCCCGCCACGTTGCGCGAGCGTTTGACCACGGCGTCGAGGTCATAGCCCACGTTGTCGGCCTTCAGCCCGAATTCCTTGGCGCGGTGCATCAGGTGGAACACTTCGGAAGTCCGCAGCATCGCCTTGGTCGGGATGCAGCCCCAGTTCAGGCAGATGCCGCCCATGTGTTCGCGTTCGACGATGGCGACCTTCATGCCCAGTTGCGCGCCACGGATAGCGGCGACATAGCCGCCCGGTCCGGCACCGATTACGATCAGGTCAAAACTCTTCGCGGCCATGCCGGTCTCCTTGCGGTCTCAGATTTAGTTTGACGTTAAACCAAATTCCGGCAGACCTCTAGTGACCTCGGCTCATAGCGGCATCGCACGGGGCGCAAGGCTGGCGTCAGCCGGCCTCTGCCTGCAGGGCACGCACGACCGCGCCGTAAGCCCCGTCATCCATGAACGCCTGTTCCGCCGCCGTGGTCTTGCGACCCAGCGCGTCGTTGCGGAACGGAAACCGCCCGAACTGCCGGATCACCCGCCGGTGCGCGCGGGCGTGCAGCAGGGTGCTGTCGCCGGTTTCGGGCATCCGGTCGCAGATCAGACGCACGCAGCGGTCCTGATCGACAAGGTTTTCGGAGTGCATCATCGGCATGTAGAAGAACTGCCGCGCGGGTTCCGCGATCCTGGTGTCCCAGCCCCGGTCCACCGCCATCTTGGCGGCGGCACGGGCATTGCCGTCGGTGGCGAACGCCTTGCCCTGCCCCCGGAACATATTGCGCGAGAACTGGTCGGTCAGGATGATATAGGCCAGCGCGCCGCGCGCATCGGTCAGCCAGAGGCCGCAGGCACCCTCTCGCGCCTCGACCCAGGTGTCGTGAAACCTGTCGGTGATCGCGGCATCCAGTTTCGGGTCGACCGCGTACCAGCCGTCAGGCCCGGTCTCCTCCAGCCAGAAGGTCAGGATTTCATCTGTTTTCTGCATCGTTCCCGTCCTTTGCATCCTGCTGCGACTGCGCCTCTTCCATCACGGCGTCGTAGGTGCGGTGTTCGTAATCCTCGGTATCGCGATAGACCTCCTGCGCGACCTCGGCCGCATAGACCGACCCTGCCGCCGACAGCGGCACATAGGGCGCGTTCTCGATCTCGACATCCGCGCGCGACCGCTGCGTCATCCGGTAGAGCGCGTAGGCCGCGATCAGCAGCATCAGCATCGCCAGGAACACCCAGTAGCCCCAGCTGCCCACGGTATCCATCACCCAGCCCAGAAAGATCGGCCCCGCGATGGCCCCGACACCGTTGACGAACAACAGCCCGCCAGAGGCGGCGGCCATATCGTCCTTTTCAAGGTAGTCGTTGGCATAGGCGATCAGCAGGGCATAGAGCGGGTTCGACGTCCCGCCGACCAAAGCACCGCCGATCAGGATCGTCGTGTATGTGCCGAACAGGGCGGGCAGGAGACAGCCCACCGCACCCACGATCGACACCCCGATGATCAGCAAACGCCGGTCGATCCGGTCCGACAGCCAGCCGATAGGATACTGGAGCACCAGTGCAGCCACGTAGATCGCCGAGACGAAGAGCGAAATCTGCCCCACCGTCAGGCCCACGCGCGCGCCGTAGACCGCCGACATCCCGAACTGCGCGGCGAAGACGCCGCCCAGCAGGAACATGCCCACACTCGCCAGCGGCGAGGCGCGCACCAGATCGGGAATCGACATCGGCTTGGTCGTGCCGAACTCGGGCTGCGGACGTTTCGCCAGCAGGATCGGCGCAAAGGCCAGCGACACCAGCACCGAGGGGATGATGAAAAGCGCAAAGCCCGACACGTCGCCGCGGCTGACGATGTATTGCGCAAAGACGATGCCCGCCATCTGCACGATCATGTAGAGCGACAACGACTTGCCCCGGGTTTCGTTTGTGGCTGCGTCGTTCAGCCAGCTTTCGGCGGTGATGTAGACGCCGCAGAAACAGAACCCGATGATGATCCGGCCCAGCGTCCAGGCCCAGGGTTCGGCGAGCAGCGGATAAAGGATCAGCACCGCCGAAATCGTGGAGCCGAGTGCGGCGAAGACGCGGACGTGGCCGACCGCCTTGATCATATGCGGCGTCAGGCGCGATCCGCCCAGAAAGCCCACGAAATAGGCCGACATGACGACCGAAATCTCGAAGGTGGTGAAGCCCTCGACATCGCCGCGCAGGCCCAGCACCGTGCCTTGCAGGCCGTTGCCGATCATCAGCATGAACATGCCAAGAAAGAGTGGCCAGGAGCCCGAGAAAACCTTGATCATGGCGATGCCCTTCGCGACTGATTTGGCGCGCTCCTACGCCCGTTGATCGTCAAGGTCTAGAGCACAAACGACAGTGTTTGTCGCAAGCCGTCGCGCCGCCCGACCCTAGGGCAGCAAGAGCGACGAATCCCCGTAGGAGAAGAAGCGGTAACGTTCGGCGATGGCATGGGCATAGATCGCCCTGATCCGGTCGGTGCCCATCAGCGCCGACACCAGCATCATCAGCGTGGATTTCGGCAGGTGGAAATTGGTCATCAGCCCGTCGGCGACGCGGAACCGGAAGCCGGGGGTGATGAAGATATCCGTCTCGCCGGTCCAGGGGGCGAGACCCGCATCCGTGGCGGCGCTTTCAATGAGACGCAGCGCAGTCGTGCCCACGGGGATGATGCGCCCGCCCGCCGCGCGCGTGGCGTTGACCTCTGCGGCCGCCTGCGCGCTCACCTCGCCCCATTCGGCGTGCATCTTGTGGTCTGCGATGTCATCGACCTTGACCGGAAGAAAGGTGCCGGCACCCACGTGCAGGGTGACATGGGTGAAATCCACGCCGCGCGCGGCGAGCGCGTCGAGCAGCGGGCCGTCGAAATGCAGCGATGCGGTGGGGGCGGCGACGGCCCCCCGGCGCGCGGCCCAATAGGTTTGATAGTCGTCCTTGTCGGCCTCGTCCGCCGGGCGCTTGGCGGCGATATAAGGCGGCAGGGGCATGGCACCGACCTCGGCCAAAGCGGCATCGAAATCGTCGCCGGAGAGGTCGAACATCAGCGCCGCCTGCCCGTCCGCACGGCCGGTGACGGTGGCGCTGAGCTTGTCGGAGAACACGATCACCTCGCCGTCGCGGACCTTTTTCAGCGGCTTGACCAGTGCGGTCCAGTCGCCGTCCGCGCGCGGCGCCAAGAGCGTGACCTCGATCCGCGCGGCGGTCTCGCCCGCTTCACCGGTCCGGTGGCGCAGGCCGGACAGGCGGGCGGGAATCACCTTGGTGTCGTTCAGCACCAGCCGGTCGCCGGGGCGCAGGATGTCGGGCAGATCGAACACATGCTTGTCGGCGATCGCGTCGCCCTGCGCCAGCAGCAGCCGCGCCGAGGACCGTGGCCGCGCCGGGCGCACCGCGATCAGATCCTCGGGCAGGTCGAAATCGAAGTCCGACAGCTTCATTGTGAAACCTGCGGCGCCGGGCGGCGGAAAATCTCGCGGAACATACCGGGCGTCAGCGCCGACAGCGGATTGACCGAAATCGCGGGGACCGCGGCATTGCCGGTCAGCGTGAAGTTGAACCCGATGAGCCCTTCGCCCTGACGGGTCAGGACAGAGCCGATGCTGTTGATCAGATAAAACGGTGAAATCACGCCCTGAAAATCCATCTGTTCGGTGGCGAGCGTGTAGATGCCGTCCAGCGAAATGCCAAGCCCCGGGCCGACGGCGCTGGATTGCGTCAGGATCACTTGGGTTGGCGTCAGCCGGAACCGCGCGTCGACCGCGTCAAACGCCAGCCCCTGCCCGTCGAGCTGTTGCAGCGCACCCACGACGCTGATCGCGTCGAGCAGGGCCGCCATCGCGGGCACGTCACGGACCCGCAGGCCGCGCATCGCCAGCGTGCCGTCGAAATCGCCGTCGGTGCCGGCGGGGATCAGGGTAAGGTCGAAGCTACCCCCGATGCCGTTGTCCATCAGCCCTGCCGCGCGCAGCACCGCGCCGCCATCGCCCGAACGCAGCCGCACCGCCGTGCGCCCGCTGACCGGCGCGATGGTGCCCTGCACCGGCGCGTCACCGTTCAGCCGCGCCGTGAAGGTGCCCGCCAGCCCACCTGCCCCGGTGAATTCGCCCGCAAAGCGCGTGAGTGCGATGCCTTCGGTAATCTGCAACCGGTCGAGCGTCACCGCAAGCGGGCCGCTTTCGCCGCCGTCGGGGCCAAGACGCGCACGCCGCAGATCGAGCGTGCCGCCGCGCAGCGTGACGCCGAAGGGCCGGTCGCCGCCGCGTCCGCGCAGGGTGACGGGCGCGTCGAGCCAGCCGCCGACGCGCAGCCTGTCGAAGATCGCGCGGTCAAGACTGCCGTCGGCGTTGAGCAGGATGCGCCCCTCCGCCTCCAGCCCCAGCCCCTCCAGCACCAGCCGGTCCACGGTCATCCGGTCGCCCAGCGTGCCGACCACGCGCAGGGTGCCGGGTGTGCCGGCCGGTTTCGACCAGCTGAGCGCGGGCACCGCCACGCGCAGGCCGCGCAGCGCCGAGGTCAGGCGATAGCTGATCGACCCCGATGGGTTGATCGTCATGTTCAACTGGCCCGGCCCGCTGCCACGCAGGGTGCCGGGCGGCAAGGCGATGTCGAAGGCATCGAGGGCGGTTTGCGAGAGCGTCACATCCGCTGCGAGCGTGCTGGCGGACCCGGGTGCGAAGGGCTGCGTCCATGTCACGTCCATCGGCACGCCGTCCAATGTCGCCGCCCCGCTGACGGTCATGCCAGCGTTGTCCATCTCCAGCGTCACGCGCGGCGCGGCCAGCACCCGGTCGGTCACCACCCAGTCGGAGCGGAAGCCGCGGATGTCGGAGGTGATCGCATAGGTGATCTCCTCCGGCGTCACGTCGCCGGCCAGCGGCATCTCGACCCGCACCCGGCTGCGCCCGCGCCCGGCGGCGAAATCGACAGGGATGTTCAGCCAGCCCGCATAGAGAAACGGCGGCTGGTCGATCAGCGACATGGCGGCGGTGAGTCCGCCGTCGAATCGCAGATCGAGCGTGACCGGCGGACGCGGCACGCCCGTGTCCGCGATCACCATCGTCGATCCCGCCACGGCCAGCGATCCACCATCGGGCGGGGTCACGCGCCCGGTCTCGAACATGACGCTGAAACGGCTGCCCTCGAAATTGGCGATACCCTCCGCCCCGGTGATCGGGGGCATGTCGGGCATGTAGCGGATCCGGCTGTCGGCAAAGGCGACCCGGCCCGCGATCTGCCGGTCGGTCCCGGGCCGCTGGCGAAAGGCCAGTTGCAGGTCGTGCAGGCTGCCAAAGGCCAGATTGTCCGCCACCCAGGCGCGGAACCAGTCGCCGCGCCCCCCGGGCCAAAGCCGCATCAGCGCGGCCTGATCGAGCGTATCGCTGTGCAGGTCGACAGCAACCGCCCAGCCTGCCTCCTCGGCCCGCGCCTCGCCGTCGGCCAGCACCGACAGGCCGTCGCCCGCCAGATGGAACTGGCCGACCTCCACGCTGAACGGATCGAGCCGCAGGCGCAGGTCGATCTGCGCGGTCAGGTCATCGGGAAGCACCGGCAGATCGCCACCGGCGGCAAGGCTGAGATCGCGGAACTGCAACTGCCCGACCAGCGATTGCGGCAGCCCGTCACGCTCTTCCCCCAGCAGGGCCTGACCGGTTGCGGTAAAGGCCCCCTGCCCGCCCTGCACCGCGATCTGGTCAAAGCGCAGGCGCCCCCGGTCGGGATCGTAGACCAGATACATCTTGGCGCTGTCGAAGCCGATGGGCGCGGTCGCGGCATTGGGCTGCAGCGCGCCCGCGCCGAGATCGAGCGCCGCGCTCAACTGACCCAGCGCACCCTCAGCATCCAGCGTCGTGCGCAGGGTAGCCGAGATCGGCGCATCCACATCCGCCAGCCAGCTGAGCGCGGGCGATTGCGTGGCGATATCCGCGGCCTCTGCATCGGTGATCGCTAGGCCAAGACGCGCGGCCCGGCTGCCGCGCGGGCTGGTGTAGTCGAAGGCCAGCGTGGTCACACCCGCCCGCCCCGCGAGCAGCGCCATATCGGCGCGCAGCGCGGTCTGATCGTCGCGCAGGTCCAGCGTGATCCGTCCACCATCGACCGTCCAGACCCGCCCGGCGCGCGCGTCGACGAAGTTCACGATCAAACTGTCGGCGCGCACGGTCTCCAGTGCCGCGAACCCCGGCTGTTCGAACATCTGATCGGCCTGATCCAGCAGCTCGGTCAGCCGCCCGGCCTGCTGCGACTCTGCCGCGGGGCCAGCGTCGAAGGACAGCGCCACGGTTCCGTCGCCGTTACGGCGCAGGTCGATGCGCGCGCCGGACAGGGCGATATCCTGCAGCAGCACCTCTTGCTGAAAGATCAAACCGCGCGGCGACATCAGCGCGTCGATCCGGGCGATGCGGGCGACCTGCGCGCCCGCGGCATCGGTAATTTTCGTGTCGACCAGCCGCACGCGGGGATGCAGGTCACGCCCGACATTGATGTAGATCGCACCGAAATCGACCGCACCGCCCCCCAGCGCGTCGGTGGCCTGTGCGGCCACCCGGGACTTGATCCAGCTGGGGGCCGCGATATCGCGGTCGATCAGCATCACGGCACCGACAGCCGCAAACAGCAGCGGCAAGCCCAGCAACAGCACCGTCACCCGCAGCCCGTGCCAGGCGACACGGGCCTTGGGTATCCGGCGGCGCGCCGGTGGCGCGTCCGGCGCGGACGCAGGGCTGGTGTCGCTGTCGGTCGGGGTGGCGTCCATCGGGGGTGTCTTTGCGGCAGGCTGGGCTTTATCTTTGCGCGTCGGGGACTAAAACAAAACCGAGAAAGCCCATTCTGCCGCGAAAGGACACCCGAATGACCGCACCTGTTGCCGGAGAGACCGCCCCCGCCATCGCCCTGCCGACCGATACCGGGGATATTGCCGATCTGGCCACGATGCGCGGCAAGAAGGTCGTGATCTATTTCTACCCGCGCGACGACACCCCAGGCTGCACCAAGGAGGCGATCGGCTTTACCGAGGCGGCGGATGATTTCGCCGCTGCCGATACGGTCGTCTGGGGGATTTCCAAGGATACCGTGGCCAAGCACGGCAAGTTCCGCGCGAAATACGAGCTGGGCATTCCGCTGCTGTCGGACGCCGATGGCGACGTCTGCGAACGCTACGGCACTTGGGTCGAGAAGAATATGTATGGCAAAAAGTCGATGGGAATCGAGCGGGCGACCTTTCTGATCGACGCGGCGGGCACCATCGCGCAGGTCTGGCGCAAGGTGAAGGTGCCGGGCCATGTGGAGGAGGTGCTGGAGGCGGCGCGCGCGCTGTGAGCGATGCGGCGCTGAAACCGCTGGCCGAGATGGCCTGCGAGGTGCTGCGCACGGCGGACGGGCAGGAAAAGACGCGCCTGTCGCGCAGCCATGCCGCCGCCTGGCAGGCCGCGCGCGCGGCAGGCGAAGTGCCGGAGATTGGCACGGCCGCGCCGCCGGACATGCCAGCGCGCCCCGAAAAGCCTGCCCTGCTGGAGCCGCGTGACGTGCCCCTGCGCAAGCCCGGCACGCCGGAGGGGCGCATCGCGATGCTGCACGCCGTCGCGCATATCGAACTCAACGCCGTCGATCTGCACTGGGACCTGATCGCGCGCTTTACGGATACGGTTTTTCCCATCGGATTCTACGATGACTGGGTGAAGGCCGCGGATGAGGAATCCAAGCATTTCAACCTGATGTGCGACTGTCTTGAAGCGGCGGGCAGCCATTACGGCGCGCTGCCCGCGCATGCCGGGATGTGGCGCGCGGCCTCCGACACCACCGGCGATCTGATGGGGCGGCTGGCCGTGGTGCCGATGGTGCTGGAGGCGCGCGGGCTGGACGTGACGCCGGGCATGATCAAGCTGTTCAAACAGGCCAAGGCGCATGACGCGGTGGCAGCGCTCGACGTGATCTATGCCGACGAAGTGCATCACGTGGCCTATGGATCGAAGTGGTTTCACTGGCTGTGCGGACGCGACGGGCTGGACCCGACACCGACGTTCCACGCCCTCGTCCGGCGCTATTTCCACAGCCAGCTGCGTCCGCCCTTCAACGAGGAAAAACGCGCCGAAGCAGGTATTCCACCCGATTTCTACTGGCCGCTGGCCGCGCAGAACCGTTAGCGCCACCATCGCAAGGGAATCGGTCGGCAGAATCCCGCCCAAAATTGCGTTAACCCGCCACGGTCCAAGAAAAATTCATCAAAGTTGTTGCCGCAATGCCGCACGTCCTCTAACACCACCGCCAGCGGCATCGAAAAGGTGTGGGAACCTGCCGCAGGGAAACGGGACAGGGGACAACACGTGCGCTCACCACTCATCACGCGGCTTCATGCATTTCTGGAACGGTTTTTCCCCGAGAAACGTTTGTTTCTCCGCTCCGATACGGAAACCCGTTTCATCCGTCTGAAATCCGAAACGCAACTGGTCGCTTGGGCCGGGGCCACGGCTGTCGTCGCCTGGACGATCATCGCGACGGCGGTTCTGCTGATGGACAGCATCGGGTCGGGCAATTTTCGCGCCCAGGCCGAGCGTGACCAGCAGGTTTATGAAACACGGCTGAACGCCCTGTCCGAGGAGCGCGACGCCCGCGCCGACGAGGCGATGGCCGCGCAGGAGCGGTTTTCGTCCGCGCTTCAACAGATTTCGATCATGCAGTCCGAACTGCTGCGGTCCGAAGACCAGCGCCGCGAGCTTGAGACCGGTCTGGAAGTCGTGCAGGCCACCCTGCGCAACACGATGAAAGAGCGCGAAACCGCGCGCGGGGAACTGGCAGCGCTCGCCGAGGACCCCAACGGCACCGCCGCATCGAGCCTGTCCGCCGATGCCGAAAGCACGGTCGACCTGCTGGCGACAGCACTGGCCGAAACCGCGGCCGAGCGCGATTCCATCGCCTCCGACGCGCGCTTTGCACTCGACCATGCCGCCGAAACCGAGCTGGAACTGCGCCTGTTGCAGGAAAAGAACGACGAGATTTTCCGCCAGCTGGAAGAGGCGATGCTGGTGTCGGTCGAGCCGCTGGACGATATGTTCCGCGCCGCCGGCATGAACCCCGACAACCTGCTGGCACAGGTGCGCCGCGGCTATTCCGGCCAGGGCGGCCCGCTGACGCCGCTGCAGTTCTCTACCCGTGGCGGCGCGCCGGACCCGGACGCCGCCCGCGCCAACAACATCCTGTCCGCGATGGACCGGATCAACCTCTATCGCATCGCTGCCGAACGCGCGCCCTTCGACACACCCGTGAAGGCTGCGTTCCGCTTTACCTCCGGGTTTGGCCAGCGCTGGGGCCGCCTGCATGCGGGCACCGATTTCGCGGCCCCCATCGGCACACCGATCTATTCCACCGCCGACGGGGTCGTCACCCACGCCGGCTGGTCTTCGGGCTATGGCCGTCTGATCAAGATCCAGCACGAGTTCGGAATCGAGACACGCTATGCGCACCTTTCCGCGATGCGCGTTTCCGTGGGACAAAGGGTCTCGCGCGGAGAGCGGATCGGTGATATGGGGAATTCCGGACGGTCGACCGGGTCGCATCTTCACTATGAAGTCCGTGTCGGTGGCACCCCTGTCAATCCCATGATCTATATAAGAGCTGGACAAGATGTTTTCTAAGAGCAAAATCAACGAGCCTGGCCAGAAGCCCGGCGATACTGCGGCGAAACCCGACGCGAATGCTGCGGCCAAGCCGTCACCTGCGCCCGCATCGGCCGACTACAAAGCGGCACCGCCCAAGGCGAAACCGCCCGCATCGGCGCTGTCGGCTGACCTGCATATCACCGGCAACCTCAAGACCACCGGCGACATCCAGATCGAGGGTCAGGTCGACGGCGACATCCGCGCCCACCTGCTGACCGTCGGCGAAGGCGCCACCGTCAAAGGCGAAGTCATGGCCGACGATGTGGTCGTGAACGGCCGTGTCGTGGGCCGCGTGCGCGGCCTCAAGGTGCGCCTGACGTCGACCGCGCGTGTCGAGGGTGACATCATCCACAAGACCATCGCCATCGAGAGCGGCGCGCATTTCGAAGGCTCCGTGCAGCGGCAGGACGATCCGCTGTCGAGCGGTGCCGCCCCCAAGAAGATGCCTGAGACCGCGCCCAAGCAGGGCTAGGACGGTCGACAGACTGAACGACGAGGGGTGCCGCGATCATGATCGCGGCACCCCTTTTTCTTTGGCCGGTCTTTTGGGGCGGAAATCGGTCAGTCGTAGCGACACAGTGGCGGGCGCGGCGTGCCGCGCTCTGTCGCACTTGCCCCGTCATACCACCCCGCCGCCAGCGTGATCGTCAGCACCTCGACGGGATACCACGCGTTCGTGTTGCGTCCCGGCGCGATGGCTTCCAGTCGGTCACGCCAGTCGAATACGAAACTGGTCTCTCCCTCCGCACAGGGCACGGCAGGGGTCGTCGCACGGATGAAATCACCGAATGTGTCTTGCAGGAGCTGATTGCTACGGCGGATCGCGTCGAAATCGTCCAGCTTGCCACAGTCACCGGTCATCAATTGATATCCGGGTGGCGTCATCAGCGGGTCGTCACTGTAGAAGGTGACCGTGCCGTCGATCAGCCCGATCGCCAGCATGGCGTTGATCTCGTCATAGGCGTCGTCCATGGACCAGCCGCGGGCCAGCATCAGGTCAGACTGAAGCCGGTGACGATCCAGAAAACAGCCGGGGATGATGCCGTCGACATCTTCAAACGGCGGCAGGATCGCCGCGTCGACAAGCGGATCGTCCGGCGCCAGACGGGATGACAGATCAGGCAGACGGATCGTGCAGAGGTCAGCGCCGATGACGATCCAGTCGCGCTGCACATCGGCGTCGGGTGCCGCACGCATCGTGGTGGCAAAAGCGGTCAGTCGGTCGGACTCGAACCCCGCCTCCTGAGCCGCAGCGATGCTGTCCGGACCGATGGCGCAGCCGTGGCCGCCGAAGAAATCCAGCAGATCGGCATCGTCGGCCAGCGACGCTTGTGGCAACAACGCGGCCGCGGCGATCAACGCCCACCGCATCGCGGCTAGTCCTCTGCCGTGGCGTCGGCGCGGCTCATGCCCGACACGTCCATCGCAAGCGTCGCAGCCATCAGCCCGTCGAGGTCACCGTCCAGCACGCCCTGCGTGTCGGAGGTCTCGTAGCGCGTGCGCAGGTCCTTCACCATCTGGTAGGGTTGCAGCACGTAGGACCGTATCTGGTTGCCCCAGCCTGCATCGCCCGCGTTCTCGTGCGCCTCGTTCACTAGCGCCGACCGCTTATCGAGCTCGATCTGGTAGAGCCGCGATTTCAGCGCCTTCATGGCTATGTCGCGATTCTGGTGCTGTGATTTTTCAGAGCTTGTCACCACGATGCCAGTGGGGTGGTGGGTGATCCGCACCGCGGAGTCCGTGGTGTTCACGTGCTGCCCGCCCGCCCCTGACGACCGGTAGGTGTCGATGCGGATGTCGGAAGGGTTCACCTCGATCTCGATATTGTCGTCGACGACGGGATAGACTTTGACCGAGGTGAAGGACGTGTGCCGTTTCGCGGCGCTGTCGAATGGCGAGATACGTACCAGCCGGTGCACGCCGCTTTCCGATTTCAGCCAGCCATAGGCGTTCTGCCCCATGATCTTGTAGGTCGCGGATTTGATGCCGGCCTCGTCGCCCGGCTGTTCGGCCTGCAGTTCGACCTTGTAGCCCTTCTTTTCCGCCCAGCGGACATACATCCGCGCCAGCATGTTGGCCCAGTCGCAGCTTTCGGTGCCGCCGGCGCCCGCGTTGATTTCCAGGAAGGTGTCGTTGCCGTCGGCCTCTCCGTTCAGCAGCGCCTCAAGCTCCTTCTTGGCGGCGAGGTCCTCCAGCTTTTTGAGCGCCGCCTCCGCCTCGGCCACGACCTCTGCGTCGTCCTCCATCTCGCCCAGTTCGATCAGGTCGATGTTGTCCTGCAGGTCCTGTTTGATCGTCTCGTAGCTGGCCATCGCGTCGACCAGCATCTGCCGCTCGCGCATCAGTTTCTGGGCATTTGCGGGATCGTCCCACAGCGTCGGGTCCTCCACCCGGGCGTTGAATTCCTCCAACCGGTGCGCCGCGGTGTCATAGTCCATCCGCTGCGCCAGCAGGGTCAGCGATTTGCGGATCGCATCGACGTCGTTCTGTGTTTCTGCGCGCATGGCGATTGGCCCTCTGACGGCTCTTGGCTTGGTTTTGGGGTGGTGTAGCCCGCGCACCCGGCGCGGGCAAGGCAGAGGTCAGTAAAGCCCGCCGGACGACAGCGACCCGAAGGACGCGTTTGGCCCGACGGTGGCCGTGCCGCCGGTCGAGGTCTGGACCTGCCGGGTCTGGCGCGCGACCTCTTCGAACAGCGGCAGATCGCCCGCCATCGCAAAACCGCCGTCGAAGGTGATGCCGAACACGGGCTCCTCTCCGGGGCGGAAGCATTCCGCGATCACGTTGTCGCCGCTGGCCCCGTCAGGCAGACGCGCACCGCTGAACCGGTCGATCTTGATGAACTGGCAGTCTTCGGGGGTGTTGAAGGCCCCGCCGCCGAACCGGCGCACGGCCTCCGACATGAAGGTATCGAACACGGGCGCGCAGGTGCCGCCGCCGGAGGCGCCCGCCATGGTGCGCGGCGTATCATAGCCGATGTAGCAGCCTGCAACGATATTGCTGGAAAAGCCCACGAACCACACGTCCTTGCTGTCGTTGGTGGTGCCGGTCTTGCCCGCGATGGGCACAGACTGGTTGACCGCACGGCGCGCGGTGCCGCGTTGTACGACCCCCTGCATCATCGAGGTCAGCTGGTAGGCGGTGATCTCGTTCATCACTCGTTCGCGGTTGGTGACGATGCGCGGGGCCTCGCCCGACGCCAGCGTCATATCCTCGCAATTTACGCAGTTGCGCTGGTCATGGCGATAAACGGTCGCGCCATAGCGGTCCTGCACCCGGTCGACCAGCGTAGGCTCCACCCGCTCGCCCCCGTTGGCGAACATCGCGTAGGCGGCGACGATCTTGAACAGCGTGGTCTCGTCCGACCCGAGCGAGGCGGCAAGCACCCGGTTCATGTTCTCGTACACGCCGAAGCGTTCGGCATAGCGGGCCACGGTGTCGATGCCGATTTCCTGCGCCAGGCGAATGGTCATCAGGTTCCGCGACTGTTCGATACCGGTGCGCAGCGGCGTGGGGCCATAGAACTGGCGCGAGGCGTTCTCGGGCCGCCAGACGCCCTGCGGCGTGTTGATCTCGATCGGGGCGTCGACGACGATGGTGGCGGGCGAATAGCCTGAATCCAATGCGGCCGCATAGACGAAAGGCTTGAAGGCCGAACCGGGCTGCCGTTGCGCCTGGGTGGCGCGGTTGAAGACCGAATGTTGATAGGAAAAACCGCCCTGCATCGCCAGCACGCGGCCGGTGTTCACGTCCATCGCCATGAAGGCACCCTGCACTTCCGGCACCTGCCGCAGAGTCCAGCGGATGAAAGCCCCGTCGCTGTCCTGCGTCATGCGACGCACGAGGACCACATCGCCGGCGGCGAAATTATCGGCGAAGTTGCCGCGCATCCATTCGATGTCGCGGCGCGGGATGATCGTGGGTTCGGCGTCGGTTTCGGCCACGCCCTCGATGCCGACGTCCATCTCGTTCTCGCCCACCGACAGCACGACCGCAGGGAACCACGGGTTTTCCAACGTGATGTCGCGCGGCACGTCGACCGACCGCAACGCGGCGCGCCACTGTTCTTCGCTCGCCAGTTCCTCGACCGGGATCGCATTGCCGGTGCCGCGCCAGCGCCCCTGCCCGCGATCGAAGTTTTCCAACGCGCGTTGCAGCGCATGGGCGGCGGTGACCTGCAGGTCCTCGTCCACCGTGGCGCGGATCGCCAGACCACCGGAAAAGAATTCCTCCTCGCCGAAGTTCTGGCTCAGCTGGCGGCGGATTTCATCGGTGAAGTAATCGCGCGGCGGCAATTCGGAGCGGAAGCTGTCGTAGTCGCCGCCCTGCACCGACAACAGCGGCGCTTCGCGTTCGGCGTCATAGGTGGCCTGGTCGATATATCCGTTCTCGAACATCTCGCGCAGGGTGTTGTTGCGCCAGAAGATCGCGGTGTCGCGGTTGCGGACCGGGTGGCGGTTCGACGGCGACTTGGGCAGCGAGGCGAGATAGGCCGCCTCTCCCGCTGTCAGTTCCGACAGCGGCTTGTTGAAATAGGTCAGTGCGGCGGCGGTGACGCCGAAACTGTTCTGACCCAGAAAAATCTCGTTCAGGTAAAGTTCGAGGATACGCTCCTTCGGCATAGACCCCTCGATGCGCACGGCCAGGATGATCTCCTTGATCTTGCGTTCGGCAGAGCGTGACCCGTCGAGCAGGAAGTTCTTCATCACCTGCTGGGTGATGGTGGAGGCACCGCGAATATCCTCGCCGCGCGACTGCACGGCGTCGATGAAGGCCGCCGCCATACCGCGCGCATCGAACCCGTTGTGGGTATAGAAATTCTTGTCTTCGGCAGAGATGAAGGCGTGTTTCACCAGATCGGGAATTTCCTCGGCCGGTGTGAACAGGCGGCGTTCGGTGGCGAATTCGTCGATGATCTGCCCTTCGCCGGAGTAGATCCGGCTGATCGTCTTGGGGGTGTATTGCGACAGCACCTCGTAGGACGGCAAGTCACGGCCATACATATAGAACACCGCACCCAGCGCCAGCGCGCCCATGGCGACGCCTAGCGTCAGCATCGAAAAGATGCCGCCGAAGAAAGACATGATGAAACGCAGCACGGGCCTGATATTCCTTTTTCACGGATTGGGGGGCTTATACGCCCACCCGCCCGAATGGTCAAAAGCGCAAAGCGCCGCGTCAGCCGGAAAATGCCAATAAAATCGTCACGGAATGGTGAAGGACATCACGCGTTTCACTGCCGGATCAGCGGCGCGCGCGCGGCCTCGTCCACGGCCCAGCGACCGACGGCTGCCACGATGCCCTGTGCGATGCGGCGGCGACCATCCGCCGTCTGCAGGCGGGCGCGGTCACCGGCGTCCGACAGAAATCCGACCTCGACCAGCACCGACGGGAAATCGGCGGCGTTCAGCACCGCCAGCGGGGCCTCGCGCCGGGGGCGGGAGTTGAGCGGCACGCCCGCCTCGTCCAGCCCGCGCACCAGCGCATCGGCGAACCGCAACCCGCGGGGGCCGGTTTCCGTCCGGGCGAGGTCCATCAGCACGGTCGCGATCCTGTCGTCCTGCCCGGTCAAGTCCAGCCCGGCGAGCAGGTCGCCGCGTTCGTGCCTTTCGGCCATACGCTGCGACGCGCGGTCGCTGGCATCGTCGCTGAGCGTATAGACCGACGCACCGCGCGCCGCGTCCTCCTCCAACGCGTCGGCATGGAGCGAGATCAGCAGGTCGGCACCCACGCTGCGGGCCAGCGTCATGCGTGCTTCCAGCGGGACGAAGATATCCTGCTCACGGGTCAGCACGGTGCGGTATCCCGCGCGGGTCAGGGCCTCTGCCACTTCGCGCGCCAGGGCCAGCATCAGGTCCGCCTCCAGCACGTCGCCGCGGGTGGCACCGGGGTCGATGCCACCATGGCCGGGGTCGATCACCACGGTCAACGGTCCGTCGTCGTCCGCCGGGGCGGGTAAGTCCGGACGCGCGTCGGTGAGCCTGCCCCAGCCCGCGTCGTCGGGTGCACCCGCACGGGCGGCGAAACTTTCGGCGTCGGCCGGTATCATCATGATCGCCAGATGCGCCTGCCCGGACTGTGCATCTACCGTCATGCCCGCCGTGTCCAGCGCCAGCGGATCGGCGAGCGCGACCACCAGCCGCGACCAGCCGGGGCGGAGCGTGCCAAATCGCACCTCCGTCGCGGCATCGGCATTATCGAGCGCCGCGCGGTCCACGCCGGTCCAGTCCACCTCACGGAAATCGACGACCAGACGGCGCGGTTCGTCCAGCGTGAAGACGCGGTAGGGGATCGTCTGCGATAGATGCAGGTCAATCGCCAGCCCACCGCCTGCATCGCGGATCTGGCTTTGCGCCATATCGACCCGCGCCAGCCCGCTGAAATCCTGCGCCCATGCCGCCGGGGCCAGCAGGCAGAGCCAGAGCGCCAGCCAGCGCATCACGCCCCGCGCCCCGCCATGTAGGCCCGCAGGCGGCGCATTCCTTCGGCAATGTCGGCGGTGCCGCGCGCATAGGAGAAACGCAGCCAGCGGTGGCCCTGCACTGGGTCGAAGTCCAGCCCGGGGGTCACGGCGATATCAGCGTTATCAAGCAGTTCCGTGGCAAAGCTCAGGCTGTCGTCGGTGTATTCGGACACGTCGACATAGACATAAAACGCGCCATCCGGCGGCGCGAAGCGGGTGAAGCCCGCAGCCTGCAGCCCCGCCGTCATCATATCGCGGTTGGCAGTATAAATGGCGAGGTTGTCGTCAAGCTCCGAGCCTGCGTCCATCGCGTAGAGCGCCAGCCGTTGCGAGGCGTGCGGCGGGCAGATGAACATATTTTGCGCCAACCGCTCCACCCGGCGGACGTGGTCTTGTGGCACCACCATCCAGCCGACACGCCAGCCGGTCATGGAGAAATACTTGGAGAAACTGTTCACGACATAGACGTCGTCGGTCACTTCCAGCGCCGACACCGCCCGCCTGTCATAGCCGATGCCGTGGTAGATTTCGTCCGAGATCAGCGCCGTGCCTCGCGCCGCACAGGCCTGTGCCAATGCGGCGATCTCGTGCTGGGTCAGCATCGTGCCGGTCGGGTTGGCCGGTGATGCGACGATCAGGCCGTCGAGATCGTGTGCCGCCACGTCGTCCGGCACCAGCTGGAAGCGGGCGGCGAGGGTCGTGGGCATATCCACCGGCGTCAGCCCCACCGCCTTGAGGATTTGCCGGTAGGACGGGTAGCAGGGCGTGCCCAGCCCGACGCGCTGGCCGTTGTCGAACAGCGCGCTGAACGCCAGCAGGAACGCGCCCGACGCGCCCGAGGTGATCACGACGCGCGAAGGGTCCAGCGTCACGCCATACCAGTCGGCATAGTGCTGTGCGATCCGCGCGCGCAGCTCCGGCAGGCCCAGTCCCACGGTGTAGCCGAGCGGCATCGCCAGATCGTCCTGCAACCGGGCCACGGCGGCGCGCGGCGCGCCGGTGCCGGGCTGGCCGACCTCCATATGGATCACGTGGCGTCCCGCGGCCTCTGCCTTGCGGGCGGCCTCCATCACGTCCATCACGATGAAGGGATCGACATCCCCACGGGTTGAGCTTTGCATCCCGTCTCCCCTATACAGTCGGCAACGTTTTGCCCTGCCCCGGCGCGGGGTGCAATCCACGATAGCCCCGGTCGGCGGCCCCCGCCCGACGCCCAAGCAAAAGAAGCCATGCCCATGACATTCCGCCTGTCCCTCGCCCTTTGCGCCGCACTGGCTGCCCCTGCCGCAGCACAGGAAATGACCGACGCCGAGCGTGCCGCGTTCCGGGCCGAGGTCCGCGCCTACCTGCTGGAAAACCCCGAGGTGCTGATGGAGGCCATCGGCGTGCTGGAACAGCGCCAGGCGACAGAGGCCGCACAGGCCGATATCGCCATGGTGTCGAACAATGCCGACGCCTTGTTCAACGACGATCATTCCTTCGTCGGCGGCAACCCGGACGGCGATATCACGATCGTCGAGTTCATGGATTACCGCTGCGGCTATTGCAAACGCGCGCATCCCGAAGTGACCGCGCTGATCGCCGCCGACCCTAACATCCGCTATATCATCAAGGAATTCCCGATCCTTGGCGCGCAGTCCGACCTTGCGTCGCGCTACGCCATCGCGGTGCAGCAGATGGCAGGCGACGAGACCTACAAGACCGTGCATGATACGCTGATCGAGTTTCAGGGCGATATTTCAGAGGTTGCGCTGGCGCGGATGTCGGAGGCTTTCGGCCTCGACCACGCCGCCCTCACTGACATGATGGCAGGGCCGGAGGTCAGCGCCGTGATCGCGGAAAACCGCGCGCTGGGGCAGCAGTTGCAGATTTCCGGCACGCCGTCCTTCGTGTTCGAGGACCAGATGGTGCGCGGTTACGTGCCGCTGCCGCAGATGGAAGCCATCGTCGCACAACTGCGCGCCGAGGCCGGATAGGTCGACAAACCGCCGCCGCGGGCTAACTTCTGACTGAAGACATTTTTTCAGCCGGAGGCTTTTTCCATGCACAACCGTCGTCAATTCATCGTCCGGACATCCGCCATGGCGGGTGCCATGACCGTCCTGCCTTTCGCCGCGCGCGCCGATGGGCACGCCGCCGACACCTTTCAGACAGCCAGCGGCGAGGTGGCGATCTATCCCGTCAGCCATGCCTCGTTCGTGATGACCACGCCGGAAGGCACGGTCTGGGTCGATCCGGTGGGCGCGCAGTCTGATTACGCTGATCTGCCCGCCCCCGATCTGGTGCTGATCACGCATGAGCACGGCGACCATTACGATCAGGCGCTGCTCGATGCGATCGTCGCGGAAGACACGCAGCTGATCACCAACCCCGCCGTTTTCGGGATGCTGCCAGAGGCGATGCAGGCCAATGCCTCGCAACTCGCCAACGGCGAATCCGCGCTTTACAACAACGCCGAAATCCGCGCGATCCCGGCACATAACCTGACCGAGGGTCGGATGAATTTCCACCCCGTGGGCCGCGACAACGGCTATGTCGTGACGGTCGACGGGATGCGCATCTACATCTCGGGCGATACTGAGGACGTGCCGGAAATGCGCGCGCTGGAGGACATTGATCTGGCGTTCGTCTGCATGAACCTGCCGTTCACGATGGATGCAAGTGCTGCCGCCGATGCGGTCAACGCATTCGCGCCCAAGGCGGTCTATCCCTACCACTACCGCGGCCGCGACAACGGCACGCAGGACCCAGAGGAGTTTGCCGAGTTGCTGGCGGACGGCATCGCGGTGAAGATGGGCGGGTGGTATGGCTAGCCGCATACCGCATGCAAACATGCAAAAGCCGGGCAAAGCTGCCCGGCTTTATTCTGTTGCCAGATGCTGCCTTGCAGTGACTGTCTGGTCTGAGCCCAACGTGCTCATTGGTCGGCGCGCAGCGAAGGTCCGGTTTCCCTAAGTCAGCGCCGCCAGAGGTTCGTGACCTTGGCAGGCTCGCCAGTTTCAAGATAGCTCTTGAGACTCGAAAGGATCGCGACCCAGCCCTGACGTGCCATATCCTCTTCGGGAAGCGGCTCGTGGGTTACGGTCAGTTTTGTTGAGCCGCCCATTTCCGAAAGCTCGAATGTCACGGTCGAAACCGATCCGGTCGGGTCTGCCGCGTGTTTCCAAGTGTAGGACAACGCCTCAGGCGGGTCGTGGCGGAGAACTTCACCGCTCAACTCGAACTCGTCGCCCTCGCCGACCAAAACCTTTAGCTCGCTGCCGACCCTCCAGTCGCTAGTGATGCGCCGCCCGGCCCAATAACTCTCCGAGAATTTGGGCGAGGTCAGCGCCTCAAAGACCTTTTCTGGCGAGGATTCGATAAACAGCGAGTAGATGAACGTCTTGTCAGTCATGGGGTCTTCCAATCCTCTCTTCAGCGCCCTGAGGGCGTCGATGCGCGGCCGCTCGAACTTCTCGATCCAGCGTTCGCTGATTTCTCCAAGTGGAATGGTGTTCAGGAAATGCAGCTTCTCGCGACCTCTCCATTGCGCGACGACCAGACCGGCTTCCTCCAGCAGAGCCAGATGCCGACTGACTGCTTGGCGGGACATACCCTGTTGCGCGCAGAGTTGGCCGAGCGTTTGACCATCCTCTCGGTATAGCCGGTCCAGAAGATCGCGTCGGTTCAAGTCGGCAAGCGCTTTGAACACCTTCTCCATGAGAACCAATATGCAACATTATTGTTGCATGTCAACCTGCCGAGATTGAAAGCCGCCGTTGAGCGTATGGCAGCAAAGTCCGCACAGCGGTCATTCACCCCTGCTCCGCCGCCTTTACGGCCCCCGCCTCGATCTCTGCGGCGCGCTTCTCGACCTGTTCCACGATATGCTCCACCATCGCGTCGTTGCCGAGCTTGTGGCTTTGCTTGCCGGCCAGATAGACCATGCCGGACCCGGCACCGCCGCCGGTGAAGCCCACGTCGGTCATCAACGCCTCGCCGGGGCCGTTGACGACGCAGCCGATGATCGAGAGCGACATCGGCGTCTTGATGTGCTCCAGCCGTTTTTCGAGGATTTCCACCGTCTTGATCACGTCAAAGCCCTGCCGCGCGCAGGAGGGGCAGGAGATGATGTTGACGCCCCGGTGGCGCAGGCCGAGGGATTTGAGTATCTCGAAGCCCATCTTCACCTCTTCCACCGGATCGGCGGAGAGCGACACGCGGATCGTGTCGCCGATGCCCATCCACAACAGGTTGCCCATGCCGATGGCCGATTTCACGGTGCCGGAGATCAGGCCCCCGGCTTCGGTGATGCCAAGGTGGATCGGCGCATCCATCGCCTCTGCCAGTTTCTGATAGGCGGCGGCGGCCATGAAGACGTCGGACGCCTTGCAGGAAATCTTGAATTCGTGGAAATCGTTGTCCTGCAGAATCTTGATGTGGTCCAGCCCGCTTTCGACCATCGCGTCGGGCGTGGGCTCGCCGTATTTTTCCAGCAGGTGCCGTTCGAGCGAGCCGGCATTCACGCCGATACGGATCGAGCAATTGTTGTCGCGCGCGGCCTTGATGACTTCGCGCACGCGCTTTTCGTCACCGATGTTGCCTGGGTTGATGCGCAGGCAAGCCGCCCCCGCCTCTGCCGCCTCGATCCCGCGTTTGTAGTGGAAGTGAATGTCGGCGACCAAAGGCACGGCGACTTCCGGCACGATCTGCTTGAGCGCCTTTGACGATGCCTCGTCCGGCACGGAGACGCGTACGATGTCGGCCCCCGCCTCCGCCGCCGCGTTGATCTGCGCGATGGTGGCCGCCACGTCCGTGGTCAGCGTGTTGGTCATCGTCTGCACGGAAATCGGCGCGTCTCCACCGACCGGCACGTTGCCGACCATGATCTTGCGGCTTTCGCGGCGGTAGATATTGCGCCACGGACGGATGTGATTGAGGGACATGGAGTTCACCTATCGCTGTCTCGCACCCTACCTATGCACCCGCGCGGGCGGGGGCAACGGGCGGTATTGCCGCAAGCGCTGCAGAATCAGGGGTTGGCGGTGATTTCCGCGACGTTGGTCGGCACGGCAGGTTCCGCATCGCCGAACGGGTTGGCGGCGGGGAAATTCGTGCTCAGGTTCGCGGCGGAGAGTTCCAGGTTCGACGTGACGGATCCGCGTGGTCCGGCGGGCCCGTGCATCTGGCCGTTCACCGAAAAGAAGATGCCGCCGCTTTCGCCCACGCGCAGGGTCGGCGGTTCCTCGGTCGCGGGCAGTGCGAATGTGTCGCCCTCGTCCATGATACCTTCGTAGATCACCGTTCCGTCGGCGGCGCGCACGCGCACCCAGGCCGCACTGGCGGCGACAAGCTGCACCTCTGGCACCGGGCCTTCGAGAACCTGAATGGCGGGGGCGTTCGGATCGACGGCAATCGCCGGATCGACGGCGGCCAGCGCCTCTGTCAACGTCGTTTCTGGCACGACCGCGCCGAAGGTGCCGGGGTTCAGGCTGGCGATGGGGCCGTCGCGCGATACCAGCACCGGCACGTCGAGCGCCTGCGGACGGTAAAGCCGGTCCAGCGCCTCTGCCGAAGGTGCGGTAAAGCTGGCCAGATCGCTTTCCTCGGTCTGCACCGCACTGGCACCGGCCAGCGGGTCGATGTCGGAGACGACCGTGGGGGTCTGTTCCACCGGCGCGAACTGCACGCGCTGCACTTCCTGCAGCACCGACCAGCCGCCGTATCCCAACCCGCCGATCAACGCGACCAGCACCAGAAGAGAGCCGACCGCGCCGGGTTCGACGCGCCCGAACATGCTGTCGCCTGCGGGGATGAAAGGTGTGGCGGAGCCTGCAAAGATGTCCTTGCCGCCGATCGGGCTGGTATCCACCCGGGCGGGTTTCGCCGCAGAGGCGGCGGCGGACATGCCATGCGCGGTGGCGAAACCGCTTTCACGGCAGAATGTGTCGAACGCCCAGTCCGGGTCCATGTTCAGGTAGCGGGCGTAGGAGCGCACGTAGCCCGCGATGAAACCGGGAGTGTCGAAGGCGGTGGGGTCGGAGTTTTCGATGGCCGCGATATAGGCCGCCTTGATCTTCAGCTCGCGCTGCACGTCCAGCAGGCTTTTGCCCATGGTCGCACGCTCACCGCGCATCAGATCGCCCAAACGCAGTTCGAAGGCGTCGAAACCAGCAGTTTCCGCCTCCTCAGGTGCTTTTGCACGTCTGAAGCCTTTTACGATCATTGGCCGTCCCGTTGCCTAGTGCCCCAAAATCTAGCGTCTTTTGATTCGAACGCGCTAAATCTTCTTTTCTACCGCTAACATATCACAAATGCGTTTGCACCCGCAGAAATGATACTAGCCCGCCAGTTCGGCACGATTCAGCGCACAATGAGACCAGAGCGTGTCCAATGCGGAAACAAGCGCGTCCATTTCGCGCGGGCCGTGCACGGGCGACGGGGTAAAGCGCAAACGCTCGGTCCCGCGCGGCACGGTGGGGAAGTTGATCGGCTGCACGTAGATGCCGAAATCGGCCAGCAGCATGTCGGAGAGTTTCTTGGTGTGCACCGGGTCGCCCACGATCAGCGGCACGATATGGCTGCCGTGGTCGATGATCGGCAGGCCCATGCCCTTGAGCCGCAGTTTCAGGATTTTCGCCTGCGTCTGATGCGCCTCGCGCAGTTCCTGGTCGGTTTTCAGATGCGCGACAGAGGCCGCGGCACCGGCGGCCACCGCTGGCGGCAGCGAGGTCGTGAAGATGAAGCCCGGCGCGTAAGACCGGATCGCGTCGCACATCTTGGCCGATGCCGCGATATAGCCACCCATTACGCCGTAAGCCTTGGCCAGCGTGCCGTTGATGATGTCGATGCGGCCCATCAGGCCCTCGCGTTCGGCAATACCGCCGCCGCGCGGCCCGTACATGCCGACCGCGTGCACCTCGTCCAGATAAGTCAGCGCGCCGAATTCCTGCGCCAGATCGCATATCTCTGCCAGTGGGCCGAAATCGCCGTCCATCGAATAGACCGATTCGAAGGCGATCAGCTTGGGTGCCGCCGGATCGTCGGCGGCCATGAGTTCACGCAGGTGCGCCACGTCGTTGTGGCGGAAAATCCGCTTCGCCCCGCCGTTGCGGCGTACCCCTTCGATCATCGAGGCGTGGTTGAGCGCGTCGGAATAGATGATGAGGCCGGGGAACAATTTGGGCAGTGTCGACAGCGTCGCATCGTTGGCGATGTAGGCAGAAGTGAAAAGCAGCGCTGCGTCCTTGCGGTGCAGGTCGGCAAGTTCCGCCTCCAGCCGCTTGTGATAGACGGTCGTGCCGGAAATGTTGCGTGTACCGCCCGACCCCGCCCCTGTCGCCTCGATCGCCTCGTGCATGGCGCCGGTCACGACGGGGTGCTGACCCATGCCCAGATAATCGTTGCCGCACCACACGGTCACGGGGGCGGTGCTGCCGTCTTCCTTGTTCCAGACCGCATGGGGATACTGCCCGCGCGCGCGCTCGATATTGATGAAGGTGCGATAGCGGCCCTCGTCGTGCAAACGCGCAATCGCGTGATCGAGCTGTGTGTCGTAGTTCACAGACTGTCCCTTCGTCTTCAAGGTCACGCCACCGCCTTTGCCCGCAGCCGCATCTTCAGGTTTCAACCGGTCATATCGTCCGCGACCGGTCCGGGCAACTCCCCTTGCGGCCGGAATGGACAATATGCCTCACCATGCCGGATGACCCCGCCCGGGGTCAAATCCTTCACGAAACCGGTGGGCCGGCGGCCGCATCCCCGAACGGGACGGGCCGCGCGGGAGGTGGTTACTGGTTCAGACGCACCTCGGGGGCCGGATACCCCAGCGAATCCTGATCGGCGAACGCCTGATGGCAATCGTGGCAGAAACCCTGATTGACGCCCATCACTTTACCGTTGGGCTGCACCCCGGAATAGACCCAGTTGCCATACTCGTCGGCCTCGCCCTCGGCCACCTTGGTCATGATGAACAGCGGACCGGGGCGCGGCGTGCCGTCACCGCGCAGCTTGTAGCTTTCCTTGGCCAGGATCGACCCCACGGGCATCACGAAATCCTCGCCGTAGCCGTAGGTGACATAGGTGTCATAGGCGATGTCGTTGGCGAAGGTGTTGAGGAACCGGTCACCGTGCGGCCCGGGCAGATAGGGGCCGGTCGCCGCGGCGTTCCAGTCACGATAGACGCTGCCGATCTCGTGGCCCTCGCGACCATAGCGTTCCGCCAGATCGTCGGCCACGCATTCATAGAGGCGGTCGACCTCTGCCTGTTCGAAATCATAGGGGTCCTTGTCGAAGGTGCAGTCGGCCTGCGCCTGTGCGGATTGCGCGCCGGCCATCAGCGCGGCTGCGGCCCCGGCCGCGACGATCAATTTCAGTTTCATGTGTGGTCTCCTTCCCCGGATATTTATCGCTTGCCGTGACCCTAGCTGCGACAATCTGTCAAAGATACACACCGCCGCTCACAAACCTGCGAGCGGACCCGCGCCGCAGCCAACTGATTGCGTCTGCCCGCGCAGCCGCCCAATATGCCGGCAACAGTGCCGCGCAAGCGGCCCACAACCGTGAAAGGCCTGTCCATGACACTCGATCCCGTCCTGCAGCATATCGACGACACCCTCGACGACGCGACCGCGCGGCTCAAGGAACTGCTCCGCATTCCGTCGATCTCTACCGATCCGGCCTACAAGGCCGATTGCGACGCCGCCGCCGACTGGCTGGTGCAGGACCTGGCCGATATCGGGTTCGACGCCAGCAAACGCACGACCCCCGGCCACCCGATGGTGGTGGGTCACACGGGCGGCGACGGCCCGCATGTGCTGTTCTACGGCCACTACGATGTGCAGCCGGTCGACCCGCTGGACCTCTGGGACAACGACCCGTTCGACCCGCAGGTCGAGGAGACACCGAAAGGCCGCGTGATCCGGGGCCGCGGCACATCCGACGACAAGGGCCAGCTGATGACCTTCGTGGAGGCCTGCCGCGCGTGGAAAGCGGTGCATGGCACTCTGCCCGGCCGGATTTCGATTTTCTTCGAGGGGGAAGAGGAATCAGGTTCACCGTCGCTCGTCCCGTTCATGGAAGATAACGCGGAGGAATTGCGCGCCGACATCGCCCTGATCTGCGACACCGGCCTTTACGGCGACAGCACACCGGCGATCATCACGCAGTTACGCGGGTTGCTGGGCGAGGAAATCACCATCACCGGTCCCGATCTGGACCTGCATTCGGGTATGTATGGCGGGCTGGCGATGAACCCCGCGCGGGTGCTGGCGAAGATTATCGCGTCGTTGCACGACGAAGACGGGCGCATCACGATCCCCGATTTCTATGATGGCGTGCCGGAGCTGTCGAACGAGTTGGCTGCCAGCTGGGACGACCTGAAATTCGACCATGAAGCCTTCCTTGGCGAGGTCGGCTTGAAAATCCCCGCAGGTGAGGCAGGCCGCCGCCCGCTTGAGATGATCTGGTCGCGCCCGACATGCGAGGTGAACGGCATGATTTCGGGTTATACCGGTGCGGGTTTCAAGACCGTGCTGCCATCCAAGGCCAGCGCCAAGATCAGCTTTCGCCTCGTCGGCACGCAGGACCCGCTGGCGATCCGCGAGAGTTTCCGCGCCATTGTGCGGGCGATGGTGCCGGACGACTGCAAGGTGGAATTTCACGGCCACGGCGCAGGCCCGGCCAGCCAGATGTCGACCGACAACCCCGCCTTCGCCAAGGCCGCCGACGCGCTTTCGGACGAATGGCCGAATGCGGCGGCCTACGTGGGCTGCGGCGGCTCGATCCCGATCGCGGGGCATTTCAAGACCGTGCTCGGCATGGACGCGCTGCTGATCGGTTTCGGCAAGGACGACGACGCGATCCACAGCCCGAACGAGAAATACGACCTCGACAGTTTCCACAAGGGCATCCGGTCCTGGGCACGGATCTTGCACGCGCTGTCGCAGGGCTAGGAATTCTGCCAGGCACGGTCGCGGGGTGCGGGCGGACCGTCGATGTGTCCCGTGACCGCGCCCGATCGGTCAGAACAGCTTTGTCGTGACCAGCAGGACGATGCACACCACCAGACCCAGACCGATCGGCATGACCATCCGCATCGCCGGATCGGGGGTCGCGCCGCCGTCCTGTGTCATCCGGCGCAAACGCCCGGTGATCATGCCGTGTAGTCCCGACAGGACAAGGACAAGGCCGATCTTGGCCGCAAGCCAGCCCTGCACGAACCAGCCGCCCTGAACCGCGATAAGGATGCCGAAGACCCAGACCAGCAGCATCGCGGGCGTCGTCACCGCCCGGTCGAATCTGTGGATCGCGGGCAGCGTTTCGGGCCGCGGATGGCGCAGGCTCACGGCGGCGACCGTCATACCAGCGATCCACACGATCACCGACACGATATGGATCGCCTTGGCGATATCGTAGAGCATCAGAGACTCCCTGTTTTCAGATGGCGCGCAAGCCACCGTTCGTTGACGAAACCCGCGAACGGGATGAAAGCGCCCAAGGTCAGCCGGGCAGCGCCCCGCCAACCGACCAGACCTTCGGCCCACGACCGGATCACGATCCAGATGAAGAACAGAAAGACGATGCCGTGGATCGGGCCAAGAACGGACACCGCGGCGGGCATGTCCGCAAGGTGTTTGAGCGGCACCGCGACGCAAACCAGTGTCGCCAGCGTGACCGCTTCGGCGAAGGCCGCAAGGCGTAATTCCTGCGCACCGTTCATCGTCGTGACCGCGATGGCATCGCTGGCGGGCGCAAAACAATAGTCTCGGCACGGGTCATGGCGGCTCTCATATCTGGTCGGACGGTCTTTCCACGAAAGCTCTCGCCGACGCAAGAGACTTGGGCGATCCGCCTGCGGCCCCTGACCGACACGGCGGGATACGCAATCGCGGCGTCCAAGGGACCGCAAGACCGCGAAACCGTTTGGAATAAAAAGGGAAAGTGGCGCGGTTGACGGGGCTCGAACCCGCGACCCCCGGCGTGACAGGCCGGTACTCTAACCAACTGAGCTACAACCGCGCACTCTGACATGCCGCCGGATCGGAAAGACTGGTGTGGCGCGGTTGACGGGGCTCGAACCCGCGACCCCCGGCGTGACAGGCCGGTACTCTAACCAACTGAGCTACAACCGCGCATCTACCAGTTTCCAGCCATTCGGCGGAACGTGATCGGCTTCTATGCGGCACCATAACCTGCGTCAAGCGGTCGATGCGGGAAAATGCACACAATCGCACGTTCCCGGGCCGGGGCCGGAGACGTCCCCCGCTCAACTGCGCAGAATGGTGTCGAGTTTCTTGCCGCGCGCCAGTTCGTCGACCAGCTTGTCCAGCCAGCGGATTTTCTGCATCAGCGGGTCGTCGATGTCCTCCACGCGCACGCCGCAGACGACGCCGGTGATCCGGTCGCAATGCGCGTTCATCGCTGGCGCGTCGGCAAAAAACGTGGTGAAATCCACACCCTCTGCGACCTGCCGGTCCAGCCCCGCCTGATCGTAGCCGGTCAGACAGCGGATGATCGTGTCGACCTCCGCACCGCTCCGGCCCTTGCGTTCCGTTTTCGCGACATACATGGGATAGACTTTGGAAAAGGCCATGTCGAAGATTGCATGTTTTGCCATGGGGGTCTCCACGCGATGCGGTGACCCTACCCGCCCGGCGCATTCCGATGCAAGGTCGGGCGCATGACCCGGCCCGCCGCGCGAAACCGGCACGACCCCTGGGCGCATATCTCTGGCGGTGATGGTGGGTTGTGAGAGGCTCGAACTCCCGACATCTTCCGTGTAAAGGAAGCGCTCTACCAACTGAGCTAACAACCCGCTGGCGTGCGTTTAGGCGATTGCGCGGGCGGGTGCAAGGGTCAGGTCAGCAGGGTCTGTACGCCGTCCTTCAGGTGATAGACACAGCCCTGACCGCCGTGCACCGTGGCCACGCTGACAGCCTCCGACGCGCCCGCGATGGACCGGATCATGCGGCTGGTGATGCCGTGGGTGATGAGGACACTCGGGCCTGTCAGATCGTCCAGCAGCGCGCGGCATCGCACCTCCAGCGCGGCGAACCCCTCGCCGCCCGGGGCGATCTCGTATTGTGCCATGAAGGGATCGCGGCCTTCCGGCATCGGAAGTTCGGACCGAAGACGCCCGGACCACTCCCCCACCCCGATCTCGCGCAGCCGGTCGTCGGTGCGGATCGTGGTGGCCAGCGGCGCACAGGCGATCCCCGCCGTCTGGATCGCGCGGCCCTGCGGGCTGCACAGAAACGCGAACCCGGCCAGATCGCGCCCGCGCAGGATTTCGTACTGACGGGCCGCCTGCACCTCGCCCCTTGGCGTCAGCGGCGAATTCAACTCCCCCTGCATCCGGTTCTCGGCATTCCAGACGGTCTCGCCGTGGCGCAGGATATAAAGCGCGGGGTAGCTCATCGCCGTTTGCCCCGCCAGATCAGTGATTGCCGGTTCAGCGCATGCAGATCGGCGCGTCCGGCGGCAATGGCGCGTGCGCAGGCCACCGCGCGGGCCAACACGGCATCGGGTGCCGCACGATAGGCCGGTCGCCCGGCGATGCTGTCATACCAGCACCCGCCGCAGGCCTGATCGAGGCAGATCCGCTGAAAACAGTGGTCGCGCTGCACCGGCCAGTCCTGCCCGCGTGCCTGCCGTGGCAGGGCGTCGCGGGTCAGTGCCAGCCAGTCCTGTTCCATCGCCGCCCGGTCCATCACCGCCACCGACACGAAAAAGGCGTGCCCTGCGGCACGCCTTTGAAAAATTCTGGTGGGCGATAAGAGATTTGAACTCCTGACATCTTCGATGTGAACATTGCGCTCCCCTCACAACCTGTTGTTTTTCAGAAAACAGGACGCTTTGTAAATCATCGTTTTCGCAACTTGCACGTTTTGTTCTGGTTCACGCTGGTTCACTGAACCGCAAAGCACTTCGTAAACGAGCAAGGCTGAATTTTCAGGCTGTCCGAAACGGCGGTGCCGCGTGACCATCCTCGCCCTCCTCATCTTCGCTCACATGCTTGCCGACTATCCGCTGCAAGGTGACTTCCTCGCGCGGGGCAAGAACCACACCGATCCGATACCGGGCATCCCATGGGGGCACCCGCTGGCGGCACACAGCATCATCCACGGCGGCTTTGTCGGTATCATCACCGGATCGCTTTGGATGGGCGTTGCCGAGGCTGTCATTCATGGCCTGACCGATCACAACAAATGTGCGGGCCGCATCAGTTACCACACTGACCAGTGCATTCATATCGGATGCAAGCTGGTTTGGGCGGTGCTGACGGTGGGGATACAGCCATGAAGGTCCTGATCGGATGCGAACGGTCCGGGATCGTCCGTGACGCCTTTCTTGCGGCGGGTCATGATGCGTGGTCCTGCGACCTTGAGCAGAGCGACACCCCTTCCAACCGACACATCATCGGTGACGTGCGTGACGTGATGCAGGACGATTGGGACTTGCTGGCGGTATTTCACCCGCCCTGCACCCGGCTTTGCAACAGTGGTGTACGCTGGCTGACCGACCCGCCTTGCAATCCGCCTGCCGACTGCACCGACGACGAACGACGCGCTTGGCCGGCCATGAGTCGCGATGAAAAACTGGCGACGATCTGGCGGCATCTGGATCAGGGTGCGGCGCTCTTCTCCGCCGTCTGGAATGTGCCTCATATCCCGCGTGTCGCTGTGGAGAATCCGGTTATGCACAGCCACGCGAAAGAGCGGATCGTTAACTTCGAGCCGCACGCGCAATCGGTGCAGCCATGGCACTTTGGCTACGATGAACACGGCCCGGATAACGAACGCAAGCGCACCTGTCTCTGGTTGCGCGGCCTACCCAAGCTGGAGCAGACCGGAACACTCGACGGAACCACGGCCCGTGACAGCGTGCACAAGGCAAGCCCCGGCCAAAATCGGGCCAGACAGCGCAGCATGTTCTTCCCTGGCATCGCCGCTGCCATGGCGACGCAATGGGGCAACCACCACACAGGAGGGCCGATAAATGAATAGAACTTGCGAAAAATGCGGACAGATTCTGCCGCGAAAAGTAACACAGGTCGAACTTAGCGATCTTGTCGGCCAACACATTCTGGATTTTGCCGCAATCAAATCTCAAACCGTCGTTGACGGTTTCTCGCGCGATGTTTCCGCATGGGGGATGGACGGTAATACATTCATCGCAATAGAGGACCCGAGCGACGGCTATAGGTCATACCTTCATAACTTGGACATGATTGAAGGAAGGGCACCTGAAATCGACTGTGCGACACCCATCGGCAGGGAGGTTGTCGCAAGAATGTCTTTGGGCACAAGTAGTGATATTCTGGAACTTATTGACATAGAAACGGGACACACTTGGCTCCGCATCGGGACCGATGCGACTGACGACTACTACCCGTTTTGCGTTATGGAATGGTGCGCGATGCCTGTTCGCCCAAAAGGGGGCGGATAGATGGCTGAAACACTGTCCGACCGCATGGCGGCTCTTGGCCGCCGTTGTCGCCACTACGATGCGGTGAACGGCATTCGAGACGGCAAAGACTGCAATATTGGCCACCCCATCCGCAAGATCGTGACGGCGGCGAATGGCGGTGACGCAACCGGACTGGCCTTCATGCTTCCGTGCCACCCCGGCCCGGAGCGCAAGGCAGACTGCCCGTCTTATGATCCCAAAACTGACGCAGAGCGAGAGGCTGATCGGGCGTGTATGGACGCCGCAATGGATCGCTTTGTTGAACGGCTTCCGAAAGTCGCAGCAATGAAGCGGAAGATGCTTGCGAACAATCTGTCGTCAGCTAAGGCGACTTGCCCGTGGTGCGGCGAGAAAGACACTTTCCGGCTGACCTGCGCAGTGGGTTACAACGGTCACGTTCATGGGCGCTGTCGTTCTTGCAGTGAAGGATTCATGGAATGACTGTTCACCTCCAAAAAGACTACCCGGCATGGGTATGCGCCCCCTGTGGCGAACAGCACGGACGACGGCCACCAAATGAAGCGACGTATCATTATGGCACGTGCGACGTATGCCTGACATCCGCCGTCGCGGTCACACAGCCCCGCGATTACGGACACCTGCGGGACACATGGATAACAGCGCTGACAGAGGCGCGACAGAAGGAGACGTATGGATGACACAGGCACACCCGCTGCAATGGCCAAAAGGCCCGTCCCGCACTAAGAATCGGAAGCAGAGCGCGTTCAAGGTCACGCCATCAAAGGCGTTCGAGGAAATGATGCTCGAACTTTCACGCTTCGGCGCAAAGGGCGTGGTCGTATCATCAAACATCCCGACCCGCCTTGATGGCACCCCATACCGCGACGGGCTAAGCGAAAAAATGGCTGACCCCGGCGTCGCAGTCTATTTCACAAAGGGCAAACGTCCGATCTGCCTGCCTTGCGACACCTACCAGAGGCCATGGGAAAACTGCCGTGCCATTGGTCTTGCAGTCAAGGCGTTCCGCGACATAGAGCGACGCGGAGCGCATCAGTTGCTGGATCAAGCCTTTCAGGGCTTTACCGCGCTGCCTGCGCCGGGGCAAACCGAAAACCCCAGCCAGCGGGTGTGGTGGGTCGTCTTGGGGGTAGATTCTGCCGCAAATGAAAAGGACATTCGCGCAGCATACAAAGCCCGGTGTCGCGAAGCGGGCGGAGCAACGGTCGAACTGAACGCAGCCAAGGATAGTGGATTGATCGCGACTGGCAGCGGGACATAAGTGGCAAGGTTCGAACGCCCCGGCCGCCGATTAACTTCGGCAAAAGACTGAACGGGTAGCTTAGCCAGGTCAAAGCAAGGCGCTCATAACGCCGTGATCGTGGGTTCGAATCCCGCCCCGTTTACCAACGCAATATAGGAGAGACCACGATGCGATACGAAGCCGAAATTCGCGGCAAGTCAGGGCGATGGTCATGCATCATTCCCAGCGAAAGACAAGCAGAGGCGATGAAGGCCGATGGAATTGAGGTTCTGGAAGTCCACAACAGCGTCCCGATGTGGGCGCTGGATAGCGGGCTGGCCCCTATATGGATCGCAGTGCAGGACGTGTTTGATCTGCCGTCACGGCTTCTGCGCTGGATAAAAAGCAATCGGTAAAACCAGCCAACGCACACCATCGCGCCGAGATCATGGCAGCACTTGGTGTCGGCACCAACACCTAAACTCCCAACATGAACCCTCTACAACGACCCGCGACCGCCTCGTCCCGTTGCAGCTACGCGAACTTCGCGACTATACGATCAGCATCCAATGTCCGTGCGGCAGGTTCCTTGATCGCCGGGGGCAAAGCCTGATCGACAACTACGGCGCGGATACCTGGCTGATCGACCTTCTCGACCGGGTGAAGTGCACGCAGTGCGGGCGCAAGGGGCAGTATGACATACGGATCATTCCGATCCATGGCGGTATCCCATACCCTGAAACGAAAAAGCCCGCCACCGAATGAACGGGGCGGGCTAGGTTCTGTCGTTGACGCTATGTGGCATCTAGTCTAATGGATAGCCATGCAGAAACTCACTGACCTCTTACACCTCTATCGTCGCTCCTAAATTTCGGGGCGGCTCTCCTATTGGTGAAGGTCGGAGACTGTAAATCTCTCGTGTAAAAGCTGTGTCAGTTCGAATCTGACCCTCCCCACCAAATCCGCGCATATGGGCAAATTGGTAAAGTCGTCTGGTTCAAACCTAGAAGTTTTGCAGGTTCGAGTCCTGCTATGCGCACCACGGGGGCGTGGGCAAATTGGTAAAGTCGCCCGGTTTAGGCCCGGGAGTTTGGCGGTTCGAGTCCGCCCGCCCCTACCACGATGCGGCTCTAGGCCAACCGGCAGAGCCAACAGCCTTAAAGCCTGTCACAGTCTCGGTTCGAATCCGAGGGGCCGCACCATCACTCTTGCAGATTGCCCGCCCGCGCCTCTGCATCCGTCAGGATCGTGTCAATCGCCTCGATCTTGCCGTTCGCACAGTCCCGGTCGCGCACCAGATCAGTGACGATCAGGGCCGCGTCAGCCACGCTCACACGGGGCCGCTCAGGCGACAGGCAGGGCGTCCGCAGGTCAGCATCCACCACCGGCACAATCAGGCGTGTCTCCACCACTGGCGGGCCCGAGCACGCGGTCAAAAGCGCGGCGCAGCAGGTCAGGCATAGGCGCATCGTCGTCGTTTGCATGTATCCACTCCTCAATGTCGGATAGTTCCGCGTTCCGGGCCTGCATCCGGGCCGCGTGAGCCTTGGCGACAGCGCGGGATGTTTCGGCCTGTTCGATTTCGACCACCAGAAAGGCCCGCTCACGCTCAGACGCTGCCAGCGCCCGCGTGAGGTCCGCCCTGTCCGCTTGCAGGTCCATGACCCACCAGACGGCCAGCCCGCCCACTGCGGAGCCACCCACGGCGGCAGCGGTGACGAGGGAAAGCCAGTTCATGCGGCTACCATAGGATCGACGGGATGACATTCATACAGCATCGGTGACCACGGCGTGTCAGGCTTGCCCTGCCACCACGCGAAACGCTGAGCCAGGCGGGTATGGTAACCATGCTTGGCATAGCCCTTCCCGTTGTAGCCGCGCGCAAAGCCCCGCCAATCGTGCCGCCGCAACTCGTCGTCCAGTCCCGCGCCTTTGATAAACGCGACCATTGCAGACAGGTGCCGTTCTTCGTCGTCCAGAAAGTCCGCAACCATGGCCTCTGCGGTATCGTATCCCGCCATTTGCGCATTGAAGCCCATGATCTGCCCCAAGCCCCATGACGCGCTGCGCAGCGCCGCTTCCCGGTCGATTACCATTGCCGCTTTCAAGCGAGGGTAGCTATCACGGGGATACCGACGCTCACCCCACTTGCGATAGGCAAGACCCTGTGCCACCGCTCGGTCACGCTTCGGACCTGGCTCAAGTTCGCGCCAGAACACGTGCGGCTCAAAAAGCATGGCAGGACGGCCTTGATCGTCAAAGCCACTGCCCCGCGTTTCTACGTCCAGCACGGCGTGGATTTCATCCTCACCAACACCGATTTCCGCGCCGATGCGTGGAAGGTCGATATCGTCCAACCGCTTTGCTTTGCCTGTGAAATTCATCGGATCACCTCGTCAGTTTCGGGGAAGCGCACACAGGTGTATGCGGTGTCGAATGGGGTTCCCAATCGGGTCACGCCGTCATACCGGAGGCACACCTGAAACGGCGGCTCCGGCACGTCGCAGGACGTTGCCCTACTTTCCTCTGCCCATGCAGCCCACGGCCAAGGACGCCTGCCGTTCGAGTTCGGGCTGTAGGGATAAGCGTTGTCCGACCGGTAGGTGCAGATCGCAGAACCGCTTTTATCCCGCGTCTGGATCGTGAAGTGCGCGCGAACGGCTTTTTGTGCGCCCGCGGTGTAGTTCACCACCCATCCATGCTCATATGACCGGACCATGCTGAATTCTGGTTGCATGATATGTGACTGGTCGGTCACGGACTCGTATGACCGCTGCACCCACGGCATGACCACGAAAATGACAAGACCCATCGCGCATCCTGTCTTGATGGTCTGCCAGAACCGCTCACGATGCCCTGTCACGTCCTTTCGCAATTTCAGGACCTCAACCATCGTCGTCTTTCCTTTTGTCGATGAACCGGGCGAGGACGGCTGTGCCGAACAGGCCCACCAAAAACGCGATCCCTCGTGACGACTGGTCGTTTTCGAAAACCTCCCGAATGAAACTGCCCGGTGCATCGCCGCTCAGGTATGTGGCGAGAATGGGGGCGGCAACGGTATCCAGACCAACCGCCAGCAGAACGCCAAGCGGTACCCAAGACAGATTTTCGTGCCACCGGACCCGGCTGACACCGGCCCATCGGGCCATGCCACCAAGCCCGCCATAGACCGCAGATTGCAGGACGTTTGGAGGAAACACGTCACCGAACAGGGTGGTGGAGGCCATCGCCAGAGACACCCCCGCCATGGTGTGAATGGTCAGGGCGCTATACGGCATCAGATTACCTCCGCGCCCGGATGAAAAATGTCTCTGCTGCCGGGTTCGTCGTGCCTGACGAATAGCTGCCGATTTGCAGCGTGATTTCACCATCAGCCGTGGCGTATCCGGGGATAGGGATATACGGGCCGGGAATTGGCCCCCCGTTGGGTGTGACTGTGATCGGATCGCTTGTCTTGACGAGGGCAAGCGTGGCCTTCGCGGCAAGTTCGTTTGGCGTGCTTCCCGGAAAATCTGCTGCCGTGATCACGACGGTATCCTGATCGCGAGGCAAGATTGCCGGGAAATCGACCGTGAAGGAAAACTTACCAAGCTGGTAGTCGTCCGGGTCGTATTCCTTACCCTCGCCGTCCAGCCAAATACCGTTCTTCGGCTGGCGGGCATTTGGCGTCGGGAGCGTGCCGGTGTGATTTGTGAAAGTCGGGTTACCCTTGACCGCGCCCCTCACACTGCCCGTAACCACGAAACCGACACCTGTGCAGTGATCTATAATCGTATCTGTTGAAATCGAAATGGTGCCGTCGTTGGGTTGCGCGACGTTCTCGCAGAAATTCAAACGACAGGTCGTGATGTCGATCGAGCCGGAGTCCCAACTTGTTTGTGCAATTCGCTTTGAGCCGGAGGCGACGCACTGCGAAAGGAAGGCGCTGCAATCGGCGGTCACAGACACTGTTTCCAACACCCCACATGCGATGTTTGCGCGCACGGCAGAAAGGCTACAACCGTCCGATACACCCTGCCAGAGGGTCTGACCGCCTATGCCAAGGCCAACGAAAGAACCGGCTTCGAGCAGAATTTTCCCGGCGTAAGAGGACCGCATTAGCTTGCTTGTGTCGCCAGCGACCACCGCACCACTCGTCAACTTGATGTAGGAGTTGGGGTCTTTCGAAAACAGCATTTCATGGCCGTCCGCGGTGCCGTTGTAGGAAAGGCCAACGTGACCGAAAATAGCGGACGATCCTTCACGCGCATTTACGAAGCCTTCCTCCAGCCCCACTCCGCCCGGAGTCCAGCCAGCCGAGTTCGCACGGACACAGGCCAGCGGCACGACCAACTTGTTTTGGGGTATGCCAAGAGAGGTGCCTGCGGTTGGCGTGGTCATATCGACCAGAGCCTGATCGCCATGGTTCTGAAACTCGCAGGTGATCGAGGTGCTGCTGTGCCGCGTGACGACACGCAATGCGCCCGCCGCTGCGTGTGGCGTTCCGTTGCCAACGGGGTTCTGCACCCCGACCACGGCACCGGCGTTGCTGGTGACATAGACCGGGATCGTGCCGCCCGTGACGTTGATCTGCACGCGCCAAACGTTGCTGCCCATGTCGGTGAAGGCCATGGACGCAATATCCAGTTCGACAGCATCGCCGGAACCTTCGACATGAACAGTGGAGCCGTTCTGCTGGTCGATCACCGTGGTGACGTCGTGCATACCATCGGCAATTTCGAGACACAGGTGACCATCCGCCTGCACCACATGGCCAAGCGTCATGTAGCGCCAGTAGTCGCGCAATTCGTTGGCCGATGCGCTGGGGTTGCAAGGAACGCGGATATCTTCGCCAGTCGCCACCTCGAGGATATACCGGTTCGCCACCAGATCAGCAGCCCGCGCCCGCACCGCATTGGCAAAGGCTGTCGCATCACCGCCGAACGACGCAGAGCGCCAGGGGCTGACGACATTGGCGTGGATGCCTCCGCTGCCCGTGAAATCCAGATCGCCGTCACTGGCCACGCGCTGGTAGATCGCGCCCGTCGCCACGTCGCGCACATAGTCACCGATTGCCACGTCGGTGTCTTTGACGGAAGCAATAGGCAGTTCGACCGTGCTGAGATACAGCAGGAAGTCGAATTCAGTCCCATCCCACTGATAGCGCGTGCGCCGACCGCTCCGACCTTCGTCCGCCATGACCTCGACAATATCGTTCACGGAGAGGCTGCCAGAAGCCGCGACAGCCGCCGCCTTGGTCAGGTAGAACGCAACCGGGCCGATAGCATTTGCAGCCGCAAGGGCCGTGTCACGGTTGTTCTCCGATGCCGCCGCCGCCGTTTCTGCACGATCCGCATTCGCGCCCGCCGTCAGTTCCGCGCCAAGCACTACATCAGCAGCCTGCGCCAGCGGGATAAAGCCGTCACGCAGCTCTTCCTTATTGGGATCGTGTTCCGGCGAATTGGGATCACCGGCAGGCGCGGGGAAGGCGTCGTTGTAAACTTCGCGATCCCGTAGGGTCACGTTGAGTTGTTCCTCAAGCGTAGGCATTGCAGGCTCCAGTATCTTGAAATTTGGAAAAGTGGCTTACGGCGTCGGTGTGACGCTCACAGAGGCGGTAGGTGCCGACGAAACCAGCGACGGGTTCAGCGTCACCAGCCAATAGAAATACGGGTCAGTCGTGGGTGGCGTGTCGGTGTAGCTGGACCCCTGCCCCGCAACCCCGGCCACGTCACTGATGAAGCCGGCACCCGAAAAGTCGTCGGACGTGTTGCGGAAAATCCGTGTGCGGTGGAAGTTCGCGGTCGCGTTGGTCCACGAAAGGCTTGCCTCACCCGCCCCCGGTGTTCCGGTGAAATTCGTCGGCGCTGCTGGTGCCATCGGATTGCTGACCACGACGATATCCTCCTCGGGATAGTTTGCGGGATCGACGCCTTGACCGAACCAGAACGCCCGCACGGTGTATTCGCCTTCGGAAATGATGCCGCTGGTGCCGCGATACGATCCAACACCCGTCGTCATGCGCGTCCACGTCGCTTGGCCGTCCAGTTGATATTCAAGCCCGACCTGCAAATCCGCCCGAGCAGGGTCCGTGACCGTGGCCACGATCTGCACGCCTTTGGTTTCAGCAGATAAGGAGATGACTTCTTGCGAGAGCGCCAAGCCCGCAGGAACAAGCGGTGGAGGCCTGTTCTGCACAAGGTCCGCCAGTTTAGGGGCTAGTGGCCTTTCGTCGGTCAGTTCGCCCCATGCGTCATAGATCGACTGCACCTCTATGGTGCATGTGCCGTCTGCTGCCGAATAGCTGTGGCTGATGACCTCGAACACGCCCGACAAAGTTTCCGTCTCGACCCGGATCGTGTGGATCCCGTCACCTTTTGGGAAACGTGCTTTCAGTCCGACAAGATTGGTCGTGAGGGTCGCGGTTTGCAGTGGTTGCGCCCGCGCCCGGTAGGACTGCATCAAGCGTTGCATCTGAACGCCATCGGGGCACCACGGCACCTCCAGCATCTCAGTGCGCTCGGGTTGTTTCGCTAGAAGCGCTTCGTCGCGCAACTCCGGCGCTTCCTGCGGCAGGAAGTTGTGGTCGGGGCTGGTGTATTCACCTTTCAGGACGTTGAAAGCCGTGAGCGGGCTTGTGCCAGACCTGTGCCGGATCGCGATGATATCGTCCCACGTAAAGGTGACATCAGGCTCGGAATACTTCCCGCCCATGATCCCGATTTTGCCTTCGGGCGTGAGGTAAAGAGATGCGTCACAGGTCTTGCGCATCTGCTCCAAAACGGACGCGGGTTTGTCCGTTAGGGCATAGACACCGGCCAACCGGTATCGCTTGATCCCCCCGATGATTTCGTCGCAGATGTCAGCGAACGCCGCAAAGCTGTCGTTGTCGATGGTCGCCGCGTCGATCCGCATCCCGTCCGGGTGAACGAGGAAATCGCGGATGCAGAGGCTTGGGTTGTCACTGTATGCGGTCGTGTCCGTGCGCGGGTCATAGACCTTTGCCAGTTCGGCGTCGATCTGGACGGACGTGTTCGCGCCATTCCGAAATACGGCCGCTGTCCGTTCCGGGCGTGGCGACTTGAACCGGCAGTAGGTCAGGACAGAGCCGTCAATCAGGTGATCGTCCGTCCACATCGTCGGAAACGCGGTTCGCAGGTCTGCGAAATCCGCGCCATTCGCATTGCGCCCCTCAAGCGTGACAAGCCCGTCGAAGCCGAAAAACTCTGCATCGTCCGGTGTCGGGATGGTCGTGCCGTTTGCGTCCAATTGCACCGGCTTGCCGTCGATCACGTAATCGACGACGCCCTCGATCTCCCCTTCGCAGTGAACGATCACCTGATGCAGGGTGCCGTCCTTCGCCTCCCAGAACGCCCGTGTGCCGCCGAGACGATTAAGCCCGTATCCCCGTCGCCGTGGGCCGGTTGCCTGATTGATCGTCGCAAGAATTTCCTGCTGCGAAATGGTCGGTGAACCCTGCGCCGCGGCAAGGATGCTGTTGACCACGATCGACCCGGCGACGTTGGCGACACCCCCGGCAAGGCCCGCGCCCAAGTATGGCGTCAGGGCCGATCCCAACCAGCCCACTGCATAGGTGAAAATTGCCATCTATCGGACCCACGCAGTTTCGCACGGCTTGTATCCGCGCCGGTAAAGAAGTGCCTTGAGGCTGGTCGGTGTGGCGTCCCACGACGCCGTTGACAACTTCACGCGGGCGCTGTGTGCCCCTGCCCATCGCTCGAAAGCCGCCAGCAACCGCAAGCCGCTCCGGTCGGTCGCGAACCAGCCACATTCTTGCGCAATCCGCTCCGGGCTGATGATCGTCGGCGCAAGTGACCCGGCGATGAAGCCACGATCCGAAACGAATACCGTGCCGTTCGGGCTGGCAATCAGCATCATGGCCTCCTCGCGCACGTTTGCCCTGACCGGTGCGACCGGGCCATTCACGCTTTCGACAAGCTGGAACGTCATATCGGCGATGCGATCAACGTCCGCCGCCGTGGCTACCTGAATGGCCATTTGGTGTCGTAATTCTCGTATTTCGAGACGTAGATCAGGCCCAAGTCGCCGGGTGAGCGAACCTGCTGGTCGATGTGCGTCAACTTCCCCCGTGGCGGTGCTGACCGGCGATGAAACACCCCTTCGCCAACGACCTGCACCGTGCCGCCCTCGATCCCCGTCTGCTCATAGGACGGCTGGTGCATCGTGCCGGTGAAGTGCGCGAACATTGCCCCGATAGGCTGCCATGCCGGGTCGTCGCCCTCCGCGATGGTGCGGAATATCTGCCCGTAGATCGTGACCGCCCGCCCCTCGATCTGCTCCTCTGCGGCTTGGATCAGCTGCAAGTGTTCAGCCTTGGCCGAGAGCGTGAACGTCACCGATTGCGCCGTCGCAGAGTAATCCGTGGATATCTCCGATAGGCTGATAAGGTCACTGGTGCCGACCCACTTTTCCCCGTTCAATTCCAGTTCACCAAGGCCCGTCCACCAGCGGATCGGGTTGTCCTTGAAGTCCATGTGAACCAGCGTGGCCTCAGTGAACCGGCCCGTTCGCAACAGGTCGTCCGGTATTGCCAGCAGGTCGTCCCGCGCGCCCATTAGAATGCCTCGCGGAACATCACCGACGCCCGATCGACGGCGTCAGGCGCGAACATCACGACGCCTTCGGTCTCCGTGGCGAACCGCATCCGACAGAGCGGCTTGTCCACTTCGACGGCCTCACCCGCCAGAACCGCCGCACGTAGTGGTGGCTGGATGCCGATCTTCGTGCCGCCCTGCGACGATGAGACGACGCGATACATGCGGTCGCGGATCGAAAACATATGACCGGGGCGCAAGCCTTCGCTGTCGTCCAGAATGAAGGTCAGTTCCGTGGACCGTGCCGGTGCGCTTTTCGCCAGCGACAACGCCCTGCGATCCGCGCTCTTGAATGACCAGTGTTCGAACGTGGAAAACGGCGTTCCGCGCCGTCCCGATACCGGCCGGCCCGCCCCGGTCAGCGGACGATACGGGACGAACACCGGCACCAGCGTGGTGTTGAGGCCACCGGCCATGCCTGCAAGAAAGCCCTGCCATTCAAGCCGCGCAGCCTCCCCGTGAAGGAAAAACGTCATGGCAACGGTCCAGTGACCTGACAACGTGGGGATAAGCGTCTCCGCGCCGCTGAGCGACGTTTGTCGCCCGCGCATCTGGTTGGCGAATTGAAAGTCCGCGCTGGTCAGCTTTGCACGCGACGGGAACGCAATTTCGCTCATGTCTGCACCCGCATCATGTGGTCCTGCATCTTGGCTGGAACGGCGTTCAGGGTCTGACGCATCGTCTGCTGGCCTTGACGCGCAACGTAGGCCTGCACCTTGCCGTCGTCATCGACCGAGACCGAGACGTGAACGTCCATTGTCCCACCGCCTGCCGATGGTGCAGTGCCGTTCGGATAAATCGTGCCGTTGGAATCTGGCTCGAACAACTCCGGCCCGCGTTCACCGACTATATAGCTCTTGCCGCTCTGGACCGGTCCGCCATCAGCACGGAAACCGCCGAAGATATCGAAGCCCCCGCCCTTCGCCGCCGCCTTTCCGCCGCCGAAGCCAAGCCCGCCAAGAAAGCTGCGTCCGATCTGCGACAGCCCCGACGATAGCCACTCTGCCGCCATGCGCTGCAACTGGCTCACCACCACGTCACCCATGTTGGCGAACGCCTCTTTCAGCGACTCCGCCTCGCCCGCCGCCTCTCCCAAATCGTCAAGGAAATCGCCGAACGGGTTTTCAGACCACTGCGCATCGGAAAGCTGCTCGTTCAAGTCGGCCAATGCGCGGCTGTATGCCTCCGGCGCGTCCTTGAAGAACCCGAGTTCGTTGAGTTCCGCCAGCTCCTGCAACTCGAATTGCAGGCTTTCGACTTCGGTGCGGGTGCCCTCGATGATGCGCTGCGCCTCGCGCAGGTTGTCGTTGTATTCCCGCTGCGCCTCGGACGTGCCGCTGCCGGGTGAACGGGAGCGCGATCCGCCGACGCCGCCGCCAGCCAGAGGAGCAACCGGCTCGAAAATGTCCGGCGCGGAGATAACCGGGTTTATCGCCCGCGCCTGCACCACCGCACCGTCAGGCCCGGACACCCCGCCATCGGAATACCCCGGCAAGGCCCGCGCCAAGGCAATCGCCTGCTGTGTGGAGACGCCAAGTGCGCGCGTGATCTGCGCAATCTGTGCGACGGTAGAGCCAGAGTTGAACCCGGCGATCCGGTCCAGCACCTGACGCATCCTGTCGCCCTGTTCGACCGACACGCCAAGCTGACGACCAAGTTCGGCGGCGCTGATATTAGCCGCGCCGATTTCGCCTTCCATATCTAAGTTCGCCAAATCCTGACCAACCAGAAACGCGCCCATCAGGCTGTCACGCAGGCTTTGCGATACGCCCAGCGTGCTCAGCATTTCCTCGAAAGCATCGCGCTCGTGGGCTGCCCGCAAGGCTACCGCTTCCGCGCTGTCTCGACCGTGTTCATTGATGGCGCTTTGCAGGATGTTCTGCCGGATCATCGTATCCAGCATGTCCTGCGCCGACGAATTCGCGAGGTCGCTCTCTGCGCGGGTGCTGCCGTAGAGTTCATACTGCGAAACAAGGACCGAGTTGAGAGCAATGACCTGCTCTCTCGTGTCAGCAACATTGCCTGTAACGCCCGCCGCCGCGACCGATACATCGACAAAGCCGTTTTCCGCATCAGCGATGAGGGTTTCGAGAGCAGCGATCTGGGCTTCTGCGGTGACGAGGCTTTGCGGAATTTCGCCCGCGTCACCGATCAAGTCCCTCTGCGCTTTAACCGCACGTCGGACCTGATCAAGATACCCTTGAAACGTTGCGATGTCGCCGGGGCCTTCCATCTCCCCGCGCGCTGCGGCCTCGTCGCGTTGACGATAATACTCTTGGATTTGTTCATTGAAGTAGGCTTGGGCCTCTACGCGATCCTGAAATGCGTCGGACAACTGTATGGCCGCAAGGCGCTCTTGGCGCGAAGCATCTGCCGCTGCCAATGACGCGCGCGCCTGCGCCAGCTTCACACCGGCCACATCCACCGACATTTCGCGAACCCCAACGAGCCGACCTGAAAGTAGGTCTGACTGCTCAAGTTCATTCCCCATGGCGTCAGCCGCCGATTGGATCGACCCAGCAAGTTCATCCGTGGCACTGGCAAAAGTGAATACGTCGCCGACGAGATCAGTGAACGTATCGAATACATCGACCAGAAACGTCACGGTCCGTGTCACGCCCGTCAGGACCTGCGCGACACCGCGCAAGATCGCCGTCAGTCCCGCGTCACCGAGGCTGATCATCAATCCCGACACCGCCGACTGCAAGCTGTCGATATCGCCGCCCAAATTGTCCCGCATGGTCTCGGCCATATCCGAAGCTGCACCATCGACGCTGCTCAGTTCCGCGCCAAACTCACGCAGCCGGTCGGACCCTTCGACCAAAACCAACGCACCGGACGCGGCCTCCCTTCCGAAAATTTCCATTGCATCCGCTGTGGATAGCCCTGCGGCGTCCAGCTTGCCCATCACGTCGGCAAGATCGTTTGTCGCCGGATCAACATCCTGAATGGTCAGGCCAAGACGACGCAGCACCTGTTCGGCCTGATCGGTCGGCCCCGCCAAGGACGCCAGCACACCGCGCATGGCCGTGCCCGCACGTGCGCCCTGAATACCCGCGTCGGACAAAACGCCGATTGCCGCCGCCGTGTCCGACAGGTGGATATCAAGTGCCGCCGCGATTGGCGCGACCGTAGACATGGCCTGCCCTAGTTGGCTGACATCCGTGTTCGCTTGCGAAGATGCTGCGGCGAGAATGTCGGCAACATCACCTGCTTCCGCAGCGGCCATACCGAAGCCGGAAAGCACGTTGGACGCGATATCCGCAGACTCCGCCAGCCCCATGCCGGACGCGGTGGCAAGGTCCAGCACGTCAGGAATCGCCGCCATGCTCTCCACGGCGTCAAAGCCCGCCATCGCAAGGAAGGACAGCCCGTTCGCAGCCTGTGTGGCGCTGAATTCGGTCGTCGCGCCCAGATCGCGGGCCATATCCCGCAGGTCCGCAAGTTCGCCGGTAGTGGCACCGGAAATTGCGCCCAATCGGGCAACGCTGCTGTCAAACTGGCGGATGGTTTGGATAGTCGCGCCAATTGAAGCCATCGCGCCCAAGGCGGCGGATGCTGCGACTGCCAGCGCACCAAGGCCCTTCTTGCTGACGGCCCCCAATTTTTCGATCTGGCCACCGGCGCGCTCGCCGGTCTTGCCCATCTTGTCTAGATCGCCCGTAGCACGGCGAGCCGGAGAGGAATCCACGCGTATCCCTAAGTCAGCAAAATCGGTCATAGCAGACGCCTCCCTTGTGGAACGGCAAAAACGGCTCTAGCCATGGAGGCTTGAACCGTTTGAGGTATTGGAATGTGGAAATTTGCTGCCCTGATTGGGCTATTGGGGACGCCCGCGATGGGGCAAAGCGATGACTTGGTGGCTTACTGTGCGATACGCGGTGATCTAGCCGAGATGATCATGACCAATCGACAAGATGGAGTTCCGCTTACGACTGTTCTGGATTCCCTGCCTGAGACGGATAGCCCGATCACCACCCGAATGCTTGTTGATCAGGCATACCGCCAAGATCGCCGAACAACCGAAGATGAAATCAGCACGGCGATAGAAGAATTTAGAATTCGAGAAGAAGTCGCCTGCATTCGGACAGGATACTACTGATCATATGGTGCGAATGCGGGGCGGCCATACGACTGCCCCACCTAAAGCTACGCGGCTTCTTCGCTGCCATGTTCCAAGTGAGCGGCAATCTCCATCGGTGACATGGCAAACGCATCCCTGCCCCGACCGAGTTCCGCGAGATACGCCTTCGACATATCGACCAAAGCCCGTTTCTCCCAAGGCTCCCACTCCACGCCGGTATTCAGTGCGTAGTAGTGCACGTCCGCCTCCGAGATCGCGAGAAACCCACCCATGGGCTGCGGCTTGATCCAGCCGAGGTCATGCAGGGCGTCGATCAGGTATTGACCCTCCGCAATCTTGGGCATGGGTGGCTCCTTCCCATGCTTGATGTAGCGGTTCCACCGGCTCTCCTTGTTCATCGGCTTGCCGTTATCGTCGTGCTCCGTCGCATGGAGAAACCCGATCTGCCTGACTGCCAGTGTCAGGCGGTCGAGTCGTTTCCCAAGTAGTTGCTCCGCTTCTGTGCGAACGCCTTCACCTGATCCACGAAGCTGCCCGATTGCTCGAAAAACTGCGCCTTGTTCTCGGGCGTCGCCTCGATTGGTTTGCCGTCGCGCTTGAACCCGACGAAACTGATCAGCAGCGCCTCGCACAGCGCAACGCCCTTCTCCTGATCCGTCGCCTCTTTCATCGCTGCGCTTTCGTTCTTCTTGTGAACCGCGCGCACCGACTTGGCCTCGAAACCGCGAACGATCACGCCGCACTTTTCCGGCTCGTCACCTTCGCCATCCCAAGCGCCGGTCGGCTCCCCGGTGTCATAGAGCAAGTGGCCCAAGCCGGGGTGACGGAGGTGCAGAAACGCGCCTTTTTCGGCAGGCTCTTTGGTGTTGAGGCTCGTAAAATCCATGGATCGTGTCCTTGCGGTTCATTGGTTCAAGGTGGGACCGGCACGGCGAACCACTCCGCGCCAGCCCCGTCCGCCGAGGCGGATAGGTTATGGCAGAGCAGCGATCTCCGCCGCCGTAGCCTCGATGATCGCGGTGTTGATCATGGCCGAGGCGCTCTTGCCCCGAATGCCGTCATTGTTCGCTGCCCGAAATTTCCCGGACGAAACCACGCCAGTGCCATATTCAGCGTCACCGGATGCGTAGAGTTTCTTGAAGCTGACAGGGTTGTTCGTGTTCGCGTTGGTCTCCAGCAGCGCCTCACCCGCATCGGTCGTGCGATACTGGATTTCGATAGCCACCGTGCCGCCATCGACCACACCGGTCGTATGGATCACGCGACCTTCGGCAAGCAGCGGCTCGTTCACGTCATTGGCCTCGTCACCCCACTCGCCAAAACTGACGACACCGACGATCTGCTCCCACGGGGTCAGCGCCTCATAGCCCGCGAGGTCGTATGTCGCGGGTTCACCGGCGGCGATAAAGATTTTCGTGCCGGTGATGTTCTCAAGTCCTGCAATTGCCATTTTGGAAACTCCTTATGAATGGCTGGAGACCCCGCTGGCGGGGCTGTTGTGGTGCCGAAAATGGCGGGGTTAGGCTGTGTAGCGATCCGCGACGTATGGAATGATGACAGGCACGCGCCAGTCAGCGACGCCGTGGAAACCGGGCCTTATGTCGGCAGGCCCGGTGATGGTGATATTTCCGTCCGTGATCGGGATGCGTAACGACATGGGGAACAGGTCGGCCACATCGTCCGCGTAATCCTCTGCCGTCTTTGCGCCGGTCTGTTCATCGACCGAAACCGTCACACTGACCCGGCCCGTTTCGCGGAGCATTTCGCCCCCGGCTAGGCTATCGTCGGTGCGTTCCGACGCTGCGAACGTCACGTCGAGATACGGGCGCAGCGCCGTCGGTTTCACGTTCGGGTAGATCGCCGGGATCGACAGCGTGGCGATGCGTGCCTTGAAGGCGGTCGTGATTGCGTTCTTCTTCATGATATCGCCCTGATCCGCGCCGCGTTTCCTGCCACGATCCGCTGCCAGCTATTCGCCGCCTCTGTGATCCAGAACCAGCCCTGCCGGGTTTCGTCGCCGTAGTGCATCCGTCGGGCGTAGGGCGCGGTCCACACAAATGTTGCCACGTCGCCAGCTTCCATGCTGCCCACGACAAGGTTGTATGCCCCGTCGCCCTGCGTCAGCGCCGTCGATCCGGCCAGTGTGCTGACCAGTGAGGCAGCAAGCGCCCCGGTGTCGCGGGGGACATAACCACGCTGGTTGGTTCCGCCTCTGGTAACGCCTGTGGCCGTCCTGCTGGCCTGCTCGATCACATCGTTCGTTGACTGCTTGACCAGAATATCGAACCGCCTGCCGATCAGGTCGGTCAGGTCAGTCATATTCGCCATTTCGACGATGACCATAATAATCCCAACGTAGCTATTGACTACACTGTAGCTATGGGCTACATATAACCCATGAAACAGATCACCTTCACATCCGCCGCCCGCAAGTCGCTCCGCAAAATGCCCGCGAATACCGCAAAGCGGATCGTGTCGAAGATCGAAGCCTACGCCGAAAACCCCGCCTCACAGGCCAACAACGTGATTACCCTTCAAGGGCAGAATGCAATTCGGATGCGGGTCGGTGACTGGCGGGTCATCATGGTGGACGGTGAAGTGATCGAAGTTTTGAAAGTCGCCCCGAGGGGCAACGCATACTAAGGGAGGCCGATATGGCTGATATGATTACGATTGAACGGGCCGAATATGACCGGCTCTTGAAGCTGGAGGAGGATGCCGCCGACAACCAGGCTGTTGCGGATCACCTCGCCTCACCAGAGGAAGGTATGCCGATTGCCTTCGTGAAGCGCCTTCTGTCTGGCGAAAGCCCCGTGACGGTCTTTCGGGATTGGCGCGGCTATTCAGTCTCCGAGTTGTCCCGCAGGTCTGACGTGAACCGCATCCAGATCACGGATATCGAAGCGGGCCGGAAAACGGGGTCCGTCGCCACGCTCAAGAAACTTGCCGACGCGCTTGGCACGACCATTGATGAATTGGCTCCTTAGGCCACCCGCTCAAGTTCGCTGATGAAATCGAAACTCTGCCGCACCCGGCATCTGCACTGAACCACTTCCTTTGCTGGCGCACCAAGTGACGTGTCGCCGGGGTAGCGCATCCGGTATCCATCGCCGGTCGTGAATGTGCCGTCGGCGGCCTTTACCTGATCATCCATGGCGCGATGGCTGTCGCGGGTGTCGTTGTCGTTGCTCGCGTCCCAGGTTTCGGTCACCTGATCCGCCGTGATCTTGCCCGCCTCGATCAGTTGCTGCGTGCCTTCCGCCTGCGCCGCATGCAGCGACGAAAGCAATTCCGTGCGCGCGATAGCCTCACCACGCTTGTTCAGCAGAATGTCGCGGTATCGGCTCGTCATCCGCGTGGCGTCTGCTGTGGATACCGCCCTACCCTCGCTGATTGCATTCAACACCGTCCGGTCAAAGCGCCGGTCCCGTGCCTGACGGGTCAGGTATTCCCGCATCTGCGCCGGATCGCCGCTGGTAAGCTGTGACAGCGCGTTCTGTGCGTATTGCGCTTGATTATGTGTCAGACCAAGCAGACCGCCCTCGCGCCTCCCTGTGGTTCCGTTGATGCGCCCCACCACGTTCAGCGCGGCTTTGCGGGGCGATACACCGTCCGCCATGTTCTGCGTTAGTGCGGCCCGGATGCTTTCGCGCTGATCTGCGACGATCCCGGCAATCAATCGGCTGGATTCCTCGCGCAGATATTGCTCCGCACGCGGGTTGCGCCCGTCAAACCGGGCCACGATGGTTGCACCCTGCGATCGGGCGATGTTGCGGATGCCTTCGACCGTCCAGTCGCCGCCTTGGATGTATGCGTCTGTCAATGCGCGGTCCAGCGGGGCGAAGTATGCTTGTTCGATATTGAGCAACCGCAAAGCTGCATCAACGTCCCGCCGCTCCATTGCGCGAATGACCATGCCGATCTGCGCATCACTTTGCAGGTTCTGGATGGATTTCAGAAACGCCGCTTGGACCTGCGGGGCGAGCGTATCCAGCAGGTCGAGGATCGTGCGGGGGCGTGCCATGTCAGGCGTCGCTCAGCGGTTCCAAGTTGTGAATTTCCAAGCCGGTATCAAGCGATCGCGTTTCGACATGCGCGCCCCGGCCAAAGTCATAGGTCGCAACGCGAACACCAACCACTTCGGAGAAGGACAACTCACCAAGCAGGTATCCGGCTTCGTTCAGGATGCGTTCAACTTCAATTGCAGCTTCTTTCGGAGTCATGATCGGTCCCTCATTGTCTGAAACGCCACCAGCCAAACCAGCATATGCCACGCACCCTGCAAGAACGCTTCGCGTTTGGCCTCCTGCGATAGCGCGCAGAACGTCGCCCGGTCAGCGGGGTGCATCATGGCAAGGTCTGTCAGGATGGTTCTGATTGGACCTTCGCCTTGCTGGCTTCACGCTTTTTCATTTCTTCAAGATCAACAAAACTGCCGGTCGCGATCCGCAACTCACTAACAGTCATACTGGAATGCACGTCAACAATTTGAATTTCGTCATTCTCGTTTTCCGCCGTCATCACTTTCCGCCGTCATCACTTTTCGCCTTCGATTGGTTCAGTTGCTTCGGCTTCGCAGGGCCACTCTCACCGACGACCTCAGCATCGAGCGCTGTCGCCTCGATCACGCGCTTTTCGCTTTCGGTTTTGCGGGCCTCTCGACGGTCCAGCCCGCCGCCTCCCAGACCTCCACCTGATCCGGTGTGAGCATTGCTTTCGCATCGCCCTTGGTCGCCGGTATCGTGCGCTTTTCTTTGGTCATGATTGCACCTCAAGTGTATAAAATAGAGCCTCGCCGCCGGGATTGAAAGGCATGATGTTCTTGATTGCCCGCCCATTGGTATCGCCGGGCATTCGCACCCGATCCGCAGTCGTCGGCACCACGCCCTGCCCCGCCGCCACATCCAGCTTGATATTCGTCGCGTCGATCAGGTCGTTGTTGACCTCTGCAAAAGTCCAATCGCCAAGGATTGCGTTCACCGGGAATTCCAAGTCTGCGGCATGGGTCGGCTCATAAACCGGGCCAATCGCCGCACCTTTGCGCAGGATCGTCACGATTAGTTCGCCATCCCCAACTGCGGCAGACGCTTCCCCGAATGCGGCTGCGATCTCGGCGGCGATTTCGCTTGCGTTGCTCATACGACCGCCACCACGGGCAGACCCCATCCGCTGCCAGTCATCAGGAGATTGTCGATTGCAGGCGACGTGGGGAGGGCTGCATCAGATCCATTCGCATTGCCGATCACGGTCCATTTGATGCCGTTCACCTCGGTCAGCACCTTTTGTTGCGACGGCGTGAACGTCTTGGACCAGAAACCCGGCGTCGTGACCTCGTATCCGGCGGCAATGTATGTGGCCTCGATCACGCGCTCGTCCGTCGCCTCATATCCGAGGCGCATGACATAGCGGGTGCGGATGTAGTCGCTCGCACGCTGTATCGCCTGATCAGCCGCGTCACCCGACGCAATGACCGTGCCGCGTGCGGCGTGGTATGCGATCATGTCGCCCGTGGTGCCGTAGATCATAGCGACATCACCGTTTTGACGTTGATGCCCACCTGCAAGCGCGCTTCGATTGACGTGAGTAGAGCGATGATCGTGACCTGATTTGCGATCATCGTATCCATCTGGTCGGACGATACGGAAACGGAGTGTGTCCCGTCGCCGTTGTCGGTGACGCGAATATCCGGGTCGTCGTCCTGGTTCGAATTGTCGGGCGAAGGCGCAAGGTTAACGGTCATGTTCGCCATCAGAGCGCCTCCTCGATCCAAGTGAATGAGATTGATGCAAGCATCGCGTTCCTGCCGGTCCCAATTCCGGGAATCCGATAGGCAAAGGCTGATCCCGGCATCACGATCCGCTGCACGGAGATTTCCTCGGTGCCGCCGCCGGTTCGCATCACGCTCTCTACGACGATATCGCCGATTTCCTGATCGGAAACAGCCATGTCCATCCATGCAACGGAAGGAGATGCGGATCGCGGCTGCAATGGGTTCGGGGTTACCGTGGAGCCGCCCGTGATCGCGCCGGGCTGGACGATAAGGCCGCGCGTTGCGCACGTCTGGTTTGAGCGGCGGTTGTTGGAAAAGAACCGACCGACAATGCGGATGCGCTTGCCGCTGTCTTCAGGGTTTGTGATTTTTGCGATGAGGGCCTTGCCATTGGCGACCGCTTGCAGGTTCGTCCCGACCGAAAAGGCCCGACCGTCATCGATGGACCGGTCGAACTTGGTCTGCGTATCGACGACCGTGCTGGCCGCTCCATCCACATCAATGAAAACGACTGGCGTGGCTTCAATCCTGCGGTCCCCTCCGCCGGTAACGTCAGGCAATTGATCGGTCATGCGGAATACCTCACGTCAAGGCGCGGTCCATGACAGCCCGCGCCCTTCGTTCATTCAGCCAGTTTGGCGTCGATTGCTGCCTTCAAGGCATCATCGTCCATGTCCGCTGCACCATCGATTTCAAGCTCGGCGGCTTGCTTGTCGAGTTCAGCGCGCGCGGCGATCTCGGCCTTCGTCGGCTTTTTGGCCTTCGTCGGCTTTTCAGGGACCGCATCCACCAGCAGTCCGTCATCGATCCACGCCTGAACACCCGCGTTTTCCAACGCTTCTTCGCTCAACTCGACACCCTTCGCGTCCGGCGCAATCTCACTGCCATCGGGAAGGATCAGGCGTGTGCCTGTTGCATCAAACTTCGCCATGATCAAATCCCCGTCTTGTAGCGGATCGCACCTGGCGTGCGGATGTTGATCGGCGCAAAGCGGAACATGCCCGGCACGTTGATCTGCAGGTTGACCATCTGCGGCACAAGGAAGCGCAGCGCCATCGGCATGTGCATCTTCACGACAGACGGATCGCGCTTGTAGGCCACCATCTTGTTCGTCAGGCGGTGCGTTGCCACGATTGTCAGCGGCTGGCCGGTCATCGCCGTGTAGACGTTGGATGCCTGCACGAATTTCAGGATCGTCATGGACGACTCGGGCGCAATCTGGCGCGTAGCGATATCACCATACTGCGCCAGCGGCATCAGCAACGTATCCGCCATTTCCACGCCATTGGTCGCAGTCATGATGCTGGTCAGGGTCGCGTTGATTTCCGCAAGGATTTCCTGCGGAGTCGAGGCGGCGAACGTTTTTGCGGCTGCGACGGTCGTGATGCCCGTGGTGTTCAGCAGACCCTCGACGCCAAGGTCGGCGCTACCGACGTGTGCCACCTCGTCAACCAACTGGTTGAAGGCAAGATTTGCGGCCTCGGCACCGTCAGACGACAGGTTTTGACCAAGCATCTGAGCTTGCCCGATTTCCTCGACAGAAAACGAGTAGCCGATACCGGCCATGTTCACACCCTGCTCGAATTTCTGGCGCAGCAGGTTCACCAGCGGGATATCGTCACCTTTTCCGTTGATGAATTTGGCTTTGCCCACGCTATCTTGCGAGAAGTGCGTGACCGACGCGGCATACGGATTGGCGGACGTATCCACGGGGATCAGTTCGGCGTAGCGAATGGCCGGATACTTGCGCTTGAGAACGCCCGTTTCGACATGGGACTGCTGCGAGATCGCAAAGCCCAGTGCTGCTTGTGCGGAATCCCGCACGTTGACTTGCATGTTCATCTTCTGTGGCCCCCTTAGCCCAGATAGACGCGCACGAGATTGCCGCTCGTGGCGGTCGTCTCGAATTTCGCGTTTGCGATTGTGGTAGCAAGGCCAGCGCCGATGACGCCGGTCGCAGCCGTGAAGGTCACGGGATCAGACGGGTCCACATCGGTGGAAGCTGTGACCCAGATTGCGCCCTTGCGCTTCACGCCTGCGACCTCGCCAACAGTGTATTGGTCGGCGGTGCGCGTCTTGTCGGCGACGGTGATACCTTGGAAGCCAGCGCCACCAAGTTTGGCAGAGCCATCGGCAGTGCCAGCGCCAACCGCCAGGCCGAACGCGACGTCGGCGGTCTCGATCAAGCGCGATGCGACATCACGCGGGCCGGAAAGGTCAGCCTCCATACCGGCATAGCCTTCAGCCATGTCGATATCGTATGCACCTTGAAAATCAGAAATGGGCATTGCTTATGCCTCCTTCTTTGCTTGGAGTTTCCATGCGTCGGACAGCCCGGCGTCACGGTCGGCATATGCCTGATCGAGGCTCACCAGTTTCGGCTTGGCGTCCTTATGGATTGTGGCCAGCGGATCGGCCTCGGCACCCTTGGCGGCGTCAGCGGCTTTGATGTCGAACATTGCATCGACGTAAGCCGCAGACTTGCCCTTCACGGCGTCATCGCCCATCACGGCCACAACAGCGGCCTTGCGAATGTCGGCGTCTGACAGACCCTTCGTGTCCAGGTCTTTAGAGATGGACCGAGCGGTGTCGATCAGATCGGCACGGGCTTGCACCTTGGCGTCCATATCGGCGTCGGAAAGGGCTGCATCGCCCAATTCCTTGATCTTGGCGTCCTTGGTCGCCAGTTCGGCATCCTTGGCGTCCAGAGCGGCCTTGTGGGCGTCCTCTGCGTCTTTCTGTTTCTTCGCGGCGTCGGCCTTGAAGGCTTCGATTGTGGCCTTGTCTGCTGCGGTGACCGAAACGGCCTTATCGCCCAGAACCACAGTAATGAGTGCGTCTGCCATGATAGCATTTCCTTTCGCGCTCGGGGTTATGGGCGATGTGCCCCATGTTTCCGCACCGTCACCGATGCGGCACTCCGCCCCGGCCCGTCCCTTTGGAACGATGGCCAAGTGGTTCACGCGGATTTCCTGCTGGACTGCGTCGTATTTTTCCCCTTCGGGTGTGACGCCATCCTCGAATTTCAACTGGCAGGTATAGCCTGCCGACAGTTCGCGAGTGCCCGCCTCGATCGCGGCAATCGCTTCTGAATCCTTGACGATCAGCGGCAGTTTGATCTTGCCGCCGTCCCACGTCGCCTCCGTGCTGACCTCGCCACGGGATAGGGCCATGAAGTTGTCGCTCGTCACGGCCTCTGTCGGGTGGCCCAGCGTGATCGGCGCGTGCGAGAAGGTTGCGAGGCTCTTGGGGTCGCGGACTTGATCCTCGGGCCGGTAAACGCGCACCACGTCACGATCTGTCAGGCCGACCTCGGACCCTGCATAAAGTTGGATGCCAGTGCGAACGGCGAACGCCTCCGTCACCAGATAGCCGTCGTTCGTCTTGCGGGTGCTGGCCAAGGTGGCGCGGTCTGTGAATTGCATGGTCATTCTGTCACCTCGCCTTCGGGCTGCGTCCGCTCGATCAACCCGCTCTCCGCAGGATCATCAGGCTCTTTGTTCGCCTTGTAAAACTCCGCCGCATATCCCTCCAAGCCGGGGAACGCGCCGCTTTCGGTCAGCCCATTGACCGCCGCCTTGCCCAGCACTTCGCGGGGCAGCGCCTGCATCTTGTCCACCGCGCTCAGCGTGTCAGCCATCAGCTTACCGGTTTCAGCCCGCTCTTTCGCTGTCGGTTGCCACAGCGGACGCCACGTGTAGTGCAGATCGGCGGGACGGCTTCCCAACGCAGAGTAGATCAGGCATTCGTCCAGCACCGACATGGCGGGCTGCATTTCCAACGTCTGTTCGACCTTCACCGCATCGTAATAATTTCGGGCGTCGCCCTCACCCGTGCTGTTCAAACCCGCCGCAGATTGCCCGAATAGCAACGTCATCGGAATGCCTGATGCGGCGGACGCCAGCTGCATGAAGCGATCCAGAATTTCCGGCAAGGCTCCGAAGCTGGCGCTTTTCTGGCTATAGACTTCCTTGCTGTCCAAAAGCAGCGTGCCATTGATGCCCTTCGCCGTCGCGGCAAGGCGCAAGCGTTTCAGAACCTCGTTCGTGAACTCGTCGCCGCGCGATTGCATACTCTCCATCAGGCCTTCGATGCTGATCACATCGACCTTTGCTTCATAGACCAGTGACAGGATGTTGCCCGCCACTTCATCCAGAGCCGTCACGCGGTCCAGAACGCCCATCAATGCGCTTTCGCCCCAGCCGGTTTGCGTATTGTGTTGCGCCCCGGAAAGCGGCCGAATCCCGTGGAAAATCACCAAGCGCGATGGATGGATTCTCTCCTGATCGAAGCCTTTCCAGAATTTCGGCTGGCCATAGCCCTCCGCAGTGATGTTTCGCTCGATCTCGCCAACTGTCAGGTCGTCGCGCCCCAAGACGGTCAGGTACTTGAGTCCCCCCTTTTTCACCCGTCTCGGGTCAAGCGGCAGCGACGGGTTCGAGTCGCCTGTTCCGATCAGAATGGCAGCGCCACCGAACAGGCGGGCCTGACGCCGTGCTTCCATGACCTTGCCCTGCAAGCCCAGACGCTTTTCCTCGGCCTCCACAGCGCTGATATCCGCCGCCTCGGCCTGCCACTCGCGCCACTCCCGGCAAGAATCCTGTGCGGGCAGGTCCACGATGCGGCGGGCCAGCGGTGCAGCCTTGTAGGCAACCAGTGCCTGCTGCGAAGTCATCGTCGGAAGCGTGTATGCCGCCTGCCCCGCTTTGTCCCGGCCCGTGCCCAAGCCGGAAACAAGGTTCACAAAGCCATCCCATACTTTCATCAGAATATTCCTGTGTAGGAAAAGTCCGCGTCAGCACACGGAAAGAAGGCCATGACAATTGCGTCGGCCAGGTTAGGTGACCGCGCCCCGTCCGGCTGTTTGTCCACCATCGTCTTGCCCGTGGCGCTTGGCTTGTGCTGCGGCTGCGTCAGTTCTTCTTCGATCTGGATCAAGTTTGGCATATCACGCCGCAGACTGATCAGCATTTCGGGATCGTATGGCTTTCCATTTCGCGCCTTGTGGGCGTTCTCAAACCGCTTTCGCAGCGAGAACCACGCCTGCGCCTTCATGTTGTGATACTGATCTTTGTTCAGCGGGCTTTGCTTGTTGTCAGGCTCGATCCGATCATCCGGATTCAGAACCGCCGCCCCGCCAGACCATGGATGTAATTTCAAGCCCTTCGGCTGGTCTCCGCGTCGCCCCATGGACGCCCATTCACCGGTGACACCTTCACCGACGCTCACACAGTCGTAGTAGGTCTCCGTAATGCCTTTCTCGACCGACAGCTTGACCGCGTTGTTGGTCGTGGCGGACGTATCCAGCCCGTTCCATGGTGTGACCGATTGCAGTTCGATCCCCTTGCGATGCGCGAAGGCGTTTTCATCGCCACCATCTTCGGCACCCGCCACGTCCAGCGCGCCGAAATGCTTGCCGGTCACTTCGATATTCAAATCTTCTGCAAGGCCGATTGCCGACTGCACCCAAGCCGCCGGGATAACGACCTTCGAACCTAGGTTTTCGTATTCCCCCAGCCAGGTATGGCCGAATCCTTCCGGGTTGATTTCCATATCCGTCTGCGCTTCCAGTCGCAGTGTTTCGGGCAGGAACGGATTGTCGGTGTAATTCGCCTTCACGACGATTGCGTCGTCTCGTGGGCCGTTTGGGCCACGCAGCAGCTTTTCGACCGGATCGCCGCGGCGACGCGGGTTCCAACTGAATATGATCCGCGACCCCTCCGCCCGGATCGTGGGGCGCAGCAGGTCCATGGACCGCTGGGAAAGGCTTTGAGCCTCCTCGACCCACGCGATATTGAATCCTTCCAGCGACTTCACGCTGTCCGCAGTGTGGTCCTGCATCCCCTGAAAGATGCACAGGCCCGTTCCGCCTATGCGCTCGATATGCGTCTTTAGAACGCGAAACAGGTGCTGCACACCAAAAGCGGCGATCTTGGCCTCGATCAGCTTTTTCGCAGACAGTGCCAGTGACTTCTGGATTTCCCGAATGCAGACCACACTGCAATCAGGATCGGCAACCATTGCCTCTACGACATACCCCGCAAGTTCGTGCGACTTACCCGAACCGCGACCACCCCAGACACCGATGTAGCGAACGACCAGACCAGCCGCAGTCTCGGCGGCATAGATCGGAACGGCCCAACGTGGCGTCGGGATATCAAGTGTCGTCATTCGCCTTTGGGTCGATGACGGTTCGCGTGATCACCTGCGGCGTCATGGTGCCGTCGCTTGATGTGTTGTCCACCGTCTGTTGTGGCTTGCCATAGCCACGATCTAAGATCGCGTTTGCTGCACTTACTCGCGCAGCCTCACTTTCGCCTGACTGCGCAATGCTGACCAGCGATTCCAGTGCCATCGGCGCGTGCGCCTTGGCAAGTTCGCTAATCGTTGCGATTTCATCTTTCGTCGCCGCCGACCGGCTGCCCTTCGGGCGACCGGCACCGGGGCGAGCGCCACCTCGTCCGGTCGCCATTATGAAATCCTTTGAAATATTTCACCACCGCAGCGCCCATCATGGCTTGCGGCTTACGCGATGGTGATCCTGTGTGACTTTGGTTGGCGGCTGTAGGGCTTCAACCTACCGGCCTTCTATGATGTAAGTTTCGCTGGGCGTCCCAGAGCCGCCATATAGTAGCTGCGCATTGTTCTATCGCGATCCAGTGTGAATAGCCAGGCATTTTACCGTGCTGCCCATCACGCGAGCCGTGCACGGCCCTTCCAAGTTGCAGCCGTCACCTCGTTAGCGGGGACGGGAATTGCGGGCTTGGCTCCCTGCCCGCCCTTACGGCGGTCTACCTGGTTAATAATCAGCAACCCTAGTCGGGCCGCGATCCTTCAATCACGAACCCAGTGTCCAGCGCACGCTGGACCATTAGCCTGATCGCTTCCGATCGAGAAGGGACGCCCGGCTGCACCCCCCTCCACCTATCTATCGCCTCTACCATATCCTTTGAGATCGGCAGGCTTAGCTTTGTATCCATAGTCATACGAAAGGCTTACCATGCTTATGCATGTTATGCAACATAAGTATCGTATTGACATCGAGAGATATATATGTTATATATGTTGAATAACTTCAGCACGAGGCCTAAAATGACACTTGCGAAAATCCGAAAGATAGCAAAGCCGCTGGGTATCGAAATTGAAGCGCATCGCGACGACTACGGATGGGGTTACTGGATCACCAAGCCAGAAGTCAGAGATGGCGCGTTCTCGGAGACGCACGGTGAACTTGAGAGAAAAGTCGAAAGCCTTTCCGACCTGATGAAGGTATCTGACGGACCCTTTGATCTCACCTCGTGCGGCTGAGCGTATCGCCACCGCCGAAGCCCCCTGACAGCCTGCGACCTGTGTGTGGCGAAGGTGGGTGGATTCGAACCACCGACACGCGGTTTTGGAGACCGCTGCTCTACCTCTGAGCTACACCGACCTGTGGAGCGGATAGGCGGAGTCGAACCGCACCCAGCATGGCTTGGAAGGCCAGCGACACAACCCGTGTGCTTATCCACGATGTGGTGAGGCGCTGCGGCGGGTTGCTGTGGTGTTACGCCGCGTTGTTGCCTATGCCACCATCCTTCGCACCTCAGAAGCGCCGCCAGCATGTTGCTGATCTTGGATTGCCTTGGCCCCCCCAAGCAAGGCGACGCATCAGAATTGCGAAAGGCCCGTCTGTGACAGGCCTCTTGCGAAATTGCTTTTACGGCACATAAGGTATTTGGTCAACACCAAATCCACCATCAATAGCGCATGTGGATAGCCACCCGATCCAGCCCGTCCTTGAAAAGCGGAATGAGCGCGTGAGTGTTCCCCCGACGAAACTCAGACACCGGCCTGTTGTCTCGCAAGATATGTTCGAACAACGCCAGGTCCATCCGGGTCGCCCGCTTGGTGATGTATACCAAGTGCGACACGGCCTCGCACTGCTGCGCCACGGCGGCATCTGGCTTGGGTGACGACTGCACCCGCTCTTTCAGCGCACCGCCGCTTGAAAGCATCCCCACGCGACAGTAGGCGTCCCTGAGCAGCTTTGCCGCCTGCTCTTGCTTCATGGTCAGGGACAGCGCCCTATATACGTCCTTGCGGTATCGCCTGCCCATGTTGTTCGGGTTGTGATCGCGGTCCACTGGCTCGATCTCGGTCCCTGCGATCGCAGCCGCTGTGCCGGTGCCGTGATCCCCGCCCAAGGGTATCGGCTTCACGCTGACGCTGCGCCGCGCCCGCACCCTGCCCTTGCGTGTGATCTTGTGCTTTTTTGCCATGCCCGTGTCCTTGCCTGTAATCTGCCCCAGAGTTTTAAGAGCCAGCCCCGCGTTTCATCACAACCGATTTACTGACCTCACGCGACGCGATCCGCCCGCCGGTATCCATGACGTTAACCACGTCTTCACGCTGCTTTGCCCACTCGCGCGCCGAATCCATGGTGGAAAAAAATCTGGAGGCTCTGGTTCGACCCGTTCTCAGAACCGCCCATCCACGATCTGTCTTGGTTATGAATGCTGCCATTGCCTGTCCTCTGCCTGTTGTCTGCCGGTCTCTGCGCGAAAGGAGAACGCATACCCGGCACCGGGTGTTTCGGGACTGCGACCCGCCACCGCCCGCTGGACGCCGATTTATCGCTGATCGGTCACGCGGTCTGGGAGAATTTTTCTGCGATTTCCTTGAGAGTCTTCCGCTTCACACCTCCGAACACGCCCATATTTTCGAACACGTTCTGCTCTACTTCTCGAAGGTGCGCAGAGTTGGTGTATGGCCGGGTCACTTCTCGACCTGCCGTTTCCCGGTCCACTTGGATAACCGCGGAGCCGATCCAACTGCCGGGCCAAAATCTGCACTTTGATTGTGTCATATTGGGCGCGCTATCCCCCGATGAAATAGACAGTGCGGTGACGATATCGTTGTTCACCCGAAGAACGATCCACGGGCGAACTTTACCTCCAACCGTTTTGTGAATAAAAACATCGCCCCTTTTTACATGGCCTACTTGCGCCGGAGATCGGCACCCAGAAACATCCGGTGAAACATCTTTTTCAAGCACGTCTTTTAACTGACTGATCGTGTTTAGAATCGTTTTCACCTCGCCTTTGCTGTATTGCGATTTGGTGGTGTTTCCGACCTCGACCATAAGGCGAGCAGCCATCTGACTTGCGGTTTCCATCATCCCCTCCCCCACGTCTTGCCTGCGTCGGATGGACTGGAATCGCGGCTCCAGATCACAAAGCGCCACCTGACGCCTTCGATGTGCATTATTGAAACCGCCACAGAGGCGATCAGAGAGGCAATTAAAGACAATATAGCGACGAACCATTCATGCGTTATCTCTGCACCAGCAAACCAAAAATTCACACGAACAAGCATGGTCAAAATGAACGGGGTCACGAAAGGCACCAGCCATTTCAGATCAATGGTCATGTGCGTGTCTCCAGTGCTTTGTTATTGCCTTCCGTTTCAGGAAACGCAGCGTAGATCGGGCAACACCTGTAATTTTGGAAAATTGTGGTATGCTCAACCCGTCCCGATACAACTGGGATGGCTCGACGATGCATTTGTTGACTGATCCGGCCATCGTCACATCCCCAACGCGGATTTATACATTTCCAGCACCGCTTCTTCTTCGGCGAGATCATCGGCATCGCGTTTCCGCTGGGCGATCACCTTGCGCAGCACCTTGGTGTCGTAGCCGCGGCCCTTGGCCTCGGCCATCACCTCTTTCTGGCTTTCCGCGATGTCCTGTTTTTCGGCGGCAAGACGCTCGAACCGTTCGATGAACTGGCGTAGTTCCTGTCCGTTTGCGCTTGATATGTCGGTTACTTCATTCATGGGTTTCCCCTCCTATGTGTGTGTCTGGGCGGATGCCCGTGTGGTCGTGAAAAGCGGTGGCGACGCTCTGCTGCTGTGAAAAACAACATCACCAGCCATCTTTCTGGCAGCCCCCGAGACAAGCATCGCTGCGGCTTGAAATTCTGGATCGTGTTCTAGCCGACATACGGCCCGGTCAATGCCGTGCATCACCGACGTGTGGTCGCGGTCGCCGAAGTGCCGACCAATCTCCGGGTAACTGTAATGGCCAACCGGATTCAGTGACCGGATCAGGTGCATGGCCAAATGGCGCGGACGGCAAAGCGACTGCCTGCGGTTCGGTCCGCGTATGTCGGCGATGCTCACGCCGAAGTGTTCCGCTGTGCAGTGGATGATGATCGAAGGTGCGATGGTGGGGGTCATTCCGCTGCCCCCTGCCATTGGCCGTCTCCCGTTTTTGGGAACGCCTTTTGGTGGTACGTTGGGGCTTGGAACCTGCGGCCATTGCCGCCGTCACGCGCCAGCTTTTCCGCCGCGTCATGCCTAGCAATCAACTTCGCTTCTTTGGCGCGCGCCGTTTCTTCGCCGTAGAGGCTCTTAGCCGTGAAATACGAGTTCGACCGATACCGCCGAAGCGTATCTCGGCTGACCTCGCCGGTCGCCATGAGGGCGACGCAGTCGTTGCCGTATAGCCAACCCTCGCCGACCGGTTCGCCCGCGTTCATCCGTCTCGCAAGGATCGCCACCGGGTCCACCTCCCACTGGCCGCCAGCCATGCCGGGACCAGCTTCCTTCCGCAGATTCGAGCACACCGCTCCCAACTCGCCCTTGGTCGGCCACGCCCGTGTTTTCATCTGGTACTCGACCTGATCCAGAGCGCGGCTCACCCATCCCTCGTATCCGTCCATCGGGGCGAATTTGAACAGGACCGCCACCAGCGATTCCGTTTCGGCCTCCATGACCTCCAGCTTGTCGGACATGTTGCGCGGCGGGCTGTAGCGCTCCAGCCAAGAGGAAAAGGTGCTGGCGATGTGTTGCTTGCGAACGCTCATCAATCGTCTCCGTCGGTCATATGGCTGAAATCTGCTTTGAAGGTCTGGCGGGGTGGGATTGCGGCAAAACCGCTGCTGGTCGTGGGCCGGAGCGGATCGGCCGCCTTGGCCCCCGCCAAAGTCTGCATCGCCCGGTCCAGCGCTTTCGGGCCGCTCGGCGGATCGGCGTGCCTGGCGCGACTGTTGCGGGCCGTGTCGATGATTTCCGCGTCGGTCAGACCAAGATCGGTACGCCACCGGATGACGTGGATGGACGCGGCGGGCGGCATCCAGTGGGTCGGAATGAAACCGTTCTGGAGGCCGACAGCCGCCATGAGGTCGGACAGCAGATCATCAGAATTCTTTTGCTCAGAGGGTGCCGGTTTTTCGACCTCCGGTGGATCGTCGTCAGACGAATCGCGCGCGCCTCGCGCACTGCTGCTGCTACTTATCTGGCTTCTGGCTTCTGGCTTCTGGGCTTTAACCTCGGGGTTAACCCTAGACTCATCATTTTCCCTTGTTTTTAAGGCTGGGTTGCCTCCCATTCGACCATTTGATTTGTCACGTTCAGTCTTTTCAAAGTCCTCAATCATGCGCGAAGAAGCGATGAATGAACCGTCAACAATGATCGAAACGCCATTTTCGGACAATTCCGACAACAGCTTTCTGATGGTTCTGGGGTTGTCGCCAAGCATCTTGGCAAGCTCTTTTTCGGTCATCGGACGGCCCGAAATTTCCAGCCGACCAGTGCCTGCGCCATGCATCAGGCAGAGCATGTCGATCCACAACGACCGAGCGGCACGGGACACCAGTTTCAACTTTGGTTCGCCAAGCCAGTCACCGGTGTAGAATTTCAGCCACGGATCGCTCACTCGATAGCCCCCCGATGCGGGATGCTGACAAGTGGCTCCGTGACGATCCGAACCATGACGCATCCACCCTTCACCTTGCCGCCGATGGACCGCGTGACCGTGAACCGGCCATCATCGACGCCCATGGCATCGGCAATCCCGTCCCGGCCCGCCTTGAACGCAGCCTCGAGATTGTCGTCGTCGGGGTTGCGCATCGGGTGGAACGTCAGGTGGATGCGAATTTCACCCGGCCAGATCAGCTTGTGGACGTTCTGCTCCATGGCGAACATCTTGCAGGCATGTCGGTATGCCTTCGCGGCCCGCGCCTTTGCGAAGTGGTGTGCGCGGGCGTTGGGCCAAAGAGCACGGTCGGGCCATGGGCAGCGTATCAGGGTCATGCCGCCATCCATCCGCAAAACTCGGCGCTGCCATTGAACACACCCGTCTGATCGAACAGGTGCCATGCGCAGTTGTCCTTGCCGGTATGTTTGCTGTCAGGAATCCACTTCACCCGACCGACCGGCACGATCTTGCGCAGCCACGGGATGAAGGGTGCTGATTGCTTGGTGTGCGCCCAGTCGGCATCGAACAGCAGCCAGGTTGGCCGCATGACGCTGAAATGCGCGATCATGGGGTGCAGAATCTTGCGATCCCACGGCGGGTTTGTGATGATGTAGCTTGCACCGACGGGCGCTTCCCGTTGGAGGCAATCAGCCCGGTCGATGCACGGCCCTTGTGGCTCGATGTCACATGCGCCAAACGACTGGTGAAACTCTGCTTCGAGCGCATTTATCAGCGCACCGTTTCCAGCACACGGCTCCCAGAACGATACGTTGGGCGGCAGGTGTGGCAACAGAGGTTGGACCGCTTTCGCTGGCGTCGGATAGTAGTCCCGTGCGACACGGGCGAATGAAGATCGCTTACCCATCAGATACACCCTGTTTCCGCGCGCACGCCTTTGCTGCCGATATCCTCGCGCCCATAGAAACATCGCATGAGGTGAATGGCGTACTTGATCCGGTCGTTGTCCGTAGCGGTTTGTTTCTTCGCGCTAACCAAAATCATAGGAAGCCCTCCTGCACTTGCGCTGGAGGTGGCGCGACGAACAAATCCGGCTGACTATAAGCCTCCTCAACACGCTTGCACGCGATGTTGAAATAGTCGGGGTCCAGTTCGATGCCGATGCCCTTGCGGCCTAACTTGGCGCAGGCGGCTAGGGTTGTGCCGCCGCCCATAAATGGATCAAGGATGGTTTCGGACATGTTTGACCAGCTAAGAATCTGGTCGTGGGCCATGCTGTAAGGCATAGGCGCAGGATGACCGCTGGTGCTATTGTTATTCTTGATATGCCACCAGTTGAATCGCATACCGAAAGGCTTAATTTCTCTCCCCGTCCCGCTGATGCGCTTGGTGGATCCGTTTGGCTGCCGGTCGGTGCCGTGCATCTTAGTGCCAGCCCACTTATTTGCGCGGTCTTTGATCGGGTTGAAAGTCTTTGGTGCGCCCTTGGAAAATATGAACATATATTCATGACCCGAAAAGTAGCGGACGCTTTCGGGAAAATTCACGTTGTCTTTGACGTAGATCATTGTGTCGTGTAGATTTAAACCGCACTCAATGGCGTGTAGCGCTTGCTTGAATGAACTGCCTGTCTCGGATCCATTCACTGTAGCGTCTGCCACGTTCCACATGCATACGCCGCCCAACTTTAGGCGATATGCGACCAACTTGATGCAGTGCAGCAGATCAACCCCGTGGAAATTTTCGCCGTATTCGCGCAAATTGTCATAGGGGGGAGATGTCACCACAGCGTCCACATTCTCCAACAAGGGAATCACATTCGCGCAATCGCCCAGATAGAGCGTGCAATCACCGATGATCTCTTTGCGCTTCCATGGATCAGCCATCAGACCCATCCCAATTCTTGCCGCAGCTGGGTATGACGTGCCTGTGTGGCGAGAAAGCGCATCCGGGCCACCCCGGACTGCCCCGCCATGTGCTCTGCGCTCTCACAGAGGCTGTCAGCGCGTATCCGTAGGGCTTCCAGTGCGCAGCGTTGGCATGTGGGGGTATCAGCGCCGCCAGCCGCCCCCGTAGCTGTTACCAGAGCAGGAGGGTTTGCCCTGCGACGTGAATAAGAAGGCCGTGACGGACGAGGTTCATCAACGTCACGGCAGTTGCCAGCGCGACCGGAAAGGCCGGGAGGTAGTGCGCTGGGGGAAAGGTTGGGCGGATCACCACGGCCACCGCCGCCCGTCGATGTGTCGCCGGAGAACAAGCCGGAGCCGTGGGATTGAGTGGAAGCCATCACCGATACCCCGCACGAACGCGGCCTTCTGGCTCGCCGCTTTCATCAATGTCCGCTTTGCGAATTGCGGAGGTCATAGCCTCAATAGATTGCGCTTTGTGGGTTCCAATGCGCATCGCAATTTGTCGCGATGTTTCGCCCGCACGGCGTGCAGAAAGCCACGAAAGGTAAAGTTCATCTCGCTCGCGTGGCGTCATTGATCGACCCCCTGCGGGAATTTCCCCGCCCTCAACGGGTCCAGCAGCTTGCGGACCTGCTTTTCAGTTGCTGCCGTTGCTTGATCGCCGGGGTAGACGAAACGATAGCGAACAACCGGCGCGTAGGCCGGATCGGCGCAGACGCGAACGCGCTGGCGCGAGAACCAACCCTTTCGTTGCCACGTCCAAGTCCACGAAGGTGAGGAAGCGTCACCGCGCGGCTGATTTGCCTGCTCCCAAGGAGTCTCCCCGCGGCCCTCTCCCCTAATATGTCGCTCAATATAGCGAGCGCCGTTTTTCAGCGCTTCGTTGTTGGTCTTAAACGGGAAGCCCTTCCCATCGTGGTCAATCCATGGACCGTAGCGTTCGGTCATACCTCCACCTCCGCGCGCAGGCCCTTGCCGCCGATCAGGTAGTCAACAGGGGGCCGGTCCTCGAACGAGAAGCCGCGTCCGTTGCGGTATTCGCCGGGATCCGTGCCAGTGACGGGCATCGGCGCGGCGCGCGTCGGCTCCGGCGTGGCGGGCGGGATCGGCAGATCGCACGGCGGCAGGGTGACGCTGCTCTGCGCGACCTCGCGGTAGGCATTACGGGTGCGAGGGAAATCAACCATGTGTATATCCAATCGCCTCAAATGCTTCGGCCCGCGTGTAGCCACTGCGCTTCAAAACGTCGTAATCGGCGCGTTGCTCTGGTGTCAGGGCCGCAAGCGGGTTGAACTCTGGATCGGCGTTCAGTTGGCGAAAGCGTTCGGCATGAGCCGAATAGTCGCGCCGGAACTTGCGCCCAATGCGCCTCGCGCGCTGATATGTAGCGTGGGGAGTTACCCCCATCGCATTTGCGGCTTCTTTGCAGGACATATCGCGATCAAGGCACTCTTGGATGGTAAGCGTCATAGCGTTGCTCCCTGTGTGGATAGGTGGCAGGCTGGGGAAAACGGGAGGGGCGAACCGATGTGGTTTCGACGGCGGCGCAATTTGAAGGCGCGGGTCAATGCACTGGAAGCGGCAGTGGTCAACCTTACAATCGCCGCCGAGAGGGGGGACATAATTTCAGCCTCTCGAAGGCTGCGAAGGTTGGCACTCCAATTCCAACTCGAGGGCATCGGCACAAAGGAGGACTCTAAGGAGATATTCCACATAGCCGAATTGCTGGAACTCGCAGTCGAAGACGCGCATTCGGACGAAGTGCTTTGAGGGATCATCACGCCACCCCCGATTGCGTTTTGCGGTCGGGGGGTTGAACCTGCGACAGTCCCAGAACGGCGCGTAGCTTATCGGCCTTGTCCAGCCGCTTTATTTCCGAGCGCGACACGTCAACCGGAATTGCGTCCAACACCTGAATGTCCTCGACGCCGTATCCCTCGCGCAAACGCGCACGGATCACTGTAGCCGTGTGATCGTCATAGTCGGCAAGGTCAGCAAGGCGGTGAACCGCTTGCGCAGAGACACGATTGTTAAGGGTGGCAATCGAAATATCGCGCTGCGTATCGCCTGAACTCGCTTTTCTCTGTCGGCCTGTTTCGTCAGTGGTGAAATAGTCCTCAAGCGCATCAACGCATGGTGCAACCTCGGCAAAAAGGTCATGTAGCGTGTTGTCTATGGTCACCCAATCGCCGCGCGCTCGACACGAATTGGCGTTGGCAAGGATGTGACGCTCATAGGCCGATGCAGTTTGGTGATTTGGCAGCATCAGTAGGCGCGAGAACACCAATTCAAAAGGGGACGAAGCCCGCAACTGGCCAATCCGATAAGCCGGGTTTCCAGTGATGCCGACCTTGCCAACGACCTCGCCGACGCACTCGATGCAGTATAGGTAGCAATCGCCCCCGCCGGTCATAGCCCCACCCTCCGGAAATATTTTTCCGCTAGGTCCTTGAGGGCGAAATACCGACGCAAAGCCCGGCGTGACCGGGCCTCATAGAAGCGGGCAAGGGCATAGCTGAGGGGCTTCATTTCCGCCCCTCGATCCTGTCGAAAACCAGTTCCGCGCCAGCAAGGGCAGCGACGGCGAAAAGGTAGTGAATTGCCGCGCTGTTTTCGCACCGCAGCCAGTTGATGACCTGCCGGGGCGATACGTCCAAAACCCGTGCCGCCTTGTGCGACAGGTCGTGTTCGGACGGTGACGGAAAGGCCCGCCAAAGAAGAGCGGCGAAGGCGCGACGGGCCGACGAAACGTTGTCGCCCGCACAATCTGCAAGATTTTTCATGGGTTGGTTCCTAAGTTTCTGGTGTGAGCAAGAAACTTGGAAGTCAGATGGAGACGGGGCCGCGTTCATGGCGCGGCCTCGTTTTCTTTGCATCGCGCCCGAGCCAGTTCTTCAAGGGTCAGAGACTTGCCCTCCGCCTTCGCGGCGTCGATCAGCCGGAAGTCGTAAGTTGCTGGAATAGTGCCACGCCGCTTCCATGCAGCGACAGTTTGATAGGGCGCATTCAGCGCAGCAGCCAGGGCCGCAGGCGTAGGCCAAATATGAGTGATATGCTCCATGCATAGATATATGCATCACAGCAATCCGAAGGTCAATGCCTATTGCATAGCTGTTTCGGATAGAAAGCCCTGATGGAAAACTACGAACGCTTAAGAGATGCCCGTAAGAAGGCTGGATTCAAAACGGCAGCGGCAGCGGCAGAGCGGCACGGTTGGTCTTATCCGACCTACGCCGGGCACGAAAACGGCTCTCGGGGAATTACAGTCGATGCCGCCGAAACATACGCCAGAGCGTTCCGTGTGCAGCCTGACTGGCTACTCTTTGGTCAACAGAAGCCGCAACAGGTCGAAAGCGCCGTTGATGCGAGCGAGGGGTCTGATTTAGTGCCGGTGTTCGACATTTCCGCCAGCGCAGGACATGGAAGCGTTGTGGACGATTACGAGGCCGTTTCGCATTCACTTGCATTTCCGCCCGGATACCTTAGCAAGCTGACGCGCGCGAACCCGCGCGACCTGGCTATCATCAGCGTCAAGGGCGACTCCATGCTGCCCACGCTGCACGACGATGATATCGTGATGCTGGATGCCAGTAAGCGCGACCTAAGTTTTGATGGCCTGTTCGTCTTGCAATTCGGTGGAACGCTGCACGTCAAGCGCGTCACCCGGTCAGCGAAGCCGGATAGCATCACGATCCTGTCCGACAACCGGGAACTGTATCCGCCGCAAGAATGGCCGCGAGGTGAAGTCGAGGTGATCGGCAAGGTGCTTTGGGCGGGGGGAAAGGTGTGACGGAGAATGACGGTTGTTTCCCTTGACCAAATTCGAGGCTTGATCACGCCGCTTTAAGATCAGACCGAACCTAGATTCTGCTTCAAGCCCGCCCTGACCGGCGGGTTTTTTTGTGCGCGCGATTCCCTGCATTTCAAAAAGTCGAACCTACCGCATATTTCTATGCAATTCGCATTGACAAGTTTCTATGCGTCATGCATACCTATCCCCAATGCAGCACCCCGCTGCACGGAGATAGACGATGGCAATGAGACCCGCAGTATCCAGATACATCGCCCGCCGCTTGGCGTTGTTTGGTGTTCCCGCCGATGAGGCGCAACGGATGTCCGTAGAAGGTCGCATGACCGCGGCTGACGGTGGGGATGTGGAAATTCCACACAACGTCCCGCGCGTCCTTGGTCGCGGTGAGTTGAGCGTGATCGAAGGCTTTGCCTCCATCTACATCAACCGTCGGCGCAGTTACGCCGTCAGGACGGATCGCGCCGCTATGGCCGCTCGCGAGAGCGTCTCTGCTTTCGCCGCATAGGAGATAGACGGTGAACACAGCACAGAAAATGAACGCAGCGTGGCTCGGCGTGGACCCGGACTACTACGACGCGCAATCAGCGCGGATCGCCACGGACCAAACAAAGAACGTCGTGGATTCCCAGAAAGCGCCACATGCGCCGCGCGGGACCCCGGCAAAGCCAAAACGGCGTTCCAGCACGGTTTTGCTTCCACGCCTTTTCAAGGGTCACCGCCCGTAAGGACGGCGCAGGAGATAGACGATGAACACGCACACCATTTTCGAGAACCTCGCGGCCAACGCTCAAGCAATGCTTGCCAAGGCTCCGGTCGCGAACGTGACGACTTACATGCATTTCCACGATCACGTGAGCGGTGAAGTGCTGGAGGATTGCGTGTGCAATCTACTGGTCGAGGTCACCCGGTTTCAAGATGGCGACGGCTCGCCTGCATACGTCGAGAGCGATGTCGTCCTCGTCAGCGCATATGTCGGTCGCTTGGACCTGCCCCGCGCCGCCATGGTCGCGCTGCTTGGTGAGGAGACCATCAAAGCCGCAGAGAAAGCGTGGGCCGAGTCCTCTTGGGCTGAGGCTGTCATGGCGGACTTGGTGACATGACCACCCCCTTCCCCCACACCCGCGCCACTCACGGCCAAGCGGGAAAGTCCCCCGGCGGCGCACCCACACCCGACCGCCGGGGGCCAGAGGACAGCGGGATCGACGCTGCCCTGCGCAAGATCGCCGTTCCGCCGTCACGGGCTGACTGGATCGCATTTCTGGAAGCGCGCACGGAATTTGAAATGGGGTGCGATGTCGATACATGCCGCCCCCGCCATGACGCCACGAAGATTGGAGAGTGACATGAACGGACAACCACACTTTGCTCGGATGCTGGAAGCGCAAAACGCCGACCGGATCGCGGCAGACAATCGCCGCCGTCGCGTGGCCATCGGCTTCCTGATCTTTGTCGTCGTCGCGTCCGTGACCCTGCTGGCAGGGGTGGTTCTGTGACCCCCGCAGACCGCGCTTGGTATGCCTTCTGGGGCATCATGGGGCCGGGGCTGGCTTACATCGCCGGGTCGCTGCTGTCGGCTTGGCTCAACTATCCCTGAAAAGGGGTGAACGCGGAAGGTGCGAAGGTTGGACGCCGATTAGCCTGAGAAATTCAGAGCCGCACCGACCGCTCACAAGGAAAGGATACCACCATGAATGTGCATAATCACATCGAAGTCATCAAGAGCGTGTCCGCCACCATTCGCGACATGCTTGGCGAGGATTTTGACGACCAGACATTTCTGGATACGCTGGACGGCGAAACCGACGCGATGGACATGCTTGAGCATCTGGTGAAGTCGCGCGTTGAGGCGCAGGAAATCGAAAAGGCCAACAAGGCCATTGCTGCGACATACACGGCCCGCGCCAAACGTCACGCCGATCAGGTGACTGCGATCAACAAGGGTCTTGGCAAGCTGCTCGACGCGACCGGTCAGGCTAAGATCGCACACACAATTGCGACCGTTTCGAGGCTGAAACCCCGTCAGTCCCTTTCCATCATCAATGACACCGAAGTGCCGCGCCAGCTTTGCAATACGGTGCCGGATAACGCCGCGATTAAAGCCCAGCTTGAGGCTGGCGTGGACGTTCCCGGTGCGGAACTGGTCACCGGTGAACCCGGCGTTTCCGTGAGGGTGAAATGATGGATTGGGATGAAGTCAGCAAGGCGCTCGCGGCACCTTTGAACCCCGCCGCGATCAAGCCCCCGCCCAAGGGCAAGTTTGGCGAATACGTGGACGGACTGCACGTGATCCGTGAGGCAAACCGCATATTTGGTTTCAACGGATGGTCCTACACCGTCGAACGACTTGAGCAAACACACATGAAGGTCGAACAGCTTTCCGGCAGCAACGGGCCGTATGAGCAACTGCGATGCTCGTTTCTGTGCGCCGTTCGGGTGAATGTGGATGGTGTGATCCGCGAGGGCTTGGCTGTCGGCGTTGGCAACGGAAAGCCAGAAAACGCGGGCGACGTGATCGAGAGCGCGGTAAAGGAAGCCGAAACAGACGCACTCAAGCGGGCGCTGCGGACGTTTGGAAACACGTTCGGGCTAGCGCTTTACGAAAAAGACAAGGCCAACCGGGAGGTTGGTGTGCCGAAACAGGAAAGAACGCCAGCGGCGGTGCGCGATTTCATCAAGTCGAACGTATCCAAGGCCAATTCAGCAAATGAATTGAAGGAATGGTGGACCCGCGAAAACATCGTCGCCCTGCGCGATGAACTGCCTGAACCCATGCAGAACGAGGTGACAAAGGCATACAGCGACAAGATCGACGCCCTTCCCAAGTCTGATCAGGAATCCGCGTAATGGCCGACATACACATGACCCGCACCCCGCAGGGGCTATCCCCCGCCACGGCGGACGCCGCCGAAATGCTGGCGAAAATCGGCATTGGCAGACCTGTGAATGCCAAGGTGTCGCAGCCGCGAAACGGCAAGTTTCACCGCAAATTCTTCGCGATGCTTGACGTGGCATACAGCAATCACGAGTGGCCCGAGATCGAATCCAAATGGGGCAAGGTCACGACCAGCCGCGATATGTTCCGCCGGTATGTGATCGTGAGGGCCGGTCACTACGAGGCGGACCTTACCCCGTCCGGTGAAGTGCGCGTTTCACCCAAGTCCATCGCTTGGTCGAAGATGGATGAGACCGAGTTTCACAGCCTCTACAGCGATGTGCTTGACGTAATTCTGCGGGAATTTCTGACCAACTGGCAGGCGGGAGACATGGATCACGCAGTCAATCAGATGCTGGGGTTTGCGTGATGAACCTCACCCGACAGCCCGTTCACCAGAAGCCCGCCAAGGCCTCGAAACCACCCCGCAAGCGGATGCGTCAGGTGTCGCTCAAGAAGGCCGCACACCGGAAATCAGACGCTGGCAAGGCCGGGACCGTCTACATGGCGATGGTAGCACAGCTTCCGTGCGCTGCGTGTTTCCTGATGGGTCGGACGCAGAACGCACCAACCGAAGTGCACCACTTCAAGAGCGGTCGCTACGGATCACGCCGTGTCAGCGACGAAAAAAACCATGCCCCTCTGCCACAGCCACCACAACAAGCTGCAACCCTACCCCGGCGATGAACACATCACCGGATTCCACAACGGGCAGAAGGCTTGGGAGGCGCAGTTTGGCCCGGACTACACGTTCGAGCCATGGGTGAAGGCCCGGATCGGCGCGCTGACCGGCACGATTGAATTTTGAAAGGAAACTACCATGCCAAGAGAACAAAGCCACGAGTCAAAAATGATGCTGGCCATAACAAAATCCCAAATACTGGAGGCGCACTGGGATTCGTTGCCAGACGATGAAAAGCGAGAAATGACGACCGAAGTCTGTTTCGCGCTGCGCGAGTTGATGGACTTCCGGAACATCGTCAACGCAATGGTGTCGCTCGAGCGGCCCGTGAAGGAAGCCGCGGCTCCCTACGTCGTCGATGAAGGGGATCTGTGATGAAAACCCCAACCCTCCCCAAGCCACCGACATACCGGCCCATTCCGCCGTGGTCGCACTTCGAGGTCACGCCCGATGGGATCGTCATTCCGGGTTCTCGCCTGATCGACGTTACCCCGCCTGCGCATGTCTGCGCATGGGCGATGAAGGGCGGTGCGTGATGGATTCCAAGGATGGCGGGCCAGCGTTCCCGAGACCACACACGGATTGGCAGGAAGGCTTTGAAGGCATGAGTTTGCGCGACTGGTTCGCGGGGCAGTGCATAGCCGGCGCTCTTGGGGACAGCCAATGGTCGCTGTCGACGCCAGCGACAGCGATTTGGGCTTACGAGATGGCCGACGCCATGATTGCAGCACGGAGCCACCCCCATGACCAGTAACCCCAACACAGACGCGCCGGAGCGGATATGGACCAAGCCTGGATACGATAGCTGGGACAGGTTTGGTGGATGGTCGATCACCGTAGGATTTGGTGGCACCGAATACATTCGCGCCGACCTGTCCGACGCCAAGGATGCAGAGATCGCGGAGTTAGAGAGGGCGTTAGAGGAAATGACTCGCCGCCGGGATGCATGGAAAGAACGCGCCGCCGGTCATGTGGAAATACAGAACGCGCTTGCGTCACGGGTATCATCAGAGCCGAAAATTGGCATCGCTCGCGCGTTGCTGGTGGCGTGGATCAATGAATTGGAGCGGGCGCTGCAGAGCATTTCCACCTATCGCGCCGATTGCCACTCCTACGATAACGACATGGGGCGGTATCGCCGGAACTTTAATGAAGGCGACGTGGCAAAGATCGAGAGCATCGCCCACGCCGTCCTGAAAGGAGACACCGATGGATAGGACCGATGCACTGCGGGTGATGATTGCAGGTGTTATGGCGGGGCAGTTTGAACACAAGCTATCGCACTTCATTTTCTCCGGGCATGTTCATCAAGAGGGGTATCCAGCAGAAGCCTTTCGAGGATCGCTCCACGCTGCCGTGGCGCTGCATGAGGCGGTGCTGCCGGGCATGTCTTGGGAGTTGAGGAGTAGCGGGTTCGGCGGCGCTCAAGCATTGATCTGGAATCCGAGATTAGCGCCACATAGGCAAAGAAACTGTATGTCCGAAAGCACTTTTCCCGCCCGCGCATGGCTTCTCGAAATTTTGAAAACCCTCCTCGCCCAAGCCACCGAAGGGGAGGGCGCGGCATGACGCAGCAATTCGAAATCAAACAATTCTCAACGCTTGATTCTGCTTTTGGTGCGCGCTTGGTGGACTATCCGGCGATGGAAGATATTCCTGAAGAATTCCGTCGCGGGCGCGGCAAGGGTGTCGCCGTTTTCTCGGCGCTGTTCTTCGAAGGCGGCAAACTATCCGACCACGGCCTCACGCTGAAACCCGGAACGGACCATGCAGCGTTCCATACGGCTCTGCGCGCACTGATGTCTTCTTTTGAACCGCCGCACGAACTTAAAGCGGCAACGTGCGCATGGTTGATCGAGAGCCACACAATGCCGATCAAAGCGGAGACCACCCCATGACCCGCATGATCCCCAAGCAATTCAACCCCGCCGGGGATCGCGTGATCCACCAGAACGTGATGGAGGTGGCTTGATGGATCGTCCGTTCACGCCAGACACCCTTGCTATGCGCTGGGGTGTCAGTGCAACCATGGTCCGCAATATGTGCGGGTCCGGTGAAATCGAGCATTTCCGCCTAGGAAAACTCTATCGAATCCCCGCGAAAGCAGTGGAGGACTACGAATGTCGGAAATCAGTATCGGACGCCTGCGGGGTGGATTCAGCGTCTATTGGCGGAACGAAAACGGTAAGCGACTGCGCTATCAGCTTGCGGCACGCACCCGAAAGGAAGCAGAGGCGGAAGCAATAGATGTCTATCGGAGCAAAAATAAACCGACGGGACAGGCAACAGTCATGACTTGCTGGAATGGCTACATCGACAGCCTGGGCAATCGCCCCACTGCAACGACGCTGAAATACACTGGCAAGTCGATACTGGAGCACTTCGGGCATTTGAGGCCCGACCAGATTGAACGCGCGCTTTGTATAGATTACGACCGCAAGCGCCGAGACCACGGTATCAGCCAAGGTTCGATCCATACGGAGCTGGGCCACTTGCGGAGTGCGATGCGATTTGCAGAGCGGGATCGCATGATCGAACGCGCACCGCATATCTGGCGTCCAGCAAAACCGATGCCAAAGGACCGCTTTCTTGATCGTGACGAAATTGACAAGCTGATCGGCGCTACAACTACACCGCACATTCGCTTGGCGATTATCTTGATGCTTGGAACCGCTTGCCGCGTCGGCGCAATCCTTGATTTGGAATGGGACCGGGTGGACTTTGATAGCGGCACTATCAACCTGCGCCTGCCCGACGCGGTGACACGTAAAGGACGCGCTATAGTGCCGATGAACGGCATGACCCGCACCGCATTGCGGACGGCATACGACGCTGCGCTTTCGGACTATGTGATCGAATACGCTGGCGGACGAGTCAAAAAAATCCGCACGGGCTTTTCGAAGGCCGTTGAACGGTCTGGCCTGACTGACGTGACAATCCACACCTTGCGGCATACCGCTGCCGTGCACATGGTCAGCGCGGGCGTTCCTATGTCCAAGGTCAGTCAGTATCTGGGCCACAGCAATACGCAAACGACAGAGCGCGTATACGCACGTTATGCTCCGTCACACATGCAGGATGCGGCGGATATTCTGAACTTCACCACGATCAAGAAAGCAAGGAGCTAGGTTCAATGAACCGGAGAGCACATTGTAAATTTCCGCAAAACGCTAGTGTAATATGGTGGGCGATGAGAGATTCGAACTCCCGACATCTTCGATGTGAACGAAGCGCTCTACCACTGAGCTAATCGCCCTTCCGCGTGGATTTAGCGCCCTGTCGCGGTCTCTGCAAGTCCCGTTTTGCAGGGCGTCAGAACTCTTTGGGCGTGCGCAGTTTCAGCGTATAGGCCTTGGCCCCGCTGCCGACGTCCTTGACGTTCTGCACTTTCAGCTTGCCCAATGGCGGCAGGTGCAACTCGTCGCCCGCCGCCAGCGCCTCGGCGATCACCTCGATCGCGGCCTCGACTGCAGGTTTGGCCTGATTTTTCTTCAGATCGCCCTTCGCCATGACCAGATCGAAGAAATCGGGTTTCTTGATCCGGCGGGTTTTTGGGGTGGCACCGGCCGATTTGCCCTCGGTACCGCCGACCACGACCGGTTTCACGACTGCCGCTTTCGGCGCGGCGGCCACTTTCGCCACGGGCGGCGGGCCGGATTTCCCGGGTTTTACTGCCGTCAGTTTTACCGTGCCGTCCTTGCCGTCCTTGTCGTCTGACTTGCCTGCCATGATCCACCTCCGTGTTTGGTTTATGCTACCAGATTGCCCGCGATGTGCCATGCAACTGTGGCGAAACCATGCAGCGACGGGGGAATTTCGCGGTGCAGCCCCCATCTGGGTGATGAAATCCACGGCGCCGCTGGTCTAAAGTGGTCGCATTACAACCGATCTGGAGGGCGGTTCACATGAAATCATTGACACATTTTTGCTTGGCGACATCGCTGGCGATGGCCGGCACCGCACAGGCCGGGGGCCTTGCCCCGCAGGTCGAGGAACCGATGATCATCATCGAAGACGCACCCGCGTCATCGGCGAGCGATTATATCGTTCCGTTGATCTTTCTCGCACTCGTCGCCGCAGCCAACAGCAGCGGGGCCACCAACGGCGGCGCTGCGGCACCCATCGCCCCCGCGCCCATACCGGGCAACGTCGGCAACGCCAGCGACATCCGCCTGAAGCACGATATCACCCGCATCGGCGAGACGGCCGACGGTCTGCCGCTCTATACGTTCAGCTATCTCGGCGACACGACCGTCTATGAGGGCGTGATGGCGCAGGACGTGTTGCTGCACACGCCAGAGGCGGTGGTGACGATGGACAACGGCTTCTACGCCGTGAACTACGACATGCTCGGGCTGGAGATGCGGCGCGCGGACTGATCCACCACGGAGAGGCGTCTGCACGACCGCAAGTCACCGGTCTTGCAGATGCAAAAAGGGCGCGGATCATGTCCGCGCCCTTCCTTTCTATTCACTGACGGTGACCCGCTCAATGCGCGACAGCACCCGGTGTGTCGCCGCCTTTGGTCAGGGCCGCCTTGGCCGCCGCGGCCTCTTCCGCCGCCTCGTCCCATTCGATGGGTTCCGGCTTGCGCACCAGCGCGTGTTCCAGCACCTCCGACACGTGGCTGACGGGGATGATGGTCAGCCCCTCTTTCACGTTGTCGGGGATGTCCGGCAGGTCCTTGGCGTTGTCCTGCGGGATCAGCACGGTGGTGATACCGCCGCGCAGCGCCGCCAGCAGCTTCTCTTTCAACCCGCCGATCGGCATTGCATTGCCGCGCAGGGATACCTCGCCGGTCATGGCGATATCCTTGCGTACGGGGATCTTGGTCAGCACCGACACGATGGAGGTCACCATTGCCAGACCGGCGCTCGGCCCGTCTTTCGGTGTGGCACCGTCCGGCACGTGCACGTGAATGTCGAGCGTGTCGAACTTCGGCGGCTTCACCCCGATCTTGGGGCTGATGGACCGGACATAGCTTGACGCGGCGTCGATGCTTTCCTTCATCACATCGCCCAGCTTGCCGGTGGTTTTCATCCGGCCTTTGCCCGGCAGGCGCAGCGCCTCGATGTTCAGCAGTTCTCCGCCCACGCTCGTCCAGGCCAGCCCGGTGACGACACCGATCTGGTCGGTTTCCTCGGCCAGACCGAAGCGGTGCTTCTCCACGCCAAGGTAGTCGGAGAGGTTTTCCGCCGTCACTTCAACAGTTTCCAGCTCTTTCTTCACAATCTTGGTGACCGCCTTGCGGGCGACCTTGGCCAGTTCCCGCTCCAGGTTCCGCACGCCGGCCTCGCGGGTATAGACCCGTACCATCGCCGTCAGCGCGTCGTCGGAGACGCTGAACTCGCGTGGCTTCAGCCCGTGGTTCTTCATCACCTTGGGCAGCAGGTGCTGGCGCGCGATCTCGCGCTTCTCGTCTTCGGTGTAGCCCGACAGCGGGATGATCTCCATCCGGTCCAGAAGCGGCCCGGGCATGTTGTAGGAGTTCGACGTAGTCAGGAACATGACATTCGACAGGTCGTATTCCACCTCGAGGTAGTGATCGACGAACGTGCTGTTCTGTTCGGGATCCAGCACCTCCAGCATGGCCGACGCGGGGTCGCCACGGAAATCCTGGCCCATCTTGTCGATCTCATCCAACAAAATCAGCGGGTTCGTCGTCTTCGCCTTCTTCAGCGCCTGAATGATCTTGCCGGGCATGGACCCGATGTAAGTCCGGCGGTGACCGCGAATTTCGCTTTCGTCGCGCACGCCGCCCAGCGAGATACGGATGAATTCGCGCCCCGTGGCCTTGGCAACCGACTTACCCAGCGAGGTCTTGCCCACGCCCGGAGGGCCGACAAGGCACATGATCGGACCTTTCAGCTTTTTCGACCGCTGCTGTACGGCCAGATACTCGACGATCCGTTCCTTGACCTTCTCAAGCCCGTAGTGGTCGTCGTCCAGCACCTTCTGTGCGGCGCGCAGGTCCTTTTTGGTGCGGGATTTCTTGCCCCACGGCACCGACAGGATCCAATCGAGGTAGTTGCGCACCACCGTCGCCTCCGCCGACATCGGCGACATATTCTTGAGCTTTTTCAGCTCCGCATCGACCTTTTCGCGCGCTTCCTTGGACAGCTTGGTCTCGGCGATGCGGGCTTCGAGTTCGGCCATTTCACCCTCGCCCTCCTCGCCGTCGCCCAGCTCCTTCTGGATCGCTTTCATCTGTTCGTTCAGATAGTACTCGCGCTGCGTGCGTTCCATCTGGGATTTCACGCGGGTCTTGATCTTTTTCTCGACCGACAGCACCGACATCTCGCCCTGCATCAGGCCATAGACCTTCTCCAGACGTTCCGACACGGATAGCGTTTCCAGCAATTCCTGTTTCTGCGCGACTTCGATACCCAGATGCCCTGCGACCAGATCGGCCAGTTTCGCAGGCTCCGTCGCGTCGCTGATCGCGGCCATCGCCTCTTCGGGGATGTTCTTTTTCACCTTGGCGTAGCGCTCGAACTCTGACGCGACAGACCGCACGAGGGCTGCGATCTCATCCTCGTTGCCCGGCATTTCGGTCAGGTATTCGGCCGAGGCCTCGAAAAAGCTGTCGTTCTCGATGAAATCGGTGATCCGCACGCGGGCGCGGCCCTCGACCAGCACCTTCACGGTACCGTCGGGCAGTTTCAGCAGTTGCAGCACGTTGGCCAGCACGCCGGCGCGGTAGATGCCACCGGTCTGCGGTTCGTCCTCCGCAGGGTCCATCTGGCTGGACAGCAGGATTTGCTTGTCGTCCTGCATCACCTCTTCGAGGGCGCGGACCGATTTGTCGCGCCCCACGAACAGCGGCACGATCATATGGGGAAATACCACAATGTCGCGCAACGGCAGGACGGGGTAGGATGAACTGAGACGTTCTTGCATGCTCTTTTCCTTATATTGGCAGACGGCTATGCCCCGCTTGGCGGCAGCGATGGCCGTCTCCTCTCTACGAACAAGCAGTTGTGTGTCCTGCCCGCGTTTTTCAATCCCTTGTGCATCGGGGTTGCGCCAAAATGACCTGTCGCGCAGGGCTGCGCAACCGGTCAAATCATCCCGATCCGTGAATTTTCCACGCATTCCTTTAGGTCACGAAAGTGAAGATCGCTTTACGTCATGACATGGGATTTTGCGGTTACCGGGTCAGCGCGTCATCTGGAAGTGATATGTCGCCACTGCATCCTGCACCTGCGTCTGCATCAGGCCGATGATGTCGTCGGGCGTCTGCGGCCACAGGATCATCATCTCCTGCCCACGGTTGCTAGTGCGCTCCGCGATCATGGTCGGCATATCCTCAAGCTCGCAATCCTGCACCACCTCGATACTGTCCCGCAAGTCCTGCGCGCCGGCAAAAGCCACGTCGACACTCACATCCACACCGATGTCGCCCGGCTCCTGCCAGCGGACCTCGTCCGGCACGATGCGCCCATCGATAAAGACATCATAGCCCCCGCGCCGCCGGTCCAGCCGTGCCGGCAGGCTCGGGATGATCGTCTCGTCGGCATCCTTGGGGATCAGGATACCTTTGTGGGTGACGTAATGGCGCGTGATCGTCATCGTCCAGTCGTCACCGCCCAGCGTTCCTTCCAGCCCGAGGATGCGGCCCGCCGCGCCAAGATCGCAAATGTCGAAGCTCTCAAGCTCATAGTCGGGCACGATGGATTTGAAGAGCAGGAACTCGATCTCGGAGAACGCAAAGACCACATCTTCAAGGGTCGCGGTGCCGTCGTCGACGGCATCCAGCCTTTCGGCCACCCGCGACAGGACGGCATCATATTCCGCGTCCGACAGGGCCTCCAGCGCGGGATGGTCCCAGGGTGCCACCTCTTCCTCGGCCACGACGGGTGCAGCGCACACACACGATATCAGGCCACAGATCAAGGCATTACGAAACATGGGTGCGCACTCCTGCGAAGGTATCCGATCGCGGCATTATCGTGCAATCGGCGGGCAGGGACAAACCCCCGCAAGAGGGGGATCACAACGGCGCGATTTGAGGCTGCGCGCGCTCTCACCCGGATGCTTTTGCCCAGTGCGCCGTATCCGGCCTGTCGCTGCTCGATTGCGTGTCCTTGGTCAACTCTTCCACCGTGCCGCCGGTCATTTCGGCAAAATCGCGTGCGAAATTTGCCATGCGCGGCGCGCGGCGCGGTGTGATCAGCACATTGACCGCCTTCTTCCGCTCCGCATCCCAGACGTAGAACTCCGTCACATCGCGCCGCACGCGCCGCTCTCCCGGCTGCGCCGACCCGACGGAGCGGGTCGTATCATAGGTGCCGCCGCGCGGTGTGTCGCCCAGTGGGACGGTTTTGCTGAACGTGCCGCCGGTCTTGACGATCCGCTCGGCATAAAGTCGCATCGTCTTGCCGAACGCGGAATAGAGCACGGTATATGCGATCCAGAAAAAGAACGCCGCCACCAGCAAAAACGGCACCCCGAAGACGTAGCCGTCGCGCAGCCCGAACATGCGTGTCCCCGCATAGACCAGCGCCAGCCCGATCCCGCCCGTGACCAATGCTGCGATCAAAGAGACCGGAGAATTATCCCCGGAGACATAGCCGATATGATCGTCCGTCTGTTTCATAATCCGCGCCCGCTTCTGAAAATGCCGAAAACTGAATGCGGAAACCATGGCACAACCGACCGGGCAATTCACCAGAAACCCGCACCGCGCATCCCGGTCTGCAATCCGCCGCACTGCGGGTCGTGACAGGTCGATCCCCTAAATCGAGTCGATATCACCCTGCGCGCGCTTGCCGTGAAAATCTGCCTCCCACGCGGCGAAGGTGCCAGCGGCGATCGCATCGCGCATCCCGGCCATGATGTCCTGAAAATACCGCAGGTTATGCCATGTCAGCAGCATGCCCGAGATCATCTCCTGAGACCGGAACACATGATGCAGGTAGGCCCGCGAATAGCTCGAACAGGCCGGACAGGCGCAGTTTTCATCCAGCGGACGCGGGTCGTCCATGTGCCGCGCGTTCTTGATGTTCACCACGCCATGCCGCGTGAACGCCTGCCCGGTACGCCCTGATCGGCTTGGCAGCACGCAGTCCATCATGTCAATGCCGCGCTTGACGGCACCGACGATATCATCGGGTTTGCCCACCCCCATCAGATAGCGCGGCTTGTCCACCGGCAACTGATCGGGCGCGAAATCCAGACAGGAGAACATCGCTTCCTGTCCCTCGCCCACGGCCAGCCCGCCGACGGCGTAACCGTCGAAGCCGATATCGATCAGCGCCTGAGCACTTTCCGCGCGCAGGTCTTCCTCCAGCCCGCCCTGCTGGATGCCGAAGAGCGCGTGGCCGGGCCTGTCTCCGAACGCATCCTTTGACCGGGCGGCCCACCGCATCGACATCTGCATGCTGTCGTTCAGCCGGGCGCGGTCCGCGGGCAATGCCGGGCATTCGTCGAAACACATCACGATATCGGATCCCAGCAGCCTCTGGATTTCCATGGAGGTTTCGGGCGACAGAAAATGCTTCGATCCGTCGATATGGCTTTTGAACGTGACGCCGTCCTCGGTCAGCTTGCGCAGCCCGGCAAGGCTCATCACCTGAAACCCGCCGCTGTCGGTCAGGATTGGCTTGTCCCAGTTCATGAAACTGTGCAGCCCGCCCAGCCGGTCGATCCGTTCCGCCGTCGGGCGCAGCATCAGGTGATAGGTGTTCCCCAGCAGAATATCCGCACCGGTGGCCGCCACACTCTCGGGCAACATCGCCTTCACGGTGGCCGCGGTGCCGACGGGCATAAAGGCCGGCGTGCGGATGTCGCCGCGCGGCGTGCGGATTACGCCGGTGCGGGCCTTGCCGTCGGTGGCGCTCAGGGCGAAAGAAAATGCGGTCATGGCCGCGATATGCCCCGAACCGGCGATCAATGCCAAGGCGAAAACCGGTGCACGCCCGGTGCACGCGCTGTGCACGCAAATTATACGGTCCGATTTGCGGGCCTTTACCGCCTTGCCGGCAATTCCTATATAACGACTCAGGAATAGCAGGACAGCCCAGATGAACGACGCCACGCCCCCTCTCGAAGGCACCCCGATGATCGCGCCATCGACCACGGATCACCCGCTTTACGAGGATGTCGTGCAGGCGATCCGGTCCGTCTATGACCCTGAAATTCCGGTGAATATTTACGACCTCGGCCTGATCTACACCATCGACATCAAGGATGATAACGCGGTGAACGTCATCATGACGCTGACCGCTCCCGGCTGTCCTGTGGCGGGCGAGATGCCGGGCTGGGTTGCCGACGCGGTCGAACCGCTGCCCGGTGTCAAGCAGGTCGACGTCGAAATGGTGTTCGAACCGCAATGGGGCATGGAAATGATGTCCGACGAAGCACGGCTGGAACTCGGCTTCATGTGAGGCCAAGCCCCTGATTTCTGGGGCGGAAAAGGAGACGAAAGATGTTCGGTATCCCCGGAAAGCAGGCCGTCACCATCACTGATCGCGCCGCGAAGCAGATCGCGAAACTGATGGCCAAGGACGGCCACCAGGGCCTGCGTATCGGCGTGAAGAAAGGCGGCTGCGCGGGCATGGAATACACCATGGATTATGTGACCGAGGTGGATGCCAACGACGAGGTCGTCGAACAGGACGGGGCCCGCGTGATGATCGCGCCGATGGCGCAGATGTTCCTTTTCGGCACCGAAATCGACTATGAAATCAGCCTGTTGGAAAGCGGCTTCAAGTTCCGCAACCCCAATGTCGTCGATGCCTGCGGCTGCGGCGAGTCGATCAAGTTCGACGAAAAGCTGGCCGCGAAATGAGTGTCTCCGACGACGAGATCGACTTCGCGATGGAGCTGTTTTCCGATCTCGGGTCATTGAGCAAGCGCAAGATGATGGGCGGGCTGTCGATCTACCACGCGGGCCAGATCTTCGCGATCCTGAGCAGCGACGGCGTGATCTACCTCAAGGCCAAGGATGACTTCGCGCAAGAGATTGAAGCCGCCGGATCGCGCATCTTCGCGATGGAGGACGGCCGCTCCATGGGCTACTGGACCCTGCCCGAGGACGCGCTAGACGACCCGGAACTGGCCTGCGACTGGGCGCGGCGCGCGCTGGATCATCTCTAGAATTCAGCGCCTTGCATCTTTCAGATGCAGATAAGTCTCGTCGAACCGCTTTTGCAGATGATCGACCGCGCGGATCGGCGGCTTGCCTGCCGGTGCAACATTCGCATCGTGGTTGGGATTGAAGAAAAGCGGCACCGAAATGCGTTCCTGCGCGGTGCCGATCACCCGGTGCGGTGTCGCCTTGATACGCCCTGCCGTCCACATCTCCAGCATCTCGCCGAAGTTGATGATGAATTCGCCCGGCGGGGCCGACAGCGGGATCCAGCCGCCCCCGCGCCTGCGCACCTCCAGCCCGGGCGATCCGTCGGTCGCCAGCAGCGTGAGGCAGCCGTAATCGGTATGCGTCGCGATGCCGAAATCCCTGTCCGTCGCCCATGCCGGCCGCTTGGGATAGTAGTTGCCGCGCAGAAGCGCCATCGGATGGCTGAACTTGTCGCGGAAATAGTCCCCATTCTCCCCCGCCGCATCGGCGATCGCGCAGAGCAGATCAAGCGCGAAACCGGTCGCGCGGTCATAGTAGGCACGCAGGGAATCGGCAAAGCCCGCTGGCATGTCAGGCCAGACGTTCGGTGCATAGGCGGGCAGATCGGGTCGCGGCACGGACCCCCAGCGCGATGCGGGCAAACCGCAGTCGAACACCTGCTTGTAATCGGGGTTGGCCTCCGGGTCGACCTGTTCGGACCCCGACGCCCCCCAGCCCCTGTTCGATCCGGTCCGCGCCATGTTCACGGCCTCTTTCGCCGTCGCTGGCAGGTGAAAGAATGCGCGGTAGGCCGCGATCACGTCGCGCACGGCGGCGGTGTCGATCGGCGTGCCATGCACGGTCAGGAAACCGATGTCGGTTGCCCCGCGCAACGCATCCTGCGCCGCGATCCGGTGGCCGGGGTGCGTCGGGTCGATCAGGGCTGCGGCGTCGATACGCGGGATCATGGGGGCCTCCTGCCGTTGTTGCGCCGCACATGCCCACCCGCCGTTGCCTTTGCAAGCCCCCTCCCGTCTGATAGCCACGTCGCAGACAACAGGAGACAGTCCCATGCGCCGCAAACTCGCCGCCGGAAACTGGAAGATGAACGGCACCACCGCCAGCCTGGCCGAGGTCGCGGCGCTTATGTCTGCACACCCCGACCCGCAGGTCGACGTGCTGCTTTGCCCGCCCGCCACGCTGATCACGCAGATGTGCCACACCGGAGAAAACCACGCGCTGATAGTCGGCGGGCAGGATTGCCACGCAAATGTGTCGGGCGCGCATACCGGCGATATCAGCGCGCAGATGCTGGCCGATGCCAGGGCCACGGCGGTGCTGACCGGCCATTCCGAACGCCGCACCGATCACGGCGAGGATGATGCCACCGTCGCCGCCAAATCGCGGGCCGCGTACGACGCGGGCCTGATCGCGGTGATCTGCATCGGCGAGACGCTGGAGGAGCGCGAGGGTGGCACCACGCTCGACGTAATCGACCGGCAACTGGCGGGTTCCATCCCCGATACCGCCACCGCCGCCAACATCGTCATCGCCTATGAACCCGTCTGGGCCATCGGCACCGGCAAGGTGCCCACGACTGACCAGATCGCAGAGGTGCACGGCCACATCCGCACCCGCCTGACCGCACGTTTCAGTGACGGCGACGGGATGCGCATTCTTTACGGCGGGTCGGTCAAGGGCAGCAATGCCGCCGAGATATTTGCAGTGGCAGACGTCGACGGTGCGCTCGTCGGCGGGGCCAGCCTGAAAGCCGCGGATTTCTCGCCGATCATCACGGCGCTTGAAAACGCCTAGTATCACTTTGCCAAAAAATATTCCCGCCGGAGGCATCCCACAAAACGACGAAGGCGACGCACCATCAATGATGCGTCGCCTCTGCCGTTTTCAATATCAGGAACGCGCGGTAGCGCCCCTTTGGATCAAGGCTAGTTCGTGATGATCTCCGGTCCCATGAACGTCGTGGGCAGGAAGGTGGAGATGATCGGAATATAGGTGATCATGATCAGGAAGACGAAAAGCACCGCAAGGAACGGCAGCGCAGCTTTCACCACGCTCATCATCGGCATCCCCGCAACCCCGGAGGTCACGAACAAGTTCAGCCCAACCGGCGGCGTGATCATCCCGATTTCCATGTTCACCACCATGATGATGCCCAGATGGATCGGGTCGATGCCCAGCTCGATCGCGATGGGAAAGACCAGCGGTGCCACGATCACGATCAGGCCCGAGGGTTCCATGAACTGCCCGCCGATCAGCAGAATCACGTTCACGACGATCAGGAACATCACCGGCCCGAGGCCTGCGGCCAGCATCGCCTCTGCGATATGCTGGGGGATCTGTTCGTCGGTCAGCACGTGCTTGAGGATCAGCGCGTTGGCGATGATGAACATCAGCGTGATCGTCAGCTTGCCGCCCTCGAACAGCGTGCGCCGCGTGTCTTCGTGCCAGAGCGCCGTGACGATCGTCCAGGGCTTGCGCAGCAGGCTGGAGCGTCTGTCGGTCGTTCCTGCATAGGCCGCGTTGATGCTGCGGACCGAGATTTCGGCATCCGACAGGTCGCGTGCGGCCAGCGGCCCCATATCGCGGTAGATGAAGGTCGCGACGATATAGGCATAGACGGCAGCGACGGCGGCGGCCTCGGTCGGGGTGAAGGCCCCGCCCTTCCAGTAGATCAGGCTCAGCCCTTCCTCGAACCGCACCCAGGGGTGGCCATAGATACCGCCCATGATGATCACGATCAGCAGGAGGCCCCAGAGCGCATCGCGGAAACTGTCGAAAATCTCGCCCCAGCCGAGCCAGTCGCCCTTGGGCATGTTCTTGACCCGTGCGATGACATAGATCGTCACCATCAGCATCAGACCGGCCAGCAGACCGGGGATCACGCCCGCCAGGAACATGCGGCCGACCGACACGTCGGTGGCGGAGGCATAGACCACCATCACGATGGACGGCGGGATCAGGATGCCGAGCGTGCCCGCGTTGCAGATCACGCCGGCGGCGAATTCCTTGGTATAGCCGACCTGCGTCATCGCCGCGATCACGATGGAGCCGATGGCGACCACCGTGGCGGGGGACGACCCCGAAAGGGCCGCGAACATCATGCAGGCGAACACGCCCGCAATCGCCAGCCCGCCCTGCAGGTGACCCACGCAGGCGATGGCGAAACGAATGATCCGCTTGGCCACACCGCCCGTCGACATGAAGCTGGAGGCCAGCACGAAGAACGGGATCGCCAGCAGCGTGTAGTGTCCGGCCATGGCCTGATAAAGCGACTGCGCGACCGAACCGAGCGACGTGTCGGAAAACGCGAGCAGGAAGATGATCGAAGACAGGCCCAGCGACACCGCGATCGGCACGCCGATCAGCAGCATGCCGATGATCATCGAAAACAGAAGAATGACATCCATGGCGATTACTCTTTGTTCAGGGCGGCAGCTTCTTCGACCGCCTCTTCAGCTTCGTGAGAGACGATGAGCGAATCCTGCGTGCCGCGCAGCACACGCGCAAACGCCTGCACGACCCGCAACAGGATCAGCGCCGTGGCGATCGGCAGGATGACGTAGGGCACCACACGCGGCATTTTGGCATAGCGGTCGCCGTAGTTGATCGCATCCTCGAGCCAGCGCAGCCACGACAGCATCGGAATCTGGTCGGTCTCGAAATACGATGTGCCGCGCGCATCCCAGTTGAACCCGGTGGGGAACCAGCGACCGGTTGTGGGCGGCAATTCTGCGAACGGTGCCCAGTAATCCCAGGCCCCCTTGAACAGCAGCAGCGCATAGAAGAGCGTAAGGATACCGGCCGCCACCGCCATGATACGTTTGCCCCGTGCGGGCAGCACGTTGACCAGCGCATCCACGCCAAGGTGGGCGGTGATCTTGAACCCGTAGGCGATACCGAACAGCACCAGCCAGGCAAAAAGCACCAGCACCACTTCCAGCGACCAGATGATGCTGGAGTTGAAAGCGTAGCGCAGGATGACGTTCACGAACGTGAGCCCCGTCATCAGGCCAAGGGCCAGTGCGATGGCATTTTCTTCGAAAGCATGGATGAAACGCGCAAAGCCGCCTTGCGGCTCGTATTTATACCCGGCACTCATGGCACCCTCCCCCGCAGGTATATGTGACTTTGGCCCGACCGACGGGCCGGGCCAAAGTATCCTTTCAGACGTGGCCTAGAGGCTGTCGTTGATTGCCTGGGCCGCGTCGATGTTCTCCTGACCGACTTCGTCGGCGAACTGCTCCCAGACGGGTTTCATCGCTTCGACCCATGCGGCACGCTGTTCCGGCGTCAGCTGGCGCACTTCGCCGCCGGCGTCGATGATCGCCTGACGCGCTTCTGCGTTCACGCGGCTGGATTCGGTGTTGCGGGTCTCGGTCACCTCGTCGACGATGCTCAGCAGCTGGTCGCGTACATCGGCGTCAAGGCTGTCGAGGAAGTCTACCGAGGACACGACCATATAGTCGATGATGCCGTGGTTGGACTCTGTGATCCCGTCCTGCACTTCAAAGAACTTCTGGCCATAGATGTTGGACCATGTGTTCTCCTGCCCGTCCACGACGCCGGTCTGCAGCGCGCCGTAGACTTCGGAAAACGCCATCGGCTGTGGCGACGCACCAAGCGCCTCCATCTGTGCGACAAGCACTTCGGACGGTTGCACGCGGAACTTCAGGCCGTTGGCATCCGTCGGCTCCATCAGCGGTACGTTGGCCGAAATCTGCTTCATGCCGTTGTGCCAGTAGGCCAGACCCTGCACGCCGCGGCGCTGCATGGCGTCCAGCATGTTCTGGCCGGTCTCGGAGGCCTGAAACGCGTCGACGGCCTCGATGTTGGTGAACATGAATGGCAGGTCGAACAGGCGGTAGGCTTTGGTGATCGATTCAAAAAGCGACAGTGACGGTGCGGCCATCTGCACGTCGCCGCGCAGCATCGCTTCCAGAACCTGCTCGTCGGTGTAGAGCGTGGAGTTCGGGAAGACCTCCATGCACATGGTGCCGTCCATCTCGGCGTTCACGCGCTCCATCAGCAACTGGGCAGCGATACCCTTTGGGTGACGGTCGGTATTGGTGACGTGGCTGAACTTGACGACGATTTCGCCTTCGTCGCAGCCGGCCGGGCCGGAATGGGCATCGGCGGATGCGGAGTTTGCGGCAACGGATGCAGCGGCTGCCAGTGCGGCGGCTTTCAAGAATTTCATGGGTCCCTCCCTGAGACAAGAATAGGCTCTGTCTTGAGCTACGTAGAGTAAATCATGCCGTGCCACCTGCGGCAAACGGACAGTTTGACTGGAAACCGCGTGATAATTTATGTAAGCCTATCAAAGCATTAGGCAGACAGTTTCTATAGACAGACTGTGCAGGCCTTTCAGCACGGGCGGAAAATCACACAGCCGTTACCGCAACCTGTGCGAAAATCCGCACAGTTGGTCAGGCGCGGTAATCCTCGGCCCGCAAGCCGTGCTTCGTCAGTTTGTCGTAGAAGGTCTTGCGGGGCAGCTGCAGGTCGGCGACCACATCCGTGACCCGCCCCTGATGACGTTCCAGCGCACTGATCAGCAGGCCCCGTTCCATCTGCGCCATCTGTTCGGCCAGACCAAGACCCGCCGCCGCATCGACCTGATGCAGCCCCATCACGAAACGCATCGCCGTATTCATCAAAGCGCGCGCATTGCCCGGCCAGTCCTGTGCCATGAGCCGTGTCATGGTATGGTCGGGCACGTCGGGCAGCAGCAGGTTGGCCTGTTCGCAGGCCTGCGCGACATAGCGTCGAAAGATGACCGGAATATCTTCGGGCCGGTCACGCAGGGCCGGGATGTGCACGCGCAAGACATCGAGCCGGTAGAACAGATCGCCCTGAAACGCCCCGCTGCGCACGCAGGCTTCAAGATCGCGGGTCGTGGCGGCGATGACACGCGGTCCGCCGCCGCCCTCAAGCCGTTCCAGCAGCGCATACTGACCTGACGGCGGCATCGCGCCCACCTCGTCGATATAAAGCGTGCCGTCCCCTGCGGCGGCCAGCGCCGCCTGCACCGCCCCGTGATCGAGCGCCGCGCCCGCCCGTTTCGCAAAGGGGTGCCGCGCGGCGGCAGACAGCAGGTGGATCACCTCGGCCACTTTCGCGGTGCCGGACCCCGGCTCGCCCGTCACCAGAACCTCGCCACCGACGCGCGCCACGCTGCGGACGCCGGCGCGCAGGGCCTCCGCCTTGGCCGAATTGCCGAACAGCATCCGCGCCGCCGCGTCGCCACTGTCGAGCGCGATCTTGCGGCGGCGCGCGTCGAGCACCTGCGCCCGCGCGGCCAGCGCGCGTTCGATCACGGACAGGAAATCCTGCGGCGCGCAGGGCTTTTCCAGAAAATCGAAGGCCCCCGCCGCCATCGCCCGCACGGCCATCGGCACATCTGCCTCGCCGGTGAGCAGGATCACGGGCAGGTCGCGGTCGGCCTGCCGCACGTGATCCAGCAGAAAGAAACCGTCACGGCCCGGCATCCGCACATCGGTCACCACGACGCCATCGAAGGCCGGGGTGATCAGGTCCTTGGCCGCGACAAAAGACCCGGCCAGCCGTGGCTCCAGCCCGGCAAGGGTCATGGTCTGTGCCAGCGCATCGCGGATATCGCGGTCGTCATCGACCAGCAAAACCTGTTTCGTCATGTCGCCCCATCCTGCGTGGCATCCGGCGGCGCCAGATCAAGCTCGACCGTAAAGGCCGCCCCGCCCCCGTCAAGATTGCGCCCGCGGATCGCGCCGCCGAAACTCTGCACAAGCCCGTAGGAGATCGACAGCCCCAACCCCATGCCGTCGTCCTCGCCCACCTGCTTGGTGGTGTAGAACGGCTCGAATATCTTTTCGGGCGCGTCGATCCCGGGGCCGGTGTCGGTGACGGTCAGCTGCGCCTTTGCCGCGGTCCGGGCCACGGCGATGGTGACCTCGCGCCGGTCCTGCCGCGCCATCGCATCCATGGCATTGGACAGCAGGTTGACGATGACCTGCTGCAGGCGCACCTCTCCGCCCATCACGCGCACCGGATCCGCTGGCGGCGTCCAGTGCAGGACCGTTCCGGTCTGCGCGACCTTGGGCGACACGGTCTCGACCGCCGCCGCCACGACAGCCGTCAGATCGACCGGGCGTATCGGCGCGCTTTCCTGCCGGGCAAAGGCGCGCAGGTTCTGGATGATCCGCCCCATCCGCCGCGCCAGTTCGGATATCCGCCCCAGGTTCTGCGCCGCCACCTCGGGCTGATCCTGCGAAAGATAGCCTTGCGCGTTCTCGGCGTAGGACCGGATCGCCATCAGCGGCTGGTTCAATTCGTGGCTGATGCCCGCCGACATCTGCCCTAGCGCGCTCAACTTGCCGGCCTGCACCAGTTCGGCCTGTGCCTGCTTCAGCCGCCGCTCGGCGTCGCTGCGCTCCGCGACCTCGTGCTGCAGGTCGGTGTTCATCACCTCGAGCGCCTGCGTCCGCTGCGCCACCCGGCGCTCCAGCACCTGATTGGCCTGGGCCAGGGCGCGCCTGCGGGCGGTCGCCAGCGACAGCAGCGCACCGAACGCCAGACACAGCGCTGCCGCCACCGCAGCCTGCAGGAACGCCGTCCTGCGCGCCGGGGCCACGTCGAGCAGGATTTCCCCGGTCATTTCGATCACCGGCAGATCGAGCGTCAGATGCAGCGCGCGATCCGGCAGATAGCGTTCGCCGTCGATCCGCCAGATATCGTGGCCGCGAACCGCATGCGATGCATAGGGCAGAAAACTCTGGGTCGTATCATACCGCTGCCGGAGCAGCAGCTCCGACCGGTTGGAGACGAAAATCAGCCCCTCGGCATCGGTAAAGAACACCGCCGGGCGATCCCCACGCCAGGCGGCCTCAAGCGCCTCGATATCGACCGCGACGATCAGCACACCCGCCACCGGCCCCACTCCGGAAAAGACAGGCGCCGCGAACTGGAACGCACGTCGCCCATAGGCCTGGTTCTGCTGGTGCGCAGCCCCCATCGCCCCGTCGAGCGCACGTTGAAAAAACGGCTCGGCCGCAAGGGTGCCGAAAGCCTCCGGGTAGGTGGCGGCGATGACAGCGCCATCGGTCCGGGCCAGCAGGATATCGAACGCCCCGGATTTGTCTGCGATCCCGCGCAACAGTGCCTGCATCTCCCGATCCGGCACACCGCGCGCAAGAGCGGGCAGGATCGCCGGATGATCCGCCGTCAGCACGGCCAGCGCGCGAAACTGTTCCAGCTCTCCCGTCAGCCGGTCCGCGGCCAGGGCAAGATCGCTGCGCGCTCGGCGCTCCAGCGCATCGAGCGCCGCACCGTAACCCGCCCACCACACGGCAGCAGAAAACCCCGCGACCGCCACCAGAAAGGCGGCGACGACGGCAAGGAAACGCGGGGATGCGGGCGACATGGGTGCCGTCATAGCGCAGGCGCGCTTGCCTTGACCAGCGCCACCGGCCAAAACACCGGGCATGATCAGATTGTCCCAGTCCCCGACCGATCCGGCTTTCGTGCAGGACCCCTACCCTTTCTACGACCGCGCCCGCGCGCAGGCAGAGGTCTTCTGGTGGGACGACTACGGCATAGCCTGCGCGGTCTCCTACGACGCGGTGCGCGCGGCGTTGAAAGACCGCCGCATGGGGCGCGAGGCCCCGCCGGAATGTGCGCCCGCCATCCCCCCGGCCCTCGCCCCGTTCTACGCGGTCGAGGCGCATTCGATGCTGGAACTGGAACCGCCGCGCCACACCCGCCTGCGCGGACTGGTGCTGCGCGCCTTCACCAGCCGCCGGATCGCGGAACTGGCACCCGAGATCGAAAACCTGTGCCACGACCTGATCGACCGCTTCCCGGACGGCCCGTTCGACCTGCTCGCGGCCTATGCGCAGCCGGTGCCCGTGCGCATCATCGCCCGCCTGCTGGGCGTGCCGGAGGATGCGTCGGACGACCTGCTGCGTTGGTCGAACGCGATGGTCGCGATGTATCAGGCAAGCCGCACGCCGCAGATCGAGGCAGCGGCGGTGGCGGCGACGCTGGAATTCAGCAATTTCCTGACCGACTACATCGCCGAAAAGCGCAAAGCGCCCCGCGACGATCTGATCTCGACCCTGATCGCGGCGGAAGAGGACGGCGAAAAGCTGACGACAGAAGAGTTGATCACCACCTGCATCCTGCTGCTGAACGCCGGCCACGAGGCGACGGTGCATACGCTGGGCAACGGCATCAAGACGCTGCTGGACACCGGCCACCGCATGTTCGACGACACAGGCATCGAGGAAGTGTTCCGCCACGACCCGCCGCTGCATATGTTCACCCGCTGGGTCTATGAGGATGTCGAGATCGGCGGCGTCACCCTGCAACGCGGCGATCAGATCGGGTGCCTGCTGGGGGCTGCGAACCGTGATCCGGCAGCCTTTCCCGCCCCCGCGACGTTCGATCCGGCGCGGAAAGCGCGGCAAAACACCAGCTTCGGCGGCGGCATCCACTTCTGCGTCGGCGCGCCGCTGGCCCGGCTGGAGGTGAAGATCGCGCTGCAAACTCTCTTCGCCCGCTGCCCGAACCTCGCGCTGACCGAAACGCCCCGCTACGCCGACGTCTTTCATTTCCACGGGTTAGAACGCCTCATGGTCACCCGGTGATTCTGCAAAGGGTCAAGGATGCGCAGCACCGCGCAGCGGCTCGTCCTTGAGGCTTTGCAGAATCGCCACAGCACCCTTGTGATGGCGCATTTATGGCAGACCTGCCCATAAACCGCCTCTCAGCAGAAGGGGCCAAACGATCCAGGCTCACATCCTATCCGAGATGCGTCGCCTCTCCACCCGCTTCTGAAAAGAAACGCGCGGTAGCGCTCCTTTGGATCAAGCCATCACAACGGCAGGGCGACGGTGGATTTGATCTCTTCCATCGACAAGAGCGCTGTGACGTTATGCACCCGCACCTCTGAAATCAGCGCCTGATAGAAGGCGTCGTAGGCGCGGGCGTTCTTGACCCGCACTTTCAGGATATAATCGATATCGCCCGCCAGCCGGTGCGCCTCCTGCACCTCGGGGCGCGCCTTCAATGCCGCCAGAAACCGCTTCTGCCAGTCAGCTTCATGCTCGGACGTGCGGATCAGCACGAAAAAGCAGGCCTCGAACCCAAGCGCCTCGGCATCCAGCATCACCGTGTGCTGCCCGATGATGCCCGCGTCCTTCATCTTGCGGACGCGATTCCACACCGGCGTCTTCGAACTGCCTACATTTTTGGCGATTTCGTCCAGCGATTGCGCGGCATCGCGCTGCAGTTCCGAAAGGATTTTCCGGTCGGTGTCGTCGATCCGCACGTTCATTCCATTTTTCCCGTCATTGCCAAACAGAGCGTCCAAATTCGCCCGCAACTGGAACGAATGTCCTTAAGTAGCGCCGATATATCGCATGATCCAGAATAAAGTTCTATGTCTTGGCGTAACGAACAGCCCCGAGGTGCGCCATGCAACACTTTCCCATCTTCCTTGCCGTCGCCGGTCGCCGGATCGTCGTGTCGGGTGGTGGCGATGCGGCACTGGCAAAGCTGCGCCTGCTGATGAAAACTGAAGCGCGCATCACCGTGCTCGCCGAAGACGCGGCCCCCGAGATCCACCGCTGGGCCGATGCGGGCAAGCTGACGCTGCTCCCGCGCGCCATGGACACCGGCGATGCGATCTGTGCCGCGCTGTTCTACGCCGCCAACGAGGACGCAGAGGAAGACGCCCGCACCGCCGCCATCGCAAACGCCGAGGGCGCGCTGGTCAATATCGTCGATAACCTGCATGACAGCCAGTTTATCACCCCCGCCATCGTGGACCGTGATCCGGTCGTCGTGGCCATCGGAACCGAGGGTGCCGCTCCCGTGCTGGCCCGCAAGATCAAGGCCGATGTCGAGGCCGCCCTGCCCGCCTCATTGGGTCTGCTGGCGCGCATCGGCAAGACCTTCCGCCATGCAGTCGACGTGCTGCCGATGGGCGCGAAACGCCGTGCCTATTGGTCTGATTTCTATTTCAACGCAGGCCCCAAGGCCGCCGAAGCGGGCGAAGATGCGGTGATCCCCACGCTCGAAACCCTGCTGGACGATCACATCATGGCCAACGACAAGGCAGGCCATGTCGATCTGGTCGGTGCCGGCCCCGGCGACCCGGAGCTTCTGACGCTCAAGGCCCGCAACGCGCTCGACAAGGCCGACGTGGTGATTCACGATCGTCTTGTTACGCCCGAAATCCTCGAACTCGCCCGCCGCGAAGCGACAATCATCGACGCGGGCAAGGAAGGCTTCGGTGCGTCCATGGCGCAGACGGACATCGACGCGCTGATCGTGGAACATGCACGACGCGGCCTGCACGTGGTGCGCCTGAAAGCAGGCGATCCAACCGTCTTTGGTCGCTTGGACGAGGAAATCGAGGCCTGCGACGCCGCAGGCGTGTCCTGGCGCATCGTGCCGGGCATCACCGCCGCATCCGCCGCCGTGGCGGGGATTGGCCAGTCGCTCACCAAACGCGGTCGCAACTCTGCCATCCGCTATATCACCGGGCATGACACGCGCGGCTTCGCCGAGCACGACTGGCGCGCGCTGGCCGCACCCGATGAGGTCGCCGCGATCTACATGGGCAAGAAAACCGCACGCTTCATCCAGGGCCGTCTGCTGATGCACGGCGCCGACCCGGCGACACCTGTCACCGTGATTGAAAACGCCAGCCGAACCGATCAGCGCATCCTTGCGACAACGCTGGCGCAACTGGAACCGACGCTGAGCAATGCGCGCCTGACCGGCCCCGCGATCACCTTCTACGGCCTGGCCCCGCGTCACGCGCTGGCCGCCGCCGACACCCTGCCATTCAAGGAGGCCGCCCAATGAGCCGTCCGTTCACACCCAAGGTCATCACTGCCAACGCATTGCTGGAAGGCGACGCCGTCTGGTTCACCGCTAACGACACGTGGTCGCCCGATATCACCGACGCCGAAGTCCTGACCGACGAGGCGGACGCCGACCTGCGGCTGCTGCAGGCACAATCGCAGCGTGACAAAATCGCAGGTGCCTATCTGGCCGACGTGAAACCCACCGCCGACGGCCCGCAGCCCACGCATTTCCGCGAGGCGTTTCGCACGCGCGGGCCATCCAACTACCCCCACGGCAAGCAGGCAGAGGTCTAATATCATGTACAAATACAACGACTTCGACACCGCATTCATCGCCGAACGCAACGCGCAGTTCCGCGCGCAGGTGGAACGCCGCGTCGACGGATCGCTGACCGAGGACGAATTCAAGCCGCTGCGCCTGATGAACGGCCTTTATCTGCAACTGCACGCCTACATGTTGCGCGTGGCGATCCCCTACGGCACGCTGAACGGCGCGCAGATGCGCAAGCTGGCCGAGATCGCGGACCGCTGGGACAAGGGCTATGGCCATTTCACCACGCGTCAGAACATCCAGTATAACTGGCCGAAACTGCCCGACGTGCCCGATATGCTCGATGCATTGGGCGAGGTCGGGATGCACGCGATCCAGACGTCCGGCAATACGATCCGCAACGTGACCGCCGACCATTTCGCCGGGGCCGCGGCGGATGAAATCGCCGATCCGCGCGCCTATGCCGAATTGCTGCGCCAGTGGTCCACCGACCACCCGGAATTCCAGTTCCTGCCGCGAAAGTTCAAGATCGCCGTGACCGGCAGCCCCAACGACCGGGCCGTCACCCGCGCCCATGACATCGGGCTGCGCATGGTTCGCAACGACGCGGGCGAGGCCGGGTTCGAGGTGATCGTCGGCGGTGGCCTGGGCCGCACGCCGATGGTGGGCAAGGTGATCCGCGACTTCCTGCCCGTCGCCGACCTGCTGGCCTATTGCGAGGCGATCGTCAGCGTCTACAATCTGCTGGGCCGCCGCGACAACAAGTACAAGGCGCGCATCAAGATCACCGTGCACGAAAACGGGCTGGACAAGATGCTGGAGCTGGTCGAGGCCCGCTTTGCCGAGATCAGGCCGGATTTCACCGGGTTCGATCAGGACCTGCTGGCGCAAATCCAGACGCATTTCGCGCCACCTGCCTTCAAGACCGGCAGCGTGGACGGCTACGAGGCCGCGCGCCTTGCCAACCCCGCGTTCCGGTCATGGACCGATACGAACCTGACCGCGCACAAGGCGGACGGCTACGCCATCGTGTCCGTCAGCATCAAGAAGCACGGGGCGACGCCGGGTGACGCCACATCCGACCAGATGCGCACGCTGGCCGAGATTGCCGAAACCTACGGCCACGACGAGTTGCGCATCAGCCACGAGCAGAACGTGATCATCCCGCATGTGCACAAGTCTGACCTGCCCGCCGTCTATGCCGCGCTGCGCGACGCCGATCTTGCCACGGCGAATATCGGGCTGGTCAGCGACATCATCGCCTGCCCCGGCATGGATTACTGTGCGCTGGCCACGGCCCGGTCCATCCCCGTGGCGCAGGAGATCGCCACACGCTTTGACGAGCTGAAGCTGGAACACGATGTCGGTCCGCTGAAGATCAAGATCTCCGGCTGCATCAACGCCTGCGGGCATCACCATGTCGGGCATATCGGCATCCTGGGCCTTGATCGGGCGGGCGTGGAAAACTACCAGATCACGCTGGGCGGCGACGGGACCGAGGACGCGACCATCGGCGAACGCGCCGGCCCCGGTTTCGGCGCCGACGATATCGTGCCGGCCATCGAGCGGCTGGTGCTGGGCTACCTCGACCTGCGCGAGAGCGCCGACGAGACGTTCCTGCAAGCCTACCGTCGTCTGGGGGCCGCCCCGTTCAAGGACATCCTTTATCCAGAAAAGGCAGAGAAAAATGCCGCTTAAGGAAATCGCAGACCGCCAGAACCTGCTGCACCGCAAGAGCACGCCGCAGATGATCCTGTCCCACGCGCTGGAAGACGTGCGCATAGGGGATACCGCCATCGTCAGTTCCTTCGGCGCGGAAAGCGTCGTGCTGCTGCATATGGCGGCGCAGGTGAACCGCGACGTGCCGGTGATCTTTCTGGACACCGAAATGCTGTTCCCTGAGACGCTCGACTATCAGGTCGAGGTGGCTGAAACGCTGGGCCTGACCGACGTGCGCGTGATCCGGCCCGACCGGACGGATGTGCTGGTGCATGACAACGAGGGCCTGCTGCATCTGGCCGATACCGATGCCTGCTGCGCGCTGCGCAAGACCGTGCCGCTGAACCGCGCACTGTCGGGGTTCGGGTCTTGGGTGACAGGGCGCAAGCAATACCAAGGCGGCCAGCGCGCCGACCTGCCGTTTTTCGAAAAGGAAAACGGATCGATGCGGATCAAGGTGAACCCGCTGGCCAAATGGGGCCGCGCGGAAATCGCAACCTACATGGACACCCACGCCCTGCCCCGGCATCCGCTGGTGGCGCAGGGGTATCCGTCGGTCGGCTGCATGCCCTGCACCACGCGCACCAGCGACGTGCGCAACCCCCGTGCCGGGCGTTGGGAGAACAGCGGCAAAACGGAATGTGGCATCCATTTCTAATGGACCGCCAAAAGGGTGAGTATTTTTGGCAAGATAATGCTGAATGCCCCGCGAAAGGACAGAAGATGAGCGTCATCGTGAACGACACCGGCTTTGTGGCCGATGACTGGGAGTGCGGCTTTCGCGATCTGGAAACGCAGCCTGCGAACGACTGTCCGCAGGGCGTGGACCTGCAGTCAGACACAGCCCCCGACTTACTGGCCGGGCTGATGAACGTGGCGATGGTGCGGATTGATTTTCCGTCTTTCGCGGACGGGCGCGGGTTCACGCTGGCGACGCGGCTGCGTGGGCTGGGATACAAGGGCCGACTACGCGCCAAGGGGCACGTGATCGCCGATCAATACGCGATGGCGCGGCGGTCCGGGTTCGACGAGGTCGAGATTTCCGACGATCTGGCCGCGCGGCAGCCACAGGACCAATGGCTGGCCCGTGCCGACTGGTGCGCGCATGACTATCAGGCGCGCCTGCGCGGATAAGCACCCTTTCCCCCACACCGATCAACGACTAGATGGAGGGCGGCCCGCAACAGGGTCGCCGCATGACATATGACAGAGCAACGCCCCGTGAACGAGACCGCCGCCAAACCCGTCCCCACCCTGCCCGACGCGCAGGTGGTGACATCCGTGAAACACTACACCGACCGGCTGTTTTCCTTTCGGGTGACCCGGCCCGCCAGCCTGCGGTTCCGGTCGGGCGAGTTCGTGATGATCGGCCTGATGGGCGACCCGCACCCCGACACCGGCAAACAGAAACCGCTGTTGCGTGCCTATTCCATCGCATCGCCGTCCTGGGACGAGGAGCTGGAATTCTATTCGATCAAAGTGCCCGACGGCCCGTTGACCAGCAAGCTGCAGCATATCCAGCCCGGCGACGAAATCATCCTGCGGCCCAAGCCTGTCGGCACGCTGGTGCACGATGCGCTGTTGCCCGGCAAGCGGCTCTATTTCTTCGCCACCGGCACGGGCTTCGCCCCCTTCGCCAGCCTGCTGCGCGAACCGGAAACATACGAGAACTATGACGAGGTCATCATCACCCACACCGTGCGCGACGTGGACGAGCTGACCTATGGTCGAGACCTGATCGAAGATCTCAAGCGCGACGAAATGATGATCGAACTGTTGGGCGAAGAGAACCTGAACAAGATCCGCTATTACCCCACAACGACCCGCGAGCAGAGCCCGAAGATGGGCCGCATCACGACGCTGATCGAAGACGGTGAATTGTTCGCCGATCTGGGCGTTCCATCGCTTGACCCGGCCACCGACCGCGCGATGGTCTGCGGGTCGCTCGCGTTCAACCTCGACATCAAGGCGCTGATGGAAAAGGTGGGTCTGCGCGAAGGGGCGAATTCGGAACCGGGCGAATTCGTGATCGAAAAAGCCTTCGTCGGCTGACGATTCATTTCCGACCTGAAACGGAAAAGGGCCGCGTCATTGCTGACGCGGCCCATTGTTTTTCACCGGCAAACGAGGATCAGAGACCCATCGCCTCGCGCAGGCGCGTCAGCGTCGCATCGAGCAGCGCCGGGTTGTCCTTGACGGCATTCACGGCTGTTGCGAGTGCTGTCTTTTGCACCGCCGACAGGTCGGACCCCTCGATCATCGCCAAGACCTTGTCGGCATCGAAGTTTTCGGCCGTCAGCAGCTCGGCAGGTGACAGCGTCTCCGCACCGGCGTCAGCGGCTGCGTTGGCGGTATCGGCTGCGGCTTCCTCGGCTGCGGTTTCGGCAGATGCGGCTTCTTCCGCAGCGGCCTCTGCGGCGGCGGCTTCCTCAGCTGCGGCAGCAGCCGCTTCTTCGGCAGCAGCCGTCTCGGCGGCTGCTGCTTCTTCTGCGGCGGCCTCGGCGGCAGCGGCTTCCTCAGCGGCGGCAGCTTCCGCAGCAGCGGCTTCTTCGGCGGCAGCGGCAGCAGCTTCCTCAGCGGCGGCTTCGGCGGCGGCAGCTTCCTCGGCGGCTGCGGCTTCCGCTTCGGCGGCAGCTTCCGCTTCGGCGGCTTCCGTCGCAGCGGCGGCTTCCGCCTCGGCGGCAGCCGCGGCAATCTCCTCATCCGACGGACCTTCGGCTTCGGTCGTGGCATCCGCCGCTTCGGTCGCCGGCGCATCGTCGCTCAACTCGACGTCGGACGTCGCGTCGTTGGTGTTGTCGGCTTCGAGCGTATCGGCATCGTCAAGGGCAGCGGCGGCATCCGACGCCGCGTCCTCGGCGGCCTGTGCCGCATCGTCGAGCGCCACTTCCGCGTCGGCGGCGGCGTCTGCGGTGGCTTCGGCGGCGTCATCGACCGCATCCGCCGTCGCATCGGCAGCATCGCTGGCGGTATCGGCGGCATCAGCGCCCATTTGCTCGGCTGCGCCGGTCAGCACACCGACCGCCTCGGCCGGGGCGCGATCGTTGACCGCCCACTGGTAACCGAAAAAGCCGAGAATCGCGGCGACAACGACAATGATAAGTGCTCTCATGGGAATAATCCTTTCAAATCCTGACAGGCAGCAGCCCGGTGCGGGCCTTGCACGTCATATGGCAGAACGCGCGGCAGAGGAAAAGTATCCACACGGGGGGAAAATTGCCAGCCTCACCCCTTTTTCAGGCGCGTTTGCGGGTTGAAGACGCCCTGTCGCGGCTCTACCTTGCGCCAACACCCTGCTGAACCATCAAAGGATAAGTATCATAGGACGCAGACCACACAACGCGCCACCACAGCGCGACACAGGCCCCCGCATCAACGAGCGGATCAGGGTCGCGGAAATTCGCCTCATCGGGGCGGACGGCGAAAACGTCGGCGTCGTGACGCCCGAACGTGCGCTGGCCATGGCAGAGGACGCCGGACTCGACCTCGTTGAAATCTCGCCCAACGCCTCGCCGCCGGTCTGCAAGATCATGGACTTCGGGAAATTCAAATACGAGACCCAGAAGAAAGAGGCCGAGGCCCGCAAGAAGCAAAAGACCATCGAGATCAAGGAAGTGAAGTTCCGCCCCAATACGGACAGCCACGACTATGACGTGAAGATGCGCAACGTCTTCCGGTTTCTCGAAGGCGGCGACAAGGTGAAGATCACCCTGCGCTTCCGTGGTCGCGAAATGGCGCACCAGCAGCTGGGCCGTGAATTGCTCGAACGCGTGGCCGAGGACACCAAGGAACACGGCAAGGTCGAGAACTTTCCGAAGATGGAAGGCCGTCAAATGGTCATGCTGATCGGGCCACTCTCGAAGTAGGTCCATTTTGCCAGCGGCGCCATTGCCCCATCTTTAGCACAAGAAGCGCCCCGGCGATCGGGCGCTTTTTTTACGTCGGTAAAAGGCGGTCTCACACGGGACCAGGGACAAAACCGTTTGGCCCCGATGCTCTGGCCGATATTTCTGTGGGACGTTCGCGCGTAAAGTGCAATGGTATGCATCTGTCGTGATCTACGCAGGTCTCGCACCATCCAAAAAAGGACTCGTATATCATGCCCGCCTATTTCGACGAATCGTCCTGCGATCCGGCGGCTTTCGCCACGCTGTGCGAAAACACCGCCCCGACCGCGACGCCCCATGCGATGAAGACGATGCACGCTGTCCCGATCTACGACATGCCCGCCTTGCAGGAGACACTGACCGGGACTGATCGCCCCGCCGTGCTGGCGGAATGGGCACGGGTGATGCGCGATGGCGCGGGTGCCATCGTGCTCAGGCGGGCCTTCACCGATCATACCGCCATCGACGCCGCGACCGCGATCTACACCGATATGATCGCGCGGGAAAAAGCGGAGGGCGCGGGTAAGGCCGATCACTTTTCCAAAGGCACGAACGATCGTGTCTGGAACGCGCTCCAGAAGCTGTGTCAGGCGGCCCCTGATGTATTCGCCCGCTACTTTGGCAACACCGCCCTGCAAGCCGCATCGGAAGCGTGGCTGGGACCGAACTATCAAATGACGGCCCAGATCAATCTGGTCTACCCGGGCGGAGCCGCACAGACCTGTCACCGTGACTATCATCTGGGGTTTCAGACGAACGCCGTCTCTGCCGCCTATCCGGCCCATGTGCACGATCTGTCGCCAGTGCTGACGTTGCAGGGTGCAGTGGCGCATTGCGACATGCCAGTTGAAAGCGGACCGACGAAACTTTTGCCGTTCTCCCAGCTCTACCGCCCCGGTTATCAGGCCTATCGCCTGCCCGCGTTTCAAAGCTATTTCGAAGACCACCATATCCAACTGCCGCTGGAAAAAGGCGACGCCCTGTTCTTCAATCCTGCATTGTTTCACGCAGCCGGCGAAAACCGCACGACGGACATCGACCGCATGGCGAACCTGTTGCAGGTCTCGTCCGCATTTGGCCGCGCGCTGGAAAATGTGGACCGGCTGGCGATGTGCAAGGCGCTATATCCCGTGTTGCGTATAACGGACTTTGCAGCACCCGACACTGCCGCCGCGATTGCCGCCTGCGCCGAAGGATACTCTTTTCCTACGAACCTCGACACCGATCCGCCGGTCGGCGGTCTGGCCCCGCCGTCACAGGCCGATCTGATGCGACAGGCCTTGTCGGAGGGGTGGGAGGCGGCGGCGTTTTCCGACGCGCTGGATGCACAGGCCCGACGGCAGCGCGCCTGATACCGCTCGCGGGAACTGGATTTTGTACGCTGACGCATTCAGGCGGTCGATGCCGTACGCCGACGATCTGCTCTTGATGGTCGAAAGCCCGCCACCTGACGGTCTTCGTGGCCGAGCAACCGCCGATTATGATCAGTTGCGTCAGTAGGCCAGTTTTACACGATCCCGGCACAGTCCGCGAGAACGATCTGGGTCCGCCCACTGGCGAACCCTTCCATAGCGGTGGTTTATGTCGCTGCGGTCACCGCGCGCCCGGTCATCACCTTCACCAGATGCGCGCGATAATCGGCAGAGCCGTGCAGATCCGCGATCATGTTGGTGGAGGACACGGTCAGCCCGTCAAGCGCGTCGGCGCTGAAATTACCCGACAGCGCCTCTTCGGCCTCGGACCAGCGGAATACGCCGTCCTCTGACGCCCCGGTGACACCGACCCGCACGCCATCGGCATATTTGGCGACGAAAACCCCGACCAGCGCAAAGCGCGAGGCCGGCTGCACGAATTTCTGGTAGTTGGAACATTCCGGCACGGGGAAACGGACCTCAGTGATGATCTCGCCTTCCTCCAGCGCGGTCGTGAACATGCCCTGAAAGAAATCATCCGCCGCGATTTCGCGATTATTCGTCACGACCGTTCCGCCTGAGGCGAGAAGCGCCGCCGGGTAACAGGCCGACGGGTCGTTGTTGGCCAGCGAACCGCCCATGGTGCCGCGGTTGCGCACCGCCGGACAGCCGATGTGGCGCGCCATTTCGGACAGGCCCGGATAGCTGTCGGCGCATTCCTTCATCACCGTGTAATGCGTGGTGCCGCCGCCGATACAGACCGCCCCGTCGTCGGTCTTGCACACGCCCTTTATCTCGGGGATCGCCGTCAGGCTGACCAGCGACGACGGCATCGCGAGCCGCGCCTTCAGCGTCGGGATCAGGGTCTGCCCGCCGCCCAGCGCCTGCGCGTCCTCGGATTTCAGCGCGGCGACGGCATCGGCGATAGTGGTCGGCCGCTCGATTTCAAATGCATACATATGCGGTCTCCTTCAGCTTGCGTTCATAGCCTGCCAGACGCGGTTCGGCGTCAGCGGCATGTCGATATGGGTGATGTTCCTGCCGCCCGATTGCAGCGCGTCGATCACGGCGTTCACGATGGTCGGCGGCGATCCGATGGCCCCAGCCTCGCCGCAGCCCTTCACGCCCAGCGGGTTGTGGGTGCAAGGCGTGGCGCACGAATGGTCGACCGTGTAACAGGGCAGATCGTCAGCGCGCGGCATGCAGTAATCCATGTAGGACGCCGAGGTGAGCTGACCGTTCTCGTCGTACGTCGTCTCCTCGAACACCGCCTGCCCGATCCCTTGTGCCAGACCGCCGTGCACCTGACCCGTGACGATCATCGGGTTGATGACGTTGCCGAAGTCGTCGACGGCGGTAAACCGGTCGATGGTGACCTTGCCGGTCTCCGGGTCGACCTCCACCTCGCAGGTATAGGCACCCGAGGGATAGGTGAAGTTCGCCGGATCGTAGAACGCCGTTTCTTCCAGCCCCGGTTCCACCGTTTCCAGCGGGAAGTCGTGCGGCACGTAGGCCTTGAACGCGACCTCGCCGAAGCTGACCGATTTGTCGGTGCCCGCGACGCTGAAATTGCCGTCTTCGAAGCTGATGTCGCCTTCCGCCGCTTCCAGCATGTGTGCTGCGATCTTCTTGGCCTTGGCGATCACCTTCTCGGTGGCCCGCACCACGGCGGACCCGCAGACGGCCAGCGAGCGGGACCCGTAAGACCCCATGCCGAAAGGGATTTTCGACGTATCACCATGCACGATGTCGATGGAGCTTGCGTCGATGCCCAGCATATCGGCCACGACCTGCGGAAAGGCCGTCTCGTGCCCCTGCCCGTGGCTGTGCGCGCCAACCATGACCGACAGTGTGCCGGTCGCGTTCACCCGCACGGTGGCCGCATCATAAAGCCCGACGCGAGAGCCGAGGATACCGACAAGGTTCGATGGCGCGATGCCGCAGGCCTCGATATAGGTGTTCACGCCGCGCCCGCGCAGCAGGCCCTTGGCCTCGCTTTCCTTGCGGCGGGCAGCGAAACCGGCCCCGTCGGAGATCTCGTCCATCTTGTCGACCAGCGCGTCATAGTTTCCGGTGTCGTATTCCAGCCCGGCGGCGCTGGCGTAGGGGTATTGGTCGGGCTTGATGAAATTCTTGCGCCGCATCTCCATCGGGTCGACCCCAAGCTCGCGCGCAGCCTTGTCGATCACCCGCTCCAGCGAATAGGTCGCCTCGGGCCGCCCCGCCCCACGATAGGCATCCACCGGTGCCGTGTTGGTGAACACAGCCTTCACGTTCACATAGACGTTCGGCACGGTGTAATTGCCCGCCATCAAGGTGCCATGCAAAAACGTGGGCGTGGCGGTCGAAAAGTTCGATAAATACGCACCGACGTTCGCCATGGTTTCCGTGCGGAAGGCGATAAAGGTGCCATCCCTTTCACAGGCCAGTTCGATCTTCGTGACGTGGTCGCGACCATGGGCATCGGTCAGGAACGCCTCGCCGCGTGTCGCAGTCCAGCGCACCGGGCGGCCCAGCTTCTTGGCGGCGGCCAGCACCAGCGCCTCTTCGCCGTAGTGATATATCTTCGACCCGAACCCCCCGCCCACATCGGGTGCGATCACCGTCAGCTTGTTCTCGGGGATGCCCATGACGAAGGCGCAGATCAGCAGCCGCGTCAGATGCGGGTTCTGCGAGGTGGTGTAGAGTTTGTATTCATCGGTGCCGGGATCGTAGATGCCGGTCGATGCGCGCGGTTCCATCGCGTTGGGGACCAGCCGGTTGTTGACCAGTTCCAGCGTCGTGACATGCGGCGCGTTCTTGATCGCCTCGTCCGTCGCGGCCCGATTGTCCTCGATCCAGCCCCAGTCGAAACATTGGTTCGTTTCAATCTCGTCGTGCACGAAACTATCGCCTTTCAGCGCCTCGGCCATATCCACGATGGCGGGCAGTTCCTTGATGTCAGCCTCGATCGCCTCTGCTGCGTCGCGGGCCTGCTCGGCGGTTTCGGCGATGACCGCGGCATAGGCATCGCCCACGTGACGCACCTTGCCATGCGCCAGCACCGGGCGCTTCGGCTCTTTCATCGGTTCGCCATCGCGCGAATTGATCAGCCAGCCGGCGGGATTGCCACCGACCTCCGCGAAATCCGCGCCAGTAAAGACGGCCAGCACACCCGGCATCTTCTCCGCCGCGCTGGCGTCAATCGACACGATTTCGCCATGCGCCACGTTGGAGCGCACGAAACAGGCATGCACCTGCCCCGCGATCTGAATATCGTCGGTGTATTTGCCCCGCCCCGTGAGAAAGCGGACGTCTTCGCGGCGCTTGGTGTCGGCGCCAATTCCATCATGATCCTTGGGCATTCGGTCGGTTCCTCCAGATATATGCGGCCGCCGCCCCTCCCCGGGCGGTGCGACCCATGGCCATCAACGGCCCTTTTCGAAAATTTCGCGCAGTCGGGCCACTGTCGTCATCCGGGCCTCGTCGCCATCCGCATCAACGTTGTAGGCGTGCACGAAAGCATTGATGTTGCCCGCGACGCTGGGGCAGCTGAACACGACGTCGATCAGCCCCGGTTCAAGGTCCCAGGCAATGATCGTCCAGACGCCCACGTCGATTTCGTCGGCGACGCCGTGGCGCGTGGCATAGGTATTGAGAGTGCGCTGGATCGTGCCCATGCAGGCGTCACGGCTGTCGAAGGGGCCGAAATCCTCGATCGAGAATCCTTCGGCCGTCGCGGCAGCCCCCCACAGGGCCGCGCCGGAAAACAGCGCCGCGCGGATCATTCCGCAGCGATGGCGGATACATCCTGCCCGGACGCAGCCATGATCGCCTTGACGATGTTGTGATACCCGGTGCAGCGGCAGATATTACCTTCCAGATACTTGCGCACCTCGGCCTCGGACGGCTTGGGATTTTCCTTGAGCAGGGCCGCCGCCGTCATCACCATGCCCGGTGTGCAGAACCCGCATTGCAGCCCGTGATGGTCCTGAAACGCCTGCTGGATCACGTTCAGCGATCCGTCGGCGTTGGCCTGTCCTTCGATGGTGTCTACCGTGGCACCTTCGGCTTCCGCGGCGAACATGGTGCAGGATTTCACCGATGCGCCGTCCACATGCACCACGCAGGCGCCGCACTGGCTGGTGTCGCAGCCCACATGGGTGCCGGTCAGGCGCAGGTTGCCGCGCAGAAAGTCGACCAGCAGCGTGCGGCCCTCGACCTCACCGGTTACTTCCTTCCCGTTCACCGTCATCGTCACTTGCGGCATGTGATCCTCCCAGATTTGCGTCGCTGTCCGCCCGACTAAACCACGCAAGTCTGCATATGAGAACACATAAACGTCGCTGCACCTGCACGGTCGGCGGCGATCCGGGCTACCCGTCCGGGTTGCGCAGGGCACGGGGGCGCGGCCGGGTGGGAATTTCCTTGAGCAGCCCGCCGACACCCATTTCGGCGATATCCGCCGAAGTCACAGGGATAGCGCAGATCACCCGCTCCAGCACCCAATCCGCCCCGTTGAGTGCGGGGGACCGCGCGCAACCGGGCAGGCCGATCACGGGTCTGCCGTCCAGCGCGCCCAGAAACAACAGATTGCCGGGGTCGACCGGCATTCCGAAGCGCGTGACCGTGCCGCCCGCCCGCCGCAGCGCCGCCGGTGCGACGTCATGCGCATCCGATGTCGCAGACGCGGTCAGGATCAGCACCAGATCGGTCGCCGCCGCGGTCATGGCACGGGCCAGCGCGGTCTCGTCGTGCGGCACGACCACACGCTCCGACAGCGCGACCCCCAGTCGTGACAGCCTCTCTTGCGTCGCCCTCCGCCCTTTGTCGCGTGGCTCCAGCCCCAGCGCCGCCCCACCGTCCGTTTCGATCAGCGTCGCCGTACGGATCGCCGGGCGGGACAGCGTCAGCGCCCCCTGCCCGGCCTGCGATGCCGCCACGACAGCGGATTCCGGCACACCGTAGGAAATGATCTTCACGGTCGCCGCCATATCGCCCGCAGCGACCCGGTGCAGCGGCGGCAACGTCGCCACCGTCACCATCGGATCGACGCTGTTGACCGCGTGGATCATGGCGGCGCCGAATTGCACAAGCCCCGGTGCCGTCGCGTAGATGTTGACCCGTCCGGTCGCGGCCCGCGTCAGGCGAAAACCATCCTCCGACGGCGCGACGAGGGCCTGCGCCAGCATCGTCGCCGCCGCGTCCTCGCCCATATCATCAGGGCCCAGCCGCGCGATCACGACGTCCTGCCAGCCATCCGCGGCCATCCGGTCCAGATCGACCTGGTCCAGCACCTTGCCCTTGCGCAGCCGACCGCCGCGCAGGCTGGCGCTGTGGGCGAGGATACCGCCCAGCGCCTCTTCCAGTGGCACGGCCCCGAACTTCATGCCCGGCGCAGCACGTCTGTGACCTGCGCCATGATGCTGACCGCGATTTCGGCGGGGTTTTTCGCGCCGATGTCGAGGCCCACGGGCGCGTGGATGCGGCTCAGGTCACCGCCCAGCCGGGCGACACGCTTGGCATGGGTGCGGGTGGACCCGAGGCAGCCGATATAGAACGCGGAACTGTCCAGAGCCGCGCGGATTGCCGGATCGTCCAGTTTCGGATCGTGGGTCAAGGTGACCACGGCCGTGCGAGCATCGGGGGCAAGTGCGACCATCGCCTCGTCCGGCCAGTCCTCGACGATCCTTTCGCCCGGAAACCGGCTCTCGGACCCGAAGGCCCCGCGCGGATCGATCAGCACCGGGTCATAGCCACAGGCCCGCGCCATCGGCAGCAGATGCTGCGCGATGTGCACGGCTCCCACCACGATCATCCGCAGGGGTGGGTTGTAGATGCGAACGAAGGTGCGCCCGTCCTCAGCCACGCCCGACCTGTCGGAGCGGAACCTGTCAGGATGGTCCGTCTGCCCCTCAAGCCGCCTGTCGGCCCCCTCAAAGTCCACGACATAGGCCACCGGGTCCTTCGCCTGCCGTCGCGCGACCAGATCGCGCAGCAGGTCCACAGGCAGCGCGTCGCCGACCGGCTCCACCAGCACCCGGATGCGCCCGCCGCAGGCCAGTCCCACGGCAAAGGCCTCGTCATCGCTCACGCCGTAGTCCAGCAACCGGGCCTTGCCGTCGCCCAGCGCCTCCTGCGCCTCGACGATCACCGCGCCCTCGACACAGCCGCCGGAGACGGAACCTTCCATCGCGCCGTCCGCGTCGATCACCAGATGGCTTCCGGTGGGCCGCGGGGCGGAGCCCCAGGTCTCCACCACGGTCGCCAGCGCCACGCGGCGGCCCGCGTCGTTCCAGTCAAGCGCCAGTGCAAGCGGGTCAGTCATCGGCGGGTACAATCCTCGTCTGGAAACAGTTGTTGCGGGCAGAGCGTATATCGACATAGGCGATCCCATCGCGCGACAACAGGTCCGCCGCGTAATCCGCGATATCCCCCGACAGCGTGATCCGCCCGGTGCCATAGACGATCCGGTCATCCGCACCATAAGCCTTTACCAGAAAGTCCGGCGAAGTTTGCAAAACCGGCGGCAATCCACGGCCCGCGTAGGGTGTGCAGGCCTCGGCGCACAGAAAGATCGGCCCGGTTTCGGCATAGGGTTGCGGCGCGGGGAACGGCCGCGCGCCGCAAATGAGCATCTCCGCGCCTGCGGGAATGTAGTGCAGGCAGGACCGGCAGGGATTACCGTCGCCGTCCGACACGGCGTGTTCGGCTGGCTGGCCATAGGCATCCGGCCCGCCCGCGCGCAGGGCATCGACGGTCGCTTGATCGTAGGGCAGATAGGTCAGTGTCATGGCACAGTTCCTTTATGTTGCCCCGGCAGTTTACCAGCCAGCGACCAGCCCAGACGATCCGTTTCCTGCGCCTTCGTCCCGTCCAGCAACGCCATGAAGCGCGCTTTCTGCCCGCCATCATCGCCGCCCGACAGCGCCTGCGCCAGCCCTTCCAGCGACGCGATATTGTGGCCCGCGCGAAAGTTCGTCACGTGCGGCAGCATCTGCGCCACGCCGCGCGCCTTCGGCACAAAGCCGTCCCAGCGCAGCAGCGGATTGAGCCAGATCACCTGCCGCGCCGACAGCGCCAGCTTGCGCATCACCGCCCCCAGATCGGCATCCGCATCGCGGTCCAGCCCGTCGGTGACCAGCAGCACCACGGCCCCGGGCCCCATCACGCGCCGCGCCCAGTCGCGATTGAACCGGTCCAGACAGGCCGCAATCCGCGTGCCGCCCTCCCAGTCCTGCGCCTCTGCCCCCGCGGCGGCCAGGGCCGCGTCCACGTCGCGCTGGCGCAGGTGGCGGGTGATATTGGTCAGCCGGGTGCCGAAGGTGAAGGCATGCACCGCACCCCAGCCCTGCTCCTGCCGGTTGGCGACACTATGCACGAAGTGCAGCACCGCGCGGGAATACTGCGACATGGACCCCGAAATATCGCACAGCACGATCAGGTTGGGCGGGTTTGGCCGCCTGCGCCGGGTCACAAGTGCGGTGATCTCGCCGCCGTGGCGCATCGCGCGGCGCATGGTACCGCGCCAGTCGGGCAGCGGACCGTGCAGGTTTTGCGTGCGTCGTCCCGGCAAGGGCTTTACCGGCAGGCGCAGTTTGGCCAGCATCGCTTTGGCCTGCGCCATCTCCGCAACGCTCATCTGTTCGAAATCCAGCGTCTTCAGCCGCTCCTCCGTACTGGCGGTCCGGCTCGCGTCGATGTCGATTTCAACCTCATCGCCGCCGCCCTCCGGTTCGGGAAGCTCATGGTCCTTGCCGTCCAGCAACGCTTGCGCCGCGCGGCGTTCGGCGGGGGCGGCAAGCCGTTCTTCGTGCATCCCGCGCACCATCGGCGTCAAAAACCCCATCATATGTTCCATGAACTGCGGGTCGCGCCAGTAAAGGCGGAAGATCTGCGCAAAGATCACCCGGTCCTCGGGCCGGGACACGAAACAGGCATGCAGCGTCCAGTAGAAATCGGCGCGTTTGGTGAATCCCGCCGCCTGCACCGCCGCGATCGCGTCGATCACCCGTCCCGGCCCGATGGAAAGCCCAGCGCGGCGCAGGGCGCGGGCGAAATGGGTGATGTTGCCCGCCAGCCTGGGATCGTCCGGCAGATCGAGGGCCGGATGTTTCAGCACCCTGTGCTGATTGGGGGTTTCACACCCCCAAACCCCCGTGAGGTATTTTTGACCAAAAGAAGCATCACCCCGGCACGCTGCTGCGGGCGTCGTCCAGAATGCGCTTCGCCTCTAACCCCTGCAATTTCTGAATGTCGTCCTGATATTTCAGCACGGCCCCCAGGGTATCGCTGATCACCTCCGGCGACAGGTCGATCACGTCGAGCGCCAGCAGGCATTTCGCCCAGTCGATGGTTTCGGCCACGCCGGGTGTCTTGAACAGGTCCTCGCCGCGTAGGCGCTGAACGAAGGCAACGACCTCCTGACTGAGCGCGGCAGAGGCTTCAGGCGCGCGCGCCTGCAGGATCGCCATCTCACGGTCGAAATCGGGATAGTCGACCCAGTGATAGAGGCACCGGCGTTTCAGCGCGTCATGCACCTCGCGCGTGCGGTTCGATGTCAGGATCACGATGGGCGGCTCTGGCGCCTTGATGGTGCCCAGTTCCGGGATGGTGACCTGAAAATCGCTCAGCGCTTCCAGCAGGAACGCCTCGAACGGGGCATCGGTGCGGTCGATCTCGTCGATCAGTAGCACGGGCGCACCGCCCGGTTGCGGGCGCATCGCCTCCAGCAAGGGCCGCGCGATCAGGTAATCCTCGGTGAAGAGTTCCGATTTCAGCGTGTCGCGGTCGGCCCCGCCTGCCGCCTCTGCCGCGCGGATCGCGATCATCTGCTCGGCGAAGTTCCATTCATAGACGGCGCTGGACGCATCCAGCCCCTCGTAGCACTGCAACCGGATCAACCTGCGACCCAATGCGGCCGCGATGGCCTTTGCGATCTCCGTCTTGCCGGTCCCCGCCTCGCCTTCCAGAAACAGCGGGCGGCCCAGCTTCAGCGCCAGAAAGGCGACCGTGGCCAGCGGCCTGCCGCAGACATAGTCCTGTGCGGCCAGTGCCGCCTGCACGCTGTCGATGTCGTTCCAACCCATACCGGCCATAGCTGCACCCCCTGCGCCCAAGGTCAAGGGCCGCCGCCCCGCCCCATTGCCGTCAGCCGGGCAAAGCCCTAGTTTGGACGCGACCCGAGATGACAGGAGCCGGTTCGATGAAAGACGCCGTTCACACCGCAGGGCATGGCCCCGACCTCGGCCCGTTCGACTGGGCCGATGCTTTCCGGCTGGAAGACCAACTGACCGAGGACGAGCGGATGCTGCGCGACGCGGCGCAGGAATTCGCGCAGGACGTGTTGCAGCCCAAGGTCACGCAGGCCTACCGCGAGGCCACGACCGATGCGGGCATCTTCAAGCAAATGGGCGATGCGGGTCTGCTGGGCCTGACGATCCCCGAGGAATACGGCGGCCTCGGCGCGTCCTACGTGACCTACGGCCTTGTCGCGCGCGAGATCGAGCGTGTGGACAGCGGCTACCGGTCGATGATGTCGGTGCAGTCGTCGCTGGTGATGTATCCGATCCACGCCTACGGGTCCGAAGAGCAGAAACGCAAATACCTGCCCGGTCTGGCGGCGGGCGATCTGATCGGCTGTTTCGGCCTGACCGAACCCGATGCCGGGTCCGACCCCGCAGGTATGAAAACGACGGCGAAAAAGACCGAAAAAGGCTATGTGCTGAACGGATCGAAGATGTGGATTTCCAACGCGCCCATCGCAGACGTCTTCGTCGTCTGGGCGAAGTCCGACGCGCATGACGGCAAAATCCGCGGCTTCGTGCTGGACAAGGACACCCCCGGTCTGACCGCCCCCAGGATCGGCGGTAAACTGTCGCTGCGCGCCTCCATCACCGGCGAGATCGTGATGAAGGACGTCGAAATCGGCGAGGATGCGCTGCTGCCCGACGTGCAGGGCCTCAAGGGGCCGTTCGGCTGCCTGAACCGGGCGCGCTATGGCATTTCATGGGGTGTGATGGGGGCCGCGGAGTTCTGCTGGCACGCGGCACGGCAATACGGGCTGGATCGCAAGCAGTTCGGCAAACCGCTGGCGCAGACGCAGCTGTTCCAGCTGAAACTCGCCAACATGCAGACCGAAATCACGCTGGGCCTGCAGGGCGCGCTGCGTCTGGGCCGCCTGATGGACGAAGGCCACGCCGCACCCGAAATGATCAGCATGATGAAACGCAACAACTGCGGCAAGGCGCTGGAGATCGCGCGCCACGCCCGCGACATGCACGGCGGCAACGGCATATCGGAGGAGTTCCAAGTCATGCGCCATATGGTGAACCTGGAAACGGTCAATACCTACGAAGGCACGCATGACGTGCATGCGCTCATCCTGGGTCGCGCGCAGACAGGTCTGCAGGCGTTTTTTTGACCCCAAAACCGCAATACGGGCAATTTGATTGCCCAATTCTGCCGCATTGGATCGGTATAAGCTGACGCAAAGGGCAAGATTGACGAGTAAGGGCATTGAGATGAAAGACACGCGGATCGCATTCGAAGCGGGCCTGAAAGGGCTGGATCACGACGCCTGGGTCGAGCAACTCGACACGGTCGTGGACGAGCTTGGCTATTTCGAACCGCTGGGCGATGCCCACTCCGCCGCCTTCATTGACGCGGGCCCCAAACTGCTCGTCACCTTCGAGGATGCCGAAACGATCCGCAAACACTACCCCGACGCCGAACCGCGCGGCTTTGCCTATGTGCGCGAAGATGGCTGGTCGCATCTTGCGATCATCTCGCACAGCGAAAGCTGGTTCCGCGACCCGGCTGTCTATCGCTATTTCGACCGGCTGATCGACGACGGGTTTTTCGAGGATTTCGACCGCGTGTTGTTTCACGGGGCCAATGCTGCGGGCTATGCCGCTGCCGCCTACAGCGTCGCCGCCCCCGGCTGCACGGTGCTTGCGATCCGCCCGCAGGCCACGCTGGACCCGCAGATCACCGGGTTCGACCCGCGCCATACCGACCAGCGCAAGCATGATTTCTCAAGCCGCTACGGCTATGCCCCCGACATGATCGACGCGACGGACCGGGCATTCATCGCCTTCGACCCGCTGTTGCAGATGGATGCGGTGCACGCCGCCCTTTTCACCCGCAAGAACATGACGCCGTTGCGCTGCGTTTGCATGGGCGACCGGCTGGAATTCAGCCTGGACGAGATGGGTATCCACGACGACATGATCCGCACCGCGATGGACGGCACGCTTTCCACGGAAAGTTTCGCCAGGCTGATCCGCGCGCGCCGCGGCCACGTGCGCTATCGCCGGGGGCTGTTCGCACAGATGATCCGCCGCGACCATCCGGTGCTGGCGGCCAATGTGGCGGCCTACGTGCTGCGCGAGGGTCCGGACGGGTTCTTCAGCAAGAAACTGGAAGAACTGGTCGCCAAGGGTCACGCCCCCACGATCCCCCTCAATACCGAAGCGGCGGAGTAGTCACTTCGCCATCCGGTCGAGACTTGCCGGCACGTTGGGCGGAATTGATCCGTCGTCGACAGCACTCGACAGCAGGAACGCCGACCCGATGGCGGGCAGATAGGCATATTCCAGACCGAACCCGCCGCCCTCGCCCGGCCATTCGTAACGCACCTGCGCGATCAGCGCCTCGTAGGTGCAGCCCGAAATGTCATAGGTGGTCTTGTCGGCGATCTTCACGCTGTAGATCTCGTCGCGCGTGCCACCGTCGGCCCAGATGTTGACGGTCGGGCCACGCCAGTCGACGCCGATCGCAGGTGGCGGCGGAAAGCTGTCGGCCGTGCTGAAATCGATGACCAAACGCGAGTCTGGCTGCAGCACACCGTTCAGTACGTTGATCTCTTCGGTGAAATACAAACCATGCGGCCCGGTGAACCGTGTATCCATGTCGTCGTTGTTATAGGTTTCCGTCACCGCCACATCGCCCGTTCCCATGCGCTGCATATAGACCTGATTGCCGTCCTCGAAGGTGACGACGAGGCCGCGCCCCAGATCGCGGGCGTCGAAGCATTCGGCGGCAGCCAGTGGCGCTGCCAGGCAGGCGGCGGCGAAAACGGGGGCAAAAAATGTGTTGTTCATGAAAATCTCCTGTCGCTCGCTTCAATGTTCCAAAAAATCGCCAATCTGCCAAGGCCGCGTATTCCTGACCTTGCCGCAATCGGATAGCTTTGGCTGGTCAGCGGCCATGGTTTCGCTTTAAGAGGCGTTTATGACAGACAAACAGACGACCACCTTGACGATCCGGCGCCCCGACGACTGGCATCTGCATCTCCGCGACGGTGCCATGCTGCGGGCCGTGCTGACGGAAACGGCCCGGCATTTCGCCCGCGCGATCGTCATGCCCAACCTTGTGCCGCCTGTCGTGACCGCGGCCGATGCCAGCGCCTACCGCACGCGGATCATGGCCGCACTGCCGGCCGATATGGCGTTCACACCGCTGATGACGCTTTATCTGACCGAGGATACCGACCCCGACGATGTGCAGGCCGCCCATGAGAACGGGATCGCCACGGCGGTGAAACTCTACCCCGCCGGGGCCACCACCAACTCTGCCTCCGGTGTGCGCGACTTCGACAAGGTGCGCCCGGTGCTGGACCGCATGGCCGATATCGGCATGCCGCTTTGCATCCACGGCGAGGTCACCCACAGCAGCGTCGACATCTTCGACCGCGAGGCGGTGTTCATCGACAAGGTGCTGAAACCGATCCGCAAGAAAAACCCCGATCTGCGCATCGTGATGGAACACGTCACAACCGAGGACGCGGTGGATTACGTGCGCGACCAGCCGAAAAACCTGGCCGCAACGATCACGACGCATCACCTGATCATCAACCGCAACCATATCCTGGCCGGTGGCATCCGCCCGCATTATTACTGCCTGCCCGTCGCCAAGCGCGAACAGCACCGTGTGTCCCTTGTGCAGGCCGCGATCTCGGGCGACAAACGGTTCTTCCTGGGCACCGATTCCGCGCCCCACACCGACCCTCTGAAATTGCAGGCCTGCGGCTGCGCCGGTGTCTTTTCCGCCACCAACACGCTGTCCTGCCTGGCAGAGGTGTTCGAGGCCGCGGACGCGCTGCCCAAGCTGGAGGCGTTCACCTCGCTGAACGGCCCGCGCTTTTACGGGCTGGAGCCGAACGCCGGGACGATAACCCTGACCAAGGGCGATCCTGTCGACTACCCCGGCCACATCCCCACCGGCGACGGCCCCGTGACCGTGTTCGATCCGGGATTTCCGTTGCACTGGCGTGTCTCGAATTGAATGAAGAACGTCGCGCATATCACTGACACAGAAAGAAAAAGATGATCCCGACCAGCTTTCCCACCAAAGACGAAATGGCCCGCCTGACCGCCGGGATGCTGATCGAAATCGGCGCGATTGATTTCAATGCGCAAACGCCGTTCACGCACGCCTCGGGCAAGCAGGCGCCTACGTACGTCGATTGCCGCAAGCTGATCTCCTTTCCCCGCATCCGCGCCACGCTGATGGATTTCCTGTCCGTCACCATCATGCGCGAAGCGGGGTTCGAGGCCTTCGACAACATTGCGGGCGGCGAGACGGCGGGCATTCCATTCGCGGCGCTGGTGGCCGACAGGCTGGCCCTGCCGATGACCTATGTGCGCAAGAAACCAAAGGGTTATGGCCGCAACGCCCGGATCGAGGGCGTGATGACCGAAGGCCAGCGGGTGCTGCTGGTCGAGGATCTGACCACCGACGGCGGTAGCAAACTGTCCTTCGTCGATGCGATCCGCGATACCGGGGCCACCTGCAACGCCACCGCGGTGATCTTCTACTACGGCATCTTCGACGGCGTGGAGAAGACGCTGGCGGATCACGGCGTGCAACTGCTCCACCTGTGCACGTGGTGGGATGTCCTGGCAGAGGCCCGCGCGCGCAACGCCTACGACCCGGCCACGCTGGCAGAGGTCGAATCCTATCTGCGCGATCCCGCAGGCTGGTCGGCGGCGCGGGCGGGCTGAAAATCCTCCACAGGATGTGGATCAAATTTACATCATCTGCGCCCGACACCCCCGACAACTACCAGATGTTGGCAGGTTCGCGCATGATCTGCTAGTATCGGCAAAACCATCCACACCCACGCGGCACTTATCCAGATGGGCTGTCCGCGGGGCTGTGCGGTAAGACCCACGCGGGACAGAAAAAACAGGCGGGGACAGCGGGCCAATGAACGAGATCACAACATTCAACGCCACCGGCGTGGAGACCGCAGAGGCGGATACCATGCCGCACTCCATCGAGGCGGAACAGCAGCTTCTGGGTGCGATTCTGACCAACAACGATGTATTTGACCGCATCGCGTCGGTCATCGGGCCACAGCATTTCTACGATCCCGTACATGCCCGCATCTTCGAGGTCGCGGCCAACCGCATCGCCAAGAACGCGCTGGCCAGCCCGGTCACGCTCAAGGCGTTTCTGGAGGACGACGAGGGCCTGAAGGAACTGGGCGGTCCGGCCTATCTGGCGCGGCTTGCGGCGGCGGCGATTTCCGCCTTCGCGGCCAAGGATTACGCCCAGATGATCTATGACATGGCGACCCGGCGCGAGCTGATCACCGTGGGCCAGACCATCGCCGCCAAGGCCGCCAAGGTCGATGTCGCGTCAGAGCCGCGCGAGCAGATCGTCGAGGCCGAGCAGGAGCTTTACCGGCTTGCCGAACAGGGCACGGTGCAAAGCGGATTTCAGAGTTTTCTCAAGGCGGTAACGACCGCAGTTGATGCAGCCAACGCGGCCTATCAGCGCGACGGCGGGCTGTCGGGAGTCTCTACCGGTCTGATCGACATGGACAAGAAACTGGGCGGGCTGCACAAGTCCGACCTGCTGATCCTCGCCGGGCGTCCGTCGATGGGCAAGACCTCTCTGGCCACCAACATCGCCTACAACATCGCGCGTGCCTACCGCAAAGGCACCCTGCCCGACGGGACCGAAGGAGCGGTGAACGGCGGCGTCGTCGGGTTCTACTCGCTGGAGATGTCCGCCGATCAGCTTGCCTCGCGCATCCTGTCGGAAGCCTCCGAAGTGCCGTCGAACCAGATCCGCAGCGGCGACATGACGGAGGCCGAATTCCGCCGCTTCGTCGATGCCGCCAAGGAGTTGGAAGCCTGCCCGCTGTTCATCGACGACACGCCCGCCCTGCCCATCGCACAGCTTGCCGCGCGGGCCCGCCGGCTGAAACGGACGCATGGGCTGGACGTGTTGATCGTGGACTACCTGCAACTTGTGCGCGGCACCGGGCGGTCTGAAAACCGGGTGAACGAGATTTCCGAAATCACCATGGGCCTCAAGGCCATCGCCAAGGAACTGCAAATCCCCGTCGTCGCCCTGTCGCAGTTGTCACGTCAGGTCGAATCCCGCGAGGACAAGCGCCCGCAACTCAGCGATCTCCGCGAATCCGGCTCCATCGAGCAGGACGCCGACGTGGTGATGTTCGTCTACCGCGAAGAATACTACAAGGAACGCGAGAAGCCCGGCGATCACGAGATGGAAAAGATGGCCGCCTGGCAGGAAGAGATGGAACGTCTGCACGGCAAGGCCGAGGTCGTGATCGGCAAGCAGCGCCACGGCCCCATCGGCACGGTCGAACTGTCGTTCGAGGGTCGCTTCACACGCTTCGGCAATCTGGTGAAGCCGTGGCAAAGCGCGGGCGGTGGCGATCAGGAATTCTAAGGTGGCGCTGACCGGCGTGAACCACGTCACCCTGTGCGTGGCCGACTTCGACCGGTCGGTCGCGTTCTACCGCGATCAGCTGGGGGCGGCCCTGCGCCACCGCTGGGAGCGCGGGGCCTACCTTGAAATCGGCCCGCTCTGGCTGTGTCTGGAACACGCGGATCGCGTCGCCCCGCGCGCGGACGACACCCATATCGCCTTTTCCACCGATGATTTCGACGCGGACGCCGCGCGCATCACCGCACCCCGCTGGAAGGCCAACCGCAGTGAAGGCGCGTCGGTCTATTTTCTCGACCCCGACGATCACAAGCTGGAACTGCACGCGGGATCGCTTGCGTCCCGGCTGGCGCATATCGGCGAGCCTACGTCAGGCAGCTGAGTTTTCGGCGCGCTCCACGCGACAAAGCGTGATTTGCGCCTGCCGTCGCCCGCGCCTATCCTGTGCGCCGGACCATCAGGGAATCCCCGCATGACAGATCACGACCCGCAGACCGGCCGCTCCCAGACACAGGCATTGCGCCACGCGCGCGAGTTGGAGGGGCATCTGTCCTGGCTCGACGGGATCACCGGCACGGCACTTGGCGTGCTGGCGGTGGCGTCGGGCATCTATACCTACCTCGGTGTGTCCTCGCTGCTCGATGACACCGGCGCGCTCAGCTTCTTTGCGGCGATGGCCTATTCGGTGGCCGTGTCGGTCGCGATCTTCGTGTTCTGGTCCTACCTGATGCGGCTGTTGCCCGCCGTGCGCACCGCGGGTGCGCGGATCGGGCTGTTCCTGTCCATGTGCATGGGCAGCCTTGCGATCATCGCGATGTCGTCCTGGCTGAACGCCGCCGCACTGGCCGGGGCGGCGGCGGTCGAACAGCATCTGGCGACCACGGTGCAAGACTATCAGACCGCGCTGGAACGGGCGAATACCATCGCGGTGTCCGCACAGGGCCTGCAACGCGACGTGGCCCGCGTAAGGCAGGGGTTCGAGGATTTGAGTGCGCAGGAGGCCACCGGGAACTTGTCCGGGATCGCGGGCGAAGGAGCCGTGTTCCGCCTCTTGCAGCAGAAATCCGACGAACTCGCCGCCTTGGAAAACCAGATCGCCGGCCAGCAGCCCTTCGTCGATGCCGCCTTTGCCGAGGGCAACGCAATCCTGAGTCGGATGCGCGCATTGACGGTCGAGGCCGGGCCGGTCGAGCCGCGATCCGTCCTGTTCAGCGAAGAGGCGGTGCGTCTGGCCAATATCATCACGCAATTGCGGCAGTTGTCCGTTGCCCCGCTGGTGGTGCGGGCGGCGCAGGACCTGTCGGCCTCCGTCGTCACACCGCAACTCAACACCCGCAACGCCGAAACCCGCGATCAGCAGGCCGCAACGGTCGATTCGGTGCTGGTCGTGCTGGGCCAGCGGGCTGAAACCCTGCGCCTTGCGGCGACATCCGTCACCGAAATGGCCCCGGCGCCCGACACGATCTACACGCCGATCTCCACCGCCGACGCGGTGATCCGCTATGCGGGGAATTTCATTCCGTCCTGGGCCGGGGCCATCGCCATCGACCTGTTGCCGATGGTGCTGGTGCTGATCATCGCGGTGACGCAATCGGCGATCCGGGCCGGGCGTGACGGGTCCACGTCCGAGAACATGATGACGCTGGCCGACCTGCGCGCCGCCATGGTCGCCCTGCGCGAGATCGAGCAGAGCAACGGCCCTGCAAAGGCCCCGCCGCCGCCCACGAAGTTTACCCCGGTCGAAGCAAAGCAACCGGCGGAATGAGCGCGACGCTGCATCCCGTGGCCAAACCGCCCCGCGCCCCGTTCTGGACAGCATCGCGGATGCTCAAAGCGGTGCTGCTGGTGCAGTTCGGCTTTGCCGCGGTACTCTTCGGCGGCGATCTGGCGCGCGTGCTGCCGCAGATCGCCAGCCCGTCCAGCGCGCCCGCGCTGACCGAACCGCTGCGCCCCGGCGACCAGACCCGCCGCTATGATCCCTCCCGCGTGCCCACGCGAGAGGCGAACCCCGGCAGTCGTCCGCTGCCCAACACCGGCGACATGCCGTCGCGCCTGCTGTTCGAGGCGACACAGTGGGAAGGCCAGCGCGCGCTGGTCGTCACCGGGGCCATCGCGGGCGGTGACGCCGACCGCTTCACCGATTTCATCGCCACGCGCGAGGACCCGGAACTGGTGTTCCTCAACTCCCCCGGCGGGTCGGTCAGCGACGCGCTTGCCATCGGGCGGCAGTTGCGCGCCATCGGGGCCGCGACGGCGATGTCCGACAGCGACGTGTGCCTGTCCGCTTGCCCCTACATGCTGGCGGCAGGAACCACCCGCACCATCCCCGAAGGCGCATGGGTCGGCGTGCACCAGCATTTCTTCGACGAAAACGTGGCCCTGCCCGCCTTTCTGGCGGTCGAGGACATCCAGCGCGGACAGGCCCGTGTGATGGCCTATCTGAACGATATGGGCATCGACCCGCTGGTCATGCAGCACGCGCTGGCCACCCCGCCGGACGAGATCTATCTGCTCACGCAGGACGAACTCGTCACCTACGGTTTTCTGCCGGAGCCGCCGGAATAGACCGCTGCCCCCTTGACGGCGCGCGCGCCTGACAACAAGAGAGTGCGCATGAGCACCGGACATCTTTCCATCGACCTTGGCGCACTGGCCGACAACTGGCGCGCGCTGGACAAGAAGACCAATTGCGAGACCGCCGCCGTGGTCAAAGCCGATGGCTATGGCCTGGGGGCGGGCACCGTCGCCAAGGCCTTGGCCCGCGCGGGCGCGCGCAAGTTTTTCGTGGCCATGGCCGAGGAAGGCGCCGCCGTTCGGCAGGCGCTTGGCCCCAATGCCGAAATCAGCGTCTTTTCCGGTCACATGCGCGGCGACACCGACATGATCGGCGATCTGAACCTGACGCCCATGCTCAATTCCGTCGATCAGGTCACCCGCCATCTGGAAAGCCTGCCGGGCCACCCGTTCGGCATCCAGCTTGATACTGGCATGAACCGGCTTGGCATGGAGTGGGAGGAATGGGCCGCCATCGCGGAACTGGCGCTGGCCCAGCGCCCGACGCTGGTGATGAGCCATCTGGCCTGCGCCGACGAACCGGACCATCCGATGAACGCCTACCAGCTCGACGTCTTTCACCAGATGACGGACGGGATCACGACGCCACGGTCGCTGGCCGCGACGGGCGGGATCCTGCTGGGCAAGGAATACCACTTTGACCTTACGCGCCCCGGTGTCGGCCTCTACGGCGGTCTGCCCTTCGCGCAGGCGCGGCCCGTGGCCCGGCTCGACCTGCCGGTGATCCAGATACGCGATCTGGAACAGGGCGAGGTTGTGGGCTACGGCAACGCCTGGCAGGCCGAGCGCCCGACGAAAATCGCCACGGTCTCTGCCGGGTATGCCGACGGGCTGATCCGCGCGATGTCGGACCGGGCGCGGTTCTGGTATGACGACACGCCCTGCCGCCTTGTGGGCCGCGTATCGATGGACCTGATCACCGTCGACGTGACCGACCTGCCGGAAACCCCGCAGGCGCTCACCCTGCTGGGGCCGCAGCAAACCGTCGATGATCTGGCCCGCGCGGCGGGCACCATCGGGTATGAAATCCTCACTTCGTTGGGCGCGCGCTATTCGCGCCGGACCACCGGATAGGTGCGCCTGCTAGCTGCCATCGGGGCCGCCGTGCTGGCGCTGCTGGCCGCCGTGGGCCGTGTGACGATCTTTCTCAGCCAGACGTTCATGCACCTCATCCGCCCGCCGTTTTTTGGCGGTGAATTCGGCAAGGCGCTGTGGCAGATCGGTTTTCTGTCGCTGCCCGTCGTCGGATTGACCGCGCTGTTCACCGGCGGCGCATTGGCGCTGCAAATCTACGCCGGCGGCGCACGGTTCAGCGCAGAGGCTGTGGTGCCGCAGATCGTCGCCATCGGCATGGTGCGCGAACTGGGCCCGGTGCTGGTGGGGCTGATGATCGCGGCGCGCGTCACCTCCTCCATCGCCGCAGAGATTGCCACCATGAAAGTGACCGAACAGATCGACGCGCTGGTAACGCTGTCCACCCATCCAATGAAATACCTCACCGTGCCGCGCGTGTTGGCTGCGACGCTGGTGGTACCGCTGCTGGTCGCGGTGGGCGATACCATCGGGATCATGGGCGGCTATATCGTCGGCACGGAGCGGCTGGGCTTCAACCCGGCCAGCTATATCAAGAACACGGTCGATTTTCTGGAGGCGCGCGATTTGGCGTCATCGCTGGTCAAAGGCGCGGTCTTCGGCTTCATCGCCGCATTGATGGGCTGCTACTACGGCATGCGCTCGACCCGTGGGGCTGCGGGCGTCGGTGCCGCGACGAAAGGGGCCGTCGTCGCCGCCTCCGTCCTGATCCTCGCCACCAACTTCTTCCTGACAGAGGCGTTCTTTTCCGCATGATCACCCTGTCCGGCATCCACAAGACGTTTGAAAACAAACCGGTGCTGCGCGGAATTGATCTAGATGTCGCGCACGGTGAAAGCATGGTGGTGATCGGCGCGTCCGGCAGTGGCAAATCGGTGATGCTGAAATGTATCCTCGGGCTGCTGACGCCGGACGCGGGCACCATCACCATCGACGGCCAGCCCGCGACGCCCGCTAACCGCGATGCTTTCATGACGCGCTTCGGGATGCTGTTTCAGGGGGCGGCGTTGTTCGACAGTCTGCCAGTCTGGCAGAACGCGGCGTTTCGCTTATTGCGCACGTTGCCCAAGGCTGAGGCCCGTGCGCTGGCCATCGACAAGCTGGCCCGTGTCGGGCTTGAGGCCGATGTAGCCGACCGTCTGCCCGCCGAACTGTCCGGTGGCATGCAAAAGCGCGTGGGCCTCGCCCGCGCCATCGCCGCTGACCCGGACGTGATCTTTTTCGACGAACCCACGACCGGCCTCGATCCGATCCGCGCGCAGGCGATCAACACCCTGATCCGCACCGTGGTGACCGACCTTGGCGTCACCGCGATCACCATCACCCATGATATGTCTTCCGTGCACGCCATCGCCGATCGGGTCGCGCTGCTGCACGACGGCCGGGCACACTGGACCGGCACGCCAAAGGCACTGATGGCGGTCGACGACCCGGTCGTCGCGCGGTTCGTCGCACCCGTCGGCCCGCCGGAGACGCCACCGCGGTGATTCGTCCTTGACGCGCGCTTGCGTGGCCGACGCAGACGCGTTTTCGCGATATGTCCGCCCTCACACGCGGAAAAATATGCGAATGTGTTGTATCTGCACGGATTTTTCCGGGTATGCCGCTGCGAGCACCGTGATCAATACATGGTAGCACCCTGACCCCTGACCACACCCCATAGTGGTGACCATGCGCACAGCGCACTACCCGTCCCGCCGATTCCCGCGACACCGCCGAAACAATGACCGCGCCGCCCTCTCATTGTCCCGATTTGCATTTCACGGGGAACCAATCGGCGTTTTTCCGCTTGGGGAACTGTCGTAGTCTGCCGTAGCCTATGATTGACGTGAGCGCGACGGGGGAAACAGGCCTTGCGATTGACAGGACTCCAGAACTTCACGCGGCTGCTGCACGCGGTCGCGCTTTTCGTGGTCGCTGTGATCGCCATCTTCGCCATGAGCTATACCGCGTTGTCCGCACTCGGCTATGCGCCGTGGTTCAGCCTCAGCGCGACCTTCGGCGAATATACCTTCCCCGACGCGGGTTATTACCTGCAGCTTGTGATCACCGCATTGGTCGGATCGCTCCTGTTCTTCATCCCAGGAAGCCGCCGCGTGCTCGCGCTGGAACAGAGCCACCGCAACTTTCAGGTGCGGATGGAGGATGTCGCGCATGCCTATCACGTCGTGCATACCGCCGATCGCGCGGGTCTGTTCTCGCTCTCGTCCGAATTCGACGCGGTGCGCGAGCGTCTGTCCTATTTGCGTGACCACCCCGATCTGGAACGGCTGGAACCGGCGGTGATGGAGGTCGCCGCCCAGATGAGCCAGCAGGCCCGGCATCTGGCCGATGTCTATAACGACGACAAGGTCGCCCGCGCCAAGGATTTCCTGCGCCAGCGTCAGGAAGACGCCGAACGCCAGCAGGAACGCATCGTCGAGGCGCTGCACGCCTGCACCGAAATCCGCAAGTGGGCGCAGCAGGTAGAGCTTGAAGAAAGCATCGTCGCCTCGCAACTGGCCCAGCTCGATGAACAGTTGCAGGCCGCGCTGCCGGCCCTTGGCTACAGCCTGGAGCATGAGCCCGAAGAGATCGTCGAGGAAATGAATGACGACGATCTGGACGACGACATCTCCGAGGCAGAGACCGTGGCCGACGCGTCGCCACCGCCAAAGGACGACAATATCGTCAAGCTGCCCAAGAAACCGGCCGCCGAATAAGGCTTGAGGTTGCACCGTCCGCCACCCATGTGAGGGTGACCGCCACTCGGGGGCCTGACATGCCGACGTTTCTGCGCTTCTTCAATCTGACGTTGCTGGTGCTGTTTCCGCTGGCATGGTTCGCGCCGTTGATGCGCGCAGGGCTGCTGCCGCTTTTCGGATTGTCGGAAATCAGCGTGATCTCCGGCCTGCAAAGCCTGTGGGACAGTGACGTGGCCCTTGCGCTGCTGGTCACCGTCTTCGCGCTCTTCGCGCCCTATCTGAAAACCATCGGCCTGGCGCTGGTGCATTTCGACCTGCTCAAGGAATCGACGCTCCCGGTGCTGGCCTATCTGGGCAAGCTGGCCATGGCCGATGTGTTCCTGATCGCCCTCTATGTCGTTGTGGTGAAAGGTGTCGGCGTCGGCACCGTGGAAATCGCTTGGGGCCTATGGCTGTTCACGGCATGTATTCTGGCCTCCCTCTTCATTTCTGCGATGACCATGAGGTTACACAATCAATCGTTGCCAAACCCCTAAAACTGGCACAAAAGGGGAACATGGCGAAAGACCTCAACTTCAAATGCAGTGAATGCGGCGCGGCCCACGGCAAGTGGTCGGGCAAATGCGACGCCTGCGGCGCGTGGAACTCCATCGTAGAAGAGGTGCCGCTGGCCGCAGGTCCGTCCAAGAAATCGCTGGGTGGCAAACGCGGCAAATCCATCGCGCTTACCGATCTGGCCACCCAGACAGAGGCCCCGCCACGGACGCTCTCGGGCGTGGCCGAACTCGACCGTGTGCTGGGCGGCGGTCTGGTGGAAGCCTCTGCCCTGCTGGTCGGCGGCGATCCGGGCATCGGCAAATCCACCCTGCTGTTGCAGGCCGCCGCCCGGTTCGCCCGCAACGGGTTGAAGGTGATCTATGTCTCGGGCGAGGAATCGGCGGCTCAGGTCCAGATGCGCGCGCGCCGTCTTGGGCTGGAAAAATCCCCTGTGATGTTGGCCGCCGAAACCAACCTGCGCGACATCCTGACGACGCTGGAAAACGAAAAGCCCGATCTGGCGATCATCGACTCCATTCAGACGATGTGGGCCGATAACGTCGACAGCGCACCCGGTTCGGTCAGTCAGGTCCGCTCCTCCGCGCATGAGCTGACGAATTTCGCCAAGAAACGGAACATGGCCGTCGTCATGGTTGGCCATGTCACCAAGGAAGGCGCCATCGCCGGCCCCCGCGTCGTCGAACACATGGTCGATACCGTGCTCTATTTCGAGGGCGAGCGCGGCCATCAGTTCCGTATCCTGCGCGCTGTGAAAAACCGCTTTGGCCCGGCGGACGAAATCGGCGTGTTCGAGATGACGGGCAAGGGTCTGGCGGAGGTCAAGAACCCTTCTGCCCTGTTCCTGTCGGATCGCGGCACGCCCGCACCCGGATCGGTGGTGTTCGCGGGGATCGAAGGGTCGCGCCCGATGCTGTGCGAAATCCAGGCGCTCGTCGCCCCCTCGCCCCACAGCCAGCCGCGCCGGTCCGTCGTGGGCTGGGACGGCGGCCGGCTGGCGATGATCCTCGCGGTGCTGGAATCGCGCTGCGGCGTGCCGTTCACGGGGCTCGATGTCTACCTCAACGTCGCGGGCGGGCTGCGGATTTCCGAACCCGCCGCCGATCTGGCCGTGGCGGCGGCGCTCGTTTCGGCCCGCGAAGATGCAGCCTTGCCACAGGAAGCGGTGGTTTTCGGGGAAATCAGCCTATCGGGGGCGCTGCGCCCGGTGGTGCAGACCGAAAATAGATTGAAAGAGGCGCAAAAACTTGGTTTTACCTCCGCAATCACGCCGCAGATGAACAAGAAGGTGGCCGTGGACGGGATAGACCAGCGCCAGACCACCGATCTGGCCGGTTTCGTGGAAGAGATTTTCGGGCCGCGCAGCTGATCCTGCCGGTGCGGCAGGAGTAAGACGAACATGGACTTTACCATCATCGACGGCGTCGTCGCCATCATCATCGTGCTGTCGGCCCTACTGGCCTACAGCCGCGGCCTCGTGCGCGAGGCGATGGCGATCGCGGGCTGGATCGGAGCCACGATTCTGGCGTTCATCTTTGCCGATCAGGTGCAGCCGCTGGTCCGCCAGATCCCCGTGCTGGGCGATTTCATCGGTGACAGCTGCGAATTGTCGATCATCGCGGCCTTCGCCGCCGTCTTCGCCGTGGCACTCGTCGTCGTGTCGATCTTCACGCCGCTCTTTTCCAGCCTCGTGCAACGCTCCGCACTCGGCGGTCTGGATCAGGGCCTGGGCTTCCTGTTCGGCGTGTTCCGGGGCATCCTGCTCGTCGCGGTGGCGTTCTTCGTCTACCAGACCGTGCTGTCGTCCCAGCAGATCGAAATGGTGGAAAACAGCCGCTCGGCCGCCGTGTTCAAGCAGTTCACCGGCCAGATCGAGGACCGTGATCCCGAGGCGGCACTGGGCTGGATCACCACGCAATACGAACAGCTTGTCGGTGAATGCGGCGCGGCCACTCAGTAACAGTCAACGGAAAGTTTGCGCATGTCCGAGACGACGATCATCGGCTGCGCCTGCGGCCAGACCCGGTTTGAGCTGACCGGCGCACCGATTGCCAGCGTGGAATGCTGTTGCACCTCCTGTCGTGCCGGTGCGGCGCGGATCGCCACGTTCGGCGACACACCCGCCATCATGACGGACCACCAGACCGTGCCCTACGTGATGTATCGCAAGGACCGTGTGTCGTTTCTGTCCGGCACGGAACACCTCGCCGAATTCCGCCTGTCACCCACAGCCAAGACCCGCCGGGTCGTCGCGACCTGCTGCAATACGCCGGCCTTTCTGGAATTCTCGCACGGGCACTGGCTCAGCATCTTCGCGACTCTCTGGCCCGACGGCACCCACCCGCCCGCGCAGATGCGCACCATGGCGGTGAACCACCCCGACCGCAGCGCACTGCCGACGGATATCCCGAACGCGAACCGGCAGAGTTTCGGCTTCTTCCGCCGCCTGCTCACGGCATGGATCGCGATGGGGTTCCGGGTGCCGCAAATTCCGGCCACCCGATCGCTGGACGACGTGTCCGGCGGCTGACCCGGATCAGATGCAACAGCGCGGCGCGCTTTTGGCGAACGGCCCCGCATCCTGTCGTGACAGTCCCGACCGAACCCGATACATGACCCCCAAGGACACATCGGAATCGCTCGGAGCTGCCACTCTTGACCCATGCCATGCCCCCCGCCCATCCCTTCGACGACGATAAACTGCGCGAGGAATGCGGCGTGTTCGGCGTCGTCGGCGTCGCGGACGCGGCAAATTTCGTGGCCCTCGGCCTACATGCGCTGCAGCATCGCGGGCAAGAGGCGGGCGGCATCGTCACGCATCACCCTGACACCGGTTTCAACCAGCAGCGCCGTATGGGGCTGGTCCGTGACAACTTCACCAACGCCGCGATGATGGAGGCACTGCCCGGCGGCATCGGGATCGGCCATGTGCGTTATTCCACCGCTGGATCGAAGGCGCATACCGCGATGCGCGACGTGCAACCGTTTTTCGGCGAATTCGCCATGGGCGGTGCGGCCATCGCCCACAACGGCAATATCACAAACGCCATGTCGCTGCGCCGCGAATTGATCGAGCGCGGCTCGATCTTCCAAAGCTCCAGCGATTCCGAGTGCATCATTCACCTCATGGCGCGCTCCATGGGCCGCACCATCCCCGACCGGATGGAAGAGGCGCTGCGCAAGGTCGAGGGCGCGTTTTCCGTCGTCGCCATGACCCGCACGAAACTGATCGGCTGCCGCGACCCGCTGGGCGTGCGCCCGCTGGTGCTGGGACAGGTCGGCGACGGCTGGGTACTGGCGTCAGAGACCTGCGCGCTCGACATCATCGGCGCGGAATTCGTCCGCGAGATCAAGGCGGGCGAGATGGTCGTCATCACCGCCAAGGGCGTGGAAAGTCATTTCCCCTTCCGCCCCGCGAAATCGCGCTTCTGCATCTTCGAGCACGTCTATTTCAGCCGCCCCGACAGCCAGCTGGGCGGCCGGTCGGTGTACGAGACGCGCGAAAACATCGGCCGCGAATTGGCCAAGGAAGCCCCGGTCGAAGCCGATCTGGTCTGCCCCGTCCCGGACAGCGGCACCCCCGCCGCCATCGGCTATGCACTGGAATCCGGCATCCCCTACGCCATGGGGATCATCCGCAACCAGTATATGGGTCGCACCTTCATCGAACCCACGGAATCGATCCGCAATATGGGTGTGCGGCTGAAGCTGAATGTGAACCGCGCGCTCATTCGCGGCAAGCGGGTGATCCTTGTCGACGACAGCGTCGTGCGCGGCACCACCAGCCGCAAGATCAAGGACATGATCCTCGATGCCGGTGCCGCAGAGGTGCATTTCCGCATCGCGTCCCCGCCCACTGCATGGCCCTGTTTTTACGGCGTCGACACGCCGCAGCGCGAAAAACTGCTGGCCGCGACCATGTCGGAGGACGAGATGCGCGAACATCTGGGCGTCGACAGTCTCAAGTTCATCTCGCTCGACGGGCTTTACCGCGCCGTGGGCGAAGCACGGGGCCGCGATTCGGCCAATCCGGCCTATTGCGACGCCTGTTTTTCAGGTGAGTATCCTGTCGCCCCCTCCGACATGATCGAACAGGGCTTCCGCGCAAAGGAAGCGGCGGAATAGCGCCGGCTTTCCAATGCCGATGCGCGCCTTTCTGCACATGCCCCTGCGTCAATACTGACCCACACTTTACGATGCTGCGGCGCGGCATCAGACGATGCCTTCCACATAAATGCGAAGGTAATCATGACCACGCCCGTGACCCAAGACGACGATACGATGTCTTTCGAGATCGCCGGTCCGACCCCGCCCAATGTCGCCGAAACCGCGCAGATCGCCGATGCACTGCCACTCGACCGGCTGACGCTGATCGGCATCTTTGGCAAGCCTGACGGCAACACCGCCCTGCTGCGGCAGGACAGCGGTGCGATTGTCAGCGTTGCGCCGGGCGACGAAACGCTCGGCATGACCATCGCCGCCATCGGCGACGACGCCGTGCATCTGGTCGATGCCGCCGGTACCGCCCATGTCCTGCAGATCGCGTCGGGCTGACGACCCTGCGGAACCGCCCAAAGCCCTGCGCGTTGACCCTGAATTTCAACGCGCAAGGATCACACCATGGAAGACGTCGAAGCCAACCCCGGCCTGATTTTCGACAAGCTGGATGCCTGGCTTGACGGCCTGTTCAAACTGCTCCCCAACATCGCTGTCGCACTTGTCGTGCTGCTGGTGTTCTGGTTCGTCGCAAAGGGTGTTTCCGCCCTAATCCGCCGCGCCGCTCGCAAACGCGACCGCCCGTCTCTGGCGGATGTCGGCGGCAGCCTCGTGCGCTGGACCATCACCATCATCGGCGTGATGCTGGCAGTTACCATCGTGGCCCCGACCCTGACACCCGGTGACCTGATCGCGGGCCTTGGCGTCAGCTCCGTCGCCATCGGTTTCGCGTTCAAGGACATCCTGCAGAACATGCTCGCCGGTATCCTGATCCTGCTGCGCCAGCCGTTCGAGGTGGGCGACCAGATCGTCTCCGGCGGGCACGAAGGCACGGTGGAGCGGATCGAGACACGCGCCACCCTGATCAAGACATACGACGGCCGCCGCGTGGTTATCCCGAACGCCGACATCTACACCGACAGCGTGATCGTGAATACGGCCTACGATGTGCGCCGATCGCAATACGACATCGGCGTCGGCTGCAATGACGACTGGGAAAAGGCCCGCACCCTGATGATCAAGGCCGCCAAGGGCGTCGAAGGCGTGCTGGACGACCCCGCGCCCGAAACCATCCCCATCGAACTGGGCGATTTCGCCAACGTCATCCGCCTGCGCTGGTGGACGAAATCCGACCGCGCCAGCCAGATCCATACCTTCGGCGAGGTGTTGCAGGCCGTCTATATCGCGCTCGACGAGGACGGCATCGACATGCCCTACCCGACGCAGGTGCACCTGTTCCACGACCAGACCGACGAACACGACGGCGACCGCGCCAAGCAGCGCGAGGGCTGGCCCAGCACCGGCGACGACCCCAAGCCACGGCGTATGGCCGACGCACTGCGCGAACGGGCGGAGGAGAAGCGCGCCAGGCAAGACGCCTCTTGACCTGACGCGACCAAGGGTGCGATGCGCTGATAATGACACAGACAGACAGCAAAATCGCACTGGTCACCGGCGCATCGCGCGGCCTCGGCGCGGCACTGGCAGAGTCCCTTGCCGCCACGCACCACATCGTCGCCGTGGGCCGCACCACCGGCGCATTGGAAGAGCTGGACGACCGCATCCAGAAAGCGGGTGGCCAGACCACGCTGGCCCCGATGGACATCACCACCGAGGCCGCGATGCAGCAGCTGTGCCGCTCGATCTTCGACCGCTGGGGAAAGCTGGATCTCTGGGTGCACTGCGCCGTGCACGCGGCCCCGCTGGCCCCCGCCGGACATATCGCGCCCAAGGATTTGCAAAAGTCGGTGGACGTGAACGTCAGCGCAACCGCGCGCCTGATCGGGTATCTCACGCCACTGCTCGGCACCGATGGCAAGGCCGTGCTCTTCGACGATCCGCGCGGTGGAGAGCCTTTCTTCGGCGCCTACGGTGCCACCAAATCCGCGCAGACAGCACTTGCCAAAAGCTGGCAGGAGGAGACCGCCAAGACCGGTCCGCGCGTCGCCATTTTGCGCCCCAATCCGATGCCCACCGCCACCCGCGCGCGGTTCTTCCCCGGTGAAGACCGCACCGTCTTAGCCACGCCACAGGACGAGGCACAGCGCCTTTTGCCGCAGATCACCGGCTGACGGCCGCACCGGGGTAGAGTCCCGCGCGCAACAGCCGGCAATTCCCGCCCCGCATCGCTTGCCGCCCTTGCCACGCTGGCTTAGGAACGGTGCAACAACAGGCGGGGCACAATGCGCATTCTCATCACCAACGACGACGGGATCAACGCGCCGGGACTGAAGGTCCTGCATGACATCGCGACCGAAATCGCGGGCGACGGCGGCGAGGTCTGGACAGTCGCACCCGCCTTCGAACAATCAGGCGTCGGCCACTGCATCAATTACACCAAACCCACGATGATCTCAGAATTCGGCCCCCGCCGTTTCGCCGCCGAAGGATCGCCTGCCGATTGCGTGCTGGCGGGGCTTTACGAGATCATGGCCGACAACCGCCCCGATCTGGTGCTGTCCGGCGTGAACCGCGGCAACAATGCCGCCGAAAACACGCTTTATTCGGGCACCATCGGGGCCGCCATCGAATGCGCGCTGCAGGGTGTGCCCGCCATCGCGCTGTCGCAATACTATGGCAAGCGCAACGCCCATCTCGACAACCCGTTCGAGGCGGCGGCGGAGCATGGCGCACCGCTGATCCGCAACCTGCTCGACAACGGCGTCTGGGATCAGGCCGATTACCGTGTGTTCTACAACGTCAATTTTCCGCCTGTCCCGGCGGCAGAGGTGAAGGGCCACAAGGTCGTGGCACAGGGCTATCGCCGCGACGCGCGTTTCACCACCGTCCCGCACGAGGCCCCGTCAGGGCGCAAATACCTCTGGATCAAGGGCGGCGACCAGACCACGCCCACCCTGCCCGGCACCGACGCGCAGGCCAACATGGACGGCTATACCTCCATCACACCGATGCGCGTGGACCTGACCGCCCACGACCTGCTCGACGATCTGCAAAGGGCGCTTGCGTGAACGCCGACGCCGACATCAAGATGCAGTTCCTCTTTGCGCTGCGCTCCAAGGGGGTGACGGCGGCGCGGGTGCTGACGGCGATGGAAAAGATCGACCGCGCGGCCTTTGTCAAAGGCATCTTCGCCGACCGCGCCTACGAGGACATGCCGCTGCCGATCTCCTGCGGCCAGACGATCAGCCAGCCGTCCGTCGTGGGGCTTATGACGCAGGCGCTGGATGTGCAGCCGCGTCACAAGGTGCTCGAAATCGGGACAGGCTCCGGCTATCAGGCTGCGATCCTGTCGCTGCTGGCGCGCCGGGTCTATACCGTCGACCGGTTCAAACGGCTGGTGGCAGAGGCGCGCGCGACATTCGATCTGATGGGCCTGACCAACATCACCACCTTCACCGCCGACGGCAGCCACGGCTACCGCGAACAGGCCCCGTTCGACCGGATCCTGTTGACCGCCGCCGCCGAGGACCCGCCAAGCCCGCTCTTGGCGCAACTGCGCGTCGGCGGTATCATGGTCCTGCCGGTCGGCCAGTCCGATGCGGTGCAGACATTGATCCGTGTCACGCGCACGGAAACCGGCTACGACTACGACGAATTGCGCCCCGTGCGCTTTGTGCCCCTGCTCGAAGGGATCGGTCAGGACTGACGGGCAACAGGATTTCAGGCAAGCGTGCAGATAAGACGCGCAAAGCCACAGACGAGGAGCAGACCCATGGCGACCCGCCTTCTGATGCTGACGACCACGACCGCGCTACTGGCGGGCTGTGCGGATTTCGATTTCGACATGCGCGATATCGGCAACGGTTTCGATACCTCCGAGGCGGTGGCCAACCTGCCCAACCGCCCCGCGCCCGACGACCGCGGCGTGATCTCCTACCCCACCTATCAGGTCGTCGTGGCCCGCGATCAGGATACCATCGCCGCCATCGCCCAGCGTCTGGGGCTGAACGCGGGCGAACTGGCCCGCTACAACGGCATCAACGCCGATACGATCCTGCGCCGCGACGAGATCATCGCCCTCCCCAGCCGCGTGACCGAACCCTCGCCCGCGACAGGCTCCGCCACCACCGGCCCGCTCGACGTGACCGCTATCGCGACCTCCGCGCTGGACCGCGCAGGACCGCAGACCGCCGTGGCCGCACCGCAGGCCAGCGTGACCCCCACCGCCCCAGCGGGGGCCGAACCGCTGCGCCACCAGGTGGCGCGCGGCGAAACGGTATTCTCGCTGGCACGGCTTTACGACGTGCCGGTGCGCGATATCGCAAGCTGGAACGGGCTGGGGCCGGAACTGACGGTACGCGAGGGGCAATTCCTGCTCATTCCGCAGGGCGCACGCGCGACACCTGCCCCCGCGCCAACGCAACCGGTCGTCGAACAGCCCGGTACAGGCTCCGTCACGCCGGTGCCGCCCAGTGCCGCAGCCCCCCTACCGGACGAAAACCCCGACGCGCCGGAGGCCACGCCTGCGGCACCCGACACGCCGGACATCGGCACCCCGGCTCCGGCCCCTGCCGCCGACAACGCCCGTCTGGTCTATCCGGTGCAGGGCACGATCATCCGCGCCTATGCCGCGGGCCGGAACGAAGGCATCGACATCGGCGTGCCCCCTGGCACCGCCGTCAAGGCCGCCGACGCGGGCGAGGTCGCCGCAGTGACGACCGATACCAGCGGCGTCGCCATCGTGGTCATCAAACACGCCGACAACCTGCTGACGGTCTATACCAACCTTGAAGGGCTGTCCGTGGCCAAGGGCGACCGCGTCAGCCGCGGCCAGCAGATCGCCCGCGTGCGGGACGCCGACCCCAGCTTCCTGCACTTCGAGGTGCGGCGCGGGTTGCAATCTGTCGACCCGGCGGACTTCCTGCCCTAAAATCCTTCCAAGGATTTTGCTCAGAATTTTCGAAAATTCTGGCCGGTCCCGACAGTAGCTTTGGAACGGTCTGGCTCTTCAGCCGACCGCCACACCCAACCGCCCGGCCAAATCCACAAAATACTGCCAGGCCACCCGTCCCGACCGCGATCCGCGCGTGGCCTGCCATTCGATCGCCTCGGCCCGCAGGGTTGCGTCGTCGATCTGCACCCCGTGTGCATCGCAATAGCCCCGGATCATCGCCAGGTACTGATCCTGATCGCAGGGGTGAAAGCCCAGCCACAGCCCGAAACGATCCGACAGCGACACCTTTTCCTCCACCGCCTCAGACGGGGAAATCGCGGTGGAGCGTTCGTTCTCGATCATGTCGCGGGGCATCAGGTGGCGGCGGTTGGACGTGGCGTAAAGCACGACGTTCTCCGGCCGCCCCTCGATCCCGCCGTCCAACACAGCCTTGAGCGATTTGTAATGCGCGTCGTCATGGCTGAACGACAGGTCATCGCAAAACAGGATGAACCGCTGCGGCGCGCCGCGCAGGATGTCAAGACAGCGGGTGATGCTGGGCAGGTCCTCGCGCTGGACCTCGACAATTTTCAGATCTTCATGCGTTGCCTGAAGTGCGCCGTGTATCGCCTTCACAAGGCTGGACTTTCCCATGCCCCGCGCGCCCCACAAAAGCGCGTTGTTGGCGGGCAAGCCGCGCGCGAACTGTTCGGTATTCTTCAGCAGCGTATCGCGCGCGCGGTCGACGCCGATCAGCAGCGATACGTCCACGCGGTTCACCTTGTCCACCGGCACCAGCCTGTCTGGATCGGTGTGCCAGACGAAGGCGGGCGCGGCGCTCAGGTCAGGCGCGGGCTGCGGCGGCGGGGCCAGCCGGTCCAGCGCCGCCGCGATCCGTTCCAGCGCGTCGTCGCTCATTGGCGCGGCTCGTCCTCTGCGGCGTCGGCGACCGCTTCCGGGTCCTCGTCGTCGAAGTCATCGTCGGGCATATCGTCGAAGAGGCTTTCGCCCTCGCCGATCACACCGTCGGCGCGCGCCTGCCGGTCCTTGCGCCGTTCCACCGCCTTCACCAGATGAATCGAGATTTCGTAGAGCCCGTACACCACCACGAACAGGATCAACTGTGTCGTCACATCAGGCGGTGTCACAAGGGCCGCCACGACCAGAATACCCACGACCGCATATTTACGCACCCGCCGCAGCCCGCGCGAGCTTGCCAGCCCCGCAGTCCCCATCAGCGTCAGCAGCACCGGAAGCTGGAAACAGATGCCGAAGGCCACGATCATCTTCAGCGTGATGTCCAGCGTCTCGTTCACCTTGCCGTTGAAGACGATATCCACGCCTTCGGTGCGTCCGGTGATCGCCGGCGGCGGCAATGCCGCGCCGCCTTCGGCCCCCGGCAGCAACAGCGTGCCGTCGGGCGCGGGCACCGCCTCTGCCATGATCGCGGAAACGAAGGAAGGCAGATCGGCGAAGCCCAGGAAAAACGCCATCGCCAAAGGCACGACGATATAATGCGCGAATGCCGCGCCCAACACGAAAAGCATCGGCGAGGCTATGATGAACGGCAGAAAGGCGTTCTTTTCATTGCGATAGAGGCCCGGCGCCACGAACCGCCACAGCTGATAGGCGATCACCGGAAAGGCAAGCGTCAGGCCGCCGACTACGGAAATCCGGATCAAGGTGAAAAAGTATTCCTGCGGTGCGGTGTACTGCATCACAGGGTTGGGGTTGCCGAGGCCGCGCATGGTCCGTTCGATCGGACCGAGCAGGAAATCCAGAAGCGCGCTGCCGAAGGTAAAACACAGGATCATCATGGCAAGGAACGCCATGACAGAATAGATCAGCCGCGTGCGCAATTCCGCCAGATGCTCGATCAACGGGGCGGCGCTGTCCTCGATCTCGTCGGCGGCGCTCATGATTTATCCCCGCTGGGTGCAGAGGCCGGCTTCGCCTTTGGCTTGGCCGTCGCCTTGGGTTTTGCCGCTGCCTTCGGCTTTGCAGCCGCTTTTGGCTTCGCTGCCGCTTTTGGCTTGGCGGCGGCTTTCGGCTTTGCTGCCGCTGTTTTCGCTGCCGCAGGCGCTGCGGGGGCCTCGGGATCGGGCTTCAACCCCTGCCGCTTCGTCACCAGATCGGCGGCGGCGGCCTCGTATTTCGCCTTGGCCTCTGCACGTTCGGCAGAAAGTGCCTCTGTCGCGCCGCCGGGCTTCATCGTGCCCGTCGCCTCGCGAATCTTGTCGACGCCGAATTTCTTGGGATTGGCCGCCGCATTGAGCGTTTTCTGAATGTCGCTGACGCCGCTTTCGCGGGCCGCGTCGTTCATCGCGTTGGTGAACTCGCGCGCCATGCCGCGGGCCTTGCCGGCGAACTGTCCCATCTGGTGGAACAGGCCCGGCAGGTCCTTTGGCCCGATCACGATCAGGGCCACGATGCCCACGAGCATCATTTCGCTCCAGCCCATGCCAAACATCAGCGGATCATCCTATCTTGCCGAAAGCGCGGTGCGGCGTTCAGACCTTGTCTTTGTCGGTCTCGTTTTCCGGCGTCACGTCGCGGGCGTCGGCAAAGCTGTCGTCGAGCTCTTTCTTGCTGTCGTCCACGCCGCGCTTGAACGCGGTGATGCCCTTGCCGACCTCGCCCATGAGCGATGAAATCTTGCCGCGCCCGAACAGCACCAGCACGACGACCGCAATCAAAAGAAGGCCAGGCAGGCCGATATTGTTCAACATGTGAAGTCTCCGTCACAGGGGCCGCATACGGCCCGGTCACATTTGTCCGTTCCTGCTAGATAGGGCCGAAGCGCGCCCATTGAAAGCGGCAATCGTGTAATCGTCCGGTCAGATCACCCCTTTTTTGCAAGGTGTTCCGTCGAATTGTGACAAATACTTGTCAGTTGTCGGAAAATTGGCAAAACTGCTCCGACCAACCGGAGAATCGCCATGCGACGCGCTGACCGCCTGATGCAGATCGTGCAATTGCTGCGCGGCGGCACCCTGCACCGGGCCGAGGATATCGCCCGCGCCACCGGTGTGTCCCTGCGCAGCATCTATCGCGACATGGAAACGCTCGCCGCCTCGGGCGTTCCGATCGAGGGCGAGCGCGGGCAAGGGTATCGTGTCACGGCGGCGGTCACCCTGCCGCCGCTGAACCTGACCATGACGGAGATGGAGGCGCTGCATCTGGGCCTGACCGCCGTGGGGCAAGGCGGCGATGCGGAACTCTCTGCCGCCGCCGCCAGCCTGTCGGCCAAGATCGACGCGGTGATGCCAGAGGACCGGACCCGCGCGCCCGCAGGCTACGGGTTCGCCGTCTATCCTTTTGCCGACGCCGCCCGCGGGTTCCAGCACCTGCCCGCGATCCGGCAGGCGATCCGCAGTCGCCAGAAACTGCGGCTGGTGCTGCCAGACCGCACGCGCACCGTGCGGCCCCTGCAACTGGACTACTGGGGGCGGCTGTGGACCTGCGTGGTCTGGTGCGAAACCACGCGCGGCTTTGCCGAACTGCGGGTCGACCAGATCGACGCACTCACCACACTGCCCAGCCTTTTCGTTGACGAGCCGGGGAAGTCGCTGGCCGCCTATCGCAAAGCGCAGACATGACGCCCGACGCATGTATTATCTTGCCGGAAATACTCAAAAAATCAGGCCTCCGCCGTAAGCCAATCGCCCGGATCGGTGAACTGCGGTCGGAAATAGGCGATCATGCGCCCCTCTTCCGGCCCCTCCGCCCCGCCCCAGGGGGCCACGCCATGCACCAGATGCCGATGCACCAGCACCGCCTCACCGGGCACGGTTGGCACCTCCACCCGCGCGCAGGTGTCGAAGACCCGGCGGCGGGCCGTCTGATAGGTCTCCGTCACGTCCACATCGCCCCACCGCGCGGGTGGCACGCCGTCGAACGCGGCGCGAAACGCCGCTGCGATAATCCGGTGACTGCCCGGCCAGACCACCAGCGGGCTTTGCGCCGTGGGGTTCAGCGACAGGCCGAGGATGAACATATGCGGCTCGCGCAGGTGCCGCCGCCTGTCCGGCCCCTCGGGCAGCAGCCCGTCCACATGGGCCGCGTCGCGCCGCAGCCGGAATCGGTGTGCGGCGTCGCTCTCGCCTTCGTCTTGCAGGGGGTAGCCGGGATAGACGACCGATAACTGCGCCCGGTGCCAGACGTCGGGCGCAGGCACCAGCGCCGCCCACGGCCCTGCCAACGGCGCGCCGCCGATGCTGCCGTCTGGCGCATTGGGCAGCTCATCCACCCCGACACGCCACGTGCCGCCATGCCGCAGGTCACCCGGTGTCTCGCAAACCGCGCGCGCGGCCTCCAGCGCCGCAGCCGCCCATGCCACAACCCGCACATCCTGCGGCAGCCGCACGTAGCCGTCGCGCCGATAATCCGCCGCTACCACCCGACCGCCTTGCGCAGCATGTTCAGCGCAACGAGGATCAGGAACACGCCGAAGACCCGTTTCAGCGGTTTCGGGTCCATCCGGTGCGCCAATGCAGCACCCCATGGCGCTGTGATCAGCGTCATCGCGATCACCAACGCAAAGGCCACACCGTTCACCGCACCCACCGTCCACGGCGGGGCCACGGCCATGTCGACGGTCAGAAATCCCGCCACCGACGGCACCGCGATGATCACACCGAACCCCGCCGCCGTCGCCACCGCGCGGTGGATCGCCACGCCGTAAAGGCTCATCACCGGCACGCCGAAGGACCCGCCGCCGATCCCCATCAGCACCGACAGAAAGCCCAGCAGCGGCGACAGCACCGCGCGCACCGGGCCTGCGGGCATCTGCGGCGCGATTTGCCAGCTTGCCCGGCCCAGCGCCATGTAAAGCCCGACGATCACCGCGAGCACTCCGAATATCGCCTGAAGCGCGTCCGATCGCAGCGATGCGGCGGTGAAGAACCCCAGCACCGCCCCGATCACGATCCCCGGTGCCCAGCCGCGCAGGATCGTCCAGTCCACGGCGCCCTTCTTGTGGTGCGCATGGAGCGAGCGCAGCGACGTAACGATGATCGTCGCCAGCGAAGTGCCCAGACACATCTGCATCAGTTGCGGGCTGTCATAACCGAGGGCAGCGAAGGCATAAAAGAACGCGGGCACCAGCACGATCCCGCCGCCGACGCCCAGCAACCCGGCCAGCACGCCCGCGAAGGCCCCGATCACCAGCAGCAGCGCGCCCATGGCGACGAGCGTCGTCATGCCGCCAGCCGTTCGACATGGGCCAGCGCCTGCAAGATCACCTCCGGCCCCGCATCCTCGCGGTGCGCCTGTTCAGACAGGTGCCGCCGCCACAGCCGCGCGCCGGGGCGGCCCTGGAACATGCCCAGCATGTGCCGCGTGATGTGGTTGAGCCTGCCGCCCGCCGCCAGATGCGCGGCGACATAGGGGAGCATCAGATGCACGACCTCCTCTGCCGCGCGCGGCGCGCTGTCGTCCCCGAATATCCGTGCATCCGCGTTCAGCAGCACATCGCAGGGTGTGTGATAGGCGGACCGCCCAATCATCGCACCATCCATCACGTCCAGATGCGCCGCCGCCGCGTCCAGCGTATTCACGCCGCCGTTGATCGACAGGTGCAGATGCGGAAACACCGCCTTCATCTGCCGCACCAGATCGTAATCGAGCGGCGGAATGTCCCGGTTTTCCTTGGGCGACAGCCCCTGCAACCACGCCTTGCGCGCGTGGATGGTAAAGCGGTCGACACTCGCGGAACTTACCTGTGCGATGAAATCGGGCAGCACCGCCTCAGGCACCTGATCGTCGATGCCGATCCGGCACTTGACCGTCACCGGAATATCCACCGTCGCCCGCATCGCGGCTACGCAATCGGCTACAAGCGCCGGGCTTTCCATCAGGACCGCGCCGAAGGCCCCCGATTGCACCCGGTCGGACGGGCAGCCGCAGTTCAGGTTCACCTCGTCATAGCCATAATCCGCGCAGATCGCCGCGGCCTGCGCCAACTGCCCCGGGTCCGACCCGCCCAACTGCACCGCGACGGGATGTTCCGCCGCATCGAACCCCAGCAGCCGGTCCCGGTCACCGTGGATCACCGCCGGTGCCGTCACCATCTCGGTATAGAGCAGCGCATGACGGCTCATCAGCCGGTGCAGGTAGCGGCAATGCCTGTCGGTCCAGTCCATCATAGGCGCGACGGACAGGCGCGCGGCCTGCGTCAGCGGCATCGGCTGTCCAGTCGTCGGGTCTGTCTGCGCCACCTGTCGGTCCATCCATCGCGGGGTCGGGTCGGTTCCGCGCATAGCACGCAGGTCGAACGGGCAAAAGATGCGGCACGACGGAACCTGCCCGGCAAGGTGCAGGTTATATCGCCATGACACCGCCGGAGTGACCCCGCCGCATGACCCGCCTCGTATATTTTCCCGACGACCGCCCCGGCATCACACGCCTGCGCCGCGGGCGCGGCTTCAGCTATCGCGCACCCGACGGCACCACCATCGCCGACAAGGATGAACGCGCACGGTTGGCCGCCATGGCGGTGCCACCCGCCTATGAGGATGTCTGGATGTCGCCCATCGAAAACGGGCACCTGCTGGCCACGGGCCGCGACGTGCGCAAGCGCAAGCAATATCGGTATCACCCCGACTGGACCACCGCGCGGGCGGCCCAGAAATTCGACAGCCTCGCCGGTTTCGGCGAACGCCTGCCGCGCATCCGCGCCCGCGTGCGCCGCGATCTTGATGCCGAAGCGGGCGAGAAATCCTTTGCGCTGGCCTGCGCCGTCGCGATGATCGACCGCTTCGCGATGCGCGTGGGTCACCCCGACTATACGGCTGAAAACGGCAGCTACGGCGCTTTAACTTTGCGCAACAAGCATCTGAAACTACGGGAAGACCGTATTGCCGTGGATTACAAGGCCAAGGGCGGCAAAAGAGTGCGCAAGCAATTGTCGGACACGTCGCTCGCCCGCCGCCTGCACGATCTGGGAGAGCTGGACGGCGCGGAACTGCTCACTTGGGTCGATGGCGACGGTGACCCGCATCCGCTGCACGCGGGCGACCTGAGCGCCTATCTGTGCGAGGCGGCGGATCGCGACGGCATCACCCCCAAGACCTTCCGCACATGGTCCGGCACACTGGCCGCCTTCGAGGTGGCAGAAACCGGCGGAGCCACGATCAAGGCGATGGCGGAGGCCGCGGCGGACCGGCTGCACAACACACCCACCATCGCGCGGAACAGCTATATCCACCCCGCGGTGATTGACCTTGCCGGCGATCAGCCGGAGATTCCGCCGCAGTCCACGCCCAGCGGGCTGAAAGCAGCGGAACGTCGCCTGCTGGAATTCCTGCGCGCAAACGGATAACCCTCGCCGCGCCGCACGATTGGCGCTAGAGGTGCGGCCATGACAGCCACTTTCGACATCTTCCTGGTTACCGCGCCCGGCATGGAACCAACCCTGCTGGAGGAAGCGATGGCCGCCGGTTTCGCCGGTGCCTCAGCCACACCCGGCGGCGTCACCTTCACCGGCGGCTGGCCGGACGTCTGGCGCGCCAATCTGGTGCTGCGCGGCGCGACCCGCGTCTTGGCCCGCATCGGCAGCTTCCGCGCCTTCCATCTGGCGCAACTCGACAAGCGCGCGCGCAAGTTTCCATGGGGTGACACCCTGCGCGCGGGCCAGCCGGTAAAGGTGGACGTCACTACCCGCGCGTCGAAAATCTATCACGCGAAGGCCGCCGCACAACGGATTGAAACCGCTTTGAAAGAAGAGGCCGGCATCCCCGTTTCTGCGGAAGCCGAAACCGTATTGAAAGTGCGGATCGACGACAACCTCGTGACCGTCTCACTCGACACGACCGGCCCGGCCCTGCACATCCGCGGCCACAAGGAGGCGGTGAACAAGGCACCGATGCGCGAGAACCTCGCAGCACTCTTTTTGCGCCAATGCGGCTATGACGGCACCGAGCCAGTGCTCGACCCGATGTGCGGCTCCGGCACCTTCGTGATCGAGGCGGCGGAGATCGCGCGGGGCCTATATCCCGGTCGCTCGCGGTCTTTCGCATTCGAGGACCTCGCCAGCTTCGACCCTGCCGCATGGGACGCAATGCGCACGCACACGCCGCGGCCCACCGATCTGCTGTTCCACGGGTCCGACCGCGATGCCGGTGCCACCCGGATGAGCCTTGCCAACGCCACCCGTGCCGGTGTCGCCGACCTGTGCCGGTTCCAGACCCACGCGATCAGCGATCTTGCGCGCCCCGACGGCCCGCCCGGCCTCGTTATCGTGAACCCGCCCTACGGCGGACGGATCGGCAACAAGAATCTGCTCTACGGTCTATACGCCGCCCTTGGCACCACTCTGAAAGAGTGGTTCGCGGGCTGGCGCGTCGGGCTGATCACCAGCGAAAACGGGCTGGCAAAGGCGACTGGACTGCCGTTCAAACCGACCGGCACACCGGTGCCGCACGGCGGAATCCGGGTGACGCTGCACCGGACGGGGGCGCTAGCGTGATGTCCGACAGAATACAGGCGGATTGTCCGACGCCCGCTTTGCCGGACGAGGCGCCAATTCGCTGTGGCCGCACCAAAGGCCGCTTTCGGTCAGCCGGTCGACGCAGAAGACTCTTTGTGGGTCGGAAAATCAAGCTCATGTTTCATTTCAAGCCTGTTTTGCGAGGCGGATTCATAGCTTAGTTTCACGCGCTTCACTAAACATGAAGGCGGCTTGCAAGTTGACTGACCAGCGGTGTATCGGAAAATAGACTGGCATGAACAAAACCGGCATGGGAGTTGCTACCGTCAGTATCAACCGATGCCCAGCCGGTTAGATAGCGCCTCCTCGGACTATCCACGACGAGCGCATTGCTTTTTCTGTATGTGTAAGCAAAGGCTCGCACGAATACGGTGTCGCCGCTATGTAATTGACCCAATGAACTGTGCCGGGTAGATGGGCCTCTACGCAATTCTGCTATTCCATCGTGTGATTGGATAGCCGTCTTAAAGCCAAGTCCACCCTCGAGGTTGAACTGTTCGCGGAATCGCTGCATAGGGAAAAGCGGACCAGTATCGGATTTCCCAGAAATAGAAATGTCATCATGCCCATAAATTTCTTCAATAGAAGGATAATTTTCTTTTAGCGAGTTGACAAGACGCTCTGCAGCAGAAACCTGTTCATCGGTGTATTTGTGCCAGATAGGTCGCCATCCCGGATCATAAAGGGAGGGAGCGCGTTCTACTTCACTATCTGTATATTCCCCTCCGAAAATGTTGCCATGCGCATCTGTATCATAAGCGAAACCATTGTCTAAATGCCCAAAGTAACCACGCGAAACGAAAGAGATAGCTACAGATTGCCGGTTTAAGCTTGAGGTGTTTTGCAAGCCTTGTGTAGCTTTCCAGTGACTGCGCCCCGCATGGGCTGCATGAACATCTGGCTTTCGCGTTTGAGCCACCGTGCCGTCGCGATCAATCAAGAAAGTATAGCTTAGTCTACGAGCATTCAGAGCATCAACCGCCTTCTGTAGCGTGTCGGTAACTGTGTAGTGCATCGCAATAGCCTTCGGAATTATTTTATTCCCGGAATGCAGTAGATTTACTTCCGTAGCTTGGTCATATTTTCCGTTCTCAAATGGCATGCTATACTCCAAAAAAATTTATAGTAAGTAGCTAATATTTATATATTGCTCACTATACCATAGCGTGTCAATTTGAAAATACTTTTGGTTTACCCAGACCACTCGAGTAAAAACCTTAAATATTTTATTTCTTGCAGTTTATCGCCTAAATCCAATCATCGTTGGCAATACAGCCTGCTCCCTGAAGACTCGCAACACAATCTCCTAGCAGAAACATCTTTGATTTTGGCGATTATATATTTGACAAACCCACTCTGAATGGATAGTTTAATCTCAACAAGTCAGAGGTTATTCCAATGTCCGTTCTTTCCGCTCCCTACATGCACGACGAAGCATCAGCGTTTGCGCACGTTGAATGCATCCTCTGGGCTGACGGTCCGGTCTGTCCCCACTGTGGCGTAGTCGATAAGGCGTATCGCCTTGAGGGCGTCCGCACGAAGCCTTCCCAAAAGAACCCAGAAGGCAAAGAGCGTCACGGCCTTTGGAAGTGTCGCGAGTGCCGCAAGCAATTCACCGTCCGCAAGGGCACCATCTTTGAAGAAAGCCACCTGCCGCTTCACCTGTGGCTACAAGCCATTCACCTGATGGTATCCAGCAAGAAGGGTATCAGCAGCCACCAGCTACACCGCGTTCTGGGCATTACCTACAAGTCCGCATGGTTCCTGACCCACCGCATCCGCGAGTGTATGCGTGACGGTGCGTTGGCGGGCTTTGGTGGCGGTGGCGGCATCGTTGAAGTGGATGAAACCTTCATCGGCAAAGAGCCTAACATAACCAAGGCGGAGAACGCCCGTGGCTATGCTCACAAGATGAAGATGCTGACGCTTCTGGATCGTGACACAAAGCGCACAAAGTCCATCGTTGTTGATGATCTGACCAAGGCAACGCTAATCCCAATCCTGCAAGAGAACATCGCCAAGGAAGCCTACGTTATGACGGACGAGGCCAAGCAGTATGAGAACATCGGCGCTGGTCGCGTGTTTGAGGCCCACGGTTGGACCCAGCACGGTACTGGCCAGTATGTCGATTACAGCGACAGCGAAATCCACACGAACACGGTTGAAGGCTTCTACAGCATCTATAAGCGCGGCATGAAGGGCGTGTATCAGCACTGTGGCAAGCAGCACTTGCACCGTTACGCCGCAGAATTTGACTCCGCTACAACAACCGCGCTGGTAACGGTGTGGACGATACAGAACGTGGCAAGATCGCGCTAACAGGGGCAGTTGGCAAGCGACTGACATACGATCAGCCTCACTAAAAAACACAAAACCCGCCGAAACTGTTTCGGCGGGTTCCCACGATTTTTCAACATTTAGTTGAAAGGCTTAATCAGTTGTGCTCATGTCGTGTCTCCTATGACGTAGGTTCGTCTTGAATATAACATAGACTCTGCCGCAAAGGTTTCAATAAGATTAACCCACGGCATAAGGGTCCTACGGTTCCTTTGTGTCGTATGTATGACGCCTCGAGTGCCTTCATCTTGTCCGTGTGCTAAGCAATTCCTAACGGCTCGAAGTCTGTCAACTAAGCCGATGGGTCCGCCTTTCTTCCAAGACTCAAACGTAGAATTTTCATTAAGCACGGACTTAGCAACGTAGCCACCGTCAAAAGTCGAGTCCGCTGAGAACTCTGCCTTGTTCATTTCTAAGACAGCCCAGACCTTCTCGGCCCCCACAGATTCTTGAACAAAGTGCTTCATCCTATCTGTATCGCCCCTTTTTGTTGAAAACAGGCTGGCGATTTCTGCTGCTGCGCCTTCGGTAGATGCGATCAAATGAGGTCGTCGCAAGATGCTAATCAGGTCTTTCCGTTGTTCGGCGTTGATATGCGACATAGCAAGGAACTCAAGCAAACGATAATGCAGAAGATACTTCATCGCTGGATCTCGAGTCTCAAAGGCCCCCAACCAGAATGACGCAACAGCAGGGTCGATATCGCCAGCTACGATTTCAGCCGGAAAGGCGCCCTCAACGTATCGAGGGCGGGTGCTACCGTTCACCTTTAAGCCCTGCTCGTGGATGAGGACCCGCGGCGTCTCTCGGTCGTAGTAAGTCATGTAAAAATTTATGGTTCGAAGATATTCATCCAAGTCGCATTCTTCGACATCAGCGCAATCCACCCAAAAACACATTGGATCGCCCATGTTGTGATGTTCAGGATCATGGGCTGCTTGTACGAATGAAATGATACTTCTGTGCTCAGTATGGCTAGCAGCAGCATATGGAAGTGCATTTTTGGCGATTGTTAGGGCATCAGCACTTGCGGGACCAAATCTACATTCGCGCTGGACACCCCTCCACCAAAATGAAAACGTGCGTCCCGCCAGTCCCTCGTGCTTTTGTCGCATCTTGAAGGCCGTCCAAAAGACCTCAAGGGAACTACTATCTTTGTGAAAAATTGCCGAGTAGTTGTCGGGCAATTCGACTCTCTCAAAAACGGATACAAGTTCGTTAGCTTCAGCTTCATCGGTTGGCACATTCAGCACAAGAATTGGGTCTTGCCAGGGATGCTTGAGGAAGTAACCCTGTTCCTCGCTGCCTTCGTGATCGTTGAAAGTGACCGTAGCTAGTTCAAATATGCCGTCTTCACCTATATACTGCTGAAATAATTCCTTTACTCGATCTTCAGAAATTTTTTCTCCCAAACACTTCACTCCAAAGAGGCTACGCTATGGATGTCAAACAAGCAGAACAGCTCAAAAGGTTCAAGGAAGCCGCCCGCGAGATCGGGACGGACGACGACGAAGCGAAGTTCAACGAAAAGCTGGGCAAGCTGGTGAAGCAGAATCCAGACGACAAGAAAGACGACTAGTCGTCCAGTCTTTGCTGGGAATCATTTTTGGCCGCTTTGCGGAATCGCTTGTTGTAGCCCTTTCGAATCGACTTTTTCACCCTTGGGCGGCGGGTATAGCAAAGCACGTGCCGCCAATCGGTGAACACGTCGATTTCATCGTTTTTTGTCGCAATCCGCTTCATAGGGCAGAGGTAGCATAGGTTGAAGACTTACGGCAAGGGTTTGTCAAATATACAATCGCCTTGATTTTGTTGGGTTTTGCCCCACCTGAAAACAGCTATTTGGACAGAATACAGCATCTAACACCGTGGTCTCAAACCAGTCATGCGCAGCAACGCAAAAGGCCACGCATCTACCCGCCATCGAAACCGAAATATGCCCCGTCCTAGAGCAGCACCGCCTGCCCCGTCCGCGCGCTTTCCTGTGCGGCCATGCCCATGGCCACCGCGCGCGCGCCGTCGTCGGCCGTCACTTCGACCACGCCCTCGCCGCGCACCACCGCGTTGAACCGCTGGTGCTGGTAGAAGGTCGATCCGTTGTGGTCCCCCGCGGCCAGCAAGGTCGGGTCCACCGGGATCTCGGCCACGAACGGCCCCTTGGGCGCGCGCGGCGAGATCACCAGTTGCGGCACCGGGGCCTCGCCCAGCGCCTTGGGCCAGAACCGGCCCGGCCCGGGCACCTGCGCCTCGATCTTGGCTTTCGGGCCGATGGCGATCAGCTCCTCCTGATAGCGCGATCCTTCGGCGAACATGCACAGCTCCAGCATCGCCCGCGCCCCGCCCGCGAAATCGAGGATCACATAGCCGTGGTCCCAGATATCCGGCGTCCGGTCGTTGTAGCGCTCCTCCAGATGGTTGAACCCCTGCCCGGCGCTGGCCATCACGCGCACCGGCTCGTCCTTGAGGATCAGCCGCATCAGATCGAAGAAGTGGCAGCATTTTTCCACCAGCGTACCGCCGGTCTTGGCGTTGAAGCGATTCCAGTCGCCGATCTTGGGTAGGAACGGAAAGCGGTGTTCGCGCACGGTCAGCATCCTGATGCCGCCGGTCGCCTGTTCCGCCTGCTCGATGAAGGCCGCGACGGGCGGCATGTAACGGTATTCCATCGCGACCCAGAACGGGGCCGGATATGCCGCCGCCAGCGCCCGGACCCCTTCGGCATCCTGCGGATCGGTATATAGCGGCTTCTCGCAAAGGACCGGCAGCGGGCGTTTGGCGGCGATCATCCGCAACTGCTCCACATGCAGGTAGTTCGGGCTGACGATGACGAAGGCGTCGACATCCGGGAAGGTCAGCAGCGCATCGAGGCTGTCCGCCACATGCGCGTCCTCGGCCAGCACGGCGGCTGACTGCGCCAGTTCCGTGACCGGATCGTACACCACCGTCACCCTGCCATGCGGCAGCAGATTGATGTTCTGGATGTGCTCGCGCGCCATCATCCCGCAGCCGATGATCCCGTATCTGACCATTTGTGCCCTATCCCTTTCCCATGCGCGCGACATAGCGCGCGGTATTGTGGTCGAACCATGTGCGTGAATACTCGGCCGCAGTGCCGTCCTGCGACCGGCTGATCCGCGCGATAAAGCCGGCATCGGTGCCGGGCGCCAGCGGGAACCGCGCGGGCCGCCAGTCGGGGACAGGGGCGACGCCGACCTCGTCCACCGCCGACCCGATCACCAGCCCCAGAGTGTGCCGGTAGAAGTAGTAGAGCGAATCCGACAGGTCCGCGGGTGTGATCGCATCGACGTAACTCGCATCGAGCCAGATCTCCTCCAGTGCGATCGGCGTCGCACCCAGATACCGCAACCGTCTGATCCGGTGCCCGTCGCGGTCGGGGCCGAAATCGGGCACATCTGCGGGCTTTGCCAGCCTGTCGACCGACAGCACCTCTGCCGTCGGCAACCCGCCGCCACCCAGCAGTTCCAGCCGGAAGAAGGCGTAGACAGAGGCGACCTCGGCCCGGCGCTGCACGTAGTTGCCCGACCCCTGCACCCGCCGTAGCAACCCCTTGCCCGCCAGATCGTCTAGCGCCTTGCGCAGCGTGCCGACGGAGATACCCAGGTCCGCCGCCATGTCCCGCTCGGGCGGCAGACGCGCGCCGTCCGCCAGATGCCCGGCGGCGATCTCGCGGATCAGCATCTCGCTGACCTGCACGTATTTGGGAAGCACGACTGGCCCGGGGCGCTGTGCCACGACACGCCCTCCTCTGGCCTGCCCTGCAAATTGATATAGTATTGATGCACACAACTCCGCGTGCTACGCAAGTCCCGAGACAGCCGCCGGGGGAGAAGAATCAATGACAATCGTGCCGATCACCAGCCCCGATCTGGACGGGGCCGAAGTCTCTTGGTTTTCCGCGCTCTGCGGCGATGACTACCGCTACCTCGGCGTGCCGGAAGGATCGCTCGCGCCCACCTGGGAACACTGCCGCGACATCGTGCTGGAGGCCGAAAAGCAGGGCTTCAAGAACGTACTCTGCCCCTCGTCCTATCAGGTCGGCCAGGACGTGCTGACCTTCGTGTCGGGCATGGCGCCGCTGACGACAGACATCAACATGCTGGCCGCGATCCGCTGCGGCGAATTGCACCCGCTCATGCTGGGCCGGACGGTCGCCGCCATCGACCACATGATGAAGGGGCGGCTGACGCTCAACGTCATCTCCTCCGATTTCCCCGGGGAAATGGCCGAAAGCGCGCTCCGCTATCGCCGCTCCCACGAGGTCGTGGAGATCCTGCGCAAATGCTGGACCCAGGACGAAGTGACCTACGACGGTGAATTCTACAAATTCGATCAGGTCACGACCGCCCCCGCCAAACCCTACCAGCAGAACGGCGGTCCGCTTTTGTATTTCGGCGGCTACTCCCCCGACGCACTGGAATTGTGCGGCGCACAGTGTGACGTGTATCTGATGTGGCCCGAAACCAAGGATCAGTTGGCCGAGCGGATGAAAGCGGTGAACGAACGCGCTGCCGCCCATGGTCGCACGCTGGACTACGGGCTGCGCGTGCACGTCGTGGTGCGGGATACCGAAGCCGAGGCCCGCGAATATGCCGAAAGCCTCGTGTCTAAACTCGACGACGAGCTGGGAAAGCTCATCCGCGAACGCGCCCATGACGCTCATTCTCTCGGCGTGTCGCATCAGGCCCGCGCCCGCGAGCTGGCCGACCAGTTCGGCTATACCGAAGACAACCTGTGGACCGGCATCGGGCGCGCGCGGTCGGGCTGCGGGGCCGCCATCGTCGGTTCCACCGATCAGGTGATGAGCAAACTTGAGGACTATCGTAAGATGGGCATCCGTGCTTTCATCCTCTCGGGCTATCCGCATATCGACGAGGCACAGCATTTCGGAAGCCGCTGCCTGCCCGACCTGAAAAACGTATCGCTGCCAGAGATTTATGGCCGCGTTCCAGCGACAACACCGATGACGCCGCTTGGCGCAGGAGACCGCCCCTAAGATGGACCGCATCCAGATCACCAAGGACCTCAGCTTCAGCCGGATCGTTTATGGCATGTGGCGGCTGTCGGACGACGACGATACCTCCCCTGCCCACGTGCAGGCCAAGATCGAAGCCTGCCTCGATCAGGGCATTACGACGATGGATCAGGCTGACATCTATGGCGGCTACGAGGCCGAAGAGGTGCTGGGCGCCGCGCTGAAGGCCGCGCCGCACCTGAAAGACAGGATCGAGATTGTCACCAAATGCGATATCGTGGCCCCCATGGGCCGCTATGCCGACAAGCGGGTGAAGTACTACGATACCTCTGCGGCCCATATCAAAACCTCCGTCGATCATTCGCTGCGGCTGATGGATGTGGACAGGATCGACACATTGCTGATCCACCGCCCCGACCCGATGATGGACCACCGCGACACGGGTGCCGCGCTGGACGCGCTGGTGAAATCCGGCAAGGTCCGCGCTGTCGGCGTGTCGAACTTCAAGCTGCACGACTGGACACTGCTGCAATCGGCCATGGACACACCGCTGGTCACCAACCAGATCGAACTCAGCCTGACGGCGCATGACGGTTTCACAAACGGCGATGTGGCCTACCTGCAGGAACGCGATGTGCCGATCATGGCGTGGTCGCCCCTGGGTGGCGGGTCGCTGCTCACCTCCAACTCCAACACCCGCGACATGATGGGCAGGATTGCCGATGCCGCCGGTGTCGACACCGCCGCCGTCGCCGTGGCCTGGCTGCTGGCCCACCCCGCGCGGATCATGCCGGTGATGGGCACCAACAACCTGAGCCGGATCGCGAAACTCTCGGACGCGCTGAAAGTCGACATCGACCGCCAGACCTGGTTCGAACTCTATACCGCAGCCCTCGGACAGGAGGTCCCGTAATGGACGCAGGCACACTGGCGACCTTCAACCCGGCCACCGACGCTGACAGTTTTCGTGGCGCGTTGGGCAGCTTCGTCACCGGTGTCACCGTCGTGACCACCGACAGCCCCGAAGGCCCGGTCGCCATCGTGGCAAACAGCTTCGCCTCCGTATCGCTCGACCCGCCGCTGGTGCTCTGGTCGCCTGCCAAGGCCTCCAAGCGGTTCGAACATTTCGCGGGCTCGCGCCGCTTTGCCGTGCATGTGCTGGCCGCCGACCAGCGCGACATCTGCGCCGCGATCATCGGTTCCAAAACCGCGATCACCAAGGTACCAACGCACAAGTCGCACTGCGGCATGCCGATCATCGAGGGCGCGCTGGCGACGTTCGAATGCAATCTGGAAACCACACACGATGCGGGCGATCACGTCATCGTCGTGGGCCGTGTCACCAAGGCACACCACAAGGGCGGCGACCCGCTGGTCTTTCATGCCGGCAAATACGGACGTTTCAGATCGGCGACCTGATCGTTTCTTCCGGTCGCAAATACCTTGGGGGAGCCGCGCAAGCGGCGGGGGCAAAGCCCCCGAAAACAAAATAATGGCGTGATCGGGCTTGCCCGATCTCCGTTCGGTCAAAACAGGGGAGGAGCCGGAATGTCGGTCCTGTTTGCGTTACTCTGGCCGCTGGAGCGGCTCAACACGGCGGTGCTGGCCATCGGCCGGGTGATCGCGGTGATCGCGCTGGCGATCATGGTGGCGCTCATCCTAGGGCAGGTCTTCTTTCGCTACGTCATGAACGACGCACCGAACTGGACGGAGGAAGGCGCCCGCTTCGGGATGCTCTGGATGACCGGGCTGATGGCACCGCTGGCCTACCGCCTCGGCGGGTTCGTGGCCATCGACATGCTCGAACGCGCCCTGCCGCGTGTGCTGTCCGCCGTCCTGTCGCTGACGCTGCTGGCGCTGTCGTTCTGGGTGCTGCTGATCCTGTGGGAAAGGGGCCTGAACAACCACGTCGATACGCTCTCCGGGCGCGGTTGTTCGTCGTCGCTGCGCTGGCCCTTCGGTATCGAGATCGGCAAGTGCAAGGCGAAATTCCAGAACAGCTATCAATACGCCTCGCTCTGGGTCGGTATCAACCTGCTGATCCTCGTGAATATCGAACTCGTCCTGCGCCAGATCATCACGGCCGCAGGTCAGGGGCATCGTCTGACACGGCTTGCCCCCGAAGAAGAAATCGCGGGGGCCTCCTGACATGCTGCTCTGGTTCCTGCCCTTCTTTCTGGTCCTGATCCTCGTCGGCCTGCCCGTCGTCTTCGCCCTGCTGATCGCCCCCGTTTCGCTGATCATGCTGGAGGGCGATACCCGCAATGTCGTCGCGGGCCTCTACCGCAATCTCTACAACGGCATGGACAGCTTTCCGCTAATGGCGCTGCCCTTCTTCATGCTGGCAGGCGAGGTGATGAACCGTGGCGGGATCACCACCCGTCTTGTCGAGTTTTCACAGGCCTTCATGGGGCACCTGCGCGGTGGTCTGGCGCATGTGAACATCCTCTCGTCCATCCTGTTCGCCGGTCTGTCCGGCTCTGCCGTGGCCGACACCTCCGCGCTCGGCTCCACCCTGATCCCCGCGATGGAGAAAAACGGCTACACCCGCAAGTTCGCCGCCGCGATCACCGCCGCCTCCTCCGTCATCGGCCCGATCATCCCACCCTCGGGCATCATGATCATCTATGCCTATGTCATGGGCGAAAGCGTGGCCGCGCTGTTCCTCGCCGGCATCGTGCCGGGTGTGCTGGTGGGCGTGGGGCTCATGGTCATGGTGCGCCTGATGGCCGACCGCTACGACCTGCCAAAGGCGGAGCGGATCGTGAACAAGGGCCAGAGCATTACGCCGGTCGAATACTGGGTCAGCTTCGCCCTGCTGCGCCTGAACTTCGCGGGCCTGCTCTGGTGGCTTGGCAGCTTCTTTCTGCCTGCCGGGGCCGCCGCGGGCTGGGCGCTTTTCGTCGCCGCTTTGGTCGCCGCACACCTGATCCTGATGCAATACCGCAAGGCCGCGTCCCACGACTTCCGCATGGTCGCGAAAAAAGCCGTAGCCCCGTTGCAGACGCCCATCATCATCCTGGGCGGTATCCTCGCCGGTGTGATGACCCCGACAGAGGCGTCGGCCATCGCGGTCGCCTACGCGCTCATCGTCAGCTTCCTCGTCCTGCGCTCCATGAACGGGCAGGACCTGTGGGAGGTGCTGGCGAAATCGGCGCTCTCCACCTCCGCCGTGCTGCTGCTGGTGGGCGCTGCCGTGTCGTTCAAGACCGTCGTGGCCCTGTCGAACGCTCCGATCATCATGTCCGACTACATCCTGTCGCTGTCGGAAAACCCGCTGATCCTGCTGTTCCTGATCAACATCCTGCTGTTCATCGTGGGCATGTTCCTCGATGCCGGGCCAGCGATCATCATCCTCGGCCCGATCCTGGGGCCGATCTTCGTCGACCTCGGCGTGCATCCGGTGCACTTCGCTATCATCATGTCGGTCAACCTGACGGTGGGTCTGGCCACACCGCCGATGGGGCTTGTGCTCTTTGTCGCCTCGACCGTGTCCGGCGAAAAGGTCGAAACCATCGCGCGCGCGATTTTACCGTTCCTTGCGGTCGAGATCGCCGTCATATTCCTGATCACCTATGTCCCTGCCATTTCGATGACAGTGCCATACCTCACCGGTTTTCTGGGCTGCGGCCCCGAGGTCGGTTTCACGGCTTGTATAAGCCCAACCCCGGGTGGCTAACCGCCCAAAGGCTGCGGGGAAAACCCAAGGCCCAGCAATATCCATAGGGAGGATCACATGCTGAAATCCATCATCAAGGGCGCACTTGCCGCCACGCTGCTTGCCGGAGCGTCTTCCGCATGGGCCGATGCCCATCAGGAATTCACGATCCGCGCGACGGCCAACTCCAACGAAAACGACGAGGACTATGACGGTCTGGTCGTGTTCAAGAACTACGTCGAGGCCGCATCGAACGGCCGCATCGGCGTGGAACTCTTCATCGGCACGCAGCTCTGCTCCACCGGTGCGGAATGCCTCGAAGGCGTCGCCGAAGGCTCCATCGACGTCTATATCTCCACCTCCGGCGGTGCCGCCGGCATCTTCCCCTACGTCCAGGTCCTCGACCTGCCGTATCTGATGGCGAACGACCGCGTGGCCGAGGCCGTCCTGACCGGCGACTTCACCCGCACCATGCGTGACATGGCGCTGGAAACCTCCGACGGCGCGATCCGCCTGATGACCATCGGCAACACCGGCGGCTGGCGCAACTTTGCCAACACGCAGCGCCGCATCGCCGCACCTGCCGACATGGAAGGCCTGAAGATCCGCACCGTCGTGGCCGACCTGCCGCAGGAACTGGTTCGCGCATTGGGTGCCTCGCCGACGCCGATCCCATGGCCCGAACTCTTCACCTCGTTCCAGACCGGTGTCGTCGAAGGCTCCAAGAACGGCATCACCGACATCATGGGCATGAAATTCCCCGACGCGGGCCTCCAGTACCTGACGCTTGACGGCCACGCCTACATGGGTGCGCTCTGGTGGATGAGCAACGAGAACTTCATGGCGATGCCCGAAGACCTGCGCCGCGTCGTGGTCGACGGCTTTGCCGAGTTACAGCAGGCCACATTCGCTTCGCCCAAGCGCAAGTCGATCGAGGCTTATGAGGCCTTTGTCGCCGGCGGCGGTGACCTCTACGTGCCGACCCCCGAAGAGAAAGCCGCCTTCGCCGAAGCAGCCGCCCCCGTGCAGGACTGGTTCCGTGAAAACGTCGACGGCGGCAACGAAATCCTCGACGCGCTGATCGCGGCGGTGGACGAGGCCGAAGCCGAGCTTGAGGCTGCGTATGAGAGCGATTTGAACTGAGTTTCGCGTCATATACCAAGGAAAAGGCCACCCCATCGGGTGGCCCTTTTTTCTTGCGCAAACGGCGGGTCGAAGCCCCACCCAGCCGCAATCCACAACCGTCATGATCATCCGTAGGGCAGGGCTCTGACCCGCCACTTACGACAAGACACGGCTGCTCAAGTTCTCCTGCGTTCCAGCAATTGATCCACCGTTTGCAGCAGTCCGTTCGCTTCCAATTTGGAGAGCAAGTCAGTGTAACTCACTTCAGGCTTTTTCAGCCGTCCAAGCATTCGGTCGACCGCCTGCATCGCGCGAACCGGATCGAGGTCGATGGAGTTGGCGAGAAAAGTGTCTGCCGATTGCGCTTCGAGCATATGTTGTTCCAGTATCTGCGCCGGAAAGTCGCGGAGATTTTCTGTGACAATCACAGAAGCTCGCGTCTCGATCGCGGCGGAAACCACATGGCGGTCGGCCTCGTCAGCGAGCCCACGGACGCCTTCGATCAAGGGCTCGAACCCTGTCACGATTGCATCGCCATATGCCTTGTTCATAGCAGTGATCGCAGCCCGCGCAGCACGATCCGGGTCTGGCATTCCATGCTGGAACATCACCCTTGAGATTGCACGTTCGGTTTCGGTCAAAATGATCGCTGACCAACGTGGCCGGAACAATTCTACTTCGGCAAACGACAATAGCAGGTTGCGTTGTAGTGCGGGGACCAAAGAACATGCATCAATGACGACCGTGAAGCGATTGGCAAACACGTCTAGATGATATCCGCATCCAGATGCATCAGTTCATCGAGCGCATCGGAGCGCGCGTTGTCTCTTTTCGCCTTGTAAGCCAGCAATTCTGCAAACTGCACACGGCGATGCCTGCCCACCATTGTGCAGTTCAATTCACCTTCGTCGATCAACTTGATCAGGTGAGGGCGCGATACATTCAAAATATCCGCCGCCTCTTGCGTCGTCAGTTGTTTGCCCAAGGGCACCAAGGCAACTGCCTCCCCCTGCGAGATCGGTCGCAGGACAGACATCAACAACGCCGACATTTCCGGGGTGAGTGTCAAGGTCGCCTTGTCGCCATTCTTTGTCGACAATTCCAAATCGGATCCTGCGTCTTGAGCAGCTGCAATGACACGGCGCAAGGTCTGCGCCGCAGCTTGTGCATCACCAGATGGCAGACCATCACCGAATGGTCGGGCAATGTTGGAATAAGCAGTCATAGTGGTTCTCCTGTGCCCATAACCTAGGCACAAACGAAATAAACGCAACGATGAAGTTGCGAAATTCGCAACTCACGGTTAACGAATATTTAATTCCGCCCTCACCGAAACGGATACATCCACCCCTTGTAGTCATCCACCAGCCGCTGCGCCCGCGCCCGCTCCTCCGCCGTCAACCTTGGCGTGATTTCCTCCAGCGAATCCGGCGCGTCCACGTCCCCGCCTATTGCCGACAAGGCATACCACAGATACGCTCTGACCGGATCGGGCGCGGGGATGCCGCGGCCGACTTCGTAGTACCAGCCTAGACCGGATTGCGCGCCCGCATGGCCTTTCAAAGACGCCCGCAGATACCAGTCGAACGCCCGTTCGTCGTCGCGCGCGACCCCCAGCCCCAGCGCATACATGACGCCGATCAACTCCTCCGCCTCGGCGTTGCCGGAGCGGGCGTAGATGTCGAGCAGCCCGCGCGCCGCTTCGAACTCCCCCGCCTCCATCAGATCGCGCGCCTCTTCCATGTCGGCAGCAACCGGAGTCGCGAAAGCAAGAAGCGCAAAAACCAGTGCACGCCCGGTGCACGCCTTGTGCACGTGTTTCATACCGCTCTCCTCGGCCTCGTTTTCGGCGTGGCGACGGCCACAGCGCAGGTCATCACCGACGACGATTACATCCCCTTCGACCCCGATCAAGCCCGCATCGGGCAGCTTCTGTTCTACGACAAGATCCTGTCGGGCAACCGGAATATCTCCTGCGGCACCTGCCACCATCACGACCACGCGGGCACCGACGGGTTGTCGCTCGGCATCGGCGAGGGCGGCACGGGTGTCGGCCCCCTGCGCACCGCCGGTACCGGCCCTGACGCGATCCCGAAACGCATCCCGCGCAACGCGCCAAGCCTCTGGAATCTCGGTCATAATTCTATCGACGTGTTGTTCCACGATGGCCGCCTGTCGCACTCCGACATCTACGGCAACGGCTACGACAGCCCCGCGCAGGAATGGCTGCCGCCCGGCCTCGACAACCTCGTCGCGGCGCAGGCGCTCTTCCCGCTGACAGCACAGTTCGAGATGGCCGGCAACCCCCGCGAGAACGAGATCGCGGGCGCGATCCACGACCGGATCGACACCGCCTGGCCGATCCTCGCCAAGCGCGTGCGCACGATCCCGGAATACGGCGATATGTTCGTGCAGGCCTTTGATCATATTGACGAACCCAGCGACGTGACCATCGTCGAGATCGGCAATGCCCTGGGCGCTTTCATCACCTCCGAGTGGCGCTCGAACGACAGCCCCTACGACGCCTGGCTGACAGGCACCCCCCTGCCCGCAGATGCCGAACGCGGGCGCCAGCTGTTCTTCGAAGACCTGCGCTGCGCCGCCTGTCACTCTGGCCCGCTTTTTACCGATCAGCAGTTCCATGCCCTGGGTCTTCCCGCCTTCGGCCCCGGCCGCACGCGGCAATGGGATCCCATGCCGCGCGACGTGGGCCGCATGGGCTTTACCAACCGCGCCGAAGACGCCTACCTCTTTCGCACCCCCAGCCTGCGCAACGTCGCGTTGACGGCTCCTTACGGCCACAACGGCGCTTACCCCACGCTCGCCGACATGATCCGCCACCACGCGGGCCAGGACCACTGGACACCGGCAATGGCCGCGCTGCCCGATGTCCCCTGGCTCGCCGCGGGTGATTTCGCGATCCGCGCCGACCGGCTGGAAATGGCACGACAAGCGGCGGTGCGCGACCTGCCGCCTTTCGAGGTCTCGGAGGCGGAGATCGCCGATCTCGTGGCCTTCCTGAACGCCCTCACCGGAGAAACCGCGGCGACACGCCCGCTCGGCCGTCCCGACAGTGTCCCAAGCGGCCTGCCCGTCGACTGACATCGCCGCCGGGCGACCAACCCGCCAGTCGGGGCGCACCTTCCCGCATCACCTTGCCCAAAATACTCAGACAGGCGGGGGCGGCGCAGCCGCCCCCGCCCTCTCGCGACGTGCGCAGCACGGCGCAAAACCTCAGTCCGACCGGATCAGAACGCCGAGATCGGCCACGTTGGTACCCGTCGCCCCGGTCAGCAACAGGTCACCCGCCAGATCGAGCGCCGCATAACTGTCGTTGTTACCCAATAGCGCGTCGAGATCGCCGCCCGCCGCCGCGATCCGCCCGAGCGTGCCGTCGTCCACCAGCCCGCCCGCCGCATCGGTCGGACCGTCGCGCCCGTCCGTGCCACCCTGCAGGCAGGTCCAGCGGGTCCAGCCGCGCCGCACGGCCTCGCGCGCGATCCGCAGGGCCAGTTCCTGGTTGCGCCCGCCGCGCCCGGTGCCGCGCAGCTGCACCGTCGTCTCACCCCCCCAGAGCGTGATGCCCGGGCCAGCCGCGTCACAGATCACGCGCGCCGCGTCGGCGACGTCGCCTTCGACGGGGTCGGCGATCACATGCGCATCCGGTGCGAGAGCCGCCATGGCCGCCACGCTTTGCCCGTTCGATCCGATCAGGATGTTGCGCGCCTCCGGCAGCGCCGGCGGATCCGACTGCGCATTCCGCAAATGCTCCCGTACGCTGGCCGGGGTCTGATCCCAGATGCCCGCCGCCTGCATCGCGGCCATCGCCTGCGCCGCGGTGCCAAGCGGGGCCACCGTAGGACCGCTGGCGATGGCCGACAGATCGTCGCCCACAACGTCCGACAGGATCAGCGCCGTGACAGGCTGCGGGGCGGCGGCGCGCAGCAGACCGCCGCCCTTGATCCGCGACACCTGCTGGCGGATCAGATTCATCGTCCGGATGTCCAGCCCGCTACCCAGCAGCAGCCGGTTCAGTGCCGCCTTGTCGTCCAGCGTGATCGCCCCCGCAGGGGCAGGCAGCAGCGCCGATCCGCCACCGGAGACGAGCACCAGCACAGGGCCGGTTGCCGCACCCACCGTGTCCAGAACCGCCGCTGCCGCCCTGGCCCCGGCCGCGTCCGGGACCGGGTGGCCCGCCGCCATCACGGTGGCACCGGGCAGGTCCGCCGCGTTTTCATAATTCGTCACGACCAGACAGGGCACACCCGGATGCGCCGCTAGAGCGGCCCCCGCCATGCGCAGCGCCGCCTTGCCCACCGCCACGATCTGTGCGGGGCGGTCAAGCCCACCCAGATGACGCGTGACGGCATCGTCCGGCGCGGCGGCAGCGACGCCTGCGTCGAACAGCCTGCGCGCCAGCTTGCGGTGTTCGGTCATGCGAGTATCTCCCTGAGGGGTCGTCTTGCACGCGGCGGCATTTTTGCCGCCGGTACGCCGAAACGGATGACCTGTACCAGCCGCCGGTCGGGGCCGATGGCATAGCGGTCGCAAATCTCGGCCCGGGTGTCGGGGTGGTCCGACAACGCCGCCATCGGCCACCCAGCGAACCCGAGGTTCGCGGCCTCCAGGCACAGCCGCAGATAGGCGCGGCCCGCCGTGACAGGGTCCTCATCCGCCGGGCGGTGGAAACAGGCGATGACCGGTGCGGTCCGGGTCGCCTCGGCCTCTGCTGTCAGGCCCTTCGTCGCCCCGACCAGATCGAGCAGCCGCCAGAACGGCCCCAGCGCCCAGCGCGCGGCACGGGCCGTGGTGACATCCATCCGCAGGCTTTCGCGGTTCAGCCCATCATGTGCGTAACGCGGATGTCCTTCCGACAGCCGCATCCAGTGCAGCAATTCGCGCCGGAACGGTTTGCCGCGCATGATCTGCAGGCTGGCCCAGTCGTTGCGCGCCGCCAGCCAGTCGCGGGACGGCGCATCGAGGACCAGTACCGTGTCCGGGCGGCTCCAGCCGTAGAGCTTCGGCACCTCGTCCCGGAACGGTCCGCGCCACGTCGCGCGATCCTCCAACCGCCGGACCAACGGGTCCGCCGCCTGTCCCTGCGACAGGCGCAGCCGGGCTGCGATCCGGTGGCCGGGCCAGGTGTGGCGGTCGTCGTCGGCCCAGCGGCTGGTCACATCCGCCTCGAACCCGGCATCCCCAAACGCCAGCACCGTCGCCTCCGCCGCCGCACCGCAGGACAGGCCCGTGTCGTATCCTGCCGGGTCGCCGACCGGCAGGGTCACGCGCAGGTCAGCGGCGATCAGCAGGTCGTCACCGTCACGCCGCCAGCGGGCGGGCTGTGTGTTGTGGACGGAGGGCGCAAGGTTCGCGCGCGTCACGACTCCGGCAAAGGTTTCGTCGGAAATCATACCGCCCCCTTTGCCGCGATCAGCGCCGCCATGCGCTGGACCACCTGCAACTCCGCCTCCGCCATCGGTGCGGTCGCCAGTGCCGGCATCGCCAGGGCCACCATCAGGCGCGGGTCACCCGACACGTGCAGGATATGCGTGGCGGCAAAGCGCGCGAACAGGTGCTGGATATGGTCGGTCGCGTCCTGATCCAGCCGCGGCGGGTCAGCCTGCCGCAACACCGGCGACGCGGTGAATATCCGATCCAGCACGCCGTCGTCCAGATCGGCGATCTGATCGGGGGTGACGACCGCGGCCCCGTCGACCAATGGATGCGCCTGCAGATCGCGCAGAAACCGCATGGGATCATCCGTCGGGGCAGCCGCGAGCCGCCGCAAAAGGCTGTGACTGCGCGCCTCCGTCCGCAAGGCATAGGCATCGTTCAGGATCGCCAGCAGCAGCATCGCGGCGAGGATGATCGCGGTGACGATCACCGTGCCGCCCGGTGCCAGCGGCACCAGCGCCCGCAGCAACGCGCCAATGGCAAGCGCCACCGCCATTGTCAGCGCCAGCGCCATCAGCGGCGCGCCATGCCCGGTCTGCGCCCGGCGCAGCCCGATGGCCAGCCAGCAGAGCACAAGCACACCGATCGCCGACAGTTGCACTGGCAACCCGATCAGCACCATCAGGAAATCCGCCCCGATCAACGGGATCAGCAGGAACAGCGACAGGCCCAGCCGCCCGACGGTCCGGTTCTCCGCCGCCGACAGGCTGTTCCGGTCGCGGGTCAGCACCATCCAGCCCGCCGCGCCGAACCCCGCCAATTGAAAGACCAGCAGCGCGTTCAGGCGAAACGGCTCCACCCATGATGCCGCGGCAAAGGCGAGCAATGCGAAGAAAAGCGTGCCACCCGCCACACCCAGCTTGATCCAGCGCGGCGCGTGGCGGCGCAGCAGCCCTTCGGTCAGCAGAAGCACCGCCAGCGGCAACAGCGCGGCGGCCAGCAGCACGACGAAGCGAAAACCCGCGCCGCCCGTCAACACGACCAGCGCCCGTCCCGCAAACAGCAGCATCGTCACGCGTAGGCCGAACAGGAACCGGCGGGTTATCGGATCGTCGGCATCCTGCGCCCGCAGGACACGGACCAGCACGTAAAGCCCGATCAGCGCCGCGATGGACAGGTAAAGATCGGTGATGACATTGGCGCTGGCGATCACGTTGCATCCCCCGCCAGCCGCATCAGGAACCGCCGCACGACAGGCCGCATCAAGGCCGCCAGCCAGCGCGGTTTCGGCCGCTCCGTGCGCCCCTTGTAGGGATTGAGGAAATAGCCGCGATTGTCTGCGCCATGCGCCCGGCCCAAAACTGCGGCAGCGGCCTCATAGGCCATCAACTGCCCGGTCAGGATCACCATCGGCGCAAACGACATCCGGCTGCGCCTACCGGCGACGACCTCTCCGACAAGCTCCAGATCGATGTGGTGACGGGATGAGGAGTGGATCACAACCCATTCGGATTCCCGCAGAAATGCGGTGGCGCGCTGATCCTCCGTCAGCTTGTCCCAAGCGGTGCCAATGGTGGGATAGCCCAGTCGCTCTTCATGCGGCGTATCGCCCGGCTGCGTGACATAGACCGAAGGAAAGGGGGCGGCGTAGGCGTCGATCACCGCTTTCCCGGCGGCGCGGGCGGCGCGATAAAGCAGCAGCGACGCGCCCAGATCGTCGGTGCCGTTCACCACGATGGCAGCTTGCTTCAGGATCGCGTCCAGATGGTCGGGCCAATCTTCGTGATAGACAGTGATCTGCATCTCGGGGTTGATCGCGCGGCAAAGGTCTGCCGTGGCATCGGCCTTGTTTCGCCCGATGGTTTCGGCGAAAGCGAACACCTGACGGTTCAGGTTACTTACCTCGAAATGGTCGATATCGGCGACGATCAGATGGCCCACGCCCATCCGCGCCAGCGCCATGACCACCGCGCCGCCCATGCCGCCCGTGCCGCAGACGAAGACGCAGCCGCCACGCAGTTTTTCCTGCTCCGCCTCGGTCACGAAACCGATGTTGCGGGTGGTCATTTCGGCGTAGCTGAACATCAGCGCCCGGTGCCTTTTGCGGGCCGCAGGATCGACCACGGCTTGCCGCTGTCTGCCCAATAGACCACCGGCAGGATCAGCCTTTGCAGTGCCACGAAGATCCCCGTCGCCAGCACCCCCGCCAGTGCCGTGCGCGGCACGTCGCGGACCAGATAGGTGCGGATCGCGCGCAGGTCCATGACGCCAAGCTGCAAAATGTCGTCCCCGCGCGCGTAGTCGAGGCGGTCGGCGCAGAAGGTGTTGAACTTTTCGTCGCGGTGCAGCGTCACCTGATCCCACGACTTTTTCAGATCGTCGGACCCGCCGGTATAGGCGTTGGTGATCACGAAATTTTCCTCGTCGAACCCGGCATCGGGACCGACACCGAAGACCGCACGATGATCCTCCATGATCCGCCGCGCGAGGATCAGATGGGTGAGCGTGCGTCGGTCGCCCACCGGGCGCGGGTAGATGTTGGAAAACATCTCCGACACCATACCGATCACCGCAGGCACCTGTGTGACGTTCGACACCCAGACCGGGCGGAACTGCCTGCGCAGGAAGATCAGAAAACAGGTCAGCCCGTAAAGCACCCAGGACAGGCTTTTCGAGCGCTGATCAGGGTCGACCATGACCAGCCCCAGATGCAGCACCTCAGTCTGGGCGGGCTCTGTCGCGACCTCCATCACGGCCAGGGCGTTGAAGGCGACCGGTGTGCCGTCACGTTTTCTGACGAGGGTGATGATCGTTTGCTCCAGCCGGGTCTTGTCGCCCGAGAACACACCGTAATCCAGCGCACCGGCGGCCAGCGTCTTGCCCGCGATGTGGCGCAGGTCGGCGGTCAGGGCCGCGATTTCGTCGGCGTCCATCCACAGGCCCGGCCGTTCCATCAGGCGCACGGTCAGATCGCGCCCAGAGCGCATGGTGACATTCATATGCCCCCGCCGCATCGCCTTGAATATGGTGCCCAGCATCCCTGCCCCCGCCCGGGTTTTGCGCAAGACTAGGCGCGGGGCGACGGGCGCACAAGGGCGCGGTGCTAGAGGTCTTTCAACGCGGCGTAAGCGGCTTTGTAGCGGGCGTGGCCATCGGTGAAGGCCGCGCGCAGCCCCGCGACAGGCGTAACGCTGCGCGCGATCGGCGGCTGCGTCGCGATCTCTGCCCCCGCGCCGGTTGCGGCCATCATGCCGAGACGTGCAGCACCCAGCGCCGCGCCATAGTCGCCCGCCTGCGGCACCTCCAGCGTGATGTCGAGTGCTGTGGCAATCGCCCGCAACCAATACTCCGATTTCGCGCCGCCGCCCATGGCCAGCGCGGTCTGTATCGTCGTGCCGGTCGCGGCCAGCGCCTCCTGACAATCGGCGAACGCGAAGGTGACCCCTTCCAGCACGGCGCGCGCCGCCGCCAGCGCATCGGTCGCATGGTCGAGATGCAGGAACTGCCCGCGCATGGCGGCGTTGTTGTGGGGTGTGCGTTCGCCGCCCAGATAGGGCAGGAACAGCGTGCGGCCCGGCGCGCGCTGATCGCCCAGATCGCGTGTCAGATCGGCGGCACTTTGCCCGGTGAGATTGGACAGCCAGTTCAGCGCATCCGTCGCGGCGAGGATCACGCCCATCTGGTGCCAGGTGCCCGGCACCGCGTGGCAGAAGGTATGTACCGCGGTTTCGGGATCGGGGCGGTAGCCATCGGTTGCCGCGAACAGCACGCCGGATGTGCCGAGCGATACGAAGGCGGTGCCGTCGCGCACTGTGCCGGCACCGATGGCGGCGGCGGCGTTGTCGCCCGCCCCGCCCGCCACGACGCATTGCGGCAGGCCAAGATCGGCAGCCAGATCGGCCCGCAGCTTGCCCGACACGGCAGAGCCTTCGACGAGCGACGGCATCCGGTCGCGCGACAGGTGGCAGGCCGAGAGCAGGTCATCGGACCAGTCGCGCGCGCCGGTGTTCAGCCAGGCGGTGCCTGCGGCATCGGACATTTCGGACACGTGGTCGCCGGTCAGGAACAGGCGCAGGTAATCCTTGGGCAGCAGGACCTTGGCGATTTTCGCAAAGATCTCCGGCTCGTTCTCGCGGACCCAATCGACCTTGGGCGCTGTGAAACCGGGAAAGACGATGTTGCCGGTGATGTCGCGGAACTGCGCCTGCGCGTCCATCGCGGCGGCCTGTGTGTGGCTGCGCGTGTCGTTCCACAACATGCAGGGGCGCAACGGCTTGTCGTCGGCCCCGATCAGCGTGGCCCCGTGCATATGCCCGGCCAGCCCGATGCCCGCAACCGCGCTGCAATCGTGATCCGCCGCCAGCGCCTTCAGCGCGGTGACTGCGGCGCTGCACCAACTGTCAGGGTCCTGTTCGGACCAGCCGTCATGCGGGCGTTGCACGGTGAGCGGCGCGGAATGTTCGCCGACGATATCCTGCGCGTCGTTCATCAGCACCGCCTTGACAGACGATGTGCCCAGATCAATCCCGATGAACATCAGGCGGCCTTGTCTCTTGGGTTCTTACCCAGGATGATCATCGACAGGATGTCGTCTTCCGTCACGTCTTCGACCCGTTCCGCCCCGACCATCTTGCCGTTTTTCATCACCGCGACGCGGTCGCAAAGCTCCATCATTTCGCGGGTGTCGTGGCTGATCAGGAAGATGCCGAGACCCTGTTTCTTCAACTCCTGGATCAGTTCCGCGACCATCTTGGTCTCGTGCACGCCGAGCGCGGCGGTGGGTTCGTCCATGATCAGGATTTTCGCGTTGAAATAGACCGCACGGGCGATGGCGACGGATTGCCGTTGCCCGCCGGACAGTTGCGACACCGGAACTTTCAGCTTTTTGAAGTTCGGGTTGAGCCGCGCCATGATCTTGCGGGTTTCGGACTCCATCCGGCTGTCGTCGACGAATCCCAGGGCGGTCGTCAGCTCGCGCCCCAGGAACAGGTTGCTGGCGGCGTCGAGGTTGTCGGCCAGCGCCAGCGTCTGATAGATCGTCTCGATCGCGTAGTCGCGGCTGTCGCGGGGCGAGTTGATGACGGCCTTTTCACCGTTGATGCGGATTTCGCCACTGTCCATTTTATAGGCGCCCGACAGCATCTTGATCAGCGTCGATTTGCCCGCACCATTGTGACCCAAAAGCCCAACGACTTCACCGGGATAGAGGTCGATGCTCACGTGATCCACGGCCTTGACGCCGCCAAAAGCGATGGAGACGTCCTTCATTTCTACCAAAGGCGTTGCCATCACTTCGCTCCCGTCCGCTTGCGATATTGAATGTCGACCCAGACGGCGAAGACGAGCACCGCGCCGACCACGATGTTCTGGTATGGCGCGTCGACGCCGACCATCGCCATGCCCGATTGCAGCGACTGCATGATCAGTGCGCCGATGATCGCGCCGTAGATCGTGCCGATGCCCCCAGACAGCGCCGTGCCGCCGATCACCGCCGCGGCGATCACGCGCAATTCGTCCAGCGTGCCGATATCGTTGGTGTGGTAGCCCAGCCGGGCCGAGGCCACGATGCCCGCCAGCGCGCAGAGCACGCCGACGATGGCGAAAATCTTGACCGTCAGCAGGCGGGTATTGATGCCCGACAGTTCGGCCGCGTCGGGGTTGCCGCCCGTGGCGAAGATATAGCGCCCCAGCCGGGTGCGGCGCGCCACGACAGTCATGATGACCGCGACGGCGATCAGGACCAGCACCGAATAGGGAATGCCGTAGGCGGCGACACAGCCTTCCGCGTCCGCGCAACCGTATAGTGCGGGGTCGCGGGCGATAACACGCTCGGGCACGCCATAGGCGTTCAGGATCGCGACGAAGCCCAGGATCGCCGCGGCGACGAGCGCCATCATCGCGACCTCGGCCCACATCGGCTTGACGGGGAATTCATGCGCGACCTTGGTGCGCCGTGCCGACCAGAGCGCGAAAAGTGCCGCGACGGTCGCAAGGATGCCGACGATCCAGCTGAGCGACGCGCCCAGCGTCCCGTTGATCCCGCCGAACAGCAGGAACGTCTGGTCCAGCGGCCCGATCGTCTGGCCCGCTGTCAGATACCAGCCGACGTTGCGCCAGATCAACAGGCCGCCCAACGTCACGATAAACGCCGGAATGCCCTGATAACCGATCAGCCAGCCCTGCGCGCCGCCGATGACGGCACCGGTCAGCAGCCCGACCAGGATCGTGATCCAGGGAATCATCGGATGGCCCAGGTCCAACCCCATCATCTGCGGCAGCCACTGCGTCTGCGTCATGCCCATCACGGCCGTGCAGGTCGCCAGCAGCGCGCCCACCGAAAGGTCGATGTGGCGGGTGACGATGACGAAGACCATGCCGGTGGCCATGATCGCCACGCTGACGGTCTGGATCGTCAGGTTGAACACGTTGCGCGGGGTCAGGAAACGCCCGTCGGTCAACACGTTGAAGATGATGCAGATCAGCAGAAACGCCCCGATCATCCCCAGCAGGCGGGTGTCGACTTCCAGCGTCTGCAGGAATGATTTGCGCGGGGGCGCGTCGGTCTTGGTCGCGTCGGACATGCGAAGGCTCCGGGCTGTGGACGGCTGAAAACTGACTTGAAAACGGTCATGGCAACCGTGGGCGAACACGCGTGGCAGAACGGTTTTCCGGCAGGGTGATGGCAAAGTGCGTCGGCCCGCTGCAAAAAGTGCAACGGACCGAATAGGGAGAACCCTTTAGTTACAAGGCGATGGACCGTCGGTCACGCCCTGGCAAAGCGCCTCTTGCGTGATCCAGCCCGCATCGACGACCACATCGAGGTTGTCGGCGGTGATCGGCACGGGGGCCAGGAACATGGCGTTCAGTTCGGTGCCACCGGGCGATGTCCACTTCTGGCCGCCTTCGATGGCGACCATGCCGCCCTCTTCCGCCATGGCGAGTTCGGCGGCGATTTCACCGGCGGCCTTGCCCAGCTCGCGTGCGTCCTTCCAGACGGAGACGGTCTGCGTGCCCAGCGCCACGCGGTTCAACGCGGCATGGTCGCCGTCCTGACCCGAGACAGGGATGCCTTCCATGCCCTGCGCCGTCAGTGCCGCCACGACGCCACCGGCGGTGCCGTCATTGGACGCCACGACCGCGTCGACGTTGTTGTCGTTGGCGGTCAGGATCTGCTCCATGTTGCGCTGCGCGTTGGCGGGCAGCCAGCCGTCGGTATAGGCCTCGTCAACGATGGTGATGGCACCGGAATCGATGGCCGCCTGCAGCACCTCTTGCTGACCGCCACGCAGGAAGTCTGCGTTCGGATCGGTGGGCGAGCCCTTGATCATGACGTAGTTGCCTTCGGGCTGTGCTTCGAGCACGGCGCGCGCCTGCATGCGACCCACTTCGACGTTGTCGAACGTCAGGTAGAATGCGCGCGGGTCTTCGATCAGACGGTCGTAGCCCACGACAGGGATGCCTTCGGCGTCGGCGGCATCAATAGCCGGGCCGATGGCCGCACTGTCCTGTGCCAGGATGATCAGCGCGTCGACGCCCTGTGCGATCAGGCTTTCCACGTCCGACAGCTGCTTGGCCGACGACGACTGCGCGTCGGCGGAGACATAGGTGGCACCGGCAGCTTCCAGCGCGGCCTTGATGGCGGCCTCATCTGTCTTCCAGCGCTCTTCCTGAAAGTTGGACCAGCTGACGCCGACGGTCACGCCATGCGCGTCTGCCAGAGCGGCCGAATTGAAACCGGCCACGGCGATGGCGGCGGCGATAATTGTCTTATGCATATTTTCCTCCCAGAGTTTGCCCGCGCGACGTATCGTGCAAGCCGAGTCGATCAACCCGTTTGCGCAGGTTGCCGCTATTTAGTTCATCTGTCAAAATAAAAAAGATGATTGCGCCCCGGTCCATAGCAAATTGGGCTGGATTCGAATTGATTATCCGGGCAGACTTCTTTTTCAAACCAATCTTTATTTTTGCAGGTGCAGAAAATATGGCCGCTATTCATGGATGATGCGCAACCGGACCTACGGCAGGACGGTGCCGCAGGCTGCGGACCAGTCCTGCCCGCGCTTGAAACCGACAGCCGCCCGATGCGTCAGCAGGTTTTCGAGCACGTGCGGGCCAGCGGCCGGGCGGCGCGCGCCGACGTAACCCGCGCGCTTGGAATCAGCGCCGGGTCCGCAACCGTGCTGACGGCCGATCTGATCGCCGCCGGCCTTCTGCGCGAGGTCGAGGATGCCCCGCGCGAAAGTGGACGGGGCCGCCCCCCTGTCGCTCTGGAGATCGTGCCCGACGCACGCTACGTGATCGGCATCAAGCTGTCGGACGAACGTCATTCGATCATGTTGTCGGATTTCTCCGGCCGCACGCTGCAAGAGGCGACACGACCCACGACCAGCCATCGCAAAACCTGCGGTCAGGTTCTCGACGAGATCGACACCCTGCTGAAGGTCGTTTTGCGTGACACTGGCGTTGCGCTGCCGCAGATCAGCGCGGTGGGCATCGGTGTGTCCGGCATCGTCGATCATGCGGCGGGTGTCATTGCCTGGTCCCCGCTACTGCTGGACCGTGACGTCGATCTGGCTGCAGCCTTTCACACCCGGTTCGGCATCCCCGCCCATATCGACAACGACGCCAATATGCTGACGCTGGCCGAGCTTTGGTTCGGGGCCGGGCGGGACATGAAGGATTTTGCAGTCGTTACCATCGAAAACGGTGTCGGCATGGGGCTTGTGCTGAACAACCGGCTGTTTCGCGGGTCGCGCGGCATGGGGTTGGAGCTGGGCCATACCAAGGTGCACCTGGACGGCGCGCTTTGCCGCTGTGGGCAACGCGGGTGTTTGGAAGCCTATCTCGCCGATTACGCTCTGGCGCGGGAGGCGGCGACAGCGCTGGACCGCAACCCGCGCAATCTGCAAAGCCCGCATACGATGCTGGAAACGCTCTATACGCAGGCCAAGGCCGGCAACCTGCCCGCCCGCACGATCTTCAAACGCGCCGGGCGGTATCTTTCCGTGGGCCTGTCGAACGTCGTGCAGCTTTTCGATCCCGACCTGATCATCCTGTCGGGCGCGCGGATGCGGTATGACTACCTTTATGCGGCAGAGGTGCTGGCAGAGATGCAAAGCCTGACACTCTCGGAGGGGCGCGCGCCTTGCCGGGTGGATATCCATGGCTGGGGCGATCAGGTCTGGGCGCGGGGAGCGACGGCGCTGGCGCTGTCGGCGGTGACGGATGCGGTGCTGGGCGAGGCGCGGGCGTGATCCGCCTGTGCGCCGCGTTGCTGCTGGCCGGTCCCGCGATGGCCGAGCCGCTGTTCGAGGATCGCTCTGCCGCCCTGCCCGATCACAGCTATACCGGCGGATGGGAGCATTTCGTGGGCGGTGGTGTCGCGGTGTTCGACTGCGACGGCGATGCCCTGCCCGACATCTTTGTCGCAGGCGGCGCAGGCCCGGCCCGTCTGATCCGCAACACGGGTGATTTCACCTTTGCCGACACGCCGCTGCCCGAACTGACAAGCGTGACCGGGGCCTATCCGCTCGACATCGACAACGACGGGGTCATGGACCTTTTCGTGATGCGCGCGGGGCCGAACGTCGCTCTGCGTGGCGGTCTCGACTGCGGCTTTACGAATGCGACCGCCGATTGGGGCATCCCGCAAAGCGACCAGTGGACCACCGCGTTCACCGCCTGGTGGAATGTCGGCGATGACCGCCCGACGCTGGCCCTAGGCAACTACGTGGACCGCACGGACCCGGACGGCCCGTTCGAGGCCTGCGATGACAACGCGATCTTGCGCCCGACCGACGGCGGTTACACCAGCGAAACCCTCGCCCCCGGCTTCTGCCCGCTGTCCATGCTCGCCGCCCGGGACGCACGTGAACGACCCACCCTGCGCATCTCCAACGACCGCCACTATTATGTCAGCGGCGGTCACGAGCAGATGTGGGACATTGGCGAGGGCCGGTTTCTGGGGCCGGAAGACGGCTGGCAAAACGTATCGCTCTGGGGCATGGGGATCGCCAGCGCGGACCTGACCGGCGACGGCCGGGACGAGGTAATGCTGACCTCGATGGGCGACCAACTGCTGCAACTGGCGCGGGACAACGGCACCTACGCCAACGCGCCCTACAGCCTCGGCACCTACGCGCAGCGCCCGCATACTGGCGGCGACGGGCGACCCTCGACCGGCTGGCACGCGGAATTCGGCGATGTAGACAATGACGGGCGCGCGGATCTGTTCATCACCAAGGGCAACGTCGACCAGATGCCCGGCATGGCCACGCGCGATCCTAACAACCTGCTAATGCAGCAACCCGACGGGACTTTCGTAGAAATGGCCGCCACTGCCGGAATAGCCACGCTGGACCGGTCCCGCGGGGCGGCGCTGACGGATTTCGATGGCGACGGGCGGCTCGATCTGGTCGTGGGGAACCGGCGCGCGCCGCTGGAGCTTTATCGCAACGTGACACCCGACACCGGCAACTGGCTGCGTGTGGCACTTTCGCAGAACGGTCCGAACCGCAATGCCATCGGCGCGGTGGTGCGGGTAAAAACCGACAGGCTGCAATCGCGGCAGATGACGGTCGGCGGCGGGCACGCGGGCGGACAGGCCCTGCCGCTGCATTTCGGTTTGGGCGATGCCGACCGGGCGGAGGTCACGGTGATCTGGCCCGACGGCACGGAAGTGTCACAGCAGGTGCCGGCCAATCAGACGACAAACTTCATCAATGCGGATTAGGGCACGGGCAGCCCGCTCGGCACGGATTCCGGAACGCCCAAGCGCCCGGTGAAAGCGACCGGATCGGTCAACGCTTCCATGAAGGCCGTCAGTGCCGCGATGTCGTCTTCGCTCAGATTCACCGGCGGGGTCGTCACCGCCCCTGCGATGGCGGCGATCTGTGCGGGATCGTCCAGCACAGTAAAATCGACCACGTCCATTGCGGGCAGCACGACCTGCGACCGGTCAAACCGGGCCAGCGCCGCCGCCGGGACGGCATGGTCGGCGATGAAACCGGCCAGATCGGCATGGGCACCCGCGTGGCCATAGGGCGCGGTCATGGTGACATTGCGCAGCGAAGGCGTGCGAAAGGCGTAGAGGTCCGCAGGGTCGCCGGTCACGCGGAACCGCCCCTCGTCGCGCGCGTGATCTTCAAAGGTGGCGGCCTTGCCAGGCCCCAGTTGCGGCGCGGCCATCGCATGAAACCGGTGATCTGTCAGAAACGGCCCGCTGTGGCAGTCAGCACAGCCCGCATCGCCGTAAAACAGCGCCATCCCGCGGGCGGGCAACGGTGGCAAGTCCCGCTCGCCGCGCAGCACGGCGTCGAAAGGCGAAGTGTCGGACCGCCACTCGTGTTCCATGAACACACCGATGGCGTTGGAGATATCGGTGAAGGCGATATCCTCGGGTGCCGCGATGTGCGGATAGACGCGTTCGAAAGCCTCCGCATATTCCGGAATGTCCGCCACCCGCTGCGCGATCAGGTCCCAGGCCCCGCCCTCGCCTGTGATCAGTCCCTGGCGCACCGCCCGCCCGATCGGATTCTCGCGATGCCCGCCCGCCATCTCGTCCCGGCTCAGCACCGGAAACATCGTCTGCGCGGACAAGAGCGTGTCGAACCCCGCGACCATATCGGCATCCATCGGGGTGCGCAGACCGCCGGGGCGGCGCGCGTCCACCTCGATCCGGCCGTCGTGGAACAGGACGGTGAACTCATGCGCGCCAAGGTTGAACAGCGCAGGCGCGTTGCGCGGGATGCGCTGTTCGGGCAGGTTGTCGGGGTCGGCCACCCGGTCAGGCCCCAGCCCGATCCCCCCCTCGCCCAGCGACAGCGCCATCCCGTCCGCCGTGCCGAAATCCGGGTGGTGGCAGGTGCCGCAGGCAATATTGCGATTGCCCGACAGGATCGGATCGTAGAACAGCAACTGCCCCAGTTTCGCCTCGGCCAGATCGACCGGGCGGTAGGCGTCATCCGTCACCGGATCGGGCAAGGGCGTGGCCAAAGCCATGCCTGCGCAAAGGCACGGCACCACCGTCATCCAGATCGCTGATCGCATGGCCAACTCCACCCCGTTCCGATGGCAACATCCGCGATTGGCCACCGGGGTTCAACCGCGGTTCTTCGGACGTGTGGTGCACGAAGGTTTCAAGGCTGCGGGAAATACTGGCGGAGGCTCAGGGATTCGAACCCTGGGAGGACTTTCACCCTCGTCGGTTTTCAAGACCGGTGCATTCGACCACTCTGCCAAGCCTCCGACGGGATGCTCATAGGCGCTCCGTCGCGATTCGGAAAGTGCGTTCACCGGGTGAGGAAATCCGCCGAAGGGCCACGCTCCTCTCTTTCAAAATTACACGTAAACGGCTAGCCTGCGGCAAAATCGCCGACAGCGTATCCAAAGTGATCGTGCCGGTGACACGACGAAGTGACGACAGCAGGGCATCGAAGCAATCGGTGCCGGCCGCATCCGGGCCAACCCGGGGCGCAGACAAAGGGGCGAGATATGGCGGGCAAACATTTGAAAAGACATGGAATACGCAAGACGGGGCTGGCCATCGCGGCGCTTTTGGTCGCGGCGGGCTGCGACGAGACCGGTGCGTTCAGCTTTCTCGGCGCGGGCGATCCTGCGGGCAGTGGCACGGCTATCGCATCCGGTGACAGCATTTCACTTGTCGAACGCGATGTCGAAGCCCCTGAAATTTTCTCGGTCACGGAGCCCGGCCTGTGGGACGGGCGGCCGTCATTGGGCGGTGTCTGGGTGGCCCACCCCGACGTGACCGACCCGGAGCGGGTGATCATCCGCAACACCGCCAACGATCAGACGGTCATCGGCGCGCTGTTCCGCCGCGAGCGTGACAACCCCGGCCCCGCGTTGCAGGTCTCGTCCGATGCCGCCGCTGAACTGGGTGTGCTGGCCGGTGCGCCTGCCACGCTGTCGGTGATCGCGCTGCGCCGCGAGGAAGCACCGGAGCCGACACCCGCCGCCGTTACCGATTTCGATACGCCGCCCGAGGTTGCCGCGACATCGCTCGATCCGATCGCAGGGGCCGCCGCCGCCATCGATGCGGCAGAAGCGAACGCACCGGTCACACCGGTGGCCGTCGCGACACCCGCCCCGACACCCGCGCCTGCGCCGACCCCGGCCGCCAGCACGCTTGACAAACCCTACGTCCAGATCGGCATTTTCAGCGTCGAGGCGAATGCGACACGCACCGCGGACCGGTTGCGGGCTGACGGGCTTTCGACCCGCGTGCTGGCCCAGGAAAGCCAGGGTCGCCCGTTCTGGCGTGTGATCGTGGGGCCTGCGCCGACGGCGGCGGACCGCGCAGCGATCCTCGACAAAGTAAAGACGCTTGGCTTTGCCGACGCGTATTTTGTAAGCAACTGACGACGTGCGGCCTGCTGCCGGGCCGTGCCTGAACCAATGTCGTCGCCCGCGGCCACCGTAGGCGACCCCCAGACGGAGCCTGCCCCCCGTGAGATACGATTTCCTGCGCCCTGCCCTTGTCTGCCTGTTCTGGTCCGTAACTGCTTTGGGTGCTGCAGCACAGAGCTTTGACACCCGCGCCACGGCGGCCTTCGTCATGGACCAGACGACAGGCACGGTCCTGCTGGAAAAGAACGCAGACGAGCCGTTGCCGCCCGCGTCCATGTCCAAACTGATGACGATCTACATGACGTTCGAGGCGATCAGCCCGCTGAACGGCCAGACCGCAACCCTGACCGCCGACGACGTGCTGCCGGTATCTCAGCACTGCAAGGACTATACCGGCTCTACCATGTTCCTGAACACCAATGACCGGGTGCGAGTCGAGGACCTGTTGCGCGGCGTGATCGTGCTGTCTGGCAACGATGCGTCCTGCGTGCTTGCCGAGGCGTTGTCGCCCAGCGGCACGGAGGCCGGATTCGCACAACTGATGACGACCCGTGCACAACAGCTGGGCATGACGAATTCGACCTTCGCCAATTCCAACGGCTGGCCCGCTGTCGGTCACCGCATGTCGATGCGCGATCTTGGTGTTCTGGCCAATCGCATCATCACCGACTACCCGACGTTCTACCCGCTTTTTGCCGAGCAGGAGTATGAATTCGACGGGCGCGCGCCCGCCAACAGCCAGAACCGCAACCCGCTGCTGGGGCTGGGGATCGGCGCCGACGGGCTGAAGACCGGCCACACGTCGGAGGCGGGTTACGGCCTCGTCGGATCGGCCAAGCAGGGCGACCGCCGCGTGATCTTCGTCATCACTGGGCTGGAGACGCAGGAACAGCGCGCCGAAGAGGCCGAACGCATCGTCAACTGGGCGTTCCGGCAGTTCGCGGAACGCGAGGTCGTGCGCGCAGGCACACGACTGGCCGAGGCCGATGTCTGGATGGGCGAACAAAGCAGCGTCGGGCTGACCGTGGCCGAGGATGTGAAACTTCTGGTGCCGCTACTGAACAACGACGGGATCGCGGCAGAGGTCGTCTACAACGGACCGCTGGAGGCCCCCATCGCCGACGGTCAGGAGGTCGGGGAGCTGATCATCACGCTGGAGGGGCTGCCGGAAACACGGCTGCCGCTGATTACCGACAACGCCGTCGCGCAGGGCGGGTTCGAGACACGGCTGCGTGTCGCCGCGCGTGTACTGTGGAACAAGTTCGGCCCGGAAAACGCCGAGATGCCGACCATCCTGTCCGACGACGCGGCCTGAACCTTGGGCAAAGGCACCTTCATCTCTTTCGAGGGGATCGACGGGTCGGGCAAATCCACGCAGGCCCGGATGCTGGCCGACAGATTGCGGCAGGACGGTCAGGATGTCGTTCTGACCCGCGAGCCGGGCGGCGCGCCGGGGGCCGAGGATATCCGCCAGCTTGTGCTGACGGGCGACCCGGACCGCTGGTCGGCGGAGACCGAAATCCTGCTTTTTACCGCGTCGCGCCGCGATCATCTGGAAAAAACGATCCAGCCTGCGCTCGCCGCCGGCAAGACCGTGATCACCGATCGTTTTGCCGACAGCACGCGCATTTATCAGGGGGCCACGCGCGGCGATCTGCGGCATGTCGTGGATCAGTTGCACGACCTGATGATCGGGCGGGACCCGGACCTTACGTTCATCATCGACATGGACCCGGCGACGGCGCTTGAACGCGGGTTGGCCCGCAAGTCCGGCGAGGACCGGTTCGAGGATTTCGGGCTGGGGTTCCAGGAAACCCTGCGCCATGGGTTCCTTGCGCTGGCCAAGGCGCAGCCGAACCGCTGTGTCGTGATCGACGGCAACCGCCCCGCCACCGATGTCGCGGTGGAGGTGGCATTGCAGGCCACGGCCCGGCTATGAGCGACGAAGTCCTGCCCGAACCGGACCGGATCGAGGGCGCGCCGCATCCGCGCGAAACGCCCGTTCTTTACGGTCAAGGCCGGGCCGAAGCGGATTTCCTCGCGGCGTTCAATTCCGGCAGGCTGCATTCCGGCTGGCTGATCGCCGGCCCGCGCGGTGTGGGCAAGGCCACACTTGCCTGGAAGATCGCGGGCTTTCTGCTGTTGCAGCCCACCGACGACGGATTGTTCGGCACGCCACCGCCCGCAACGACGCTCGCCATCGCGCCGGACAGCCCGGATGCACGGTTGATCGCCGCGGGTGCGCACCCGCGCCTGTTCGTCGTGCGCCGCCCCTGCGACGACAGAACGAAAAAGCTGAGGTCCGAGATCACGGTCGATGCTGTGCGCGGGCTCAAGTCATTTTTCCATATGTCGGCGGCGGACGGCGGGCGGCGGGTGGTGATCGTGGATGCGGCGGATGAGTTGAACCGGAACGCGGCGAACGCGATCCTGAAGGAACTCGAAGAGCCGCCGACGCTGGCCACGATCCTATTGATCACGCATCAGCCCTCGCGCCTGCTGCCGACGATCCGGTCACGCTGCCGGGCGCTGCGCTGCGACACGTTGGCTGCCCCGGATCTGCGCGACGCACTTGCGCAGGCCGGGCATACCGCCGATGCGACCGAGGCGCTGACCGTGCTGGCCGCAGGCTCCGCCGGGGATGCGGTCCGCCTGCTGAACCACGACGGGCTGCCGCTCTATGCCGAACTTGTCAAATTGCTCGACGGTCTGCCCCATGCCAACCGCACCGCAGCGCTGGCACTCGCCAACGCCTGCGTCGGGGCGAAGAACGATACCCGCTATGGCCTCCTGCTTGATCTGTGCGATCTGTTCCTGTCCCGTACGGCCCGTGCCGGGCTGATGGGCGAACCGGCGACGCAGGCCGCACCGGGCGAGGCGCGGCTGCTGGCCCGCCTGTCGCCCGACGATCATGCCGCGCGCCGCTGGGCGCAACTGCAACAGGACCTGTCCGCGCGGGTGCGGCACGGGCGGGCGGTGAACCTTGACCCTGCCGCGCTGATCCTTGATATGGTTTTCAAGATCGAAGAGACGGCGCAGAGTGTCGCCGCAACCTAGGATCGCGCCATGTCTGCCCCCATCCTCGTCGACAGTCACTGCCATCTGGATTTTCCCGATTTTGACGATGAACGCGCTGGCGTAATCGACCGGGCCGTCGCCGCCGGGGTGACGCGGATGGTGACGATCTGCACAAGGCTGCGCAACGAACCCAAGGTGCGCGCCATCGCCGAAGCACACGCACCGGTGTTCTACGCCGCCGGCACCCACCCGATGAGCGCTGCCGACGAACCGTTTGCCACCGTCGATGAACTCGTCGCCATGGCACGGCATCCCAAATTCGTGGGCATTGGCGAAAGCGGGCTGGATTACCATTATACCGCCGACAGTGCAGACATTCAGCAGCAATCCCTGCGGGTGCATATCGACGCGGCCCGCGAAACCGGCCTGCCGCTGATCATCCACGCGCGCGCGGCGGATGACGACGTGGCCCGCATCCTGTCCGAGGGATATGCCAACGGGGCCTATAGCTGCGTCATGCACTGCTATTCCAGCGGACCTACGCTTGCGAAAACCGCTCTCGATCGGGGGTTCTACCTGTCGATGTCCGGCATCGCGACCTTCCCCAAAAGCCAGGAGGTGCGCGATATCTTCGCCGCCGCCCCGCTCGACCGGATTTTGGTCGAAACCGACAGCCCCTACCTCGCCCCCGTGCCGCACCGGGGCAAGACGAACGAACCCGCCTACACCGCCCACACCGCGGCAAAGGGCGCAGAAATGTTCGGCCTCTCGCTGGACGACTTTGCCAAACAGACGACCGCCAACTTCGACCGGCTGTTCAGCAAGGCGGCGGGATGAGCGACACCCTTACCTTCACGATCCTCGGCTGCGGGTCGTCGGGAGGCGTGCCGCGCCTGTCGGACAGGCCCGGTGGCGACTGGGGCGCCTGCGACCCCCAAAACCCCAAGAACAGACGCAAGCGCTGTTCCTTGCTGGTCCGCCGCACCGGGCCGGACGGCAGCACGACCGTGCTGATCGACACCTCCCCCGACCTGCGTCAGCAGCTGCTGGACACCGATACCGGCACCCTGCAGGCGGTGATCTACACCCACGCCCACGCCGACCACGTGCACGGGCTGGACGATCTGCGCATGGTGGTCTTCAACATGCGCGAACGGCTGCAGGTCTGGGCCGACGGCGATACCTCGACCGCGCTGCTCGATCGGTTCGGCTATGCCTTCGTGCAGCCAAAGGGGTCGCCCTACCCACCGATCTGCGAATTGAACCTGATCGACGGCGACGTGACGGTGGACGGTCCGGGCGGCCCCATCACCTTCACCCCGTTCGAAGTCAACCACGGCTCCATCGAGGCGCTGGGGTTCCGCATCGGCGATGTGGCCTATGTGCCCGACGTGGCGGAGATCCCGGAGGAAGCGTGGCCATACCTGCAGGACCTCGACACTTTCATCGTCGACGCCCTCCGCCGCGATCCGCACCCGACCCATTCGCATCTGGCCAACACGCTGGCCTGGATCGCCCGCGCCGCCCCGAAACAGGCGGTGCTGACGAACATGCACAACGATCTGGATTACGACACCGTCGCGGCGGAGACGCCCGGCCATGTCACCCCCGCCTATGACGGCATGACGATCACGGTACACCTGCCCTAGTATTATCTTGCCGCAAATACTCCCGCCGGAGGCACCGACACCTCCACCACAAAAAGGTTCCCGACAATGAGCGCCCTGCTCGACGTCATCCTGCCGGTCTTCATCGTTCTGGGCTTCGGCTATGTCGCCGTCTGGCGCGGGTTCTTCAGCGACGACGGCGTCGATCTGCTGATGAAGTTTACCCAAGGCTTTGCCATCCCCTGCCTGCTGTTCGGCGCGATCTCGACCATCGACCTGGCGGCGGTCTTCGATCTGGCGCTGCTCGGCAGCTTCTACACCGGCGCGCTCGCGGGCTTTGTTGTAGGCCTGCTGGGCGCGCGCTACATCTTTGGCCGCGATTGGGAGGACAGCGTGGCGATCGGCTTTTGCGGGTTGTTTTCCAACACCGTCCTGCTGGGCCTGCCGATCACCGAACGCGCATTCGGCGCGGATGCGTTGCAGGGCAATTATGCGATCATCGCGCTGCACGCGCCCTTCGGCTACCTCGTCGGGATCACCGCGATGGAAATCGTGCGCAACGCGGGCGGATCGCGGGCCGCCCTGCCTGGCAAGGTGCTGCAGGCGATGTTCCACAACGCATTGATCATCGGCATCGCACTGGGCCTTGCCGTCAATATCACCAATTTCCCCGTGCCTGCCGTGCTGAACGATGCCGTGGCGCTGATGGGCCGCGCGGCCCTGCCCACAGCCCTCTTCGGACTGGGTGGTGTGCTTTATCGCTACCGACCCGAGGGCGACATGCGCACGATCATCTTCGTCGTGGCGATCTCGCTGATCCTGCACCCCGCGATCACCTGGGGCATGGGCCGCGCGACGGGCCTCGGCACCGATGCCTTCCGCTCCGCCATTCTGACCAGTGCCGTGGCACCCGGCGTCAACGCCTATGTTTTCGCCAATATGTATGGCCGGGCCAAGCGTGTCGCGGCCTCCGCCGTCCTGATCGCGACTGGCCTGTCGATCATTACAGTCTGGCTATGGCTGCTGATCTTGCCGTAGCGCCGGTGCCCAGCATCGCGCAGGCCTCGCGCAGGCGCAGCGCGGGCCGGGCCAAGGCATCGGACTGACCCGCCTCGCCCGCCAGTTCGGGGAAGAGCGCAAGCACCTCGGCCTGCACCGCGCCGTCCAGCGCATTCAGACCCATCTCGCCGGGAAAGAAACTTTCGGTCGGGATACCTTCGGAAAACACGATCTGATGCCTGTCGAACAGCAGGTGATGGTAGTCGACCAAGCCACCCACGATGCGCCGGATGGTCGTGCCGTTTACGAAAGCCTTGGCGGGCACCAGTACCTCATCCTCACCGCCATAAAGCTCTGCCCGCCAGCCTGTCACCAGCACCCGGTGCATCGGCGACAGCCGCAGTGCGCGCGTGTTGCCGATGGCCCCGGCAGCGAAATGGACCGGCGCAAGATCGCCTGTGGCCGCGAAACGGCGCTGCCCGTGCCAGCGCACCGGCTGATAACCATCGTCGGCTGTGCGTATCAGATCGCCGGCCTCGATCCGTTCGACAGGGACCGGGCCGGTGATCGTGTCGATCAGGGTGCCTGCGGTAAAGCAGATCGGCGTGGCATAGCTGCTGGCGGCGAAATTCGGCCCCTCGCCTGTGCTGACCACCGTGAGCGGGACACCCACCGGAGGAAAGCCACCCGGCCCGCCGATGAAAGCCAGCCCCTCGACCGTGCCATAGGACGGAGAGGAGTTGTTGACGTTGAAGGCCACAACCGTCCAGGTGTTCACCCCGTCCGACAGTTGGATTGAATATTCCGCCTCGACCACCGTGTTATCGGCATAGGTCACGCCGTCGATGGTCTGCGCGCCGTCCAGCCGCTGCCCATTGTCGTTGTCCTGAAAGTTGGCATCGTCGTCATCGATGCTCACCGCGAACCAGTCGTTTGTGTTCAGCGTGATCGTCAGCCCATTCAGATGCGACCCGTCACCCTGAGTGACGCCATCCAACTGGCTACCGCCGCTGACGGTGATGTCGGATTCGTCCAGAACGTAGATGTCATAGGGCATAACGCTGACCCGGCTGCGCAAAGATTACGTGCACGTCAATATCGGGCAAATCGGGCAGAATTAGGGTGACTTTCAGCTGGGTGACATGCCCCGCAGGCGTTCGGATCGGCGGCGCAGGATTTCCACCGTGAACAGCAGCAGGATCGACACCGCGATCAGGATCGTCGCCACGGCGAGGATCGTCGGGCTGATCTGTTCGCGCAGGCCGGTGAACATCTGCCACGGCAGCGTTTTCTGCCCGGCGGAGCCGACGAAGAGCACCACCACGACCTCGTCGAACGACGTGATGAAAGCAAAGAGGCCACCAGATACCACACCCGGCAGAATGAGCGGCATCTGCACCTTGAAGAACGTCGTGACAGGCCCCGCCCCCATGTTCGCCGCGGCCCGCGTCAGTGACCGGTCAAAGCCCACCAGCGTCGCCGTGACGGTGATGATGACGAAAGGAATACCAAGTGCGGCGTGCGCCAGCACCACGCCCCAATAGGTGCCCGACAGCGTGAACGGCAGTTCCAGTTTCCCGTAGAACGGGATCGGGATGTAGGGGTTGGAATAGAAGAAATACATGCCCGTGGCGGAAATGATCAGCGGCACGATCATCGGCGAGATCAGGATCGCCATGATCGCCCGACGGAACGGCACGTGGCTTTGGCTCAACCCGATGGCGGCCAAGGTGCCCAAAGACACCGACAAGATCGTCGCAACGGGCGCGATCTTGAGCGAGTTGCGCAGCGCCAACTGCCAGTCGGAGTTGGTGAAGAAATCCTCGTAGTGCTTGGTCGAATATCCCGCCGGATCGAAAGCCAGCATTTCCGGTGTGAAGGTAAAGAAGTTCTGGGCGTTGAACGACAGCGGCACGATCACCATGATCGGCGCGATCAGGAAGAAAAAGATCAACCCGCAGATCACGCGGAAGCTGTAGTACCAGATCCGTTGTCCGGTCGTCGCATAGACAGGCACACCCATTGCGTCAGCCCCCCAGTTTCACGTTGTCGATACCGACGATCCGGTCGTAGGCCCAGTAAAGGATCAGCACGACCACTAACAGGATCGTTCCCAGCGCCGCCGCCAGACCCCAGTTGAGCGAGGTCGAAATATGGTAGGCGATCCGGTTGGAGATGAAGACACCCTTGGTGCCGCCGACCAGTTCGGGCGTGATGTAGTAGCCGATAGACAGGATGAACACGAGGATCGACCCCGCGCCGATGCCCGGCACCGACTGCGGGAAATAGACCCGCCAGAACGCTGTCCAGTTCGTGGCCCCCAGCGATTTCGCCGCGCGCAGATAGGACGGCGGAATCGTCTTCATCACCGAATACATCGGCAGGATCATGAACGGCAACAGGATGTGTGTCATCGCGATGATCGTGCCTGTCTGGTTGTTGATCAGTTGCAGCCGGTCACCGTCGGAGACGATTCCGATCCAGACCAGAACATCGTTGATGACGCCCTGTTGTTGCAGCAGCACCTTCCACGCCGATGTCCGCACCAGCAGCGATGTCCAGAACGGCAGCAGCACAAGGATCATCAGCAGGTTCGCGGTGCGGTCGGGGATGTTCGACAGCAACCAGGCAATCGGATAACCCAGCAGGATGCAGCTGAACATGATCGTCATCGACATGAACATGGTGCGCACGAAAAGCGTCAGGTAAATCTGCTCGTTCTCGGGGCGCCATTCGGGGCCGTCGAGGCCCTTTTGCATGTCGATGGAATTCAGGAAGTAACCGTTGGTAAAATCGGGGCTGTAGGTCTGGATCGTCTTCCAGACGTCGTGGTCGCCCCAATCCTCGTCGATATCCAGAAACACCGCTTTTGGGTCGGCCAGCGTGACACCGGACAGGGCGGTTTCGGCCTCTGTCAGCAGCGTCCTCGTATCGGCGGGCACACCTTCGGCGGACAGGTCCGCGGTGGGGAGTTCCTGCGCCAGCACGTGAAACAGGATCGGCCAGGGTTTTTCGTTCAGAACGTTGTCGTCCTCGGCCTCTGCCATTTCCGCGAATGACGTATAAAGTCGCGTGGTATCGGGCAGTTGCGCGACCATCGTGTCGCGCGCCTCGAACGACGGGGGCGATCCCTCCTCGCCGTCGGATATCCAGTCCCCCATCGCCGTCAGCCAGTCGTCGGTGCCGATCAGCGTGCCCAGCGTGTCGCGCTCTTCCCAGATCGGATTCGCCTCTTCCAGCTCCTCCTGCGGCATCTCGCCGATGTCGTCGACACCCCGGCCCGTCTTGCGGAACAGGGAGGAGACACCGGTCAATTCGTAGTTCAGACGACTGCCCAACCGGGTGTGCGCCTTGGCCTCGACCGCGACCGCAAGGTCACGGGCCAGCGCCTCGAACACCGGAGCTTCGGGCGTATCCTCGCCGTCCCAGTCGGCCAAAGTCGCGGTGGTGCGGGGTAGCGTGTCGCTGACGATCTGGTTTTCGACCGACCGCAGCAGCATGTCGGCAATCGGCATCACGAAAGACACGAGGATGAAGATCAGCAACGGCGCGATCAGCAGCAGCGCACGCAGTTTCTGGCGGCGCAATGCGCGGTTCAGCGATGCCTTGAGCGGTCTGCCGTCGGCGGCCAACATTTGCGTGGTATCTGACATCTGGTCCCCGGTGCCTGTCGTGCAGGTGATGCGGCCCCGGTTGATCCGGGACCGCATGTATTCAGATCAGCGGGACATTGCGCCCCGCCAAAGGCTTACTGCGACAGCCAGGCCTGGAATTTCGCATCCAGATCGTCGCGATAGTCGGCCCACCACTCGTAGTTATAGAGGAAGGTGTTGGTCGCGTTGGCCGGATCGGTCGGCATGTGCGGTGCCATCTCGATACCCAGATCGGCGTGTGTGCCGACCAGCGGTGCCGAGGACTGACGTGCGGGACCGTAGCTGATGTACTTGGCCTGATCGGCCAGACGCTGCGTGTCCGTGGCGAAACGGACGTAGTCCAGCGCACGGGCCTCACGCTCTGGCGGCAGACCGGCAGGAATGATCCAGCCGTCGAGGTCGAAGACCTGCGCGTCCCACAGCATCGCTACTGGCTGGTCCTGCTCTTCGATCAGGCTGAACAGACGACCGTTGTAGGTCGAACCCATGATGACCTCGCCGTCAGCCAGAAGCTGTGGCGTATCAGCACCGGCGGTCCACCAGATCACGCTGTCCTTGATGGTGTCGAGCTTGGCGAATGCCTGGGCCTGACCCTCTTCGGTTTCCAGCACGTCGTAGATGTCTTCCTTGGCGACGCCGTCACAGAGCAGCGCCCATTCCAGGTTGCCGATCGGGCGCTTTTCCAGCGACCGCATGCCGGGATAGGCTTCGGTGTCGAAGATCGCGCAGATTTCGGTCGGAGGCGTGTCACCCACAAGGTCGGTGCGATAGCCCACGGTGGTCGAATAGACGATCTGCGGGATAAAGCAGTCGGACACCAGCAGGTCGCCGAAGTCTTCGGAGGCTGTGGAGCCGTCGTCACCCGGTGCAAGCTGCTCGTCCGCGTCGATCTCGAGCGCGAGGCCTTCGTCGCACAGGCGAATCGCGTCGGATGCAACAACATCCACCACGTCCCATGTGACGTTGCCGGCTTCGTTCATCGCACGCAGCTTTGCCACGGCTTCGGCCGAGGATTCGTCGTTGATGATGTTGACGCCGGTCATTTCCATATAGGGGTCGTGATAAGCGTTCTGCTGAGAGGCCGAATAGGCGCCGCCCCAGCTGACGATCGTCATTTCATCGGCCATATGCCCATCGGCGAACGCCATGGTGGCGGTCAGCGTCAGGCAGGAAGTGGCCATCAGTGTCTTGGTCATTTTCATTGGTTTCTCCCGTTTCGTTACCCGGATTGGTCTTTCAGAACAGCGGTCCGGGCGACCGATGTTCCTGTCGGTCAAGGTCAGGCGTCCAGAGCGCGGCAGTCTTCCGGCAGCCAGCCAATTTCGATCATCTGCCCCGGCTCCAGCCGTTGCTGGTCGGGGGCGTTGCGTGTCTTGATGATAAAGTCGTCCTTGCCCGCGACGCGCAGCCGCGTGCGGAAGATGTCACCCATATATATGAATTCAAGCACCTCGGCTTTCAGCGTGTGCGTTCCCGCTCTCAGCCGCTCGGGGTTGAACTCCACACGCTCGGGCCGGATCGACACTTTGGTGCGGTCGCCAACCTTGCCGACGTTCACAGGGACCGCGTCGATCACGTCGCCGCTGTCCAGCTTCACGATGCAGGTGTTGCCCTTGATCTCTTGAACAACGCCGTCCAGCGTGTTGTTTTCACCGATGAATTGCGCAACGAAGCTGTTTTCAGGCTTCTCGTAAAGCTCGTCCGGCGGGGCCAGCTGCTGGATGCGCCCATCGTCGAACACGGCGACGCGGTCCGACATCGTCAGCGCCTCGGTCTGGTCGTGCGTCACATAGACGACGGTAATGCCCAGCTCGTGCGCCAGATTGGTGATCTCGAATTGCAAGGTTTCGCGCAATTGCTTGTCCAGGGCGCCGAGAGGTTCGTCCATCAGCACCAGTTCGGGTTCGAACACCAGCGCGCGGGCCAGCGCGATCCGCTGCTGCTGACCGCCCGAAAGCTGGCTTGGGCGGCGTCCGGCAAAGCTGTTCATCTGGACCATGCCCAGTGCCCGTTCGACCTTCTCCTCCTGCACGGATTTGCTCATCTTGCGGACTTGCAGCGGAAACGCGAGGTTTTCGGCCACCGTCATATGCGGGAAAAGCGCATAGTTCTGGAACACCATGCCGATCCCGCGCTTGTGCGGTGGGATGTTGTTGATGTTCTTGCCGTCCAGCATGATCTCGCCATGTGTCGCCGTCTCGAACCCGGCCAGCATCATCAGGCAGGTCGTCTTGCCCGATCCAGATGGCCCCAGCATCGTGAGGAATTCGCCCTTGGGCATCGACAGGTTCAAGTCTTTGACGACAAGCACTTCGCCGTCATAGCTCTTTTGCACACGCTTGAATTCCACAAACGCGGACTTGGCATCAGTATCGGACACCCAATTCTCCCCTAGGTCGCGGCGGCTTCGGCCGCTCGATTTTCGAGACCGACTAGAACAACCTGACTGCAAGAGTGCAACCAAAAACCCGCAGCGCAGGTCACCGCCGGTCAAAGTCAGTGATTTCGCCTGCACGATGCGCGGACGGCGGGCGAATGTCCCCGGACAGGTTGTGTAGCACACGCATCACAGCGCAGGTGAGCGCCGATCACCGTGCATCAATATGACGGCACAGCGGTCAAAGCGCCCACATGATATAAAGAGGCCCGGCCGTTGCGTGTACGGCCGGGCCTGGTGCATATCTATCAGGATTAGGGTCAATCCGCGATAAAGCTGCCCGCAATCGTGCCGTCCGGCCCGGTGATGAGCACGCCGCCGCCAACTTCGTCAGGCCGGTTCGCCGCCGTGTCGATGCCAAAGAAATTTCCCATCGCGGTGCTGTTACTGTTGGCGCCCGTGATGCTCACGTCGGTTCCGTTCAGCGATGTGGTGACCGTTCCACCCGAGAATCCGTTCCCCGAAATCGTCATGTCCTGCATCGAGATCGTGTCGATCGGCGCGGTCGTCGCATTGCCGGTCAACTGGTCGGTCGCGGTGAAGCTGTTCATCACCACGCCGACCTCTCCACCATAGGTCACGGTCACCTGGCTCGCACCCGCAGTCAGGTCGATGCCCTGCGTCGCGGTCACGATCGTGCCGACCGCCTCGCCGGTGTAGGTGACCATCCCGGATGTCGGCATGTCCGCAGGCAACGTGACGACACCGCCCACACCGGTCACATCATAGGACGTGCCGCCCGCGGTGTAGGACTGCGCGTAGGGTGCGGCGTAGGTATAGGTCCCGGTAAAGCCCTGCCCACCATAGGTCAGCGACCCGTTGGCATCGGACAACACACCATTGTCGTCCGGGCCGTCGGCATCGGTCAGTGTCCCGGTGCCGTCGCCGAAGGTCTGGCTGCGGTCGGCGTGATCGAGGCTGCCGGTATTGGACACCAGCGCAAGCGCGCCGGTCGTACCGTTCGACTGTAAACCGGTTCCGCCCAGGGCGTTCGTGACCGCCTCGCCACCGGTATTGGCAAGTGCAAGATATTCGTCGCCCCCCGCCGGTGTCATGGTCGTGCCGCCGCCCCCGCCGCAGGCCGTAAGCAACAGTGCGCCAGAGCCAAGCAGGCTCATCTTTGTGAAATGGTTCATTGTTCAAGCCCTTTATATTTATACGAAGAGGAAGTCGTCGGCAGACAGATCGGCCTTGTCGACCCCGAAGATCGTGATCTCGGTACCCTGCGCGCTGAACACCGCGCCATCGGCACCGTCGGTGACAGATGACAGGACATTGCTGGCCGTGATGCCCGAAAAGCCGGTCAACTTGATATGGTCGATTCCAAGCTGGAAGTCGGCGGCTGTCGCCGTCGCCGTGTGACCAAGGATCGGACCATAGTTCACGTCGCCATGCGCGAATGCACCGATCACGTCGGCCCCGTCGCCGGTGTTGAAGACGAAAGTGTCCGCGCCCTTGCCGCCCATCATCAGGTCGTCACCTGTGCCGCCCTCGATCACGTCGGAGCCGCCAAGCGTCGTGCCCGCATCGCCGCGGATCAGGTCGTTGCCCGCGCCGCCGGAAATCCGGTCGACCTGGAAACCGCCTATCAGATAGTCGCTGCCGTTGCCGCCGGTAATGACGTTGACGCCGCTGAAGACGGCAATGTCGTCATCGCTGTCGTCACCTTCCAGCGTGTTGGAGCGCAGGCTGTTGCCGGGGGCGAGGTCTTCGCTCTCGATGCCGACGGTCAGCACGCTGGTCTGGCTGTCCCCGTCGAACGTCGCGTCGCCCTGCGTGATCGTCAGGTTGATCGAGAAGTCCTCGATCTCCTCGACAGCGCGATCATTGACGATATCGACGGAAATGACCTTGGAGGTCTCACCTGCCGCAAAGGTCACCGTTCCGGTCGTCGGGGTAAAGTCACGGCCTTCCAGTGCCGTGCCTGCGACGGTCTCGTATTCGACGACCACATCGCCGGTGAGCACCTGAGACAGTTCGAGCGTGAAGGCAGCTGTCGGGTTCGCGGCATTCTCCAGCACTGTGACCGTGGGCTGGTCGATCCGGACCTCTGCCACCTCGACCAGCGTCGACAGGTCGACACGCGCATCGGTGAACTGCGCAAACTCGGCGTTGATCAGCGTGAAGTCGTCGCCGACGGTGATCAGGCTGCCTGCGGCGGCGATCACGCCGGCGTCCGCGCGCGATTTGTTGAACACGACGGTGTCGACGCCCTTGCCGCCGTCGATGACGGCCGAACCGCCGTTGACCACAAAGGTATCGTCACCGTCGTTGCCAAAGACCTGATGGTTGCCGCCGTCCACCTGGATCGTGTTGTCCAGATTGTTGCCGTTGACCGTCTCGGCTGTACCAGTGACGACATAGTCGGACTGCACGACGCTGAGCGAAACGATCTCGGTCTTGCCGTCGGACGAGGCCTGCCGGACTTCTTTCTGCCCGTCGGTCAGTTTGGTCGAGATCGTGGCCGTCGGTGACCCGTCGTTGAACACCAGATTGAACGTCACGTTCTGCTCGTCACCCGCCTTGACCGGGATCGCGTCGATGCTGCCGCTGTAGGTCAGGCCCAGCGGCCCGTCAGCGAGCGAACCGGGCGCGATAGAATCGACGACGGCGCCGTTCAGCAAAACGTCGATCTTTTCGATGGTGGACTTGTCCACACCCGACACCGCAAAGGCCCCGGCCAGGTCGGACGCGCTCGACAGGACCGTGGCGGAGTTCGAGTCGATGATGCTCAGCGAGGCGATATCGGCTCCGCTCCCGATGCCAAAGGCCCGCACGTCGACGGTGGCGGGGTTGGCCCCCTCGTTTACCGTCTGCAGATCCGGGCTGGCCCCCGACCCCCGACCGTCAGATAGAAAATAGGCCACGTTGGTGGCGCTGTTGACGTTGGCCAGACTTTCGAACCAGTCCTCGGCCCGGGCAAGCGCAGGACCGAAGTTGGTACCACCGCCTGCATTCAGGCCATTGACGACGCTCGTGGCACCGGCCGCGTCAAGACCCGGAAACAACCGCGCGCTGGAATCGAAGTCGACCACCGCAAACTGGCTTTGCGCCGCAATGCCCAAATCCACCAGCGATTGCGTCAGCGACGCATAGGCCGCCTTGGTCTGGGTGATCCGCGTGCCGCTCATCGACCCGGACGAGTCCACGATATAGACAAAGTTATAGAGAATGTTGGAATCCGCACCGATGTTGAACGTGTAGTTCACGTCACCGTCAAACGTGAAGGCGGGCAGTTCAGCCGAGAACGAACCGATCAGGTCGCCGTTGCTGTCCTTGACGTCCTGCTTGGCCGTGATCTCAGGCCCGTCGCGCAGTTTGGTCGGATCGTCGAGGTCGGCCAGAAGCGGCACGTAGAACACGTTGCCATCGTCGTCTTCGCCAAAGCCGGTTTCGCCGCGCTTCTGCTTGTCTTCAAAATTGAAGACCGCGAACTCGACCTCTTTGACCTGGTCCTTGCCGTCGGACTTGGTGCCGTCGGTATGTTCGATCTGCACCTTGGGCTGGTCGGGATTGCTGCCATCAGTGATGGTGAACGTATAGTCGGTGACATCGCCGGAGAAGCGGGCATGGTCGACACCGTCGCCGCCTTCGATCCGGTCGTCGCCCTTGCCGCCCTCGATCCGGTCGTCACCGCTTTCGGCGACGATCCGTTCCTTGAGGAAAGTCCCTTTGATGATATCGGCGCCATCACTGAACAGCGGCAGGAAACTCAACGCGCTTTCCTTGGTCCCGATGATGTAGCTTTGCGGAAGCGTCTCGCTCTTCTCGTTGGCCGCCTCCATGGCGGCCGCGATGACCTGATACTCGTTGTCGGTAATCAGGTGTCCGCCGTTGCCGCTATTGGTGTGAACGCCCACGACCGCCGCGACCTTCTTGTTCATTTCCGTGCCGTCGTCGATTTTTGTCCAGACGCCGCTGCCGCTTTGTCCGCCTTCGGTATCCACGTTGTTGTCATAGCCGAACCGGCCGGACTGATTGGTGCTGTCGACCCGACCGGACGAGGTATAGGCGCGGGTCGCCTGGTTTAGGTATCCGAAAACCGGATCGACGGGCGTCGTGGTCACGGTGTTGGGCGCATTGAACGCTGCCGGGAAGCCCGACGTCGTGATGCTGATCCCGTCGGCGTCCTTGTGATTGAGATAGACCGCCATCCCGATATTTGTCGCGCCGATGGCGGAACTCGTCTGGATCAACGCGATATCGTGGTCGAAATTCGCAGAGGTCGAATAGCCATCGGGATAGGTCACGCTGGCGGACGTGAAATTGGTATCCGCAAGAAACAACCCGGTCGATGGACGCGCCCCGAGCGCGCCGACATCCGCGCCTTTGGTGACGCGGCCCGACACGATCGCCGTTCCGTTGTCAAACACGACATGGCCCGCCGTCAGTGCGAAATTGTCGCCGATCTGGATCCCCGTCCCGACGATGTTCTCCGGCACCTGTGATACCCGCGCGGTCGGTGCGGTCTTGAGTCCGTCGACCGCCACGATTGAACTGTTCCCCTCGGTGGTGAAATCCGTCACGCGGGTCCGTTGGTCGGTTCCATGGATCGCCATATCAGTCTCCCTTCAATTTATTCTGCCCGCAGCGGGCGCTTAGCGTTGATTGATCAATAGTTGCGTTGTGCCGTTGCCCGAAACGAGGGCAATGGCCTGATAGTTTGCGGACAGCGCGACCGTGCGCCGCGTGGCCCCGGCGACACCGCCCGCGTTGAAGGACCGGCTAGGCGATGCGGCGCCTGCCCCGTCGTAAAAGTCGATACTGAACGGCCCGGTCAGACCAAAACGCGGCACTGCCAGACGGTCGGCAAATGCAATGACATTCCCCTCTCCGGTCACAGGGCCGGTCGCGTCCAGCACATAAGGCGCGGACGGGTTGCACCCCGACCACCCCAGCGAAGCGGTTCCGTCGGCCTGACCGGCCCCGGAAATGACACAGGCCGCGTCCGAGACGGCAAGCGGGTTGCCGGATTGCGCCTTGCCCAACCCGGACGGCACGACAAAAGCCTGCGCCGAGTCGGGCCCGCGCGTGACGTCATAAAGAAAGGCACCACCCTGCGGGCCGATCGCGGGGGCGAGCACAAATAGTCGCGCCCCCGCCATGGCGAGGCTCGCCCCGAAATAGTCGGGAGCGGTCGGAGCGCCATAAACCGTCTCTGTTCCGCCGCGCAGCACGATGACGCGTCCCGCTTGCTCGGTCGGGTCGTTCTGCCGCCGCTGGCCATAGGCGATCGCACCATCGGATGCCGCAACCGAAAAGCCGACGATGTAGGACGCGTCGGTCTGCGCGATGCGGGTCAGCCCGGTTGCTACGGCATAGGTATAGACAGACCCGGTCTCGCCGCCGACGGCGCTGTAGGCCCCGATCACCAGCGTGTCGCCGGTCAGGGCGAGATCATGCCCGAACCCGGGAACGCCACTTGGCGCGCGCAAGTCGTCACCGCGAACCCAGTTGTTGCCTCCCCCGCGCCGGAACACGACGACCGCATTGCGACCCGGATCGCCGACATAGATCGTGTCGTCGCTCATGGCGATTGCGGTGCCGAACTGCACCGACCCGCCCTGCGCACCCGGTGCCGCGACAAATCCCGCCGCCCCGCTGGCGGGCAGCGATGCCGGAACGACGTCGACCAAACTCTGCGGGTCCGTCACGACGGAATTCTCCTGTCTGCAGGCGACCAAGAGTGCGACCAGTATAAATGACACCCATTTGCCGCATCGTTTCGCAAATCCTGCGAAATCGCGTTTCAAATCATCGTACAAATCGCCCTGCCCCCCAACGGGCCGTGTGGACTGTGAAAATAAAGCGAATAAATTCGGCTCGTATATGGCAAGCGTAGGCTCTGCATCTTTCGACTGTCAACTCCGTCGAGGTCGCTGACTTTGCCGCTCGACGACAACGATTGACGCCACGTCAACAATCCGTGTTTGGATTCAAAGGATTGGAGATTGCCGACACCGCGAAAAAAGTATCGCACCGATGCCGCCTGATCACCCGACGCTGCATTCGAATCAATTTCGGTCCGGCGCGGTCTGTTCGCAGACAAGACCCGACCGGCGCTTTTGCGCGCGGACGTAAGGTCAACTCAGGATTGCACTAGGAAAGACGGACGGTTTGCGTGCAGATTGTCACAACCACGTCGTGATCCGGCCACAGGATCGGCAGCGGCACATCTGCAAACACCTCGGGGGTATCATTATGTCACTTATCATTTCAGCCGTTTTCGATGGACCACTCACCGGCGGTTTGCCCAAAGGGGTCGAGCTTTATGTCACCGAAGATATCGCGGATCTGTCGCGCTATGGGATCGGCGGAGCGAACAACGGCGGTGGGTCGGACGGCGAGGAATTCACCTTCCCCGCAGTGGCCGCTTCCGCTGGCGATTATATCTATCTTGCCAGTGAAACCGCGGGCTTTACCGAATTCATGGGTTTTGCGCCCAATTATACCACCAGCGCGATGAACGTGAACGGCGACGACGCGATCGAGCTGTTCGAGGACGGCACCGTGATCGACCTTTACGGCGACATCGACACCGACGGCACAGGGCAACCCTGGGAGTATATGGATGGCTGGGCCGCGCGTGTCCCCGGCGCCACCGCAAGCCCGACATTCGACCCCGCACAATGGACCTTCTCGGGCCCCAACGCGCTCGACGGGGCCAGTGACAATGCCACCGCCGCCACACCGATTCCCCTTGCCGGTTTCACCGCCGAGCCGCCCGTGCGCACGATTACCATCAACGAGGTCGATGCAGACAACCCCGGCACCGACAGCGCCGAATTCATCGAACTCTATGACGGCGGAGCGGGCAACACATCGCTCGAAGGGCTGAACATCGTTCTGTTCAACGGCAGCGACGACAGCGAATACAGCAGGATCTCGCTCAATGGCCAGACGACGGATGAAAACGGTTTCTTCGTCGTGGGGTCCGCCAATGTCGCCAACGTCGATCTGGTGGCCTTCACGACCAACGGTATCCAGAACGGGGCCGATGCCGTGGCGCTCTACGACGGTACCGCGCCAGAGACACCGACGACAGACAATCTTGTCGATGCCGTCGCCTATGACACGAACGATGCCGATGACGCGGAACTGCTTGCGGCACTCGGCCTGACCGACCAGATCAACGAGGCCGCCAACGGCGATGCGACCGTCGACGCCATCGCGCGCGACCCCGACGGGACAGGCAGCTTCGTCACCCAGGCCCCCACCCCGGGCGAAACCAATGTCGTGGCGCCACCGACAGAGATCACTCTGATCAGCACGATCCAGGGCGACGCGGGCACCGGGGCCGGTGCGGTGATCGGCACGGATGACCAAAGCGCGCTGGTCGGCCAGATCGTGACCGTGCAGGCGATCGTCACCGCCGATTTTCAGGACGGGCTGCTGGGCACCAATGGCGACCGCAACGGGTTTTATCTGCAGGAAGAAATCACCGACTACGATTTCAACGATCTGACGTCGGAAGGCATCTTCATCTTCGACGGCTCCAGCCCCGACGTCGACGTGAACATCGGCGATCTGGTCGAGGTCACGGGCACGGTCAGCGAATTCTTCGGCCAGACGCAGATTTCCGCCACCTCCGTCGCGGTGCTGGACACCGAACAGACCGTGCCCGACGCGGTCGACGTGACTTTCCCCACCGCCGCTTTCGCGCTCGATGACAACGGCAACTACGTCGCGAATCTGGAAGCCTACGAAGGCATGCTGGTCAACGTCGATCAAAGCATGACGGTGACGGAGTTGTTCAACCTCGACCGGTTTGGCCAGTACAACGTCACCGCTGGCGATCGGCCCGCGCAGTTCACCCAGAACAACGCGCCGGATGTCGCGGGCAACGACGCATATCTGCGGGATGTGGCCCAGCGCACCGTCGTGCTGGATGACGGGTTCGGCAACCAGAACCCCGACGAAATCCGCGTGATCGACGGCAACGATGGCATACTGTCCAACACCGACACGTTCCGGATGGGCGACACGATTTCCGACATTTCGGGCGTGCTCAGCTACTCCTTCGACGAATACCGCATCGACGCGCCGACCGGCACCTATACCTCCACCAACCCGCGTCAGGACCAGCCCGAAGACATCGGCGGCAACTTCAAGGTCGCCAGCTTGAACGTGCTGAATTACTTCACCACCATCGACGAGAACGGCAACACCACCGACAACGGGTCCGGTCCGCGCGGCGCGGACAGCGCCGCCGAACTCGAACGGCAGGCGGACAAGCTGGTGAACGCAATCGTCGCGATGGACGCCAACGTTCTGGGGTTGATCGAGATCGAAAACGACTTTGCGGGCGACACCTTCGCGATCAAGGATTTGGTCGGTCGCGTGAACGCAAAGCTGGGTGCCGACATCTACGCCTTCGTCGATCCCGGGCAGGAATTCATCGGCGGCGACGCGATCTCCAACGGGCTGATCTACAAAAAGGACAGTGTGGCGCTGAAAGGCGATCTGGCGATCCTGGAAACCTTCGAGGGTCGCAACTTCATCGACCCGCTCGACGCGGGCCGCGGGCTGAACCGCCCCGCCATCGCCCAGACGTTCGAGGATCTGAATACCGGCGAGACGATCACCGTATCCGTCAATCACCTGAAATCCAAGGGATCGCTTTCGGGTCTTGCCGCAGACGAGGATCAGGGCGACGGCCAGGGCAACAACAATGCGACCCGGGCCGCCGCCGCCGACATTCTCGGCGACTGGCTCAACAGCGATCCGACCGGTCAGGGTGCCGAAAACGTGCTGATCCTCGGCGACCTGAACGCCTACTCGAAAGAGGACCCGCTGACCGAACTGAGCGCGGACGGCTACACCGACATCGCAGCCCAAGAACTTGGCGAAAGCGCCTATTCCTTCGTCTTCGACGGTTTCGTCGGCACGCTGGATTACGCGCTGGCCAACGACACGCTGGCGGGCAAGGTCGCGGGCGTCACCGAATGGCACATCAACGCCGACGAGGCCGACGCCTTCGACTACAACCTCGACTTCGGGCGCGACCCTTCGCTTTACGACGGCAATAGTTCGGCACGGAACTCGGACCATGATCCGGTGATCGTCAGCTTCGACTTCGCACCGGTTCTGAACCTGATCGCCGGCACCAACCGGCGCGATGTGCTGCGCGGCACCGAAGAAGCCGACCAGATCGACGCCAAGCGCGGAAACGATTTCGTCTTTGCCAACGGGGGGGATGACGTGATCGATGGCGGCGCGGGCCGCGACAAGATCTTCGGCGGCGACGGCGACGATATGATCGACGGCGGCGCCGGGCGCGATTTCGTCTTCGGTGGCGACGGCGACGACATGATCGACACCGGTGGTGGCCGCTGGGATCTCGCCTTCGGCGGAGCCGGTGCCGACACCTTCATGTTCAGCCCCGAAACCACCGGCGATCATCGCCGCGACACGACGACCATCGCCGATTTCGACACGTCACAGGACATGCTGGACCTTGGTGGCGCAGAGATCGCCCGCATCCGCGAGGGTTTCGGCTTCACGCAGATCAAGTTGGAGGGTGGCGACAAGATCAACCTGATCGGCGTCTGGGATGCCGATGACATCCGGTTTGTCGACGATCTCGCCATCGTCTAGGGCGTGCTTGCGCGAAATGGGGACAGGTCGCAGCAATCTGCGGCCTGTCTGCAAAGCCTGACAGATATGTCCTCGACAAGCAGTCCGATTTCGCTCCACGGCCCTGTCGCGCACGCCCCGACCCGGCTAGGTTGACGCTGACGCAACTCAGCCGGATCCGCGATGAGACCTGACATATCCCCCCTGATTGCCGCTCTCAAAACCGGCGATATGGCACGGTCGCGTGATGCCGCCCGGGATCTGCTGGCACATCTGGATGCAGTAGAGGTATCCGTGGACTGGCGTTGGCCGGACCTGATCGCCGAGGGCGGTCCGCTCGCGGCGCAGGCGTCGCTCCCACTGTGCTATGCGATTTACGACATGCTGATGGCGCACGGTAAGACTGATGAGGCGAGTGCGGTGTTGCACATCGCGTCGGCCCGTTACCCCCAATCGGCAGGGCCGGTACGGCTTCTGACACGCAGGTTGCTTGCCAGCGGCGCGCTGGACGCGGCGCTCGACGTGCAAAGTGCGTATTGCACCCGCAATCCCGATGATCAGGTCGCGCAAAACCTGCTGGCGAGCCTGGAAGAACGCCGGGACGTTGCCGCGAAGAAAGCCGCGGTTGTGGCGGCCAAGACCCATGTTCTGTCCGAATGCGATGCCATCGACCACCTTCTGAAAGCGGGTGATGGCATGGCGGGGCAACGCCGCTTCGCCGCGTTGATGTCCTACTGCAGAGCACATGCCCCACCCTATGTCCCGACGCCCGACTTTACGTCGCAACAGAATTTCCTGACCCGTTTTCAGCATCGTTACGGGGATGACGGCAACTGCCTTTTGATCAGCGACAGCCTTGCCTTTGCCCGTCCCGGTGACGACGGCATCTTCACCGAGGCATATCCCGTTCAATTGCAGGACCGGCTGCTTGCGACTGGATGCAGCGTTCTGTTGCAGCCCTTTGCCCATCCCAAACGCACGATGCCGCAAGCGCATGATTTCCTGACCTCACTGGACGAAAAGACGCTCGACCACATGGAAAAGCTGATCATCCACGTCGGCATCGTCGACTGCGCGCCACGCATCTTTGCCCCCGACGACATGCCCAACGTCGTGCAGTTGAGCGGTAAGGCTGGCGCGGACAAATGCATTGCTCTTGCATCGCGGTACCGGGCCATGCTTGAACGACCCGCGAATGAAAGCGCCTATACACCACTCGACATATTCATTGCGCGACTGCGCGATATCGTGACCTTCGCGCATCGGCGTCCAAGGTTGAAAGAGGTTTATTGCATCACGACGCTTTTGCCCTTTGCGGAGCGGATCAATGGCGGTGCCGTCGAGTGCACGCGGTCGGCGCAGGTCTATAACGCGGCCCTTGCCGATGTGGCGGCGGGAGGCGGCTTGACCGTGATCGACGCCAACGCGATCCTGCGGTCCGACGGCGACGACGGGCATCTTTATTCCTCGGACGGCTATCACCTGAGCGCAACAGGTGCCGCGCGGCTGGCGGATTGCATCCTGAAAGCGATTTGTCCCGTAGACGCCTGAAGGGCGACAGTTGGGCAGGCGAAGGATTGACGTGAATTCGGTATGACCGGTCTTCAGTAGTTCCAGAGCGTTCCGTCCTGCAGGCGCACGACAGGGTGGCTTCCCGGTTCGTATTCATATTTCGCCGCCTCGCGTTCATCGAAATCGACGCCAAGACCGGGCGCATCACTGACGTATACCGCACCCTCCCGCATGCGATGCGCAGCCGGGAACAGCGCGTCGCACTCCGGTGTGCCCAGCACGAGAAACTCCTGAATGCCGAAGTTGGGTGCCCAGGCGTTCAGATGGTGTTGCGCCGCCATCGAGATCGGCGAATGGCTGGGCGCGCCGTGAAACCCGGTGCGGATGTGATGCAGACCAGCCAGATCGACAATCCGTTTGGTGGGCGTGATGCCACCGGCATAGGTTACGGCAACGCGGATAAAGTCGATCAGTTCGTCCTGTATCAGTGTGTGGCAATCGTAGATCGCATTGAACACCTCGCCGATGGCGATGGGCGTGGTGCTGTGTTGGCGCACCAGCCGCAGGGCATTCTGATCCTCCGCCGGGGTCGGATCTTCGAGCCAGTAGAGACCCACGGGTTCGACGGCTTTGGCCAGGACCGCGGCCTCGCGCGGCAAAAGACGGTGATGCACATCGTGCAGGATCTTCAGGTCAGGTCCGAAGGTGCTGCGGATTTCGGCGAGGGCGTCGGGCATGAACCGGAGGTATTTGTCCGTGTCCCAGATTTCGGTCTTCGGGCGGATGCCGCTGAAATCGGTGATGTAGTCACCGTCCCCGCCCCTTTCATCCGGTACCGCATAGCTGGCGGTGGGCATGTCGGGGATGCCGCATTGGACCCGCACGGCCTTGTATCCCTGATCGACATAGCGGGCGACGGAGTCGATCAAGTCGGGCAAGTCCGCCCCCGTGGCATGCGCGTAGACCATGGCACTGTCGCGGCTTTTCCCGCCGAAAAGCTGATAGAGCGGCATATCGGCCAATTTGCCCTTGATGTCCCAGAGCGCCATGTCGATCGCGCCGAATGCCGCCATGGCGATCGGCCCGCGCCGGAAATAGGCACCGCGATAGAAAAACTGCCAGATGTCCTCGCTCCGGCGCGGGTCCATACCGATCAGATTGGGGATCAGATAGTCGCGTAGATAGGCCGCAGGCAGGGTTTCGCGATTGTTGAGCGTGGCATCGCCCAGACCGTAGATGCCTTGATCGGTCATGATCTTGAGCGTGACATAGTTCTTCCCCGGCCCGCCCACGAAGACCTTTGCGTCGGTAATTTTCATGTCGTGCGCTCCTTGGCCAGCGGGTTGCGAATGAGGTAGACATGCTCGGCCGTCTGCGTGTCGATAACGAACCCGTGGCGTCGATAGAATGACACCGCCGGGTTGTTGACGAGGACCCGAAGACGCACCGGGCGTCCCAGATGTGTGCTGCGCTCTACAACCTGCTTCAAGGCTTGCGAGCCGACTCCGCGATTGCGGGCTTTGGGCGCGAGGTACAACTTGGTAATGAAGAGCGCGTCCTGCTCCAGGCGCGTGGCGATGCATCCGACGGTTTCGCCTCGGACTTCGATCATATCGTGGTGGCGGTGGTCGAGGTCCTCCAAAGTGGCCGATGGCCGCCATTGCCCCCAAAGCGCAACCGCGTAGTCTTTCATGCAGACCTCTTCGAGCCAAAGCAGGTATTGCCGGTCCGAACGCTCCGCCTGCCGCAAGTGTATTTTCTCAGGCATCAGACATATTTCCCAATGTTCTGCCTTTACGGATCACATCAAAAACGTTCCGATACAGCGCGTCATCGGCAAAGGTCGGATAGGCGGGCGCGCTGGTCCCTGCGATATCGCCGATGAAATGGCGCGCAAGGACGTGCCGGCAATATTCGGTCACGCCCGTCATGTTTCGGCCTGTTCCGTATCCCGGACCCCGATGATCCCGCCGGACTGCCGGGCCCAGAACGTCGCATACAGCCCGTCCCTTGTCAGCAGGTCTTCATGGCTGCCCTGTTCGACGATACGGCCTTCGTCCATGACGACGATGCGGTCGAGTTCTGCGATGGTGGACAGACGGTGTGCGATGGCGATGACGGTCTTGCCCGCCATAACCTCGCGCAGGGCAGTCTGGATTTCGGCCTCGACAGTGCTGTCGAGCGCGCTTGTCGCCTCGTCCAGGATCATGATCGGCGCATTCTTGAGGATCACGCGGGCCAGTGCGACGCGCTGGCGCTGCCCGCCGGACAGCTTCACGCCACGTTCGCCCACATGGGCGTCATAACCGCGGCGGCCCCTGCTGTCCTGCAGACCGAGGATGAAATCATGGGCGTGGGCCTGGCGCGCGGCCCGTTCGATGTCATCCTGCGTCACGTCCGGCTGACCCAGCGCGATGTTGTCGCGCACCGAGCGGTTCAGCAGGGCGGCCTGCTGACTGACCATCCCGATACTGTCCCGCAGGCTTTGCGGCGCGACCTGCGCCACGTCCTGTCCATCAATGCAGATCGTCCCTTCTTCCGGGGCATAAAATCGCAGGATCAGGTTGACCAGCGTCGACTTGCCGGCACCGGACGGGCCGACCAGCCCGATGCGTTCGCCCGGGGCGATAGAGAGGTCCACCCGCTCCAAACCGCCGTCCTGTTTGCCGTAGCGATGGCGCACGCCCGAGATTTCAATAGCGCCCTGTTTCAACACAAGGTCCGGCGATGCCGCATCATGGGGGATGGCAAGGGGCTGGCCGAGGGTTCTGAGCGCCTCGCGGACAGAGCCGACCTGTTCGAAAATACGTCCCACCGCATCCATGACCCATTCGGCGAGGTTGGCGATGCGCAGGGAGAGGGCGATCGTCGTGCCGACGACACCGATCGTCGCCATGCCTTGCGACCAGAACCAGATGCCGCAACCGACGAACCCCACGATAATGACCCCTTCCAGCCAGATCGTCGTGGTGCGCAGACCGACGCTGATCTGGCGCGCGTGAAACAGCTTCTGGCGGGTGTGTTCCAGCGCGTCGGTGTGGTTCTGTTCGATCTCGGACCGGCTGGCGAACAGGCTGACCGTGTCGAAGTTGGAAAACACGTCGACGACCTGCCCCAGCAGCGCGGATTTCGCCGCCATGAAGGTCTCCATCGCTCGGACGACCCGCGGCACGATCCAGATCATGATCCCGGCATAAAGGGCTGCCCACAGCAGCAGCGGCAGCGCCAGCCGGGCATCGGTACCGGCCATGAACACGACGATCCCGACCATATAGACCGCACCGAACGCGACCGCGTTCAGGGACTGGTAGATCACGGCGGTGGCGTAGTTGCCCATCAGCACCAGACGCGAGGCGGTGCGCCCGGCAAGGTCCTCCTGAAACCAGCCGACGGGCTGTTGAGTCAGATGGGCGTGGGCACGATAGCGAAACAGACTGGCTGCGTTGGCATCCAGCCCGATGTCGTTGACCGCATGGCGCAGGAACTGGATCAATGGGCGCAGCAGGACCAGCATCACCGCGGCGAAGATCAGGCTGGGGGCATGATCCCGCCAGATCGTCGCTGGCGCGCCTGCCGCCAGCATGTCGATCAGGCGTCCTGCATAGCTGATCAGCCAGACCTCCACGCTGGCGGCAAGGGTCGTCATCAGCAGGCTCAGCACGATGACCCAGCGCAGCGGGTAAAAATGGGCGCGCAGATAAGGCCAGACCCGGTCCTGCGGCACGGCCCCGTCCCCGTGAACATACGGATCCACGAGGTTGAGCGCGGCGCGCGTGGCGGTATCGTATGCCTTCAGCACCAGGGTACCTCCTGTCCTAGCGGCCCAGCCAGCCGCCATCGACGGGCAGCGTGATCCCCGTGACATAACGCGCGGCGGGCCCCGCCAGAAATGTGACGGCACCCGCGATATCCTCCGGCTCGGCCCAGCGGCCCAGCGGAATACGGTCGAGGATGGCCATGTTGCGGTCGGGATCGTTACGCAGATCGGTGGTGTTGTTGCTGACGACATACCCCGGCGCGACCGCGTTGACCGTGATGCCTTTTGCCGACCATTCGTTCGACAGGATTTTCGTCAGCCCCGCGACCCCGCTTTTGGAGGCCGTATAGGACGGCACGCGAATACCGCCCTGAAACGACAGAAGCGACGCGATGTTGATGATGCTGCCCCCCTGCCCTGCGGCGACGCGGGACTTTGCGAAGGCTTGCGACAGGAAGAAAACGACCTTGAGATTGATGTCCATCACCGCGTCCCAATCCGCTTCGGTGAAGGCGAGGCTGTCGTCGCGGCGGATGATGCCCGCGTTGTTGACCAGCGTGTCGATGGGACCGAACTCCGCCTCGGCCTTTTCGAATGCCGCCTGTGCGGCCGCGACCGTGCCCAGATCGGCCTGCACGGCATCGGCTGTCCCACCGACCTCCGCGACACGGGCGAGCGTCTCTTCCATCGACGAACGGCCCACCGCGATCACGTGACAGCCGTGGCGCGCCAGATCGACCGCGATCGCCTGTCCGATACCGGTGTTGGCACCGGTGACGAAGGCCCGTGTGGTATCCAGGGAAAATCGGTTCATTGCTTGTCCTTTCGGATTGAGTGTTTCGACCGGGATCATGCGGCGACGTCTGACCGCTTCCAGTCACCGCGCCACAGGCGGCGATGGAATGCGGGGAATTTGATGACCTCCTCCCACAGGAACAGCGACAGTATCCAGAAGGCGGAAAGGTCGAGGTAAAGAACGAACAGTGCCGTGGCCGGCACGCGAAACGCCCATTGCGACCAGATGAAAATATGCATGACATAAACCGTGTCGCCTGCCGCGCGCAGGGTGTTGCCGCAGATCGCGTTCGTGGCGCGGGGGAACTGGATGATCAGCAGGATCGGCAGGAACCCGAACAGGATCGCGCGGGTTTGTGGCTCCAGATTGGGGTAGATCCAGTCCAGCGATAGACACATCGCCAGAAAGATCAGCGACACGATCCCCGCCGCGACAAAGGCCCCGATCCACGCGCGCGACAGAAACCGGTCGAGCACGTCACCATGTGTGTGTTTCCCCAACAACTGCGCCACGATGATGCCCGTGGCCTGCGTCCACTGCATCGCCACCTGCCCGGCCAGCAGGTTCCAAGGGGCGATGAGGGTCAGCGCGGCGAAGCCGTAGAGCGACATATTCGCATAGATCAGCGAACAGACATGGGTGGACAGGGTGGCACTGACGAAGGTCGCGGCGATCGGCAGGGCAAAGGTCAGGTGACGCCGCACCGTGGGCCCGAACGTGCCGTGACGCCAGCCAGTGACATGCCGCAAGTGTCCGTTGGTGCGCAGCAGCAGGGCCACCCAGAACAGGGTCTGCACCGTGATCGCGACGGCACTGCCCAGCGCCGCGCCCGCCACACCCAGCGCAGGCAGACCCCACAGCCCATGGATCAGCCCGATGCTGGCGAGAACGTTGATCGGCACAGACAGCAGATAGCCGTAAAGCGGCAGCTTGCTGCGGCTGCATCCGTTGAAGAAGCTGGCGATGCATTGACCGACACCTTCGCCCAGAATGACGACGGTGAAGATCAGAAGATAGGTCTGGGCATCGGCCGCGATCTGATCGGTCGGAGCCAGCGCGCCGATCAGCGTGTCGCCCCAGATCTGGATCAGGGCAACACCGATAACCCCGATCCCGATGCTGATGGTCAGCCCCGCGGCAAGCACGGATTTCAGGAACACAGGATCGCCACCGCCAAAGGCCTGTGCGGTACGAATTTGCATGGCGTGGGAAAACGCAAAGATCACGCCCAGCACGATCCCGCCAAGTGCTGCGGCCAGCCCCATCGCCGCAAGCGCGCCTTCGCCCAGCGACGACAGCAGGAAGCCGTCGATGACGACGGTGCCATGCAGGAAAATCGCCTTGAGCGTCATCGGCCAGGCCAATGCGAATACCTGCGCGGCACCGGGGCCGGGCGTCGGTCTGGGGTGATCTGAAATCGAGGTCATGGACCGGTTCCGTTCCCGCGCATCGTGCCTGCGACGGGATATTTGTCGCGCTCAGGCGTTCGCGCTCTCGAAGTAATTTGCGTTGGTCGCCGTGATCCGCTCGATCGTGGTATCCAGACGCGAAAGGTGCTTGAGGCCCGCCGCGACCGCCTGGTCGCCATCATGGGCGACGACGGCGTCGGCGATGGCTTTGTGATCGGCCAGCAGCTCGGGGATACGCTGCTCCTTTTCGATGCCGAGCATGCAAAGACGGTCGACCTTGGCTTTCTCCTCGAGGATGACCTCGAACGCATAGTCGACCTGCGCGATGACACACAGGACCTCGTGAAATTCATAGTCAAGCTGTCCGAACCGTTCGACATCCGTGGCGGCGACCGCCTCTGCCTGCGCGGCAAGTGCGGCGTTCAGCTTTGCCTCGCCCTTGTCGTCGCAGTGGGTCGCGGCGCGGCGCAGCACCTCTTTCTCGATTGCAGCGCGGATAAAGCGGGCCTTTTCGATCTGCCGCATGGAAAAGCGCCGCACCTCGGTCGCGCGCTGGGGCCGGATCAAAAGCAGGTCAAGATTGGCAAGCCGGCTGAACGCATCGCGGACGGGCTGCCGCGACACGCCGAACTGCGCCGCGATCTCGGCCTCGGATATACGGTCGCCGGGTTTGAGGTGCAGCGTGACGATCTGTTCGTGCAGCGTGTCGAAGACATCGTCGACACTCGTGCGCCGTTCATTCTGTGTCAGTGTCTGCGCCATCATTACAGTCCCTTCGACCACAAGCTGCCCGACGAGTAGCACAAAGTAAACTAGTATACCAGACTAGCATTCCAGAAATTCGACTAGTATACCAGAACCGAGGAAACGATTCGCCGGCCGCTGGAAAATGCGGTCCGGGTGCGACACGTGGAGGGGACGATGGCCGGTGTTGAACTGGAAGGTATCGTAAAGGCCTACGGGGCTTTGCAGGTTGTTCACGGCATCGATCTGAACGTGGCCGAAAAGGAATTCGTGGTGCTTGTCGGCCCGTCGGGCTGCGGCAAATCCACGACCCTGCGCATGATCGCGGGGCTTGAGGAGATCACCGACGGCGACCTGATGATCGACGGTCGCCGGATGAACCGCATCGCCCCGAAAGACCGTGATGTGGCGATGGTGTTCCAGAACTACGCGCTTTATCCACACCTGAACGTGGCGGACAACATGGCCTTTGGCCTGCGTATCCGGAAAATGCCGAAGGCCGAGATCAAAACCACGATTGACGATGTCGCCGAAATTCTTGGCCTGACCCCCTACCTCGATCGTCGTCCCGCCGATTTGTCGGGCGGGCAGCGCCAGCGGGTCGCCATGGGCCGTGCGATCGTGCGTCACCCAAAGGTATTCCTGTTCGACGAGCCTCTTTCGAACCTCGACGCCAAGCTGCGCACCCAGATGCGGGCAGAAATCAAGCGTCTGCACAACCGTCTTGGGGTCACCTCGATCTACGTGACCCATGATCAGGTCGAGGCGATGACGCTGGCCGACCGGATCGTGGTGATGAACGATGGCCGGATCGAACAGATCGGCACACCGATGGAGCTGTTCAACGACCCGGCCAACACATTCGTCGCGGGTTTTCTCGGGTCACCGCCGATGAACCAGATGAAAGCGAAGCTGACGGAAACCGGCGCGCAGATCGGTAATTCGGAAATCAAAATCAACGGATCTGTCGCGGCCCATGCGGGGCGGGATGTGATCGTGGGTATCCGGCCCGAGCATGTGACGCTGACCGCAGAAGGGCCTTCGTCCACACTGCCGATCAATCTCGATCTGGTCGAGCCGCTGGGGTCGGAGGCACTGCTTCACGCGCGGCATGGCGAGACGGAGCTGGTGTTCAAGGCCGACACCAACGGCGATATCGCCCATCTGTCCGGCGTGGATGCGGTGCATGTGCCGTCGCATCTGGTCAAACTGTTCGACGCCGAAACCGGACGCGCGCTGAAGGTGGGGGGCTAGGGCGATGTCTGATCGCAATTCCGACGTCGGCGGAATCCCCATCGAAGAAGTCGTCGTCGAGGCGAACGAGGCGCTGCGCGACCGCAAGCAGACCCGCACACCGGACAAGAACTGGGTCAAGGTCTGGGACCACTTTCGCCGCGAATGGCAGATCTACGCGATGCTGCTGCCGACGATCGTCTGGTTTCTCGTTTTCCTGTACAAGCCGATGTACGGCCTGCAGATCGCCTTCAAGGACTATTCGATTTTCCGCGGTGTCGCCGGCAGCCCTTGGATCGGATGGGAACATTTCCAGACACTTTTCAACAACGACCAGTTCATCCGCGCCGTCCGAAACACGATCACCATCAGCTTCTACAATCTGCTGTTCGGCTTCCCTGCCCCGATCATCCTTGCGCTGATGTTCAACGAGGTCATGCACGCCACCTACAAGCGGACCGCGCAGACCATCGTGTATCTGCCGCACTTCATTTCTTCCGTGATCATCGCCGGGATCGTAATCACCGCCTTTTCGCCCACGGCCGGTATCATCAACACGATCATCGGCTGGTTCGGCATGGACCCGATCTATTTCCTGACCCAGCCGCAATGGTTCCGCCCGATCTTCGTGGGTACGGGCATCTGGCAAGAGGCCGGCTTCGGCTCCATCGTCTTTCTGGCCGCCATCGCGGGTGTGAACCCGTCGCTTTACGAAAGTGCCGTGGTGGACGGGGCGAACCGCTGGCAGATGATGTGGAAAATCACTATCCCGTCGATCCTGCCGACAATTCTGATCATGCTCATCATCCGCATCGGCAACGTCATGGAAGTGTCGTTCGAGCTTGTGATCCTGCTCTACCAGCCGTCGACATACGAGACCGCCGATGTCGTCAACACATGGGTTTACCGGCAGGGTCTGCAGTCCGGCCAGTACGATCTTGCCGCTGCCGCGGGTCTGTTCAACGCCGTCGTCGCCTTTGTGCTGGTGATGACCGCCAATACCCTGTCGCGGCGCTACTCGCGCACGTCGCTCTGGTAGGAGGATAGACCCATGATGAACTGGAACCTCTATTCCCGCGGCGACAAACTGTTCGCGATCATCGTGTCGGTGCTGATCGGCATGTTTACGGTGGCCACGCTCTACCCGTTTATCTATATCGCCGCCGTCTCGTTCAGCTCCGGTTTCGCGGCTCAGGCGGGCAAGGTCGTGCTGACCCCGATTGACGCCACGCTGGAGGCATATGGCTATATCGTTACGGACCCGCAGTTCTGGCTAAGCTACCGCAACACGTTCATCTACACGATCGGCGGCACGATCATGAGCCTCGTGTTCATCGTGCCCTGCGCCTATGCGCTGTCGCGCCCGCAACTGAAGGGCCGGCGGTTCTTCAATCTCTTCATCGCGTTCACCATGTGGTTCAACGCGGGCCTGATCCCGTTCTTTCTGAACATGCGCGATCTGGGACTGCTGGACAGCATGTTCGGTATCATCATCGGCTTCGCGATCAACGCCTTCAACATCATCCTGCTGCGCAACTTCTTTGAATCGATCCCGCAGAGCTTCGAAGAGGCCGCGCGCATGGACGGGGCCAATGATTTTCAGGTGCTGTGGAAGGTATTCATCCCGCTCAGCAAACCGGCCATCGCCACGATCACGCTGTTCTGCATCGTATCGCGCTGGAACGGGTTTTTCTGGGCCATGGTCCTGCTGCAGTCCGAGGACAAGATCCCGCTGCAGGTGTTCCTGCGCCACACCATCGCAAACCTGAGCGACGATGACGAATTCGCCATGGTCCAAACTGCCGCGGGGTTCAGCGCGGAAACCGTGACCGCGGCGATCATCGTATGTTCGATCATCCCCGTGCTGATCGTCTATCCGTTCATCCAGAAATATTTCGAAAAAGGCATCCTGCTTGGGGGTGTCAAGGAATGAAAACGCAAATGGGAGGAAATCAAATGCGTAAACTGAGCCTGGCCGCGGCCTTGCTGTCCGCGAGTGCCATCACATCACCCGCCTTTGCGGAAGGTCACCTGCGGATCGTCGATGAACCGCTGGAACTGACAATCCAGATGAACCACGCGCGCTACCCGGTCTATGAGGAAGACTGGCCCGTCGAACAGGCCGCTCGTGAAATGACCGGCATCCACCTGATCAACGACACCGTCGGCGCCAACATGCGCACGGACGAAAATACCGGCCGCACCGAGGCGCTGAACCTGATGCTGGCGGGCGGTGCCATTCCCGACATCGTCGGTTCCAGCCGGATCAAGGATTTCGTCAACCAGTTCGGTCCCGAAGGTGCCTTTGTGCCGCTCAACGATCTGATCGCGGAACACGCACCCAACATCGCGGCCTACTACGCGACACGTCCCGATATCGAGGCTGCGGTCAAGGCGGCCGATGGCCAGATGTATTACGTGCCCTATCTGCCCGACGGTAAATACGGCCGCGCCTACTGGATCCGCACCGACTGGCTCGACGCACTTGACCTTGAAGTGCCGCAGACTGTCGAGGAATACGAAGCCGTCCTGCGCGCCTTCAAGACACAGGACCCCAATGGCAACGGTATCGCCGACGAAGTGCCCTTCTTCGCCCGTCAGTGGCCCGAACTGATCCGTCTGGTGACGCTCTGGGATGGTCGTGCGCACGGGTCCGACACCTACCATGACTTCCTGGTCGAAGACGGAAAGATCGGCCACGGTTACATCGGCGAGGGTTATCGCGACGGTATCGCCAACCTCGCGCGCTGGTATGCGGACGGTCTGATCGATCCTGAAATCTTTACCCGTGGCTCATCCGCGCGTGACTTCCTGCTGTCCGAAAACCTTGGCGGCTCGACCCACGACTGGTTCGCCTCGACCGGTGGCTACAACAGCCTGTCGTCCGAAATCGACGGTTTCGCCTTCGAGGCGATGGCCCCGCCCGCCTCTGTCGGCGGCAACCGGATCGAAGAGCACCGCCGCATCCTTGTGAAGCCGGACGGCTGGGCCATCGGCCATACCAACGAGAACGTCGTCGAGACGATCAAGTATTTCGACTTCTGGTTCACCGAGGAAGGCCGTCGTCTCGCCAACTTCGGCGTCGAAGGCATGCACTATGAAATGATCGACGGAGAACCGATCTTCACCGAGGAGTTCCTGGCCCAGGGTCCGGTGAACCGTTCGCTCTACCAAAACGGTGCACAGCTGCAGGCCCGTGGGTACTTCCAGGATTACGACTATGAAATCCAGTGGACCAACGAATTCGCGCTGGCCGGGATCGAGCTTTACGAACAGGGTGACTACCTGATCCCGGACTTCCTCGGCGTGGCCTTCACGGCAGAGGAACAGCAGGTCTATGACCGGACCTGGGGCTCGATCCGCGACTACATGCTGGAGCGTCAGCAGGGCTGGATTCTTGGCAACGGCGACGTGATGGAAGACTGGGACGCCTACCTTGCCCAGTTGGATGACATGGGGATGCAGGAACTGCTTGGCGTGATGCAGTCCGCCTATGACCGTCAGTACGGCGGCTGATTGACCAATCACCCGGGGCGGCGGTGCCGCCGCCCCGGGCCTTGTCTTTCCTGAATTGAAAATGCGGGACCACTGACCGATGTCGGCCACCAGACTTCCTACGCTTGATGAACCCAAAGCCGGGCGACTGACGATCCAGTACGCGCCCGTCGCCGAAACAGGCGTGGACGAAAACCCGCCCCGGTTCACGTGGATTCCTGTGGTGGACGAAGACAGCAAATACGTGCTGCGTCTATCCGCCGATCCGACGTTCCCGAAGGGTAAGACGCAGGTCTATGAAGGTCTGCCACTGAATTTCTTTACGCCTGACCACGTTCTGGACCCGGGTGATTATCACTGGTCCTATGCCACATGGGATGCCGAGACCGGCGCACCATCCAGCGACTGGAGCAGTACGCGCAGCTTTACCGTGCCCAAGGGGCTGGCGGGGACGTCCCTGCCCGCGCGCGCCGAACGCCTTTCGAACGTGGCGACGGACCATCCGCGCCTGTGGATGACATCCGACCGGTTGGAGGCGTTCAAGACCGCCGTCGCGGCGGACCCGGATCATTGCACATGGTCCGCGTTCTATGAAAAATCCGTCCTGCCGTGGATGGACCGCGACATCATTCGCGAACCGGCAGGCTATCCCAACCATCAGCGGACTGCACCGGTCTGGCGGCAGACCTATATCGACCGGCAAGAGGTCTGGTATGCGATCCGCCATCTTGCCATCGGCGGCAAAGTCACGGACGACGCGGCGCTGACCGCCCGCGCCAAGGAATGGTTGCTCGAGGCCGCAAGCTGGGACCCGATGGGTGTCACGTCGCGCGCCTATACGGATGAATGGGCCTACCGCGTGTGCAACGCGCTGACCTGGGGCTATGATTGGCTCTACGACGACCTCTCCGAGGATGAGCGTGTGACGGTCCGCGCAGCATTGCTCGAACGGACCCGCGACATCGCCGACCACGCGATCCTGAACGCGAAAATCCATCTCTTTCCCTATGACAGCCACGCCGTGCGGTCGGTGTCGTCCTGTATCATCCCGGCCTGCATCGCGTTGCTGCATGATGACGACACCGGCCAGGCAGAGGAATGGCTGAACTACGGGATCGAGTTTCTCTACACGGTTTATTCGCCCTGGGGCGACGCAGAGGGGGGCTGGGCCGAAGGTCCGCACTACTGGATGACGGGCATTTCCTATCTGCTGGATGCCGCCAACTGGCTGAAATCCTATACTGGTCTCAACATCTATGATCGGCCCTTCTTTCAGAACACCGCCGACTTCCCGCTGTTCACCAAGGCGCCGAACACCCGCCGCGCGACCTTTGGCGACGACAGTACCATGGGCGATCTGACCTGCATCAAGATCGGCATGAACCTGCGCCAGTTCGGGGGTGTGACCGGCAACGGTGCCTATCAGTGGTATTGCGATGAAAATCATCGCCTGAACCCGGGTACCGAGGGCGATTTTTATAATTGGGGCTGGTGGGATACCCGGTTCGACGAACTGGCGTTCCGTACAGATTGGCCGACGGTCGAGGCAACGCCGCCCGAAAGCGGCTTTCGCCACTTCAAGGGCGTCGGATGGGTCGGCGTTCAACACGCGATGGCGGACCCGGATGAACACATCCAATTCGTCTTCAAATCCTCCCCCTACGGCTCGATCAGTCACAGCCACGGTGATCAGAACGCGTTCTGCATGGCAGCCTATGGCGAGGATCAGGCGATCCAGTCTGGCTATTACGTCGCCTTCAATTCCTCGATGCATCAGAAATGGCGGCGTCAGACACGCTCCAAAAACGCGATCCTGATCAACGGCAAGGGGCAGTATGCCGGCAAGGACAAAGCCAAGGCGCTGGCGTCGAACGGCCGCATCGTCGCCGCCGAACAGCGCGATGACCACATTTATATCTGCGGCGATGCCACACCAGCCTACCAAAGCCTGTCGCCCGAGGTCACGCTGGCCGAGCGCGAGGTTTACTTCGTGCGCAACTCCTACTTCGTGATCGTCGACAAGGTCGACGCGGACAGCCCCGTCACGCTCGACTGGCTGCTGCACGCCAACGAACCGTTCGAGCTTGGCAAGTCATCGTTCCGCAACACGCAGACGCGGTCCGGCTTCTACGGTCAGGTGGTCTGGTCGGAAAGCGGCAAGGCGCAGATCAGCCAAAAGACCGAATTCACCGATGTGGACCCGGACGACTATAAAGGCCTGCCCGTCAGCACCTGCCTGACAGCCCACTACCCAGCCGCAACCCGACACCGCATCGCGACGCTTCTGGTGCCCTACCGGCTGGATGCTCCGAAACGGATTTTCAACTTCATGGACGATCAGGGCTATGACGCTGATCTTTATTTCACCGATCCCGATGAACACACCTTCAAGGTCGTGATGAAAAAACTGGCAAATAGCTAAGGCACGCGGAGACACCGATGACTGTCAAGAATTACTTCCCCGAAAGCGACAACAGGCTTGAGACCGTGGCCGATGGCCTGTCGCGCAAGGTCTGCGCCCACAACGACAACCTGATGGTGGTCGAGGTTCATTTCGAGGCCGGCGTGACCGCGCCCCTGCACCATCATGTCCACGAACAGATCACCTATGTGATGTCGGGCAGGTTCGAATTCAGCGTCGGCGGCAAGAGTTATGTCGTGGGCGCGGGCGACAGCCTTTACAAGCAGCCCGATATCGAACACGGCGCAACCTGCCTGGAGGCCGGCACGCTGCTTGATGTCTTTACACCGCGCCGCGAAGACTTCCTGTGATCGCCATGATCCCCCACATACCGGAGACGATATCATGACCAAACCCGTTATCGGCTTTATCGGCCTTGGACTTATGGGCGGCAACATGGTCGAAAATCTCCAGACGCGGGGGTTCAGGGTTGTCGTGATGGGCCGCAAACGCGATGCGGTCGAAGCGGTTCTGGCCCGTGGCAACGCCAGTGAGGCGGCAACCCCGCGCGCGGTGGCAGAGGCCAGCGATATCGTGATGCTCTGCGTGACCACGTCCGATGTCGTCGAAAGCCTTGTCTATGGTGACGACGGTATCTTTGCGGGGATCAGGGAAGGTGCCGTGCTCATCGACTTCGGCACGTCGATCCCGGCCTCCACCCGCAAGATCGGTGCGGACCTCGCCGACAAGGGCGCGGGCATGATCGACGCTCCGCTCGGGCGCACGCCCGCGCACGCCAGGGACGGATTGCTGAACATCATGGCGGCGGGCGACAGGGCCACCTTCGACAAGGTGAAACCGGTGCTGGACGAACAGGGCGAAAATGTCTTCTATTTGGGCGCGCTCGGCGCGGGCCACGTCACGAAACTGATCAACAATTACATCGGCATGACCACTGTCTGCGCCATGTCGCAGGCTTTCGCTGTGGCCGACCGCGCGGGCGTCGACCGCCAGCAGCTCTATGACATCATGTCTGCCGGGCCGTCCAATTCTCCTTTCATGGGCTTCTGCAGGAACTATGCCGTCGACGGGGTCAGCGACCTGGGGTTCACGATCAACAATGCCAGCAAGGATCTTCGTTATTTCCTCGCCATGGCCGAGGATGTGGGCACCCGCGCGCAAATCGCCGAAGGTACCTCTCACAATCTGGTAGCGGCCGTGGACGCAGGTCTGGGCGATGGCAACGTGCCCGAGATTTTCGACTATTTCATGAAACTCGAACGCTGACGCCACGGTCCCGCCAGCACTGGCCACAACAGGAAGGACACCCATGAAACTTGCAGGAAAGACCGCCATCGTGACCGGCGGTGGCCGGGACATCGGGGCCGCTGTCGCCAGAAAGCTCGCAGCAGAAGGGGCCAGTGTCGCGATCAGCTATTTCGAAAGCTCGAAAGGGGCCGACAGCGTCGTGGCCGACATCACAGGCGCGGGTGGCAAGGCTGTCGCCGTGCAGGCCGACCTGAACACCCAGGCGGGAGTCGATGCGCTGGTCGGCGCTGCCGTGGACAACTTCGGCGGCGTGGACGTGCTGGTGAACAACGCGGGCGGCCTGATCGCGCGCAAGACGATTGCCGAAATGGACCTGGCCCATTGGAACAGCGTGATGACGCTGAACCTGACCAGCACATTCATGATGACCAAGACCTGCCTTGCGCATATGACCACGGGCGCCATCGTCAATATCGCCTCGCAGGCGGGCCGGGATGGCGGCGGGCCCGGTGCCGTGGCCTATGCCACGTCCAAGGGCGCGGTGATGACCATGACACGCGGTCTGGCCAAGGAACTTGGCCCCGACATCCGTGTCAACGCGCTGTGCCCCGGTATGATCGACACCGATTTCCACAACATCCACACGCCCGATGCGGGCCGTCGCGGGTTCGAGGCGAACGCCCCGCTGAAGCGGCAGGGCCATGTGGACGACGCCGCCAACCTCGTCCTCTTCCTTGCCTGCGACGACAGCGCCTTTATCACTGGTGCCAATATCGACATCAACGGCGGTATGTTGTTTTCGTAGAAAGGAAGCGCCATGCGCGTTCTTGCGATTGGCGAATGTATGGCCGAGCTGGCCCCCGGCGACGGGGACGGCGAATTTCGTCTGGGTTTCGCGGGCGACACGTTCAATACCGCATGGTATTTGGCGCGCTGTTCGCCGCAATGTGCGGTGTCCTACCTGACCGCTGTGGGGGACGATGCAATTTCCGACAAGATGCGTGCCTTCATGCGCGACAGCGGTGTCAGCGATCGTTTCGTGCAGGTGGCCGCGGGCAAGACCGTGGGTCTTTACCTGATTTCGCTGGATCAAGGCGAGCGCAGCTTTTCCTATTGGCGCGGCCAGTCGGCGGCGCGCTCCCTTGCCGATGACCCAGCGACGCTGGACGCGGCGATGGCGACCGCCGACCTGATCTACTTCTCGGGGATCACGCTTGCCATTCTCGCACCGGCACGGCGGACGGACCTGCTGCTTGCGTTGGGGCAAGCGCGGGCCGCAGGAAAGACCATCGCTTTCGATCCCAACCTGCGCCCGAAACTCTGGGCGTCCGGGGCCGAAATGATGGCCGCGATCATGGACGGTGCCGCCGTCAGCGACCTTGTCCTGCCCTCGTTCGAGGATGAGGCGGACTGGTTCGCCGACGCCAGCCCGCGGGCCACGGCAGAACGCTATATTGCAACGGGTGCGGTAACGGTGGTCGTCAAGAACGGCGCGGGTGCGGTGCTTTATGCCGAAGGGTCTGCCGTCGACGAGTTTCCCGTCGACGTCCTGTCCAGTGTAACCGACACGACCGCCGCCGGTGACAGTTTCAATGCGGGCCTGTTTGCGGGCCACGCCGCAGGGCTGCCTCTGCCCGACGGGATCGCCTATGCCTGCGCGCTGTCGCGCGAGGTCGTGCAGCACAAGGGCGCCCTGATCGACGCGCCCTTGCCCGCCTTACCGAAAAGGTAACCAAGACATGCCCAACCCAGCCGATCCGGCAACGATTGCCCTTGCCCCCGACACGCTGGATCACCTGCGCGCCGCCAGTACGGCAAGCGTCGCTACGCTTCTGTTCAGACGCGGCTATCAGAATGCCTATGTGCAGGGCGTCCTGCCTTTGGGTGGCGATGCCGCTACGATGGTCGGCCCCGCCTACACCCTGCGCTATATTCCGACACGCCCGGACACCGATCCGCTGGACGCGTTTCGCGAGCCCGACCACCCCCAGCGCGTCGCGGTCGAAAGCTGTCCCGCGAGCGCGGTGCTGGTGATGGATTGTCGCGGCGATGCATCTGCCGCCTCCGCCGGGTCGATCCTGCTGACCCGGTGTCAGATACGCGGCGTGGCAGGTGTGGTCAGCGACGGTGGCATTCGCGATGCGGCGGGGGCCGCGGCTTTGGATATGCCCGTCTTCGCGGCCAAACCCTCGGCCCCGACGAACCTGACAAAACATCACGCGGTCGATATCGGCCTGCCCATCGCCTGCGGCGGTGTGGCGGTCTATCCCGGTGACATCCTGCTGGGTGATGCCGACGGGGTCATGGTGATCCCGCGCCATCTGGTGGACGAGATCGCTTTGGAGACCGTCGAAATGGAACAGTTCGAGGCCTTCGTGCTGGAACAGGTCAAAGGCGGCGCGTCGATCCGCGGCCTTTATCCACCGACGGATCCCGAAATACTGCGGCGCTACGAAACCTGGAAAACCAGCCGCGACGGAGACACCTGATGCGCGAGACCTGGCGCTGGTTCGGAGAGTTCGATCCGATCGCATTGAGCGAGGTCGCCCAGACCGGCGCGCAGGGAATCGTCAGCGCCCTGCACGCCATCCCCTATGGCGCGGTCTGGTCGCAAGACACCATCGCTGCACGCCGTGGCGAGATCGAAGCTGCGGGATTTACATGGGATGTGGTCGAAAGCCTGCCGGTCCACGAGGACATCAAGCGTGGCACCGGGGACCTGAACCGACTGTTTGCGAACTACCGCAATTCGCTCGCCAACCTTGCCCGCGAAGGGATCAAGACCGTTTGCTACAACTTCATGCCGGTGCTGGACTGGACCCGCACCGACCTCGCCCATCCTGTCGCGCGTGGCGGCACCTGCCTGCACTTCTCGGCAGCGAAAATGGCCGCGTTCGAATGTCACATGCTGGGGCGGGATGCGGCCCGCGAAGACTATACGCCGGAAGCGGTCGCCGCAGGCGATATCTGGTACCGCAACAGCGACGCGGCGGAACAGGCAGCACTGCTCCAGTCCGTCATGGCCGGCCTGCCCGGTGCGGTGGACCGATACGATATCGCGGGGCTGCGCGGTGTTCTCGATACCTACGCGGGGCTGACCCACGACGATCTGCGCGCCAACCTCAAGCGCTTCCTGACAGAGGTGGTACCAACCGCAACAGAGCTTGGCATCGACCTCTGCATCCATCCCGACGACCCGCCGCAGGACATTCTGGGGCTACCGCGCATCGTATCAAATGCGCAGGACATCGACTGGATCATGAGCGCGGTCGACGCGCCCGCCAACGGCCTGACGCTGTGCACCGGGTCGTTGGGTGCCGCGACCGGCAATGACCTGCCCGTCATCGCACGCACCTTCGGGGATCGCATCCACTTCGTGCACCTGCGCAATGTCACGAAATCGCCCGACGGGTCGTTCAGCGAAAGCGCCCACCTCAACGGTGATCTCGATCTGGTCGCGGTCATTCGCGCCCTACTGCAGGCCGAGTCCCGCCGCAGCGTCGATCTGCCCTTCCGGGCCGATCACGGTCATGCGTTGCTGTCCGACGTCGACCGCGCGGTGCAACCGGGCTACACCCTGATCGGGCGGTTGCGCGGGCTGGCCGAACTGCGCGGGATCATCACCGCGCTGTCCTGACCCCGCCTAGCCGCCAAGCAGGTTCGGCAATGTCATCGAAATCGCAGGCACGAAGGTGATCAGCATCAGTGCGACGAAAATCGCCAGATAGAACGGCCAGATCGTACGGACAGCCTTCTCCATCGGCAGCTTACCCACCGCACACCCCACAAAAAGACAGGACCCCACCGGCGGCGTGCACAGCCCAAGGCCAAGGTTCACCAGCAGGATCATTCCGAACTGCACCGGGTCGATGCCCAACGCCTGCGCCACAGGCAGGAAAATCGGCGTGCAGATCAGGATCAGTGCGGCCATGTCCATGATCATGCCCAAAAGCAAAAGCACGGCGTTGATCATCAGCAGGATCAGGATCGGATTGTCCGTGATACCCGTCAGCAGCGTGACCATCTTGGTGGGCACGCGGTAGTAGGTCAGCATGTAGGCGAATGCCGCCGCACAGGCGATCAGGATCATCACCATCGCCGTGGTCTTGACTGACTGGTTGACCGCGATCTTGAAATTGGCCCATGTGATCGACCGGTAAACGATCAACGTCACGAGGAAGGCGTAGATCACCCCGAAGGCACCGGATTCCGTCACCGTAAAGACGCCTGACAGCACCCCGCCCACAATGATGACGGCGGTCAGCAAACCGGGGATCGCGCCGATGAATGCGAACGTCAGGGCGGTCCAGCCGGGGAACTGCTCGGCCCGGTAGCCGCGTTTCACGGCGACGATATAGGCGGCGGCGGCAAGGCAGACGCACATCAATATGCCGGGCACGACACCCGCCAGAAACAGCTTGGAAATTGAAACCGCCCCGCCTGCGGCGATGGCATAGATGATCATGTTGTGGCTGGGCGGAATGATGATGCCCGCGATGGATGACGTGACCGTGACGTTGACGGCATAGTCAGGATCGTAGCCCTTGTCCTTCATCACCGGGATCAGGATCGACCCGAGCGCTGAAATATCCGCAATGGCAGAGCCGGAGATGCCGCCGAACAGCATCGACGACAGCACGTTCACGATCCCCAGACCACCCCGCACGGCGCCCACGGCCGCCTGCGCGAACCGCACAAGCCTGATCGCGATCCCGCCATGGAACATCAGCTCGCCCGCAAAAATGAAGAACGGAATGGCGAGCAGTGAAAAGACGTTGATGCCGGAAATGATCCGCTGAAAACCGATCATCAGCGGCAGGCCCTCGAACCAGAACGCCGCGATGGCCGATATCCCCAAGGCAAAGGCGACAGGCGTGCCGAAGGCCACACACAGCGCGAAGACACCCAGAAGCAATGCAAGTCCCATGATGTCCCGGCCCTATTCGATGCTGTCGGTGCGGGTGTCACGCCCGATCAGGTGGCGAACCAGATGGCCCAGCGAAAAGACAAGGATCATACCGCCGCAAATCGTCAGCGGCAGCGACCGTAACCCTTCGGGCCACTGGATCAACGGGATCAGCGAGTTCCACTTGAACATCGTCAGCTGCCCGCCATACCACAGCATCAGACCGCCGAAGAGCGCCAGCAACAGATCGGAGGTGACGACCATCATGGACCGCAATTTCGTCGACACCATCTTGCGCAGCACGACCACCGAAAGATGGGTATTCTCGTAGACGCCGATGCCCGCACCCAGAAACGCGATCAGCATGACCAAAAGCAGCGACAGCGGGTCGACCCATGTCGGTGTGTCGTTCAGGACGTAGCGACCGAACACCTGATAGCCCAGCAAGAGCGTCATCGCGACGAGGGCGACCCCCGTAATGATCCGGCACAGGGCGACGATCGCGCGAAACACGCTGTCGATTGGTCCCAGTCCCGTCTGTCGTTCCGGTGCGTCGCTCATGTCTTGCGGTCCCCTTGCGCAAAATGCGCCCGGCGGGTTCGCCGGACGCATGGTCGATGTGATGGCGGTCCGATCACTCGGTGGCGCGGGCCATTTCAACCAGTTCCGACATATCCGGATTTGCGGCCAGATAATCGGCATAGACCGGTGCCATGGCATCCTGGAACGGCGTCTTGTCGGCGATCTCGTTGATCTCGACACCGGCAGCCGTCACCGCCTCGCGGGCGGCCTCGGTCTGCTCGGCCCAGAGTTCGCGCTGGTAGACAGCGGCCTCTTCGGCGGCTTCCACGACGGCTGCCTGCATATCCTCGGACAGCGCGTCGAACTTGGCCGTGTTCACGCAGATGCATTCGGGGATGATCAGGTGCTCGGACAGGGAATAGTAGCCTGCGACCTCGAAGTGGCCGACAGACTGAAACGACGGCAGGTTGTTTTCCGCACCGTCCACAACACCCGTGCTCAGCGACTGATACACTTCCGAGAACGCCATCGGTGTGCCGTTGCCGCCCATGGCGTTGACCATGCCCGTGAACAGGTCGTTGTTCATCACGCGGATTTTCATCCCGGCCACGTCATCGGGCGAATTGATCGGGCCGGTGTTGTTATAGAACGACCGTGCGCCCGCGTCGAACCAGCTGATCGGCAGAATACCCGCCTCGCCCATGGCGTCGGACACGCGCTCGCCAGCCGGGCCGTCCATCACGCGGAACATATGATCCACATCACGGAAGATGAACGGCAGCGATACCAGATTCGCCTCTTTCACGATCGGACCGATGGGACCGAGGTTGAAGTTGCCCACGTCGATGGCGCCAAGCTGCACCTGCTCAAGCGCGTCGGGCTGGCTGCCCAGAACGCCGCCATGGAAGACCTCGACGGTGATTTCGCCGCCTGTCTTGTCGGCGACAAGCTCGGCAAAGCGATCCATCGCTGCCGTGTTCGGGTGGCCATCGTTATGGATGTTCCACGCGCGCCATTCCTCGGCGACCGCCGTCGATGCGACAAGGGCAAGTGCGGTTGCAGTGCCCAGAATTGTTCTTGAAAGTGTCTGATACATTGATCTTTCCCTGAGTTCAGAATTTTTGCCGTGTCAGGCTGCGCCACCGCCCGGAAGCGTCATCCGGCAACGCCGGTCTATTGTGCGCAGACCGCACCAAGGACCATCGGTCTGCCGGACCTCCCCCCAAAATGATCTGCGCGACGACAGCGCCTCCACGCGCCTTCGGTGAACCATGATCGGCCGTTTCGACCCGGTCGGATATCTGCGGCCCTGACCAATATGGAGACTAGTATCCCAGAATTGTCAAGGGCGTTGTCGTTGTCACTTTCCGTCCTCTGAATTAGAGATCGGGGTGCGTGTCTTGACGATTGCGCGCATCGACGCTGGCCCCTGCGCTGCAAAAAAAGGGAAAATAGATGTCAGATACCACGGCCCTCGCCGAGTCCAGATCAACCGCAGACGTGGTGTTCGAGCGGCTGCAAGAGGATATCGTGACCCTCAGCGTCCTGCCCGGTGCAAAGATTTCCGAGGCCGACATCGCGCGGCGATTCGGGGTTTCGCGCCAGCCGGTCCGTGATGCCTTCCGACGCCTGCGCGCACTGAAACTTCTCGATATCCGACCGCAGCGGGCGACGGTAGTGCGGCGCTTTTCCCTCGACGAGATCGCCAACACGCGGTTCCTGCGCCTGGCGGTCGAACTGGAGGTGATGGAACGCGCCTGTGCCTGCTGGGACCAGACCCGCGCCGCCGCCCTTGCGGCAAACCTCGCGGATCAGGCCGCTGCACTCGCCAAAGGCAAGATCGACCGCTTCCACGATCTGGACTACGGGTTTCACGAGACGATCTGCCGCCTGTCGGGATGGCCCATGGCGTTCGAGACGATCAACCGGTGCAAGCGCGCGGTCGACCGCCTGTGCGTACTCAGCCTGTCGGATCACGAGGATGTGGCGGAGGTGCTGGACGATCATCGCGCCATCGCAGACGCCTTGTCCTGCCGTCATGTGGCCGATGCCCGTGACCTCGTCCGGGCGCATGTCGGCCGGTTGGACAAGACCATTTCGGACATACACGAGGCCCACGCCAGCTACTTTGAATGACACCGCCCTTCCGGGGCCAACCGATAGACAGGACAGAAACGACATGACAGATCGCAAACCGCGCGTCGGCGCTCCCATTACTCCGATGCAACTGGCCGCCGTCGGGTCGCCCGGCACACGAACCGTCGGCGGGCCATCCGACAGATGGACCATGTTGTTCGTCTATCGCGGGCGTCATTGCCCCCGCTGCAAACGGTTTCTGAACAAGCTGAACGCCGCCCTGCCCGACTGGACGGCGCATATGGATGTGGTCGTCGTCTCGGCGGATACAGCGGCCAAAGCACGGGCCGATCTGGATGAATTCGGCTGGACCTTCGATCTTTGCCACGGGCTGACAGAGGATCAGATGCGCGTCCTCGGCCTCTATATTTCCGCCCCCCTGTCGGAGGCGGAGACCGATACAAACTTCGCCGAACCCGGGGCATTCGCGATCCGGCCCGACGGCACGCTGATGCTTGTCGATATCTCGAACGGCCCCGCCGCACGCCCTGATCTGGACGAACTTCTCGACGGGATGGTCTTCAACATCACGAACGACAGACCGGTCCGCGGAACCGTCTAAACCGGGGTGGCATCGGCATTTGACAGAACTAGTATACTAGAATATCTTTCCCCTGAGAAGGGTCAGCTGTTGGCGTTTCACACCTGAACAAACGCATCTGACCAAGGGGGACGCGATGCCAGTGCTTGACCGTGATCGCCTATTCCCGCTCGATGCGACGGCGCGCAAGATCGCCCGCGATCTGTTCGAAGACGTGGCCGACCTGCCGATTGTCAGCCCTCATGGTCACACAGACCCCGCGTGGTTTGCCCACGACAAATCCTTTGTCGATCCCGCACAGCTGTTCATCACGCCCGATCACTACGTTTTCCGGATGCTGTTCTCGCAGGGCGTGCAACTGGAAGACCTTGGCGTTCTCCGCAGGGACGGTGCCCCGGTCCAGACCGACAGCCGCGCGATCTGGCGCATCTTCGCCAAGAATTACATCCTGTTTCGCGCGACACCATCGCAACTCTGGATCGACCACGCATTGGCGGATGTATTCGGGGTTGATGAACCGCTGAACGCAGACACTGCAGATGCGATCCACGATCACGTTGCCGCCTGCCTGACCGATCCGGCCTATCGCCCGCGCGCCCTGTTCGACCGCTTCGGCATCGCGGCACTGGCGACCACCGACGGGGCGCTTGACCCACTTGATCATCACCGGAAAATCGCGCAGTCAGACTGGGCGGGCCGCGTCATTCCGACCTATCGTCCAGACGCCGTGATCGATCCGGATGCGCCGGACTTCGCGGCCAATGTCGTCAGGCTGGGCGCGTTGACGGACCGGGACACGCAGTCATGGGCCGGGTATCTGGACGCACACCGGGTCCGGCGCGCCTTTTTCAAATCCCGCGGGGCCACCGCCACCGATCATGGCCATCCGACGCCGATGACGGCGGACCTCTCCCTCGCTGAGGCCGAAACCCTGTTCGGCAAGATCATCGCGGGCAATGCCGATGCCGCTGACCGCGCCCTGTTTCGCGCCCAGATGCTGACCGAAATGGCGGGGATGAGTGTCGAAGACGGGCTAGTCATGCAACTGCACCCCGGCGCGCATCGCAACCATGCGGCGCATATTTTCGACACCTATGGCCCGGACAAGGGGTTCGACATCCCCGTAGCGGTCGACTACGCGACGGCGTTGAAGCCCCTGCTGAACAGGCACGGCCTGAACCCTGATCTGACCCTGATCGTCTTCACGCTGGACGAAACCACCTATGCCCGCGAACTGGCACCGCTTGCAGGCGTCTATCCGGCGCTGAAACTCGGCCCCGCGTGGTGGTTCTTCGACAGTCCGGAAGGCATGCGCCGCTACCGCGAGGCGACGACCGAAACCGCAGGTTTCTACAATACGGTGGGCTTCAACGACGATACCCGCGCCTTCTGTTCGATCCCCGCCCGCCACGATGTCGCGCGCCGCGTCGACTGCGCCTATCTCGCCACGCTTGTCGCCACCGGACGGCTGGCCCGCGCGGATGCGACCGAAGTCGCGCATGACCTTGCCTATCGTCTGGCCAAACGGGCCTACAAACTCTGAACTTCCAACGTCAAAGGACACGACATGACCCTCAAGACCGAAACCCGCTACGCCATCGACCCTGAAACGGCCAAGACGCTCGATACCGACGGGCTCCGCGGTCATTTCCACAAGGACGGGTTGTTTGCCGAGGGCGAGATCAATCTGGTCTATTCCCACTACGACCGCCTGATCCTCGGCTCCGCCGTGCCCGGCAAGGGGTCGCTGACGCTCGACCACATGGCAGAGACAGGCACACCGGGGTTCCTGGACCGCCGCGAGATGGGCGTGCTGAACATCGGCGGGACCGGCACGGTCGCGGTCGACGGTGATACCCATACGCTTGAGAACGGCGAACTGCTTTACATCGGCATGGGTGCCGGTCCCGTTACATTTTCCGGCAAGGGCCGGTTCTACATCACCTCGTCGCCCGCGCACCGCACCTGCCCCACAAAGCTCATCAAGCTCGGCGATGCGCGCCGGGTCGAATTGGGCAGCCGGGAGACCGCGAACGAACGTGTCATCATCCAGTTCCTGCACCCCGAGGTCTGCGAGACATGCCAGCTTTTGATGGGCTACACCCAGTTCGAACCGGGAAGCCTGTGGAACACGATGCCCGCGCACCTGCATGACCGCCGGATGGAGGCCTATCTCTACTTCAACCTGCCGGACGACGCGCGGGTGTTTCATTTCATGGGAAAACCCGAGGAAACCCGCCATCTCGTCTTGGCCAACGAAGAGGTCGCAATCTCGCCGCCATGGTCGATTCACTCCGGCGCGGGAACGGCCGCCTATACGTTCTGCTGGACGATGGCGGGCGACAATGTCGACTTCGGCGATATGGACATGGTGCCGATGGGCGATCTGCGTTGACAGGCAGTTGCCATTGACCGCCAACCGACCGCCTGTCCGGCTCGTGCATCTGGGGCTCGGGGCATTTTCCCGCGCCCATCTGTGCAGCTATCTGCAGGACCTCGGCGGCTGGGGCGTACTTGGCGTCAGCCTGCGATCCGCTTCGGTGCGTGATGCGATGGCTGCGCGCGACTTTCGCTATACCGCGGCGGCGTTGACGCCCGAAGGTCTTGACTTGCGCCAGATCGATGTGGTGCGCGGGGTTCTTGTTGCGCCCACGGATCCCGCAGCCGTAATCGCGGCCATGGCCGATCCCGCCGTCAGCACGGTCAGCCTGACCGTGACCGAAAAAGGCTACTGCCACGACCCCGCGACCGGCACCCTGAACCTCGATCATCCCGATATCCGGCACGACATCGCGACCACCCTGCCCCGCAGCGCCGCGGGCTTTCTGGTGCGCGCCCTTCAGACGCGCCGCACCGCGGGTCTCGCCCCGTTCGCCGTCCTGTCCTGCGACAACCTGCCGGACAACGGCGCCCTGACACGCGCGGTCACGCTGGACCTCGCCCGCCGCATCGATCTGGCGCTGGCCGACTGGATCGCCGCAGAAGGGGTTTTTCCCTCCAGCATGGTCGACCGGATCGTGCCGGCAACCACGCCGGACGACATCACCCGCATCGCACGCCAGTCCGGCGAACCGGACGCGGCACCGGTCCTGCACGAACCGTTCCGGCAATGGGTCGTGACGGACGATCTGCCCGACGCTTGCCCCGATCTCGCCGCCGTCGGCGTGCAGGTCGTGCCGGACATCGCGCCGTTCGAACGCATGAAGCTGCGGATGCTGAACGGAGCGCATTCGGCACTGGCCTATCTTGGCCTTGCGGCAGGCTTCGAGACCGTCGCGGCGGCGGTCGCCGATGATACCGTCGCGACCTATCTGCGCCGTCTCTGGCGGAACGAGATCATCCCGACGCTGGCCCCGCCCCCCGATACCGATCTCGAACAGTACGCCGAAACGCTGCTGGCCCGCTTTGCCAATACCGGCATCCGGCACCGCCTGTCACAGATCGCCATGGACGGCAGCCAGAAGCTGCCGCAGCGCCTACTGTCAACGATGGGCGACAGGCTCGCGGTGAACGGCAGGATCGACGACCTCTTGCTCGCCGTCGCGGGCTGGGTCGCGTGGACAGAGCACATCAGTGACGCAGACGACCCCATGGCAGACCGTCTGCGCACCTGCCACGCCACCTCGCCTTCGCAGACGATCGACAACATCCTGTCGCAAACGGCGATCTTCGACCCCACTCTCGCCGCCCGGATCAGGGCGCCGCTGACACAGACCTACGCCGACCTGCGCACACACGGCGTTTCGCAAGAACTGCGCCGCTTTGGCTGAAACACGAGTGATGTAAAAAACGACCGGATCTCCCAGCGTTCTATCTTCAAACATGCATTGAGGATTATCTGGTGCCCCCACACTGTAAGTCGGTGAAAAAAATTTCCCCGCTCTCGCACATAAACTCCAATTTCTTTAAGCAATTTGCCTTCATCGTTGTGGCGAGGACAAAAACGCCTCCGTTCGAAACGAAATATTGAGCACATTACGTACCGACAGAATCTATGGCCGATCTTACCCACGTGGACAGACCGACTACCTGCGAATGCAGTGTTATAATATCTACACTGCGGTGATCCGCTGCAAAAACGCCCGACAACTGCGCGAATGGTCCACGAACTTCATTCGCGCCGCAGGAGATTTCAGAAAAAAGATTGGCACGCGGACGGTGCTGACGGTTTTCGAGCAGGACGCCGGCGATTACAACGATTGCAAGAAATCCCGGTACCGGACTGACGATATCGACACGAACCACGCAACAAGCAGATCCGCTATGTCCAACAGATGATAGAGGCTCATTACGAAGACATCCGCCTGCCGCGCAGTAGGCGGTCGAGCCCGTTCAAAGACATCAAGGCTGAGATCGCTGCCTTTGAGGCGAGCGATCAGGTAATTCGCCGCCCGGCGCTTCCTGAAACCTGGCTAAACTGATCGGCGAGCGGATTCGCGAGCAGCACAATTAAAAAGAATCCGACATCGCAATCATTTCTGCGGACTGCGGCGACCGCGGCACGGAAGTTTACGACATAACGACAGAAGATATTCACTTGGATCACGAGATTCCACATTTCATGATCAAGGTCGTCCTAGGGCGATCGCTCTTACGTCTGCAAACCGATCGGTATGCGACTTCATGGCGATCTGCTCAGCCTTGAAACGATGTAGATGGGCAGATACTTCTCGCCGTCTTCCCACTCCGTTATGATCCGGACCACGAGCACCGTTGCTGTATCAATCCATGCCTTTTTCCGGTCGTTCATTTTCTATTTCGAGTTAGTCTCGAAGAATGTCAGGCAGATGCTTTTGCAAAAGAAATCAACTGAACTGTTGTCAGGCTCACTGCCGAGCAACGAGGGCCCAAAGGGCTATCCAAAGGAGATTTCCGTGCCCGATCCAGACCTTAACCAACTTGCCAACTCGCCAGCTACATGATCGGCATTCTTTTGTCGGACGACACACTCCCATACGACGGCTACCCGCCATCCTGATTTGATCAACGCAGCCTCCACTTCAGCGTCACGTCGAATGTTTCGCTCGAATTTCGCCGACCAAAATTCGTGACGAGTCTTCGGTGTCGTCGCTCTATCGCAGCCTTCATGCCGATGCCAAAAACAACCGTGTACGAAAACGACGGCTCTGAACTTAGGAAATACCAGATCCGGACTTCCGGGCAGCCCAGAAACGTTCAGACGATATCGCATGCCCATCGCGTGCAAACGTCGCCGAAGTTCTATCTCGGGCTTTGTGTCTCTTCGCTTCACGGATCGCATAATCCGCGAACGCGTTTTTTCGTCGACCGTGTCGTTCACGACAGATCGCCTTCTCCCGACATCATTCCCGCAGCGATAAATGCCCGTCGTGCCATTTCGAAGCCCATGGGTGCGGGCACGGCATCTCCGATCCACTTAGCCAAATCTTTGCGTTTGCCTGGCTCCCCGGATGAAACGAAGCCGTAGCCATCTGGAAACCCTTGAATGCGCGCGGCTTCTCTCGGTGTGACAAGACGACGGCGCAGTGGATGAATGAACCTGCCCTGACCTGGCGTACCGATGCCCGTGGTTATGGTCGGCGCAGGCCGATCGGGAAACATCCGACCGTAGACAGCCGTATAGGTAGTGCCGTCTTTGTGACAATCGGGCCGCTCGCTATTCGCAAGATTGTACTCGTCGTTGTCGAAGAGCCAATCGATACGGCGTTTGGTCTCCCTGGTTGGAACCGGCGACGTTTCGAACGGTTCTTGAGCAGTTTCGAGGTCAACAATATCACCGATAGCCCAAAGTACATCTTTGGTCTCTCTACTCCGAATGTCTGGCAGCTCGGCCTTCAATACATCCCTGCGAATGGCAGTCATGAAGTATCGTTCGCGGGTTTGAGGCCATCCGAGATCGTCCGCCCTGACGACATCCTCGAAAACTTCGTATCCGCAATTTTCGAACAGTTCTTTTGCCATACCGACGACGTCGCCGTGAGAAGCGGTCACGGTCCGGACGTTTTCGATGAGTACGATTTTGCTTTGAAGAGCTACAGCGGTGGCGACGGTACAAATGAACAGATCGTTTCTCGGATCGGCCCGACGCGTGTGGTTGTTCAGGTTGGAGTGTCCCTGACAGGGTGGACCGGCCAACAAAACATCGATATGTGGCTTCACCGCGAACTTGGAGTCTACGATCTCAGGAGGATACGTGAATTTCCAGCCGCCCGCCCTGCGCCGGACCTGATAATCGACGAGTGAAGAGACGCCTGCGTTGACCGCTTGACCAACATCCAGCGACCTCGACACGACACCCAAAGCACGCTCATCGGCATCGACTATTCGCTCGAGCCAAGCCCTCCGGTCGACCGCACGTGCGGCAAGTGATACACCTAGACTGAAACCGCCCGATCCACAGAACAAATCGATACAGCGCAACTTTTCGACAGACTTCACCTTTGGAAGGGGCGCGCCTCGAAGGAACGACAGCCACCAACGGCTCCAATCGTCCTCATCGCAATCAAGTTCCGTAAGATCCTCAAGCTCGAGCAGACCCTTCCCCACACGGCGATCGGAAGCAAACGCTACTTCAAAGTCCTGAACGATCAGCTCGATGTCTGCATCTTTCGCCATTGATCCTCCACGAACCGCTTTGCATCATCTGCATCGAGGGCTTCTACCATGACGTTCGCGGCCGCGCGACGCATCAATTTCACGAGATCACGGATTTCCGACTGAGAGAGCCGTTTTCCGCCGGTAGGCCCTTTGGGGTGCTGGAACTTGATGAACGCTGCCAGTATCGCGGGAAACTCGGAAGACATCTGTCGAAACACGTGGCTTCGCCAGAAATCGATGTCTCCGTAGGCGGCCAGTTCGTAGGCATCCAGGCTTTCAGGGTCGTAGGCCAGTTCGGCACGAATCCAGAGCCGATAATAAAACGTCTCGCGCGCACTGGCCGAAGTGAAGTTGAGCCTGTCCGGTATGCTATGACCACCAGCCTTGCGCGCGTACCTGCGTCTGATGAGTTCCCGACCGGGAACGGTCGCGACCCAGATCCAAAAATCGGGATCAGCCAAGGCGTCGTCCTTTGGCAACGTTTTGTGAATGATGGTCGACGCCAATGCTTCGAACCTATCATCGGATAGACGTTTGTCGTGCTTGCCGTCCACTCGATCGTAGAGGTCTTCAAGATCGGATATCATCGACGTAACGATGTTCCCCCAATCGATCTCGTCTCCCTCAGGCGCCACGTTCTCATCCAGTGCAGACAAAAGTTCTTCTTCGTTCCCGCCGTCTCTCCAGGCGGAATACAGTTGGCGGGCTTCGACGTCACTTAACGTAGGATATGGCATCAGAGTGTCCTCAAAAGATCGACATAGGATGTACGATGATGGATCAAAGCACGTAACCTTAGAGGATCGCGCACGATCGCCTTCAGATCGTCCAGTCGCATAGCTGATGTATCTCCCAGTTGTTCGAGGATCGTTGCAAGAGGCGTACCTTTGGGCACGTCGTCGATTTCCTGCAAATCCTGAGCTGCGAGCGTAAGGACCATACAAATTACCTCGGGCATTATGACCCCTTGTAGGGATCGTCCGTCCGTCGTCCTTTGCATCGCATTGTAAGCGTCTTCTGCTATCCAACATGTCGCCAGTGGTGCGCCGTCCTCCACCTCCAAAACCAACCGATCTGCATCGATCTCGACATGCAAAAGCGCACCTGCAGAACCTGTGTATTGTAGAGCTTCATGTTGGCTCATCTGGCGCAAATCGAAGGTGGATCGGATACTCCTAAGTCTAATCTTGAAATTTCGTTTAGCGATCCATGATCCTCGGCGCGACGGCCAACCAGGCTCGGCATCGTCGACGTCTTCCATCAAGACCAAAGCGATGCTCACGGCGAATTCGCGTCTGTGACCAAATTTACGGACGGTCTCTTCATCCAAGAACAGCTTTTCCGGGAGAGACTCTTCGATGGACCATCTTTGGTGCAAAACCCGGCGTTTGAACATCGGATCGCGCAATGTCATGACGAAAGCGAAGCGCTGCTCTTGACCAGCAAGAATTGACGATACGAGTTCCTGATCGATTTTTGGAAGTATCGCTACATGAAGGTCTTCGAAATCGGCAGGGTCGAGCTGAACGGAGTCTTCCGAAACTTCGAGTTCACGATCACCGACCAGCAAGGATGTGCCTTCTAGAATGTTTTCCAATTTAGATACTGCGAAAAAAGGTCTTGCTATTCGAGGCTCGGTTCGTCTCCACGCTTTCATCCGACTGCCTCCTCTTCGACCGGAAGAACTTCGGGCATAAATCTTAGGGTCCAGCCAGCATCGTAAAGATCGGAAACGAACTCGACGCAGATAGTCTCACCCGCATTTACTTTTCCCAAAAGGAACCCGTCCTGAAGCTCTTCCAGGGCGCTTTCGCTCGACCAAGTGAGACCGACCGGATCGGATGATGACAGGCCATCCTCCTCAGCCACCTGAAGCATCAGGCGAAACCGAAACCAGCGCTCCGTTTCGTACTTCTCGGCGAGCTTGATCTCTACCGACCCACGTGCCCGCAGGCTCCCCGATTCCAAGGCTAAGTGTGGGCCCTTTGGAACCAGCGATATAGGTGCGGCGCTAGGTCCGACTCCCGATCCAGGGCCCTTCGGTCCGACACCGAACCACGAGGCCAGGTCTCTTTCAAGTTTTGCGAGACGGCGAGGCCTTGAAGGTGCTGGAGGCTTGGCCTCATTTTGAAATCTTCGGAATTGTGTTTTGATGCGACGTATGACTGACCCTACGATCTCGGAAGCGGTGTGCGAGTGCTTTACAAGTCGCGTAGCGCCATTATCCCATCTACTGTGGTCTGGCGGTTCCGAAAGCTTCAAAAGAAAATCAACATCATCATGGGCGAGAAAACAGCCCACTGCCAGCGGAGCCGATGCCGAAGGGTACCAGTCACGATGATAGTCGACCACCATCAGGGGGCTTCGCACCAGTGCGACGGAATTCAGTCGGTTTTCGAATTCCTCACCCAGTGGATTCTCTTCTTCGCTGTCATCCAGAACTACCGCTCCTAAGTGGCCGAGTTCCAGACTTTCCGTCTTATTGAAGCGACGTCTCATCGCCTTTCCAGGAATGTCGGGTGTCTTTCCAATCGCACAGTCGAAGGCGTCGATGAACGGCTTTAGATGCACCCGTTTCTTCGGCATCGGTGATCGTTCCTCACCATCTTCCGCGACGATGGAAACGTCCAGCAACCGCTGCTGAATCCTTGGCCACCACCAATCTTCGATACCAGCCAGAAGATGAGCCTGATCGACACCGGCGTCGATCACCATGATCGAAGTTCCAAATTCGTCCGGCTCTCGTTCGAACCCAAGCTGTGCAGCCAGCTCCTGCGCTTGAGAGCCTTCGAAGGGAACGAAACGTACGCCCTTTCCTTCGACTTCGGTCGGGACGCCGAACCACGCGCGTCCCGTGTAGGACAAGCCTTCATGATCGTGCCCCTCTTGATAAGCACACCCCATCAGAAGGGTAACGGCAGCGCCTTTTTCATCTACCGTCTCGCTGAAAGCAAAAATCGTCCCCAAACGCGACGATGCGCTGTAGACGGCTTTACCGAAGCCATAGGACCCACCGGAACTTTCAGACATTTGGGCTTTGTCACTGCCACCCAAATCCATCAGCAACTTACGTAGGTTCGAGGAGGGAGATCGAGGATCTCCTTTCAGACCGGTCGTCTCGTAGTCGTCGATATATAGAAGATTGATTGGGCCTTCAGAAATCTGGAGAGCATTGCCGGAAACCAAACCCAGTCTTTGCGCACGATCCTTCATGTCGCCGAGGCCAGCGGCCTCTTCGAAAGACCGCCGCTGATCTCCCTCCAGTTTCGCAAACCGGAATTCGACTCGCACCGTTACGTTCGGTTCGATTGCGGCATCCACACTGTTCTGGATAGCTTCACGCGCAAGTGTTTCCGCTGGCTTCTTTCCCGAACCGTTGAAGATGCTTTGAAAGGCGTTCCCCGGCGCTCCGCCATTCAAAGGTGTTTCTTCATAATACCATTTCATGCTCGACCGAACCAATTCTTCTTGCGGATGCCGTTTCATCTAACTCATTAATTTTGCGGGAACCATGGTGGACCTTCAACGCGAAAGTTCCGGTTCTTACCGATTATTTTTCGGCATCGTGGTTCGACACGACCTTATGTCTGCCGCCCCACCCCGTAGAGGTAATCCCCAGTAATACGGATACCGGGCAATACGCCCCAATCGGAGACTGACGAATATCCAAACACGACCCCAACCTGAACCGAACCGACGACATTGATCCTGACCCGATGCGTAAAACCGAGGCCGTTATCCTTGGTTTCATGGCAGAAAACGACGGGAAGATACCGATCTGGCAACAGGTTAACGAGGTCGCTCGCACGTCGTTAACCTGCCTTGGCCCAGCAATATGCGACGTGAAGGAGCGCATGCTGGTGACGCAGAACAGACACGCGAACATCTCTGAGATGTCTGACGATCTGCGGCTGGCGCATGATCAGATATTCCAAACCGGTGGACCAGCACCCGGGCCGAAACGGCAAAGGCGGAGCTTCACAAGGCGCGGAAGACGTTCTCCGAAATCACCCAGGCTCTTGAAGGGCAGTAGCCCGTCTGACCAAGCGCGACAGCGTCCCTACGCTTATTCAGCCACAGCAAACACAGCCCAAAGCCAACCTGCCGGTAAATCCGGATGTCGCGTCAAACAGTCGGTCAAGGCGGAAGCCGACGACGCTGGAACCCTGGATCTTCTCGTTATCGGCCCGTTACATTTGACGCTGACGGTCCTTCTGAGTCACCTTGATCGGATCCGGTCGCCGGTCGGTATGCACCATCGGCAAAGCGCGATCCTTCGCTTTCGAGGATCATGCTTGTCGGTCTCGAGATCGAAACCCCACGAAGCGACCACCGTATCGATTGCCTGAACACAACGGTCAAACCGTTTGGAAATATCCGGCGCGTCATCGCATAGCAGCATCTTTCGACGCGCGGTACGCCGTCATCAACTCGGGGTTCGTCGTCTTGTCGAGCTTCTCCGACAGCGCATCGCTGTCCGCATTCCTGTCGATGGCCAACGCGCTCTGTCGTTCAACACCGAAAGAGAAATCACACATGCATAATGCGATGCCGCATCGACGCGCAGCTTACGGCGACGGTTGCCCTTTGCCGTCCTACTTTGTGTAGTCGAACGACTCCTTCTTCGAATAGACGAGGAGCTGTGCGTCTTGCAGTTCCTGAAAACTGGCGACTTCGCCAAGAATGAACTCGGGAGGTGGCCCAACCCTCTAGACGTGCAACGACGCAAGCTACTTGCGCCCCGCCTCGTCAAGGATCCGTGCGTCTTCAAGACTCTCTGGCCGTTCTTTTTCTTGCCGGGCGCGTTCTGTTTCGCTCTTGGCGCGCTCTTGTGCGAGTAAACTTCCATATGGCGTGAACCGACAACCATATGGCGTGAACCGACAACCTTCCACTGCGTTCCCCACTTTCGACTTGCGTTGAAGTGGAAAGGAAATAGGCAAAACTTGCAGGTGCGGAAAGTGGATTGAGCACCAGCCCCAAGAGCGGCTCAATACTTTGAAGAAGCGACTATGCGTGTTTCGAGATGCTTTCTGCGGGCTCTATACGCGCGCCAATCCAAGAGTCACTTACGCCGGAGTGGCGGTCTTGCGCGGACAGCGGCCGGAGAAACGCTCGCTACTTCTATAAAACCTCTCCGGTGTCTCTTGGCCGATCGTCCGCGACTCTCCATGAAACCCGCTTAACATCTCCGACGGTTCGGTGAAGCCGTTCCGTCCATTCTCCCGGAAACCCCGGCTTGCCTCTCCATCTGCAGGCGAGGAAAGGGAGTCCCACTCCCTGATCTCTCCCATATCGCATGTAGCAATTATCGCGCGAGGTTCAGAATACGATCCACGTATGGCTCCCGCATCAATTCCAGGCTCGCCGGACGAAACCCGAAGCTGATACCGCTACCCCTATTGTGCCGAAGACACAGGTGGGTTGTTTGACGCGCACCAAAGCGCATCAAAAAGAGCGGCATCAAACCCTAGGAGGCTCCCTATGACCAATATCCACAATCCGAATTCGCCCCAGCGAACATGTGACATGTCGCAACGGCGCAGATCAAACGCTTCACAGCGGAACACGAGGACACCCTTTTCGACTCAGCGGCATTGTTCGTCAGCAGTCGTGGCATCCATCTTCTCCACCAGATCGTCGCCGACGAAAGGCAATCTGCCAACATGAATATCGCCAGACTGGAATTCTTGGATATCGAGGCTTCCGGCCTCGAACCTGGCTGCTGGCCCATCGAGATCGGCGTGGCGCGCATCCGTCCTGACGGAAGGATCAAGATCAAGGCATGTTTGATCTGCCCCCGCCCGACTTGTCGCAAAGAGCTCTGATCCAACCGAGAGAACAAAAGTCCACTGTATTTCTCACCATCAATTCACTTGGTACATCCCACCGAGCAATCGGACTACTGGCAAACAGTGTGATCGTTTTCGACGCGCAGCAGCACGACGGCAGGTGGCTCGACACGCTTGCCGCGAAGATAGAATATCCACCCGTGTTCGCACTTATGGATTTCGATGCACCCAAGACGAGAGAGCCCGTGAGCCTCTTGAAGACCTCATCAAATCGTTTAGCACCCCGCCCCTGACACCTCGAACGGTCGCAATGCGATTGTACGAGATCGTTCACGCGCTCGCATCGGTGCCATTCGCGTTCATCGACATTCTTGACCAACAATGCCGCCTGAACGGCGCGATGGGCAACGCGATCGAGTACTACGTCCCCCGCCTCGTCGACATGAACGCACGGATCGTGCGGGCATCGACAACCGTTCAGGACGCTGGCGGCACGAAACGCTGGTCAGCCACATTCGTATGGGGCAAAAATCAGGTTCCTGGGCCACAAAATCTGCAGAAACCAGCATTCTATATATCTTGGACCTGACAGATGGTGCCCCCACACGGACTCGAACCGCGGACCTACTGATTACAAATCAGTTGCTCTACCAGCTGAGCTATAGGGGCACTGCGCGGTCGTTTATCGGCTCGGCCACATCCTTGCAAGAGGGCAAATCGCTATCGCGCGGCCCGCGCCAGCAGCGCTACGGCGGCCAGTCCGACCAGCGTGATCATCAGGGCCGCCGGGGCCGCCTCGGCGATGTTTTCAAGTGACGCCTTGGCATGCACGCGGGTCGCCAGCGTGTCGTAGCTGAAGGGGCGCAGCAGCAGCGTCGCGGGCAGTTCCTTCACACAGTCCACGAACACCAGCAGCAGTGCCGACCCGACGGAGGCGCGGACCAGCGGCAGGTGGATCGCCCGCAGCGTGCCCCCGGCGGACCGCCCCAGCGACCGTGCAGCCATCGGCAGGCTCGGTGCGACCCGGCCCAATGCGGCATCCGCCGTGCCCTGCGCGATAGCGAAGAACCGCACGATATAGGCGATCACCAGCGCCCCCGCAGTGCCGGTCAGGATCAGCCCCGGGTCGTGCCCCGTGACGACAAGCACCAAATCGGCCACGCGATTGTCGAGCGCCGCGAGCGGAATGAGAATCCCCAAGCCCAGCACCGCCCCGGGGGCTGCGTAACCAATGGCGGTCACCGGCATCAGCAGGGCCGGCAGGCGATGCCGCGACAGGCGCACACCATACACCATGAACACACCACCAGCCACGCAAAGGACGGCCGCAAGCCCGCCCACGGTCAGCGTATGACGCAGGGCGCGCAACAGGCCCGGTGCGGCCCATTGATCGGCATCCATCGCATGTGTCGCCAGAACGGCCACCGGCAACACGAAACCGCCCAGCACCGGAAACGTGCACAGCAGCGTCGCCGCCCATGCAGGCGCATTCGTCAGCCGGGTCCGTGTCACCGGGCGCATGTTGCGCGCAGCGCCGAAGAACCGGCTGCGCCGTCGCGACAGTTTCTCCAGCATCACCAGCAGCACGATCATCACCAGGATCACGCCCGAAATCTGCGCCGCCCCACCCAGATTGCCGCCCTGCAACCAGACACTGAAAATGCCGGTGGTCAGGGTCTGCACGGCGAAGTAATCGACGGTGCCAAAGTCATTCACCGTCTCCATCATCACAACGGCCACGCCAGCGGCGATCGCCGGGCGCGCCAACGGCAGCCCGACGCGGCGGAATCGCGCGAACGGCCCTGCCCCGAGCGCCCGCGCCACCTCGAACCCCGCGCCCGACATCTCGCGGAACGCGGCCCGGCTCAGGATATAGACGTAAGGATAAAGTGCGGCCGCCATCACCAGCGATGCCGCGCCCCGCGTGCGGATCGCGGGAAACCAATAATCGGCGGCACTGCTCCATCCCATCGCACCGCGCAGCGCGGTCTGCACCGGCCCCGCGTATTCCAGAAAATCCACCAGCGCATAGGCCCCTACATAGGCCGGCACCGCCAGCGGCATCAGCAAGGCCCACTCCAGCCAGCGCCGCCCCGGAAAGTCATACATCACCACGAGCCAGGCCGCGCCAGTGCCGATGCAGGCGGTCAGCGCCCCCACCGACAGCATCAGCACCACCGTGTTTTCCAGATAGCGCGGCAGCGTCGTGGCCCAAAGGTGGCCCCAGATGTTCTCCGTCGGGGTCAGCGCGAACCACAGCACGGCAACGATGGGCAAAAGCACCAGCACGGCGATCACGGCGGCCCCGACCGACCACGGCGCAAAGCGGGGCCGGAAGGCCCGGGGCGCGGATAACTGACGAATTTGCTCAGGCATATCGGTGTCGGGCTAACCGAAACCGGTTTAACTGTCCAGAAATACGACTATGCTGAACCTCAGGAAAATGCGCAGGTCAGGTCCCCCATGGAAATCGTCTATCATATTGGCGCCCATTGCACCGACGATGACAGGCTCCTGAAATCGCTGCTCAAAAACACCGAACTTCTCGCCCATGACGGCGTCAAGATTCCCGGCCCCGGCAAATACCGCCGCCTGATCCGCGAGACCATACAGGGGCTCGACGGGGCCGCACCCGCGCCCGACACCCGGTCGGTCCTGCTCGATGCGATCCTTGACGATGCGCCGACAGAGCGGCTCGTGCTCAGCAACCAGAACTTCATCTGCGTGCCGAACCGGATATTCGAGGATGGCGTCCTCTACGCCCAGACCGAACCAAAGCTGCGCGCCCTGCACGACATCTTCGCCGAGGACGATATCGAGATTTTCCTGGCGCTGCGCAATCCGGCGACCTTCATGCCGGCGGCCTTTGCGAAATCCGATCACGAAAGCTGGGACCAGTTTTCGCGCGGCATGCACCCCGCCGACATGCGCTGGTCCGACATTATTCGCCGGATCCGGCACGTCGCGCCCCGCTCGCAGCTGACCGTCTGGTGCAACGAGGATACGCCGCTGATCTGGGCCGAACTGATCCGCCGCATGGCGGGTGTCACCGCCAGCCAGAAGATCACCGGCGGCTTCGATCTGCTGGCCGCGATCATGTCGAAACAGGGGTTGAACCGGTTTCTCAACTACATGCGCGCCCACCCGCCCCGCACGGAAGCGCAAAAGCGCCGGATCATCGGCGCGTTTCTGGACAAATACGCCCTCGAAGACGAGATCGAGGAAGAAGTCGACCTGCCCGGCGCGACCGAGGCGATGATCGACGAATTGTCAGAGGCGTACGAAAACGATGTGGCTATGATCGCCACGATGCCGGGCGTGCATTTCGTCAGCCCCTAACGGGGTCGGCGGGCTACATGCCCAGCGCGGCCTTGTACATATCCAGCACCGCTTCTTCCTCGGCCAGATCGTTGGCGTCGCGCTTGCGGATCGCGATCACCTTGCGCAGCACCTTGGTATCATACCCCCGGCCCTTGGCCTCGGCCATGACCTCTTTCTGCGCGTCGGCGATGTCCTTTTTCTCCGCATCCAGACGCTCGAACCGTTCGATGAACTGGCGCAGCTCCTGACCTGCAACACTGGCTGTATCGACGACGTCACTCATTTCGGCGGCTCCTCTGGGCTGATGGAAAACTCGTGTTAGCCTGCGCTGTGACGGCCTGCAAGACTTGTCAGTTCCACCACCGCAGGATAAGCCGCCGCCACACTGACGGAGACCAAAATGGACGCATTGATCTGGACCGGGGTCGCCCTGTCCCTGCTGGGGTTCGCCGGGATCATCTACAGCATCGTCGCCGTGGCCCGCGCCAAACGCGCAGGGCTGGACGACGATGCCCTGCGCGCCCGCCTATCCCGCATTCTGCCGGTCAACCTCGGCGCGTTGCTGATATCCGTTTTGGGCCTGATGACCGTCGTTGTGGGGATCATGCTGTCCTAGGCACCCTCGCGCGTGATCCGCACCGCCATCTGCGTCAACAGCGGTACCGCCGCGCCGTATTTCCTTGCCAATTCCGGGTTCGACGCATTTCCCTGCCGCGCCCGCGCCGCGACCCCGGCAAGGATCGCGGCGAGGCGGAAGAACGAAAAGCACAGATAAAACAGCCAGTTGTCGATCGTTCCTAAACCGCGCCGCCTGGCATAGGCGGCGACATATTCAGACTCCGTCGGCAAACCAATTTTCGCCCGATCAATCCCGCCCAACCCGCGCATGTCGCCGTCGTGCGGCAAGCGCCATTGCATGCACTGATACGCCAGATCGGCCATCGGGTGGCCGAGGGTCGACAGTTCCCAGTCCAGAATCCCCATAATATCAGCCCCTTGCGGCGCAAAGATCATGTTGTCGAGCCGGTAATCGCCATGCACCAGCGCGATCTGCCCGTCGTCGGCGGGCAAATGACGTTCCAGCCAGTCGATCAGGTCCGTCATATCCCGCAAGGGCGCGTCGGCACTCGCGCGGTATTGCCGCGACCATCGGTCCAGCTGGCGGGCGAAGTAGTTGCCGGGCTTGCCGAAATCGGCCAGACCCACCGCTTCCACATCGACATCATGCAACGCGGCCAGTGCAGCGTTCATCGCGTCATAGATCGCCGCGCGGTTTTCAACCTCCGGCAAGGCCGGATCCCAGAAGATGCGACCGTCCAGAAACCGCATGACATAGAAAGCACGCCCCGAGGGCGAGGCGTCGTCCGTCGCCAGATGCAGCACCTCCGGCACCGGCACTTGCGTGTCTGCCAGCGCCCGCATCACGCGAAATTCACGTTCGACCAGATGCGCGGAAGGCAACAACTTGCCACTGGGTTTGCTGCGCAGGACAAGCGGGCCGCTCTCCGCGTCTATGCGGTAGGTGGGATTGGATTGCCCGGCCGTGAACTTCGTCACTGCCGACAGGCCCGCGAAATCAGGCACATGCGCCGAAAGATATGCGCCAAGCGCGCTTGTGCTGATGCCCAGTCCGGGTGCGGCGTCATCCATGCGCCCATTAACCCGCAGCCCTACGATCAAGGCAAGCCGTGATTGACACGCGCGCGCGCCGATGCGCCAATGCGCGGCAAAAGGAGACCGACATGGACCTTGGCATCACCCCGCGCTTGCAACCTATTCTAGAGGCCGTGCAAGCGATGGTCCTCGACGAAATCTCGCCGCTGGACGCGGAGTTTCTGGCCGAGGTCGCGCAGGGCGACCGCTGGCAATTCACGCCGCGCCAGACCGAGATACTGGAAGGGTTGAAAGCCACAGCCCGCGACCGCGGCCTGTGGAATTTCTGGGACACATTCAGCGGCACTGGCCTGCGCACGGTGGAATACGCCTATCTGGCCGAGGAAATGGGCAAATCGCATCTGGCGGCGGAGGTGTTCAACTGCAACGCGCCCGACACCGGCAACATGGAGGTTTTCGCCCGCTACGGCACATCAGCAATGCAGTCCAAATGGCTGGAACCGCTCAAGAAAGGTGAAATCCGGTCCGCCTATCTGATGACCGAGCCGGATGTCGCGAGTTCCGATGCCACGAACATCGCGATGTCGTGCAAACGCGACGGTGACAATTACATCCTGAACGGCGAAAAATGGTGGGCGACGGGCGCGGGCGATCCGCGCTGCGCGGTTTACATCGTGATGGTGCAGACCGACCCGAAGGCGGCGAAGCACCGGCGGCATTCGATGATCGTCGTGCCGTCCGATCTGCCCGGCATCACCAAGCTGCGCGCGATGGAGGTCTACGGCCACGACGATGCGCCGCACGGGCATATGCACATCCGCTTCGATAACGTGCGCGTCCCGGCGGAAAACCTGCTGCTGGAGGAAGGTCGTGGGTTCGAGGTGGCGCAGGGGCGGCTTGGCCCCGGCCGCATCCACCATTGCATGCGCGCCATCGGTCAGGCCGAAAAGGCGCTGGAGCTGATGTGCCGGCGCAGCCTTGCGCGCGAGGCGTTCGGCAAGCCGCTGGCGGAACTGGGCGCGAACTATGACCTGATCGCCACGGCCCGGATGGAGATCGAGCAGGCACGGCTGCTGTGCCTCAAGGCCGCCTGGATGATGGATCAGGGCGATCAGCGGGCCGCGGCCCCGTGGATTTCGCAGATCAAGGTCGTGGCCCCGGCCGTCGCGCTGAAGGTCACCGATCAAGCGGTGCAGATGTTCGGGGCCGCGGGGATTTCGCAGGATACGCCGCTGGCCCGACAATGGACGCATCTGCGCACCCTGCGGCTGGCCGACGGGCCGGATGCCGTGCACCGGCGGCAAGTCGCGCGCGCGGAGTTGAAACCCTACCGCGACAGCCCGAACGTGTCGGTGGGGCAGAAAACCTCGTAAAGCCGTTCCAGCACGGGGCGCACGCGCGGGTCGGACAGGCTGTAATGCACCTGCCGCCCATCGCGCACCGCCGTGACCAGCCCTTCGCCACGCAGTTTCAGCAGCTGCCCGGAAACGTAGGACTGTGACGCACCCAGGGTGTCCATCAGCTCCCCCACCGTCATCGGCCCCGGCACCAGCGCGCAGAGAATACGCAACCGGCGCGGATTCGAGAGCGATTTGAGCATATCGGCCGCCTCTTGCGCTGCGGATTCCATCGGGTCGGGTGTGTGCAACATGAGCCGTTGGCTAGCACGCCTGCCAACACATTCCAATATTGAAATGTTTTTTGCCCGCGCTATCCTGCAACAAGAGGAGATTCGCCATGCACCCTGACGTGAAAGCCTTTTTCGACGATGCGACGAACACCGTATCCTATGTGGTTCGCGATCCGGCGGGATCGTCCTGCGCCGTGATCGACAGCGTGCTGGACTACGATCAGGCGGCGGGGCGGACCGATACCGCATCGGCCGACAAGATCATTGCATGGATCAAGGCCGAAGGGCTGCAGGTCGCGTGGATTCTCGAAAGCCACGTGCACGCCGACCACCTGTCTGCCGCGCCCTACCTGCAAGACGCACTCGGCGGCAAGATCGGGATCGGCGACCGGATCACCGTAGTGCAGGACACCTTCGGCAAGATTTTCAACGAAGGCACCCGATTCCAGCGCGACGGGTCGCAATTCGACCAATTGTTCAAAGAGGGCGACAGCATCCACATCGGGCAGTTGCGCTGTGACGTGCTGCACACGCCCGGCCACACGCCCGCCTGCCTCACCTATGTGATCGGCGACGCGGCATTCGTGGGCGATACGCTGTTCATGCCGGATTTCGGCACCGCGCGCTGCGATTTTCCGGGCGGGTCGGCAGAGGACCTTTACCGGTCGATCCAGAAGATCCTGAGCCTGCCGGACGAGACCCGGATTTTCGTGGGCCACGATTACAAGGCACCGGGTCGCGACGATTTCGCCTGGGAGACCACGGTGGGCGAGCAGAAGGCGCTGAACGTGCATATCGGTGCCGGCCGCCCGCTGGAGGAGTTCGTGTCGATGCGCGAGGCGCGCGACAAGAAGCTGGGGATGCCCCGGCTGATCCTGCCGAGCCTGCAGACCAACATGCGCGCGGGCCACTTCCCGGAGCCTGACGACAACGGTACACGCTATTTCAAGGTGCCGATCAATACGCTGTAGGACAGCGGCGAGGAGAATTATGACATGCAAACAGACTGGCTTTTGGGCCTGCTGGGCGGCGGGCTGATCGGCACGGCTGCCGCGATCTTCCTTCTGGTGAACGGGCGGATCATGGGTGCGTCGGGCATCGTCGGCGGGCTGGTGGACGGCAGCGGGCGGCACCAGGCGCGCGAGCGGCTTGCACTGATCGCGGGGCTGATTGCGGTGCCCGGTGTGGTGGCCTGGCTGACCGGCGGGGCGGAGACGCATCTGACCGGCAATCTGGCGGTGATCGTGCTGGCGGGGCTGCTTGTCGGGGTCGGCACGCGAATGGCAAACGGCTGCACATCGGGCCACGGGGTCTGCGGCATCAGCCGTCTGTCGGTGCGCGGGATCGTGGCGACGCTGTTCTATATCGGGGCCGGGGCGGTGACGATGCTGCTGGCACGGCACCTGTTAGGGATCGTCTGATGCGGGGACTGGCTGCGTTTTGCGTGGGCGGCCTATTCGGGCTGGGGCTGTTGCTGTCGGGCATGACAGACACGACCAAGGTGCAGGGCTGGCTGGATGTCTTCGGAGACTGGGATCCGACGCTGGCCTTCGTCATGGGCGGCGCGATCGTGCCGATGGCGGTAGCATGGCGGCTGACGGCGGGGCGCAGGCCCGTGCTGGGTGGCGCGTTTCCGGCGACGCCGGATGCGGCGATCACCCGGCCGTTGGCGATAGGGTCGATCCTGTTCGGGATGGGCTGGGCGCTGTCGGGGCTGTGCCCCGGCCCTTCATTGGCGGCGCTGAGCTTTGACGGTCCGGGCGGCCTGCTTTTCGTGGCGGCGATGCTGGCGGGGATGGCTGTGGCCCCGCGGGCGCGGGTGTGGCTGGACGGCGCGGCGCAGGGCGCGTAGATCAGGGGCATGGATATTCGTCAGCTTTCACCCGACTACGCCGTCAGCCCGCAGATCGACCCCGCAGATATGGCGGCGATCGCTGATGCGGGCTTTACCACCATCATCTGCAACCGCCCCGACGCGGAAATCCCGCCGAGCCATCATGCAGACGTCATGGCGCAAGCCGCGCGCGCGGCGGGGCTGGCGTTCGTGGTGATCCCCGTCACACACCAGATCCTGAACGCCGATATCGTGGCCGCACAGGCAGAGGCTCTGGATGCGGCGACAGGGCCGGTGCTGGCCTATTGCGCGTCAGGTACACGCTCTTCCATCGTGTGGTCTTTAGGACAGGCCGGACGGCAACCCAGCGACGAGATCATCGCGGCCACGACCCGCTGCGGCTACGATCTGCGCGGGCTGAAACCGCAGCTGGACGCCTTGGCCGCAGAGAAGGGCGAAGCCCCCTGAGCATTGCCCACGACAGGGCCGACCGACATTTCAGGAAGCCGGAACCGCGGGGCGATCCGGCAACGCAGCCGGTGTCATCGTCGGCTTTGCAGCGGGGCCGATCCGGGCGGCGCGCATTCCGATGCATTGACCCAGTTGCGCGTGTGTCGCGACCCGCCCGCGGACATCGACGAGCCGCAGCGACCCAACGGTGCAGCCCGGCAGGGACAGACGCTGCCCGACCTTGAGCGCCGCCGTCTGGGACAGCGGCAGTTTCATCCGGTGCAGTACCGCGTCGAGCACGGCGCAGGACCCGCTGATCGTCTCGCGGAAGGTCGGCTCCCACGCCGGGCTGCGGGGGGTCGGCTCGGCCTGCGGTGCGGCCTGTCCGGCGGGCAGTACCAATACCAGTTCGCCGGCGCGGGACCCGTCGGCGATGTCGAGGCCCAGACGGATCGTGCGGTAGTCGGTATCGGGCAAGGCAAGCGTCGCCGCACGCGCGGAGGCCAGACGCGACCCGACACATGCGCCCGCCGTCCAGCCATCCAGATCGGTCCGCGCGGTCGTCGCCGTCAACTGCTGCAGCAGCTTTGCCAGAAACGGCGTGACAAGCAGCGCATCGGTCGTCGTGGGCGCGCGCGCATCGCCCCCGGTCGCGGACAGCTGGCCCGTCGTGCGCATTTCGATCACGGCGTCACGCAGGTCCGCATCGACCATCGCAAAACCGATCAGCCGCTCGTCCGCCAGCAGCGACAGATAAAGCGCGCCTGCATCGAGGCCATCTGCCAGCTTGTCGAGGCCCGTCAAATCCTCGCGCAGACCGGACACCGTCACGGTCATGCCATGCGCGGCATCGGCGGCACGCGTGACGGCGACCCTGACCGCGCGTGACGCGGTGATCGGCACGTCCTGCGGTGCCACCGCGCGCCGGGCGGCCATGCGGGCGAGCACTGATGGGCTGGATGGATCGGACATCGGGTTCCCGCGATTGCGACCTGGGTGCGGTCGGTCGTTCCGGGGTGTAACGGGCGCGGGTTACTGACCTGCTAACAGATCAGGGCGGGCGGACAGTTCGGGTGCCTCCTCGACCGGCAGGGTCACACGGAACGCCCCGCCGCCCTGCCCCGGCAGATAGGCGATGCTGCCGCCGAGCCGGTCCATGATCTCGCGGCAGATGGCGAGGCCAAGCCCGGCACCGCCGGCCTTGCCCTCGTCGGTGAGCCGGGCAAATTTCTCGAAGATCAGCGTATGGTCACGCGCGGTGATACCGCTGCCGTTGTCGATAAAGTCCACCACCGCGCGACCGTCGATGGTCTGCGTGCGGATCAGCAACCGGGGCCGGGCGGCATCGCAGTATTTCGCCGCATTGGTGATCAGGTTGATGAAAACCTGGGCCAGACGGTCCAGATCGGTGTGCAGGCGAACACGGCCCGCCGGTCCATCGCGCCGGATGCTGAGATCCTGGCCGGATCCGGCAACGGCCTGCACCGCCCGGTCCAGCACATCCGACAACAATCCGTTTTCCGCCTGCAGCGTGACCTGACCGTTTTCCAGAACCGCAAGGTCCAGCAGATCGTCGAGCAACCGGGTCAGGCGCACGGCCTCATCAAAGATGATACCCGCATAGCGCGCCTGCGCCGCCTCATCCATGCCGCCATCGCGCAATATCTCCGAGAACGCGCGGATCGAGGTCATCGGCGTGCGCAACTCGTGGCTGATCTGGCTGAGGAAGGCATCCTTCTGGATCGACAGGGCCGTCAGCTTCTGGTTCGCCTCGCGCAGTGCCAGCGCCGTGCGCTCCTGCTCGGTCGATTTTTCCTCCAGCCGCGAGGAGTATTCCAGAATCTGCGCGGTCTCGTCGGCCACCGCGATCAGGTCCTCGACCGAGACCGTCGCACCCTCGGTCAACTGACCGATCATCGCATGGGCCGTCGCGGCCCCCACCGACCCGGCAAGATCACGTTCCAGCCGGGCCACGAAATGCGGAGTGACATCGGGCAGATAGCCGTCCTTGCCCTGCTGGATGGCCTCGCGTTGAAAAATCTGCTGCGCCTCGGTCGCGCCGATGATCCGCTGCGCCATGACCAGCAGGTCCTCGGCATTGGCCGCCCCCCCTGTCCAGGCCTGCCCGCCGGAGGATTGTTCGTAGACGTTGACGAACTGGGCGCCCTGCAACCGTTCCATCGGCGTCGGAAAGCTGAGCACCGATCCCAGAAAGAACATCGCCGCGTTCAGCAGCATCGACCAGAGCAGCCCATGCACCAGCGGGTCGATCCCTGTGATCCCGAACAGCGCCTGCGGGCGCAGCCACGCCAAACCATACGGACCGTCGCGCATGACATCGGCCAGAAACGGCCAGTCACCGCCGATGGAGGGCAGGAACAGCGTCCAGGTCCAGACGACAAACCCGGTCAACAACCCGAGCGCCGCACCGATCCGGGTCGCCCCGCGCCAGTAGATACCACCGATCAGCGCGGGCAGCACCTGCACCGCACCGCTGAACGAGACAAGACCGATGGCTGCCAACGCTCCGCCGCCACCAGACAGCCGGAAATAGACATAGCCCAGCGCAAGGATCCCCGCGACCGACAGCCGGCGCGCACGCACGATGACCTTGCGCACATCGCCGGAGATCGCGGCCCCCACCGGGCGCGCGTTCAGCCAGATCGGCACGACGATATGGTTGGACACCATGGTGGCCAGCGCGATCGTCGCCACGATCACCATGGAGGTCGCGGAGGAGAACCCGCCCAGAAACGACAGGATCGCAAGCCTGTCCTGCCCTTCGCTGAGCGGGATGGTCAGCACGAAAAGGTCCGGGTTCGATCCGGCAGGCAGCAGGTTCAGCCCCACCACCGCGATCGGCACCACGAAAAGCGACATCAGCATCAGGTAGATCGGGAACGCCCAGCTGGCGACGCCGAGGTTGCGTTCGTCGCCGTTCTCGACCACCAGCACCTGGAACATCCGGGGCAGGCAGATGAAGGCCGCACCGGACAGAAAGATCAGCGTGACCCAGCGGCTGCCGCTTTGGTTCCACGTCGCGATCTCGGACGCGTCGATCTGCGCCATGGTCGCCGCGGCGCCGCCCGCCACGCCCCAGACCACGAACAGCCCGACCGCAACCAGCGCCAGCAGCTTCACGACCGCCTCGACCGCGATGGCGATGACGATGCCGTGGTGCCGCTCGTTCACATCGAGGTTGCGCGTCCCGAAGAGCACGGTGAAGATCGCGAGCCCGACCGCGACCCACAGGGCTGCGGCGTTCAGATCATCGCTGGCCCATGTCTGCCCGCCGGCCGTGGCGAAAACGGAATACGACAGGGTCACCGATTGCAGCTGCAGGGCGATGTAGGGCGTGGCGGCGATGACGGCGAGAATGGTCACGATCACGCCCAGCATCGTGGATTTTCCGAAACGGCTGGAGATCAGGTCAGCGATCGAGGTGATCCGCTGCGTGCGCCCGATCCAGACCAGCCGTCGCAACAGCCACCACCAGCCGATCATCACCAGCGTCGGGCCCAGATAGATCGTCACGAATTCCAGCCCTGACCGGGCGGCGTAGCCGACCGCGCCGTAGAACGTCCAGGCGGTGCAATAGATCGACAGCGACAGCGTGTAGATCACCGGCGAGTTGAGCCAGCGGCTTTGCCCGCGTGCGGCACGGCGTTCGGCCAGAAAGGCGATCAGAAACAGGAAAGCCACGTAGCTGAGCGAGACCGCGACGATCAGATTGAAATTCGCCATCAGGGGCCGTCCTGCCGGGGTGCCGCATCCTCTGCATCGTCCATAGGCTTTAGTCGCGCGGTGACCAGCGCGGTGCACGCGATCAGCAGGACCCAGACGGCAAAGATATAAAGCCCGACACGGCTGGTGGCACTCGATGACCCGCCCATCAGCGGGAACAGCCACAGGATGATGCCCGCTATCGGCAGGACCCGCGCGACATCGCGCAGGCGTCGCTGGCGATAGGACTTGCGCGCCAGAAAGACCTGCCGACCCGGGCGCATCACCCGCCCTCGATCAGGGTGCGGACATGATCGCGGATTTCGGTGTTCGAGAACGGTTTCGTCAGGAACAGCGTGGCCCCCAGTCGCTCGGCCAGATCGCGATCTTTCTTCTGGCCGCGCGCGGTCAGCATCATCACCGGCGTTCCTTCCGACACAGGATCGGCGCGCAGGTCGCGCAGGATGTCGAACCCGCTGCGCCCCGGCAGCATCACGTCGAGGATGATGACATCGGGCGGTGTCGCGCGGACCTTGTCCATCGCCGTCGCACCATCCTCGTGCACATGCACGGTCCAGCCATCCCGTGACAGGATAAAGCTGATAGCCTCGATGATGTTCGGTTCATCCTCGATCAACAGGACACGCTTGTTCATGGCCCGGTCATCCCTCTCCCCAGCGGCAACAGCGACCGACCTCCCCGACCGACACCTTGCCCTCGTCGAACTTACGGGCGGTTTGCACGGGCTGTCAAAGGGACAGACGCGCTGGGGTGTTAGGCAAGGGCCGGTTCGCGGCGGGCGGGACAGCCTGCGCGGGGGCACGCACGGCAGGTCATGCCGACGGGCAGGGGCGGTGCGGCATCGGGCGGCGGATCGGGGATGACCAGCATCGTGGCCTGCCAGATCACCGGCGCGTCGAACGCGGGCGCGCGCGGCGCGGTAGCGACCGCATAGCACATCAGCCGCGTAGCCGTGGCGTCGGGCAGCGTCACCTGTCCGCGCAGCGGCACCTGCGTCTGGCCCAGCGCGCGATAGAGCGGCCAAAGCGGACAGCCCCCGCCCTGCCGCGGCAGGGCAAAGCCGGGCACCGGTTTCTGCAAGGTGATCACCCCTGCCCCGTCGCAGACCGCAAGTCCCATCGGTGGGTGGCCACGGTCCGGGTCCAGCATGGCGAGCCGGATCATGACATCGGCGGGTGCGGCGTCGAGCGCATGTGCCAGACGCAGCGGGTCATGGGTGCAGTCCCGTGCCGCAGGCTCGAACGATGCACGCGGGAACCGCTGCGCCAGCCCATGCAACTGCGTCAACCGGTCCGTCAGCAGGTCCGCAGCGGCGGGTGAAACGCTGCCCCGTGCGGCACGGATGGTTTCAGCCGCCGTGCTGTCCGTGCCGGTTTCGAATGTATCGAACACAAAGTCATGCGCCAGCAGGTACGCCTCGACCTCATCCGCGGGCGAGCGGCCGTCATGCGTCGCCCCGTCGGGCGTGTTCAGCGATGCGATCAGTGCCTCGGCCTCGGTCGCCAGCCGCAGGCTTTCGGCATGCAGGTTCTGATGGAACCGCGCCTGCCAGTCGGCATCGATCCTGTCGTCCCCGACCAGAATATCCGCGGTCGACCGGATCGAGGTCACGGCAGAGATGACACTGTGCAGGGCATGGGCCAGGCCGGGATCGAACTGCGTGCGGTGGCGCAGCGCATCGGCATGCGCGCGCGCCTTGGCCAGCCGTTCGGTCTGCACGGCGATGACGCGGGCCCAGCCGGGAAAGCGCGTCGCAAATTCATCGGCGCGGTCGGTTTCGGCCGCCACGCGGCTATCCGCGGCCGCCGCGCGCAAGGCATCGACAAGCGCGTGATCCGCGCCTTCGGTCAGCACGGCGGCATCGACCGAAAGCTCCCGTGCCAGCGCCGCGAGCAGCTTGCCCGCGATTCTGCGTTTGTTGTGCTCGATCAGATTGAGATACGACGGTGATATCCCCACGGCCTGCGCCACGTCGGCCTGCCGCAGTTTGAGGTCAAGCCTGCGGTCGCGGATGCGTGTCCCGGTCAGCGCGGACGGCGGCATGTCGAATATCGCTTTTCTTTCAAGTGCTTTCTGCGCCTGCGTGAGGTTTGGTTTACAGATTGGTTACAGCATCTGTGCATTAATTTACAAAAATGTCCAGCCGCTCCAAAGCCCTGTTGGAGAATGGGGCATTCCCACCAACAATGCCCGCAGCACTGAGCAAAAGGTGCAGGTTGTCCGGGTGGGAGGCCCGGCCAGCACATCACACAAAGGGAGGATTTTCATGTCCACATCCAATTTCTCGCGTCGCGGCGTGCTGAAAACCGGGGCCTTCGCCGGCGCCGGCCTGATGCTGCCCACCTATCTGCGCGCGGACGGCCATTCGGGCTTTACCAACGCGCCGCAGGGCGACACCGTCAAAATCGGCTTCAACGTGCCCCAGACCGGCCCCTACGCCGAAGAAGGCCTGGACGAGCTGCGCGCACAGGAGCTTGCGGTCGAGCACCTGAACGGCATGGGTGACGGCGGTATGCTGAACACCTTCTCCGAAAAGAACCTCGACGGCACGGGTATCCTGGGCAAGAAGGTCGAATTCGTCACCGGTGACACGCAGACCAAATCCGACGTGGCGCGGGCATCCGCGCAGCAGATGATCGAACGCGAAGGCGTGATCATGGTCAACGGTGGCTCGTCCTCGGGCGTGGCCGTGGCTGTGCAGGCGCTGTGCCAGGAGGCCGGGATCATCTTCATGGCCGGTCTAACACACTCCAACGACACGACCGGCAAGGACCGCAAGGCCAACGGTTTCCGTCACTTCTTCAACAGCTATATGTCCGGTGCGGCCCTGGCCCCCGTGCTCAAGAACGCCTACGGCGATCAGCGGCGCGCCTATCACCTGACCGCCGACTACAACTGGGGCTACACCACCCAGGACGCGGTGCAGGCCTCGACCGAGGCGATGGGTTGGGAAACAACCGAGACGGTGCTGACACCCGTGGGTGCCGGTGACTTCAACAGCTACATCACGCCTGTGCTGAACTCCGGCGCCGACGTGCTGGTCCTGAACCACTACGGCGGGGACATGGTGAACTCGCTCACACAGGCGATCCAGGCCGGTATCCGCGACCGCATGGTCGACGGTGTGCAGATGGAAATCGTCGTGCCGCTCTACTCCGAACTGATGGCCGCCGGTGCCGGTGCCAACATTCAGGGTATCCTGGGGTCGATGAACTGGAACTGGCAGCTCGAGGACGAAGGCACAGCCGCCTTCACCAAATCCTTCGGTGAAAAGTATGGTCGTCCGCCATCGAACGCAGCACACACCTGCTATGTGCAGACGCTGCTTTATGCGGATGCGGTCACCCGTGCGGGGTCGTTCAACCCCTGTGCCGTGGTCGAGGCGCTCGAAGACTTCGACTTCGACGGCATGGGCAACGGCCCGACATCCTATCGCGGCGCGGATCACCAGTGCTTCAAGGACGTGCTGGTCGTGAAGGGCAAGGAGAACCCGTCGAACCAGTACGATACGCTGGAAATCGTCGAGGTGACACCACGCGCGCAGGTCGAGTACGCACCCGACCACCCCGCATTCGGTGGCGCGGAAGCGACACTGGGCGAGTGCAACCCCGGCGCCTAAGTCGGACTACCAGGCAATCGACGTCCCCGCCCGTTCGGGCGGGGGCGCATCACCAAGGCCACGCCGTCTTGCGGGCATGGCAGTCTTTGGGGCGGGACAATGGAAGAAATCATCCAACAAATCGTCAACGGGCTTGATCGCGGCTCTGCCTATGCGCTGATCGCCCTTGGCCTGACACTTATTTTCGGCACGCTGGGTGTCGTGAATTTCGCGCACGGCGCGCTGTTCATGATCGGTGCCTTCATCGCCGTGATGATGACCGATCTTCTGGGCGACATCGGCGAAATCGGCAGCAACGACGACTTTTTCAAACTTGTCAGCGTGGTCGAGGACCCGAGTCAGACCGACTTCCTCGGCAATCCTCTTATGGTCGAAACCTCCTATTTTTCAGTCTGGTTCGGCGAGAATGTCGGCAACTGGCTAAGCGACTGGTCGGTGCCGCTGGCGATTTTCGTGTCGATCCCGATCATGGTGTTCATCGGCTGGGCGATGGAGCGCGGGCTGATCCGGCATTTCTATCACCGCCCCCACGCCGACCAGATCCTCGTGACCTTCGGCCTGGCGATCGTTCTGGGTGACCTGATCCGCGCACTCTACGGGGCCAACCCGATCCAAGCACCGATGCCCGACACGCTGAGCAAGGCCGTCGATCTGGGCGTCTATCTTGGCTACGACATGGGCACGATCACCTACAGTGCCTGGCGGATCGTCTATTTCTTCTTCTCCGTGGCGATCATCGCCGGGGTCTTTGCTTTCCTGCAGTTCACCACCTTCGGTATGGTCGTGCGCGCCGGTATGGCCGACCGCGAGACGGTGGGGATGCTGGGCATCAACATCAACCGCTATTTCACGCTGATGTTCGGCCTTGCGGCCGCCGTCGCGGGTGTGGCTGGCGTGATGTTCGCGCCGATCCAGGCCCCCAGCTACAACCTCGGCATGGAATACCTGGTGCCCTGCTTCGTCGTGGTCGTCGTCGGCGGCATGGGGTCCCTGCCCGGCGCGGTGCTGGCAGGCTTCCTGCTGGGCATCGTGCAAAGCTTCGCGTCCCTGCCGACATGGAAAACGGCGACTGTCGACTTCCTCGGTCTGGATACGACCGGTCTGCTGGCCAACCTGATCATCGGGATCGACCAGATCGCGATTTACCTGATCGCCATCATCATTCTACTTACCCGTCCGCGTGGCCTGCTGGGCCGCAAGGGCGTCATGGAGGACTAAGCCATGCTGGGACTGAACAAACGCGACTTTCTTCTGTTGCTGCTCGTCGCCTTTATGGCCCTTGCAGCCCCCTTCCTGCTGAACCCGTTCCCCGAAAACAACACGCTCAGTTTTCTGAACGCGGGATACCCTGCGCTGATGCAGCTGTTCGCGATCTTCGGGATCGTGCTGATCGGGTTCAACATCCTGTTCGGGCTGACAGGCTATCTGTCCTTTGGCCATGCGGCCTTTATCGGGATCGGCAGCTACACCGCGATGTGGACGTACAAGCTGCTGAACTTCAACGTGATCTTCGCGATCCCCATGGCGATCATCGTCACCGGCCTGTTCGCGCTGGTCATTGGCTGGATTTCCCTGCGGCGCACCGGCATCTATTTCTCGATCCTGACGCTGGCCTTTGCCGAAATGGCATACCGGCTGAGCTATTCGGTGCTGACGCCGATCACCGGCGGCGAGACGAACCTGTCGCCCAACCCGACGCGCGATCCGATGATCCTGCGCGGCGAGGACGGGCTGACCGTGCCGCACCTCTTCGGGATCGACCTCAACGGCAAGACCGACCTCGATATCGGAGGTTGGTCCTTTACCTTCGAGGCGGGTTATTACCTCTGCGCGATCATCCTGATCATCAGCTTCTACATCTCGATCCGCATCTTCCGCTCGCCCTTCGGCATGATGCTGCGCGCGATCAAGTCCAACAGTCAGCGCATGTCCTACACCGGTCTCAACAAGAAACCCTACATGCTGGCGGCCTTCGTGATTTCCGGCCTCTATGCCGGCCTCGCCGGTGGTCTGCTGGTCGCGATGGACGCGCAGGCCGGGGCGGAGCGCATGTTCTGGACCGAAAGCGGCACCATCGTGATCATGTCGATCCTGGGTGGTGCGGGCACGCTGCTGGGGCCGATCCTGGGTGCGGGTGCGATCAAGTATATGGAGAAGATCCTGTCGTCGATCAGCGAGGCGCAGCTGCACACCTGGCTCGGCGTGCTGCCCGACTGGCTGGAGGATGGGCTGGTCTATATCATGGCCAACTTCTTTGTCGGCCATGCCTGGCACCTGACGCTGGGACTGGTGTTCATGCTGGTCGTGATCTTCGTGCCCGGCGGGCTGGTCGAGTTGGGTCAGCGGATCGGTCGCCGGTTTCGGCGCAAGAAATCCGCCGACGATGCGGCGGACGCCACCACGAAGCCTGCGGAATAGGGAAAGATCATGGGTATCCTCGAAGTCAAAGGCGTCAACAAGCGTTTCGGCGGGCTGCAGGCGCTGGGTGACGTGAACCTGAGCGTGCAGGAAAACACCGTCCACGCCATAATCGGCCCGAATGGGGCCGGCAAATCCACCCTGCTCAACGTGCTGGTGGGCAAGCTGATCCCCGACAGTGGATCGGTCACTTTCGACGGGCAGTCGGTGCTGGGGCGCAAGCCCTACGAGATCAACCAGATGGGGATTTCCCGGGTGTTCCAGACGCCGGAAATCTTTGCCGATCTGACCGTGTTCGAGAACGTGATGATCCCCTGCTTTGCCAAGCGCGACGGCGCGTTCCGGATGCACGCCATCGAAAGCGTGAAGCACGAAACCGATATTCATGAACAGGCCGAGGCGATCCTGGCGGATGTGAACATGGCGGACAAACGCCACATGACTGCCGCCTCCCTGTCGCGCGGCGACAAGCGGCGGCTGGAAATGGCGATGTGCCTTGTGCAGGAACCGCGGCTTTTGCTGCTGGATGAACCCACGGCCGGCATGGCGCGGGCCGATACCAACAACACCATCGACCTGCTCAAGGAAATCAAGGAAAAGCGCGACATCACCATGGCGATCATCGAGCATGACATGCACGTCGTCTTTTCGCTCGCCGAACGGATCACGGTGCTGGCCCAGGGCACACCGCTGGTCGAGGAGACGCCCGAGAACATCAAGGGTCACCCCAAGGTGCGCGAAGCCTATCTGGGTGAAGCGCAGGTCTGACGCCCGATTTTTCGCGAAAAATCATGAGAAACGAATTTTCGCCGAAAATTCGTGGCACGGAGAAAACGATGAACGCCCCATTCGACAAGAACGTGAACAATGCCGCCACGCATCCCAAATTCCTCAGCGTCTGGGAAATCGAGGCCTATTACGGCGAAAGCTATATCGTCCAGAACGTCAGCTTCGACATCCACGAGGGCGAAATCCTGGCGCTTCTGGGCCGTAACGGCGCGGGCAAGACATCGACCCTGCGTGCCATCGCACGGCTGGACGATCCCGCGCTGCGCCACGGGGAAATCTGGCTCGATCACAAGCCGCTGCACCAGATGAAAAGTTTCGAGGCCGCACAGGCCGGCATCGCGCTGGTGCCGGAAGATCGGCGGATCATTCCCGGCCTCACGGTCGAGGAAAACCTTGAACTTGCGCAGATCGCGCCACCTGTCGGCTGGTCTCTCGACCGGATCTACGGATTGTTCCCGCGACTGGGCGAGCGGCGCAAGCAGGAGGGGGTCACCCTTTCCGGCGGCGAGCAGCAGATGCTGGCGATCGCGCGCGCACTGGCCCGCGACATCAAGGTCCTGCTGCTGGACGAACCCTACGAGGGTCTTGCCCCCGTGATCGTTCAGGAAATCGCCAAGACGCTGAATATCATCCGTGATCAGGGGATCACCACGGTGATCGTCGAACAAAACGCCGTCGCGGCGTTGAAACTTGCGGACCGGGCCGTGATTCTCGACACAGGAACCGTCGTCTATGACGGCTCCGCGAAGGATGTGCTGGATGACGAGGCGCTGCGCGCGAAATACCTAGCGATCTGACGGCCGCGGCGCGGGTTGCGGCGCTTAAGGGTTTCGTAATTTCCTGATGGCATTTTCGGGGCAATCCGTAACCTGCCCTGATTGAGAGGTTCCCGTGGACAGCCATCTCGCGCCCGTAATGACGCCCCGCAGCACCCAGGCCCCGGTGCATATCGCAGACACACGCCCAGTCGCCGACGCGGCCGCCCTGGCGCGCGATCCGCAGCCCTATGTCCCGCTCCCGCCACCGGCCAGCCTGACGGCGGTCGCCGCCGTCAATCGCGCGCGGATCACCGATCCGGGTTTGGCCGTCGCGGGGCCGGAGCGAACGCTGAAACCCTTCGGCGTCAGCATGCTGCCGCACGGGCCATCCCAAGCTATAGCGCCGAACGTGCGCGGATAACGACGCCTGCCGCGCTGCCGGGTGGTCAACTTTCGGAGGTGCGGAAACGCTGCGTCGACCGAACGACGATTTGTGCGTTGGTCTGCCTGTTGCCCATACACGCTCATCGAAACTCGCAACGATTGCCCAGCCGGGGTCCAATGGCGGCAATGTTTTTGCTTGCGCCAAAATACCCCGCCGACTGCGCCCACCACCTCAGAAACGCTGCCGTTCCAGAGGCCACCGGCAGGCGCCTTTCACCGCTGCCGTGTGACCGCAAGGCCCGCTTTCCACTGCCGCAGAGTTCCCCTATAACGGGGACACGACGTGGCGTTACTTCCGGTACGTCGCACGGAATGGGAAATGGGCCGAGGACCACATGAGCAACAAGACCACCCACGACAGTGACGTCACATTCATCCAGGCGCTTGCCGAACTGCTGCGCGCCAATGATCTGAGCGAGTTACGCGTCAAGCGCGACTACAGCGAAAATGACAGCCTCGACGTCAAGGTCAGCCGCTATGCGCCCCCCGCACCACAGGTGCAGGCCGCCCCCGCCGCCGCGGCGGCACCGCAGGCACCGGCCCCAGCGCCCGCAACGGCACCGGCCGCTGCCAGCGACGATCCCTCCAGCCACCCCGGCGCCGTGACATCCCCGATGGTCGGCACCGTCTATATGTCCCCCGAACCCGGCGCGCCGCCCTTCTCGGAAGTGGGCAAGACTGTCAGCGAAGGTGACACGATCCTGATCATCGAGGCGATGAAGACGATGAACCAGATCCCCGCCCCCCGCTCCGGCACGATCAAGCGCATTCTGGTCGAGGACGGCGGGCCGGTCGAATTTGGCGCGCCCCTCGTGATCATCGAATAAGGGGCACCCCATGTTCGACAAAATCCTGATCGCCAACCGTGGTGAAATCGCCCTGCGCGTCGTGCGGGCCTGCCGCGAGATGGGCGTGAAATCGGTCGCGGTGCATTCCACCGCCGACAGTGACGCGATGCATGTGCGCATGGCAGACGAGGCGATCTGTATCGGCCCGCCGCCATCGGGCCAGTCTTATCTGTCCTTCCCCGCCATTATCTCGGCCTGCGAAATCACCGGCGCGCAGGCGATCCACCCCGGCTATGGCTTTCTGTCGGAAAATGCGGCCTTCGTGCAAGCGGTGGAGGATCACGACCTGACCTTCATCGGCCCCACCGCCGAACACATCCGCGTCATGGGTGACAAGATCACCGCCAAGGACACGATGAAGGCACTGGGCGTGCCTTGCGTGCCAGGATCGGACGGCGGCGTGCCGACGCTCAAGGATGCGCAGCGCATCGGCGCAGAGATCGGCTATCCGGTGATCATCAAGGCCACGGCGGGCGGCGGCGGGCGCGGCATGAAGGTCGCGCAGACGGCCGCACAAATGGAAAGCGCTTTCCACTCCGCCCGGGCCGAGGGCAAGGCCGCTTTCGGCAACGACGAGGTCTATATCGAGAAATACCTGACCACGCCGCGCCACATCGAAATTCAGGTCTTCGGCGACGGCAAGGGCAACGCGGTCCATCTGGGCGAGCGTGACTGTTCCCTGCAGCGCCGCCACCAAAAGGTGTTCGAAGAGGCCCCCGGCCCCTGCATCACGCCCGAATTGCGCGCGCGCATCGGCAAGGTCTGCGCCGATGCCGTGGCCAAGATCAACTATATCGGTGCGGGCACCATCGAATTCCTGTTCGAAAACGACGAGTTTTATTTCATCGAGATGAACACCCGCCTGCAGGTGGAACACCCGGTGACCGAAGGTATCTTCGGCGTCGATCTGGTGCGCGAACAGCTGCGCGTCGCCTCCGGCTTGCCGATGTCGTTCACGCAGGACGACCTGAAGATCAACGGTCACGCGATCGAGGTGCGGATCAACGCGGAAAAGCTGCCCAGCTTCTCGCCCTGCCCTGGCACGATCACGCAGTACCATGCGCCCGGCGGCCTTGGCGTGCGGATGGACAGCGCGCTTTACGATGGCTACCGGATCCCGCCCTATTACGACAGCCTGATCGGCAAGCTGATCGTGCATGGCCGCGACCGGCCCGAGGCGCTCGCCCGGCTGGGCCGTGCGCTGGGCGAGTTGATCGTCGACGGCGTCGACACGACCGTGCCGCTGTTCCACGCCTTGCTGGCCGAGGAAGCCGTCCAGACCGGCGATTACAACATTCACTGGCTGGAACATTGGCTGGAAACCAACTTGGGCTAGGACGGATCGGCGATGCCGGATGACACGCGCCTGACGCCGGCGCTGCTGCTGCATGCCTATCGCGCCGGTGTCTTTCCGATGTCAGAAAGCCGTGACGATCCGGAGGTATTCTGGGTCGATCCCCGGTTTCGTGGTGTCCTGCCGCTCGACCAATTCCATATTTCGCGCAGTTTGCGCAAGACGCTGCGCAGTGGCCGGTTCCGGGTCACCTTCGATGTAGCCTTTGCCGATGTCGTCCATGGCTGTGCCGACCGCGACGATACCTGGATCAACACCACTATTTTCGATCTCTATGTGGCACTGCACGCGCAGGGCCATGCCCATAGCGCCGAAGTCTGGGAGGATGGCAGACTTGTGGGTGGCGTCTATGGCGTCACTGTCGGCGCTGCGTTTTTCGGCGAAAGCATGTTCAGCACCGCGCGCGACGCATCGAAAACGGCGCTGGCCTATTTGGTCGACAGGTTGCGAACGGGCGGCTTTCGCCTGTTCGACACACAGTTCATCACCGCGCATCTTGCATCGCTTGGCGCGATCGAAGTTCCGCGCGCGCAATATCGGCTGATGCTTGACGATGCGACACAGCACGCCGCACATTTTCATGCGCAGGGCGCCGTGCCCGACGCTCAGGACGTCATGCAGCGCAACACCCAGATATCGTAGCGCGGATGATCCACCGCGCTCAACGCGGGGGACGAGGCGATCAGCCAGCCTGTAAAGAAAGGCTGTTCATCCTGCCGATACCACACCGTCAGCGCCGCATAGGCATCACCCGACGGATTGGCGCTGGGATAGCGGCAGTCTTCGAGCGTCAGGCGCAAATGGCCCAGTTGCCGACTGGCCCCCCGTGCAAGCGAGACGTCGGTGACACTGCCCGTGACCTTGTCGAGAACGCGCAACTCGCCCCCGGTGCCGGAGCTTGCCTGCTGCGCGATGGCCGCAGGCGCGCATAGCACAAGACAAAGCGTCAGCAGCCGGATCATGCGTCATCCTCCCCGCCGACGAATTTCAGCAACAGGGAAATCAGGCTGACCGCGCCTTGCGTATCCTCGATCTCTGCGCCCGGCGCAAAATTGTCGAGCGATCCGCCTGGCACGATCTCGATGAAATTGCCGCCCAACAGTCCTTCGGACGCCACGACGACCGCGCTGTCATCCGGTATGGCGACGCCGTCGGCCATTGCCAGTGTCATGTCACCGCGAAAGGTATCAGGGTTGAGGCTGATGTCGCTCACACTGCCGATCTTGACGCCAGCGAGCCGGATATCGCTGCCCACGGTGATCCCCTCGACAGAGCGAAAGCTGGCCGTCAGCGGATAGGTGCCGCCAGCCTGCCCAAGGCCAGCAGCCTGCGCGGCATAGACGCCAAATCCGATGGCAGCCGCCAGAACGACGCCGCCGACGATGACCTCTGTCGCGTTCTCACGCATGGATCACACTCCTGTCCGAATCAAAACGCGGGCCTATTCGGGCGACCACGCCTCGTAATCGCTGCGTGGTTTCGGCGTCGGCTGGCGCAGCGATCCGGCGGGCGCATAGGCCAGTGCCGTGCCGGTCAGATTTTCCTGATGCGGCTTTTCCCACGGCTTGTGCTGGATCGGCGCCTCCGACGGCGGCTCGTCCCAGGTGCGGTGCAGCCACCCGTGCCAGTCCGGGTCGACACGCGACGCCTCGATATCGCCGTTATAGATCACCCAGCGGCGGCTGTCGTCGGCATTGCGGTAAAAGATGTTCCCCTGCGCATCCTCGCCGACCTTTTCACCCTTGCGCCAGGTCCACAACTGCGTGCCGAAGGTCTGACCGTCCCACCAGGTGAAGATGCGTTTGAGAGTATGACCGATGCCCATGGGGTGTCTCCGATAGCGTTGATCGTGTCATGCCCGAAACGGACGGAAAGGTCTAGTCCACGGAGGCGAGCGCCGTTACTTCGATCTCGATCAGATCCGCGGGCGTAATCAGGTTGCATTCGATCATCGTCGCGGCTGGCGGGTTGTCCCCGAAAGCGTCGCGCAGCAGCGGCCAGCAGGGTTCGAACGTGTTCCGGTCCGGCAGCATATAGGTGACACGCACGACATCGGCAAAGCTGGCACCCGCCTTGTCCAAGGCTTCGCCGATGATCCGCAGCGCATCGGCACATTGATCGACAACCGTATCGCCCTTGCCGCAGGTGCCCGCGACATGCACGAACCCGCCCGCGACAACCGCGCGGCAATACCCGATCTTCGGTTCGTATTCCCCGCCGGAAGGTATTCGCCGGACAGCCATCAGCTAGCTGTCGCCGGTTCTTTGTGCTTTTTCTTGTCGTCGTGGATCATCAGGGGTGCGGCATCGCGGCCCACCGCCTCCTCGTTCACGACAACCTCTGTCACCGTATCCATCCCGGGCAGATCGAACATGGTATCCAGCAGGATATCCTCCATGATGGACCGCAGGCCCCGCGCACCGGTCTTGCGTTCGATCGCACGTTTGGCGATGGCGGTCAGCGCGTCGTCGGTAAAGGTCAGCTTGGTATCCTCAAGCTCGAACAGGCGCTGATACTGCTTGACCAGCGCGTTCTTGGGCTGGGTCAGGATCGTGATCAGCGCGTCCTCGTCCAGATCGGTCAGCGTCGCGATCACGGGCAGACGACCGACGAATTCAGGGATCAGGCCGAATTTCAGCAGGTCTTCGGGCTCCAGATCGGTGAACACCTCGCCCACGCCGCGTTCGTCCACGTCCTTCACGTCGGCACCGAAGCCCATGCCACGGCCCTTGCCGCGCTGGCTGATGATCTTGTCGAGGCCCGCAAAGGCCCCGCCGCAGATGAACAGGATATTCGTCGTATCCACCTGCAGGAATTCCTGCTGCGGATGCTTGCGCCCGCCCTGCGGCGGTACGGAGGCGACGGTGCCTTCCATGATCTTCAGCAAGGCCTGCTGCACACCCTCGCCCGACACGTCACGGGTAATCGACGGGTTGTCAGACTTCCGGGTGATCTTGTCGACCTCGTCGATATAGACGATGCCGCGCTGCGCGCGCTCCACGTTGTATTCGGAGGCCTGCAACAGCTTGAGGATGATGTTCTCCACATCCTCACCCACGTAACCGGCCTCGGTCAGGGTCGTGGCGTCGGCCATCGTGAACGGCACGTCGAGGATGCGCGCCAGCGTCTGCGCCAGCAGCGTCTTGCCGCAGCCCGTGGGGCCGATCAGCATGATGTTGGATTTCGCCAGTTCGATGTCGGATTTTTCGGCGTGGTTCAGGCGCTTGTAGTGATTGTGCACCGCCACCGACAGCACGCGCTTGGCGTGCATCTGGCCGATCACGTAGTCATCCAGCACCTGACAGATTTCGGTCGGCGTCGGCACGCCCTCACCTGCTTTCAGCCCTGCGGATTTCGTTTCTTCGCGGATAATGTCCATGCAAAGCTCGACGCATTCGTCGCAGATGAAAACGGTCGGACCGGCGATCAGCTTGCGCACCTCATGCTGACTCTTGCCGCAGAAGCTGCAATAGAGCGTGTTTTTGCTGTCGTTGCCGGAATTGTTCGCCATGTCGTTCCCCTGCCGATGGGTCAAAAATATGCGTGGTTCCCAAAGACTAGGGCAGCCCGACACGGTCCACAACGCCAAAATGCCGCCGTGTCCCGTGACGTGACCAGAGCGAAACAATCGCCCGAATTCATGAAGATTTAGCTGTCCCCGTCGTCCTTTGCGCGGTTCGCCACGATCTCGTCGATCAGGCCCCAGTCCTTTGCCTCTTCGGGGGACATGAAATTGTCGCGTTCCAGCGCGGCCTCGACCTTTTTCAGGGTCTGGCCGGTGTGATGCACGTAAATCTGGTTCAGCCGGTCCTTGAGCTTTTGGGTCTCCTGCGCGTGGATCATGATGTCCGTCGCCTGACCCTGATACCCGCCGGAGGGCTGGTGCACCATCACGCGGCTGTTGGGCAGCGAAAACCGCATCCCCGGCTCTCCGGCGGTCAGCAGCAGCGACCCCATGGAGGCCGCCTGCCCGATCACCAGCGTGCTGACCTTGGGCTTGATGTATTGCATCGTGTCGTAGATCGACAGACCGGATGTCACCACGCCGCCTGGCGAGTTGATGTACATGCTGATCTCTTTCTTGGGGTTCTCGGCTTCGAGATGCAGCAACTGCGCCACGACAAGCTGGCTCATCCCGTCGTGCACGGGGCCGTTGAGAAAGATGATCCGTTCCTTCAGCAGGCGCGAGAAAATATCGTAGGCACGTTCGCCACGGGCGGTCTGTTCGACCACCATCGGGACGAGATTCATGTAGGTTTCGACTGGATCTTGCATCTGCTTTGCCTCGTGAGGGGGACGCTCGGGGCGTCTGTACGTCATTTATCCTGACAGAGTCTTAGTGGTGCCGGTCAGGGGCTTCAAGAGCGGCAGAACGGAAGCGGTGCCGCGCCCGCCACGGGGGTTGACGCATCCGTTAGCCAAGGCTTACAGTAAGTAATGACTTACGAACTTGCAATAGACGCCCTCGCCGACCCGACGCGCCGCGCGATCATGGACCGGTTGCGCGGCGGCGCGCTGCCCGTCGGGCGGCTTGCCGAGGGTTTGCCCGTCAGTCGCCCGGCGGTCAGTCAGCACCTGCGCGTGCTGTCCGATGCGGGCCTTTTGCAGGTCACGCCGCAGGGAAACCGCAGGCTCTATGCCATCGACCCGCATGGCGCCGACGCGCTGCGCCGGTATCTCGACAGCCTTTGGGACGATGCGCTTGCCGCGTTCCAGCGTGCGGCGCGGGACCAGGCGAATGCGCAACAAGGAAAGACAAGATCATGAAACCCATCGAAAAATCCATCACCGTTCCACTCAGCCCGGCAGAGGCGTTCGATCTGTTCTTCGACAAACTCGACAGCTGGTGGCCGGTGCAAAGCCATTCCGTCACCGGCGGCGCGGGAAAGGCACCGAAACTTACCGTCGAGCCCGGCAAGGACGGCCGGATCATCGAACACGGAGCAGACGGCACAGACCATATTTGGGGGCGCATCATCGGGTGGGAGCCGGGGAAATTCGCGGCGTTCAGCTGGTTTCCTGGCAAGGACGAAGACCAGGCCACGGTCGTGACCCTGCGGTTCACGACCGAAGGCGACGGCTGCAGGCTGGAGCTGACCCACGGCGGTTTCGAGATATTGGGGCCGACGGCCGATGCCGTCAGCAGCAGCTATCTGACAGGTTGGGACATGGTGCTGGGGTGCTACTGTGCGGCTGTCAGCAAAGCCCGCGTCATGGCCTGAGCGCAGGTGACTTGATCCGCACCCGCTGCGCGTTACCTCGCGGTCATGAACTTCGAACCGACCCGCGACGCCGCCCTCGCCCGGCTAAATGCCTTCCTGCCGGACGCAGGTATCCGCTATGCGCAACGCCGCAACCATGACCTGCCGGGACACGAAAACGTGTCCCGCCTGTCACCCTATTTGCGCCACCGCGTCGTGACGGAATCCGAGGTGCTGGGCGCCGTGTTGTCCATGCACAGCGTTGAAGAGGCTGACAAGTTCATCGCCGAGGTATTCTGGCGCACCTATTGGAAAGGCTGGCTGGAGATGCGCCCGACGGTCTGGTCGTTCTACTTGCAGGACCTGTCCGCCGCCCACAACCGGCTCCAGACCGAAAGCGGTTTGCGCCAGCGCTGGAAGGCCGCCTGCACCGGGGATACCGGAATCGACTGTTTTGATGCCTGGGCGCGGGAATTGACGGAAACCGGCTATCTGCACAATCACGCGCGGATGTGGTTCGCGTCGATCTGGATTTTCACGCTGCGCCTGCCCTGGGTGCTGGGTGCGGATTTTTTTCTGCGGCATCTGCTGGATGGCGATCCGGCGTCGAATACACTGTCATGGCGCTGGGTCGGCGGGTTGCAGACCCGCGGAAAGACCTATCTGGCGACGGCGGAGAACATCACAAAATTTACAGGCGGTCGGTTTTCGCCGACCGGTCTTGCAGATACAGCTGTCCCGCTGGAGGGGCCGGCACATCCCGACCCGGTCGCCCTGCCCGCACCGGATCATGTCGACCCCGACTTGCGAACAGGGATTCTCGTCACCGATGACGACCTGTCGCCGGATGCGACCTTTCCGGATTACGGCGCGGTCAGCGTGGCGCGGCTGAACGTGACAGCCGCAACGGGTGCGGCCCCGCCCTCGGATCGGGTGACGCGTTTCAAGGCCGACCTACGGCAGCACCGCGTTCCCGAGGCCGTCCCGGTCAGCACCGCGACGGGGCTTGCGGACTGGGTGGCCGATCACGGCCTGCAACAAGTCGTGCACCGCCACGTGCCCGTGGGGCCGAACCGGGATTGGCTGATGCAGCACGGGTGGCGCAATCTGCGGTCCGCCCCCCGCATCGTTTCGATCGTCGCGCCAATGGATCGCGATGCCTGGCCACGGGCGACGAAGGGTTTCTTTGCATTCCGCAAACACGTTCCTGAAATCATTGCAAATCAGGGGCTTGGTTAACAGAATGCGGCGATTTCGCTGCCGGAAACAATCACAGGGTGGCCTCTGCACACGCAGAGCGCGAGAATGGGGCATAAAGTGGGCACCCCTCAGACAAGCCATTGATAAACATATAGTAATAGCGCCCTCCGAAACTGATTTTCCTCATTTTGGCCTTGATTGACACACACTCCGACCACGCCGACTGACTAGGTTCCCTGTAATCGACCCGAGCGACCGCGTTCCGGGTACGGACCAAGGCCGCGCCGCAGGGCGCAAGTTCGGAGCAGTGAAATGTCAGGTGTTTTGTTTTTTCTTGTCGGGATCGTCTCCCCGCGTCCTGATCGCGGAGGGTCTTTCTGATGCCTGAGCACAATGTCGTTTTCTACAACTTCTCGACCAACAACACGTTCTCCACGACCGTCGGCAACACGTACACCTATAACGGCCCGGCGAACGCGACCGGCCGCGCGACGATCACCGACAACGAGGCAGGCGTCGGCGGCCAGAACCTTGACGACGACAATAACGGTGGCGAACTTGCGACGGCGAACGTCACCCTCAACGGGCAAAAATCCACGAATTCGACGGTCGACGCAGAACTGGCCTGGACCGTCCGCGACACCGTAACCGGCGAAGTCTTCCAGGTCGTCCAGTTCCAGGTGGAACAGGGCAATGCCGCCGGGTCCTATCTGATGTCGGAAATTCCGCTCATCGTCGGGCGAACCTATGAAACGCTGGCCTACGATTCCAACCCGAATGCCGATACCGGCGCTCCGGCCTTCAACTATGCAGATCATGCGAACTCGGATTTCTACGACGGCACCGTCACCGGCACCGCCGGCGGTGACCTGATCGACGGGTCCTATACGGGTGATCCGCAAAGCGACCGTCCGTCCAACAACAACGATATCATCCAGGCCGGCGGCGGCGGCGATACCGTCTATGCCGCCCGGGGCAACGATAGCGTCAGCGGCGAGGGCGGCAACGACACGTTGTTCGGCGGCGAGGGCGACGACAGTATCGACGGCGGCACCGGAAACGACTTTATCGTCGGTGACGGGTCGGTCGCCAACTTCGGGCGCGACACGATCTCCGGCGGATCGGGCAACGACGTCATCTATGGTGATACGGCCCCGGGGCAGTTCGCGGGCCAGACTGAATTCCGATGGTCGGAACAGGGCATCGTAGACGAAACCAGCATCACGGGCGGTGTCACCGGGACAACCGCCAATGGCCAGATCCAGGTCACCACGACGATCACGCAGGAGCAGAACTTCTCCGAAGCGTCGATGGAGACGACGGATACGCTGCACAACTACAACGGTCTGAACGACAATTCCTCGATCAACCTGACCGGCGGTGCGGCGGGAACGAACACCAACGCCGTGACCGCCACGCTGAATTTCTCGGCGGCGCAGGGTGGTTATGCCAATACGGTCAACAACGTCACGTTCGGTCTGTTCGACATTGACCAGTTCGACAACCAGTTCCGCGATCAGGTGATCGTGCGCGCCTACGACGCGAACAACAACCTGATCAACGTGACGATGTCGGCGGGCGACGCCAGCCGCGTCGCGACATCCACCGCACCGAACGGCATCGCGACCGCAACGGCAGCCGCGAACGCGGGCAACGTGTCCGAAGCCGACATCGAAGGCTTCGTGCAGGTCTCGGTCGCTGGCCCGGTGTCCCGCATCGAAATTGACTTCAACAACGCCGATCCGTCCTTTGGTCTGCACGCGATCCGCATCGGCGACCTGCAGATGACCACCTCCGCCGTCCCCGTCGACGGCGGCAATGATGACATCATCACCGGCGACGGCGGCAACGATGTGATCTACGGCCAGGGCGGCAACGATTCCGTCGACGGCGGCGCAGGCAGTGACTCGCTCTTTGGCGGGACCGGCAACGACACCATCACGGACAGCGGCACCGAAGGTGACTATGTCGACGGAGGGTCGGGCAACGACAGCATAAACTCCGGCGCGGGCAACGACACCGTGCTTGGTGGCGACGGCAACGATACCATCAACGGCGGCACCGGCAGCGATTCGGTCTTCGGCGGAACCGGCAACGACACGATCACCGACAGCGGAACCGAAGGCGATTATATCGACGGCGGGCTGGGCAACGACAGCATCAACTCCGGCGCGGGCAACGACACCGTGCTTGGCGGTGACGGCAACGATACGATCAACGGCGGCGCTGGCAGCGACTCGGTCTTCGGTGGCGCGGGCAACGACACCATCACCGACAGCGGGACCGAAGGCGACTATATCGAAGGTGGTCTTGGCAACGACAGCATCAATTCCGGCGCGGGCAACGACACCGTCCTTGGAGGCGACGGGAACGATACCGTCAATGGCGGCACCGGCGACGATTCGATCAGCGGCGACAGCGGTAACGACAGCCTCTCCGGCGATGCCGGAAACGACCGGATCTCCGGCGGCACCGGCGACGACCGCATGGACGGCGGCACAGGTAACGACAGCATTTCGGGTGACAGTGGCAACGACACGCTGATCGGCGGTGCGGGCAACGACAGCCTTTATGGCGGCACGGGCAACGACACGATCTCCGCGACCAGCGGCGACAATACCGTCGAAGGGGGCAGCGGCAACGACAGCATCACGACCGGCACCGGTCGCGACACCATCGACGGCGGCACCGGCAACGACAGCATCAGCAGCGGCACCGGCGATGACCGCATCGTTCTGACCGACGGGTTCGGCACCGATACCATCGACGGAGGCGAAGACGCAGGCGATGGCGATATCGACGTGCTGGATGCCAGCGCGCTGACGACCGACGCCACACTGAACCTCTCGGCTATCAATGCGGCCGATGGCGAAAACGGCACCCTGACCACCGGCGGCAATACCGCGACGTTCGACAATATCGAGAACGTCCGCCTTGGCAGCGGCGACGACAGCGTCACCGGGTCGGCTGGAAACGATACCGTCACGCTGGGCAGCGGGGCCGACACCGTCAACGGCGGTGCGGGCAACGACACCTTCGACCTGGGCGACGGAAGCCCAGACAGCGACGCCGATGTCATCATCCTTCAGGACGGGTTCGGCGACGACGTCATCAACAGCTTCGACGCCCCCACGCCCAACGGCGACGGCACCTTTACCGGGATCGACACGCTCGATACGACGAACCTGTTCGACCTGCCCCCCGGCAACCCCGACCGCACACCGGTCCGCACCAACGATGTCACCGTCAGCGACGACGGCGCCGGCAACGCGGTTCTGACGTTCCCCAACGGCGAGATGATCACGCTCAACGGCATCTCGCCTGTCGCTGCCGACGATCCGTTCTACCTCAACGCCATTGGCATCCCGCTACCGGACGGCACAGTCTCCGGCACCGCCGGTGACGATACGATCAACGGCGGCTATCTGGGCGACCCCGATGGCGACATCGTCGACAACGACGATGCGATCCTGCCCGGCGACACCGCGAACGACGACCTGATCGAGGCCGGCGCGGGCAACGACAGCATTTCAGCCGGTGACGGCAACGACGAAATCTATGCCGGCGCAGATAACGATACCGTCGACGGCGGCACCGGTAACGACACTGTCTTCGGCGAAGGCGGCGATGACCGGATCCTGGGCAGCGGCGGCGACGACACGCTATTCGGTGGCAGCGGCAACGATACCTTTGCACTGGATGACGACACCGATACCGACACCATCACCGGCGGTGAAAACGCGGGCGACTTCGACGTGGTCGATTTCACGACCACCGACGCGGGCGAAGGTGTCACCGTCGACTTTACCGGCGACGAGGCCGGCACCTATACCGTCGGTACCAGCGGCTCGGATGGCACGTTCAGCCAGATCGAGGGCGTCGTAGGCACGCAGTACGCCGACAGCGTCGATGCCTCCAACGACACCGTCGGAACCTCGATCGAGGCCGCTGGCGGCAACGACACCGTGCTGGGCGGCAGTGGCAACGACACCATCGACGGCGGCGCGGGCAACGACACTATCAACGGTGGCGCGGGCAACGACGCCCTTGACGGTGGCGATGACGCCGACAGCTTCGTGCTCGACACCGGGTTCGGGAACGATACGATCACCGGTGGTGAAGGTGGCACGGACAGCGACACCATCGTCTCGACCACAGGTGACGACACCACCACGATCCTGACTGGCGACGAAGCCGGCACGATCACCGACGGCACCTCGACCGCGACGTTCAGCGAAATCGAAACGCTTGACCTGGGCGCGGGTGACGACACGGTCGACGCCTCTGCCGCGAATGCGCCGATCACCGTCTACGGCGGCGGCGGCGCGGATTCGATTACAGGCTCCGGCGGCGACGATTCACTTTTCGGCGGTGGCGGCAACGACACCATCGACGGCGGCCCCGGCGATGACCGTGTACAGGGTGGATCGGGCGACGACACGGTCGTGATCAACGACGGGTTTGGCAACGACGCAATCTTCGGCGGGGAAGCCGGGGAAACCGGTGGTGACCGCATCGACGGATCGGACCTGGCCGAGGATGTCACGGTGACATTCACTGGCCCCGAAGCGGGCACGATCGACAACGGCACAGACACCGCCACCTTCAGCGCAATCGAACAGGTCGAAACCGGCAGCGGCGACGACACGATCACCGGTGGTGCCGGAAACGAGGACGTGATCACCGGCGCGGGCGACGATACCGTCACCACGACAGGCACAGGTGCCGACACGATCCAGACCGGTGCCGGAAACGACAGCATCACGTTCTCCGAGGCCGACAGCATCGACGGCGGCACCGGCGACGATACCTTCACCTTCGAGGATCTGGGCGAGCCGACGAACGGCACGATCACCATCATGGGCGGCTCCGGCGGCGAAACCCCCGACGACGGTAACCCCAACACGCTTGAGGGCGACACACTTGTCCTAGGCGACAACGCGGACCTTTCGACGCTGGTCAAAGTGTCCAACGGCATCAACGCCGACGGAAACGAGACCTTCTCCGGCTCTGTCACGATGGACGACGGCACGATCCTGAACTTCTCGGAAATCGAGAACATCATCTGCTTTACTCCCGGCACCCGGATCGCCACACCGCACGGCGCGCGCGATATCGCGACGCTGAAGGTCGGCGATCTGGTCGTCACCCGCGACCACGGGCTGCAGCCGATCCGCTGGATCCAGAGCCGCACCGTGCCCGCGCAGGACCGCTTTGCGCCGATCCGCATCCGCCCCGGTGTCGTTACCGGGTTGGAGCGCGATCTGCTGGTCTCACCGCAGCACCGGATGCTGTTCCAGGGCTACCGCGCCGAACTGCTGTTTGGCGAAAGCGAGGTGCTGATCGCGGCGAAACATCTGGTCGACGGCAAGGACGTGACACAGGACGCAGGCGGCATGGTCACCTACATCCACATGATGTTCGACGAACACGAGATCGTCTTTGCCGAGGGCGGCGCCAGCGAGAGTTTCCACCCCGGGTCGATCGGCCTGTCCGCCGTGTCGGACCCCGCCCGCGAGGAACTGTTCACCCTGTTCCCCGATCTGCGCAGCAATCCCAACGGTTATGGCCGCACGGCGCGCCGGTGCCTGAAACGGCACGAGGCGGAACTCATCAGATAACCTCGCGGATGGTCGCGTCAGGCGGTCCGGGCAATCGCCGGCCGCTCGCCTGCGGCCCAGGCGCGGCAGGCATCCCCGAAGGCCGCAAACAGCGGGCGTGACACGGGATCCTGCGCCGCGCGCCATTCCGGGTGCCACTGCACCGACAGCGTGAAGCCCGGCGCATCGGCGATATAGATCGCCTCGGGCGTGCCGTCAGGCGCATGTCCGTCGATCACCACACGCGGGCCCGGCGTCTTGATCCCCTGCCCGTGCAGCGTGTTCGTCATCACCTCGGTCTGCCCCAGCAGCCGGTGAAACACACCGCCTTCGGTCAGGCGCACGGTATGGCGCAACGCGAACTTCTCTTCCAGCGTCCCGTCGGGCGGCATCCGATGGTTGTCGCGCCCCGGCAGGTCGCGAATTTCGGGGTGCAGCGTGCCACCCATCGCCACGTTCACCTCCTGAAATCCACGACAGACGCCCAGAAACGGCTGCCCGGCGGTCACGCAGGCGCGGATCAGCGGCAGGGCCAGCGCGTCGCGCGCGCGGTCGAAGGCTCCGTGCGCCTCGGTCTCCGGCTCGCCATATTCCTCCGGGTGCACATTGGGGCGCCCGCCGGTGAACAGGAAACCGTCGCAGACCGTCATCAGCTCCTCGACCGAGACCAGCGCCGGATCGGCGGGAACGATCATCGGGATACAATCGGCGGCATTGCGGATCGCTTCGGCGTTGATATGCCCGGTCGCGTGGGCCGGATACTGATCGTTGATCAGGTGACTGTTGCCGATAATGCCGATGACGGGCTTCACGCAGGTATCCTCCAATGCGAGCGGTTGCGGCAGGATAGCAGGCCCCGGCCCGATGAAAAGCAAAACCGGGCGACATTTGACAACGCCGTGAAAGCCGGAAACGCTGAAGCCCATGTCATACGATCTGTCATCCCCGGAATTCCTGCGCGACCCGGCGACCATGCTGGCGCGAATGCGCGCGCAGGCCCCCGTGGTCGAGGTCCGGTTGCCGCTGGTCGGCACCGTCTGGATGGTGACAACCGACAGCGGTGCGCGCACCCTGCTGAAAGACGCCGACCGTTTCGTGCGCGACAGCACGCCGGTGACCGGCAAATCCATGGCGCAACGGTTCTGGTACCTGCCGCGCTTCATGAACCCGTTGTTCAAGAACCTGGTGAACGCGGACGGGGCCGAGCACAAGCGCCTGCGCGGTCTGGTGGACAAGGCCTTCGCCAAAACCAACATGACCGACCTGAAACCGCAGATGGAAGATGTCGCCGACGGTTTGCTCGACACCCTGCCGACAGACCGTCCGGCGGATATCGCCGCCGGGCTGGCCCGCCCGCTGCCGCTGCAGGCGATCTGCGCCCTGCTGGGCGTCCCGCCAGAGGATCGCGCCCGCGTCGCCAATATGACCAAATCGCTGTCGCGGATTTCCAACGCCTTCACGCTGATCCGTGCCCTGCCCGGCCTGTGGCGCTCCATGCGCTATTTCCGGGCCGAATTCGACAACGTGCGCGCGGCACCCCGCCCCGGCCTGATCAGCGATCTGGTCGCGGCAGAGGAAACCGGCGACCGGTTGAGCGAGGATGAATTACTCGCCATGGCCGTCGCCCTGTTTCTGGCGGGCAGCGAGACCACCGCTCATCTGATCACCTGGACGGTCCGCGTGGTCGCCTCCCGCCCCGATGCGCGGGCCGTGGTGCTGGTCACGCCCGAAAGGTTGCCGCTGCTGATCGAAGAGGTGCTGCGCTACTACGCGCCCGTCATTATGACGCAACCACTGTTCGTGGCACAGGATACCGAACTGGAGGGTGTGCCGCTTAAGAAAGGCAGCCAGATCGCCCCGCTCTTGATCAGCGCCAACCATGACCCGGCACGGGTCACAAACCCCGAAACCCTGCTGATCGACCGTAGGCCGAACGCGCATCTGGGCTTCGGTTACGGCCCGCATGTCTGCCTGGGAATGCAGCTGGCGCGGGCCGAGGTCGAGGTCGCGGTCTTGCGGCTCTTTACCCGCCATCCCGACCTGCAACTGGTCGACGCGCCGCGCCGCTTTGCCAAACGGATCGGCGTGCACGGGCTGGAACGGCTCGACGTGGTCCTGAACCCCTGAGGCAGGGTTAGTGGTTGCGTTGCGCTTTCACCTGCAAGCGGCGGCGATGCAGCACCGGTTCGGTATAGCCTGACGGCTGCTCGCGCCCCTGAAACACCAGATCGCAGGCCGCCTGAAACGCGATCCCGTCGAAATCCGGGGCCATCGGGCGATAGGCCGGATCATCCGCATTCTGTTCATCCACGACCTTCGCCATCTTGCGCATCGCCTCCATGACCGCCGCCTCGCTCACCACATCGTGGTGCAGCCAGTTGGCCAGCGCCTGCGACGAAATCCGGCAGGTGGCGCGATCTTCCATCAGGCCGACGTCATTGATATCCGGCACCTTGGAACAGCCGACCCCCTGATCGATCCAGCGCACAACGTATCCCAAGATTCCCTGCGCGTTGTTTTCCACCTCGCGCATGATCTGCGCGTCGGTCCAGGCGCGAAACTTGGCGAGCGGGATGTCGAGGATCGCGCTGACCGGCGCGCGGCGACCACCTGACAGCATCTTTTGCTGCACCGCCATCACATCGACCTGATGATAATGCGTCGCGTGAAGGGTTGCAGCCGTCGGGCTGGGCACCCAGGCGCAGTTGGCACCCGATTTCGGATGCGCGATTTTCTGCTCCAGCATCGCCGCCATCATGTCGGGCATCGCCCACATGCCCTTGCCGATCTGCGCCTTGCCGGAAAAGCCGCATTCCAGCCCGATATCGACGTTGCGGTCCTCATAGGCCGCGATCCAGCCCTTGCGTTTGATATGGTCCTTGCGGCTGAACGGCCCTGCTTCCATCGAGGTGTGGATCTCATCGCCGGTCCGGTCCAGAAAGCCGGTGTTGATGAACGCCACCCGCGATTTGGCGGCTGCGATACATTGCTTGAGGTTCACCGTCGTGCGGCGCTCTTCGTCCATGATGCCGATCTTGACCGTGTCGCGCGGCAGACCCAGCACGTCCTCGACCTTGCTGAAAATCTCGTTGGTGAACGCGACCTCCTCGGGGCCGTGCATCTTGGGCTTCACGACATAGACGGACCCTTTCGCCGAATTGCCGCCGTCGCGTTTCAGGTCATGCATCGCGACCATCACGGTGATCATCGCGTCCATCAGCCCCTCGAAAGCCTCGTTGCCGTCACGGTCGAGGATCGCGGGGTTCGTCATCAGATGCCCCACATTGCGCACCCACAACAGCGCACGGCCCTTGAGCGTCACGTCATTGCCGTCCGCTCCAGTGAAGGTCAGATCGTCGGCCAGACGCCGGGTCATCGTCTTGCCGTTCTTGGTCAGATCGGCGGTCAGATCGCCTTTCATCAGGCCCAGCCAGTTACCATAGGCCAGCACCTTGTCCTCGGCATCGACGCAGGCCACGGAATCCTCGCAATCCATGATCGCGGATACGGCACTTTCGAGCCGCACGTCGGCCAGATGTGCCTGGTCGGTGGCCCCGATCGGGTGGTTTTCATCGAACGCCAGAATGACGTGCAGCCCGTTGTTGCGCAGCACGATGGCGTCGGGCTTGGCCGCGTCACCCTGATGGCCCACGAATTTTTCGGGCTGGGCCAGCGGTTGATCTTCCACCAACAGCGCACCATCGCGCACGACATAGCTTTTCGCGTCCGCATGGCTGGTCCCAACCACCTGAAAAGCGGAGTCCAAAAACACCCGCGTCCGTGCGACGACCCGCGCGCCATGGCCCTTGTCATAGCCCCCCTCCGGCGGCTGGCTGCCCATCGCATCGGTGCCGTAGAACGCATCGTAGAGACTGCCCCACCGCGCGTTCGCCGCATTCAGCGCAAAACGCGCATTGGTGACCGGCACCACCAGCTGCGGCCCCGGCACCTTGGCGATTTCGGGGTCGACGTTGTCGGTCGTGATCTCGAAATCCGCGCCTTCGGGCAGCAGATACCCGATTTCGCGCAGGAAGGCCTCGTAGGCACTTGCGTCATGCGGCTTGTCGCGATGCGCAATATGCCAGTCGTCGATCTGCGTTTGCAGGCTTTCGCGCTTGGCCAGTAATGCAGCGTTGCGCGGCCCCATGCCGTGCAACAAGTCCGAAAATCCGGCCCAGAAATCATCCGCCGCGACGCCCGTCCCTGGCAAAGCCTGTCGTTCGATAAATTCCGCCAGAACCGGTTGAACTTGCAGGCCGTGCTTTTCGATGCGGGACGTCATGGGCGCTCCAGAAGATGTAAGGAATATCGTCGCCGCGTTGGTATGCGATAAGACCACCACGCGCAACGCATCGCGCGGTCATGCCCTGCGATCAGATCTGGCTCCACTGCACCGTTTCGAGCAATATCGCACGTTCTCCCAGTCGCGCGCCCACTTCTTGCGCCACGCGAAAGGCCGCCCGCAGGCGGCGCAGACTTTCGTCGGCAATGTGGGCTTCGCGTGCGCCAGGGTTTAGCCGTCGGCTGGCACTTCTTCGCCTGTGCGGCTGTCGATCTGGGTATCGGCGCCTTCGGGCACACCGCCCTGTTCAGCTGTATAGGCAAGGAAAGCCCACAGCAGGACAGCGACGAAGATCACCCCGGCGGCCATCCCGATCAGCGGCCCCTTGTGCCGACGCTTCTGCTTCTCGATGTTGGAGTCAGATGCGGACATGCCTGTTCCTTTCGCTGTTCTTGCAACAAGTCATGAAACGAACGCCGCAAACGGCCATATGGTTCAATCACGTCGTCGTTCGCGAGGCATCAGCCCCCGTCGGCGACCTGACTGACTGTCATCGTCGACAGCCGCGTTTCCCACAGGACCGGGCGCGGCTGCGGCCGCAACGGACGGTCAGGCACCGCCGCGGCGACCTGCCGGGCAAGCAGATCGGCGGGGCGCGCCCGGGGGCGGATCGTTTCGACCGCGACACAATAGCTTTGCTGCCGGGTCCAGTTCGCCATTTCCGGGATTTTCGACCGGTTCGACATCGGTCCCCAGTCCGCCGCAACCCCGCGCCAGCGCCCGTCGAACACCGCGATGGCATTGTCGCGCGCCACGGTCACGTTCATGATGCGGGCCGCACAACTCAGGTTGGCGACTGGGTCTTTCAGCGCGTCGCCGGTGCGCGCCCTGCACCCATACCGGCGGGCCGTATCGGGGTAGATCTGCAGCAACCCGAACCACAGATTGCCACCACCCACGGCGCGCGGATTGTAGGTACTTTCATGCTTGGCCAGGGCCGACATCATCCCGACCCAAAAGGCGCGCCGGAGCGCGGGTGAATTCTGCGCATAGGCCGGGCACCAGGTGTCGATATCGCGCGGCACGACCGAATCAAGCCCGTCACCATGGCCGCCGATCGCCGACATCGCGGCCCGAGTCCAGACGGCGCTGCCCGGTTGAAAGGCCCAGCGTGTGCGTGGCAGAAAGCTGTCCCGGGCGCGGGGCCGAACGGCGGGCGTCGCCGTTTCGATTTCGACGGGATACCGTATCATGTGGTCAGGCCGTGGCACGACACGAAATGAGGCAAGCCGCAGCGTCGCCGCTTCTTGCCGCAGGTCAGCGGCGTCGTCACGGGACATCGGCCTGATAGGCGCTTCGGCAAATGCCGAACCGGACACGATCAGCGCCAAAATCCCCCCCAGGATCAAGCGAGCGAAGGTCATGGCGCGCAATGTGCCGCGCGCCATGGACGCAATGCAAGAAAAACGTTTCAGCGTGGCGGGTTGTGGCCGAATGCTCGGCCACAACCCGAACCGTCAGGCGGCCGCGCGCGGGTGTTCACCCTCTTCCACTTCCTCGACGATCTTGGCCACGAATGCAGGCAGGTCGTCAGGGTTGCGGCTGGTGATGATGCCGTTGGAAATCGCCACTTCGGCGTCGATCCAGTTGGCACCCGCGTTCACCAGATCAGTCTTGATCGACTTGTAAGACGTCATTTCGCGGTCACAAACCACATCCGCTTCGACCAGCAGCCAGGGCGCGTGACAAACGGCTGCGACGATCTTGCCCTTGTCCACGAAGGACTTGACCAGTGCCACGGCATCCGTGTTCACGCGCAACAGGTCGGGGTTGATCTGACCACCCGGCAAAACCAACGCATCATAGTCGTCGACTCTGACGTCGGCCAGTTTCAAGTCGGCCTTGGCGGTATCGCCCCAGTCGCCGCCGTCCCAGCCCTTGATGTCTTCGCCGTCGGGTGTCGCCACATGAACCGTGGCCCCTTTTTCGGTCAGTTTGTCACGGGGTGTTTCCAACTCCGACTGCTCGAAGCCGTTGGTGGAGAGGATGAGAATTTTCGATTCTGTAATCTTCGGCATTTGGATCGCTCCTTGCTTGGGTTACGTTCGCCGGCCCAACGCACGATCGCCGCACTTGTTCCTTGTCGTCTGCTGACCTAGAACGCGATCATCATGCGAACGGAGCCGACCCCATGCTGGACCTGACATACGACGCCCCTGCCCCCAAAGTGATCGCCGGGGCGAAACAGGACTGGGAACTGGTGATCGGGTTGGAGGTGCACGCGCAGGTCGCCACCGCAGCCAAGCTGTTTTCCGGCGCGTCCACGCTGTTCGGCGCGGAACCCAACAGCAACGTGGCATTCGTGGATGCCGGCATGCCCGGCATGCTGCCCGTCATCAACGAAGGCTGCGTGGCGCAAGCGGTCCGCACAGGTCTGGGTCTGAAGGCCGACATCAATCTGTTCAGCGCATTCGACCGCAAGAACTACTTCTACCCCGACCTGCCGCAGGGTTACCAGATTTCGCAGCTGTATCATCCGATCGTCGGCGAAGGCGAAGTGCTTGTCGAAATGGGTCCCGGTCCCTATGAGGGCACGGCGCGGCGCGTGCGGATCGAACGTATCCACCTGGAACAGGACGCGGGCAAATCCGTGCACGACATGGACCCGAATATGTCTTTCGTGGACCTGAACCGCACGGGTGTCGCGCTCATGGAAATCGTGTCGCGCCCGGATATTCGCGGACCAGAAGAGGCTGCCGCCTATGTCGCCAAGCTGCGCCAGATCATGCGCTATCTGGGCACCTGCGACGGCAACATGCAGAACGGCAACCTGCGGGCCGACGTGAACGTGTCCATCTGCGCGCCCGGTGCCTACGAGAAATATCAGGAAACGCAGGATTTCAGCCACCTCGGCACGCGCTGCGAGATCAAGAACATGAACTCCATGCGCTTCATCCAGATGGCGATCGAGGTCGAGGCACGGCGTCAGATCGCTTTGGTAGAGGATGGGAAAGAGGTCGTGCAGGAAACCCGCCTATATGATCCCGACAAGAACGAGACCCGCTCCATGCGGTCGAAGGAAGAGGCGCATGACTACCGCTATTTCCCCGATCCCGACCTGCTGCCGCTGGAGATCGAACAGGCGTGGGTCGACGAGATCGCAGGCACGCTGCCAGAGCTACCAGACGCGAAAAAAGCACGCTTCATCGCCGATTTCGGGCTGTCGGATTACGACGCCAGCGTGCTGACGGCAGAGGCCGAGAACGCGGTCTATTTCGAACAGGTCGCCGCCGGCAACGATGGCAAGCTGTCGGCCAATTGGGTCATCAACGAACTGTTCGGACGCCTGAAAAAGGACGGTGACAAGCATATCACGCAAAGCCCGATTTCCGCCGCGCGTCTGGGCCAGATCGTCGGCCTGATCAAATCCGGCGACATTTCCGGCAAGATTGCCAAGGACGTGTTCGACATCGCCTATACCCAGGATCGCGACCCGACCGAGATCGTCGAGACCGAGGGTATGAAGCAGGTCACCGACACCGGCGCTATCGAGGCCGCGGTGGACGAGATCATCGCCGCAAACCCCGCGCAGGTCGAAAAGGCCAAGCAGAATCCGAAACTGGCCGGATGGTTCGTGGGTCAGGTGATGAAGGCGACCGGCGGCAAGGCGAATCCCGCCGCGGTCAACCAGATCGTCAGCGCAAAACTGAATTCCTAGTGCACGTCCGGTGCACGCGCTGTGCACGCTTTTCATACGCCGCTTGCGCGGGGTATCTTGCGGTCGCGCATCGCCCCGACACCAGCCCTAGCAATTCGCCGCCGACGCGCGCCGTCGTGTCCGTCAACGCTTGGCGCAGACGCCCGGCGTTGATATACCGTCGCGGTGGACAACAGGGGATATGCACATGAACACTTACGAATACGCCGTTGTTCCGGCACCGAAAAAAGGCATCAAGGCACGCGGTGTAAAGACCTCTGAAGACCGGTTCGCCTATGCGATCCAGTCGATCATGAACGAATACGCTGCCGAAGGGTGGGAGTATCTGCGTACCGACACCCTACCATGCGAGGAGCGGCACGGCCTGACCGGGCGCAGCACGGTGTTCCAGAATATGCTCGTCTTCCGCAAGCCATTGAAAGCGATGCAAAAAGACGACCGCGACCTGTCCCGCCCGGTCGAGGCGCCGGAGTATCTGGCAGAGGCGCCGCCCGTCGCCAAGCCCGCCACAATCGCAGCCCCCGCACCGACACCGATGTTGGAAAACAGGCCGCTGGACACCGATCCCGACCGCCCCGAACCAAAGGTCGCGGCGGAGTAGCGAAAAGCCTGCGCGGCTATCTCACCTCGATCGCCAATGCGTGAATCCGTCCGATGATGTCCGGCCCGATAGCCGCGTGGATCGCGCGGTGCCGGGCCAACCGCGACATCCCGTCCAGGGCCGATGCACGGATCACGACACGCCAGTGGCTTTCGCCCGTCCCGTCGTCGCCCGCATGGCCCGCGTGTTGGTGGCTTTCGTTCACGACTTGCAGGGATTCTGGCGCGAGTGCTGCGGTGATCGCGTCATTTATCTCGGTTTCAAGTCCCATTATTTTCGCCCTGCCCCCTTCAATCCGCTGGCCATGTGTTTATTGTCGCATGGCCGTCCAAGAAAGGTAACCGCACATGGATAAGAAAGACCCCTTCGGATTCGATATGTCCGTTTCCAGTGCGAAGAAGAAGAACCCGCGTGGCCGCCGTGGCATGTCGGGCGCATCGGAAACATCGACACGCGTCTGCGATCACGAGGGCTGTGAAGAGGCCGGAAAATACCGCGCGCCCCGCTCGCCTGACGTGCTGGATGATTACCTGTGGTTCTGCCAGCAGCACGTGCGCGAATACAATCTGAAGTGGAATTTTTTCGACGGCACGTCGGAGGCCGAACTGATGGCGCAGATGGACAAGGATCGCGTCTGGGACAGGCCCACCAAGCCGTTCAAGCGGTCCGAGGAACAGCGCGCATGGTCGCGCCTCGGTGTCGACGATCCGCATCAGGTATTGGGCGCGAACGCCACCCAGAACCCCGGGCGCACCAACGGCAACACGCGCCGCCTACCGCCAACCGAGCGGCGCGCCGTCGAAATTCTGGACGCCAAGGACAACTGGTCCAAACCCCAGATTCGCAAGGCCTACAAGTCGCTCATCAAGGTGCTGCACCCGGATATGAACGGCGGTGACAGAAGCCAGGAAGATCAGCTGAACGAGGTGGTCTGGGCGTGGGATCAGATCAGGGTCAGCCGGAATTTCCGCGACAAGGATTAGGCTGCGACGATACCGTCCGCGCAGATGTAGCGCGGACGCGCCTTGGCCTAGGCGAGCGCCTCTGCCGTGCGGATCGCGAAAATGCTGTCACGCTCGCGCCGCCATGCCGCCACAAGAACATGCGCGGCCAGCAGCATCGTCACCCAGATCATCGCAAGAAGCGGCGAACCGACCATCGTCACGACCAGCGAGAACGGCCCGAACATGGTGCCGTAGAGCGGCAAGGCCAAAGTGCCGGCGATGACCGAAGCGGTAAAACTGACGATGAAAATACCCGTCACGGCCCGGCCCCACCCGACGATGCCCGGATGGCCGAACCAGTCGCGCGCCAGAACGGCCGCGACCGGGCCGCCGATGGCACCCGCGAAAATGATCCAATAGTCGTAGAGACTGAGCGCACGGATGATCTGGGTGCCGCCACCCAGCTGGTTCACGACGATAAACGCCATGAACGCCCCGAATATACCGATACCGATCAGAGCAAGCAGCAAGCTCTGCTCTCCTTCAGATAACTTCAACCGTTTCAAGCGACGGGCGTGCATGGAGACTCCGATTCGGTTCGTCATCCCTGTCTGACGGCCAAATGCGCCAAAAAATGGGCCGGTTTGGGGAAACGGAGCCGGCAGTAGGGCGACGCGGCGTCACCCTAGAGCGAGATAATCGGCCCGACGGCAAGCACGGCACCGGTCGGAGCGCCGGTCGGTGAACCGCCCTCGGGCTCGTCGCTGATCGCAAGGACGCCGTTCTCAAGCGCTGGCGCGATGTCGGGAGCCACCTCGATCACCGCGGTTTGCGCTTCAGGAATGACGCCGAGCGACACAGGCGCATTGTCGCCCGCAATCAGCCAAAGTTCCAGCGCGCGCCCCGCGGCGGCATTGCCGGCAGACCGGGTGAGGCTAAGCGTGCCGTCGCTTTCGTCATAGCTCGCCTGCACGACGAGACTGTTGTCCTCGGCCACGATTTCGGCGGTATAGGTCGGCGGATCGAGCCACCCGAGCAGACCGGTGGTATTGACCACCCACAACACCGCTACAGCCGCGATGGCACCGCCCGCAAGCGACGACACAAGGCCAAGACGCGCGTACCAGGGCTGCTTTTCTTCCACACCGAACGCCGCTGTGGAAATCGCCTTCCAGATCGAGGGCGGCGGTTTGACTTCGGCGATGTCGTCCGTCAACCGCACATAGTTTTCAGCCCAGAACACGTATTCATCCCGCAGCGCCGGATCGCGTGTCATGGCCGCCTCGAACGCACGGACCTCGTCGACGGGCAAAAGCCCGAGAACATATTCCGCGGCCTGTGGCCAGCCTTCTGGTTGTTCTATGTCTTCAGTCATAACGACAGACACTCTTTCAGTTTTATCAGGCTTCTGCGAAGCCATGTGCGTACAGTGTTGAGCGGCAGATCATAGCGATCGGCCAGCTCCTGATATGTTTCCCCCTCCAGATATGCGCGGCGTACCGCATCCGATTTCTGGTCTTCGAGCTGCGACATGCAGTCGACGATCCGTGCCCGATCGGAAGAGGCCATTGCCAAAGCCTCCGGTCCGGGTCGCGCGTCTTCGATCTCCGCCGCCTCGTCGAGACCCGAGCCTGTCGCCTTGCGGGCGCGCAACTTGTCGATACACAAGTTCCGCGTGATGGTGATCAGCCAAGTCATCGGGCTCAGCCCGTTGACCTGATACCGGTCCGCATTGCGCCAGATTTTCAGATAAGCCTCTTGAACTGCGTCCTCTGCTTCTGCGCGATTACCCAACACACGCAGGGCCACGCCAAAGAGTTTCGCCGAGGTCGAATTATAGAGCTGGGAAAACGCATCGCGGTCCCCCAGCGCCATGCGCCCGATCATGTTTTCTATGTCGGAAATCGTCGCCATGTCGCCCCTGCTCCTGTCCCACGGACACCATCACCGATCTGCACCAAATATCAACCATTTCAAGCGATCGCTGAAAAATTGGCCACTGGCCTTATCGCCTTTCCCTTGCAGCGCACCACGTTATGTTGCATCCCGGCAGCACTTGAGACGCGAAACGAAAAGGCACGACGGATATGGCTGACGGGACGACTGATGCGCAGATGAAGCCGACCGAGGACATCTCTGTCCGCGATTTGTTCGGGATCGACAGCGACATGAAGGTCAAGGGATTTGCCGACCGCTCCGACCGCGTGCCGGAAATCGACAGCACCTACAAGTTCGACCCCGACACGACCTTGGCGATCCTCGCCGGCTTCGGCTACAACCGTCGTGTCATGATCCAGGGCTATCACGGCACCGGAAAATCGACCCATATCGAACAGGTCGCCGCCCGCCTCAACTGGCCCGCCGTGCGCGTGAACCTCGACAGCCATATTTCGCGCATCGACCTGATCGGCAAGGACGCGATCAAGCTGCGCGACGGCGTGCAGGTCACCGAATTCCACGAGGGCATCCTGCCCTGGGCGCTGCGCAACCCCGTCGCCATCGTGTTCGATGAATACGACGCGGGCCGGGCTGACGTGATGTTCGTCATCCAGCGCGTACTGGAGACCGACGGCAAGCTGACGCTGATGGACCAGAACACGATCATCACGCCGCACCCCTGTTTCCGTCTGTTCGCCACCGCCAACACGGTCGGCCTTGGCGATACGACGGGGCTTTATCACGGCACCCAGCAGATCAACCAGGCGCAGATGGACCGCTGGTCGCTTGTGGCCACGCTGAACTATCTGTCCCACGACGCGGAAGCCGCGATCGTGTTGTCCAAGTCGCCGCACTACAACACCGACAAGGGTCGCAAGATCGTCAGCCAGATGGTCACTGTTGCCGACCTGACCCGCACCGCCTTCATGAACGGCGACCTGTCCACCGTCATGTCGCCCCGCACCGTGCTGGCCTGGGCGGAAAACGCGCGGATTTTCCAGGACGTGGGCTATGCCTTCCGCCTGTCGTTCCTGAACAAATGCGACGAGCTGGAGCGCCAGACGGTCGCGGAATTCTACCAGCGGTGCTTCGACGAGGAACTGCCGGAGAGTGCGGCGAGCCTGAGTTTGGGGTAAGCATCGGTGTCGGATGCGGCACCCTGAAACAAAGAGGTGATGACATGGCAAGATCAATGCAATCCTGGGCCATGGGTGCAACCTTGACAGCCTTCATCATGCTGGGCGCCTGCGCCGCCACCGACAGCGACGACCAACCGGCTCCGGTGCTGCCCACCGGCGTGACCGACGCTGAAAAATTCGCCGCCTGCATCGGCAAGGCGGAGTTTGACGCGGTGCAGCCTGCCCCCGCCCTTGCAGATGACACGATCGGCGAGGCGACACCGGCGCGGATCACTCTGGCCGAACTGAACGACAGATATACACGTGTGGCGGATATGGTCTCCTCCGACGTGGCCGAGCGCATGTTTGCCGCCCGGTCGGCTGCGCGCAGCCCGACGGCAAATCCGGCATCGACCCTTTGCCACGATTTGACCGATTACAGCTTCAGCGCCGAAGGCTTCGTGATTTGACCAAACCCTCCGACAATCCCGCCGATCCGTTCAAGAAGGCGCTGGCCGAGGCCACGAAGGTAATGGCCGACGATCCGGAATTGTCGGTCAGCTATTCCGTCGATCCGGCGGGCCAGACCGCCGAGACGATCCGCCTGCCGCAGGTCACCCGACGCATGACCCGCGACGAGGTATTGCTGGCGCGCGGCACGGCGGATGCCTTTGCGCTGCGTCATAAATTCCACGACCCCGCGACCGCCGCGCGCTACATGCCGCAGGGCCAGATGGCCAAGGACCTTTACGAGGCGATGGAAACCGCCCGGGTCGAGGCCGTGGGGGCGAGATACATGCCCGGCACCTCCGGCAATATCGACGCCAAGATCGCCAACGAGGCGCAGCGCAAGGGCTATGACCAGATCAAGACCAGTGCCGATGCGCCGCTGGCCACCGCCGCGGGATACCTGATCCGCCATCTGGCCACAGGCCGCGACCTGCCCAAGGGGGCCGACAACGTCATGGACCTGTGGCGCGGGTTTATCGAGGAACAGGCGGGCGGCACGCTGGAAAACCTGACCGACATGCTGGCCGATCAGCAGGCGTTCGCCAAATTCGCGCGGCAGATCATTTCCGACCTCGGCTATGCCGATCAGCTGGGCGACGACCCCGATGCGCTGGACGACGAGCAGGAGGACGACGCAGAGGAAGGCACAGACGACGCACAGGACGACGAATCCACCGGCAACGAAGAGGACGAGGGCGAAGAGGCCGATGCCTCGCCCGAACAAACGCAGGAAGAGCAGCAGGACCAGTCCCAGGCCGAGATCAGCATGGACGATCAGGCCGATGCCGAGATGGGCGAAGAGACCGAAATGCCCGAGGGCGAGGCCCCGCCGGAGCCGCCGACCCCGATGCCCGTGTCCGATGCAGACCCGAACTATCAGGTGTTCTCTGCCGAACATGACGAGGAAATCAAGGCGGAGGATCTGGCGGAACCGGTGGAGCTGGAACGTTTGCGCGCCTACCTCGACCAGCAGCTTGAACCGCTGAAAGGTGCCGTGTCACGGCTGGCCAACAAGCTGCAGCGCCGCTTGCAGGCCAAACAGAACCGGTCATGGGAATTCGATCTGGAGGAAGGCATCCTCGATGCAGGGCGTCTGGCGCGCGTGGTGTCGAACCCGACCACACCGCTGTCGTTCAAGATGGAAAAAGACACCGAATTCCGCGACACCTGCGTCACGCTGCTGCTCGACAACTCCGGCTCGATGCGCGGGCGACCGATTTCCATCGCGGCGATCTGTGCCGATGTCATGGCCCGCACGCTGGAACGCTGTGACGTGAAGGTCGAGATTCTAGGCTTTACCACCCGCGCCTGGAAAGGCGGGCTCGCGCGCGAGAAATGGCTGGCCGAAGGGCGGCCCGCCACGCCGGGGCGGCTGAACGACCTGCGGCACATCATCTATAAATCCGCCGATGCGCCTTGGCGGCGCGCGCGCCCCAACCTGGGGCTGATGATGAAGGAAGGGTTGCTGAAAGAAAACATCGACGGCGAGGCGCTGGAATGGGCGCACCGCCGGATGCTGGCCCGGCAAGAACAGCGCAAGGTGCTGATGGTCATTTCCGACGGCGCGCCGGTGGATGACAGCACCCTGTCGGTGAATCCCGCCAACTACCTTGAAAAACATCTGCGCGACGTGATCGCCATGGTGGAGAAGCGCCGCGCGGTCGAACTTGTGGCCATCGGGATCGGCCATGATGTGACGCGCTATTACGATCGGGCGGTCACCATCACCGATGCGGAACAACTGGCGGGCGCGATGACCGAACAACTCGCTAGCCTGTTCGACAGCGACCCGCGCAAGCGCGCGCGCGTGCTGGGAATGCGCAAGGCAAGCTGACACCGTCCGACCTTTGGACCAACCGAAAGACCGCTCCCATGTTCCAGACGTTCGACGCTTCCTCCACCCCCGAACAGGGGCCGCCGCGTCTCGCCGCCCTGCGTCATGCCATGGCGGCGGCAGGGCTGGACGGATACCTCGTTCCACGTGCCGACGTGCATCAGGGCGAATATGTCGCCCCACGCGACGACCGGCTGGCTTGGCTGACCGGGTTCACCGGATCGGCCGGGTTTTGCGTCGTGTTACAGGAGATCGCCGGTGCCTTCATCGACGGACGCTACCGGGTGCAGGTGCGCAGCCAAGTGGCCGATGTCTTCACCCCTATCCACTGGCCCGAGGTACAGCTTGCCGACTGGCTGAAGGATCACCTGCCCAACGGCGGCAAGGTCGGCTACGACGCCTGGCTGCACACGGTGGACGAGATCGCCGAACTGACGAAAAAGCTGCTCAACTCGGGCGTGACACTCGCCCCTGTCGCCAACATGATCGACCCGCTGTGGGATGACCAGCCCGCGCCGCCCGATGCACCCTTCACGACCCACCCGGTGGAGTTGGCGGGCGAGGATCATTCAGCCAAGCGCACGCGTCTGGGCGCGGACCTCAAGGCCGACAGCGCCGTGATCACCCTGCCCGACAGCATCGCCTGGCTGCTGAACATCCGCGGCACCGACATCGCGCGCAATCCGGTGCCGCACGCCTTTGCCGTTCTGCACGGCGACGGTGCGGTCGACCTTTTCGCCCGACTTGGCAAGACCGAAGGCATCACGGCCCACCTAGGCCCCGATGTGACCGTTCATGCGCAGGACAGCTTTGACGATCATCTCGCAACCCTCGACGGAACGGTGCAGATCGACCCGAAATCCTGCCCCGCCGCCGTGGCGACGTTGCTGATGGATGCAGGTGCCACGATCCTGCACGAAACGGACCCCTGCGTGCTGCCAAAGGCCACCAAGAACGACACCGAAATTGCTGGCGCGAAAGCGGCCCACCACCGCGACGCGCTGGCCATGGTGCGCTTTCTGGCCTGGCTCGACGACGAAGCACCCAAGGGCGGGTTGACCGAAATCGACGTGGTAAAAAAGCTGGAAGGTTTCCGCACCGCCACCAACGCCCTGCGCGACATCAGCTTCGAGACGATCAGCGGTGCCGGACCGAACGGCGCCATCGTGCACTACCGCGTGACAGAAGACAGCAACCGCGCCGTGAACCGGGGCGAGTTGCTGCTGGTCGACAGTGGTGGGCAATACAGCGACGGCACCACCGACATCACCCGCACCATGAGCATCGGCGCGCCTACGGACGAACATCGCACCTGCTATACCCGCGTGCTGCAAGGCATGATCGCGATCAGCCGCCTGCGGATTCCCAACGGGCTATCGGGGCAGCATATCGACGCATTGGCGCGCGCACCGCTCTGGATGGCGGGACAGGATTATGACCATGGCACCGGCCACGGCGTCGGCAGCTATCTCAGCGTGCACGAAGGGCCGCAGGGGATTTCACGCCGCGCGACCACGCCGTTCCAACCGGGCATGATCCTGTCGAACGAACCGGGCTACTACCGCGAGGGCGCGTTCGGCATCCGGATCGAGAACCTGATGGTCGTCGTCCCGGCCCCGGACCTTGCAGGTGCCGACGACCGCGAAATGCTGGCCTTCGATACACTCACGTTTGTGCCGCTCGACCGCAGGCTGATCGACACCGAACTTCTGACGCATGCCGAACGGGACTGGATTGATGGCTATCATGCCGCTACGCTGGACGCTCTTGCGGCGCAACTCGACGGGGCGGCGCTGACGTGGCTGCAAAACGCTTGCGCCCCACTCTGATCCGCTTGAAGGAGCTTTCCGCATGTCCGACGTTGAAATCACGGTAACGCCCGCAACAGGAACCTGGGTGGTCCGCGCCGCAGGTGCGGTCATTGGGGAAAGCACGCAGGCGCTTTCGCTGAAGGAAGGCGATCTGGATCCGGTGATCTATTTCCCGGCCGAGGATATCGCGATGGCCTTTCTCGATCCCTCCGAAACGGTCACCCGCTGCCCGCACAAGGGCAAGGCCAGCTATTTCACCATCGTCGCGAAGAGCGGCCCGCTCACCGACGCCTGCTGGAGCTATCAGGCCCCCAAGGACGAGGTTGCGCAGATCGCGGGCTATCTCGCCTTCGCGCACGAGAAAGTCGCCGTCGAAAAGCTCTAGGATCAGGAATGTTCCTCGGCCGCGGTGGCCGCCATTGCCCGGTTCATGGCGCGCAGGGCGTCGACGTGGAACACGGCCCCCCAGAGTTCCGGCGGGGTGGTTTCCGACCCGATGGTCACGACCGGCACGAAACTCTGCCCCGTCGCCTCGAACATCGGCATGGCTTGCTCCAGCGTGGCGTTGCCGTCGATATAGATGCCTTCCGCGATCAGATCCCAGCAGTCGTCCTCCGACGCGGCGCTGGCCACATCCTTCGGGCGCATCACGTTCGCCACCCGGAACGTCGCCAGCAGATAGGCCTGCGGGCCGGCGGCCAGATGCACGTTGCGCCGCTCCAGTTGTGTCAGGAAGAACGACCGGTCGACCAGACGCGCGGAGAGGGCCGATGACAGGGACACGGCCACCATGACCGCAAGGCCGGTCTGCCAGTCGCCGGTCAGCTCGAATACGATCAATGTCGTCGAAATCGGCGCGCCCAGCACGGCGGCGGCGACGGCCCCCATGCCTGCCAGCGCATAAAGCGTGCCTTCCCCCGACATAGTCGGGAAGATCGCGGTCGCGACCCCGCCGAACGCCAGTCCCGTCAATGCGCCGATCATCAGCGACGGGGAAAACACGCCGCCCCCCATACGCCCGCCGATGGTGATCGAAACCGCGACGACTTTCAGGATCGCGAACACCACTGCCTCGTGAAACAGAAGCTCCCCGGTCAAGGCGGCAGACGTCGTCTCATAGCCAACGCCGATGATGTGCGGGAACCAGATCGCGATCACTCCCAGCAAGGCACCCGCGACAGCGGGGCGCAAGGCACGCGGCAACCCGATATAGGTTTGCAACTGCGTCGCGACCGTATCCGCCCAGAAAATACTGCGCATCAGAACGACCGAAACCAGCCCGCAGACCAGCCCGAGCAACAGGAACGCCGGCAATTCGACATAGAATTCCAACGCATTCTGGATCGGCAGGGCAAATTCGGTCACGTCGCCGAAGGTCAGCCGGCTGAGCACGCTGCCCGCGACGCTGGCGATCACGATGGGGGCAAAGGCGTGCAGACCAAAGTGGCGCAGCACCACCTCCAGCGCAAAAAGCGCCCCCGCGATAGGTGCGTTGAAACTGGCGGACACGGCGGCGGCCACGGCACAGCCCAGCAGGTCGCGCCCGGTGATGCCGTTGGCCTTGATCACACGGCACACCAGCGTGGACAGCACCGCGGCCAGGTGCACGACAGGCCCCTCGCGTCCGCTCGACCCGCCGGTCGACAGCGTAATCATGCTGGCCACCGCCGATACAAGGCCGCGCCGCACCTCGACCCGGCCCTCGTTCAGGGCCGCGCCCTCGATCACTTCCGCGACAGAGCGGACCCGCCCGTCGTTGGTGAAGCGGTCGAGCAAAAGACCCACGACAAGGCCACCGATGATCGGCACGATCAGCACCGCATACCAGTCCAGCCCAGCGACGAAGCTGTGCAATTTGCGAATGTCGTCGACGCCATAGACCGCCGATTGCACCTCCTGCACGATCAGACGGAACAGGATCGCTGCACCGCTGGCTGCGATACCGACGCCGAGTGCGATAAACCAGAACTGGATTTGGCTGGGGCCGCGCGATTTCATCACGTGCAGCGCATTGCGACACTGTCCGGCGACATGCCGGCTGCCATCCCTGACCCACGTTTTGATCGGCACCGACATGCGCAAATCCGCCTTCCCCGCGTGCGTTCCTGCTTACGCGAAGTCTGTGGGCGGTCCAAGGCCGATTGGCTCGAACCTCCCGGGCCATCGCGAAATACGGATTTATTTGACTGGTTGGTCAAATACGACCATGCTTGCGCACGACCCCGCAGATAAATGCGCGTGCAACCGATCGTTTTGGGGGATGGTCGACCTCACGCGATCTGCGCGGGCAGCCCCGAATTCAAAGGCGCGCGCGACGGAGGTGAGTGGCCGAAGCGTGCAACCATTTGAAGGGTAAGTTGGCCCGAACATCGCAGGGGGCGTCATCGGGATCACACCCGTGATCGCCCCCTTATTCTTTCTGGGCGGATTGGATCAGCCGTCGTGCAGCAGGACTTTTGCCGCGGCCCGGGCCTCGTCGCTGATTTTATCACCAGACAGCATTCGTGCAATTTCATTGACCCGTTCCCTGGAATCCAGCGGGGTGACGGTTGAAATTGTGCTATCGTCGTCCTGCGTTTTCTCGACCCGCCAGTGGTGCGCACCATAGCCCGCGACCTGCGGTGAGTGTGTCACGACCAAAACCTGACCACCCTCGGCGAGTGCCGCCAGCCTGCGACCAACGGCATCGGCGGTCGCGCCGCCGACCCCGCGATCAATCTCGTCGAAGATCATCGTCAGCCCGTCGCTGTGGCGGGTCAGGCAGACCTTGAGCGCCAACAGAAACCGGCTCATCTCGCCGCCCGACGCGATCTTGTTCAGCGGTCCGGCAGGCGCACCGGGATTCGTCGCGACCTTGAATGCGACAGCGTCGATCCCCTCCGGCCCCGGCTCGGCATCGTCAACAACAGTCTCGAACACTGCGCGATCCATTTTCAGCGGCGCAAGTTCCGCCGCCATCGCTTCATCAAGTGCCTTGCCCGCCCCTTTTCGCTTTTCACGCACAGCCTCCGCCGCTTTCAGATAAGCAGACTCTGCCGTGGCAGCCGCTTTCTCCAGCCGCGCGATTTCGGCACTGCCCCCGTCCAGCGCCGCAAGCCGCGCAGACAGGTCGTCGGCAAAGGCAGCGAGATCGTCCGGCAGCACATCGTGTTTGCGCGCCAGGCCGCGGATCGCGAAAAGACGCTCTTCGACATCCTCGAGGTCAGCAGGGTTGAACGACAGGTTGTCCAGGCAGCGCATCACACTGTCCTGCGCGTCGCTCAATTCTATCGTCGCCCGCTCCAGCGCACCGATGGCGGCGTCCAGTTGCCCTTCGGCCTGATCGGCAACCCCGATCAGCCAGCGCGAGGCGTCGTTCATCTGTCCCTCGGCGCCCGACAGGCCAATCGCGTCATGCGCACGGGCGATGTCCTTGCGGATCTTCTCTGCGGCTTGCATCAACCGGCGCTGGGTATCCAGCGTCGCCTCCTCCCCCGGTTCCGGCCTCAACTTGTCCAGTTCGGCGACGGCATGGCGCAGGTATTCTTCCTCTGCCTGTACTTTCTCCAGCGCCTCCTGCGCGCGGGCCACTGCCTTGCGGGCCGCCGACCAATCGCGCCAAAGCTGCTGCAAGGCCGCGAGATCGGTCTGCAACCCGGCGTATTCATCCAGCATCTGACGGTGGCCGCGCGGGTTCAGCAACCCCCGGTCGTCGTGCTGCCCATGCAATTCGATCAATGTGTCGGACAAGGCCCGCAGCACCTCGCCACTCACACGGCGGTCGTTGATCCAGGCGGTCTTGCGCCCGTCGGCGGTGTTCACGCGGCGCAGGATCACCTCGTCCTCGACGGTGATACCCGCCTCTTCCAGCACGGCGCGCCCGGGGTGACCGACTGCCAGATCGAACCAAGCCGTCACCTCGCCCTGCTCCGCCCCTGCGCGCACAAGTTCCGCGCGCCCCCGCCAGCCCAAGACAAATCCCAATGAATCCAGCAGGATAGATTTCCCGGCACCGGTTTCCCCGGTGAGCACGTTCAGACCGGGCTGAAACGCGAGTTCCAGCCGGTCGATGATCAGCATGTCCCTGATATCAAGTCCGCGCAGCATGTTTCATGCCCGACTGGCGGGCCAAGCGCCCGCCATGGATCAAAGCCATTCGCCGCGCACGACCTGCCGGTAGATCGACGCCAGCCAGTTGTCACCGGTCGCCCGTGCCTCCAGCCCACGCCCGGTGAGCAGGGCAAAACTGTCCTGATACCATTCCGTCGATTGGTAGTTGTAGCCCAGGATCGCACCGGCGGTCTGCGCCTCAGCCGTCAGGCCCAGCGACAGATACGCCTCCACCAAACGGTGCAACGCCTCTGCGGTATGGGTCGTGGTCTGGAAATCCTCGACCACGATGCGGAACCGGTTGACGGCGGCGGCGTAGTGCCCGCGCTTGAGGTAGTAGCGCCCGATCTCCATCTCCTTGGCGGCGAGGTGATCGAAAGCTAGATCGAATTTCAGGATCGCGGAGCGGGCATAATCCGTTTCGGGGTAATTCTCGATCACGGCCCGCAACGCCTGCAGCGCCTGGAAGGTCAGCCCCTGATCGCGCCCGATGTCGTCGATCTGGTCATAGTAGGACAGCGCCAGCAGATACTGCGCATAAGCGGCGTCTTCCTCCGCCGGATAAAAATCCAGATACCGCTGCGCGCTGGCACGGCTGTTGGGATAGTCCCGGTCACGGTGATAGGCGAAGGCCTGCATGATCAGCGCGCGGCGGGCGTATTCGGAATATGGATAAAGCCGCTCGATCTCACCGAAGTAGAAGGCCGCATCGTCCGCCTGCCCCGTCTCAAGCTCGAACTCGCCGCGTTCGAATATTTCCTGCGCGGTATAGGCTTCAAGCGCCCCTTCCGCGCGGGGATCAAAACCGCCACAGGCCGCAAGCGTCAGGAGCGACACCGTCGCAAGGATTTTCGTCACGGCGCGGGTGCGCTGACCAAAGCCTGAATTCTGATGCGCCTGCACGTCTGCACCCCACTCATCGGGCACATTGGCCCCGTTGCGGATGTGTCTAGCATAGAAAAATCCGGTGCAAAATGCCTTTTGCCGCCTGCCCGGTCAACTTCGCGCGGGCATGGCGTCAGGCAACGGCGACAAGGTCCGCAGGCTTCACACCGACGCCCGGCAGCCGTGCCGCGATCGCGGCATCGCAGGTAACCCAGCGCCAGGCATCGGGCCGCGCGAAAAGGGCATGCAACAGCTGATTGGTCAGCGCATGGCCGGCGCGCACGCCCGTATAGCGCCCCAGGATCGGTGCACCCGCCGTCGCCAGATCGCCAAGCGCGTCCAGCATCTTGTGGCGCACGGCCTCGTCCGCATGACGCAGGCCGCCCGGCGTCAAAACCGCATCGCCATCGACCACGACCGCGTTGTCGAGCGTCCCGCCCAGGGCGAGGCCCTTGGCATGCATCGCGTCCACATCCGCCTGACGGCAGAACGTGCGACTGTCGCACAGCTCGCGGACGAACGACCCGTTCGCCATGTTCAGCGTCTTGCTTTGCCGACCGATGGCCCGGTCGTCAAAGTCGATCTCGAACGCGATCTGAAGGGTGGTGGCCGGTGACAGGCTGGCCCGCGCCGGCCCTTGGGACACGCTCACCTCGTCGAGGATCTCGATCGCGCGCAGAGGCTGGGCCACGCCGCAGACACCGGCGGCCACAAATTCGCGCACGAACCGCGCCGCACTACCGTCGAGGATCGGCACTTCCGGCCCGTCGATTTCGATCAGGGCGTTGTGAATGCCACAGCCAGCTAGCGCGGCCATAAGGTGTTCGATGGTCGAGACGGACACACCCTGCCCGTTCAGCAACCGCGTGTTCAGGGGGGACACGTCCACATTGTGCCAGAGTGCCGCGATCCGGCCATGCGTGACATCGGTACGCTGAAACACGATCCCACTGCCGGCGGCGGCCGGACGGACGGTCAGGCGCGCGGGCTTGCCGCTATGCAATCCCGTGCCTTCAAAGTGAACTGCTGCCTTCAAGGTCGTCTGCACGGACGGCCCTTTCGTGTCTGATTTCCCGTTCCATTTTAACTAGTTGGTGACGCCTTCGGTCTCAATTCACGCTTTGCAACCGACTGAAATATCCTGTCGCATTACTGTCGCAGATTCGCCAATTCGCATTGAACACCTTGATTCCAAACAAAAAAGCCGCCCGAAGGCGGCTTTTTGATCGTGAGCGGAACGTAGCGTCAAAAGGTCACGTCGTCTGACCTTTCGACGGGTTTCAGTTGGCCTGACGACGCAGGAACGCGGGAATTTCGATCCGCTCCTGCTCGGGGTCCGTCTCCGGCTCTTCGCGCAGCGCCTTGACTTGCGGGGCCTGACGCACGGGTTGCTGCTGCTCGGCCCCCGACCCGGTCATACGGTTGATCAGGGAGTTGATACCAAAGCGGGGCTTTTCGCCCTCGGCGACGCTGGGCTGGCCCTGCTCACGTGGCTGCTGCTGCGGCGCGCGACTGACGGCTGCCTGCAGACGTGCCATCGCCTCTGGCGACGGTGTGCCGGGCGCGGCGGCGCGTGGCGCGACAAAGGTTTCCTCGGCGGCGACTTCTTCGCGCGGCTGGTAGGCCGGTGGCGGCAGATCGTCGCTATCGTCGATGGCAGCATGCATGTCGGAGAAATCATCCTCGACCTGCGGTGCACGACGGTCGTCGTCCATTTCCGCAAACAGCGTCGGTTCCGGCGCAGGCTCGGCCCGGCGCGGTGCGGCGGCAACAGCGGCGGCGGGCGCGGGCTGGCGCACGGGTGCGGGCTGCGGCTCGGGGGCTTCCTCAGCGGAAACGGATTGCGTCAACGGCTGCGACATCGACCGGCGCGGCACGGGCACATCGTCGGCCTTGGCGATGGCGTCGATACCGGTCGCCACGACGGAGACGCGCATCTTGCCGCCCATTTCCGTGTCGAGGGTGGAGCCCACGATGATGTTCGCCTCGGGGTCGACCTTTTCGCGGATCTTGTTCGCGGCCTCGTCCAGTTCGAACAGGGTCAGGTCGTAACCACCTGTAATATTGATCAAAACGCCGCGCGCGCCTTCCAGCGAAATTTCGTCCAGCAGCGGGTTGGCGATGGCCTTTTCGGCGGCCTGCACGGCGCGATCATCGCCCTCTGCCTCGCCGGTGCCCATCATCGCCTTGCCCATCTCGTCCATCACGGCGCGGACATCGGCAAAGTCGAGGTTGATCAAACCAGGACGGACCATCAGGTCGGTGACGCCTTTGACGCCCTGATACAGCACATCGTCGGCGAGTGCGAAGGCTTCGGTGAATGTCGTGTTTTCATTGGCCAGACGGAACAGGTTCTGGTTGGGAATGATGATCAGCGTGTCGACGACCTTTTGCAGCGCCTCGATGCCGTCGTCGGCCTGCTTCATGCGCTTGCCGCCCTCGAACTGGAACGGCTTGGTCACGACGCCGACAGTCAGAACGCCCAACTCACGCGCGGCCTGCGCGATGATCGGGGCGGCACCGGTACCCGTACCACCGCCCATACCAGCGGTGATGAAACACATATGCGCGCCGGCCAGATGATCGACGATCTGCTCGATGCTTTCTTCGGCGGCGGCGGCACCGACGCTTGCACGTGCGCCCGCGCCCAGCCCTTCGGTCACCTTGATACCCATCTGGATCCGCGCGTCGGACCGCGACTGTTGCAGAGCCTGCGCGTCGGTGTTGGCGACGACGAACTCGACCCCGTCAAGCTGCTGTTCGATCATGTTGTTGACGGCGTTGCCGCCGGCACCACCCACGCCAAACACCGTGATGCGTGGCTTGAGTTCTTCCTGACCGGGAATCGAGAGGTTCAATGTCATGTCGCTGTCCGCCTGTGTTATGGGCCCGTCCCACCGGGCAGTCTGTCCTGAATTGTGCCGATCCTAAACGCCTGTTGCCCAGACGTCACGGAAAAAACACAATTTGCCCACAAAATATGGGCCTGTTTGGCAGCATTTCCGCCGGATTTCGGCGTATCGGCAAAATCTTGCGTATCACCAGTTGTCCTTGAACCATTTGACGGCCCTTTTGAACGATCTGGCCGAGGTTCTGTCGGCGGGAATCTCGAAATCCCACCATTCGTCCTGGGGATTCGCGGCAAAGAGCGTGAGCCCCACAGCACCGGAAAAGGCAGGTCCGGTCGCGGCCTGCGGCAGCCCCTGCACCCGCAGCGGGCGACCCAGCCGAACCTGCTGGCCCAGTATCTTGGTCGCCAGCCCGTCCAGCCCCGGTATCTGACTGGCACCACCGGTCAGCACGATTTTCTGCGACGGCAGGTGGTCGAACCCGGCCGCATCCAGCCGTACGCGCACCTCTTCCAGGATTTCCTCCAGCCGGGGGCGCATGATGCCGATCAGTTCAGCCCGGCTGACCGTGCGCCGGTCGTGTTCCCAATCGCCGGTATCGCCGCCGATCTCGATCATCTCGCGGTCGTCCATGCCGGTGGCCACGACACCGCCATAAAATGTCTTGATCCGCTCCGCCGTCGCCATAGGCACCTGCAGGCCCATCGAGATATCGGAGGTGACGTGATCGCCGCCCATGCGCACTGCATCGGCATAGATCATATGTTTCTTCATGAAGACGGAAATGCCGGTCGATCCGCCGCCAAGGTCGATACAGGCGGCGCCCAGTTCCTGCTCGTCCTCGACAAGCGACGAGACGCCGGACACATAGGCCGCCGAGGCAAGCCCGGCCAGTTCCAGGTCGCACCGCTTGATACAGAAATAAAGGTTTTGCAGCGCGACAGAATCCACCGTCAGCATGTGCATGTCGGTCGTCAGCTTGTTTCCGATCTGCCCGCGCGGATCGGCCATGCCGCTGCGATGGTCGAGCGCAAAATTCACCGGCTGCGCGTGCAGCACGTCGCGGTCCGCGCCGTAATCGGGCACATCGCAGTTCGCCATGACCTGCCCGATATCCTGTTCGGTCACGGTGCCGCCCGCGATATCGACCGCGCCGTCCAACCCATAGGACCGCGGGCGCGCGCCAGACAGGCAGGCGATCACGTGGTCGACACGCACGTTCGCCATCTTCTGCGCGGCATTGACGGCGGTGCGGATCGCACGTTCGGTTTCCTGCATCACGTCGACTTCACCAAAGCGCACACCGCGCGAACGGGTCGTCGCAGCCCCGATCACCCGGAACGACGACTGCCCCGCCATAGAGCCCACGCCATCGCTGTCCTCGAACCGCTCCGGCCCGTCAAACCGCAGCACCAGGCACGCAATCTTGGATGTCCCCACATCCAGGATCGCCACTACACCCCGCTGCATCGCGGCCTTGCGCATGTTCCGCATCGCGCGCTGGCTTTCATAAAGGTCCCGCATCAATTCGTATCCCCTGTCTCGCTGACCCGGCGCAGCGCGTTGGCTGCGTCGTGCGTCACTCTTATTGTTGGCCTTTCGGCGTTTCGCATATCGATGGCGGCGACGTCGCGGGCCAGCAGGTCCTGGGCCTGCTGCAGTGCGATCACCCGGTCGAGCGCGCCCATCGGATCGTTTTCCGGCAGCAGGACACGCTGTCCCCGCTCCATCACCATATCCCACCGGCGTTCGCCCATCCGGACCAGCCCGCGCACCCGGTCGGAGACGGGGCGCGCCGTGGCGAACAGCGCAAGCGCCTCTGCGATATGCTGTTCGGCACCGTCGCCCGCGATCAGCGGCAGGTCACGGCGCATCGCCCGGCTTGCGATCACGCCAGAGAACACCCCGTCCGCGTCGATCAGGCGCAGCGTTTCACCGTCACGCCAGATCGCAACCGGCACCCGCGGTGTGACGCCGATATCGAGCGCTCCGCCCTCGCCGACACGCACGCGGGCCGATTTCACCGCATACATATCCTCGACGGTGTTCCGCACCGCCTCAAGATCAAGGTCGAAAGACGACAAAGGAAATTCCAGCGGCAGCACGGTCGCCACATCGGTCGCAATCTGCATGTCGCCACCGGTCACGTTCATCTCGGTGATCATGAATTCGGGTCGCTGCTGCACCATCGCCTTGACCTCTGCCACCTTGGCGGTCAGCAGGGCGCGGTTGGCGTCCTTGGAAAACCAGACGGTGCCGATCACCGCGATCAGGATCAGCGGCGTCCCGATCCGCACGGCACCGCGAAACCCCGGCGTCAGCATCAGCCGCTGCCAGCGATAGCCCCATTTTGAAGGGGCCGGATCGCGCAGGGTACGCGGGCGGCGGTATCCGTTCAGCGGTCGCATGACGCATCCTCCACCAGCCAGCGGCACAGCGCCGGAAAGTCGATCCCGCAATGCGCGGCCTGTTCGGGGGCCAGCGACGTGGGTGTCATGCCGGGCTGCGTGTTGGTCTCGAGCAGGATCAGCCCGTCCAGCCCGCGGCTTTCATCCCAGCGGAAATCGGTGCGGCTCAGGCCCCGACAACCCAGCACCTGATGCGCCCGCAAGGCGTAATCCATGCAGGCGTCGAGAATCTCCTGCGGAATATCGGCGGGGATCACATGGCGCGATCCGCCTTCCTCGTATTTCGCGGCATAGTCGTACCAGCCCTCCGTGATGATGTCGGTCACGGTCAGGGGTCGGTCGCCCATCACGGCCGTCGTCAACTCGCGCCCCGGCGCATAGGTCTCGACCATCACCTGCGGCGGCATGTCTTCGGCCAGCTTCGGCGGGCCGTTCGCGCTTTCGTGCACGATGTAGATCCCGACAGAGGAGCCTTCGTTGTAGGGCTTCACCACATAGGGTGGCTGCATCACATGGTCGGCCATCACATCATCGGCGGAAGCCAACACCGAGTCGACGAAAGGCAGCCCGTGGGCACGATAGACCTCCTTGGTGCGCTGCTTGTCCATCGTCAGCGCCGAGGCTAGCACACCGGAATGTGTGTACGGAATGCGCAGCCATTCCAGCAGGCCCTGCACGCAACCATCCTCGCCCCAGCGACCATGCAATGCGTTGAAAACAGCGTCGGGGGCAAGGTCTTGTAGCTGCACGCCAAGGGCCGCGCTGGTCTGCTGACCCGCGTCCACTTCGATCACGTCACATCCTGATACCCGCAAAGCGGCTGCGCATTCAGCGCCCGAACTCAACGAAACCTCGCGTTCCGAAGATGGGCCACCCATCAATACAACCACTTTCGGGTTTGCCCTGCTCGACATACCCACCGCCTCAAACGCGGAGCTTTGCGCCCCGTCTTTCGATTTTCACGATCCTTGCCTCGGATCAGGCCCTTTTGCGGGCCATCTTGCACACGTGCTGGCAGCCCTACCGGACACCGACCCGCATGATTTCCCATTCTAGCGTGATCCGGCTGGAATCGTAAACCTTTTTCCGCACCGCCTCGCCCAAATCTTCAAGGTCGGCGGCGGTCGCACCCCCGGCGTTGGTCAGGAAGTTTGCATGCTTTTCGTTCATCACGGCACCGCCCTTGGTCGCCCCTCGCATCCCCGCATCCTCAATCACCTTCCAGGCTTTCAATTCGTGTGTGTCATCTGCCTGCCCGGTGCTGGAGAACCCCGCAGGGTTGCGGAAAGTGGACCCTGCGGTGCGGTCCTTGGTCGGCTGTGTCGCATCGCGTTTCGCCAATTGCTCGGTCATGCGCTGGTCAAGCGCCGCCGGGTCACCCGCCGGGGCATCGAACACGGCCCCGGTAATCACTGCGCCCGCAGGCAAGGTGCTTTGCCGATAGGCCAGTTGCAGGTCGGCCGCCGCCAATTCCGTCACCGTCCCGTCGCGCAGGACCACCGTGACCGACCGCAGCACATCGGCCACATAGGACCCGTAACAGCCCGCGTTCATCCGTACGGCACCACCGATGGTGCCGGGGATCGTGCGCAGGAAGGTCAGATCGCAGCCCTCTGCCGCCGCCTTGCGCGCCACATGCGCATCGAGTGCGGCGGCACCGGCGCGCACGGTCTGCCCGTCGATCTCGATCCCGTTGAACCCGCGCCCCAGCCGGACCACCACGCCCCTGATCCCCCCGTCTCGCACGATCAGGTTCGACCCGACACCCATCGGGAACACCGGCACCTTCGGATCGAGCGCGGCAAGGAAATCCGCCAAATCGGCCTCATCCGCAGGCTGGAACAGCACCTCCGCCGGGCCACCCACGCGCAGCCAGGTCAGCGGCGCAAGCTCCCGCGCGGGGGTCAATGTGCCACGCACCGGTGGCAGATCGGCAATCATGAACGACGCACCTCCGTGAGCCAGGCAATCATCACGCCGATACCCAGCCCCACAGCAAACGGCAAGTTCGCGAACAGGCCGAACAAGAGGGGTATCATGCCCTCCCATCCCGTCGTGCGCAGAAGCCAGAGATAAAGGAAGACCCCGACCGCGAGCGCCAGCGCGAGAAGCACCCAGATCGCCGCGAAGGCCCGCATCCTGCGCGCGACAAAGCCCGCGATCCCTCCCGCCAGCGCAAAGGCGGTCGGCATGGCGACCAGAAACACAAATTCCGTACTATCCATCAGCGTGCCCTCGAGTTGCGGCGGCGGTAGATCAGCCAGCCCAGTAACAGACCGGCACTCGCGCCGATGGTGGCGGGTGTCAGGAAGATACCGCTCGCGATGATGGCCGCCATTGGGGGGATTCCCAGCGACCGCGTGGAAAAGTAGATCGCGACGACCAGCGCACCGCCCAGCACGGTTGCGATCGTCAGGGCCAGACCGGATTTACCCGACACCATCAGCCTGGTCACAACGGCAAAGGGCACCAGCCCACAGGCTAGCATCACGCCTAGCACTGCAATGTCGGCCCAGCCTTCCATCAGCCGCGCACGATCTGGCGCTTCAGCCAGCGGCCCAGAAACAGCACCGGCCAGCGCAGGAACGACATGCCCGCCGCCAGCACCGCCATGCCGATCCACGGCCCGTTTTCATAGGTGACCCAGCCGACGAGCGGCACACCGATGGCGATCAGGAAATAGGCCCGCCGCCAGTGATTGTCGCCCGACGGCAACATCCCCAGTAGCGAGGCAAGAACGATCCACAGACAGGCGGCGATAAGCGAAAGGGTCATTTCGGGACCTCTGGGTTTTGGCCGCGCGCGCGGCGGTAGAAGTACAATAGCGGGTTTCGGAACATCGACACAAAGGCAAAGAGGCCAAGGACGCCGAACATCCAGCCGAAATCATGGGCCAGCCAGAGGATGACCAGCGGTGCCGCGATGAGAAGTGAAATGCCGGGGACGTACTGCTGTCGCATCGGCAGGAAAGCCGTGACGGCTGAGGCGATGACCCAGAGGGCGGCTGTGATGATGGAGGGGGTCATAGGAACCAACTCCATATTTCGGAGATGATCCGGAACCCGCCTCCGGCGGCCTTACCTACCTTGTTCGCATCTTCGGCACCCTTGACAATCGTTTCGCGGGTCGTCGGCGCGTCTCTTTGTTCTTTGCGATCCAACGCATCCATTTGAATGGCACGCTCACCTTCGCGCACGAGCGCACGTTCCCTTACTTCATTCGGCGTATCGCTTGACGCGATCAGAGGGATATCTTCCAAAATCTCGGATTGAAGGCCGGGCTCTGATTGCCCCGCGCGGGTTTCCAGCAATTGCTGGAAGGACAATTGTTCCTCCTGCGCCAACTCATCATAGCGAACCCTGACACGTGCATTGATACGCGCCTCGATTTCCGGATCATTTGCGCGCAAGTCAGTGCGACTGCGTTCAATCTCCCGTAGCAGTTCGTTGATCGCGCGATCTTTCGTCAGGCCATTGTCCCTTGCGACTTCTGCGATACGATCCATCGCGTCCGCCAGTTTCTCGTAGAGCCTGCCTGCACGATCCTGATACATCCCGATCCAGCGGTCGATGGTGTCACAAACACCCGCTATGCAGGCCAAATATGTCTGTGCAGACACCATCTCGGAACGAATCTCGGAAAGTGCTTCCTGCACCCGATCAATTGCTTCCTGCTTGATGTCGTCAGACAATCCAGAAATTGCTGACGCTTGAAATTTACCGTTGTCGTTTTTGGAAATACGCTCCGTCGTGGTGGCGCTTTCGCTCGCATAAACCGCCAACACCTCATCAAACAGCGGCGTCACCTTGGCTGGATCGCCGAGCCAGTCGTCTTCGGTCAGCTTTGACAGGATCGGCGCGAGAAGGTCGGGGTGCGTAACCTGACCCGCCAAGACCCGCTCATACCAAGTGACCCAGAAGCGCCAGTCGTTTGTGTCAGAACCAAAAGCCGCTTTCGCCGCTTGCCAGTCGCGGGCGATGTCCACTTGCATCGCGGACTTGTCCCAAAGTGGCCGCGATTGAACGAAATCGGGCTTTTGCAAATCCGCCCGCACAGCCTCCCATATTTCGGCGGCATGGGCGGCGGCGGCACGGGCGGCGGCGGCGGCACGGGCGGCGGCACGAGCGGCATCGGCGGCGGCATCGGCGGCGGCATGGGCGGCGGCATCGGCGGCGGCATCGGCGGCGGCACGGGCGGCGGAATCGGCGGCGGCACGAGCGGCATCGGCGGCGGCATGGGCGGCATGGGCGGCGGCATAGGCGGCGGCATGGGCGGCGGCATCGGCGGCGGCACGAGCGGCACGGAAGGCGGCATAGGCGGCATTGGCGGCAATACCGGAGGTTGGCGAAATACAAGCAACCTCCGGTATTGTGATTGCGCCCCAGATCGGCAAGGCCGTCAAATCACGTTTGCCCTCGGGCGCGTTTTCAGCAAAATATCGCAAAGCCACAGGGGCTACCCGCAAAGCTGCACGTGACGCCACATACCGCGCTGTCGCAATCCGAGTATCCTCCGGCAGCCCATTCAAATAGGCCCCCAAACTCTCCTGATCTACAACGTCCGCAACGTCCACCGTTCTACCCTTTCAAACGGTCCGGCAGACCATTTGCCCAACCAGAGATCGTGCCCGCACCAAGGCAGACCACCATATCGCCCGGTCGCGCCTGTTCGCGGACCAGACGCGCAAGATCGTCCTCGCCACCGATCACCCGCGCGTGGCGATGGCCGTGCTGGATCAACCCGTGGACCAGATCGGTGTGGGAGGCACCTTCGATCGGCTCTTCGCCCGCCGCATAGACCGGGGCGATGCCCACCACGTCGGCGTCGTTGAAGCAGGCGCAGAATTCCTCGAAATGGTGGCTCAGGCGGGTGAAGCGGTGCGGTTGGTGCACGGCAATGACGCGGCCTTCGGTCGCCTGACGCGCGGCTTTCAGCACCGCCGTGATCTCCACCGGGTGGTGGCCGTAGTCGTCGATGATGGTCACGCCGTCGACCTCGCCCACCTTGGTAAAGCGGCGGTTGACCCCGCCAAAGCCCTTCAGCGCCGCGCGGATTTCATCCTTCTTCATGCCCAGATGCCGCGCCACGGCCACCGCCGACAGCGCGTTGCTCACGTTGTGATCCCCCGGCATCGGCAGCTCGCACCCTTCGATCTTGCCATCCTCGTTCTGCAAAAGCACGTCGAAATGCGCCACACCGCCCTTGTAGTGCAGGTTCACGGCCCGCACGTCGGCCTGCGCGTTGAAGCCATAGGTGACGACGCGCCGGTCGCTGATCTTGCCCACAAGGCTCTGCACCTCCACATGGTCGATGCAGCAGACGGCCAGCCCGTAGAACGGGATGTTGGACACGAAATCGAGGAAACCGGCGCGCAAGTTCTCGATGCTGCCCCAGTGCTCCATATGCTCAGGGTCAATATTGGTGACGATGGCGATGGTCGCGGGCAGGCGGTTGAAGGTGCCATCGCTCTCGTCGGCCTCCACCACCATCCATTCGCCCTGCCCCATGCGCGCGTTCGAACCATAGGCGTGGATGATCCCGCCGTTGATCACCGTCGGGTCGATCCCGCCTTCGTCCAGCAGGGCCGCGACCATGGTGGTGGTCGTGGTCTTGCCATGGGTGCCCGCGACGGCGACGTTGGATTTCAGCCGCATCAATTCGGCGAGCATTTCCGCGCGCCGCACGACAGGCAGGCCCATCGTGCGCGCCGCGTCCAGTTCCGGGTTGCCAGGCTTGATCGCGCTCGAAATCACGATCACCTGCGCCCCGTCGAGATTTTCGGCTTTCTGCCCTTCGAAGATCACCGCCCCCAGCTTTTTCAGCCGCTCGGTGATCGGCGTCGCCTTCAGGTCGGACCCCTGCACGACATAGCCGTGGTTCAGGAGCACCTCGGCGATGCCCGACATGCCGATCCCGCCGATGCCGACAAAGTGGATCGGGCCGACGTCGAGGGGGAGTTTGGTCGCTGCGTTCATCTGTAGGGTCCCGTCCATCATTCTGTCTCTGCTGTCGCCGTGGCGTCCCGCGACGCGCCGTTTGCCAATTCGTCGACCAGTGCCGCAAGCCGCGTCGTGGCGTCAGGCACGCTGCAGTCCAGTGCCGCCCGCGCCATGCCCAGCGCCGCGTCCGCGTCGCTCAGGATCGTTTCGATCTCCGCCGACAGCACATCCACCTCGAATACGTTTTCGGGCATGATCCGCGCCGCCCCGGCCTCGACCAGTTGGCGCGCGTTGGCCGTCTGTTCGTCCCGGATCGCCTGCGCCAGCGGCACAAAGATCGCCGGACGACCGATTACGCTGACATCTGCCACGGTGGAGGCACCGGACCGCGCGATCACCAGCTGCGCCTCGGCCATACGCTCGGGCACATCGGTAAAGAAAGTTTCCACATCCGCCGGAATGCCCTCGTCGGCATAGAACTGCGCGACCCGGTCGATATCCTCGGCGCGGGCCTGATGGCTGACGCGGATGTGCCTGCGGATCGGTGTCGGCAGGTTCGCGATGGCCGGCGGCACCACATCCGACAGGATGCGCGCGCCCTGGCTGCCGCCCATGACAAGGACCGACATCGGGTAGTCGCCGGGTGCGATATAGGCCGCCCCCGCCCGCTCCAGCACCGCCGCGCGCACCGGGTTGCCGGTGTGGATACCCGCGACACCGTCAGGCAGTTCCGTGGGCCAGGTGCCGCAGGCGACATGATCGACCCGCTTGGCAAACAGCTGGTTCACCCGGCCCAGCACGCCGTTCTGTTCGTGGATCATCCGCGGGACGCGCAAGACCCAGGCCGCTGTCATGGCTGGTATCGCCGGGTAGCCGCCGAACCCCACGACCACAGCCGGCCGGTCGCGCAGCATGCGCCCCTTGGCCGCAGCGATCCCGCCCGCGATCCGGAACGGCACCGCCAGTTTCGCCGCAATTCCGCCGCGCGCGAATGTCGCCGACCCTACGGTCACGACCTCCACCGCTTCCGGGAAACCGCCGGTATAACGGGCCCCGCGCGCGTCCGTCGACAGACGCACGCGCCAGCCCTTCTTCAACATCTCCTCGGCAAGTGCCTGCGCGGGAAACATATGGCCACCCGTGCCGCCCGCCGCGATGATCAAAAGCGGCGCCATGCTACCGGCCCCGCCGCATCAGAATATCGCCGATCTCGCCCTGTGGCCGCGACCGGGTGAAGGCCAGAAGCATGCCCACGGCAATTCCGCCCGCGATCAGTGACGAGCCGCCGTAGGACACGAATGGCAGCGTCATGCCCTTGGCAGGCAGCAGCCGCACCGCCACGCCCATGTTGATCATCGCCTGCACGCCGAACGAACAGGCCAGCCCCGTCCCGGCCAGCCGGATGAACACATCGCGTTCCTTCATCAGTCGCGTCAACGACCGCACGACGATGGTGGTATAAAGCGCGATGATGACCAGCACACAGACCAGCCCGTATTCCTCGGCCGCGACGGCGATGATGAAATCCGTATGCGCGTCGGGCAGTGACCATTTCACCTGCCCCTCGCCCACGCCGACGCCAAAAAAACCGCCCTCGCGGATCGCGTTGGTGGCATAGCCCAGCTGCGTACGCTCCAGATCGGGCGACAGGAACCCGTCGATCCGGCGGGCAAAGTGTTCCGAATTGCCGTAGGCGAACACCCCGCCCGCCACCACGGCACCCGCGATTAGCAGCAGCAGCACCATCGGCGCGCCGCCCACGAAATACATAACACCCCATGAAAACATGACCAGCGCCGCCTGCCCAAAGTCCGGCTGTAACGCCAGAAACGCTACAATGATGACCACCAGGACAAAGGAATACGTGCGCCCCGGCGGCCCGCCAACCTCCTGCCCGGCGGCCAGCAACCACGCGGCGGCAACGACGAAGGCGGGTTTCAAAAACTCAGACGGCTGCACCGACGCAAACCCCAGCGAATACCATCGCACCGCACCCTTGCCAAAGTCGGTCCCGAAGAACGGCAACCCGGCCAGCGCGATGAAGGCCGCGATAAATGCCAGCACCGCCAGACGGCGCACCAGCTGCGGCGACATCATCGACACGGCCACCATCGCGATCATCGCCATTGCGCCGAACACCGCTTGCCGCGTGACGTAGTGAAAAGGGTCGAGCCCGTTGCGTTCCGCCAGCGGCGGCGAAGACGCCAGCCCCAGCAAAATCCCGATCCCGAACAGGACAAAGATGCACGACATCGTCCATTTGTCGATCGTCCGCCACCACCGTGGAAGAACCGGATCGCCGGATTGCACGGGGACCGTGCCATAGACCATCTCTGTCATGGATCGCTACTCATACTGCCTCTGGTCGCCCGTTTTCCGGGTCTGACCGCATCGTAACGCGGATTTGGCCTCATTTCCACCTGAAATTGCAGGACACCGTTCCGCATTATCTTGCCGAAAATACTCCCGCCGGAGGCATCCCGCCATTGCATCGCGCGCGCCACCGGTTATCTGCCCCCCCATGCAAGTCAACACGCTGATCCTGGGTGCCGGTGCCGCCGGCATGATGTGCGCCGCCCACGCGGGCCCCGGCGCGCTGGTGATCGACCACGCGAAAGCGCCGGGCGAGAAGATCCGCATTTCCGGCGGCGGGCGCTGCAACTTCACTAACACCGGCTGCACGCCCGCGCAGTTCCTGTCGCAGAATCCGCATTTCTGCAAATCGGCTCTGTCACGCTACAGCCAGTGGGATTTCATCAGTCTCGTCGCCGAACACGGTATTCCCTACCACGAAAAAACGCTCGGTCAGCTGTTCTGCGACACGTCTGCCCGCGACATCATCGCGATGCTGCGGGCCGAGATGGACAAGGCCGGGGCGCAACTGATGCTGCAAACGCAGATCAGCGAGGTTGTGCGGACGGAAAGCGGCTTCACCGCCACGCTCACCCGCGACGGGCGCGATCAGACCATCACCGCAAGGCACCTCGTCATCGCCACGGGTGGCAAGTCGATCCCCAAGATGGGTGCCACCGGCCTTGCTTATCAGATCGCCGGGCAATTCCGCCATTTCGTCCTACCCACGCGCGCGGCGCTGGTGCCGCTGACCTTCACCGATGACCGCTTCAAACCGCTCGCCGGCACCGCCCTCCCTGCGCGCGTGACTGCCGGTGACACCAGCTTCGACGAGGCGCTGCTGTTTACCCACCGCGGCCTGTCCGGCCCCGCGATTTTGCAAGCCTCGTCCTACTGGGACGAAGGTCAGCAGATCGTGGTCAACCTGCTCCCTGCCGCGGATATCTTCACGGCCCTGCGCAACGCCCGCCAGACGGACGGGCGCAAGGCGCTCACCACCGTGCTGTCGCAACATCTGCCCGCGCGGCTGGTGGATTTTCTGAAGGGCGATCTGTCCCTGCACGGCAACATCGCGGATCAATCCGACGCGCGGCTGCAAGCGATCTGCGACGCGCTTTCACACTGGCCGCTGCTGCCCTCCGGCTCCGAAGGCTATCGCACGGCAGAGGTCACGCTGGGCGGCGTCGACACCGACACGCTGTCGTCCAAGACGATGGAAAGCCGCACCGTGCCCGGCCTCTATTTCATCGGCGAATGTGTCGATGTGACCGGCTGGCTGGGCGGCTACAATTTTCAATGGGCGTGGTCGTCGGGCTGGGCCGCCGGTCAGGCCGTTCAGGACCGCCTGCGTTCGTAAACCCCCGCCAGCGCCACGATCCCCGCAGCCATGCCAAAGGCCGCCAGCATGAACAACGCTGCATAGACCAGCGGATAGGCGATCTCCTGCCACAGGACGTAGCGCATGACGGTATTGGTCACCCCATGCAGCAGCGCCACGAAAAGGATCGGCACACCGGCCAGCCGCGTCGCCAGATAGACGGCCCCCACGCCCATCGCGATCATGATCGCGGAGGCCCCGCCCTGCCAGTGGATCGCACCGAAGACCACGACCGTCATCGCGAACAGCCAGATCGGGTTCCCCGCCGCCGCCTTGATCCCCGCCTCGCGGAAGAACAGCTCTTCCCCCAAGCCGGTCAGAAGCACCTGTGTTACTAGCACGAGCAGCAGGATATCGACGCGCGCGGGATCGACATGGAACGTGCCAGTCATTGCGGTCAGGGCCAGCGAAACGCCCCACAGCACCGCCCCGATAGGGATGATCAGCCAGGCCCGCCGCCAGTGCCAACCACCGGTCCGGTCCGCATAGATCGCGTCTTCCGCGTCGAAAACATAGCGCAGCTTGCCACCCATGATCACGATCGCGCCGACCATCAGTATGCCGTAAAGCAGCGCCATGGTCTGCCACCAGGGCAGTTGCGGGAACGGCCAGAAAAAGCGCAGCGCAAGCCAGACGATCAGCACGGCCACCCAAAGGGCGCGATCCTTCACCGGGTCAGCGTGTGTCATCCAGAACCTCTTGCACCGCGGCGCTGAAATCATCGCCCCGTTGCTCGAAGTTATCGTATTGGTCGAAACTCGCACAAGCGGGTGCCAGCAGAACGACCTCGCCGGGTTGCGCATCTGCCGCAGCGGTGGCGACGGCCACATCCATCGTGGTGCAAATCTGCGCGTCGACACCCGGCAGGTCGCGCGCGAAAGCCTCCGCCTCGCGCCCGATCACATAGGCTTTCACGACACCGCCCAGATGCAGCAGCAGCCCGTCCAGCCCGCCTTCCTTCTGCAATCCGCCGCAGATCCAGCGGATTTTCGGAAACGCCTGCAACGCCTTGGCGGCACTGTCGACGTTTGTAGCCTTGCTGTCGTTGATGAAGGTCACGCCACCCCGTTCCCCCACCACCTGACTGCGGTGCGGCAGGCCCGGATAGCTGCGGAACGCCGCCTCGATCCCGCGCGGGCCGAGACCCATCGTGCGGCAGGCGGCAAAGGCCGCACAGGCGTTCTGGTGGTTGTGCGCGCCGGGCAGCCCCGCGATGCCGCGCAGGTCGATCGACGCGATCTGCCGCCCCTTGCGGTATTCCGACAGAAAGCCCTTGCGTGCGAACACGCTCCAGCCCTCTCCGTCCAGTTTCTGCCCCGACGACACCCGGATCACCCGGTCGTCGGCCAGCGATCCGCCCAGCTGATTGGCCAGATACTGCCCCGCCACTTCGTCCACGCCGATCACGGCACGGTCCGGCCCGCCTTCGGTGAACAGACGCCGCTTGGCCGCGAAATAGCCGCCTTCGCCGCCATGCCGGTCCAGATGATCGGGGCTGAGGTTGGTGAACACCGCCACATCCGGCGTCAGCGCGCGCGCCAGTTCCGTCTGGTAGGACGACAGTTCCAGCACCACGACCTCGCCGTCATGCGCCGGTTCGATGTCCAGCACCCCGCGCCCGATATTGCCTGCAAGCTGCGCCGGTCGGCCATTCTCGACCAGAATGTGATGGATCAACGCGCTGGTCGTCGATTTGCCGTTCGATCCCGTCACCGCGATCACCCGCGGGCTGGTGTCGAAACCGTCCCAGTCGTCTTTTGCGAAAGACCGGAAGAAAAGCCCGATATCGTTGTCCACGGCGACGCCCGCGCGATAGGCCGCCGCGATCACCGGATGCGGCGAGGGATAAAGATGCGGAATACCCGGGCTGACAATCAGTGCCGCGACACCGTCGAACGCCCCCGGCTTGGTCAGGTCCACGACCTCGAAACCGTCCTCCGCCGCGGCCTCGCGCCCGGCTTGCCCGTCATCCCAGACGATCACCCGCGCACCGCCCACCTGCAACGCCCGCGCCGCCGCCCGGCCCGACCGTCCCAGCCCGAGCACGGCGACCGTCTGGCCGGTGTAACCCTGGACCGGGATCATGCCTTACGGGTCGCGCACACACGCTTGCCTTGGTAATTCATATCAACGCCGGAACGCGATGCGCAGGTCGTCGACCGCGTCAATCTGCGCCTCCGACAGGCTCTCGCCCGCCAGATCGGTCAGGATGTCCTGCATCGTGGCCCATGACGCATCGCCGTCGATCTTGAACAGACGACGACCCAGTCGCGGGATCGCCGCGCGCGGCGAGTCGCATTGGTTTTGCAGCCAGCGACCCAGCACTTCCATTTCTTCCGCCTCCGCGGCGTCACAGCGCAGACGGGTCCGCAGCTGGATATGCAGTTTCTTGCGCTGCTCCTGCGTTGGCAGATCGTCCAGTTCGATGAACGCCTGCGCGATCGCACAGACCGCGATGCGCGGGTCGTCGATCCCTTCGACGGGATGCGCTTTGGTCTGCTTGCGGAATGCCAGCCGGCGCGGTGCGTTGCGCACTGTGGTCACGGCGTCCTGCGCCACGTGGATCGCGTCCCTCGGGTTGTTGCGCACCCACCACCAGATCGCGCCACCTACAACACTCAATATCAATATGATGACTGGCATCCTACCGCACCTTCAATGTAGCCAAGCCGATCATCGCCAGAATTAGCGAAATAATCCAGAACCGGATCACGATCTGCGGTTCGGCCCAGCCCTTTTTTTCGTAATGATGATGGATCGGGGCCATCAGGAACACGCGCTTGCCGGTGCGTTTGAAGTAAAGCACCTGCACGATCACCGACAACGCCTCGACCACGAACAGCCCGCCGACGACGGCCAGCACGATCTCGTGCTTGGTGGCCACGGCGATAGCGCCCAGCGCCCCGCCCAAGGCCAGCGACCCCGTGTCGCCCATGAAGACGGCGGCAGGCGGTGCGTTATACCACAGGAACCCCAGCCCCCCGCCGATCAGCCCGGCGGTAAAAATCAGGATTTCCCCGGTATCCGGCACGTAATGCACGTCCAGATATTCGGTAAAGTCGGTGCGCCCGACGGCATAGGCGATGATCCCGAAGGTGCCCGCCGCGATCATCACCGGCATGATCGCCAGCCCGTCCAGCCCGTCGGTCAGGTTCACCGCATTCGCGGCCCCCACGATCACGATGATCGAGAACGGCACGAACAGGATGCCAAGGTTGATCAGCGTATCCTTGAAGATCGGCAGCGCCAGCTGGTTGCTCAATTCGTCCGGGTGGTATTGCGCGGCCCAGAACCCGGCGATCGCCGCGATCAGCAGGCCCAGCACGATCCGCACGCGGCCCGAAACGCCGGCCGTGTTCTGCTTGGACACCTTGGCGAAATCGTCGGCGAACCCGATGGAGGCAAAGGCCAGCGTGACGAACAGCACCATCCAGACGTAAGGGTTGTCGAGCCGCGCCCAGAGCAGCGTCGATGTCGTCAGCGCCCCCACGATCAGCAATCCGCCCATGGTCGGCGTGCCCGCCTTGGCGATATGTCCCTCGGGGCCGTCGTCGCGGATCGGCTGGCCCTTGCCCTGCCGCTTGCGCAGCACGTTGATCAGCGGCAGGCCGAAAATGAACCCGAACAGCAGCGCCGTCATGAACGCGCCACCGGCGCGGAACGTGATATAGCGGAACAGGTTGAAGAAATCGCCGCCATCCGACAATTCGGTAAGCCAATACAACATGCGCGGATGGATCCTTCAGGTTTCTTGCTGCGGCACCGGATGCCCCAGTTTGCGGATTGCGTCAACGACAAGGCTGACCTTGCTCCCCTTGGAGCCTTTGACGAGGACGACATCACCGGCGTCGACCAGCCGCCTGACCTCAGCCGCCAGTGCGTCTGCGGTATCCGTCCAGTGGCCGCGCTGATGCTCGGGCAAGGCGTCCCACAGGTGTTTCATCCGCGGCCCGGCACAGTGCACGGTGTGCAGACCGTCCATAAACGGAAGCGCGGCGATGGCAGCGTGATCCGCCGCCTCTGTCGGCCCCAGTTCCAGCATGTCGCCCAGAATGGCGATGCGGCGGCCCTTGGCGACGCGTCCGATGTTATCCTTGGGCCGGGTCGCCGCCAGAACCTCCAGTGCCGCGGCCATCGACGTCGGGTTCGCGTTGAACGCATCGTCGATCAGGTCAATCGTGCCGTCCTCCACCCCGCTGTCCAGCACGAGCGTCTCGCGCGTACCGCGTCCGGCGGGCGGTGCCCAGCGCGCGATATCGAGGCTCGCCGCGACCGGGTCCGCGCCCAGCGCGGCGCTCGCCGCCAATACGGCGACGGCGTTCATCGCAAAATGACGGCCCGTGACCGACAGTTTGAACAGATAGTCGGTGCCGTCCGCATGGGCCGTGATGATCGTGGTGTCGTCGCCCAGCCGCACGTCACCGATCCGCCAGTCCGCATCGCCGTGACCGAACCACTGCGGCGCAATCCCCTTATCAGCGGCATAACCGGCCAGCACGTCCTTCGTCGGGATGTCCCCGTTCAGGATCGCGATGCCGTCCGGCTCCAGCCCATCCATGATCGCGGCCTTCTCTCGCGCGACCCCGTCAAGGTTCTCGAACGCCTCCAGATGCGCCGCCGCCACCGTGGTGACCATCGCCACATGCGGCCGCGCCATCTGCGCCAGCGGCGCAATCTCGCCGGGATTGCTCATGCCGATCTCGATCACCGCGAATTCCGTATCCACCGGCATCCGCGCCAGCGTCAGCGGCACGCCCCAGTGGTTGTTGTAGGATGCCTCCGCCGCATGGGTCCAACCCTGCCGTTCCAGCACGATGCGCATCATCTCCTTGGTCGATGTCTTGCCAACCGATCCCGTGATCGCCACGACCCGCGCCGCAGTGCGCGCCCGCGCGTGACGGCCCAACGCCTCAAGTGCTGCCAGCACATCCGGCACGATCAGGAGTGGCGCATCCTCCGCAACGCCCTTGGGCCGGTGCGATACCACTGCGGCAGCCGCCCCTTTCTCCAGCGCCATGCCCACAAAATCATGCCCGTCGCGCACATCCTTGAGTGCGACGAACAGATCGCCCGGCTGGATCGTCCGGGTGTCGATGGAAACGCCTTTCGCGGTCCAGTCGCCGACAGCCTCGCCGCCTGTCGCCTCCGCAGCCTCAGTCGCCGTCCAGAGCGCGCTCATATGCGCCCCTCCAGCGCCGCGACGGCGACACTGGCCTGTTCCACATCGTCGAACGGCAGCACCGTATCGCCAATGGTCTGCCCGCTTTCGTGCCCCTTGCCCGCGATCAGCAGCGCGTCACCGGGGCCAAGCGCGTCGACCCCGCGCAAGATCGCCTCGGCCCGGTCGCCCACCTCCGTCACCGACGGCGTGCCGGTCCCGTTCAGCGCACCGGCCATCACGGCGGCCCTGATGCTCGCCGGGTCTTCCGACCGGGGGTTGTCGTCCGTCACGATCACCACATCCGCATGTTCCGCCGCCGCCGCCCCCATCAACGGGCGTTTCGCCGTGTCGCGGTCGCCGCCCGCACCGACGATGGCGATCACCCGGCCCATCACATGCGGGCGCATCGCCTTCAGCGCCGTCGCCACCGCGTCGGGCGTATGCGCGTAATCCACGAACACCGCCGCCCCGTTCTCGCGCGTCGCCGCCAGTTCCATCCGGCCGCGCACGGTTTTCAGCGATGCCAGCGCCGGAAACACATCCTCCGAGTCCGCGCCCGCACCGATGCACAGCCCCGCCGCCAGCAACACGTTGTCCGCCTGAAAGCCGCCGATCAGCGACAGCCGCGACCGATAGGGCCGCCCGTTCCATTCGAACAGCAGGTCCTGCCCCGTGGCATCGAACCGCTGCGCCTTGAGCCGCAACACCGCTTCCGGGTGCCGCCCGACGCCGATGGTTTCCTGCCCGCGCGCCATCGCGATGGCCATGACCTGCTGACCCATCGGATCGTCGAGGTTGATGACCGCTACACCGTCCTCGCCCAGCACTCGTGTGAACAGGCCCATCTTGGCGGCGAAATAGGCCTCGAACGTCTCATGATAGTCCAGATGGTCTTGCGTAAAGTTCGTGAACCCCGCCGCCGACAGCACGACACCGTCCAGCCGCCGCTGGTCCAGCCCGTGCGAAGACGCCTCCATCGCCACATGCGTGACCCCCTCGCGGGCGGCCTCAGCCATCACCTTGTGCAGCGTCACCGGCTCCGGGGTCGTGTGCTTGAGCGGATAGGCCCAGGCCCCTTCCACCCCGGTGGTGCCGAGGTTGACGGCTGGCAGGCCCATGATCTCCCAGATTTGCCGGGTGAAGGTGGAAACGGAGGTTTTGCCGTTGGTGCCCGTCACCGCGACGACCGTGGCCGGATGCGCGCCAAACCACAGCGATGCGGTCTGTGCCAGCGCCTGCCGCGGGTCCTGCGCGACGATCACGGCGACATCGTCCAGATCCTCCGCCGCGAGGGCCGCCCCTTCGGCATCGGTCAGCACCGCGACGGCCCCGTTGCCGATGGCCGTGCCGACAAAATTCGCCCCATGCACCGCCGTCCCCGGCAGGGCCGCGAACAAATGCCCCGGCATCACCGCCCGGCTGTCCACGCTCAGCCCAGTGATCTCTGCCTCGCGCCCGCCCGCGGCTGTCAGCCCAAGGCGCGCCAGCGTCGATGTGCGTTGTGGCTGACCGGTCATGCTGCCCCCATATCTAGTTCGAGGTCAGTGTTACACCAGTTGGTTCAAGACTTTCAATCTGTGGTCTAAGCCCCAGCAAGGGCGCCACCCGGCGGATCATTTCCGCCGCGATCGGCACCGCCGTCCAGCCTGCCGTGCGGCGCGGCCTGTCACCGGAGGATTCGACGGGTTCGTCCAGCGTCACGATCAGAACATACTGCGGATCGTCCGCCGGAAACACGCTCGCAAAGGTCGCGATCACCTTGTCGTCGTAGTAGCCGCCCTGCGGGCGCGGCTTGTCCGCCGTGCCGGTCTTGCCACCCACCTCATAGCCCGGCACCTCGCCGAACGACGCGGTGCCACGCACGACCACCTGCCGCAGCATATCGCGGGCGATGGCGCTGGTCTGTTCGCTCACCACGCGCTCGCCCAGTTGCGGCCCGTTCTGACGCAGCAGGGTCGGCTCCACCCGCAGCCCGCCGTTCAGGAGCGACGCATAGCCCGCCGCCAGATGTACCGGAGAGGTCGACAACCCGTGCCCGTAGGAAATCGTCATCGTGGAAATCTCGGACCACTGGCGCGGCAGCAGCGGCGCGCCGCTCGGGGCCTCGATCATTTCGACCGGCGTGGCTTCCAGAAAGCCCAGTTCGCCCAAGAAATCCCGCTGCCGCGCCGCACCGATCTGCATCGCGATCCGCGCTGTGCCGATGTTGGAGGATTTCACGATCACATCCGTCGCACTCAAGGATGCGCCGTAATCGTGAAAATCCCGGATACGGAACCGGCCCCACGTCAGCGGCCCTTTCGTGTCGATCATCGTGTGCGCGTTCAGCAGCCCCAGTTCCAGGGCCTGCCCTACCGCGAAAATCTTGAACACCGACCCCAGTTCATAAACGCCCTGCAGCGCACGGTTGAACAGCGGGCTGTCGGACTGATCGCCGCTGGTCAGCACTTGCGGCCGGTTGTTGGGGTCGAAATCAGGCAGCGACACCATCGAAATGATCTCGCCAGTGTGCACATCCATCAGAACCGACGCCGCACCCTTCGCATTCATGATCGCCATGCCACCGGCCAGCACCTGTTCCGCCGCCGCCTGCACTGTCAGGTCAATGGACAGTTCCAGCGGCGCGCCCTCGTTGGCCGGATCGCGCAGGAAATCGTCGAACTGCCGTTCGACCCCGGCGACACCGATCACCTCGGCCGACGAAACCCCCTCACGGCCGTAGGAGGCACCGCCAAGGATATGCGCCGCCACTGGCCCGTTGGGGTAAAGCCGCATCTCGCGCGGGCCGAACAGCAGGCCCGGCGATCCGATGTCATGCACCGCCTGCATCTGTTCGGGGCTGATCTGCCGCCTGATCCACAGGAACTTCCGCTCTCCCGTGAAATCGCGCACCAGCCGGTCGTGATCGAGCGCGGGGAAAACCTCCATCAGCTTGGCCGCCGTCGCCACGGGGTCCACCATTTCCTGTGGCTGGGCATAGAGCGAATAGGTGTCCAGATTGGTCGCAAGGATCCGCCCGTTGCGGTCCACGATATCGGCGCGCTGGCCGATGATCGGATTGCCGGTGGCCACCGCACGGGGCTCTTCGGCCTCGGTCGAGGCAAGTACGCCCATCCGCCCGCCGATCACGGCAAAGGCGAAAAAGAACGCGAGTCCCAAAACCAGCAGCCGCCCCTCGGCCCGATCGCGCGCGCGGTCCTGCGCCTGTTCCTGCCGCAGGCGGATGTTCTCGGCCTCGATGGCATCCGGGTTCTCGCCGCGCTCCCGCGCTTTCAGGATACGGGCCAGCGGGCGCAATGGGGTGCGGATCATAGCGGGTCCTCGTCATCTTGCATTGCGGTAAAGGCGTTCACGTCGATCGGGTTGGTGATCGGCAGAATTTCGGGCAGCGGATAGATGATCTGCTCGACCTCGCCAAAGGCATCTGGCATCAGCGGCAACAGCGCCAGCCGGTCGAAATTCAGGTCCGCCAGATCGCGCAGCCGGTCGGGCCGGTTCAGATAGGCCCACTCCGCTTCCAGCATACTCAGCCGTTCGTGGGCCGCACCGATCTCGCGGTGCAACTCACGCACCTCGGAAATCGCGTCCCGCGTCTTGTAGTTTTCCTGATACGACCAGAATGCCAGCGCCATGACGCCCAACCCGGCCAGAACGAACAGAAATCCCCGCATCCTACTGCCTCCTGCCCCGTTTGCCGGGTGCGTCTTTTTTGTCTTTCATCATCGGCATGCCCAGCTCCGCCGGGTCGATGGCCTGTGCCAGCGCATCGGTACGCACCGCCACCCGCAGTTTCGCCGAGCGTGATCGCGGGTTGCGCGCCAGTTCCGCGTCGTCCGGGCCGATGGCCTTTTTCTTCAGAACCTTGAACGCCGGCGCGTCCTGCTCCACCTGCGGTGCGAACCGGTTTGCGTTCGCCGCCCCGCCCGACCGCAGTTGCAGGAAGCGTTTGACCATCCGGTCCTCGACCGAATGAAAGGTCACGACGGCCAGTTGCCCGCCGGGTTTCAGCGCGCGCTCGGCGGCCATCAGCCCCTCGGCCAGTTCGCCGTATTCATTGTTCACCGCGATCCGCAGCGCCTGAAACGTCCGTGTCGCCGGGTGTGATTGTCCGGGTTTGCTGCGCGGCAGACAGCTTTCCACAATCTTCGCCAATTCCAGCGTCGTCGTCAGCGGCCGCGCCGCCACGATGGCGCGCGCGATCCGGCGCGAGGCACGCTCTTCGCCGTAAAGATAAATGATATCAGCGATCTCCGCCTCGTCCTTCGTGTTGACGATATCAGCGGCAGACAGCCCGTCCTGGCTCATCCGCATGTCTAGCAGCCCGTCGCGCATGAAGGAAAAGCCGCGCTCGGCCAAATCGAGCTGCATCGACGAAACGCCAAGGTCGAGCACGACACCGTCAAAGTCTTCGCCGTACTCATCCAGCCGTGAAAACGTCCCCTCGACCAGTTCGATCCGGTCGCCCATCGCGCCGACCCACGGGTCGGCCATCTCGAATGCCAGCGGATCGCGGTCCACCCCGATCACCTTGTCGGCCCCGGCGTCGAGCAGTGCGCGGGTATAGCCGCCCGCACCAAACGTGCCGTCCAGCCAGACACCCTTTACCGGCGCCACCGCCGCGATCAGCGGATCGATTAGAACTGGGATATGGGGATCGCTTTTGTCTGCGGCAGCTGACATCCGGTGGCCCTACCCGTCCAGCAGGCTGAGCGGATCGAAGTCCTCGTCCTGCGCGTCCAGCCACCCCTTGAGGCTTTCACCGACCTCCGCCGTGAACGTCTCCGCCTTCCAGATCTCGAAATGGTCGCCCACGCCGCGAAAATACAATTCGCCGTCGCTCAACCCCAGTTTCTCGCGCTGACGGATCGGCATGACCGTGCGGCCATCCTTGTCGACGTCCAGCTTGATGGACTGCCCGATATAGAGGTGCGACAGTTTCTTTTTGTTGGCCGATCCGCGCGGCATCGCGTTGATCTGTTCGATGACGGCGGAAAACTCTTTGACCGTATAGCCATGCAGTTCGTTCTTCAGGTGATCGCCGTAAAGAAGATACATGCGCGGCGACAGCCCCGGGGCCCAGTCAGGATCACCGGCTTCCAGTACACGACGAAAATCGGCCGGGATCGACATGCGTCCCTTGCCGTCCACCTTTTGGGTGTGTTCGCCTGTGAAACTCAGAACCACTGTCCCTCGGTCCTTTACTTTAACGTCGCCCCCGAAAATCTTGATCTGAATGTGAAAACGGCGGGTTTTGATCTGCTGCCACTGATCAAACCCGCCGTTCTCCGCCCTTGCGGGCCTGTCCGACTGCGCGCGCCACCTGGGGGGATGTCTGCTCGCTCGCGCGCCGGATCTCTTTGTTCGAAATTAACGAGGCCTGTATGAAACCTGCTTTTGCCGGTTGGGGTTCTTTGCGCCCCGGTTTGTTGTTGCTCGTCTCTTCCGTGCAATCCTTGTGGCAGGGCGAAACGAGTCTGGCAACAACTATTTGGGAATTCATGGAACTAGATGGTGTTTTTGGGTGACCTGAAAAACAACATATAGATGCGACGGCCCTGTCGAATTGGCTTATGCTGTGACAAATGTCTCTACAATCCACTACATGTTGTAGAAAATCGACGATTCAACGTGATGCAGAAAAGTCCCACCTTTTTTCCCGGCATATTGCGGTTTCCGCCGGATCAAGTGAACTTCACGGCTCAATTTTGATGGAAGAACCAGAATCGGACAGCCGATTCCAGACTCTTCCAGCTTGATTCCATGAAATCCCGATTCTACGGGAACGCGCGTGGCCGCGCTCAGAGTGGCTTGTGCATGATGTGTGCCGCGACCATGCCGAGGTCGGGATGGTCGAACGCCTCGGGAATCGTGCCGATGATGGTGAAACCCAGGCGCTGCCACAGGCGCACGGCCCCGGCGTTGCTCTCCAGCACGAAATTGAACTGCATCGCGCGGAAGCCCAGCGCGCGGGCCTGATCCTGCGACGCCTCGCACATCAGCGCGGCGATGCCTTGCCCCCGCGCATCCGGAGACACGATATATCCGCAGTTGCAGATGTGCGCCCCGCCGCCCGGTTGATTGGCTCTTATATAGTAAGTTCCGACGACACGCCCCGCGTCGACCGCCACATAGGTCGCGGCGGGCTGCTCCATCCAATAGCGCCGCGCATCGTCACGGGTGATCGCGGGATCGACGGCATAGGTATCGCCGGCACGGAAGGTGTCGCGCAGCAACAGCCAGATCGCATCGAAATCATCCGGTCCGGCTGCGCGAATGTCGACCATCGCCTAAGCCATGCCGCCGTCGACGAAACGCCGCGCCAGTACGCGGTAGGCGTCTGCGGCGGCGCTGTCGCCCGCGGCGATCGGCGTGCCGCCGTCGCCCGCGAGCCGGGTGTCCAAGTCGATGGGCAGACTGCCGAGCAGCGGCACACCGATTTTCGCCGCTTCCGCCGCGACACCGCCCTGGCCAAAGATATGGGTCTCGTGCCCGCAGTTGGGGCAATGGAACGTCGACATATTCTCGATCATGCCCAATACCGGCGTGTTCAGCGATTTGAACATATCCAGCGCCTTGCGCGCATCGAGCAGGGCCACATCCTGCGGCGTGCTGACGACGACCGCACCGGTCAGTTGCGTTTTCTGGCACAGAGTCAGTTGCACGTCACCGGTGCCGGGGGGTAGATCGACGATCAGCACATCGAGCTGGCCCCATTCCACCTGCCCCAGCATCTGCTGCAGGGCCCCCATCAGCATCGGGCCGCGCCAGACCACGGCCTTGTCCGGGTCCACCATCAGGCCAATCGACATCATGGTCACACCATGCGCCTGCAAGGGGATAATCGTCTTGCCATCGGGAGAGCCGGGGCGCTTGTTCACGCCCATCATGCGCGGCTGGCTGGGGCCGTAAATATCGGCATCAAGCAGGCCGACACGCCGCCCTTCGCGCGCCAGTGCCACGGCCAGGTTCGACGACACGGTCGATTTGCCGACACCGCCCTTGCCGGACCCCACCGCGATGATCCGGTCGACGCCCGCGACGGGCACCGGCCCGGCCTGCGGTGTCGGATGCCGGCCGACCTTGAGCGATGGCGGCGCATCTTTGGCGGCCGCGGGTGCCGCCTTTGGCGCGGCCGGGCCATGCGCCGTCAGCACGACAGAGACGGACAAGACCCCGGGCAAGGCCTTGACGGCGGCCTCCGCCGCGTCGCGCGCCGCCGCCATGCGGCTGGCCTGCGCCGGGTCCGCCGCCTCGATCACGAATTTCACCGCTCCGTCACTCACGGAAAGAGCGCGGATCATGTCGCGGCTGACCAGCGTGCCGCCATCCGGCAGCGTCACCCGGTCGAGGGCGCCCAATACGTCATCGCGTTCGACAGCCATGTTGATCTCTCCGGCATTGATATCCTGCACAAGTCCGCGCCTTACTGCTTACCTTTCAGGCAAATCACAAGGGCGGAGGCGGTTCGCGTAAATTATCGTAACGATAATATGACGTTAAGTCAGCTTTTCCGTTGCGGTTTCTGCATAGCAGCATTGCACACTCGTCTATTGTGCAACTGCAGCAAAACCCCAAGTATGGGTCACAAGGGCGGCGACATCCGGTTGCCGCCGCAGCAAAAGCAAGACGCTTTAGATTGAGACAGACCATGACATACGCAAACAACACCCGCACCGTCACCCTGGCCGACCGCTTTTCCGCCTGGATGGCAGACCTGTCCGCAGCACGTCAGGCTCGCAAGACATATCGCGCCACTTACGCCGAACTGGCAGCACTGTCCGACCGCGACCTGGCCGATCTCGGCATCAACCGGTCGATGATCAAGGCCGTAGCGCTCGACGCCGCAAACGCGACATAATTTCAGGATCGGGCCTGCCGCCTCCTCCCTTTATGGCAGGCCTGACACGACCTCGCGCCCTTCCTCCTCCCCTGTGGCGCGGGTCACCAACTGGTGGCGGCATCCGACCTCCTCCCCGGATGCCGCCTGCCAACCGAATGGAATTCGGACCTGCCACCTCCTCCCGGCGGGAACGAAAATACCGCCACCGGTGTCCACCTCCTCCCGGGCCAGGTGGCGAGGACGCGCCCCGCTCTTCTCCTCCCGAGACGCGGTCGGGCGCCGATCAAATGAACGGTCGTGCCCACCTCCTCCCGGGCGCGGCCGTTTTTTGTTTTCAGTGTTTGTCTTGGACTCGCAAATTCGCATGAAAGGCGGGATCATCGGTCACGGCAGCCCGTTGCCGTCTTGCGATCAGGAGACCTTGTTATGCGTAAATCCCTCATGTCAGTCCTCGCCGTGTCCGCTCTTGCGGCCTGCGGTGGTTCAAGCACAAGCGATCAGCCGCCGATGATGCCGCCGCCACCACCCGCCGCAGATGGTGCCTATTTGGAAGCCGGCCGCTATTCCGTCGTCGACGACGGCACGACCTACGCGCTCCCCGAGGGCGGTGCGACCCTCAACGGCCAGCGGTCGTGGATCAGCACCGGCATGACGCAGGGCGCCAGCTATCAGGGGCGCAACGTACTTGCGATCGGCGGAATACAGACCGATGGCACCGTCTTTTCCGGCATCACCGGCACGACAGAGGCAGCACCCGCCGGGAACACCACCTTCGCCGGTCGCTATTCGGTTCTGACGCCGACACGTTTCGTGAACAGCCGCCCGGTCTCGTTCAACTACAATCTGGCCAGCAACAGCTTCAAGATGTCGGACGTGGACGACGGTGACACCATGGTGATCAGCGCGACCGTCACAGGCAGCACGATGGCGGGCACGGCGACCTACAACGGTGTATCGGCCCCGCTCGAGGGTGGCTTTTATACCGATAACCAGGCAGCAGGCGCGTTCGACGGCAACGCCATCGCCGGTATCTTCTACGCCAACCGCTGATCTGCACGGGACGTGCGGGTTCAGCCCCGCACGTCCTTGGGCGACCCCATCACCATGTAGCTCGTGATCGAGCGCACATGCGGCACGGTGCCCAGCGTTTCGGTGTGAAACGCCTTGTAGGCCGGCAGGTCCGCCACCTCGACCCGCAGCATATATTCGAAGGCACCGGCGACGTTGTGGCACTCCGTCACCTCGTCGGCGCGCTGCATGGCCCGCTCGAACCCTTCCTGCGCGGCTTTGGTATGCTCCGCGAGGCCGACGGCAACGTAGACGACATAGGCGCGGCCCGTCTGCGCAGGGTCGAGCCGGGCGCGGTATCCTTTGATCACGCCCGCACGCTCCAGTTCCTGCACCCGGCGCAGGCAGGCGGAGGGCGACAGCCCGACCTTTTCCGCCAGCACAAGGTTGCTGGCGCGCCCGTCGCGGCTCAGCTCACGCAATATCCGCGCGTTGATGTCGTCGATCTTCGCCATGGATTGCAGCAATAGCGCCAATTGTGCAGTGAACGCAATTTCATTGTTGCTTCTTGCGCATAATCTGCACCGCATGGATACCGTCACCCTCTTCCTGCTCGTGCAGTTCGCCTTCGTCAGCTCGATCACCCCCGGGCCGAACAACCTGATGTTGATGGCGTCGGGCGCCAACTACGGGCTGCGCCGCACGGTGCCGCATATGCTGGGCATCTCGCTGGGTCATTCCTTCATGGTGACGATGGTCGGGCTGGTGCTGCTGCGTATGTTCGAGGAATTCCCCTGGCTGAACATCGTGCTGAAGGTTCTGGCCGTGACCTACATGCTGTGGCTCGCGTGGAAGATCGCCAATGCCGTTCCGCCAGAAGCCAAGAAGGTCGAGGGCAAGCCCTTCACCTTTCTTCAGGCCGCCGCCTTCCAGTGGGTCAACCCCAAGGCCTGGTTCATGGCGATCACCGCGATCAGCGGCTATGCGCCCCAGGACAAAAGCGTGCTTTACGGCTCGCTGATCGTGGCGCTGGTCTTCGCTGCGACGAACCTGCCCAGCATCACGATCTGGGCATGGATGGGCGTGCAGGTGCGCCGGTTCCTCGGCACCGCGCGACGCCTGCGGGTCTTCAACATCACGATGGCGGTGCTGCTGGTGATTTCGCTCTACCCGCTGCTCACGCATTAGCGATTGCGCGCGGCTTGATTTCCGGCGGGGCGCGGGCCAGCCTGTAGCAGGCAACCAGGGAGCCGCCGATGACCGACCGCGCCGTCACCGACATGGAACGCTACCTCTTCGACCTGCAGGGCTTCGTCGTGCTGAAAGGCGCGCTGTCCACGGCAGAGGTCGCGGCCTGCAACACCACGCTCGACCACCTGCAGGATTGCGGCTCGGGCGAATGGCGCGGCCATGTGCATGGCCACACCTTCACCGGTGCTCATGAAGGGCTGAACATGCAACAGATCTACGAGGCCGGACCGGCCTTCGAAACACTGATCGACCACCCGGCGTGGATCGCCAAGGTGCAGCATTTCATCGGCACCGACGAACCGGGCTTCGACGCATTGCACGGCCCCTGTTTCATCGACGAGAATTTCGCCAGCATCCGCACGAAGGGCGAGGCGATCGGGCTGCATTCGGGTGGACAGGACCGGGTGATCCGCTGCCAGTATCGCTATCACGACGGTCGGTTTCACTGCGGGCAGGTCAATATCCTCATGGCCTTCACCGACATCGGGCCGGGCGACGGGGCCACGATGGTGATCCCCGGCAGCCACAAATCGAACGTCATGCACCCCGAATTCGGTGATGCCGCGATGACGGACGCCGCGCGCTCCGTCGATGGGGTGACCGGCGCTGTCGAGGTGCACCTGAACGCCGGCGATGCGCTGATGTTCGTCGATGCGATCATGCATGGCGCCGCGGCACGGATGAACGAAGGCCAGCGGCGTATGGCTGTCTATCGCTACGGACCAAGCTGGGGGTTCTTCCGCCACCCCTACAGGCCCAGCGCGGCACTGCTGTCACGGCTGACACCGGAGCAGCGCAAGATCGTCATGCCGCACGCGGACACGGTCGGGCCGCCGGATTAAGTCATACTCGGACGGCAGATGAATGGATTACCCCCGCCGCAGCACCCGGTTTTACCCACGCCGCGACCGCATCCCGCGCACCTTGGTGACAGCCGGATCGCCCATCAGCGCCCGGTAGGTCGCCGTCTCGCGCCCGACCAGAGCGACACGCGACCGGTCGTCGGCATGAATACCCCAGCCGTGGGTCTTGACCAGCGGCGAGGCGCGCAGACAGGGCTGGCCCTTGGAAAACAGGTCTTCACGCAATGCCGCGTGATCCGCCTGCGGCACATCGCGCCGCGCGGCGGTCACCGCCACCAGCAGGTCGTCGCTGGTCATGGTATAGGGCGCGTCGATCAGCATCGCATATTGCAACCCCGCCACGGTCTCGGGTTTGGCCGGGACGGTGCCTGCGTCAGCCCGGCAATCCTCGGCGATCAGGATCAGCGTATCGGTGTAGTTGGTCGTGTGCATTATCTTGCTCCAAATACTCCCGCCGGAGGCGGCGCAACATCACCGGCGAAAACGACGCAACGATCCGCGTCGCCGGGACGGCGGGTGGGGCGAGTTGCGCCACACAGGCGCAAAAGCGTCATCCGGCGTCAGAACGGAACATCATCGGCCTGCGCCGCATTCACCACGAACCGTGCCACGACATGCTTCGATCCCGCCTTGTCGAATGCGATTTCCAGCTTGTCACCCTCGATCGCCATCACCTCACCATAGCCGAACTTCTGGTGAAAGACCCGATCGCCCGTGGTGAAGGCGCTGACAGCATCCAGATCGATCGTCATGTTGCGCGCCTCCGACGGCATCGTCATGCCGCGCTGCTGGCCCCGCGCCTGCAAGCGCCGCCAGCCGGGCGAATTATACACATTCGCATCCGCCGCCTTCTGGTGCAGGTCCGATCCCATCGCCTCCTGCAACACGGGCGAGGCGCTGACGGCCATACCGGCTGCACCGTATCCGCCACCGTAAAGACCCGGCGGCGTCAGCACCTCCACATGATCGGCTGGCAATTCGTCGATGAAGCGTGACGGCATCGCCGATTGCCACTGCCCGTAAACCCGCCGGTTCGCGGCAAACGAAATGGTGCAGATCGCCTCGGCCCGCGTGATACCGACGTATGCCAACCGCCGTTCTTCCTCCAGCCCCTTCATCCCGCTTTCATCCATCGACCGCTGCGAGGGGAAAAGCCCGTCCTCCCAACCCGGCAGGAACACGGCGGGAAACTCGAGCCCCTTGGCCGCGTGCAGCGTCATGATGCTGACCTTCTCGCCCTGCTCATCGGTCTCGTTGTCCATGATCAGACTGACGTGTTCCAGAAACCCTTGCAGATTCTCGAAGTTCTCAAGCGCCTTGACCAGTTCCTTGAGGTTCTCCAGCCGCCCCGGTGCCTCTGGCGTCTTGTCGTTCTGCCAGAACCCGGTGTAGCCGCTCTCGTCCAGGATCATCTCGGCCAGTTCGACGTGGGTGTCCTCTTCGGCCCGCACCTGCGCGTGCCAGCGGTCCAGCCCCTGCACGAATTGCGTCAGTTCCTTCAGCCCCTTGCCGCCGATCAGCTTGCCCTGACAGACCAATCGCGCACCTTCGACAAGGTTTACGCCGTTGGCGCGTGCCGTGCGCTGGATCGTCTGCACCGCCTTGTCGCCAAGGCCACGCTTGGGCGTATTCACTACCCGCTCAAACGCCAGATCGTCGTCGTGCGACACGGCCAGCCGGAAATAGGCCATGGCGTCGCGGATCTCCATCCGCTCGTAGAAGCGCGGCCCGCCGATCACGCGGTAGGGCAAGCCGATGGTCAGGAACCGGTCTTCAAAGGCGCGCATCTGGTGCGATGCCCTCACCAAAATCGCCTGCCCGTCCAGCCCGACCGGGTCCAGCCCACGCGTGCCGCGTTGCAGCGCCTCGACCTCCTCGCCGATCCAGCGGGCTTCTTCCTCGCCATCCCAATGGCCGATCAGGCGGACCTTCTCGCCCTCCTCCGCAGCGGTCCAGAGTGTCTTGCCCAGCCGTCCCTTGTTGCCCGCGATCACACCGGAGGCGGCGGCCAGAATATGCGGGGTGGAGCGGTAGTTCTGTTCCAGCCGCACCACCACGGCACCGGGAAAATCCGCCTCGAACCGCAGGATGTTGCCCACTTCCGCACCGCGCCAGCCGTAGATCGACTGGTCGTCGTCACCCACGCAGCAGATATTCCTGTGCCCTTGCGCCAGCAGACGCAGCCACAAATATTGCGCGACGTTCGTGTCCTGATACTCGTCCACCAGAATATAGCGGAACCAGCGCTGATATTGCTCCAGCACGTCTTGGTGGGTCTGGAAAATCACCACCATATGCAGCAAAATATCGCCGAAATCGACGGCGTTGAGGTCCTTCAGCCGCTGTTGATAGGCGGCGTACAGTTCCACCCCCTTGTGGTCATAGGCCCCGCTTTCGGCCACGGGGATCTTGTCGGGCGTCAGCGCCTTGTTCTTCCAGCCGTCGATGATCCCCGCGAGCATCCGCGCGGGCCAGCGTTTGTCGTCGATATCCGCCGCCTGCACCAGTTGCTTCATCAGGCGCAGCTGGTCGTCGCTGTCCAGAATCGTGAAGTTCGATTTCAGCCCGACGAGTTCCGCGTGCCGCCGCAGCAGCTTGGCGCAGACCGAATGGAAGGTGCCCAGCCAGGGCATGCCCTCCACCGCCTCGCCCATCATGCCGCCGATCCGGTTCTTCATCTCGCGCGCGGCCTTGTTGGTGAATGTCACCGCCAATATCTCGTGCGGGCGCGCGGTGCCGGTCATCAGCAGATGCCCGATGCGCGTGGTCAGCGCCTTGGTCTTGCCGGTGCCCGCCCCGGCAAGCATCAGCACAGGGCCGTCCAGCGCCTCCACCGCTTCGCGCTGCGCGGGGTTCAGGCCATCCAGATAGGGTGCCGCCCGCCCCGCCATGGCACGCTGCGACAGCGGAACGGATGCCGCCTCGAAGGCGTCTTCGTCGGAATAACTGCTCATGGCCCCTGATACCCCGAATCCCATCCCTAGAAAAGCCTGACGTTCGCGCTTCGTTCGCAGAGCCTTCACTTTACGCCGGTCACCCGCATCATCTTGCCATAAATACTCCCGCCGGAGGCGCCGCCGCTTGCCAAACCCGCAGGCCGCGCCCTAGCGTGCACCGCATGAGCCACGCCCGTTACCCCGCCATTTCCGACCTGAAAGCCGCCGCGCGCAGGCGTATTCCGCATTTCGTCTGGGAATACCTCGACAGCGGCACGGGGGTCGAGGCGACGCTGCGCCGCAACCGCGCGAAACTCGACGAGGTGCTGTTCCAGCCGTCGATCCTGCACGGCGAATTCACGCCCGATCTGTCCACGACGTTTCTGGGCCGCGACTACCCGCTGCCGGTGGGCATCGCCCCTGTGGGCATGTCCGGCCTGATCTGGCCGGGGGCGGAACAGATGCTGGCGCGAACGGCGGCGCGCGAGGGTATCCCCTACACCATCTCCACCGTCGCGACGCAAACGCCCGAGGATGTGGCGGCGCACCACGGCGGGCAAGGCTGGTTCCAGATCTACCCGCCACGTGACCCGACCATCCGCGCCGACATGCTGAAGCGGGCAAAGGACGCAGGGCTGCAAACGCTGGTGCTGACGGTCGATGTGCCGGTCGCGTCGCGCCGCGAACGGCAGACGCGGGGCGGATTGCAGCAACCGCCGAAACTCACGCCACGTCTGGCGATCCAGGCCGCGCAATGCCCGGCGTGGCTGGCCGGTATCCGCAAGACGGGAATGCCCCGGATGAAGCTGATGGACAGCTACGCCGACCAGAAAACCGCCCTGCCCTCCACCCAGCACGTGGGCTACCTGCTGCGCACTTCGCCCGACTGGTCCTATGTCGACGCGCTCCGGTCTGAATGGGACGGTCCGCTGATCGTGAAGGGTGTGACGGATGCGCGTGATGTGGAACGGCTGGAAAAGGCCGGTGTCGACGCGCTCTGGATCAGCAACCACGCGGGCCGACAGTTCGACGCGGGCCCCGCCACGATCGAGGCGCTGCCTGCGGTGCGTGCGGCGACGAAACTGCCGCTGCTCTTCGACAGCGGGATCGCGGGCGGGCTCGATGTGATGCGCGCGCTGGCGCTCGGCGCGGATTTTGTGATGCTGGGCCGAGCGTTCCATTACGGGCTGGGTGCCATGGGCGAACCGGGGGCGGCGCATGTGCTCGACATCCTGCGCCAGGATATGATCGCCAATATGGGGCAGCTTGGCGCGCGCAAGCTGTCAGACCTGCCCGACCGCCTGCTGCCCCGCACATAAACGAAAGGACGACGCCATGCCGCAATTCGCAAGCTACCCCAGCCTGAAAGATACGCCAGTTCTGATCTCCGGCGGGGCCAGCGGGATCGGGGCAGAGATGGTGCGCGCCTTTGCGGCGCAGGGTGCCGAGGTCTGCTTTCTGGACAAGGACGCCGAGACAAGCGCGGCCCTGAGTACCGAAACCGGTGCCGCCCACGCAATCTGCGACCTGCGCGAGATCGACGCGATGCAATCGGCCATCGCCGATCTGGCGGCAGAGCACGGCCCGTTCCGCGTGCTGGTGAACAACGCCGCCCGTGACGACCGGCACGCCTGGCAGGACGTGACGTCGGACTATTGGGACGAACGCCAGCAAACCAACCTCAAGCATATGTTCTTTGCCATACAGGCCGTGGCCCCCGGCATGGCCGCCGCCGGGGGCGGGTCGATCATAAACATGGGGTCCAACAGCTGGTGGGAGGCCTGCGGCGGCTTTCCCGCGTATGCCACGGCCAAGGCCGCCGTGCACGGGCTGACCCGCACCATGGCGCGCGATCTGGGTGGCGACATGATCCGCGTCAATACAGTCGTCCCGGGCTGGATCATGACGGAGCGGCAGAAAACGCTCTGGGCGACGCCCGAGGCACTCGAAGGCCAGAAGAAGGCGCAATGCCTGCCCGTGCTGATCGACCCGGTCTATGTGGCGCGCATGGTGCTGTTTCTGGCCTCCGACGATGCGGCCATGTGCACCGCCAACAACTACATGGTCGAGGCAGGCTCGATCTAGTAGCCGAACAGTGTCGGTCGGTCGCGATTGCGGAAAGGTGCCGTCATCTGCCAGCGGATCAGATAATCCTGCGTCACGGTCAGATAGGACACACCCGCCGCGCGGGCGACGGTTTCCACCTGATACTGCACGTTTTCCTCGATCCCGTTGGTGTCGATGATCACGATCATCGGCAGCTTGCCGGACCTTTCGGCGGCGAAAAGCGCCTGATGCAGGCTGTCCTGCGACGACCGCTTGTCGTCGAACCCGACTTCGACCACATGGGTGTCGGTCTCGCAGTCGACGCGGATGTGATGGGTGCGGTCCACCACCGGATAGTAATGCCGCACCTCCGTCTCGCCCCCCAGAATCAGGGAACACAGGATCGCGGCAAGTTCGGTTTCGGTGGCCATGGAAAAAGGTTAACAAAAGGTTAACGCGACGCATAGGCAAAAAAGACAGCATGGTTAAGCCGTTAGGGCATCATTAACCGTGGGTATGGATGACTGGGGCAAATTTGCGACTCACGAAAAGGCCCTTCCATGTTCCAGCAACCCGATGCCCGCGCCCTGTGTGCCGATCTTGACCAGTTTCCCGTACCGATGTTCGCCGCCCAGCGATCCGACAAAGACGATGTCTTCCGGCTTTTGGGGCTCAACGCCGCACACCGGCGGACGACGGGGCTGAGCAACGACCACGTGGTCGGACTGCGTCCGCTCGACATCCTGCCGCAGGCGGAGGGGCGCGCGGTGGAACAGCATTACACCGATTGCGTCACCGGGCGGAAGATCATCAGCTATCAGGAGGCGTTGCACCTGAACGGGCGGCTTACGCATTGGGAAACGACGCTGGTGCCGGTGACGCTGCCGGACGGGGCTGAACGGGTGGTCGGCACGGCGTTGACGCTCGGCCTGCCCGTCAACCCGCATGATATGGCCGATGCCGCCTATTTCGCGGCGCTGGCCCAGATGCGGTTCGGCCAGATCGGTCATTTCCTGCAAATGCTGCAGGATCATCCCGATCTGCCGCAGGACCTGCGCATGGGCGCGATGATGATGGCCGGGCTGAACCGCAGCGTCGACAGCCTTTTGCATGACATCCGGCACGCCGCACGACCAGGAGCGGAGCATAAGACAAGACCGGTCCGGGCATTGCCCGACACCGATAATGTGGTTGCGCTTATGCAGTAAAACGACCGCGCGGGGTCGCCGCCCCGCCCCGATCTCACACCGCCCCCTCTGGACATCGCGGCGCATCTGCCTATCAATGCTGCAACTGCGAAAAAGACGGGGACAGCTCATGGCCGACTTCAAGAAAATCCTGATCGCCAACCGTGGCGAAATCGCGATCCGCATCATGCGGGCGGCCAACGAGATGGGCAAAAAGACGGTCGCCGTCTTCGCCGAGGAGGACAAGCTGGGCCTACACCGGTTCAAGGCGGACGAGGCATACCGCATCGGGGAAGACCTCGGCCCGGTCGCCGCATATCTGTCCATCGAGGAAATCATCCGCGTGGCCAAGATGTCGGGCGCGGACGCGATCCACCCCGGCTATGGCCTGCTGTCCGAAAACCCCGATTTCGTCGATGCCTGCCACGCCAACGGGATAAAGTTCATTGGCCCGCGCGCCGAAACCATGCGCCAGCTGGGCGACAAAGCCAGCGCGCGCCGCGTCGCGATCGAGGCGGGCGTGCCCGTCATCCCCGCGACCGAGGTGCTGGGCGACGATATGAAAGCGATCAAGGCGGAGGCCAAGGAGGTCGGCTATCCGCTGATGCTCAAGGCATCCTGGGGCGGCGGCGGACGCGGCATGCGCCCGATCATGGACGAGAGCGAGCTTGAGGAGAAGGTGCTGGAGGGCCGCCGCGAGGCCGAGGCCGCCTTCGGCAACGGCGAGGGCTATCTGGAAAAGATGATCATGCGCGCCCGCCACGTCGAGGTGCAGATCCTGGGCGACAGCCACGGCGCGATCTACCACCTGTGGGAGCGTGACTGTTCCGTCCAGCGCCGCAATCAGAAGGTCGTGGAACGCGCCCCCGCCCCGTATCTCTCCGGCACGCAGCGCGAACAGCTGTGCAATCTGGGCAAGAAAATCTGCCAGCACGTGAATTACGAATGCGCGGGTACGGTCGAATTTCTGATGGATATGGATTCGGGCGAGTTCTATTTCATCGAAGTGAACCCCCGCGTGCAGGTCGAACATACCGTGACGGAAGAGGTCACCGGCATCGACATCGTGCGCGCGCAGATCCTGATCGCGGAAGGCAAATCGCTGGTGGAGGCCACGGGCTGCGCGTCGCAATACGACGTCAAACTCGACGGCCACGCGCTGCAATGCCGGGTGACGACCGAAGACCCGATGAACAACTTCATCCCCGACTACGGCCGCATCCAGATGTATCGCTCGGCCACCGGGCCGGGCATCCGGCTCGACGGCGGCACGGCCTACTCGGGGGCCGTCATCACGCGGTTCTACGACAGTCTGCTGACCAAGGTGACCGCCCGCGCGCCGACGCCGGAAATGGCCATCGCGCGCATGGACCGCGCCCTGCGCGAATTCCGCATTCGCGGCGTTTCGACCAACATCGCTTTCGTCGAGAACCTGCTGAAACATCCCACGTTCCTGAACAACGAATACCACACGAAGTTCATCGACGAGACGCCGGACCTGTTCGATTTCAAGAAACGCCGCGACCGGGCCACGAAAATCCTGACCTACATCGCCGATATTACCGTGAACGGGCATCCCGAAACCGTGGGCCGCCCGACGCCACCGGCCGATATCAAGCCCCCCCGCCCGCCGGTGAAACCGACGACGGACGTGACCCCCGGCACGCGCAATATCCTCGATGATTTCGGACCCGAGGCCGTGGCCGACTGGATGCGCGATCAGTCGCAACTGCTGATCACCGACACCACCATGCGCGACGGGCACCAGTCGCTGCTGGCGACCCGGATGCGCTCCATCGACATGATCAAGGCGGCCCCCGCCTACGCCACGAAGATGAGCCAGCTTTTCAGCGTCGAATGCTGGGGCGGCGCCACCTTCGACGTGGCCTACCGTTTCCTGCAGGAATGCCCCTGGCAGCGACTGCGCGACATCCGCGCCAACATGCCCAACATCATGACGCAGATGCTTTTGCGGGCATCGAATGGTGTGGGCTACACCAACTATCCCGACAACGTGGTGCAGTCTTTCGTGGCGCAGGCGGCTGAGTCAGGCGTCGACGTGTTCCGCGTGTTCGACAGCCTGAACTGGGTCGAGAACATGCGCGTCGCGATGGATGCGGTGGGCAAGGCGGGCAAGGTGATCGAAGGCACGATCTGCTACACCGGCGACATGCTGGACCCGGCCCGGTCGAAATACGACCTGAAATACTACGTCGGCATGGCCAAGGATCTTGAGAAAGCGGGTGCGCATGTGCTGGGCCTCAAGGACATGGCGGGCCTGCTGAAACCCGCCGCGGCCACGCAGCTGATCAAAACCCTGAAAGAGGAAACCGGCCTGCCGATCCATTTCCACACACACGATACGTCCGGTGCCGCCATCGCCACGGTCCTTGCCGCCTCTGCGGCGGGCGTGGATGTCGTCGACGCCGCGATGGACAGTTTCTCCGGCAACACGTCGCAGCCGACGCTGGGCTCCATCGTCGAAAGCCTCAAGGGATCGGAGCGTGACACCGGGCTCGACGTGCAGGCGATCCGCGAGATTTCCAACTACTTCGAGCAGGTCCGCGAACACTACGCCGCCTTCGAATCCGGCCTGCAGGCCCCGGCGTCAGAGGTATATCTGCACGAAATGCCCGGTGGCCAGTTCACCAACCTCAAGGCGCAGGCGCGCAGCCTCGGCCTCGAAGACCGCTGGCACGAGGTCGCACAGACCTATGCCGACGTGAACCAGATGTTCGGCGACATCGTGAAGGTCACGCCATCGTCGAAGGTCGTGGGCGACATGGCCCTGATGATGGTTTCCCAGAACCTCACCCGCACGGATGTGGAAAACCCCGAAACAGACGTGGTCTTCCCCGACAGCGTCGTCGACATGATGAAGGGCGCATTGGGGCAGCCCCCCGGCGGCTGGCCCAAGGCGATCCAGAAAAAAGTGCTCAAGGGCGAGAAAGCCAGCACCGACCGCCCCGGCGCGCACCTGCCCCCCGTCGATCTGGAGGCCACGCGCAAGGACCTGTCCAAGCAGCTCGACGGTATCACGATCGACGACGAGGATCTGAACGCTTACCTGATGTATCCCAAGGTGTTCCTCGATTACATGGGCCGTCACCGCACCTATGGCCCGGTCCGCACCCTGCCTACGCGCACGTTCTTCTACGGCATGGCCCCGGGCGAAGAGATCGTGGCCGAAATCGACCCCGGCAAGACGCTGGAAATCCGCATGCAGGCCGTGGCCGACGTGAACGAGGACGGCGAGGTCAAGGTGTTCTTCGAACTCAACGGTCAGCCCCGCACGATCCGCGTGCTGAACCGCGCCGCCGCGTCAGAGAAAGTCAGCCGGATGAAGGCCGAACCCGGCAACGCCGACCACATCGGCGCACCGATGCCCGGTGTCGTGGCGACCGTCGCGGCGAGCGCGGGCAAGCAGGTGAAGGCGGGCGACCTGCTGCTGACCATCGAGGCGATGAAGATGGAAACCGGCATCCACGCCGAACGTGACGCCGTGGTCAAGGCGGTGCATGTGCAGGCCGGCAGCCAGATCGACGCCAAGGACCTGCTGGTGGAGCTGGAATGATGCTGTCCTTGCCCGTCACATCCTTCTACGCTGGCCTGATCGCGCTGATTTTTCTGGCACTCAGCTTCCGCGTCATCGCGTATCGGCGCGCCAACCGCGTGTCGCTGGGTGACGCCGACAGCAAGGACCTACGCCAGCGTATCCGGGGCCAGCAGAACTGCGCCGAATACGCGCCCATCGGCCTGATTCTGCTGGCGTTGCTGGAAATTCAGGGCGTCGGCTGGTTCTGGGTGCATCTGACAGGGCTGGCGTTGTTTGCCGGACGCGCGCTGCACGCCGTGGCCTTCTGGCAGCACCCGATGCCGTTCAAATTCCGCACATGGGGCATGTTGCTGACGACCGGTGCCATCGCGCTCTCCGCGCTCATCCTGATACTCGTGGCGCTGTTCTGATGCCGCATCTGGCGCTCGTCGCAATTCTTGTGCCCGACTACGACGCTGCCATCGCCTTCTACACCGGACCGATGGGGTTCGATCTGCTGGAGGATACCGACATGGACGGCGGCAAGCGCTGGGTCCGGGTCGCGCCCAAAGGCGCGCAGACCGCGTTCCTGCTGGCCCGCGCGGTGGGCGATCAGGCGGATTTCATCGGCAAGCAGGGTGGCGGGCGCGTATGGCTGTTCCTGCAGACGGACAACTTCGCCCGCGACCACGACGCTATGTTCGCGAAGGGCGTGCGCTTCGAGGAACCGCCGCGCGAGGAAGCCTACGGCACCGTCGCGGTATTCCAGGACCCGTTCGGCAACCGCTGGGACCTGATCCAGTTCGACGAAGGCCCGCCCGAGCGTTGACGCCGCGACGGGCGATGCAAAGAATTCGCGCGAAACCGGTTTTTGGTCTTGCGAAGCACCCCAAGTCTTTATAAATCCAGCCTCACGAAACGGAGTGCGGGCGTAGCTCAGGGGTAGAGCATAACCTTGCCAAGGTTAGGGTCGTGAGTTCGAATCTCATCGCCCGCTCCAGTTTCCGAACGCCAAACGGGCCGCCTTCGGGTGGCCCTTTTGCGTTGTGACCGACGACGGTGGGATCACCGCTGCCGGGGACCACCGGATCATCAAGTCCCCAAGAAGCGCGATCCCTCCCCCCAATGGGAGGGGCAGGAAAACCTCACTTGCGGCGGTATGGTCGATGGACTGTTATCGGCGCCAGGATTTCAAACACGGAGTGTTCAAGATGTGGGATTTTTCGATGGGCCGCGCTCTCGGCCTGCTGGCGCAGACGATGCCGTTCCTGCTGTTCCGGATCGCCGTCTATGTGGGCATCGCATTTGCCTATGTGATCGGGACCGGCACCGGGGCCGGGATCGGCTATGGCGTCGGCGGGTTCGGGGATGACGACTTTCAGGCCGGGGCGACATTCTGGGGCGGCGGCATCGGTTTCGCCATCGTGGCGGGTGTGCTCTATCTGATGCGCGAATACCTGCTTTATATCGTGAAAGCCGGACACATCGCCGTCATGGTCGAGATCCTCGACGGGCGCCCCCTGCCCGATGGTCAGGGGCAGGTCGCCTATGCCAGGGATATCGTCACACAACGCTTCGGGGAAGCGTCGGTGCTGTTCGGCATCGACCAACTGGTCAAGGGGGTCATTCAGGTGATCACCGGGCTGGTGCAGGGGCTGATGTCGCTGCTGCCGATTCCGGGGTTGAGCAACGTGATGTCCATCTTCCGCGCCTATCTGAAAATGGCCGTGGGGCTGGTGGATGAGGTGATCCTGGCCCATGCGATCCGCAAGCGGTCCGAAAACCCCTATGCCTCGGCCAAGGAGGCGCTGGTGCTTTACGGCCAGAACGCCAAGCCGATGCTGAAGAACGCGGCCTGGCTGACGCTCTTCACCTGGGCGCTGACGATTGTGGTATTTTTCCTGATGCTGGCCCCGGCGGCACTGGTGGTTTATCTGATCCCCGGCGCGTGGTCGGCGGGCGGTGTTGTCTTTGCACTGGTTTTCGCCTGGGCGGTGAAGGCCGCGGTGATCGAACCCTTCGCCATCGCTTGCCTGCTTCAGGCCTTTTTCAAAGTGACGGACGGACAGACGCCGAACCCGGAATGGGAGGCGAAACTGGACGCCGCTTCCAAGAAATTCCAGAAGCTGGGCGAGAAAGCCGTCAACTGGGCGTCGGGCGGGCGCGGGAAGACCGCCGCACCGCAGGAGCCTGCGACCTGAGGCAGGCCATCGGTCGTCCACAAAACACGAAACCTTCCCCGCGGGGAAGGTTTCTTTTATTAACAATAGGTTAATGCGATATCCGCGCCGACCCGCGTTCAGAACGCCTTGAACGTGAGCGTCGTCAGCGTGCGTTCGATCCCCGCCACATCCATCAGGTTGTCGTTGAGGTATTTGCCCACATCGGCGCCTTCGGGAATGTAGAGCTTGCACAGCAAATCGTATTCGCCGCTGGTGGAATAGAGTTCCGAATGGATTTCCTTGAGCGCGATCCCGTCCGCCACGGCGTAGGTCGTGCCGGGTTTGCAGCGGATTTGCACGAAGACGCAGGTGGTCATGGTCGGGGTCCTTCTGTCCGGTTGCGCTCAGGCTGGCACAGTGGCGGGCGGCGCGCAATCACCCACTTGGCCCCTGCCCCCATGGCCCCTATAGAGGCGGCAGACCACCGCAACCAAGGGGCCGCCACATGCGCAGCGCAACGATCACCCGCAAGACGGCAGAGACGGACATCACAGTCACGCTGAACCTTGACGGGACCGGCGTTTACGATAACCGGACCGGTGTCGGGTTTTTCGACCACATGCTGGACCAGCTGTCGCGCCACGCACTGATCGACATGACGGTGCGGGCGGCGGGTGACCTGCACATCGACGACCACCACACGGTCGAGGACGTGGGCATCGCCATCGGTCAGGCGCTGACACAGGCGATGGGCGACAAAAAAGGCATCGTGCGCTACGGGTCGTGCCATCTGGCGATGGACGATGCGCAGGTGCGCTGCGCGCTCGATCTGTCGGCGCGGCCCTACCTGATCTGCAACCTCGATCTGCCATATGGCAAGATCGGCACCTTCGATACCGAACTGGTGCGCGAGTTCTTTCAGGCGCTCAGCACCCACGGCGGCATTACGCTGCACATCGACAAATTGCACGGCTTCAACGCGCATCACATCGTCGAAGCGGCGTTCAAGGCGGTCGCGCGCGCACTGCGGGAAGCACTTGAGACCGACTCGCGCAAGGCCGATGCGATCCCATCGACCAAAGGCGCGCTATGACCACGGCACTTGTCGATTACGACAGCGGCAACCTGCATTCCGCGCAAAAAGCGTTCGAACTGATGGCGGCAGAGACAGGTGGCGGCCCCGTCGTCGTGACCGCCGACCCGGATATCGTGGCGAAGGCGGACCGGATCGTACTGCCCGGCGACGGGGCGTTCCCGCATTGCCGGGCGGAGTTGTTCCGCCGGTCGGGGCTGGCGGAGGCGATCATCGACAGCGTGGACCGCCGTGCGGTGCCGTTCTTCGGCATTTGCGTGGGGATGCAGATGCTGGCGACGACCGGGTTCGAATACGAGGAGACGCCGGGGTTCGGCTGGATCGCCGGCACCATCGACAGGATCGCGCCTGCCGACCCTGCGCTGAAAATCCCGCATATGGGCTGGAACGACCTGATCGTGAACGGCACACATCCGGTTTTGCAGGGCATCGACACCGGGGTACACGCCTATTTCGTGCACTCCTACGCCATGGCGGTCACCAACCCGGCGGAACGGCTGGCGCATGTGAACTACGGTGGTGACGTGACCGCCATCGTTGGGCGCGACACGATCATCGGCACGCAGTTTCATCCGGAGAAGAGTCAAGCCGCGGGCCTGCGCATGATCGCCAATTTCCTGCGCTGGCGGCCCTGACATCGGCGACGGATCGCCGACCGAGCAAGGGGTGCGGGACAGGCGGAGGCCGATCGCCTAAAGCTGCGTCGTTGCGATCTGACAGGCAGTGAACCGATGCGATTCCTCTTTGCACTTTCTTTTGGGTTGGCCCTGACCGGCTGTAGTTTATTTACCGCCAGCGAAGCGCCCGAAACGACACGCGCGCCGCTGGCAACCGTTGGCCTTTACCCCGGCGAGACGCCCGAGATGCGCGCACTCGTCCAGAAATATGCCGCTTTCCATGACATTCCCGAAAGCCTGCTGCACCGAGTCATCCAGCGCGAAAGCGATTACCGCGCGGGCGCGCGTAACGGGCCGTACTGGGGGCTGATGCAGATCCTGCCCGCGACGGCGCGGCAGATGGGGCATACCGGGTCGCCGTCGTCGCTTCTGGATGCGGAGACCAACCTGCTTTACGCCGGGCGCTATCTGCGCGGGGCGTGGCTGGTGTCCGATGGTGACGAGGCGGAGGCGGTGCAGTGGTATGCGCGCGGCTATTACTACGAGGCACGCAACCGTTGCATGTTGCGCGAAACCGGGCTGCGCGACACTGAGGTGCGGCGCTATTGCGGATAGCAAAAGGGCGCAGCGTTGCGCCGCGCCCTTTCAGATTTCCAATATCAGCAGTCGTTACTGGATACGTGCCCAGCCCTGGCTTGCACAAATCAAACCACCTGCCACGCACCCGCGCAGGATCAGGTTGTTGCCGCTGACCGACATCGTGCCGTAGTAGACCTTGTCGTTCGACGGCCGCCAGACGGAGCCTTCGTATTCACCACCGCCTTGGGGCACCATGTCGATCACGATCTGGCGGCCGATATTGGGCGACTGGTATTCACCGCTGTCGTTGAACGTCCGCGCGATCGTGCCGCAGACTGCGTTGCCGCAGGGTGCGATCTGCACATGCGCGAATGCGCCGTCGTCCACCTCTGTCTGCCACGTGCCGACGGCGGCGTCCTGTGCCTGCGCGGCACCTGCCAGCGCCATCAGCGCCGCCCCGGCCATCATCGCAAGTTTCTTCATTCCTCGTCCTCCCGTTGAGTGTATGCGCAGCTTGCCCAACTTGCCCGTCGCCGATCAAGTCTGACGTTGGGTCCGGCACCGATTGCATTCAGCCCGTCCGCGTGGCAAAGCGCCGCGAACCATCCGACGGAGCGCGCCATGATCCTCTACCCCGCCATCGATCTCAAGGACGGTAGTGCCGTGCGGCTCGTCCATGGCGACATGGATCAGTCGACGGTCTTCAGCGACGACCCCGCGGCACAGGCGCGGGCCTTCGTCGACGCAGGCTGCCAATGGCTGCACCTCGTCGATCTGAACGGTGCCTTCGCGGGCGCCCCCGTCAACGCCGCCCCGGTGGAGGCGATCCTGCGCGCCTGCAAGGTGCCGACGCAGCTGGGTGGCGGCATCCGCGATATGGCGACGATAGAGGCATGGCTCGACAAGGGGCTGACCCGCGTAATTCTGGGCACCGTCGCGGTCGAGAACCCCGATCTGGTGCGCGAGGCCGCGATGGCCTTTCCGGGTCAGGTCGCTGTCGGGCTGGACGCACGGGGCGGGCGCGTGGCCACGCGCGGCTGGGCCGAGGAGACCGACGTAATGGTGACCGATCTCGCCCGTTCGTTCGAAGATGCGGGCATCGCCGCGATCATCTACACCGACATCCTGCGCGACGGCGCGATGCAGGGGCCGAACGTCAAGGCGACAGCCGAACTCGCCCGCGTCGTGGACATCCCCGTGATCGCGTCGGGCGGCGTGTCCTCGCTGGACGACCTGCGCGCACTGAAAGACACCGGCGTGATCGCCGGTGCCATCTCGGGCCGCGCTCTTTATGACGGGGCCATCGACCTGGCCGAGGCGCAGGCGCTGCTGGCCGCGCCCTAGTCGGCGACGGCCTTGCCGGTCAGCATCTCCAGCGCGCCGGACATCTTCATCGCGAATTCCGCATCCAGCGGCACATCGAGTCCGTCGAACAATTGATCGACGCTCTCGTAAGCAACCATGGTACCGTCGTCCGATTGATAGACCAGCACACGCAGCGGCAGTTGCAGCCCGGCGTGGATATCCGCCTGCATCGCGGGCGTGCCCAGCTGCGGATTGCCGAAGATCAGCAGCTGCGCATCCGCCAGCTCCATGTCGACGGAATCGGCACCCGCCGCGTGATCGACGCGGGCGAAGACAGTGGCCCCCGCTTCCGTCACTGCCGCCTCCAGCGCGTCCATTGTCTCATCGACTGACTTGGCCGAGGATTGCGTGATCATCTCGGCCGAGGCCGCACCGGCGGCCGCGATCAGCGCAGCGGCGGTGCAGAGTGTCTTGAATGGGGTCATGTGGTCTCTCCTGTTGGGTGGATCATTGCTGCACCAACGCCTTCCCTTGGCAAAGGGTTTCGCCTACACCTCGCGGCATGTTGAAGACCCGCATCATCCCCTGCCTCGACGTGAAGGACGGCCGCATCGTCAAGGGCGTCAACTTCGAAGGCTTGGTCGACGCCGGTGACCCGGTCGAAGCCGCCCGCGCCTACAACGCCGCGGGCGCGGACGAGCTGTGTTTTCTCGATATCAACGCCACACATGAAAACCGCGGCACGATGTATGATCTGGCCACCCGGACAGCGGAACAATGCTTCATGCCGCTGACCATCGGCGGGGGCGTGCGCACCGCCGACGATGTGCGCAAGCTGCTGCTGGCCGGGGCCGACAAAGTCAGCTTCAACTCCGCTGCTGTCGCCGACCCCGATGTGATCGCGGACGCCGCCAACCGTTTCGGCAGCCAGTGCATCGTCTGCGCCATCGACGCCAAGACCGTGGCACCGGGCCGCTGGGAAATTTTCACGCACGGCGGCAGACGCGCGACAGGAATCGACGCCGTGGATTTCGCCAAAACGGTCGCCGCCAAGGGCGCGGGAGAGATCCTGTTGACCTCGATGGACCGGGACGGCACGCGCGCGGGTTTCAACCTGCCGCTGACCCGCGCCATCAGCGATGCAATCTCGGTGCCGGTCATCGCCTCGGGCGGCGTCGGCACGCTCGATCATCTGGTGGAGGGCGTGCTGGAGGGCGGCGCCTCCGCCGTGCTCGCCGCCTCGATCTTCCATTTCGGCACCTACACCATCCCACAGGCCAAGGCCCAAATGGCCGCCGCCGGCATCGCAGTGAGGCCCGCATGAGCATCCACGACCTCGCCGCGACCATCGCGGCCCGCAAAGCCGCCGCCCCGGACGACAGCTGGACCGCGAAGCTGCTGTCCAAGGGGCCTGAGAAATGCGCCGAGAAATTCGGCGAGGAAGCGGTCGAGGCGATCATCGAAGCGGTGAAGGGCGACCGTGAGAGGCTGACGGCAGAGGCCGCCGACGCGCTTTATCACCTGCTCGTCATGTGCGCCGCCCGCGATGTCACGCTGCAGGACATCGAGGGTGAACTGGCCCGCCGCACCGGCCAATCGGGATTATCGGAAAAGTCGGCCCGCTAGGCCCTTCTTCCGGTCGAAAATACCTCGGGGGGTGAATGGCAGCCTGGAAATGTTCCGGGGGAACATTTCAGCCATGAACGGGCGGAGCCCCGGCCCGGGGGCAGCGCCCCCGCTTCATCGCAATCGCGATGAAATCACGCCGGTGTTGAACCCGCCCATCCGCAATTCGCCGAACAGGCGCTGGTATTCGATCTTGGGGCAGCGGTCCTGCACCACGTCGACACCGCGTGCCCGGGCGCGGGCGGCAGCCTCGTCATGGATCACGCCGATCTGCATCCAGATCGTGCGCAGGCCGGGCCAACGCGCAAGCGCCGCATCCACGATACCCGGCACCGCGTCCGGGCGGCGAAAGATATCGACCATGTCCACATCGTCCGGCACCGTGTCCAGTCCGCCATGAACGGTCTCGCCCAGCAGGGTCTGCCCGGCCAGTCCCGGATTGACGGGGATCACACGAAAGCCCTTGAGCCCGAGATAACGCGCCACGAAATAACTCGGCCGCACCGGGTTGGCCGATACGCCGACCACCGCGATCGCGCGGGTGCGTGACAGGATATCTTTCAGAAAGGCGTCGGAGTATGTCATGGCCCACCCTAGCCGGGGCGAGCCAAAGAAAAAAGCGCCCGTGGGGGGATACCACGGGCGCCTGAGTGTGGAACGAGGGACAGTGTATCGAGGCGCGGTGTTCCGACCGGTCGCCTCTCTGAAACTGAAATTGGGGGCCGCATCTCGATTTGCCAGTACCGTTCAAGAAAATGTGAAAGGCGCTCAGTCGAAAACGTCCTCGATCACGTCCCAGACCTCGGACCAGATCTTGCGGCCCAGGCTCCTGGATTTTTTGCGCTTGCCGGGGCGTTTCACGGATTTGCGCTTCGGCTTTTCGTCGTGACGGCGGGGATCGGCGGCGGGGCGCGATTGCGGCACGGTCCTGGCCGGGCGGGCGGGTGTCGCCGCAGGCGCAGTCGCCCCGTCCGGGCTGGCGGGCAGCAGTTTCATCGCGTGCAGCGGCGCGCCGCAACTGGCGCAGCTCAACTCGTGCCGCTCTGCCCCGCGCAACACCAGCGCCGCCTTCACCCCGCAATAGCAGCAGGTCGCAATCTTGACGGCACCCATATCGTTCCTTTCAGTCAGCCCTTAGAAGCATATAGGGCGACTGCGGCGGCATTTGAGACGTTGAGCGACCCAAATCCACCACTTGCGTCAATCCGTACCAGCGCATCACAGGTCTCTCGGGTCTTTTCGCGCAATCCCGGTCCCTCGGCACCCATCACCAGCGCCACCGCGCGGTCGCGTTTGCCGTCCAGCGCGTCCTCGATCCCCTGTTTCGCGTCCCCGTCGAGGCCCAATACCAGATAGCCCATGTCCTTGAGCGCCGTCATCGTATCGGCCAGATTACGCACCCGCAAATAGGGCTGGCGTTCCAGCGCGCCGCTGGCAGTCTTGGCCAGCGCGCCGGTTTCCGGTGCCGCGTGGCGCTGCATCGCGATCACCGCGCGCGCGCCGAATACTTCTGCAGAGCGCAGGATCGCGCCGACATTGTGCGGATCGGTCACCCGGTCGAGCAGCACCAAGCGCGGCGGCATCGGCCCGTCGCCAAGTGCGACATCCGCGACCGTGCCCCAGTCCAGCGGTTTCACCTCCAGCGCGGCCCCCTGATGCACCGATTGCGGATCGAGCGGGGCCGCGAACTTGCGCGGGTCCGACATTTCCGGCGCGATCCCGGCGGCGGCAACGGCATCCTGCAGCTTGTCCAGCGCATTGCGTGTCACCACCAGCCGCAGCTTCTCGCGGCGCGGGTTTTCCAGCGCGTCGCGCACCGCGTGCAGGCCGAACAGCCAGACCGTCGCCTGCGCCGCCGCCCGCTTGCCCTGTTCCTTGGCGATCACCCATTTCGGCTTCTGCATGGCCCGTCTCCACTGGTTGTCCGCTGCTCCCTACCCGAGCCTGCGACTTGTGGAAAGGGCGGGTCTTTTCGCGGTTGACGCCTCGGGCGGCTTTGCGTAATCAGCGCGGCAGTGGGCGACAGGCCGCAAGGTGTGGCAGGGGACTGTAACTCCCTCGCGGAGACGCACGCCTGGTTCGATTCCAGGGTCGCCCACCATTCATAACGCCTGAAACGTCTGCCATGTGTACGTTAGGCTGCACATCATGCCGACGGGCCTGGTATCATGCGAGATGCGCACGCAGCATCCATACGAATTTCTCGTGCGTCTGCCCGCGGGCGATGCAGAGGTCCTCGGTCAGGGTGTCGCCGTGCTTGGCGGCCAGATCGCCCGCCCCGGCCAGGGTCGCGGCGAGGGTTTCCTGCGCCGACAGCAGCGTTTCGATCATCTCGCGGTCGGTGGCGTGGCCGTCGTGTTCGGTCACCTTCGACCGTTCGAGCATTTTGGCGAGCATGCCTTCGGCATGGGCCTCCAGCGCGCGGATCCGTTCTGCCAGATCGTCCTGTGCGACGAAATGGTCTTCATAGATGGTCTGGAACAGGGCGTGCAAAGGTCCGAAGGCCATCCCCTTGACGTTCCAATGAAAATTCTGGGCAAGCATTGTCGTCACGGCAGTTTCCGCGACGCATTGGTTCAAGGCGTCGGCGATCTCTGCCCGGGCGTCGTTCCTGAGGGCGTCCGCTGTCTGTGTCATGGGTTTCTCCTGTCCTTAAGCGTCGGGCATAACTTGCCGTTCGCGGCTTTCGATCTGAAATTAATACGCGACGGGATGAGCGCAAGAGCAAATTAGAATAATTCTAAACTAAAGATGAGGCGATATCAAACGTCCGCCGATGACGTGACGTTCCGTTCAGTCATGACTGAACGGATTTGACATCGTCTGCCAACGCGCCGTATGTGGGCGCAGACACCGGAGGCCCCGCATGACCGCCATAGACACGCTCGACACCACCCGCGCCGCATTCATCGAACGTAACGGGCTGATCAGTCAGGCCGAGGGGCTGCCGCGCATCGCGGGCCGCATCTTTGGACTGCTGATCTTCGACGGCGACATGGTGTCCTTCGGCGACCTTGCGACGCAGCTTCAGGTCAGCCGCGCCAGTATCAGTACCAGCATGCGCCTGCTGGAGGAACGCGGGCTGGTGAAACGTATGACGAAACCCGGCGAACGGCAGGATTATTTCCAGCTCGCGCCCGATCCCTACGCAACGATGCTTCGGGGTATCCGCCAGCGCACCCGCGCGACCCATGGCGAGATCGCCCGCACCATCGCGGCGCTCCCACCAGGGGCCGGCGCCGTCGCACGATTGCAGGAATATGCGGATTTCTATGCCGCGACCGATGCCGCCATTGCAGCCGCACTCGAAACACTCGGCACCGAACACACGCCGGAACAGGGGCACGCCCTCGCCGACCAGAAGGACCAGACGACATGACCGCGCCAAAAACAGACACGACGCCGGACACAGCCGACGCACCGCGCCCCGATACAAGGACACCGTTGTCCTTCGAGGCGGACAAGGGCGCGGGGCGCTCCACCTGGATCGCGGCTCTGCTCGTCATTCTGATCGTCGGCTGGATGGGCAGCGGTTTCGTCATTCCTTCCGAGGAGGAAGCGCCCCCCGTGGCGCGGACCGAACCGGCACCCGTCGCCGTCGCGGTCACGACCTCTACTGCCGAAACGGTCACGCAATTCTTTCAGGCCGAGGGGCAGGCCCTGCCCGACCGCGACACCACGCTGCGCGCGGAAACCTCCGGCGATGTGGCGGAAGTTCTGGTGCGCAAGGGGCAGGATGTGGCCGCAGGCGATGTCATCGCGCGCTTCGATCCCGCAAACAACGAAGCCGAGGCCAATCGCGCCGCCGAGGAACTGGTCCGCGCCCAGCGCGAATTCGACAACGCAGAGCAGTTGCTCGAACGCGGTGTGGCCACACAGGACCGCGTGACACAGGCGCGCGCGACGCTGGCATCCGCGCAGGCGCAGGTCACCGCCGTGGAACAGGCTGCCGGCGCTCTGCAGATCACTGCGCCATTCGACGGACGGATCGAAACGCTCGACATCGACGTGGGCGAATTCGTGTCGGCGGGCACAGAGGTCGGGCGACTGGTCGACATCACGCCGTTGACCGTCGCCATTCAGGTGCCGCAGCAATCGCTGACCCGGATCAAGGCCGGGCAAACGGCCATGGTGCGTTTCATCACCGGTGAGGAGCGCGAGGGCACGGTCGCCTTCGTCGGCACTTCCGCCGCCTCCGAAACCCGCACCTTTCTGGCTGAGATCGAGGTAGCGAACGAAGATGCCGCGATCCCCGCAGGAATATCGGCAGAGGTGATCATCCCCACCGGCGAGACCACGGCGCATTTCCTGTCGCCGTCCATCGTGTCGCTCGACACCGAAGGGGCGCTGGGGATCAAGACGGTGGATGACGACGATGTCGTGACTTTCTTTCCCATCAAGGTCGTGAAGGCGCAGATCGACGGCATCTGGGTCACCGGCCTGCCGGACAGCGTGCGGGTCATCACCGTCGGTCAGGGCTTCGTCAACGCGGGCGAGACCGTGAACCCGAGCGCGGGCGAAGATGTCGACGCCGTGGCGGAGGATCTGGCCGAGGATGTTGCCGGTGACGCATCTGCGGAGACGGACCAATGAACGCCATCGTCGACGCCGCATTCTCGCGCAGCCGCGTGGTGGTCATGGCGCTGGTCATGGTCCTGACGGTGGGCGCCTACGCCTATACCGCGATCCCGAAGGAATCGAACCCGGAGGTGCCGCTGCCGCTGTTCTACGTTTCGACAAGTCTCGACGGGATCAGCCCCGGTGACGCCGAACGCCTGCTGCTGGAACCGATGGAGACGGAGTTCGCCTCCATCGAGGGGCTGGACCGCCTGACGTCGGAAGCGACCGAAGGCTTCGCTAGTATCCAGCTTGAATTCACCCCCGGCGGCGACAACGACGAGGCGCTCGACAAGGTGCGCGAGGCCGCCGACCGTGCGCAGGGCGACCTGCCCGAAGACGCCCGCGATATCACGGTCACGGAAATCAACACCGCCCTGTTTCCCATCATCACCGCGATCCTGTCGGGTCCAGTGCCCGAACGCACGCTGAACACGCTGGCGGAAGAGATGCAGGAAGAACTGGAGGGGCTGGAGGGCGTGCTGGAAGCCGATATCGGCGGCCAGCGGTTCGAGTTTCTCGAAGTGCTGATCGACCCGACCGTGTTCCAGACCTACAACCTGTCATTCGATGAATTGATCGGCCAGATCCAGCGCAACAACCGCCTGATCGCGGCGGGGGCCATCGAAACCGGATCGGGGCGTATCGTGCTCAAGGTGCCGGGTTTGATCGAGGATCTTGAGGATGTGATGGCGATGCCGGTCAAGGTGCGCGGCGACGCCGTCGTGACCTTCGGCGACGTCGCCACCATCCGCCGCACGTTCGAGGACCCGGATTCATTCGCCCGGATCAACGGCCAGCCCGCGCTGGCGCTGGAAGTGACCAAACGGTCGGGCGCCAACATCATCGAGACCGTGGCGGAGGTGCGCGCGACCGTCGCGGAATTGCAGCAGGACTGGCCCGACAGCATCAAGATCACCTATCTGCAGGACCAGTCGAAATCGGTGAAAGACCTGCTCAGCGATCTGGAGGCGAACGTGATCGCCGCCGTGATCCTGGTGATGATCGTGATCGTGCTGGCTTTGGGGTTTCGCTCCGCCATTCTGGTGGGGCTGGCGATTCCGGGGGCGTTTCTGGCCGGTGTCATCGCGCTCTGGGCGATGGACTATACGATGAACATCGTCGTGCTGTTCTCGCTGATCCTCGTCGTGGGGATGCTGGTCGACGGGGCCATCGTGACCACCGAATTGGCCGACCGCAAATTGCAGGAAGGGGCCGAACCGCGCGAGGCCTACGCCTTTGCCGCCAAGCGCATGGCCTGGCCGATCATCGCATCGACGGCCACGACGCTGAGCGTGTTCTTCCCGCTGCTGTTCTGGACCGGCATGGTCGGTGAGTTCATGAAATTCCTGCCGATCACGGTGATCCTGACGCTGTTTGCGTCGCTGTTCATGGCGCTGATCTTCATTCCTGTCGTCGGCGGGCTGATCGGCAAACGGCAACCGCAGACCGCCCGGCAGAAGGCCGCGCTGCATGCCGCCGAAATCGGCGATCCGCGCGACATGGGCGGGCTGACCGGGGCCTATGTGCGCGTCCTGCACTGGGCGATCCTGCGGCCCGGTGCGACGCTTTTGCTGGCGGTGGCGCTGCTGCTGGGCGGGTTCGGGGCCTATGGGCAATTCGGCAAGGGCGTCACGTTCTTCCCTTCGGTCGAACCCGATTTCATGCAGGTGCAGGTCCGCGCGCGCGACAACTTTTCGATCTTCGAGCGCGACGCGCTGGTCCGCGCGGTCGAGGACCGGCTGCTGGGTTACGACGAGATCGCAAGTATCTACGCCCGCTCCACCATGTCGGCCGGGCAAGGCGACGAGGAAACCATCGGCACGCTGCAGCTTGAACTGACACCGTGGGACACCCGCCGGACCGCTGCCGAGATCGGCGTCGATATCCGCGAAAGCGTGTCCGACATCGCGGGCATCGACGTGCAGGTGCAGACCGAAAGCGGCGGCCCGGCGGCAGGCAAGCCGATCAATCTTCAGGTCACCGCGCGCAACGGCGATGCGCAAGCCGCCGCGGTCCAGCAAATCCGCGACATCATGGACCGTATCGGCGGGTTTACCGACGTGACCGATACGCGGCCCGTGCCCGGGGTCGAGGTCTCGATCCTCGTCAACCGGGCAGAGGCCGCGCGTTTCGGTGCCGACGTCAGCCTGCTTGGGCAGGCGGTGCAACTGCTGACGCAGGGCATCACGGTGGCGGATTACCGCCCCGACGATGTGGACGGCTCGCTCGATATCCGGGTGCGTTTCCCGCGCGAGGAACGCTCGCTGGCCGAGTTGGGCAGCCTGCGGGTGCCGACATCCTCCGGTCTGGTGCCGATCGCGAATTTCGTGACCTTCGCGCCTTCTGACCGCACCGGCGTGATCCGCCGGATCGACGAAAAACGCGTCACGACGATCGAGGCCAACGTGGCCCCCGACGTGCTGGTCAACGATCAGGTCGTGGCGCTGACGCAGGCGCTCAACGCCGCCGATCTGCCCGAGGGCGTGGCGTTCAGCTTTGCCGGTGAAGCGGAGGACCAGCAGGAGAGCATGATTTTCCTCGTCGGGGCTTTCGTATCGGCGATCTTCCTGATGTTCGTGATCCTCGTGCTGCAGTTCAATAACTTCTATCAGGCGTTCATCGTGATGAGCGCGATCATCTTCTCGATTGCCGGAGTTTTGCTGGGGCTGATCGTGACCGGCCGCCCCTTTGGCATCGTCATGGGCGGGATCGGGGTGATCGCGCTCGCGGGCATCGTGGTGAACAACAACATCATCCTGATCGACACCTACAACGACCTCAAGAAGCTGGGCCAATCGCCGCTGGAGGCCGCGTTGCGTACCGGTGCCCAACGTCTGCGCCCCGTGGTGCTGACCTCTGTGACCACGGCGCTGGGATTGATGCCGATGGTGATCGGGCTGAACCTGAACTTCTTCACGCGCGAGATCGTCTATGGCGCGCCGTCGACGCAGTGGTGGACCGAACTGTCGTCGGCCATTGCAGGCGGGCTGGTGGTGGCGACGGTGCTGACCCTCGTGGTCACACCCGCCATGCTGATGCTGGGCGAAAAGCGGGCGCGGAGGGCAGAGCCGACAGCGCCGCAAACGGCGCTGCCTGCGGAATGACCAGGGCGACCACCGGTCAGGGGATCAGGATTTCGTTGCGATTGAACTGCGCAAAGTCGGTCGTGCCGTCGTCGAAGGTGATCTCCACATAGACCGATTCCACCGAATTGGGGGGAAAGGTCACATAGGGCAGGAAGTTTTCGACATCGACCATGACGTTGGGCTGCTGGAACTCCTCGTTGCAAGGCTCCATCGGCATGATCGTGTCGGCGGGGTCGCCGTTGATGCCGTAACGGATTTCCCACAGCCCGCAGCGCCACGCCATCAGGTGCGTGAAATAGACAAGATCCTGATCGTTGAAGAGCCGCACCGCCGCCCAGTTGCTTTTGGTCATGCCCAGGATCGGACGGACCTCGACTGCGGTGGTGTATTTGCCGGTGGGCACCTGCGGTTCGGGTTCGCGCGCGGTGATATCGTCACCGGACCCCACATCGAGCGGCACCGCCTCCTCGACCTGTGGCAACTCGTTGACGGCGATGTCCACGTCCTGCGGGGCCGGTGCGATACCGATGGCGATGCCGATGATGAACGGCAAATAGAGATCGAGCATATGTTTTTTCCTCCTGCAACAGGGTGCGGGACGGCCACGGCGATTGTGAAGCCCCGGCAATCCACCCTATAGTCCTCGCAATAATTGCGGGATGAGCGGATTATGGCGAAGAAAAAGGCATCAAGCCAGCCATTCAACATCATGATCGTCGGTCAGGCCGGGCGGCTGGAGCACGAGGCGCTGCTGTTCGTGGCCTCATTGCGGGCGATGTCGCCCGATTTTGCGGGCCGGATGATCGTGGCCGAACCGCAGCCGGGGCCATTGTGGGACGACGATCCGCGGATCGGCGACGATATCCGCGCGGCGCTGGAGGAAAACGGCGCGGAGATCGTACCGTTCCAGTCCGTGCACTTCGGCCAGTCCTATCCTTACGGCAACAAGATCGAGGGGTTGGCGACCCTGCCCGCCGGCGAACCCTTCGTATTTTTCGACACGGACACGCTGATCACCGGGGATATCATGTCGGTGCCTTTCGATTTCGACTGGCCAGCCGCGTCGATGAAACGCGAAGGCACATGGCCCGAGGAGGAACTCTACTGGCCCGGCTACACCGCGATCTGGAAATCGCTCTACGACCGCTTCGGTCTGGATTTCGAAAGCTCGCTCGACCTCAGCCAGCCGGATGAATACTGGCAGCGGTATCTCTATTTCAACGCGGGCTGGTTTTTCGGGGCCGATCCCGCCGCGTTCGGCCAACGGTATCTGGACTGGGCGGTCTCCGTGCGCGACGACAGACCGGAACCGCTGGTCGTGCAATCGCTCGACCCCTGGCTGGATCAGGTGGTGCTGCCGCTGGTGATCCATTCCTTTGGCGGCGGACGCCCCGGGCCGGAACTGGACGGTCTGGATGGCGACATCACCTGCCACTATCGTCTGCTGCCGCTCTTCTACGCCCGCGAAAGCGATCACGCGGTCAAGGTGATGGAGGATGTCGCGGCCCCCAACAAGATCAAAAAATGGCTCAAGCAGCATGATGCCTTCAAGAAGATGATCTTTCACGGGCGCGGGCAGAAGGTGCGCGCGATGTTCGACCGCGACGACCTGCCGGTAAAGGAAAAACAGATCCGCAACCGGATCAAATCCGCAGGTTTCTGGGTCCGCTGACGATGGTTTGACCGCGATGTGCGGCTGCGCCGCATTTCAGGCTTTTGCATGATTGAGGCGGCACCGGCGTCGGTCCGCAGCCCATGATCCTGTTTGCGGCGACCGCACTTTTGGGGGCGCTGCCCCCGTGGCCTGCGGCCCCTCCCCCGAGGTATTTTTGACCGGATGAAATCAGCAGGCTTGCTCCGCGGGCCGCCCGCTTGTCCGGTTTGGCTGGCCTGATAGGCCGCTGAACGCGGAACATGGTTCCAAAGGATGCACCGAAACCGGACCGGACGGTCCGAAGACCGGGCGGCACGTTGCACAGGCGGCGGGATTGGCCCTACACAGGGTGCAAAATCATCCAAGGGGAGAGATCCATGTCCGACACTACATCCTATGGCTTCGACACGCTGCAGATCCACGCGGGCGCGCGGCCCGATCCTGCGACCGGCGCGCGGCAGGTGCCGATCTACCAGACCACCGCCTATGTGTTCCGCGATGCCGAACATGCCGCGGCACTCTTCAACCTGCAGGAGGTCGGCTACATCTATTCGCGCCTGACCAACCCGACGGTCGCGGCCTTGCAGGAACGCATCGCCACGCTGGAGGGCGGTGCGGGCGGTGTATGCTGTTCGTCTGGTCACGCGGCACAGCTGATGGCGCTGTTTCCGCTGATGGCACCGGGGCGCAATATCGTCGTGTCCTCAAGGCTTTACGGCGGGACGATCACGCAGTTTTCGCAGACGATCAAACGTTTCGGCTGGTCGGCGAAATTCGTCGATTTCGACGATATGGACGCGGTCAAAGCGGCCATCGACGACGACACCCGCGCGGTGTTCTGCGAGGCCATCGCCAACCCCGGCGGGCATATCACCGATCTGGACGCGATCAGCGCGATTTCGGACGATGCGGGCATTCCGCTGATCGTGGACAATACATCGGCCACGCCCTACCTCTGCCGCCCGATCGAGCACGGCGCGACGCTGGTGGTGCACTCGACCACGAAATACCTGACCGGCAACGGCACGGTCACCGGCGGTTGTGTCGTCGATTCGGGCAAGTTCGACTGGGCAGCGAACGACAAGTTCCCGTCGCTGTCCGAACCGGAACCCGCCTACCATGGGTTGAAGTTCGCCGAGACCTTCGGACCGCTGGCCTTCACATTCCACGGCATCGCCATCGGTCTGCGCGACCTGGGCATGACGATGAACCCGCAGGCGGCGCACTATACTTTGATGGGGATCGAAACATTGTCGTTGCGCATGGACCGGCATGTGGAAAACGCAGTGAAGGTCGCCACATGGCTGGAGAGCGATTCCCGCGTGGATTACGTCACCTACGCCGGGCTGCCGTCTTCGCCCTACAACAAGCTGGTGCCGAAGATTTGCCCGCGCGGGGCCGGGGCGCTGTTCACCGTCGCCGTGAAGGGCGGTTATGACGCCTGTGTGAAGCTGGTGGACAGTCTGGAAATCTTCAGCCACGTCGCCAACCTTGGCGATGCGCGGTCGCTGATCATCCACTCGGCCTCGACCACGCACCGGCAGTTGACGGCAGAGCAGCAGGAAGCGGCGGGTGCCGGCCCGGGCATCGTGCGCCTGTCCATCGGGATCGAGGATGCCGACGACATCATCGCCGATCTGGATCAGGCGCTGGCCAAGGCTGTCGCCTGACATCATGGCCAATTCGCCGCCCCGGAATATCGGGGCGGCGACCTCTCATTCGATCAGGTACACCAGCGTCACGCGCGCGCTGATCGCGATTTCGCCCGGCGCGACCGGCACCTCGCGCACGGCGGAGGAGGCAAACGACGCCTCTGCCACCACGGGGGCATCGTAGGCGCGGTACCCGCCCGATCCGCCTTCGGTCAACTGCTGCAGCGGACCGAGCGCCACCCCGGCGGCCTCGGCGTAAAGTCCGGCCAATCTGCGGGCTTCGATCACCGCGGCGAGGCGCGCATCATCTTCCGCGTTTTCAGGGTCTTGCAGGCCGAAGCTCACCCCGTTCAGCGCATTCGCGCCCTCGCCGACGGACCGTGCGATCAGATCACCGAGAAGGGTCAGATCACGCACCTCTACGATCACGGTGTTGGCGGCGGTGTAGCTGTCGATCCGGCGATAGTCGGTGTTGCCGAGGACCGTCTGGCCATATTGCGGCGTCAGCCGGACACCCGTCGTCTGGATGTCGCCGGGGTCGATGGCGAGCGACGTGATTTCCGCGAGCATGGCCGCGGTCCGGTCGCTGGCCTCATTCATGGCGGCGTCGGGTGTGTCGGCGGCGGCGCGGACGCCGATGGACACGGTGGCCAGATCGGGAGCGACGCGCAGTTCGGACGTGCCATTGACCGTCAGCGTGCGCAAGGGCGGCGGCGCCACGTCCTGCGCGGTTGCGACGGTTGGCGCGGCACTTGCCAGAACGGCGATCAGGGTCAGGAATTTCAGCATCTGCGACGATCCTCGTGCGGTGTGGTAAATTGCGATTAACCTCTTTGACGCATGCTAATCGCTGTGCCTTGGCGAGAGAATGGCCGCAACTTGGAATTGGCGGGATTTTGCGCTAGGTTCCGCTCCAGGCGGAAAAGCCGTTTTGTCACGTGATCCAACCTGTTAGAGCCTTTGCATGACACCAAACTTCGCGCTTTCGCTCTCGTTCGACGGCATCCGCCTGATGCACCGCGTCACCGGCGGCTGGCATCTTGTGGGCGAAGTGGCGCTTGACGATCCCGACCTGACGGCGGCGCTGGCCTGCCTGCGCCAAACCGCGGTGGCGCTGGAACCGGGCGGCATGCGCACGAAGGTGCTGCTGCCCAACGACCAGATCAAGTATCTGTCGCTCGATACCACGCAGACCACCATCGACGATGTGCGCGGCGCGCTCGCAGGGGCGACGCCCTATGCCGTCGACGAACTGGCGATTGATTTCAACCGCTCGGGCGGGCGCACGCATATTGCCGCCGTCGCCCGCGAGACGCTGGTGGAGGCAGAGGCCTTTGCCACACAACACCGCTTTTCCCCTGTCACCTTTGCCGCGGTGGCCGAGCCGTTCACGTTCAATACCGAGGTCTTTTTCGGGATGACCAAATCCGCGCCTGCGGTGCTGGGGCCGGATGTCGTGATCGCGCGCGACGACGACCCGGTGCAGGTGATCGGCAGCGCGACCATCCCCGAACCGGACCCGGCCCCGGACGCGATGCCGTTGACCACCCGCGTGGCCGACGAAGCACCCGATCTTGAGACAGCGCTCGATGCACCGCCCGAAACCGCGCTGACGCCGGGCGTCGCGGATGACGGTGACGCGATCGACAGCGGCGGCGAGGCGGAGGAACCGCCAGAGATCGTCCCGACATTCCGCCGCGCGGCGCAGGAGGAACAAAAAGCACCGGTGGCCGATACGGACGGCGCACCGCGAAAGCCAGCGCCGAGCGTGCCTGAGATCGAGGAGCCGGTCTTTGCGACCCGCCACCGCGGCGCGACCCCGGATTCGGAAGACAAGAAGCCAGTCGTCGATGCAGGCGAAGATGCGTCGCCGGAACCTCTTTTCCGCCGCAACCGCGAGGCCGCGATACCGCCGCCGCTGCGCGTGGCGGAATCCGACGCGCCCGCACCACCCACGCCGCAGCACGTCCCCGACAACGACCCCGAACCCCGCGCGCCCGTGATTGCCGCGACGCCCGTCGTGCCGCCGATCGTGCCGGTCGCCGCTGCTGCTCCGGAACCGACGGCTGCCGCCCCCGCGTCGGAGCGGCCCGCGCGCAGAAAAACCAAACCGGCCCGCACGGCGCCGACCGGGATCGGCCCCATCGGTGGCGCGTCGGCGGCGCAGGTCGGAGGCAAGCCGCGCTTTCTGGGGCTGATGCTGACGGCCGGGCTGCTGGTTTTCCTGATGCTCGTCGCACTCTGGGCCAGCACGCTTGACGAGGACGGTCTTGCCGGGCTGCTCGGCTTTGGTCGGGACAACCCCAGTGATCTGGCCAGTGTCCCGCCCGAGGCACCGGCGCCGCAGATCCTGCAACCCGCAGTACCGGAGGTGTCCGACGCGGACGCGCCGACCGAAGAGACCGCCGCTGTTGCGGAGGACACGCCGCCGGTCCCGATTGTGACCACTGTGCCGGGCCGCGTGCTGAGCCCCGCCGAGGCCGACCGAATCTATGCCGCGACGGGCGTGTGGCAACGTGCACCACGCCTGCCCGCTCTGCCCCAGGCCGGTTCGCTGGACGGCCTGACCGAAATCGCCACCGTGCCGGTCGTGGCCCCCGTGACCCGTCCGCGCGATCTGGCGGCGGCGGCGCAAAGCCTCGATACGCCGTTCCTTGCACCGCCGAACCCAGCGCCAGCCGGGACTGTCGTGCCGCGCGACGCGGACGGATTCATCCTTGCCTCTGCCTCAGGGACGGTGATGCCGGACGGGGTGCTCGTCTATGCCCGCGCGCCGCAGATCAGACCGCCGCTGCGCCCGCAAACGGAGGTCCCCGAAGCGACCCCCGTGATCGCCGAGCCGGAGGTGGAGGTGCCGGCAACCCCGGCGCTGGATGAACCCGACGTGGCCGCTGCGCCCGATCCCGAAGTTGCCGAACCGGACGTGGCCGATCCCGATGCGGACGATACTGCGCCGGATACGGCGGTCGCCGACAGTGATGTGCCCACGACCGAGGCAGAAGCACAGACGGAACAGGCCTTTGCCGATCCCGCGTTGTTCGGCTTCCGGCCCGCGTTGCGCCCTGACGGTTTGGCTCCAGAAGCGCCGTTTGCCGACGAGGCACTGGCCGGGCTGCGCCCGTCGCTGCGGCCCGAAGGACTGGCCCCGCCACCGGAAGAGGACGTGGCCGAGGCGGAGGAAACGCCCGAGGAGGAGGAAGCCGCACCGGCCCCTGCCGATATCGCGTCCGTCATCGCGACCATCGCCGCCGCCGCCCCGCCCAGCGCGCTGGTCAATCCGACGCAGAACGCTATCGTCGCCTCGCCCCGGCCCGACACCCGGCCCAACAACTTCTCGCGCGTGGTGGCCAGCGCGCAGCAGAACGCGGCCCGCCAGCAGCAACAGCAGCAGACGACGCAGCAGGCCAGCGCGCCCGCCGTCGCATCTTCCGCTGCCGCACGGCCATCGGGGGCGATCCCGCAAAGCGTGGCCGCCGCGGCGACGATGGATGGGGCAATCAACCTGCGCAGCGTCAACCTGATCGGCGTCTATGGCCGCCCCAACGACCGTCGCGCGCTGATCCGGCTGTCGAACGGCCGTTACGTGAAGGTCGAGGTCGGCAGCTCTCTCGAAGGCGGGCGGGTGACGGCGATCGGCGACAGCGCCCTCAACTACGTGGTGCGCGGCCAGACCTATGCGCTGCAATTGCCGTCGGGCTGACGTGAAAACGGCCCGGACATGCCGAGCCGCTTTGGTTTTCCGCAGGACCCGCCGCTAGTCGGTTTCGAGCACGCCGCGCGCGACCTGATCGGCCTCGATGCTTTCGAACAGCGCCTTGAAGTTCCCCTCGCCGAACCCGTCGTCGCCCTTGCGCTGGATGAACTCGAAAAAGATCGGCCCGATGACGGTCTTGCTGAAAATCTGCAGCAGGATGCGGGTTTCACCGCCGTCGTCAACGCCCTCGCCGTCGATCAGAATGCCATGCTTGGACATCCGGTCCTTGGGTTCGTCGTGGCCGACGACGCGGTCGTATGACAAGTCGTAATAGGTCTCGGGCGGTTTGGGCATGAACTTGATGCCGTTCTCGGCGATCTGGTCGGTCGCCTCGTAAAGATCGCGCGCGCCGACGGCGATGTGCTGGATGCCCTCGCCGTTGTAACGCTTGAGGTATTCGACGATCTGGCCCGTCTCGCCGCTGTCCTCGTTGATCGGGATGCGGATGCGCCCGCAGGGCGAGGTGAGCGCGCGACTACGCAGCCCGGTGTATTTGCCGGAAATATCGAAGAAACGGATTTCGCGGAAGTTGAACAGGTCGCCGTAGAACTTGAACCACGTATCCATGTTGCCCTTGTGGACGTTGTGGGTCAGGTGATCGAGGTAGTAGAACCCCACACCTTCGGGGTGCGCGTGCGAGACCCAGTCGAATTCCGCGTTGTAGGGATTGGTTTCGTAATACTGGTCAATGAAATAGATCAGGCTGCCGCCGATGCCCTTGATGGCGGGCACGTCCATCGTCTTGCCGTCCCCTTCGTAGGGTTCGGCCCCTTTCGACACGGCGTGCTTGAACGCATGGTCGGCGTGGACGACGCGCCAGGCCATGGCGGGGGCGCAGGGGCCGTGTTCCTCGACGAAGGTGCGGGCGTGGCTGCCGGGTTCGTCGTTGATGACATAGGTGATATCGCCCTGCTGCCACAATTCGATCGCCTTGGTCTTGTGCGTCGCGGTGTGGACGTAGCCCATCCTGCCGAAAAGATCGCGCAGCTTTTCCGGCTCCGGGTGGGCGAATTCGACGAACTCGAAACCGTCGGTGCCGGCGGGGTTCTTGTCGGTGATGGTGGCTTTGGGGGCGTCGTGCGGGAAGGGTCCCATGGGGTGTCTCCTTGGATTGATCGCGGTTGATGCGAATATAGCTGCACTGGCGCGCGAACGGGGCGCAATCTGCTGGACTAAAATCTGACAAGCTGCGAAAGTTTCGCGTATTAGCTGAAAACTACGCGAGAAATTTGCACAGTGATCGACCACCTCGACCGTCGCCTGTTGTCGCTGCTCCAAGAGGACGCTACCCTGTCCGTGCACGCGCTGGGCGAACGGCTGAACCTGTCGGCGTCCCAAGCAGGGCGGCGCAAGCAGCGGCTGGAAACCGCCGGGCTGATCGCGGGTTACCGCGCCACTGTCGCGCCAGAGGCCGTCGGTCTGGGCGTGCAGGCCTTTCTGCAGATCGTCATGGCGACGCACACGGAACAGAACGCCCGCGATTTCGTGCGCCTGACCCGGACGCAGGCGCAGATCGTCGGTGCCTGGACGCTGACCGGCGAGGCCGACTACCTGCTGCGGGTCTATTGCGCCGACCTTACCGCACTGAACACATTGGTCCAGCAGGTCTTGCTGCCGCATCCCGCAGTCAGCCGGGTCCATAGCCAGATCGTGATGGAAAGAGTGAAGCCGGACGCGCCGCTGCCGCTATAGATCATTGCCTTTGCGCAGCTGCGGGGCGATACGACTGTCATGGAAACATTCCTCTTTCAGGCGACGATCTATCTGGGGGCCGCGGTCATAGCGGTGCCGCTGGCCGCTCGTCTGGGGCTGGGGTCGGTGCTGGGTTACCTGATGGCGGGCATCGTGATCGGCCCGCTGACCGGGTTGATCGGGACCGAGGCGCAGGACTTGCAGCATTTCGCCGAATTCGGCGTCGTGATGATGCTGTTCCTGATCGGGCTGGAGCTGGAGCCGCGCACGCTCTGGGGCATGCGCGACCGGCTGATCGGGCTGGGCGGCTTGCAGGTCGTGGTGACCACGCTGCTAATCATGGGCGGTGCCATGGCGATGGGCTATGACTGGGCGCGCGGCTTGGCCATCGGCATGATCTTCGCGCTGTCCTCCACCGCCATCGTGTTGCAGACGCTGCACGAAAAGGGCCTGACACAGACCAGCGGCGGGCGGTCCACTTTCTCTGTCCTGCTGACACAGGATATCGCCGTGATCCCGATGCTGGCGGTGCTGCCGCTTCTGGGGATCGGCACGCTGATGACCATTGCGCCGGACGGGTCCGTGATCCGGGCCGACGCCCACGACGCGCATCACGGGTTTTCGCTGGTCGAAGGCCTGCCCGGCTGGAGTGTCACGCTGGTCACGTTGGGGGCTGTCGCCGCGATCATCTTTGCCGGCGTCTATCTGACGCGGCCGATCTTTCGCTACATTCATCATGCCCGCCTGCGCGAGATGTACACCGCCCTCGCCCTTCTGATGGTGGTGTCCATCGCCGTGCTGATGGGCATGGTCGGGCTGTCGCCCGCATTGGGGACGTTTCTGGCGGGCGTGGTGCTGGCGAACTCCGAATTCCGGCACGAATTGGAAAGCGATCTGGAGCCGTTCAAGGGACTGCTGCTAGGTTTGTTTTTCATCACCGTCGGCGCGGGCATCAACTTTGTCCTGCTGTTCGACAGACCGCTTTACATCCTGTCGCTGACCGTCGCGGTCATGGCGATCAAGGGGGCGGTGCTGTTCACCCTGGCGGTTATCTTCCGACTGCGCGGCACCGACCGGTGGCTCTTTACGCTGGGGCTGGCGCAGGCGGGGGAATTCGGCTTCGTGCTGATCTCCTTCTCGCTGACGCAGGGCGTGCTCAGCCCCGGTCTGGCCGGAACGCTGCTGCTGGTGATCGCGATGTCGATGCTGATCACGCCGCTGCTGTTCATGCTTTATGGCTACATCAACAGCCGCGCCGCCAATCACGACGCGCCCGCCGATGACGAGATCGACGAACAGGGCACCGTGATCATCGCGGGCATCGGGCGGTTCGGGCAAATCGTGAACCGGCTGGTGCAATCGGCGGGCTTCAGCACCGTCGTGATCGACAGCGACCTGCCGACCGTGCAGATGATGCGCAAGTTCGGGTTTCGCGGCTATTTCGGCGACCCCACGCGCCCTGACCTGCTGAAGGCCGCAGGGATCGACGCGGCCAAGGTGCTGGTGGTGGCGATCGACGACAAGGCGCAGGCCAACAAGCTGGTCGCCTATGCGCGCAAGGTCCGTCCCGATCTGCATATCATCGCCCGCGCCCGCGACCGGGTGCATGTCTACGAGATGTATGCCGCAGGCGCCGACGATATCGTGCGCGAGATGTTCGACAGCTCGTTGCGTGCGGGGCGCTATGCTCTCGAGAACCTCGGGCTGAGCGAATACGAGGCCGCCGAGGCCGAGACCATGTTCTATCACCATGACCGGGCCGCGATGCGCGAGTTGGCGGACTACTGGGACCCAAGCGTTCCCGTCGCCGACAACCCGCTTTATCTGGAAAAGGCGCGCGCGCTCAACAACGATCTGGAGGCCGCGCTGGCATCGAGCCAGCAGACCAAGGAAGCCAAGACCGCCGCCCGCAAGAGGCGACGGCTGGGCGCGCGGCAGGATCAGGCGTCGGACTGACCGGCGACGACGCCCGCCTCGGCAAAGGTGGCCATGCCGGAATGGCAGGCGACGGCACCTTTCAGCACGCCGATAGCCAGTGCCGCACCCGACCCTTCGCCAAGACGCAAGCCAAGGCGCAGCAGCGGCTCTTTCCCCAGAGCGGCGAGCAGCTTTTCATGCGCCCCTTCCGCGCTGAGGTGCCCGGCGACGCAGTGATCGAGCGCGCCGTGGGCCGCCCTGTGCAGCACCGCAGCGGCGGCGGAGCAGATGAACCCGTCGAGGATCACCGGGATCCGGTGCGCGCGGGCAGCGGCGATGGCCCCGGCCATGGCGGCCAGTTCACGCCCCCCCAGACAGCGCAGAATTTCAAGCGCGTCGTCGCTGGCATGCAGTGCGAGGCCCCGCGCCACCACCTCGGTCTTGCGCGCCAGACCCGCATCATCGACGCCGGTGCCGCGTCCTGTCCACGCGGCGGCATCGCCGTCCAGAACGCCAGCGGCGACAGCGGCGGCGGCGGTTGTGTTGCCGATGCCCATCTCGCCGGTCACCAGCAGATCGGCGTTGGGGTCGACCGCGTTCCAGCCGGTTTGCAGTGCCGCGACAACCTCGCCTTCGGTCATGGCGGGGCCCTGGGTGAAATCGGCTGTCGGCGTGTCGAGGTCGAGCGCATGCACGTCCATCTTCGCGCCGAAGGCTTTGGACAGTTGGTTGATCGCCGCACCGCCGTGTTCGAAATTGGCGACCATCTGCACCGTCACCTCCGGCGGGAAGGCCGACACACCCTGCGCGCAGACGCCGTGATTGCCCGCAAAGACAATGACTTGCGGGGCGTCGATCGCCGGTGTCGCGGTGCCGCGCCAGCCCGCATACCAAATCGCGAGATCCTCCAGCCGGCCCAGCGCGCCGGGCGGTTTGGTCAACTGTCCGTTGCGATCCTGTGCGGCGGCCAGGGCCGCAACGTCCGTGGCCGGGGCGTTGGCCAGCGTGTCGCGGAATTCGGTGAGCGTGGAAAACGGCGCAGTCATCGGGACCTCATTGCAAGCGTGTTTGCATCTGTCTAACGATCACGCAACGGAGTGGAAGACCGCAAAGGGCATCGCCATGACAAAAAACGACACGGTCGCGCAGGCATGGTCGGATGTGGCCGGATCGCTGGGATTGCTGAGCCGCCTGCCGGTGCGGGTGGATGTCGGCAGGGCGCAGGCGCGGGGCGCAAACGCGGCCTGGGCCTATCCGGTCGCCGGTGCCGTGCTGGGCGCTATCGCCGCACTCTGGGCCGGCGCCTGGCTGTGGCTCGGCGTGCCGTCCACCATCGTCGCCGGGCTGGTGCTGGCGATGCTGATCGTGATGACCGGCGCGATACACGAGGACGGTCTGGCCGACAGTTGCGACGGGCTGTGGGGCGGCTGGGACCGCGACAAAAGGCTGGCGATCATGAAGGACAGCCAGATCGGCACCTACGGTGTTCTGTCACTGGTTCTGAGCCTCGGTTTGCGGTGGTTCGCGCTGACGGTAGTTCTGGCGCATGAAAACCACTGGCCGGTGCTGATCGCCGTGGCGGCACTCAGCCGCGCCGCGATGCTGCCGGTGATGGCCACCCTGCCCCACGCACGCGCCGACGGGTTGAGCCGGAGCGTCGGCCGCGCGCCCCTGAAGATTGCATGGTCAGGCGTCGCCATCGCCACCGTGGTCGCGCTGATTGCCCTTGGGTCGGGCGTGATCGGCGCGGTTGTCTTGGCGGGGGCTGTCACGCTTGGCTGGGCCATGATCGCCCGGCACAAGATCGGCGGCCAGACCGGCGATATTCTGGGGGCGACGCAGCAACTTTCCGAAATCGCGCTCCTGATCCTGATCGCGACCGGTATTTGATCTAGGCGCAGGCCAGCGCCGCCGTCAGTGACTGCGGCCCGCTATAGGGTCCCAGATCGCGCGTCACCAACACGCCCCCGGTCAACCGCGTGGCCAGAACCCGGGTCCAGTCCGCACTGGCGGTGATAATTTCGGGCACGTCACACAGCCGGATACCGCCCTCGATGGACGGATCGCGGTACTTGTGGTTGGTGTAGCCGGGCGCCGATGCCTCGGCCCGCAGCGACCACGTGTCACCCTCGCGCCGCACCTCGACCACGCGCAGCACCTTGGCCAGATGGGGCCGATCGACATAAGCGATCTCGATCCAGCCGTCGCCATCCAGATCGGCGGCACCGGCGATGGCCAGCCAGCGGTGGCGCGTGCCGATCGGTGCGCCTTCGACGGCGATCGCCATGGTCGTGCCCTCCGGGTGATCGGGGTTGTCGATCTCGTCCCAGATACGAATGACGGCACCCCTGTCGAAATAGGAAACGACGGTCAGCACCTCCGGCGTGCCGTCACCGTCAAAGTCGATCAGGCGCGGGGCGGTGTCTTCGTAAACATTTTCAAAGGTACCTGCCGCAATGGTGCGATCCGGTGCCACGGTGAACTCAATCGCGGCGTATTCGCCCCCCGCGACAGCACCGTGACCGTAGGCATCGGTCGGCAGGGCGTATTGCGCGCCGGTGATCTCGGCCCAGGCCGGCAGGGCCGAGGCCAGAACAACCGCGATGCCCCAGACCGCGCGGCGCATGATCAGATCTGCTTTTCCGGCATCTGCACCCGCAGCCCGTCAAGGTCGTCGGTGACCTTCAGCTGGCAGGTCAGGCGCGAGCGTTCGGCATCCGGCTCATAGGCGAAATCCAGCATGTCCTCTTCCATCGCGTCCTTGGCGGGAAGTTTCTCGACCCAGGCCGGGTCGACATAGACGTGGCAGGTCGAACAGGCGCAGGCGCCGCCGCAATCGGCCTCGATCCCCGGAATGCCGTTGTCGCGCGCGCCTTCCATGACGGTCAGCCCGTTGGCGACGTCGACGACGTGTTCCTTGCCACCATGTTCCACATATGTGATCTTTGCCATCTGCCTGATACCTCTTGCGACACAAATCTGCGGGCCTGTCTAAAGGCTCGGGCTGCCAGCGACCAGCCCGAAAACGGCACGATTTGTGGGCTGACGGCGACACATCGCGCGGCAGGCACCGACCGCCGCGGTGCGCACTGGCGGGTGTGTCGGGCAGCCGCTACACCGGTGTCACCCGCAACCTGTGTGACGGACCCCTGATGAGACACGTTCTGTGGAGTGGCATCACCGTTCTGACCCTCGCCGCCTGTGACCGCGCGGCGGTGCCGGTACCCGCCACCGGGCCGGTCAACGCCGTGGGTTTGCTGGACCTTGGAGAAATCGAAACCGGGCCGAACGGGCGCTGCTTTGCCAAGGCGGACAGGCCAACCCGGACCAGCATCGTCGACGAACTCGAACTTGTCGTGCCGGCCGTGCGCGATGCCAACGGCACCGTGACCGCCCCGCCGGTCTATCGCACCGTCTCGCGTCCGCAGACCGTGGCGGTCGGCGAAGGCGCGCGGTTCGAAACGCTGTGTCCGCCGAATTTCACGCCAGAGCGGGTGGCGACTTTGCAACGTGCCCTGCGGGTGCGCGGCACCTATCAGGGACCGATCAACGGGGTGCTGGACGCCGCGACCGGACAGGCGATCCGCAATTTCCAGTCCCCGCGCGGGATCGCCAGCGACCTGATCGAGGTGAAAATCGCCCAACAATTGGGCATCGTCGTGACCCCGCTTTCGGAACTGGACGCGGGTTAGCGTAAACAGGCCCGAAATTTCCCGATATCCGGTGGTTTTTTGAACGGCAGCGGTTAGTCTTTGCGCACCGGGTCGGACCAACGACCCATTCCTGGGAGGAAAACATGACATATATGAACAAGACACTTCTTGCCGCCGGTGTGGCACTGGCCACCGGCCTGTCGGCCCCCGCCGCGATCGCGGAAGAAGCCAACTACATCCTGGCCACCGCCTCGACCGGCGGAACCTACTACCCCGTCGGCGTGGCCCTTTCGACGCTGGTGAAGGTCAAGCTGGAGCCGGGCGAAGGCATCGGTATGTCCGCGATCAGCAGCGCGGGATCGGGCGAAAATGTGCGCCTGCTGCGCGAGGGCGAGGCGCAGTTCGCCATTCTGCAGGGTCTTTACGGCTACTACGCCGCCACGGGCACCGGCCCGCTGGAAGAGGCCGGCGCACAGGACAACCTGCGGTCGGTGTCGATGCTGTGGCAGAACGTGGAGCAATTCGCGATTTCCTCCGACGCCGCCGCGACAGGCACGATGGCCGATATGGTCGCGCTGAAAGGCTCCGCCATGGCGCTGGGGAGCGAGAACTCCGGCACCATCGGGTCGAACGCGACATTGCTGGGCGGTCTGGGCGTCGACATCTACGAAGACTATGAACTGGTCTACGGCGGCTACGGACCATCGGCCGAGGCGCTGCAGAACGGCCAGGTCGCGGGTATCGGCACGCCCGCCGGTGTGCCCACCGGTGCTATCAGCCAGTTGCTCGCATCCGCCGGTGACGGTGTGACGCTGCTCAGCTTCACGGACGAGGAAATGGCCGCGGCCGACGGCGGCAAGGACCTGTGGACACGCTATGTGATCCCTGCGGGCACTTACCCCGGCCAAACGGAAGACGTGAACACCATCGCACAGCCGAACTTTCTGGCGACCGACGCAAGCCTGTCGGAGGAAAACGTCTATCTGATCACCAAGGCGATCTATGAGAACCTGCCGTTCCTGCAGGCGATCCACCCCGCCACGAAGGTCATGACGATCGAAGCCGCGATCGCCGGTCTGCCGGTGCCGCTGCACCCCGGTGCACAGCGGTATTACGAGGAAGTGGGCGTCACGATCCCTGATCGCCTGATCGCGCAGTAACGTGCCGCGCTAGAACAACCGCCCGCGCAAGACATCCCTTGCGCGGGCTTTTCGTACTCGGGGGATGACGACATGGCGGACAAGACAGAGGCAGAGGCCGAGGGCCTTGTGCAGCGCAGTTTCACAGGCGGCATCGACCACGCGCTGTCGCTGCTTTGCGCGTTCATCGCGGTGGGGCATATCTATGTCGCCTTCGATCCGTTCATCTCCGAACTACAGCGCAATGCGTTTCACTATGCGGGTTTTGCGTTTCTCGCCGCGGTGCTGACCCCGGCCCTGCGCGGACGCACGCAAGACCGCGGCTTGCTGATCGTCGATACAGTGCTGGGGGCCGCGGTGGCCCTGTCGGCAATCTATCTAACGACGGCGGAAAACGGGATTTACGACCGCGGGGTCAAACTGATCACGCTGGACTGGATCGCCATCGCGATCTGCATCGTCGGCGCGGTCGAACTGACCCGCCGCCTGACCGGTCTGGTGATCCCGATCCTGATCGTGCTGTCGCTGACCTATATCGGGTTCTGGGGGAAATACATCAGCGGGGTGTTCAGCTTTCCGGGCCTCAGCTGGGAAACCATCGCCTTCCGCTCCGTCTATGGCGATGACGCGATGTTCGGGACCATCGCGCGGATTTCCTCGACCTACGTGTTTCTGTTCATCATCTTCGGGGCCTTCCTGCTGCGGTCAGGCGCCGGGGATTTCGTGATCAATCTGGCGCGCGCGGTCGCGGGCCGTATGGTCGGCGGGCCGGGGATCGTCGCGGTGATCGCCTCCGGCCTGACCGGGACGATTTCGGGGTCCGCCGTGGCGAACACGGCCTCCACCGGCGTCATCACCATTCCGCTGATGAAGAAGGCGGGCTTTCCGCCGAAATTCGCGGGCGGCGTCGAGGCCGCGTCGTCGACCGGTGGCCAGCTGATGCCGCCGATCATGGGGGCGGGTGCCTTCGTCATGGCCAGCTTCACCCAGATTCCCTACGAAACCATCGTCGCCGTGGCCGCCCTGCCCGCGCTTTTGTATTTCCTCTCGGTCGCGTTCTTCGTGCGGATCGAGGCGCAACGGCTTGGCCTGCAACCCATGGCAGCCGACGGCGAGACGCTGGGCTCCGCCTTCCGCAAGGGCGGCGCATCCTTCGTCATTCCCATCGCCGGTCTGATCGGGATGCTCGTGGCGGGCTTCACGCCCGCCTATGCCGCCGTCTTCGGCATCTGCGCCGTCGTGGTGTCAAGCTGGCTGACGGAAACCCGCATGGGGCCAAAGGCGGTTTACGAGGCGCTGGTCATGGGCACCAAGGGCATGGTGATGACGGCGGTGCTGCTATGCGCGGTGGGGCTCGTCGTGAACGTGATCGCCACCGCGGGCATCGGCAACACATTCAGCCTGATGATCGCAAGCTGGGCCGGGGGCAACCTGCTGATCGCCATCGTCCTGGTGGCGCTCGCGTCGCTGGTGCTGGGCATGGGGCTGCCCGTGACGGCGGCCTATATCGTGCTGGCCACGCTATCGGCCCCGGCCCTTGCTGGCATGATCGCCGACCGCTTCGTGATCGACGCGATGGCGGCGGGCACGCTGGGGGATGCGGCCAACGCGATCCTGATGTTCGGCATCCCCGAACGCGCAGCGGAACTGGGCCAGGCGATGTCCTATGACAGCGCATCGCAGATCGTGCGCGGCCTGCCGCTGGAGGTCGCGGCACCGCTGCGCGATATCGTGGTCCCGACAGAGGTGACGGTGGCCGCCGTGCTGTCAGCGCATATGATCATCTTCTGGCTCAGCCAGGACAGCAACGTGACACCGCCGGTGGCGCTCGCCGCCTTCACCGCCGCCGCCATCGCCAAGGCACCAGCCATGGCCACGGGGTTCGCAAGCTGGAAGCTGGCGAAAGGACTTTATATCGTGCCACTGATGATCGCCTACACGCCCTTCCTGTCAGGGGATTGGGGCGTGATGCTGCTGATCTTCGGGTTCGGCGTGTTCGGCATCTACGGCCTCGCCGCCGCCCTGCAGGGCAGCATGGAGAACCCCATCGGCTGGCAGATGCGTGTGGTGGCGGGTGTGCTGGGGGCGGCCTGCCTGTGGCCGGGTCCGTTGTGGATGCACATCGCGGCGGCCATCGGTATCGTCGTGCTGCTGGTGTTCAACAAGCGCGGGGTCGCGGCCACGCATGTGACCGGCACCTGACACGAAAAGGGGCCACCCCGGCGGGCGGCCCCTCAACACTCGCGATGACGGGACGGTTATTCCTCGTCAAGCACCAGCGCCACGAAGCGCGGGTCGCCACCGCGCCGCACCAGCAGCAGCAGCGATTTGCGTCCGGCGTCGCGGGCATCGGCGATCCGGTCTTCCAGATCGGACACGCTCACGACCTTCTGCTGACCGGCCTCGGTGATCAGGTCACCGACGACGAGGCCCTTGGACGCGGCTTCCGACTCCGGGTCGATTTCCGTGATCACCAGACCGCTGTCGGCGGACAGGCTGTATTGCTCGGTCAGTTCCGGCGTGATTTCCGACAGCGTCAGTCCAAGGATATCCGCCTGCTCAGGCGCTTCCGGCTCTCCCGCGGCGGGGAAGGCCGTCGCTTCGGATGTCTCGCGGCGGCCCAGCACGACGGTCAGGCTTTCGCTCTCGCCGTCACGCAGGACGATCACCGGCACTTCTTTACCCACAGGTGAATTGCCGACGATGCGGACCAGTTCGCGGGTATTCTCGATCTCGATCCCGTCGAAATTGACGATCACGTCGCCCGATTCCATCCCGGCGTCCTCTGCGGGGCCGGCGGGCACATCGGTGACCAGCGCACCGCGCGCGGTGTCCAGCCCGTCGATGGCGTCGACCATATCAGGGGTGACGTCTTGAATGCGCACACCCAGCCAACCGCGACGGGTTTCACCGAACTCCTGCAACTGATCCACGACGTTGGTGACCACTTCCGACGACATCGCGAAACCGATCCCGATAGAGCCGCCGGTGGGCGACAGGATTGCGGTGTTCACGCCGATGACTTCGCCATCCATGTTGAACAGCGGCCCGCCGGAGTTGCCGCGGTTGATCGCGGCATCGGTCTGGATGTAGTCGTCATAGGTGCCCGACAGCGCCCGGTTGCGCGCCGATACGATCCCGGCGGAGACAGAGAACCCCTGCCCCAGCGGGTTACCCATCGCCATGACCCAGTCGCCCACGCGCGCGCCTTCGGCGTCGCTGTCGCCGAATTCGACGAATTGCAGCGGCGTGTCGTATTCGACCTTCAGCAGCGCAATATCGGTATTGGGGTCGGTACCGACCAGTTCGGCGGGCAGCAGTTCGGGCGGCTGGCCGTCACCGGGGAAAAATTCGATCTCGATCTCGTCAGCACCCTCGATGACGTGGTTGTTCGTCACGATGTAGCCGTCGGCCGAAATCACGAAGCCCGAACCCAGCGCGGACGACCGCCGTGGCTGGCCGTCGCCCGGATCGAGGTCGCGGAAGAAATCCTCGAACGGGGAGCCTTCGGGCACGATGCCCTGCGGCCCGGTCCGTCCGGCGACAGTTGTGGATGTGGTGATGTTGACGACCGCCGGGCTGACCTGTTCGGCCAGATCGGCAAAGGTTGCGGGGCGGGTCTGCGCCTCGCCCATGGTGGGGGCGGCGACGGCCAGCGCCGCGACAAGCGCAAGCCCGCCCATCATCGCGGACAGCATTTGTCGCGCGCCGGTGCGCTCTGCCTGAATTGCAATCGCTCTTGAGGTCACGTCTCTCTCCTAGCTTGGTGAATGGGGGTGGCCCTGCCGCCCCCATGCGTCTTGTGTTTGTCTATGTAGGACATAAAAGACACAACACAAATGTTGATCGCAGGAATTGACGGTCCTGTGATTTGACGGGGCGAAGGTCAGTACGACTCGCGCCCCCTCAACCGCCAAGCAGGGCGGGGACGAGGTCGTCGGCACGTTGCACGACTACCGGATCGCCCAGTGCTGTCACCATGTCGAGCGGTATCTGCGCAGTCGTTTCAGCGCGTGCCACTACCGGCGCGAGACCGTCCGGCATGAAGGCGACGTAGAGACCCTTGCGCAGCAAATCGAACACCGCCGACCAGAACGCCGCGTGCTGGCAGGGGCGCATGGCCGTCACGGTCGTGGCGCGACCGTCCGTTTCCTGAATATGCAGTGTCAGGGCGTTACGGTCATCGTACCGCAGCACATAAAGGCCGTCTTTCCCGTCCTGCGTCGTCACGCCAAAAATGTCGCGGACAGTGGCGAGCGGCAATCCATGCGCCGCGCCGTCCTGAAATCCTTGCATGTAAAGTTCGGTGCTCACGTATCAGGCTCCATCGGTCGGCATGATTATAAGCGGGCCAGCTATACGAAAAAAGCCCCCCGCAGATGCGGGAGGCTTTTGGGTGTTCGCATCAGCGATACCGGCTTTACTGATCGGCGCGCTGGCCCTGATCGCTTTTCAGATAGTTGAAAAACTCCGAGTCGGGCGACATGACCATGCTGGTCGTGCCTGGATTCAGCGCGCGGGAATAGGCCGTCATCGAGCGGTAGAATTCAAAGAATTCCGGGTCCGCGCCGAAACTTTCGGCAAAGATGGCGTTGCGTTCAGCATCCGCCTCACCACGGGCGATTTCGGCCTGGCGCGTGGCATCAGAGACCAGTTCGACCACGGTTCTGTCGGCGGTCGCGCGGACACGCTGCGCGGCCTCGTTACCGCGGGCGATTTCGTCGGCGGCCTCGCGTTCACGCTCCGCCTCCATCCGCTGATAGGTCGCGTTGAGGTTTTCCTGCGGCAGATCGGTCCGCTTCAGACGCACGTCGATCACCTGCAGACCAAGCGCGTTGGCCTGCGCAATCGCCTGATTGCGGATACGCAGCATCAGCGCGGCCCGGTCCACCGACAGGATATCGTTGGAGGACACAGAACCCAGCACCTCGCGCGTTTCGGCGCGCAGGATGCTGTCAAGGCGACGGGCCGCGGCCTCTTCACCGCCGTCACCGACGGCCTGTCGGAACCGTTCCACATCGGCGATCCGGTAACGGGCGAAGGCGTCGACCACGAGACGACGATCATCCGATGGCGTGACCTCAAGCGGGTCGAGGTCGCGGCTGAGGATACGGTCGTCATAGCGCACGACGTTCTGGATCACCGGGATGATAAAGCCCAGCCCGGGTTCCTCCTGCACACGCACGATCTGTCCGAATTGCAGCACCAGCGCCTTTTCCCGTTCATCCACGATAAAGACCGAAGACAGCAGCCCGATCACGACCACGAGGACGGCGGGCAGCAAAAGTGTCGTTTTCCGCATCAGTTCGACCCTCCGTTCGCGGGCGCCGGGGCGCGGCGCAATTCATTGAGCGGCAGGTAGGGCACGACGCCCTGCCCGGCACCGTTGCCGGTTTCATCAAGCAGGATGATGTCGATCCCGCCAAGCACTTCTTCCATCGTTTCGAGGTAAAGACGCTTACGGGTCACCTCCGGCGCTTTCTCGTATTCCTGCAACACGGCAGTGAAGCGCGACGCCTCACCCTGCGCCTCGTTCACGACCTGCGACCGATAGGCCTCGGCGCGTTCGAGAAGCTGAGCGGATTCACCGCGCGCCTCCGCCACGACGCGGTTTGCATAGGCGTCGGCCACGTTCTGCAGCCGGTCACGCTCCTGCTCGGCGTCCTGCACGGCGCGGAACGCGGCGATCACCGGCTCCGGCGGGTCCGCCTTGTCAAAGTTCACACGCACGATGTTCACACCGGAATCATAGCTGTCGAGCGTCGACTGGATCAGATCGCTGAGCCGGTCGGCGATGGCACCCCGGTCACGGTTCAGGATCGGTGCCAGATCGGACTGCGAGATGATCTCGCGCATCGCCGATTCCGCCACCGCCTCGATCGTCTGCGGAGGGTTTGCCAGGTTGAACAGGTATTGCTGCGGATCGGTGATGTTCCAGACGACCTGGAAGTCGATGTCGACGATGTTCTCGTCACCCGTCAGCATCAGACCCGCATCCATACCGGAGCGTTGTGTGCCGATGTCGATGTTGCGTTCCGTCGTCACCGCCAGCACTTCGCGGGTGACGATGGGCCAGGGCGCAAAGTTCAGGCCCGGACCGCCGGTTTCGCTGTAGCGGCCCAGCATCAGTTCGACGGACCGTTCTTCCGGCTTCACCGTATAGAACGACGCCATCAGCCAGAGGATCAGCGCACCCAGCAGCCCAAGAACAATCATGCCGCGGGTCACGGCGAAACCGCCGCCGCCACCGCTGCCGCCCGGCCGCCGAGGGCCATTGCCGCCGCCGCCCATCAGAACGCGCAGCTGTTCGCGGCCCTTGTTCATCAATTCGTCGATTTCGGGAATCTGCGGGCCATCGTTGCCCGGCCTGCCGTTTTGCGGATCTCGCCCGCCACGGTCGCGGCCATCATCGCCGCCGCCCTTTCCGTTATTGCCGCCGCCGCCCCAGGGGCCACCGTTATTTCCAGCCATTGTGCTTCCTATGCTGTGTCTGCTCGTCGCAGACCCTTATACTGTAATGTGTGGGTGCCCGGTGCAATATCAAGCTGTGCGCACCGGTTCCTTCATGGTCACCAGTTCCTCCGACATCGTCGGGTGAACGGCCACGGTGCGGTCGAAATCCTCTTTCGTCGCACCCATCTTGACCGCAATGCCCGCAAGCTGGATCATTTCGCCCGCGTGATCTGCGACGATATGACAGCCCAGCACCGTGCGGTTTTCCTTGCTGACGACCAGTTTCATCAGCACCCGGTCGTCGCGGTCCGCAAAGGCGGACTGCATCGGCCGGAAGGACGTGCAGTAAACCTCGATCTCTTCCTGCGCCGCCGCCTGTTCCTCTGTCATGCCGATGGTGCCCAGTTCGGGCTGGGTAAAGACCGCCGAGGGGATCAATTCGTGATCCACCGGCGTCGGGTTGCCTTTGAACACCGTTTCGACGAAAGCCATGCCCTCGCGGATCGCCACGGGCGTCAGTTGCACCCGGTCGGTCACGTCGCCGATGGCATAGATCGACGGCACGGCGGTCTGACTGTATTCATCCACCGCGATCGCGCCGCCGCGGCCGATCTTCACGCCCACGTCCTCCAGTCCCATGTCGTCGCTGTTGGCCGCCCGACCGGTGGCGAAAAACACATGATCGAACACCTTTTCGATGCCGTTGCTGGCCTTCACCCAGATCGGACCCGCCGCCTTGGGATCGGTCTCGCTCTTGTCGTTGTCGGACAGGTCGCGCGCTTCGGCGCCGGACGCGGCGTCCGAATTGGCACCGCCGGAGATATGCTCTGCATCCGGTGACCCCATTTCGGTGATCACGGTGCCGGTATGAATGTCGATGCCACGGGCGCTCATGCTTTCCTGTAACAGGCCGCGCGCCTCGTCATCGAAGCCGCGCAGGATGCCCGCGCCACGGTTGTACATCGTCACCGCCACGCCCAGCCCGTGCAGGATGCAGGCAAATTCGCAGGCGATATAGCCGCCGCCGACGATCAGGACGGAGTCCGGCAGTTTTTCCAGCAGGAACATATCGTTGGACACCAGCCCCAGATCGGCGTTCTTCATGTCCGGACGCACGGGCCGGCCACCGGTGGCGATCAGGATATGCTTGGCCGTGACCGATTTCTTGCCCATCTGCACGGTGTGCGCGTCGGTCAACCGGGCGCGGGCGTCGAAAATCTCGACATCGGAGTTGCCCAGAAGTTTGCGGTAAACCCCTTCGAGCCGGTCAAGCTCCGTATGCAGTTTCTTGCGAAACGGCTGCCAGTCGAAACCGCTGGACTTTACCTTCCAGCCGTAGGCCTGCGCGTCTTCCATCACACCACCATAGCCCGACGCGAAGACCATCAGTTTCTTGGGCACACAACCACGGATTACGCAGGTGCCGCCCATCCGGCTTTCCTCGGCGATGGCGACCTTGGCCCCTGTCGCCGCAGCGACCCGCGCCGCGCGCACGCCACCGGACCCGCCGCCGATCACAAACAAATCATAGTCAAAGGCCATCCGCGTGTTCCCGTTCCAATGCGCATCGATTTCGCGCAACCTAATGAGCCGCCGTCACAACTACAACACGGCGTGTCGGTCACGTGCCGGTGCATCCGAAAGGGACCGCTGCGATAGCGCGGCTTACCCAAATGGGTGATGACCGACCGCACGATCCGCCTTAACCGTTTGTTAAGGTCGTTCTGCACTGCTGCGGGCGGCTGCAAAATTATTGAATGCATAAAGGGGAAAAATCATGAATACCAAGATGCTGACCATCGTCCTGCCGCTCGGCCTCGCCGCCGCCTGTTCCGGCGGCGGATCGTCGAATATGGATCCCGGTGGCCCGACGGAATATGAACGGCTGGTCAACGACACGCAGATGCTGCTTGATCGCAACCAGTACGAAAGTTTCGGGTCATTCTCCAACTACACCGACGTGGCCGATATCCCGACGCGGGCGACGATTGCGATGGAAGGCAATGTCGCGCTGTTCTTCGACGGCGCGCCGACCGTGGCACAGGCGTCATCGGCCACCCTGCCCCCGCCCAGCCATATCGGCGAGGCGAGCCTGACGGTCTATATCGGCAACGAGACAAGGGCGCCACTGACCGGCGTGGCGACCAATTTCTACGATCAGGCCAGCACCGGCGCCTATAGCGGCAGCCTCACGTTCTCCAACAGTGTGCGCCGTTTCGGGGCCGCCAATACGCCCAACGATGCCTTCCTGACCGTCGATGTGGACGGCACCATCACCTCTCCCGAAGGTGTGGCACATACCGTCGATGCCAGCGCCGGCGGCGTTCTGGTCGGGCCGGACGGTGTCGACGGGATCGGCGGCATCATCAACGGCACCGTCACCGTCGACGGCGTCGAAGAGGTCTTTGTCGGGGCCTATGCCGCTGACTGACGCATACCACCCCCGCGCTGCCGTATGACGGCGCGGGGAAACCCCACATCAGGGAGACCGAAATGATACACGCACTCAAGTCACTGGTAGTCACCGCCGCCTGTGCGGCCCTTGCGGCCTGCGCGGTGCCGAAGACCGAAGGCTCCGACCTCGCGGCGATCCTCGACCGGCAGCTGAGCAATGATACAGGCACGATCGTCATCGCCTCCGACGGCACGTTCTCGGGCACGATCGACGGGCAGCCACTGACCGGCACATGGCGCGAAACGGATGGCTTTTTCTGCCGCGAGGGCACGCTGGGCACGACTCCGGTTTCCAATACCTGCCAGACCGTGAACGTCACCGGGAACACGCTGACGCTGGTGCGCGACCGTGGCCGTGGCCGCGCGACCCGCTACACGATCAGCTAGCCGCGACCCTAGTCCGCGAAATCGGCAAACAGGTTTTCGTCTTCCAGAAAGTCGATCCGGCCCTGTTCGACCGACCCCTTGTTGATGTCGCGGACCTCCACCCGGCCGTCGCCGAATCCGATGACGACGACATCGCAGATGTCGATGAACAACCCGTTTTCAACGACACCGGGGATCTGGTTGATCACAAGGCTCAACTGACGCGCGTTGCCGATCCGGTTCAGATGCAGGTCGAGAATATGGTTGCCCTCGTCCGTGAAGAACGGGGCATCGCCGTTCATCCGCAGGCTGGCGGTGCGGCCCAGCACATCCATGCCGATCAGCGTCTCCTCGATCAGGGTCTTGGTCGTCTGCCAGCCGAAGGGGATCACCTCAACCGGCAACGGGAAAGCGCCCAGCGTCTCGACCTGCTTGGATATATCGGCGATCACGACCATCTGGTCGCTCGCAGTCGCCACGATCTTTTCCTGCAGCAACGCACCGCCGCCGCCCTTGATCAGGTTCAGGCTGCCGTCATACTCATCGGCCCCGTCGATGGTGACATCCAGCCACTTTGCCTCGTCCAGCGAGATCACCTCGATCCCGACATCGCGGGCCAGTTGCGCCGTGCGGCTGCTGGTCGGCACGCCTTTGATGCGCAGCCCTTCGTCGCGCACCATATCGCCCAGACAGCGCACAAGCCACGCCGCGGTGGACCCGGTGCCGAGGCCGACTTTCATACCCGATTCCACATAGGTCGTGGCCTGTTTGGCCGCGACGAACTTGGCCTTGTCGATGGGGGAAAGGGTCGATGACATCTTGTTGGTCTCCGCGTTTTGGGGTCGATCTTAGGATAACGCCGGCGGCACGCGCGCGCCAGACCGCAATCCCGTCGCGCCACGTCGCATTTCGCGCGCGCGGTTCCGCGCCAGCGGATAAGGTGCGCGCATGACACAGCTGACCCTCCACTACGCCCCCGACAACGCCTCGCTTTGCGTGCGCCTCGCGCTGCGGCAGTTGGGCCTGCCCTTTTCAACGCAGCTGGTGGACCGCGCCACGCGGCAGCAACGGTCGCCTGCCTACCTGAAGCTGAACCCCAACGGCCTGATCCCGGTGCTGGAAACCCCCGACGGCCCGATCTTCGAAACCGCGGCGATCCTGTTGTGGCTGGCCGACCGCCAGCCCGGCACCGCGTTTCCGGCCCCCGGTGACCCGGCCCGCACGACGGCGCTGGCCCGCCTGTTCTGGCTGTCGAACACCCTGCACCCGGCCCTGAGGATGCTGTTCTACCCCGACCACTACGCGCCGGAGGCTGCGGCGCATCTGCGCAAGCAAACACAGGGACGGCTGAAAGCACTCTACCGGCAACTCGACCAGGCGGATCTGACCTGGATCGACCGCGACGGCCCCGCGATCATGGCCTGCTATCTGGCCCCGATGCTGCGCTGGTCCGGGCTTTACGGCGGTGATGCGTCGTGGTTTGGCTTGGCGGACTATCCAAACCTGCGCCGCTTTGCCGCGCGTTTCGAAACCACACCCGCGATGCTGGACGCGATCACTGCCGAAGGTCTCGGCTCGCATCCGATCACCGCACCCGTGCACCCCAACCCGCCCGAAGGGACCGCCACCTGATGTTTCTGTCCGTTTTCGATATGTTCAAGGTCGGCGTCGGCCCGTCGTCCTCCCATACCATCGGCCCCATGGTCGCCGCCGCCCGGTTTCTGGATCACCTGCGCGCGCAGCCTTTCGCGGTCGCCGGGCTGAAGGCGTCGCTGCACGGCTCGCTGTCGTTTACCGGCGTCGGCCATGCCACCGACCGCGCGGTGATCCTCGGCCTCGCCGGGTTTCGCGCCGATGACTACGACGCCGAAAAGGCAGAGGCGGAACTCGCGCGGATCAAGGCGGACAAGACGGTGATGCCGGACGGGCTGGGCACCCTGCGCTTCGATCCCACCGGCGATCTGCATTTCGACTTCGGCCCGCCGCTGCCCGGCCACGCCAACGGGCTGATCCTGCGCGGCACCGATGCGCAGGGCGATGTCATCACCTCCGTCACCTATTATTCCATCGGCGGCGGCTTTGTCCTGACCGAGGCGGAACTGTCCGCAGGCAAGGACACCGACGACGGCCCCCCTGTCCCCTACCCGTTCAAGAGCGCCGCAGAGATGCTGGAGATGGCAAAGATCAGCGGCAAGTCCATCGCCGCGATGAAACGCGCCAACGAACTCAGCCGCCGCGCCGCACTCGACCTCGACAATGGCCTGACCCGCATCTGGGACGTGATGAACGGCTGCATCGACCGGGGGTTGACCACCGACGGCACCCTGCCCGGCGGGTTGAAGGTGCGGCGGCGGGCCAAGGGCATCCACGATGCGCTGATCGCGGAACGCGGCATGAACCAGCGCGCGCCGCACACGATCAACGATTGGATGCAGGCCTACGCCATGGCCGTGAACGAGGAGAACGCCGCAGGCGGGCAGGTCGTCACCGCCCCCACCAACGGGGCCGCCGGCGTGGTGCCCGCCACGATCCGCTACTGGCTCGATCACGTACCGGGTGCCACGGTCGACCGCGTGCCGGACTTCCTGCTGACGGCGGCGGCCATCGGCGGGCTGATCAAGTTCAACGCCTCGATCTCCGGTGCCGAATGCGGCTGCCAGGCAGAGGTCGGATCGGCCTCGGCCATGGCCGCCGCGGGCCTCTGCGCCGTGATGGGCGGCACCCCGGAGCAGATTGAAAACGCAGCGGAAATCGCGCTTGAACACCACCTCGGCATGACCTGCGACCCGGTGAAGGGCCTCGTGCAGGTCCCCTGCATCGAACGCAACGGTCTGGGCTGCATCAAGGCCGTCTCCGCCGCGTCCCTCGCCCTGCGCGGCGACGGCACCCATCTGGTGCATCTCGACGTCGCGATCGAGACGATGCGCCAGACCGGCATGGATATGTCGGAGAAATACAAGGAAACGGCCTTGGGTGGCTTGGCGGTGAACGTGCCGAATTGCTGATGGCGGACCTCTGCGTCCACTAAACCTTACGCGTGTCCGCTGACTGTCGTCCAATAGCGGCAAGCCGACACGGACATGGGCAATGTTCTCTGACGGGGGTCCTTGGCCATTGCGCGTATCGTTCCAACCCTTCATCCTGTCGGTGAACGAGGGAGGTCAGCGATGTTCACCCGGCGTACCATTCTGTCCAGCCTGCTCGCCGTCTGTTTGCCGGCGGTCGTGGCGGCCCAGCAGATCGACACCACGCCAGCCGAACGCGGCGACGGCTGGCCGGTCGCGTCACCGTCTCAGGCAGGACTCGACCCCGATGCGCTCGCCGCCCTTGCCGAGCGGATCGACGCGGGCCCCTTCATACCGAACGTCCACGCCCTGTTGATCGAACATGAGGGACGGCTGGTTTTCGAACAGTACTGGCCCGGCGAGGACCTGGACTGGGACGGACCGATGCGCCGCGTGAACCATGGCCCGACGACCCTGCACAGCCTGCGCTCCGTTACAAAAAGCGTGACCTCCCTGCTCCTGGGCATCGCGCTCGGCGATACGGCAGAGGATGCGCTTGCCCGCCCGATTGCCGGCTTCTTCCCCGACAGGCCTGACCTCGGCGGCGGGCTGGAGGCGGTCACGCTGCACCATGTCCTGACGATGACCGCCGGGCTGGCGTGGAACGAGACGCTGGTGCCCTACGTCAACGAAAATAATGACTTCCGCAGGCTTGGCATGACAGACGATCCTGTCGGATTTGTGCTGACGAAAGAGCTTCGCGACACACCCGGGGATCGCTGGACCTACAACTCCGGGCTGACCGACATCACCGCCGGGGTCATCGGGAACCTGACCGGCAGGCCAGTGATCGACTACGCCGACGAAGTGCTTTTCGGCCCGCTCGGCATCACCGACTACGACTGGCACCGGCCCGCCGCCTGGGGGCCGGACAGCTTTCCCAGCGCCGGGGCGGGTCTGCGCATGCGGGCGCGCGATCTGGCCAAGATCGGCTCGCTCATCCTGCATGACGGAAGGTGGCAAGGGCGTCAGGTCGTGCCTGCGGAATGGGTCAGGCTGTCCACCATGCGCCACGTCCAGAACACCGATTGGGGACCGCCCGGCGTCTATGGCTACGGCTATTTCTGGTTCCCCGGCACGCTCCCGTCCGGCCAAAAGGTGATCCGCGCGGTCGGCAGCGGCGATCAGCGGATATTCGTTCTGCCCGAGGAGGGTTTGGCGATCACCATCTTCGCGGGCAACTACGACACCTGTTGCAGCGGTATCGACGAGGTGATCCTCGGCCGAATCCTCCGCGCTTTGCGCTGAGTAGGGATGCATTGCGTTTTGGTTTCTGAGGGGTGTCCGGTTTGCGGGAGTTAGCAGTCATCCATGAGTGAAAGTTCAAGATTTGCTATTGCTGGGTAGGCTGGAAGTTTTGAAGTCTGCTCAAGTGACAAATGCTCGTGGTTTCAGACACGCCCACGTCGAAAGAGTGATGACTTAGCAGTACGAACAAGCAGACAGTTCGTGTTACAAACTCAAGATGAAAGCAAATAGATCGGGCATCCTATTGCTCAGGATCATCACGCCGATCGCGATCAGAAGTATCCCGATGTTCTTTCTCTGACGTGTCATCATTCTTTGCTTTGCCATCTTTGAGGACTTTGATTCCCAACCAAATTGCAAGGACGCCTGCCAGTGTAGCCACTAGATCAGAAATCAACCCTATTACTGGTGCCATATCGATATACTCCGTATTCGTTATAGCCCTCCAATATTCACATATTTTTTGGTCGCCGTAAGTCGTTTACGACCTGTGCGGCACGCCACCGACTGTCTACGATGAGTAAACTTATGAGCGAAAGAGAAACTCTGCCATTCAAATAAAATGGAAAATATATATAAAACAGTTAGTTGTAGATGCTTTGGGAATTTTAGAAGTTACGCAACCTGCAAAATCTCAAAATGTCGCGTTTCTACGAAAAAAGTTTGAGGTAAGGCCTCGAATGAACAGAACGTTGATTGGGTTCGCACTCACTGGCCGCCAGCATCATAGCCGACCTTCGCCACGTTGCAGCGCTTAGGTTAGTCTGGACTCAGTCCCGACATTCGCCGTTCTGCAGCAAATTACCATATCTGAATTCAAGAGCGACATTCGACTGTTCACCGTTACCTCCCACCCGTACCCACCGTTAACCCTCTCTTCATATTAACCTTTCAGGAACGTACGCTGCACATAACACGTTTCGCGTGCGAAACGCCGCCGTCTCTCCGCGCGGACCGTCGCATTGCAAATTGCACCCGGCACCGGCGCGGCCTAGGGTTGCCGGATGAACGCTGATCGCCCCTTTCTCGGAATCCTGTTGATGCTGGGGTTCTGCATTCTGGCACCGCTGGGCGACAGCCTGGCCAAGCTGCTCGGCGACCGGATTTCCATCGGATTGCTCGTGTTCGTGCGGTTCTCGGTGCAGGCGGCGATCCTGATTCCGCTGGCGCTGCTTTCAGGCAAATCGCTGCGCCTTCCCCCCGGCACGCTGAAGTTCGTCATGTTGCGCACCATGCTGCATATCGCGGGCATCAGCCTGATGTTCAGCGCCTTGCTTTATCTGCCGCTGGCCGATGCGGTGGCCATCGCCTTCGTCATGCCGTTCATCATGCTGCTGCTGGGTCACTTCGTGCTGGGCGAGGAGGTCGGCCCGCAGCGGATGTGGGCCTGCGGCGTCGGGTTCATCGGCACGCTGCTGGTGATCCAGCCCAATTTCGCCGCCGTGGGCTGGCCCGCGCTGCTGCCGCTGGGCGTCGCGGTGGTGTTCGCGTTCTTCATGCTCGTCACCCGGCAGATCGCCAAGCAGATCGACGCGATCCCGCTGCAGGCCGTCAGCGGCGCGCAGGCCAGCGCGATGATCCTGCCGTTCCTGATCCTGTTTCCCGACGCACCCGGTCTGGCCCTCGTCATGCCCGACCAGACGACGTGGCTGATGCTGGCCGCCCTTGGCCTGCTGGGCACCTTCGCGCATCTGCTGATGACGTGGAGCCTGCGTTTCGCGCCGTCGGCGACGCTGGCCCCGATGCAATATCTGGAAATTCCGATCAGCACGCTGATCGGCTGGATGATTTTCGCGGCCCTGCCGAACGGGCTGGCGGCTGTGGGCATCGTGATCACCGTGGCCGCCGGGCTTTACATCATCCTGCGCGAACAACGCCTTGCACGGCTGAAAATGCCGCCAGCGGCAGCGTGATCAACAGCTGCCCCATGCAGTGAACTGTCACGCGGGGCGCGCGCGTTTCGTTCGATGTGCTGACAAAGCCCTGTGCGGTCATGGCGGCATCCGTGATGTCCCAGCGCAGGCCATCGGTATCGACCCGCGCCGCGCCCAATGGCAGCAGACCGACCCGCGTGCCGGGCGGCAGGTCGAGTGTGGTCCGCCCCTGTCTGGCCAGAAAACAGACGTCGGCGGCGGACAAAAGTACCACGTTCCACAGCTTGCGGCGCACCAGCGTGTTCAACACGCCCATCGTATGATCCAGCCGCCCGCCCAGAAACCCGGCGGCGATGATCAGCGGCGCGTCGATCTCGGCCACGACCTTTTCGAAATCCGACAGGTTTTGATCGTTCGCAGGATACAGCCGGTCGGCGAAGGCCGCCTTCGCCGCTGGCGAAAGCGAGTCCATATCGCCGATCACCGCCTGCGGCACCAGCCCCGCCCGCAGGAGATGATCCGCCCCGCCGTCAGCCGCCACATGGGTTGGCGCGTGGGTTTGCACTATGTTAAGAACTTGCGGTGCAATCTCGGCCCCACCGAAAAGGCCGACAGGATCGGGGCTGCGAACAATCGGGCCGGGCATTTGCGATTACACTCCAATCGGGAAACATTCCCCAAAACGGCCACGAAATAATACCGCCATAAACCCTGTCTTGTGCCGGTTTGCGAACCAATTGATGGTAAACAAACTGTCACTGGGATTGGGAGAAAGCGAGCAAAAACATGCTAGGATCATCGAAGATTCTAACGGTTTCCTACGGGACCTTCTCGTGCACGTTGGAGGGATTCGACGATTCCTTCTCCACGATGAAGGCGATTGCGGAATACTTCCGTGATCTGGCAGCCGACGACAGATATTTCGGGGCCGAACCCCCGACCCCCGACGCCGACATGCTGGCGCGCATCGCCGAACGCGAAATTTCGCGCCGGGTCGAGGCGCGCACGGATGATTCCGGCATTGTGCTGCGCGCCGCAAGCGCGCTTGCAGCGCCCGAGGCATCCGAACCGTCCGCCCCCGCCGGGCAGACCGAAGCGCCGACGATGCCACCCGCCGCGACACCGCCCGCCCAGGCGATGGACGAGGCTGTTGCCGACCGGACGCAGGAGGACGCAGCACCAGTCGCCGATACCGCCGCAGAGCACGCGACAGCGCCGGATCAGGAGGTCGCCGCAGAAACGCTCGCCGACGACCAGTCCGATCAGGACGATGCCTTGGCCGATACGTCGCTCACCTTTGCGGATATGGCACCGACGACACCGACAGAGCCGCCGGCCCATCCCGACGCCGAAAGCGTCGCGGCAAAGTTGCAGCGTATCCGTGCCGTGGTCAGCAAGGGGGCCGCTCCCACCGCCGCCTATGCCGAGGACCAGCACGCGCGTGACATCGCCGGGTCTGACGCAGATGACACCCTGACCGCAGACACGTTCGAGGCCGATGTCGACAGCGACGACGAGCGAGACATGGCGGAATCCGTGCACGATCACGCGGCACATGAAGCCGAGACCGCCATCGAAGAAGACGCCATCGATGAGGTACAGGCGTTCGACGGCGTGACGGACGATGCCGTTGCGGGTGATGCCGCAGTTGCGGAAGACCCGGCGGACGACCGCACCGAGGCGGAGCCTGTCGCCGAAGAGACGGCGCTTGCCGCTGACGCGATCGAACAGGCGACGGCCGAAGACGACGGGTTCGACATGGACACGTCGGAAGAGGCTGAAGCGTCTGACGAGGCGGAAGTGTCGGATAACGTCGACGATGAGGTCTCCTCCGAAGCCGATGCTACCGACGACAGCGACACTCTCGCCAATATCGCGGCACAGACCGACACAGGTGCGGCACAGCCAGCCGTGCGCGCCCGGATCGTGCGTCTTCGCAAGACCGAGCCAGTTGAAGAATCGCCCGTGACGGAGCAGGCGACTACCGCCGACACAAGCCTGATCGAAAGCGTTCTTGGTACGGATACGGATGCTGCGGAGGCGGCGCCCGAAGAGGCCAGCGCCGATGCACAGGACGATGTCGCCGAAAGCGATGAAGCGCACGTCGCTGAGCAGGAAGATGCTGCACAGGACGACGCTGCCGACGCGCTTTTGCTCGACGACAGTTTTTCGGTCGCCGATGAAGACGAACCCGTCGAGAGCATCGCTGCCCTTGACGGTGCCGACGAGTTGATCGGCAGCGACGGCACCGATGCCGACGCCGAAAGCGACCTGTCGCCAGAAGACGAGGCGGCGCTGCAGGAAGAACTGGCAGAGGTCGAGGCGGAAGTGGCGGCGATGCCGGCACCCGCACCCCGCCCCGGTCGCAGCGTGCTTCCCGAAACGGACGATGCCGCGATGTCGCGCATCATGTCCCAGACCGACGAGGCCTTGTCGGAGCCCGAAGGCAGCCGCCGGCGCAACGCGATTGCACAGCTGAAAGCCGCCGTCGCGGCGACAGAGGCGGCGCGCCAGCTGGGCGACAAGAGCGACCCGGCTGCCGAGACCGAAACCGCGTTCCGGGCCGATCTGGAAGATGCGGTGCGCCCGCAGCGTCCTGCACGCCCTACACGGCCACAGGTATCGGACCAGAGCCGGACAGAGCGTCCGCGCCCTGCCCCGCTCAAGCTGGTGGCGTCGCAGCGGGTCGACACCCCCGCCGCGGCACAGGCACCGGTGCAACCACGCCGCGTGGCCGCAACCGAGCCGATGATCCAGACGGATGCGGCCAGCTTTGCCGAATTCGCCGAAGAAATGGGCGCGACAGAGTTGCCCGATCTTCTGGAAGCGGCAGCGGCCTACACCGCCTTCGTCGAAGGGGTCGAGGATTTCTCGCGCCCGCAGATCATGAAGAAGGTGCAGCTGACCACGGATCAGGCGTTCAGCCGCGAGGACGGTCTGCGCTCTTTCGGGACGCTGCTGCGCCAGGGCCGGATCAGCAAGGTCCGCAACGGCCGCTTTCAGGTGTCCGAGCAGACGCGGTTCCGCCCGGAACAGCGCGCCGGCTGATCAGGCACAAACGAAATGAAAGGCGGCGTCGGAGCAACCCGGCGCCGCTTTTTTGCGTGGGGGTGCGTCATGCACCGCCCTGCGCAACGGCCTTGCGCACAAGATCCCAATAGATCGTTTCGATCCGCGCGATTTCCAGTCTGCCACCGGCGCGATACCAGTTGTTCACGCCCGTCAGCAAAGCGATGAGCGCCAGCGTGGTGATCCGCTTGTCCGGCAGGTCGAACACACCTTCGGCGACGCCCTGATCGAGGATCCGCTCCAGCCGGTCCTCGTAGGCGCGCCGCAACTGCTCGATCCGGGCAAAATTCTCTGGCGACAGGTTGCGCAGCTCCATGTAGGCCACAAAGACCTGATCGGTGCGCGGAATGTGGAACCGGATATGGAACCGGGTGAAAGCCTCCAGCTGATCCAGGGCACTGCCGGCGATGCCCGCCGCGTCGAGCGCGGCCAGCACCTCGGCCAGGTGGGACTGCATCAGGTCAAACAGCAGGGACTGCTTGTCCGGCGTGTAATTGTAGAGCGCCCCGGCCTGCACGCCGACCTCGGCCGCGATCTGGCGCATCGACACCGCGGCATAGCCGTGGCGCGCGATCAGGCGCAGGGCCGCATCGCGGACCTTCGGTCCGGTGATATCAGAGTGAGAGCCTTGCTTGCGCGCCATGGCGGCATTTAACTGAACGTCTGTTCATTTGAAAAGCCCCGACGTGCCTTGCCCCTCCTGCCCCCCCGCCGATATGGTCGCGCGGATGGCCCCATGGGCCCACCAGATGCGGACCCCGAACCCCATGCGCCTGTTCCCGATCCTTGCGGTTGCGTGCCTCGCCGCCTGCACCGATTTCCCGCAGATCGACGCGGTGGTGCCTGCGGTTGCGGAGGGCACGCCCTATCCGGCGCTGGTGCCGCTGGCACCGTTGTTGGCGCAGGCGGGCGACGCCACGACGACACGGATCACGCCGGCCACTGTCGCCAGCTTCGATAGCCGCATCGCGGCGCTGCGCGGGCGCGCTGCGGGATTGCGCGGCCCGGTTGTCGATGCCGCGACGCGCGGGCGGATGCGGGGCGCAATTGCCCGCGCCGCGTTGCGGTAGCGCCGCAAACTCGCTAACAGCGTCCCGACAGATTTAGACAGAAACGGACCCGGACATGACACAGCCACTTCGCCTTGGAATCGCAGGCCTCGGGACGGTGGGCGTCGGCGTGGTGCGGATCGTGCAGAAGCGCGCGGCCGACCTTGCGCTGCGGGCCGGACGGGCCGTCGAAATCACGGCGGTGTCGGCCCGCTCGCGCTCCAAGAACCGCGATGTCGATGTGTCGGGCTACGCCTGGGAGGACGATCCGGTCGCCCTGGCCACGCGCGACGACGTCGATGTGTTCGTCGAACTGATGGGCGGGGACAGCGGACCGGCGAAAGCCGCGACCGAGGCGGCGCTTGCGGCGGGCAAGGATATCGTGACCGCGAACAAGGCGCTGCTGGCGATCCACGGCCAGGCACTGGCCGAACAGGCCGAAGCGGCAGGACGGGCGATCCGGTTCGAGGCGGCGGTCGCCGGTGGTATCCCGGTCATCAAGGCGCTGAACGAGGGGTTGGCCGCAAACGAAATCACCCGCGTGATGGGCGTCATGAACGGCAGCTGCAACTACATCCTGACCCGGATGGAGGACGCGGGCCTGTCGTATGAGGCGGTGTTCGACGAGGCGAACCAGCTTGGCTATCTCGAAGCGGACCCGGAACTGGATGTCGGCGGGATCGACGCGGCGCACAAACTGGCGCTGCTGGCCGCGATTTCGTTCGGCACGCAGGTGGATTTCGGTGCGGTCACGCTGGAAGGGATCGGCAGCGTGACGATCGACGATATCCGGCAGGCCGCCGACATGGGCTACAAGATCAAGCTGCTGGGCGTGGCACAGATGTCGGGGCGCGGGCTGGAACAACGCATGTCGCCGTGTCTGGTGCCCGACACCTCTCCTCTGGGGCAGTTGCAGGGCGGCACGAACATGATCGTGCTGGAGGGCGACAGCGTCGGCCAGATCGTGCTGCGCGGCCCCGGCGCAGGTGAAGGACCGACCGCGAGTGCGGTGATGGGCGACGTCGTCGATCTGGCGCGCGGGTTTCGGATGCCGGTGTTCGGGCAGCCTGCCAAGGGGTTGCGTCGCGCGCGGGCGGCGATGTCGGCGGTATCCGCCCCCTACTACCTGCGCTTGCAGTTGCAGGACAAGCCCGGCGCGCTGGCCAAGGTCGCCCGCGCGCTGGGCGAGGCCGGGATTTCGATCGACCGGATGCGGCAGTACGAACACGCGGACGCCTCGGCCCCGGTGCTGATCGTGACGCACAAGACGACCCGCACGGCGCTGGACGAGGCGCTGGACGCCATGGGCGGCACGGGTGTGGTGACCGGATCGCCTGTGGCCATCCGGATCGAGGCGGTCTGACCCTGCTGCCGCAATCTGACAGGGCGGTCTGGCAGACTGGGGCCGCACATTGCTCAGGAGGCCCAGAATGATCGACCACACCGGTATCACCGCATCGGATTTCGCCAAGGCGACGGAATTTTACGACGCCGTTTTCGCGGCACTGGGCGGCGCGCTGCTGGCCACCGTGCCCACTGCATTCACCGGCGGCGTCGCCGTGACGGGCTATGGCCGCGACCGCCCGGTATTCTGGATTTCGCAAGGCGATCCGCAACGGCCGGCCGTCCATATCGCGTTCAGCGCGAACAACCGTGCGATGGTCGATGCCTTCCACGCCGCCGGCCTTGCCGCGGGTGGCCGCGACAACGGTGCACCGGGACTTCGCCCGCAGTATCACGAAGACTACTACGGTGCGTTCCTGCTGGATCCCGACGGCAACAATATCGAGGCGGTGTGCCACACGCCGGAGGGCTGACCGGCCATTTCCGGGCCGTTAGCGCCACCATGGTTGTGTTGATTCCGCCTTGAGTCTAGGTCACGTCCAACCAGCCGAGGAATTGACCATGCCGACCGCACCCGAGTTTCACGACCGCACCCTGTCTTTGGGCCTTGCCCGCGTGTCGGAGGCCGCGGCAATCGCCTGCGCCCCGCTGATCGGGCGCGGTGACGAAAAGGCCGCCGATCAGGCCGCGGTCGACGCCATGCGCCGACAGCTCAACAAACTGGACATTGCCGGTGTCGTCGTGATCGGCGAGGGCGAGCGTGACGAGGCGCCGATGCTTTACATCGGCGAGGAGGTCGGCACCGGCACCGGACCGGGCGTGGACATCGCACTCGATCCGCTGGAAGGCACGACCCTGACGGCCAAGGACATGCCCAATGCGCTCGCCGTGATCGCGATGGGGCCGCGCGGGACGATGCTGCACGCGCCCGACGTCTATATGGACAAGCTGGCCATCGGTCCGGGCTATCGGCCCGGTGTCGTCACGCTTGATATGTCGCCGTCCGAACGGGTGTCGGCGCTGGCATCGGCGAAGGGGTGTTCCGTCAACGACATCACCGTTTGCGTGCTGGAACGCCCGCGTCACGAGGATACGATTGCGGAAATCCGCAGCACCGGGGCCGCCATCCGCCTGATCACCGACGGCGACGTGGCCGGTGTGATGCACTGCGCCGAGCCGGGCAAGACCGGGATCGATATGTACATGGGATCGGGCGGCGCGCCCGAGGGTGTGTTGGCCGCCGCCGCGCTGAAATGCATGGGCGGGCAGATTTTCGGGCGGCTCCTGTTTCGCAACGACGACGAACGCGCACGCGCATCCAAGGCCGGGATCACAAATTTCGACCGCGTCTATACCCGCGACGATATGGTAACGGGCGATGTGATCTTTGCGGCGACCGGCGTGACCGACGGATCGCTGTTGCCCGGGATCAAGCGCGAGGTCGGGTTCGTGACCGCCGAGACCGTGTTGATGCGATCCAAGACCGGATCGGTACGCCGGATGAGCTATCGCAATCCCGCGCCCTAATTCTCGCGATTTTCTTGTCTGACGATGCCGCGCGACATGGTCTTGCGCTGATGCAGGGTCTAGTATGCGGCCATGGACAAGCCACAAGATAAGCCGCCATTTCTGGGCGTCGCGACCTCGCTCAACGGCCGGCGCTGGGTCGGCCCCAGCGAGGCGGAAGACCGTCTGGCCGAAGCGATGGCACAGGCGACCGGCCTGCCCGCCCCTGTCTGCCGGACTTTGGTCAAGCGCGGTGTTCCGGCGATGGAGGCGCAAGGCTATCTGGCCCCCACCCTGCGCGAGTTGTTGCCCGACCCGCGCAGCCTGCGCGACATGGAGAAAGCTGCCACACGGTTCCTGACGGCGGTGCGTGAACGGCAGCGCATCGCCATCTTTGCCGATTACGACGTCGACGGCGGGAGTTCGGCGGCCCTTCTGATCAGTTGGCTGCGTGACATGGGGCATGGCGCGACGCTTTATGTGCCGGACCGGATCGACGAGGGTTACGGGCCGAACGACGCGGCGATGGCGCAACTGGCGACAGACCACGATCTGATTATCTGCGTCGACTGCGGCACGCTTTCGCACGGGCCGGTCGCCGCGGCGTCGGACGCGGACGTCATCATCCTCGATCACCATCTGGGGGGCGAAACGCTGCCCGATGCCTTGGCCGTGGTGAACCCGAACCGGCAGGACGAGGATGGGGCGCTGGCACATCTTTGCGCCGCCGCCGTCGTGTTCCTGATGCTGGTGGAGGCGAACCGACAGTACAAAGTCGCGGGCCAGAGCGGGCCGGACCTGATGGCGCTGCTCGATCTGGTGGCGCTGGCCACGGTGGCCGATGTCGCCCCGCTTGTGGGTGTGAACCGGGCGCTGGTGCGCCAGGGCCTGACCGTGATGGCCCGCCGGATGCGACCCGGGATCGTGGCCCTGGCGGATGTGGCCGGGATGGACACTGCGCCGAGCAGCTATCACCTCGGGTTTCTGCTCGGGCCGCGCGTGAACGCGGGCGGGCGGATCGGACAGGCCGACCTAGGCGCGCGGCTGCTGTCCACCGCCGATCCGCATGAGGCCGCCGCCCTGGCCGAAAAGCTGGATCGGTTGAACACAGACCGGCGCGAAATCGAATCTGTCGTGCGCGAAAGCGCGCTCGCACAGGCGGAGGCCCGGGGGTTGGACAGCGCGCTGGTCTGGGCCGCAGGCGAAGGCTGGCACCCCGGTGTGGTGGGCATCGTGGCGGCGCGTCTGAAAGAGGCCACGAACCGCCCCGCCATCGTGATCGGGCTGGACGGGGACGAGGGCAAAGGCTCTGGCCGGTCCGTGTCGGGCGTCGATCTTGGGGCGGTCATCCAGCGGGTCGCGCAGGAGGGCCTGCTGATCAAGGGCGGCGGTCACAAGATGGCCGCGGGGCTGACGGTCGCGCGCGAGAACCTCGACGCGGCGATGGCGCGGATCGCGGAGCTGCTGGCGCGGCAGGGGGCCGACCGGATCGGCCCGGCCGATCTGCGGCTTGACGGTGTGCTGATGCCCGGTGCCGCCAGCGTGGCCCTGATCACCCAGCTTGAAACGGCCGGTCCTTTCGGGGCCGGTGCCCCTGCCCCACGGTTCGTCTTTCCGGATTGCCAGATCCTGTTTGCAAAGACGGTCGGGGCCAATCATCTGAAAGTCACATTCGGCGACGGGCTGGGTGCGCGGATCGACGCGATCAGCTTTGGCGCGATGGACGGGCCGATGGGTCCGGCGTTGCGCGATCACGGCGGGCGGCGCTTTCATCTGGCCGGGCGCCTGGAAGTCAATCACTGGCAGGGCCGTCAATCGGTTCAACTGCGACTGGAAGATGCGGCACCGGCCGGATAGAGGCGGCGTTACGGCCTGAACAGGCGCGCAAAAACCTGCCGCGGCATAACATTTTTTGCCAAGAATCCTCTTGCCCTTGATCGCCACCCCGCCTAAAAGCGGCTCACCAAGCGCGGTCCCTTCGTCTATCGGTTAGGACGCCAGGTTTTCAACCTGGAAAGAGGGGTTCGATTCCCCTAGGGACTGCCATGGTTCCCCCTTCAGCACAGGAATAACGCATCGCTTCGGCATGATTTGCCGTGCGCGGCAGGTGTCAGAACGCGAAAACCCGCTGCAAAATGCAGCGGGTCATGATCGTCGGCAGCGGTGTCGCACGCGCGTCAGATGAAGGTGATGTCGTCGCGCAGATCGTCCGCGGTGTTCGTCGACAGCCAATTGACCAGCTGCACGTGATCGCCACCCGAAAAGTCGAGATCGAGGTAGAGCGTATTGCCCACCGCCCGGCTGTGATTGTCGATCAGGTCGTTGGCATCGGCGAAACCGAAGGCGGTCGAGACGGCGATCGTGTCGACGTTATCCTCGAAAAGGAAGATCCGGTCGTTTTCGTTGCCCTGCATGAACTCGAAGGTGTCGGCATCGGCGCGCCCGTTCAGGCGGTCCGCCCCGGCGCTCGATTTGAACGTGTCCTCGCCGGACGAGCCGTCGTGGAAATCCGCGCCGTCGCCACCGTCGAGGATATCGTTGCCGGTGCCGCCGAGCAGGCGGTCGTTGTCGTCACCGCCGAACAACGTGTCGTTGGCCGCATCGCCGACGACGAGGTCGGCCCCCTCTCCGCCATAGAGCGTGTCGTCGGAAAACGCGCCGTACATCCGGTCGTTGCCCTCGCCACCGAACAGCGTATCGGTTCCGGCGTAACCCAGAAGCAGATCGGTGCCGTCACCGCCGAAGATGATGTCGATACTGTTGCGGCCATAGACGGTGTCATTACCTTCGCCCGCGCTCAGCGTGTTGGTGATATTGGCGGCACGGCTGCCGTAGATCGTATCGTCGAAATCCGACCCGATGACGTTTTCGATGCTGTCGAGCGTATCGGTGCCCTCGCCCGTGGCCGTGTCGCGGTCAAGCCGCACGGTGACAGCGGCCGCGGCATCCGCAAAGCTGACGGTATCATCGCCATCGCCACCGGCGATCGTGTCGTCGCCGAGACCGCCGACAAAGACGTTGTCTTCCATGTCGCCGGTCAGATCATCGCCAAAGTCCGACCCGATGACGTTTTCGATACTTTCCAGCGTGTCGGTACCTTCACCGGACGCCATGTCACTGTCCAGATCGACCGTCACCGCGCCGGTGGCACCGGCAAAGCTGACGGTATCTTCGCCGTCACCGCCACGGATCGTATCGTCGCCAAGCCCGCCGGCAAAGGCATTGTCGTTCGCATCGCCGATCAGCTCATCGCCAAAGTCGGTCCCGATCAGGTGCTGGATGTTGGTATATGTATCGCCGGCGGCAGACCCCGTATTCACGCTTTGGTCGGCGAGCGAGGCGACGACGCCGCTTGCGCTGTCGTTTTCATAGCTGACCGCATTGATACCGACGCCGCCGTCAATCGCGCCCATGAGCGCGAAACCGTCAAAGACATCGTCGTTGTCCAGGCCGTTTATCGTGATCGTGACGGTCGCCGTGTTACCGATACCGTTCTTGTAGGTGAAACTGTCGGTAGCGGTCTGCCCCACAGGCAGGTATTCGAACTCGTCATTGGGATCGTAGGCAAAGGTGCCATCGCTGTTCATGGTCAACAGGGCACCCGATTCCAGTTCAATCTCGCCGCCGCTGGACAGTGGCGCGCCGTTCAGATCGGTCACGACCAGAGGTCCGTCGGGATCGACGTCCGCCGTGGTCGGGTTGGCGTCATGCACGTCGCCGCCGGTCAGGACATCGACGTCGTCCGTAGCGAAGGCATCGTCCGCGGAAACGCTCGCAAAATCGGCAATGTCGGCCGCCAGGATCGTCGTGTCGAATTCACCACTTCTTTGACCGATGCGGATAGCCGAACCATCCTCGTCGACAATCGCCCGGCCGCGCAGATCGGGCAGGGCGAACGTCGTGCGCCCGTCGCCGCCGAATTGCGTACCCAGCAAAGAGAAGAGCGCCGAGTGCGAGGCGATCGGCAGCAATTGACCATGCGCGAAGGCATAGCCGCTCGGTGCGAAGTTGCCACCGAACATATTCACCTCGCCAAGATAGGGGCTGGATGCGTCAGAAGAATCAAGATTTTCCCTGTTCGGGAAAATCCCATCAAGCGCGATGATGTAGTTCAGCGCCAAGGTCGGCTGCTGATTTGAAAAGGACTGTCCACCGCCGCCGATGGACCCTGGCAGTTGAGCGGGGCTTAGCGTTATGTCTTCTGTGCCGCTTTTTTGCCCTTCCACGAACCTTGGCCCTCCCGGAACGAAACCGGCACCGATGGGAGCGCGGCCCTGCAGGTCAGGCAGGGCGAATGTCGTCCGACCGTCACCGCCATATATCGTGCCGAAAAGCGAAAACAGGGCCGTATTGCTCGCGATCGACAAAAGCTGACCGTTCGCCTCTACCCAGTCTCCGGGAAGTGCGCCGTCAACCAATGCAAAAGCCCTGACAGACCCCAGAACATCCTGAACCGCGGGCCCGCCGCTACGCGAAGGGTAGACGCCGCCTGTTTTCACCGCATAGACGATGGGAAGTGAGTCCTGTTCGTTCTCGAAAGACTGGCCGCTTCCCCCAAGGGACGCCGGAACATTGGCGGCGGTGAGCGGGATCTGGTCGTCTCCGAACCCCTGCCCCTGCGTGCGCGGGGTCAGACCGGCGCCGCTTCCGTTGCCGACCGCCACAGCGCCTTCGAGGTCAGGCAGGGCAAATGTGGTCCTGCCGTCACCGCCATAGGTCGTTCCCATGATCGAGAACAGCGCGGAGTTCGATGCGATGCTGACCAACTGCCCGTCTGTATCGCCATCGTTGTTGAGCGCGGTAAAGGCGTAGTTGTGGATCGCCCCCATCACACTGCCGTCGGAGGGACCGCCCGAGCTGGGAAATGTTCCATTTTGCGTGACGACGCGGTTCAATCCGAGTGTCGGCATTGCGTTGCTGATGTTTGCCATGTTCTACTCCGTCCCTGGTATTTTTATGCCGGGGACACCGTCGATGACGCGACGCCCCGATCTATTAATTCATGTAAATTCGATGATCGCCCAACGCGCGCACCCAATATTACGCAAACGTTAACCTTTTTCGCCGCACCTGTAACCCCCCCGAGCCTTGGGCAGGTGTCAGGGCGGAGGGGGCTGACCCGATTGTCACAGATCGCCGGGACAGGTCGATACATACGTTTTGCGCTAAGCCGGTCGCAGGCGATCGCTTCCCGAGCCTCGCTGACCCGAAGGGCTCGCAGCGGTGGCACACCGCCTTGCCATCAACGAACGCAATTTCTTCGCTTCCACTGAGTGCTTTCAAGAAACGACGTGCAGCGCGACACGAAGATAGCGACCAAAGACCTGTAGTCTGCCTCGACAGCAACTTTGACCGTGTCTTTGCCCGCCTGGGGCAGCATGAAGCTGATGACGATCACCGATAGGTCGTTTCCGTCTCAGGGAACTCGAATACCGCGAATGCAAAGCCCGCCGCCGAGAAGGCTGTTGTGGTCAAGGTCGACGACAAGTTCCCGCGTGGCGATCATCAGGGCGTTCGGCGATTGCAGCAATGCCGCCGAGACGGATTTCGGTAGCTCCCCGGCCGCACCGCCGCTTCGAAAACGCACATGACGTCGAGGTGTTGGAGTGGTTCCAACATCACAAGCAGTGTCGCATGCAGAAATGCGACATAACATATGATCGCGATGTTCCTGCGTTGGTGGTTCTTCGGCGCGGAGCCTGCTAAAACCGCGGTAAGGAATGGTCCCAAAACCGGCGTTTGTCAAAAGTTCACAGTGCTGCGGTACGGTCAGTTGAAAAGTCCATTCGCGGCACACACACACACAATCGGTAGAGGCAATACTCCGATTTTCTTGCCGCAAAAGAAAAGGCGGACCCGAGGCCCGCCTTCACTGTGATGCGACAGACCTCAAGCGAGGGACGCGATGTTCTTAAGGCCCTGTTCGTAGGTCTTGCCGAGCATGCGATCCATGAAGAGGCCGAAAACCCTGAAGATAGGATTAAAGCCCATATCCGACGTGACGGTCCAAGTTACACGAGACCCACTGTCCGTCGCTTTGGCTTCGATGGTCTGCACGGGCTTGCCCATGGCGCCGAGGTCGATAAGATGTGTGACGCGGGTCGCGCTCACATCTGTCACTGTCTGCGTGCCCTTGCCTTCCTTCCCTTCGAAGCGAAAGCCGGAACCGACGCCTGATTCAGGGCCGAACGGGATGATCTTCAGATCGGGGTCCGTGGTGCAATAGGGGTTGAATGTTTGGAAGCCAGAGGTCGAAGCGACGCGGGCGATGAGGTCTTCGGGAGACATGGCGACGTCGGCGTAGCGGGTCACGGCGACCTTGCGGGGCAGCAGCAAGGCGATCAGGGCGACGGCGGCGAGGATGGCGGCGATTGTGTAGATGATGGTCATGAGTCTGTCCTTTTTTCCGTGTTGGTGGGAGGAGTTTTTCTTCCCTTATGCCCACACGACGGGCGGACCCGGCGCCAATCGACACCTCAGGACATTTTTTTGCGCAAACCCGCGATTTTTTTCTCAAGCCACAGTTTTGAAGGGATGTCGGTGCAAAGGTTGAGGGCCGTTGCATAGGCTTCAGCGGCCTCGGCGGTCTGTCCTATCTCGGCAAGACAATGGGCACGGACGGCGTGGAACGGCTGGTAGTTTTGCAACCCGTCAAAGTCGATCACGTCCAGCATCTTGAGCCCTTCCGCCGGACCTGCATCTTGCGCCACGACCGCAGCGCGACTGACTGCCCCGCCGATGGACGGATAGGCGTGCATGAGGCCCTGATAGAGTTGCGACAACGCGCGCCAGTCGGTTCGGCCGGTGACAGAGCGTGCGGCGTGGACGGATTGAATGGCGGCCTCAAGCTGAAACCGTCCGGGGATGCTGCTGCCGCTGCATTTCAGCGCGGCTTGGGTCAGCGCACTGACGGACCTTTCGATCAGGCGGCTATCCCAGAGATAGACGTCCTGTTCAGGAACGGGAACGAGAACGCCGTTTGCAATCCGCGCGTCGCGGCGGGCTTCGATAAAGCCGATGAGGGCGGCCAAGCCAAGCGTTTCGGGGTTTTCCGGAGCCAGTTCGGCGAGGATGGTCGACAGGAAGAACGCCTCGTGGCTCAGATCGCCGTCTCCCTCCAGCCAATCGACGGCGTAGGCACCATAGACGGCCTCCAGCACGGCACCCATGCGGTCGGGATAATCTTCCGGCTCTGGCACGGTGAAGGGAATACCCGCCGATTTGATCTTTTTCTTCGCGCGCACAAGGCGCTGCGCCATCGTCGCGGGGTTAATCAGGAACGCCTTGGCGATCTGTTCGGCCTCCAGACCCAGAACGGTCTGAAGCATCAGCGGCGTGCGGATCTTTTCGTCCAAGGCAGGGTGGGCGCAGACGAACAGAAGTTTCAGCCGTTCGTCCAATTGCGCCTCTTGCGGTTCGATTGCGGTGGCGTCGGCCATATCGTTTGCCTCGTCTGTGATGACCAGTCGGGCATCACGGCGCGCCTGGTCGATGCGTCTGTTCTTGGCCACGGTCAAAAGCCAGGCCTCGGGTTTGTCGGGAATGCCGCTGTCTGGCCAGGTCTTCAGTGCGGCCACGAAGGCGTCGGCAAGCGCATCTTCGGCGGCGATGATGTCGCCTGTCTTGCTGGCGAGCATCGCGATCAGTTTGCCGTAGGCGGCGCGGGCGACATCCTCCGCCCGCGCCTGTGCGTCGTTCCGTGTCACACGCTGCCCATGGCAGAGGCGCGGATTTCCAGCTTGCCGTAGTGGACGTGGGGGCATTTCTCGGCCCACTTCATCGCCTCGTCGAGGTTTTCGACATCAATGGCAAAGTAGCCGCCCAGCGTCTCTTTCGTCTCGGCGAAGGGGCCGTCCTGGACCTGCTTCTCGCCACCGGCCATCGTGACGGTTGTGGCCGTATCGGCGGGGTGAAGCCAGTCGGTTTCGATAAAGACACCGGCCTCTTGCAGGGCACCGATATACTGGCCGTAGATTTCCTTGGACTTGGCCCAGTCCTCTTCGGTCATGTTGGCGGCCATTGCGGGGTCGGAGTAGAGCAAAAATGTGTAACGCATTGTTTTGTTTCCTTGTTGGTTTTCAGATTAAGCCGTAGAGTCGGCGATGTTGGCAAGGCCAAGTTCAAAATTCGGACCGATCATGCCATCCATGAAAAGCCCCATGACGCGGAATACCGGGTTCATGCCCAGGTCCATTTCCATCGTCCAGGTCACCTCGGTCGCGCCATCGACGGCCACGGCGGAAATCGCCTGCGTCGGCTGACCCAACGGCCCCAGATCGAGGTCGAAGACCACCTGATCCGCGGTGACTGACGCGACTGTCTGCTGACCAGCGCCGTCCTTGCTTTCGAACGAAAAGCCGGAGCCGACGCCGGATGTCGGGCCGAACATTTCGACCCGAAGCTCGGGATCGAGATCCTTGTAGGGGTTGAAGGCCTGATAGCCGGTGTTGGACGCGGCAAGCGCGATCACGGCCTCGGGTGTTGCCTCTATCATAGCCGAGCGCTCGATGCTCACATACCGCGGCAGGGCCTGAGTAGCCAAAGCCAAGGCAGCGATGCCGCAAGCCGTGTAAGTGGCGATTTTCCTGAATTTCATGTGTCTGTCCTCTCGTCTGTGATTGAGAAGGGCAATATTGCCTCTTCACCCACACGACGGATGAGGATTGCGTCAATCGACAGTGCCGTGAAAAAAGTTCAGGAATTTTTGAAAGCGACCCAACCGGACCTTTTTAGGTTCGATCATGCTGCATTCCAGCCCGTCGAACCTGCCTTTCACCACGGACAACGGGTGATGTCAGTCGGTAGCTATCGCTGTATCTAAGAGAGGTAAGTTAGGACCCAATGTAGTGTTTCTACGATCTGACCGCCAAGCCCGGACAAGGACAACCCAGCCGCGGTTCCGGCTGCAACGGCTCCGGCTTTCGCAAAATCGGTGAAACGCTGTCCCGCCCAAAGCATTGACTTCATTCCAAGTGTGACCAAGGCATTCAAACTATTTTGAACTGTGGCTACGTCCGGGGCTTCCGTGGAAACGGCGGTTTCAATGCGAGAGATCGCTTTGAGGGCTTCCGAAAAGTCTTTTGCTCCGATGATGAAGTCGTCGGGTGGATTGTTATGGCCAATGCCTGCAACCTGGCGAGGCTCGGAGGCAAGCGCAGAAATCATCTCCTCAAGATGATGCAGTCTGGTCAGAATTTCATCCAATCCAGCCACTTCACCACGATCACTGAACACTTGTCTGACGGCAAGCAGTGTGCTCTGCCTTTCGTCAAGGAGAGCGTGTATTCTGGCCTTTACATTTCTGCCGACCTGCGGCGCTGGAGAATATGCTCTGAGGGTCGCTTCTCCTCGTTCATGCATGACATGGGAGATGTTCCTCAGCCGATATCTGACTGAAGCGTCGTTCCGGGTAGAGAGCGGTCCGGAGGCCAAAAGCTTTTCCTGCTCTGACGCGGAGAACGGTACATCTGCCGCTTCCAGCTGCAGCATATACAGATAGGCGTCTATTGAGGTCCGGAGCTCGGAGACACTCCAAGGAACATTCGCCGATCTCTTGTTTTTCCGGTCTGCCAATCGCCGTTTTCCTGTTCAAGATACTCCTTCAGGAGTCAATCAGGCAGCACTCGACTGATCTGTTGCCATCCGCTTCCGCCACTTTTCGAATTCAACCGGCAGAACACCAATGAATGCGCTGTCTGTCATGTATTCAGGATCATAGGTCAGGTCCAATTGCCTCAGAACAAGTCCGAACCGGCGTGCACTGCCCCGTCCTGCACCGGCAACACCAGTTCGCGGACGTGATTTCTGGTTATCGAAATACAGCTTGTTGGCTGCCCTGATGATCGGCTGGCTGCCAAGAACCTGCTGACGACCACCAAACTGTTCAAGGATTTCACCGTGTACACTGAGAGGATGTGCCTGTTTGCGGGGTGAGATCAGAAGAAAACGCGAAGCATCGCCATGGTCTTTCACCAGTTGCCACGGCGAACGCACCAGATGCCGATAGTAGTGACGATAATCGGAGCTGAGAACGTAAAGATACTCCTGTTTGGGAGACCGGTTGCCTGACGCATCTGGAGGACACAGCCTGTCAAACCAGCGCAGAGCAAGGGCGCTCCACAATCCTACATCGCCACTGATTATTGCCGGATCAAACTTCTTCAGAAGGGCATTGAGATAGACTCCGAACATATATCTGTCATCGAACAGTCCCGATCCCGGCTGAATTTCAGGTAGAAACGGAGCCGAGGTTTCCGGGTTCTCCAGAAGATGCAAAGGAGGAGGGCCTTCTGCTCCGTCTCTAATGTAATCCCTGAACTCAGCTATTCCGGCTTCGTTGAGTATTCTGAACTTCTTACTCATAATTACTTCTCCGAAGCGTTTCTGATTTTCTCGATCAATGACAGGTTCTCGCAGAAACGCATCACGGCGTCATCGATCCAGTTCTCTCTGATGTTGTCGTCTGAAAACTCGCGCGGATCGCCCTCAGCCCCGAGTTCTGCGCGACAGTATTCCAGCCACTCTTCCTTCCAGCCAGGTTCGTCTTCACTCTCGCCGGTCTCGGACACCCGGACCAGTTCTTTCATAACGATCCGCAAGGCTGCAGGAAGCAGAAGTCCCTGCATGATCGCGCTTTCTTGAAGTTTATGGGCGAAACCGGGTATGCGCCTGTTGACGATCAGAACAGGTCCATCCCCCTGTTCAATCTCGACTTTCCAGACATCCTGACGCAGATCCCGGTAAAGGATCGGAAAGATGCTGCGACGGTTTTCGCTGTCACCCTCACTCTTGGGTTTCAGCCTCTCTGCGGACGCAATCAGTTTTCCGGGTTCATCGTCGTTGTCCACCACCTTCAGTCGGAACAGAACGGAACCGTTTCTGTCCACTTCGCTGAGCACCAGAGCTTCAGGGACTTCCGGGGCATCGACTGTCCCGCAGTCGAAGCGCATTCCTGAAGACCGATGATAGGCTTCCACTGCAACACGCGCTCCACCCGGAAACCCTTGGTTTTGTAGCTTCAGGTTGATTTTTGCCTTGAGCGGTTCATCGGTCCCGGTTTCCAGCATACTGATCTCGACACACTCCCGTCCGATGCGCTTGCGTCCGGTAGAGTTAATGCGTCGCTTGGCCGTACTCATTACGAAGTCCTTGCATCTACAATCAGGTCACGCTGCGTATCGAAGCCACCGGCTTTTAGATGAAAGTCGGCGGCCGTGACATCAAAGAACAGAACGTTGGGCCTTGAGATCTTGATGTCACCGTTAGCCGTTTCGATTGTCAGCTTCTTCGTGCTGTTCAGGTCGAAATCGAACACGCTGAACCTTTTGAACGGATCAGCTCCGATCATATCATAAGCCATCCTGACGCGAATGCGTTTGGGAAAGGTCCATTTCTGCGCGCCCGGCCCCGACAGGATCTCGAAACCGCCATTTACCGGTTTGATCCGTATGGCTGTTTCTTTTGGGGAGACATCAATTTTGGGTTTTCCGACACGTTTCTTCTTACCCCTTATTGCCTGAGCCTTGTCAGCCAGCGAAAAGAAGTCGATCAGTGCGTCGTCGTCCTTCGTTTCCTTCTGATCGGCGATCATGTTGTACAGGTCTCTTAGTGACTGCCTGATCGCCGATAGGGTTTTTCTCGGATGGTCCCAGTTGGCATTGAGCTTTTCAGCGTTGAAGTTCCAAGCGGTATGTGCGGGATTTTCGGCATCTCCCAGAAACTCGACCACGACATCGTCATGTGCGATCATCGCGCCGCGGGCAACCGCTCCGGCGAAGTGGCGTTCACCGGGCAGCGTGATAGGTCCACGCGCAAACAACGAAAACGGGGCCTCCTCTTCGGCGAGCGCCCTGACGAAAAGATCGATATTCCCCTTCTGCTGCGCCTGTCCTTTCGGTTTCAGCATGACAGGAACACGGAGGTGGACAAGATCACCTCCTGAAAACGCCGCCATCATGGATTCAATCTGTTCGGACGTCAGATGCTCTGGCGAAAGTCGGGCATCTCCTATGGTATCGGTCGCAATTTGCGCCGCCTGCCCCCCTAGCGCGTCACTGATTTCCTTTACAAAGGCAAACGGAATGGAAGTGCCGGAGTGTTCGACCTTAACGGCCACATCCAGAAACGACTCGGCATTGACGAGAACATCACCCACTTCGACCTCGAGCCGTCCAGCAAGAATAGGAAAGTAGTAGTTGTTGACCACTCCGGCGAGAATGGTTTCATCGGTGACGCTGTCGATCAGATAAGGTATTATGACGCTGAGGCCTGTCTGATCGGTTCGCTCGACACCAAAGAGTGCTTTAAATCGCGCAATTTCCTCGCCGTCTCGTACAGGCAGTTGCAGGTTCAGCCCGTTGCCGGAACGACCGTCAAACCAGAAACCGTGCGCAGGGTAGTAGTCGTTTTCGATGGAGTGGTTCTTGAGCACGGCTTGTCCCATGACAGAGGGACCGCTCTCGCCCTCGCGGACCGTCAGCCCGAAAAACGCGCTTATTTTTGAAGAGGACGAGTAAACCAGTTTCCCAAGACCCCATCGCCCGCCTTTTTGTCCGGATTTTTCGGACTCACCTACAGCCCGCCAAAAGTTATCGAAATTGTCTTTATCCAAGTCCTGGAAACTGCCGGTCAGACCTCTTGTGTTGTAGTCCTCGATAACAAGGGTACGCACGGGCCCTAGTTCGTTTCTGGGCAAATTCAGATCGCAAGCCTTGAGATGCGGAAGAAGGCCCTGGAATTGCACGGCAAGTTGACCGGCCTGATCACCATTCAGAGTTTTCAACCGGAAGCTAACTTTGACGGGTGCATCCTCGCTGCCCGCATCAGAAGAGTTCTGAATAACCTCCCTGACGAGAGCTTCGGCCAGACCGACATCGTCGTTGTTAAACTGATCGCGCTGTGTCACTCCAATTCGGACGCTTGAAGGGTCTGCTTTATTGAATTCCCAGTATCCGGGCATTATCATTCTTCCAGTCTGAAATCTGTATCCTTGCCGCCCGAGTCTCCTAGGAATCTGCTCTTCGCCGAGTCCAGCTCCTTCTGAAGCGCGCGAACAATCTTGCGAGCATCTTCTTCCGTGTATTCGTAGGAATTTCTATTTGCGAGATTTCCGATCAGACGCATGTCTTTGATAGTACGGTTGACCCGCGCCTCAGCCAAGTCGACGAATTTTTTCCTTTTGTCACGCATAGCAGCCTTCCTTGCTGTATTTGTGAAACATATCTTGCACATTATCAATGCGTTTATTTCATAATTATATTATTTACAAAATATGCACAAATATTTTCCTATGGAACCTCAAGTATCTGATTTTCAATGAATTTAATGGTTTCCTCAGGGTCCATTCTCAGCTCGCACTCCCAAACGGTGAGCACCTGCCAGCCGAGCGTTTCCAGCTCCGCCGTCCTGCGGGCGTCCCGCTCTACCGTTCTGCGAAATTTCTCAGCCCAGAATTCGGTTCGGGTCTTCGGCATTGTCGCATTCGAACAACCTTTATGCCGGTGCCAGAAGCATCCGTGGACAAAGATAACAGTTCGGTATTTGGGAAGAACAATGTCGGGTCTCCCCGGCAGTCTCGGAACATGCAACCGAAAACGAAAGCCTCTGCGGTGGAGGATGCTACGCACAAAAACTTCGGGTTTTGTATCTTTGCCCCTAATTCGGGACATGTTCCAGCTGCGGCGCTCTTTCGAAATCCGATCGGTCACGCATCCTCGTCTTTCATCTGATCCAGAACGTCCGCAATGATCGCTGCAATCTGTAGTGCAAGGTAAGGCGGCACTGCATTGCCGACCTGATGATACTGGGAGGTGCGAGGCCCCTCGAAGCGATAATTGTCCGGGAAAGTCTGGAGACGGGCGGCCTCCCTGACCGTCAGACTGCGACACTGCCTGGGATCGTAGTGAATGAAGTAATGCCCGTCTTTCGAGATGTGCGACGTGACGGTCGTGGAAGGCTGATCCGGGAGCTGAACCCGAAAGCGGTCCGAAAACATCTTTCCGGCCCTACCGTCCTCTACGTTCGCATGGTCGGGAAGCAGGCTGAACGGAAAATCCGCCAGCTTCGGGCTCTTTCCGGTAACGGATGCGAATGACGCTGCAAAAGCATAGCGGCGCAGATCCGAAGGCATGTGCGAGCGAGACTCATGACTATCCAGAACCGAAAGCTGTTCGTCGTAGATACTGTCGAGTACATCGTGTGAAAGACGCGGACGCGCCGGATATCTGGAAGAAGACTTTTTCAGGCCTTTGAGCGGTCTTTCCAGGTCGCCCCTCATGAGATTTACCAAGTCACTGGCGTATTCTTGCCCGTTCATTTCCCTGCGTACCGTCGCCGGGTCCAGGCCTTCGATTTCCTTGAACCATTTGTCGGAGCAGTCGCCCCCTCTTGAAATACCGCTTCTGATTTTGGGAAGGTTTCCGATAGTCTGTTTCAGTGTCGGTGGCTTATGCGGCTTCAACCTTCCGGGGCGCGCACTGATATCATTCCGGACGCCGACGATGAACATCCGGTGTCGTGCCTGCGGAACGCCGTACTCTTCTGCGCGTACCAGAAACAAGCGGGGATCGGCTTCGATACCCGGAAGCTCGTCTTCCGAAAGAGAGTAAAGCCGGTATCCTAACGCTTTGGAAGACATGCCGAGCGCGTCTCTCGGCGCGCTCAAGTCTGCAATGATGCGATTGATGACCAGCTCACCCTTGACACGAGCAGAGAGTAATCCCTTTACGTTCTCCATGACGAAAACGGGCGGCGCGTGATCTATGATGATCCTTAAATACTCGCGGTAGAGAAAGTGTCGCTTATCGTCCTCAAATTCAGGAGCGCCCATCATCCGTGACCGGCCCACAAGTGAATACGCCTGACATGGCGGACCGCCGACAAGCGCCCACTTCTTCTTGTTCCGAAGTCTCTCGCCAATCAGCTTTCGGACGCGATCGTGGTTTTCGGCACCAAGCGAAATCCGGATCGCCGACCGGTCGGCATGCGCCTTCTCATTCGGATGCATCTCGTACAACTCATCAAGAGTGATATCGCCTTTGAGATACCGATAATAGTCTTCCGGGAGCGCACCGCCATCGAAGCTCTTCAGGAAGTGTCGCAGAAGAAGTGTTCGATGAGCGAATTTGTCCTGTTCAATCGAAACCGCGCTTCGAAAGCAGGCGTCTTTTTCGCCGCGCACGAGAGACGAAAAACCTTCCCCAAGGCCGCCCGGCCCCGCGAAGACGTCGATCAGCGGATAGGCAGCCTTTCCGGTCATTCCGCCTCCTCTGCACAGGCCCGAAATCCCTCGCTTGCCAAGTTCGCACAGTGTTCGACGCCGGGAATAACGGCGACAGATCTGCCGTGATTTTCCATGGAAACGAACTCCTGCCTTGCGGTATCGATCAGATGACAGAGGCGGTTTCCGGCGCCGCGAGCGCGTAGCGTTTTCATCCAAATCTGATCCCAAATGGCCATTTCAGCTAACTTGCGTACAGCTTGTGCCCGACGCAATACGAATGTTCAGTTGTATGCAAGGTTATGCAGACGAAGGAGTCGAACGTCAGCTCACCCGTCGAGCAGCGAATTTACAGCACGCGCGACGAACCTCCGCTTTCCGCCCCTCATGCACTTAAACTCCGTTTGTAAGTCTCCTGTTTTCGCCCGTTCATCAGATCAAACAGATCGTTACCGCGATCGTCGAAGGTATGCTCCGCAGCTCTATGAAGGCGAAGATGGATAATCTTGAGGCGCGCAAACCCGTACTGGAGGGAAAAGTTGCCGCGCACCCAGCTCCATATCCGTTCCAGCTGCATCCGACCCATGCCGAACCCTATCGCGGCAAAATCAACGCTCTTGTTAAATGCCTGAACGACTCCAAGACCTTCAGAGAGGCCGTTTAGTTCCTTCGCAATCTTTTATCGGAGGTACGGCCGCATCCAAACGAGGATGCGACTGACGGGCATGGAATTAAGTTATATGGGAATTGACTGCCATCCTAGAGTTATTACCCCCCGGAAACGACGGCCCCCGCCGTTTTATAGGCGAGCTGTTTTGTGGGTTGGTTGCAAGCCTGCGCTTTACCCCTTCGCCTTTTCTCCGCTCGTTCTGCGCCTGACGAGGGCTTGCCGTGGGCAAACCGTCCGGGGAACTGTTCGAAGGTCGCACGGGCTGTTCTGGGTTTT